>CBDDJJ010000001.1:2067500-2940727 GCA_965229625.1 Halieaceae bacterium
TCGGCCGTGCGACTGAAGCTCAGGCTTTCAGCCAGGTGCAGGAAGAGTTGCAGGGAGCGGATATCCATAGGCGGTTCAGTTGCACTTTATAGTTGCAGTTAACGCAATACTGTATTCAGTTTATATCGTTTTACGCAAAGCACCAGCCACGCTACAGTGGCCGCCCCTGACACAGACTCCCGGAGAATCACGATGGGCCAAAACTATTTCAACTCCCTGCCCCTGCGCCTGCAGATCGAACAGCTCGGCAAATGCCGCTTCATGGAGCGCTCCGAGTTCACCGATGGTGTGGAAAAGCTCAAGGGTAAGAAAATTGTCATCGTCGGCTGCGGCTCCCAGGGACTCAACCAGGGCCTGAACCTTCGGGACAGCGGGCTGGATGTGGCCTACGCGCTGCGCAAGGAGGCGATCGAGGAACAGCGTCAGTCTTTCAAGAACGCCAGCGAGAACGGCTTCACCGTCGGCACCTACGAGGAACTGATCCCCGGCGCCGACGTGGTAATGAACCTGACCCCCGACAAGCAACATACCAGCGTGGTGGAAGCCGTGATGCCGCTGATGAAGGAAGGCGCCTGCCTGGACTATGCACACGGCTTCAACCTGGTGGAGGAAGGCATGCAGATTCGGCCGGACATCACCGTGGTCATGATGTGCCCCAAGTGCCCTGGCACCGAGGTGCGCGAAGAGTACAAGCGCGGCTTCGGTGTACCCACACTGATTGCGGTGCACACGGAGAACGACCCCAATGGTGATGGCCTCGATATTGCCAAGGCGCTGGCCTCGGGCACCGGCGGTGACCGCGCCGGCGTGCTGGAGTCCTCACCGATCGCTGAGGTGAAATCCGACCTTATGGGCGAGCAGACCATTCTCTGCGGCATGCTGCAGACCGGCGCCATTCTCTGCTTCGACAAGATGGTGGAGAAAGGTATCGACCCGGGCTATGCCTCCAAGCTGATCCAGTACGGCTGGGAAACGGTGACCGAGGGGCTCAAGCACGGTGGCATCACCAACATGATGGACCGGCTCAGCAACCCGGCTAAGGTACGCGCCTACTACCTGGCCGAGGAGTTGAAAGACATCATGCGGCCGCTGTACGAGAAGCACCAGGACGACATCATGAGCGGGGAATTCTCCAGCACCATGATGGAAGACTGGGCCAACGGCGATGCCAACTTGCTGGCCTGGCGCGCCGCCACCCAGGACACCGCCTTCGAGAACACCGCCAACACCGACCAGGAGATTCCCGAGCAGGACTACTACGATCACGGCATCCTGCTGATTGCCATGTGCAAGGCTGGTGTCGAGCTGGCCTACGAGGTGATGGTGTCCGCGGGCATCAAGGCGGAATCGGCCTACTACGAGTCACTGCACGAGACTCCGTTGATTGCCAATACCATCGCTCGCAAGAAGCTCTACGAAATGAACGTGGTGATTTCGGATACCGCTGAGTACGGTTGCTACCTGTTCGATCACGCCTGCCGGCCGCTGCTGGCAGACTTCATGTCAAAGATCGATATCGACGTGATCGGAAAGGGCATGGGCGGCGGCAACGGCGTCGACAACCAGGAACTCATCCGCGTCAACGATGCGATCCGCAATCACCCGGTAGAGGTCATCGGTCGTGAACTGCGCGGCTATATGACCGCCATGAAGTCAATTTACTAGGGCTCAGGGTCCGGGGCGCAGGGCCTCACGCACTGACTACCAGGTTGTCCCGGTGAATCAATTCCGGGTCACCCTGGTAGCCCAGCAATTCCTCGATGCGGCCTGAGGGCTGGCCGAGGATGCGACGGGTCTCGTCGGCGCCGTAATTCACCAGGCCACGGGCCACTTCACGGCCGCTGCCATCCACGCAAATCACCATGTCGCCCCGCGCAAAGTCACCCTCGGCGACTTTCACACCCACCGGTAGCAGGCTGCGCCCTGATTTCAGCAGGACGTCCACTGCACCATCATCCAGCACCAGCGTCCCCGTGGATCTTACCAGGCCCGCCAGCCACTGCTTGCGCGCGGCCACCGGGGCCTGGCCGGCAGTCAGCAGGGTTCCAAGCCCCTCGCCTTCAGCAAGACGCTGCATAATCTGTTCGGTCTTGCCGTGACTGATAATCGTCTGGGTACCGGAGCGCGCGGCCAGCCTGGCGGCCCGTACCTTGGTCAGCATGCCGCCGCGGCCCAGGCGCCCTCCACTACCGGCCATGGCTTCAAGGCCCTCGTCTGCGGCGGCCGCTGTCGATATCAGCTTCGCAGCGGGGTCGTTGCGCGGGTCCGCGCTGTACAGCCCTTGCTGGTCAGTCAGGATCAGCAGCACATCGGCGTCGATCAGGTTCGCCACCATGGCGGCCAGGGTGTCGTTGTCACCAAATCGAATCTCATCGGTGACCACCGTGTCATTCTCGTTGACGACGGGTATCACGCCCAGGTCGAGGAGCGTGGTCAGCGTACTGCGGGCATTCAGGTAGCGATCCCGGGCAGAGATATCATCGTGGTCGAGCAACACCTGGGCCGTGTGCAGGTCGTAGTCCTGGAAAGCGGATTCATAGCGCTGTACCAGGCCCATCTGCCCCACCGCCGCGGCGGCCTGCAGTTTGTGCAGTTCGTGAGGGCGTTCGTCCCAACCCAGCCGCAGCATGCCGGCGGCGACGGCGCCACTGGAGACCAGCACCACTTCACGGCCGGCCTCGCGCAGCCCTGCCATGCCCGCCGCCAACTCGGCAATCATCTGCTGGTCCAGCCCACGACCATCGTCGGTGAGCAAGGCACTGCCTACCTTGATGACCCAGCGACGGGCGTCGCGGACCGTCTCCCTGGAAGCCTCAGGGGACATATTCGACGTCCACGTCGTAGTCGTCATCAGAGCCGTCATCAAAGTCGTCGTCGAGATCGTCGTCTTCGCCAGCGACATCGGCCGCCCCGGCCTTGCGCTGGTGCCGCAGCTCGGCAATGCGCTCCCGGGCCTCCGCCTGCAGAGCGATCTGCCGCTCACGTTCGGCAGCGGCGGCTTCAGGATCCTCTGCCTCGAGAGCGTGCAACGCTTCCAGGCGCGACATCAGGTCTCCACACAGGGTGTCCGTGCCGGTGCCGGAGATGGCGGCGATTTCGTAGACCGGCCCGGACCAGTCCAGCGCTTCCAGTAGATCGCTGCGTGCCTGCGCCAGTTGTTCCCTATCGACCAGGTCGGTCTTGTTCAGCACCAGCCAGCGCTCCAACTGGGCGAGCGACGGGCTGAAGCGCTCCAGTTCGCGGGTGATGGCCAGGGCATTGTCGACGGGCTGCGTGCCATCGAAGGGTGCGACATCGACCAGGTGCAGGAGGATACGGTTGCGGGTGAGATGGCGCAGGAAGCGAATGCCCAGCCCGGCACCGTCTGAGGCCCCTTCAATGAGACCGGGGATGTCCGCCACCACAAAACTGCGGTGCGCCTGCACCTTGACCACCCCCAGATTCGGCACCAGGGTCGTGAAGGGGTAATTGGCTACCTTCGGTTTTGCGGAAGACACCGCCCTGATCAGCGTAGACTTGCCGGCATTGGGCAGGCCCAGCAGCCCCACATCTGCCAGCACCTTGAGTTCCAGCTTGAGATTGCGGCGCTCGCCATCGGTACCCGGCGAAGTCTGGCGCGGCGCTCGATTGGTTGAAGATTTGAAGCGGGTGTTGCCCAGCCCGTGAAAGCCGCCCCTGGCCACCAGCAAACGCTGGCCGGCCTCGGACAGGTCACCGAGCACCTCACCGCTATCTTCGTCCAGCACAGTGGTGCCTTCCGGGACTTTCAGCACCAGGTCGTCGCCGCTCTTGCCGGTGCAATTGCGACCACGCCCCGGCTCACCGTTTTCGGCCGCGTAATGGCGCACGTAACGAAAGTCGACCAGGGTGTTAAGCGCGCTGTCAGCTTCCAGGTAGACACTGCCGCCATCACCGCCGTCGCCGCCATCCGGGCCGCCCTTGGCAATGTACTTTTCGCGGCGAAAGCTCAGGCAGCCGTTGCCGCCCTTGCCCGCCTGTACGCTGATTGCTGTCTCGTCGACGAATTTCATGTTGCTACTCCGGTCAGGTTGGCGACCAAAAAGCAGGCGACCAACAAAAAAGGGGCCATTGGCCCCTTTCTCTATGCTGCTACCGGTGCGGGTCTCAGGCGCTGACTACCTGCACGTACTTGCGCTTTTGCGGGCCTTTGGTAACAAACTGTACGACACCATCAGCGGTGGCGAACAGGGTGTGGTCCTTGCCACAGCCAACGTTTTCACCGGCGTGAACCCGGGTACCGCGCTGTCGAACCAGAATGTTGCCAGCCTTCACCTGCTGACCGCCATAGCGCTTGACGCCAAGGCGTTTGCTTTCGGAATCGCGTCCGTTACGAGTACTACCGCCTGCTTTCTTGTGAGCCATTGTCTATCTCCTATATCTCCAGGTCGTGTTCCCGATCAGCCGCTGATGCCGGTGATCTTGACCTCGGTGTACCACTGACGGTGGCCCGCCTGCTTGCGGTGGTGCTTGCGGCGGTTGAACTTGATGATTTTCACTTTGTCGTGGCGGCCGTGAGAAACCACCTCAGCGGTTACCTTGCCACCATCGACCAGCGGTGTACCGATTTTCACGTCTTCGCCGCTGCCAACCATCAGGACACGATCGAACTCGACGCTGTCACCGGTGGGTGCTTCAATCTTTTCCAGCTTGAGGGTCTCACCCTCTTCTACGCGGTGCTGTTTGCCACCGCTTTCAATTACTGCGTACATTGTCGCTTCCTCTAGTTCGCCGTCTCGCTGTCGTTTTTGGCCCGCGGGTTGGCGCGGGGGCAGAGCTCGGCACTGGGCTTTCTACTGCTTCTTTACTACAACCTCTAGAAATGACTACTTTCTATCTTTGCCGTTGCATATTCGAGGTCTTGTGGCCTGGCCATGACACTCGAGGGCGGCGAGTTTACTGGTTTTGACCCACACAGGCAAGCGCTAATTCTATATGTCACAATGACTTACGAACCACTATATTACTCAGCCCACTAGCCGGAAATTCTTCATGCTCGCGCCGTCCAATACCCCTGAATCGCCAATCCAGGCCATCCGTGCACCGGTGCTCGACGATGTCGAGGCTGTGAATGCGCTGATCGTTGCCAACCTGGAATCAGACGTAGGGCTGGTTGAGAACATCGGGCACTACATCGTTGAAGCCGGCGGCAAGCGGCTGCGCCCACTGCTGGCCCTGCTGGCGGCCAGGTGCTGTGGCTACGATGGCCGGGACCACATCAAGTTTGCCGCGGTCGTGGAATTTATCCACACCGCTACGCTGTTGCACGATGACGTGGTGGACATCTCTGCCCTGCGACGTGGACGTCCGACCGCCAATGCCGAGTTCGGGAACGCACCCAGTGTACTGGTGGGCGACTTCCTGTACTCCCGCGCCTTCCAGCTGATGGTTGCTATTGGCAACATGGACATCATGCGCGACATGGCCAATACGACCAACGAGATCGCTGCCGGCGAAGTGCTCCAGTTGGTACGCGCTGGGGATCCCTCTACCAGCGAAGCCGATTACATGGACGTGATCCGTCGCAAGACCGCCATCCTGTTCGCCTCAGCCTGCTACGGTGCCGGCGCCCTGTGTGGCCGTATCGAAGACCTGGGCGGACCACTGGCGGATTTCGGGCAGCACGTGGGGATCGCCTTCCAGATCGTCGACGATGTCCTGGACTATGACGGGGACCCTGCGGTCATGGGCAAGAACGTCGGTGATGACCTCAACGAGGGCAAACCCACCCTGCCACTGATCCACGTGCTGCGGCACGGCAATGCTGAGGAACAAGCCGTGGTCACCCGCGCCATTCGCGACAAGGACGCCAGCGAAATCGATGCCGTCCTGGCCGCTGTGAGACGCAATGGTTCCCTGGAGTACGCCCGCCAGCTGGCCACCGAGCACCAGTCGAGCGCACTGGCGGCGCTGGAAGTCCTGCCAGCCAATACCTGCCGGGACGCCATGGCCTCCGTGGCCCACCTGGCCCTGGCGAGGGATCACTAGCGCCAGATTGCGCTGCCCACAGGCGCTTCCTATACTCCGGCAAAACGACCAGGGATGCGGTAATGACAGCAGCGAGCGCCGGAACGGCGGAGTTTCCCCACCCGGCCATCGCGGCCAAACTACAGGCGTTGGCAGCAAAAGACCGCCATGCCTCAATTGCCTCCCTGCTGGAGCAGGATCCGTCGCGGGTTGAACGTTTCCATGCCGAGGCTGCCGGCTGGCAGTTGGACTTTTCTCGCCACCTCCTGCAGGACGAAAGCGCGGCTACCCTGCTGGAGCTGGCCGCGGCCTCCGGCGTGCTGGAAGACCGCAAGGCCCTGTTCAATGACAGGCCCCTGAATCACACCGAGGGGCGCGCAGTGTTGCACACGCTGCTGCGCGCGCAATCGGCCAGTGCCGGCCTGGAACAACTGTTTGCCGAGGTCACGGACTGCAAGGCGCGTATGGGCGAATGGGTGCGTCGGGTGCACAATGGCAGTCACCGGGGACATCGCGGTGCGCGCATCCAGACTATCGTCAACATTGGCATCGGCGGATCCGACCTGGGCCCGCGCATGGTGGTCGAGGCCCTGCGACCCCACTGGCTTGCGGGCATCGAGGTGCGCTTCTGCGCCAATGTCGACCCGGATGACCTGGCGGCCGTGCTCTCCGGCCTGCAGCCGGACACCACGCTATTCATCATTTGCTCCAAGACCCTGCGCACCGAGGAGACCCTCTACAACGCGCGCAACGCGCGCCAGTGGATACTGGATGCAGGTATCCCGGAAGACGGACTGGCACAGCACTTTCTCGCGGTCAGCACCAATATTGAGGCAGCGCGTGATTTCGGCATACCGGAGAGCAATATCCTGCCCATGTGGGACTGGGTCGGCGGGCGCTACTCGCTATGGTCTGCGATTGGCTGGATTATCGCGTTCGCTGTGGGCATGGAGCGCTTTGAGGAGCTGCTCGCCGGTGCCGACGCCCTGGACCGGCACTTCCGAAGTGCAGAGGCGCGGGACAACATGCCGCTATGGCTGAGCCTGCTGGAAATCTGGTACGTGAACTTCATGCACGCCCAGGTACACGCGGTAATTCCCTACCAGCAGCGGCTGGCCCACCTGCCGGCATTCCTGCAGCAGCTCTCCATGGAGAGTAACGGAAAATCAGTGAACCACCGGGGTGAGACGCTGGCCTACGCCACTGCGCCCGTGCTCTGGGGAGATGTAGGCACCAACGGCCAGCACTCGTTCCACCAGTTGCTACACCAGGGCACGGTGCTGTGCCCCACCGACTTCGTGTTGATTACCGGGAACACCGGCGACTCTGAGGGCAAGGCCCGGTTGCTGGCCAACGGCTTGAGCCAGATGCGCGCGCTCATGGTAGGCCGCGATTTGGAGGCATCACAGCGCTCGTTGGAGGGGCGAGGCACCGACAGCGAACGTGCCGTCGAGCTCGCGCCACACCTGGTGATTCCCGGCAATCGACCCAGCTCAACCCTGAGTTGCGAGGCCCTGACGCCCTTTAGTCTGGGTGCACTGCTGGCACTGTACGAACACAAGACCTTCTGTAGCGGCCGGCTGTGGGAGATCAATTCCTTCGACCAGTGGGGCGTGGAATTGGGTAAAGAGATGGGTGCAGAGATATTCGCGGCTCTCGATGGCTCGGACCAGCGCTTCGACCCATCCACAGACGCCGCCCTGGCCGGGATTCGCCAGAACTGACGCGATCGCAGCCTGGCGGTGCGCGCACAGCGATTCCTGCAGGCCCGCCAGGGCACTGTCAGCCGTCGATCAGTGCCAACAACTCGTCGGTTTTTTCGCGCATCAGGGCAACGTCACCACGACTTTCGACGTTCAGGCGAACCACTGGCTCCGTATTGGACATGCGCACATTGAAGCGCCAGTCCGGGAAACTCACGCTCAGCCCATCGGTATGATCGACGGCGTCCGCAGCGGCGCTGTAGCGCTCTTCGATCTGGCTTAACAGCGCGGCCGGATCCTCCACCTGGCGGTTGATTTCACCGCTGCAGGGGTAGGCGGCCATGCGTTCTGCCACCAGCTCTGACAGCGGCGCGCCGCGCTCACAGACCAGCCCCGCCACCAGCAGCCAGGGGATCATGCCACTGTCGCAGTAGGCAAAATCGCGGAAGTAATGGTGTGCACTCATCTCGCCACCGTAGACCGCGTTCTCGGCGCGCATGCGCTCCTTGATGAAGGCGTGCCCGGTCTTGCTCTGTACCGCTTCGCCACCCAGGCGCGCTACCACGTCGAGCGTGTTCCAGGTAAGGCGCGGGTCGTGCACCACCTTGCCACCCCCACCACGGCTCAGGAAAGCTTCCGCCAGCAGGCCCACCAGGTAATAACCCTCGACAAACTCGCCGCTTTCATCAAAGAAAAAGCAACGATCAAAATCTCCGTCCCAGGCAATACCGAGGTCCGCGCCGTGTTCCCGGACTGCGTCTGCGGTTATGGCACGATTCTCCACCAGCAGCGGATTCGGCACACCGTTGGGGAAATGGCCGTCGGGCTCATTGAGCAACTTGATGAACTCAAAAGGCAGCTCACTTTCGATTCGGTCCACCACCAGCCCGGCGCCACCGTTACCGGCATTAACCACCAGCTTCAAAGGCTTGAGCGCTGCCAGGTCCACGTAGGAGAGCAGGTGTTCGATGTAGGCGGCAGAGGTATCCATGGGTTTGAGGTCACCGCGCTCCCCTGCTTCGGGAAAGTCATTGGCCTCGGCCAGCTCCCGGATCTCCACCAGGCCGCTGTCGCCACTGATGGGCTGTGCGCCGGCACGGACAAACTTCATGCCGTTATAATCCTTGGGATTGTGACTTGCGGTTACCACGATGCCACCACCCACGCCGGCGTGATCGGTTGCGAAGTAGATTTCTTCGGTTCCGCACAGCCCGATATCGAAGACGTCGACGCCGCTGTCGCGCAGGCCCTCGGTAAGTGCGCCCTTGATGGCCTCGCTGCTGAGGCGAATGTCGTGCCCCACGACCACGGTGCCCGGCTTGATGACTTCCGCATAGGCGCGGCCGATTCGGTAGGCAACGTCTTCGTTGAGTTGGTCGGGAATGCGGCCTCGAACGTCGTAGGCCTTGAAACAGGTCAGTTCAGTCATGCCGGGTCCGCGTAGACGTTTTCGAATACATAATTGGTGGCCTCGACGAAGCCGGTAACACTGCCGCAATCAAAGCGGCGGCCCTTGAATTTATAGGCCATCACGCAGCCCTTCCTGGCCTGGGTCAGCAGGGCATCGGTGATCTGCACTTCGCCGTTCTTGCCGGGCGGCGTTTCACGGATGATGTCAAAGATATCCGGCGTGAGGATGTAGCGACCAATAATCGCCAGGTTTGAAGGCGCCTCGCCCTGGGGTGGCTTTTCCACCATATCGTCCACCCGGTACAGGCCATCCTTGAGTTCTTCGGCCTTGATGACGCCGTACTTGTGGGCCTCATCCATGGGCACTTCCTGAATGGCGACAATGCTGCAGCGGAACTGGCTGTACAGCTCTGCCATCTGCGCCAGTACACCCGGGCCACCTTCATTGAGACAGAGATCGTCGGAGAGCACCACACCGAAGGGTTCGCTGCCGATCAGCGGCTCACCGGTGAGAATGGCATGGCCCAGCCCCTTCATCTCGCGCTGGCGCACCATGGTGAAGACACCCTGCTCCAACACATTGCGAATACTGCCCAGGTAAACTTCCTTGCTGGTACCGGCGATCTGGTGCTCGAGTTCGTAGCTGATATCGAAGTGGTCGGCGATGGAGCGCTTGCCGCGGCCGGTCACGAAGGAGATCGTGTTCATACCCGCTTCAATCGCTTCCTCTACCCCGTACTGCACGAGTGGCTTGTTCACTACGGGCAGCATTTCCTTGGGCATGCTCTTGGTGGCAGGCAGGAAGCGGGTCCCATACCCCGCTACCGGAAACAGGCATTTCTTGATCATCACACTCTCCCTGGCTAATCCTTAGCTAGATTCTGATAGCCGCCCACGCGGACCATCGATGGTGTTTCAGTCGCCGCTGCGACCGTAGATATCGTCGAAACGCACGATGTCGTCCTCACCCAGGTAGGTCCCCGACTGAACCTCGATCAGTTCCAGCGGAATCCGGCCGGGGTTGACCAACCGGTGCTTGTGGCCGAGAGGGATGTACGTCGACTCGTCTTCTCCCAGCATAAAGACCTTGTCCTCACAAGTCACTTCGGCGGTGCCGCTCACCACGATCCAGTGCTCGGCGCGGTGATGGTGCTTTTGCAGCGACAGTTTCTGGCCCGGGTTGACCACAATGCGCTTTACCTGGAAGCGGTCGCCGTTGATCAGCGATTCGTAGGACCCCCAGGGCCGGTAAACCCTCGCGTGGAGCCGGGCCTCATCCCGATCCCCGGACTTCAGCGCCGTGACCAGGGCCTTCACATCCTGGACCCTCTCCCGGTTCGCAACCAGCACCGCGTCCGGCGTCTCTACCACCACCAGGTCGTCGACCCCGGTGGCGGCCACCAGCCGGGACTCCGATCTCAGGTAGTTGTTGCGGCCGTCGTTGAGCAACACGTCGCCCTGCACCACATTGCCGTCGGCATCGGCGTCAGCAGCATCCCAGAGGGCAGACCAGGCCCCCACGTCGCTCCAGCCACAGTCGAGCGGCACGACGGCACCAAGAACGGTTTTTTCCATAACCGCGTAGTCGATTGAGTCAGCCGGGCAGGCCTCGAAAGCGGTGCGCTCCAGCCGCACGAAGTCCAGGTCTTTGGTGGCACCGGCCAGTGCCGCCTCGCAGGCGCTGACCATCTCCGGGGCCAGGCGTTTCAATTCGTCCAGGTAAACCCGCGCCCCCAGCAGAAACATGCCGCTATTCCAGTAGTACTCTCCGCTGTCCAGGTAGGTCAGGGCGGTATCCGCATCAGGTTTCTCGACAAATTCCCCGATGGCATAGCTGCCGTTGTCCAGCGCGTCACCGCGGCGGATATAACCGTAACCGGTTTCCGGCCGGTCCGGCACCACACCAAAGGTGACAAGACGCCCGGTCCGGGCCTGGGCCAGCGCCACGCCGACCGCTTCCAGGAAAGCAGGTGTATCACTGATCAGGTGGTCCGCCGGCAGCACCAGCAGCATCGCAGATTCATCTTCCGCCACGGCGCGCAACGCGGCTATCGCTACAGCAGGCGCGGTGTTTCGCCCCACCGGCTCCAGCACGATCTCCCCGGCGTAATGCTCGTGCACCTGCTCCGCGACGATGAAGCGATGTTCCTCATTACAAATGTAGAGCGGGCTGGTGTCGACGATACCGGCCACCCGGGCCACGGTATCCACCAACATGGAATTGTCGCTGGCCAGGGGCAGGAACTGTTTGGGGTAAGCCTCACGTGACACCGGCCAGAGACGGCTGCCGACACCACCGGAAAGAAGCACGGCCTTTAACATCAAATATCCTTTTGGGCTTTCTGTGAACCCGGCGTCATGCGGCTAACGCCTCGGCATGGTTTACCGGTTTTTCCCGGGCCTTTTTCTGGGGCTGGTGAGTTTAACGCACACTGGACATGCGGTCACCAGAGTTTAGAATGCAGGGCGCAAGCACACCCCGCAGGATCCCCCCAAGAAATGACCGTAAAAAACAGCTTTTCCAAGGACGAACTTGTCGCCTGTGGCCTCGGCGAATTGTTCGGTCCCGGGAATGCGCAACTGCCGCTGGACAACATGCTGATGGTAGATCGCGTCACCCACATCAGCTCGGAGGGGGGCGAATATGGCAAAGGCCAGATCGTTGCCGAGCTGGATATCGACCCGGAGCTCTGGTTCTTCGACTGCCACTTCCGCGGTGATCCGGTCATGCCTGGCTGCCTGGGCCTCGATGCCATGTGGCAGCTGGTGGGTTTTTTCCTCGGTTGGCGCGGTAATCCGGGGCGCGGTCGCGCGCTCGGCGCCGGCGAGATCAAGTTCACCGGGCAGGTGCTGCCCACCGCGAGCCGGGTGCAGTACACCATAGACATGAAGCGCGTGATCGAACGCAAGCTGGTCATGGGAATCGCTGACGGCAAGGTGGCCGTGGACGGCAAGGACATCTACTTCGCCAAGGATCTGCGGGTAGGCCTGTTCCAGCAGACCGACAACTTTTAAACAGGACCCCGGGTATCGCTATGTCCAGACGCGTTGTAGTAACAGGCATCGGCATCACTTCCTGCCTAGGCACCGATACGGCAGCCATAATCGACTCCCTGCGTGAAGGCCGCTCGGGAATCAGCTTCCAGCAGGAACAGGTCGATATGGGTATGAAGAGCCATGTGGCCGGCTCCATCGATCTAGATCTCAGTCAATTGATCGACCGCAAACAGCTGCGCTTCATGGGCCCGGCTGCGGCCTATGCGTACCTCGCCATGCAACAGGCCATTGAGGATGCCGGGCTGGATGAAACGATGGTCTCAAATGTTCGCACCGGCATTATTGCCGGCTCCGGCGGCGCCTCTTCCTCCAGCCAGGTCGAAGCGGCCGACATTCTGCGCGAGCGCGGACTGCGCCGCGTGGGCCCTTACCGGGTAACCCAGACCATGGCGAGCACCGTGTCCGCCTGCCTGGCCACGCCGTTCAAAATCAAGGGTGTGAACTACTCGATTTCCAGCGCCTGCAGCACCAGCGCCCACTGTATCGGCAATGGCATGGAGCAGATTCAGCTCGGCAAGCAGGACATCGTCTTTGCCGGCGGCGGCGAGGAACTGCACTGGAGCATGTCCTGTCTGTTCGACGCCATGGGCGCCCTGTCCACGAAGTACAACGATACGCCCGACAAAGCCTCCCGGGCCTACGATGCCAATCGGGATGGTTTCGTGATTGCCGGCGGCGGCGGCATGCTGATACTCGAGGAGCTGGAACACGCCCAGGCAAGGGGCGCAAAGATCTATGCCGAACTGGTGGGCTACGGTGCCACTTCGGACGGTTATGACATGGTAGCGCCGTCTGGCGAGGGCGCCCTGCGCTGCATGCAGCAGGCCCTGGCCACGGTCGACGGCCCTGTCGACTACATCAACGCCCACGGTACCAGCACACCGGCGGGCGACATCCAGGAACTGAAGGCCGTCAAGGAAGCCTTCCAGGGCAAGGCTATTCCCGTGGTGGGTTCTACCAAATCATTGTCCGGGCATTCACTGGGAGCGGCGGGCGTGCAGGAAGCGATTTACTCACTGCTGATGCTGCAGGAAGACTTCATCGCCGCATCCGCGAATATCGAGAACCTCGACCCGGAAGCAGAAGGCATGCCCATTTCCCTGGAGCGCGTCGAACAGGCAGGACTTACACGCGTGATGTCGAACAGCTTTGGTTTCGGCGGCACCAATGCCTCATTGGTGTTTCAGCGGTTCAGCTGATCCAGCAAGATCACCTCGACCGTGTCGCCCCGGGCCACGGTCACTCCCGGCGGCACCACAACCAGGGCGTTTGCCCAGCTCACCGAGCTCAGCACGCCAGAACTCTGGTTGTCGTGCAGGTACACCCGCAGGCCGCCCTCTTCCGCCCGAACCTGGGCGCGCAGGAACTCCAGCCGTGAGCCGGCGCGCTGGTGTTCAAACGCAGCCTCCGCCGGCAGTGGCAAGGGCGAGGCAGGGTCGGCACCCTGGCAGTGCAACAACCAGGGACGCACAATCATCGAGAAGGTGACGTAGACGGCGGCAGGGTTGCCCGGCAGGCCGAAGAAACCTGTATCGCCAATGCGCCCGTAGGCCAGGGGCTTACCCGGCTTTACCCTGAGCTTCCATAGCTGCAGGTGGCCCAGGGCCTCCACCTGGCTCTTCACGTGATCTTCTTCGCCCACCGATACGCCGCCTGTACTGATCACACAGTCACTGGCCTCGGCAGCCGCCTGCAATACCTGGCGGGTCGTTTCAGGGTCGTCGGGAACCAGGCCGAAATCACGCACTTCGAAACCCATCGAAGACAGCAAGCCCTGCAGCGTGTAGCGGTTGGAATTGAAGATCTGCCCGGGGGAGAGGGATGAGGCGGTGCCGGGTTCCACCAACTCATCACCAGTGGAGAGAATGCCCACGACCAGGCGTCGTTTCACCGCCACAGTAGCCGTACCCACAGACGCCAGTACCCCGAGGTCCTCCGGCTGCAGGCGGCGGCCGGCGCTCAGCACAAGGCTACCCCGCTCGAGATCCTGACCCATGCGGCGAATATTCTCACCGGGTGCCACGGCCTGGGTGAGCTGCAAGGTATCGCCATCGAGGGTGCAGTTCTCCTGCATTACCACGGCATCCGCCCCGGGCGGAACCGGAGCGCCGGTGAATATGCGAGCGGCGGTGCCAGGTACCACCTCTGTGCCCGCACGTCCCGCGGGAATTCGCTGCGTCACCTTCAGACGCTCGCCGGACTCCGAGGCACGCAGGGCATACCCATCCATGGCGCTGTTGTCGTCGTTGGGGACCGGCACCGTCGCCAGGACATCCCGTGCGAGGGTACGACCGAGGCCATCCACCAGCGCCACCTGCTCGACATCGGCTATCGGCCGCGCATCCTCAAGAATCAGCGCCAGCGCGTCCCCCAGCGGTGTCAGCCCGGCCAAGTCCTAGTGCCCCGCGCTGTGAACCCGGATGACCCCCACAAAGTTGCAGGGCCGGTAGGTACTGTCGAGCTGGTCGCGGATAATGCCTTCCCAGGCCGTGCGACAGGCACCGGTGGAACCTGGCATACAGAAAATCACTGTGTTGTTGGCGAAGCCGCCGAGGGCTCGAGACTGCACCGTGGAGGAGCCGATTTCCTGCAGGGACAGGGCGCGGAATACCTCACCGAAGCCCTCGATCGCCTTGTCGAACAGTGGTGCGACCGCTTCCGGCGTGCTGTCGCGGCCGGAAAACCCGGTACCGCCGGTGACCAGCACGGCGTCCACTTCTGCATCGGCGATCCAGGCCGAGAGCACGGCGCGGATCTGGTAGATGTCGTCCTTCACGATCCGGCGATCGGCGACCCGGTGGCCCGAGGACAGCAGCGCCTCCGCCAGGTAATCACCAGAGGTATCGTTTTCTGCGGTCCGGGTATCCGAGACAGTCAGAACGGCTATCTCAAGCGCTTGCGTCTCTGTGTCCGAGGCTTTGACCATCGGTGTGCTCCTTTGCACTGTAATGTGCGTAAAACTGTTTCACATGACCTGCCACGCTGGCGCGCCAGGGGTGCTGCTTGATGGCAAAGGTATCCCTGATTCGATTGCAATCGAGCCTGAACTCAAGCGACTCCCACTCGTGCTCGTCCCCGCCATTCCCCGCGGCGGACTCATCCTCGGCCTCCAGCGGCGTCAGAATCGAGGGATCATCCTCGCGGAACTCCGTGTACTGGTAAGCAGCCGCCAACAGCACCTCGGCAAACTCGTAGCAACTGGTCACGTCCGGGCTGCAGTAGTGGAAGATGCCCCAGGTCTCCAGGCCACAGCCGTACTGGTCGATCATGCCGGACACCACCCGGGCCGCGTCCTCGGCCGCTACCGGGCAACCGCGCAGCTTGCGACTCAGCGTCAGTCGACCATGTTCGTGCAGCTGGTTAAGCATCCAGGTGAGGGAGTTACTGCCCACCGGCGAGAACACCGGCCCCATACGCAGAATGACATGTCGCTCAGAGTGATCCCGGACCGCGGACTCGGCGGCGCCCAACAGGGATGCGAGGGTCGAGACCCCGTCAGGATAGTCATCTTCACGGTAGGCGCGGCTGCCCGTGCCCTCGAAGATAGCGGCACAGGACAGCAACAGGACCGGGGTCTTGAGGGTTTGCCCGGCGCGGGCCAGCCACTTGCAGCGTTCAATGTCGGCATCGTGGATCCGAATCCCGCCGTCGGCAGCCGCCTGAATCCTGAGATCGACCGCCAGGTCACACTCACTGCGACGCAGTGCCTTCTTGACCTGGCGTTCGCTCTTCCAGCGGCACTCGGACTTGTTGAGGGCAGCATAGTCTGTCCCGCGCAGGTCAAGGAAGCCGCACAAGGCCTGCCCGACCGGTGTGTCCGAGCCTATCAGCAACACCTTCATGGCCAGTGGCTGCTCCCGTCACGCACCGGTGGGGCCCGTCGACATACTGCGATCAGAAGGGAATGTCGTCGTCGAAGTCTTCAAAACTGGCGGGCGGCGCGGCCTGGCTACCGGCAACCGGCTGCGCAGCGGGGGCAGGCGCCTGTGAAGGAGCGGCCGGCTGGGTATCATAGCCCTGCTGGTCCGGGTAGGGAGCGCCCATCCCGCTCCCGCGGCTGTCCAACATCTGCATCTCGTTGCCCACGATTTCGGTGGTGTAGCGATCCTGGCCCGACTGATCCTGCCACTTACGGGTGCGCAGGGAGCCCTCAACATAGACCTTGGAGCCCTTGCGCAGGTACTCGCCGGCGATCTCCGCCAGGCGATTGAAGAACACCACGCGATGCCACTCGGTGCGCTCCTGGGGCTGCCCGGTCTGCTTGTCTTTCCAGCTCTCGCTGGTGGCCAGGGAAATGTTGGTAACGGCCGCGCCCGACTGCGTATAGCGGGTCTCCGGGTCGTTTCCCAGGTTGCCGATGAGAATCACTTTGTTGATGCCGCGGGCCATGTTTAGTCCTCGTTCTGGTAACGGGAAACTATAACATTACGCCGATTCGATGCCACGGGCAGGCACCGCAAAACCGATCAATCCGGTCCTCAGGCGCGCTCCGGGAGCGGGTCACCCGGCGCTTCAGGCCCGGATAGGATCTCACTGTCAAAAGCTTCCGCATGGACCTTGAGATAAACGGTGGCTTCCTCACGCATAACCAGCATATCGGCCACGCCGGGTGCCGCACGCAGGCGCTCCAGCACCGCATCGGCGGCATCACTGTCGGCGGGCAGCCGGACGGTGTGATTGGCGAGATTGCCCGGCGTCTTCATACTGAGGGCCAGAGGCAGCCACAGCAACGCCACCAGGGCACACAGCAGCAACACCGCGAAAGTGCCTCCCCACTGCAATGCGAGGCCACCGGCGACGCCACCGACAAAGGCACCAAGAAACTGGAAGGTGGCGTAGACGCCCAGGGCCGTGCCCTTGCCACCGGCATAGACGGATTTACTGACCAGGCTCGGTAGTGCCGCTTCCAGGTAGTTGAATGCCGTGAAATAGAGCCATAGTCCAAGGCAGAACACCGCCAGTCCAAAGCTGCCCGTGGCGAACAATTGCGAGAGGGCGAGGCTGCAAATGCCAATGCCCAGTGCCAGCTTGAGCCGACCACGCCGCTCCGCCAGCACGATCAGCGGGAACATCCCGACCACTGACGCCACCAGTACCGGCAGGTAGACCTTCCAGTGCTGCTCACGACCGACGCCCAGCGACTGCTCAAGCACCAGTGGCAGGCCCACGAAGGCTGCCATCAGCAGGAAATGCAGGGTGAACACACCGGTGTTGAGGCGCAGCAGGTTGCGATCCAGCAGCGTACGCCACAGCAGCGCCGGCACCGTCCCCACCTCCCCATGGGTAGCCACCCGCCGCACCCGGGGTACCGCCAGCAGCAACACAAGGATACCCATCAGCGCCATCCCGCCGGTGGCATTAAACACCAGCGGCAGGCCGCCGGCCGCCGCCAGCAGCGGCCCCAACATAATGGCAATGGCGAAGGACAGGCCGATGCTGATACCCACCAGCGCCATGGCCTTGGTGCGCTGCTCGTCGCGGGTCAGGTCAGCTACCAGCGCCATGATCGTGCTGGAAATGGCCCCCGCGCCCTGCAGCAAACGGCCGACGATCACCCCTTCGATGGTCGTGGCCTGGGCGGCGACAAAACTGCCGAGGGCGAATACTGCCAGCCCGCACAGCAGCACGGGTAGCCGGCCGACCCGGTCTGAGAGCATGCCCAGGGGCACCTGCAGCAGGGACTGGGTCAGGCCATACACGCCAATCGCCAGCCCGATCAGCGCAGGTGTGGCGCCCGCCAGGTCATCGGCGTACAGGGCCAGCAGGGGCAGGACCATGAACAGGCCCAGCATGCGGAAACAGTACAGGGCCGCGAGCGCCGCTACCGAGCGCCGCTCAAGTGCATTCATGGGTGTCTTGGTCAGCATTGCGTCACCAGCTAAAACGCCGCGAATAGTAGCATGACTGCGGCCGTGGAGAGAGCGCCGGGATGGGGCAAAATACCCCCGTAAAAAACGCGGGCAAAAAAAAGGGCGGCCAGCAGGCCGCCCACATATGCTGGATGGAAAATCAGCTGCCCGGCGGTATCAACACCGTGTCTATAACGTGAGCAATACCGTTGCTTGCCTCAACATCGGCAGCAACCACCTGCGAGTCGTTGACAAACAGGTTGCCGGAACGCAGGTCAAGAAGGACCGTGTCGCCGTTAGCCATTTCCACCGTGCTACCTGCCAGCAAGGTCGCGGTCGTGGAATTCACCTCCTGGCCGGCGACCACGTGATACAACAGGATGTTGCTGAGGGTATTGGTATCAGCCAGCAGGCTGTTAATGGTATCGGCACCGAGCTTCTCGAAAGCGGCGTCATTCGGCGCAAAGACAGTGAACGTGGCCGCTTCGTCTGCCAGCGTGGCATCCAGGCCGGTCGCCTGCAGCGCCGCCACCAGGGTTGTGAAGTTACCATCAGCCACCAGCACGTCTACCAGCGTAGTACCAGGCATCATGACTTCCGGGGGAGACATGACCGTGTCAATCACGTGGATCACGCCGTTGGACGCGGGGATGTCGGTGATAATGACCTGGGAGCCGTCGATAAACAGGTTACCGTCAACCAGGGTGATATCCGCCAGGTCTCCGTTGGCCATTTCGACTGAAGTACCTGCCAGGGAAATCGCCGTGGCAGAATCCACTGCAGCGCCGGCGATCACGTGGTAGAGCAGGATGTTGCTGAGGGTGTCGGTATCGCCCAACAGCGCCGCAATCGTGTCATCCCCCAGCGCCGCGAATGCCTCGTCGGTCGGCGCGAACACCGTGAACGTGGCCGTTTCGTCTGCCACCACAGCATCCAGGCCAGTCGCCTGCAGGGCGGCCACCAGGGTGGTGAAGTTGCCGGCTGCAATTGCTACCTCAGGGATGGTGCCCAGCGCGGGTTCCATGTCCACTGGCGGTTCATCCACCGGCGGCGACATCACGGTATCAATCACGTGGATCACGCCGTTGGACGCGGGGATGTCGGTGATGATGACCTGGGACCCGTCGATAAACAGGTTACCGTCAACCAGGGTGATTTCGGCCAGGTCGCCGTTGGCCATTTCCACGGCGGTGCCCGCGAGGGAAATCGCCGTCGTGGAATCCACGGCAGCCCCTGCGATGACGTGGTAGAGCAGGATGTCGCTGAGAGTATCGGTGTCGCCCAGCAGTGCCGCGATGGTGTCATCACCCAAAGCCGCGAAGGCTTCGTCGGTGGGCGCGAACACGGTAAAGGTTGCGGTCTCGTCTGCCACCACGGCATCAAGACCGGTGGCCTGCAGCGCAGCGACCAGGGTAGTGAAATCACCGGCGGCGATAGCTACCTCAGGAATCGTGCCCAGCGCGGGCTCCATATCTGCCGGTGGAATCAGGACGGCGTCGATGACATGGATCACACCATTGGATGCCTCGATGTCAGTGATGGTCACCCGAGAGTTGTTGATGAACAGGGCGTCGCCCTCGAGCCGCAGGGCAACCTCGTCACCATTAGCCATCTCGACAGTGCCGGGCGCCAGCGAGATTGCGGTTTCAGCATTCACCGCCTGCCCGATAATCACGTGATACAACAGGATGTCGGTCAGGGTGTCGATATCGGCAAGCAAGCCGTTAATGGTGTCTTCACCGAGAGCGGCAAAGGCCTCATCGGTGGGTGCGAAAACTGTGAACGTTTGAGTGTCATCTGCAAGCGCGGAATCCAGGCCGGCCGCCTGCAGGGCCGCCACCAGGGTGTCGAAGCCGCCGTCAGCAACGGCAATCTCTGTGATGGTAAGCGCAGCGCCGCCGGAATCGCCACCGGCATCCGGCTCTAGGGTGATGTTGCGGTTATTGTTGCTGCTGTTGCCGTCGCAGGCCGCGACAAATAACAGGCTCATGGCCACGATGAACGCGCGGGTTAGGCGTCCACCCAGATTAGACACAGACATTCGGAACCTCCGATTCCACAATCAGGTGATTTGTGAAAAGCGGTTACGCAGCCCAGCGGATCTACAGATTCACAGAACCATGACAATCCATGCGTGAAACCTGAACAGGAAATGAACAGGGGATACCGGTCCGCAGTCGACGCCAAATTTGCCCGACTGCGCATCCGGCGGGCAGGTGAACACGTATTTCTTATCTGGTTTTGCGGTCCGCTTGCTGGCGGTCGTATACTTGGCGGTTTGCTGTTTGTCCTCCCAAACGCGCGCTTTTCAGGCCGCGCCCCGGGCAGGAGAAGGCAAGCCTATATCACCTCACTGGCGGTAAAACACAGGTAAGACATGGACGAGATTCAGGTCCGCGGCGCGCGCACTCACAACCTCAAGAATATCGATCTGGATATCCCGCGGGACAAGCTGGTGGTCATCACCGGCCTGTCTGGATCCGGCAAGTCCTCTCTCGCCTTTGATACCCTCTATGCGGAGGGCCAGCGCCGCTACGTGGAGTCGCTGTCCACTTACGCCCGGCAATTCCTGTCAATGATGGAAAAGCCCGACCTCGATCACGTGGAAGGGCTGTCGCCGGCGATCTCGATCGAGCAGAAATCCACATCCCACAACCCGCGCTCCACCGTGGGCACCATCACCGAGATCTACGATTACCTTCGCCTGTTGTTTGCCCGCACCGGTGAGCCACGCTGTCCCGAACACGACCTGCCGCTGGAAGCGCGCACGGTGAGCCAGATGGTAGACACGGTGCTGGATATGCCGGAAGGCGCCCGTTTGATGCTGCTGGCACCCGTGGTCAGGGCCCGTAAGGGAGAGCACCTGCACGTATTCGATGAACTGCGCGCCGGCGGTTTCGTTCGCGCCCGGGTAGATGGGCGGGTCTATGACCTGGATGAGGTGCCGGAGCTTGAGAAGAATAAAAAGCACACCATTGAAGTGGTGGTTGACCGCTTCAAGGTGCGCGCCGACCTGAAACAGCGGCTGGCAGAATCCTTCGAAACCGCACTCAACCTGACCGACGGCCTGGCCTCTATTGCCTATATGGATGAGGGTGACGACCAGGACGACCTGCTGTTCTCGGCGCGCTTCGCCTGCCCGGTGTGCGGGCATAGCATCAGCGAGCTGGAGCCCAAGCTGTTCTCCTTCAACAACCCGGCCGGTGCCTGTGGCGCCTGTGACGGCCTGGGCGTGCGGCAGTACTTCGATGATGACCGTATCGTGCTACACCCTGAGGCAAGCCTGGCGGAGGGCGCGATCCGCGGCTGGGATCGCCGCAATGTCTACTACTTCCACATGCTGACCTCCCTGGCCGACCACTACGGCTTCGATATCGACACGTCCTTCAAAAAGCTGTCCAAGAAGCACCAGCAGATCATCCTGCATGGCAGCGGCAAGGAGGAGGTGACTTTTTCCTATATCAATGATCGCGGCGATGTGTTCCAGCGCACCCATCCATTCGAGGGCATCATTCCCAACATGGAGCGCCGCTACCGGGATACCGAGAGCCAGTCCGTGCGCGAGGAACTGGCCAAGTACCTGAGCACCCAGAACTGCCCGAGCTGCAACGGCACCCGCCTGTGCGAGGACGCGCGCCACGTATACCTCGACGGACGCACGCTGCCAGACATTGTCGACATGTCCGTGGGCGATGCCGAAACCTACTTCATCGCCCTCAAGCTCGAGGGTCGCAAAGGCGAGATCGCCGACAAGATTCTCAAGGAGCTGCGCGCCCGCTACCGTTTCCTGGTAGATGTGGGCCTCAATTACCTGACCCTCAACCGCAGCGCCGAAACCCTGTCCGGCGGCGAGGCCCAACGCATCCGGCTCGCCTCACAGATCGGCGCAGGCCTGGTGGGCGTGATGTACATCCTGGACGAGCCATCCATCGGCCTGCACCAACGCGACAATGAGCGGCTGCTGAATACGCTTACCCACCTGAGGGACCTGGGCAATACCGTGCTGGTTGTGGAACACGACGAGGATGCCATTCGCACCGCCGACCATATCATCGACATCGGCCCGGGAGCCGGTGTGCACGGCGGCGAGATAGTCGCCCAGGGAACACTCAAGGACATTCTGCGCAGCAAGGAGTCCCTCACAGGGGAGTACCTTTCAGGCAAACGCCGGATCGAGATTCCGGCGCAGCGGGTCAAGGCCGAACCCAGGCGAATGCTCAAGCTGAAAGGCGCCACCGGTAACAACCTGCACGACGTCGACCTCGAAATACCGCTGGGCCTGATGACCTGCGTGACCGGCGTCTCCGGCAGCGGCAAGTCCACCCTGATCAACGCCACCCTGTTCCCGATCGCCGCCACGGAGCTGAATGGGGCGACCACGCTATCCCCCGCGCCCTACAAAAAGATCGAGGGCCTGAAGCACGTGGACAAGTGCATCGACATCGACCAGAGCCCTATTGGCCGTACGCCGCGCTCTAACCCGGCGACCTACACGGGGATTTTCACCCCGGTGCGCGAGTTGTTTGCCGGCACCCAGGAAGCGCGCTCCCGGGGCTACAAGCCCGGGCGTTTCAGCTTTAACGTGAAGGGTGGCCGCTGCGAAGCCTGCCAGGGTGACGGTGTCACCAAGGTGGAGATGCACTTCCTGCCGGACATCTACGTGCCCTGCGACGTCTGCAAGGGCAAGCGCTACAACCGCGAAACCCTGGAAGTGCGCTACAAGGGCAAGAACATCCACGAGGTGCTGGAGATGACGGTGGAAGATGCGCTGGAGTTTTTTGCGCCGGTCCCCGCCATTGCCAAGAAATTGCAGACCCTGATGGACGTCGGTCTTTCCTATATCCGCCTGGGCCAGGCAGCCACTACCCTGTCCGGGGGTGAGGCACAGCGGGTCAAACTGTCTCGCGAGCTGTCCAAGCGCGACACCGGTAAGACGCTGTACATTCTTGACGAACCTACCACCGGGCTGCATTTCCAGGACATTCAGCAACTGCTGGCGGTGCTGCACAGGCTGCGGGACCACGGCAACACCGTGGTGATCATCGAACACAACCTCGATGTGATCAAAACTGCCGACTGGATCGTGGACCTGGGACCCGAAGGCGGCAGCGGCGGCGGTGAGATTATTGCGACGGGCACCCCCGAAGAAGTGGCAAAAACCAGGGGCTCATTTACCGGCCAGTTCCTGAAGCCCATTCTCGACGCCGGCAATGGCAAGGACAGCAAGGAACAGGCAGCCTAGGCTGTAGCGAGGACGGGCACCCGGCCAGGGGCACCCGGCCAGGGGCGCCCGGCCAGGGGCGCCCGGCCAGGGGCGCCCGGCCAGGGGCGCCCGGCCAGGGTGACCGGCTTCTGGTTCGCCTTCGCTATCCGATCACGCTCAATCATGGCGGCCAGTCAACGGGCACAAAAAAGCCGGGCAATGCCCGGCTTCAGAAATTGCTGCGCTATTGAAAGCGTTTTACTCGTCGTCGTCCTCGAAGGCATCTTCAACGTCAAACGTGGGGCGATCCACCAGCTCGACATAAGCCATGGGGGCCTTGTCGCCGGCGCGGTAGCCGCACTTGAGGATGCGAATATAACCACCGGGGCGCTCCTGGTAGCGCGGGCCGAGCTCGGCGAACAGCTTGCCGACCGCGTCCTTGTTGCGCAGGCGATCAAAGGCCAGGCGACGGTTGGCGACGCTGTCGTTCTTGGCCAGCGTGATCAGGGGCTCCGCCACGCGGCGGAGTTCCTTGGCTTTGGGCAGCGTGGTCTTGATCAGCTCGTGTTCCACGAGAGATGCAGTCATGTTGCGGAACATGGCCTTGCGGTGCGAGCTGTTGCGATTTAGCTGACGTCCACTGTGACGATGACGCATTTTTACAGTCCTATAATCCGGTGCTATCGCAGCACGTGTATCTGTTGTGCAACCGGTACTGAGTCTTTTAGACGCTCAGTACGCGGTCGTCGTTCTTGAGGCTAGCCGGCGGCCAGTTATCCAGGCGCATACCCAGGGACAGGCCACGGGATGCCAGAACGTCCTTGATCTCAGTCAGGGACTTCTTGCCCAGGTTCGGCGTCTTCAGCAGTTCCACTTCCGTGCGCTGCACCAGGTCACCAATGTAGTAAATGTTCTCCGCCTTCAGGCAGTTCGCGGAGCGAACCGTCAGTTCCAGGTCGTCGACCGGGCGCAGCAGGATCGGATCCACTTCGTCCTCTTCCTCGGCAGCTTCTTCGAGCTTCTCGCTCTCCAGGTCGACGAACACTGCCAGCTGCTGTTGCAGGATGGTAGCAGCGCGACGGATCGCTTCTTCCGGGTCGATGGTGCCGTTGGTTTCCAGGTCCAGCACCAGCTTGTCGAGGTCGGTGCGCTGCTCTACACGAGCGGCTTCAACTACGTAGGACACGCGCTGGATCGGGCTGAACGTGGCGTCCAGTTGCAGGCGGCCAATGGCACGGGTCTCTTCTTCCGGGTTCTCACGGCTGTCGGCCGGGGAGTAGCCGCGACCGCGAGCCACGGTCAGGTTCATACGAATCTCTGACTTGGCGTTGAGGTGGCAGATCACGTGCTCCGGGTTGCGGATCTCGACTTCGTGGTCGGTCTGGATATCGCCTGCGGTCACGATGCCCGGGCCCTGCTTGCTCAGAACGAGTTCGGCAGAATCCTTGCCGTGCAGCACCAGGGCCACGCCCTTGAGGTTCAGCAGGATTTCAATCACATCTTCCTGTACACCTTCCATGGAAGTGTACTCGTGATCCACGCCGTCGATGTCCACTTCGGTGATGGCACAGCCGGGCATGGAGGAAAGCAGAATCCGACGCAGTGCGTTGCCGAGCGTGTGGCCGAAGCCACGCTCGAGCGGCTCCAGGGTCACCTGGGCACGGGTGTCGCTCTTTTCGTCGACGTTGATTACGCGAGGCGTCAGGAATTCGGTTACTGCAGTCTGCATATGTGCACCTGTGTGTTCGGTTAGCTGGCCCGTTAAACGGATTACTTGGAGTAGAGTTCGACGATCAGGTTTTCGTTGATGTCGGAGCTCAGGTCCTGGCGGTCCGGGTAGGCCTTGAAAGTACCTTCCAGCTTGTCGTTGTTTACTTCAATCCACTCCGGCTCACCGCGCTGGGCAGCCAGGGCCAGTGCAGACTGCACGCGCAGCTGCTTCTTTGCCTTTTCGCGCAGGGAGATCACGTCGCCGGGAGCCACCTGGTAAGACGGGATGTTCACCGCCTGGCCGTTCACCAGGATAGAGCGATGTGATACCAGCTGGCGTGCCTCGGCACGGGTAGAACCGAAGCCCATGCGGTACACGACATTGTCGAGACGCGACTCCAGCAGGCGCAGCAGGTTTTCACCCGTGGCACCGCGCTGGCGGGCAGCTTCCTTGTAGTAATTGCGGAACTGCTTCTCGAGGACACCGTAGATACGACGTACTTTCTGCTTCTCACGCAGCTGTACACCGTAGTCAGACAGGCGACCACGACGGGCGCCGTGCTGGCCAGGAGCGTTCTCGATGTTGCACTTGCTTTCCAGTGAGCGCACACCGCTCTTCAGGAACAGGTCCGTTCCTTCACGGCGGGAGAGCTTGCACTTGGGACCGATATATCTTGCCATGTCTTGTCCTGCCTTATACGCGACGCTTTTTCGGAGGGCGACAGCCGTTGTGCGGAATCGGCGTCACGTCGGTGATGTTGCTGATCTTGAAGCCGCAGGCGTTCAGTGCACGTACGGCAGACTCACGACCCGGGCCCGGGCCCTTGACCTGCACGTCCAGGTTCTGCAGACCGTATTCCTTGGCGGCTTCGCCGGCGCGCTCTGCTGCCACCTGCGCGGCAAAAGGCGTGCTCTTACGCGAGCCACGGAAACCGGAACCGCCGGCAGTAGCCCAGCTCAGGGTATTACCCTGGCGATCGGTAATCGTGATGATGGTGTTGTTAAAGGAGGCGTGGACGTGGGCAATGCCATCAACCACGGTCTTCCGGACTTTCTTGCGAGTGCTTTTAGCACCTGGCTTAGCCATATTGAGTTCCTACTCTAATATCAACACTGCACTTCGGTGCAGCTACACTAAATCGGATTCGATTTGTCTCTTTACTACTTCGAAGGTGACCTAGCGCCTCCCAAGTTCGTTCGAAGCACGGGCCTCGAGCGGTTTTGAAAATAAAAAGCTAACGGCGAATCGGCTTACGCGGGCCCTTACGGGTACGCGCATTGGTCTTGGTCCGCTGGCCACGCAGCGGCAGGCCCTTACGATGACGCAGGCCGCGGTTGCAACCCAGGTCCATCAGGCGCTTGATGTTCATGCTGACTTCACGGCGCAAGTCGCCTTCAACATTCATCTTGCCCAGTTCGTTGCGCAGCGCGTCCATCTGCTCTTCAGACAGGTCGCTGATCTTGCTCTGCTCGTTCACTCCCGTGGTGGCGCACAGTTGCTTCGCCGTAGTGCGACCGACACCATAGATGTAGGTCAGCGAGATCACTGCGTGCTTGTTATCGGGAATGTTGACACCGGCTATACGAGCCATTCAAAGTCTCCAAATATCTTCAGCCACATGCGCTGCAAGGCGACGGCAAGGACCTGCAAAAATGCCCAGAAATGCCTGGGATTGCGGGCCACCGGCGCGAAAGGCGCAGCATTCTAGCGACATAAATCCTAAAAATCAACACGTTACGTGAGTTCAGATCAGCCCTGGCGCTGCTTGTGCCGGGGTTCCACACTGCAAATAACACGCACCACACCCTTGCGGCGCACGATCTTGCAGTTGCGGCAGATCTTCTTCACTGAAGCACGTACTTTCATGACTTCTTCTCCACACTCACTCAGAAGCTACCGGACCCTGCCGGCGCTCCCATAATTCTTCAGGTTGGCCTTCTTAAGCACCGAGTCATACTGTTGTGACATCAGGTGGCTCTGTACCTGGGCCATGAAATCCATCACAACGACCACGGCAATCAGCAGCGAGGTGCCGCCCAGGTAAAAGGGCACATTGGCCCAAATCTGCAGGAACTGCGGCATCAGGCAGATAACCGCAATATAGGCAGACCCGAACACGGTCAATCGCGTCAGCACGCCATCGATGTAGTTGGCGGTCTGCGCGCCCGGGCGGATACCCGGTACAAAAGCGCCGGAGCGCTTCAGGTTGTCCGCCACTTCCTCCGGGTTGAACATCAACGCGGTATAGAAGAAGCAGAAGAACACAATCAGGGCCGTAAACAGCAACACGTTCAGCGGCTGGCCGGGGCCAATGGCCAGCGCCAGTTCCTGCAGCAGCTCGTTATCAGTGCCGAACCACTGGGCAATAGACGCCGGGAACAGCAGGATGGAGCTGGCGAAAATTGCCGGAATCACGCCCGCCATGTTGACCTTGAGCGGCAGGTGGCTGCTCTGGGCCTGGTACTGGCGCCGCCCCTGTTGCCGCTTCGCGTAGTTCACCGTGATGCGGCGCTGGCCGCGCTCGATGAACACGATGGCGTAAATCACGACCACTGCCAGCACCAGGATCGCCAGCAGCAACAGGATATTGAGTTCGCCCTGGCGAGCTGACTCCAACGACTGGCCCACCGCCGCCGGTAGACCGGCAACGATGCCGGCAAAGATCAACAGTGAAATCCCGTTGCCGACGCCCTTCTCGGTAATCTGCTCACCAAGCCACATCATGAATACGGCGCCCGTGACCAGCGAGGTAATCGCGACAATGTAAAACAGCAGATTCACGCTGTAGGCCATGCCCTGGTTGGCCATGCCAACTGCCATGCCAGTGCCCTGCACCAGTGCGAGCATTACCGTCAGGTAGCGCGTGTACTGGCTGATCTTGCGACGGCCGGACTCACCTTCCTTCTTCAACTGCTCAAGCGACGGGGTCACCGCCGACATCAGCTGCATAATGATGGAGGCAGAGATGTAGGGCATGATGCCCAGCGCCAGGATGCTCATGCGCTCCAGGGCGCCGCCGGTAAACATATTGGCCAGACCCAGGATAGTGCCCTGGTTCTGGTTGAACAGCGCGGCAATCTGGTCCGGGTTGATACCAGGCACAGGAATATGGGTACCGATGCGATAGATGATGATCGCCATCAATACAAAGCGAAGGCGAGCCATAAGCTCGCCCATTCCCGCGGTGTTCGCACCCGGCAGAGAAGGTCTACCCATTAAATCCTGATCCTCGGCTCTCTAACTCTCAATAAGGCGTTACGGTACTCGGATTACTCTTCGATCTTGCCGCCGGCCTTCTCGATGGCCTCGCGTGCACCCTTGGTCACTGCCAGACCTTTGACCGTGACCGCCTTGTCCAGTTCGCCGGACAGGAATACCCGGGCGCGCTCGACGTCGTGACGCACCAGGTCGGCTGCTTTCAGCGCGTCCAGATCGATCACCTCGGCGTTGACCTTGGCCAGCTCACCCAGGCGCACCTGCGCAGTGACACGTGCAATACGAGAGGTGAAGCCGTACTTGGGCAAGCGCTTCTGCAGGGGCATCTGGCCGCCTTCGAAGCCCGGCTTGACGGTGCCGCCGGAGCGGGACTTCTGGCCCTTGTGGCCGCGGCCCGCGGTCTTGCCCAGGCCGCTGCCGATACCGCGGCCAACGCGCTTGGCATTCTTGCGGGAACCGGGCGCCGGGCTCAGGGTATTCAGTCGCAGTGAATCAGACATGTCTTACTCCTCAACCCGAAGCATGTAGTTGACTTTGTTGATCATGCCGCGGATGGCAGGCGTATCCTCCACCTCAACGGTGTGACCGATGCGGCGCAGACCGAGGCCGGCGATGCAGGCCTTGTGGCTCTTCAGCCGGCCGTTCACGCTGCGGATCTGCGTAACTTTGATCGTTGCTTCTTTAGCCATGACTCTGTCGTGGTCCCAAATAAATCGTTTTAACCCAAGATCTCTTCCACGGACTTGCCACGCTTGGCGGCAACGGCTTCCGGAGAGGTCATGTTCTGCAGGCCCTTGAAAGTGGCACGCACCACGTTCACCGGATTGGTTGAGCCGTAGCACTTGGCCAGTACGTTATGTACGCCCGCAATTTCCAGCACGGCGCGCATGGCACCGCCGGCGATAACACCGGTACCTTCAGAGGCCGGCTGCATGTACACCTTGGAGGCGCCGTGGCGTGCCTTGATCGGGTACTGGATGGTGCCGTCTGCCAGCTCAACCTGAATCATGTTGCGGCGGGCGTTCTCCATGGCCTTCTGGATGGCGACCGGCACTTCGCGGGCCTTGCCGCGGCCGAAGCCTACCTTGCCATTGCCATCGCCAACCACGGTCAGGGCGGTGAAGCCAAAGATGCGGCCACCCTTGACCACCTTGGCCACACGGTTCACCTGGACCAGCTTCTCCTGCAGGCCTTCGGTGTTGTCATCTTTCTTGCGGTCGTTGTACGCCATTTCGCTAAACCCTAGAAATCCAGTCCATTTTCACGTGCTGCGTCGGCCAGAGCCTTCACGCGCCCGTGATACTTGTAGCCGGCACGGTCGAAGGCGACCTTCTCAACACCGGCAGCCTTGGCGCGCTCAGCGATGAGCTTGCCGACCTGGCTCGCAGCGTCGATATTGCCGGTGCTGCCACCGCGCAGGTCCTTGTCGAGCGTGGATGCACTCGCCAGCACCTTGTCACCGGTGGGGGCGAACACCTGGGCATAGATATGCCGGGGTGTGCGGTGCACGCTGAGGCGGTTGATGCCCAGCTCGCGCATTTTGGCGCGGGAGCGACGAGCGCGGCGCAGCCGTGAATCGTTTTTTGCACTCATAACCTTACCTGCTTACTTCTTCTTGGCTTCCTTACGACGGACGTACTCGTCCGCGTAACGGATGCCTTTTCCTTTGTAGGGCTCCGGGGGACGCACGCTGCGAATCTTCGCCGCGGCCTGGCCCAGGGCCTGCTTGTCGATACCTTTCAGAACAATTTCAGTCTGGCTCGGCATCTCGGCGGAGATACCTTCAGGCAGTTCGAACTCAACCGGGTGGGACAGACCTACCGTCAGGTTGAGCTTCTTGCCCTGGACGGCGGCACGATAGCCAACACCGTTAAGAAGCAGTTTCCGCTCAAAACCGTCGGATACGCCGACCACCATGTTATTGACCAGCGCGCGGGTCGTACCGGACATAGCCACGGCACCTGAGCTCTTGGCTGCGAAGGTCAGCGTGTTGTCCTCCTGGGTGATCTCTACACCCTCGTCAACAGTCATGGTCAGCGTGCCCTTGCTGCCCTTCACGGACAGGTCGCGGCCGTCGAGCTTGACTTCTACGCCATTCGGTACGTTGACCGGGCTGTTAGCTACTCTGGACATAGTGAACGCTCTTTAATCGTCTCTTAACTTCTCAAATACTTAGAATACGGTGCACAGTACTTCGCCGCCGACACCGGCAGCGCGTGCAGCGCGATCGGTCATTACGCCCTGGCTGGTGGACACGATGGCCACACCCAGGCCGCCGCGGACCGTGGGCAGCTTGTCCTTGCCGGCGTAGCGGCGCAGGCCGGGACGGCTGGCGCGATCGAGCTCGGCGATAACAGGCTTGCCGTCGAAGTACTTCAGTTCAACGACCAGCTGCTTGTGGCCTTCGCGCTCCATGTCGCGAACGCCGGCAACGTAGCCTTCTTCTACCAGCACGTTGCATACCGCGCGCTTCAGCTTGGAAGCAGGGATTTCAACCGTCGTCTTGCCCGCCTGCTGCGCATTGCGGATGCGGGTCAGCATATCTGCCAGGGGATCTTGCATACTCATCTATTTGCTCTCTCCGTTCAGGCGCTTACCAGCTGGACTTAACCAGGCCGGGAACGTCGCCGCGCATGGCTGCTTCACGCAGCTTGTTGCGGCACAGGCCAAACTTCCGATAAACCGCGTGTGGGCGGCCGGTAACCTGGCAACGGCGCTGCTGCCGTACCGGGCTGGCATTGCGGGGAAGCTTCTGCAGCTTGACCTGAGCTTCCCACTTGTCGTCATCACTGGCATTGGGATCCTTGAGAATCGCCTTCAGCTCAGCGCGCTTGCCAGCGAACTTTGCTACCGTGCGCGCACGCTTATTCTCACGCGCAATCATCGATTTCTTAGCCATCTATCAGCCTCTTCTCTACTTAGCTTTTCAGCGGGAAGTTGAATGCCCGCAGAAGCGCTCGACCTTCGTCGTCAGTACGAGCGGTCGTTGTGATCGTGATATCCAGGCCGCGCAGGGCGTCTACCTGGTCGTAATCGATTTCCGGGAAAATGATCTGCTCGGTCACACCCATCGCGAAGTTGCCGCGACCATCAAAGGACTTCGGGCTGATACCGCGGAAATCACGGATACGCGGGATTGCAATGCTGATCAGGCGCTCCAGGAATTCGTACATGCGGTCGCTGCGCAGGGTTACCTTGCAGCCAATCGGCCAACCTTCGCGCACCTTGAAGCCTGCAATTGACTTGCGAGCCTTGGTGACGACCGGCTTCTGGCCAGCAATCTTTTCCATGTCTGCAACGGCGTTCTCCAGGACTTTCTTGTCGCCCAGCGCTTCACCGACACCCATGTTCAGGGTGATCTTGGTGATGCGGGGAACTTCCATCACGTTCTGCAGGCCCAGCTCGTCTTTGAGCTTCGGCGCAATTTCCGTCTTGTAAACTTCTTTCAGCGTTGCCATATCTATTCGTCCGCTTAAGCGTCAATCGCCTCGCCACTGGATTTGTAAACGCGCACCTTCGAATCACCGTCCACCTTGAAGCCGACACGGTCAGCCTTATTGGTGCTCGGGTTGAAGATCGCCACATTGGAAACCTGGATAGGGGCTTCCTTTTCAATAATGCCGCCGGGGACACCCATTTGGGGGTTGGGCTTGGTGTGCTTCTTCATCATGTTCACACCGGAGACCAGCAGACGGTTGTCGTCCAGCACCTGCTGAACCTTGCCGCGCTTGCCCTTGTCCTTACCGGTCAGGACGATCACTTCGTCATCACGCTTGATCTTTTTCATCTCTGTTTCTGCCTTCCGCCTCTGCTCTTTCCGTACTACGCCCGTCGCAACTGCTTACAGTACTTCGGGAGCCAGGGAAACAATCTTCATGAACTGCTCACCGCGCAGTTCACGGGTTACCGGGCCGAAGATACGCGTGCCGATCGGTGCGTTCTGCGCATTCAGCAAAACGGCCGCGTTGTCGTCGAACTTGATCAGCGAACCGTCGTTGCGGCGCACGCCCTTACGGGTGCGTACTACGACCGCATTCATGACCTGGCCCTTCTTGACCTTGCCGCGCGGAATAGCTTCCTTGACGGTCACCTTGATGAGGTCACCCACGCCGGCATAACGACGCTTGGATCCACCCAGCACCTTGATGCACATCACGCGACGGGCTCCGCTGTTATCAGCCACGTCCAGATAGGTTTGTGTTTGAATCATCTCTTAACTCCAGCTAATCCAGCTGTTATCAGACCTGGACGGCACTCTCTTCAACGCGCAGCAGCTTCCAGCTCTTAGACTTGGAAATCGGACGCGTTTCCTGGACGGTTACCACGTCTCCCATGCCGCACTCATTGTTTTCATCGTGAGCGTGGATCTTGGAGGAACGGGTGATGTACTTACCATATACCGGGTGCTTTACCCGGCGCTCGATCAGTACGGTGACCGTTTTGTCCATCTTGTTGCTTACCACACGACCAGTCGCGGTACGCGCAGTCTTCTGTTCTGCCGTCATGTCTTACTCCCCTGCCTTCTCGGTGAGTACAGTCTTCACGCGAGCGATGTCGCGCTGGTTCTGCTTGAGCAGATGGCTCTGGCCCAGCTGGCCAGTGCTCTGCTGCATACGCAGCTTGAACTGCTCTTCACGCAAGGACAGCAGGTCCTTGTTCAGGTCCTCAACGGACTTTTCACGCAATTCAGTAGCTTTCATTACATTACCGACCGTTTTACAAATTTCGTTTCAACCGGAATCTTCGCAGCGGCCAGCGTGAACGCTTCACGGGCCAGCTCTTCGGATACGCCCTGCACTTCATACAGCACCTTGCCTGGCTGTATCTGGGCTACCCAGTACTCCACGTTCCCCTTACCTTTACCCTGGCGAACTTCCAGCGGCTTGGTGGTGATCGGCTTGTCCGGGAACACGCGGATCCAGATCTTGCCGCCACGCTTGATGTGACGGGTCATGGCGCGACGCGCTGCCTCGATCTGGCGAGCAGTGATGCGGCCGCGGCCGACTGCCTTCAAGCCGTACTCACCGAAGCTCACCTTGCTGCCGCGATGTGACAGGCCACGGTTGCGGCCCTTCTGCATCTTGCGAAATTTTGTACGCTTTGGTTGTAGCATCTGCGTAAACCTTAATTAGTTGCTGTCTTCTTGGCGCCGGCTTCAGCAGCTTCTTCGCCGCCGATCACTTCGCCTTTGAAAATCCAAACTTTCACGCCGAGGATGCCGTAGGTGGTGCTGGCCTCGTAGGTGGCGTAATCGATATCAGCGCGCAGGGTGTGCAGCGGCACACGGCCTTCGCGGTACCACTCGGTGCGGGCGATCTCGGCGCCGCCAAGACGACCGGATACCTGCACCTTGATGCCCTCGGCACCCTGGCGCATGGCGTTCTGTACAACGCGCTTCATGGCGCGGCGGAACATCACGCGGCGCTCCAGCTGCTGGGCCACGTTCTGGGCGACCAGGCGAGCGTCCAGGTCCGGCTTGCGAATCTCTTCGATGTTGATGTGCACGGGCACACCCATCTTTTCGCTCAGCACAGCGCGCAGCTTGTCGACATCTTCACCCTTCTTGCCAATCACGATACCCGGGCGGGCAGTGTGAATAGTGATACGGGCGGTCTGCGCCGGGCGCTCGATAACGACGCGGCTGACAGACGCGTGATCGAGCTTCTTCTCGATGTACTCGCGAACTTCCAGATCGGTGATCAGGTTCTTGGAGTAGTTCTTGTTGTCCGCATACCAGACCGAGCTGTGCTCTTTGACGATGCCCAGGCGGATGCCTACCGGATGTACTTTCTGTCCCATGAGCTTAACCTTCCCCGTCTGCTACTTTTACGGTGATATGACAGGTGCGCTTGAGAATGCGATCCGCACGGCCCTTGGCGCGGGGACGCAGGCGCTTCATCGTCATACCCTCGTCTACGTAGATGCTGGAGATCTTCAGTTCATCGACATCAGCACCTTCATTGTTCTCGGCATTGGCAATCGCCGAGTCCAGGACTTTCTTGATAATGTGGGCGGCTTTCTTGTTGCTGTAGGTCAGCAGGTCGAGAGCGTCCTCGACACCCTTGCCGCGCACCTGGTCAGCGACCAGGCGAGCTTTCTGGGCTGAAATGCGCGCACCTTTCAATTTGGCTGCAACTTCCATCTCTAAACCTCTCTAGCGCCTTAGCGCGCCTTCTTGTCCGCGGCGTGGCCACGGAACGTACGCGTGACGGCGAACTCGCCCAGCTTGTGGCCGACCATGTCCTCGTTGATCAGAACGGGGACGTGCTGGCGGCCGTTGTGCACCGCGATGGTCAGGCCGACCATATCCGGAGAGACCATGGAACGGCGTGACCAGGTCTTGATGGGGCGACGGTCATTGCTCTCAACCGCGGCCTCGACCTTCTTCATCAGGTGCAGGTCAATAAAAGGACCTTTCTTCAGTGAACGGGGCACTTTCTATTCCTCACTCTAATCCGGTTACTTCTTGCGACGGCGGCGGACAATCAAATCGTCCGTACGCTTGTTCTTGCGGGTCTTGTAACCCTTGGTCGGCGTACCCCAGGGGGACACCGGGTGACGGCCACCCGAAGTACGGCCTTCACCACCACCGTGCGGGTGGTCTACCGGGTTCATGGCTACACCGCGAACCGTCGGGCGAACACCGCGCCAGCGCGCAGCGCCGGCCTTGCCCAGCTTGCGCAGGCTGTGTTCGCTGTTGGATACCTCACCCAGGCTGGCGCGGCAGTCGGACAGCACCTTGCGCATCTCACCGGAGCGCAGGCGCAGGGTGGCGTAGCGACCTTCGCGAGCCACCAGCTGGCAGGCGGCACCAGCGGAGCGCGCCATCTGTGCACCCTTGCCGGGCTTCAGCTCGATGCAGTGCACAACGCTACCCACCGGGATGTTGCGCAGCGGCAGGGCATTGCCCACCTTGATCGGCGCATTGTCGCCAGACTGCACGGTATCACCGGCAGTGACGCCCTTGGGGGCAATGATGTAGCGACGCTCACCGTCGGCGTACTTCAGCAGTGCGATGTGCGCGGTGCGGTTGGGGTCGTACTCCAGGCGCTCAACTTCGGCGACGATGCCATCCTTGTTGCGCTTGAAATCGATCTTGCGGTAATGCTGCTTGTGACCGCCGCCCACGTGACGCGTGGTAATGCGGCCGTTATTGTTACGACCGCCGCTCTTGGACTGCTTCTCCAGCAGGGCCTTGTGAGGCGCACCCTTGTGCAGGCCTTCACCCACCACGTTGACCACGTGGCGGCGACCGGCTGAAGTGGGCTTTCTCTTAACAATTGCCATGGAAACCTACTCCTTCCTCACTCGGCCGCAGCAAAGTCAATGTCCTGACCCTGCTCCAGCTTCACGTATGCCTTCTTCCAGCTCGGCTTCTTGCTGTAGCCGAAGCGGTTGCGCTTGACCTTGCCCTTGACCTTGAGGGTCTGGACATCGGCCACGTCCACCTTGAACAGCTGCTCAACGGCCTTCTTGACCTCCAGCTTGGTGGCATCAACCGCAACGCGGAAGACATACTGGTTGTTCATGTCTGCGACCACGGCCGCCTTTTCGGAAACGTGCGGACCTAACAGCACCTGAAATACGCGCTCCTGGTTCATCCCAGCATCTCCTCAAACTTCTTGACGGCATCCACAGTCACCACGACCTTGTCGTGGGCGATCAGGGATACCGGATCCACGCCTTCGACATCGCGAACGTCAACCTTGTGCAGGTTGCGGGCTGCCAGGTACAGGTTTTCACCGATCTGCTCGGACACGATCAGCACGCTGTCCAGGCCGTAGTCCTCGAGCTGCTTGACCAGCAGCTTGGTCTTGGGCTCCTCGACATCCAGGCTCTCTACCACCACCAGGCGATCCTGGCGAGCGAGCTCTGACATGATGGAGCGCAGGGCAGCGCGGTACATCTTGCGGTTCACTTTCTGGCTGTGATCCTGCGGCTTGGCAGCAAAGGTCACACCACCGGCGCGCCAGATAGGTGAACGGATGGTGCCGGCGCGAGCGCGACCGGTGCCTTTCTGGCGCCAGGGCTTCTTGCCACCGCCGCTGACAGCAGCGCGGTTCTTCTGTGCCCGCGTACCCTGGCGGCCGCCAGCAAGGTAGGCAGTAACAACCTGGTGAACCAGGTCTTCGTTGAACTCACGTGCAAAGGCCACGTCGGACACCGAAACGGTTCCGGGCTTCCCCTTGCCGGGCTTTACGATACTCAATTCCACGGTAGAGACTCCCTGACCTTATGCCTTGACTGCCGGACGTACGACAACGTCGCCGCCGGGTGCACCGGGAACGGCGCCCTTGACCAGCAGCAGGTTGCGCTCGGCGTCGACACGCACGATTTCCAGACCCTGGGTGGTGACGTTCTCAGCACCCATGTGGCCGGCCATCTTCTTACCCTTGAATACACGGCCTGGCGTCTGACACTGGCCGATAGAGCCCGGTGCACGGTGCGCCAGAGAGTTGCCGTGGGTCGCGTCCTGGGTCTTGAAGTTCCAGCGCTTAACCGCGCCCTGGAAGCCCTTGCCCTTGGACTTGCCGGCAACGTCGACCTTCTGACCAGCCTCAAAGGCTTCCACAGTCAGGACGGCACCGACTTCAGGAGCTTCGTCTTCCGCTTCGAGGCGGAATTCCCACAGGCCACGGCCAGCCTCAACGCCAGCCTTGGCGAAGTGACCTGCTTCAGACTTGCTGATGCGGTTCGCGCGGCGGCTGCCTGCGGTCACCTGGATCGCGCGATAGCCATCGCTATCGGAATCTTTAACCTGTGTAACGCGATTGGGTTCAACCTCAATCACCGTTACCGGGATGGAAGAGCCGTCTTCGGTAAAAACGCGAGTCATACCGGACTTACGGCCGACTAAGCCAATAGTCATTGTTCTAACCTCTCAGTGTACGGGGCTCACACCCTCTATGGCCGCTCATCGCTGAGCGTTACACACCCGGGGTCATGTCTCTTGACTGACAGCCCCGAGTAGGTCTCGGTTGTTTGTTAACCTAGACTGATCTGTACTTCGACACCTGCAGCCAAATCCAATTTCATCAGTGCGTCCACCGTCTTTTCGGTGGGCTCGACGATATCCAGAAGGCGTTTGTGGGTGCGGATTTCATACTGGTCACGCGCGTCTTTGTTGACGTGCGGAGAAATCAGTACCGTGTAGCGCTCTTTGCGAGTAGGAAGGGGAATAGGACCCTTGACCTGTGCACCTGTACGACGCGCGGTTTCAACGATCTCCTGGGTAGACGTATCTATCAGGCGATGATCGAATGCTTTGAGACGAATACGAATCCTTTGATTCTGCATTTGATCAAACTCCAATAAAGAGTAAAAAACCAGAGGCCCGCACAGGGACCCCCCGAAAAAGGAGTGCGCATTCTAATGACCGCCCTACCCCCTGTCAAACAGTTTTCCCATTAAATTCATAGACTTTTAAATCATGGAGGGCAGAGCCCTCAGCCCATCAACGGAGAACGTTCAGCCCATGATTGGAGAGCCTTCACCCTGCGATGGGAGAGCCTTCAGCCCATGAGGGGAGAGCCTTCAGCTCACTATGAGACAGCCTTCAGCTCACTATGAGACAGCCTTCAGCCCAGGGTAGACGCCCCGGACCCGCACAAACAGCCGTCAGCGCTTTATCAGAGGGTTAGCTGGTCATCAATGGCCAGAGTTAGCAGTCAGACACGGCTCCGGGACAGCGCATGCGGTCAAACATCAGCCTGGATATGGCATCCACGACTTCAGGCCGCTTGGGATGCACATGCTTCCCCGGTGTGTAGAGGATTTCGACCGGGCCACTGACCGCTGCCTCCAGGGCAGCAACGGCCGATTTCGGCAGCGAACTTTCCCGCTCGGCGTGCACCAGGATCAACGGGCGTGGAGCCAACTGGGGCACCCAGGCTTCCGGCCCCAGGTGCGGCGCACCTGCAACCCCGGCCAGGTAATTGGAAACAGCCAGCCGCACCGGGGTAACCGGGATCCGCTTGCCCAGCCCGTAGTCAAACACCTCGGCCGGAGCACCGCCTCCGTGTATCAGCCACAGGCGCTCGATCCGCGAGTCGAGCACCGCGGGCACCGAGGCCAGGTAGGCACCGAAACTGATACCGGCCAGCTCGACCCGGCCGGGATTGATGCCGGCGTCCGGGCTCAGCAGGTAGTCCAGAGCGAGCAGCGCGACGGCCGGGGTATCAAAAATGCCCTGCTGAATCCTCGGCAAGGCCAGGAACACATCCACCAGGCTGCGGTGAGGAACGGTACCAAAAGGGTAGGAAATGGCGGCGACGGTCGCTCCCCGGGTATCCGGTATCACGTCGACCGCAGCACGGCCGGTTTCCTGGCCGCCCATCACCATCAGCAGCGGCCGGTGTTCCAGCTCCCGTGCGGGGCGACGCACCGCGATATCAGCCACCAGGCCGCTATCCGAGAACAGCCGGAATTCCCGTACCTCATCACCCTTAAGCCGGTACTCGCTCACCGCTTCAACTTTCACCAGCTGCCCCTTGCGGGCCAGGTGCTCAGGCGGCTGCTGGGCTGCTCGCCACAGCCAGGTCGCAAAAAAGAGAACTACCAGGGAAACAGCGGCCAGCCCCCAGGCCAGCCAGCGAAACACTTTGGTCGCCATACGCCACGTCACCTCCTGCGTAGACAATGCGCCATTCTAACGCGCCTCGCCCTCAATTTTCCGGCGCTTGCAATGAAAAAGGGAATGACGTCGAATAGCGCCCCCGAACTCACAGAAACCAACATGCCACACAGCGACCGCCTGAGCCCGGAAGACCACGCCCGCGTCAGCGAACTCCTGGGCCGTGAAGCACGCGGCCTGCGGGCCATCCCAGTGCGGGATGCCAACCACGATCCCGTGGTGATTCGGGTCGCATCCCTGGTGGACGACAAACCCTTCCCCACCCTGTTCTGGCTGGTGGATCCCTCACTCAACTATCGCATCGACCGGCTGGAGGCCGCAGGCATCATTGCCGAGTGGCAGGCCCGCATCGATGTGGAGGAAGACCTGCGCGAAAGCATGGCGGAGGACCACGCCGCCCATATCGCCCTGCGTAATTCCCTGATGAGTGAGTCCGACCGGGCCAGGTTGCAAAGCCTGGGTTTCTACGAGGCACTGCAGCAACGCGGTATCGGTGGCATTGAAAAGCCGGATCGAATCCGCTGCCTGCATACCTGGTACGCCGCTCACCTGATAGCCCCCAACACGGTGGGTAAACTGGTGGACGAGTACTGGGCCAGCCGTCGAGCCCCGTAAGTAGACGAGTTCTTCGCTGTCATCTCCCCTTAACCCCACGCTACGTGGGGTTTTCCTGCTTCGCAGAGGCTTTGAGCCGCATCAATTTCCAGACCGCGTCCAGCGTCTACACTGCCTACTACCGTATTCCCCCGACTGAGGGCGCCGTCCGCCCTGCCATCAGGAGCTTGCTGTGGAAGAAACCTGGTACGCGCACACGACCGACAAGGTCATGGAACTACTGGAGACCAACGAGGCCGGGCTTTCAGAGCCAGTCGCCGAGCAACGCCTGGCGCAATACGGTCCCAACGAGATCGAATTCAAGAAGACACCGGCCTGGCTGCGCATGCTGCGCCAGTTCATGGACCCGATGGTCATCATCCTGCTGGTGACTGCCACTATTACCGGCGTACTTTCCGCGCTGGGCAGCCATATGCTGCCAGACACGATCGTCATCCTTAGCGTCGTTATCCTGAATGCCATCCTCGGCTTTGTGCAGGAAGGTAAGGCCGAGGGCGCGCTGGATGCGCTGCGCAATATGATGGTGCAGGAGGCGCTGGTACTGCGTGCAGGTGACCAACGGCGGATTGCCGCCCGCGACCTGGTGCCGGGTGACCTGGTGGTTCTGGAGAGCGGCGATCGTGTCCCCGCGGACCTGCGCTTCCTCGAAACCAGCGACCTGCACGTGGATGAATCTTCATTGACCGGCGAATCCATACCGGTGGTCAAAAAGATCGAAGCACTGGAAGGCCAGAACCTGGTCCCGGGCGACCAGAAGAACATGGCCTTCTCGGGCACCTATATCACCCGCGGCACCGCCAGGGGCCTGGTAGTGGGCACCGGTGCCGACACCGTGTTCGGGCGTATTGCCGACCTGGTGAAATCCGCTGACCAGGGCCTGACGCCGCTGCAGCGCAAGATGAAGGAATTCGTGCGCACGCTGATTATCGCCATCCTGGTGGTGGGCGGCTTCAATTTCGGGCTGGGAATCTACCTGGGCTACGCGATTTCCTACAGCTTCCTCGGGGCGGTATCGCTGGTAGTCGCCTCCATCCCGGAAATGCTCCCCGCGCTGGTCACCTCCATCCTGGCGTTGTCGGGGACGGTAATGGCCGGCCGCAAGGCCCTGATCCGCAAGCTGCCCGCCGCGGAAACCCTCGGCGCCACCTCGGTGATCTGCTCGGACAAGACCGGCACCCTTACCGAGAACCGCATGACGGTGACTCGAGTCTACGCCGGCGGCGAAGTGTTCGGCGTCACCGGCGTGGGCTACGACATCGAGGGTGAATTCCTGCGCGGCGAGGATGCAGTTCCGCCCACCCAGCAACCCGCTCTGATGAAGCTGCTGGAGTCCGGTTTCCACTGCAACAACGCGCACCTCAGCGGCAAGGGCGGCACCGGCGACCCCACTGAACTGGCGCTGCGTATCTCCGGTGCCAAGGCCGAGCTGGTAGTCGACGGCGTACATCGGCTGGTAGAGATTCCCTTCGACTCCACGGCCAAGTACATGGCGGTGCTGGCGGATATGCCTGACGGCCGCTTCATATTGGTCAAAGGTGCCCCGGAGCGAGTTATCGCCATGTGCAGCAAAACCCTGGATGCCGCGGGCAATAGCACCGCGTTCGAACCCCAGCGGGCGCTCGACACCGCCAGGGATTTTGCCATGGACGCCCTGCGTACCCTGGCTTTCGCTGTGAAGCCGGTGGCGGCTGACACTGACGGGCTCACCCACGACGACCTCCAGGACCTGCATTTCGTGGGTCTGCAGGGAATGATCGACCCGCCTCGAGAATCGGCGATACAGGCCGTCTCCCAGTGCAAGGCCGCCGGCATTCGTACTGTTATGATTACCGGTGACCACCCGGATACTGCCCAGGCGGTTGCCAGGCAGCTCGGTATTGATGCCGAGCGCGCCATGACCGGTACCGAGTTGTCGGAACTGGATGAGGCCGGCTACCGGGAAGTAGCTCGTGAGGTGTCCGTGTTCGCCCGGGTGGCTCCCGAGCACAAAAAAGCCATCGCCGAGGCCTTGCAGCAACTGGACAAGGTGGTGGCAATGACTGGCGACGGAGTCAACGATGCGCCGGCGCTGAAAGCGGCCGACATTGGCGTTGCCATGGGCAAGAGCGGCACAGAAGTCGCGCGGGAATCCTCAGACATGGTGTTGGCAGACGACAACTTTGCCACCATCGTCGCCGCGGTCGAGGAAGGCCGCCACGCCTGGAACAACCTGCGCAAGGCGATCCTCTATACCCTGCCGACCAACGCGGCCCAGGCGCTGTTGATCATGGGCGCTGTGCTGATGGCAGCTTTCGTCCCCCTGTTCAGCGTTCGCTTCGTGCTGGAGCCAGTACAGATTCTCTGGGTGAATCTGCTGGACTCGGTGCTGCTGACCATGCCCCTGATGATGGAGCAAAAGGAACGCGGGCTGCTGCAGCAGCCGCCACGACCGGCCGGCGCCCAGATTATCGACGCCCTGTTCCTGCAGCGGGTTGTCCTGCTGGGCCTCGCCATCTCCATGCCCGGTTTCTATATCTACTATCACTTCGGCTCCGCTGCAGTGGTGAACGGTGAGCTGGTAGACGCGCTATTGCTTACCCAGGCGCAGACGGCGGCTTTCTGGGCCATCCTGTTTGCCCACTTCGGATACGTGATTTCGGCGCGCTCGGTCTACGATTCAGCCTTCACCTTCAGCCCGTTCTCAAACCGCTGGCTGCTGGGCGGCATCGTGCTCAGCCTGCTTATCCGCTTCATACCTACCCTGGTGCCAGAGGCAGCCGCGCTATTCAGGACGGCCGCTTTCCCGGTGGAATGGTGGCCGCTGATCCTGGCCTGCTTCTTCCCCAGCTTCATCGCCATCGAAGCCGACAAACTGGTCCGCAAGCTGCGCAACGGCGCCAGGGAACCTGCTGCAGTGCCGGCTTGAGGTCGTATTCAACAAGAGCTCCGTAGGTCGGACGCGAACTGGATCTACCCCTCCACGGACACGCTACAAGCATGACATCCATGTCTCGCTCGACGACGGCCATCCCTGGCCGTCGACGGTCCGTGGAGGGGTAGATCCAGCTCACGCCCTGCTTCAGAGCCAAATTCTACGTCTTCCAGAATCGAAGCTTCCTGTTTGGAGAACAGCCTGCGGAGCGCGCGCGATGCCCCGGGGTCCTTCCGGGACTGGTTGTCCACGACCGTATGCGGCCAGGACGGTCCCGGCGGGGAACCGTGCCTCCAAGCGAGACATGGATGTCATGCTTTTAGCGCGTCCCGGAAGGGCCCCGGGCATTGCGCGCGCGGATTCCGTGGAGCGATAAGCAAAAAAAAGCCCCGCAGATGCGGGGCTTTTCTGTGGAGCAGTTGTAAGGCGAGAGCTTACTCGATGATCTTGGCGACGACGCCCGCACCCACCGTGCGGCCACCCTCGCGGATCGCAAAGCGCAGGCCTTCTTCCATCGCAATCGGCGCGATCAGCGTCGCCACCATGTTGACGTTGTCGCCCGGCATGACCATCTCGACACCTTCCGGCAGCTCAACAGCACCCGTCACGTCCGTGGTACGGAAGTAGAACTGCGGACGGTAGCCCTTGAAGAACGGCGTGTGACGGCCACCCTCTTCCTTCGACAGAATGTAAACTTCCGCCTCGAACTTGGTGTGCGGCGTCACGGAACCCGGCTTCGCCAGCACCTGGCCACGCTCCACTTCCTCACGCTTGGTACCACGCAGCAGAACACCCACGTTCTCGCCCGCACGGCCTTCGTCCAGCATCTTGCGGAACATCTCAACACCCGTACAGGTCGTCGTCTGGGTTTCCTTGATACCGATAATCTCGATCTCTTCACCCACCTTGATGATGCCGCGCTCAACACGACCGGTCACCACGGTGCCGCGACCAGAGATAGAGAACACGTCTTCCACCGGCATCAGGAACGGCTGGTCAATCGCACGCTCCGGCTCCGGAATGTAGGAGTCCAGGGTCTCTACCAGCGTCTTCACAGCGGTCGTGCCCAGCTCGTTGTCGTCCTTGCCTTCCAGCGCCATCAGCGCAGAACCGCAGATGATCGGGGTGTCGTCGCCCGGGAACTCGTAGGTGTCCAGCAGCTCGCGCAGCTCCATCTCCACCAGTTCCTTCATCTCTTCGTATTCCTCAGAGTCCGCACCGCCGCAGTCTTCTGCCAGCAGGTCGGCCTTGTTCAGGAATACCACGATGTACGGTACGCCGACCTGGCGAGACAGCAGGATGTGCTCGCGGGTCTGCGGCATCGGGCCGTCAGTCGCGCCACACACCAGGATCGCGCCGTCCATCTGCGCCGCACCGGTGATCATGTTCTTCACATAGTCAGCGTGCCCCGGGCAGTCGACGTGCGCGTAGTGGCGAGAGTCTGACTCGTACTCAACGTGAGACGTCGCAATGGTGATACCGCGCTCTTTCTCTTCCGGTGCATTGTCGATACCGTCGAAGGCAACCGATTCACCACCCCAGACCTCTGCACATACGCGCGTCAGTGCCGCCGTCAGCGTGGTCTTGCCGTGGTCAACGTGACCAATGGTGCCCACATTGACGTGGGGCTTATTGCGTTCAAATTGCTCTTTGGACATTGTAAAAGCCTCTGAATGTTAAGCAGCTAGTCAGCTGTTCTTGGAAATAATTTCTTCAGCGATGTTGTTCGGTGCTTCCGCGTACTTCAGGAACTCCATCGTGTAGGTCGCACGACCCTGGGTGGCGCTGCGCAGGTCTGTGGCGTAACCGAACATCTCGGCCAGCGGCACCTCAGCGGTCACCACCTTGCCGGACGGGTTCTCGTCCATACCGCCAATCATGCCGCGACGACGGTTGAGGTCACCGACAACGTCACCCATGTTCTCTTCGGGCGTTACCACTTCCACCGACATGATCGGCTCCAGCAGTACCGCGCCGCCCTGCTTGGCCAGTTCCTTGGTCGCCAAAGAGCCGGCGATCTTGAACGCCATCTCGTTGGAGTCCACATCGTGGTAGGAACCGTCGTACAGGGTCGCCTTCAGGCCCAGCAGCGGGTAGCCGGCCAGAACGCCGTTCTGCATCTGCTCTTCGATACCCTTCTGGACCGCCGGGATGTATTCCTTGGGAACCACACCGCCAACGATTTCGTTGACGAATTCCAGGCCCTCGGCAGACTCGTCTTCACCCGGCTCGAACTTGACCCAGACGTGGCCGTACTGGCCGCGACCACCGGACTGGCGAACAAATTTGCCCTCGATCTCGGAGGTGTTGCGAATCGCTTCCCGGTAGGCCACCTGCGGCTTGCCGATATTGGCCTCAACGTTGAACTCACGCTTCATGCGGTCAACGAGAATATCCAGGTGCAGTTCACCCATACCGGAGATGATGGTCTGGCCGGTTTCTTCATCGGTCTTGACGCGGAAGGAGGGGTCTTCCTGGGCCAGCTTGCCCAGCGCGATACCCATCTTTTCCTGGTCGGCCTTGGACTTCGGCTCTACCGCTACCGAGATCACCGGCTCCGGGAACTCCATGCGCTCCAGCACGATTGGCTTGTCGATATCGCACAGGGTGTCACCGGTGGTGACATCCTTGAGGCCTACGGCCGCGGCGATGTCGCCCGCCAGTACTTCCTTGATTTCCTCGCGGCTGTTGGAGTGCATCTGCACCATTCGGCCGACACGCTCTTTCTTCATCTTCACCGAGTTGTAGACCGCAGTTCCTCCTTCCAGGCTACCGGAATAAACACGGAAGAACGTCAGCGTGCCCACAAAGGGATCCGTGGCAATCTTGAACGCGAGCGCGGCAAACGGCGCTTCGTCGTCGGCTTCGCGCTGCTCGACGGTCTCGCCGTCATCCAGCGTACCTTCAATGGCCTTCACCTCGGTCGGCGCGGGCATGTACTCGATGACCGCGTCCAGCACGGCCTGTACGCCCTTGTTCTTGAACGCAGAACCGCCCAGCACCGGCACGATTTCGTTGGCCAGGGTGCGCAGGCGGATACCTTCCTTGATTTCCTCTACGTTTAGCTCGCCTTCTTCCAGGTACTTCTCCATGAGTTCTTCGGTGGCTTCAGCCGCCGCTTCCATCATGAATTCGCGCATTTCCTCGACTTCGTCCGCCATTTCGGCCGGAACGTCCTGGTACTCGAAGGTCATACCCTGGTCGTCTTCGTTCCAGATGATGGCCTTGTTGACCACCAGGTCGACAACGCCCTTGAACTCGTCCTCGGCGCCGATGGTCATCTGCAGCGGGACAGCATTTGCGCCCAGGCGCTCCTTGAGCTGGTCCACAACCATCTTGAAGTCGGCACCGGCACGGTCCATCTTGTTGACGAACACCATGCGGGGCACTTCGTACTTGTTGGCCTGGCGCCAAACCGTCTCGGTCTGGGGCTGAACGCCGGAGGAGCCGCACAGGACCACGATGGCACCATCGAGTACCCGCAGGGAACGTTCTACTTCAATTGTGAAGTCCACGTGCCCGGGAGTGTCGATGATATTGATGCGATGCTGGTCGAACTGCTGCTGCATACCCTGCCAGAAGCAGGTCGTTGCCGCAGACGTAATCGTAATACCGCGCTCCTGTTCCTGTTCCATCCAGTCCATGGTCGCGGCGCCATCGTGCACCTCGCCAATCTTGTGGGACAGGCCCGTGTAGAACAGAACGCGCTCGGTGGTCGTGGTCTTGCCAGCGTCCACGTGAGCGCAAATACCAATATTGCGATATCGGTCGATCGGAGTTTTACGTGCCACGTTAAAAATCCTGTCGTGAAAGGTTGTATGAAAGGTGTTTTAGAACCGGTAGTGGGAGAACGCCTTGTTGGCCTCTGCCATGCGGTGCACATCTTCACGCTTGCGTACAGCGTTACCCTTGCCCTGCGAGGCGTCGATGATTTCGCCGGCCAGGCGTTGGGTCATGGACTTCTCACCGCGGGCGCGGGCGTATTCCACCAGCCAGCGCATGGACAGTGCCATACGGCGTGACGGGCGAACTTCCACCGGCACCTGGTAGGTCGCACCACCGACACGGCGGGACTTTACTTCCACCATCGGGGCGATGTTCTCCAGGGCCTCGTCGAATGCTTCGAGGGGGTCCTTGGACAGGCGATCTTCGACAATATCCAAGGCGCCGTAAACAATACGCTCGGCCACGGACTTCTTGCCGCTGATCATTACATGGTTCATGAACTTCGCCAGGGTCACATTGCCGTACTTGGGATCCGGCAGTACTTCGCGCTTGGCGACTACGCGTCTTCTAGGCATTTTGCCTTCCTCTTCTCTTCAGGTTACCCGGACACTGACCTGCCACTGTTGCGAGAGCGCATTGCGGGGGTGCAGGGATCCGGCCTTACTTGGGGCCAGGCCCCATTCATTGTCTGCTAAAAAGCTGTTGCCCTGCCTTGAGACAGGGCGGCGTCCCTCTTACTTGGGACGCTTGGCACCGTACTTGGAGCGACCTTGCTTACGGTCGGACACTCCAGAGGTGTCGAGGCTGCCACGCACGGTGTGATAACGCACACCGGGCAGGTCCTTTACACGACCGCCACGAATCAGCACCACGCTGTGCTCCTGCAGGTTGTGACCTTCACCACCGATGTACGAGGACACCTCGTAACCGTTGGTCAGGCGCACACGGCAGACCTTACGCAATGCAGAGTTCGGCTTTTTCGGCGTAGTCGTGTAGACGCGCGTGCAAACACCGCGGCGCTGCGGGCAGCTTTGCAGTGCGGGCACGTCGCTCTTGGCAACCTTGCGCTTTCTAGGCTTACGAACCAACTGGTTGATCGTTGCCATTAAAAAGAAACTCCGTTAATAAAATTCGGGACGAAAACCGTCCCCCCGTTTCAAGGGAGGCGGCATTCTATAGATGAGTACCGGGAGAGTCAATGCCTGTCAGGCCCCGGATTTTGGGCCCTGACAGGGGATTCATGTGGGTCGGGGCAGGTTCAGCGAACCACGTGCCACTCGGTCTGGCGGCCGGCCAGGTAAATCACCCGTTCGCCATCAAAAAGCGCATCCTGCTCGAGCTTAATCTGCACGAACTGCCCGCCCCATTCAGGGACTGCGGCCTTGATATTGCCCTCTATGGCATAGACGGTACTGGGGTACAGGGGCCAGTCTCCACGGATGGGCGTATCGCCCTGGTTATCCCACATGCCAATGGTGGGCCCAGGTGCATGGCCGAAAACGCCCAGCGGGTGGGTATAGGTGCTGGCGATCAGTCCGCGGCGCTTGGCCGCCTTGAGGCTACGCGCCAGGATATCGTTGCCGGTGCGACCGGTTTTATAGGCACCCGTAAGGCCGTCCTGCCACTGGTTGCCCTTCTGCATGGCCGCGGCCAAACCCTTGGGCACAACCTCTTCGCCAAGCCGCGGGACGTAGGCCATCTCCTGGGTATCGGTGCACATTTTGAGGTAGCAGATGCCGACATCAGTATGCAGTACATCACCCGGCATCACCGTACCCTGGCCGCCACAGAAGGGGGAATCCTCACCACAATCGTCGCCCTGGCGCTGCAGGTTCACATCGGGGTGGAACCAGATCGGCAGCTGCAACTCCAGGAAACGCTCATGAATGTACCAGGCGATGTCTTCGGTGGTGGTAGCACCTGGGGTGATCACCTCGGTTGAGAAGGCCTCGCTGATGACCTGGCGGGCTATACCGACGATATGGGGGTAGAGTGCGAGCTCCTCCTCGGTGCGTGTTTCGAGCCAGCGTACGACCAACTCCTCGGCAGGCACCACACGCTCATGCAGGTTCTCGGGCAGGGCAGCCATCAGTCGCTCGTAGAGGCCGTGGGTCAGCCCGTCGGCCACCGGCCAGTGCGTGGATACATTGACACCGATGCGCTGCGGGTTTTTCTCAGCCACCAGTTCGCCCAGAGCCGACCACTGCTCATCCAGGTTGCCGCCTGCCCATCCGGTGGCATAGGGCTCGCCCAGAGGATAGCGGTTCACCGAGAGCTTCTCGAGGCCTTCGGGGCCGCGGTGAAACACCAGCATGGTCGTCCGGCGCGCGGCGAAACTGGGCTGCGGCACCAGTGAGAAATAGACCGGGTCTTCTGCGTACTCGCGAGCAATCACCAGCCACATATCCAGCCCAGCCTCCTCCATCAGGGTCGGCAGCAGCGCGGTCAGGCGATGCTCGAGAATACGGTTCTCTACCGCCGGGCGCTCCCTCCAGGGCAGTACCGCGTGAGTGTTATCCACCGCCCGGCCCTGGTCAGCTTCGGCGGCCTCAGCATTGCCGGCCCACAGTTGAACAGCCACGACGGCTACTGCCACTACTCCACACAATTGCTTCATTCCGCTCTTCCTTTCAGTCGAAATCACATCTTGTTTCCATTCAGGCCGCCCAGCTCACAAATCACGGTCCATTCCTCCTCGCTCACCGGTTGTACCGAAAGTCGAGGATTATTGACCAGGACCATACCGCCGAGGCGCGGGTCCATCTTGCACACATCCAGGGTTACCGGTTTTGGCATGCTCGCCACCGCGCGGATATCCACGCACTCCCAACGCGGGTCATCCGTGGTGCTATCCGGGTGGGCCAATGCCGACACTTCCACTACCCCGACAATCGCCTTCTCCTTCTGGGAGTGGTAGAAAAAGCCGCGATCACCCAGCGCCATGGAACGCATATGGTTGCGAGCCTGGTAGTTGCGCACCCCGTCCCACTCTTCACCCTGTTGCCCCCGGTCAAGCTGCTGTTGCCAGCTCCAGGTGGAGGGCTCGGACTTGAACAACCAGTAATTCATGGCAACGCTCCGGGGTCATTACCCAGTCACTCGCAGCGGTGCAGGCTATAAAGCACTGGGGCCCCGGTCAAGCCGCAGGCACAGCAAACAGTGAAGCACGCTGCAAGCGCCCGTATCCTGACCGGACTCTCTACCCACAAAACATACTATGGCGCACTACGAGTTCACATCGGACAGCGAGGGTCGAGCTCTCTTCCGCAAGACCCTGCCGACGTCTGGCGACAGGCGCCTGCTGGCGGAAGCGGAAGGCCTTGCCGCACTGGCGGCTACGCGGACCGTACGCACACCGGCCGTGATTGCCGTGTGTGACCGGGAATTGTTGACGGAACGCGTCCATCCAGGTCAGGCCAGTTCAGCAGGCTGGCAGGCACTGGGGGAGGAACTGGGCGCCCTGCACTGTATACCCCAACCCAGCTTTGGCTTTACTGCGGACAATTTCTGCGGCGACACGCCGCAGCCGAACCCACAAGTAGATAATGGTTACGCGTTTTTCGCCAGGCACCGGCTGGGATACCAGGGGCGGCTAGCGCGAGAAGCCGGGTTACTGGACGACAAACTGCTGGGATCGCTGGAACGCCTGGGCGAACGGCTGCCAGAGCTGATACCGGAGCAGGCGCCCGCCCTGATACATGGGGATCTTTGGAACGGCAATGTACTGTTCGATCACGAGTCGCTACCCGTGGTCATAGACCCCGCCTGCTACTGGGGCTGGCCGGAAGCAGAAATTGCCATGTGCGATCTGTTTGGCGGGTTTCCCGATGTGTTCTACCAGGCCTGGGCGGAGAGTTACGGCGCCGAACCCGGCTGGCGGGAGCGACTGCCGATCTACAGCCTTTACCACCTCCTCAATCACCTGAACCTGTTCGGCAGCAGCTACCACGGCCAGGTGCGAACCGTGCTTAAGCGCTTCACATGATCACGATTGCACCGGGACTGGCAAGAAAAAGGGCCCACCCTCGCGGGTGAGCCCTTGTCGTTCTGGTCCCGGCGGGCCGGGAGTGCAAGCTTAGGAGTCGGCCTGCAGCGCCTCGGTCAGTGCCGCTTCGATTTCCTGCATGCTGACGCTGCCTTCCGGCGATTCCACGTCGCGCTGCTTGCGACGCTCCTCGTGGTAGGCAAGGCCGGTACCGGCAGGAATCAGGCGACCCACGACCACGTTCTCCTTGAGACCGCGGAGGTTGTCGCGCTTGCCGGTGACCGCCGCTTCTGTCAGTACCCGGGTGGTCTCCTGGAAAGAGGCCGCGGAGATGAAGCTCTCGGTGGCCAGTGAGGCCTTGGTGATGCCCAGCAGCTCGCGCTCGCCCTGGGCCGGGATCAGGTCCTCAGCCATGAGGCGCTCGTTCTCCTCGAGGAAGGTGGTGTATTCCACCTGCTCACCCTTGATCAGGTTGGAGTCGCCGGAGGCAGTGATGGTCACCTTGCGCAGCATCTGGCGAACGATCACCTCGATGTGCTTGTCATTGATCTTCACACCCTGCAGGCGGTACACGTCCTGAATCTCGTTGACGATGTACTTGGCCAGTTCCTCGATCCCTTTCAGACGCAGGATATCGTGGGGACTGGGCGGGCCTTCGGAGACGACTTCGCCTTTCTCTACAGTCTCACCTTCGAACACCGAAAGGTTGCGCCACTTCGGGATCAGCGATTCGTAGTGGGTGCTGCCATCGGGCAGTGCAGAGCCATCGGTCGGGGTGATGACCAGGCGACGCTTGCCCTTGGTTTCCTTGCCGAAGCTGACGGTACCGGAGATCTCCGCCAGGATGGCAGGCTCCTTCGGCTTACGCGCTTCGAACAGGTCGGCAACACGCGGCAGACCACCGGTGATGTCACGGGTCTTGGAGCCTTCCTGCGGGATACGCGCAACGAATTCACCGACGCCGATTTCTGCACCGTCCTCCAGCGAAACGATGGCACCCGCCGGCAGGAAGTAGTGCGCCGGCACATTGGTACCGGCCAGCGTCAGCTCCTTGCCCTTCTTGTCGACCAGGGTGATGGCAGGACGGATGTCCTTGCCCGCCGCCGGACGCTCACCTGACTCCATCACGGAGATGCTGGACAGGCCGGTCAGCTCGTCGGTCTGGCGCTTGACGGTAATGCCTTCGTCCATACCGGAGAACTTCACGGTACCCGCCACCTCGGTGATGATCGGGTGGGTATGCGGGTCCCAGGTAGCCACAACGTCACCGGCCGCCACTTCGGCGCTGTCGGCCACGGTAATGGTGGCACCGTAGGGCAGCTTGTAGCGCTCGCGCTCGCGGCCACGCTCGTCGGACACGGTCAGCTCACCGGAGCGGCTGACCGCGACCAGGTTGCCGTCGGCACGCTCCACAAACTTCAGGTTGTGCAGCTTCACGGTACCGCCGCCCTTCACCTGGATGCTGTCTGCCGCAGTGGCCCTCGAGGCCGCACCACCGATGTGGAAGGTACGCATGGTCAGCTGGGTGCCGGGCTCGCCGATGGACTGGGCTGCCACCACACCGATGGCCTCACCCATGTTGACGCGGTGGCCACGGGCCAGGTCGCGGCCGTAGCACATGGAGCAGATGCCGTAGCGGGTTTCACAGGTGATCGGCGAACGTACTTCCACTTCGTCGATACCCATTTCTTCCAGGCGCTCTACCCAGCGCTCGTCCAGCATGGTGCCGGCAGTCACTGCGATTTCGTCCTCGGTACCTGGGCGAATCACGTCCTTGGCCACGATACGACCCAGTACACGGTCACCCAGTGACTCGATGATGTCGCCGCCTTCGATCACCGGCGTCATCAGCAGGCCGCGGTCGGCGCCACAGTCTTCCTCGGTCACCACCAGGTCCTGGGCCACGTCGACCAGGCGACGGGTCAGGTAACCGGAGTTCGCGGTCTTCAGCGCGGTATCCGCCAGACCCTTACGAGCCCCGTGGGTGGAGATGAAGTACTGCAGTACGTTCAGACCCTCACGGAAGTTCGCGGTAATCGGCGTTTCGATGATGGAGCCGTCCGGCTTGGCCATCAGGCCGCGCATACCGGCCAGCTGGCGAATCTGCGCGGGCGAACCACGGGCACCGGAGTCGGCATACACGTACACGGAGTTGAAGGAGTCCTGTTCCTCGTCCTCGCCGTCACGGTTGACCACGGTTTCCTTGCTCAGGCCTTCCATCATGCTCTTGGACACGAGGTCGTTGGCACGGGACCAAATATCGATGACCTTGTTGTACTTCTCGCCCTGGGTGACCAGACCGGAAGCGTACTGGTCTTCGATTTCCTTCACCTCGGCTTCGGCGTGATCGATGATCTTGACCTTCTGCTCCGGAATCTCGAAGTCGTTCACACCGATGGACGAACCCGACTTGGTGGAGTACTCGTAACCGGTGTACATCAACTGGTCAGCGAAGATAACCGTCGCCTTCAGGCCCACGATGCGGTAGCACTGGTTGATCACCCGCGAGATGGCCTTTTTGTTCATCGGCTGGTTGATCATCTCGTAGCCGAGGCCCTTGGGCACAATTTCCCACAACAGGGAGCGGCCGACCGTCGTTTCCTCGATGGTCGTCTTCTCTTCCATGTCACCCTGTTCGTTGAGGATGAACTGGTTCACACGCACCTTGATGCGCGCCTGCAGATGCACGTGGCCGGCGTTGAAGGCGCGGTGCACTTCGCTGACGTCAGCGAACACCATGCCTTCGCCCTTGGCGTTAATGCGATCGCGGGTCATGTAGTACAGACCCAGCACCACGTCCTGGGACGGCACGATGATCGGCTCACCGTTGGCGGGCGAGAGGATGTTGTTGGTAGACATCATCAGCGCACGCGCTTCGAGCTGGGCTTCCAGGGTCAGCGGTACGTGTACCGCCATCTGGTCGCCGTCGAAGTCAGCGTTGTAGGCCGCGCATACCAGCGGGTGAAGCTGAATCGCCTTACCTTCGATTAGTACCGGCTCAAAGGCCTGGATACCGAGGCGGTGCAGGGTCGGCGCACGGTTCAGCAGTACCGGGTGCTCGCGGATGACCTCAGCGAGGATATCCCACACTTCCGGCGGCTCGCGCTCGACCATCTTTTTGGCCGCCTTGATAGTGGTGGCCAGGCCGCGCAGCTCCAGCTTGCCGAAAATGAAGGGCTTGAATAGCTCCAGGGCCATCTTCTTCGGCAGGCCGCACTGGTGCAGCTTCAGCGTCGGGCCGACCACGATCACGGAACGACCCGAGTAGTCCACGCGCTTGCCCAGCAGGTTCTGGCGGAACCGGCCCTGCTTGCCCTTGATCATGTCGGCCAGGGACTTCAGCGGGCGCTTGTTGGAGCCAGTGATGGCGCGGCCGCGGCGGCCGTTGTCCAGCAGCGCGTCGACCGCTTCCTGCAGCATGCGCTTCTCGTTGCGCACGATGATGTCGGGCGCATTCAGGTCCAGCAGGCGCTTCAGGCGGTTGTTACGGTTGATTACCCGGCGGTACAGGTCGTTCAAGTCAGACGTAGCAAAGCGGCCGCCATCCAACGGTACCAGCGGACGCAGGTCCGGCGGCAGAACCGGCAGGGCGTTAAGGATCATCCACTCCGGCTTGTTGCCGGAAGTGGCGAAAGCTTCCATCAGCTTCAGGCGCTTGGACAGCTTCTTGATCTTGGTCTCGGAGTTGGTAGCCGGAATCTCTTCGCGCAGCGTGGCGACGATCTCGTCGATATCCAGCTGGCTCATCAGGTCCTGGACCGCTTCCGCGCCCATCTTGGCGGTGAATTCGTCACCGAACTCTTCCATCGCCTCGTAGTACTGCTCGTCGGTCAGCAGCTGGCCGTGCTCCAGGGTGGTCATGCCGGGATCGGTCACCACGTAGGATTCGAAGTACAGGACCCGCTCGATATCGCGCAGGGTCATGTCCAGCAGCAGGCCGATGCGGGACGGCAGCGACTTCAGGAACCAGATGTGAGCGACCGGGCTCGCCAGTTCGATGTGGCCCATGCGCTCGCGGCGCACCTTGGCCAGAGCGACTTCAACGCCACACTTCTCACAGATCACACCACGGTGCTTGAGGCGCTTGTACTTGCCGCACAGGCACTCGTAGTCCTTCACCGGGCCAAAGATCTTGGCACAGAACAGACCGTCCCGCTCCGGCTTGAAGGTGCGGTAGTTGATGGTCTCCGGCTTTTTGACTTCACCGAACGACCAGGAGCGGATCATTTCGGGTGACGCCAGGCCGATGCGAATAGCGTCGAACTCTTCCGATTGTCCCTGGGACTTCAACAGATTCAATAAGTCTTTCAAGGTTATTCCTCCAGTGGGAAATGCGTTATCCGTTCAATGGGTTCCGGTCAGGCTCATTCGTGTTCCAGCTCGATATCGATACCGAGCGAACGAATTTCCTTGACCAGCACATTGAAGGACTCGGGCATTCCCGGCTCCATGCGATGATCACCATCAACAATATTCTTGTACATCTTGGTACGGCCGGCGACGTCGTCGGACTTGACCGTCAACATCTCCTGCAGCGTGTAGGCCGCGCCGTAGGCTTCCAGGGCCCAGACTTCCATCTCCCCGAAGCGCTGGCCACCGAACTGGGCCTTACCGCCCAGCGGCTGCTGCGTCACGAGGCTGTAGGAGCCCGTGGAACGTGCATGCATCTTGTCGTCCACCAGGTGGTTGAGCTTGAGCATGTACATGTAGCCCACCGTTACGGGACGATCGAAGGCCTCGCCGGTACGGCCGTCGTAGAGCGTGAACTGACCGCTCTCCGGCATATCGGCAAGCTTCAGCAGGTCCTTGATCGAGGCCTCCTGGGCACCGTCAAACACCGGCGTGGCCATCGGCACACCGCCGCGCAGGTTCTGGGCCAGCTCGAGCACCTCTTCATCGCTCAGCGACTTGAGGTCTTCGACGCGGCCGGCACCGTTGTTGTAGACCGCCTCAAGGAACTTGCGCACCTCGGCCACTTTCTGCTGTTCGCGGATCATCTCGTCCAGCTTCTCGCCCAGGCCCTTGGCAGCCATGCCGAGGTGGGTTTCGAGAATCTGGCCGACGTTCATCCGCGAGGGCACGCCCAGCGGGTTGAGCACGATATCGACCGGCTCGCCCTTTTCGTCGTAAGGCATGTCCTCGACCGGCATGATCACCGAGATCACACCCTTATTACCGTGGCGGCCCGCCATCTTGTCACCGGGCTGGATGCGACGCTTCACAGCGAGGTAGACCTTGACGATCTTCAACACGCCAGGCGCCAGGTCGTCACCGGACTGCAGCTTGCGCTTCTTGTCTTCGAAGCGCTCGTCGAGCAGCGTACGCTGTTCCTTGAGCTGGGCCTGGGCCGCCGTCAGGCTGTCGTTCAGCTCGGCATTGGCCATCTTCAGCTTGAACCACTGTTCGCGATCCAGGTCTTCCAGCACCTTGGCCGTCAGGCTGGTGCCTTTGGCGAGGCCGCCGCCGGAGGCGGTTTTCTTGCCTTTCAGCAGGTTACCCAGGCGGGCGTACATCGCCTCTTCAAAGATGCGGTACTCCTCGTTCAGGTCCTTGCGGTACTCGTCCAGCTGGTGGCGCTCGATCTGCAGGGCGCGCGCATCCTTTTCGAGGCCGTCGCGGGTGAATACCTGCACATCGATCACCGTGCCCTTGGTGGAGCTGGGCACGCGCTGGGAGGTGTCCTTAACGTCGGACGCCTTCTCACCGAAGATCGCGCGCAGCAGCTTCTCTTCCGGGGTCAGCTGGGTTTCGCCCTTGGGCGTCACCTTGCCAACCAGGATGTCGCCTGCGTCTACTTCGGCACCGATGTAGACAATGCCGGATTCGTCCAGCTTGCTCAGCGCGCTCTCACCGACATTTGGGATGTCAGCGGTGATCTCCTCCGGACCCAACTTGGTGTCGCGAGCAATACAGGTCAGTTCCTGGATATGGATCGTGGTGAAGCGATCTTCCTTCACCACACGCTCTGACACGAGGATGGAGTCCTCGAAGTTGTAGCCGTTCCAAGGCATGAACGCGATACGCATGTTCTGGCCCAGGGCCAGTTCACCCATATCAATAGAGGGGCCGTCAGCCAGCACGTCGCCGCGCTCGACCACGTCGCCTTCCTTGACGATCGGCCGCTGGTTGATACAGGTGTTCTGGTTGGAACGGGTGTACTTGATCAGGTTGTAGATATCGACCGGAGCCTCGTCCTTGCCCACGTCGGCATCGTTGACGCGCACCACGATGCGGCTGGCGTCGACACTGTCGATCACGCCGCCGCGACGGGCCACCACGCAGACACCGGAATCGCGTGCCACGTGGCGCTCCATGCCGGTGCCCACCAGGGGCTTGTCGGCACGCAGGGTCGGCACCGCCTGGCGCTGCATGTTGGAGCCCATCAGTGCGCGGTTCGCGTCATCGTGCTCGAGGAACGGAATCAGCGAGGCCGCCACGGACACTACCTGGCGCGGAGACACGTCCATGTAGTCGACGTCTTCCGGCGGCTTGACGGTGAATTCGTTGAGGTGACGCACGGCGACCAGGTCTTCGACAAACTGCTTCTTGTTGTCGAGCTCGGCAGACGCCTGGGCGATCACATACTGGCCTTCGTTGATGGCTGACAGGTACTCGATGTCTTCGGTGACCTTGCCGTCCACCACCTTGCGGTAGGGGCTTTCGAGGAAGCCGTACTCGTTGGTGCGGGCATAGACCGCCAGCGAGTTGATCAGGCCGATGTTCGGGCCTTCCGGCGTCTCGATCGGGCAGACACGGCCGTAGTGCGTCGGGTGTACGTCGCGCACTTCGAAGCCGGCACGCTCACGGGTCAGGCCGCCCGGGCCAAGCGCGGAGACGCGGCGCTTGTGGGTCACTTCCGACAGCGGGTTGTTCTGGTCCATAAACTGGGACAGCTGGCTGGAGCCAAAGAACTCCTTGACCGCGGCTGCCACCGGCTTGGCGTTGATCAGGTCCTGTGGCATCAGGCCTTCACTCTCCGCCATGGACAGGCGCTCTTTCACGGCGCGCTCCACCCGGACCAGGCCCACTCGGAACTGGTTCTCTGCCATTTCACCGACGCTGCGGATGCGGCGGTTACCCAGGTGGTCAATGTCGTCGACCATGCCCTGGCCGTTACGGATATTCACCAGGGTCTTGAGTACATCGACGATGTCGTCACGGTCCAGGATGCCGCTGCCGGTGGACTCTTCACGGCCCAGGCGGCGGTTGAACTTCATGCGGCCCACGGCTGACAGGTCGTAGCGGTCGGCGGAGAAGAACAGGTTCTGGAACAGGTTTTCCGCGGACTCCTTGGTCGGCGGCTCGCCCGGGCGCATCATGCGGTAGATCTCTACCAGCGCTTCCAGCTCGTTGGTGGTGGTGTCGATGCGCAGGGTATCCGAGATGAACGGACCCTGGTCGAGGTCGTTGGTGTACAGGGTCTCGATTTCCCGCACGCCGGCCTCGGCCAGCTGTGACAGGACGTCTTCCGTCAGTTCAGCGTTGCAGGGCGCCAGCACCTCACCGGTCTCCTTGCTGACCACGTCCTTGGCCAGGGCACGGCCCAGCACGTACTCCACCGGTACTTCCAGTTCGGTAACTTTCGCTTCCTCGAGCTGACGGATATGGCGCGCCGTGATACGACGCCCCTGCTCCACAACCAGTTTGCGGCCGGTCTTGATATCAAAGGCAGCGACTTCCCCGCGCAGGCGCTCGGGGATCAGGGTCATCGTGAAGTTGCCCTCGCCGTCGGTCTGGAAGGTGTTCACTTCGTAGAACATCTCCAGGATTTCCTCGGCACTGTAGCCGAGGGCGCGCAGCAGTATCGACGCCGGCAGTTTGCGACGGCGGTCGATACGCACGTATACCAGGTCCTTGGGATCGAACTCGAAGTCGAGCCAGGAGCCACGGTAAGGAATCACGCGAGCGGAATACAGCAGCTTGCCCGAAGAGTGGGTCTTGCCGCGATCGTGATCGAAGAACACGCCTGGGGAGCGATGCAGCTGGGACACGATCACACGCTCGGTACCGTTGATGACGAAGGTACCGTTCTCGGTCATGAGGGGAATCTCCCCCATGTAGACTTCCTGTTCCTTGATGTCCTTGATGGTCTTGTTGGCTGAATCCTTGTCGTAAATGATCAGCCGAACCTTGACGCGCAGGGGCACGGAGAACGTCACGCCACGCAGCTGGCACTCGTTGACGTCGAACACCGGGTTACCCAGGCTGTAGTCGACGTACTCCAGCGCAGCATTTCCGCTGTAGCTGACGATTGGGAAAACAGACTTGAAGGCCGCATGCAGGCCGTAGTCGCCGCGGTCCTCCAGGGCCACACCGGCCTGGGTGAACTTGCGGTAGGAATCGAGTTGGATGGCAAGCAGGTACGGCACGTCCATTACCATGGGCATGGTGCCGAAATCCTTGCGAATCCGTTTCTTCTCAGTGTACGAGTAGGTCATCTGTACTCCCCAGCGTCATGCCCCGTTGCGGGGCGAAAAACTCATAATCATGAAGCGGCAAAAGGCCGGCAGGGATTCTCCCCCGCCAGCCTTCTGGCAGCTTCAACAGTGAAGGCTGAACAAACGAGCTTACTTGAGCTCTGCGCTTGCGCCAGCTTCTTCCAGCTGCTTGAGGATGTCCTCTGCTTCGTCCTTGGCGATGCCTTCCTTAACAGCAGAAGGTGCACCGTCAACCAGGCCCTTGGCTTCTTTCAGGCCCAGGCCGGTTACCGCACGAACGACCTTGATGACGTTGACTTTCTTTTCGCCAGCGCCGGTCAGCATGACATCAAACTCGGTCTTCTCTTCAGCAGCACCGCCTGCGTCGCCGCCAGCGGCAGCTACCGGGGCAGCAGCAACAGCTGCAGCTGCAGATACACCGAACTTCTCTTCCATCGCTTCGATGAGCTCAACGATGTCCATCACGCTCATCTCAGCAATTGCATTCAAAATATCGTCTTTGGACAGAGCCATGACTCAATATCTCCTTTAGCTGATTAACAAGCTGCTTACGCAGCTTCCTCTTGTTTCTGATCGCGAACTGCTGCAACAGTACGCACCAGCTTCCCAGGTACTTCGTTCATCGTCCGTACCAGCTTCGTCACCGGCGCCTGCATGACACTCATCAACATCGAGAGTGCCTGATCGCGGGTCGGCAGCTTGGCCAATACGTCGAGTTGTTCCGCACCCAGTAACTGGCCACTGACCGCCAGTGCCTTCACCTCAAACGCGTCGTTTTCCTTCGCGAAATCCTTGAAGAGTCGTGCCGCTGCGCCCGGGTCCTCCATAGAGAAACCGAACAGGGACGGACCGGAGAGCGTCTCGGAAACGCACTCGTACTCAGTCCCCTCGAAAGCGCGCTTGGCCAGGGTGTTCCGCACAACGCGGAGCGTAATCTGGTTTTCGCGAGCTTCCTTGCGCAGTGCCGTCATGTCATCCACGGTGACGCCGCGTGAATCGGCGATCACCAGGGACAGCGCACTGGTGGCAGTCTCATTGACTTCAGCAACGATCGCTTTCTTGTCTTCGAGTCCAATTGCCACTGGATCTACTCCTGGTTAGTTGAATTCACGTGTCGAGCCACCGAAGCGGCAGGTCACGCGTCCATCTGCGTAGGCTTGACCCCAACCAGGGCCTGATTAAGCAAAGGAATATGGATACCGCCGTACACCTTTGCACCTACGGTCTTTGATGGTCTTCAGTACTCAGCTAAAGCTCTGGGAGCCCTGGCCTCTTCCAAAGACCTCAAAGCTGGCGGGGGCTGCTGGTAAGCAGTGCTCCCTGCCAGTTGTCCCACTTCCCTGCGAGACACTTGAGGATACGCCCCGGTAAGGGCGTATCGATCAAATTCCTGCCTGTTAAACTTCCAGGCTGGACTGGTCGATCGCCAGCCCCGGACCCATGGTGGTGCTGAGGGTCACCTTCTTCATGTAAATGCCCTTCGCGGCAGACGGCTTGGCCTTCTTCAGGTCAGCCAGTACTGCCTCAAGGTTTTCCTTGATGGCATTCAGTTCAAAATCGATCTTGCCGATACCGCCGTGGATGATGCCGTTCTTGTCGGTGCGGTACTGCACCTGACCGGCCTTGGCATTCTTGACCGCCGTCTCGACGTCCGGCGTCACGGTGCCCGTCTTCGGGTTCGGCATCAGGCCGCGGGGGCCGAGCACCTGGCCCAGCTGCCCAACAACGCGCATGGCGTCGGGGCTGGCAATGACCACGTCGAAATCCATCTCACCGGCCTTGACCTTGTCGGCCAGGTCTTCCATACCTACCAGGTCGGCGCCGGCTGCGGTCGCCTTGTCGGCGTTCTCACCGGTGGTGAAAACCGCTACACGGACGTCTTTGCCGGTGCCGTGGGGCAGGTTGGTCGCGCCGCGAACGGCCTGGTCAGACTTCTTGGCATCGATGCCCAGGTTCACCGCAACTTCAATGGACTCATTGAACCGGGCGGTAGCACATTCCTTCAACAGGCTAACAGCCTCGTCAAGGGCGTACTGCTTGCCCGGTTCGATCTTGTCCTTGATCGCTTGCTTACGCTTTGAGAGCTTGGCCATTAGTTAACCCCCTCTACTTCGATGCCGGCAGAACGTGCGCTGCCCGCGATAGTGCGGACGGCCGCGTCCATATCAGCGGCGGTCAGGTCCGGCCACTTGGCTTCGGCAATTTCCTCAAGCTGGGCGCGAGTCACCTTGCCCACCTTGCTGGTGTTCGGGGTGCCGGAGCCTTTCTTGATCTTGGCAGCCTTGCGCAGCAGTACCGCGGCAGGCGGCGTCTTCTTGATAAAGGTGAAGCTGCGATCGGCGTAGACCGTGATCACAACCGGAACCGGCAGACCCGGCTCCATACCCTGGGTTTCTGCATTAAACGCCTTGCAGAAATCCATGATGTTCACACCGTGCTGACCCAGGGCCGGGCCAACGGGGGGGCTGGGGTTTGCCTGACCAGCAGGCACCTGCAGCTTGATATAGGCTTCAATCTTAGCAGCCATGAGTGCTTCTCCCTGGGTTCAAACGCCGTACTGGCCGCAAGCGGCGTTCGGGCTCCCCATCCTGTTAAGGGTCAGGCTTTTTCTACCTGGCCAAATTCCAGCTCTACCGGGGTAGAGCGTCCAAAAATCAGTACTGCCACCTGCAGGCGGTTCTTCTCGTAGTTGACCTCTTCCACGACGCCATTGAAGTCGTTGAAGGGGCCATCGATCACCCGCACCATCTCGCCGGGCTCGAACAGCGTCTTCGGACGCGGCGCTTCCACGCCGTCTTCCACGCGCTGCAGAATGGCGTTTGCCTCTGCCTCGGTGATCGGCGCCGGCTTGTCCGCCTTGCCGCCGATAAAGCCCATGACCCGCGGCGTATCCTTCACCAGGTGCCAGGTGTCATCATCGAGTTCCATCTGCACCAGCACGTAGCCCGGGAAGAACTTGCGCTCGCTGCGGCGCTTCTGGCCGGCGCGCATTTCCACCACTTCCTCGGTGGGTACCAGGACATCGCCAAAGCGATCCTGCATGTTGTGCAGTTCAATGCGCTCTTTCAGCGCCGACGCCACTTTCTTCTCATAACCGGAGTAGGCGTGAACAACGTACCAGCGTTTCGACATCTTCTTCCCTTCTACCTGCCCCAGTCTTATCCGATGACCAGCGACACGAGCCAGCCGAGCAGGGAATCGAGACCCCACAGCAGCAAGCCGACGACCAGTACGAAAGCCACAACGATCAGCGTGGTCTGGCGAGCTTCCTGCTGGCTGGGCCACACGACCTTGCGAATCTCCGTGCGCGAGCCCTTGACCAGGTCCCAGAACTGGGCGCCCTGGGCAGTCTGCAACGCCACGAAGCCAGCGATGACCGCCAGCACCAGCAGTGCCAGCACCCGGTACAGCACCGATTCATCAGCGAAATAGCTGTTGCCATAGACGCCACCGCCCACCAGCAGGGCCACAACAGCCCATTTCAGCCAGTCGAGCCGACCTGCGGCTGCTTCAGAACTCATTAAACCTGTACACCTCACTCATGTGCGCCTCACGGCGCTTTGCCACGCCACCCAGCCGTGGGGCCGGGGGTAGTGGCAGGCCAGGAGGGAATCGAACCCCCAACCTGCGGTTTTGGAGACCGCTGCTCTGCCAATTGAGCTACTGGCCTATATCCTTACCGCTGCCGTTACCACACACAGCGGCCCTTCTTGAGACGAGAAAGCCGAGCGCTAGCTCGGCTGGTTTTCTCGTCTGGGGGACAGAGCATTAGGTCTGCCCCAGTTTCTCCCGCGCTCCGTAGAGGTGTGGGAGGGGGACGGAGCTGAAGGTCCGTCCCCGTCGGCTGCACCGACTACTCGATGATCTTGGCGACGACGCCCGCACCCACCGTGCGGCCACCCTCGCGGATCGCAAAGCGCAGGCCTTCTTCCATCGCAATCGGCGCGATCAGCGTCGCCACCATGTTGACGTTGTCGCCCGGCATGACCATCTCAACGCCTTCCGGCAGCTCAACAGCACCCGTCACGTCCGTGGTACGGAAGTAGAACTGCGGACGGTAGCCCTTGAAGAACGGCGTGTGACGGCCACCCTCTTCCTTCGACAGAATGTAAACTTCCGCCTCGAACTTGGTGTGCGGCGTCACGGAACCCGGCTTCGCCAGCACCTGGCCACGCTCCACTTCCTCACGCTTGGTACCACGCAGCAGAACACCCACGTTCTCGCCCGCACGGCCTTCGTCCAGCATCTTGCGGAACATCTCAACACCCGTACAGGTCGTCGTCTGGGTTTCCTTGATACCGATAATCTCGATCTCTTCACCCACCTTGATGATGCCGCGCTCAACACGACCGGTCACCACGGTGCCGCGGCCAGAGATGGAGAACACGTCTTCCACCGGCATCAGGAACGGCTGGTCAATCGCACGCTCCGGCTCCGGGATGTAGGAGTCCAGGGTCTCTACCAGCGTCTTCACAGCGGTCGTGCCCAGCTCGTTGTCGTCCTTGCCTTCCAGCGCCATCAGCGCAGAACCGCAGATGATCGGGGTGTCGTCACCCGGGAACTCGTAGGTGTCCAGCAGCTCGCGCAGCTCCATCTCCACCAGTTCCTTCATCTCTTCGTATTCCTCAGAGTCCGCACCGCCGCAGTCTTCTGCCAGCAGGTCGGCCTTGTTCAGGAATACCACGATGTACGGTACGCCGACCTGGCGAGACAGCAGGATGTGCTCGCGGGTCTGCGGCATCGGGCCGTCAGTCGCGCCACACACCAGGATCGCGCCGTCCATCTGCGCCGCACCGGTGATCATGTTCTTCACATAGTCAGCGTGCCCCGGGCAGTCAACGTGCGCGTAGTGGCGAGAGTCTGACTCGTACTCAACGTGAGACGTCGCAATGGTGATACCGCGCTCTTTCTCTTCCGGTGCGTTGTCGATACCGTCGAAGGCAACCGATTCACCACCCCAGACCTCTGCACATACGCGCGTCAGTGCCGCCGTCAGCGTGGTCTTGCCGTGGTCAACGTGACCAATGGTGCCCACATTGACGTGGGGCTTATTGCGTTCAAATTGCTCTTTGGACATCTCGACAGTCTCCTAACTGGTCTGTGTCTTGCCATTCATTGCCGAAGCGGGGAGCAGACCACTCTCACCAGGCTTCGATCTCCGTTGCAGGCGGCCAGTCGACCTGGCTGCCCCGATAGTGGAGCTCATAACCGGACTTGAACCGGTGACCTCTTCCTTACCAAGGAAGTGCTCTACCGACTGAGCTATATGAGCCCTGTAAACCTGTTTGCTGTCAGCGCGCCGTCGTTTTCACCAGCTCTCAATTCACCACCTTTACGGTGATCGACGCCGGGCGTTTGGAGCGGGTAGCGGGAATCGAACCCGCATCATCAGCTTGGAAGGCTGAGGTTCTACCATTGAACTATACCCGCGCTGTACGCGAGAACCGCTCGCCAAACTGCCCGCCAGGCTCACACCAAACACTGCTGCGCCCGCGCTTGCGAGAAAACATGTTTCCAGGTTTTCGCCGCATTTTTACTGCAAATCCCCGCTATAACCGCCCTTTTCAGAGCAAGCTGCGCCGGGGAATATTTGCCATATCTGGTGGAGGGGGGTGGATTCGAACCACCGAAGCTTTCGCGTCAGATTTACAGTCTGATCCCTTTGGCCGCTCGGGAACCCCTCCGAAAGGCGACGTATTGTCCTTACGAGGCCCCACCTTGTCAACCGCATTCCCAATAAAATTATTAACTTACGAGAATGTCTGCAGGCCGCATCTGACGTGGCCTGCAGCGCCCTCACTAACGCCGGGATTGCACTGCCAACGCAGCTTACTGGACCCGTCGTCCCGCGGTGTGCGAGCCTACAGGAATCCACCTGTCCCACTGAACGCGACCTGCATGGAGAGCGACGCTCCAGTGACAACAACGCCTACGGATTCCCGCGCCATGTGCCTGGTGGCCGCCCTGGCTGCCCTGCTACTGCTACCGTTCCTCGGCAAGGCTTTTCACATGGACGACACGGTGTTCCTCTGGTGCGCCGAGCAGATACAGCGACACCCACTGGACTTCTATGGCTTTACTGCCAACTGGTCGGACAGTGAGCTTCCCATGTACAGCATCAACCAGAACCCGCCGCTCATCGCCTACTACATCGCGCTGGTCACCGGCCTGCTCGGCTGGAGCGAGTTAGCGCTGCACGCCGCCTTCCTGGTACCCGCCATCGGCGTTGCCCTGGGGACCTACTGTCTGAGTCGCAATTTCTGCAACTCTCCGGTCACCGCCACTGTTCTCGCCCTGATCACGCCGGCCTTCGTGGTTTCAGGTACCAACGTCATGGCTGAAGTGACCATGACCTGCTTCTATATATGGGGAGCCGTTACCTGGCTGCGCGGCCTCGAATCGGGCAGGCGCAGTGACCTGGCCCTGTCTGCGTTGCTGATCTCGCTGTCTGCCATGACCAAGTATTTCGGTATCACCATGGTGCCACTGCTGCTGGTATACACCTGCCTGCACGACAACCGACCAAGACGCTGGTACCTGTTCCTGGTAGCGCCGCTGGTAGTCGCCGGCCTGTACCAGTGGCTCACCCTTGAGCTCTACGGCACCAACCTCATTGCCCAGGCGACACAGTATTCCGTGGACCTGGGCGTGGACGGAGAGGCAACCCGACTGCAACGAATCGCTACCGGGCTTTCATTCCTGGGTGGCTGCATATTGGTCACCGCGTTGCTCACGCCGCTGTTGTGGGGATATCGCGGCCTGGCGATTGCTGCGGCGGCTTTCGTCGGGTTGAGCAGCTTGCTCCTATGGAGCCATACCTCTGGCCAGGGCGCACTGGCCTTTCCTGGACTGCGCCAGTGGCCGGTGGTCGTGCAGTATGCGCTGTTCCTGGTGCTGGGTCTGCAAACCCTGGCGCTCTGCCTGGCCGATTTCCACCGGGCGCGCGACAACAAAGCGCTGCTACTCCTGCTATGGCTATTTGGTACTTTCCTGTTTGGATCGGCGGTCAACTGGTCGACCAACGCCCGGGTCATGCTGCCGCTGGTGCCGGTGGTCGGCATACTGATCGTTCGCAGGCTGGAACATCGCGAGATTCGGCTGGCTACCAACAACCCACGGCTCGCCATTGCCCTGGTGCCGGTGCTGGCCGTGTCGCTGTTGGTGGCCTCTGCGGATTTCTCATGGGCCAACAACCAGCAGCTGGCTGCGCGCCAGTTTGCGGTTGAACTGCGCAACTATCCACATCGCGTATGGTTTGGGGGGCACTGGGGCTTCCAGTGGTACATGGAACTGTACGGCGGCCTGCCCCTGCAGAAGAATTCACCGATCCAGCCCGGGGACCTCGTAATCCAACCCCTGAACAACTCCAACCCGATACCGCTCAACGATCAGGACTTCACCCTGGTGGATGAAAAGGCCATGCCGACCTGCTGCCCGGTACGCACCATGTCAGCCATTTCCCGCGCCGGCTTCTACTCCGACTACTGGGGAGAGCTGCCGTTCTCCGTGGCCAGGCCCGAAGCCGACCGCTTCGAGCTATACATCGCCGGGCGATTTACTGACGAGGAAGAGGCGCGAGCATACTACCGCTACTCGAGAGCAGCATTGCCAACGACAGGCGCACCGCCCGAAGACAGTCAATAGCAGGAAGAAAGTGGGGAAAATGGAGCTGGCGAGAGGAATCGAACCCCCGACCGGCTGATTACACTTTTTGCGGAACGAGGTAGCTCTCTGAAGCAGAAGAGCTTTTAGGAAGCCTTGGAGAACAAGTTAAGAGTGTTGTAGCAAGTTTACTACAAACTACCCACATCAGGAGCAACGATAAGCTGATCTTAGTTCTGAATCTATACAGAAACTTGAGCCTCAAGGTACTAGAAACTACTGCTTATACTGATCATCCCGGGCATAGAGCAGAATATCGATCTTCAATGCCTCCCATCGATCCTCAATCTTGGGCTCTCTACTTTCCACGCTGGCGATATCGTTAAGGCGTTTTTCCAGTTGTTTCTGGAACGCCTGCTCGCTTTGTTTCGCCGGCTTCTGCAGCTGCGTCTGCATCGACCTGGGGCCCGCCGACGGATAGGACTGTTTACTTGGACTAATCCTAGTCTTGTAGGAACCAAGGCATTTCAGCGCTTCTCTGTAAGTTTTTTTACCCAAGAACGCAGCTGCTTCAAGCATCGCAGATACAGAGGAATTGTCAGGACGTTCGCGCAGCGCTGTGAACAGAGTTTCCCTAATTGGTGCGAGGGAAAGATCCCTAATCCAATAGTAGCAGGGGACGCCAGACCAAAGGGAGACCTTAAAAAGCGCTAGCTTCAGCTGTTGGTCGAGCTGTAGTTCAGCTCTCTCTCGGTACCACCTCCACACCTCCACTTTGGACGGAAGCATGTCCGAGCGTTCCGACGTCAACGCGCGCCAACCCATTATCTCCTGCTCGGTTGTCTCTGGAGGCTTGGTGAAGGTCATCCCGATTACAGGCACAGCATCTTCTGAGTCACTCAGAACAAATTTCGTTGCGCTTTCTCCATCAGCGCTTTCAGCTGTAATCAGAACCTCACTTGAAACTGGCGCCTCAATCACGGTCGCAATCTTCTCTTTCAAGGCTTCCTGAAACTGTTCAACCCGGCGCTCAAAGACTGCATCTAGATCTCTCGAATCTCCTAAGTGATTTCCCCCGGACCTTCGAACGAAGAAAGTGCCTTGCCTGAGCAGAGTTTTTTTCTTCCCACTCGGGTAGGTAAATTCACCATCTTTTGAAACTAAGTGCGTCACGTTTTTCGATCTTGGAAGATGCACACAAACAACGCTCTTACCACCAAAACGATATTCTTTGGCCCTCAGCAGCGTAAGCGGAGGCTCAAGATTGCGGTTCACCTTTTGGAGAATATTGTTCGCATCTTTGAGAAGCCTCGCCGTCGATCTGCCTATCCCAACGACACTGTGATCGGAATCATCGATGCCAAATACCAAGTAGCCTCCGTGTGTATTCGCAAAAGCAGAAAGATCTTTGGTCAACTCCAACCAATGCGGCTGATCATTTACGAAGTCAGCTTTGTAATCGACCTTGTCGTCTTCCTCCGAGTAGTCGATTAAGAACTCAACCAAATCTCGCTTTAGCGGGTCCTGAGCATTCAGGCAATCTTGTACACAACTGGGATTGGACATGGAGGAATATGTGCCATGAGCGTAGCCTATGTTACGCAAGGTAGAGACTAGGTAATATCAAAGGACTGCCAGCGAACTACTACTAGAGCAGGCTCTCTTGGCGATGTTTCATGGATTGAATCTTCTCTTTTAGCTTCAATTTCTTGTCCGCTTTATGAAACGAAGTAGAACTCATATACGAAACAAGATTCTCTAGATCAGCTACCTCCTTGATCTTAAGGAATTCCTTGGCCTTGTTTACGTAAACCAAGGCTGTCTTGTTATTTCCAACCAGCTCTAGAGCATTACTCAGAGTACCGGTGCTTTTTGCGTCCCAAACCATTAGCCCGTAGTCACAGTCTTGGGCCATCTTTTTGTCTTTGGCCGTAAAAAAAGCTCGTGTTCCAGGGCTAGCCTCTGTGTGTACTTGCTGCGTAGGCCACCCACCTAGGTTGTTCCTCGGGTTTGTGCCTGAGCAATAAACGGACACAGATGAGGAGTCCGTAGAGGTCAAATACTCTTGGATCGAACTGTCTACGCCGTTTGCGTCGCCAACTATGATCTTGTACCCGGAGTCAACAATATTGCTGATTCGGGCTTTCACTTGATCATCGAGATTCTTAATTCCAATGGATCCAGAAACGAACACTTTGACCATTACCTTCTCCTGGTAACCGTGGCAACGTAGATGTTCCTGATTTTAGAATTTGTGCGCAATACCGATGTCGCCGCTTCAAGTGAAGCCCCTGTATCAAAAAGATCATCAACCAGTAGCACATCAATCTCCTCCGCGAGAATTTCATTGACGGTGAATGCTTCTAGCAGTGCTTCCACTCTCTGCTCCCTGGTCCCTACATCTTTTACAGGGGGTGTTGCTGTAGTTTTCTCCAGGAGATTCAGCTCACAGGGAATTCCGAGCAACCCAGCGAACTCCTCAGCAATTTCAATGACAGGCTGCCTCGGCCTCGGCGTAGATGGCGGCATTGGAATCACGAGGCTAGCCGTGCGAAAAACAGATCCGAAAGATGTGGCAAGCTGCTGTGCGATGATAGGCACCTGCGAGAAGTCCTCTCGATACTTCAATTGAAACAGAGCTTCCCCAGCCTCAGACCGCTCAGTATCGAACTGCTGATACCCATACTCGTTGTAACCCGTGGGCGTGCTTTTAAGAACATGTTTGTCAAGTGAATAACCTAGGTTCCAATTTCCATAGGCCTCCTGAATGTTCGTGTTCATACTCTCCAACTGAAATGACTGGCAAATAAAACAAGAGTTGTAACCTACCAGCGAGGTAGTAAAGCAACCATGACGTGCGTCATGGTCGCAGTGCCACGCCGAGAAAATAACGTTGAAAGGCTGATGGTAGCGCTCTGGGCTATAGCGCCAAAAATTCTGTTAGCTGAAATGTGCTTTGAAAAAAGAAATCTGAGCGCTGAAAATCCAGGACGCCGAAGAGTGACAATCCTAGAACTGCTGACTAAAGCGGATGAATTGATTGTTGTCCATTTGCTGTGTAGTCGGCAACTACTTACCTCGAACCCCTTGAAAATGGAGCTGGCGAGAGGAATCGAACCCCCGACCGGCTGATTACAAATCAGCTGCTCTACCTACTGAGCTACGCCAGCTAAAAAACACGATTTTGAGTCAGCATCTGGCAATGCGAATGGCAGTTTAAACCTGCCAGCACGCATATCCAGTGCGGGCGCGAATTCTAGACAATGTCCTGCAGGCATGCAATCAGGATTCCGGCAGGCATTCCACATTCAGCAGGCGCAAGTTGTCGTAGCCTGGCAACTCGCCTTCCTGCGCCGGCCAGTCGAGGGCCACGCGCCCGGCCTCGTCCAGATTGATCCAGGGTTGCTCGGCAAACGCCTGGCGCTTGTGTATTTCGGCCTGATAGCCCCGGCTGCGCAGGCTGTCGCGCACCGCGATCGCCCGCTGCTCGCTGCGAAACAGGCCGAGGGACAGGCTCCCCGCCAGCGAGCCGCTGTTGATCGGGAAATTGTCGATCCCGTCCTGGCGCAGCTCCCTGGACAGGCGCCGCACATCCGCCTGTTCGCCTGAAGTGGGCAGGTAAATCCAGTTGTCCGGAGAGACCTCCGTAGTCTGCAATACCAGATCCATGCTGACACCCGCAGCGGCAAAGGCGACCGTCAGTTGCTCACTTAGCGCATCGGTGGTCACCGGGCCCGCCAGCCAGCAGCGCTGCGGCGCCGCGGCTTGCGGGCTTGCTGATCCCAGTTGATCAGAGGCTGCCGCGGTCGTCCTTGGGGGGGAAGCCGGCGCCTGCGCTCGATCATCGATGTCCACATCAGGCGGCTGCAACGCCGGATCCGCGGCATCCGCCAGGGCGTCCGAGATTTCCGGGTTTCCCGGTGACAAGGCAGGTTCCAGCGGCTCGTCGCTGAACGCCACTTCCGACACCGCAGCCGTACTCGCTGGCCGCTCATCCTCAAGCTCACTCAGCAGCTTGAGTTCGCGCAGGCCACGCGCTTCAGTCAACGTTTCAGGCGCCGATTGCATTTGCTGCCAGAAAAAGGCGGCAGCATTGGCGAGCACGGCAGCGGCGATCAACCAGTGCACCAGTGACAGCTTCATGGTTCCAGCACTCCCGGTGCCGCGGATTCCTGCGCCAGCAATTCCAGACCGTCCAGCACTAGTTCAGCCTGGTACCGGCCGCCCAGGCCGAGTAGCTGCTGGAGAACGGCACCATTGCCACCACTGAAAACCAGCTGACTGCCGGCGCCAAAACGCCCCAGCGCCGTGGCCACCGCGCCCACCTGGGCGAGCTGGAGGCCATTGAAAACCGCCGACTCGGTCGAATCGCCCGGCTCGAGCCGGTCGCGCGCCGCCTCACCAAACCTGACCCGGGCCGTATCCCCGATCAGGGCCCTCTCCATCATATCCATGCCTGGCAGTATATAGCCGCCGAGGTGGCGCCCCGCATCATCCACGAAATCTATTGTCAGCGCGCTGCCGGCATCAACCACGCACACTGCACCGGCTGCCAGGCGATAAGCGGCAATCATCGCCAGCCACCGGTCCACGCCCATACGCTGCGGCTCGGCGTAACTGTTGCTGACGCCGCAGGCATCAGCACTGCTGCGGGCAAACCAGGGCTCTACTCCCCAACGTTCGAATGCCAGCTTGACGAGGTGCTGCTCCCTATCCGGGCCGGCCACGCTGGCCACCCAGATGGCCTTCGGCGCCTGATCCAGCGCGGGCAGCGCTTCCTGCGCGGCACTGGTTCCATTCCCTACACTCTTTGTTCCGTCCCGCAGGCGCCACTTGAGCGCGCTGTTCCCGACATCCATCTGCAGGATCACGACACCGGCCTCAGGCTCAGCTCACCACCATTGAACGCCTGCACGGTGCCGCCCAGGTCGAGCAGCAGGGCACCCGTCGCATCCACCCCCTGCACCACACCGATCACTTCGCGCTCACCGCTGCGCAGGGAAACCCGTTGACCGCTGTGGGCATTGCGCGACATCCAGCGCTCACGCCAGGCATCAAAGCCTACTGATTCAAAGTCAGCCAATAAAGGAAGCAGGTGGTTGAGGAGCCTGGCCAGCAGGCAGTTGCGGCCGCCGGAGAGCCCGCCGGCGCGATGCGCGTCGGTCCACTGCTGGCCGATATCTGACGCCTCTGACTCGGGCATGGACAGGTTGACGCCAATGCCGATCACGGCGCTGGTTGGGCCACTAACATGTCCGCTGGTTTCCACCAGGATACCGCCCAGCTTGGCCCCGTCATGCAGCAGGTCATTGGGCCACTTCAGGGCCACGGTTTCCAGGCCGCAATCAGCCAGGGCTTCGGCAACCGCCACGCCAGCGGCGAGGCTCAGCCCATCCATGGCTTCCACGCCGCGCTGGAACTTCCATACCAGTGACAGGTACACACTGGCGGCGGGCGGACTGATCCAGGACCTGCCCCGGCGCCCGCGCCCCGCCGTCTGTTGCTCGGCGGAGACGACCAGGCCGGAACCGGCACCGCGCTCTATACGTCGCAGGGCCTCGGCATTGGTAGAGTCGATACTGTCGTGTAGATCGAGTTCCAGCAGCAGGGCCCTGGCCTGCGGTGTCAGGCCGGACTCGATATGCTCCCGGTTGAGGGCTTCGCTGACTGTCATGGTCTGCAAACGGAGGATGACGCTGGATAATCGGGCATCGGGCGACCGCTTGTCAAAACAGTGATCACAGCCCCGCACTATGCACAGACAGCGCCAGCTTCTCCTGTTAAGGTACGCGTCGCCGAAGTACAACAGCTTGTTAAGAGTCCCGCCGTGTTAAAGAAAATCTCTCTCAAAGCCCTCCTGGCCGGCAGCCTGTGCCTGGCGCTCGCGGGCTGTTTCCAGACCAGCCTGACCGGTACCACCGGCGCCACGGTAGTGACGGTGGCACCCCTGCGCGCACCGGGCAATATCATTGGTGAGGACGTTGTCACTCGCACGGAGGAGTTCTGGATAGAAGCCCTGGGCGCGGACACCTGGTCAAGCTACGCGCGGCTGATCCAGTTGCTGTTCCTCGGCAGCAGCGCCGTCTATGACAGCTCAGGCATCGATCCGGACAGGCTGTACCTGCTGACCGCCACAGGCGGCGAGGACTACTTCTCACAAGCCACAGCCTTAGACCCTGGCGAACCCGAACCGGTGCAGGGCCGCTGGCATGCCATAGTGTCCGGCGAGCGGCTGATGGAGGGCAACCTGCAGATCTCGGTGCTGACCGAGGCCGTGTACCGGCAGGCGGTGGGCCGCCTTGCCCAACTTTCCGACGCACAGATCGCCGAACAACTGGATGCCGCCGCCCGCCTGCTGGTGATGGATATCGATGGCGACGATAGCGTGGACTACGACGACGTGCTCGGATGGAACCCACGCCTGCACGGACGCCGCTACCTCGGCGAAATCGTCAATACCGAAGCGCTGGCCGCTGCCATCCGCGCCGGCCAGCCGGCGGGCAACCTCGATACTTTGGCGCAGGCGGTGCTGGGCAGCCACCGCGTGGTGTTCGAGACCAATATCGGCAACCTGACCATGGATACCCTGAACTGGGAGGCGCCAGTCACCGTGGACAACTTCCTCCAGTACGTGGAATCCGGGTTCTATGAGGACATCATCTTCCACCGCGTGGTACGGAATTTTGTCGTCCAGGCGGGCCTGCTGACCTACGATGTCGACACTCAGGAATTCGACACCCCGGCACCGCGGAGCCCAATCCGCAACGAGGCGCGCTGGACCATCCCCAACACTCGCGGCACCGTCGCGATGGCGCGCACGTCGAACCCGGATAGCGCCACGGCGCAGTTCTATATCAACCAGGTCGACAACGACTTCCTCGACTTTGGTGCGCCCAATGCTGTCGACGCTTTTGGCTACGCCGTGTTCGCCGTGCTCTCGGATGGTATTGACCTGGTGGACACCATGTCGACCAGCAGGGTGACGGTGTTCATGGGCCTGCAGAATTTTCCCGTCCAGCGCTTTCAAATCCTCTCTGCCTCGGTGCAAGACTGAGCTCCTGTGCCAGGGCATTGCTCAGTGCCAATTAATTGACGTTTACGTTAACGTAAACTATATTTCGGCTCTCTAACCCGGAGAGCCCATGCCCGACCGCACCTACAGCATTTCCGATCTCGCCAGCGAGTTCGACATCACGCCGCGAACCATCCGCTTCTATGAAGAGAAGGGCCTGCTGGCACCGGCCCGAGAGGGCCAGAAACGCCTGTTCAGCCACACCGACCGGGTCCGCCTGGGCCTGATCCTGCGCGGCAAGCGCTGTGGTCTGAGCCTGGAAGAAAGCCGCGACATCATCGACATGTATGCGCCCGGGCAGAACAACGCCGAACAGCTACACTCGCTGTTGGGCAAGATTGCAGAGCGCCGTGCCATCATCACCACCCAGCTTGCGGACCTGAAAGACATGCTGCAGGAGCTGGACGAAGTCCAGGCTCGCTGCGAGGCGGCACTGCAAACCATCCAGGAGGAAGCCACGCCATGAACACGCCCTATCCCACCCTCAATTTCGGCCTCGGCGAGGAGATCGACATGCTGCGCGATGCGGTCTTCCAGATGTGCCGGGACGAACTGGCGCCGCGGGCGGAGCAAATCGATATCGACAATGACTTCCCCGCCGACATGTGGCGCAAGTTTGGTGACCTGGGGCTGCTGGGTATTACCGTGGAAGAGGAATACGGCGGCAGCGGCATGGGCTACCTGGCCCACTGCGTGGCCATGGAAGAGGTCTCCCGGGCGTCTGCCTCGGTGGGCCTGTCCTACGGCGCCCACTCCAACCTGTGCGTGAACCAGATTCGCAAGAACGGCACCGAAGAACAGAAGCAGAAATACCTGCCCAGGCTGTGCACCGGCGAACACGTCGGCGCCCTCGCCATGTCCGAGCCCGGTGCCGGCTCCGACGTGGTGAGCATGAGGCTTAAAGCCGAGAAGAAAGGCGACCGCTACATCCTCAACGGCAACAAGATGTGGATCACCAACGGACCGGACGCCAACACCTACGTCATCTATGCCAAGACCGATCCGGACGGCGGCCCGCGCGGCATCACCGCGTTTATCGTCGAACGCGGCTTCCCGGGTTTCTCCCAGGCCCAGAAGCTCGACAAACTCGGCATGCGCGGCTCCAACACCTGTGAACTGGTGTTCGAGGACTGCGAAGTGCCGGAAGAGAATATCCTCGGTGCCGAGGGCAAGGGTGTAAACGTGCTGATGTCCGGCCTCGACTACGAGCGTACCGTGCTGTCAGGCGGTCCGGTCGGGATCATGCAGGCAGCACTGGACATCGTTATCCCCTACATCCATGACCGCAAGCAGTTCGGCCAGAGCATCGGCGAGTTCCAGCTGATGCAGGGCAAGGTGGCCGACATGTACGCCGAGATGAACGCCTGCCGGGCCTACCTGTATGCGGTGGGCGCGGCACTGGACCGCGGCGAAGACAGCCGCAAGGACGCCGCCGCCGTAATCCTGTTTACCGCCGAGAAAGCCACCCAGATCGCCCTGCAGGCCATCCAGGCCCTGGGCGGAAACGGCTATATCAACGAGTACGCCACCGGTCGACTGCTGCGCGACGCCAAGCTGTATGAGATCGGCGCCGGCACCTCGGAAGTGCGCCGCATGCTGATCGGCCGCGAGCTGTTCAAGGAAACCGCCTGACGCCATGCCTGCCGCAAACACCAAGATCAACAGCAAGATCAATCCGCGGGACGCGGCTTTCGCCGAGAATCGCGATCACATGCAGGCCCAGGTCGATGACCTGCGCCGCCTGGTGGAGACCATCAAGCAGGGAGGTGGCGAAAAGTACCAGCAGCGCCACAAGGCGCGCGGTAAATTGCTACCCAGGGAGCGGCTCAACGCGCTGCTGGACCCGGGCTCGCCCTTCCTCGAGCTATCACAGCTGGCGGCCTACAAAGTCTACGATGACGATGTGCCGGCCGCCGGCATCATTACCGGTATCGGCCGGGTGTCGGGCCAGGAATGCATGGTGTTCGTCAATGACGCCACGGTGAAAGGCGGTACCTACTACCCACTGACCGTCCGCAAGCAGGACCGGGCACAGCGCATCGCCGCCGAGAACAACCTGCCCTGCATCTACCTGGTGGATTCCGGTGGCGCCTACCTGCCCATGCAGGACGAGGTATTCCCGGACCGTGAGCATTTTGGCCGCGCGTTCTACAACCAGGCGCGCATGTCAGCCCGCGGGATTCCGCAGATCGCCGCGGTGCTGGGTTCCTGCACGGCCGGCGGTGCCTACCTGCCCGCCATGGCCGACGAGTCCATTATTGTCCGTGAGCAGGGCACCATTTTCCTGGGCGGCCCGCCACTGGTGAAAGCCGCCACCGGAGAGATTGTCAGCGCCGAAGAGCTGGGCGGCGCCGACGTGCACTGCCGCACGTCCGGCGTGACGGATCACTACGCCAACAACGACCAGCACGCCCTGCACCTTGCACGGCAGTCGGTAGCGCGACTCAATCGCGTCAAGCGAATCGACCTGGCTATCCGCGAGAGCCGTGAACCACTGTACCCGGCGGAGGACATCTACGGGGTCATCCCCAGGGACAGCCGCCAGCCCTACGATGTACGCGAGGTGATCGCACGCCTGGTCGATGCCAGCGAATTCGACGAGTTCAAGGCGCTGTACGGCACCACCCTGGTATGCGGCTTCGCTCACCTGCACGGCTATCCCATCGGCATCGTCGCCAACAATGGCATCCTGTTCGGGGAGTCCGCGCAGAAGGGCGCACACTTCATCGAGCTCTGTGCCCAGCGCAAGATCCCACTGCTGTTCCTGCAGAACATCACCGGCTTCATGGTCGGCAAGCAGTACGAATCCGGCGGTATCGCCAAGCACGGCGCCAAGATGGTGAACGCGGTGGCCTGTGCCGAGGTGCCGAAGCTGACCGTGCTGATCGGCGGTTCCTTTGGCGCCGGTAACTACGGTATGTGCGGGCGCGCCTATGACCCGCGCTTCCTGTTCATGTGGCCCAACGCACGCATCTCGGTGATGGGCGGCGAGCAGGCCGCCGGTGTACTTGCCCAGGTCAAACGCGACCAGAAGGAAGCCAGCGGCGAAGACTGGCCTGAAGCTGAAGAGCAGGCTTTCAAGCAGCCCATCATCGACAACTACGAGGTGCAGGGGCACCCCTACTACGCCTCGGCAAGGCTGTGGGATGACGGCGTGATCGACCCCGCCGACACGCGCATGGTGCTCGGGCTTGCCCTGTCTGCCTGCCTGAACCAGCCCATCGGCGAGACACGCTTCGGCGTGTTCCGCATGTAAGCATGACCCGCGCGAGGAGAGAGACCCGTGTTTAGCAAGATTCTGGTAGCCAACCGCGGTGAGATTGCCTGCCGGGTAATTCACACTGCCCGTCGCATGGGGATCGCGACTGTAGCGGTGTATTCCGATGCTGATGCCGGCAGCCTGCACGTTGCCATGGCCGATGAAGCGGTCGCCATTGGCGAAGCCCCGGCGCGGGAATCCTACCTGCGGATTGATCGCGTCATCGATGCCGCGCGCCAGACCGGCGCAGAGGCCATTCACCCCGGCTATGGATTCCTGTCGGAGAACGCTGATTTCTGTCGCGCCTGCGATGAGGCAGGTATCGTCTTTATCGGCCCGCCGACGCCCGCCATCGAGGCCATGGGCTCCAAGTCGGCCGCCAAGCGCATCATGGAAGACGCCGGCGTACCGCTGTTGCCCGGCTACCACGGCGAGGAACAGGACCCGGCACTACTGCTGGATGCCGCTGAGAAAATCGGCTTCCCGGTGCTGTTAAAGGCCGTGGCCGGCGGTGGCGGCAAAGGCATGCGCCGGGTCGACGATGCTGGCCAGTTCGACGAGGAGCTGGCGGCCGCATGCCGCGAGGCCGAGAGCAGCTTTGGCGACAGCAAGATGCTGGTGGAAAAGTTCCTGACCCGACCGCGCCATGTGGAAATCCAGGTGTTCTGCGACAGTCACGGCAACGGTGTCTACCTGGCAGAGCGCGACTGTTCTATCCAGCGCCGCCACCAGAAGGTGATCGAGGAAGCGCCGGCACCCGGCCTGAGCGATGACACCCGGCGCGCCATGGGCGAAGCCGCCGTGCGAGCCGCCCAGGCCATCGACTACCGGGGCGCAGGCACCGTGGAGTTCCTGCTGGATGTAGACGGCGCCTTCTACTTCATGGAAATGAACACCCGCCTGCAGGTGGAGCACCCGGTGACCGAGATGATCACCGGCCAGGACCTGGTACAGTGGCAACTACAGGTTGCAGCCGGTGAAGCGCTGCCCCTGCAGCAGGGCGAGATCGCCATCAACGGCCATGCTTTCGAGGCCCGCATCTATGCCGAGGACCCGGACCGGGACTTCCTGCCGGCCACCGGCACCCTGAGCTATCTCAAGACGCCCGAGGAAAGCGATACCGTGCGTGTCGATACCGGCGTGCGCCAGGGCGACGAGGTGAGCATCCACTATGACCCGATGATCGCCAAGTTGATTGTCTGGGACCGGGATCGCAGCAGCGCCCTGCGCCAGCTTGCCATGGCACTCAGTCACTACCGGGTGGCCGGTGTCACCACCAATATCGACTTCCTCTACAACATCGCGACCAGCGAGCCGTTCCGCCAGGTGAAGCTCGACACCCACTTCATCGAGGAACACCGCGAACTGCTATTCCAGGTCGACAGCGCCGATGAGCACCAGCAGATTGCCCTGGCCAGCCTGTTCCTGCTGCTGAGCCGCCGGCGCCTGGCAGAGCAGGAAGCGGTCGGTCACGGCGACCCGTTCTCTCCCTGGCACAGCCACTCCGGCTGGCGCATGAACGAACCACATCGGCACTCGCTGGCACTGGACTACCGCGACAGGACGGTAGAGATCAGCGCCGAGCAGCTGGAGGACGGCGGCTATCGCCTGGCCTTCGAGTCGGCGCAGGTCACCGTGGCCGGCACCCTGTCCGGCGACAGCCTGCGCGCAGATATCGGCGGCTTCCAGCAGAAGCTGTCCTTCGCCGAACACGACGATACCTGGTCGGCCTATCGCAGCAGCGGTGCGTTCCATTTCCGCGAGCAGCAGGCGGACCTCGGTGATGCCGACGCAGGCACCGCGGGCGGCAACCCCCGCGCGCCGATGAACGGCGTGGTGGTGCAGTTGCTGGCCGAACCAGGCACTGCAGTGGAAGCTGACGCCCCGCTGCTGGTCATGGAAGCCATGAAGATGGAGCATACGATTCGCGCGCCCGCGGCGGGCCAGGTAACGGAGTTTTTCTACCAGGCCGGTGACATGGTCGATGGTGACGCGGAATTGCTGAACTTTGCCCCAGATCAGTAGGCCAGGCACTAAGGAGCGCCTCACGCTGGCCCGTGGCTGACATCCTGTGTACAGTCCCCGGGAAGCCCCTGGGAACCACACAGCCTCATGGCGGTTTACGCCACGCGAAAAATCCGCAATACCGCCGCGCTGCTGATGATGCTGAGCGGCATCAGCCACATCGCCCAGCTCTGGTTGCGGGAAACCAATGCCGCCACCCTGCTCACGGCGCTGGTCGGTATGTACTACCTGTTGCTGGCGCTGGGTCTGTCCGGTTCGTCACGCTTCACCCTGTGGGTCAGCGCGGTTTCCGTCACCGCCGGCGGCGCTGTTCGCACCGGCCAGTTGACCACCAGCGCCCCGGACCCGGCCCTGTCCTGGCACCTCGCGGCGGACCTGGCAATCGCCGGGCTGTGTCTCTACACCCTGTACCGCACGCGTTTTGCGGACATGGACTGAACCGGGGCAACGCTGTCGATGTTTGAGCCAATTACCATTCTCTGCGCGCTGATCTGTGGCGTCATCGCCCGCGCCGTCGGGCTGCCGGCGCTGGTGGGTTACCTGGCCTCCGGCTTCGTGCTGTACGAATTGGGCACAACGCCGGGGCCCATCATCGAGCATCTGGCGGAGCTCGGCGTCACCCTGCTGCTGTTCTCCATCGGCCTCAAGCTACGACCCATGGAGCTTTTGGAAACCCGGGTCTGGGGCTCAACCCTGGTGCACATGGTCATCACCATCGCGTTCTTCACACCGCTGCTGGTGGTTGCCACCCAGCTGATGCCGGGTGTCACCATGAGTTTCGACGATTCGGTGTTGGTGGCCTTTGCGCTGTCTTTCTCCAGCACCGTATTCGCCATCCAGGTCATGCAATCCCGTGGGGAAATGTCCTCGAGGCATGCCAGCCTGGCGATTGGCATCCTGCTGATACAGGATGTGGCGGCGGTGCTCTACATCGCCATTGCCACCGGCAAAGTACCTGAACCCACCGCCCTGTTGTTGCTGCTGTTGATCCCCGCGCGACCGCTGATCATCCGCGTCCTGAGCCTGTCGGGCCACGATGAGCTGTTTACCCTGTTCGGGCTGGCGCTGGCGATCCTGGGTGCCGATCTGTTCGAACTGGTGGGCGTCAAGGGAGACCTGGGCGCACTGATACTGGGAACCTTGCTGGCCGGGCACCCCCTCGGCAAGGAGTTGGCCAAGAACCTGCTGCAATTCAAGGACCTGTTCCTGGTGGGCTTTTTCGTCAGCATTGGCCTGTCCGGCTGGCCCGTGGAAGAGCTGGTGTATGTCGCCGTACTGGTGGGCGTGCTGGCGCCGCTGAAGTCGCCGCTGTACTTCTGGCTGATGACCCGGTTCATGACGCGGCCGCGCACGGCGCTTCTCAGCTCGGCAGCGCTATCCAACTACAGTGAATTCGGCCTGATTGTCATCGCCATAGCCAGCAAGGAAGGCCTGATCGACCCGCAGTGGTCCGCCGCCCTGTCACTCAGCATTGCCGTCAGCTTCCTGCTTTCCACCGGCATCAACCTGAAGGTGCACCCGTTCTACCTGAACAACTTCAGCACGCTGCGCCGCTTCAGGAATCGCAAGCTGGACGTCGGCCTGCCCGACTGCAGCAATGTCGAGGTGATTGTACTGGGCATGGGCCGTATCGGCAGCGGCGCCTACGATATCCTGCACCGCCGGCACGGTGACGCGGTGCTGGGCGTGGACGACAATGACCAGAAGCTGGAAAGCTGCCGCGAGCGCCAGCAGCGCGTGGTGGCGGCGGATGCCAGTGATCCCCTGTTCTGGATGAACGTCGACCTGGGCCAGGTGGAACAGATATTGATTGCCCTTACCAACCACCGCGAAAACATGCTGGTCGGGAAATTGATCCGGGATATGGGTTATGAGGGCCTGATCACCGCGGCCATCCGCTTTGAAGACGAAGCCAAGGACCTGGCGCGCTACGATATCGCCAGCTTCAATGTGTACGCAGAAGCGGGCGCTGGACTTGCCACCCACGCCGAGTTGGGGCGCGCCCTTTATCCCGGTTAGCGAAGCACACCGGCCTCATCAACACAGGAGCAAGCTCATGATTACACGTCGAGAACTGTTGGGGGCGGCGGCCTGCCTGCCCTTCCTGAACGCCAGCGCACTGGCCGAGGCCTCACCTGACGTGATCACCCGTCCGATCCCCTCCAGCGGTGAAGCGCTGCCGGTGATGGGCATGGGCTCTTCCCGCACCTTCGATGTGGCACCGGACAGCAGGATGATTGAGCAGCTGACCGAGGTGGTGCGCCTGTTCTTTGCCGGCCACGGCGCCATGATCGATTCCTCGCCGATGTATGGCCAGGCAGAGTCGGCCCTGGGCGCCGTGCTCGAGAACCTCGGCATGCCCAAGACCCTGTTCGCCGCTACCAAGGTCTGGACCTATGGAGCGGAGGCCGGTATCGAGCAGATGCAGGAGTCCAGCCGGCGCATGCGGGTACCGGTGTTCGACCTGATGCAGATCCACAACCTGCGCGACTGGAAGCTGCATCTGCCCACGCTCAGGCAGTGGAAAGAGGAAGGCAGGGTTCGCTACCTGGGCATTACCACCTCGCACCAGCGCAACCACCCTGAACTGGAGGAGATCATGCGTTCCGAAGCGCTGGATTTTGTGCAGTTCAGCTACAACATCGAGAACCGACTGGCCGAAGCGAGGCTGCTGCCAATCGCCGCTGAACGAGGTATCGCCACTATCATCAACCGTCCCTACCAGCGCGGCGCGCTGTTCTCGAAGTCCAGGGGCAAGCCGCTGCCGCCGCTGGCGAAAGAGCTTGGCTGCGAGAGCTGGGGCCAGTTCTACCTGAAGTGGATTATCGGCCATCCGGCGGTCACCGTTCTGATACCGGCCACCTCCAAGCCCAAACACATGAAGGACAATATGGGTGCCAACCTGGGCCCGGTACCGGACTCAGCCCAGCGGGCGGAAATGCTGAAAATTTTCGAGGGCCTTTGAGCCCGGAGAACTGGGTCTGCCCGGTTATTTGCGGGCCAGGGCCAGGGAAGGAACCTGCGCATTGGACAGTATCGGCAGCACCAACAGGTTGAGCACCGCATAGGCCGCCGCTGACACAGCGAGCAGCAGCCCAAAACCCGCCTGCCAGCCCAGCCAGGCCGCCAGCGCTACCAGCACCAGGCGGGCCAGCTCCAGGTTGAGTACGCGCTGACCGTCCAGCCAGTGGCCGGTGCAGACCATGGTCAACAGCATCAGCCCCACTACCGTGGCATTGGTGGCCCAACCCAGGCCAGGGATAAACAGCAGCGCAATACCAACCGCCATAACAACGACCAGTTGCACCAGGGCATAGGCGTTCACGGCGCTGCTTACCGCCGGATCAAACTTGCGAAAGTTGTCGAGATCGGTTTTCTCACGCGGGAAGCGCTCCGCCACATCTGCCGGTCGCCAGCCAGTGCGCGCCACCAGCACATGCAGCTTGTCGCGCCAGCGCTGTGCGCGCCAGGCATCCTGCGCCATGCCCACATAGATATGCAGGTTGGCCCACAGCGGGCTGAAGGTGTGCAGCGGCCCGCGAATGCCGAAAATACAGGGCTCGTCGTCCAGTTCTTCCTGGAAAGTGCCGAACAGCCGATCCCAGACAATAAACACGCCGCCGTAGTTGCGATCCACGTAGATATCGTTTTGCGCATGGTGCACCCGGTGATTCGACGGCGTGACAAAGACCCACTCGTACCAGCCCAGCTTGGGTACATGTTCGGTGTGTACCCAGTACTGGTAGATCAGGTTCGCGGACGCCACGGTCACGTATACTTCGGCCGGCACACCCAGCAGGAACAACGGCACGTAGAACAGCCAGCTCAGCAGGAAGCCAGTACTGGTCTGTCGCAGCGCGGTAGTGAGGTTGTACTCCTCGCTCTGGTGATGGGCCACGTGGGACGCCCAGAACACCTGTCGCTCGTGGCCGATGCGGTGATTCCAGTAGTAGCAGAGATCGTAGGCGACGAACGCGAACACCCAGGTCGCCCAATGGCCCGTGTCCATGCGCCACAGGGCATAGTGATTCTCGATGGCCGCGAAGATTGCACCGCCGACGCCGATCAACACCAGTTTGCTGGCAGTGCGCAGCGTACCCATGAACAGGCTGCCGACCGAGTCGTTGATACGGTAGGTATTGCGGCCGCGCGCCAGGCCATAGGCAAATTCAATGCCCATGAGCAGGAAGAAAAACGGGATGGCGTAAGGGACTAGATCCATGGCGGGCGCTATTGTACTGTTCAGCCCTCGGCGCGCAAACTTTCGATAAACTCGTCAGAGCTGGCGATGGCCTTGCGCATTTCCTCAATCAGCACGTCGATCTCACGGTCGATATTGCTGAATTCCGTCTTCAGCGCCGCCACCGCCTGAGCATTGAGGTTGTGCTTGAGATACAGCACGTTGTCGTTCAGCGCGGCCAGCACCGGCTCCATGCGCTTCTCGGACCGGCGCATCACCTTGACCAACTGATCATAGCGTCGCTGGGTGTCCTTGAGCTTGCGCTCGCTGTCGGTTCGCAGGCGCGCGTTGCTGTACTGCTCCAGCTCTTCGCCCCATTCGTCGAACAGCGCGTCCGCGACGTCTTCGATAGCATCGATGCGGGAGCTGACTTCATCCGCCGCATCACGTGATGACTCGTACTCATCGGCCAGGTCTTCATAGACTCGCTGCAGTTCGCCACCGTCGAAATCAATCAGGCTCAGCAGGTGTTGCTGGGCGGACTCGAACTGTTCCTCCGCATCCGCCTGGGCATCGCGGGCGTCTTCCACCCGGTCCACCAGGATTTCGCGCTTGTGATAACCCACCTGCTCCGCCGCCGCGTAGTAGGCCGACTGGCAACCGCCGGCCATCAGCGCAGCGACCAGCACTCCAAATATTGCAAAAGTCTGCTTCATACATTCCTCCAGAGGCTCCGCAGCATGCTAGTCCAACGGCCGCCGATTACAAGCGCGATACAGGGCCGAATCTGGCTAGTGGCCGACCGATGCCGCGGTCTATAGTACGCCCATGAACGCACTGGACCCCACAGTCTGTCGACGCGCCCGACTGTCGCGCGACCCACGCTTTGACGGCGAGTTTTTCCTCGGCGTGGTCACCACCGGTATCTACTGCCGCCCGGTATGCCCCGCGCGAGCGCCACGCGAAGAGAACGTGCGCTACTACCGAAGCGCTGCCGAGGCCGCCCAGGCCGGCTTTCGCCCCTGCCTCAGGTGCCGCCCGGAATCCGCACCCTGGAGCCCGGCCTGGCTAGGCACAGACACCACGGTGCGCCGCGCCCTGGAAATGATCCAGGCGGGGTTTCTCAACGGCCACAGCCTTGGCCAACTGGCGGAGCGACTCGGCATCGGCGAGCGCTACCTGCGCAAACTGTTCGACCAGAAACTTGGCGTCAGTCCCAATGCCGTGGCCCAGACCCAGCGCCTGCACTTTGCCCAGAAGCTGATACTGGAAACCGACCTGTCCATGACCGACGTGGCGTTTGCCGCGGGTTATTCAAGCCTGCGCCGGTTCAATAGCGCCACGCGGGAGAATTTCGGCTGTGCAGCCAGCGAGTTGCGGCGGCGTAAACAGCCCCGCGGACGCGGCCCCGGTATCCACCTGAACCTGGCGGCACGCCCACCCTACGATGCCCCGTCGGTGCTGGCGCTGTTCGAACGCCATGCAGTCGGCGGCCTGGAACAGGTGGACAATGGCTGCTGGCGACGCGCCCTGCGCACCGAACGCGGTGCCGCACTGGTCGAGGTACGGCCTGGCCCTGACGGCATCGGGCTGGTGGCAAGGCTCTCTGACAACCGCGACCTGATGCCGCTGATCGCATTGCTGCGGCGCATGTTCGACCTGGACGCGCAGCCGCTGGAGATCGAGGATTGCCTCTCCCGGGACCCGCTGCTGGCGCCATTGATCGCGGCGCGGCCCGGGGTGAGATCCCCGGTGTTTGCATCACCGTTCGAAGCCTGTGTGCGCGCCATTCTCGGCCAACAGGTCAGCACTGTCGCCGCCCGCTCGCTGTGCGCCGCCATAGTGGCGGCGGCAGACTGCCGGACGGAGCTCGATGGCGAAGCGCTGCGGGTGTTCCCAACACCTGAGGCACTGCTGGCGGTACCGGATGCCGTGTTGAAAATGCCCGGCAGCCGTCGCCAGACGCTGCGCGCGGTGTGTGAGTTGTTCTCCACAAACGCTACACCGGTAGACCTGCTGGGCGGGCTTGGCGCGCTCAGGGGTGTCGGCCCCTGGACACTGGACCTGGTCGCCATGCGCGGACTGGGCGACCCGGATCGCTTCCCCGCTTCGGACCTGGGCCTGCTCAAGGCCGTCGGTGCGGAGGAAGATCGCAAGGCACTGCTGCCCCGCAGTGAACACTGGCAACCCTGGCGGTCCTACGCCGCCAACCTGCTCTGGAGGAGCCTCGGCAATGGCTGATACCACACGCTTCACGATTATCGACACCCCCATCGGCAAACTGCGCCTGGTCTCAGACGGCGAGGTGCTGCTGCGGGTGGAATTCCAGGGCCAGCACGGCAAGGACGGCGAGGCCGGCAAGGACCAGGTGTTGCGGCAAACCGCCGCACAACTCAAGGAGTACTTTGCCGGCAAGCGCCGGCATTTTGACCTGCCGCTCGGTGCCGACGGTACCGACTTCCAGCACGCGGTGTGGGAATCACTGCGGGCGATCCCCTATGGCGAGCTGCGCAGCTACCGGGATATCGCCGAGACACTGGGCAAACCCAGGGCGGTACGCGCCGTGGGGGCGGCCAACGGCCGCAACCCGCTACCGATCGTGGTGCCCTGCCACCGGGTGGTAGGCAGCAACGGCAAGCTCACCGGCTTTGCCGGCGGCCTGGAGTGCAAGCGCCGTTTGCTGGCCCTTGAAGGTATCGAGGTGAAAGACTAAGGCGGGCTGCTGGCAATAAACGAGATCCAGCGCTCGGCAGTAATAAAACCGCTGCCCCAGCTATCCCACCTGGCATCGAGGCCCGCCGCCTGCATGGCTTCCAGCTCCATGCCGCGGGCCTGCATCGCGCGCACTTCCTCGCGAGTTTCCATCAGCATGTTGTAGTAGCGCGCCAGGTCCTCGCGATTGGCGATGCTGCCATGCCCGGGGACAATGATCGTGTAGAAGTCCACCCGCTCCAGCAGCGCGAGGATATTGTCGATTAGCCCGTCTACCGAGCCGCCAGAGCCAATATCCACAAACGGAAACCGATCCTTGAAGTAATGATCGCCAGTGTGTACCACATTGGCTTCCACAAAGAACACCATGCTGTCGCCGTCGGTATGCCCGCGGGGAAAGTGCTGCACTTCCACCGTCTGGCCGTTCACGTGCAGGGCCAGTGAATCTGCAAAAGTCACCAGCGGCCAGGCGGTCTTCGGCGAGGCTTCCACGACCCGGTTGAAGGCCTTGATGTCCTGGCGGGTGGACAGGCGCTGACGCACATTGTCATGGGCCAGGATCACGCTACCGCTCTCCCCCCAGGCCGCATTGCCGCCGGTATGATCGCCGTGCCAATGGGTGTTGACGATAAAACGCACGCCATCGGCACCCAGTGCCTTCACGGCCTGCAGATAGGCGGGCTGGTACTGCGGGTAGTCGTCGTCCACCAGCAGCATGCCGTCTTCACCCCACGAGGCCACGACGTTACCGCCACGGCCCTGCAACAGGTACAGGCCGTCCTTGATAGGCGTCACGCTGACCGTCGGCTCGTCCTCGGGCTGGGCCTGTGCGGAGATTGAAAGGACAAGCGCCAGCAGTATCAGGGTGCGCAGAAACATGGGATTCTCCTTGTGGCCGCATCCCCCGGGTCAGCGAGCCGGTGGTAGTCGCTCAGGCCGGTAGATCCGGGATCAGCTCATCCTTGAGCCGCTGAATCAGGTCCTTGAGCTGCAGCTTTTTCTTCTTGAGGCGCTGCAACAGCAACTGGTCGCGATAAGGGTATTCGTACAGCGACTCGATCTCTGCATCCAGCGCACGGTGCTCTTCCTGCACCTGCTTAAGCCGCGTGGCGAGGTTGACCTCGTTGGCGGCTTCAACTTCCACGGGGCCTTCCGATGGTGGCAGATCACTCACGGGCTAACGACAAAGTTCGAGATAAAGCTGCTGGCGCGAGTGAATCATCTCGCGGCAGGTCTGTTCCATGGAGAAGTCGACCGCGTCGCCACTGGCCTGCAGGGCACTGAGCTGCTCTTCGAGGGCCTGTATTTCCGCCACCAGTTTTTCCCTCAGCTGGGTGCTGCGCTGCGGGTCCAGCGGGTTGTCCAGGCTAGTTGGGGGGTTCTTCTCAAGATTCAGGCAAGTGTAATTGTTATCTGCCATGGCGGGTCTCAGCGGGTGAACCCTATTTATAGCGCAAGAGTGGGTCCGGCGCGACGGTTGACAATTCTCAGCCGAGGGATTTCCACACCGGGTGCTGCGGATCCGCCATGGCGTGAAAGTGGGGACTGAGCAACGTGTCCCGGGCGTTGTAGCTAAGCGGCTCTCCGTCCATACCCAGTACAGCCCCACCGGCGCCCTCGACAATCGCCTGCCCGGCGGCAGTGTCCCACTCTGAGCAGGGCGAATAGCGTGGGTAGAAATCCGCCCGGCCCTCGGCCAGGTGACAGAATTTCAGCGCACTGCCGGCGTGATCACGCCGAAACCCGGGAAAGCGCTGCTCCAGGGCGGCGAGGCTGGCCTCCAGCTTGTCGCCGCGATGGCGCCGGCTGGCCGTTACCACCAGGGTTTCCGCCTGGGGCAGCGCGCGGCAGCGGATCGGTACCCAGTTTTCGGCGACGCGTTTCCAGGCGCCCAGGCCCTTGCCGCCGGCGTACACCACACCGCCCACCGGCACCGCAATTAGCCCGAAGCTGGCGGCGTGCCCTTCGATCAGCGCAATATTGATCGTGAACTCGCCGGTACGGCCGAGGAACTCACGGGTCCCGTCCAGTGGGTCTACCATCCAGAATGCGGGCCAGTCGCGGCGAGCAGTGGCCTCGCCGACGGATTCTTCCGATAGCACCGGCAGCCCGAACCGGGCAAGCCCATCCACCAGCAGGTGGTGGGCCGCGATATCCGCCTCGGTGACCGGCGTGTTATCTGCCTTGGCCTCGCTTTCTACTTCCTCGCCGGAGTGGTAGTAGCGCAAGATCTCCTCGCCGGTGGCGAGGGCGAGTGCGTGCAGCGGCTCGAGAATATCGTCCAGTGCGAAGTATTGGATGGTGCCGCTCCGGTCGCTTCGGGAATTACCGAAGCATACCGGGTTGGGGGGGCAAAAGTCCTTCAGTCGGCCGGCTGGCCCGGCAGGACACGCTTCGGGTGCATGCCATTCACCATGCCCATAAAGGGCGAGTGAATCGAGTAGCCCAGCAGCCGCTGCATATCTTCAGACAAACCCGCTACAGTCTCCCGCTCGACCGAAAGGAAGTAATTTTCCTGGGTGCGGGCCCAGGGTTCACAGTACTGGGCGGTCAGGGCCAGGCGCGGCTTGTCGGTGCGATTCTCACCGCCCCCATGCCACAGGTTGCCCAGAAACAGGATGCAGGAGCCGGCGGGCATCACAGCAGAGACCAGCTCATCACTTTCCCGCGGGGTGCGGTCTTCGCCCCAGTGATGACTGCCTGGAATGGCGACTGTTGCACCGTTATCGGCGGTGAAATCATCAATCGCGAACACCGTCGCCGCGCTCAGCGGCGGGCGTGGACGGGGCCAGGGATAGAACCCGTCATCAATGTGCAAGGGCTGAGACGGTGAGCCGCCGAGGATATTGATGACCTGGGCCTGGGACAGCAGGTAGTTGGGCATGAACAGCCGATCCAGGTGCGCCAGGATCAAAGGGTGAGTGATATACGCGTCAGCGGCGCGGAGTTTTTGTGGCAGACCATAGATGCGCTGAGTGCGCTCGCCTTCGAAGGAGTTGCGGCCCACCTGCTGCAGGTGAGGCGTGGCAGTAGCGCGCAGGGCGTCGAGTTCTTCTACGGAGACCATGTTCTCGATGATGATGTAGCCATCCCGAAGCAGTTTCTCGTGCTGTTCATTCAGCAGTTCCTGGTCAACCGTTGCTGCAGCTTCGCTTCGGGTAAAGCCATAGGTGCGAGCCAGGTCCCCTCCATAATCCGCGAATGACTTCACTTCGCGAAACCGGGGGTCATCACGACCATTCAGTGACTCACTCATTTGCAACTCTCCTGCCCGCGATAGTCGGGCTGTTCTCTCAACGTCATAAAGCTGATTCCAGTTCGCCGGGACTCAGCGCAGTTCCAGGCCAAGGCCTGCGCCCAAAAACTGCCAGATTTCATCTGCCAGGGACTGCGGGTCCACCTCGCCTCCCCGGGACAGCTCACTGGTGGCCGCGGAACGCACCGCACCCAACACCATGGCTGCCAGCAAGTGGCTGTCCTGCTGTACACGGATGGCGCCACGCGCCTGCCCCTCGGCAATATTGCGGGCACCCTCATCGATGAGCCGCTGCCAGCGCCGGGCTTCCACCCCAGCCACCGCCGGAGTACCGGCCAGCCGCATGATGACGGTGCGGGTCAGGGGGTCTTCCAGCAGGAAGGTCAGGTAGCTCGCTACCCGATCCCGCTCACGCCGGCTCCAGTCCTCGTAGTCATCCAGCCTGGCCATCAGCACCGAGGTCTCGACGCGATCATAGAAATCCTCGACCACGGCGCCCAGCAAACCGTCCTTGGAGCCGAAATGGTGGTAGGCGAGGCCCTGGGAGACTCCGGCCGCCTTCGCTACCCAGCTCATCTCCAGGTTGCCGTCACCGTCCGTCAGTAGGGCCTTGGCGGCCTCGAGAATCCGGGCGCGGGTGGCGGTGGGATTACGACGCGGGCGCGATTCAGATTTGGCTTGTTTGGCAGTCATGGGATAAGACTATAGACTCTTACTGAACTGAATTCAATTCAGTAATTTGTTCTCGCAGCAATTACAGGTTGGAGCTATTGGGAGGCATTGGGAATCGTTGCAATGAAATCGAAGCGAGCGCGGTCTGCCCGTCAAACACAACCCGCGTTGAGGGAGTGGAAACGAGTCACGGAGGCAGCCGCGTCACTCGAGGTTTGCGCCAACGCTAGCGCAGTGCCGCATCTCCGGCATTGCGCAAGTACTGAGCCAACTACGCTAGCTCGAGGATCTGCACCAACTCCCGGCTATTGCTGCTGACGAGATCTTCCAAGGTGTAGGCATCCAGCGTGGCCAGGAATGCAGCGGTGGCTTCGGCGAGTATGCCCTTGAGCCGGCAGGCGGGGGCAATTCGACAAGGCGGCTGGTTGCAGTCGATCACCTGCAGGGAGTTCTCCAGCAACCTCACTACCTGTCCCAGATTCACCTCCGCGGGCGCAACGGCGAGGCTGAATCCACCCCCCTTGCCACGGCGGGTATCAATCAGCCTCGACCTGCCGAGCTGGTGGACGATTTTGTTCACGTGATTGCGGGACAGCCCGTACACCTCACTGATTTCCGCCACGCTGGCCCGCTCGCGCTCGGGCAACAGGGCCAGGTACGTGAGTATGCGCAGACCGTAGTCTGTGTATCGCGTCAATTGCATGCCATCGCCTCGAGCACCGGTACCGTCAGTCTAACGCGTCACCGGCCTTGATAGCAGAAACCGGGCCGCCAGTAGCAGGCAGCAGACTTTCACCCCAGTACTCAGCACGTACCAGAGATGCGCGTTGTTGCGCTCCGGCTGCAGGCCCGCCACCAGCTGCGTCGCATCCCGCACCAACGTAGGCAGCAGGTCCAGGGTCTGCCAGAGCAACATGGCGATGGCCAGACCCAGCGGCAGGCCCAGCGCCCGAGACAGCGGAACACGTTCCGCTAGCAGCAAAACCAGGGCCACCGTCAGCAACAGCCATTCACTCACCGCCAGCGCCGGGAACACATGCCGGCCAACGTCAACACCCACGACCAGATCTACCGTCGGCGCCTGAAACTTGACCACCGCCTCCATGGTGATAGCGATCACCATGCCCACCCAGATGAGGATGGGTACCCCTGCCTGCAATAAACCCGCTGATTTCAACCCAGCCATTTTTACCACCTTCTTTAAAAATACATTTGACATGTATCTTATATCATATAATATACATTGCAAATACATATTAAGACGCTAGGCAAGCCGGGGCCCAAGGCCCCCAGGAGATCAACATGGCATTACAACAAGAAAACGTGTTCAAGCTGGGTGTGGCACTACTGACTGGCGGCCTCGCCGCCATGCTGCTGTCCGGACTGGCGGCTTACCCGCTGGCCCACTACTTCTCGCTAGGCGCCCAGGTCGTCGCTCACATCGTTTTCATGCTCGCCGCGGTCCCGCTGAAGCTCGGCTACGTCGCCTGCCTCGCGGGAAGCCGCGGGAGTACCCGGATCGTCTAACACATGCCCGCAACTGACCGGACATCCGCGAAGGGACTGTGGGCTATGCCATTCCGACCGCTATTCCTCTGCGTCGGTGTGTTTGCCTGCCTCGCCGTGCCACTGTGGTACCTGCGTTTCCGTTTCGGACTGGGTCCTGACAGCCTCGGGCTTTCCTGGCACATCCACGAAATGCTGTTCGGCTTTGCCGGCGGCACCGTGGTGGGTTTTCTGCTGACCGCAGCCCAGACCTGGACCGGCGTGCGCGCCCTGCATGGCTATCCGCTGGCGGCGTTGGCCGGCCTTTGGCTGCTGGCGCGCTGGTCCTGGCTGCAGGGCGATCCCTGGACCGGAGCAATCGCCGATACCCTGTTTTTCAGCGCCGCGGCAGCCTCCTTGGGGCATATGACCATAGTCTCGCGCAACTGGCGCAACCTGTTCTTTACGCCAGTCCTGCTGGTACTCGCGTTCACTGCCCTGCGCTACACCTACGCACTGGAACAACAGCAGCTGCAAGTCGCCAGGGAGACTCTCTACCTGGTCTTCTTTCTGATCGTCCATGTCGTGCTGGTGGTCGGCGGGCGGGTAATTCCGTTCTTCACCGACCGCCGGCTACGGCGCACACCGAGCCGACGCAGGCCAGTGGTTGAGTGGCTGGCACTGGGCTCGAGCCTGGCCTTCATGGCAGCCCTGCTAGGCGGCGCCGCCATCGAGTGGCAGCGCGGTACCGCCCTGCTGGTGGCGGCGTGCAATGCGGCGCGCTGGACCAGCTGGCAGCCCTGGCAAACCCGGCGGGTTCCCCTGCTGTGGTCGCTGCACGCCGCCTACTTCGCGGTAGTGCTGGGATTCGGCCTGCTTGGTGTCGGTGTCGCCCGTTCCGCGGCGGTACACACTATCGCGGTCGGCGGCATTGGCCTGATGATCATGGCCATGGCGTCCCGGGTCAGCCTGGGCCACAGCGGCCTGCCGCTGGTACCGCCGCGGGGCATGGCCTCAGCCTTCGGGTTGCTGCTGCTGGCGCTCGCCGCGCGGGTGGCAGCCGGGCTGATTCCAACTCACTACCTGGCACTGCTGCAGGCCAGCGCCATCGTCTGGGGCCTGGCGTTCGCCATATTCGTCTACCAGTACTTTCCCATTCTGCTGCTGGGCCGCGCACGTTGGCGCCTGGCAGGTTTCGCTGCGACCGGCGCTCGCCCGGTACCGCAAAACCCTTCCGTAGAGGAGCTCAATCGCCATGACTGAATTGAAACGCACACTCCGCGCGATAATCGAGACCACCAGATGCGACTGGAGCGTCTCGCACAACTGCGATCCCGACTGCGGCACTGAGGTGGAGACGCAGCTTCTTATCCCCGGCGCTGGCAACGAGCTTCGCTCCGGGGCCTGGGATACAGTTCGCAGAGGATCCAGAGAGGTCCGGTCGTGAACAAGCTGAATCGCACCTGGGTCGCCCTCCTACTCGTCTGTTTCAGCTCCTTCGGCGTCCTGCTCTACCTGGGCGGCGAGATTTTCCAACAGGCACCGCCCATTCCTGAGCACGTGGTAGACGACCGCGGCGCCACACTCTTTACCCGCGAGGACATCGAACAGGGGCAGCTCGCGTGGCGCTCCATGGGCGGCCATCAGACTGGCTCCATCTGGGGACACGGCAGCCTGCTCGCGCCCGACTGGAATGCAGATTGGCTGCACCGGGAAGCGCTGCTGATCCTGGAGGCCCTGGCAAAACGGGAGTTCCAGGCGGGTTACGACGACCTGACATTGCCACAGCAGGGCTTCGTAAAGGCTCAGCTACAGCAAGACATACGCCGCAATACCTACGACCCCACCAGTGGCCGGGTGCAATTGTCCCAGTTGCGGGCCGAAGCAACACGCTCTCTAGCGGCCTACTACTCGGATCTGTTCGGAGGTGCCAAGCACCTCGACGAAACGCGCGAACAGTACGCCCTCAAGGACGTACCCATTCCCGACCCGGAGCGACGCGCGGACCTCTCTGCCTTTCTGTTCTGGACCACCTGGGCCACGGTCACCGAGCGGCCCGGGGAGTCGATCAGCTACACCAGCAACTGGCCCTACGAGCCCCTGGTAGCCAATGAACCCGCCCCCGGTGTGCTGGGATGGTCGCTGTTCTCCATCGTGTTGATGATCGCCGGCATCGGCGCCCTGGCCTGGCACCATGCGTCGCTGAAGGAAGACCCCCTGCCGGCGCCCGCTCGGGACGATCCGCTGCTCTCCCTCCAACTCACACCCTCGCAACGGGCAGTGACCAAGTATTTCCTGACAGCGTTGGCTTTGTTTTTCGTGCAGATACTGCTGGGCGCGATCACCGCACACTACGCCGTCGAAGGCCAGGATTTCTACGGCATCCCGCTGGCAGAACTATTGCCCTACAGCGTCACCCGCACATGGCACACGCAGCTGGCAGTATTCTGGATTGCGACCGCCTGGCTGGGCACCGGATTGTTCATCGCACCGGCGCTGTCAGGCCGCGAGCCACGTTTCCAGCGCCTGGGCGTGAATACGCTGTGGCTGGCGCTGTTGGTGCTGGTATTGGGTTCAATGGCCGGAGAGTGGTTTGCAGTGCAGCAGGTCTGGGACCTGGACACCAGCTACTGGCTTGGCCACCAGGGCTACGAATTTGTTGACCTTGGCCGCGTTTGGCAATGGGTGCTACTGCTCGGCCTGTTTATCTGGTTGACACTGGTGACCCGGGCCATCATTCCTGCGCTCAGACAGGATCACGATCACCGACCAGTCGTAGTGGTGCTCTTCCTGTCGTCCATCGCCATTGGGCTGTTCTACGGTGCCGGCCTGTTCATGGGCAAGCACACCCATCTGGCGATTGCTGAGTACTGGCGTTGGTGGGTGGTACACCTGTGGGTAGAAGGCTTCTTTGAGACCTTCGCGACTTCAGTGATTGCGCTGCTGTTCGTCCGCCTCGGACTGATCCGGGCGCGATCAGCAAATTCCGCAGTGCTGTTTGCCACCGTGATCTTTCTAACCGGCGGCATCATCGGCACGCTACACCATTTGTACTGGTCAGGTACGCCCACCTCAGTGATCGCCTGGGGCGCAAGCTTCTCAGCCCTGGAAACGGTGCCACTGGCGCTGATCGGCTTCGAAGCGTATGAAAGCTACCGTCACAGCAAGGCGGCGGACTGGATGGTGAGCTACCGCTGGGCCGTGCTGTTCTTTGTCGCCTGTGCTTTCTGGAACCTGGTCGGCGCCGGCATGTTCGGTTTTCTGATCAACCCGCCGATCTCGCTGTATTACCTGCAGGGGCTGAACACCACGGCGCTGCACGGTCACACCGCCTTTATGGGTGTGTACGGAATGCTGGGAATAGGCCTCATGCTGTTCTGCCTGAAGCCAATGACCCGTGCTGCAGCTTGGAACAACCGTCTGCTGAGCTGGTCCTTCTGGTCCCTCAATGCCGGGCTCGCGATGATGGCGCTAATGTCGCTGCTGCCGGTGGGACTGGTGCAGATCTCCGCCGTCCTCGAGCAGGGCTACTGGTATGGGCGCTCACCGGAGATCATCCACTCGCCGCTCGTTGCATCCCTGGTCTGGTGGCGAGTCCCTGGTGACGTGGTCTTCGGCCTGGGCGGATTGCTCATCGTGTGGTTCGCCTTCCGGACTACCCTGGCTGCGCGTCTTGCCGGGGCAGCCGCCGCCGACCACGCGGCAGTCCAGCTAACGGCCCCGGCCCTCGGCCGGGACTGAGCGGAGGAATACCGATGCATGACCAACGAACACTCGATGCCCGACAGCAGGCGGTCGACCAGGCCGCCAGCATCGGCATCAATGAAACCTTTATCAACAACCTGGTCGAGGAGTTCTACCACCGCATCCGCAAGCACCAGACGCTCGGCCCGGTTTTTGACAGCGCGATTAGCGAGCACTGGGGGCCCCATCTCGGCAAGATGAAGGATTTCTGGAGCGCCCTGACATTCTACAACGCGCGCTACAAGGGTAAGCCGGTACCCGCACATCAGGCGGTCCCGGGCATCCGTCCAGAGCACTTCGACCCCTGGCTGGCGATCTGGCGGGCCACGCTCGAGGACCTGGCGCCCAACGCGCAGGTTGTCGACTTCTTCCTGTTTCGCGCGCGCGGTATGGCGAAGAGCTTGCGCAAAGCCGTCTCGCCGCCCGGCGCCGACCTACAGCCAGGCACTGAACCCATTCCACTCACAGCGATCATCTCCCGGAGGGATTGAAATGGACCCCACTACCGTATTTCTGACACAACTTGCGACGAGTGTGCTCGTCTACAGCCTGCTGGCGCGTTGGGTGCTGCGCCCCTGGCTGCGGGACATGCCATTGAATGTCGCCTTGATGATTCTGATTGCGCCCCACGCCCTGCGCCATATCGGTCTCAGTTTCCTGGTACCGGGTGTGGTCAATCCGGCGCTGCCGGCGACCTTCGCAAACGCTGCCGCCTATGGGGATTTCACAGCCGGACTGCTGGCGATACTGGCGCTGGTGGCTCTGCGCAACCACTGGCGCAGCGCCATCACCATCACCTGGGCTTTCAGCCTGGTCGGCATCATCGACCTGGCCAACGCCCTGCGCCAGGCCGTGGTGATTCCCTACCTCGAGGGCACCTGGTACATCCCGACCTTCCTCGTCCCGCTGCTGCTGGTCACTCACGTCATGGTAATCGGCCGGCTGTTAAGCCCCGCCTCCAAGCGACTCCTCCGGGCTCCGGCGCACGCTGAGGCCTGATCTCCCACTAAAGCCGGGCCCGGGTTCGGCCCACCGGCAACGATGGGCCTTTTTTTGTTGAACGCCTACGTCGTAGCGGGCAGTCTTATTCGGGCAGATCACAGGACAGGCGCCGTGTCGCAAACTACGCCGCTACAGGAACAAGCTCTCGGGGCGCTGAAGCGCGCAATGGACTCCTATGCGGAGCTGTCTGCGGACACCTGGCAGGCGCTGCGCTCCCTGTGCCACTACCGTGAACTCGCCAGCGGCGAAGTGCTGTACCACGCTGGTGAGCGGCCCGACAGCTTCGCGTTCGTCTATACCGGCCTGTTGCGGGTAGTTATCACCGACCCGGACGGCAAGCAGTACAACAAGAATTTCTTCGAGGAAAACACATTCCCGGGATCTATGGCGGCGCTGCTGCGCGGCACCGTCTCGCGTTTTGAAGTCGGCGCCCTGGAACCCTCCCGGGTCCTGCAAATCCACTTCGCCGGATTCCGGGATCTGCTATTCCGCACGCCGGACCTGATGCGTTTCCACATTCATTACCTGGAACGTAACTGGCTGCTGATCAAGGACGAGCGCGAAGTCGAGTTCGTTCAGGAGGATGCCCGCAGTCGCTACCTGCATCTTTTGGAGACGAGGCCTGAGCTCTGTGATCGGCTTCCCCAGCACCATATCGCTTCTCACTTGGGCATTACTCCCACACAGCTCAGCCGCATCCGAAAAAGTCTTTAACTCATCAACATATGTAAATGCGGCGCCGGGTGTGAAGCACTACTCTGGCGTCATGAACTACCTGGCCCTCATCGCATTTTCCGCCGGAGCCGCCATCGCCACCCAGTCGGCGATGAATGCCTGGCTCGGCAAGCTGCTCGACAATGCGCTACTGGCGACGGCGGTGGCCTTTAGCAGCAGCGTGGTGTTCAGCTTGCTGGCGATACTGGTCTCGGCGCGCGAACTGCCATCGACCGAAACCCTGCGGGCGGTCCCGTTCTACCTCTGGTTCGGCGGTGGCATGCTCAGTGCTTTCGGCATCTCGCTCATGTACTACCTGATCCCGCAAATGGGTATCGGACAAATGATGTCCTATGCACTGGCCGGGCAATTGATTGTGGCGATGCTGGCCGGGCACATGGGGTGGTTCAGCCTACCCGTCACACCCATCGACGGCAGCCGGCTGATCGGCGTGGTCTTTCTGGTCGCAGGCATCGCACTGCTAAACAGGAGTTGATTCATGAACAAGCTTGCAAGGGCCAACATCGATAATCTGACTCAGCTATGGCGAAGCATGCACACACAGCAGCTCCCCGAGGGCTTGCTGCTGTCCGCTTACTGGCCCAACAAGCTGTGGTACTCACCGGAGCAGATACCTGCGTCCGCGCGTCTGCAGCCGCTGCTGGAGGCAGCGCCAGATCGAGTGACCCTGCCGATCTGGATTGAGGATGGCCCCTTTGCAGAGGCGCTGGATGCCACCGGTTTTGCGCTCGCCAGCCGCCATACGGCAATGGCGCTGGAGCCCGGCAGGCTGACAGCTCGCGCCCGACATGCCGATGGAGGTTACGCGCTGCAGCGGGTTGAAAGTGAAAGCGAACTCGAAGCGTGGACGCGCGTCGGTTCGGATGCTTTCGGCTATCACATCGATCACCAGTCCACCCAGGCGCTGGCCGCCACATCCGGGGCTTCGTTGTACCTGGCTCACCTGGATGGCCACTACGCCGGCACGGCGCTGCTGTTCGACAGCCATGGCGTGGTGGGAATTCACCAGGTCGGTGTGGTACCTGCATGCCGCGGCAGAGGGCTGGCCCGGCAGGTGATGTACGACCTGGTCGAACCGGCTGCCGTGAACCGTTACCACGTGCTGCAAGCTTCCAGCGCCGGGCAGCCGCTATACGAACAGATGGGTTTTGACGCCCTGTTCACCATCCACAACTACCAACGGCAGAATGCCCAGGAGCAAGACCGTGAATACTCTTGACGCCATCTACGCGCGCCGCGCCGTAAAGCACTTTGATCCGGAGCACCGGCTCAGCGCTGAGGAAGAGCAGACCCTGCTGCAAGCGACGCTGCAATCACCCACCAGCTACAACATTCAGCATTGGCGGTTGTTGATCCTGCGCGATGCGACGCTACGGCAGCGCATCAGGGACGAATACGGTTTCGGCCAGTCCCAGTTTACCGACGCTTCCCTGCTGGTGCTGTTCACCGCCGACCCCAACGCCTGGCGAAAATCTCCCGAGCGCTACTACCGCGACGCACCCGAAGAGATCGCCAATATGCTGCTGCCGATGATGCACGAGTTCTACGACGGCCGAGTTGAGCTGCAACTGGAGGAGGCCCAGCGCTCTATCGGCATGGCCATGCAAACGCTCATGCTGGCGGCCCGCAGCATGGGTTATGAGTCCTGCCCCATGATCGGATTCGATATCGATGCCGTGGCGAAGCTGGTCGGGCTACCCGAGGGCCACGTGATGGGCCCGGTAGTGGCCATCGGTCGTGGCACCCAGCCGCCCTGGGCCAAGCTGGGCCAGCTGCCCCTGACGGAGATCGTGCAGGAAGACTGCTTCGCCTGATAGCCGTGACAGCCTGGATATTCAGCGTCGTCCCAGGACAGTTTTACCCATCGCCTAGTAGGGTAGGAAATCAAAGGAATAATTGACCGTGGTGGTGACCACATCCGCAGCTTCGAAGCGAATCATCTGGATGCGGGCCAGGATCTTCTGGGTGAGGCTCTCGTCGGCCAGTTCGCTGGACACCAGCTTCAGCGAGGAGATTGCCCCGGAGGGGTCAATCTGCATCTCGAATACCAGTTTGCCCGCCAGGGTCGGATCCTTGCGCAGGGCGCGGTTGTAGACCGCGAATATCGCCCCTTTGTTGCGGTCCATCACCCGGCGGATCGATTCATCACTGCGACCGCCAAGACGCGCGGATGCGGTGCTGTCGCCGCGGTCGGCAGCATTGGCCGCGATGGTGCTTTCGACCTTCGTCGTCTCGCGGCCGGACAAGGCCGGCCCGCCGGTATCGCGGCTCAGGTTGCCAGTCTGGATTCCGCCGCTACCGCCTTTGGCGGCACCGGCAATAATCGAGCGCTCGGTTTTGGCAGCCTCGGCCTCGCCGCGGCTCATGCCGGTATCCCCAAGGCTGTCGACATCCACGCTGTCGCGCATATCCGCCAGGGCGTCCTGGAAGGCCAGCACACCACTCACTGCGGCAACCTTGCGTGCCTCCTCGACCCTGTCGACCGGCGGGGGCGGCGGCTCCTTGGGTTTCGGCTCAGGTTTGGGTTCCGGCTTTTTCTCTACCGGCTTTTCCGGCTTTTGCTCTACTTTTTTCTCCACCGGCTTGGGCGGCGGTGGTGGCGGCAGCACCTTTTTCTCCAGCACCACCCGGGCCAGATGCGGTGGCAGGGCTTCCTGCTTCTCGCGGCTCAACTCCTCCACCGGGAGAAACGGCATCACGATGCCAAAGGCCAACAGGGCCGCGAGCAGGTTGCGGAGTATCTTGCGATAGCGGGCGTCCTCCCGTTCCGAGGACTCCCAGGGCAGCATCAAATCCGGCGTCATCACGCGCATGGTCATTGAAGTCATGACTTAGCCTCCCCCAGCCAGCAGCGGCTCTTCGAGGTCGGCGGTGGCGGCGGTATTGACCGCCAGGGTGATATCCCGGTAGTCGCTGTCGGCACAGGTGGTCATGATGCGCTTGAGCAGCTTGTAGGGCATTCCCTGGTCGCCCATGATCACCACCGGGCGGCCGATTTCCTCCTCCTGCTCGGTCATGGCCGGGGCCCTGGAGGCCTGGTAGGCAAGCTCCTCCTTGAGGGCATCGATCAGGTTGCCGTCCTGGGCCAGGACCTCGGCAACGCTGCCCATGCGGCGGCCCTGCACAACGATGTCGTCGGGGCTGACCTTGATGGTCAAGGCAATATCGGGTTTCTGCTCGGAAACGGACTCGGGCAAGCTGATATTCTTGTCCGCTTCCAGCACCTCGACATCGCCGCTGTTCACCATCAGGAAGAACACCAGGATGGTGAAGATATCCATCAGCGACACCAGGCTGAGCTTGGCCTGGGAATGCAGCCGACGATGGGAGCGCGCCATACGCCGCGCCCGCGCTGAACTCTTCATGATCCCGCCCCTCCGGTTTCACCGGCTCTCGCTGCGACACCTGAAACGACAGCTCTGGCCACATCGACAACACCAGGCCCCGAACTCGCCCCTCCCAGCTCAGAACCGTCAGCCGCAGACTCGAGCGGTCTTATAGACGGCGCATCACCAAAAGAGATTTCCGGGAACAACGCAGCATCTACCACATCCGTCGCTACTACTGCTTTGAAAGAGCGCACCGTGTCCATGGCGCTGATGATGGTCTGGTAGTCCACGCCCTCCTCGGACAACAGCGTGATGTTGCGACGCTCTATGCCCTGGTCGCGGAGCTGGCGCTTCACTTCCTGCAGCACCAGGCTCAGCAGGGCAAAGTCGTAGCCGCCGTCCTCGGTCATCGGAATCTCCTTGAGCCGGATACCGCGCGGGAAATCCACCCGCATGGAATCCTTGCGGATCACGAGTTCCACCTGTTTATTGTCCTCGTCACCTTCGGCACCGCCGGCGGCGGCATTCGGCAGGTTGACCTCGATGGCCGCCACCTGCGAGAACACCAGGCTCAGCAGCAGTACCGGCACCAGCACGATCATCAGGTTCATGAACGCGGTGATGTCGAGTTCTGCCTCGGTGCGCTGGACGCGCCGTCGCATCTTCATGGTCGGCTCCTCATCTTCAAGCCCAGTCGGACAGTTTCAATCAGCTGTCTTCCGCGCGGGTCTTGGCCCGCAGCTGGCTGGCATCTGCCAGGGTATTCAGCACTTTCACGCCGGCCATCTCGAAGCTGTCTACCAGTTCGATGGTCTTGGTCTGCAGCATGGCGTGCAGCAGCAACAGCGGGATTGCCGAGATCAGGCCGAAGGCGGTGGTGTTCATCGCCACCGAGATCGAGCTGGACAGCATGCTGGCCTTCTCTGCGGGCGCTGCCGTGGCGACTGCGGTAAACGCTGCAATCAGGCCGACAATGGTGCCGAGCAGGCCCAGCAGCGTCGCCACATTGGCCAGCGTCGCCAGGTATTGGGTGCGCTTCTCGAGCCGTGGCAGCGCCTCCATCACGCCTTCCTCCATGGCCGACTCGATTTCATCGCGCCGGTTGTTGTTGAGGAAGCGGGCGATACCCGCGGCCACGATGCGGTACATCGGCACGCGAGAGTCCTTGCCGGCGGTCAGCACCGACTTGTACTCACGGCCCTTCAATGCCGTCATGATGCTGTCAAAGGCCTTGCGATTGGAGGCGCGTGCGGTGCTCAGCACCAGCCAGCGCTCCACGGCGATTGCCAGCCCGACCGCCAATACAATGGCGATGGGATACATGAACGGTCCCCCGTTCTGGAAAAAACGCACTATCAGGTTATAACTCTCCATGGTCTTGCCCTCAGTCTTGCCTACTGTGGTCTAGTTCGGAGTCCGCGCTGCCCAATGCATCGCGATACTCCAGCTCTCTAACAAACTCATCACGGTCGACGCGTCGAAACAGGTCGTCCGCCAGCGCCTGGGCCGGCTCGTATTCATAGTCCCTGGCCTCCGGTGGCTGCCAGGGCAGGATGTACATCACCCTCGGCTGCTCCTGGTTGCCGGTCACGGTGGCACGCAGGGTGACCACCGGTTCCTGGGCTGCCGCCGCTGCGCTGAGCAGCAGCCATCCCGCTGTAATAAGTCGCTTCACTCTCCCGCTCCCTGTTCGCCACGCAGTACCACCTGGCTGAACTGGCGCTCCAGCAGCACGATCCAGCCGGCTACCGTCCGATCGGTATTCCCGGTCAGCTCCTGGTAGCGGCGGTAGTGCTGCAGGGCCTTCTGGTGCTCACCCCGATACAGGTCGTACAGCACGCCAATGTTGCGATGGGTTTCGGCATGGTCCGACCACACCGCCAGCGCATCCAGGTACACCCGCTCCGCCTCGTCGAAACGCCCCTGCTCGCGCAGGAAAATTGCGTACTGGTTGTAAGCCACCAGGTTGTTTTCGTTGACTTCCAGGGCCGCCTGAAACTGTGTCTCCGCAGCGGCCGCATCACCCTGGGCGGCGTGCAAAAGGGCCAGGTTCAGGTAAGGGCCCGAAAGCTTCGGGTGGTTTTCAATCAGCCACTCCAGATCAACTCGCGCGATCTCCCAGTCCTCCGCCGCCATCGCCGCAGTGGCAGCAGCGAAGCGTTGCCGTGCGCTGCCGCTGACCGTGCGCCGGGAATCGAGGTAGGGGTTTTCAGCGGCAATCATCTCGACAGACGGCGCCTGCTCCGCTGCCTCCCCAGCCGTCTCAATCGGCGGCGAAGACAGCTCCGGCAGCGTGCTGCAGCCGCCAAGCCAGAGGGCCATCAACAGGATGCCGGCGCGCGCACTCATCAGTAGATATCCTCGCTGTAGGCCATCTGCGTCTCGTGCTTGGCATAGAGTGCCGGTGACAGGCCGGCCAGGGCATCGAAGCTGCGCTTGATCCAGTCGTCGTACCAGCCTTCCCAGCTGCGGCGCATATTCGCTTCATGGATGGCGATGGCCTTTTCCTCGAAGGGATAAGCCTGTTCTTCCAGCAGCAGCTCGTACTGTTCCAGGGCCAGCGCATCGAGCCCCCGGGGTCGCTCGGACTCCATCAGGTCGACACTGAGCTGGCGGTAGATTTCACCCATGCGGAATGTGGACAGTGAGGCAAACTCGGCCACGCCGTAGCCATTGGTGCGCTGGTAGGCCTGCAGTGCGCCGTCCATCGCCCGGCGCTTTTTCTTCAGGCTTTTCTCCACCGGGTGCTTGAGTTTGATAGCGCGAAACGCGCCGTAGGCATCCTCGGCGAACACCGAGGACGCGCTGGCCGCCAGGTACAGCGAGCGGTCGGTCTGGTCGGCGCCGGCCGCATCGTGGGCCGCCTGGATTTTCTTCAACCAGAAGCGACGCTTGGACTGCTCGCCCTGGCTGTCGTAGATCTCGTTGAGGCGCTGCATGGCCTCCATGCGCGGTGCCAGCGGCTGCTCCCACTCGTGGGCGTAGCTGCGGAAGCGGGCGATGGCGAGCTCGGTGTTGCCGGCACGATCGTAATGCTCGGCGCTCACGTAGAGCATTTCACGGCTGCGCTCGGGGTCACTCTCCACGGCCACCAGTGCATCCAGCTCCCGTGCCGCCAGCTCCCACTGCTCGAGCTGCTCGTAGTTGTAAACCAGCTTGAGCGGAACATCTGCCGCCAGGGCATCGCCCTTGAAGCGGCTGCGGAAATCCTTGAGCAGGGCATTGGCACGCGCGTAATCACCGGCGTTCATGAAGTACTGCGCTGAATCGAACTGGGCCTGGCGCCGGAAGCTGGCGGCCGGCGTCTCCTCCACGACCTGGGCGAACTGCAGGGCAGCTCCAAGGTCGTCACCCTCGGCGGCAATGGCTTCGGCCCGCCGGTACAGGGAAGCCGCCAGCCGTTCCACGGTGGCATTGTGGCGTTCGTCGCTGGCGGGCATACGCGTCAGCACGTCACGGTAACCGCCCGCGGCATCCAGGTATTCGCCCATCTCGAACCAGCTGTGGGCCATCACCAGGCTGGCCGGCAGTATCAGGTCCGCTGCCGGCGGCGGAGTCTGGCGCGTGAGCGTGGCGCCGGCAATGATGGCCAGCTGGTACTCTTCAAGGTCCAGCAGACTGGCGGCCGCATCATTCAGCACCGCATTGGCACGCGGGTCATCAAAACGCGCGGCGAAGCGCAGCTGGCTGTCTACCTTGCGTCGCGGCAGCGTTTCGTCCGCGGGCGCCGCTTCCAGCAGCGGCGCGTAGCCGAGAATGGCGGCGTATCCGGCATCCGCGGCGCGCTCATACTCGGGGTAGTCGTAGGCCACCCACTCGTAAGTTTCCACCGCTTCGGCATGGTCTCCGGACTCGGTGCGCACCTCGGCCAGCAGGAAGCCCATCTCGGGCACGCGCTCATCGCCCGGGAAGCTGTCGATATAGAGCTGGTAGTAGTCACCGGCCAGGCGGAAATCCTCAGCCGCACTGTCGCCGCCGGCCTGGGCCAGGGCGTGGTGATGGGTCGCCAGCTCATCGATGTACAGGGCCAGGTTATCAGCGATCTCCCGCTGCACATCCACGCTGCTCAGCAGGAAGTAGTCGCCGTAAACGCCGTAGGCCGCCACGTAGTCTCGCTTTTCCTCCACGATCAGGTCGCGGAAGCCCGCCTGTTCGTAGATACCGATAACCCGTACGTGGAAGCGGTGGGCGTATTCCGAAGCCGGGTAGCGCTCGCCAAAGGCACGGAAGGTGTCAGCACTGTCGCGGAAGCGTTCCTGCTTGAGGTACAGCTCCCCGAGTTCCTGGTACAGCAGCGGTTCGTAGCTGCGCTCGCCCAGTTGGTCGTAGGCGGCGGCGATGCTGTCCACGCCCTCCAGGTAGCTGAACACCACCGCCAGCACCCGGAAGCAGTCCTCCACCAGCGCCCGGTTGGCACCGGTCATCGCCTCCAGGTCGTTGTCCGCCGGCATCAGCGCATCCAGGGTACCGGTGTAGGCGCGGATGGACTGGCGGTAGCGGCCCTGTTTGAACTGGGACCAGCCCAGCATGTACTGGGCATTGAGGAAGTAATCACTCTCTTCGCCAGCCTTGAGCACCTCGGCATAGGCGCTTTCCGCCTCGGCATAGCGGCCCTCACTGAAATGCTTCTCCGCCATCCGGAACTGGGCTTCCGTGTAGTGCGTTGAATCTGCATGGGTGCTGGAGAGCTGCTGCAGGGCCAGCATCGCTGCCTCGCTGTCGCCGGTCATATCGTGGGCCTTGGAGAGCTGGTAGAGCAGCCGGTCCCGCCCCTCGATATCCGGGTGGGATTCCAGCAAGTCGCTGTAGGCCGCAATCGCTTCATCGAACAAGGGGGCACTGTCCTGGCCGTCAGCCAGCACGGCCTCGGCCTCCAGCATTTCCAGCCCCGCCAGGCGCTCCAGCACCAGCACCCGGGTCTCGGGATCGTCGCTGACTTCCAGCACGCCGCGGTATACCTCAGCCAGTTCCCGAAGCTCTACTTCCGGCAGCGGCTGTTCGACAGCAGGCAACTCCACGGGCTCCAGTTCAGCCAGGGTCGGTTCGTCGTCGCTGGTGGCCAGGAATCCACAGCCGGCCAGTAGCAGCGGCAGCATCAACAGCAAGATTCTCATCGCCCTGCCCCCGTGCTGCTGCGGTCATAAAGACGTGCGATGGCCAGCTGCGACTGGCCAAGTGAGCGCTTGAGGGCCCGCGCCTGCTGGGACAGTTCCGCCACGGCGACCTGCCGCAAGCCGGATTCGGAGCGCAGCAGGGCCTGAGCCACCACTGCCTGCTGGTCGTCCACCCGGGTGTTGAGTGCTGCCAGCCGAGGGGCAAAGTTGGAACTGCGGCGATTGGCGATGGCGACATCCAGGCGCGCCAGGCCCTGCTCCGCCTCCGCCAGTGCCTCTTTAAGCTCCGCCAGGTCGCGCTCGGCGCGCCAGCGGCGGTCCGGATACTGTTCACTGTCATCCCAGGTCATCAGGCCGCGATAGAGGCGCAGCAACTCGAGCTGCTCCGCGGGCGCCTCAATTCGCCGGGCGGCCGCTTCCGCGCTCTCAAGCCGTTGCCAGAGTTCGCGCCCGGTTGCGTCGGCCAGGGCGCGCCCGTCACCGTCACGCTCCGCCGCTGCCAGCCGTGTCCGCAGGGCCTCCGTCTCGGCCGCCAGCTCGTCCAGGCGCTCCTGGTACTGCTGCCGGGCACCGCCCTCAATAACCTTTGCCCAGTTGGCCTGCTGTTCAACATCCGCCTGGGCCAGCACCGCGAGCTTCTCGGTGGATCGCGCAAGATTCCGGTTGATCCGCTGCAGGTCTCGCATCTCGCGCATGGCGCCCTGGAAGGCGTGACTGGCAATCAGGTGGCGCAGATAAGGCGCCTGCTCGGAAATCGGCAGGATGTCCTCTCCAAACAGCCAGTCATCCGAGTTTTCCACATCCAACTGCAGCAGGTCGGCGAGGTCACCACTGGCAAACTGCTGTATCGCCGCCTGCACGCTATCAAGTTCTGCCTGGTAGACCTGGCGCGCCTGCTGGTAGCTGGCCAGCGCCAGGCCCGGGCGCGACAACTGCTCGTAGGCGTAGGGCACCGCCAGCAGGCTCTCGCGCACACTCTGGCTGACCGGGGGACGCGCACCCAGCTCGCGCCAGGGGGACAGCGCCGCCATGGCATCGCCGTTTTCAAAGGCCGCCCAGCCATGTCCCAGCAACGCACGGTCGGCGACCGGGCTCACCAGGCGCACGCGCATGAAGTCCTCACGCGCAGCGTCAAATTCACCCGCCGCCATCAGTGCATAGCCGGAGGCAGTGAAGGCGCGATCGCGCAGGGTCCGGAGTTCCGCCGTGGCGCCCGCTTCCTCCAGTTGCCGGAAATAGCCGGCCGCGCTCGTCCATTCGCCCCGTGCGGCGTGGGCGGCGCCCAGGTTGTAGCTGCTGTAATAGCGCCAGGGAGACCGCTCCGGCAGGGCCGCCAGTGCCGACTCAGCCGCCGTGGAGTCACCCCGTGACAGGGCGATTGCGGCACGCAGGTAGGCCGCTTCCTGGGACAGGTCGTCGCGCTTGTCGATGTCCGCCTGGGCCAGGCTGGCCCTGTCGAGAGCGGCGGCAGCACGTTCGGTCTCGCCGCGCTGCCAGGCGACCTTGGCAAGATAGAACCAGGCCCGCTGGCGATTGACGCCTTCCCGGGGCTCCGCCAGCAGCGCGGTAAACACCCGCTCAGCCTCACGGTCCATGCCGTAGGACAGGCTGATGCCGCCACGCAGCAGTTCTGCATTCTCGGTGTGGGGACCGAGCTCATCCTGGGACTGGCCCACCATCAACTCGGTCAATGACTGGAAGTAATCACCCTGGTACAGGTAGTAGAGGCTTACGCCATAGCGCAGGCTTTCTACGGTTTCCGCTGCCCGCGCCCCACCACTGGCCAACGCGCCGGAGAACACCAGCGCGAGAAGCAACTTCGCCGCAGCACGGTTAGCCTGCAAGGGCGCCACGATGCTACCACTCCCTCACCGCGAATTCGGGCTGGCGCGTGGCGGTGGAGTCGACAATTTTCAGCTCCAGGTGCTTGGCACCGGATTGCTTGTCGAAGACCAGTTCGGTGGCCCGACGATAGTCCCTGCCCTTGGGCCCGAAGCCGGTAAATACGGCCACCAGCTCGTGCTCACCTGACTTCAGGTTGCCGAGGAACAGCCGGTGCACACCACCGCGCCGCAGGGCGCTGAGCTGTCGTTCGGTGTACAGGTAATGGGTAACCACCTCGCCGTCGATGGACAGCTTGACCGCATCCAGCTTGAAGAACTCGCCCACATCCAGGGACAGGAACACCGATACCTGGGTGTCGCTGGGATAGAGCAGCTCCTCCTCGAGAATGAAGAGATCACGGTTGAGTTCCAGGGTCTGCTGCTTGATGTCCTGGATGTCATCGCGAAGCGCCGTGGCATCGCCCGCAGACGCCAGGTCCTGGGCATTCGCACCGAGCACGTACAGGAGCAGGCTGCCGGTGAGCAGCAGCTTACCGAGCAGGGGGTGGAGGTGAGATTGTGAGGTCATGGTTAGGTGAGCACTCCTCCCGATATGCTGGGCAGCGGCTGGAAGGCAATGTAGCGATCCAGGCCCAGTGGATCGCCGAGCCCCTGGGACGGGAAGAAGTTCTCCGTCGCAAACAAACCCTGCTCGCCATGCAGGGCCATGTAATTGAGGATCACCATTTCCACATTGAGATTGACGTTATTGGCCGCCGGCGTGGACGAGGTCTCCACCGAGGCATCGGGTCGCATCCAGCCGATCTGCTGGTGCATCATCGGATCGCTGAGCCCGTCATCCCACAGCTGCGGCATGCCTCCCGGGTCGTAGACCAGGAAGAAGGAAGCGGCGGTGGATGAGTTGTCGCTGGCCCAGGTGAACTTCTCTACACCGTTGACCATCTCCGAGGCGCCGTTGCTGGAAAGGGAGCCATCGCTGAATACATACAGCATCAGCGGTGTGGACCTGCGACGGGCGTATTCAAGGCAGGCACCAATACAGCGGCCAGCGCGCAGGTCGCGGGCGTCGGTGCTGTTGCGGGTGTTGCCGTGATAGTCATAACCGCCCATCTCCACCGTGCCGCAGCCGGCGATACCGTCGATCACCAGCTTCATCACGGAGGCCGTCTTGCGGAATTCACGGTCGTCATTGAATTCGTCGGCAGTAAAGATGCCGGCCTCTCCAACAATCAGCGGATCCTGTTCCGGGTTGAGCGCGTCCGGGTTGGAGAAGTTCTCCAGGGTGTCGGCGCTACGCAGGTATTCACAGCTGAAACGGTCCTTGAGGCGCTGGTCCTCATCTGTCGGATTGCTGATGCGGGTGTTGACCAGGTCCATCTTGAAGTCGGTCATGCGCTTCATGGATTCCAGCACCGACACGATATCCTCGGTGTCTTCCAGCAGGAACTTGAGGTCGCCCACGTCCACCAGGCCGCTGGCATCCGACGGCCGGTCCACCTTGGTGGGCTGCAGTTCGGGATCGATCAGCATGGCCGGTGCCAGGCTGTTACCGCCGGACATGGAGTTCTCTGAGCCGATCAGCTGCAGGATCTGGCCTCGCAGGCCGGCCCGGTATATGCCGTACATGGGATTGTGCGGATTGTTACCGGTGTCGTTCTCGGAACGGCCGGGAATCACAGCACCGTTGCAGAAACCCGCCACGCCGCCGGCCTTCTCCAGGATGCCGCGCAACATCGCGCTTTCACTGTGGAACAGCAGACCCAGGGTATCGTCGGTGAAATCACCCGAGAGGGTGGCTGCGTTGGCGTTGAAGGGCAGGATGTCCGGGGGCAGGCCCAGTTTGGCGTACCCCGCGGTGCTGAGTGCGTCGCGCTGGCCGCCGGGGCCGCCGACAATTACGTTGCCGCCGGCAAAGTTGGCACCGCCCGCCAGGTCGAAGCAGATAAAGGGAATCTTGCGGCCGGCTACCTTGCCGAGGTCGCAGCTGGAATAGTTGGTGAAGGCCGGGTCCAGCAGGTCCGGTGAGATCGCGTGGGCGCGAGGGCCCAGCAGGCTGTACAGCGAGGTACCCAGCAGACCGGCACAACCGGCGCGGAAACCCTGGGAAATAAACTCCCGGCGGTTCATCGGGCGCCGGTGGTGGGGCTGCATCAGCGGCTCATCGACGCCTATGTGTAGGGGTTTACGCCTGCGCATTATCATCTCCTGCTTACACTCTCTGCTAAGCGCGCTACTGTGCCAGCACTACGGCACTGCCCAGCACCGTGGTACACACGGCCTTCACCACGTCCGCTGTCCGCGACGGCGGGCAGGGAGCATCGTTCAGGCAGTACATGAGCCCGTCGCGCTTGTTGTGCGCGGCGGGATCCGGGTCCGGCACCCACTCGCCGTCGAGCAGCACATAGGGCTTGAGGTCGCGGTCATCAGTAACCAGCAACACCAGTTCATCGAGAATCGGTTCCCGGATGGCGTCTTCCACCAGCCCGGTATTGATCGCACGATCCACCAGCGGCGCCGCCACGTCGTTGCGCCAGTCGTGCCCCGGGTCGTCTACCGGTGCCGAGAAGTTGAAACCCGGGAACGTAGCAGCGCTCAGGCCGTTGCTCTGGACCAGGGCATCACAGTAGGCGGACGCCAGCTGGGTGGCGGACATCTGGTGCGCCGAGCTGAAGGCCTGGAAATCGGCGTTGGCGGGCAGACCGCGCCGTACGTCGGCGTAGGTCTCGGAGACGGTCTTGCCGGTCACGGCGCTGGGCGTCGGGCTGGCGGTGGACACGCCGGTCAGCCGCGAGAAGGTGGCGTTGATCTCATCAAAGGTGCGCACGCCGATATCCGATGCCTCACCGCCGGAGAGGGTGTAGCGGAATGGGCGACGGGCACCTTCATCAATGGGTGAGACCTGCCCCTCGGCAGAATCGAAGGCCAGGAAGAAGATGTCCTGGTCAGCGCCGTTTTCCAGCGGAATCACCGTACCAATACCCGCCAGCGGCGCGCTGAAACTGCCAAGGCTGGAGCTGGCTACCGTGGAGACGTTGGTAAAGGCCTGGCCCACCGCGGCGAGTTTGCCGTTGATACCGATGCGGATACCCTGCACATCAAAGTCGACACTGCCCCCGGCCGGATTGATGTTGGCGAAGAAAGGCTCTTCGAACAGGTAGCTGGCGTCGTCGAACTGGCTGACCTGGTAGACCACGTAGCAGTAGTTGGTGCGATTGCCGTCCTCATCGATCTGGTAGCAGGCACCTTCCTCACCGGCTGTGCCGCCCTCGCCGTCGATCAGCTCGCTCACGCTGAACATCAGGAAGTATTTCTGACCCACGCCCACGTCAAAGTTCTGTTGGATCTGCGCCGGCGTCAGTACCGCATTGTGGATCGCCACCATGCGGATAGCGCCGGCCCAGGGCCGGGTATTGCTGGTGTCGTTCCCGAGCACCAGTGCGAATACTTCGCTCCAGTTGGTCAGCAGGCCGCCACCCGCCTCGTCGAAGGCGCCGGTGTCCATGCCGTTCACGAAGATGCGGCGCCCATCCACGGCGTTGTAGGTGACCACCACGTGCTGCAGGGTGGCCTGGGCGATCTCGTCGTCGTCCTCGGTGCTCACCGCCGGATCGCCGGCATTGTTATCTTCCGTAACCGTGCTGCGGTTGAAAGCCTCGTAGTTGTACATCATCTGCGAGACCAGGAAATTCCGGGTCATGGGGCCGCCAGCGTAGCCGACAATCCAGGCGTTTTCCTGGGCCACGTTATCAGGGGCCACCCAGGCCTCGATCGTGTATTCACCGGTGCCTGTCAGCATGTCGTAGAGCTTCTTGCTGCCGGCCACGCTGCCCTGGGCCTTGCCGTTCACCAGGCGTATGCCCCAGCTCGCCATCCAGGTGTAATCGCCGGACAGCCCCAGCGGGATTTCCGGCTGGACACCGCTGGTGTCGGCGGTAGTCGTGCCAGAGCCCTCGCGGAACTCCCACTTGGCCACCAGGTTGGTCTCATAGCGACCGCCACTGTTGGCGACAATGCCGTCGGCCTCGAGAATCTGCGCCTTGCTGATCACCAACGCCGGGTCGACTTCCGTGACCGGGACAATGGCGGCAATGCGCGCCACCGCCGCTTCCATCTCCGCGGAATCGCTGCCGCAATTGCTCCAACAGTTGTGCTGCTCGGGGTCCAGCCGCCGAACCACCCGGGAGGCGCCGGGGTCGGCCAGGTCGATCACCGTGCGCAGCGCATCAAAGGCGGAATCGCGATCGCTGCTGGCAAAGTACGGGGTCTGGGGGAAGGCGGCGTTCTCCGCATGGCACTCGCTGCAGTAGGTGCGCAGCAGGCCAATCAGCTCACCGCCGGATTCCACGCTCATGCCCAGCGCATCCAGTTCATCCGCCGTGGGCGGTAACACCCGGGTGCCGGAGGGGTCCACCGGGCGGCGCGCCACCAGGCGCACTTCACTTTGCGTCTGGGACACGCCGCTGGCCCAACGCTCAACGTAGCCAGTGAGCGTCGTGGCACAGGTGGCCGTCTGGTCAGCACCCAGCCAGCAGTTATGCCCGTTGGCAACGCGCAGCACCGCCGCCGACGCCGCCGGGTCTTCAAGGTTCACTACCGACCTCGCCACCTGCCAGGCATTGTTTACATCGGTCTGGTCGACAAACGCGGTACCGGCCGACCCGCCCGGTGTGTGGCACTGGCCGCAGCGATCGTTGGCGGCCAGGGGATCATAGAACTCGCGCTTGAAGTTCTGTATCTCTTCACTGGCGGGCGGCGGGCCCTCATATACGAATTGCGCGCTGCCGAGATCTGCACTGAGGTCGATCTCCCGGTTGCTGGCGCCACCGCCGGAGCCACCGCTACAGGCCTGCAGCAGCGCTGCCAGCGCGATCAAGAGGATGCGAATTGCCCGACTCTCGTTCATCTACCGTCGCTCCTCCGCCGCTACCTACAGGCCCGCCGCACAGTAGCCCGCCACCTCGGCGAACACCTGCTTGACGCTGTGGGAGTTATTGAAGCTGCCGATGAATCCGTCCATGGCAGCGCGCTCAGCGGGGCTGTCCATGGGCTCGCGCAGGCAGACATTCCGGAACACCTTGCGCACCTGGCAGGTGGCGAAGGCATCGGTATTCGCGAGCTCAGCGCCCATGCTGGCAGCGCCATCACCTTCCGAGTAATCCGGGTTGACCGCCAGGTCCACGCTGCCGGAGTTGGACGCCGCTGAACGCCAACCTACCCGGCCGCTGTTGTCACCCAGCCGCCAGTAATTGGTCCAGTGATCATTTGGTGTCACATAGCCGGCCGCAAATGTGGTGTCGTTAAGGTAGTACTTGTCCTGTACCAGCCCCGGCGTATAAACCATCTGCCCCTGGTCCATGCGCTCTTCCTCGGTCAGGTTGGGCGCGCTGTCTTCATCCGGGTAGACCCAGTCGTAATAGGCAAAGGCCTGGGCCAGCGGGTCCATGCCGGAGTGGCAGCTCACACACTGGGTCAGGAACAGGGTGCTGTCACCGCCGGGGCTGCGCGAGACATCCTGGCGGATGCGGTCCACCGGCCGGGTGAAATCCTTGAGCTGCTCCAGGTCCTTGCACAGATGATTGATCAATGTGAACCGGATCATGGCGCGGTTGGTGCCATCCACGAAGTAAGCCCGCGCCGCTGCCCGGGTACTCATCACACCGGCGGAGGCTGCCGGCGGGAAACCCGTGACGGTGCTCTGGGAACCACGCACCAGGACGCCGGCGTCGCCGAGATTGGCGCCGCTGGCCTCGAGTTGTTCGTAGTGGGCATTGTTGCTCACGGAGTAGGCGGGAATGCCGGGCACGTTGCCGGTGTAAATCACGTCGCCCGACAGCAGCTCTCGAAAATCGGCTTCATCGCGCACCATGCCAATGACGGTGGCGGTGTAGTCATTGAGGGGGGCGAACACGTCCATGGCCTCATTGGTCCAGGGCGTCGCCCAGTTCTTCAGGGTCACCGTGTAGAAGTCGCCGGTGGCCTCCACGCCCGGTGCACCGTCCATCGCATAGTAGGCGGCCTCGGCCAGGCCGCCGCCGGAGGTGATGGCATCGGTCATCGCATCCAGCATGGCGTCTGAAGGCGGCACGCCAGTGAGGCGATCGTGTATGCGTCTGGCCTGCTCGCGCGGACCCGCCTGCGCGGATGACACCGACAGGGCCAGCAGGGATAGGCACAGGACGCTAGAAATAAAGTGGTTTTTCATAACGACTTACCACAACGAATCAGTAACACGGTGCATGATTTCGTCGCAGTATGGTTGAGGAATTTTCACGTTTCCCCCGCCAAACAAAGTATTTGTGACAGTTGCCACAGAAACGTTTCCAGGCGGCGAAAAGCGCTAGAGCCGCGCGGAAACAGCGCTATAGACTGCAAGCGATTTGCTGATACCCAGCGGCAAAAAATAGGCAGCGAGCTCTCGCTTTGAAACGACCATGGATAAGGATTCACGCTATCGGCGGAGTTACAGGCGGCGCCTGATTCTCCCTTTTGCGCTGACGGCGCTGGCTACGGCCTGCACCGACGGCGGCGGTGACTCCATTACCCTGACCACTGACGAGCAGGGTGTCGACCCCACCGTCCTCGAAGTCCCCGTCGCCTTCATCCGCCGCCCGCTTCCCGAATCGCCACCCGATCTCCGCGACCCACTCGACTTCAACCCGGGCGCGCGCCTGGTGGTCAAGGACCGATCCGCAGTGAGCGCGGAGGAGGTCGATATCACCGACCAGATGCTGGCTATCGCCGCGGTAGAGGAAGATACCCCGGCCGAGGAACTGGCCATCGATATCAAGGGCGTTGAAGCCTCCTACGATGGCAAACAGCTGGTGTTTGCCGCCCGCATCGTGCCGGAGCCGATAGACGCCAATCTGGAGAACACCACCTGGAACCTGTGGTTCCTGGATATGGAAACCCTGGAGCCCAGCTACGTTATCCCGTCGCGCCTGAAACGCAACGACGGCTTCGAGGCCGGCGGCGGCCAAGACATAGACCCGCACTTCCTGCCTGACGATCGCATCGTGTTTTCATCGACCCGCCAGGTCGCCGAGCAGGCGCGCCAGCTGAATGAGTCGCGGGCGCAGATTTTCTCCGCGCTGACGGAGAACGGCGACGACCCGGCTGCCCTGCTGCACATCTTCGATCCGCAGGGCCGCGACGACGAGTTCGTGCAGATCTCCTTCAACCGCAGCCACGATCTCGACCCGACCGTGATGGCTGACGGCCGCATCCTGTTCAGCCGCTGGAACAACACGGTGGACAATCACATCAGCCTCTACACCATCGCACCGTCCGGGATTGGCCTGTCACCGCTGTACGGCGCGGACTCCCAGGACAGCGGCACCGAGGGCAGCGCCATCGAGTATTCGCAGCCGCGGGAACTGGACGATGGCCGGATCATCAGTCTGCTGAAACCCTTCGCCTCGGAGACCCTCGGCGGCGCCATCCACATCATTGACGCGGAGAACTTCGTCTCTGCCAACCAGCCGGTTCCACAGGCCGCAGGCGCCGCGGGCAGCGGGCAGGAGCCGCTGACAGACACCGAGGTGCGCACTGACGGCCTGCTGTCACGAGGCGGCCAGTTCGGCAGCGTGTACCCGCTGCGCGACGGTACCCAGCGGCTTTTCGTCACCTGGAGTGAGTGCCGCCAGATCGAGGTGCCGGATCCCGAAGACGGTGTGGTGGAAGAGCCCCCGCTGGAGGAAGATGCCGAAGTGGCCGGACGCCTGATTCCCTGCACCCTGGGTGACGACAACGACCTGCCCGCTGAACCGCTCTACGGTGCCTGGGTTTACGACACGCTGGCCGATACCCAGCGGCCGGTAGTCCTGGCCGAAGAGGGCTTCTGGATCAGCGAGATTATCGCCGTGGAGCGCCGGGATTTTCCCAGCCTGGTGCCACTGCCCGACAACTTCAACGCGGACCTGGCGCTCAAGAACCAGGGCCAGCTCATGATCGACAGCGTCTACGACATCGACGGTATCGACGAGTCTCCCGCCGGTATTGCCAACCATCGGCGGCCTGCTACCGACGCATTCATGCAACGGCCGGCGCGCTTCCTGCGCTTGTTCCTGCCGGTACTGCTGCCCGACGACGATGTGTTCGATGTACCGCGCTTCGCCTTTGGCGTGAATACCGGCAACGGTTTCCGCGAGATCATTGGCTACGTGCCGGTGGAACCGGACGGCTCGGTCGTCGCCACCGTGCCCGCCAACCGCGCCTTCAGCTTCAGCATTCTCGACGCCGACGGGCGCCGCATCGGCGGCCGCCACGACTACTGGCTGCAGCTTGGCCCGGGAGAGGTCTTGCGCTGTAGTGGTTGTCACGAGCGCGGCAGCGAACTGCCCCACGGCCGCCTCGATGCGCAGCTGCCCAGCGCCAACCCCGGTGCCGTGGACGTGGTCGGCGGCGGCCTGGGCTTCCCTGACACCGACGTTGACCGGCTGTTCGCTACCGAGCCTGGCGTATCCATGGCCGCCACCTGGGATTTCCACCGGCCGCTGGGCAATGAAACCGCTGCCGCGCGGGAACTGATACTCGCCCCCAACTACGTCGACGAGTGGACCGCCCCGACGCTGCCACCGGAAACCCCGATACAGGACCGCGACTACGACCCGACCTGGGAAGGCATTCCCGATGAGTACCCGATCGTGGTCAACAACCTGGACCCGGACGCGCCGGACCGTATCGTCATCAACTACGAAGACCATATCCAGCCGATCTGGGAACGCACCCGGACCGAAGTCGCCGATGCCGAAGGCAATCTGTTCAATAACTGCCTGGGCTGCCACAACAGCCAGTCCGACATGGTCGTGCCGGCGGGGCAGCTCGATCTCGAGGCGGTGGCCTCCGATATCGACCCCGAGCACCTTCGTGCCTATCGCGAGCTTCTCAGCGGCGATGTGGAACAGTGGATCGACAATGCCGGCAATGTGTCGGATCGCCAGCGCCTGTGCACGGAGATCGATGAGGAAGGCAACGTACTGACCTTTACCGAGACCGTGGGTGTCGGCTCGCCCATGCGCGCAGGCCGCGCCAATAGCAGCGGCCGCTTCTTCAGTTGCTTCGAAGGCGGCAGCTGTGGCCTGGGCCCGGCACCTGCACTGCCAGATAACTGCACCGAGGACGGGGGCGTTCCCGTACCGCGCACCCAGAACACGGTAGACCACACCGGCATGCTGAGCCCGGCGGAGCTGCGCCTGATCAGCGAGTGGCTGGACATCGGCGCCCAGTACTACAACAACCCTTTCGACGGGCGACTGGTGGACGATTAGATGCGCTTCCTTCTCACCCCCCTCCTCGTCCTGCTCCTCTCCAGCCCCAGCCTGGCGGAGACAGAGTATCTGCAGAGCACGGTCGTGGAAGCCTTCATCGAAATGCGCACCGCCCCGGGCCGTGGCTACCCGGTGTTCTATGTGGCTGAACGCGGCGAGCTGATTACCCTGCTGAAGCGCAAGACCGACTGGATCAAGCTGCGCAACTACCGCGGCGTCGAGGGCTGGGCCCATATCGACGATATCGGCCGCACGGTGGATGCCGCCGGCGATCCACTGGCGTTCAAGGCGCCGGACCTGGAGAGCTTTTACAACCGGCGCTGGGAAGTGGGCCTGATGGCCGGTGACTTCGAAGACACTGATGCCGTCACCGTTTACGGCGGCTGGCACTTCACCCGCAACCTGTCGATAGAGACCCACTACACAGAGAACTTTGGCGACTTTTCAGACGGCCGCCAGGGCACCGTCAACCTGGTACACCAGATGTTCCCGGAGTGGCGCTACTCGCCGTTCGTGAGCATCGGCGGCGGCATCCGTGAAACCAGCCCCCGCTCCACCCTGGTGGAAACTAGCGACCGCACCGACAACGTGGCCAGCGTGGGCGCCGGCATACGGGTCTACCTGACCCGCCGGTTGATGTTGCGCTTCCAGTACAAAAACACCGTGGTCATGACCGACCGCGACGACGATGAGGAGATCAACGAATGGCAACTTGGCATAAGCGCATTCTACTAGCGGCTGCGCTGGTCGGCAGCGCCCAGGCGAGCTTCGCCCAGGACGCGGACCCGGTCATCCTGCCGGAGGTTGAGCGCCGCGAAATCACCCCTGCCGCCATCGATTCCGAGGACTTCGAGATCGGTGCCTTTGCAGGCATTCTGTCCATTGAGGACTTTTCCAGCGAAGTGGTCTACGGCGTTCGTGGCGCCTGGCATGTGAGCGAGGATTTCTTCTTCGAGGCGAGCTACGGCACCTCCGAGGGTGACCTCACCAGCTACGAGAAGCTCTCCGGCGGTGCGCCGCTGTTTGACGACGCTGACCGCGACTACACCTTCTACAACCTGGCGGTGGGCTGGAACATCATGCCCGGCGAGATCTTCCTGTGGGACGACGTCGCGCTCAAGTCCGACCTGTACCTGATCGGCGGCGCCGGCAGCACCGACTTCCTGGGTGACAACTGGTTTACCGCCACCATCGGTATCGGCTACCGGGTGCTGCTCAACGACAGCTTTGCCTGGCGCATCGATGTGCGCGATCACATCTATGACCGAGACGCCTTTGGTACGGACGAGACCGTGAACAATATCGAGTGGTCCACCGGCCTGACATTTTTCTTCTGAGCGTTGAACACCTTCCGAACTATGGAGTGAAAAGGGGGAAGCACAATGAAAAAAATCATCGCCTGCCTGCTGCTGGTTGCCGCAGTACCCATGACCTGGGCCTTAACCGCCTCCGGTCCCGCCGCCAACTTTACCCTCAAGGACGCCGATGGCAACAACGTGCGCCTGAGCGAGTACCGGGGCCAGGTGGTCCTGATCAACTTCTGGGCGTCCTGGTGTGGACCCTGCCGGCAGGAATTTCCGCTGTTGGATGAGTTGCACCAGAAGTACCAGCCCATGGGCTTCACCGTGTTTGGCGTGAACGTTGAACAGGAGCGCGAGCTGGCCGACAAGGTGCTGAGGGAGATCCCTGTGACCTTCCCGATCCTGTTCGACGACCAGAACCAGGTCAGCGAGGAATACGACGTGGATGCCATGCCGGCCACCGTGCTGGTGGACCGCAGCGGCGAGATTCGCTTCATGCACCGCGGTTACAAGCCGGGCTACGAAGACCTGTACGAGAAGCAGGTTCGCGCCCTGATCCGGGAGTAACAGCATGAAGCAGATTGCCACCCGACTGATACTGGTCACTACCCTGCTGGGGCTGGGCGCCTGTTCCAGCGTCGCCAGCCTGCAGCCTGAGCCCTGGGTGAAGCCCTATGAGCGCCACCTGCTGGCCGACCCGATCATGCGCTTTGATCGCGACCCGATCGCCAGCGCCTACCTGCACCATGTTTATGAATCCCGTGAGGGTGCACGGGGTGCGTTGGGATCCGGAGGCGGTGGCTGTGGCTGTAACTAGCCCTCGCACTCACCTGGGAAACCTTCAGGTTTTTCGTGCACTTCAGTTTTTGCTGCTCCTGCTGCCCATGGTCGCGGGGGCGGTCACGCTGCCCGAGGAACGGGCAGATGCGTTGTACCACCGCTACGAGGGTGACAATGTCACCATCGACGGCCCGTCACTGCTGGTGCGCAAGAACTTCAAGGAGACGGTATCCATCTCCGGTAACTTCTACGTGGACAACGTCTCCAGTGCTTCCATCGACGTGGTGACCTCCGGCGCCAGTGAGTACAGCGAGCGTCGCGAAGAAGTCAGCGTCAGCGGCGAGTACCTGTACGGCAAAAGCATTTTCAGCGCCGGCTACACCAACAGCGACGAGAGCGACTACACGGCAGACACCTACTACTTCTCCGCCAGCCAGGACTTCTTCGGCGACCTCACCAATATCACCTTTGGCTACGCGCGCGGCGATGACGAGGTACGCCAGAACGGCAACGACGATTTCGTCGAGGAGATCGAGCGCAACGCCTACCGCGTCGGCATCAGCCAGGTGCTGAGCCCGCGCCTGCTGATGGCCTTCAACTACGAGGCGATTACCGACGAGGGTTACCTGAACAACCCCTACCGGGTCTATCGCTACCTGACCGATCCGCTCGACCCGGGCGCCGGCTACCAGCAGGCGACCGAGGTCTACCCGCAGACCCGCACCAGTGACGCCGCCGGTATCAAGTTTCTTTACCACATGCCCTGGCGCGGCTCGCTGGGCACCGGCTACCGCTACTTCACCGACGACTGGGGCATCGATGCCCATACCGCGGAGATTGGCTATACCCATACCTTTGGCAGCCACTGGATCGCTGAAGCGAAGTACCGCTACTACGAACAGGGCGCCGCCGACTTCTATGGCGACCTGTTCCAGTTCGCCTCACAGGATGAAAAAGACTTCCGGGCGCGGGACAAGGAGCTCAGCGAAATGAGCAGCCAGACCGTTTCGCTGTACCTGAGCTACGAGCGCAAGATCGGCTTCGGACCTTTGGACAAGCTGGGCCTGAGCCTGCAGTACGACTACATCATGCTCGACTACGACAACTTCTCTGATCTCAGGGACACCGAGGCCCTGCCCGGGGAAGAGCGCCTGTTCGACATGAATGCGAGCGTCATCAAGGCCTTGTTCACGGTCTGGTACTAGGCCCGCCTGAGCCCGCACGCTCAGGCCGGCCGCTGCCCACGCAGGTAGCCCTGCTTCATTTCGCCGCCATCGATCACTGCCAGCATGGCGCGCCAGTTTTCCACGAAATGATCGGCGTCGTCCTGGCCGAGGGCGTTGACCAGTGGTTCGTAGAGTTCGCCACTTAACAGCTCGTACTCACGCCGCCCTTCCGCCCGGTACCAGTCGGTGGCGTCCTCACTGAAGACCTCGACGAAGCCCGCCTCAGCCAGCAGCGTCCGGTACTGGTCGAAGCTGCGCATGGCATAGGTGAGGCCCTCCATCTCGAACCAGTAGTGCATTGCCTCCGAGTAAGGCTGATCTGTGCGCAGCCACTCATAACAGGAGAACCAGCCGCCGGGCCGCAACACCCTGAAGAATTCACTGAACAGCGCCGCTACCTCGTCGGTCTGGGTGACCGCTCCGGAGCTGACCACAATGTCGAACTCGCCGTCGGTAAACGGCAGCGCACCGGGCTCCACGACCTGGAACCGGCAGCGCTCTGCCAGCCCACGTTCCTCAGCCGCCTGTGTCGCCCTGGCGACCAGTGACGCCTCCAGGTCGATACCGACGACATGGGCTCCATGCTGGTCGGCCATCTCCATGGCGGGGCCGCCGATGCCACAACCCACATCGAGGATGCGTCGCTCCCCGGTGTCGATACCGGCGAGGATGCGGGCGACGTTGCCGGCACCCCCGGGCGCCATGTAACCCTCGCCCCAGATCATCTCCAGCATCTGCACCATGTTGTCGTCGTACTCGGCTTCGTGGGACACCGGGGGCTCCTTCGCTGATCGTGTTGCCTGGCTCAGGTTGAAGGCAAGTGGCCCGCATGGCAAGACAGCAAGCGGCAAGACTGGCTACACTCAGCGCTTCGATGACAAACGACAGGGATGGTCTCATGAGAACCCTACAGGTAGGCCTCGGCCTGGCGCTGGCCGCACTCCTGTGCAGCCTTGACCTCGCCGCCGACAGCGAGTCCGAGCACGCCGGCAGAGCGCTGGACATCTACACCAATATCATTGAGCGGGAGACCTCAAAGAACCTGGGCAACGTACCCGGCATGGCCCGCTACCTGGCGGACCAGTTCATCGAGGGCGGTTTCGCCGCCTCGGAGGTCGAGGTAATCCCGCAGGGCGAGACCGCCTCGCTGGTAGTGACCTATCATGGCGACGGCTCCTCCGGCCTCAAGCCGATCGCCTTCCTTGCACATATGGACGTGGTGGAAGCCTACGAGAAGGACTGGCAGCGGCCGCCCTTTGAGCTGACCTGGGACGACGAATACTTCTACGCTCGCGGCACCATCGACAACAAGTTTGGCGTCGCCCAGCTAACATCCACCTTCATTCGACTCAAGCAGGAAGGCTATGTCCCCAACCGCGACCTGATCATTGCCTTCTCCGGTGACGAGGAAACCGGCATGCAGACCACACGCATGCTGGCGAAGCGGCCCGACATCCTGGCTGCCGAATTCGCCCTCAATTCCGATGCCGGCGGCGGCATCTTCAACGACGACAACCTGCCCATCGTGTATACCATCCAGGCAGCCGAAAAAACCTACGCGACCTGGGAGGTCACTATCCGCAATCCCGGAGGCCACAGCTCGCGCCCGCGGGCCGATAATGCCATCTACGAGCTGTCCCAGCTCATCAAGAACATCAAGGCCTACCAGTTCCCGGTGCAGTGGACGGAAATGACGCTGCAGTTCTTCGAGCAGACCGGTGAGAACCTGGGCGGTGAGTTGGGCGACGCAATGATTGCCTTTGCCAACAATCCACAAGACCAGGCCGCGATCGACCGCCTGGCGCGCGAACCGGAGTACGTGGGCAGCACCCGCACCACCTGCGTGGTCACGATGCTGCAGGCAGGGCACGCTGAAAACGCCCTGCCCCAATCCGCCACGGCGACCATCAACTGCCGGATATTCCCTGGCACACCGGTAGATACCATCGCTGAAGTGCTGAGCCAGGTGGGCGGCAACCCGGAAGCGGAATGGGAGCTGCTGGGCGACCCCACCGAGAGCCCGGTCTCCCAGCTGCGCTCCGATGTGAAAGCCGCGGTCGCCGCGGCCGTACACCACCGTTACCCGGGGCTGGAGCTGATCACCTACATGGAATCCGGCGGTACAGATGGTATGCACTTCCGCAGCGCCGGCCTGCCGACCTGGGGCGTGGGTGGCATGTTCATCAACCCGCGCTTCATGTTCGCCCACGGCCTGAATGAGCGGGTGCCCATCGAATCCTTCTACGGTGCCCTGGACCACTGGAGCATCATCATCAAGGAACTGGCGGGGCCCGGCCAATAGCCATGGACTGCCGGCCCGGTTGTGGTGCCTGCTGTATCGCGCCGTCAATCAACGGGCCGTTGCCGGGCATGCCGCAGGGCAAGCCGGCGGGCATCCCCTGCGTGAACCTAGACCCTGTAAGCTACCGATGCCGCATCTGGGGCGAGCCCGACTATCCCCATGCCGGCGCTTTGCGCCGGAACGCCAGGTCTGTGGAAACTCTCGTGAGGAGGCGCTGCAGCTGATCACACTGCTGGAGAACAGCACCGCCAGCTAGGCCGGCCGGATCAGGGGCCGATCAGCACCAGCTCCTGCTGCGGGGGCATGAGGTACTCCGCACCGTCTGCACGGATGACCGCCATCTCTTCCACGGAGATGGTTTTCAGGCCGCCGCCTTCCAGAGTCCAGGCGTGGAAACCGTCAAACGAGAACACCATGCCCGCTTTCAGGGTTTTCATGGCCGCAGGCCGCAAGCTGGTGCCACGACTGCCGCCCAGGTTGGGGCCGGTGTCATGTGCCACATAGCCCACCGGATGGCCGGTGCTCCACATGACGTGTTCAGAGCCATTGGCGTCCATCAGCTTACGCTGGGCTTCATCGACGTCGATACCACGCACCCCCGGCTTCATGGCATCGAAGGCGGCGCGGCCACCGTCACGGGCCGATTCCCAGTAGTGCTGGATGTCCGCGGGCGGTTTGGTTTCGCCCGGCTTGAGTACATAGGCAAAGCGCTGGACGTCGGTCACCCAGCGGTCATGCACGCGAATGCCGAAATCGGTCTGGATCACATCTCCCGGCATGATGACCTTCTCGGTGGGATGGGAGTGACCGCGGTCGGGGCCGGAGTTGACCGCCGGGTTCTGGTCCGGCGCCCAGGCATCGCCGACGCCGGCGGCTGCCATTTTCGCCTTCAGGAAGCGAGCGATATCGGCATCCGTGGTCTTGCCGGGGACGACGGTGGCATAGGCCTCCAGCTGCCAGCGAGCGGTAAGAATCGCCGCCTCGCGCATGATATCCACCTCCTGCGGCAGCTTGATGCTGAGCCACTCATAGACCACGTCATCCGAGGACACGATGCGGGCCGCGTGCTTCTCACCCAGGGCCCTGGCCAAGGCCCTGTGCTGGCTGTAGCTGAGGCCGTCGGCCTGGGCATTGTTGGCTGACATGTTCACCGCAAGACTGCCGAAGTCCTTTTCCTTGATAAACCGGGCCACCTGCCGCACCGCTGAATCACCTCGCACCACGGGGATGATCTCGTCGTGGATGGCGAGCTCTTTCAGGGCCGTGGCTTCACCCACCGGCGAGTAGACCAGGGAGTGGAAGCCCTCCTCATCCCGGTAGAACAGGAAGGCGGCAGTGCTGCCGGCATTTTCACCGCCAACGTGATCGGCGAGAGGATCATTGTTGTTTTCCCGACATAACAGCAGCCAGGCATCGACCCCGGCCGCCTCCATGGCCTGTGGCAGCAGCCTGGCGATGCGCTGTTTGCGCACCTCCGGCCAGGGCGAGGGCTCTTTCGGGTTGAGGTCGGCCAGGGCCAGCGGGGTCACCAGCGCCAGGCAAAGGATCAGGCGTAGCCGGTAGGGCATGAAGTTCTCCTGGAGGTTAGGAATCAGGTGTTGCGTCGCGATCGTCGGCGGGAGGCTCGCCGACCATCAGGCCGTCGGAGTAATGCAGCAGGCCGCGCTCGTCAATGATGATGGCATCGATCCCGTGCAGGCTGTTGATCAGGGCCAGGCCCTTGTCCACGCCCAGCACGAAAGTGGTCGTCGACAGCGCGTCGCTGTCGATCGCCTTTTCGGCCAGTACGCTGGCGCTCTGCACCTTCCCGGAGGACTGCCCGGTGGTGGGGTCGAGAATATGGTGTACCCGTTGACCGTCCTCATTGATGAAAAAGCGTTCGTAGTCTCCGGACGTGGAGATCGCCGTGTCTTCCAGCGGAATCATGACGATAAAATCGTCCTTCTTGCGCGGGTGGCGAATGCCGATGGTGCGCGGCCGATCGCCGAGGTTGCCGAGAATGCGGCTGTCCCCGCCGGCACTGACGACCGCTGACTCGATCCCCAGTGCCAGCAAGGCATCGATGGCACGGTCCACGGCGTAGCCCTTGGCGATACCGCCGAGATCGACCTGCATGCCCTCGAGGGCGTAGCGCACGGTTTGCGCCCGCGCATCCATCTGGATGTAGGTGTAGTCAATGCGGCTGACGGCTTCGGCCAGTACTTCCTTGCCGGGCGCCACACCCTGGCGATAGTCGTAGTACTGTCCGGCGGAGGCGAAGCTGACATCAAAGGCGCCGCCACTCAGTTCCGAGTACTCAATGGAGCGCGCCAGCACTTCAAACAGGGCCGGCGATACCTTGACCGGACCCCGGTGAGCTTCACGGTTGAGCCCGGAGAGCTCGCTCTCCGGGTCCCAGGGGTTCATCAGCCGATTTACCTCGTCCATTTCCGCGAATACCGCGGCAATCGCCCGTTCGGCGAGGGCCGGGTCGTCGGACCAGAGCTCCGCCGACACGCGGGTACCCATCATGTCGCGAGCTTCGCGAAGCCATTCGGCCTGGGCGAGGAGAGGCAGGAAAAGGCAGATAAAGAGCAGGAGGCGCATGGATTCAGGTTGCCACAGGGTGTGGCCGGCGGCAAACTACCCGCCTCCCAAATCTGGCAATTACCGTGATCGACTGGAGCCAAATTGACACCGTGCTGCTCGACATGGACGGCACCCTGCTCGACCTGCACTACGACAATTACTTCTGGCAGCAGTACATGCCGCGGCGCTATGCGGAGATCCACCGCCGCGACGCCACCGAGAGTCACGCCCAGGTCAATCGCCAGATTGAGAACGCCCGCGGCACCCTCGCCTGGTACTGCGTGGACCATTGGTCGGAGCAGCTCGGGCTGGACATCCCGGCGTTAAAGCGGGAGGTCGCGCATATGATCCGCATGCGCCCCTACGTCGAAGACTTCCTGTCGCGCCTGCACCATTCCGACAAACACGTCATCCTCGTGACCAATGCCCACCGCAAGGTGCTTGATATCAAGCTCTCGCGCACCAACATCGGCCGCTGGTTTGACGAAATGGTGGTCTCCCACGACTACCGCGTGCCCAAGGAAGACCTGGACTTCTGGCACCGGCTGCACGCCACCCATCCTTTTGAGCCGCGGCGCACGCTGCTGATCGACGACAACGAGTTCGTGCTGGACGCCGCCAGCCGTTACGGCGTCGGACACCTGCTGACCCTGCTGCAACCGGACAGCAAGGCCGACAAGCGCCTGGAAACCCGCTTCCCCGGCATTCATCACTTTGATGAGATCATGCCCGACGGGCAGCTTTGATACACTGCCTGCCATGGACAAGGTTCGACTGGACAAGTGGCTCTGGGCCGCGCGATTTTTCAAGACCCGCAGCCTGGCAAAGCAGGCCATCGAGGGCGGCAAGGTGCAGCTCGCTGGCCAACGGGTGAAGGTGAGCAAGGAAATTGTCGCCGGTGACCAGCTGCGAATTCGCCAGGGCTGGGACGAAAAGGACGTGGTGGTACGGGCGCTGTCCGACCAGCGCCGCGGCGCCCCGCAGGCCGCCCTGCTCTACGAGGAAACCGCCGACAGTCTCCGCAAGCGCGAAGAGCACGCGGCTGCCCGCAAGGCGGCTGGCGGCATGCTGGACCATCCGGTCTCACGCCCCACCAAGAAACAGCGGCGCCAGATTCACCGTTTCAAGCAGGATATATGAGCACCGAACGCAACCTGACGCGGAAGTTCATCTTCGAGGAAGCTGACATCCGCGGCGAGATCGTCCACCTGGACAGCGCCTACCGGGACATCCTCGACATTCACGCCTACCCGGCCGGCGTGGCCCGCCAGCTCGGGGAGTTCCTGGCGGCCGCGGTGCTGCTGAGCACCACCATTAAGTTCGAGGGCCGGCTGATCCTGCAAGCGCAGGGCAGCGGCGAGGTGCCGCTGCTGATGGCCGAGTGCAACAACAATCTGGAGGTGCGGGCAATCGCCCGCGGTGCCGAAACCGCCACCGCCACGGAATTCGCCGGGCTGTTCGGCACCGGCCACCTGGCCATCACGATTGAGCCCACCGAGGGCCAGCGCTACCAGGGCATCGTGTCGCTGGACAGCGGCAGCCTGGCGGGTTGCATCGAAAGCTACTTCGAGAATTCCGAGCAGCTCGCCACCCGCCTGTGGCTGGCCAGCGACGGCGCCGTGGCGGCCGGCCTGCTGCTGCAACAACTGCCTGAGCAGGTATCCCGCGACGCCGCACAGCGCGCGGCGCAGTGGGAGCACGCCTGCACCCTGGCGGAGACCGTGCAGCGGGAGGAAGTGCTGGAACTGGAGCAGGAAACCGTGCTGTTTCGGCTGTTCCACGAGGACAAGGTGCGGCTGTTTGCCGGCGAGGTGGTGCGCTTTGCCTGCAGCTGCTCGCGGGAGCGCTGCCACAACGCCTTACTGTCGATTGGCCCCACCGAACTACTGAAGCTGCTGGATGAGGAGCCGGAAATCAGCATGGACTGCGAGTTCTGCAATACCCAGTACCGCTTCCAGCGCTCAGACTTCACCGCCCAGCTCGGCGACGTGAATTCAGGCGCCCTGCACTGACTCTGCGCCACCGGCGGCGGGCAGCCCCCTGCCGCGGCGCAGGAAGCGATCCTGGAACTGCTCGCCGAACAGGTAGAGGGCGGGCACCAGCACCAGGGTCACCGCGGTGGCGAACAGCACACCGAAAGCCAGTGATATCACCATCGGAATCAGGAACTGCGCCTGCACACTGGTTTCGGACATGATCGGCAGCAAGCCGATAAAGGTGGTCAGCGAAGTGAGGATGATGGGGCGGAAACGATCCTGGCCGCCCTGCAACAGCGACTCCATCACCGACAGGCCCTGGTCGCGCAGCTGGTTGATGCGGTCGATCAATACCAGGTTGTCGTTGACCACCACGCCGGCACAGGCCAGCACCCCCATCAGGGAGAACATGCTGATCTCCCGCCCCATGATGATGTGCCCCCAGATGGCGCCCATGATACCGAAGGGGATCGCCGTCAGGATCAACACCGGCTGCCAGTAGGAGCGGAAGGGAATGGCCATCAGCCCGTAGATGATCAACATCGACAGGCCCATGTACTTTAGCAGCGCCGCCGAGAACTCCTGCTGCTCCTGCAGCTCGCCGTCCAGTGCCATGGTGAGGCCCGGGTACAGGGTACGCCAGCGCGGCAGGTCACGGGCCAGGACTTCATCAACGATGGAGCGCGGACTCGCCTTGCCTTCCTGTACCTCGGCAGTGACCTCCAGTGTGCGCTTGCGATTCAGGCGCTCGATGGTCTGATAGCCGCTGACGAAGCGAACCTCGGCGACCGCCTCAAAGGGTACTTCGCGGCCGTCCGGCGTGCGGATACGCATCTCGTTCAGGTTATCAATAGATACCCGCTCCTGCTCCGGGTAGCGCACCATGACCTTTACGTCTTCGCGGGTGCGCGGGATTCGCTGCGCCTCCGCACCATAGAAAGCGCGACGCACCTGCTGGGCAAGGTCGGCCAGGGTGATACCCAGGTTCTCGGCCGCGGGCTTGAGATCAAGTTCAATCTCTTCGCGAGGCGCCTGCAGGCTATCATTGACGTTGTAGACGCCCGGGTAGCTCAACAGCGTGGCACGCAGCTCATCCGCCACACTCTGCAGGTCGTCCACGGAGGGTGAGGCCAGCACCAGCCGAATGGGTTCGTCATCGTCTCGAATGGTGTAGTCGAGCGTAAAGTCCTCCACCTCGCCCAAATCGCCGATCTGCTCTCGCCAGTATTCACTCACCTCAGCGATATTGACGTCTGTGTTCCCCAGTTCCATCCAGACATCAATCTGGTTGTCCTTGCCCACCGAGTTGATCAGGCCAACGACCGGGCCATCGCGGTTCAGTGACTCGCGACTGTTGTAGGCCTGCTTGGTGCGGATCGCCGCCGCCTCCACCTGCTGCAGGCGATCGAGCGTATCCTGGAAGGCAATCCCCTCCTTGAGCTCGACCTCGGCCACTACCCAGTCTGAGGTTACCGACGGGAAAAAGCCCGACTTTATCCAACCGCCGGCATAGATGCTCAGAGTAATCATCAGGGCCACAAAGAACAGGCTGAGCGTCAGCAAGTTGAAGCGCAGGCTGCGCTCCAGAAACGGCCGATAGCGGTGGGTGGCGAAGCTCACCATCGCGTCGGCGCAGCGTTCCCGCGCCCTTTCCAGGCGCGCCAGCCAGCCGCTGTTTGCCGGTTTCACCGGACGCATATGAGCCAGGTGAGCAGGCAGGATCAGCATGCACTCTACCAGTGAAAACGCCAGCGCCAGGGTAACGACCGTCGGGATAGACTTCGCCACGTCCGCCATCTCCCCGGGCATAAACCACATGGGCGCGAAAAAAATCATGGTCGAAATGACTGCGAACATGACCGGCTTCACCACACTCTGGGCACCGAGGACAGCGCCGTGATCACCGAGGTCGCCGCTGCTCTGGCGAGAATGGATGGCTTCGCCGACGATAATGGCGTCGTCCACAACAATCCCGAGAATCAACAGGAAAGCGAACAGCGAGATCATATGCAGGCGCACGCCGGTATAGGGCAGTATGAAAAAGGTGCCGAGGAAAGCCACGGCGATGCCCACGCAAACCCAGACAGCCAGCATGGGCCTCAGAAAGAGCACCAGTACCGCGAACACCAGGATGAGGCCGCCGACGCCGTTTTTAACCAGCGTTTCCACGCGGCTGGCAAACGGCACCGATTGGTCGCGCCACATGGTCAGGCTGACGCCCTCCGGTAACCGCTGTTGCGCCTGCTGCACCCAACTGGCCACACTCTCGCTGGTCAAAAGCACGTTCGGGCGGGAGGTGACATACACCTGAAGTTCGTGGGAAGGGGTGTCATTAAGGCGGCTGCGGACGTCCACATCTTCAAACCCGTCAATGACGGTGGCGACATCCCCCAGCAGCACCCGCGTGCCGTCACGTTTACTGACCAGCACGATGTTCTCAAAATCCGCCCTGACATAGGCCTGACCGCGGGTCTGCAAACGGATGTCACCGGTCTCTGACTTGATGGTACCGGCGGGCAGATTCAGGGATGAGGCCTGGATGGCCCGAACCACGTCGTCGAAACGCAGGCCGTAGCGACGCAGCGTGTACTCGGACACCTCCAGTGACACTTCATAGGGACGGGGCGAAATGATCTCGACGACTGACACATGCGGCTGCGCCGCCAGGTCATCGCGCAGGTTTTCAGCCAGCGCTTTAAGGTTCTCCTCGCCGATATCCCCGGCCACGGTTACCGACACCATATGCCGTCGGTGGGCAAGTTCGGTGATAATCGGCCGCTCAGCCTCTGCCGGAAAAGTCGTAATGGCATCAACCCGGGTTTTAACTTCGGCCGTCAGCCGCTGCATGTCGTAGCCGCTCTCAGCTTCGACCAGAACGGTACCCATGCCTTCCCGGGCAGTCGAACGGATTTCCTTGACACCGGTGAGGTCGTGCACGGCTTCTTCAATGCGCACGCAGATCTGCTCTTCCACCTCGCTGGGACCGGCGCCCAGGTAGGGCATGGTCACACTGACCATGTCCAGCTCGACATCAGGAAAGAACTGTTTTTCCAGCGCCGGCAGGCCGGTGAAGCCGCCGACGATGATCAGCACCATCAACAGGTTGGCGGCGATGGGATTGCGGACAAACCAGGCGATCATGCCTATTCTCCCCGGCCGCCGCCCTTGCTGACACTACCCAGCAGGCCATCGACACGGCGTACCGTCACGGCCATACCCTCCACGGCGATGGCAGGCTGCGACACCACGACATTGTCGGCTTCCGCCAGGCCCTGGACCCAGACCTGGCGGCGAGCGCTCTTCAGCACTCTGACCGGACGGGTGGCCAGGCGGTCTTGCGCGTCCACCAGCAGCACGGTGCCGTCGTTGCGCAGCGCATTGCGCGGCAGGGTGGCCACCTGCTTGAGCCGGCGGCCCTGGATTTCCGCCTCCACAAACAGACCAATGGACAGCGGCGGCCGCTCACTGCCCGGTGTCGCTTCAAAGGGCTTTTCGACTTCCACCACCGCGTAGATCACACGGCTGTCGACGTCGATGCTGCCCTCGGTGCGTACCACGCGGCCAGCCCACTGCCACTCACGATCGGCAAAACGCGCGGTCAAGGTCACCGCCGCACTCGGCCTGTCGGTGTCGGCGCTGCGAAAATTCAGCGGCAGGTCAAGCAACGCCACCTGTCTGTCGGTGAGCGGCAGGCGCACTTCGACCACATCGGTGTCGTAGACCTGGGCCACCGGTGTGCCGGGCGTAAGGTACTGGCCGACATCCACCATTTTCTCCCGAACCCGACCGTTGAACGGCACACTGATGGAGGTCCGCGCCAGGTTCAGCCTGGCCTGCTCCACGTTGGCCCTGGCGGCTTCCAGGGCAGCTTCGGCGCCGGCCAGCTGGGGTTTGCGCAGGAACAGCTCGTTGGCTTCCTCGTTGCCGAGGTCGCGCCATTCTCGGGCGGCCTGCCGATTGCGGCCCTTCTCCTGGGCGACCAGTTGCGCAGCATCCGCCACCTGGGCCTCGGCGCGGATCAGTTCAAGGCGGTAGTCAGCGTCTTCCAGCTGCACCAACACTGAGCCCGCATCAAAGAAGCCGCCATCAGCGAAATCCTCGCTGGTATTCACCACGATACCGCCGACCTGGCTGACGATATTGATCTCACGGTGCGGGCGCACTGTGCCCTGGCTGGTGACCGTCAGGGCAACATCAGCGGGTTGCGCGGTGATCACTTCCACCAGGGGCGGAGGCGGTGCTTCCAGTTCCACCGGCGCCGGCCGCGGCTTGCCGGTCAGGATAAGGACCGACAGGGCGATACCGGTCACCACGACCAGGGCGGGAAGTAAGTACCTGTGGTTGAGCATGCGTTGGCGCCCGGTTACACGGCTGCGGGATGGACAAGTATACGCCCTGACCGCAGCGCGGGATTAGGGCTTTGCGATTCTTAACGCTGCGGCGCCGCGGCTACCAGCGATACTGGTAAAGCAGCCCGACCGTGTCGAAGTCATTGCCAATGCGCGTGGCGACACCGCGGCTCGCATAGAACTTGATCGAGTTCTGGGGATTCAGCGGCCAGCCCAGGGTGAGACCTACCCGCGAGTTGTCCTGGCGGTCGTCCTGGCGGACACCGTTGCGCTCGGTGCGGCCACCCCAGAAGTAGTTGCCGTCCAGTGACAGCCAGCGCCCGCGTTGCAGGTAGTAAATGATGTTGGCCTGCACCTGGTATAAGGGGTCCTGCTCCAGGGTATCGCGGCCGGCAAAGCGGTTATTGTCGGTAAAAAACGCCGCCGAGACCGACGCGTCAGCGCCCCAGCGGCCCCAGCGGTTGGACATGCCGAGTTGGGGCCGAAACTCCCAGCGGTTGGCGCCGTGGTTTATCAGGTTCTGATTGTTGTACTGCCCCAGTGGCGCGCGCACCCGCAAGCTGGCCCCAATCACTCGCGATTGGGGCGTCGCGCGAAACTCATCGAGAGTGAGCGCCGGCGCGCCGTAAAACAGGTAGCTGAAACTGACCATGGGGTCGGCGGCGCCGCAGCGGTCGCCCTCAATGAACTCACCCATGAAAAAGGCGCCCCCCTCAAAACAGGTGCGCGGTAGTGTGATCGCTACCCGGCCCGCCTTGCCCCACAGGTCCAGGGTGCGCAGGTAGGCCGCCAGCGTGGTGTCTACCTCCAGTTCGGCATTTTCAATGGGCACTCCCGGTGCCGGGTTCAGGTCGCCTTCCGAGTAGGCGTAGCCCACGGCGAGAAACTGCTGCCCCACCGGCAGGTTGGCGAAGGCCCGGGGCTCAAGATCCTGGGCCTGCGCAATGCCGCTGACGTTCAGCAGAATGAGAGAAATTACCAATGCGCGGCTGATTATTAGTATGCCCTTTCTAAAAATTCCCCGTAGTTTGTGAGTATACCGCTGATCACCAGCGAACCACTCACAAACAGAGCAAGACTCCAGGGAGATCAACCATGGCAACTGAAGCAAACGCCGCCAAGCCCAAGGCAAAAGCCAAGGCCAAAAAGGCCCCGGTCCGCAAGGCCGCTGCCAAGAAGACCACCGCCAGCAAAACCACTGCCAAGAAGACGACCGCCAAGAAGCCGGTTGAGCCGACTTTCGCAGTCAAGGCGCAGGAAAATGCACGCAACGTATTCCTGGCCGGCCTCGGCTTTTACGGCAAGGCCTTCGACGAAGTGCAAAGCCAGCTCGAGGAAGCGGAAAAGCGCATGAAGGCGCGCCGTGAAAAGGCGGAAGACCTGTTCAATGAACTGGTCAAGCACGGTGAAAAGGTGGAGACCCAGGCCAAGAAGCGCATCAAGGACATCGAGCTGCCCGAACTGAAAGTGGCGGACACCGAAGAACTGCGCGCCGAGATTCGCGCTCGCCTGGACAAGGCGCGCGAGAGCTTTGACGCACTGCGCGAGACGATTACTGCCAAGGCGGCCTGATAAGGCCAGAGTCTGTATTCAGGACTGAACGTCCAGGTTCTACTATGCGCCTCGAGCGCATCTTTTTGGGGGTCCTCGCGACCCCCTTTTTTTGTATGATCGAAAGCCTCCCCCCCACCGAGGTCTCGATCGTGAGCAATGACAACCCCGACAAGCCCTCCGACATCGGCCGCAGCATCTGGCTGGCCGGTCTTGGAGCTTATGGCAAGGCAATCCGCGACGCCCAGGGCAAGCTGGAAGAAGCGGCGCGCGAGCCGCCGCGACTGTTCCGGGAGCTGGTGGAGAAAGGCAGCCGGCTGGAGGACGAAGTACGCGATTCCCTGTCCAGCATGCGCAAGACCGGCGGCCTCAGTGTCGAGGAGCGTATCGGCCGGGTACGCGAAACCTTCAATCTCAGCCTGGGCCGCAGCGACGAACTGGATACCATCAACGCCCGTCTTGATGCCCTCGAGGAAAAACTCGATGCGCTGCTGTCGGCCACAGGCGCCGGCAAGCCCACGCGTAAAGCAGCCGCCAGCAGGAAAGCTGCCGCTGGGAAGAAAGCCCCGGCGCGCAGAAAAGCGGCTGCCAAACAAAAAGCGGCCGTGAAGAAAAAGGCCCCGGCCCGGAAGAAGGCGGCCGCAAAGGCAGCAGGCGCTGGCCGCAAGACGGCGGCAAAGAAACAGGCTTCCACCGCGCGTAAAAAAGCACCGGGCAAGAAACGCTAGCCCTGCCTTGAATGAAAACCCGGGATCGCATCCTCCAGACCAGCCTCGCCCTGTTCAATCACGAGGGAGAGGCCAATACCACCACGGTGGATATCGCCAATGAACTGGATATCAGCCCGGGCAACCTGTACTACCACTTCAAGGGCAAGGATGTACTGATTGCCGAGCTCTTCAGCCAGTATGAGCACGGCATTACCGAGATTCTCAACGCCCCCATCGACCGGCCGCTGAGCGTCGAGGACAACTGGTTCTACCTCTACGTTGTCTTCGAGGAGATGTACAACTATCGCTTCCTGTACCGCAACCTCAGCGACCTGCTGGGCCGCTATCCGGACCTCGACCGGCGTTTCCGGAGGATTGTCGATCTCAAGCACGCGGCCATCACCGCGTTCTGGGGCACACTCAGCAACGCCGCGGTCGTCAACACCAGTCGGGAGGAAGCCGAGGCGCTGGTCGACAACATGGTGTTGTTACTGACCTACTGGCTCAACTACGATCACCTGCTTCACCAGGAGCGGCCACCGGCGCTGATCATCCACAAGGGTGTGTACCAGGTGATGAGCATGATTGCGCCCTACCTGGGGGAGCAGCAGCGCGACTTCTACGAGCAGGTGCGCAGCATATACCGCAACATCATCGCCCCCGCCGCAGCAAGATAACGTCGGCGCCGATGAACTCGGGCAGGGTCTGGTGACTTTCGGCCCACCACTGCCAGGTTTCCCGCGAGAAAAAGCTCACATGGGTAAGGTCATTCTTGTAGTGCCAGTCAGCAAAGGCCGCGGCGTCGATCACCAGCTTGGTCATCACTCCCAGCCAGCCGCCGGGCCGCAGCATGGCCCACAGTCTTTCCAGCTCCTCGCCGGGACGGTGCAGGTGCTCAACCACTTCAGTGGCGGTGATGAAATCGTAGCGTCGCGACAGCGGGGTTCGATCAGGGAAGAAAAACGGGTCGTACTGTGCCACCTCGAAGCCCGATTCCCGCAACATGGCAACCAGCGCCGGGCCCGGCCCACAGCCGAAATCGAGGCCGCGGGCGCCGGCCTGCAGGCGCTGTGTCAGTGGCGTGGCCAGGCGGCTCAAAAATTCCCGGTAGCCCACGTCCGCAGGGTCGTTTTCATGCAGGCTGTACTCGGCGCGCTCAGACTCGAGGTCGAGGAAGTGATGTGGCGGCACGTAGACCAGCCGGCACTCCCCGCAGCGCAGGTACTCGCGTTGGGCGTCGCGATGAAACAACGCCGGCTCAGAACCGCTACAGAGGGAACATTGCATCAACAGCCCGGCTCAGGGTCTATACTCTTGCGCAGTGGGCCACAGCCCGAAAACCTCGCGCCGCAATGGCGCCTTACCGTTACTGGAGATTAGCATGACCATTCAAGTTGGCGACAAAGTACCTGCCGTCACCCTCAAGATGATGGGCCCCCAGGGTCCGCAAGACATTACGACCGACGAGGTCTTCTCGGGCAAGAAGGTGGTGATGTTCGCCGTACCCGGCGCCTTTACACCGGGTTGCTCGATGACCCACCTGCCGGGATTCGTCGTCAATGCGGACAAGATCAAGGCCATGGGTGTGGATACCATCGCCTGCCTGTCAGTGAATGATGCCTTCGTGATGGGCGCCTGGGGTGAAGCCCAGAACGCCTCGGAAATTCTCATGCTGGCGGACGGCAACGCCGAACTTACCGAGGCCCTCGGCCTGGTGCTGGACGGCAGCGGGTTTGGCATGGGCACTCGCAGCCAGCGCTACGCCATGATCGTCGATGATGGCAGCGTGACCCACCTGAACGTTGAGCCCGGCGCCGGCATCGAGGTGAGCTCCGCTGAAGCGATGATGGAGCTGCTGTAGATTCCGCACACACTGCCCCGGCCAGCCCGGGGCAGGCGCACCACTGCACCGCCAAGCTGTCAGCACAATAACGATAAGGAGACTGTCATGAGCGACCGCGCCAACTTTGGCCACGACACCACCACCGACCAGGTACTGGAAGGCATCGACCTGACCGAGGCCCGTGCCCTGGTGACCGGCGCCAGCGCCGGGCTGGGCGTGGAAACCGCGCGCACCCTGGCCGCCCACGGTGCTGCAGTGACCCTGACAGCGCGCAACATGGCACGCGGCGAGGAAGTCGCCGCCGCTATCCGCGAGTCCACCGGCAACCGTGCAGTCGACGTGATGGAACTGGAGCTGGGCTCCCTGGCCAGCATCCGCGCCTTTACTGACAACTACCTGGCGCACTACGACACACTCAATATCCTGGTCAATAACGCCGGCGTCATGGCCTGCCCCGAGGGCCGGACCGAGGACGGGTTCGAGCTGCAGTTTGGCACCAATCACCTTGGCCACTTCCTGATGACCAACCGCCTGGTGCCGGCGCTGCTCAAGGGTGCGCCGTCTCGGGTGGTCGCCCTCAGCTCGCGGGCTCATCACATGTCGCCCGTGGATTTCGACGACCTGGATTTTTCCCAACGCGGCTACAACAAGTGGGCCGCTTACGGCCAGTCCAAGACTGCCAATATCCTGTTTGCCGTCGCCCTGGACACACGCCTGCGCGATCGGGGCGTACGTGTCTATGCCGTGCACCCCGGTGTTATCGAAACCGAGCTGGGTCGCCACATGGATGAAGAAGACCGCGCCCTGATCAACGCCCGCGCCGAGCAAATCGGCAACTGGACCCTGAAATCCACTGCCGCCGGCGCCGCCACATCCGTCTACGCCGCCACGGCGCCGGAGCTGGAGGGCCAGGGTGGCGTCTACCTCGAAGATTGCGGCGTTGCCCCCATCGAGAACGAATCCACCAGCCACGGCGTGCGCGCCTATGCCCTGGAGCTGTCTACCGCCGAGCGGCTGTGGGAAGTGTCCGAGCAGATGGTGGGGGAATCCTTCAGCACCTGAAGCCGCCGGTGCCCTGCGCCGGTCACCAACGTCTCTGCAACTAGTTAATTGACAGCATTGACAATTAATCCTTCGGCCTAATAATTGGCAACATTGCCAATTAATGGGCAGGAGCATGGCGAGACCCAGCAAGAAAGCGGAGCGCACCGAGGAGATTCTCGACGCCTACGAGCGTTGCGTGGTGCGCTTTGGCGTGGAGGGCGCCACCCTTCAGAAGGTTGCTGATGAATGCGGCCTGGCACGCCCCCTGCTGCATCACTACGTCGGCAACCGCGAAGACCTGCTGGATGCGCTAATGGCACGTTTCGCGGCACGGAGCGAGGCAGAGGACGCCGAGCTCCAGCGCCACCTGCCGGCAACCGGGCGCTGCCGGGCGACCATCGAGCTGCTCTTCGATGCGCGTTATGCCAGCTCCAGCCACGACATCCTGTTGTACCAGGCCCTGATGGTGGCCGCCCAGGGGCGGCCCGCGCTGAGCGACATGCTCAGGCGCTGGTATCAGTCTTTCGTGAACGACCTCTCCAGGGAACTTGCCGCCGAGTATCCCCGGGCGAGTGCCGATGCCGTGCAGGCCGTCGCCACGGGTATCGTCGCCCTGTATTTCAACGCCGATTCCATGGCGCCGCTAATGCCTGCCGGCGCGCTGTTCGCGGATTCGAAAGCAGCGGCGCTGCGTTTACTGGAGACGCTGTGATGGAGTGGATCAACACTGCACTATCGGCCCAGGCCGTCGCGAACCTTGAAACCTGGCTGGAGAGCTGGGGCGCAGTCGCGTTTATCGGCCTGTTCTGCGTCGAGATGCTGCGGCTGGCCCTGAAGCGGCGCCTGAGCTGGAACCTGGCGGGGGACTCCCTGGCCAGCTTTCTCACCTTTGGTTTTTTTATCGTCGTTACCTACGGCCTGATCGCCGCGGCTTATGTCTCGGTGTTCTACTGGGCTTACCTGAATTTCGCCCTGCTCGAGATTCCGGTCACGCCCTGGTCGGTGGCCCTGCTGGTCGTGCTGTGTGACTTCGCCTACTACTGGGAGCACCGCTTTTGCCACCGGGTAGGACTGGCCTGGGCCACCCATTCGGTGCACCACAGTTCCCCGTACTTCAACATCTCCGTGGCCTACCGCTTTGGCCCGCTGGACGGCTTCTGGCCAGTGTTCTTCCACCTGCCGCTGGCGCTGGTGGGCTTCGACCCGATCCTGATTTTCGCCTGCGAGGCCTTTGTACAGCTCTACCAGACCATCCTCCACACCCAGTTGATCGGCAAGTTGCCGCGGCCCATCGAGTGGCTGATGAACACACCCTCCCACCACCGGGTGCACCACGGCACCAATGAGCCCTACATTGACAGGAACTATGGCGGCATCTTCATCATCTGGGACCGCCTGTTCGGCAGCTTTGCCGAAGAGCAGGAGGCAGTGAACTTCGGCCTCACCCAACAGATTGACTCGGTCAATCCGCTGACCGTCTATTTCCACGGCTTCATTCGCCTGGCAAAACGCGCCCTCGGCACTGGCTCCTACGGCGAGGCCGCCTATGCGCTGGTCGCCCCACCTGAGTGGAAGCCTGGCGACCGCCGCGGCGGACCGCAGGCGGCCCTGTTGCCCGGCACCCTGGTGCTGGCAGGTGCCCTGGCCCTGGGGAGCTACCCCGGCATCGCCGACGATGAATTTGGCCGGAAACGCGGTGACCCGGCGGGCTCAGCACTGTCCAGTGAGCAGCTTCGCAACCTGGCCGACGGATACTACGAGGCAAGCATCGCCGGCAACGACACAGCCGCCTACGCGAACTTCGCCAGTGATGCCCTGCTGCACTACAAAATGGATTTCGGTATGGGCTACGGGAGCACGGAGTTTTCCTTCCGGCTGGATGAGGAATGGGACGACAGCGACTTTGATGGCTACGAGTCCTTCGATCCAGACTACACCATAGTCTCCATCAATCTCGATGCCGATGGCGGCAGCGTCGAGGCGCTGCGAACGGAGCGCTATCGCTGGGACGGCTACGGCGGCAACATGACGGCGCGGGAAACGCTGACTATCAGACCGCATGGAGGTGCGCCGGTCATCACCCGGCTCACCTCGGACCAGGTGTACCGCTGAGCACAGGCACAAGCAGCGTGTTATCGGCTACACTGGCGGTGAACCCGTACAAGACGAAGCCTCTATGAAAACCATGCTGAAGACCTGGCTAAGTGCCGGCAGCTTTCTGGGTGCCGTCATCGGCCTGATCGTATACATCATCAAGCGCGACGCGAACACAGCCATCCTGGCCGGTGTCTTCGGCGGGTTTATCGGCGGTGCCGCCGCCGCAGCGCTGAGCGGTTATATCGACTCGCGAGTATCAGAGCAGCCTCAGCCCGATTCCGGGCAGGACCAGGATCTCCGGCCGGATAGCTAGCTCAGCCATCCAGCGCATTGGTGCTTTCAAAAATTCGGTTGGCATTGGCTTCCACGAAGCCCTGGTAGAGGCCGCCGTCTGCCCCGGGGTAACGCCGGGCGAACTCGTAGAAGCAGCCCGGAATAACCCGTGCGCCCTCAATGAACTCAACGCTCACGCGGTCGGCAAGTGTCGACGACTGCTCGAGCAGTACGGCCGGTGACCCCTTGATTTCACCGCCGGAGGTATTCAACAGGTAACCCGCGGCTACCAGCGCCCGGTTGACCGCGGCCAACGAACCATAGCCCGACAGGTCGTTGACGCTGACGGTAAAGTGGTTGGCCCGGAAACCGTGAGCGGCCAGCCAGCCGGCATATTCACTCTCCTGCAGCAAAGCGCTGTAGCATTCGAAACTGATATCCCAGTGTCGGCCTGAAGCCAGGAAGGCGGGGTCATCGACTGCGTCTTCCGGCACCTGCGCACACAACTCCAGCACCCTGCTCCGGAGCTGTTCACTGGCTTCATCGAGTAGCAGTTCGCTAATGAAAACCTTGGGAATGCCGGCATCCGGGTGCCGGTAATAGCGCGCCCTGAGCTTCTTCGCGCGAAACCGGTACTCGTCACCGATGGCAAAACCCATGCCGGCCAGCAGCGGGTGCAGCGCGTCCAGCCCGAGTTCGGGCGTGGCAAAGGTGCGCAGGGCGATGTGGTCGTTGACGATAGGCTCACCGGCCCCGAGCAGCCTGTGGATGCCCTCTGCGCTGGGCGCGTGAACAAGGAAGTCTGACCACAGCAGGTCGAAGAACTGGGAAGCTTGCACGGCGGGTCCTGCTTCGGGAGGGTAACTACCTTGTTACGCAAGCCGCCAGAAACAGATGCTGGCCACCACCAGCACGCCGAGCATATTGAGGGCAAAGCCCTCCTTCACCATGCGCTGCACGGTGATCTTGCCGCTGCCATAAACCACCGTATTGGGGGCCGTGGCCACCGGGAGCATGAACGCGCAGCTTGCGGTCATGGCTGCCGGCACCATCAGGACTTCCGGCGGAATGTCGGCCGCCAGCCCGGCGGCAGCAAGGATCGGCATCAGCAGGGTGGTGGTCGCCACGTTGCTGGTGGTCTCAGTCATGAAGGTGACCACCAGGCAGATAATGCCCATCAACAGCCACAATGGCAGGTAGTTGAGCGAGGCCAGCCATTCCCCCAGCACGCCGCTGAGGCCCGAGGCCACAAATCCCTTGGCGAGGCAGATCCCGCCCGAGAACAGGATCAGCACACCCCAGGGAATGGTGACGGCCTGTTCCCAACTCAGCAGGCGTTCACCCCTGCCGTTGGGGATCGTGAACATCAACACCACGGCCAGCAGCGCCACAGACGCGTCGTTGGCGGTGGGCAGGTCCAGCCAGGCGCGCCAGCCGCCAAAGGGCTCGGTGCGCGTTATCCAGGCCAGGGCGGTGATGGCAAACACGATCATCACGCGCTTCTCCTCGATCCGCCAGGCGCCGGACTCGGGAAGGTCAACCTCACTGGAGCCGCTGAGCTGGCGAGTCAGCCACAGGCCCATCAGCGGCACCATCACCAGCACCACGGGCAGGCCCCAGCTGATCCACTGGCCGAAGCTGACCTCGCCCCCGGTGGTCTCAGTGTATATCTGCATGAAGATCAGGTTGGGCGGCGTACCGATGGGGGTGGCGATACCTCCCACGCTGGCGGCATAGGCCATGCCGAGCAACAGCGGCACGGCCAGTGCCTCACCCCGGGCGCGCTCGATAATCGCCATGGCCACCGGCAGCAGCATGAGAGTGGTAGCCGTGTTGGAGATCCACATGCTGAGGGTGGCGGAGGCGGCCATGAACCCAAACACCAGCCGGCGATCACTGTCGGCCCCGAACAGCCGCATCATGTTCAGCGCCACGCGGCGGTGGGCGCCGCTGGTTTCCATCGCGCGGGACAGGATAAATCCTCCCAGCAGCAGCAAAATCAGCGGGCTGCCATAGGCCGCGCCCACCTCGGCCGGGGTGAGCACGTTCATCAGGGGCAGAATCCCCAGCGGCAGCAGCGAGGTCACGGGGATCGGCACCGGCTCGAAAATCCACCACACCACACACCAGGTGGCCACCAGCGCGGTGACGGCTATCTCGCGGGAATAGCCGGCCTGCAGCATGCCAGCCAGCACCAGGCCCGCCAGCAAGGGGCCGGCAAACAGGGCCAGGCTGCGGACCGGACCAGTGCTCACCGGGACAGCGTCAACGGAAACTTGATGATGCGATCCCCGGCGTAGGAACCGATGTACAGGTGGCCCGCCGCGTCCACTGCCACCGTCGCGCCACCCATCGGCGCTCCCGCTCGCTCCAGCACCACCTCGGTCTCAAGGCTGTCAGGATCGATAGCGACGATGTGGAAAGCCAGGTCCACCGGCGCCCCGTCGCTGCTGGGCAGCCCGTCCACAATCGCGCGCAGGCTGTCATCGTGGCTGGCCACCAACAGCCGCCCGCGGCTGTCCCAGGCCGAGTTGTCGGGGCGGGAGATTTTCAGGATCGACAGCGGTTCACCACCGTCCAGCCGGTATTTACGCACCTCGCTGCCGAGATAGGCATTCAGGTAGAAGTGCTGTTCATCCGGCGCAATGGCGATGCCGTTCGCCATGCGCACACGGGTGCCGGGCACCGCCTCAAAGCCGGTCTGGGGCCGCCAGCGGTGCACGCGGCCGGTCTCGGAACCTGCCAGGGCCTTGATGGCACCCCAGGTCTGGGCATGGCGATCAAACATGTGGGTGGCGAGGAAGCCACCGTCCGACAGGCCCACCACGTCATTGAAGTACAGCGGTTCCGGCGTAATGACACAGCCACGCCACACTGCCACCGGCAGCTCGTCGCGAAGCTCCAGGATTTCAAAAAACTCCACCGATTCCCGGCCACCGTGATTGACTGCCAGCACCTGCAGGCGGCCGTCGCTGCGCTTCAAATGGTGGATGCCATGCAGCAACACCTCGCCGTCGCCTGGAGCCGGGCAGCCCGGTTCCCCCCAGCCGGGCTCGGCCTGGCTGGCACCCGGCGGGTACAGCGGCCGCACACTGTCGTCGCGGGTATCCAGCAGCGACAGGCCGAGGCCTTCGTGCATCTGGCTGAACACCAGGAAGCGGCCACCGCGCAGCACTTCGATATCTTCCGGCGCCATCAGGCCGCAGATGGAACTGATACCGTCGACCGGGTCGCAGCTGCCCGCCGGCGCTTCCGCCCAGGCCTGCAGTGATAGCGCCAGAGCCAGCGCAAGGGTGAGAGGCTTCACCGGGATGAGCCACCGGAGGACCGGGAACCTCGCGAGACGCCCTGGCATCACTGGGCCCAGCCGCCGGAAAACGGAATCGCCTGGCCCACAAAAAAGTCGGACTCGTTCGAGGCCAGGAATACCGCCAGGGCCGCGTCCTCATCCGGGCGCGCCAGGCGGCCGGCGGGCACTTCCGCCAGCAACCGCTTGAAGGCGTCGGTCTGCTGGAACTCCTCGGAAAAGTACTCGGGGTTTTCCACGAAATGCTGGGCAATCAGGTTGATCTGCACGTTGAAGCGCGCCGCCTCTATCCCCACGCTGCGCACGTAGCCCACCTGGGCACTGCGCGCGGCGCTGTAGGGCGCGGTGCCCGGGGCCGCCTTGAGCCCGGTGGCGCTGCCAACCACAAAAATCTTGCCGGCGCGGCGCTCCATCATGCCGGGCAGAGCCGCCCGCACCAGCCGGTGCAGCGGGTGCACCATCACATCGAAGAGGCGATTCCAGCGCTCGTCGGAAACCTTCACCGCGTAGGCCGCATCGGATGGCGCCGCCAGGTTGGCCACCAGTACGTCGATTTCACCGGCGTTGGCCACCGCCTGCGCCGCCGCCTCCGGCACCGTGAGATCGCTGCGGTCCTCGACCACCTCCGCACCCTCCTCGCGAAATGCCGAGCTGAAGGTGGGGCCCATGAAGTCGTCCGCCTGGGTCATCAAAATGCGCTTGCCGTTCAGCCGCCCTGCCATTGTTATTCTCCTTCCGAGGACGGCCTAGTGTAGCAAGGGCGGCGCCGGCCCCGTAAAGGGTGGTCTAGAGCAGCGGCGTTATTCCCAGTAGAATCGGCAGGCTATGGAAAATTCACCCGCCCTGGTCGACCGTTTCGGCCGCACCGTAGATTACATCCGCCTGTCGGTGACGGACCGCTGCGATTTCCGCTGCGTGTACTGTATGGCCGAGGACATGACCTTCGTGCCCCGCGCCGAGGTACTCACCCTGGAGGAACTCTACCGGGTGGGCGCCGCCTTCGCAGCGCTGGGTGTCAAGAAGATCCGCCTGACCGGTGGTGAGCCGCTGGTGCGCCACAATGTGATGCACCTGGTCGAACAGCTCGGCGCCATCGACAGCCTCAGGGAGCTGGTGATCACCACCAATGGTTCCCAGCTCGACCGCTACGCCGAACCGCTGCGGGCGGCCGGCGTCAAGCGCATCAATATCAGCCTGGACAGCCTGGACTCCGACAAATTCCGGCGCATCACCCGCACCGGCGACCTCAAGCAGGTGCTCACCGGTATCGACGCAGCGCGGGCGGCAGGCTTCGAGAAGATCAAACTCAACGCCGTGATCATGAAAGGCCGCAACGAGGAGGAGATTCTCGACCTGGTGGACTTTGCCCTGGACCGCGGCCTCGATATTTCCTTCATCGAGGAGATGCCCCTGGGCCTGATCGACGACCACGACCGCGCCCTGACCTTCTGCTCCAGCGACGAGGTACGGGAGGTTATCAGCACCCGCTACCAGCTCACCGCCACCACCGAGCAGACCGGCGGGCCGTCGCGCTACTGGGCGGTCACCGGCAGCGATAGCCGGGTGGGCTTTATTTCCCCCCACAGCCACAACTTCTGTCATCTCTGTAACCGGGTGCGGGTAACCGTTGAGGGTCGCCTGCTGCTGTGCCTGGGCAACGAGCACAGCATGGACCTGCGCGCCCTGCTACGGGACCCGGCCGTCGACGATGCCACGCTGCAGCAGGCCATCATCGCCGCCATGGACCTCAAGCCCGAAAAACATCATTTCGACCTGGACGCCGAAACCGACATCGTCCGCTTCATGAATACCACTGGAGGCTAGCCCCTCCCGCCGTAAGGAAACCCCATGAACCGTGTACTCGCGCACCTGGGCAGCCGCTATCCCATTATGCAGTCGCCCATGGGCTGGATTGCCCGTTCCCAGCTCGCCTCCGCCGTCTGCAATGCCGGCGGTTTCGGCATCATCGAGACCTCGTCCGGAGAAACCGAGAACTGCCAGCGGGAGATCCGCGCCATGGCGGAACTGACCGACCAGCCCTTCGGCGTCAACCTGCCGCTGTTATTCCTGCGCGACGACAGCATGGTGCGCTTCGTGGTCGAGCACGGCGTGAAGTTCGTGACCACCTCAGCGGGCAACCCGGCCAAGTTCATTGGCATGCTGAAAGACGCCGGCATCACCGTGTATCACTCGGTGGCCACCCTGAAGAGCGCCATGAAAGCCGTGGAATGCGGCGTCGATGGGCTGATCGTCGAGGGCACCGAGGGCGGCGGTTTCAAGAACCCCGACCCCGTCGGCCTGCTGCCCTTGCTGCAGGGCATCCGCCGCCGTTGTGATATCCCCATGGTCGCCGCCGGCGGCATCAGCGACGGCATCGGCATGGCGGCCGCATTCGCCGCCGGCGCCGAGGGCGTGCAGATGGGTACGCGATTTGTGTCCGCCGCCGAAAGCCCGGTACACCAGAATTTCAAGAACGCCATTGTCGACGCGACCGACACCGACACCTGGCTGGTCAACACTGCCGGCATGCCGCCGGTACGGGCGCGCAAGAGCGACACCACCGCAGCGCTGCGCGAGGGTGCCGACGGTTCCGCCATCCTCTCCAACATTCTCGAGCTGTATTTCGGCGGCGACATGGAGGCCAGCGTCGCGCTGATCGGTCAGTCCGCCAGCCTGATCGACGAGGTGGAGCCCGCCGCCGCCATTATCGAGCGCACCGTGGAACAGTTCTTCCAGGTGCAGGAACAGGCAGCGCAGCGGGCCGCGGCGCGCAGCTTCTGAAGGATCAGGACACCGCGCGCGAGAACACGATTTTCGGCGCCGGGTCGAGCATGGCGTCAATGCTGTCTTCGAAGGGCAATACCCGGTCGACGATGGCCATCGGATCCAGCTCGCCCTTGCAGGTGTGGCACAGGGTGCGTTCCATCACATTGCGAGCGTGGACCCGCCCCAGCGTGTAGGTAATACCGCGCCGGTAAACCGCCGGCAGCTCCAGCGCCACCGTGGGCTCCAGCCCGCCGATCACCCCATTTACAAAACCACAGGGGGCGGTGGAGCGCATCGCGTATCGCAGGCCGTCGGGCAGGGCGGAGGCATCCACGGTGATCAGGAAATCACTGTCGTGGCGCACGGCGGCTTCATAGCTGCCGATTTGCAGCACCTCTGCACCGGCTGCCCGGGCCATACTCAGCCGGGTCTCGTCGAAATCCACGTAGACCACGCGACTGGAGCCCAGGGTAACGGCGGCGTGCACGGCGTACAGGCCGACACTCTGGGCCAGGCCGCCGGCAATCAGTACCGGCTCGCCCGGGTATTCCCGCAGGCCCTGGTCGACGGTGCGGTAACCGTCCGCCACATTGTCGGATAGGCCAGCACCGGCTTCCGGCGATATGCCCTCGGGTAGCGGCAGCAACATCGCATCCGCGTAGGGCACCCGTACCAGGTCACTGAAGGCGCCACCGTAATCGTCCTCCAGTCGCGTTCCCAGGCCATAGGCGGCGTAGGGCACCTCATTCTGGCAGGCATTGGTCCAGCCGCGCCGGCAGTTGGTGCATTCGCCACAGTTGATCTGGAATGGCACCACCACCCGGTCTCCCGGGGCGAAGCCTGTCACCTGGTCACCCACTTCGACGATTTCGGCGGTCATCTCATGACCGAAGCCAAAGGGCCCGGCAATCGGGAAACTGCCGACCACCACCGCTGTGTCCAGGTCACAGCGCGCCACGGCCAGCGGTTTTACGATCGCGTCCTTGCCGGTACGCAGCAGCGGCGCCGGAACCTCCCACCACTCCAGCTTGCCCGGTTCGACAAAAGTGAGTTGCTGAATACTGGACATGGCGTGCTCCTTCTAAGTCATTAAATCGCAATATAGGCTTGCGCGGCCGTCGCCTGAATATCCATAATCGAAAAGCGGCTTTTCAAAAATGGACAGCAAATGAACTGGGAGGAAGTCAGGATATTCCTGGCGGTAATGGAATCGCGCAGCCTGAGCGCGGCGGCTGTGGAGCTGGGGATGTCAGTCGCCACCGTCGGCCGTCGACTCGAGTCCCTGGAGGCTGCCCTGGGCCTGAAACTGCTGCACCGTTCCAGCTCCGGCACCCAAGCTACCGCCGAAGGCGCCAGGGTGTATGCAGCGGCCGGTGGCGCTGCCGCGAGGCTACACCAGCTTGAGCGGGTGGCCGCCACCCTGCGGGAGCGGGCAGACATCGAGCCGGTATCCATTTCCTGCACCGAGACCATTGCGGCGGACATCCTCGCACCGGCCCTGCCGATCCTTGAACAGGACCATCCCGGTTTGCAGCTGGATATCGAGGTGGCCAACGAGACCGTCAGCCTCGCGCGCCGGCAGGCGGACCTGTCCATACGCCTGGCCCGACCCACCGAGGACAACCTGGTCACGCGTAAGCTACCGTCAATACCCTTGGGCCTGTATGCGTCCGCTGGCTACCTCGCAGGTCGAGCGCCGCAATCCCTGGACTTGCAGCGGGAATCACTGCTGGGCTTCAGTCTCAGCTACCGCGACCTGCCGGAGAGCCGGTGGTTTACCGAGCGCGGCCTGGACGCTGGCATCCGCATGCGCTCCTCCAGCGTGAGAACACTGCTCAACGCCGCTGAGGCGGGCTATGGTATTGCGCTGCTACCCACCTACCTCGCCCGGCAGGCCGGCCTGCTGCAAATCCCCGCGCGCGGCATCCCGCCGCGCCAACCCTACCTGGTGTTCCACCGCGATATGCGCAACGTGAAGCGCATCAAGGCGGTGAGGCAGTGGGTGTTCGACGCCCTGGAGAAAGCCCTGCGCTTCTGAGCCCACCGCGCCAGTGCGCTGTCAGATTGGGAATTGAGTACAATAGGCGCCCACATCGACAGGAGCCCACGTGAATACCCTGGATTTTCCCCAGCTCGCCTCGGCGGCCGATATCAAGGCCGGCTTCGAGCAACACGGCTATATCTGCAGCGACGAAATCGCCACCGCTGTGTTCCTGGCCTGCCAGTTGCGCAAGCCTATCCTGGTGGAAGGCCCGCCCGGCGTCGGCAAGACCGAACTGGCCAAGACCACCGCCCGGTTGCTGGAGCTGCCGCTGATTCGCCTGCAGTGCTACGAAGGCCTGGACGAGGCCAAGGCCCTGTACGAATGGAAGTACGGCAAGCAACTGCTCTACACGCAGGTGCTGAAGGAGAAGCTGGGCGACCTGTTGCAGGGTGCCAAGGGCCTCGCGGAGTCCGTCGATCGCCTGCACCATTTCGGGGACATCTTCTATTCCGAGGATTTCCTCGAGCCGCGCCCGCTGCTGAAAGCCATGCACGAATCCGAGGGCTCGATCCTGCTGATCGACGAGGTCGACAAGTCGGACTACGAGTTCGAGTCGCTGCTGCTGGAAATCCTCTCTGACTACCAGGTCTCCATCCCCGAGATCGGCACCGTCAAGGCCAAGAGCTCACCGGTGGTATTCCTGACCAGCAACAACACCCGTGACATTTCAGACGCCCTCAAGCGGCGCTGCCTGCACCTGTACATCCCCTTCCCCACCACCGAGCTGGAAGAGCGCATCGTGCGCAGCCGGGTACCGGATGTGGACGAAGGCCTGCGCGAGCAGATCGTCGCCTTTGTGCACTCACTGCGCCAACTGGACCTGAAAAAAGTGCCGGCCATCAGCGAGACCATCGACTGGGCCCGCAGCCTGCTACTGCTGCACGCCGAGCAGCTTGACGAGGAGACCGTGCGCAGCACCCTCAACGTGCTGCTGAAGTTCCAGGACGATATCGAGGCCACCGGGCCGGAGCTGCGGAGCCTGCTCAACGCACCGAAATCCGGCGTCGCCGGCGGCGGCTGAGTCGATGCCCTCCCGGCTGGTCAGTTTCATCAACGTGTTGCGCAGTCACGATGTGCGCATCTCACCGGCGGAGACCCTCGACGCGGTGCAGGTAATCACCACCCTGGGTTATGAGGACCGGACCCAGCTACGCAGCGGCCTGTCCCTGGCCCTGGCCAAAACCGCGGAAGAGAAAGTCACCTTCAACCGCTGCTTCGACCAGTTCTTCTCCTACCGCATACCCGAAGCCGCGGAATCGCGCGCCGAGGAGCAACAGGCTGCCAACAGCGAAGACGCCATGGACAACATCCCCGGCGCCGACCCATCCGACCTGGAGGCGGCCGAGGCCGCGCTACAGCAGGTGGACGGCGAAGGGATCGAGACGCGCCTGGACCTGGAAGGAGAACTGGCCAGCGATCCGGAACTCGCTGGCCAACTGGACGTGCAGATCATGGCTATGCTGCGCAATGACGACCGCAATGCGCTGGCGCTGGCCATTGCCCGCGCCGGCGACGCGGTGGGCCTGCCGGAAATCCAGATGTTCACCCAGAGGGGGCAGTTCACGCGGCGCATTCTCGACGAACTCGGGGAAGGCCATATCCGCAGTGCCATCGTCGACCTGGAAAACCGCGGCAGCGACGCGCTGGGGGAACTGCAGGGCTACCGGGATCGCCTGCGGGAACTGGTACGTGACCACGTGGAGCGGGAATACCTGCTGCATGCCCAGGGCCGCAACCAGCAGTTCATGGACGACGTGCTGGCCAAGGCGCGCCTCAGCCATATCGAGCACCACTACCTGCACCGGGTACAGGACCTGGTGCGGCGCATGGCCAAGAAGCTCGCCGCCCGCCACTCTCGCCGTCGCAAGGTGACGAAGCGCGGCCAGCTCAACATGGCCAAGACCCTGCGGCGCGGGATCGCCCACGAGGGTGTGCTGTTCAACCTGTACTGGAAATCCACCAGGAAACAGCGCCCGCAGATACTTGCGGTGTGCGACGTGTCGGGCTCAGTGTCAGCCTACGCCAAGTTCCTGCTGATGTTTCTCTACAGCCTGTACGACGTGCTCCCGCGGGTGCGCAGCTTCGCGTTTTCCAATCGCCTGGGCGAGGTCAGCGAGCTGTTCGACCAGCACCCGGTGGAGAAGGCGGTAGAACTGGTGAACTGGCAGTATGGCGGCGCCACCGACTACGGCTCCAGCCTGATGGATTTTGCCCGGCTGGCGCTGGACGACATCGACAGCCAGACCACGGTGATTATCCTGGGCGATGCTCGCAACAATAACGGTGACCCGCGCCTGGACCTGATGCAGAGCATTTACGCCCGGGCCAAACAGGTCATCTGGCTGAACCCGGAATCGCGTCCGATGTGGGGCAGCGGCGACTCAGAAATGCCGCGCTACCTGTCCTGCTGCCACTTCGCAGCAGAGTGCTCGAGCCTCGCTCACCTGGAGCGTATCGTCGACCGGCTGCTGCGCAGCTCAAGTTAGCCTCGCCGGCCAGCGGTACTCAGGCCACCTGGCTGATCACGTCTTCGTGCAGCTTGTGCAGGCCGTCCGCCGGGTTGGCCTCACGCATGGCGGCCAGCGGCACATTGAGACGCGCCACACCCAGGTCTTCATAGGCCTTCAGTTCGTCGAGCCCACCGCGCAGGGTCCACATGGCGGTGATTTCGATGTCATCGTAGTCGCGACCTTCCGCGGCGCACACGGCCTTCAGTTCTTCCAGCCGCGGCGCCAGGTCTTCAGGACTGCGGGTGGGCGCGTACCAGCCGTTGCCATACTGGGCGATACGCTGGTAGACCTTACCCTTGTCACCACCGATGATCACCGGCAACGGGTTCTGCACCGGTAGCGGGTAGCTCTTGAAGTTGGTCCAGTTGATAAAGTCGCTCTGGTGTTCCACCACGTCGCCGGACCATACCTTGCGCATGGCCTGCACGTAGTCATCGAAGCGAGCGCCACGACGGGCAAAGGGTACGCCTACCGCATCGAATTCCTCCTCCAGCCAGCCGATACCCACCCCCAGCATGAAGCGGCCGTCGGACAGGAAATCCAGCCCCGCGGCCTGCTTGGCCATGTACAGCGGATTGGCCTGGGAGAGGATGTTCACACCGGTGCCCAGACGCACCTTGCTGGTCGCCGCCGCCACCGCCGACAGGCAGATCAGTGGATCAACGAAATTAGTCTCCGGCGTGATCGCCATCTTGCCGGACTTGTCATAGGGGTACTTCGATTCATAGTCCATCGGCACAATGACGTGCTCGAAGGTCCACAGGGATTCCACGCCGGCCGCCTCCGCCTGGCGGGCAAAGTCGATCATCGCCTGCTGGTGGGAAAAGCCGATGTTGACGGGGATCAGTCCGATTTTCATACCAGGTTCCTCATTTTTGCCTCCACTATAGACCAGCTCTGGCGACTGCGTCGGCCCTGGCCTAGGCTGTAGGCAAAATAAGGACAGGCCGGCCAACGGCTGAGGAGCCCCCGTGGAAGACCAGCGCCCCACGCCCCTGGTAGAAGACCTTGCAGGCACCCGCGAGAAACTCGCCTCCTGGTTCAGCGAGCAGCGGGGCACCCCGGTCAGCATTTCCGACCTGCATATTCCCGAGGCGACCGGCATGTCCAACGTAACCCTGCTGTTCGACGCCAGTTGGGAAGCCGACGGCGCCAACGTAACAGAAGCCTGCGTGGGTCGACTGCAACCGCAGATCGAGCGTCCCGTATTCCCGGATTACGATCTCACGCTGCAGTACCGGATCATGGACATACTCGGTCGAAAAACCGATATCCCGGTGCCGGTGTTGCGCGGATTGGAGACGGACCCGACCGTACTCGGGGTTCCTTTCTACGTGATGAAAAAAACCGAGGGCCGTATCCCCACCGATATGCCGCCCTACAACATGGACGGCTGGCTGATGCACGAGACCAGCCTGGAACAACGCGAGCAGCTCTGGAATGCCGGTATCGACGTGTTGGCGAGGTTCCACCAGCTCGACCACCAGGCCCTGGGCCTCGATTTCATGGCCACCAACGGCAGCACCCCGCTCCAGAGCCAGCTGGCCCACTGGCGCCACTATCACGACTGGGCCCTGGAGGGCCGCACGCACCTGATCTGCCAGCGGGCGCTGGACTGGCTGGAAGCGAACCAGCCGGGCGATGAAATGACGCGACTCTGCTGGGGCGATGCCCGTATCGGCAATATCATCTTCAGCGAGGACTGCCGTGAAGTCGCCGCCGTGCTGGACTGGGAGATGGCCGTGCTGGGCAACCCGGTGCAGGACCTGGCCTGGTACTGCTTCATCGACAACACCTTTGCCGACGGCCTGGGCATGCCGCGGCTGGAGGGCCTGCCCGACAACGAGGACAGCGTGGCTCGCTGGCAGGTCGCCACCGGCTTCCCGGCGGACGACTTCGACTATTACTGGATATTCGCCGGCATGCGCTACGGCCTGATCCTGTCGCGCATTATGATGGCCACCGGCCAGGAGCAGGAGATCCAGCAAAACTTCGTCTGCAAGCTACTGGAGCGATATCTCGACGCCGCCTGAAATCGCAGGAGTCTTGTTTTAGAACCTATGCACCCCTAAACTCTCGGGCCACACGTCACCCCACCACCCGAGGACCTGGTTTGTCATCCACCTACGAGCAGCGCCTGGCGGCCCTTGCCGGCGCCGAACAGACAGCGCTGCTGACCGACATCCAACGTGGCCTCGAAAAGGAGAGCCTGCGCATCGGCCCCAACGGGCGGCTTGCACAGACGCCACACCCCCAGGGACTGGGTTCGGCCCTGACCCACGACTACATCACCACTGACTACTCAGAGGCGCTGCTGGAGTTCATCACGCCGGTGTCCACGAGTATCGAGGACAGCCTTAAGACCCTGGCGGACATCCATCGCTTTGCTTACGGCGAGATCGGCGACGAGTTGCTGTGGGCCGCCAGTATGCCCTGCGTGCTGGAAGGGGATGACCAGATACCCGTGGCGCGCTACGGCGACTCCAATGTCGGTCGCATGAAGACCGTGTATCGTTATGGCCTGGGCTACCGCTACGGCCGGCTGATGCAGACCATTGCCGGCATCCACTACAACTTCAGCATGCCCCCGGCCTGGTGGGAAGCGGCCCACGCCGCCGAGAACAGTGACCTGCCACTGCAGGACTTCATTACCGAACGCTACCTTGGCCTGATACGCAATTTCCGCCGCTGGTCCTGGCTGCTAATCTACCTGTACGGGGCCTCGCCGGCGGTGTGTTCCAGTTTCCTGCGTGACGGCAACTACCATGGCCTGGAGCCCTTCGACGAGCAGGTGAAAAGCCTGCATGCACCCATGGGTACCTCCCTGCGCATGGGCGACCTGGGCTACCAGAGTAATGCCCAGAAGAACCTCTCGGTCTGCTACAACACGCTGGACAGCTACATTGCGACCCTCAAGGACGCCATCGTCCAGCCGCACGCAGACTATGCCGCCATCGGCATCGGCGAGCGGGGCCATGAGAAACAGCTCAATACCAGCCTGCTGCAGATCGAGAACGAGTTCTACAGCCCGATCCGCCCCAAGCGTGTTGCCCGTTCCGGAGAAACACCCCTGGGCGCCCTGCGCCGGGACGGCATCGAGTACGTGGAAGTGCGTTGCATAGACGTCAATCCCTACCTGCCGGTGGGCATCGACGCAGACCAGGTGCGCTTCCTCGATACCTTCCTGCTGTACTGCCTGATCGCGGACAGCCCGGAGTGTGATGACGATGAGCCCGGCCGCATCGCCGCCAACCAGTTGGCGGTCGTAAACCGCGGCCGTGAACCCGGCCTGTCGCTGGCCACCCTCGAAGGCGACAAGCCGCTACAGGGCTGGGGGCATGAGTTGCTGACGGCACTGGGCCAGATTGCCGGCGCCCTCGACACTGCCCACGGCGGCGACAGCTATGCCCGGGTGCTGGCGGATCAGGTCGCGAAACTGGACGATCCAACGCTGACACCGTCGGCACGCATCCTGGCGGAAATGGCCGAGCGCGACCTGCCCTTCTTCACACTGGCCATGGAAGCCAGCCGACACTGGGCCGAGCAATTGTCATCGGAGCCCCTGGACGCCGGGCAGCTGGAGACCTTCCGCGCAGCGAGCGAGGCCTCCCTGGAGGCCCAGCAGGCCGTGGAAGCGGCGGACAGCATCGATTTCGAGACCTACCTGGCGAACTACTACGCGCAGTACGCCTCGCTGTAGGCACCTGCATGAATTTCCTCGCCCACTTTCACCTGGCCTGGCCGGACGAGGCGCTGCTCGCCGGCGCTCTGGAGGGTGACTACTTCAAGGGCCCGCTGCCCGGGACACTGCCGGCCCGGCTGCAACAGGGCGTGGACCTGCACCGGGCTATCGATGGCTATACCGACCGCCACCCCGCGCTGAGCGAAGCGCGCGCGCTGTTTCCCGCGGGCGCCCGACGCTACGCCGGCATTCTCATGGACCTGTGCTTTGACCATTTGCTCAGTGAGCACTGGACGCGCTTTGCCGACGTGGATCTCGAACACTTCAGCCGGCGCGTCTACAGTGTGCTGGCACAGCACGAAGCCGGCCTCAGCGAATCGGCGCGGCGCATGGCCGGCCGGCTGGCGGAGTACGATCTCTTGATGCAATACCGCCACTGGGATACGGTGGCGTCCGCTGCTGCCCGGATCGGTACGCGCATGCGCCAGCCGAATCCACTGGACCAGGCCGACGCCCTGCTCAGTCCGCTGCTGCCGGAACTGGAGCGCGCATTCCTGGTCTTTTACCCGGAGCTGCAGGATTTTTGCCGCCAGCACGCGGAACGCTACAAGGACTGAACCATGCTGCCATCCACACGACTCACCAACGGCCTGATTGCCGGCCTGTGCATCGTGGCCATTCTGTTCGCCTTCTACCTCGACCGGGTGCTAGGCCTTGAGCCCTGCCCGCTGTGCATGACCCAGCGAGTACTGGTGGTGGGCTGCGGCCTGTTTGCACTGGTGGCCTTCGCACACGGCCCCGGGTTGCTGGGCCAGCGGGTATACGCCGTGCTGGCCGGCCTGTTTGCGCTGGGCGGCGTGGCCGTAGCGGGGCGCCACGTCTGGTTGCAACACCTACCCGATCACCTGGTCCCCGCCTGCGGTCCCGGGCTGTCCTACATGCTGGAAACCTTCCCGCTCAGCGAGACCCTGGAAATGATTCTTATGGGCGACGGCAATTGCGCCGAGGTGGTGTGGACCTTTCTCGGTCTGAGCATTCCCGAACAGACCTTGTTACTATTCATAGCCCTGACTGCGGCAAATGCCTGGCAGCTGTTCCGGCGCCAGGCTGTTGAATAGCGGTAACACAAACCCTGCATTATCTTCGGCCCCGACAGGCCACAGTGACGGCGCACAAGCATGCTAGACAACTGCAAAGACTCACGGGAAACCTGGCAGGCAGTAGAAGAACTGCTGCAGGGCTGGCTCAAGGAACGCCGCGAGCTGCTGGTGAAGTACACGGCGATCGCCGCCACTCTCGGTGCCACCCTGGATCGCGACACACCCGCCGAGCGAGTCAGCGAGGGTATAGAGCGCCTGTGCCAGCTGCTGGTGGACTACGTGTCTGCCGGCCACTTTGAAGTATTCCTGGCGCTGCAGAAAGAGGCGGAGATTTTCGCCGATGGCAGCGGGGAAGTCGCCGAAGTGCTGATTCCGAATATCGGCGATACGACGGAAGTCATTCTTGGCTTCGAGGAAAAGTACCCCGAGGCAGGCATCGACGACCTGGATGCCGACCTGTCGCTACTGGGGGAAGTGCTGGAGTCCCGCTTCGCGCTGGAAGACCGCCTGATCGCGCTGCTGCACGGCAGCCACGCCGCCCAGCTGGCTGCTGATTAGGTACGGCCGGTTAGGCGCTGCCGGCCAGGAGCGGCCGGCCAGGCTCGGCCGGCAAATCAATCTGATACAAGAAAGGAAGAGATAGGGGTCGCCGAGGCGACCCCGCGGCTACCTGAGCCGTGCCTAGCCTTCGCCGGCGTCAGCCGACTCGATACCCACCAGCTCCACCTGGAACACCAGCGTGGCATTGGGTCCAATTTGTTGACCAGCGCCGCCGGCGCCGTAGGCCAGCTCCGGCGGGATGACAAACTCGTACTTGGAACCTACCGGCATCAGCTGCAGGCCTTCGGTCCAGCCGGGAATCACCTGGTTGAGAGCGAAGGACACGGTGGCGCCACGGGCATAAGAGCTGTCGAACTCGGTGCCGTCAATCAGGGTGCCGCGGTAGTGCACCTCAACGGTATCTTCCGCCGTGGGCATCGGGCCTTCGCCGGCTTCCAGCACCTTGTACTGCAGCCCGCTCTCGGTACTCATTACACCCTCACCCTGGGCGTATTCCGCGCGAAACGCGTCGCCATCGGTCGCATTGCTTTCAGCAGCCTGTGCCGCCTCAACCTGGCGTTCCTCCAGGCGCGCCTGCTGGTACGCCTGCATTTCCTGGCCGATCTCCTCCTGGCTCAGCAGTCGCTCCTCACCTTCGAAAGCATGGCGCAGACCGGCGCTGAACGCATCCAGCTCCAGCGGCACACCGTCCGCCTTGAGGCGTTCGCCAAGGCCGTAGGCGATGCCGTAACTCAGGCGCTGCTCGGTCGTCTCGAGGGTTACCGGTTGTTCGGCGGGCGTATTGTCCTGCTGGCTGCAGGCAGTAGTCAGCAGCGCTGCCGTGAGCGCCAGCCCGATGCTAGAAATTTTCATAGTGCGATCCAGTTTAGCGAGTGGAGATGCCGCGTGAGCACCTGCTTGTTGCCCGGCAGGCGCTCAGGGCCCACCGCGCCGGGGCCTGAAAGTCTACTACCCTTGCCGGTGACGGTGCCAGCGCTGAGCCCGCCTGTGGACAAAAGCCCGGCATTTTGTGATGGGGGTCGCCTGGACAAGGTCGCCCGGAGAGGGTCGCCCGGACAGGCAAAGAAAACACTAGTGCACAGATCAAGGCACAAGCGATTTCATAAACACCTGTGCTACATTGGTTATCAATCTTCACAGTGGAGGTGGCGCCAGGCATGCAGGGTGACGGTCCCCGCAAGCACAGGGATTTCGGTGATCTCCGGGTAATTCCCCGGGCACAGCCGCGTACCGTGCTGGTCGCCAATGCCAAGGGTGGCTGTGGCAAGACCACGCTGGCCACCAATCTCGCCGCCTGGTTCGCCAGCCGGGACAAGGCCACGGCGCTGATGGATTTCGATCCCCAGGGTTCCAGCGCCCACTGGCTCAAGCTGCGCCCGGAACAGGCAGTTCCGCTGTCCGGCATTGCCGCCTACGGCAGGGTCAGCGGCAACGAGACCCGCAGCTTTCGCAACCGCCTGCCCCGCCACGTGGAACGCGTGGTGGTGGACTCGCCCGCCGGGCTGACCGGCACTGACCTCTACACGCGCATCAGCGATTCCGACCTGATCCTGGTGCCCATACTCCCCTCGCCCATCGATATTCACTCCGCGGCCAACTTCATCCGCGAAATCGAGATGACCGGCGCACTGCGAGAGCAGAACAAGCAGCTGCTGGTCATTGCCAACCGGGTGCGGCGCAATACCATCATGTTCTCCACCCTCAACAAGTTTCTTGAGGAGCTGGGCCTGCCGCGAGTGACCTACACGCGCGACAGCCAGCTTTATACCCGAGCCGCGGCCCAGGGACTGGGTATACCCGATCTCCGCGGGTCACAGGTCGCGCAGGAAAAAACCCACTGGGATCGCATCGGCGGCTGGATCGAGCACCAGCTAGCGCTGCGCCTGCAGCAGCGGCAGCAGATGCTCCAGCGCTGAAGCAAGCGCTTCCATCTCAGTTACATCAATCTCTGTAAACGCAGCCAGCGCCGCGAGGTTGTCGCGAAGCTTGGGCGTCTGGCCCGGCGCCTGCCAGTCCCCTGGCGGACGGCGTGCCGCCCACATGCGTTCCTGCTGAACCCGCTCCAGTGCCAGTTCCGCGTCCAGCAGGGCCTGGCGCGCCTGCGGCTCCAGGTCGCGATCCACCCTGCGGCGCAGCGCCCGCTGGGGACGCACCAGGGTGTCACGCCAATCTGCCACGCTGGCATCTACTGCCGACAGCTCTGACGGAGACAGGGCGATTCCGCAACTGGCGGCAAACACCGTGTACAACAGCAGGTTGACGTCCAGCTTGTGTTGATCCTGCAAGGCCAGGCACAGCGGCGCCACCCCTTCCTGGGCATACAGTGCCAGCGAAAAGTCCCAGAATGGATTCACGGGGACTGCGTCGGTAGAATCCGCGCCGATGATCATACTGCGCAATATTAGTCTACGGCGCGGCACCAAGGTATTGCTGCGTGAAGTGAACCTGACAATCCAGCCCGGGCAGCACCTGGCGCTGACCGGCGCCAATGGCTGTGGAAAATCCAGCCTGTTTGCGCTGCTGTTGGGTGAGCTGGGGGCGGACAGCGGAGAGATTGAAGGCCTGGACAGCATGCGCCTCGCAAACATGGCCCAGGAGCTTGCGCCCAGCCAGGCCAAGGCACTGGGCTTTCTCATCGAGGGAAATCCGGAGATCGCCGGTATACGCAGGGCACTGGCCACTGCCGACGCCGCCGGTGACTTCGAACGCAGCGCCGAGCTGCACCAGGCTCTGGACGGCGCAGGCGGCTATGACATCGAGCGCCGCGCTGAGCGCATGCTGGAGGGCCTGGGCTTTGCCGCCGGCGACGGCAACCGCGTGGTGGACAGTTTTTCCGGTGGCTGGCGCATTCGCCTCAACCTGGGACGCGCCCTCATGGCACCCTCGGACCTGTTGTTGCTGGACGAACCCACCAACCACCTGGACCTGGATGCCACCCTCTGGCTGGAGCAGTGGCTGAAGGCCTACCCGGGCACCCTGATTCTCATCTCACACGATCGCGAGTTCATCGATGCCACCTGCCAGCAGGTACTGCACGTGGAACACCAGCGCGTGGATGCCTACCGCGGCAACTACTCCGCCTTCGAAATGCAGCGCGCCGAGCGGCTCGCCAACCAACAGGCCAGCTATGAAAAACAGCAGCGGCGTATCGCGGAGATCGATGCCTTCGTCAGGCGCTTTCGCTACAAGGCGAGCAAGGCGCGCCAGGCCCAGAGTCGACTCAAGGAACTGGAGCGCATGCAGTCCATAGCCCCGGCCCACGTCGATTCACCCTTCAGCTTTGCGTTCCTGCCACCGGATCGCGCCAGCGATCCCATCCTGGGCCTGTCTGAAGCACAACTGGGCTACCAGCGGTCGATTCTCGAGTCCGTGGATGTAACGCTGCGGCCCGGTAGCCGCGTCGGCCTGCTGGGACGCAACGGCGCCGGCAAGTCCACCCTGCTGAAGAGTCTCACCGGCGAGCTACCCCTGCTGGCCGGGCGCCGCATTGAGGGCGCGCATTGCGCGGTGGGCTATTTCGACCAGCACCAGCTCGAGGCCCTCGATCTCACGGCCAGCGCCTTTACCCACCTGCAGCGGCTGCGCCCTGAGGCGCGAGAGCAGGAAGTCCTCGATTTCCTGGGGGGCTTCGGTTTCCGCGGCGATGACGCCACGGTCGCCATCGCACCCTTTTCGGGAGGCGAGAAAACGCGCCTCGCGCTGGCCATGGTGGTGTGGCAGAAACCCAACCTGCTGGTGATGGATGAGCCCACCAACCACCTGGACATGGAGATGCGCCACGCCCTCACCGTCGCACTGCAGGGCTACGACGGCGCCATGGTGCTCGTCACGCACGACCGCCACCTGTTGCGCAATACCGTCGATGAACTGCTGCTGGTGCACGATGGCAGGGTCAGCGAATACCCCGACGATGTCAGCCGCTACGAGAAGTGGGTACTGAAACAGCAGGGCGATGAGCAGCCGCAGGCAGCACCTCCCGCCGAGCGCGGCGGACGCAAGGCCCAGCGCCAGGCAGCCGCGCGCCAGCGTGAGCAACTGCGGCCGCTAAAACGGGAGATCGACAGCACCGAAGCCGCCATGGAAAAGGCCGATTCGGCCCTCGCTGAACTGAACGCCCGGCTGACAGATACCGGGCTGTATGACAGCGCGCGCAAATCCGAGCTGGACGAACTGCTGAAAGAACAGGGGCGCCTGCGCCAGCTGGCGGAACAGTTGGAGAACACCTGGCTGTCGCTGCAACAGGATCTGGAGCAGCTCGAGGAGGAGCTGGCCACGGCCAGGTGAATCCTAGCTGCCAGCCACCAGCCGCAGCTTGGCGGCGCGGGACAGCTTCCTGACTTGCGCTTCCCGCGACTGGGCCGCCGCGCGATCATCACAGGGCTCAGACCAGGCCAGCTCCACCGGCCGGCGACCGCGGGTGTAGCGGGCGCCGCCTACCAGCTCCCCATTGTGCTGTCGCAGCCGCCGTTCCAGGTCGCGGGCCACGCCGGTATAAAAGCTGCCGTCACGGCAGCGCAGCAGGTAAACGTACCAGCCAGCCACAGCCAACGCGGGTTCAGCAGCAGCCGCTGCCGCCGCCGGGTTTGACGGCGACCACGGTGGCGGAGTGGAAGTTGATGCCCTCCACGGTTTGCCAGGGGTCGGCTTCGAAACTGTCATAACTGACGTTTTCGAAACCGGCTGCCGTGAAGGCGTCCAGGAAGGCCTGCTGTTCATAGGCGCCGGAGATGCAGCCACTCCACAATTCGGCGTCGCGCTTGAGGTGTTCAGGCACCGCCGCATCGCTGACGATATCGGAAATCGCGATCCGTCCACCGGGCTTCAGCACCGAGTGCACGCCATCAATCAGGCGCTGGCGATCACTTTCAGCGACGAGGTTCAGCACACAGTTGGAAATCACCAGGCTGGCCGTGCCGGGCTGCACCAGGTCACCGACCTCCTGTATGTAGCCCTTGCGGAACTCCACCACGCTGTAACCCAGCTTCTCCGCCATCTCGGTACGGTAGCGCTCGGCCAGTGCCAGCATGTCGTCAGTCATATCGATGCCGATCACGCGACCCCCGGCGCCAACGATCTGGGCGGCGATATAACAGATCTTGCCGCCGCCGCTGCCCAGATCCACCACGGTGTCACCGCTGCGGGCATAGCGCGAGGGATCACCGCAGCCGTAGTCTTTCTCGATGATCTCCGCGGGCAGCAGCTCCAGCATTTCGGGCCGGTACTGCACCGGGCAACAGAGGCTCTCCTGGCGCTGGTTGGCGCCTTCCGCGTAACGTTCCTGGACGATGGATTCAACGGTCATAACTCTTCCCTGGTTTCACAGATAATCTTCTGCTGCCTGGTCATTCACGGCGCGTCGCTTCAGGCGGCGCCGCGACGCCAGTTGTGCAGCCTCTCAACCCAGTTGAGCAGGCCCTCGGGCTTACGCGCCTTGCGCCACTCGCCGGCCACGAACTTGTTGCTCTCCGACAGGGTCGGGTAGACGTGAATGGTGCCGAGAATCTTGTTGAGGCCGATGCCGTGCTTCATGGCCAGCACATACTCCGCCAGCAGTTCGGCGGCGTGATAACCGACAATGGTCACGCCGAGAATGCGGTCCTTGCCCGGCTCCGTCAGCACCTTGATAAAGCCGTGCGCCTCGCTATCGGCAATCGCCCGATCGAGATCATCGATGTCATAGCGAGTAACCTCGTACTCGATTTCCCGTTCACGTGCTTCCAGCTCGTTGATGCCCACCCGGGCAACTTCAGGATCGGTAAAGGTTGTCCAGGGCACCACCGAGTAGTCGACCCGGAATTTGCGGGCGAAACCGAACAGGGAATTGACCGCCGTATACCAGGCCTGGTGGCTGGCCATATGCGTGAACTGGTAGGGCCCGACGATATCGCCGCAGGCCAGCACTGTGGGCACACTGGTGCGCAGGTATTCATCCACCACCAGGGTGCCATTGGGATGGGTTTCAATGCCGAGCTCTTCCAGGCCGAGGCCTTCGGAGTTCGCCTTGCGGCCTACCGCCACCAGCACCCGGTCAAACTCCAGCGTTTTGGACTGGCCGTCGCAGTCGAAATCGGCGAGCTTGCGGTCGTCTTCCCGGCGGAAACCAACAGCGCGGTGGCCGGTCAACACCTCGATACCTGAATTGCGGAATACCTCGGTGACGTGGGCGGCTACCTCGGCGTCTTCGCGGGGCATGATCTGCGGCGCCATGTCCACCAGGGTGACGCGACTGCCCAGGCGCGAGAAGGCCTGAGCCAGTTCACAGCCAATCGGGCCCGCACCCATCACCAGCAAACGCCGGGGCAGGTCGCGCAGTTCCCAGAGACTGTCCGAGGTCAGGTAGTCCTGTTGATCAAGTCCGGGCACGGGAGGCACAAATGGCCGGGCGCCGGAAGCAATCACGATATTGCGGGCACTGCGTCGCTCACCATCTATTTCCACTTCCCAGGGCGACACCAGTTTCGCCTCGCCGCTGATGCAGTTGACCCCCAGGGTGGTGAAGCGCTCTACCGAGTCATGGGGTTCGATTTTCGCTATCACTGACTGCACCCGCTCCATCACCGCGGGAAAGTCCACCTGGGTATCCACGGCGCCGAGGCCAAACTCCGGTGCGCGTCGCAGGTATTCGGCAATGCGCCCGGAACGGATCAGCGCCTTGCTAGGTACACAGCCGGTATTGAGACAGTCGCCGCCCATCTTGTGGCGCTCAACCAGGCTGACCCGGGCGCGCACGGTGGCGGCGATCAGCGCTGCCACCAGGCCCGCCGAACCGGCGCCGATGACCAGCATGTTGTCATCAAAGCGGCTCGGCTTCGTGAAGCGTGACAGCGCCTTGCGGGATTTGATCATGCCGAGTAACCAGCGCGACAGTAAAGGGAATACCGCCAGTAGTGCAAAGGAGAGCAGGAGGCTCGGCGAGAGGATGCCGCCGAGGCCTTCGAGCTGCCCGAGCTGGGTGCCGGCATTCACATACACGGCCGTCCCCGCCAACATGCCGAGCTGGCTCACCCAGTAAAAGCGCCACAGGGAAATGGGCAGCACACCCATCACCAGATTGATCACGAAGAAAGGAAAGAGCGGCACCAGACGCAGACCGAACAGGTAGAAGGCTCCATCGCGCTCAAAACCCGCGTTGAGCGACCTGAGCTGCCGCTTGAAGCGGTCCTGTACCCAGTCACGCAGCAGCACCCTGGAAACGAAACAGGCCAGGGTTGCACCGACGCTGGAGGCGAACGACACCAGCAACAGGCCATAGCCGAAACCGAACAGGGCTCCGCCGGCCAGGGTCATCACCGCCGCACCTGGCAGCGAGAGCCCTGTCACCAGCACATAGATGGCAAAGTAGATCGCGCCCGTGCTCCAGGGGTGCTCAGCGTAGTACGCCTGAAAATCACCCATTCTCGCCTTGATCTCCTCAAAGCGGAGATAGCTGCCAAGGTCAAAACTGACCCACAGCGCAATGGCCACTCCGATGGCTACGAGTACCGCGATCTGCTTCCTGTTCATTCTGTCTATGCCTTTGCTTCAATGCGGCTGTGATGGACCCGGCCTCTTTAGTTACGGTTTCGAGGCAATGGTTCCACGGGGAAATCGTCAGCTTATACCAATTGCCGCTAACGGGATGCCGAATGGTACTAAGCGCGAGCCTGCTGATTCCTTGTACAGCGACGCCCCGGTGGTATGATTGCGCGCTTACCGATTCCAGAAACATTCACGGAGACAACCATGAGTGAACACATCGTTCATGTAAGCGACGCTTCCTTCGACGCGGAGGTCCTGAACTCGGACATCCCGGTACTGGTGGACTTCTGGGCCGAGTGGTGTGGCCCCTGCAAGATGATTGCCCCGGTGCTGAACGAGATTGCCGATGAGTACGCTGGCAAGATCAAGGTCTGCAAGGTCGACGTCGACGCCAACCCTGAAGTGCCGCCGAAATTTGGCATCCGCGGCATTCCTACCCTGATCATCTTCAAGGGCGGCAATGCCGAGGCCACCAAGGTCGGCGCCCTGTCAAAGACCCAGCTAACGGAATTTGTCGAAGCGTCTGTCTGATTCCACCCACTGGCGGTGACTTGCAGGCCACGCAAGTCGTTGTGAGCGCCGCATTTTTTTGCCATGGGGGGTATAGACGCCCCCCGAAGGCCGTGCTACATTTCATCGCGTCCTGCACCCCGCAGGCCACCATAACAAGCAAAAACTCCCTGAGCGTCGACGGCGCAACCCCCTGACCTGGCAAATCGTCCCGGTCGTCGGTAAAGCGGAAGCATTCTGGCAAATCACCCTTGGGAAGGGTCGCCCGGTGCCCGTCATGCAAACGCAAACAAACCAGCGTCTGCCGCGTTCGCGCCTACTTTCCTCAGCATCGGACCTCAGCGGACCTTTTCCAGACCTACAAATCAGACCAAGAAATCTATGAATCTGACTGACCTCAAAACCAAATCTACCCAGGAACTGATCGACATTGCCTCGGAGATCGGCCTGGATAACATCGCCCGTTCTCGCAAGCAGGACATCATCTTCTCGATCCTGAAACGCCACGCCAAGAGCGGCGAGGACATCTATGGCGATGGCGTACTGGAAATCCTGCAGGACGGCTTTGGCTTCCTGCGCTCGGCGGAAGGTTCCTACCTTGCCGGCCCGGATGACATCTACGTATCCCCCAGCCAGATTCGACGATTCAACCTGCGCACCGGCGATTCCATTAACGGCAAGATTCGCCCGCCCAAGGACAGTGAGCGCTACTTCGCGCTGCTCAAGGTCGGCGAGGTCAACTTCACCAAGCCGGAAGACTCCAAGCACAAGATCCTGTTCGAGAACCTCACGCCGCTGTTCCCGAACGAGCGCCTGCAACTGGAGAAGGGCAACGGTTCTACCGAGGACCTCACCGGCCGCATCATCGACCTGGTGGCTCCCATCGGCAAGGGCCAGCGCGGCCTGCTGGTGGCACCGCCCAAGGCCGGTAAAACCATCATGATGCAGAACATCGCCCAGGCGATTATCAGCAACAACCCCGAGTGCTACGTGATCGTGCTGTTGATCGACGAGCGCCCGGAAGAAGTCACCGAGATGCAGCGCTCGGTCGGCGCCCAGGGCGCCGAGGTTGTGGCCTCGACGTTTGACGAGCCGCCGGCCCGTCACGTGCAGGTGGCCGACATGGTGATCGAGAAGGCCAAGCGCCTGGTGGAACACAAGCGCGACGTGGTCATCCTGCTGGACTCCATCACCCGCCTGGCACGCGCCTACAACACCGTGGTGCCCTCCTCCGGCAAGGTATTGACCGGTGGTGTCGACGCCCACGCCCTGGAGCGCCCCAAGCGTTTCTTCGGCGCGGCCCGGAACATCGAGGAAGGCGGCAGCCTCAGCATTATCGCCACCGCCCTGATCGACACCGGCTCGAAGATGGACGAGGTGATCTACGAGGAATTCAAGGGCACCGGCAACATGGAGCTGCACCTGGACCGCAAGGTGGCGGAAAAGCGTGTCTACCCGGCCATCAATATTCGCCGCTCCGGTACCCGCCGCGAAGACCTGCTCACCAGCGAGGAAGAACTGCAGCGCATGTGGATCCTGCGCAAGCTGCTGCACGGCATGGAAGACCTGCCCGCCATCGAGTTCCTCACTGACAAGCTCAAGGACACCAAGACCAACGAGGAATTCTTCCTCTCCATGAAGCGTAAGTAAGTCACCGGCGCGTACAACAGGAAGGCCTTGAGCACCACCACGGAGTCCGGCACATGAAATATGCTGACCTGCGCGGTTTCATCGACTTCCTGGAAGCCCGTGGCGAGCTGAAGCGCATCACGGCGGAGGTCGACCCCGTCCTGGAGATGACCGAGATCTGCGACCGCACCCTGCGGGCGCGCGGTCCGGCACTGCTGTTCGAAAACCCCAAAGGCTTCAACACGCCGGTGCTGGGCAACCTGTTCGGCACCGAGGAACGCGTTGCCCTTGGCATGGGCCAGGACAGCATCGAGGCGCTGCGCGAGGTCGGTGAACTGCTGGCCTACCTGCGCCAACCCGATCCGCCCAAGGGCATCAAGGATGCCTGGGAAAAGATGCCGGTGCTGAAGCAAGTGCTGAACATGGCCCCGAAAGTGGTCCGCAACGCCCCCTGCCAGCACCATGTCAAACAGGGCGACGAGGTCAACCTGTACGACATACCCATCCAGACCTGCTGGCCCGGCGACGCCGGCCCGCTGGTGACCTGGCCGCTGGTGGTCACACGCGGTCCCGACAAGGAGCGCCAGAACCTCGGCATCTATCGCATGCAGTTGATCGGCCGCAACAAGTTGATCATGCGCTGGCTCAGCCATCGCGGCGGCGCCCTGGACTTTCGCGACTGGCAAATAAAGCACCCGGGCGAGCGCTACCCGGTGGCACTGGCCCTGGGCGCCGACCCGGCGACTACCCTGGGCGCCGTGACGCCGGTGCCCGACAGCCTCTCTGAATACGGCTTTGCCGGCCTGTTGCGCGGTAGCAAGACCGAGGTGGTGAGCTGCTACAGCGAGCTTTGCAAGAATCACGGCCTGCAGGTGCCCGCCACCGCCGAATATATCCTCGAGGGTTACCTGGAACCCGGCGAGATGGCGGACGAGGGGCCCTTTGGCGACCACACGGGTTACTACAACGAGGTGGAGTCTTTCCCGGTGTTCACCGTAGACACCATCACCCACCGGGAGAACCCGATCTACCACAGCACCTATACCGGGCGACCCCCGGATGAGCCGTCGGTACTGGGTGCCGCATTGAATGAAGTGCTCATACCGCTGCTCAAAAAACAGTTCCCGGAAATCGTCGATTTTTACCTGCCGCCGGAGGGTTGCTCCTACCGGCTGGCGGTTATCACCATGCGCAAGGAATACCCCGGCCATGCCAAGCGCGTGATGTTCGGCGCCTGGAGTTTCCTGCGCCAGTTTATGTACACCAAGTTCATCATCGTTACTGACGACGACGTCAATGCACGCGACTGGCAGGATGTGATCTGGGCGATGACCACCCGCATGGACCCGCAGCGCGACACGGTGATGATCGACAATACGCCCATCGACTACCTGGACTTCGCCTCACCGGTGTCCGGGCTGGGCTCCAAGATGGGCCTGGATGCGACCAACAAATGGCCCGGCGAAACCGATCGCGAGTGGGGCCAGCCGATCATCATGGACGCCGACGTCAAAGCCCGTGTGGACGCCCTTTGGGATGAGCTTGGCATCTAGCCGGGCCCAGGCACAGCCTCGATCAAATACCGAAACCCCTGGGCTATACTAGCCGCCGTTCAGTTTGGAGCACCTGCATGAGCCGCATCAGTACCTATATCGTCCTGTTCCTGACGCTTGTCCTGGTGGTCTACCTGGCCTTCCTGGACACCCTGGCCAAGCCGGTGTTCGAGCGCATCGCCACGGAGCAGTACGGGGCGGAAGTCAGCATCGACCGGCTCAGTTTGAAACCCTTTGTCGGCAAGGCTACCCTCTACGACCTGCAGGTCGCCGATCGCCGCGATGCCATGCGCAACCTGGTGCAGGCCGATCGTGTCTACGTGAACATCGACATCATCAAGCTGGCGGAGAACGTGGTGGATGTCTCCGACATGGAGATCGACGGGCTGCTGGCCTTCGCCCCACGCCAGACGCCGGCGACCATCCTGCGACCGCTGGTCGAAGAGGGCAGCGGCATTGACCAGGTGGGCCTGCCAAACTTTGAGATTCCGGATGTGGACCGCCTGCTCGACGAACAGCGCGACGCGCTGGTGGGCGAGGTGCAGACCCTGCAACAGACCTTCGAGGGCACCCAGCAGAAGTGGCAGCAGAACATCGACTCCATTCCCGGCGAGGAAGATATCAACGCCTGGGAAGACCGCATTCGCGCGGTCAAAAACACCGACAAACCGCTGCAGGCCTTGCAGGCCGCCACCGAAGTGAAAGCGGTGATCGCCGAGGTCAATGCGGAGCTGGAACGCCTCAGGAACCTGCAGCAGGAGTTTCGCGGCGACATGCAAATGCTGCGCGAGCAGGTCGAGCTGGCCGGTAAGCTACCGGAAAAATACACCCAACGCGTGGTCACTTCCCTGGGCCTGTCCAGTGAGCAGGTAGCCCAGCTCGGCCAGCGGGTACTGCGCGGTGACCTCGACGGCCTGTTGCAACAGGTGCTGGCGCCGCTGGCCTTCAATCAAAGCGGCGAGGCCGCCAGCCAGGAGCAGGCCCTGCCGATCTTCGTACGCCGCGCCGCGGTGAACGGCAGCCTGCTGCCTTCGGCCGCGGGCCTGTCTGTAAACGGCGAGCTCAAGGATTTTGCCTGGCCGCTGGAGAACGCCGACCAGGTGGCCACGCTGCTGCTGCAGGGTTCCAGCCTCGACGGCGGCCGGCTGGCGATCAACGCCAACGTGGACCACCGCGGCGAACCCAGCGACACCGTTACCATCGACGTTGACCACCTGCCATTGAAAGATATGAGCCTGGCGGGCACAGAAACCCTAGCCGTCACCCTGCTGCAAACCCTCGCCAGTGTCAGCGGGGAACTCAAGGTGCAGGGCGGCCAGCTGAGCGGCGGCTTCACCAACCGCTTCTCCGAGACTCAGTTCGATACCCGCCTGCTTGAGGGCGCCGGGCAGTCTGCCGAATTGCTGTCGCGGGTGCTGGCGGCCACGACCGACTTCATGATGCAGTTGGATTTCTCCGGCACACTCACAGAGCCGCAAATCAGCCTGGCTTCGGATATGGACCAGCTATTCCAAGCCACCCTGGAAGGGGCGATACGCGAGGGCGTGACAGAACTGACCAATGAGCTGCAACTGAGGATGAGCGACCAGATCGGCCCGCAGCTCACCGGCGCCCGTGACCAGTTCGGCGCCCTGGAGGCCCTGCAGCTTGACCTGGGGAAGAAGCTGGCGGAACTGAACACCCTCGCCCGGCAAGAATAGCCCCGTTCACCACACGGCTTGATCTGCATTCTGGCGCGGGCCGGAAGCCTGTGTTTCACTAGCCCACAAGTTCCGGTAACAACAAGGAGTGTGGGATGTTCAAGCAAGCCCTGCTGGCTTTCAGCCTGGTGGCCAGTTCAGCCGCAATGGCGGAGGAAGTGCTCAATTTCAACGCCAGCAAGCGCTCCTGCGTGGCACATTCCAATAGCAGTTGGGGATACTACGGACAGCTGTCCCAGCCGCAGTCGGACGCACGCCAGAATATCCTGCTACCCAATGATTGGGGCCTGCGGTATGCATCATGTGGTCGCTCACTGGCGCCCCTGCATCGACAGTCACCGATCGAGCTGCCTGCGCTACAGGCTTTAGCCGGCGGCGAAGACGAGGGTATTCGTTTTCGTGGCAGCGCAAATGCCAGGGTCATCGTGGAACACAATTGTCATACGGTACAGTCCACACTGACCGACGACTCGCTGCGCACCCTGGAGCTGGCAGGCCAGGAATATCGGCTGTTGCAGTTTCACATCCACACGCCCAGTGAACACGTCATCGACGGCGGCGAAGCGGGCACCAGCAACTACCCTGCCGAAATTCACTTTGTACATGCGGCGGTGGACGAGAACGGAGATATCGACGGTGGGCGGCTTGCAGTTGTGGGGCTGTTTGTGGACGTAGCGCCAAGCGCCCCACTGCCAAAAATTGATGAATTCTTCAGCAGTATGGCGCGCGACTACCAGGGTGTGGCCACAACACCGGGCAAACCCATCACTGTAAACCTCAACAAGCTGACACGCAGCGGCAGCAAGTACTGGCGCTACCAGGGCTCCCTCACCACGCCGCCCTGTTCGGAAACGGTAGAATGGCTGGTAATCGAAGAGCCCCTGGTGGTGTCGATGGAGACTTATCAGGCAATACAGTCGGCCAAGCTGGACGTAGGTATCGCCAATGCCAGGCCGCCGGCCTTGCCCACGGCTGAACACAAGCTGCGATTTGGGCTACGTTAGCATCGCCGGCAATCGTCACCTATGACCTCACTCATTCGCCACCACGTCTACGCCGAAACCATTGAACAGTACTGGGAGGTCCTGGCCAGGAATGGATGGGAGGGAAGCGTTTGCCAAACTGCCCCGGGGCAACTAGCCGTTGAGTTCAGCATGCTACAAACAGGCGGCTTTTCGGCCTTCAAAACGCAGCTCGGAACGGCTTCTGCGCGCGAGATGCAGGCACCCGGTGAAGGGCTAACCCTGGGACTCATCATCCCCGCCGGTAACAACAACCGCTGGTGTCAACACCAGCACGACAGCGCCGTCGTGCTGAAAATGCCAGAGACGGATTTCACGGCCTCGAACAATCACGGTATCAGAGGCTATCAGTTCCACTTTACGCCTGAATTACTCGAACGCCTGCAGCGACTGCTGGATATCCCCAGGCTACCGCCTGCAAATTCTTCGCTGCTCTCCGAAATTGACAGCAGTCGTTGCTCGGCACTCATGGGCATCTCAGATAAGCTCTGGGGAGTAGCTCAGGGCCGCCAGGCGCTGGAACTGGCGGAGGCACTGCTGATCGAAATGCTCCTGGAGTGTACCCGGCAAAACGTGATGGCAGGACGCACAGACCCTGTCCGACGACGACGCATTTACACACACGCCCGCGAATACATGCACGCGCACATGGCCGATGACCTGTCTCTTGCGGAGCTCTGTGAATACCTGGGATGTAGCCGGCGCTCACTCACACAAGCCTTTTCGGAAAACCTCGGTATTCCGCCAAAACAATACCTCAAAATGCTGCGCCTCAACCGTGTACGTACCTTATTACAGAACCCGTCCGCCCAGTTCAGCAACGTGACGGATACTGCCAACATCCATGGTTTCTGGCACATGGGCCAGTTCGCAAGAGACTACCGCGGCTGCTTTGGAGAACTACCCTCCGAGACACTGGCCCGTAGCCGCTAGCTCCAGCATCTTTCCTGTACAAAGCCTCAACGTAATTTCCGGCTGAATCGTCGCGCCGAGCTAGCGTGCCCAAAATTGATGGTGACAAAACACACAGAAGCTACACTTTAGCTGAGAGGTAGCTGTGGTCCACAGCGCAGCGCTCCCCACACAAATCCTACGCAAAGAAAAAGAAAGGTAGCACTATGACTATCAGAAAGATCACCGGGCTAATCGCAGCGCTCGCCTTCAGCGCCACAGCCGTTGCCAAAGACATCATTCATGATGCCGAGTTCTACATTGCCAAGGCCCAAAATGCAGAGCGCTGGGCTGAGGAAGACAACGCCTTGCAGCAGAAAATCGACGCTCTGCGCGAGAAATTCGGGCGTCCACCCAATCTGATCCACGTTATGTGGGATGACACAGCCTATGGCGACGTGGGCATCCCGGCCATCCAGCGGGTTCGCGGTCTCGACACGCCCACACTCAACCAGATGGCTGCTGAGGGTATGCTCTTTACCCGCATGTACACCGAAGTCGGCTGTACCCCCAGCCGCGCCGCCGCTCTGACCGGTCGTCTGGCGGTGCGTAGCGGCATGTACAACATCGGCATGCTGCGCGAGAGCCACGGCATGAGAGCCGGTGAAGTCACCATGGCGGAAGTACTGAGCAAAGCCGGCTACGCCACCGCCTTCCACGGCAAGTGGCACCTCGGCGACATCGAAGAAAGCTACCCCCACAAACAGGGCTTTGATGAAGCGTTTTTCACCGGCTACAACCAAATCCTCTCCATCAACAATGCCATGGCCGAGCAAGCCAATGGCTCAATCGGGCTTATGGAGGAGATTCTTCCCAAAGACCCCTACAAAATGGATGACACCTTCATCACCAAGGGCTGGGTACAGATTGCTGAGGGTACGAAGGGAGGCGAGACCTTACAGTGGGGCGATAACACCCACGACACCTACACCAAGATCGACCCGGAAGCGCAAAACCGCACGATCGAGTTTATCGAACGCCAGGCCAAGGCGGGTAAGCCATTCTATGTCGCCCACTATCCGAACCTGACCAGCTTTATTCCGGTGCAGAAAAAATGCGCGCGTGCCCGCAGCCTTCTGCAGGACGGTCTGCAATGCAATGTTGACCCGTTCATGAAGCGCCTCAACGACAAGCTGAAGGAACTGGGTATTGCCGAAAACACCTTGATTATCGCCATGGCCGACAACGGCCCCATGGCTCACAATCCGCCTCCCGGGCTGGGTATGGCAGAGACCATATTCCGTGGGGGTAAAGGTGACTTCCTCGAAGGCGGTGTGCGCGTTGTTGCGCAGGCCTATTGGCCCGGCATGATCGAGCCCGGGCAGGTCCCCGGAGATATCATTCATGAGACTGATATCTTTACCACGTTCGCCAGGCTGGCCGGTGCCACCAGGCACATTCCCACCGACCGGGTGATCGACGGTATCGACCAGACAGCGCTGCTACTCAATGGCGACACCCATGGACGACGTGATCACGTATTCATCTACGCGGGCCCGAATCTCGGCGCCATGGTGAAAGGTGACTACAAGCGCCACGTTATCTCCCCGGATCCGGTAGGCGAAGCCAGCGGCATCGGTGCCGCTTTCTACTTCCTGCCAGCGGACCCGCGCGAAAAGTCGCCGATGCTGGTGAACATGATTCACCTGAAGTCGCCTTTTAACCGCATGCGTCTGCGCCACGACATCTGGATCAAGAAGTATCCAAACAGCTCTGAGAAGACAGACGTGCCCTGGCAAGGCATCTCCAATGCCACACCGGAAGTCGAGGCCCTTGCAAATCCACCATTTGGCCGCAAAGATCTGCCTTTCGATCCGTTGGAGTACATCGAAAACCTGGATGAGCTTCCCTTCGACCCGGACGCAGACCCAAGCCTGGGCCAGTAGCGGCTCACTTGATCGCACATGAGTATCCACTCGAACGCCCGCAACATGCGGGCTTTTTTTTTGTAGGTCACACCCATGCAAAATTTGCCTGGCAGGCGCAAGTTTCTCAAAGCACTGATTCTGTTAACGGCTGTGGGACCGCTGCAGGGCAGGCTCGCCAGAGGGGCAGACAAGCTGCTCGATCTAAGAGCCGCGGGTTACCGTTTCCCGCGCACCGAGTCGCTTTTCAACGGCCAGGTCACGGTGGATGGCGCCAGCACCGTGTTCGAAAAAGCCGGCATCGGCGACATCAACACTGACACCTTCAGTGGCGCGCAGCGGTATGACTTCGCGGAGATTGGCCTGCACCCGTTCATGCTGGCTCACGCCAACGATGGCTTCCGCGACTACACGCTGCTTCCCGTGTACCCGCTGCGGCTGTTTCGCCACAAGAGCATCTTCATCCGCAATGACCGCGGCATTGCCTCACCGGAGGACCTGAAGGGTAAACGCATAGCAACACCAGGCTACTCCTCTACCTCCCTGACCTGGATTCGCGGCCTGCTGCAGGACGAGTACGGACTGAAACCGACGGATGTGGAGTGGGTGACCTCACGCCAGGACTCCTCCGCCGGGGTCTCTGGCAAGGCCTCGGCGCAGGAGTCGGTGGTACCGAAGGGCATCAGCGTGTCCCAGGGGCCGGCGGGGATGGACGAGTCGGAACTGCTGGTGGCGGGTGAAGTGGATGCATTGTTTCACGCCGCCGTGCCGCGCGCTTTTGTGGAAGGCCACCCCAGGGTCTCGAGGCTGTTCGAGGATTCGCGGGCCGTAGAGCAAGCCTACTACCGGAAGACGGGCATCTTCCCGATCATGCACGCGGTTGCGGTGCGCCAGTCGTTGTTGCAGGACCATCCCTGGCTGGCAGGGTCCATCTTCGATGCCTACTCGCAATCCAAGCAGGTGGCCTACCGGCAGATGGTGGGGATTGGCTGGGGCGCCGACATGCTGCCCTGGTACACCCAGGAAATGGAAAGCACGCGGGGCATCATGGGCGAGAACTTCTACAGCTACGGGCTGGAGGGCAACCGCAAATCCCTGGAGACGCTGTTTCGCTACTCCCATGAACAGGGGCTGTCCAGCCGCCGCCTGACCATCGACGAGTTGTTCCATCCGCTGGGGCGCGATCTGGAGGAGAAGGTTTAGCCGGCCTGCACTCCACCCAGCCGCTCCTGCTTCGGCTGCGGCAGGTCCGGCAGGTTGGATTCCCTCAGCATCAGCCCTTCCCGGTAGTACTGGGCGCTGAGCTCGCGCTCGCCAAGACTGAACAACAGGCGCGCCAGCTCGGCGCAGGCCTCGGGATTGGGCTGCAGCCGGTGGCTGGTTTCGAAGTACTCCCGGGCCTGGCCCCACAGGTTGTTGTGCAGGCTGATACGCCCCAGGCAAAGCATCAGGCTGGCATCCTCCGGGTGCTGCTTGAGCCAGCCCTCGGCCTGCTTCATGCGCCGGGCCGGGTCGCGGCCAGTGATGCGTCCGTATTGGGCCACCAGGCCACCGTCCCAGCCGCGCTTGATGGCACGGGTCAGCACTTTTTCCGCCTCCAGCGCATCGCCGGATTCCAGCAGCCGACGGCCGTAGTCTTCCACCAGGCGCGGGTTGTATTTGTGCGCGGCGGGAAACGCGGCCCAGGTTTCCTTGAGGCTGTCGCTCTCCGCCAGCAAGCCCAGGTAGGCGCGCTGCTCGAAGGCAGCCAGGGCCGGCTCACCGAACACCCGCTGTTTGCGAAGCTGTGGCATCAGGCCCAGCACTTCCTGCCAGTCGCCCTGGCCGTCACGGGCGCGGGCCAGCAGCCTGAGCTCCTGGGCGTGCAGCCGGCCGAGATCCTCGAGGGTGTCGATCACCTTCTGGGTGTCCCCCGCATCCAACTGCATCTGACAGCGGGCCAGCATACTGCTGTAAGCCCTTCGCGACATCCACTCGGCCACCAGGCCGCGGGTGGCGAGAAAGCGACTCAAAACACGCAGCAGCAAGGCCAGCAGCAGGTAGAGGATGAACAGCAGCACCAGCCCCACCCAGAGGCTGGTTTCCAGGGTGTAATTGCCATAGGACACCAGCACATAGCCGGGATCGGTTTCGATCAGCGCGATCACACCGACGCCGCCCAGCAGCATCGCCACCACCACCAGGAACAGGCGGCGCATCAGCCTTCCCTCACCGCGTGCCGTTCGTCAATCGCATCCTTGACCGCTTCCAGGGAGCGGCCGATATCCGGCAACTCGGCGCTGATGGTCACGGCTTCCAGCTCGGCCAGTTCAGCATCCAGGGCGTTGACATCGGCGGCATTGAAATCGAAGAACTCCGCCAGCCAGCGCCGCGTGGCCTCGAGGCTGGAGCGGTATAGCTGCGGGTTGCCTGCCAGCAGGGCTGCCTGGGCCTGGGCAATCTGCATGCGCAGGTTCTGGCGCACCAGTTGCTCCCACTGCGGGTCCATCAGGGCTTCAAAGGGTTCATCGCGGCGGCGAATCACAATGTAGTCAGAGATCTTCTGCAATGCGGCCTGGATACCCAGCGACAGGCGCTCCTGCCAGCCGGCATCCGCCGGTACCGCCTCGCGCTGCTGCTCCAATGACGGCAGCTCAAACAGGATCAGGCTGTCCACACGGCCGGCCAGGGCCTGCAACCTCAGCCAGGTGCCTTCGGTATCCACCCGGGGTACGGCACGCAGGGCGGCCAGGTCGGCGGCGATGGCCTCCCGGGCCGGGTACAGCGCGGTATCATCCAGCTCGCGCAGAATGGCGTCGGCACTGCCCAGCAGCGCCTGTGCGGAGGCGACGTCGCGCGCCATCAGCAGCCGCTGGTAGGCGAGCCGCAACAGGTATTCGGCCTCCGCCAGGGTCCAGTCGACGCGGTCGGTACTGCTGATCTCCAGCAGTTGCTGGCGTTGTCCGCGCAGCGAGGCCTGGACGGATTCCAGCGCGGCCCGCTGTTCATCCATCAGCTCGGCATTGCGGGCGCGCTCCTCGCTGAGACGATCAGCCACTTCGCTGGTGGCGCGCTGGCTGGCGGCAATGGCGTCAGCCACCGCCTCACGGGCAGCGTTTGCGGTGCCGGTGATCCGTTCCACATCTTCATCAAGTCGCGCCTCGCGCTCATCCAGCAATTGCCGGCGCGCTTCCTGCTGCAGGTACAGCCAGCCGGAAAAACCTGCCGCCGCCATGGCCAGCAGCAAGGCCAGCACCGCCAGTCCCCGTCCCCCTGCTCTCGTGGGCGCATCGGCCTGGGCGAGTGGGCTTGATGGTGAACTTGAAGGCACCGGCTGTGGAGCGCTGACTTTCTCTGTCGCTGGTTTGGTCACAGCCGGTGACGGGGAGCCAACCGGGGTACCGGGTGCTGCATCCGGCTTCTGTTCGGGCTTCTGCTCTGGCTGGTGATCCGGCTTGTTCTCGGGTGGTGGCTCAGGCGGCGGTTCAGTCAGTTTTTCAGGCTGCTTGTCGTCCCGCTTTTCTTTTTCGCCACCTGACTGCTTGTCATCCGGTTTGCCCGGTTGCGATGGCGGCTTATCCTTGGGTGCGTCGCTCAATGTCTGTTCCGTCTTCCTGTCCAGAGGCGCCGCCGCTATGCGACTGTCTCTCGCCGCCGATCCCGGTAGTCGCGCAGCGCCGCCAGCATGGCGTCGTCGGTGGCGTTGGGCGCCTCCAGCACCTGCGCAAAGCCCTCAGCCCGGGCTGCGTCTGCCACCCGTTGACCGGGGGCCACCAGCGCGCGGCGCCGTGCATCGGCGAGGCCTGTTTCATCGAGCAATGACACCATATTGTCGAGGGCTTCGCCACTGCTGACCAGCACCACCTCCACCTGTTCGGCCCGTAGCTGGGCGGCCAGCTCCCCGGGGGCATAGCGGGGCCGGGTGCGACGATACACCGCAAGCTCTTCAACACGGGCACCGCGTTGTTCGAGGGTGTCGCGCAGCCGTCGGCGGCCGCCCTCGCCCTTGATAATCAGCACGCGCTGCCCCTCCACCGCCCGGAGAGAGGGCAAGGCCAGCAAGCCTTCGCTGGTCATATCCGATTCCGGTTGCAGGGCTGCAATCCCGTACTCCGCCAGTGCCACGGCCGAACTGCTACCTACCGTGTACCAGTTGAGACCGGCAGGAAGCTGCGGCCAGAAATCCTCAATCCAGGCCATGCCGTGGCGAATGGCGTTGCGGCTGACAAAAATGACGTGTTCGAAATGGCAGAGATCGAGCAATAGCTGGCGTTGCCCGGTGTCGGGCTCGGCAAATGCTTCGATGGCCAGCAGCGGTGCATAAACCGGGCGGAAGCCCGCGTCGGCCAGTCGTTCACCCAGGTCCCGGGCCTGCCCCGCAGGACGGGTCACCAGCACCGGGATGAGCGTGTCAGCCATAGGCGGCCGCCAGCAACTCCGCCGCGCCCTGGGCCAGCAGGGCGTCCGCCACCTCGATGCCGAGCTGCTCAAAGTCCTCTTCCCCGGCAACGGCTTCCGCGCGCAGGATGGTATTGCCATCCTGGCTGCCCACCAGCCCGCGCAGCCAGAGCTGGTCGGGGGATTCCGGATGGGCAATGGCATAGGCCGCGATCGGCACCTGGCAGCCGCCCTCGAGGCGGGTGTTGAGGGCTCTCTCAGCGCCCACGCAGCGGGCGGTGGCCGTGTGATGCAGCGGCGCGATCAATTCGCGGGTGCGGCTGTCATCCTGGCGCAGTTCAATACCCACCGCTCCCTGCCCGCCGGCCGGCAACGAGGCTTCCACCGGCAGCGGCTGGGCAATGCGGTCCGCCATGCCCAGCCGTATCAGGCCGGCGCTGGCGAGAATGATGGCGTCGTAGTCCCCCGCATCCAGCTTGGCCAGCCTAGTGTTCACATTGCCGCGCAGGAAATTCACCGTCAGGTCCGGCCGTTGGCTGCGTAGCTGGCATTCGCGCCGCAGGCTGGAGGTGCCGACCACGCTGCCTTCGGGCAGTTCGTCCAGGGAATTGAAGGTGTTGCTGACAAAGGCATCCCGCGGGTCTTCCCGCGGGCAGATCACCCCCAGCCCCAGGCCGTCGGGGAAATCCATGGGAACATCCTTCATGGAGTGCACGGCGATATCGGCGCGCGACTCCAGCAGGGCCGCCTCCAGCTCCTTGACGAACAGGCCCTTGCCACCCACTTTCGCCAGCGGCGCGTCCAGCAACTGGTCGCCGCGGGAAGTCATTGGCACCAGCTCCACGGTGAGCCCCGTGTGCGCCTGCTCCAGCTCGGCTTTTACGTATTCCGCCTGCCACAGGGCGAGCTGGCTTTCACGGGTGGCAATCTTGAGGGTGTGTTCCATAGTCGTCCTGTTTTCCACTGCTCAGGGGCGGGCCTCTGCGGGCCCATGATACGAAAGGCTGCGGGGCTTGTCCCTTGGGGAAGATCAACCCAGCCTGAGGTTCTCCTTGACGGCCGCCAGGTGGCGCCGGCTGACAGCGGGCCGTTCCTCGACCCCTTCCAGGCTTACGGTCCAGCGGTCTTCCCCGTCACGATTGAGTCCGGCGACGTGGGCGCGGGACACCAGGGCATTGCGATGCACCCGCAGGAAGCGGCCGCTGAATTCGTCCTCCAGTTCCTTCAGGGTCTCGGTGAGCAGCAGGCTGCCGCCGGGGAACACGGCACGCACGTATTTCTGTTCCGCCACCAGGCAGCGCACTTCATCCACCGCGGTCATCTCGACGCCGCGCCGGCTCTCACAGACCAGGTGGGTGCGCGCCGGCGCGCCGCCATCCAGGGCGGATAGCTGCAGGCGATTGAGTTTGCCCGCCCGGCCCATGGCCTCACGCAGTTTCTCCTCACGCACCGGTTTCAGCAGATAGGCCACGGCCTGGTTATCCAGGGCCTGCAACGCAAACTGGTCGTAGGCGGTACAGAAAATCACCGCCGGCGGCTGCTCCAGCGACTGCAATGCTGACGCCACGGCGATGCCGTCCATGCCGGGCATGCGAATATCCAGCAGCAGCAGGTCCGGTTGCATTGAACCCACCATTTCCAGGGCCTGGGTGCCGTTGCCGGCCTCACCGACCTCGGCACCGGGCTCGACCTTGTCCAGCAGGCGCAGCAGGCGCTCGCGGGCCAGGGGTTCATCATCGACTACCAGAATCTTCACGGCACGGCCCCGCGGTCAAAGGGCACGGACAATACCACGCGGTGCTCACCGGCCCCGGGCGCCACCTCGAGGGAAGCGGCTTCACCGTAGATCGCCTCGAGCCGCTGACGGATGTTCTCCAGGGCAATCTGGTGGCCGTTGCCGCCGGTACCGGGATCAGCGGGCACCGGATTGCTGATCTCGACATTCACGCCCTGCCCGTCCACACAGCGCACACGGATGCCGATACGCCCACCTTCCGGCATGCGCGCTACACCGTGATAGACCGCGTTCTCCACCAGCGGCTGCAATAACAAGGACGGCAGCGGGCACAACAGTGCCTCGTCTTCCACCGACCACTCCACCTGCATGCGCTCGCCCAGGCGCAGCTGTTCAATGCCCAGGTACAGGCGGCAGAGGTGCAATTCGTCCGCCAGCGTTCCGCGATCATCGTTTTCCACCAGGCTCGCCCGGAACAGCTCCGAGAGGTCTTCCACCGCCTGCTCGGCCTGTTCCGGCCGCGAGCCGATCAGGCTGGCAATGCTGTTCATGGTGTTGAACAGGAAGTGCGGCCGGATGCGGGAGCGCAGGGATTCGATGCGGGCATTGAGCTCGGCCTGCTCCCGGGCGCGCAACTGCTGCTGCAGGTAGAAGTAGCGCAGCGCAATGCCACCAAACACCGCCGCCACCAGCAGGTTGCGCAGCAACCACCAGCCATCCATGGGTGCGAAACCGGAATTGGCCAGCACCAGTGAGGCCACCAGGCTGCTCCCGGCGGTGACCAGCAGGATGATAACGAAGCTCAGCAGCACGCCGATGGGCAGCGACAGCCGCGCCAGCAGGGGCCGGGCCGTGCACAAAAGCCCTGCGCACAGCAGCATGATCCACTGCACGAAGAGAGAAGCCAGTGCCAGGGTTCCCCAATCGAAGCTCGGCAGCCCGCTGCCGCCGAGCACGTACACCACCACCAGCAGCTCGGAGAGAATGAACATCAGCAGCACCGGCCGCGTCGCGCAGAGGTCCGGGATAAAGAACTCTCCCGGCGCCTGCGCCGCGTCGCTGCTGTCCCCACCCATGGTCCTGGAATTTGTTATTGCCATACGCCGCGCATCACGCGCCTCGCAGTACAGTGTTTTTGTGCTGCTATACTTGCATCCCCGCGCAGGAGCAGCAAGCCTCCGCCGCAGCGCGCAGCAGCAAGTTTGGGAACCTCTACACAAGGCATCCATGAGCAAGAAAGACACCACCAGCCAGACCTGGGGCGGGCGCTTCAGTGAGCCTACTGACAGCTTTGTACAACGGTTTACGGCATCGGTCAGCTTCGACCAGCGCATGGCACAGGAGGATATCGCCGGCTCGCTGGCGCACGCCCGCATGCTGGCCAGCGTGGGCGTACTGAGCGCCGAGGAACTTACGGCTATCGAAGGTGGTCTCGAACAGGTGGCAGCCGAGATCGCCAACGGTGACTTCGACTGGTCGGTTGAGCTGGAAGATGTGCACATGAACATCGAGGCCCGGCTTACCGCGCTGATTGGCGATGCCGGCAAGAAGCTGCACACGGGCCGTTCGCGCAATGACCAGGTGGCGACCGACATTCGCCTGTACCTGAGGGGCGCCATGGATGCGCTGTGCTCAGAGCTCACGCGCCTGCAACAGGGCCTGATTGACCTCGCCCGCAACGAGGCCGACACCATCATGCCCGGCTTCACCCACCTGCAGACTGCCCAGCCGGTCAGCTTCGGGCACCACCTGCTGGCCTGGAATGAAATGCTGGAGCGCGACCACGGCCGCCTGCAGGACTGCCGGGCGCGGATGAACGTCTCCCCGCTCGGCGCGGCAGCGCTGGCCGGTACCTCCTATCCAATTGATCGTGCCCAGACCGCCGCGGCGCTGGGCTTCGATGCGCCCACCGAGAACTCACTGGACTCCGTGAGTGATCGCGACTTTGGCATCGAGTTCGTAAGCGCCGGCGCGCTGATCATGACGCACCTGTCGAGGATGTCAGAAGAACTGGTGTTGTGGACCTCGGCCCAGTTCGGCTTCGTGGAGCTGCCGGATCGCTTCTGCACCGGTTCTTCGATCATGCCGCAGAAGAAAAACCCCGATGTGCCGGAACTGGTGCGCGGCAAGACCGGTCGCGTGAACGGCCACCTGGTGTCGCTGCTGAGCCTGATGAAGAGCCAGCCGCTGGCCTACAACAAGGACAACCAGGAGGACAAGGAACCGCTGTTCGACACGGTGGACACCCTGGGCGATTGCCTGCGCGCGTTTGCCGACATGGTGCCAGCCATTCAGCCGCAGCGCGAAGCCATGCGCGAAGCGGCACGGCGCGGATTCTCCACCGCTACCGACCTCGCGGATTACCTGGTGCGCAAGGGCATCCCCTTCCGCGACGCCCACGAGATCGTCGGTTCGGCGGTAGCCCACGGTGTGGAACAGGGCCTGGACCTGGCTGAATTGAGCCTGGAGACCCTGCAGGGCTTCAGCGAGCAGATTGGCGACGACGTGTTCGAGGTACTGACTCTGGAGGGCTCGGTGGCCGCGCGCAATCACATCGGCGGCACGGCGCCGGAGCAGGTCAGGCAGGCGGCGGACCGGGCCGCGGCCAGGCTGGCGGCACGCCAGTAAGCGGCTAGCTGCCCGGCACCTGGTAGCGCAGGCCAAACTGCAGCACAAAGTCCGGCGAAGTATCGACGGCAATATCCTCACTGAAGCTGAACTCTGCTTCCCAGCCGCGGGCAAACAGCCAGCTCGCCCCGGCGGTAATCTGCACGCTGGTATCACCCAACTGGGTAAGGGCGGAATCCGCCACGGCCGCGTGGCTGTCAATCTGCAGCTTGAGGTGAAAGCTCTGCCAGGTGCGCCACTCCATGCCGCCGCTGGCAAACCACAGGTCCTGCTCCTGGATATTGCCCAACACATCGGCATCGCCGGCGCGCAGGTAGCCCACCTGCCCGTGCCAGGTGATGGGCCAGTCGCCGCGGTGCTCGCCGCTGGCGTTGACGGACAGGTAGTAGTCGTCCCCGCCGCTGCCCAGCAATTCATCTTCATCACCGGTGCCGAGCTTGGCGCCGGTGCGCAGGCTGATCGCGGCGGTCTCCGAGCTCCACAGCTGCTTGGTCAGTGCCAGGTTGAGATCACCCCAGCCTTCCACTTCCTCCTGCAGACCGAAGGCGGCGCCGGGAGTAGCGAAGCGGATATCAATCAGGTCTCGCGCCACCTGGTCGCGATCACCGTCCGGCAGGTTCCAGAAGTCGTGCCAATTCTCGATTACCTTGTCGAGATCACCGCCCTCGTGGCGCAGCCAGGGTAGCTCCGCCTCGAAGTCCACGCCCCAGCCCAGCCCGACAGCGCCGCGCAGCGCAAAACGCCGGGTTTCGACATCGAAGTTCACGGCTTCACGGGCGTTGTTATCGACGCTGTAGTTGTTGGCAACGTTGCCATTGAGCGAGGTGGAGAACTCCCCCGCCGGCAGCGTTTGCGCAGCGCGCAGGTTGGGAAAACCGAACAGGCCCGCCAGCGGCGCCAGGTTCTTGGCATAGAGCGGGTCGGCCACCGCCGGTGTGCCCAGCAGCGCCAGGCAAAGTGAGCAAGAGCGGGTAATTCGCAAGCTGGTACTCCATGTAGTTGTTCCATCGGCAGGCGGCTCGCCGGGGCTGCCGCGGGGCTATGCCCCGGACTATCGCCTGGCCCAGCGGGCACCGCTATAATGCCTGCTTTTCGCCTACTGGAAACCTGCAGTGCATTTACGGCCCTACCTCGTCCTGCTGCTCCTACTTCTGGCTGGCTGCGGACAGAAGGGTGGTCTGTACATTCCACAGGATGCGCCACAGGAAGCGCCAAAGGCAACGCCACAGGAAGCGCCACAGGAAACGCCGCAGGAAACGCCGCAGGAAACGCCACAAGACGCACCGGCGACCCAGCCCGCCGAACAGGACACAACGGAATAAACCATACTATGCGTGACTTTGACTACCGCGATGGTGCGCTGTACGCCGAAGCGCAGCCCCTGGGCGCCGTCGCCGAGCGCTTTGGCACGCCCACGTTCGTTTATTCCCGGGCTGCACTGGCGCGCAATTTCCTCGCCTACGAAGACGCGCTGGCGGGCAGCGATCACCTGGTGTGTTACGCGGTCAAGGCCAACTCCAACCTGGCAATTCTTAACCTGCTGGCCGGCCTCGGTGCCGGCTTTGATATTGTGTCCGGCGGTGAACTGCAGCGTGTGGTGGCTGCCGGCGGCGACCCGCGCAAGGTCGTGTTCTCGGGCGTGGCCAAACAGCCCGAGGAGATGCGCCAGGCCCTGGAACTGGACATTCTCTGCTTCAATGTCGAGTCGGATGCCGAGCTCGAAACCCTGTCTGCCGTGGCACAGGAAGCCGGTTGCAGGGCGCGGGTATCGCTGCGCGTAAACCCGGACGTGGACGCCCGCACACATCCCTATATTTCCACCGGCCTGAAGCAGAACAAATTCGGTGTACCCTGGGAGACCGCCCGCGACAGCTACCGCCGGGCTGCCTCGCTACCGGGCCTGGAGGTCGTGGGCGTGGACTGCCATATCGGCTCGCAGCTCACCGACATCAGCCCCTTTCTCGATGCCCTCGACCGCTTGCTCGGCCTGATTGACGAGCTGGCGGCAGACGGCATCGAGATCTCCCACCTGGACCTGGGCGGTGGCCTGGGCGTTCGCTACCGAGACGAGGAACCGCCGTCGCCGGCGGACTATATCGCCGCGGTGCGCGAGCGGCTTGGCGACCGCCCGCTCAAGCTGATGTTTGAACCCGGGCGCTCCATCTGCGCCAACGCCGGCCTGCTGCTCACGCAGGTCAGCTCCCTGAAGAGCAATGGCGGGCATCACTTTGCCATCGTCGACGCTGCCATGAACGACCTGTTGCGGCCGGCCCTGTACGACGCCTGGATGGACATTGTGGCAGTGGCACCCCGTGACGATGCGCCCACCGTGCCCTACGACGTGGTGGGACCGGTGTGTGAAACCGGCGACTTCCTCGGCAAGCAACGGGAGCTGGCCCTGCAGGCGGGCGACCTGCTGGCTGTCATGGACGCCGGCGCCTATGCCTTTTCCATGAGTTCCAATTACAACACGCGACCGCGCGCCGCCGAGGTGATGGTGGATGGCGACCAGGCCCACCTGGTGCGGGCCCGGGAATCCATCGAGGACCTGCTGCGCGGGGAGCAACTGCTGCCGGACCGGGAGGCGGGCGCCGCGTGAGATTGAAGTTCACCAAGATGCACGGGCTCGGCAACGACTTCGTGGTGCTGGACCTGGTCAGCCAGCGCTGCACGCTGCGGCCCGGGCACATCCGCAAGCTGGCGGATCGCCGCCTGGGTGTGGGCTGCGACCAGGTCCTGGTCGTGGAACCGCCCCAGGACCCGGACGCGGATTTCCGCTATCGCATCTTCAACGCCGACGGCCGCGAGGTGGAGCAGTGCGGCAACGGCGCGCGCTGCGTGGCCCGCTTCGTGCGCGACCGCCGGCTGACCCACCGCCACAAGATCAGTGTCGAGACGGCCGGTGGCCCGATGCACCTCAAGGTGCGCAAGGACAAGCAGATTGAAGTGAACATGGGGCCGCCGCGTTTCGAGCCCGCCGACATACCCTTCGATGCGGAGGCTCGCGCCGACCGCTACGGGCTCGACGTGGACGGCGAGCAGATCGATATCGCTGCCCTGTCCATGGGCAATCCCCACGCGGTGATGCTGGTGGATGATGTCGACACGGCGCCTGTGGAACGCCTGGGCCCGCTGATCGAAGCCCACCCGCGTTTTCCCGAACAGGTCAACGCAGGCTTCATGCAGGTGGTGTCGGACAGGGAGATTCACCTGCGCGTATTCGAACGCGGTGTCGGTGAAACCCAGGCCTGTGGCAGCGGCGCCTGTGCCGCCGTGGTGGCGGGGCGGCAGTTGGGCCTGCTTGGAAAGCGCGTGACCGTGCACCTGTTGGGCGGCGATCTGGAAATTGCTTGGGCCGGGGAAAGCCATCCGGTTATGATGACGGGGCCGGCAACGACCGTGTTCGAAGGGAGCGTGCGACTTTGACTGCAAAAAGCAAGGCTAATGCGGAAACCGCTGACAGCCAGGAACTGGTGGGATTGAGCGACGCGCGCGTCCGGGACTACCTGAAAGAGAACCCGGACTTTTTTGACCACCACCCGGACATGCTTGATCACCTGCAGATCACCCACAAGGCGGGCAGCGCGGTATCGCTGGTGGAAAAGCAGGTCAGCGTGCTGCGCGAGCGCAACATGGAGATGCGCAAGCGCCTCAACACCCTGACCGGCAATGCTCGCGAGAACGACCGCCTCTACGACCTGACGCGACAACTGATCCTCACCCTGCTCGAGGCACAAAGCCTTGAAGAGCTGGCCACAAGCTTCTGCCACGGCCTCCGCAATGACTTTGGGGTCGACCATGTCAGCTTCATCCTGTTCGGCGATCCCAAGGACAGCAGCGAGCACTGTCGAATCGATACCGCTGATCGCGCCCGCATCGAAATCGGTGCCCTGATCAAGGGCCAGAGCGCTGTATGCGGCACACTCCGCGAGGAGGAATTGCAGTACCTGTTTCCCAACAGCACCGGCGTCGGCTCGGCTGCCGTGGTAACGCTGGCGCGCGGCGGCGACCTGGGCGTGATCGCAGTGGGCAGCGACGATCCGCACTACTACAGTGCCACCACCGGCACCCTGTTCCTGGGCCACCTCGGTGACGTGGTAGTGCGCCTGTTGCCTCTGCTGCGTGGAGACCAGGCGGGAGCATGAACAGCACCCTGGCCGGGCAGGTCGACGCATTCCTGGAGTACCTGGGCACGGTCCGGCAGTACTCCCGCCACACGCTCGACGGCTATCGCCGCGACCTCAAACGCTTCCAGGATTTTTGCGACCAGCAGGCCCTGCCCCAGGCCAGCGCCGTGCATGCGGCCCATGTGCGCCAGTACGCCGCCGGGCTACATCGCGCCGGCCGCCAGGGGCGCAGCATCCAGCGCGCGCTGTCGGCCATCCGCAGTTTGTATAGCTTCCTGCTGCGACAGGGAGACGTGGACGGCAACCCCGCCAACGGCATCCAGGCTCCGCGCCAGCAGCGCCGCCTGCCCAAGGCGCTGGATGCCGACCAGGTCGAGCAGTTCCTCAAATCCTCGGACGATTCGACCACCGCGCTGCGCGACCAGGCCATGGCCGAACTGTTCTACTCCTCGGGCCTGCGCCTGTCCGAGTTGGCTTCCCTGGACCTCGACGATATCGACCCCCGCCAGGGCCTGGTCACAGTCACCGGCAAGGGCCGCAAGACCCGCACCGTGCCTGTGGGAAGCGTGGCCCTGGATGCCGTCGCCGCCTGGCGTCAGGTGCGACCCGATATCGCCGGCGAATCCGCACTGTTTGTCAGCAGCCGTGGCCGGCGCATCAGCGTGCGCAACATCCAGGATCGGCTCAAGCGGCGCGGGCGTGCCACCGGCATGCACCAGGATGTGCACCCGCATATGCTGCGGCACAGCTTCGCCACCCACATGCTGGAATCCAGCGGTGACCTGCGCGCAGTGCAGGAGTTGCTCGGCCACGCCAACATCTCCACCACCCAGGTGTACACCCACCTGGACTTCCAGCACCTGGCCAAGGTCTACGACCAGGCCCACCCGCGAGCCCGCAAACGCGACAAGCAGGAGGATTGAGCGTGATCAGGGTGATTACCTTCGACCTGGACGACACGCTCTGGGATGTCACCCCCACCCTGTTGCGCGCAGAGGCCGCCCAGAACGCCTGGCTGCAAGCACACCGGGAGCAGGTCACCAACAGCTTCGATGCCGCGGAGATGCGGCGCCTGCGCATGCTTATCTTCGAGCAGCACCCGGATCTCAAACATCACATCAGCGACCTGCGCCGCCAGGCGCTGTACGAGATCCAGCTCCACTGCGGCTACACCGAGGAGCAGGCGCGCCAGGGCGCTGAAGCAGCATTCCAGGAATTTCTGCAGGTGCGGCACCAGGTTGAGCCCTATGAACAGGCCCTTGACGTCCTACAGGCCTTGTCCGAACGCTATGTGCTGGGCGCACTGACCAATGGCAACGCGGATATCTTCAAGCTGGATATCGGCGAGTACTTCGACTTCGCTTTCTCCGCCGAGGAGATCGGCGCCAGCAAACCACTGCCGGACATGTTTCACGCCAGCATGAAGGAGACCGGCGCCCGCGGTCACGAAATGGTGCATGTCGGCGACCACCCGGAACACGACGTGGCCGGCGCCCAGGCAGTAGGCATGTACACGGTATGGGCCAACTACAGCGGCGCGGAGTGGCCGGGCAACGCGCCGGCGGATGAAGAGGTCAGCGACCTCGAGGAATTGCCCGAGGCTGTCGCTCGCATAGAGCAGCGCTCGGACGGTCGCTGACGCCCGGGGAACCAGGCGCCGGGCTGTACCGCTAGATGGCGTCCTCGCCGGTTTCTCCGGTGCGAATTCGAATCACCTGCTCCACCGGCTGCACAAAAATCTTGCCGTCACCAATCTTGCCGGTGGCCGCCGCCCGGGTGATGGCTTCGATCGCGGTGTCCACCTCGCCGTCAGCCAGCACCACCTCGACTTTCATCTTCGGCAGGAAATCCACCACGTACTCGGCACCCCGGTAGAGCTCGGTATGACCCTTCTGACGACCAAAGCCCTTGACCTCAGTCACCGTGATCCCCTGGACGCCGATATCCGACAGCGCCTCGCGAACGTCGTCCAGCTTGAAGGGCTTAACAATGGCAGTAACAAGTTTCATGGCAACTCCGGGTGCAATCTCTAACTCACCAGACTAGGCGTTCGCAAAGGAACAATCAATCGCACACTTTCCGAGTGTCAGGCTATACGCGAAGGCAGCACGGAACCCGCGTGTGCGGTACTGGGGGGCTTTTTGGGACACGCTACAAGCATGACATCCCTGTCTCGCTCGGGTGCGGCCATCCCTGGCCGCACACGGTCCCAAAAAGCCCCCCAGTACCACACACGCTCCGCAGGAAGAGCAACGAAGACCGAACTACGTCCGCAATTCGTTTGACGCTCACGCATGCAATGGGCGCAAGCCCGGTTCGCGACCGACCTACGGAGTCACTTCCAGTGAAGAAGGAAACCGGCCATGTAGCGCCTCGGTGCATTCTTACAGGCTGCAAGACCTAGCGGGTTTATAAAAAAAAGGGGGGCCAAAAGGCCCCCCAACACGCACGTTAATGCGCCCGCAATTCTTGTCAGCTGCCGCTCGGGCCAAACTCCGGGTAGGCTTCCATGCCACATTCGGAGAGGTCGACGCCTTCGTACTCTTCCTCTTCCGACACCCGAATTCCCATGATCGCCTTGAGGGCAAACCACACGGCACCCGAGGCAACGAATACCCAGATGAAGATCGTGGCCGCGCCCAGCAGCTGGCCGCCGAAGCTGGAGTTCTCACCGTTGGTGACGGGCACCAGCAGCAGACCCAGCAGGCCGACCACACCGTGCACGGAGATGGCACCAACCGGATCGTCGATCTTCAGCTTGTCCAGGGTGATGATCGAGAACACCACCAGTGCGCCACCGGCAGCGCCGAACAGGGTGGCCTGCAGGGCTGTCGGGGTAGAGGGTTCAGCGGTGATCGCCACCAGGCCGGCCAGGGCACCGTTCAGCGCCATGGTCAGGTCGGCCTTGCCGAAGGTGAAGCGCGCTACCAGCAGGGCGGCAACCAGGCCACCGGCTGCGGCGGCGTTGGTGTTCATGAAGACCACGGCAACGGAGTTAGCGCTTTCGACCGTGGCGGTCGCCAGCACGGAACCGCCGTTGAAGCCGAACCAGCCCAGCCACAGGATAAAGGTACCCAGGGTGGCCAGCGGCAGGTTGGCGCCCGGGATGGCGTTCACCTGGCCGCCAGGGCCGTACTTGCCCTTGCGCGGTCCGAGCAGGATCACACCGGCCAGTGCCGCAGCGGCACCCGCCATGTGCACGATGCCGGAACCGGCGAAGTCGGAGAAGCCGTTCTCGCCCAGCGTGTACATACCGAAGACCGGCATGCCCCCCCAGGTCCAGGAGCCTTCAAGCGGATAGATCACGCCGGTCATGAACACAGCGAAGATCAGGAATGCCCACAACTTCATGCGCTCGGCCACGGCACCAGACACGATGGACATGGCAGTGGCCACGAACACGACCTGGAAGAAGAAGTCGGCGGAAGGAGCGTAGGTGGCAGGTTCTTCTGCGCCGGCAACACCATCAGCCGTAATGCCACTCAGGAACGCCGTGAACTCGCCACCACCGTACATAATGCTGTAGCCGCACACCATGTACATGATGCAGGCGATGGAATACAGGGCGACATTCTTGGTAAGGATTTCCGTGGTGTTCTTGGAACGCACCAGGCCTGCCTCGAGCATGGCGAAGCCCGCTGCCATCCACATTACCAGCGCGCCGCATATCAGGAAGTAAAACGTATCCAGCGCGTAACTCAGTTGAAAAATTTGGTCTTCCATTGGTTCGTCTCTCTTTTGTTGTCAGTGCTAGATCGCGTCTTCGCCGGTCTCGCCAGTACGAATCCGGATGACCTGCTCGAGGCTGGACACGAAAATCTTGCCGTCACCGATCTTGCCGGTGTTGGCAGACTTGCTGATCGCTTCCAGAGTGGCCTCGACGCTGCTTTCAGCAACGGCAACTTCTATTTTTACTTTGGGTAGAAAATCCACCACATACTCCGCACCGCGATAGAGCTCTGTGTGGCCCTTCTGGCGGCCAAATCCCTTGACCTCGGTGACGGTAATCCCCTGAACTCCGATTTCCGACAGTGCCTCGCGCACGTCGTCCAATTTGAACGGCTTAACAACCGCTGTTATTAACTTCATAGTGTTCTCCTGATGGAAAGGCCGACCGACGCCTGCTCAAATTCCCCGCGTGACCCCTGGAGCAGTAATCTGCATCCACGCGTTGGGAATCGCGCATCGATCACTTCAGCGCCACGACAGCACACGCGACGCACCGGTTATCACACCGGATTGCCTCCGAAACTGCAGCCGTCGTGCCAACTCGCCAGAAACTCATATTTTTCAGATACTTGGGTATTTCAGTCCGTGCCAACGAAGCAAGCAGCCACTGCTTCATGCCCTGAAACGGTGCAACCGCGCACTTGGATCGCGCGGTCGATCTGTTGGACGCCAGTGCAATTGAGTCGCCGCGAAGCAATCGGGTAGACTGCTGGCATGGCCCTGAAACCCCCACCGATCGGCGAGGTCTTCCGACAGGTCAGCGACCTGTTGGGTGAGTCCCCCCTGAAAAGCGAGGCTGACCGCAATGCCCGCGCACTGTTGCAGTCTGCGCTCAGGCGTCTCGACATGGTCAGCCGCGAAGAGTTTGATGCCCAGGCAGAGATCCTGGCCCGCACCGAAGCGCGGGTGCTTGAGCTCGAAGCCGAGCTTGAGAACCTGAGCACGGCGCTGGAGCAGGATTAGCCCCACGGCTGTTTTCCACCCGCTGCGCTCATATCGGCGCTCCTGCCCTCCACACAGAACACCGCGACACTACACTCCCTGACGGAACGTCGGCTCAGGGAGGAGCCCATGGAACTGTCTGCGGTGTTGAGCCGCGCCCAGCGCGGCATCGGCGCACCCCCGGTGCAGGTGGAGACCCACATCTCCAATGGCCTGCCGGCTTTCAACATTGTCGGGCTGCCCGCCACCGCGGTGCGGGAGAGCAAAGAGCGGGTGCGCTCGGCCCTGATCAACTCCCACTTTGAATGGCCGGCGCGGCGGCTGACGGTCAACCTGGCGCCCGCCGACCTGCCCAAGGACGGTGGCCGCTTCGACCTGCCCATTGCGCTGGGCATTCTCGCCGCCTCCGGCCAGTTGCCGGCCGGTGCACTGAACGGCCGGGAGTTCCTCGGCGAGCTGGCGCTGGACGGCGACCTTCGACCGGTATCAGGCAGTGTGGCCGCGGCCATCGCCTGTTCCGAGCAACAACGCACCCTGGTTGTGCCGGTGGATAACGCTGACAGCGCCGCGCTGGTGCCCGGGGCAAAGGTAGTCCCCGCGCGATGCCTGCTCACGCTCTGTGCCTGGTTGCAGGGGCGGGAGTCCGTCACCTATGCCTGCGCCCCGCAATCAACGCCGCGGGGCAATTACCCGAATCTTGCTGAGGTGCGCGGTCACCCGCTGGCCAAGCGCGCGCTGGAAGTGGCCGCGGCGGGCGGGCACCACCTGCTGCTGTGCGGTCCGCCGGGCACCGGCAAGACGATGCTGGCTTCACGTTTGCCCGGCATACTGCCGGAGCTGACACCCAGCGAACTGCTGGAGATCATGGCGCTGCGCAGTGCAGCCACCGCCGAGCCCGGGGAGGAAGGCCTGCGCCGGCCGTTCCGCGCGCCGCATCATTCGGCGTCATCCAGCGCACTGGTCGGCGGCGGCAGTTGCCCGCGACCGGGCGAGATTTCGCTGGCCCATAACGGTGTGCTGTTTCTCGACGAACTCCCGGAATACCCGCGCCAGGTGCTGGAAACCCTGCGCGAGCCACTGGAAGCGGGAGAAATCACCCTAGCCCGCGCCCTGCATCGCATCACTTTCCCGGCGCGCTTCCAACTGGTCGCCGCGATGAACCCCTGCCCCTGCGGCTACGAAGGGGACCGGCAGCGCGCCTGCCGCTGCACGCCCGACCAGGTCGACCGTTACCAGCAGCGCATCTCCGGCCCGCTGCTGGATCGCATCGACATGCAGATACGGCTGCCGCGATTATCGCCGGGCAGCCTGCTGGACGGCGTTGACCCTGGCAATGAGGAAAGTTCGGAAACAGTTCGAGACCGCGTCAACGCGGCGAGGGAACTGGCGCTGGCGCGCCAGGCTGTATGCAATGCCCAGCTCACTGGCGAGGCGCTGCGGGAACACTGTGCACTGGCCCGCAGAGACCGCAACTACCTTGAACAGGCGGCGGAACGGCACGGCCTGTCACTGCGTGGTGTGGAAAGAGTGTTGCGCGTGGCGCGCAGCGTGGCCGACCTTGCCCGTGAGCCGCGCCTGGCGAAGCCGCAACTGGTCGAGGCGCTCGCCTATCGACAGCTCAGGAGTTGAACTCGCAAATTACTCGGAATCTTCGGCGCTGGGCGCCGTGTTGTTCACGTCGCGGCGGCGCTCGTAGGGCTTCTTGTTAGGCGAGGCCGAGACCTTGTTGAACTTGATTTCCTTGAAGGGATTCCAGCCGCTGTCATCGTCGCTGGCGGCAGCAGACGCCTCGGTTGCGGCTGTTTCGGTTGCTGCATTTGACTCTTCGACTACTGCGGCAGAGGCGCTGGCAGGCGCCATCGGTGCGACCGTAGCGCTGGCACTCACGGCCTGCTCTTCGATCTGTGGAGCGGGAACCGCAGTCGCCGTGCTCGCCTTCACACAGGCGCTGCCCGCGGCAGTGCGGGCCAGGGTTTCCATCCTTTCATCCCAGTCCGGGTAGGCGGCTTCAAGCTCCGCCAGGGTTGCCGACACGATGCTGCGACAGTCTGCCGCGGCGGGCAGGGAGAAAGCGGCAGACAGCAGGCATGCAACAGAAAGTACGTGTTTCATAGTGTTTTCCCGGCGTTCGAAAGGCTCACCATACTACCGACGCCGTCCTCGACTGCAAGTATTTTCATATATGCATAAGTAGCACCATCCCGGTGCAGAGTCGGCACCAAAAAGCGGCAGCACATCTCTGCATCTACGTCACCCACTCTCTCGCAGACCTGCTCGCCGTGAATAAATCCCGCGAATTCCAACCTTGGAATAAGTTGGCCTGCTTCTTGCTCAATACCTCTCGATGCCGACACATCAGACGCGGCACACCAATGAACAGACAAATGAGAGACCATCCCAATGCAATTCAACAAAAGCCTTATCACTGCCGCAGTAGTTACAGCCGGCCTCATGGCTGCTCCCACATACGCTGATTCGTTGTCCGCCAACGCCTCCGTGACCAATAACTACATTTGGCGAGGCCTGACGCAGACGACCAACGAACCCGCGGTACAGGGTGGCATCGACTACGCCCACGACTCCGGCTTTTACGCCGGCACCTGGGTATCCAACGTGCAATACGCTTCCGATGACGTGTACTCCTATGAGCACGACATCTATGCGGGCTACGCGTTTGAAGTCGGTGAAGTCAGCGTTGACGTGGGCTACCTGTACTACAACTACGACGAAGAAGCCGAGTTCGACTTTGGCGAAGTCTATGTCCAGCTAGGCTGGAAGGGCTTCGGCGTAGGCGCCTGGGTATTGACCAACACTGAAGCGGACGAAATCGGCAACCAGGATTTCGATGCCGGTGAGGCCTACTACATCTCTGTCGACTACGCCTTCGAAATCGGCAACGGCATCGAGATCGGCCTGCACGGCGGCTACCACGACGGCGACTTCCAGGAGGCCTTCAACGGCACCGACGGTGACTACTACGACTACAACATCTCCCTGTCCAAGGGTGGGTTTGGTTTCATGATCACCGATACGGACGCGGGTGGCCCGGCATCAGAGGGTGGTCTGGACAACGACGAGGTGAAGTTCGTGGTGTCCTACTCGGTTGATGTAGACCTGCTGTAAGTCTCATCCGGCTAGATACGAAAAGCCCGCCTTCTGGCGGGTTTTTTTTGACGTGCGTTCAAGCGCTTCGTAGGCCGGGTGTGATCTGCCGGTTAGGGCTTCCCGGACACGCTACAAGCATGACATCCATGTCTCGCTCGGAAACACGGATCGCCGCCCGGGCCGTCCTGGCCGTTTACGGTCCGGGAAGCTATAACCGACAGCTCACACCCTCGTTCAGTGCAACGTCTAAGGTGTCTGGTAATGGTTTCTGTCTGCTGTGCTATAGACGGATCTGTTTGCCTGTCCCAGTGGCGCGAACATCGAGAGTGACTGGCTAGTTAAGCCAGGAAGGAGAGGTTTCCAGCGGCACTTCCATGCGGTTGCTGCCGGCGGGGCCGGGCTGGCCTACCATTTCGTCGTAGGCGCTTTCGTGCACCAGCACCATCTCGCTGATCTCGAGGCCGGCGAATTTTTCGCGCATGGCGACCAGGTTTACTGTCCGCAGGGGCTTACCGTCCGCTTCGCAGACCAGGTAGCGTTGGTTTCCCAGTTCGGCTTCGGCCAGGTAGAGGCTTAGCTCGGCGGAGCGGATGGCCAGTTTGTCGATGGGCTGGCGTTGTTGTAGCTCGGACAGGGTGATTTTCATGGGGGCTCCGGGTCATTCAACTGCTGCAATAGTATCGACTGGCTCGCCGCTGCTACAATGAGCCACCCTTCCGCGGTATCCATACGGTGTCCCAGAAAACACAACTCAACCCCAGGCAGGCCGAGGCGGTGGCCTATATTGACGGTCCCCTGTTGGTGCTGGCCGGTGCCGGCAGCGGCAAGACCAGTGTGATCACGCAGAAAATCGCCTACCTGATCGATCGCTGCGGGATCCCGGCGCGCAACATCGCCGCGGTGACCTTTACCAACAAGGCAGCCCGCGAGATGCGCGAGCGTGTTGGCAAGCTGGTGTCTGAATCCGCCGGCGAAGGCCTGGTGGTCAGCACCTTCCACCAACTGGGCCTGAGGGTGCTGAGGGAGGAGCGGCGCGCCTTTGGCCTCAAGGGTGGCTTCTCGATCTTTGACGGCCAGGACAGCCAGACGCTGATCAAGGACATCCTGTTGCAGGAACACGGTGCCGAGGGTGACCAGGCGGCCACTATCCAGCACCGCATCTCCCAGTGGAAGAACGACGGCGTTACCCCGGAACAGGCTGTAGCCACGGCCAGTGGGCCGGCCGATATGCTCTGCGCCCAGGCCTACCTGCGCTATAACCGGGCCCTGCGCGCCTACAACGCGCTGGACTTTGACGACCTGATCCTGCTACCGGTGCAGCTGTTCGAGCGCGAGCCGGAGCTACTCGAGAAGTGGCAGAACCGCCTGCGCTACCTGCTGGTGGACGAATACCAGGACACCAACAGCGCCCAGTACACCCTGGTGCGGCAGCTGGTGGGCGTGACCGGGCGCATGACGGTGGTGGGCGACGACGATCAGTCCATCTATGCCTGGCGCGGCGCGCGCCCGGAAAACCTGGCGCAGTTGCAGGAAGACTTCCCCGGCCTGAGAGTGGTGAAGCTGGAGCAGAACTATCGCTCCAGCGGCCGCATCCTCGGCGCTGCCAACCAGCTCATTGCCAACAACGAGCACGTGTTCGAAAAATCCCTGTGGAGTGAGTACGGCCCAGGCGAACAGATTCGCATCATGCGCTGTGCCGACGAACAGGCCGAGGCTGACCAGGTGGTGGCGGAAATTCTCGATCACCAGCTCCGCAAGCGTACACGGCTCGGTGACTACGCGGTGCTCTACCGCGGCAATCACCAGTCGCGCCTGCTGGAACTGGCGCTGCAGCAGCAGCAGGTGCCCTACCAGATGAGTGGCGGCCAGTCGTTTTTTGCTCGCAACGAGGTCAAGGACATCATGGCCTACCTGCGGTTGCTGATAAATGCCGACGACGACAATGCCTTCCTGCGTATTGCCAACGTGCCGCGCCGTAAGCTGGGCCCCGGCACCCTCGAAGCCCTCGGCAACTACGCCAATACTGCGGGGCTTAGCCTGTCGCGTGCTGCCGCCGGGGTCGGCGGCGACATTCCCGAGGCGGGGCGCGAACGACTGCGCCAGTTTGTCGGCTGGCTGGACGCCACACGCGGGCGCTGCTTCGGCGGCGACGCCGTCGCCGGCGTACGGCAGATGATTCGCGATATCGAGTACCGCGACTGGCTGGACAACCTCAGCTCCAGTGAAGAGGTGGCCGAGCGCCGGATGGCCAACGTCGATTTCCTGGTGGACAGCCTGCAGCGTGTCATGCAGCAGGACCAGGTAGACCTGGATGAAGCCATTGCCCGGCTGGTGCTGCGCGACCTGATGGAACAGCAGGAAGAAGAGAAACAGACCGGCGACAGCGTGCAGCTGATGACCCTGCATGCCGCCAAGGGCCTGGAGTTCCCCCACGTCTACATGATCGGCGTGGAGGAAAACCTGCTACCGCATCGCAACAGCGTCGACGACGGCAACATCGCCGAGGAACGGCGGCTGGCCTATGTGGGCATCACCCGCGCCCGACAGACCCTGACCATGAGCTACGCCGCCAAACGCCGCCAGTTCGGCGAAACTATCGACTGCGAACCCAGCCGCTTTATCGATGAGCTACCCATCGACGACCTGGTATTCCAGGGCGGCGAGGCTGAGGACAAGACCGTGGCCCAGGAGCGCGCCAACGAAACCCTCGCAGGACTGAAGGAATTACTCAACTAGAACTCCGCCGTCCCCGCGTAGGCGGGGATCTGGTTGCTCCTGAGTTGAAGATGGCTGGATTCCCGCCTTCGCGGGAATGACGGAGATCTCCAGGGGGAACGACGGAGATGTCTGGGGACAATGCCAGCGATCTCAGTGAGAATGACGATGCCTGGTCCTCACTGCTACTCCAGCCGGTCCGAGTACTGCCCGTGCATCCACATTCGCGTGGCGCGGCCGTTTTCATCCACCTCGAAGCGCACCGTGTGCAATGGCTCGTCCTTCTTGGAATACACCCGGAAAACGTGGCCTTCCTCATGACGCAGGTCGAGCTTGTAATCCGCCGGCTTGTCGCTGTACAGGGAAATACCGCTAAGCCCCTTGGAGGTCGCCGCCAGGGCGTAGTTGATCGGCATCTGCTCGCGACCATAGACGCCCTGGTAAGCCACCAGGTCCACAGCCTCTCCATCGTCTTCGGCAGCCTCTGCTTCCTTGTCAGAATCATCCGCTGCTTTCGCGGCTTTCTCGATGCCCGGCGCCATCAGCGCGACGACCTGCCGCACCAGGTTGGACGGTGCCACGTCGTTCACGTTCACCATCATCGCCACCGCCACCTTGTCCTGGGGGCGCAGCAGGAAGCTGGTGCGGTAACCGGGACAGTAGCCGCCGTGCCCGACCCAGACATCATTGCCGACCTTGTTGAGTGAAAAACCCAGGCCCCAGGTGGCTCCGTCCATATCGGGCTCGGCCCACTGCAGGCGCTGCATCTCGCGCAGGGTGGTGGCCTTGATGACCTCTTCGCCGCCGTTCTCGCGCAGGCGGAACTGCCACTGGGCAAACCGGGCGAGGTCATTGGCGCTTGACGCGAAACCCGCTGCGGGTGCAATGCCATTGAGCTTGTAGCGGCCCACCTCCGGACGCTTGCCCTTGCTGTCGGGCAGGCGGTAGCCCGCCGCAAACCGCCTGCCGTAATCTTCTACCGGCAGCTCGCTGGTGGTCGACTCCATACCGAGGGGTACCAGGATATTGTCACGCACGTAGTCGTGATAGTCGCGGCGCGAAGCAGCGGCGATCGACTCTCCCGCCAGGCTCATGCCCAGGTTGGAGTACTGAAAACGTTCATAGGGGCGATACAGGGCAGACTGCTCACCGACCCCTTCCTGGAGGGTGCCCCGGGCGGGGAAGGCCTCGTCCACCCAGTACGGTGTGACGGCCTCACGCGGCAAGCCGGCCACGTGGGACAGGATGTTGCGCAGCGTGACCGGCTCCTCGGCGTCGGCATGAGGCGGCAGGTCGTACCAGGGCAGCAGCTCATCCAGCGGCGCATCGAGGTCGAGCTTGCCGGCGTCACGCAGCTGCATCACGCCGATACTGGTGAACAGCTTTGATACCGAGCAGACGCTGAAGGCAGTGTCGGGTGTCGCCGGTACCTTGCCGCGCAGCCGCGCGTAACCAAAGCCTTCTGCCCACACAGTCTCCTGGTCAGACACCACCGAAATCGCGGCGCCGGGCACGCGGTCGTATGCAAGCCGGTTCTCCAGCCAGGCCTTGGCGAGGAAAATGCCGGCCTGCACATCCCGGTGATCAGCGACAGCGTCCGCCACTGCGTGGTGTGGAGCGCCCATGCTGCACAACGAAAAAACGGCGAGGCTGACACAGCCCCGAATCCAGGTCCTCATAGCTAACTCTCCTGTAATAACGCCTACTAGCTTAGCCTACTGAGGCACGCATCAGGCTATCTCACGAGCCGGCCCGCCCTTGAGGCGTTCGCGCAGCCCCTGCACGATGCTGTAGAAGGCGGGAATGAACAGGGTGCCCACCAGCAGCGCCGCCAGCATGCCGCCAAACACCGTGTAGCCGAGGGAGCGCTGCCCGTACATACCGGCGCCGGAAGCAATCACCAGCGGCACGATGCCGAGGATGAACGACACGGCGGTCATGCACACGGCCCGGAAACGAAGCCTGGCTGCCTTCCGCGCCGCTTCGGCAATATCCTCGCCCTTCTGCTCCCGCTGCCGGCGGGCGAACTCGACAATAAGGATGGCGTTCTTGGCCGCCATGCCGATCAACAACACCAGGCCAATCTGCGCATACAGGTTCAACGCCGTACCGGTCAGTATGAGGCCGGCAATGGCGCCACCCATGGCCATGGGAACCACGAGGATGATGGCAAAGGGAATGGAGAAACTCTCGTACTGCGCCACCAGGAACAGGTAGATGAATACCACGGCCAGCAGGAAGGCCACGGGCGCCTGGCCGGAGGCCTGCTTTTCCTGGTAGGCCGAGCCCGTCCATTCGTAGCGATACCCCGGCGCCAGGTTGTCCGCCGCCAGGGCTTCAAAGTTGGCAATGGCATCTCCCGAACTGACGCCCTCGGCGGGCCCGCCGCGGATGGTAGCGGAGCGGAACAGGTTGTAGCGTTCCGCCACGTCCGGGCCGAGTATCGGCCGGGTGGTGGCCAGTGTACTCAGGGGCACCATCTCGCCCCGCCTTGAGCGCACGTAATAGAGCTCCAGGTCGTCGAGGTCCGAGCGATACTGGGAGTCCGCCTGCATGATGACCTTGTAGGTCTTGCCGAAACGGTTGAAGTCGTTGATATACAGCGAGCCCATCTGTGCCTGCAGGGTGTCGAATATCTCATCCAGTGGCACCCCCAGGTTCTTTGCCTTCACCCGGTCGATGTCGATGAAATACTGCGGTACGTTGGCGCGGTAGGTGCTGAACACGCCCCGCAGCCTGCGCTGCTGGTTGCCATTCACCACCATGATATTGACCATTTCGTTGAGCTCGGAGGCAGGCCGACCGAGGGTGTCCTGTAGCACGAACTCGAGGCCGCCGACCGAGCCCATGCCCGGTACCGCCGGTGGAGTGATAGCGAACACCTGCGCCTCGGGAATGGTCTGGAAGGCCAGGCCATTGATGCGGTCGGCAATGCTGAACACCTGGTTGGCGACACCGGACCGGTCGTCCCAGTGTGTGAGCACCACGAACATGGTGCCGGCGTTGCTCTGCAGGGAGCCGTTGAGAACCGAGTAACCGGTAATCGCAGTGATGGAATCGATCCGCGTGTCCTGCTTCATCAGCTCTGTCAGTTTGCCCATGGCGGCTTCCGTGCGGTTGAACGACGCCGCATCGGGAAGCTGCAGGCTCACCAGCATCAGGCCCTTGTCCTCGTCGGGTACGAAGCTGGTGGGCGTCGATATCGCGCCCAGCACCAGGCCGCCGACTACCAGGCCATAGACCACCACCACAATCGCCAGCTTTCGCAGCAGCCAGCTGACGCCGCTGTCGTAGCGCGCCGTGAGGCCGTTGAAGCCGCGCGTGAAGGCGGCAAACCAGCGCGTTTCCTGACGCGGCCCCGACTTCAGCAGCAGGCTGCACAGCGCGGGACTCAGGGTCAGTGCGTTGACCGAGGAAAACACCACGGCCACACAGATGGTCACGGCGAACTGCCGATACATGACACCGGTAATCCCCGGCAGCATGGCTACCGGCACGAATACGGCCAGCAGTACCAGGGTGGTGGCGATCACAGCGCCACCGACTTCCTGCATGGTGATGGAGGCGGCTTCCCGGGGCGTCATGTTGGGATCATCGCGCAGGTGGCGGTCGCAGTTCTCGACCACCAGGATGCCGTCGTCCACCACGATGCCGATCGCAAGAATCAGGCCGAACAGGGTCACGGTGTTGATCGACATACCGATCAGTTCCATCACCGCGAAGGTGGCCACCAGCGATACCGGAATGGCGATGGCCGGCACCAGCGTGGTGCGCCAGTTGCCGAGGAAGATAAAGGTCACCAGGATGACCAGCGCAATCGCCTCGAACAGCGATTCGGTCACCTGCTTGATGGCGGTGGAGACGTAGCGCGTAGTGTCGTAGCTGACGCGATACTCCAGGTCATCCGGGAAGAACGCCGCCAGCCGCTCCAACTCCTCATCCACTTTGGCACCGGCTGACAGGGCGTTGGCACCCGGCTGCGTATAGAAGGCCATGTTCACGGCCGGCGTACCGTCAAACTTGCCGGAGAACGCGTAGTCCGCCTGCCCGAGTTCCACCCGTGCCACGTCGCGCAGATAGAGGGCCGAGCCATCCGGGTTGGCCCGCAGCACGATGTTGCCGAACTCTTCCGCCTGCTCCAGGCGACCCTTGGTCTGCAGCGTATACTCGGTTTGCAACTTGCCAGCGAAGGGTGGCGAGCCCACTTTGCCGGCCGCCACCTGTACGTTTTGCTCCTCCAGCGCGGTCAACACGTCGCCGGTGGTGACCGAGAGCTGCGCCATCTGGTTGGGGTCCAGCCACAGACGCATGGAGTACTCGGCCTCGCCAAGAATCTCGGCGGAGGAGATCCCGTCGATACGGGCCAGGCTGCTCTGCACATTGATGGCGGCGTAGTTCGACAGGAACTTGTAGTCATAGGTGCCGCCGGGCGAGAAGAAGCTCACTACCTTGAGAATGTCCGGCGACTGTTCCTCGACAGTCAGGCCCTGGTCGCGCACTTCAGCCGGTAGCTGCGGCTCGGCGAGCTTAACCCGGTTCTGTACCCTGACCAGCGCCATGTCGGAATCGCTGCCCACCTTGAAGGTGACGGTCAGCCGGTAGCTACCGTCGTTGGCGCTCTTGGAGGACATGTAAATCATGTCCTGGACACCGTTGATGGCATCCTCGATCGGGGTGGCGACGGTCTCCTCCACCACTTCGGCGGAAGCGCCCGGGTAGGCGCCAATCACCTGGATGGAGGGCGGTGCAATATTCGGGTACTCGGCGACCGGCAGGATTCGCAGTGCGATGACGCCGGCCAGCGTCATCACGATCGCCACCACGATGGCGAACTTGGGCCGGTCGATAAAGAACTGGCTGAACATCAAGCTTCGGAGGGCGGCAGCTGACGAATGCGCACCGGTTGCCCCGGGCGCACCTGCTGCAGGCCGCGAACGATGACCTGCTCGCCTTCATCCACCCCCTGCAACACCACGATTTTGTCCTCAACCCGTTCATCCAGCACCACGTTGCGGCGCTGCACGGTACTGCCCTCCACCACCAGCACAAAGCTGCCCTGCTGGTCAGCCTGCACCGCCGCCTGCGGCACAAACAGGGCCTCGGAGAGCTCCTCGCGCACAATCTCGACGCGCACGTACTGGCCGGGCACCAACAGGCCATAGGGGTTGGGAATCACCGCGCGGGATTCCAGCGTACCGGTATCTTCAGAGATGCGATTCGAGAAGTAGTCGATGCGGCCAATCTCCGGGTAATACACTTCATTGCGCAGCTCCAGCCGCACCACCAGGTCACTGAGATCGACATCGTTGAGATTGCGTGAGCCCGGCTGCCCCATGCGCTGGACGATTACCTCCACAAAGGTGGCCTCCGACAGTTGGAACAGGGCATGGATGGGATCGACACTGACCAGCGTGGTGAGCACCCCGGTATTGGGGCCGACCAGATCGCCGGTAGTATGCGTACTGCGGCCGATTCGACCGGCAATAGGCGCCCGGATGGTGGTGTAGCCCAGATTGACCTCGGCAGTCTTCAAGGCGGCCTCCGCTTCGGCGACGCTGGCGTCAGCTTCCAGCTTGGCGGCCTGCAGCCGATCCATTTCGGATTCCGAGATATTACCGTCCGGCACCAGGGTCTCCCCGCGCCGGAAGTTCTGCTCGGCATTTACCTGGGTAGCGCGGGCGCGGGCAAGCCCCGCCCTGGCACGGGCCACCTCGGCCTCGAACACGGCGGGATCAATTTCATACAGTACCTCGCCTGCCTCGACGAACTGGCCCTCGGTGAACGTACGGGCTTTGAGGTAGCCCGTGACCTGGGCTTCGATGGACACATCGTCGATCGCCTGCAGGCGGCCAACGAAGGACGACTTGGGCTGGTAAGGGTCCAGTACGACCTCGTCGACGACCACTTCCACGGGCGGTCGCGGCGGCGGCTCCTGGGTGCAGGCCGCAAGCAGCGCGACTGCTATGGTGATGCTGAACCTGGTCAAGTCCTTTCCCCGTCTCAGTTTTTTAAGTGCCCTGACTTTAGCAAAGCAGCACTGACAGCGCAGACTTCCGCTGGTCGGTCAGGCATAAAAAAGGCCGCGAAAGAGCGGCCTTTTTCGACATGATGCTATGCCTTATTGGCTGCCATCGACCATGTAATCGACCGCTGCAAGGATTTCCTCGTCGGAACAGGCCATGCAGCCACCGCGGGCAATCATGCCGGTACCGGCGACACCGTTGAGGCCGCTGTCATGCAGGACATCGCGACCCTTGGCGATGCGGTCTGCCCAGGCGGCCACATCACCCAGCTTCGGTGCGCCACCGGCGCCCGTGGAATGACAGGCCATGCAGGCTGCATTGTATACATCCTCGCCAGAGCGCGGCCCGGAGGCGGCGGCCACTGTGGCGGTGGCGCAGCTGCTGTCGCCAGCCATGCAGACTTCACCGTGTGGCTTGATACGCTCGATGATGGCAGCGCGCTGTTCGTCAGTCTTGGCGAAAGCCGCCAGTGACACCGCTGCAGCAATCAAAATAACCAGTGTTTTCAATGACTTGGTCATAAATCCCTCAGATGGAACGTCCCGATGGACGCGAATTATAGCGGCTTCACCGCCGCGCGGAAACTCGCCGGGCTTCCAATCGCCGCCCAGCCTGCCTAACATCCCTGCTCCGTTCTTTTTCCACCTCACCGAGGACACGCCATGAAGCTGTACACCTACGATGTTGCCCCCAACCCAATGCGCCTGAACCTGTTCCTGAAGTACAAGGGCATCGACATCGATACCCAGCAGGTAGACCTCGGCAGCCTGGAGCAACACAGCGACGAGTACGGCGCCATCAACCCCGCTCGCACCGTGCCCGCCCTGGTGCTGGATGGCGGCGAGCTACTCACCGAGGTGATTGGCCAGTGTGTTTACCTGGAAGCCCTGTATCCGGAGAAGCCGCTGATGGGCGGCACCCCGCTGGAGCAGGCTGAAGTGATTAGCTGGGACCACAAGATCTTCCTGCAGGGCATGGCGGCGATTGCCGACATCTTCCGCAACGGCCACCCGGCCTTCAAGGACCGGGCCATGCCGGGCCCGCTGAAGCTGCCGCAGATTCCCGAGTTGTGTGAACGCGGCAAGCTGCGCCTGGAGGCCTTCTGGCCGATGATCGAGGAGCAGCTCGGCAAGCACCCGTGGATTGCCGGCGACAGCTTCTCCTTTGCGGATATCGACCTCTACTGCCTGGTGCAGTTTGCCGGCTGGATCAAGGAGGGGATTCCGGAGGAGTGCAGCAACACCCAGGCCTGGTACCAGCGCGCCGAAGCGCAACTGGCTGACGGCTAACTCCAGCCGAACAGCTAGCGGGACAGCTCCCGCTCCACCTCGCGCAGCATGTCCGCGTGCACCGACTGGTAGTGCCGGCCTGACAAGCGGGCATGCTCGCGAACCCCTTCCAGCACCGTGCGCGCCTCGTCGCCACGGCCCTCGGCCCGCAGCAACACGGCGTAGTGAAAACCGGCATCGGGCCCCGGGTAGTACCCCGTCAACGCCTCGTATTCATGCAGGGCGCCAGCCACGTCGCCCAGCTTCTCAGTCGCGCGCGCATACAACAGGTGTGATTCCGCATCACGATGGTCCGGGTTGTGCTCGGCCAGCTCGTCCAGCGTGCCCCGCGCCTCCTGGTAGCGCCCCAGCTCAAACTGTGCGCTCGCCAGGCGCTGCAGAATATGTGGATCGTAGCGATGCACCCCCTGCAGGCTCTGCTCGTACAGCGACACCGCCTCCCGGTGTTTGCCCTCCGCCATCAGCTCGTCGGCCAGCCGAAAACTGTTCTCCACACTCTGGGTACGAGCGTAGTTCTCCGCCGCCGTCCTGACCTCCGCATTAGGGTCGAGAATTTTCTTCACCTTGCGCCGCGCACTGCGCCCGCGACGACTCCCGAACAGGTCCGGCAGCACTTCCATGACCAGATAGGCCAGGCTACCCGCCACCGGCAGCATCAACACAATCCAGATCCACCGGGTATCCCGCCCGGTGCGCACGACATGAATCACAAAGGCCACCTGGATCAGGACGGAGATGATAAGCAATGGCATGAATACACCTCTTCACATCGCCAACGAGTGCAGTTTAGTGCAAAACGGCCGGAGTCATCGAAGGAGTGAAGGATAGACAAACTCGGTGTATGAGCAGCGCGGTGTGAAGGGCGTTTCCCGGACCGTGCGCGCCAAGGACGGCGCGCTCGAGCCCCCAGGGACGGGTTCACGGCGTGTCCGGGAAATGCCCTTCGCACCGCGATGCACCTCAAAATAAAAAAAGGCGCGACAGGATCTGTCGCGCCTTCTTCAGGTAGCTTTTCGCTCGTTGGCTTAGCGCTCTACGCTGAGCATGTACTCCGCTACTGCCAGCCGAGTCTCCTCGTCGAGGTAATTCTGGGGCGGCATCTCCGGGTAGTCTTCGCGCTTCTTGACCGGCGCCGCGATGTACTCCGCCAGGCCGTGAGGGTTGTCCATGTACAGCGCCTGGATGATCTTCACCGGCGGCCCGATCATTCGGCCTTCATAGGTGTGGCAGCCGGCGCAGACGCCCAGGTAGGCGATCTTGCCGCGCTCGTCCGCCGCGATCACCCGGGGCTCAACCGTGGGCAGCAGGTAGTTGGCGATGGTGGAGGTATTGGTGAATCCACACTCCGGCCAGCCGTCGATCCCTGAATGCACGTAGCGGTGGCGATTGATGATGCAGCTGTCGGTGGTGGGGCCAATAACGAAGATGTCCGGGTTGCCGGTCTTGAAGTCGGCCAGCATCAGGCCCCTGATCTCGTCGATGGTCTCGTAGCCGTTGTTGTGCATCGTGTTGTTGAGGATCTTGAGGCCGTCCGAATTGGGATCGGCTTCCGGGTCCACCGTCACGTTGGTGAGCTGGGCCGCGGTGTTGTGATCCACGGACATGATGCCCACGGTCTTGTTGTTAGTGATGATGTTGCCTTCCACCACCACGTCGTCCGCCGCCATCACCATGATGCCGGTACCCGCCGGGATACCGCCCACGGTGGAGCCGGGTGCGCCGAAGTTCGGCGTGTTGTTATTGGAGATCCAGTTGTTGCGGATGATCACGTCGTAGGTGGTCTTGATCGGCAGGCCCGGCGTGATAAAGGCCAGCACACCGCCGGTATTGTTGTAGACGAAGTTGCTCTCGACGATGGCGTGGCGGCTGTTCTCGATCTCGATGCCGGCAACGCTGTCGAACACCTCGTTATAGGCCACGTGCACGTTGTCGCTCATGCCGACGTAGATGGCCGCGTCCTCGATGCCGGAAATCACGTTGTGCTCTACCACACCGTTCTGGCCGAGCTGCGGGAAGATGCCATACACACCGGTGTCGACGATGATGTTGTCGCGAATCTCCCAGTTGTTGCCGGCCTGGCTCATGATGGCATTCCCCTTGTACTTGGTAATGAGGAAGCCTTCGATAACGATGTTGTTGCCGGAGAACAGGATGGCGTCATTAAGGGTGCCGCCGCCGTCCATGGTGGCGCGCTCGGAGCCCTGCACGATACCGATCAGGCGAATGCCGTCCTTGTCGATGTAAACCGTCTCGCTGTAAGTGCCGGGCATCACGTGGATGGTGGTGCCGGGCTCAGCGGCCTGCACCGCGGCCTGGATGGATTCGCCGTCGTTGACGGTGACCACCACGTCACTCATCGGCGGGCCGGCCACGAACTTGCTGCTGCCCGACAGAATCTGCTCCTTGGCGGCCGCAACCTCGGCGTCGGTGGCCTTGCCGGCCGTACTGCCGCCGTAGGCAGCGCCCCCGCTGGTACTGGTGACCACCGGCGCGGAACCGCCGGTCTGCTTGCCAAACTGCATACCGGCCGCAAATGCGACCAGCACCAGTACCACGGCTACCACTTTGCCCATATTCATGATGCTGCTCCTTTTGTTGCTGTCGCCCGGTCCGCGGTGGCCGGTGCATTGTTATCAATCGGTGATACCCCAATCGGTTCCAGCCCCGAAGGCACGACATCGGGGATGGGCGGTGAAAACGTTTCGTCGGTGAGGGTCATCAGGAAGTCCACCAGCCGATCGAGTTCCTCGTCAGTCAGGTTCGGCTCCCAGATATGCCAGTGGATGTGCATGTCCACGCCCTCGGGCACGGCGTGACCGCGGCCCTTGGTGTAAAACTCCACGGTCTCGCGCAGGGTCGCGAAGCGCCCGGAGTGCATGTAGGGCGCCGTCTTCTCGATATTGCGCAGGGTCGGCACCTTGAAGCCGCCCTTCATCTTGGCCGCGCCCCAGGTGGCCTCGGCGCCGATATCCAGCGGCAGCCCCTCGGGTTCCGGTGCACCGATCACCGCCACCTGCTGGTTGGTGAACAGCGGCGGCGTGTGGCACTCGGCACAGCGCGCCACAAAGGACCGGAACACGTTCATGCCCTCGATCTCGCGCTGGTTGAGCGCGGCGTGGTAGCCGTGGGCATAGCGGTCGTAGCGGCTGTTGAGGGAAATCAGCGAGGTCTGGAAAGCGGCCAGGGCGCGGTAGACCTGGTCCAGGCCGATTTCGTCCCGCTCAACCGCGGGGTAGGCCTGGCGGAACAGGCGCCGGTAGGTTTCGTTAGCGTTGAGGGTGGCCAGCAGCTGCTCGCGGGTGTTGCCCATCTCTTCCGGGGAGTACAGCGGGCCCTCGGCCTGCTCTTCCAGGGAGGCTGCACGCACATCCCAGAACAGGTGTTCCAGGAAAGCCACGTTCCACAGGGTGGGCGATGAACGCTTCACCGGATGGCCGGCGACACCGATGGAACGATCGCGGCCGTCGCTGAAGCCCAGGTCGGGGTGGTGGCAACTCGCGCAGGAGTGGCTGCCGTCCCCGGACAGGGCCGGGTCAAAAAACAGGTAGCGGCCGAGGTCGATCTCCTGCGGGCTGAAACCGTCCCGGTGGGCGGGCAGCGATGTCTGGGTACCGCCGACACCGCGATCCTGCAGGGAATCGTAGAACTGGTAGAAGTTGCGCAGCTTGCAGCCCTCAGTGCCGGTGTTCTCGAAGCCCGGCGGACACTGGGCTGACAGCACGATATCCTCGGGTGCCCAGGCGGCTGTCGCCCGGGCTTCCAGGGCGGGCGTTTCAAGCGTCAAGGGCGTTGTGTTCGAGGTGGCTTCCCAGGCCGAGGCCAGCAAGGCCGCCAGCCCGGCACAGAAGCCGGCGAACACGGTGAGAAAAGCAGTGCTGCGACGGGAGCTCATTGGGCCAGGATGTAACCGATGACGTCGTCGAGGTCTTTGTCTGTGGCCAGCATGCTGGACATCATCTGCATCTGGCGGCCGTACTTGTCGTCCGGGTGGCTACCGCGGATGCCCTGCTGGAAGTTGGCGTACTGGCGCCGCAGGTAGGCCTCATCGAGCGTTGCAAGATTGGGCGCATTCAGCGCGGGGTTGCCCTGGGCATTCGCGCCGTGGCAGGCACCGCAGGACGCGTTGTACTGCACTTCCCCGTTGCGCGTGTCGTAGTCGCCGGCGTCTCCGCCATCGCCGGCGGGCAGGCTGGCTATATAAGCAGCCACATTGGCCACCGCCTCAGGCCCCGCCACGGTTGCTGCCATGCCCTGCATCTGCTTGCCGAGGGTGTCGCGGGCATCGGCACCGCGCACGCCGGACTGGTAGTGGGTAATCTGCCGGGCCAGGTAATCGGCGGACTGGCCCGCCAGCGCCGGTGCGTTGAGCGCCGGGTTGCCGGTGGCGTCTGCGCCGTGACAGGCGATACAGGTGGCGTAGCTCGCCTTACCCGCTTCCGGGTCGGCCGCCTGGGCAAAGATCGAGACTGCCAGCAACAGGCATACAAAGATGGTTTTCGTAATTGTCATTTGCGGTTCCGAACGCGCTCCCCCGAGCGAATGGCGCAAAGTATGGCGTCTTCACGGGGGAAATCTGCCGTATTTTAAAAATCCGTCAGCATTTTTCAGGGATTGGCCCAGAAGTTTGGCCTGATGGGACCACTCAGGCCGCGTCGGCGCTGCCAAGGTGAGCCCGGCGCCAGGCCGTGGGAGTCTGCTGGTGCACCGCCTTGAAGGCCTTGTTGAAGGAGCTGAGTGACCGAAACCCGGCATCCATGGCGATGGTCAGCACTGGTAACTGGGCATCCGTTGGGCTGGCGAGTCGCTCAGCGGCCTCCTTGACCCGGTAACTGTTGAGGAAATCGCTGAAATTGCGATAACCCAGGCCACTGTTGATCGCCTGCCGCAACCGGTACTGGGGCACCTCCACCTGGCTGGCCAGTTCACCCAGGGTCAGGCCCATTTGCCGCCAGGCGGTCTCGGCCTGCATGTGGTTCTCCAGCCGGGCCAGCAGGCCGGGATCGACACTGACCGCCGGCGCCTCAGGCGCGGCCACTTTCTCGACCGGCTGAAACAGCAGGCCGCTGCGATACTCCATCAGCGACAGGTTGATCAGGAACAGCAGCAACGCCGGTGGCAGGTATTCCCAGGTGGCGAGCCAGGCGGCGCCGGGGAAGAGGATTTCCCGGGAGAAGATCAGCAGCAACAGGTAGGCACCGTTCAGGCCCACGAAGCCCAGCCGCAGCCGGCGGCGTGCCTCCACCAGGTCGGTGCGCCAATGCCGCGATACCACCCACAGGGTGAGCCCGAGCAGGATGAACTCGGCTCCCTGCGGCAGGGTGAAGAACAGCCAGCGCGGCGCGCCCGGCATCAGCATCCCCAGCAGCGGCATGACCACCGTGAAACCCACCAGCGCGAGCTGCCAGGGTCGCAACCGGAAGTTGTCGTCAAAGACGCTGGCGCTGAACAGGTAGAAAAAGCCCGGCGCCGCGGTCTGCAGAGTGGCGGTGGGAATCTCGAAAGGCGTTCCCGGCACCAGCGGCATACACAGGTAGGCGGCAATCGCCAGCATCAGCAGGCCATACAGGCGCTCGCGAATGCCCCAGCCGGGCTGGCGCAGCAACAGCGCCACGCCCAGGGCCACCTGGGCAAGGCTGAAACTGATGGCGGCAATAAGCAGGTCTGGCATGGCTGTGCGTCCGGTATGGGACGCATGATACCAACAAGAAAGCCCAGCCGACCCCAGGGGGTGCCGGCCGGGCGGAATGGTTCGCAGCGGAGCTATGGGGGCACGCTGCGAACCTGCGGGCAATCAGTTGTTGTGTTGCCTCATCGCGAGCACAGGGGCCGGTCGTCCGGGCAATCGAAATCCCGGAAGCTCTCCACCGAGCGCTCGAAGTCCCGGGCCGTGTAGACCCGCGCATTGTGCGCCGTGACGATGCGGTTGTAGTTGAGGTCCAGTGGCTCCAGCGCCTCGGCCATGCTCACAGTGTTGGGGTTGGCCGCCGGCACGCCCTCGGCATAGGGCGAGCCAAAATGGTCGGCCATGAACAGGGTGCGGGTTGAGGGCACGTAGAACAGCAGGTTGCTGCGCGAATGAACCGTGGAGACATCGTACAGCTCCACGCGGCCATTGCCGTCGCCCAGGGTCATCCGGCCGTTGACGGTGAGAAAGCGCCCGCTCTCGGGCTCAAGCTGGCTGGTGTCACGAATCACATCCACCGTGTCGTCCACTGTTACCAGGGTGGCTCCCAGGGACAGGGCCTCATCGATGCCGCCCAGGTGATCGTTGTGGTGATGGGTGACCACCTGGTAGGCAAGCCGCTTGTGGGCGCCGATCGCCTCCTGGAATTTCGCCAGCCGCCCGGTCAGGTCTGGATAACCGCCACAGCCCACCACTTCCTTACCGGTATCCACGAAGATGGAATAGCCGCCGTTCTGGCCTATGTGGTAGACGTTGCTGGCCAGGCGATTGACGATCATCTCACTGGTGTCGATGCGCTCGCCCTCGGGCTCCAGGCCGTCCGGCAACGCGAACATGGCGGCATCGAGGTCGCGATTGAAGCGCACCGTGCGGCCCGTTCCGATCAGGTTCGGGTCACCCGCCACCGAGAAGTACACGCGGGTGGCAGACTTAAGCCCGTCTACGGCCACGTGCTCACCGAACACGTAATCCAGCGCACCGAGCTGCGGGTTTTCACGGGTCATGCGGGTAACCAGGTGGCTTTCCGCATCGATGAACAGCGTGAGATCGGGGCTCAGCGGGAAGGGTATCTTCACCATCTCGTGGGGCCGGTTCATCCAGCTGGTCGGGCCCAGGTACTCGGCTTCTTCCCGCGCGTTGTGAAGCTGGCGCGCCAGCAGCGTGTCGGTCGTGCGCATGGTGCCGCCACCAAAGGTGTACGGGTCCGCCGAGTTGGCCTGCCCGTAGCGGCCGATCATCAGGTTCACGTTCCAGGCGTCTTCCCCGTTGACGATGATCATGTTGGGAAAGATGCCGCCCCGCGCCTTGAAGTAGCTTTCGAAGTAGGCACGGCCGTTCTCGATGTCGTGAACAAAGCGGAAGTTGTTCTTGCTGAGGTCGAGCAGCTCCGGTGCCCAGCTCTGGCCGAGGTTGGGGCCGATATAGGCCTCGACAATCTCGACATTGCGCAACTCCGTGAGCGCACTGCCGCCATAAGCCGCAACCACGCGGTCGACCAGCCCCGCCAAATCGTATTCTGAATCCTGAGCCTGGCTCGGCCCGCCGACCACCAGCAGCGCCAGCAAGGCGCCGCGCATTATCTTGTTCATGGTGTTGTCCTGTTATCAGTCCCCCTGACAACACCAGTCTGCGCTGGGTGAAAAAAGCGCGCTATACGGCTCGTCCTGTAGTGGTAACGCTTCGCCGCATTGCGCGGAGAAGCGAAGCCCGCATCAGGTCGAAGTGAGGTAGTTAAGCCAGCTGTTGATGCGCAGCGCCACCTTGCTGATGATGTGAAACGGTGTGCCTTCGGACGTGTAGATCGACATCACGCCGCCCATACCCTGCGGAAGCGCTTTTGCCACCACGGGGTCATCCAATAAAACACGCACTCCCCAGCGATCGGTGATCGGCTTGCCAGTCGCCGTGAGTATCGTTCCTTCAGCGTCCAACTGGGCTTCACTGCTGGCCTTGCCAAGCGTCGCCACCCGGCCCGAGAACACCTCGCCGGGCATGGCGGTGAATACCACTTCTATCTCGTCGCCCACCTGCACCCCGCGAATGGCACTCTGGCTCAAGCTGGCGAGCACCTCGGTTTCCGCCGTGGAGATAAAGGCGATGGTGGCAGCCGATGGCATCGTCGACACGCGCATACCCGGGCGCAGGGCAATCCCGGGGGCGTAACCGTCTGTCGGCGCATCAACCACCGTCTCCTCGAGCTCCCAGCGGGCATGATCCAGCCTGGCCAGGGAATTGGCGATGGCGGCCTGGGCTGCATCGCGTTCAGCGGTCCAGATATCCACATCCACCTGGGACGCGGCGGAGGTCCTGAGCAGCTTGGTGGCCCGGTCCAGGTTCACCGTGGCCAGCGCCAGTTCGGCTTTCTGCTGCTCCACGGTGGCCTCGAGTTCTCGCACCGCGTATTCGTAGGGCGTCGGATCTATACGAAACAGCATATCGCCGGCCCGCACCCTCACCATCGACTGGATACCGACTTCGGTGACCTCACCCGACACGTTGGGAACGATGGGCAATACGTGGCGAAACACCCGGGCATCCGCCGCCATGGGCGAGTAGGTAAACCAGGCAAAAACAATGGACCCTACCGCCGCCACGCCGACGCCGGCAAAGGCGGCGATGTTCGCCGGCGTTTTCTTCAGCAGCCCCAGCTTGCCGAAAACGATGAAGTAGAAACTGGAATACACGAGGATTATGAAAGCAATCATGAGTCACCCTCCGGGCGGGAGGTGCTCGCTGCCACCTGCGCTTCCAACGCCGCCACCCGGGCCGCCAGAGTCGCATCGATCGGGGGCTTGAAACAGGCCCACACCATCGCAATCAACCAGCCGACACCCCCGAAGACCAGGCCCAGCCAGCCCAACATCGCGATCGCCTCCGACTGTGGGTGATCGTTGTCGCGGGCCAACCGCCCCGGCAGGTTGCCAATTACAACCACCAGCCAAATGCTGGCCGTCGCCAGGATGAAGATGATGATCAGAGCAAATATTTCCATCTATCTACCTCTACATATCAGGCCAGGAGCTATCGATTGGGACGAAACGGTGACTGGATAATGGGCGCAATCTGCACCCGAATGTTCCATTCCTCGCCAAAATTATCGGGCCGCACGATTGAATACTGTGGCTCAATACGCGCCTTGAATGGCATCTTGCCAATGCGGAAGGTCTTGGTGAGACCCAGGCCGACCGGCACCGTATAGCGTTTATCGCTGTCTGCCTTCCAGTCAATCACGATCGTGGGACCCATACCCAGCGACCAGCCATTGCCAAGCTGGCGGCGGATCACGTACTGGATATCCGTCTGGCTTGTGTCATCGCGGTCGTCATTGCCGGCGAAAGAGTTCCAGTGCTGGGCCAGGATGCCCATGGTCCAGGTTTTGGTGAACTTGAACAGCAGCAGCGCCGGCCCCGCCTGCCACTTGTCTTCCCCGAGCAGGTCATCGCTGGCCGTCGGAAACTTGAAGGTGGCGCCGGCTCCCCACACCACGCCGTCCACCCGGTTCGGGCCGTAAAAGGCGGACAGTTGGATATCGCCAAGCCCGGATTCGTCGCCGCTGGTACTGCCGTCAGGCTCGATGACCGGGGTTTTCACCCAGGGAATCACCGGCCGCGCGATAAACACGTTCTCATAGTCCTCACCCACGGGAATCGGCAACGCTGGTTGGAAGAAGGCAGTGCTGACCGCGCGTTCCCCGTTCACCGCTTCTCCTGAACGGTTCCCGTAGTTCCCCTGGAACACCAGCGACCACAGGTTGGTGAGCGGGTTATCCAGGCGCCGGTTCAGCTCCTCAAGGCTGAGCTGGTCAATATCCTCAGGTGCACTGGCGTCATGCTCATCCTCACCAGCCACGGTCCCGCCGGCACCATCCGCACCGCGGACGACCCCGGCGACAAGAATAAGCACCAGCGCAAACCACTGTTTGTGAGCACACGCCGACCTGGCAGCAACTGTAAACAAGGATGGGTTCCTCCTGAATACAGCAAGATAGTAGCGCCTGGCCAATTCCGCCGACATCAAAAACGCGCAAGCTGACGTGACAATACAAGTGCAGGCCGACAGCCCCGACGGCATGGACGCGCATGGGCATCAGCGGTATGATTGCCGCCCCGTCGGGGTGCGCAGTCACCCGGCATTCCGCCCGTAGCTCAGCTGGGTGGAGCCGTTAAGAAACTGCGCAGCAGTTTTAGGTGGAACGACCGGAATCTGTGATTCCGGGCCGGCCCCCGAAGGGGGAGCGCTGGCAAGCCGCAGGCTTGCTAGAATCGACATGCACTGCAATAGCCGCTTGTCACTACAGAATTATCCGCCCGTAGCTCAGCTGGGCAGATTGCATCGCAATCTGCGACCGAGCAGGGGAGGGATGCGAGGAAAGCGTAGCTTTCCGACCCCGACCCGATCAGCGAGGGCCGGGCTTGCAGCCCTAAGGCTGCAAGGAGCGCGGCAAGCCGCAGGCTTGCTAGAATCGACATGCGCTGCAATGGTCGCTTGTCATTACAGAATTATCCGCCCGTAGCTCAGCTGGATAGAGCGCTGCCCTCCGGAGGCAGAGGTCAGAGGTTCGAATCCTCTCGGGCGGGCCATAAAATCAGTGAGTTACAACAAACTCTTCAAAGTTTAGCGTTCTCAAATAGTATTTAAGTCCAGATTAAGTCCACGATCTAGACGGGATTCCGAGATTTTCCCAGCTGTGATTGATCGCAGTACGTTCAAAGACCAGATCGTACGCTGTCCGCAAGACCTGGTTAAAGTCTTAAATCTACACGCCTCGCTGCAGTCGCAAACGAAGCTGCTGCTCCACCTCACTATGAATGTCGTAACGCACGTCCGCTTCTACCTCTAGAGTCACCGCAATTGCGAATTCAATATCCTCATCCTGGCTTAGGCCACCACTAGAGGCATCCCGACACTGAACACAAATAGGTATCTCTGAACCCTCGTCAAACTCAGGAGCCGTTTGTGTACTGTGGATCAGTCGTTTTGACCAAACTGACCCTCTCTTAATGAGGTTCGCATCAGGACCATCTGCCTTGAGGTTCAGTCCCCACCTCGCCAGCTCGGCATCTTCCACCCCATCTGCAGCGACTGCTTCCAAGCTTGCGAGACGATACTGCGCACGAGCAGGATTAATCGGTGAGAACCAAGCAATTGTCACGCGCATAGATCTTGGAATTCGATCGCCACTCATCGAAGCCGGTAAGGGCAGCTTAAATACTTGAGCCTGGTCTTTACGAATGGAGCCATAGCCTACTATCGTAACGCCGCTATCTGGTGAGCGTTGCATCAACTCAGGGACCAAAGAGCCATAGCCAAAATGCCGACACACCTCCTCTTTTGCTCTGCCGTGCTGACCCCTGCCGAGGAGCTGATATTCTTCCGTATACAAGGCTAGTGCTTCCTCAGGCCACCGAGCGGCATTCACCGCTAGTGCGCGAGTCAATAGAGAGAGGGTTTTCCTGGGAAGCTCTAGGCCCTCGTAAGGACCACCCTCTTCAGCTAGCGCCTCTGCAGCCTGTAGTATTGCTCGCGTGGTAAGAGCCGCTGCCGGACTGGTCCCACGCATTTTTTGCGTTGCCCGGCCTTCTCCACGAGGTGAGGCAACAATAAGCCCGGTTCTCTGTGACGGCTCGATGGCACCGAGCATGGCGTCAGCGCCGGAGGGACGAACCCGTGCTTCCTGTCGACCACCAAACTGCAAGAAATCTGGTTTCACTGACCGATTAGCTCCCAGACCGAGTGCGCTCGTCAGCTGTGGCACCGTCTCACCTTCATCTGACAGGGAAATTACACCAGCCTGCCGGGGAGGCTCATTCGCTGCCAGATCCTCAGATAATGCGCCTACAGCAATGCCATTCAGTGCTTCAGAAGGCGCTAGCAAAGTGCGACCATATCCCATAGCCTTCATCGCGGCGCGAACGACTTCACGCTGAACTGCTTCCCCTGAATTCTCGAATTCAAGAGCGCTAACACCAGATAGCAGTAGAGGCTCTCCAATATTTCCCGCCGAAATAACAAATAGCAGTCCCGCTTTTACCGCCCACCAGTCCAACAACCGAGCCAGGGAACTAATTCGACCGGTAAACCGCATGTCCGCGACACCTATTGAGAAGTTCACGACAAACACATCAGTGGCCAACGGCTCGTCGCCTGAAATCAAAGCTGTGAGTGTGGTGTGAACCAGATCGACAAACAAACGATTATCGGGAGTCCATGCGCCAGTGTCCGCATCGACCAGCACCGGAACGCCAACTAAACGAGTGTCTTGCAATGGAACCCCGTCAGTGGCCAAGTCGCCGCGCAGGATCAAAGAAGCCATTGCCGTACCATGTTGACGCTGATTGACCTGGGACAGTCTCACGATATCGTGAACATCCTCAATGACCATTCCACCCTCTAAAGCCTCATGGCTTGCTACCGGAGTCCCATCAATCAACGCCCCTCGTATTGGTGTTTCAAAATTGAATCCAGCCAGAGGCTCGTGCTCTCCCTGGCCGGCCAATGGATCCCCTGGAGGGGCCTGCCCGACAGTCTGTGGCAGAATGAGCTGGACTCCTTCCAGGACTGCGAGGCCTTCGATGCCGGATGGGTCATCAAGCATTGACCGAACTGCGTGAGCGGGTAACGAAGCCAGTATGGCTTCATATATAAATCCGCTCTCTGAGATCGAGGCACTGTCTACAACATGGCCACCTAGATTCTGGACGCGCTGTTCCGTTTGGACCCGCCAGTCTCTGCGCTGATCCGCTCTTGCGGTTGGCCATATCTCGATTTCAATCCCCATCTCTTCGTACTCATCCAGAGGGAGTCGCTCTCTGATGGCTTCCCGAGCAGAGACCGTGAGCCTGTCTTCTGGGCTCCAGCAGCGCAGCTCTAGTAAGAGGTCAAACGTCTTCCACCAGGGAGCCGCACCGCGTGGTGGGGCCTCTCCCCGTTCATATGCATTCCACAGCGTGATCAATTGTTCGAAAACCGCAATTGTGGGCATGGTTGCATATAGAGTGCGCGAAAGAGCCTCACCTTCTCCTGGAGGCGAAAAACCCTCTGGGAAATCTTCGATGGTTTCTAGTTCGCTCTCAGCAAACACCTCGAGGCCGAGATCCCTGGCAACACGCGCAAAGTTCTGAATACCTCCAGCTGTAACAAAGACCAGAGCCCTCTCCGGCGCAATTCCCGCAGGGTCGGCGCTAAGCGCGACTCTAGGGCTCGGAGCCTCCAGTGCAGTAGAAAGTCTATTGAATGTCGCTTGGAACCTCTCACTCTGAACTCCTCTTCCTGGCCCAATAGGTTGCGGCGGGGTTCGCGGTGATCCTGTACGCCTCTGCGAGAGGGTTGGGTTTGGGAACTTTAGAATGGGTCGGTCAGTCATCCATATATTCTCTATCCGGCCTGTAACGACGCGAGGCAAACACTTTTACCCTGCTATCAATTACAGAACGCAATTCACGCTCTCCCTGCGCAAGTGCATAGCGCCGCTTAATATCAAGGAAAAATGCCTCAGCCTCTGAGTAGCTCGTGGGCATTACTTTTTCTATCAAGCGCTTCGCTGTGTAACCTGGCTGCTCGTCAAACTTTTTTAGCTGATCAGAAAAGTAAGTAATCATTTGGTGAGACGTAGGACGATCAAGATTAAGCCTCAACTCAAACCGCCGCCAAGCTGCTCGATCAAGCAGCTCCGGGTGATTGGTAGCACCGACTAAAACGCAGTAGGATGGAAGGTCGTCAAGCTGCAACAGAAGTGTAGTTACTACACGTTTTATTTCGCCGGTTTCATGAATATCGCCGCGCTCTTTGCCTATGGCGTCGAATTCGTCAAAAAACAGAACACAGGGCTCAGTGCGCACAAAATCGAACAGCCGCTTCAATCTCTGGGCGGTTTCACCGAGATAGCTCGTCACAACTGCCTCATATCTGACAGTAAATAGCGGGAGTGCCAATTCATAAGCGAGAGCCTCTGCAAGCGATGTCTTACCGTTTCCAGGCGGGCCTGCGAGAAGGAGTCGATGTCTTGGCTCCATTCCATGAGCGCGCAATACATCCGCACGCCGTTGTTCTTCAATCAGTTCATCACAGGCGCTCCGTGCCGTAGCATCAAGGTAAAGCTCATTAATTGAACAGAGGGGTTCAGATCGTTGGATACCCCCAGACCCATCCCTGACTCTTGGCGCTGGTGAATTCCGCCCACTGCCCTTGCTTGGCGTGGCGGCATCTAGGACACGGGATATCCTATCTGCAACGCCAGCGTGCTTTTTTGCTCGCTCGTCCGCAGCAATAGCTTCTGCGATTGATCGCGCATCTGAAGTATTCCCCTCTACTCCAGCCTTAACGAGATTTAGAATAAGATCGCTACGTGCCATGGGGCGGCTCTACCTCTCCTCGTTGCCTCGAATAATCGCGAATACAGGAATTTCTCCCCGTATTCTCGTATATTGACACGGATTTCTTATATTGTCTGCGGGAAAAGCTTTTTTTTATCGGCTAGCGTTATGCTGAAGGCACATGAAGAGCGCGGGGAAAATCTGATTGGGGTGAAACGCCCGCTAGCAGGGCGTGGTGAAGGGCTAAAATGAAGAGCTGGGCGATAGCTTTTGCGTTCGTTAACTGGCCATACCACTTCGACAACGAAGACCTGAAGCAGTAGTAAAGGGTTCAGCCCTTTGCGCCCAGCGCCCGATAGCACTCTGAGTCGACGGCGGAGCCCGAAGAGAAAGCAGCTGAACCGCACCTCAGAATATGGGGCCAGCTCGCTGGTCGTACAGTTATTGACAGTACTCCAAGGAAGCCCCGCCCGAGGGCGGGGCTTCTAACGCAGGTCCTAGCTCAGCGCGCCTTGCCACAGCCCTTCTCAAGATCGCAGCCCGAATATCACCCACAGGTGTGTATGAGATCATCCAGGTGTGGATTCGGGTGATGATTGCCTCCGCTTTGTACATCACGCCCTTCAGAGACCTCACGACCTCTCCGTACTTGTTGCGAGCCTTCGTAACCAGCAGCAACGGACGAATGGGCCGAGCATCCCTGCGACAGTAGGCTCCGCCCATGAGCTCCGTGTAACGCGCCCAGTCTGAATCGTCAGCAGCCTTCCGAATTTCTTCAAACAGATCGTCCTGCCCTGCCTGGCGGGCAATACGCCGCAGCTCACGCCATACGGTGATGGGAGGGCCGCCGACTTGCTGAAACTGGCGAATCCCCCAAGTCGACGCCCATGCTTCAATCCGGCAGGCGGATACCATGGCGTCACGGCCATAGCTGTCGGTATCTATGCCGACCCCGTCGATATTCTTAGCAACGTACTTGGCGATATACCCAGTGGCACTCCCCTTCGCAGGATCAATCCTCTCAACCTTGAGCCGGTGTTTGCGTGCACCTCGCTCATTACCATCCTCCTGCAGCGCGTAACCTCGGAAGATGTTGACCGCTGTCTCCACGTCGCGCGCTGGGATGAAGAGCAGCAGGTGCCAATGCGGAGTGCCGTCATGATGAGGTTCTACCACTCGCATACCAAAGGTGCGTATCCCCGCGCGGTCCCACGCGGCCCGGGTGCGAGCCCAAACACCGTTCAGCGCAGTGTGAGCATCTAGCGGGGTGTAGCCGTCGTATTTTGGGTTTGGACGACCATTGTGGCCAAAGACGTGGTATTTGGATGGGGCTGTGAGAGTAAGGAATATAGCAACGTGGCTCCCCTTGATCTGCCGCGCCACTTCTTCAAACCCGCTCAGGCGAACCATCAGCTCGGCCCGGCGTACCACCGGGTTGGCAGGACTCAAATCTTGAAGCTCAGCGAGGGTGTAACGCGAGCCCTCCTCGTTTTCTGCCAGGAGAACTTCGAGGAGCTGCCGGTTGCGCACTATTTGAGCAACCCTGCGCTTGAACGTTAGCTCACTCACGTACAGATCACGCTTTTTGTGCACGAATCCCAAGTCCCGGATCAGCGCTTCTCGGGCCTTACGCTGGTACGCTCGGAGCCGCTTAAACCACCAGTCCTCATCACAATAGCGCTTCAAGGCGCGAGCAATCTTATCTTCGCTAGCCTCTGCGCCTGGCAGCGGCGTGACACCCGCTTCTTCCACCCATGGCTTTATCGTGACCAGGATGGCTAGCGGATTCTCGTTTTCAAGTCTGGGCAAGATTCTCCGCGATAGGTGCCTTGCCAACCTGGTGCCGTACTTCTTCAATCTTTCTTCTTCGGAATCCAGCGATAGCTCTGTTTGCCCGAGATGCAGGCGCGGCTCGAGCTCTCTCAGCCAGACGTTTGCAGCCACATGGCCCTCAGTGTGGGCAAGCCGCCGATAGTACGCGATGAGATAGAACGCCAAATTTGGATGCCGCTCGAAAATCTGGTTTCGCCACTGCGGGCAGTCCTTGGCACCGATTCCATCCAGGGTGGCCATGGCTTTCTGGAGATCACGGGAGATCATGCTTGCTCTCCCAGGTGGTGAAGACGCTGAAACTTGTCCAGCCACGCGTCCAGGTCCTCGCGGAGGTAGCGAACGGATCGGCCGATCTTGATGAACGGCGGGGCTGGGGTGCGGCTCTCCCTGGGGCCATCCATCCTGGACTGCGCCAGGAAGGACCGGCTCATGCCAATGTAGGATGCGGCCTCCCGTTCGGAGAACGCCCGGTGCGGATTCGAATGAGTTTCCATGCCTTGATCACCCTTGTTGATTGAGGTTGATCGCAGACTATGGAAGTTTCGAAGCGGCCTATAGCGAGATTAAACTTAGCCTTAAAGGATTAAAGTTAGCCTTAAACTTTTCTTGGCAAATTTACTGGATTGGCTCTTAGGTCTCGTCCTGGGGCCTATCTGGCGTACCTCCTCCTGGCTTGAGCCCATAGTGGCGCAGCATGTTCTCCTGTATCTCTCTAAGCTCCTTGTCGCGGTAGTATTCTTCCCACATAGCGTCAAAGCTTTCCGACAAGCGGATTCGCTGTTCTCGAGTGAGCTGGCTCCACTCAATGCCCACGGCACAAGTGTTTGCGTCCATAAATTCACGCCAGCTCGGTAGCGGTGAGAAATAGTGCCGCCTCCGGCTTCTAGCTCGGTCACGATAATATTCAACACTCTCCAGATCGGTAAGAAACTTCACCGCAAAATCTCGAACTGCCAGGCGGCCCAAGTCAATCTGCCACGACTGCCAAAGCGTGTAGTGAACGAGGCAGAGCGTCGTTACGAACAGCAGCACCATACCAATGGACGCAGCCCTCACGGCGTCCCACCGCCACGCCATTAGGAATACTGCAAGTTCCAGCAATGCCCAGAGAGACAACAGAGCAAAAATAAAGGTGAATATTCGAAACAGGCTTGGCTCAGACTCAGGCGCAAACCACAGATTGAAGAAACCGACACAGTAGTCCGGCATCATAGTCATGACGACGGCAAACCAATAGAGCAGCGCAAGTATCAGGCACGTGATCACAAGCGACCAGATTCTTACGCCCGGCATCATAGTGACGGCTACCCATCCCACTTCTTAATTTTGGAAAGCGTCGGGGAGAGGCTGCTGCGCTTGAAGCTCTGCAGATCGCCCGGTTCAGCGTAGATGCTCTGCCATAATATGCGCTCGTTATCGACAGATCTCAGGATTGCGTCAACGTCATACACTCTGTCCTTCATTTCAGACTGAGCTTCATGCTTAGTCACATTCCAGACATCTTGCGCCTTGAGCGCCTCTCCCGATTTCATTATCCGGTAGAAGAGCTGATGGAGCTGGCTCTCTCTTTGCTTCTCTGCGGGCACCGCTGCCTGAATCCGTCCCACAACGGACTCGGACCCCGCTGACCCTGCGCCCTGAGCCGGCGCGCTGGGCTGCTTGAGCCGCTCTACGCATTCTGGGCTCAAACGGATATCTTCCTTAGCGAACTTCCCATTGGGCGTGTAATCGTAGAAATGAGGATTTGGCACCCGGCTTGCTGAGAGCTCATACAACGGGGAGGCTTCCCTCTCAGGATTTGCTTTTTTATATGCCTCGGCCAATGCGGAAACTGCGTCGTAAACACTTCTTCGCCAACTTGTGCTGACCACCGGCAGCGGCAGAAGATTCGGCTGCCTCAGCCCACCCTCGCTTAACTCTCTGTCCCACCCCGCAAGCTCGGCTGGAAAGTTTTGCCCTGAAAAAGGTACGTCGCCGGACCAGCCAGAAATCTTGTCCCTGGAGAGAGGCTCGGCTTCCCGATTCAGTACGATCTCTCCAGCCTGCATCAGCAGCTCTATCCACGATTGGTGCACGCGAATCAGCCCCTTGTACTCACAGGTGCCAATCCCAACAATCCCCTGCCGCTCTCCATCAAAAAGGACAGCCAAATAACGGCGTCTTGGTGACAATAAGTCTCCATGCAGCTGACCAGTTTCGATGGAGTGCCAGAGTTCAGGCTCGGAGTAGGGCAATAACTCCGCTGCTTCCTTAACGCTGTAGTACTCGCGGACAAGATTCATGGCACAACATCAGTTCCTTTGATGTTATACACGCTAGCATAGTCATTCTCCGTAGCCATAGTTGATCTATACATAATAGGAATCACAGCAGCGTCCCTGCTTACGTACGGGAGTTACCAAATTCCCGTACGTCGGGAATTACCACATTTCCGTACGTCGGAAATTACTAAGTTTCCGTACGTCGAGAACTACCAATTTTCCGTACGTACGTAATGGAACTAGCGAACTAGCCAAGCACGCCCACAGCGTCAGCTTTATGACTCGGCGTGATGTGTGCGTAACGCAAAGTGGTATTTGAGTCCGCGTGTCCGCACAGCTCCCGCACCGTGTTAAGCGGAACCCCGTTCATAACGAGCTTCGATGCAAAGTCATGCCGCATATCGTGCCAGCGGAAACTCTCGATCCTGGCGTCAGCAAGAATCGATGCCCAGGACTTGCGAACGTTGTCTAGCCGCCCACCATCATTCGCAGGAAACACTCGCTCGCACTCCTCAGGGAGTTGGTTAAGCCAATCCTTAAGAGTCTGATAGGCAATCGGGCTCAATGGGATATGCCTGGTGTGACCGCTCTTGGTTCGCTCCCCGTCAACGGTGAGAATCCGAGCCTCCAGGTCGATATCTGCCCTTATAAGGTCAAATAGCTCCCCTCTCCGGAGCCCGGTTTTCCGGGAAACCCTTATGAGGGGAGTCATCCGGTCCGCAAAGGCACAGTCGGAGAGGTCCGGCAGCAGCGGATAACCCCGGGCAGCCCGGTGTTTGTTGCCGGATTCCCGGGCGGCCTTGAGCCTGGCATCCCGGGCATCCAGGGCCGCATCCAGCCGTTTCTCCTCCTCCGGGGACAGGAATCTGACCTTTGGTGCCCGGTCCACTCTTAGGGGTTTCAACCCGGAAAGGGGATGATCTTCAAGAACGCCCCACTCCTTCGCCCGGGTAAGTAGTCCACGAAGACAATTCACGGAGCGGTTAATCGTGGAAGGCTTCAAGCCACGCTTGCGCTGCCTGGTCCGCCACTGATCGAGGCGCTTCACGGTAATCTCTTCCATAGGAAGGGCCATAAAGTCCTCGAATGCGCTTCTCAGGCGCTCCAGGGTCGCCTGCCCCGACTTCTGGTGCGTCGTGAGCCATGGGGCGTACTGATCCTCAAGGAACGTCTTCAGCGTCCTCTGGCGGGCAGCTTTGGCCTGATCAAGGAGGGCGACCTTCTCTCCCTGCACGTCAACGCCCTGCGCCACTTCCCCGGCTGCTTTCCGTGCGGCGTCCCTGGCCATGGCCACGGTGACTGCCCCGTGAGCGCCCAGCTTGATCCGCTTGCGCTTCCCGGTATTGGTCCGGTAGCTGTAGTAATACGTTTTCGCGCCTGACGGCTGCACTCTAAGCAGGAAACCCTTAATCTCTGTGTCCACCACCTCGAACGGCTTGTCACCTGGTTCTAGGGCTTTTACCGCCGTCGTCGTGAGCTTCTTTTGCACTTCCAACTCCGCCTGACGTGGACTTAAGTCCACTGTAAGTCCAAATGGAATGAGCAGAAGTGAAGCACGAGAAACTGCAATGAACAACTGTGAATTCTTAAGCTATTGATTTAACGAACTTTAATGTTTCACTGAGTTGCTTGAGCATTCACGGCGATTCACCGGAATTCATTCAGAAAACGCCCTCCGGAGGCAGAGGTCAGAGGTTCGAATCCTCTCGGGCGGGCCACTCAAGCGTTGTAGGGTCTCAAGACCCTACCTACCCCTAATCGGGCAGCTCACTTAGCATCAATATGCCATTATGTTTTGAATTTTTGGAAATCTTGTTACTCACAACCATAGACTTTCTGTCTAGCACATATCCAGCAAACAACCTGATTTTTGCACCCTAGCCAGAGTCTCACCAATGCTCATGTTAGGGGTTAAACTGAACCTCGACCTGACGGTTTAGGGCCCTACCTTGGGAAGTGTTGTTTGGAGCTGAGGGTGAGGCACTACCCTCTGATACAACAGATATATTCGATTCAGGCACCCCCCTTACGGTAAGGACGAGCTTTACAAACTCAGCGCGCTCTTTCGCTATCCTTTCGTTCACTGGCGTTGAGCCACTTTCATCTGCATGACCCGTTACAGTAATGGTTTGGCTAAGGTCCGCGATAGCAGCACTCGAGAAAGCATTCAGCACTCTGGCGGCTTGATGCATATCCGAAAATTCAGCTAAGCCGGATTTGAAATAGATTGTTGAAATTCGTGAATTCGGGGGACAGTTTGAACTTCCCCAAATACATCGGACGGCGTAATCAAGCGGCAGTCATCGTCTCATAGGCCAAGGGTGCCTGGTAGCCCAGATACGAGTGGCGCCGCTTTCGGTTGTAGAAAATCTCGATGTAGCGGAAGATCGCCTGCCTGGCTTCGTCGCGAGTCTTGAACATCGTGTCACCGGTCAGCTCATCCTTCAGCGTGTGGAAGAAACTCTCCGCCACGGCGTTGTCGTGGCACTCTCCCTTGCGGCTCATGCTTGCCGTCATGCCGTATCTCGATAGGTCCTCTCGGTATCCCGCCGCTGTGTATTGACTGCCCTGATCTGAGTGCACCAGTGCGCCTCGCGTGCCGCTCCGGTGCTGTACCGCCATACTCAGCGCGTCACGCACGATATCAGCCGTCAGCCGATGCCGCATCGACCAGCCCACGATTGCCCTTGAGTACAGGTCGAGCACAATGGCCAGGTACAGCCAGCCCTGTCGTGTCTCGATGAACGTGATATCGGATACCCACTTCTCGTTGGGCGCGGCGGCATGGAACTGCCGATCCAGGAGATTGGGCTCTGGCGGCTGCACCTCCCGGTGGCGACGGCAGCGGCGGTGACGGTTCGACCGCTCAGCCCGGATACCGTGTGCCCTCATCAGCCGTTCCACCCGGCCACGGCTGGCGGAATATCCCCGGTGCATCAGCTCCACGTGCATCCTGGGTGAGCCGTAGCTCCGGTAGACCTCGCCATGGATCTGGCGCATCACCGCCACCAGTGTGGCGTTGGCCCGGGCCCTGGGGCCGGGCTCTCGCTTCAACCAGTCGTAGTAACCGCTACGGGACACCTGCAGGGCGGAACACAGCCTTACCAGGGCATGATGCGGCCTTTGCTCGCGGATAAAGGCGTACTTCACTCCAGGTCGCGCGCGAAGTACGCCGCCGCCTTTTTTAGGATCTCAACCTCCTCCTGGAGGCGTTCGTTCTCAGCCCTGAGTCGGGCCATCTCAGCATCGGCAGGGGGCTTAGGTCCTGGCTTGTTGGAGAAGGCCTGGTCACCCTTCAGCTGCAGTTCCTTCTGCCACTTGTAGAGTGAGTTCCGGCGCACGCCGAGTTCACGGGCCAGCTGCTCAGCCGGTTTGTCGCCGGCTTCGAGTAGTTTGACGGCCTCCGTCTTGAAGGCCTTGGTGTAAGTTTTTCGTTTGGTCATCGGTCACTCCGTCGTTAGGATTGTCTCCTAGTTGGAATGTCCGATCTATCGGAGGAACTTCAGTTTACTCAATTCCCAGGCGTGGCGCCGTTGCCAGGCTACTCCATGGCGCCCTATTCAACTCACACGTTGAAGCAGGCAAAGTTGATACCGCATCGACTGTAATTGTTGCAGTGTTGCAAGTCACGTCGGAGTAGAGTGCAGTCGACTCTAAGCTGATACTGATGGCTCTGGTTAAACGTGTCGTTACTCTCGTCTCAACCTCAATGGAGTTCAGACATGGATGTGCATGAAAAGTTGGAGCAACTAAGAACAGAGGTCGAACCCTTTTGCCCGCGCGGCATGGTACACCTAGAGGTAGGTCAGTCAGACAGGTTGATCCCGAACCTGAGGCTTCAGAAAGAGGAGGACCGCGAAGCCGTAGAATCGATCCTCTCAAAATACAAAGACGTATTTCCGCTCACGAGAGTCTATTTGTGGATGCACTACGACTTCATCCCGACGCAGCTAGCTGATTTCAGGTTTCGCGAGTACCAGGATCTCCTGACCAGTTCATTGCGCGATGCCTGCGCCACCTTGAGGCAAATGGAAAAACGCATCTACTTATTCTCCGTTTACCTCGATACAGGAAATTACTCAATCTGGCTGGGAGCTTGTTCAGAAGACTTCTGCAAGGGCACGACACATGGTAGCAAGGAACACGTCTTCAGCTGCTATGGCAGCGGCTGGGAAGACGGTTTGGAGTTCCCAATATCGCCAGAGCTTCAGGACCTGCTTGCCCAGCATGAAAAGGCCATTAGCGAAAGCTATAGCCGCTATGGGGAGTTTTACCTGACTCCAATGTCGCAGGCGTACGATCTATGCATGATCGAGTCGACAGGAAAGGCCCTGAGACGCGTGAACACAGATTTCGAGACCGTACCCCGGACAGACGATTTTATAACGTCAGTAGAGCCCTCTGGAGTAGAGGACTGGATACATCAATTTGCGCTACGCCAGACTCTGGATAGCGAGTCCATCGACAGAATATTTGCTCCAGTCATAAGTAGCTGGGTATAGGTTGAGGAAACAAGGGGCGGAGCAAAGCTCCCCCTGTTGATTCCGTAGGTATCCACCGCGACCCCAATTGGCTGCGCGAATCTCGATGCCCACTTCGTACCACAGAGCTACAAAGATCGATCCAACATAAACGACGCACCCTGCTCGGCAATCATGACGGTGAGCGCGTTGGTGTTGCCGGAGGTGATGGTAGGCATGATGGATGCATCGATCACACGCAGCCCGCCAATACCGTGTACCTGCAGCCGGTCGTTCACTACTGCCATGGGATCGTTGCCCATCTTGCAGGTTCCCACCGGGTGAAAAATTGTCGTTCCAAGGTCGCCCACAGCACGCATCAGCTCCTCATCCGAGCTGATATAGGGGCCGGGCTTCAGTTCTTCCGGCGCGAACGGTTTCAGCGCCTCGGCAGCCATGATGCGCCGGGTGAACTTCAGCCCATCCAGCGCCACCTTCCAGTCAAAGGGGTCAGAGCCCTTTTATGTGTCGCCAGCGCAGTAACATTGCAAGAATGCCTACCAGAAGCTAGCCTTTTTGAAGCTTAACTTGGAAGCCGAACTGCCACTCCCCGGTGGCGAAGCGATAAGGTGGAGCAAGTGCTATGTTGACCTTACCGGACAAGGTCCCAGTGGCCGCAGAAAGCCTTGATGCCTTGCGGGAAATCGCCTACCCGTGGCCTTTGGATGAGAGTATCCAATCCTTAGTAACTGTTTCAGATGATACGTCTGACCCCGTCATTGTCTGGGCATCTCCGAAAGTACGCCGATACCGACTAGTCTGGGAGAAAGCGGTAGATTTAGGATTCGTAGAGGCCGCTGATACATGGGGGGATAACGTTGATATTGACCACGTATTCCCAAAAAGCTGGGCAAATCGACCAGGTTCCAAAATAGAATTCGTTCGCCTTTTCCCTGTCTGGGCGGAGATCAATCGAAGCGCCGGCGCCGGTTTGGAGAAGAAAATCCTCAACAATGGCGTGTTCCCAACCGTGAAAAGCGGAATTGTGTTTGCTGAAGAACTACAGATATTGAAAGTGCTTGGACACCCCGTGGGAACGTTTGATGACCCGGTGCAGATATTTGGCGTTGACTCCCAGTGACAACAGCGCCAGTTTAGACTCAGCCAAAGGGGTCAGTCTTTGAAAAGTATCAAGCCACGTATCAAGATTTTCCCGTAGGTAATGGACTGATCTTCCGATCTTGATAAAAGGCAGAGCGGGAGTCCGCCCGTCGCGCGACCGATCCATCCTCGCCTGCTAGAGGAACGAACGACTCATGCCAACGTAAGAAGCGCCCCCCGCTCGGAGAGTGCGCGGTGTTGATTTGGCTGGATTTCCATTCCTTGACCACCCGTGTTTATTTAGGTTGATCACAGGCTATGGAAGTTTAGAACGGTGCAGGTAGGGAGACCAAAGTTAGCCTTAACGGATTAAACTTGGCCTCAATCTTCTCTCTTGATACGAGACGCTAGGTCGCGTCTTTCGGCTTATCCAGGGCATCTCCTCCCGGTTTCAAACCGTAATGGCGAAGCATGTTCTCCTGAATCTCTTTAAGCTCCTGGTCGCGGTAGTACTCTTCCCACATGGCGTCAAAGCTGTCCCACAGACGCTCTCTTTGTTCCGGGGTTAGCTGGCTCCATTCAACGCCAACGTCGCAAGTATTTGCATCGATGTATTCACGATAGTCAGGCAAGGGCGAGTAGTAACTGCGTCTAGGGCTCCCAAATCGGTCCCGAAGGTGTTCCATGCCTTCTAGATCGGTAAGAAACTTCACCGCAAAGTCTCGAACTGCCAGCCGTCCCAGGTCAACCTGCCATGACTGCCAAAGCGTGTAGTGGACAAGACAAAGCATCGCCACAAAGACGAGGACGGCGGCAATAGAGGCTGCCATGACTGCATCCCACCGCCATGCCATCACTAACACTGTCAGTTCGAGCAGCACCCAAAGGGACAGCAAGGCGAATACGAAAGTGAATATACGGAACAGGCTGGGCTCCGATTCAGGCGCAAACCACAGATCGAAGAATCCTTGGCAGTAGTTCGGCACAATCGTCATTACAACCGCGAACCAATAGACCAACGCAAGCACCAAGCAAGTGGTCACGAGGGACCAGATTCTCACGCCAGGCATCATCGGGATACCAGAATCACGGTGACAGTTAACTTCATTCCACTGTGATGCCTTTTGCCACTGCCCTGATAAAGCAAGGCTGCAACTTCTAGCCTATCATCAATATCCAATGAAGCACCGCCTTTTCCATCCGATGGCCCATTACCGACCCACGCAGCTATCGAGGCGCTGACGCAGATGACGCGTCCTCTCAAGCTCACCCTGTGGTTGTTGATCGGCCTTCTTGCGTTGCTGGCAATGGCCATCACTGCGCTGGTCAATATGGACCTCGGCCGCTTTAGCGGGACAGCGGAGCGGCAGCTTTCTGCCCTGCTGGAACGAGAGGTGGCGTTCTATGGTGGGCTCAGTGTCAGAGTGGGACGCAACATCGAGATCGCGTTGAACCAGGCGCGCCTCGGTGGTGGCGGCGCAGGCTTGCCAGACCTCTTACAGATCGGCGACGCCAGGGTCGAGTTGGCAACACTGCCCCTGCTCGCCGGGCGTCTCGAGGTGAATCATGCCCGGCTCAGTGACATCCACATCGCCCTGGTAGAGCGAGAAGACGGCAGCAACAACTTTACGTTCCCTGACAGCGGCGAAAGCACAACGTCCACCGAAAGCGGTGAGGCACTGCCCGTTCGGCTAACAGACGCCGAGCTGCGCTCACTGTCGCTACGTTACGACACACCGAAGCGAGAGTCGCCGCTTGCACTGGAACTGGAGCAGGCCATGATCAGCAAGGACGAAGACTCCGGCGCGGCCTTCGCCCTGCGCGGCCAGCTTCAGGGCGAGCTGCTGCAGTTGGACTGCCACATCAAGAAGGGCAGGCTGGCGAGTGGGCAGCCTGATTTCGAAGTGGCACTGACGGGCCAACTGGGAAAAATCCACGCCGAGGGCCTGGCAAACCTGGATGACCTGCTGGCACCGCGCCGGCCTCGCGGTGAGTTCAGGCTGACCGGGCCGGACGCCCGTTACCTGACCGACCTGCTCCACATCGGCGCCTTTACCGAAGGTCCGCTTGATGTGAATCTGCAGCTGGTCGAGCAGGAGCAGCGTTTAGCCGCTGATGTGAGTGGCCGCTTCGGCGAGTTCGATTTGCAGTCCACGGCCCTGCTGGATCTGCCATTGCAGCTCGCCAATGCGCAGCTCGGCCTGAGCGCCAGCGGTCCAGATATTGCGCGCCTGGCGGCGTTCACCGGCCTGCCGCAGAGTTTCGATGGACCCTTTGAAGTGAAGGGAGAACTCAGTCCCGGTGCTGATTCAATGGAGTTCACAGCGGCGGTGACCACCGACACGATCGCGGCGGAGCTACAGGGCGAGTTTCCACCCGGCGCAGCTCTCTCAAAAACCGAGTCACAGATTGTCGTGATGGGAGAATCTCTCAAGGCGACCGGTGGCCGGCTCGGCGTGGCCGACCTGCCAGACTCCACATACCGTCTGGCTACACGGCTCAACACGGAAGGCAACCGATACCGCTTTGATGAGATGGCTATTGCACTCGGGCAACACAACATAGGCGGCGGTGTCACCCTTGTAGTCGACCGGGACTATCAGCTTGAGGACCTTTCGCTAACCCTCGATGACTTACACCGAATTAATGGCGATGCCTCAATCGCTAACGATTTAGGTAGCGGCCGGTTTGAGTTGAACGCCAGCTCCCCTGACCTGTTCCAGATTGCCGGGCGGCCAGCGCAGTTACCACAGGATTTTCCCGGTCAATTGGCGTTGGATACACAAGGTGAATGGCAGGGCGGTCAGTGGCAGCTTCGGCAGTTTGATGCCAGATTCGCCGGCAGCCGATTCAGCGCTACGGGTAACTTTGATGATCCGCCCGATTTCCAACAGACCGAATTGCGCGTGAACGTCGAAATTGACAGCCTGGCAGCTTTGAACTCGCTGGCCGCGAGAGACCTGCCACCGTTGCCCGCCCGGCTCAGGTTCCAGCTACTTGGAAACCCGGCCAACGTGCGGGTAGAGCAACTGACCGGTGAACTGGGATCCGATGAATTCAGCGGCTCAGCCCACTGGGTTGATGGAGAAGTGCCGCGGATAGTGGCCGACCTGAACGCAGACCGCCTCGATCTCAGCCCCTTTTTCCCGACCCCGGAGCAGACGGCCCGGCAAGAGCCCGCACCGGCCAGCACACCCGACGATGAAGATGGCGTTGCCCGGGCCATTCCTGATTACCCGCTGCCACTGGACGGGATGCAGGCCCGGGACCTTAGTTTCAGCGTAAGCATTGGAGAATTCATCCTGGCACCCCGCGAGGTGAATAACCTCACACTGCGGGTCAGGTCCGGGAACGGCGCTTTATTCGTGCCTGAATTCAGCATGCAGGCACCCGCCGGCAGTTTCAGCGGTGAGCTGAGCCTGCTTCCCGACCCTGCCGGTATCCGGCTACTCTCGGAGTTTTCCGGCAAAGGCATGACGCTGGGGTTACCCGCGGAAACCCCGGAGGATGTGGCCGCACTGCCCAGATTCGATATGAGCTCGGTACTCATCAGCCGGGGCGCAACAACCCGGGAACTGGCAGCATCACTCGATGGCTACCTGGCCATCACCAGCGGTGAGGGACGTATTCGCGCTGCCGCGACCCGGTACTTTGCCAGCGACTTCCTCACAGCCATGGTAAATACCGTCAATCCATTCAGCGAGGTCGACCAATACACTGACATCCGCTGTACCGCCATAGCGCTCACCGCACATGATGGCGTGCTGGCCGGAGAACCCCTGGCCATCGTGCAGACCAACCGTTTTTCCGCGGAACTCCATGGCAGTGTCGTGCTGGAAAGCGAGGCGCTGGACATCAATATTCGCACCATTGCGGAAAAGGGACTGGGGGTCGGGCTGACCGACCTGGTCAATCCTTTCACCCGGGTCGGAGGAACGCTGGCAAGTCCGAGGGTGGAACTCGACCCGGAACGTGCCGTGAAAGAAGGTACCTTCTATATCGCCACCCTGGGGCTCAGCCTGGCTGCCAAGCGGTACAAGGACCGCAAACTGGCCGGGCAGGATCGCTGCAAACTGATGCTGGACCAGGCCAACCCCGATTTCGAGGAACTTGCTGAAAAATATCGTCAGTCCACACAGGGCGATCAAATCGACCTGGGAAGCTAGTGCGCTTTAGCTGTCAGTATTGAGATAGCGGCTCCGAACTCAGCTGGATAGCGCGCTGGTCTCCGGGCGCCCCTTATCACGCCCCTCGGGCGGGCCAGAACTCGCAGATGACTCGAATCAGGGACTGTGCGGATTAGTGCAGCGGCGTCCGGAGCTATCCTGTTGCAGCGCCTCCAGGGTCTCCGCAACGGCGGCTTCCAGCGGATGGCCGGCTGCCAGTTGCCAGGCGCGGCAGGCCAGCTCGAAGGCAGCTTGCGGCTTGTGTTGCCGCGCATAGACCTCGGCGAGGTTGTTGAGCGCGGCGATGTTCTCTCCATCGCCGGCAAGCACTTGCCGGTAATGGCGCTCAGCAAGCTCCAGTTGCTCCCGGCCGAAGGCGATGTTTCCCAGGCCGAGATTGGCACTGGTGGAGCCGGGCCAGCGCGTGAGCATACGCTGGTAGACCGTTTCCAGCGAAGCACTCCAGACCGCTTCCAGATAGGCCAGTTGTTCTTCGTACGGTTCGGGGTGTACCCAGTCAGGCAGTTCCCCGGGAGCCAGCACCACAATCGCCCAGAACTCGCCCAGCCGCCAGCGCCGTTCGAAGCGCCGCGTGCTCATGACCAATCTCTCGTGCGGGCCGCTGCGCAACAGGAATTCATCCCGCTCCCGGTCGTAGCCGATGACCACGGCATAGTGCCAGGTAGGCGCGAACCCCAGCCCGACGTTTTGCAGGATCAACACCGGGTAGCCATCCGTCAGTGCAGCTACCAGCGCAGGCATGGACGGTTCCAACTGATAAGGCAGGCGCCCGCGGGCCCGGGCGGCAGCGCTCAGCTCGGGCGCAAAACTGCCCCGGCGCCCGGGCACATAAACATCGTCCACCAAGCTGTCAGGCTCCGTGGCGATGCCAGACGCTGACAGCAACATGGCCAGGCTCTGCGGACCGCACTGGTAGGGGTCCTCCGGGTAATAGGGAACCTCATCGAGCTCGACCCGTGCGGGCGCGCCAGCGTATGTCTCGCTATCGAGTGAGGGAACAGCGCTGCAGGCCGCTAGACCTGCAGCGATTAGCAGGAGCGCAAGCCTACAGACTGGTAAAGATATCAGTGACTCCCAGCAGCTCGAGCACTATAAGAACGACCAGCAGGATGCCCAGCACCTCCAGCACACCGCCTGCCGCCGGCAGGCTGTCGATGTCGCCAGACAGTTGCGCCAGCTCCGCGGGGCTCAACTGGGCGGCACGCTCGGCGGCCGAGTCCGGGTCGACGCCCAGGGATTCGAGGTTCTGGCGCACATCATCGCGGGCGAGGAAAGCCTGCACGTTATCCAGGTGACGAACCTGCGCCTCGGCGCTGATCGCCTGCCCGGGAGTGATAATGCCGGCCTGGGCACTCAAGGCTCCCAAGGAAAATATGGCAGCCACGAGCGGTAATACCAGCCGGCGAATACAGTTGCTGCGCAGTCTGATCAGCATGAGATCATTCCCTGTTGATGGATGTCCAACGGATACTAGCCAGCCGTACAGCCGGTGGCCAGCGAATCCGTCAAATTAGCGGAACCTGGATCACAGTTGCGAAGCACCCCAGCGTTCCACCCGACGAGGCCTGTTCTCCTATGCCCAGGCGTTTCGTGCCGGGCAGGGCTGCGTCTGTGAAACGTCAAACGTGAGCGGTACACTGTCGGGAGCCAGTCAATCTCCCCTTAGGCCTGCCTGCCGTCCACCGCGAGACCCACGCAATGTTTCTTTTCGCAGCACGTCGAGCGACCCTGGCGCTTACCCTCTTGCTGTCGGCCTGTTCAGATGACCACGCGATTCGTGACTCTGGACTACGCATTGAACTGGAAGAACTCGCCCGCATCGATACGCCCGTATGGTTTGCAGACCTTGTTGAACTGAACGGAAACGCACCACCCGAGCTGATGCTGGCAGGCCATCGCCGGAGAACCGGCACTACCGTACTCAAGCTGTCCGGCGAAGGCTCCCACACAGAGATTCCATTACTGAAGCCCAGCGTGGACCGCCACGCCTGTACGGCTATCGATCTGGATAACGACGGATTGCAAGACCTCTACTGTACGACCGGCGTGAGGCAGGGCAAGGGGCTGCTGGCAAACGAATTCTGGCGCAACCTTGGGGATCTGGCGTTTCAGCTCGAAAGCGGCGCGCATCTGGCGCCAGAGGAGTCTGCGCGGGGGAGACTTACGGAAAGTGCCGATTTCGATGCAGACGGGGCTGCCGATCTAGTTACCACAGCCTGGCCCGGCCGTGTCGACGACGCCGCCCGCTCTGAAGGCAAGATCTGGCGAAATACCAGTGGGGAGTTAGTGCTCCAACAACAGTTCGCCGATCCTGGATTCGGTGCCCGCTGTTTGGCAATCGCCGACATTGATGGCAACTCTTTGCCCGACATTCTGGGTTGCGGCACTCAGGCAGGGGTGTACGTACTCTTAAACGAGGGCAACTTCGAGTTCCAGAAAATACCGCTCGCACCTGGCTATGCAAAAAAGTGGGTCTGGAGTCTCGCCACATCCGAACACATGCTGGCTGTTGTTTCCGGCACTCGTAAAGCCCTGGCCATCGACATACTGTCCCGGCGGGAGTCTCCCGAGATCGAACAATCAATACCGTGCCGAGTGGACCAACAGGAACCTGTGGAAGACCTCCGCTGTGAGCGCATGGCATTCGGCGACGTAAACGGTGACGGCGCTGAAGACCTGTGGATCACGCGCTATCGCGGCAAGAACAAGAACGAGGTCGTCGCAGACGTCCCCGATCTGGTGCTTCTGGGTCCCAGCTTCAACCGCTATGCGCTCTCCGAAACCGCCTCCCTCGGCGCAAGCGCTCACGTCGCATATTCAAGAGACACCGGCTTTTATGTCATCACCGCGGGGCTGATGCACCCCGGCGCGGTTTATCGCGCCAGGCTGAACTCGGGGCGCTGAGCAGGGGTTCGGGGGAAAGATAGTCCAATTCCAATGCAATCCAGCCACACCTGAAAGGCAGGCGAGGTCATGCGCCCTCGCGCAGATTTTCCAACCAGTAGTCCCACAGCACCTCGGCATAGGCGTCCACCGGCGGGCAGACGATATCTGCTTTGGCCAGCAGTTTGCGGGTATTGCGGGAATCGAAGCGGGTCGGGTAGTTGACGTAGCCGATCACCTGCGGCGGGATGCCCAGCCAGGACACCAGCTTGCCACCGGCGTACTTCAGCGGCGGGATGCGACCAATGACGTCACCGGCAAGTTTTGTGGCGTTATCGAGGGTCTCACTCTCCAGTGCTGTGAGATGTGGGCCGTTCGAAACTTCCATTAACACCTTGAGCAGGTCGCCCACCCGGATGCCCTCAGGGTCGGTGATGAAGAAGCACTCGTTGTCGTGCTTCGGCAGGTGTGCCAGGTGGTCGATGGCATCCACCACGTAGTCCACGGGCACCACGTTGAGTAGCCCGGCCTTGTTGAGCACCAGCGGCAGGCCACTGGGAGTAACGGCGCTCAGGTTTTTCAGCAGCTCAAAGAAGTAGTAGGGGCCGTCGACCTTGTCCATCTCGCCGGTTTCGGAGTGGCCCACCACCATGCCCGGGCGATAAATGCGCCAGGGCATTTTGGTTTCCGCACGCACCAGGCCTTCGGATTCATGCTTGGTGAGAAAATACGGGTGTTCCATGGGGCCCGCTTCCTCGAACATGTCCTCGGTGAAGGTGCCCTCGTAGAGCCCGGCCGCGGCAATCGACGACACCTGGTGAAAGCAGCCGCAGCGCAGGGCCTTGGCGAGAGCGATGGACTGGGCGGTGCCGTTTACATTGGCCACGCGCTGACTCTCGGCGTCCGCCTCCAGGTCGTAGATCGCCGCCAGGTGGAAGAAGTGATCGATTTTGCCGGCGTGGTCCTTGATCCAGGCGGGTTTTACGCCGAGCTTCGATTTGCTGAGGTCGCCGGCCACGGCGACGATCTGGTCTTCGTCGGCGCCCCAGAGTTCACGCAGGCCGTCGACCTTGTGCAGGGAGCTCTGCCGCACCATCATGTGCACGGTGCCGCCCCGGTCCAGCAGTTTGGGTATCAGGAATCGACCGATAAAACCGGTGCCACCGGTGATGAAGTACCGCACCTAAACCTCCTCGAAATAGTGGCGGGCGCCCTGGCTCAGGCGCGGCTGGCCGCAGCGCGTTTGGGCGCGGCCTTCCTGGCTGTGGGTTTCTTGCTGGCTGCTTTTTTCGCCGGCGCCTTCTTGCTTACCGACTTCTTGCTTACCGACTTCTTGCCCGCCGGCTTCTTGCCCGCCGGCTTCTTGCCCGCCGGCTTTTTGCTCGCGGACTTCTTGCTGGAAGCGCTTCTGGTTGCCGCTTTCCGGGCCGGCGCCTTCCTGCGTGCCTGCCGTTTCTTGCGGGCGGGCTTCCAGGTCTTGCGTGCCTCGAGGGCCAGTTCCCGTACCTGGTCAATGTCCTCGTCGCTGTACACACCGTTGACGCCGGAAATGGCCGCCAGCTTCATGCCGTGCTTGAGGCCCATCTTGTAGATCTCGTGGACTTTCTCCCACTCGAGGTTGCGGCCCAGGGTGAAGTTCTCGAAGCGGCCTTCCAGCGTCAGCACGATGGTTTCCGCCAGGCAGGCGTACACCACGTTACGGTCCTCGAAGCCGATGGACTTCATGTGCACCTCACCCGGCAGGGACACCTCGCCGGACTCGATCACCAGCACGTCCGGGCGCTTGGCCACTTCTTCCGCCGGCAGGTCCAGGGGGCGGGCCACGTCGGTAATCACGCAGCCGGGCTTGACCTGGGTGATGTCGAGAATCTTCTTGCCGGCGCCCGAGGTGGCGGTGACGATCATATCCATGTCGCCGATGTCCTCGTCGCTGTCGGCATAGGAGGACAACACCAGCTTGACCCCCGGCGACTCCCGCAGGATGGACTTCTTCAGCACCAGCAGCTTGGCGGCCTCGGGCGACACCAGGTGTAATTCATCGGCGGTCCTGGCCAGCAGCCGGGCACAGGCGGAACCGATGGCGCCGGTGGCACCCACCACCATGGCCTTGCCCTTGACGCGCTTGCCCCGCTCCAGCTTCAAGGTGCCGAGACGCTCTACCGCATCGTGCGCCGCCCACAGGGCGCCGGAGGCGCTGTAGCTGTTGCCGGTGGTGATGGGCAGCGGTGCGCGCTTGGCGACCGTGATGCCGGCGTCCCCCACTACCTTGGTGAAGGCTCCCAGGCCCATGATTTGCGCCCCCAGCTTCTTGGCGATGTTGGCGGCGTCCAGCAGTTTCCGGTAGGTAAACTCCGGGGGGTGGGACATGATCTCTTTCGGCGTGCCGCCGACCACGATCAGCCAGCCCTCCGCCTCAACCCCATCCGGGGAGCGGATGCCTTCCATCTTGGTGAACACAAACGGCGGCGTGTAGGCCACGGCCTTTTCCACCAGGTCCATCACCGGCGCCGGCGCCACCTTCGACACCAGTTCCAGCGGCTTGAGATTGTTGAGGTACTGCTGCGACAGGGGATGGATGACAAAGGCAAAGCGGTTAATCTGCTTGAGGCCGTCGATGGGGTAGAGAATGCGCGGCTTGAGGTCCAGGTCGGTGAATATCTCCAGGTAGTCGTCGTGGGTGATATCTTCCGCGGGCTTGTCGAGGGCGGCCATCACCATGGCCTCCACCACGTTGACGCCGACAATTTCGTCGAAGGGCTGCACGCTGCAGTCCAGTACCAGCCGCACACCCTTGTCCGCCAATTCCTGGAGACGCTCGTTATCGATTGTCGAAGTAATGACAGTTTTGCCCTCCAGTTCATCCGCGCTGTAGTGGCGTAGCTGGTCGTAGAGTGCCACCACCACGTGGGCGTCCCGGACGGCGCGACGCAGCATCAGGTGATTGAAGAACTTGAAGGCGGCCACCGACGGCACCAGGTCCTTGCCGCTCTCCAGGCGCAACACCGGGTGACTGCCCGAGGCATAAAGCTCCAGCGCGCTGAGGCTGTGCAGCATGTTGGGCAGGCCAAACTGCACGATGGGATCGGCGAATGACAGGTTGTCGGTGTACTCGGCCATGATCGAGGCCAGCCGGTAATTGAGCGTGCCCGACAGGAACAGGACCTTGGCATTGGTGAAAATGTTGCCGATCTCGGCCTGGGTCGAGCGCAGGGTCCACTCCTGGACAATCTCCCGCAGCTTCGAACCGGTAGTGACCGGCGTATCCTCCGCCAGCTTCTCCAGCTTGCGGGTCTCGCGGCGGGTGAACTGGTCGGTGCCCACGGTGTAGTGCTCACGCACCATGCCCAGGCCGAGGCTGTCCGCCCGGTCGCGCCAGTCGCGGACCAGCTTCGCCGCCTGCCGCGACTTTCCATCGGTACCCAGGCGCGTCACGCTGAATTGCTCACCGAGGAACCGGGTTTTGAAACTGTAGTCCAGACTCGCCGGACCCAGGCTGACACTGACGACCTTCTTCATAGCCAGAGACACTGCTTGTTTGACCTACACAGCATAGTCGCCCGCCGCGACTCTTTAGTTGATAGAGCGCAATAAAGCCGGCGGGAGGCCCCCGCCCTCCGGTGATCACAAGCTTCAGGCCGCGACTAATCCGCCGCCAGAAATTCCGCCACCTCGCGTACCAACGGCGGCACCTCCTCAGGAGGAGCCTGCATGTACTCCACCAGGCTTTGCCGCATCGCAGGGGTCCAGAACTTGCGGATATGGGCAGCGGTCTTGTCGACCTGCGCGTCGCCTTCGGCGGCCATGTTCAGCGCAATCTGCTGAGCCATTTTGACGAGGTGTTCTACCTGGGTACCGGTCATGGTGAGGCGCCTCCTGACAAGCGCTCGCCGTGGGTGTAGACAAGGTGCCGGCCGGGTTGCACGTAGGCGGCGAGCGTAACGCCACACTGCTGCGCCAGCTCGATGGCCAGCGAGGTGGGGGCCGAAACGGCTGCCAGCACCGGAATGCCCAGCGCGGTGACTTTCGCGACCATTTCGTAGCTGGCGCGGCTGGTCACCATCACGAAGCCTTCCGCGCTGTGTTCCTGCCGCTGCAGGGCGCCGAGCAGCTTGTCCAGGGCGTTGTGGCGGCCGACGTCTTCCCGCACCAGTTCCACCCCGCCGCGGAGGTTGCACCAGGCGGCGCCGTGAACGCCGCCAATCTCCTGCTTCAGGGACTGGGCCGAGGCCAGCCCCGCCAGTGCTGCCTGCAGCGCTGTGTGTGGCACCTCGTAGTCGCAGCTCACCGGCGCCAGGGGCGGAATCGCCTGCTCCAAGGATTCCAGGCCGCACAGGCCGCAGCCGGTGCGGCCGGTGAGATTTCGGCGGCGCTGTTTGAGCGCCGCAAAGGCCTCACCGCTGATGGTCATGGCCAGCTCCACACCCTGCTCCTGGTTGACGAGCTCCCAATCCAGCAATTGCGCGGGCGAGGAGAGAATACCCTCAGACAGGCTGAAGCCCAGCCCCAGTTCCTCGAGGTGGGACGCGGTGGCCATGGTCACCACGTGGGAGATGCCGTTGTAGACCAGCGCCACCGGCGTCTCGGCGACCACCCGGTCCGTCTCTACCGACTCGCCGGCTTCGGTCCACACCATCCGCTGGACAGTGCGGGTTTCATCACTCATGTCTGGTCAGCGTGCTCCAGCAGTGCCTTCTGGCGCTGGTCGAACTCCCGCTGGCGCGCCTGCCAGGCCGAGGGCTGCGCTACCTTGACCGCCTGCACCGCGGTGACCTTGTACTCCGGGCAATTGGTGGCCCAGTCCGAGTTGTCGGTGGTGACCACATTGGCGCCGGAGAAGGGATGGTGGAAGGTGGTGTACACCACGCCCGGTCGCACGCGCTCCGAGATCCTTACCCGCAGCACGGTGTCGCCGACCCGGCTGGTAATGCCCGCCCAGTCGCCGTCGGTGAGGCCGCGCTCCTCAGCATCGTGGGCATGCATCTCCAGCACATCCTCGTCGTGCCAGGCCTCATTTTCGGTGCGCCGGGTCTGCGCGCCCACGTTGTACTGGCTCAATACCCGGCCGGTGGTGAGCAGCAGCGGGAAGCGGCGATTAACGCGCTCATCGGTGGGCACGTACTCGGTAAGGGCGAAAAAGCCCTGGCCGCGCACAAATTCGCCCTCGTGCATGATCTCGGTGCCGTCGGGCGCCTCGGCATTGCAGGGCCACTGGATACTGCCGAGTTGGTCGAGCTTGTCGTAGCTCACACCCTGGAAGGTCGGAGTGAGCCGCGCAATTTCGTCCATGATTTGCGAGGGATGATCGTAGTGCCAGTCACAGCCGAGGGCCTGGGCCAGGTCCAGGGTCACCTCCCAGTCTTCCTTGCCGGCCAGGGGCGACATCACCCGGCGCACCGGCGAGATGCGGCGCTCGGCATTGGTGAAGGTGCCGTTCTTCTCCAGGAAGGTGGCGCCGGGCAGGAACACGTGGGCGTACTTGGCGGTTTCGTTGAGGAACAGGTCCTGCACCACCAGCAGTTCCAGCGACGACAGGGCGGCCTCGATGTGCTGAGTGTTGGGGTCGGACTGGGCCACATCCTCGCCCTGGATGATCATGCCGCGGAAACCCCCGTCGATGGCGGCATCGAACATATTGGGAATGCGCATGCCGGGCTCCGGGTCCAGTTCCACCTGCCAATCCTGCTCAAACATTGAGCGGGTGGCCGCATCAGACAGGTGGCGGTAGCCCGGCAACTCATGGGGGAAGGAGCCCATGTCGCAGGAGCCCTGCACATTGTTCTGCCCGCGCATGGGATTCACACCCACCCCCTCGCGGCCGAGGTTACCGGTGAGCATCGCCAGGTTGGCGATACCCATTACCGCGGTGGAGCCCTGGCTGTGTTCGGTGACGCCCAGGCCGTAGTAGATCGCGCCGTTGCCGGCCTCGGCATAAAGCCTGGCCGCGGCGCGCAGATCGCCCGCCGGCACCCCGGTGTCGGCTTCCAGCGCTTCCGGGGCGTGGCGCGGGTCGCGGATAAACTCGCACCAGCGCTCGAAGGCGTCGGCCTCGCAACGCGCCTCGACGAAGGCCGCGTCGTGCAGGCCCTCGGTCAGGATCACGTGTGCCATGGCGTTCAATACCGCCACGTTGCCGCCCGGCGTCACCGGCAGGTGGTAGTGGGCATGGATATGGGGCGAGTCGACCAGTTCGACGCGGCGCGGGTCGATGACGATCAGTTTCGCCCCCTCGCGCAGCCGCCGCTTCAGACGCGAGCCAAACACCGGGTGGGCCTCGGTGGGGTTGGAACCCATGACGATCACCACGTCAGCGGTGTCCACCGAGGCAAAGGTCTGCGTACCGGCGGATTCGCCCAGGGTAGTTTTGAGCCCGTAGCCGGTGGGCGAGTGGCAGACCCGCGCACAGGTATCGACATTGTTGTTGCCGAAGCCCGCGCGTACCAGCTTCTGCAGCAGGTAGACCTCTTCATTGGTACAGCGCGACGAGGTGATGGCGCCGACCGCATTGCGGCCGTACTGCGCCTGGATATCACGCAGGCGGTGTGCAGTAAATTCGATGGCTTCCTGCCAGCTCACCGCGCGCCAGGGCTCGTCGATACTGTCGCGCAGCATCGGTTCGGTGATGCGGTCGGAATGGGTGGTATAGCCGTAGGCGAAGCGCCCTTTGACACAGGCGTGGCCCTCGTTGGCCTGGCCGTCTTTCCAGGGTGTCATGCGCACTACCTGCTCGCCGCGCACCTCGGCGCGGAAGGCGCAGCCGACGCCGCAGTAGGCACAGGTAGTTACCACGCTGTGTTCGGGCACGCCGTGCTGGATGATGGAATTCTCAGCCAGGGTGGCAGTGGGGCAGGCGTCCACGCAGGCACCACAGGAGACGCACTCGGAATCCATGAAGGCTTCCGCCTGGCCGGCGCTGACCGTGGAGTCGAAGCCGCGGCCCTGGATGGTCAGGGCAAAAGTGCCCTGGGTTTCCTCGCAGGCGCGCACACAGCGCGAGCAAACGATGCACTTGGAGGGGTCGAAGGTGAAATAAGGATTGGACTCATCCTTTTCAGCGTCCAGGTGGCCGGCCCCTTCAAAGCCGTAGCGCACCGCCCGCAGACCCACCTGCCCCGCCACATCCTGCAACTCGCAGTCACCGTTGGTCGGGCAGGTCAGGCAGTCCAGGGGGTGATCGGAAATATACAGCTCCATCACGTTGCGACGCAGGCTTGCCAGGTCGCCGGTCTGGGTTTTTACTGCCATGCCCGGCGCCACCTCGGTGGTACAGGAGGCGGGGTAGCCTTTCATGCCGGCGATCTCCACCAGGCAGACGCGGCAGGAGCCGAAGGCTTCCAGGGAGTCGGTGGCGCACAGCTTGGGCACCTTGATACCGGCTTCGGCGGCAGCGCGCATGACCGAGGTGCCGGCGGGCACCGTCACCTCGACCCCGTCGATGGTGAGTGTCACCGGCGTGGTACCGGTTTGCTCAAGTGTGCCGAAATCGGGCTGGGGCTCGTAGAACTGCAACATCAGCCAAAGTCCTCCGCGAAGTGCGCCAGGGCGCTGCGAACAGGATTGGGCGTCAAACCACCCATGGCGCAGAGTGAACCTTGTTCCATGGTATCGCACAGGTCTTCAAGCAGGGCAAGGTTTTCAAGAGGCTGCTCCCGGGCGATTACCCGGTCGATCACCTCCACGCCTCGGGTGGAGCCGATACGGCAGGGTGTGCACTTGCCACAGGATTCCACCGCGCAGAACTCCATCGCAAAGCGCGCCTGCTGCGCCATATCTACGGTGTCATCGAACACCACCACGCCGCCGTGGCCCAGCATGGCGCCGATGTCAGCGAAGGCCTCGTAGTCCAGCGGGGTATCCCACTGGGACTCGGGCAGGTAGGCGCCCAACGGCCCGCCCACCTGCACCGCGCGAATCGGCCGGCCGCTGAGCGTGCCGCCACCAAAATCTTCCAGCAGCTGCCGCAGGGTGATGCCAAAGGGCAGCTCCACCAGGCCGCCGCGGCGAATATTGCCCGCCAGCTGCACTGTCAGGGTGCCGCGGGAACGACCGCTGCCCAGGTCGCGGTAGCCGGCGCCCCCTTCTGCCAGCACTGTGCTGACCGCCGCCAGGGTCAGCACGTTGTGCACCAGGGTGGGCTGGCCGAACAAACCCTCCACAGCGGGCAGCGGTGGCTTGACCCTGACCATGCCGCGCTTGCCTTCCAGGCTGTCCAGCAGCGAGGTTTCCTCGCCACAGATATAAGCGCCGGCGCCAAGGCGCAGCGTGAGTTCAAAGGCCCTGCCGCTGCCGAGAACATCCTGGCCCAGGCAACCGGCCTGCGTGGCCCGGTCGATGGCGGCAGCCAGGACCTCACGGGCGCGCGGATACTCACTGCGCAGGTAAATGAAGCCCTGGGTGGCACCCACGGCGAGGCCTGCAATCACCATTCCTTCAATCAACTGGTAGGGGTCGGACTCCATCAGCAGGCGATCGGCAAAGGTGCCGGAGTCGCCTTCATCGGCATTGCAGACCACGTACTTCCGGGAGGCCTGGGTATCCAGCACCGTCTGCCACTTGATACCGGCGGGAAAGGCCGCGCCGCCACGGCCCCGCAGGCCGGACTCCTTCACCGCTTCAACGATATTCTGGGAGGACAGCGTGAGCGCGCGCTCAAGCCCGGCGAAACCGCCCAGTGCCCGGTAGTTGTCCAGGCACAGTGGGTCACCCACCCCCGATCGCTGGAAGGTCAGCCGCTGCTGCGCGGCCAGCCAGGGTATCGCATCCACCGGCCCAAGGTAGCGCGGGTGCTCGGCGGGCGTTGCCGCCAGCGCCTCGAGCAGGCCGGGCACGTCCTCTGCCTCCACCGGTCCGAAGGCGATCCGCTCGCCGGCGAACTCCACCTCCAGCAGCGGCTCCAGCCAGAAGGCCCCGCGGGAGCCATTGCGTGTGAGTCGGACACCGGTGGCCAGCAGTGCCTCGGCCACCTCGTCTGCGCCCAAGGCGACAGCCGTGGTATCGAGAGGCAGGTAGGCACGAATGCTCATGCGCCGCCCTCCTCCCGGCAGCGCGTCAGCAGTGCCTCGAGCTTGTCGCCATCAACCCGGCCATAGATATTGTCGTCTACCCGCACCGAGGGCCCGCAGGCGCAATTGCCCAGGCAGTAGACCGGCTCGAGGGTCACACTGCCGTCCTCGGTGGTGCCACCGAATTTCGTACCCAGCAGTGCCTGGGCCTGCTGCTCCAGCACCCGTGCGCCCACCGCCTGGCAGGCCTCGGCGCGGCAAATCTGTACCCGGTGCCGCCCGCCCGGCGCGAAACGAAAATCGTGGTAAAAGCTGATGACGCCGTGCACTTCAGCCCTTGAAAGATTCAATGCGTCGGCAATCCCGGGCACCACCTCCGGTGGCACGCAGCCGAGCGACGCCTGCACATCGTGCAACAGCGGCAACAAGCCGCCGGGCTCAGCCCGCCAACGCTCAATGATGGCGGCAAGGGAATCACTTTCACGCGGTCCGGACATAGCCTGGCCTGTCGATTCTGGTCCTGTGTTGAATTCTAGACCAGCGGCGCCGGGGCGCGATTGACCCATAGCAAGCTCCGGCTTGCAGCGGCAATCGCCTGGCCGGGTTGGACGAGAGAGTCAACCAATTGCCGGCTCCTGCGTTAAACAGATGAAGCCTGGCTGGACGTCCACGATCACCGGGGCTAAGGTCAGGCCCTCTGGTCGCGCGACCGATTGGGAGACTTACAATGAAATCAAATACGCCACTACTGGCCGCCTGCCTGGCGGCGTTCGCCCTGGGCGCCTGCGCAGAAGAGACCCCTGAGAACCAGCGGACTTCGCAGGAAACCCTCGAGGCGAGGCAAGAAGCCCTGGAAAAGAAATCACTGCAACGCGTTGACACTTCAACGGCGCAAGCGGTCACGGGTGAAGTGCCTGAGACCATAATGGAGACGCTTCGCAGCGACCTGGCGGCCCGCGGCGTGAGCGACGCCGAAGTCGAGCTGTCCGAAGCCACCGTCTGGCCCAACGGGGCCATGGGTTGCCCGGAACCGGGGCGGATGTATACCCAGGCGCTGATCGAGGGTTACCGCGTGGTGTTTGAGAAAGCCGGAGAGCGCTGGGACTACCGGGTCAGCAGCAATGGCGGCTTCATGCTGTGTGAACGCAAGAGCCCCCTGCAACAACGCGGAGCACTGCCGGCGCAATAAAAAACGGGGCCCGCAGGCCCCGTATGATTGGTGATGTGGCTATGAATCAGTCGTCATCATCGTCGTCGTCGTCATCGTCGTCGTCGTCGTCGTCATCATCGTCGTCGTCGTCACGGCGCTTCTTCTTTTTCTTCTTCTTTTTCTCTTCCCTGCTCAGCGGTGTCGGCGGCTCGACGCCGGGCAGCAGGAACAGCAGCGCCTCAGTGTCTTCCGTGGCACCACCGTAGGCGCCGGCTCCGCGGTCACCGTTGGTGAAGAGCATGATGCCCGACTCCGGCGTCAGCTCCGGCAGAGCGCCGAAGTCGACGATATCCAGGGCACCAACGGTACCGGACGGCAGGTCACCACTGGGAACGCCCAGGTACTGCTCGCCCAGCGGCGCGATAGTGATGCCGTCGATCACATCACCGGGACCACCGTTGTAGAAGTCAACGGCATTCACGGTAATGTCCACCGGACGGAAGAAGTCCGCGGCGTTGAACCCGATCTGCTCTCCGCAGAACAACAACACCGTATTGTTGGTGTTGGTGGCATGCTCAGTGAGGAAGAACGCAGATACGGTGCCGGCGGCGTTGTCGATAACACCGGTCACTTCTCGCGCGTCACCGAGACCACCATCGCCAAACAGGAAGGATACCGGCGCATTCAGCACCGTGAAGTCCGCCGTACCATCCCGATCGGTATCGATATCGATCTGGTGGCTGACAGGCAACAGGTGACTCTGGCGATCCCAGGTGTTGACCGCGAAGGCCCAGAGGAAGGACTCATCCGCAGAGCAGAACCCGGCCGGAACCGGAATCGTGGTCACACCAAAGGATCGCAGATCCGGCATGGGCATCTGCGCACCGCGCTCACCACGGGGCATCTCGTCGCTGAGACCCACGATGGTGTAGGCATCGTTCTGCGCGACACCGGCGCCTTCGTTCACCAGGCCAATGCTGTCGACCACGTCGCCAGGATTACCCGGCAGCGGATCGATAACATCGCGATCGGGATCAACCTCGGCGGCCTGGCGCGGAATGATGTGCCAGGGCAGTGCTGCCTCGTCACCGCGTGAGCTATGGATCAGCAGGTAGCCATCATATTCCGCCGCCGTCAGCGACGCGGGATCGCCACCGGCAGGGCCGGAGCTCATGGGATTTCCTGACAGCAGCGTCGGGTCGATCGTGAACACCACCCTGACCGTGCGCGTCTGGCGAGGCGGCACAGTAAGGCGACGCGACTTGACGTCGACCTGAACGGCCCCGGTCATGGCGTCATCCGTGTAACGGAAGGTCGGTTCGAAGGTGAAGCGCTGCGCCCGCTTTGAGGTGTTCTTAATACGAACCCTGCGCTTGATCTTCACGACTTCGGAGACGTCTTCGAAGCCCAGGCTCAGCGAAGGCTGGTTGTCGTCCGGAGACCAGGCGATGAAGCTTGCCTCAGCCGCGGCATCAACCCGCAGTTCACCAGCGCCAATGCGAGTGATTTCAGCGAGCGCGCCAGTGGTATCGCTGACGATATCACGGAAGGCGTTGTTCATCAGGGCGGCCTTCAACTCAAGCGGTGAACAGTCCTTGGGCGGCTTGTCCTTCCTGCCCTTGGCTTTGCCCTTGCCTTTGTCCTTGCCCTTGCCTTTGTCTTTGTCTTTGTCTTTGCCCTTACCTTTGCCCTTGCTGTCATCTGCCCGGCAGGCTTCCTGCAGCAGAGCCGCGGCCCCGGCAACCATGGGGCCAGCACCGGAGGTGCCGCCGAAGGGTGTGCGCTCGGTACCGGTGGCTACCTCAGCAGAAACAGAAGCACCGGGTGCCCCGATTTCCGGCTTGATGGCGTTGAAGGACAGGTCCGGGCCACGGGCCGTGGAGCCGACTGTGGTACCGACCAGCGGTGAGCTGAACTCGGGGCCGAACGCCACTACTGCGCTGCCGGTGCGGAGAATATCGCCGTCTGCCTGGCTGATATTGAAGCCCGGGATGTTGACGGCAGGGCCGCCACCGAAGGCACCTGAGAACGGTGCACCGGGCGCAACCAGCATGATAATCCCAAGCCTGCCGCCGGCGGCCTCGATGTTCTGCATCTTCAGGCTGAAGTTACAGGCACCGCGGTCTACAGCCACAATCAGGCCAGTGAGGTCACCCGTGAAGGGATCGCAGCCCAGCAGGTTGGTCCCGTCGAGGTCACCGTACTGGACCGGGCCGGAAATTGTCTCGGTCGGGTCCGGTGTCCAGGCGTATTTGACCGCGTTGTACAGGCCCGCGTCTGCCGCCGGCTCAATCACATTCATGGCGAAGGCGGTGGCCGAGGGCACCTCGGTCTGGGCCACGGAAATGGCCGTGGGTGCAGAGGACGGTGTGCCCGTGCAGTAGGGGAAGTCACCGCAGTTGCCGGCGGAGGAGACCGTCAGCGTACCCAGTGCGGAGGCGTTGTCGACCGCGGTGGACAGGTCATCGTCGAAGGGCTGGCCATAGTCGGCGCCCAGGGACATGTTGATGATATCCACCCGGTCACTGGTGTCGCCGTCGCCATTCGGGTCAACGGAGAATTCCATGCCCAAAATCAGCGAAATCCCGTTACAGCTCGGGGTCAGCGAGGCACACACCTTGATGGCATAGATATCGGCGCCCGGCGCCACGCCGTTGACGCCGCCGATGATGTCGGCCACATGGGTGCCGTGACCGGCGAAGGCACCCGGCACCAGGGCCAGGTCATCCAGCGGGTCCGGGTCGGGCATGGGCGGGTCATCAAAGCCACCGGGGCCCGTGGGCCAGACATTACCCAGGAAGTCGAAGCCATCGACTACCTTGGCGGTGGGAAAGGTGCCCGGCTCAATGATGGTGCCATCATTGGTAGCGTAGGCTTCCAGGGTACCCGGACCACCGAGGTCAGCGTGGGTGTAATCCACCCCGCTGTCCAACACGGCGACACTGACACCCTTGCCGTCAAAGCCGCCGGCCTGCACGGCAGCAGCACCAACATAGGGTACCGTTTCTTCAAGGTTGAGCTTGTAGTGGCCTACCGGGGCCACGCGCTCCACCATGGGATCACGCGCGATACCTTCCAGCGCCTCGGCCGGCACGTCCAGGAACACCGCGTTCAGTACGTGCTGCACACGGCCCAGCTCGCGGATGGAGGCGTGCTCGGACTGGCAGCGGTAGAGGAAGTCGTACTGTTCAAACTCGATCTGGTTCTTGCGATCACGCCGCGAGAAGCCGTCGGTATCACCCAGGCGCCCGGTGGGCGGCGTTTTCAGGCGTACGATAACGCGCTGGCGCCCGGTGGCGCCGATCAGCGACACATCCATTGTCGAGAGGTCGCCGGGGAGAAATGCCTGGTCGGCCTGCATCGGCGCGTCGAGTTTGAGGGTTGAAAAGTTGGCGGCCGGCGGCTGGTACAGCGCACGCTGGTCGATGCGGTCGGACGCAGATGCGCCCAGCACCGAGCACGCGAACAAGCCCCCGGCAATAGCGGTCAACCAGCCGTGAGGCCGTGAAGAGCGCGCCCGTGAAGAAAACGGATTCATGTTGAACTCCCCTGATTTGAGAAAACAACAGGCGAGTAGGCAGGCTCACAAGGCACAGCGCACGTAGCCGGCAAATTTGCATTCTGCCTTCGTGAAAGTGGCCAAAGCACGCCAGTTTTGCGCGTTTCTGCCCACTTCCTGCCGAGTTACACCGCCGGCGTCCACGCCGACATTCTTGACGCTTAAAAACGTCCTACCGGTACCTCGCCACTGCCCGCAGCGCCCCGGTTTGCCCTTTGATATTCCCTTCGATATTCCATCAGGGGAACGGTGTTACTCGTACAGGACCGCTTACATCTATCACCTGCAACTCATAGAACATAGCCTAAGCCCCGACGAATGCAAGAACCGCTTATCAACACCTGGCAAACGAAACCTGGACAAGGTGGGGACCGGCCTTGCAGGCCGAAGATGCAGCCGTCCCGCAGCTGCAACTATACTGGGGTTTGAACACACAGGTCCGCATCCAGTGCGGCGGGAGTAAGTGGTATGAGTAAGCCGACGCGACGCACCATCCTCAAGGCCGGTGCCGGCGCCACGCTGCTGGGTGTTGCCCCGCTTACCCGTCTGCTGGGCTCCAGCGCCGCACAAGCGGCCCCTTCAGGCCCGGTGCGCTGGGGCGTGGTGGGCACCGGGGGTATCGCCAATTCCATGGCGCGAATGATCAAGCTGGCCGAAGGGGCGGAACTGGCGGCGGTGTCCAGCCGCCGCATGGAAACTGCCCGCGGCTTCGCCAGCAAGCACGATGTGGCAGCCAGCTTTGATTCCTGGGCAGACATGGCCGCCTCTGATCGCGTCGATGCGATCTATGTGGCAACCCCCACCAGCGTCAAGGAAGAGATCTGCCTGGATGCCGCCGGCAAGGGCAAGCACGTGCTGTGCGAAAAACCTCTGGCCAGCCAGGCCTCGGCCCAGCGCATGATGGCCGCCTGCCGCAAGAACAATGTCGTCTTTATGGACGGCACCCACTTCGTGCACCATCCTCGCACCCTGGACATCAAGGCCAGGAAGCTGGACCCCTGGTCTGTGGCGTCGGCCTTCCAGTTCAATCTCCAGGATCGCGGCAACATACGCTTCAACACTGAGCTGGAGCCGATGGGCGCCATCGGCGACGCCGGCTGGTACAACATGCGGGCGGCGGTGGAATACCTGCCCGAGGATGCGGAGCTGCTGGAGGCCAGCGCCTACCTGCGCAGAGACCGGCAGACCGGCGCGGCCATCAGCGGCAGCGGTGTCCTGCAGTTTTCGAACGGCGCCACGTCCACCTGGAACTGCGGCTTCGATTCGGGTGCCGTGGTCATGGATCTACGAATTACCAGCGCAGAGGGCGTCATCCACATCGACAACTTCCTCTCCCAGAACCCGGACGGTTCAGCCGATTTCACCCTCAGTGGTGGCGGCTGGGGCCCGTCGGCCAGCCGCAAAACCATCAACATCCCGTCGAGCAAACCCGGGGCGGTGTTGATGTTCGAAGACTTCGGGAGTGCCATGCGAGACCCGTCGCTGCGGGAGCAGTGGATGCGCGGCAGCGAGCGCACCCAGGCCTGGCTGGACGCGGCCTGGGCCAGCGCGTTGGCAAACGAAGGCTGAGGTCTACTCAGCCAGCGTTTCCTGGATATCTGAAGCCGTCAGCGGCGCTGTCAATATGCGCTCAAAGCGGGCCCAGGGGTCATCGCCCGCTTCGGCGTAGGCGCGGACAATGTCCTGGCCGATGTTGTAGTTGATGACGTAGGCCCGGTAGGTATCGACAAAGCGCAGCCGCTGCGCCGACTTCTCAGCGCTGGCCAAGTAGTACTTCTGCATCATGGTGGCGGCTTCATCGCGGGGCAGCTCGCCGTCCAGGTAGCGCCGCGATACCTCGTTGGTCGCATGGGACAACTTGCTGGTCAGCGTATTGAGGGCATCCAGCTTGTCGGCCAGGGCGGGGTCGAGACCTGCCATCGGGAACAGCACTTCACGCTCAAAGTTGATTTTCTCGTCGCCGGGGAACGCCAGGTCGATGCCGTAGTTCCCGGAACCCTCCGCCATCGGACCAAAGGGCCCGAACAAGGGGTTGACCGTGTACTCAATCCAGCCGCGATTGTTCACCAGCTCTCGTTCGAGAAACAGGTTCCAGACGTGATGCCCCGGGTAACCTTCATGGCAGCCCAGGTCCACCGCGCGATCAATAATGATCGGGAAGTCGGTGTTGATCTGGATGAGGCTCTCGAAGCCGCCCTGGTAGTAGTTATAGCCGGACCAGGGCTTGTCCTTCACGAATTCCATGCGGAAACGCTCACCGTCCGGCAAATCGAAGTGGACCGCGGTACGCGCCCGGCACTCGGCAATGGCGCGATCGAAGATCGGCTGCAGCTTGTCCTCCGGGATGGCCAGGGAATTGCGGAAGGCATCGACACGATCCGCGATAGATCCCTCGCCCGGCAGCAAGGCATCAATCTCAGCCAGCACGGCATCGTAGTCGGCGAGGTCATACACGGGAGGCTCAACATCGTAGATGCCGGCCACCTCCTCATCGAAGCTGACCGGTTTTTCAGCGACCACATTGAAACGTACCGCCAGCGCGCGCACCGTTTTCAGGAGTTGTATGGCGCGGAAGGCCTCGGCCTCGTCACCGGGCTCCAGGTCATCGATGGCCTGGATCAGCCGATCGATCTCCGCGCCTATAACAAACAGCCTCTCCGCCGGGGAGTCCGCCAGCGCCGCGGAGGCTGCCGTGGCGGCCTCGCGCCAGCTGGCAGGGCCGTGATAGGCATCGACGTAGTTCGCATCGATAGTGCCGAACAGCAGCGCCAGCCGTACATACTCGGCGGCTATCTGGTCGAGCGGGGCCTCAAATTCGAAGGTCTCGCCCGCCGCTTCAGCCGCCTCGATGCGCTCAACAATGGTCATCGCCGACGCACCGGGTTCAGCCTGCGGCGCTTCCTGAACATCCTGGCTACAGGCCAGCAGGCTCAGTAGCAAGGTGGCTATCAAAACTGCCCGCATAGTTTTTTTCCTTCCCGGTAGATGGTGAAACAAGCCGGGATAGTAACAGCCAGGCACAGCAAGTCGCAGGGTGCCGGGCGAAAGACCTGGTCAGCTCGCCAAGCAAACCAAAGCTGTGCAAAAACTGATCAGCCGAAATCTGTCGCGGCCCGCTCCGTCGTAGCTCTCCTACACACGCGTAAGTCTTTGTGTGTGTTGACTTTTATTGACATTACTTGTGACAACTCTAGCTAGTAGGAGGCGGTAGCATGCATGACGCAGTACTTCCCTTTCTGAATCTGGCCATTCTTGGTTCGTTCATGGCAATGAGCGTGATTGACGCCAAGCAGACCGACAGAACACGGGACAATACTGGCCCTGGCGATACTTCCAGGGACAGTTGATGAATGCTACGGGGGGTTAAATCAAAAGAACGAATTCGGGTGGCGCCCTGAACCACAGGGCGCCACCCGTTCCTATCGGCAGGTCACGGTGGCGGCAGTGATTGAATCAGCCTGCGCCAAGACCGGGCACATCCACAAAGCAGTTTTCATCGGCGAGGTTCGCCGCCTGGATCACGGAGTCAAAGTCGTCGCGCTGCTTCTGCATGGAATCCCGGTACCAAGCCTTCAACTTCCTGCGCATCAGCACTTCCGAGTAGCGCCGCAGGTCTTCGGAATCCGTCAGCCGCAAGCCGGGTACCTGGGCAGTGTTACCTTCGGCATCCTTGGCGACCATGGTGAAGTAGGAGGTGTTGGTGTGTTTTACAAACTTCTCCTGGAAATTCTCGGCAATCACGCGGATGCCCACCACCAAAGAAGAGCTGCCCGTGTAGTTGACCCGGGCCTGCATGGAGACCAGGTCCCCCACGTCGACCGGTTGCAGAAATTCCACCCCGTCCACTGCCACAGTCACACAATAGTTTTCCGCGAACTTGGTAGCACAGGCGTAGGCCACCTTATCCATCATTGAAAGCAGGTAGCCGCCATGAATCTTGCCGCCAAAGTTGGCGTAGGCCGGCACCATGAGTTCGGTGATCACGGTGTCCGTGTCGGATGGGGTCTTCAGTTCCCTGGCCATGCTGGCTGCTCCCAAATTGTTCTTATGCTGTGATACCGCGATACACCCGTGCCAATGAAAAACAGGTCACTCCCTGCAAGATAGCCACTTATTCTCGTGCGGCAAACGCTGCGCAGGGGTCCTCGCGCGGCGCGGGGTCAGCCACCAGCCAGGCATCGAAGGGCAGGTAATCATCCGGCGGCGCCTCCAACTGGCCCACGCTCACCACCGTCACACCCGGTGCAGCGGCACGCAGCGCCACCGGCATGCCCCAGTCATCGCGAGCGTGCCCGGTACCGGTGATAACCACCACCGGGGCGCCTTTCTCGGCCAGCGCTTGCAGCGCCGTGCGCGAGAAGGCGGCGTCGCGCAGCCGCTGCGCCTCTACCATGCCCGGCAACAGCTGCTCGGGCAGCATATCGCAGTGTACGGACTGCTGATGCGCCTCCCTGGCGGCCTGCTGGTCAGCCGGCAAGGGCTGGTCCAGCGCAAAACGGGCGGATGCTTCACCGAATACCGCGGCCGCGCCTTCACTCACTGCGCGGTTGACCTCCTCGCGCGGCAGCGCCATGCCATAGGCCGGCGTACTGCCGAGTGCAGCAAACACTGGCTGGTAGAGGGACCAGTCGGGCCATCCGCTCTCACCCCAGGCGAGGGCGTCGCGCAATGCCTCGCCACGGTCCTGCATGCCATTGAGCGTTGCCGCCTGTGCCGGGCTCAACATCTCAAAGGCAACAGCGGCAGGCGCGAGTTCAGCGATGAGTTTCGCCTGGTTCCGGTGGTGGGCAGGGTTGTCGTGCACTTCACCGAGGATGACGATGTCCGCCTCGGCCATGGTGGGCGCTACGGTCCCGCTATACTGGCTGGCACAGCAGGAGAGCAGGGCCACCAGGGCGGCAGCGACGGGTATTCGAAATGTTCGCACTGGATTCCCTTGTGGTTGTGCCTGGCTTTTCTATACGGTCGTGATGCTGCAGTGTATTGCCTGTGCTCCCTGCAATGCACGAGTACCGACGCCAGCCAAATGACTCTCAGTGCCACCGGAGACCTGCCGTGACAGTCCGACACGCAACAAGCTGCTTTTTGCCACTCGCCATGATGCTGGCGATGCTCACCAGCCCGCTGGCCCGGGCCGGCGATATTGAAGACATCACTCTGCTGCTGGAGGACTTTCTCGCCAACACGGAAAAAGCCGCAGCCCATGACCGGTTCTGGGCCGATGAGCTGGTTTACACCTCTTCCAGCGGCCAGCGCAGCGGCAAGCCCGCGCGCATGGCGGCCTTTGCTGCCGGCACCCAACCGGCCAGCCTGGCGGACAACGCCTACCGCGGCGAGGACATCCGCATACAGCTCTATGGCGACACCGCCGTACTGACTTTCCGTTTGGTGGCGGAGCCGAGGGACGGGTCTGCCACCCGCCAGTTCTTCAATACCGGCACCTTCGTGAAACGCAGCGGTGAATGGCGCGCCGTGGCCTGGCAGGCCACTGCTATCCCCTAGCCCACGGCTTCACCCAGCGGTGTTTTCATCCTGCGCCCACATTCTGCTGGGCCACTTGCCACGCGCCTGCGTAAAACCCTGAGTTGATGTGCAAAGTGGTCGAGGTAGCGCAAGGTGTCAGGTGGTATCCGCAGGAGTTTTGTAGGGGCGTTGTTGCTGTCCGTCTGCTGGCAGGCGGCGGCACAGCAGGATGCCGATGGGGCAGCCGTGGCGGCGGCCACCGGCGTGCCCAGCGCGGTGGGCATGGGCCAGCCCGGCTGGCGCAAACAGTGGGGCCTGGGGATTATTGCCAACCCCAAGTTCGTGGGCAGCGATGACTACAACCTGCAACCGATCCCCTACTTCGATTTCCGCTACATGGACGGCAAGGGCACCAAGTACTTCGCCAATGTTCCCCAGGGCCTGGGAGGCTTCTTCTACCGCAGCCGCATTGCCGAGTCCGGCAGCTTTGTGAATGTCGGCGCCGCACTCGCCCCGGGCTTCAACGTACGCGACGATTCCATCGATGGCCTGGACGAAGTCGACATCTCGGTAGAAGCCAGGGTGTACGTCGAAGCCGGCACCCGGCGCTGGGTGGCATCCGCTACCCTGGCGCAGGATGTGGGCTCCGGGCATGAGGGTGCCTACCTCGACCTGTCGCTGAACCGGCGCGGACGCCTTGGCTCCGGCCGCGGCTTCTATGCAGTCGGGCCGGTGCTGCGCCTTGGGGACGACACCTACAAGGAGTCGTTCTTTAACATCAGTCCCCAGGAATCCATCGACAGCGGCCTGCCCGAATACGACGCTGACGCCGGCGTGGAGCGCCTGGGCCTGCAGGGCTTGATCAGCGTACCCCTGGGTGAGAGCAAGTGGCGCGTCACCACCCTGCTGCGCGCAAGCCGGCTGATCGACAACGCGGCAGACAGCCCGATCGTTGAGGAAGAGACCCAGTTCTTCTTCCTGACTGCCTTTACCCGCCCCTTCTGAGGGGCGTGTAAAGCCCCACGCTGCTTCCGCTCCCCGCGCCCGGGTGTTAACGTTTCCGGTTCATCTTTACCGGACACCCCGACATGCGCTTCGTCGTACCCTCTTTCCTCGCCTTCCTGACACTGCTGCCTTTCGCCTCCGCCGGAGCGGAGGGCTGGGACGCCCTCGAATACCGCAATGTCGGGCCCCTGCGCGGCGGCCGCGTTACCGCTGTCGCCGGCACCGTGAAGGAGCGCGGCACCTTCTACCTGGGCGCCTCCGGCGGCGGCGTGTGGAAAACGACCGACTACGGCGAACAGTGGCGCAACGTCTCAGACGGATTCTTCAAGACGCCTTCCATCGGTGATATCGCGGTGTCCCAGAGTGACCCCAACATCGTCTTTGTGGGCACCGGCACTGACGGCCTGCGCAGCAATATCATCGCCGGCAAAGGGGTATACAAATCGGTCAACGGCGGCACCAGCTGGGAGCATGTCGGCCTCGAGAAAACCGGCCACATTGGCGCCGTGGAAATCGACCCGCGCAGCAACAATACCGTCTGGGTGGCGGCTATCGGCCAGGCTTTCAATCCCAACCCGGAGCGCGGCGTTTACAAAACCACCGATGGCGGCCAGAACTGGGAGCGCGTGCTCTACAAGTCTGCCGCGGTCGGCTTCTCGGACCTGGAGTTGCTGCCGGGCAACCCGGACGTCGTGTTCGCCACCGCCTGGCGCGCCGAACGCAAGCCCTGGACGATTATCAGCGGCGGCGAGCAGGAAAACGGAGGCCTCTACAAATCGGTGGACGGCGGCACCAGTTGGCGGCGGATCACGGAGGGCCTGCCCGGGGGCATCATCGGCAAGATGGACCTGGCTGTTTCGCCGGCGGACTCCAGCATCGTCTACCTGCTGGTGGAAGCGCCCGGTGACGAAGGCGGGCTGTATCGGTCCACCGACCAGGGCGAGAGTTTTGAGCAGGTGTCCAGCGACGGCGGCATTCGCACACGGCCGTTCTACTACACCAATGTCGACGTGGACCCCACCAATCCCGACGTCGTCTGGGTTATGGCGACCCGTTATTTCAAGTCCGAGGACGGCGGCAAAAGCTGGAAAAAAGTCACGCCGCCTCACGGCGATAGCCACGATATGTGGATCAACCCGGAAGACCCGGACCTGTTCGTCCAGGCCAACGATGGCGGCGCCAACGTCACCTTCAACGGCGGCGAAACCTGGTCGACCCAGTTCAACCAGCCGACTGCGGAGCTCTACCAGGTAGAGGTGGACGACCAGTATCCCTACTGGCTGTACGCCGGCCAGCAGGACAACTGGTCCACTATCGCGGTACCGAGCCGCGCACCCTACGGGGCGCAGCACCCGCAGCGCTGGCTGATAGAGACCGGCGGCTGTGAAACCGGCCCGGCAGTGCCCAAGCCCGGCGATCACAATACCGTGTACGCCAACTGCAAGGGTCGCTTTGGCGTATTCGACAAGCGCACCGGCACCGAGCGCGGCTACTACGTGGGCGCTGCCAACATGTACGGGCACAACCCCGCGGACCTGCGCTACCGCTTCCAGCGGGTCGCGCCCATCCATGTGTCACCGCACGACCCCGGGGTGGTGTACCACGGCTCCCAGTACGTGCATCGCACCACAGATGAAGGTCTCAGCTGGGAAACCATCTCGCCGGACCTGACCGCTTTTGAGGCCGACAAGCAGGTGATTTCGGGTTCGCCTATCACGCGCGACATCACTGGCGAGGAGTTCTACAGCACGCTGTATTCACTGCGGGAATCCCCCGTGCAGGCAGGCGTGATCTGGACCGGCGCCAATGACGGCCCGGTGCATGTCACTCGCGACAATGGCGAGACCTGGACCGATGTCACCCCGCGCGGGTTGCCAAAAGGTGGGCGGGTGGATGCGGTGGAACCGTCCCCGCATGACGCGGCATCCGCCTACATCGCCGTGTTGCGCTACCAACTCGGCGACTGGAAACCCTACATCTACAAGACGGAGAATTACGGCAAGCGCTGGCGCCTGTTGACCAACGGTCGCAACGGCATCCCGGAGGACTATCCGGTGCGCGTGGTGCGAGAAGACCCCGAGCGCGCCGGCCTGCTGTACGCGGGCACCGAGTACGGTCTGTTCGTGTCTTTCGATGACGGCGACTCCTGGCAGTCTTTCCAGCAGAACCTGCCGATCACGCCGGTGACTGATATCAAGCTGCACCGGGGTGACCTGGTGCTATCGACCATGGGCCGCGGATTCTGGGTGCTCGACAGCCTTGCCACCCTGCGCCAGTCCCCCTGGCCGCAGTCGCCGAACGAGCTGACCCTGTTCGAACCTGCAGAGGCGATTCGCTACCGCCAGGGCTTCCGGAACAGTGATGAGGATGCAGTGCCCCAGTATCCGCCCGCCTCAGCCATCATCGATTACTACCTGCCAGCGGAAGCCGGTGACGGGCTGCAGCTCGAAATCCTCACGGCCGACGGCGAACTGGTGAACGCCTTCAGCAGCCTGGCGGAGAATGAGGAGGCCGGCGAAACGGAAATGATCGAGGATATGGCCATGAACCGCCTGCACTTCATCGAGAACGAGGCGCTGACCGCCAGGGCCGGTCTCAACCGTTTCCACTGGGACATGAGCTGGCGCGGTGCCTGGCGCGCGCCGGATGAGGACGCCAAGGACAAGGGCGAACAATACGACGGCGGCCCCATGGCAGCGCCGGGCCGCTACACGCTGCGCCTGCGCGTCGGCGAATCGGTGCGTGAGACTTCCCTGACTCTGGCCATGGACCCGCGGGTCGCGGCGCACGGTGTCAGTGCCGACACCGCGTCCGGGCAGGTCGCGTTCCTGCGCGAAACCGTCGGCCTGCTGGACCGCGCGCGCCGCCTGGCGGCGGCGCTGGAGACAGAGCGCAAAACTGTTGACGATGCCAGTCCCCGCGCCACGGCGATCGATGGAGCGCTGGCAAAGCTGGTCACCGCGGAGGGTACCTACCAGCTGCCGACCCTGATCGACCAGGTGGAGTACCTGTTTGGCATGCTCAAGTACGCAGACCAGGCGCCAGGGCGCGATGCCGTGGAGCGCCTCGGCGTACTCAGCCAGCAGTTCGAGGACATCCGGGCAACCCTTTAGTCGGTTCGAGTGCAGCCCCCTGTGAGCGCGCGCATCGCTGTTATCGGCTCCGGGATCGCCGGGCTGACAGCCGCCTGGCTGCTGCGCGAACAGGCTGAGGTCACGCTGTTCGAGGCCGGACCGCGGGCCGGGATGGGCGCCTACGCGGTGGACTACGATAGTCGCGGGACCGTCACCAGGATAGACATCCCCTTGCGGATATTCTGCCGGGGCTACTACCAGAACCTGCTGTCGCTCTACCAGGCCATCGGCGTGGCTACGATGGAGAGCGACCACGCCGGGGTATTTGCAGACGACACGGGGCAGGTCCTGCTGCACTACGGCACGCTGCGCGCGGGCCGGTTTCGCCTGTCATACCTCAAACCCGAGAGCCTGCTGAGCCCGCGCGCCTGGCGACTCGCCATTCAGAACCAGCAGTTTTTCCGGCGCGTAAAACAGGACCAACGCGCCAGCGCCAGCTTCGCAGGCAGCAGTTTCGCCGACTACCTGCGGGCGCTGGGAACCCCCACGGAATTTGTCGACACCGTGTTGCTGCCAATCCTGTCCGTCACCTGCACCTGCAACTACGCCAGCGTTCTCAACTACCCCGCCGACATCATGATCGACTACCTGGGCGGTGGTATCCACGACTTCGGTGTGATGTCCGCCGAGGGCGGCGTTGACAATATCGTCCCGCGCCTGCTGGAAGGCACGCGCCTGGAGACGGAGGCACCTATCGCCAGGGTGTCGCCGATGGGGGACGCCCTGCGCATCGAACGCAGCAATGGCCGCAGCGAGAAGTTTGACCACGTGATTGTCGCCACCCAGGCGCACCAGGCAGCCACCATGCTCGCGTCCTTCCAAGAGCATGCGCCCCTGCTGGACAGCATCCCCTACGAAGCCTCTGAACTCTGTATCCATACGGATGCGCGGGTAATGCCGGGCAGTGTGTCGCCGCGATCCCCGGTGGGATACACCTTGCCGGCGGGCGGCGAGCGGGCACAGGTATCGGTGGACATGACGAGGGCTTTTTCCCGGTTCCGACGCCAGGCGCCGGTGTTCCAGACCTGGCACCCGGTGCTGGATATCCCCGCGGAGCGGGAGCTCGCCAGGGCAAGTTTCACGCGCCCGGTGGTCACCCTGGAAAGCCGCCAGGCGGTGAGGTTGCTGCAGTCACTGCAGGCGGCTCCCGGCAACCGGCTCTGGCTGTGCGGCGCCTACATGACGGACCGGGTACCACTACTGGACGCGGCCGTGCAGTCGGCGATGCGCGTGGCCAACGGACTGGGAGCGCCGGCGCCCTGGTCGAGCCCCGGTGCCCACTGAGTTTTTCGATACTGCCGAGATCGCCCTCAACGACGGCGATCAATCCTGGGGCAACCTGGGGCTGTGGCGGGAGGGAGACAGTTATTCTGAGGCCTGCCGCAGCCTGGCACTCGAGCTGGGCACCATGGCCGGGCTGGACGATAACAGCCACGTACTGGATGTCGGCTTTGGCTGCGGGGACCAGTTGCTACTCTGGCTGGAGCACTTCGGCGTGCAGTCAGTACAGGGAGTGAATCTGTCGGCCAGCCAGTGTGCAAGAGCGATTGCCTTGCTGGAAGCCCACGGACAGGGGCACCACGGCCAACACCTGGCCCAGGGGGACGTGGGTGACGAACGTTGTTGGCCCGCAGCCGGGGCCCCGGCCCCGAATCGGATTCTCTGCCTGGACAGCGCCTACCACTTCCCCGCTCGTCAGCAGTTTTTCGCAAGGGCTGCGCGAACGCTCTCCCCCGGCGGCCGGCTGTGCCTGTCCGACTTCGTGCTATCGGAGAGTTACCGAGGCAATGTCCAGGAATTGTCGCTGGACGCCATGCTGCGGGCCTCGCGAATACCGCGGCACAACATGCTCAGCCTTGATGAATACAGCGGGCAACTCTCTGCCGCCGGCTTCTCGCGGCTGGATAGCCGGAACCTCAGCCGCGAGGTAATGCTCGGGTTTTCGGACTGGTGGTATCGCTTCCGGCGCGAGGCGGGCCGGCTACCAGTGCGTTCGCGATTGAAGTATGCCGTCACGGCTCGCTTCCTGCGCTGGGCATTCAGCAACCAGGTATTGCGGTACGTGATAATCAGGGCCGAGATTGAACCCTGATCCGCTTCGACAAAAGTAAGGCGCGCTATAGGAAGCGACGGTCGCTCCTTCATATACTCAGCAGCAACAGATCACCAGGGAATCAAGTCTGTGCACAAGGCTGTATCTGCCATTACAGGATTGGCACTGTCCGTCCACGCGCTGGCCGCCGCCGCGCAATCTGCCGCCGCACAGACACCGGATGTGCGTACCCTGGAAGAGGTCATCGTCCGAGCCCAGCACCGGGAGTCCACGCTCAAGGACACGCCGCTGGCCATTTCGGTGTTCGACAGTGACTTCCTGGCGGGGAATCGGTTGCAGCGGCTGGAGAGCATCGTGCTGGCGACCCCCAATTTCAGCGGTTGGGAACAGGGTGTGAGCACACCGCTGTTCGCCATCCGCGGCATCAGCTCCAACAGTTTTGGCATCGGCGGAGAAGCCAGCGTCGGCTTCTTCGTGGACGACACCTACCGCGGGCGTATCAACAGCACGGCGATCACCCTGGTGGATGTGGAACAGGTCGAAGTTCTGAAGGGCCCACAGGGCACCCTGTTCGGCCGCAACACCTCCGCCGGCGCGATCCTGGTGCGGCACTTCCGCCCGGATCAGCAGCGGGCCGTCAATATCCAACTGGAAGCCGGCGAGAACGACTACTTCGGCGGCTACGCCACCGCCAACCTGCCGCTGACGGAGCACTGGGCGCTGCGCGGCTCGGTGTTCAGCTATGACGATGAGGGCGATGCCGACAACCTGGCGGCGGACGAACCCATTGGTGATCGCGACACCCAGGGCGCGCAATTTGCCCTGGGCTACAATCGCGGGCGGTTTGACGCCGTGCTGCGCGCCTCCTACCAGGAAACCCACTCAGGCGGCCTGGGCTATGAAACCCTGGACGCTGACCTGGCCGCCACCGGCGGCGTCACCGCAAACCCCTTTGATAGCGTGCTGGCCACCGATATCGATACCTTTGACGATATCGAGAGCAGCGATGTCTCCCTGCAGTTGGCGTGGGAACTGGGCAATGGTATGACCTTGAAATCCATTACCGCCTGGCACGAGAACGACAGCCCGAACGATTTCGACGTGGATGGCAGCGCCGTGTTCCTCACCTCGGCAAGCTTCGCTGACCGCAACAGCGAAACCTTCAGCCAGGAGCTGCGCCTGTCCGGCAACAACGGGCGCTTCGACTGGGTGGTGGGCGGCATCGTCTTCGACGAGTCCATCGACACCACCATCGAGCTGGGGTACAGCGACACCAACCTGCTGGCCGGCACGCCCCTGTGCTCACCTACTTTCACTCCGGTGCTCGGGCCGTGCCAGGACGCGGTACTGGAGGTGGCGGAACAGGAAGGCGACTATTTCAGTGCCGGCCTTTACGGCGATGTGAACTGGCAGATCAGCGAACGCATCAGCGTCGGTGCCGGGCTGCGCTACAGCTATGATGACAAGGAGTTCGACTACCGCGCCGATCCGGTGACCAGCGTGGTGGCAACACTCAACGCCACCGAGCTCAATCCGTCGGGCAACCTGCTGGGCTACTCCACCGACGGCGTGGAGTCGCTGCAGGAAGACTGGGACGACTGGCAGCCGCGTTTCTATGCCAGCTGGCAGATCACTCCCCAACACACCTGGTTTGCCAATGCCGCCAAGGGCTTCAAGGCGGGCGGCTTTGATCCGGAAGCCACCCGAGAGCTGTCGGTGTTCGCGCCGGAGGAGGTGTGGAACTTTGACATGGGCCTGCGCGGGGACTTCATAGAGCAGCGCGTTCGCTACCAGCTCACCGGGTTCATCTACGACTACGAGGACTACCAGGTCCAGATCATCGAGAACGGCATCGCCCAGACCGGCAACGTCGACGGCGTCGATGGCCAGGGTGTCGAGTTGGAGCTGAGCTGGTCGCCGCTGGCAGGCCTCACGCTCGGCGCCACCGGCGCCTGGCTCGATGCCGAGTTCAAGCGCACGCTAACCGATACTGGCGACCTCAAGGGCAATCGCCCGGTACTGTCCCCCGAGTACACCGGCAGCCTAACGGCGGTCTGGCGCTCGCCTCGCTACCGCTGGGGCAGCCTGGGCCTGAACTGGCTGAGCGCCTGGCAGGACGAGGTGTTCTTCTCGGTACTCAACCTGGACCAGGCCTCACAGGACAGCTACTGGCGCCACGACGCGCGCCTGTCCTGGTATGCGCCTGCGGACAACTGGCGGGTGGATCTCTTCGGGCGCAACCTCGCCAACGAAGACTATGTGATCTTCCAGGACGATGTCGGTGCCGGGCTGGTGAGCCGCCGCGGTGAGCCGCGCTTTATCGGCGCGGCCATCAACTACTCGCTGTAGGCGGCGGGCAATCAATCAGCATCGCCTGAGTTTCACGGACTAGCGGTTGGCATCTACCCGCTGGCTCAGCTTCGCCGCCGCTGCCGGCAAATCCTCGATACCGGCATAGGGCTTGCCCTGGGTGGGCTCACGCAGCGGGTACTTCACAATCTGGTCCTCGTGACGCTCACGCATCTGGTCGAAGGCGGCCCAGGCCCAGATGAAGGGCGGCATGTCTTCGTGTTCCTCCCGCGGATCCTTGTACAGGTCGGTAAACTCCTTGCCCATCAGCCCCGGACGCGTACCTACCCAACGGCGCTTGATCTGCTGCTTCATGGACGCCGCCAGCAGGTCGCCCGTGTAGATGTGCAGGTAGTCACGTCGTGAGTGGCCGTCGCCCTTGAGAAACAGGGCGGTCTGGTCGATGCCGTCGATCACCCGGTCGGTGGGAATCTTGTCCAGGCCGTCCGCCAGGCTGATAAAAGTGGTAAACAGGTCGTGAACGCTGACCATGTCGCCGACGACCTGGTCCGGCGCAATGGTGCCCGGCCACCAGGCGAAGGCCGGCACTCGCACGCCACCCTCGAGGAAGTCGCCTTTGCCACCGCGCACTATCGTCTCGTGGGGACCCAGGGGCGCCAGCTCATGCATCGGCCCGTTGTCGGCCATGGCCACTACCAGGGTATTCTCAGCCAGGCCGGCGGCTTGCAGGGCCTCCAGCACCTGACCGATATCCCGGTCCAGTTCCACCACGCTCTGGGCAAACCAGGTGTTGGCGCTGGTGGTCAGGTCCTGGGGCCGGCGCACGGCATCATAGACATGGGGCCAGTAGGCCAGGTAGAAGGGCTGGTCGTGGTTGCCGGCATCGGCAATGTAATCCAGCACCAGCTTCTGGTGCTGGCGCAGCAGCTGCTTGTAATCCGGGATGCTGGTGCCCGTGAAGACTCGCGGCTTCTCGCCCTCCCGACCCTCGAGCTGGTTGATGTAGCCCAGCGGCCGGAACTCCTTGTCGATGGTATACAGCTTGTCTTCCTGGAATGGGAACAGGCCCTGCACCACACCGTTGGCGCCAGCGGGTTCCTGCCAGGTCATGTTGGGGAACTGGTTGTACATGGAGAAGTTGGCGTAGTCGAAGCCCTGCCGGTTCAGGTAGCTCTCCTCGATATCACCCTGGTGACCCTTGCCAACGAAAGCCGTGCGGTAGCCGACCTTGCCGAGCACCTCGGCGATGGTGACTTCCTCCCTGGGCAGGCCCATGCCATCCGGCGGGAAGCCTACCTTGTACATACCGGCGCGAACCGCCAGGCGACCGGTCAGGGCCGCCGTACGCGTCGGCGTACAGGAGGGCTCGGTATACATACGGGTGAAGCTGATCCCCTCGTCCGCCATGCGATTGATGTTGGGGGTGTCGTAACCCAGCACCTTGTTCATTTCGGGAATACCCACCTCACCGAGGCTGTGGTCGTCCCACATGATGTGGATGATGTTGGGGCGCTTGCCATGGCGTTTTTCCATGGCTTCCAGGGTGGCGCGCAGTTCGCGGTCTTCCGTCCGCCAGGCATCGGCATATTGGGCGCGGACACGCTGGTACTCCGCCTCGTAGACAATTCGGCTGCCCGGTTCGGCGGCGTGCAGCAGGCCACTGCCGAGGAATGCCAGGGCTGTGGTCACAAGTCTGTTGATCATCATCTCTAAACTCCTCTGTATTCGGTCTGTCGACTGCGTCAGGCCGTCCTGGCGGCGGCCAGCGCCTCCGGTGGTGTGAGATAGGCAGCGATCTCCGCGCGCGAATCGGCGCTGTCCTTCAGCTCCAGCCTGGCAATGGTTTGCAGGTGCACCTCGTCGGGGCCGTCGGCGTAGCGCAGCACACGGCCGGCAGTGAAGTAATCGGCGAGCGGCGTATCCGGACTGACGCCCATGGCGCCGAATACCTGCATGGCACGATCAGCCACCCTGGTCAGCACGCCGGGGGCGACAACCTTGATCATGGAAATTTCCCTGCGGGCTGAGCGGGCACCGACCTCGTCGATCATCGATGCGGCCTTCAACACCAGTAGCCGCGCCTGTTCGATCTCGATGCGCGAACGCGCAATCCACTCACTCACGGAGCCGTGCTGGTGCAGGAACTTGCCAAAGGCCTTGCGCTCCTGGGCCCGCGCCAGCAGCAGTTCCAGGCAGACTTCGGCCATGCCGATCGCCCGCATGCAGTGGTGGATGCGGCCCGGCCCCAGCCGCGCCTGGGCGATCGAGAAGCCGTCACCTTCACCGGCGATCAGGTGATCGGCTGGCACGCGAACGTCGCGGAACAGGACTTCGGCGTGACCCTCGGGCGAGTAGTGGTTGAGCGTGGTGATATTGCGGACCACCTCGACCCCCGGCGTGTCCATGGGCACGATCACCATCGACTGCTGGCGATGTGTGTCAGCCTCGGGATCGGTTTTTCCCATGACGATAAAGAAGGCACAGTCCGGGTGGTTGGCGTTGGTGATGAACCACTTGCGGCCGTTGATGCGATAGCTGTCGCCATCCCGCGCGATGGTGGTGCAGATATTGGTGGCATCGGATGAGGCCACGTCAGGTTCGGTCATGGCGAAGGCCGAGCGAATCTCCCCGGCCAGCAGTGGCAGCAGCCAGCGCTCACGCTGCGCTTCGCTGGCGAACATGTGCAGCACTTCCATGTTGCCGGTGTCCGGGGCGTTGCAGTTGAAAACTTCCGACGCCCAGGGCACTCGGCCCATGATTTCCGCCAGCGGCGCATACTCCAGGTTAGTCAGCCGGGTGCCCGGCTCATCGTCCCGCAGTGAGGGCAGGAACAGGTTCCACAAGCCCTCGGATTGCGCCAGTGCCTTGAGGTCCGCCATGAACGATACCGGGAACTGGCCGCCGTGAACGTCCACCTGGTGGAGGGGTATGCGGGGTACGATGTGATCATCCAGGAAGCTGCGTACCCGGGCACGCAGCGCCGCCGTCCTGTCGCTGTAGTTAAAGTCCATCAGCGACTCCGGAAGGCATCACCGATGGCGGCAGTGTCATTGTGTTCCTGCAGGAAGCGGATGCGACCCTGCTCGTCGAACTTCACGACCCAGACGAAGTGCAGGTCGAACACCACGCCGGTGGGCAGGGCCTTGCCGGCCTTCTCGTAGCCGACCATAACCAGCGTGTCGCCGGTTTCGATGATGTCAAATTCCGCTACCGGGTAGTCGCCAATCTCAAAGGCCACCGCCAGTTGCTGGAAGTACTCCGCCACGCCTTCGCGTCCGTGATATTCGCCGCCAAAGGGCACGTGCTGCGGCAGGTGGTTGATCCAGACCACGTCCTCGCTGAGCAGTTCGAGAGAGGCCTCGAAGTCTTCCTTCATCGCCGTCATGTAGTTGAGCAACTGGCGGAACAGTCGCGGCGTGGAAGTGTTGTCGCTGGATACGGCTTGCATGATGTTCTCCTAGAGGCGAGTGGCGGTCATACCGCCATCCACAGTGATGGTTTCTCCGTTGATGTAGCTGCCCGCGTCGGACACCAGGGTGAGGGCGATATCAGCCATCTCCTCCGGTTCCGCGTGGCGCTTGAGCGGGATTGCACGCACCGCGTCGGCGTAAAAGTCCGGGTTGTCGAACAGGGCGCTGGCGAAGGCCGTGCGGGTCAATCCCGGTAGCAATGCGTTGACGCGGATATTGTGTTCGCCGCATTCCGCGGCGAAGGCGCGGGTCATGTTGATGACGGCGGCCTTGCTGATGGCATAGATCCCCTGGCCGGGGCTGGGCTGCAGGCCGGCAATCGACGCGGTATTGAGCATGGCGCCACCTCCCTGCTCGCGCATCATGCGACCCGCCTCCACCGACATGAAAAAGTAGCCGCGCAGATTCACCTCCACGGTCTTTTCGAAGGCGCCGGGGTCGGTATCGAGGATGTGACCGAAATAGGGGTTGGTGGCAGCGTTGTTGACCAGGATATCGAGGCGGCCATGGCGCTCGCGCAAGTGCTCGAACAGCGCACGGATATCCTCCATATTGCCAACGTGACAAGGCGCGGCTTCCGCCATACCGCCGTCGGCGTTGATGGCATCAGCTACTGCCTGGCACCCCTCCAGCCTGCGGCTGGACACAATGACGGTCGCACCGTGCTGGGCCAGGCGCCGGGCGATGGCCTCACCGATGCCGCGGCTGGCGCCGGTCACCACGGCTACCTTGCCGCCCAGGTCAAAACTGCTGGCGCTCATGCCGCCTCTCCCATCACGGCTGCGCCCTGCTCCGCCAGGGTCTTGCAGATATTGCCGCGGGCGGCCGCGCTGCTGTCGGAGGCGTTGCCGTTGAGGCCGCGCTGGTATACGCCCTGGGCAATGACCGCCAGCCGGAAGTAGGCGAAGGCCAGGTAGAAGTTCCAGCCCGGGATATCGCCGAGCCCGCGTTCCTGGCAGTACAGCGCCACCATTTGCTGCTCGCTGGGGATGCCCAACGGCACACGATCAACGCCGGCCAGCCCTTTCAGAGTCGCCAGTTGCGGCAGCCGCAGGCACATACACAGGTAGGCCAGGTCGGCCAGCGGATCACCGAGGGTAGCCAGCTCCCAGTCGAGCAGGCCGATCACCCGGGGTTCCCGGGTATGCAGCATCAGGTTGTCCAGGCGGTAGTCGCCGTGCACCAGGGACGGCCGGGCAGGTTCCGGCGGCAGGGACTTTGCCAGCCACTGCAGCAGCGCTTCCAGCGCCGCTATGTGCTCGGTTTCCGAAGCCCGGTACTGGCGCGTCCAGCGCGACAGCTGGCGTTCGTAGAATCCCGATCGCGGACCAAATTCACCGAGCCCTACCTGGTCCACATTCACCCGGTGCAGGCGTGCCAATACTTTCACCTGCTCAGCGTAGAGGTCAGCGCGCTCGCGGGGCTGCCAGCCCGGCAGCGCCGGGTCCCAGGCAATACGCCCGTCGAGGAACTCCATCAGGTAGAACACCGAACCGATAACGCTTTCATCAAGACAGAGGTGCAGCGCCCTGGCGGCCGGGACATCGCTCCCCGCCAGCGCCTGCAGCACGGCGAACTCGCGATCCACCGCGTGGGCAGAGGCCAGCAGGGCACCCGGGGGCTTGCAGCGCAGCACATAGTCTCCGCTGGCCGCCTGCAGGCGAAACGTCGGGTTGGATTGGCCGCCGGAGAACTTCTCCAGTTGCAACGGCCCGTGGAAGCCCGGCAGCTCCCGCTCCAGGTAGGCGGCCAGGCGCTCTGTATCGAGTTGAAATCGCAGCGCCGGTTCAGCCATGGTCTGCCATCCGTTCGGCCGACACCGTGGGTAACCGGTAGTCCGCAAACTGTTCGCGCAGCAGGTTTTTCTGCACCTTGCCGGTTGCACCGATGGGCAGTGACTCCACGACCTGGATATCGTCGGGCAGCCACCACTTCGCTACCCGCTCCGCCAGCGCTGTCATCACACTGTCGCGGTTCAGCACGGCACCGGGGCGCATTACGAGGACCAGCAGCGGGCGCTCATCCCACTTCGGATGGGGCAGGCCAATCACCGCGGCGGCCGCTACATCCGGGTGGGCCAGAGCGGCATTTTCCAGGTCGATGGAGCTGATCCACTCGCCGCCGGACTTGATCACATCCTTGGCGCGATCGGTCAGCCGCAGGTAGCCCTCGGCATCCAGGGTGGCAATGTCGCCGGTGTCGAACCAGCCATCGGCGGTCCACTCCTCGCGGCTGAAACGCTTGAGGTATTCAGCGGCCACGCCCCAACCACGGATCTGCAAATGACCTGAAGTCTCTCCATCCGCAGGCACCGGCTGGCCCTGCTCATCGACTACCCGGAGCCGGGCGCCGAACACGGCGCGACCCTGGCTCATCTTTGCATCCATGACGGCGTTGTCACCGGCGGCAACGATGCTCGGAGTGAGAAGCGGCGCCGACCCCATGGAAGTGGTTTCAGTCATGCCCCAGGCGTGCAGTGGCTCTACGCCGTAGCGGTCGCGGAAAGTTTCCAGCATGCTGCGGGCAGCGGCAGAGCCGCCAATGCAGGCTTTCTTCAGCGAACCCAGCGTGCCGCCGCTTTGCTCCAGGTGGTCGAACAGCATCTGCCAGACCGTGGGTACGCCGGCGGAGAAGGTCACCTGTTCCGACTCCATCAAGGCATGGATGCTGGCGCCGTCCAGGTCCTTGCCCGGCAACACCAGCTTTGTGCCCAGCAGGGCCGCCGAGAAAGGGATGGTCCAGGCATTGACATGAAACATCGGCACGATGGGTAACACGACGTCGCGGGCGGTCAGCTCCAGGCCAATCACCGTATTCATGGCCTGCAACACCAGCGCGCGATGGGAATAGACAACACCCTTGGGGTTTCCGGTAGTACCTGAGGTGTAACAAATGCCCGCGGCACGATTCTCGTCCAGGGCAGGCCAGGTGAACTGGTCGCTCGCCGCCGCCAACAGGCTCTCGTAGGCCACCACGTTGGGCAGTGATGTTTCGGGCAAGTCGCGCTCATCGCAGAGGACGACGATCGCCTTCAGCGCGCCGAGCTGGTCCTGGATGGCCTCGAGCAGCGGCAGGAACATGGCCTCGACAAACACCACCTGGTCCTCGGCGTGGTCGATGATATAGGCGAGTTGCTCCAGCGACAGGCGGGGGTTGATGGTGTGGTACACCGCACCCATGGAAGGCAAGGCGTAGTACAGCTCCATGTGGCGGTAGCCGTTCCAGGCAATCGTCCCGGCCACATCTCCTTCTCGCAGCCCCAGGGTAGCCAGCGCATTGGCCAGTTGCCGCGAGCGACGTGCCAGGTCACCGAAACAGTAGCGGTGAACATCGCCCTCCAGGCGTTTGGAGACAATCTCGACCTTGCCGTGTACCTGCTCGGCATGCTCCAGAAGTTCGGGCACCAGCAGTGGGAAGTTCTGCATAAGTCCGCGCATGGCTTACTCCGTTCTTGGCTTCACAGCGGTTGAAAAAGCCCGGCGCCGGAGCGCCGGTCAAGAGGACAGGAGTCCATCGCCGACATGACCGGACGATGGCGCTCACGCACGTCAAAAGTTGAAGGTAAAGTCCACGCCGTAGGTTCGCGGCGCACCGACCGTGGCGCGCACGGCGGTGGCGAAACTGACCACCTCGTCGAAGTACTCTTCATCGCTGAGGTTGTTACCCCAGGCAGCAATGCTCCAGCGATCATCCGCCGAGTGGTAGGCAATGCGGGCGTTGACCAGGCTGTAGCTGTCCTGCTCGTTCTCGTCGATGCGATTGCTGGCATCACCCGGGATCAGGTCAAAGTCGTACTCGCCGGTGTAGGAATAGGTGACGGTCAGCGGCACGTAGGCACCGCCGGCCAGCTGCCACTCGTAGTTGAGGGACAGGAAGCCTGAGAACCCGGGTGCGCGGATCAGCTCGTCGCCCTCGGCGTCGTAGTTGACCGCTGTCACCACGGCACCGGGGAAGGTGGTGGTGTTGTAGACGTTGGGTGTTGCCTGGTAGTCGGTGTATTCCGAATCCATCAGGTTGAAACCGGCCGCCACGGACAAGGCCGCGGTGGGCGCCCAGGTGATATCGGCGTCCAGGCCATAGGCCTCTGCCCCACCCGCGTTTTCTACCGGGATGACGATGCCGACATTGGGCACCAGGCCGGCGTTGCGGTTTACCTGCAGGTCTTCGTAGTCGTAGAAGTAGGCGGCAGCACTGACCCGGAGCGTATCGTCGAGCAGGTCTGCCTTCACCCCCAGTTCATACATATCCAGGGTTTCCTGGTCCACCGAGGCATCGGAAAAGCCGACCACGTAGGGGTAGGCAAAGCCACCGCTCTTGAAGCCCATCTTGTAGGTGGCATAGGCCATACCGGTATCCCAGTCGTACTGCAGCGTGGCGGTGGGCGTGAACTCGTCCCAGCTATCGCTGTCGCTGACCGGCCCGTTAGGCGACTCGGCGGTGATGTCCTTGTCCTCTTCGCTGTAGCGGCCGCCGAGGGTCAGGGACCAGGCATCGTTGAAGGCATAGGTGGCCTGGCCGTAGACCGCCCAGGCCTCAACATCGAGGTCGCTACGTGGGCTGACCACGGTCTGGAACCCGGCCACCACCAGGTCGCGAGCGTCAAAAGTCAGTTGGTAGTCACCCTCTGACTCGAAGTAGTAGACGCCGGCCACCCAGCTCAGTGGGCCGTCCGTGTCCGATACCAGCTGGAACTCCTGGCTGAAGGCTTCGTTGTTTTCCTCGTCATAGACGTCGGAGAACACGCCGGCAGAGGCATCGAAGTCAGCAGTATTGGTTTCGCTGTCGGTATCCTGGTAGGTGCTCATGGAGGAGAAGATGGCTTTGTCGAGCTGCACATCGACGCGCAGTTGGGCATTGAACATCTCAATTTCGTTGTCGCCGTCGACGCCGGAGCGCACTTCATCCTGCTCTTTACCCGTCTCGAAGGTATTGCCGAAGGGCGGGAAGCGACCCGGGCCTTCTGCCCAGCTGTTACCGATCGCACCTGGCAGGTTGCCCAGCACCGACTTGCTGGAAGTAATATCGATGGTCTCGGCGCCCATGGTGTCTGCACGCTTGGTGTAATCCAGTGCCAGCTTGGCGGTGACCGCGTCAGTGGCATCCCACACCAGTTTGCTGCGGTAGGTCTGGGTATCCAGGTCGTCGAGGTCATCCTGGCCCTGCACCTCCTGCTCACCGAAGCCATCACGCTGGCGGTGCAACACAGAGAAGTTGGCATACAGGTTGTCTGTGAGCCCGCCCTGGGTGTAGCCCGACAGGCCGAAATAACCAAAGTTGCCGGCGGACAGCTTGAGGCGTGCCTCGAACTCATCCGTGGGGTCACGGGTGATCACGCGAATGGCGCCGCCGGTGGCATTACGCCCGTAGAGGGTGCCTTGCGGGCCCTTGAGGACTTCGATGCGTTCGATATCCGGCAGCTCCATGATGCTGCCTGTCGGGCGCGAGTAGTACTGGTCGTCCACATAAGTCGCCACACTGGGCTCGAGGCCGAGCAGTGACAGGGTGGTACCAATGCCGCGAATGAAAGGCTGGGCAACGGTGCCCCGGTTATTGAACACCAGGCTGGGGGTCACTACCGCCAGTGCCTGTGTGTCAGCGACACCGAAGGCTTCCAACTGGTCGCCCTGGAAAGCGGAAACTGCCACCGGGACATCCTGCAGGCTCTCGGAGCGTTTTTGTGCCGTGACCAGCACTTCTTCCAATTGTGCCTGGGCGTTGATAGAAAGCGTGGCGCCGACGGCCAGCGCAAGGTAGCGGTGCTTGAAAAGCATGGCAAAAACCCCGTGTTGTTATAAATTCAGCGGTAAATCTTATAATATTTTGCGAAATCTAACCGCAGGTGCCTGCCGTGTCAACATTTTATTATAATAAATGTGGATTTTTAGCCGATTTACCGCTTTAATTGGCACCTAATTTATAACAAATGCAGTTTGCCACTGCTTAGTAACAAACTTTTATTATAAGAGGACAGACAAATGGCAGAGCTTGCTCTCGAAGGCATCAGCACCCTGGGCCGCGCCTTGCGTAGTGGCGAGATTACCGCTCAGGCGCTGACCGAACACATGCTGCAGCGCATTTCCGCGCTGAATCCCACGCTACATGCCTTTAACAGCGTTACCACTGAGCGCGCGCTGGCGCAGGCCACGCTGGCGGACAGTGAACTGGCTGCGGGTCAGGACCGCGGGCCGCTGCACGGCATACCGCTGGCGGTGAAAGACCTGCTGGATATCGCCGGCCAACCCACGACTGCCTCTTCAACCATCCTCGCCGGCCGGGTCGCCGAGCGCTCGGCCACTGCCGTTCACAAGCTGGAAGCTGCCGGCGCGGTTTGTCTGGGTAAGCTGAACATGACCGAGTTTGCTCTCTCCGGTTACCACCCGGATCTGCCGGTGCCGGTCAACCCCTGGCATGCGGATCACTGGGCGGGGGTCTCATCCAGCGGCTCCGGCGTCGCCGTGGCCGCGCGCCTGGCCTTTGCCACCCTGGGCTCGGATACCGGCGGCTCTATCCGCCTGCCGGCTGCGGCCAACGGCGTGGTGGGTCTCAAACCCACCTATGGTCGCGTCAGCCGCAGTGGCGCGTTTCCCCTGGCGGAATCCCTGGACCACATCGGCCCGCTGGCCAACTCGGTAGAAGATGCTGCCCTGGTGCTGAATGCCATCGCCGGCTATGACCCGGGGGACCCCACCTCGCTGCAATGCGCTGACGAAGATTTTACTCGCCACATCGGCGCTGATATCAAGGGCCTGCGCATCGGTATCGATGCCACCTACAACGCCCAGGTCGACCCGGCCGTGGCCGCTGCACTGGCGGACGCCGCGGACACCCTGGCGGGACTCGGCGCAGAGATTGTCGATGTGAGTGTGCAGGGCATCGAAGAAGGCGCCGAGCACTGGTTCACGCTGACAGCCATTGAAGCGGCCTTGCACCACACGGGACTCTACCCGGAACGCGCCGCAGACTACGGGCCGGTGTTCCGCAGCCTGCTTGAGCACGGCCACAGCGTCGACGGTCTGGCCGTGTCACGCGCCTACACCGCGCGCGGCCGGGTCAGCCAGGTGCTGCGCGATGCCTTCGGCGCCATGGATGCCCTGCTCTGCCCCTCCCTGGCGGGTCCACCGCCCGCGCTGGCAGAGTTCCCACCGCAGCTGGTGATACCGCCTGAGGCGGTGGCCCCCGTGGTGCTGTACCAGGCGCCGTTCAATTTCTCGGGCAACCCGACCCTGTCGGTGCCCATGGGGTTTGCCGGCGACAGCCTGCCCCTGAGCCTGCAACTGGTCGGCCGACACGGCGAGGAGGCCCTGCTTGCCAGTCTCGGCCACGCCTTTGAGCAGGCCACGGAATTTCATCAACGCATTGCACCGGGCGCGGACATGCCGCAGGCACCGGCGAGTTGAACACCAAGGAGAGCATCACCATGACCACTTCACTGGAGCAACAGGTCCAGCGCCTCATCGACATCGAGGACATCAAGCAGCTGAAAGCGCGCTACGCCGCCGCCTGTGACAATGATTACAATCCGGACCAGCTCGCCCCGCTGTTCGCGGAGGACGCCATCTGGGATGGCAGCATCCTCGGTTACGCCGAGGGTCGGCAGGGCATCCACGATTTCTTCTCGGCATCGAGCGAGCTTGTGCCCTTCGCGGTACACCAGGTGTCTAACCCGCTGATCGAGATCGACGGCGACCAGGCCACCGGCCAGTGGTACCTGTGGCAACCCATGGTCTTCCAGGGCCAGGCCCTGTGGCTGTCAGCCACGTATGAAGATCGCTATGTGCGGCAGGACGGCCAGTGGCTGTACCAACACCTCAAGCTGAACATCCGCATGCTGACGCCCTACGAGGAAGGCCCCGCGAAAACGCGAATCATCGAAGTCGAGCTTTAGGGAGCGGGCACCCTTAGGCGCTGCGGTGATGCACCCAGGGAGCACCCGGGTCGGGCCGCTCCCCGGCGATCAGGGCATCTGACCAGTCGATGTGATACTGGTAGGCAGCGGTGGCGCCGTCCACGTCGCCGGCCAGCACGGCGTCGGTAACCCGCTGGTGATTACGCACGTAAGCCGCCGCATAATCCTGCATGGGGATGTACTCGGGGAAGAAAATTGCCCAGAAGAAGATGCCCAGCCGCCGGGTGGCCTCGTTGAGCTCGGGCATATTCGCTACCTCATGCATCACCATGTGATAGCGCAGCAAGACCATGATGAAGTCGAAGCCACCCAGGGTGCCGGCTTTCTCACGGATCAACTCCATGGCGTCTTCCACCAGGCCGGGAGACTCCGGGTGCGCGCTGATCTTGCTGGCCGCAAAGCCGACACCCAGCTTGCCGATAGCGCCGTGGATTTCCCACCAGTTGCGCACTTCATCGCGGTTCAGGGTACGAATGCGGGCGCCCTTGCCCGCCGTCAGGTCAATCACGCCTTCGCCGGCAAGAATGTGAATGGCCTCGCGCACCGGCACGATACTCACTTCCAGTTCTTCCGAGAGCTGGCGCGCGTTCACCTTCTGGCCCGGCTGGTAGCGCCCATCCAGCAGGCCCTCAATGATCTTGCGCAGCACGCGGTCAGAGGAATCCCGGCCCGTGGCCAGGCTGTCGAAAATATCCGGAAAGCTGCTGTCGGTGATGGACGCCAAGGGATCCCCTGTCAGCGGCCGTCGCGCAGCCGCCTTGTTCTGCCTGGTTGTAGCAGGCGTATTGTCGACGGATTCTAACTCCAAGCCTCGGTCCTCACCAGTTGCGGCCCCGGGGCCAGGCATTGTGCCCGGGAAATGCCTCAATTCACTTATTATTATAAAAAAAGCTTGTAAATACACGCTCTAAAGCTAAAATATCTGCGTTTATTATAATATTTACGGAAAAACGCATGGCTGATCTCAACAGAAGGCGGTTTCTCCGCGGTGCGGCCGTGGCCGGCGCCAGCCTTGGCGCACTGCCCACGTCCCGAGCCTGGTCGCTCACCACCCTGCAACCCATTGGCGACACCCTCAACAGCGACTACCCCTACCGCGGCTGGGAAGATATTTACCGGCAGGAGTTCGAGCACGAGGTCACCGGCTACGCCGCCCACTGTGTGAATTGCCACGGCAACTGCGCGTTCAAGATCATCACCCGCGACGGTATCGTGGTGCGTGAGGAGCAGCTCGCCCAGTACCCGCAGATCGACGAAGGCATTCCCGACACCAACCCCCGCGGCTGCCAGAAAGGCGCCATCCACTCCCAGGCCATGTACGAAGCAGACCGTATTCGCTACCCGATGAAGCGGGTGGGAGAGCGCGGCGAGGGCAAGTGGCAGCGCATCTCCTGGGACCAGGCCACCGAAGAGATTGCCGACAAAATCATCGACCTGTACGAGGAGCACGGCCCCGGCTGCCTGATGACCCATACCGGTACCGGCATTGTGTCCAATGGCAAGCTGGCGGCGGGGCTGCGCTTCGCCAGCCTGATGGGCGGCATCCACGAAGACGGCATGACCGATGTCGGCGACGGCCAGTCCGGGCAGCACCTGGCCTACGGGGACCCACTGCAGAATGCCACCTCCGATGCCTGGTTCGATTGCGACTACCTGCTGCTGTCCTACCTGAACCTGAATGCCACCCGCATCCCGGACGCTCACTATGTCTGGGAGGCCAAGTACAACGGCGCCCGGGTGGTCACCACCACGCCGGACTACAACCCCACCAGCATCCATGCCGACCGCTGGCTCAATGTCCAGGCCGGCGCCGACCCCTTCCTTTACATGAGCATGGTGCACACCATCCTCAAGGAAGACCTGTGTGACTGGGACTTCATCAGGGAGCAGACCGACCTGACGCTGCTGGTGCGCGATGACAACCGCAAGCTGTTGCGCGAGTCTGATATCGAGGAAGGCGGCAGCGACGAGGTGTTCTACCTCTGGGACACTACCGCCAACCGGGCGACCAAAGCGCCCGGCTCCATGGGCAGTGCCGACAAGACCCTGGCGTTGGGAGCGATCACTCCCGCGCTGGAAGGCGGCTTCAAGGTAAATGGCATCAGCGTGCAACCGGCTTTCGAGCACATGCGAGCGGAAGCCAGCAAGTTCACACCGGAAGCCACACAGGAAACCACAGGCATCCACCCGGACATCGTCCGCGAGGAGGCGCGAGCTTTCGCCAGGGCGAAAAAGGCGGTGATCCTGTCCGGCTTCGCCTCCGCCAAGATGCTCAACGGCATCTACACCCAGTGGGCGCAGATCCTGATGTGCGCCCTGACCGGCCACAACGGCGCCCGCGGCGGCTATTGGAGCCCCTGGACCGACTGGGGCTGGGAATCCACCTACGTGCTGGGCTTCATGCAGACCGGCAAGATGCCGCGCTTTGAAGCCGGCGGCCTGGGCGAGTTCGTGCACGGCGAAAAAATCATCGAGGCGCGCCAGCACTATGACAACACACGCCTGAAAGCCCGCGCCGGTTTCGACGTGGAAGAGATGCAGGCGATGATCGAAGAGGTCACCGGCAAGGGCCTTATGCCGGTCTACGGCGGCATCAAGGGCGCCATCCTGATGGCCGACAACAAATTCGCCCGCAACAAGGGCCCCCATTACCGGGAGCGCATGCTGGAAAAGTTCTCCGAGCTGTTCGTGAACATCAATATCCGCATGGACTCCACCGCAGAATACGCCGACTACGTGCTGCCGGGCTCCGGCCACTACGAGGGCTGGGACATTCGCATGACCCCGCTGCACCGCTTCGGCAACCTGTTCACCGCGCCGGTCAAACCCATCGGCGAGGGCAAACAGGAGTGGGATATCTTCGTGCTGCTGACGAAAAAGATCCAGGAACGCGCCCTGGCCCGCGGCATCCAGTCTTACCAGGACGGGCCCTTTACCCGCGACCTGCACACCATCCACGACGACTACACCATGGGCGGCAAGATCATGGATGCGCGGGAAGAAGTGCGCTTCCTGGTGGAGAATGCGCCGCAGTTCCAGGGCCAGTCCTTCGAGGAAGGCGTCGAGAAGGGCTTCCTGTCCATGTGGAACAGCCCCTCGCCGCCAAGCGCCAAAGTGGCACCCAACAAGCCGGTGCAGGCCTGGGAGCGGCAGACCGAAGACAAGGTCCCCTACCCCACCCTGAGTGGCCGCATCACCTTCTACTGCGACCACCCCTGGTACCAGCAGTTGGAATCCTCCGTGCCTACTGCACGGCTGGGCGCGGGGCCCGAGAGCTCTCGCTACCCCTACACCTTTTACACACCACACACGCGCTGGGGCATTCACACCACCTGGCGCTCCAACAAGTACATGATGCGTTTGCAGCGCGGCGAACCCAACGTCTACATCAGCCCGGCCATGGCCGAGGCCAAGGGCGTGGCCGACGGCGACCAGGTGCGGGTATTCAACGCCCTCGGTGAGTTTTACGCCCAGGCCAAGGTCACCCCCACGGTGCGCGACAACCAGGTGATGATGGAGCATGCCTGGGAGCCTCACCAGATGCGTGAGCGCAAGGGGCTCAACAATGTCGTGGCCACCCTGATCCAGCCACTGGAACTGGTGGGTGACTGGGGCCACCTGAAGTTCAGCCTGTTCCGCTGGAACCCCAACCAGTTATCCAACGAATCCGGCGTCGACATTGAACGCGCCGAGCGCGTGTAAGGAGGGCCTGAACAATGACCAGCAGACAGCTCGCCATGGTGATGGACCTCAACAAGTGTATCGGCTGCCACACCTGTACCTCGGCCTGTAAAACCCAGTGGACCAACCGCAACGGCCGCGAATACATGTACTGGAATAATGTCGAAACCAAGCCCGGCGACGGCTACCCGCGCTACTACGAGGTCAGCGGCGGCGGCTTCGACGAGAACGGCCAGCTCAAGGCCGGCAAGCTGCCCAGCGCCGAGGACTACGGCGAGCCCTGGGAGTACAACTACGAAGATGCGCTGATGACCGGCACCGACCCCTGGCTGCGCCCCAATGTGAAACCGAGCTGGGGCCCGAACTGGGACGAGGACGAGGGCGAGGGCGAGTATCCCAACAGCTACCACTTCTACCTGCCGCGGATCTGCAACCACTGCACCAACCCGGCCTGCCTGGCGGCCTGCTCCCGCAACGCCATCTACAAGCGCCAGGAAGACGGCATCGTGCTGATTGACCAGGAGCGCTGCCGCGGCTATCGCTACTGCGTCACCGCCTGCCCCTACAAAAAGGTGTACTTCAACGAGAAGCTGTCCAAGTCCGAGAAGTGCATCTTCTGTTACCCGCGCATCGAAAAGGGCCTGCCCACTGCCTGTGCCCAGCAGTGTGTGGGACGCATCCGCTGGATCGGCTACCGGGACGACACTGACGGGCCCGTGCATACCCTGGTCGACAAGTACCGGGTGGCCCTGCCCCTGCACCCGGAGTGGGGAACGGAGCCCAACGTGTTCTATGTACCGCCCACCGCGCCGGACGCCTTTAATGCCGACGGCACCACGGCGGAGGACGATCGCATCCCGCTGTCCTACCTGGAAAGCCTGTTTGGCGACGGCGTCCGCGCTGCGCTGGACACGCTGGAGCGCGAGCGCGAAAAGAAACGCCGCGGTGAAGACAGCGAGCTGATGGACACGCTAATCGCCTACAAGCACGCCGATATGTTCAAGCTGGACTGACACCATGAACGACGCAAGCAGCACACTGGCACGCGCACGCTTCTTCCAGCTCGCCGCACTCGGCTTCGCCCACCCCAGGGCGGAATGGCACGCGGAACTGCAGAGCGGAGAACTGGGTCGCCTGCTGCAGGCATCCGCAGAGGCCGGTTTCTCTGAGTCCTTGCCCTTGATCCGGTCCAACACGAGTTTCGCGCAACAGGAAGCCGCCTACATCGACCTGTTCCAGGTGGGCCGCAGGGGACGACCCCGGGTGCACCTCAACGCCGGCGAATACGGCGAGCTGTGCGGAGAACACAGCCGACCTGAATTGCTGCTGCGCTACGCCAGCTGGTACCGCCACTTCGGACTGGCGGCCGCGCTGGAAGGTGAGCACACCGAGCTGCCAGACCACCTCGTGTGCCAGCTCGAGTTCCTCTGCTGGCTGTGTCAGCTTGAGGCCGGCAGCACGGATAGCGGTTGTATCGACGGTTATCGCCAGGCCCAGGCCGACTTTATCGAGCAGCAACTGCTGCCGCTGATGAGCCTGCTGACTGCCGCGCTCGCGCAGCAAGCGCCTGAATCCCACTACCACGGGCTGGCGGACGGCATCCAGCGCTGTGTTGCAAGCCTGCAGGCCAGGCACATCCCAACCCCTGACAACGAGCAAGCCGCCCGAATCACGGCGGTCAACCTCTGGGACTAGCACCATGACAAGAACACTAAGCCTGATTGCACTACTCGCCCTGCTCGGCTGCGGCGAACAGGTAGCGCCGGAACCCCCCGCAACGCCACTGCCGCTGGGCGAGACCGCCCACTGGCTGGAAGCCAGGGGTGGGGACTTCTCCAGCCCGCTCAGCACCGACTGGCACCGGGCGCCCGCCTACCAGGTGGAGCTGGCGCTGGCACCACCGGTGCACCCCTCGGTGCAGCTTCGCCACCAGGCGGATACGCCACCGCGACCGGTGCGTCTGCAGGCGGCCCGCAGCAATGAGCGGCTGTACCTGCGGCTGCGCTGGGCCGACAGCTCGGCGGATCAGCAAACCTCGCGCACCGCCTTCGCCGACGCGGCAGCCATCCAGTTCCCGGTGGGCGCAGCGGAGCAAACCTCATTCATGATGGGTGGCCCGGGCCAGCAGGTGAATCTCTGGTATTGGCGCGCCGGGCTGGAACAGCCCCAGAACCTGGCCGCGGCAGGCTTTGGCTCTACTACCGAACTCGAGCAGGGCAGCCTGGACGCCGAGGGTTACCACGACGGCAGCCACTGGAACCTGGTGCTATCCCGAGAGGTGGACGACAACGGCGACCTGCAGGCCAGCTTTGCAAGCTCCGTCGCTGTTGGACTGGCCGTCTGGGATGGCGCCGGCAAGCAACGGGATGGGCTCAAGCACGTCACCATGGGCTGGGTGCCGTTGGCGCCGCAACCCAAAGGCTGAGGAGGACACAGCATGGCGGACAACTCGGTACAGGTCATTGGCAGCAGCGATCAGCAGGTGGACTGCGGCCGCGGCCACGCCTGCAATTTCTGCCCCCTGGAAGAGCAGTGCGAACTCGACAAACCCAGCCACAACAGCCTGCAGCTGTCACAGCGCCTGGGGAAGATCAACTGGATTATCCCGGTAATGGCCAACAAGGGCGGCGTCGGCAAGAGCACGGTCTCGGCCAATCTCGCCGTGGCACTGGCACGCCAGGGCTACGCCGTGGGCCTGGCGGATGCAGACATTCACGGGCCCAACGCGCCTCGGCTGCTGGGTCTGCAGTCGCAGCGCTCGACCCTGTCCCGCGCAGGACTCAGCGCCCCAGAACTGCCCATCGAGGGCCGCGGCTCACTGCGCGTGGGCTCACTGGGATTCATGCTGGACGATGCAGAGACGCCCGTGGTCTGGCGCGATGCCTACAAACACGACTACATTCATCACCTGCTCGGCTCCTTCGACTGGGGCGTGCTGGATTTCCTGATCGTGGACATGCCGCCGGGCACCGGCAACGAGTTGATCACCCTGGCGGATACCCTCAAGGGCTGCAATACCAGCAGCCTGCTGGTGTCATCTGCAGACGCCATTGCCCTGCAGGACAGCCTCAAGGCGGCGAGCTACTGCCTCGATGCCCAGCTACCGATTCTCGGCCTGGTGGAAAACCATGCTGGCGTGATCTGCCCGCACTGCGGCGGAGAGTTCGACATGTTCCCGCCGGCACCAGAGGCAGCACGCTTTGCCGAACAGGGTATCGACACGCTGGCGCGACTGCCGTTTACGCCGGACATCGGCAACGGCGCTGCCAGCGGCGTACCGGTAGCCTGCGGCGATTCGGCGCTGGCACAGATCTTTGCCGAACTGGCGCAGGCATGCAGCCGCCGGCTGGTCAGCCAACAGCGGGCCATGCTGGCGTGAACGCACCGCAACCCGACATCAGTCGCCGCGCCGCATTACGCCGGCTGCTGGGTGACTTCAGCGCCGGCCGCCGCGGTCTGCAACCTGTTGCCAACAGCAATGCCGGCTTCGACGGCGTGCTGTGGCGACTGGCAAGCAGCGGCAACGGAGAACTGCTGTGCGTCGGCGACGATGGCCTGGTGGGCCGCTGGCAGGATGCGGCCTGGAGCTGGCAGGCACTGCCGGAAAAGCTCAACCTGCACGCCGGCTGCGAAGCGGACCAGGAACTGTACGCCGTCGGCTGGCTGGGCGCGCTGTATCGCTGCGACGACCAGGGTCAATGGGAGTTGCTGCAGGGCGGCACCGACCAGGCGGCGAGTGACAACCTGCCGCTGTTTGACATCGCCGCTGACGGCGACAAGCAGCTGTGGGCGGTCGGCGATCACGGCCGGATCCTGCACCACCGGGGCCAGCACTGGGACGTCATGGACAGCGGCTCCAGGGCCAACCTGCGCGCCGTATTGCCCCTGTCCGATGGCCGGGTACTGGCGGCTGGCCTGTCAGGCACCCTGCTGGTGCTGGAAGATGAGCGCTGGCACACGGTGGAAACCGGCACCGCCTGCCCGCTGGTCAGCATGGCGGAATGCCCCGACGGTCGGGTGATACTGGTGGGTGGGGAATACTCCGTGACCGACGGCGGTTTCCGCGGCTGCCTGTTCGAATTCAGCGCCGAGGGAGTGGTGGATATCACACCCGAGGCTCCGCTGCCGCGGCTGCGCCAGGTTCGCTGGCTGGACGACGCCCTGTGGATTTGCGGCGACGAGGGCCTTGCCCTGCGCTGGTCCGACGCCGGCATCGAACAATTGCATAACCCGGCGCGCTTCGACCTGCACGATGTTTGCCGTCACGAAGGTGAAACCTGGTTCTGCGGTGACCGGGGCAGCCTGTTCCAGGTATGCACCGAGGCTGCCGCGCCGACAATTCAGACAAATGAAAATGCACCCCGCTGGCAACTGGTCAGCGAGGGCGAGATCCGCGGCGCCCTGCGTACCCTGTGCGTGCTGGGAGAGAACCAGCTGCTGGCGGCGGGCGACAGCGGCCACGTCCTGCATATCGCGGACGATGAACTGCGCTGGGAGCAGGTGCCCGGCGGCCTGCGCATTCACGACCTGTGGTGCAGCTCGCCGCGCAACGTGTTCGCCGCCTGTGATGCCGGCACCCTCATGCACTACGACGGCGAATCCTGGGAAGTCATCCATCGGGGACGCGCCGATTGCGCCCTGTTGGCGGTACAGGGCTTCGGACCCCACGACGTGTTTGCCGTGGGCGACAATGGCTATGCCCTACGCTACGACGGCCTGGGATGGAAGACACTGGAAACCGGCGTCAAACAGGAGCTGTATGGCCTGTGGGGCCAGGACTCCGATCACCTGCTGGCCGTCGGCGGCGGCGGATTGGTACTGCGCTGGAACGGCCAGTCGTTCCGCAGCTTCGGCGCCGGCACCGACCAGGATTTGTATGGCGTCACCGGGCGTGGACTGAACTCCCTGCTACTGTGCGGCCTGGCCGGCAAGCTGATTCGCTTTGCAGACCAGCAGTGGCACCAGGAATTCACCGGCGTCCGCAGCGACCTGCACGGGCTGGCCATTGACGGCGCGGAAGCACTCTGTGTCGGCTCCCACGGTACGGTCCTGCGCTCAGTCACGGACCGTGATGGCGCGGTGCGATGGGACCCGGAAGCCACGCCCATCGCCCACACCCTGCAGGCGGTCGCCAGCAGCGACTCGGACTGCTGGGCGGTCGGCAGCTTCGGCTGCGTGCTGCGCCGCAGCCGGGCCAGCCGCTAGCGCCACAAATTGTTAATTCACCGCCGCTGGCTTACCCTCAGTTGACAGGCTCGGCGTCGTCACTCTTTCGCGACGCCGGGCAGTAACACCCCGTATCACCGAGCAAGGGATTGCCAGGGCTGTGAAGCTGCACACCTACCAGCGAGAATTCGAGCTTGACGGCCAGCCCTGGCAGGTCGAGGTGATCAGCACGTTCAATTCAGTGACTTCCCGCCTGCTTCGGGACGGCGAACTGCTGGACGAGCAAACCTACGTCGCCGCCGAAGGCATTCGCACCCAGGTGCACGAACAGGGCCTGGAAGGTAGCGGCGCTAAGCTCCGCGTTGAAGTGGGTTACTTCAATTTCTGGTCCGTGGGCATGCGTGTCTATGTGGACGGTGAGTTGGTACACGAAAGCCACCCGGGCCGGGACATTCACAGCGGCGAGCGCAAGCACGGCCCGAAACCGGAACGCGCAGCGCAGTACCGCGCCCAGAAAGATCGCTGGGCGAAGACCAAGTACTCGGTGTATGCCGACATCGGCCTGGGATTATTGTTCTTTGTGGTCGGCAAACTGACCGGCGACCTCTCCACTGCGGCCCTGATCGGCGCCGCCGCCGGACTCGCGCTGGTGCTGGCGCAGCGCTACGTGACCGTCGACCTGCTGGGCGGGTTCGCCGTATTTGGCACCATCATGCTGCTGATCTCCGCTGCTTTCTCGCTGGCCTTCCAGAGCGAGTTCATGGTGCAGATCAAGAGCACCGTGCTGGGCCTGCTGGTCGCCGGGCTGATGTTTGCTGACGGCCTGTTCCGCGGCGGCCAGTTTTTTGGCGCGCGCATCCAGCGCTACCTGCCCTTCACCATCGTGCCGCAGCGCATCGCCGCCGGCATGGGTGCGGTGGGCCTGTTGATGGCGGGGCTCAACTACGGCGTCGCAGTAGCTATATCGGAGGATGCCTGGCTGACCTATACCACCTTCCTCGATACCCCACTGTCGATTGGCCTTACCTACCTGGTCTTCTTCTGGGCACGGGAATCCGCTCAAGTTGGACCTGCCAGCAAGGCCGACTAAACTACCCAAATACCTACAATAAACATGGTTACCTGAGGGGGATTCATGCCCGTGGTCCGTCTGCCCGCCGCAGTGATCGGCGCCCTGCTCTTTTGGTCCTTCAACAGCCACGCCCAGGCGCCAGTGCCTACTGAAGAAGCGCTGATCGGCGTCTACCCGGGCCAGAAACACTACTCGCCCTACGCCGGTCGCAATTTCCCGACCCAGGTGTTCTGGGGCGACACCCACCTGCACACGGGCATGTCCATGGATGCCGGCGCTTTCGGAGCCCGGCTCAGGCCAGTCGATGCCTACCGGTTCGCAAGAGGCGAAGAGCTCATCTCTTCCACGGGCCAGCAGGTCAAGCTGGGGCGGCCGCTGGATTTCCTGGTGGTTGCCGACCATTCCGACAATATGGGTTTCTTCCCGCGGTTGAAGGCCGGGGAACCCTCAGTGCTGGCGGACCCCACCGGACGGCGCTGGTACGAAATGATCCAGGAGGGCGGACAATCTGCCGTCAAGGCAGCGGTCGAGATCATCACCCGGTTCGCCGCCAATGACTTCCCACCGGCCCTGGCCTCGCTACCCGGCAGCAATGCCTATGCCGACGCCTGGGAGGAAACCATCGACGCGGCCGAGGCCTACAACCAGCCGGGCAGCTTCACCGCCTTTATTGGCTACGAGTGGACTTCCACCGAGAAGGGCTTCAACCTGCACCGGGTCGTGGTCTACCGGGACGGCGCCGACAAGGCCAGCCGCGTGGAGCCCTATACCACGCTGCCACCGCTGGGCAGCCCCGACCCGGTCGACCTGTGGAGCTGGATGGACGCCTACGAGGACAAGACCGGCGGCCGCATGCTGGCCATCGCCCACAATGGCAACCTGTCCAACGGCTGGATGTTCCCGGAATCGCGCACCTACACCGGCCGGCGCGTGAACAAGGATTACGTGGAAGCCCGCGCCCGCTGGGAACCGCTCTATGAGGTCACCCAGATCAAGGGCGACGGCGAGACCCACCCGCTATTGTCTCCGGATGACGAGTTTGCCGACTACGAGACCTGGGCACAGGGCAACCTCGACCTGTCGCAGTTGAAAACCGACGACATGCTGCCCGGGGAGTACGCTCGCAACGCCCTGCAGCTGGGCCTGATGCTGGAAGACAAGCTCGGCACCAACCCCTACAAGTTTGGCCTGGTGGGCGCTACCGACAGTCACACGGCTCTGGCGGCGGTAGAGGAAGAAAATTTTTTTGGTAAGCACTCCGGCGCCGAGCCCAACCCGGCCCGCGCCGAACACCCCATGGCCAAGGTGGGAGACAACGAGTACCCCGGCTGGTCGATGGTGGCCTCCGGTTACCAGGGGGTATGGGCCACGGAGAATACCCGCGAGGCCCTGTTCGACGCCATGATGCGCAAGGAAACCTATGCCACGACCGGGCCGCGCATGTTGGTGCGCTTCTTCGGCGGCTGGGAGTTCACCGAGGCTGATGCCCGCGGCCGCCTGCCAGCCAATGCCGGCTACCTGAAAGGTGTACCCATGGGCGGCGACCTGCCGCCGCGCAAGGCCGACGCCGCACCCAGCTTTATCGTCGCCGCCCTGCGCGACCCGTTCTCCGGCAATCTCGACCGCATACAGATCGTCAAGGGCTGGCTGGACAAGCGAGGCAGGCAGCAGGAAAAAGTCTATGACGTGGTGTGGTCCGGCGACCGCCGGCCGGGTGCAGACGGCAAGCTACCGCCGGTGGGCAATACCGTGGACGTGGCTACCGCCACCTGGACCAATACCATCGGCAGTCCGGAGTTGATCAATGTCTGGACGGATCCGGATTTCGACCCGGAGCAACCGGCGGTCTACTACGCCCGGGTGCTGGAGATTCCGACGCCGCGCTGGACAGCCTACGAGGCAGTGCGTTTTGGTATCGAGATGCCCTCGGACGATGTGCCAATGACCACCCAGGAGCGGGCCTACACCTCACCCATCTGGTACACGCCCTGAGGCTCGCCCCGGGAACGCGGCCGGCGCCAGCCGCTGGCCCCATTCCAGAACAATCACCGTGAGCGCCGGCAGCATGGTCAGGGTCACCAGGGCCGCGCCGATGATGCCGAACATGACAATGGCACCGACACCGCGATAGAGCTCGGTGCCCGCGCCGGGGATCAGCACCAGCGGTGCCAGACCGCAGATGGTGGTAATGGTGGACATGGCGATCGGCCGCAGGCGCGCTTCCACCGCCTCCTGCACCGCTTCAACGACGCTGTCGGCACCTTCACGCAGATTCTCCACCGCCCGGTGTACAACCAGGATGGGGTTGTTGACCACCGTGCCCATCAGGATCAGGAAGCCCAGCATGGAAATCATGTCGAAGGGTTGTACCAGGCGGGGAATGCCAAAGATCGGCAGCAGCACTCCCACGCCGTTCAGCACCGCCAGGCCAACAATGCCGCCGGCAATGCCCAGCGGGATAGACGTCATGATGAGCAGCGGGTAGCCCCAGTGGGTGAAGATGGCCACCATCAGCAGGTAAATAATGAAGATGGCCACGGCATAGTTGCCAAACAGCGCCTCGCGGGTGGCGTCGAGCTGGTCGGCGGCGCCGGTGATGTCGACCTCGACACCGGCGGGAATCTCTCCGCGCTCGCGCAGGTACTGCACCACCTCGGCCTGCACCCGGGCAACACCGGTTTCCAGCGCGATGCTGCGGGGCGGAATAATGTTGAGGGTCACCGTGCGGCGACCGTTCACCCGCCGCAGGCTGCTGGTGTCCACGGTCTCCTCGATGGACACCAGCGAACCCAGGGGCAGCACCGCCCCGGTAGGCGTGAACACCGGCAGCTGGGCAAGATTGTCGAGCTCGGCACCCTGGCCCACATCGCTGTACAGGTAGATATCGATCTTGTCGTCTTCGAGGAAAAACTCGTCGACATAGGCGCCGTCCGTCAGCGCCGCGACGGTAAAGCCGAGGCTGTCGGCAGTCAGGCCCAACTCGGCGGCGCGCTCCCAGTGCGGGCGCAACTCCACCAGCGGCTGCGCCAGGGTCAGGGACGAGGGCTGGCTCTGCAGGCGCGGGTTGTCGAACACCTCGCCGGCGCGGCGGTAGGCAGCCAGCGCCACTCGGTAAATGTCTTCCAGGTTGGCGCCGCCGATGTCGAGGTTGATGCTGCGGGTGCCGCCATCGTTGCTGGAGATGATGGAGCCACGCGCGGCAAAAGCCCGCATGCCCGGGTATTCACGGTACTTGGCGGTGATCACATCCATCAACGCCTGGATATCCCCATGGTCCGTGGGTTCGGAAATGATTCGCAGGCCGCCGGCCTGTACCCGCAGGTTCATGTAGTTGAGCGCCGGTACCGGGGATTCGCCACGGTGGAAGGCACCGGGGTCTGTGCCCACATGGGGCAGGAAGTAATCCTGGATCTCGCGGCCGATGGCCTGCATGGCCGGCAGGTTGTAGCCCGGCGGGGCGCTCATGCTGGCAAACACTTTCGGCTCCTCCCCCTCCGGGAGGTACTCGGCGGCCGGGGTCAGTGTGAGGATGACGCCGAGGCTCACCAACACGGTAAGCGCCACACAGGTATAGCGGCGCCGGGACGTGGCCAGCACCTTCGCCACCCCCCGCAGGGTGATGTCCCGCAGCGGGGAGGAAGCCGGCTGCTTGCCCGCTGTGGGAGCAAAATTGGCCGACGCGGTGGGCAACACGGTAATGGCCACCAGCATGGACGCCATGATGGCCGCGGAGATCGCAATGGCGATATCCGAGTACAACTGTCCCGCTTCCTGCTCGACAAATACCACCGGGATAAACACCAGCACCGTGGTCATGGTGGAGGCGAATACCGCGGGCCAGACCTTGCCCACGCCGTCGACCGCCGCCCGCAGACGGCTGGCACCGCGCCGCCGTTCCAGCTCGATGCTTTCGAGCACCACGATACTGTTATCCAGGGTCATGCCGATTGCGAAAGCGATGCCGGCCAGGGAGATGACGTTGATGGTGCGCCCGGCCAGCAGCAGCCCCAGGAAGGCGACAATAATACAGATGGGAATGCCCACCACCCCCAACATGGTGGTGCGCACCGAGCGCAGGAACAGGTACATCACCAGGGTGGCGAACACTGCGCCGAGCGCCAGGTTCTTCCACACGTTGCGCACCGAGTCGCTGACGTAGCGCACGTCGTCCGACATCAGTTCCATGGACAGCCCCGCCGGCTCCAGCACCTGGGCATTGACCAGCGGTAATTCCTCCAGCACCGCGCGCTTGATCTCGATAACGTTGGAGCCGCTCTGGCGCCGCAGCGCTATCATCAGGCCCGGGCGGCCGTTGAAGGCAACGGCCGAGCGCTTCTCGAAATGGTCGAGCTGTACCTGTGCCACATCCCCGAGGCGAATCACCGAATCCCCGCGCCGGGTCAGCACCAGGTCTTCCAGCTGGTCCACGGAGTCGAAGCGGCCGACCGTGCGCAGCAGGTACTGGCGCTTGCCGGCCTCCACCTCGCCGCCGGAGCTGTCGCGGTTACGGCTGCGGATCGCGGCGCGCACGTCCTGCAGGCTCAGCCCGCGCTGGGCCAGCCGCGCCGGATCGATCAGCACCTGTACCTGGCGCTCGGCGCCGCCCCAGACGTTGACCTCGGAAATGCCCGGCACCCGGGAAATGCGCGGCTTTACATTGTCCTCGATAAAGTCCCGCACCAGGTCCATGTCGAGCTGCCGGGGGTTGCCCTCCAGCGGTGTGACAATGAAGAACATGAACGAGTTGTTGGAGAAGGAATTGGCATAGATACGCGGCTCGTCCACGCTTTCCGGGTAGGAGGGCACCTGGCTCAGGGCATTGTTGACCCGGATCAGCATCTCGGTGATGTCGGTGCCAAAGGGAAACTCCAGCTCGATCTCGGCTACCCCGCTGCTGGCGGTGGCGATAATCCGCGACAGGTTGGGCAGGGTGCGGAGGTACTCCTCCTGTTCGATGAGGATTTCCTTTTCGACATCCTGGGGTGTGGCACCGGGCCAGTTGGTGCGCACGCTGATAACGCGAATGTCGAGGTCGGGAATCATCTGCACCGGGATTCGCAGGGCAGCCACAATACCCAGCACACAGAAAATCAGCACTGCCACCGAGAGCAGGGTGCCATGCTTGACGATGCGCTCAAACATGAATCAGCCGCCCCGGGTCGTCACCGCTACCGGGGCGCGCACCTCGACCGGCTGGCCGTCGCGCAGTGACTCGTTGCCTTCCACGACCACCCGGTCTCCCGCATCGATGCCACCACGAATCTCGACCATGCCATCGAACTGCAGGCCGGTCTGTACCCGGTGTTCGGAGACAATGTCATCACCTACCGTCCACACCACGGTGCGACCGTCGGGATAGCGCAGCAAGGCGTCGCGCGGCACCACCAGGCCATCGCGGCCGGTCGGCAGCTTGAGGGTGGCGGTCACCGACATGCCGGGCAGCAACAGGGGCTGGTCACCGTTCGGTCGTACCCTGAGCAGGAACGTGCGGGCATTGCGGTCAGTGACCGGCACCACGGTCGCCACCTCCCCATCGAAAGTTTCCCCGGGCCGGGCATTGAGGGTGTAGCCGACACGTCCGCCCGGGGCGATCGCCGGCAGGAAATCTTCCGACACGGAAAAGTCGAGGCGAATGGTATCGATGGCCACCAGCTCGAAGACCGCCTGGCCCGGACTCACCCACTCACCGAGCTCGGTGAGCTTGGCGCTGACCACGCCGTCAAAGGGGGCCTTCACCTGGTGACGCTCCAGCAGGGCGCGCTGGAATGCCGCCTCGGCCACCGCCTGCTGCAGGGTGGCTTCATCAAGCACAACTTCGGCTTCACGGTCGCGCACTGTACTCTCGGCGATGCTGGCCTTGGGCACCAGCTCCCTGGCCTCGTCCAGCCGGCGCCTGGCGTCGGCCAACTCGCTGCGTGCCTGCTTGACCCGGGCCTCGGCAGCCTCCAGCTGCAGCCCGGTCAGCTCCGGGTCCAGTTCCAACAGCACCTCACCGCGCTGTACCTGGTAACCGGCGTCCACCTTGAGCACGTGCACAAGGCCGCTGGTTGCCGCGGACAGGCGGGCACTGCGCTCGGAGGTTACGGTACCCGTCATCGGAACCGTGCGGAAAATCTCCCGGCGCGTGACCTCGGTGGCGCTCACCGGCACCGGTGACTGGGCGATGGCGGTGGCGGACAAGGCACACAGCGCAATCGCAGTGGCGGCGAGACGGATTGTCGAGTTCATATTCAGCACGCTGTTGATACTGTCCCCGGTCCGGTTTGGACCCAATCGCTTGACACAAGTTTAACAGTCACAGCTCCCTGGCGTTGGCCCTTTCGTCCGTCAGCCCTCTCCACCATCCCACGCCGTGGTTTGCGAGCGCGAGCATTGCTTTATAGTGAAGGCCATGACCTTGCCGAACAGCAAATTCTGCCCTGACTGTGGCGGCCCCCTGGCAGTGCGCCGTTTGGACGGCGAGCCGCGCCGGCATGGCTTCTGCCCACAGTGTCGGCGCCCACACCACGACCACCCCACGATTGTCGCTACCACCTTTATTGCACATGAGAACCGCTTGCTGTGGGTGCGGCGGGCCATTCCACCCCAGCAGGGGCTGTGGGCGATTCCGGGAGGCTACGTGGAGCATGGTGAGCCGCTGCGAGCGGGCGCGGCCCGTGAACTCAAGGAGGAAGCCGGACTGGTCATCCCACCGGAGGACCTGCACTTCTACATGCTGGGCACGCTCACCTTTCTCAATCAGATCTACGTGGGCTTTCGGGGCCGCGTCGCGGAACCCGGCTGCGCGCCCGGGCCCGAGTCTCTCGAGGCGCGCTTCTTTGCCCGCCAGGAATGTCCCTGGGACCAGGTCGCCTACCCGGAGGTGAACGAGGCCGTGCTACTGGCCTATGAGGAGCTGGAGCAGGATAGTTTCGAGCAGTGGCACGTGGAGATGACGAGCGACAGCTACCAGCGCCGGCGGATTACCCCTGGCCCGCTGGAACCCTGATGCCAGCTCGACTGGCTACTGCCGCGCGCGGCCGCGGGCCATGACCGCCTCGCGGCGCTTCTCGATATCACCTGCGGTTACATTGGCGTTGACCACGGAAGAAGTCGCCAGCTCGTGTTGCAGGGCATCCTCGAAACCCATGCTGTAACCGCTGCTGATCAGCTCTCCGTAGGCGGCCAGGAACTGGGGGTCGACGAAGGCGATGTCCTCCGCCAGCGCGAGCGCGGTGTCCAGCAATGCCTCGGGTGCCACCACCTGGCTCACCAGTCCCCAGTCCAGGGCCGTGGCGGCATCGATAAAGCGGCCTGTGAAGGACAACTCCTTGGCCCGGGCCAGGCCGACAATACGCGAGAGTTTCTGGGACAGGCCCCAGCCCGGCATGATGCCCACCAGGGCGTGGGTATCGGCAAAGCGGGCGCGGTCCGATGCCACCAGGATGTCGCAGGCCAGCGCCACCTCGAAACCACCGGTGATCGCCACCCCGTTGATGGCGCCCACCACTGGCTTGCCGCAGCTACGGATGGCATTGACAGGATTCACGCGCGGATCCGGATCGGTCGCTTCCTTGCCGACGTTGCCCTCGCTACCCAGCTCCTTGAGATCGAGCCCGGCCGTAAAGGCCTTCTCGCCGGCACCGGTCAGCACCACGGCCTTGACTGCCTCGTTGGCCTTGATGGCCTGCATCACATCGTAGAGCTGGCTGCGCAGGGCGCCGCTCAAAGCGTTCATGGCCGCCGGACGATTGAGGGTCACGACGGCGACACCGCTGTCGCGGACATCGAGGAGGACGAGGTGTTCGGTTGCGGATTCAGCACTCATGGGGATATTCCTGTGGCCTGGGAGGTAAACGGAGCCGCGCATAATAACGCGCCCGGACCGGTGGCGCATTTGCGAAGCCGGGAACAGCCGTGACACCATATGCAAAACATGGTTGTTAGCCAGGCGAGGGAACGCTCTGTACACTCCAGCGCTCACTCTGCCACCACCGATAACAGGCGCATAGCCGACCCGCAGATCGAACACCTCTACCGCGTGCACTACCGTCTCCCACATCTGCTCCTGATCTGCCTGCTGGCGGCACCTGTCGCATTCGCACAGCCGGACGCCCAGAACCTGCGTCGCCAGCTGATTGCCATGGAACAGGAAGTGCATCGCCAACCGGCGCGCGTGCTGGAGCAGCTGGAGCAGGCGCAGGCCGTCTATGAGGCTGCCGACGGTGAGACCCAGCTGTGGTACCTGCTGCGTCGCGCCCAGGCCCACAACGCCCTGTTCATGTACGCCGATTTCGAGGAGGACGTGGAGCTGGCCCGCGGCGCACGCCTGTCCGGGGCCAGCCCGGAGCTGGTGCTGTGGATTCACACCTATGCCGGCATTATCGAGATTCGCAATGGCGAGCTGCGCCGTGGTATCGAGATCCTTACCGACGTCACGGAGCAGGCCCTGAATATCGATGCCAAGCGGCTGTACGTATTTGCGGTGCAGGAGCTGGCCTTCACGCGCGGTGTGCTGGAGCAGTACAACGCCTCTCTGCAGGAGTTGCAGCTTGCTCACCAGGTAGCGCTGGAGCTGGAGCAGCAGGACCTGATCGCCATGGTCAACGATGCCTACGGCGCCGTGTACGCCTACATGGATGACTACCCTCGCTCGATCGAGTACTACATGAAATCGCTGGCGGACCTGCAACGCCTCGGTTACGTGGAGCAGATCGCCAGCGTGATCCAGGGCCTGGCCAGTACCTTCCGCTACGCCGGCCAGTGGGAACAAGCCGAGAAATACTTCCAGGAATACCTGGAGCACACCCGCTACGCCCCCGGCGACAGCCGCCTGTTCTATGGCAACTACGGCCTGGCAATGACCTATGCCGAGCAGGGCGACTGCGCGCGCGGCGTACCCCAGATTGAGCTGGCGCTGGGCTTCGAAGGCCCCGAAGACTACGACGCGGAACTGCTCAAGGAACTGGCCAAATGCCAGGCGGCGGCCGGCGATATCCCGTCGGCGCAGGCGGCCTACGATCGCGCCGCAGCCATCCTCGGCAGCATGCCGGAACTGGCGGGCACCAGCTGGATGCTGGAACTGGACTACATACGCAGCCTGATTGCCTTCCACAGCGGCAAACCCGCAGAGGCCTACGCGATTCTCAACGCCTACCAGCAGGCCTCCCTCGAGCTGATGGAGCAGAACTCCTCGGACCGGATGAACATGCTGCGGGCGGGGCTTGAGAGCGAGCGCAAGGACCTGGAAATCTCGCTGCTGGAACGCCAGGCGGAAGTGAACCGCCTGCAGGTGGAGAGCCACCAGTCCGCCAACGAGACCCAGCGTTACCTGATCATCCTGGTGGTGACCCTGTGCCTGATGGTACTGGGCGGGCTGTTGTTCCAGTGGCGCAGTAACCGGAACATCCTCGCGCTGTCGCATCGCGATGGACTATCGGGCCTCTACAACCGCGCCTACACCTTTGCCTACCTGGAAGAGGTGATTCCCAGAATCGCCGTGGACAGCGGCGGCCTGTCGGTGATCCTCATCGACATCGACAACTTCAAGACCATCAACGACAGCTACGGGCACCCGGTGGGCGACCAGGTCATACGGGAAGTCGCGAACATCGGCGCTAGTTCGCTGCGCAACCGGGACATTATGGGCCGCATCGGCGGCGAGGAGTTTCTCTGCGTTCTGCCGCGCACCACCTCGGAACAGTGCGCCCAAGTAGCAGAGCGATTGCTGCAGGCGATCGCCGAGCACCGCTTCACCACCGAAGACGGTGACAGCTTCTCGGTCTCCATCAGCATCGGCATCGCCGACTTCGATGGCGCGCTCAGAAATGCGGACCAACTCTACTCCCGGGCCGACCGCGCCCTGTATCATTCGAAAGCCTCCGGCAAGGGCCGCATTACCACCTTTAGCCAGGGCCTGGCCGCGGGCCTACCGGCCTGACGCCGCCGGCGGGTATCATCGAGCAATCCTATCGGGAGGCAAGATTCCGTGAGCACGCCGCAGTACCTGAGCTTTATCGACCAGACCCTGCACTATTTTGATCGGCCTCACGAGCACCTGCCGGATGCCCCACTCGAGTTAGCCTCCGCCTGGCGCGGTGACCAATTGCCGCCACTGGAAGAGCTGGCCTACCGGCTCAGTGACAGCGAACAGGCGGAAATCCTGGCAGCGGTGCGAGCCGCGGCAGCGCTCGGCAAACCGACGCGCGAGCTGATTGCCGGGGAATTTCCCCTACCGGGCTTTGTAGAATTGTTCAGCGGCTGGCGCCAGGCACTGGCCGACGGCTGTGGCTTCGTTGTCATCCGGGGTGTGCCGGTGGAGGCGATGTCAGCTGAGGAATCCGAGCTGTTCTTCTGGTGTTTCGGCTTACACCTTGGGAGACCCGGGGAGCAGAACCCCGATGGCCACCTGCTGGGCCATGTCACTGACACCGGCGCCGCCAGCAGTGATGCAACGGCGCGGCTCTACAAGACCGCGGCCAGGATTGCCTATCACTGCGATGCCGCTGACGTGGTGGGGCTGCTGTGCCTGAACAAGGCCAGGAGCGGCGGTGAAAGCCGAATCGTGAGTTCCGTTGCTGTGTTCAACGAGTTGCTGCGAAGGGAGCCCGAACTGGCCGCCCGGCTGTTCGAGCCGGTGTTGCTCGACATTCGCGACCGCGAGGTCAACAGCGAGGGCAGCACCCTGTCCATTCCGCCCTGCCGATTTGCAGGCGGCGCGCTGCGCACCTTCTACCATGCCGACTATTTCCGCTCGGTGGTGCGCCACGCCGAGGTGGGACAGCTTGGCACGGCCGAGCAGGCCCTGTTCGACTGTTATGAAGGCATCGCCAACGAAGCGGGCATGTTCTTCGACATGGACCTGGAGCCCGGTGATATCCAGCTATTGTCCAATCACAGCTGCCTGCACGCGAGAACTGCCTACGAGGACTACGAGGAGCCAGAGCGCCGGCGCCACCTGCTGCGGCTGTGGCTATCGCTCTAGCGCGCTGCTAGCGGGCGGGAAACTCCACCGCGCAGGAAATGCCGGCGGGGATGGCGTTGTCGCTGTTGTCCAGTTCAAGCCGTACGCGGAAGGTCCCGCTGGCGGCATCGACGACCGGGTCCACCGTCTTCACCACTGCCTGCAATTCACCGCCGATCGGCTGCTCTGGAAACACCCTGGCGGTCATGCCGTTCTCGATCGTGCGATACAGGCGCACGGGAGCAATCACCTCGACGTGGAGTGGATCCACCTGGGCGAGTAGCAGGATAGGCTGCTCCTCGACGTACTCACCCACTGACTTGTAGCGATCGACCACATAGCCTGTCAGCGGGCTGGACATCTCGCGCAGCTTCAGCACTTCCAGCGAGCGCTGGTACTCGAGGCCGGCGATGGTTTTCTCTTCCTTCGCGGTGTCGAAATCCAGCTGCGCCAGGCGTGCCTCGGTACGGGTCTCGTCCTGCTCCTTTTCGGAGATCATCTTGTTGGAGTGCAGGGTATCCACGCGCGCCAGGCTGCGCTGTGCCAGGGCCAGCTTTTCCTGCTGCGAGTTGATGGCCAGTTCGCTCTCGGCGCGCTGGCGGGCAAGCTCTGCACTGGCACGCTCGACGCCGGAATTCAGCCGGGCCAGCAACTGGCCCTCGGTGACGGCGTCGCCGCGATCGACCTCTATGGCCTCGAGAATGCCACTCACCGCACTGCTTAGCTGGACCTCCCGGGAAGGCTGTATTACACAGTCCAGGTCCGTCAGGCCCTGGGCATACACAGCTGACGACAACAGCACCAGGCCCCATGCAGCAACGCTTGCTTTCATAGTCCGTTCCGACAACGCCACTCAATTCCGCCAGCATACTGTGGCAGCGACAATAAAACAGCCACCCTAAGCTTCGCCGGCTTCCACCTGGAGCTTGCGGCGCACGTCCATAAGCACCTCGCCATAAATGTTGCGGCCGCGGCGATCGCGACCACAGCCCCAGTAGTAGTCGTAGGCGTTGCTCTCCACCAGTCTGGCATCGCCAGTCTGCAGCAGGCGCGTGGCCACCTCGGGGTGGGTACGACAGCGAATGTAGACCGCCCGCGTCATGATCACCCTGCGTATCTGCGACCAGTCCCTGCGCAATTTCCTGAATCTCGAGCGGCCCAGCTTGCGGGCTTTTTTCGGATGCGGCGCCAAGCGAATGAGCTCTCGATAGACTGGGTCTTCGAACTTCATGGCCTGGAAGTAGTGTTCCACCGAGGGCCAGTCGGCGTCATCCAGTGAGAAACCGAAACGAGAGAAACTCGACAGCGGTTCGTTCACATCGGTGCGTGAAAGGTAGATGGCGTTACTGTCGTCGCCCGGCTCGAACATGGCGCTGGCTTACCGTGCTTATGGATTTCACAGGGCTATGTTATACACCGCGCATGAACGAGAGCACTGTGCCCAACCCCCTCAATGGTTCCGCCCTGCCCGCTGAACTGCCGCGCATCAGCTACGTGCAGCCCGGCGATCCCTGGCTGCGCTCGCAGTTGGTGTCCATGCTGGAGGTGCTCACCGGGCGCCGCAAGGTGGAGAAAGTCTATCACCAGCTCAAGCGTGAACCCTTCGAGGTCGGTCGCTTTTTCAGCCGCGGCCTGGAGCTGGCTGACATTGACTACACCAGCAACCCGGCCGCGGAGGCGAGCATCCCCCGCGAAGGGCCAGTTGTTTTTATCGCCAACCATCCCTTCGGGGTGGTGGACGGCACCATGCTGTGCGACATTGCCGCCCGAACCCGTGGCAACTTCAAGATCCTGATTCACGCCCTGCTGTGCCGGGACGACGACCTGGAGCCCTTCTTCCTGCCGGTGGATTTTTCCGAGTCGCGTGAGGCCCAGCGCCGCAATATCGAGACCAAGCGTGAGGCGGTGCGGGTGCTGCGATCAGGTGGGACCTTGCTGGTGTTTCCCGGTGGCGGCGTTTCTACCACCGGTAAGGGTGGCTTCGGTGAATTCGCCGACCTGCCCTGGACAACGTTTACCGCCAAGCTGATTCACAAGGCCGAGGCCACGGTGGTGCCGGTCTTTTTTCACGGTCGTAACAGCCGGTTGTTTCACCTGGCCAGCAGCATCAGCATGACGCTGCGCGCCGCCCTGTTGCTGCATGAGGCCAGCAACAAGATCGGCTCGAGCTTTGATGTAGAAATTGGCGCGCCTATCCCCTACCGGGAGATTGCGCACCTGGGGCGGAAAGAACTGACTCGACATCTTCACGCCGTAACCTGGGGGCTGGGCGAGCCCGGCTGAAGTCTTCCGGCAGGTCCACGACGGGGCCATCCTGGTACTTCGCCATGAACAGTTCTGCCAGCCGCTCGGGACTGCCGACTTCGCTGGCCAGCCGCAGCTGGCTCACTGCCCTCGGCATCGCCGGCTCCGTGGCCGTATCCGGATCCTGTGCCCAGACTTCACAACCAATACCGTGCAGGGCCTGGGCGCCCTGCAGGCCATCGGTGCTGGCACCGCTGAACATAATGGCGCCGCTCAGGCGCGGCTGCAGACCGGCCACACTCATCATCAGCTGATCGATATGGGGATCAACCCGGCCGCCCCAGGCATCCCGCAGGCTGAACACTTCACCCTGGTGGCCAAACTGCAGCCGGCAGCTCGCCGGGACCACCAGCATCTGGCAGGGATTGAACCAGTGCCGGCCCACCGCCAGTACGGTGTGCAGCTGGCGATTAACCCGGTTGAACTTGTTGACCAGGGCGTGTTGCTCATTGGCCGGAATGTGCTGGGCGTAGAGGAAGGAGACATGGGGAATTTCCGGCAGAGCTTCCAGGAAATCCCTGACTGCCGTGTCCATACCCACGGAGCCCGCCAGCAACCACACACCTTCCACCGCGGCGTAGTGATCCGGGGTTGAGCTGTTGTCGCGGCGCGGATGCCATGCGTCAGCCGTCCATTTTTCCAGGGTCCTGAGAATACGCTCGCTCCAGGTGCGATAGGCGAGCCGCTCCTCGACGCCGGGACGATTGCTGAGCGCCAGCACCGGCGCATCGATGTCTGCCAGGTCGTCGGCGACAGCATCAATGTCATCACAGTCCACCACCCAGATATCTACCGCGGGCCGCATACCTGGCTTGAGCATGGCCGGGGATACCCGCGCAATGCGGTAACCGGCGCCTTTGATGCGTCCTGCCAGGACCGAAAAACTGGCGTCGCAGACAACGCCGATAAAAGGTTGTGATTCCATAGTGGGAACGATCATTCCACGGCAGTTTGTGACATGGAAGGACAAAAGCTGACGGAAACTAGCTTTTGTGACTGCCGTCCAAGATCATGGATTACGGTCACAATGTGATTGAATGTGACACGGGTGGTTGGTCCCAGTGATTGAACTTCGCCCCCCGGCCGGGGACAAAGAGGGGCATCAAGGAGGCAATATGCGAACGCGGATTTCTCGCCGGGCAGTGGCAGGCGGACTACTGGCGCTGTTACTGACGGCACCGTTTACGGCGACCATCGCGGCGGCTCAGCACGACTGTGCGCCGGATGGCGTTGCCGTGGGTGGCTATGACCTGGTGTCCTACCACCAGCCCGATGGACCGCAAGCGGGACTCGAGGCTTTCGAGGTCGAGCACAAGGGCCTGCGCTACCGCTTCGCCAATGCCGACAACCGCGCGCAGTTCGAGGCAGCACCCGGTGATTACCTGCCGCGCTATCGCGGCTGGTGCGCCACCACACTGTCCATGGGCCGCCTGACCTGCCCCGACTACAGCAACTTCAAGATTGAAAACGGCGAGCTGTTGCTGTTCGAACTGGCCGGCTTCACCAACGGCCGCACCCTGTGGGATAGCGACCCCAGCAGCTTTCGCCAGCGCGCTGATGCCAACGCCCTGAAACTACTCGAACAATGACAGCGCAACCGCTGCTCCATGGCCTGGCGATCAGCCTGGCGTTGTTGGCGTGGCCCGCCCAGGCCGCCCTGGTGCTGGGCGTGCACCCGGAGGAACCGGCACCCATCATCGCCAGCTTGATCGCCAGGCTCACCCCCGGGGACGAACCGATCGAACTGCGCTCCTATGAAAGCGGCAAACAACTGGCGGTGGCCCTGGAGGCGGGCGAGGTAGACCTGGGCATACTGGAAGACCCCGGCGAGATGCTAACCGGACTGACGCTGGTGGCGGATCTCTACCCAGGTGTACTCCACTTGCTCTACCGCGGGGAGGCCGTGCCTGCGAACCTGGGAGAACTGCTGGCCAGCGGGCCCACCTGGGCCGGGCCTCCCGGCTCACCGGGGTACCGCCTGGCCGGGACACTGGCGGCGGATTTCGGGCTCGCAGCCGGGGAACTCCGGCTGTTGGATGATCCCTGGTCCACGGAGCCCGCAAACTACTTCATTTTCGGCGGCATCCTGCAGGCGGAAGCACTGGCGCGACTGACCGGTTTTCGCCTCTACAGCCTGGATGCCCCGCAGCAACTGATGCACGGCAGCGTGGCAGAGGGCATCGCCCTGCGCTACCCCTACCTGCGCCCCTTCGTGCTACCGGCCCAGCTCTATCCCAGCTTCAGCGAAGCGGCGGCGCTTACCCTGTCGGTCTCCAACCTGCTGGTGGCGCGAGCCGACCTGCCCACCGATACCGTTTACCAGTTGGCCATGGAGCTGGACGCCATGCGCCCGCAGCTGGCGGCGGCCTATCCACTGGCCGGCGTGCAAACTCCCAGTGGCGACCAGCAGGCGGCGCAGGCGCTGCCCCTGCACGAGGGCGCGCGGCGCTACCGGGACCGCGACCTGCCCGGCTTCCTGGAGCGCTACGCGGAAGTGCTGGCGCTGGGTACCACGGTGATGCTGGCCACTGGCACCGTATTGGCGACCGTCCGGCGCCAGCGGCGGCAGTCGCGCAAGGACCGGCTGGATACCTTCTACCAGCGGTTGTTAACGCTGCGCGGCGAGCTGGCGGGGGCCACAACGGCACCGGAGGACGTTGCCCAACAGGTACGCGAGGCCCAGTCGGAAGTGATGGCACTGGTGATCGATGAACGCATCGATGCGGATGGCTCACTGATGGCATTTCTCACCCTGTCCAACCGCTTGCTGGACGAGGCAGAAACCCCGGCATAAAAAAGGGCCCGTCCCTGGGCCCAGGCGGGGGTTATACGTGGCGTGCCAGCGCTGCATCCAGGGTGGCGCGGGACTGCACACCGGTCAGGGTTTCCACCGGCTCGCCATCCTTGAACACCATCAGCGTGGGGATGGAACGGATGCCGTAGCGGCCGGCGAGGTCCTGGTGGGCGTCCACATCGACCTTGCGCACGCTGGCGCGGCCGGCGAACTCCTCCGCCACCTGGTCGAGTACCGGCGCAATCACGCGGCAGGGGCCACACCACTCGGCCCAGAAATCCACCAGCACCGGCTGGCCGGCCTGGATGACCTGTTGGTCGAAGTTGCTGCTGGTAACAGCCTGGGGTCTGATATCACTCATGGGGTTCTCCTCCTCGGTTTGAGTAATCTTTCCGTTCAAATAAAGTGACCAGTCGTCTTACTTTCATACAAATTTTTTTGGGCCTAAGCTGGAGCCTCTTCTCCCAGCAGCCTTGGCAACAGGGCCAGGAAAGCATCCAGCGGCGCCCGGGATTTGTCGGCTTTCATGCGCATTAGCGTGCCCTCCCAGGCATTGAACAGGAATTCCGCGGTCTGCGCGGGATCCAGGTAAGGGTCCAGTTGCCCGGCTGCCTGGGCCTGTTCCAGCACTGCGCGAAACATGCCGGCATTGGCCGACAGGGTCTGTTGCACCTTGCAGCGAATCGCCTCGCAGCTGTCGGACATTTCCTGCCCCAGGTTTCCCAGGAAGCAGCCGGCGCGAAAATCCTCGGCGCAGGCCTGCTCCGTGTGAGCCAGGAAGAAGTTACGCAGCCGCTCCAGCGGTAGCTGGCTAGTGTTTCCCAGCAGGCGCGCGCCGTCTTCCACCGTGGCGCGCCCCACGTTGTCGAGTGCCTCGACCGCAAACGCCTCCTTGCTGGCGAAGTAGTTGTAGAACGAACCCTTGGGCATGCCGGCGGCGTCCACGATGTCCTTGACGCTGGTGCCGTTGTAGCCCTGCACTTTCATCACCTCAAGCCCGCGCTCCAGCAGCAGGGCTTTCCTGGCCTCGCGCTTGCTCATCGTTGGGTAACCTGTGACAGCTGTACTTCCATGTGCGAAACAATATGACCGGTCGTCTTATTTTGCAAGCCGCTCTTCAGATCAATTGTTTATATGGTTATGGCAGCCATTCTAAACAGCGGAAACGATCGCCAGATCACCCCGGAGATGATGCTTATCAACATTTCGAACCTGAATAGCAGGTATCCTAACTATAAATTTCATTTATGCGGGCTGCCCACCTACACTGCTCAATATTCGGGCAATGCCCACACATTTTTTGTTGGAACTCCTACAGCTATACAGGTACATCACGATGTCTACTTACCAGGAACTCGTAAACAAGTTCGCTGACCAGCGCCAGGCCCACGGCCACACCTGGGACGCCATCAACCCCGAATTCGCCGCCCGAATGGAACTGCAGAACCAGTTCAAGACCGGCCTCGACATCGCCCGCTACACCGCCGGCATCATGCGCAAGGACATGGCGGAGTACGACGCCGACAGCGCCTCCTACACCCAGTCACTGGGTTGCTGGCACGGCTTCGTTGGCCAGCAGAAGCTGATCGCCATCAAGAAGCACCACGGCACCACCAACAAGCGCTACCTGTACCTGTCCGGCTGGATGATCGCAGCCCTGCGCAGCGAATTCGGCCCCCTGCCCGACCAGTCCATGCACGAGAAGACCACCGTGTCCGGCCTGATCGAAGAGCTTTACACGTTCCTGCGCCAGGCCGATGCACGTGAGCTGAACCACCTGTTCCGCGAGCTCGATGCGGCCCGCGCGGCCGGCGACCAGGTCGCCGAACAAGCAGCACTCAATTCCATCAACAACTTTGAAACCCACGTGGTGCCCATCATCGCCGACATCGATGCCGGCTTCGGTAACGAAGAGGCCACCTACCTGCTGGCCAAGAAGATGATCGAGGCAGGCGCCTGCGCCATCCAGATCGAGAACCAGGTATCCGACGCCAAGCAGTGTGGCCACCAGGACGGCAAGGTCACCGTGCCCCACGAGGACTTCCTCGCCAAGATCAACGCTATCCGCTACGCCTTCCTTGAGCTGGGCGTACCCGACGGCGTCATCGTTGCCCGTACCGACTCCCTCGGCGCCGGCCTGACCCAGAAGATCCCGGTATCAACCGACGCCGGCGATCTGGCGCACAAGTACAACGCCTTCCTCGAGACCGAGGAAATCAGCGGCGCGGACGACGCCAACGAAGGCGACGTAATCATCAAGCAGGATGGCAAGCTGGTGCGCCCGGTGCGGCTGCCCAACGGCCTGTATCGCTTCAAGAACGGCACCGGCGAAGAGCGCTGCGTGCTGGACTGCATCACCAGCTTGCAGAACGGTGCCGACCTGCTGTGGATCGAGACCGAGAAACCCCACGTCGGCCAGATTGGCGGCATGGTCAATCGCATCCGTGAAGTCATCCCTAACGCCAAGCTGGTGTATAACAACAGCCCGTCTTTCAACTGGACCCTGAACTTCCGCCAGCAGGTGTTTGACGCCTGGAGCGAGGAAGGCAAGGACATGTCCGACTACGAGCGCGACCAACTGATGGACGAGAAGTACGACCATTCTGCGCTGGCGCACGAGGCCGATGTACGCATCCAGTGCTTCCAGGCGGATGCGTCCCGCGAGGCCGGCATCTTCCACCACCTGATCACGCTGCCGACCTACCACACGACGGCCCTGTCCGTGGACAACCTGGCCAAAGGCTACTTCGGCGACGAGGGCATGCTGGCTTATGTCCAGGGCGTGCAGCGCAAGGAAATCCGCCAGGGCATCGCCTGCGTCAAGCACCAGGATATGGCGGGCTCCAACATGGGCGACGATCACAAGGAGTACTTCTCCGGTGACCAGGCCCTGAAGGCAGCCGGTAAAGACAACACCATGAACCAGTTTGGCTGATTGCGTGTGAGCACCGGTGGCACCCCCTAAGGGTGCTGCCGACCAGATTGAAAGGGACCGCAGTGCGGTCCCTTTTTTTGACTCGTAGTTGTGACTCAGGTCAATCGGGAACAACGGTCAAGAGGTGCTAGAATGCCGGGCGGTAAAGGGAGTGCGAGAGCGCATGCGGTACCCGAAACATCCTCAACATTTTCTACAGCCCTGCTTCAAGAGCTGCTGCAGGGCGGTCATCAGTACCTGCCTGGTGCTGTTGCTATCCGGTTGCTTCCGGGTGGAACTCAATGGTCCGGTGGGCGGTGCCACGGTCACTCTCGCGCCCTATCACGCGCCGCTGGAAATCGAGCAAACCGTCGTATCCAGGGACGAGGCAGCGCTGATCAGTACCTTCGGCGCGGAAACCTGGGCGGAGATGACACCGGAACTGAAACGCCTGTTTCTCGGCAGCCTGTTATTCGACAACCGCCTGATCGATGACAGCCAGTACTATACGATCACGGCCACCGGGGGTTTCGACTACGATCATGACCGCGACGGCGTACTCGACGCCCAGCCCACGCCGGTGCAGGGCACCTGGCATGCCATCGTAAGAGGCGACGATATTAAGGCCAGCCGCGGCAGGGTGAGTCTGCTGACGGAGGCGGTACAGCGCTTCATCGTCAGCCGTTTTCCGGATGAGTACTTCGGCATAGACTCACCCACTGGCGAAGCTACAGGCGAGAACCCTATCCTCGCAGGGTCATCCGGCGCCCCTCCGGCGTCCAACATTTCACCCGCCGTCACCACACCGAGAGACCCGCCACCGCCACCCACACCGGGCGTGCTGCCGGATGCCAATGCCAGGCAGTTGGTGCGCGACATCACCGGCGATGGCGAGGTGGATTATGCAGACCTGTTGCGCTGGTCCGCGCTCACGTCGATGGACAGTTACCTGGGCAGCAGGGCGGCGCTGGAGGACATGGCCCAGGCCATTACCGAGGGACAGGAGTTGCGCTTCGACCGCCTGGTGTGGGAGGTCATGCGAGCCGAGTACATCACGGTATACAGGTCCCTGTTTCCGGATCTCGACAACTGCTCGGTGGTTGGTAATGGCGCAGCCTTCGTTCACGAGCCCACCTGGATTCGCTGTGGACTACCCAGCTCGCGCAACCCAAATCCCAGCCTGGAAGGAATCGAGGCTTTCACCAATCTCGAGACTGTTCAATTCAACAACTTCAACGTGTCCAACTACCTGCCACTGGCCGGACTGCCTCGCCTGCGGGAGCTCTTTGGTGTCCGTGGAGGTGGTGAAGGAACGCTGGCGCAAGTGACGAATGTCTCCACGCTGCACGAAGTGGGATTTGCAGACGAAGACCCGTCCTGGCTGGCTGATCTCGACAGTGTCAAAGACATTCGCATCTCCTTCCCACCCGCTGACCTGATGGCGCTGATGGAGGCGCTTGGCGGCATGGAGAACCTGGAGAGGCTGAGACTTGCACGCAGTGACCTGCGCGCCGAGGAGCTTGCCATGCTGAGTGGCTTGCAATCCCTCGAGCGTCTCAGCTTTGACGTCAGTACGCTCGCCGACATCAGCAGCTTCCCACCGCTGGCAAGTCTGGAGATTCTCAATCTCGTCAACACCGGTATCAGCGATGTCACTCCGCTGGGCGCGCTGCCCGCACTCAAGGCCCTCAACTTGAACGGAAACTCGATTACAGACATCTCGGCGCTCGCCGGCCTGGGTAATATTGAAGAGCTGCGGCTGGCATTCAATAGCATTACTGACCTGCCGGATTTTTCCGCCTTGCGTCGCATCCGGGTCCTGGAACTGCACAGCAACGCCCTGACATCCATAGACGGCCTTGAGAACCTCACCACCCTGGCATCACTGGATTTACGCGACAACCCCGATGTTCCCTGCGGGGACATACAAGGCCTGGTCGCCCTGCTACCGCAGACGCAGATACGCTACAACTGCCAGTAGGACAGAGTCGGCCTGTGCTTTTTCAGGCCCGGAAAGAGAGCTGGGAGCATGCAAAACTGGCAGCTTGAGCGCTTAAGAAGTGTGTGGAGGCGTCACACACGTTATGCCTTGAGCCATACGCATTCTGGAGAGGCTAATTTGTACACTCTGTATTCATCCGCCAGATGCCTTGCCCGCCTGTGTATCCTGGTGTCGGCTTGCCTTTCCCTGAGCGCCTGCTTCCAGGTGCATCTCAATGGACCGGTGGGCGGGGCCACGCTGACGCTGGCTCAGGCGGCCCACCCGGGGCAGGTCCTGCAGACCACGACTTCAAAAGACGAAGCGGCGCTGATAGAAGAATACGGACCGGAAGCCTGGGCTCGCCTGGGGCCATCTCTGCAGCTTCTCTACCTGGGCACCGCGGAGTTCGACAACAGTCAGCTCCGGGATCACACGCTATATCTGGTCACGGCGAGCGGCGGGCTGGACTATGACTACGACCACGATGGCGTGAGAGACAGCGTGCCTACTCCGATAGCAGGGAGCTGGCATATGCGCGTTACCGGCGCACAGTTGAAGAGCCATTTCGCCAAACTCAGCCTGCTGACCGAGGCAGACTACCAACTCGCAGACCCGAGCGGTGGGGACTTCGCCTTCGTCGGCGCCTGTGACCGGCTGATTCCCATCGAGGATTGCCTGAGCGATCTGGATTTCCGGGGTGTCGATTCCAGCGCCAGGCAACTGGTCACGGATGTCGACAGGGATGGGCGAGTCACTTCGGATGACCTCCTTCGCTGGACTCGCGCCGCTCGCGAAACAGCTTACCGCTGGGACACGGTCGCGCTGGATCAACTGGCCGATTGGGTGAGAACCGGTGCCGCAATAAATACGGATGCCGTCGCGGAGGGCGTCTATCGCGCAGTGGAGGTGGACGCGCTGGTGTTCGATGACCCGCAACTTGATGACTGCGTGCGCCGGTTCGCGCCGAAGTACGCGCACCAAATAACGAGGTTGAGCTGCTTCAGCTTGCGGCCCTATTCGATATTTGACCCCAATGACTCTCGCCTGCCCGACGAGCTCACAGGGATCACCAGCCTGCAGGGCATAGAACAGCTTACCGGACTTCAGTTCCTTTCAATCAGTTTCAATACCGTGTCTGCGGTGGCTCCGCTGGCTGAGTTGGAACACCTCAGCATTCTGAACCTGTCCTACAACCCGCTACTCGATGCCGAGGCCCTTGCGGTGCTGGGCAGCGCCAAGCGCCTCAGCCAGCTCAACCTGAACGGCCTCACTCTCTCCACGCTGGAATGGGCAGAGCAGCTACCGCAGCTGCGCTACCTGCAGATCAGCGGCGACCAGCCGGATACCGACCGCCTGCTGGCCAGCATCGCCCGGCTTCCCTCGCTGGAGGGACTGTCCCTGACGCAGGCCTCACTGACCGATACACAGCTGGCGTCGCTGGCGGCAAACTCGAAAGTGCGGCGCCTGAGCCTGCGGCTCAACCGGCTGCAACAGCTGGATGCACTGACCGCGATGCCGGACCTGGAGTGGCTGGATGTCTCTCGAAACGAGCTGACCTCGCTGGATCCCCTGCGCCATCTGGGAACGCTGGAGTACCTCAACGTGGGAGACAATGACCTGGATGACCTGGAGCCGGTACTCGAACTGGCGCAACTACAAGAGCTCTACGCCGACTCCTGCGGCCTGGCAGAAATACCGGCGCTCGCTCAGCTCCAACAGCTCCGGGTCCTCGTGGTAAGCGAGAATGAGCTACAGGATCTGAGTGAAATTCGCGACCTGCCGGCCCTCACCATACTGGGCATCTCGGGCAACCAGCTTGACAGCCTCGGCGACCTGCAGCAGTTGCCGGAACTCGAGACCCTGCTCGCCGCTTCCAACGCCCTCACCAGCCTGGCACCGCTTGAACAGTTTCAGAAGCTGTCCTCCGTCTACGTAGCCAACAACCAGCTCACCAGCCTGGCGCCATTGGCCACGCTCCCGGACATTCGCCTGATAGATGCCGATGCCAACCAGCTGACGTCGACGCGGGAGCTCTCGGGTGTATCCAGCCTGCGCAACCTGTTGCTTCGGCAAAACCGGATCACCGATCTTACGCTGTCCGGCCTGCCGGAACTGGGATTGCTGCAGCTGGATGACAATGAGATCAGCAGCCTGGACGGGCTGGGTTCACTGCCGTCCCTGCGAACTTTGTCGCTGCAATCCAACACACTTGAGTCCGTGGACGCGCTCAACAGCGACAAGCTTCCCGTGCTTAGAAGCCTTGACCTGGACGAAAACCTCCAGCTTAGCTGCGCAGCCGTGGACGAACTGCGCAGCCGCCTTGCCAGTGTGCAGATCACCGCTTCCTCCTGCGCCCTACCCTGACATCTGCAAAGGTATTCAGCATCCTGTCATGGGTGCATTGCTATATTTGACGGTATAATCCCGCCGCTTTTTCACAGGGAGTCCCCATGAGCGACAAGATCCAGGTTGCATCACCGCTGGTGGTGCTGCACGGCGACGAGATGGCCCAGGTAGCCTTCGAGCGCATTCTCGACATGTTCGTGAGCCAGCGGCTGGACATTCCGCTGGTGGAAATCGACCTGTCTGCCGAGAAACGCCTGGTGAGCAATGGTGCGGTGGTCAACGAGGCCATCGAGGCGCTGAAGCAGCACGGCGTGGGCATCAAGAATGCCGGTATGACCGTGAACCGCGCGCAGCTGGATGAGCTGCTTGCCAAACATCCCAGCGTGGACGAGAGTCAGCTCGACAAGCTCGCCACCAAGTCCCCCAACGGGGCCATCCGCAAGGGCATCGGCGGCAACATCACCCGCGAGGACATCCAGTTCCGCAACATCAAGAACACGCCACCGGACTGGGTCGGCCGCGACCTCGTGGTGGACACCATGGAGCACGGCGGCATCAAGGACAGCTACTCCGCCCTGTCCAATGACACCGGCATTGCCAGGCTGGTATTTGTGGGCGCCAGCGGCGAGCCGGTCGAACTCCACCGCCGGCGCCTCAATCGCGGCGATCCCTTCATGCTGGCTACCAACAGCCACGAGGAGGTGGTGGCCTGGGCGCGCCAGTTCTTCCAGCGCGGGCTGGATGAAAAGCGCGATGTGTACGTCGGTCTCAAGGACACGGTGATCCCGGGTTACGACGGCGTGATGCGCAAGGCCGTGGAGGATGTGTTCGAATCCGAATTCAAGGCCAACTATGAGGCCGCCGGGCTGGCCTATCACTACGAGCTGATCGATGCCCAGGCGGCGCGCATTATCGCCAACCCGCCTGAGCGCGCCCTGTGGGGCATCCCCGACAACAACACCGGGCGCCGCATGGTGAAGCTGGTAGACACCCTGCGCAAATACGGCATACCCGACCGCAAGTTCCACGTCTCAATCTCGCGCATGAGCGCCGGCGGCGGCGACCAGTACGGCAGCTATAACCAGGCGGCGCCGGAAGACGGCATCATCAAGGTGATCGTCGATGGCCAGGAGCGCTGCGCCCGGGACGTAAAGGCCAGCGACCCCATCCTGTTCATGTCCAACGATCGTACCGCGATACGCGACTGGGTGATGCAGGTCTACCGGGACGCCTCCATGAAGGAGAAGGAAGTCTACTTCGGCCTCAAGCGCGAGTACTTTCCCTACGACGACGTGTTCTCCAACGTGATAAACGAGGTCCGCAATACGCTGGTGGCAGACGGGGTGGAACCGCCCTCTTTCATGATCATGCGGCCGTCCAGCCAGCTCAAGAAGATGATCTCCGACCCGCCGCGCAACGCCCTGTACCCGGCCCAGAACCTGGACGGGGACATCTTCTCCGACATCGCCGCCGCCCTCGGGGGCAGCCTCGCCACCGCCAGCTCGATCATCGAGAGCAAGGACGGCACCATGCTGTACGAGGCGCCCCACGGCACGGCCCACGACCTCTACCTGATGTACCAGGAGAGCGAGGGCAAGACCGCCATCTTTAATTCTTCGGCGCTGATCTATGCCCTGGCCAACGCACTCGAGACCGTGGGCAATCGCGAAGGCAATGCCGCGCTCAGCCAGTACTCCGGCGACCTGAAGCAAGCGCTGATCGACACCGTCGACCAGGGCATCATCACTGGCGACATCAAGGGCAAGACCACCCGGCCGGAACAGGAGCAGGTCGTGGACATGCAGGGCTTCCTCGACGCCATCGAGAAAAACCTGCCGGCCTGATGCGCCATCTCGCTCTCGCATTGCTGATCGGCGCCCAGGCCCTGCCTGCCGCCGGCCAGGAGTTCGAGGCCTGCCTCGCCGAACTGCAGGCGCGGGCCCGGGCCGAGGGCCGGGCACCCTGGATTGTTGACGAGCTGATCCCAAGTCTTGAACAGCAGCGGCGAGTGATCGAACTGGATCGCAAGCAGCCGGAATTCGTGCAGACTTTTTCCCGCTACCTCAACGCCAGAGTGACTGAGAAGCGTGTGTCTCGAGGCCGCGCCCTGTATGAAGAGCATCACGACTTCCTCGACGCGCTGACCCGGCAGTACGGGGTGCCCGGTCACTACCTGGTCGCGTTCTGGGGCCTGGAAACCAACTTCGGCAGCTATCTGGGCAACTCGCCGACGCTGGATTCCCTCGCCACCCTGGCCTGCGACCCACGGCGCAGTGATTTCTTTACCACCGAGTTGCTCACCGCGCTGGCACTGGTGGAGCGGGACGGGCTGGAACCCGATGCCATGCGAGGTTCCTGGGCAGGCGCCATGGGCCACACCCAGTTCATGCCATCTACTTACCGGCGCGCCGCCGTCGACGGGGACGGCGACGGTCGCATCGACCTGTGGGGCAGCCCCGAGGATGCCCTGGCCTCCGGCGCACGCTTCCTGCAACAGCTGGGCTGGGAGCGCGGCCTGCGCTGGGGTCGCGAGGTCAGGCTAGGCGCAGATTTTCCCTTCCAGGAGGCGGGCCTCGAACAGCAGCGACCGCTGTCCAACTGGGCGGCAACCGGCGTGCGCCGGGCGGACGGCAGCGCGCTGCCCACAGCCGCTGTCGAAGGCGCCGTTCTGGTACCCGCCGGCCACCGTGGCCCGGCGTTCCTGGTGTACGAAAACTTCAGCGTGATCATGGGCTGGAACCGCTCGGAGTTTTACGCCTTGTCAGTCGGCCACCTGGCCGACCGTATTGCCGGTGCCGGCGGCCTGCACCGCCCGCCCCCGGAATCACAGGCCGCGCTGACCCGGGACGATGTCAGCAGCATGCAGCGGGCGCTGGCAGCCGCCGGCCACGATCCCGGCGCCAGTGACGGCATTCTCGGGCCGGCCACGCGCCGCGCCCTGCGCGCTTTCCAGATGAACAATGGCCTGGTAGCGGACGGTTATCCCGACCCGGACACCCTGGCGGCGCTGGCCGGACGAGCCCCCTAAATGGACCAGTGGCTAACGGAATACGGCGTCACCCTGGGCGTCGGCGGGCTGATCCTGTTCATGATCTTCATCGTCTGGGATCTTGCCAGGCGCAGCAATGCCGGCAAGTTCGGCACCATGATCCTGTACATCGGACTGGCCCTGGGGATATTTGGCTTCCTGATGAAATTCGTGATCAGCTACCTGCTCAAGCAGGCTGGCGTTTAAGCCCCGCCGTCAATTACCGGAGCACCTGCCGATCGGCGCGAGCAGCGCCTGGCACCCACGTTTCAGGCTTCGACCGCCTGGCCCGCGCCGGATTCGGCGCTGACGTCTACGGACACCGCATCAGCGGCGGCAGTGGCTTTTTCCCGCGCCAGCTGGGTGGTGCTTGCACGGGCCAGGGCCACGCCCATGCGCCGGCGCCCACTGACTTCCGGTTTGCCAAACAGGCGCAGCTCGGTATCGGTCTCCGCCAGTGCGGCCTCAATGTTGCTGTAGCTGATATCCGCCGACTCGCCCTCGGCCATGATGACCGCAGAGGCGGACGGGCCGTGCTGGCGGATATTGGGTACCGGGAGCCCGAGAATCGCGCGGGCGTGGAGGGCGAATTCCGACAGGTCCTGGGATATCAGGGTCACCATGCCGGTGTCGTGGGGCCGCGGCGACACCTCGCTGAAGAAAACATCGTGGCCCCGGATAAACAGCTCCACCCCGAACAGGCCTCGACCGCCCAGGGCCTCGGTAATCCTGTGCGCTACTTCGCGGGAACTGGCAAGCGCCTCGCTGGACATGGCCTGGGGTTGCCAGGATTCCTGGTAGTCACCGCCCTTTTGGCGATGCCCGATGGGCTCGCAGTAACTGGTGCCGCCCTGGTGGCGAATCGTCAGCAGGGTAATCTCGTAATCGAAGTCGATGAAGCCCTCGACGATCACCTTGCCACCGCCGGCGCGACCGCCTTCCTGGGCGTACTGCCAGGCGTGATCAATCTCGTCACTGGCGGTGATGGTGCTCTGCCCCTTGCCGGAGGAACTCATGATCGGTTTCACCACGCAGGGGATGCCAATTTCCTCGACAGCGCGATCAAATTCCTCACGGGTTTCGGCGAAGCGGAAGGGTGAAGTGGGCAGGCCCAATTCCTCGGCAGCCAGTCGGCGTATGCCTTCCCGGTTCATGGTCAGCGAGGCGGCGCGGGCACTGGGTACCACGGTGAAACCTTCCGCTTCCAGTTCCAGCAGGGTATCCGTGGCGATCGCTTCGATCTCGGGAACAATGTAGTGCGGCCGTTCCAGCTCGATGACGCGCCGCAGTTCCTTGCCATCGAGCATGGAAAAGGTATGTGAGCGATCGGCGACCTGCATCGCCGGTGCATTGTCGTAGCGATCGCAGGCAATCACCTCGACACCCAGCCGCTGCATCTCTATCACCACTTCTTTACCCAGCTCGCCAGATCCGAGCAACAGCACGCGTGTTGCCGAGGCCGTGAACGGGGTACCAATAGTGGTCATTGCATTCTCCAGATGGACTGATGGCCGCTTTCACAACCGGGCTTCATGATAAACGGAGATCTCCGCCTTGTCCTCACCAGATATCGGCAGGTTTATCGGAGTTGCCGTGTAAACACTGAGCAGATAGCATCCCGCTTCTTGCCCTGTCGTTGCCGGCGGCAACGGCGTGAGCCCTTGAAAATCAACGCCCCGCCCCGAACTATTTAATCCGGGAGAAGTCTTACACGGCTTTATTACAGGGGGCCAGACGGATGATGAACAAAGCGGAGGTAGTACCCGTGGCGCACCGGGAGCACATAGTCGAGCTGGAGCACTGGCTCGGTCAGCAGATCATTGGCCAGGCCGACCTGGTCAGGCGCCTGCTGATCGCCCTGCTGGCCGATGGCCACCTGCTGGTGGAAGGTGCTCCGGGGCTGGCCAAAACCCGTGCGATCAAGAGCCTGGCGGACGGTATCGAGGGCAGCTTCCACCGCATCCAGTTCACCCCCGACCTGCTGCCCGGCGATGTGACAGGTACCGACATCTATCGCCCGCAGGAAGGCGGCTTTCACTTCCAGCGCGGCCCGGTATTCAACAACCTGATCCTGGCGGACGAAATCAACCGCGCACCCGCCAAGGTACAGTCGGCACTGCTGGAGGCCATGGCTGAACGCCAGGTCAGCGTGGGTAGCGAGACCTACCGGCTGCCGGATCTGTTCCTGGTCATGGCAACCCAGAATCCCATTGAGCAGGAAGGCACCTACCCCCTGCCGGAAGCACAGCTTGACCGTTTCCTGTTGCACGCTTTCGTGGATTACCCGGATCGCGATGCCGAGCGCGGCATCCTGCGCCTGACCCGCAACGAAGCGGCGGCCACCCAGCTCCCGCAACCTCCGGAACTGCCCCAGGACGCCATTTTCTCCGCACGGCGCAGCGTGCTGGAACTGCACATGGCCGAACCGGTAGAGAGCTATATCGTGGAACTGGTAATCGCCAGTCGCGACCCGGCGCCCTACTCCCAGGAGCTGGCCAACTGGCTTGACTACGGCGGCAGCCCGCGCGCCACCATCGCCCTGGACCGCTGCGCCCGGGCTCATGCCTGGCTACGCGGCGGCGACTTCGTCACCCCTGACGATGTGCAGGCCGTGGTACACGACGTGCTGCGCCATCGCCTGATCCTGAGCTTCGAAGCCGAGGCCAACGGCATCAGCGCCGACGCCGCCATCGACGAACTGGTTGCGCGGGTGCCCGTCGGCTGAGATGGCGTCTGCGCCGATTCAAACACCGGCCCTCGGCGCCTACTGCTCGCTTGCCGAACTGATCGAGCAGCGCCACCCGGCCAGCAAGCTCGACCTGGGCCAGCGCAAGCGCGCCCTGAACCTGCTCTCGGGTCCCAACAAAACCAATTTCCGCGGTCGCGGTATCGATTTCGAGGAAGTTCGCGCCTACCAGCCCGGCGATGATATCCGCACTATCGACTGGCGAGTCACCGCCCGCACCGGCACGGCATACACCAAGCTGTTCCGGGAAGAGCGCGAACGCCAGGTACTGGTGTGCGTGGACCAGCGCTCCAGCATGTTCTTCGGCAGCCGCACCTGCTGCAAATCCGTGCTGGCGGCACGGCTGGGCGCGCTGCTGTCCTGGGCTGCCCTGCAGCGCGGTGACCGTCTGGGCGGGCTGGTATTCTCCGAGCAGGAACACCACGAAATCCGGCCTCGTCGCAGTCGGCGCTCGGTACTGGGATTGTTGAATGCCCTGACTGCGATGAACAATGCCCTGCCGTTGCCGGCAGGCGCCCGAAACCAGGGCTTTGCCGACATGCTGGTAGAGCTCCGGCGCATCGCCCGGCCGGGCAGCTCCCTGTTCCTGGTCAGCGATTTTCGCGGCGCCCTGGACGACGGTGCCCGCGAGCAGCTCTACCAGCTGGCGCGACACCTCGAGATTACCGCCCTGCACTGTTTCGATCCGCTGGAAGCCGCGCTGCCCGAGGCAGGGCGTTACGCCGTCACCGACGGGGAATCCCGGGTGCAGCTGTTCACGGGGGATGAGCGCCTGCGCGAGGCCTTTGCGCAGCGATTCAGCGCGCAACGGGAAACCCTGCGGCAGTCGCTGGGCAAGCTTGGCATCCCGCTGATCGAGTCCAGCACCGCAGATTCGCCGTTGGGCATCCTGCAGGCCTACTACGCCAGTGGCACCCGCCGATGACCCCCGCCGACCCGCTTGCCCAGCTGCGCGATATTCACCTGCCCGATCCGGTCAGCGCCTGGCCGCCGGGGCCGGGCTGGTGGCTGCTTGCCGGCCTGCTGGTGCTGGTACTGGCCGCCCTGCTTACCTGGCTGTGGCGGCACTACCGGCGCAATGCCTGGCGCCGACAGGCACACCGTGCACTGGCCGAAGCGCATGCGCGCTGGCAGGCTGACGGCGACCACGCCGGCTACCTGCAGGCCGCCAACGCGGTTCTCAAGCGCGCTGCCCTGAGCCGGTTCCCACGCGAGCAGGTCGCCTCACTGAATAGCCAGCGTTGGGACGAGTTCCTCGACCAGCAATGGCGCAGGCCCGGAGAGGCAGGCTTCAGCGAGTTGGGCTTTGCGACTCGCGCCTACCAGGCCAGCCCCGCCGCGGCAGATATCGAACAGCTGCACGGCCTCTGCAAGCAGTGGCTGGCACAGCTGAAGGGCACGCCATGCTGACGCTGCAATGGCCCTTTGCGCTGCTGCTGCTGCCGCTACCCTGGTTGGTGTGGCGGCTGTGGCCGGCCGCCGCCGGGGAGGACTCCGCCCTGCGCGCCCCCTTCTTTGAGAGCTGGCAGGCACTCGATGACCAGGGTGTGGGCCGACGCCGTGGCGGCGGCCTGCTATCCGTGCTGGCGCTGTGCCTGCTGTGGTTGGCACTGCTGGGTGCCCTGGCGCGACCCACCTGGATCGGTGATCCTGTGAGCCTGCCGGCCAGCGGCCGCGACCTGCTGGTGGCGGTCGACCTGTCGGGCTCCATGCAGGTGGAGGACATGGTGGTCGGCCAGCACACCGTCTCACGCATCGATGCCGTCAAGCAGGTGGTGGGGGAATTTATCGAGCGCCGCCGGGGTGACCGCCTGGGCCTGATCCTGTTTGGCAGCAACGCCTACGTGCAGGCGCCACTGACCTTTGACCGCAATACCGTGCAGCGCTTCCTGCGCGAAGCCCAGCTCGGTTTCGCCGGCCGCGAGACCGCCATCGGTGACGCCATCGGGCTGGCAGTGAAACGGCTGCGCGAGCGCCCCGCAGACAGCCGGGTACTGATCCTGCTGACCGACGGCGCCAACAACGCCGGCGAGGTCGAGCCACTGGATGCCGCGCGGCTGGCCGCCGACAACGGCGTCAAAATCCACACCATCGGGATCGGCAGTGACAAGATGGTGATGCCGGGCCTGTTTGGTTCCAGCTTTGGCTCCAAGGTGGTCAACCCCTCCCGCGACCTGGACGAGGCCACCCTGCGAGAGATTGCCAACAGCACCGGCGGCAACTACTTCCGCGCCCGCGACCCGGCCGAGTTGATCAACATCTACCAGCTGCTGGACGCGCTGGAACCCGTGGAACAGGAAGCCCAGAGCTACCGGCCGCAGAAGAGCCTGTTTCACCTGCCGCTGGCCATCGCTTTTGCGCTCAGCCTGCTGCTGGCCCTGGCCAGGGGGGTACGCGGGTGAACGAATTCCTGGTGAATTTCCATTTCCTGAGGCCCGAGTGGCTGCTGGCCAGCCTGCCGATATTGCCACTGGGCTGGCTGCTGTACCGGCGCCTGCGCGCCGGCAAGGCCTGGACCTCGGTGATCTCCGAGCAATTGCTGCCGCACCTGCTGAGCGGCGGCCAGGCCGCAAGCCGCTGGCCCCTGGTGTTATTGCTGGGCGCCTGGCTGCTGGCGGTGCTGGCGCTGGCCGGGCCGAGCTGGGAACGCCTGCCACAGCCGGTAGAACGGCGCGAGAATGCACTGGTCGTGTTGTATGACCTGAGCCTCTCCATGCAAGCCACCGACATCACACCATCGCGGCTGGTACGCAGCCGGCAAAAGCTGCTGGACCTGCTGGAAAAGAAAACCGAGGGCACCACCGCGCTGGTCGCCTATGCAGGGGATGCCCACGTGGTGAGCCCGCTGACCGACGACCTGCGCACCATCGCCAACCTGATGCCAGCGCTGACGCCGGGCATCATGCCGGTCAAGGGCAGCCGACCGTCACGCGCCGTGGAGCAGGCAGTAAGACTATTGCGCGATAGCGGCCTTGAGCACGGCCAGATCCTGCTGGTGACCGACGGCATACACCGCGGTGATGGCAACGAGATTGCCGATGCCCTGAGCAATACCGCCTATCGCCTGTCTGTGCTGGGAGTAGGCACGGACGAGGGCAGCCCGATACCGACCGGCGAAGGATTCCTGCGGGATGACAGCGGCAACATCATCGTCGCCGGGCTGGAGCGGACACCACTCAAGGAGCTGGCGGCACGCTTCGGTGGCAGCTACAGCGACCTGGAACTGGGTGATGCCGACGTCGAGCGCATTCTGGCCCTGGACCCCTGGGCAGAGGAAGACAGCGAACAGCTGCTGGGGCGCAGCGTCGATACCTGGCACGACATGGGCTTCTGGCTGGCCGTACTGTTGGTGCCGGTGGCGCTCGGCGCCTTCAGGCGTGGCTACATCCTGTGCCTGTTGCTGCTGCCACTGGCAGAACCCGGCGAGGCCCGGGAGCTGCGCGATTACTTCCTGAACAGCGACCAGCGCGGCGCCGAACTGCTGGAGGCCGACGAGGCGGACGCTGCGGCCGCAACGTTCAGCAACCCGGATTGGGCAGCGGCCGCGCACTATCGGGCCGGCAACTACGAGCAGGCACTCGATCACTACCAACAGCAGGACAACGCCGACGGCTGGTACAACCGCGGCAACAGCCTCGCCCGCAGCGGCGACCTGGAACAGGCCATCGCCGCCTATGAGAAGGCCCTGGAACAGGCGCCCGACATGGAAGACGCGGCCTTCAACAAGGCCCTGCTGGAGCAACTGCTTCAACAGCAGCAGCAACAGCAACAACAACAGCAGGACCAGCAGGGCGAACAGGACCAACAACAGCAGGATCAGCAGCAGGATCAGCAACAGTCACAGCAGCCCGACAGCGGCGACCAGTCCGGGCAACCAAAGCCCCAGCAGGCCGAAAACGAAGGCCAGCCGGACCAGGAGCAAACGCCCCAGGACAACCAGCAACAGCAGCAATCACAACGGGCGAACGCCGACGGGCAACAGCAGCCCGAGGGCGAGCCGCAACAGCAGGCTGCCCGCCCACGGGATGCCGACGAGATGGAAAGAGAGATGGCCAACGAGCAGTGGCTGCGCCGGATTCCGGACGACCCCTCCGGCCTGCTGCGGCGCAAGTTCCGCTATGAGTCACGCTTGCGGGCCCAGGAGAACGCACAGGGAGCAGGAAGAGATGATGAAACACGTTGGTAGCCTGTTACTGGCGCTGGCGTTGCTGTCAGGCGCCGCCGCCCGGGCCGCTGTTACCGCCACCGTTGACCGCAACCAGATTTCCATCAACGATAGCCTGGTGCTGACGCTGCGGGCCACCGAAGGCGAAGACGTGGAAAACGCCAATCTCGACCTGGTGAGGCTGGATTTCGATATTGCTACTACCGGCACAACCACCAACTTCAGCTACAACAACGGCCGCAGCCAGAAATTCACGGACCACCGAATCATCCTCTTACCGCGTCGCATGGGAGAGCTCACTATCCCGCCGCTGAGCGTAGACGGCCAGCGCACCCGGGAAATCCGCATCCAGGTCGGTGACAGCCCTCCCCTGGCAGACAGCAGCCAGGAGGTATTCGTGGAATCGGAAGTAGACACCGATGAGGTCTACGTTCAGTCACAGCTGCTACACACCTTCCGCATCTACGAGGCAATAGACCTCAGCGACCGCGGCCGCTCGGAACTGAAGCTGGAAGACGCCGTGGTCGAGCCACTGGAATCCAACACCTTCCAGCGCACCATCAACGGCCGCCCCTACCGGGTGTTCGAAGTCCGGCATGCCATCTTCCCCCAGAAGAGCGGCAAACTGGTCATCCCGCCCATGGACTTCAATGGCCGCAAGAGCATGGGCCGACGCAGCTTCCTGTCACTCGGCGCCGGCGAAGTACTGCGGCGCCGCAGCAAACCGATCACCGTCAACGTCAAGCCGGTACCCGCCGCCTGGCCCGACGCGCCCTGGGTGCCTGCGCGCAACCTGCGCATCGATGAAAGCTGGTCGGCATTGCCGGACGAGCTGGCCGTCGGTGACTCGGTGACTCGCACCCTGACCCTGGTGGCGGAAGGGATCGACAGCAGCCAGCTGCCACAACTCCCCCAGGCCGACATCGAAGGCATGAAGGCCTACCCCGATCAACCACGCTCCGAAAACCGCGCCGGCAACAAGGGCATTACCGGTATTGGCATCAACAGCACCGCGTTGTTGATTACCAACCCCGGCGAGTTCACCCTGCCGGCGGTCAAGGTGCCCTGGTGGGACACCACCAGCAACAGCCTGCGCTACGCTGAGCTGCCGGCGCGCACCCTGGCGGTCGCTGCCCCTGTCGGTGCAGTGCCGCCAACAACCGCCGACCCCGCTGCCCTGCCGATGCCAGCCAATGCACCGGCCAGCACCACTCCACAGACCTCCCTGTGGATGTGGACAACGCTGGCCGCCCTGCTCGGCTGGCTGGGGACCACAGTCTGGCTCAGCTGGCGATTGCGCGCACCGCGCGTTGCCCGCAGCGAAGACGCCGTGGCGCAGGAGCGTGAAGCCGCCCTGTTCAAGCACTGCCTGGCCGCCTGCAATGCCGACCAGGCCGGCGCCGCCCGTTCCGCTATCCAGATCTGGGCCCAGCGCGCGTTCGACCAGCCGCGCCTGCCCTCACTGGCGCAAATTGCACAGCGCCTGGATTCCGCTGAACTGTCGGCGGCACTGGAGGCGCTGGAGCGCAGTCTATATGCTGTGGACGGTAGCACCTGGCGCGGTGACGAGCTGGCAAAGGCCCTGAAGGCCTGCAGGAAAAAAGCCAGGCGAAATGACCGGGGCCGGCCTGAGCCACTGCCGCCGTTGTACAGCGGCGGCGCCTGACTGGTCGGCCGCGCCTGACCGGCCGCGCCTGACCGGCCGTACCTGACCGGCCGTACCTGACCGGCCGTACCTGGCCGGCCGCATCTGACCGGCCGCACCTCGCCGGCCACACCACACAATCCAGCGACGAAGCAGGACCCGTATTTAGAACATGGAACTGATTGTATTTGACCTCGACGGCACCCTGCTGAACAGCAAGAGCGTTATCTCCGACTACACCCGCGACACCCTGGCCGCGCTGGCAGAACGTGACATTGCCTACACTGTCGCGACCGGCCGCACCCTGCACGCATCCCGCGACCTACTGGCAGGCCACGGCTTTCACCTGCCCCAGGTGTTCAAGAATGGGGTGATGATCTGGAACCCGGCCGATGACGCGTACTCGCACCAGAACTTCCTCACCCAGGACGAAATCCAGCACGTGCTGGAAGCTGTGCTGGCGCAGGACGTAACGCCTTTTATCTTTACCCTTGAGCCAGGCAATCGACATGCTGTCTACCACCCACCACTCAAGCACAGGGTGGAAGAAAAACTCGCGTCCGAGTTTTCCAGCCGCTCCGGGGTGTCGGTCCTGCCCGCCGCACAAATGCCCGCCGATGCCGAGATCACCAATATCTCCGCCCTCGGTATCCCGGACTCCATCAACGCCGTGGAAGCACTGGTAGATTCCGAGCCCGGGCTGGTGGCCTACGCCGGGATGGCCCTGGAAGGTGCCGCCCTGCGCTGGATCGATATTCACCACAGCGACGCCAGCAAGGGCGGCGCCGTGGACCTGCTGCGCGAACAGCTCGGCGTGTCGCGGGTGCTGTGTTTCGGCGACAGTGACAATGACCTGAGCATGTTCAGCCGCGCCGACGAGGCCTACGCGCCGGACAACGCCAAGGCGGCCGTAAAGGCGGCAGCCACCGCGGTGATCGGCCACCACGATGAAGACGGTATCGCCCGCTTCCTGCGCGAGCGCTTCGCCCTGGAAAGCCGGGTCGCCTGATGCAGGTCGATGTGAACAGGGCCTGACCCGGTGGAACCCACACAGCAACCCAGCCCCCAGCGCGAGCAGAAGCGCATGGGCGCAGGCATGCTGTTGCTGGCCTGGTTGCTGTTTGGCGGGCTGGCCGTATTCTGGTTCGACGGCATGCTGGAGCGGCAGCGCAATCCCAACCAGACGCTGAACACCACGATGCGCGACGGCATGCGGGAAGTGGTGCTGAAGCGCAATCGCGCCGGTCACTATGTGACCAGCGGCAAGATCAACGGCCAGGACGTCGTGTTCATGCTGGACACCGGTGCTACCACGGTGGCCATCCCCGGTCATGTCGCCGCCGGTCTCAGCCTGCCCCGCGGCCAGGAGTTCATGACCCAGACCGCCAACGGCATGGCACGCGCGTACGCCACCCGACTGGATGTAGTGAGCATCGGCGATATTGCCCTGGCCAATGTCAGCGCCGGTGTCTCACCCGGACTGCAGACTGAGGAGATCCTGCTTGGCATGTCCTTCCTCAAACACATTGAATTCACCCAGCGCGGCGACACCCTCATCCTGCGGCAGGCTGCGGCCGACTGACTCGGGCAAAACGAGTATCCAGCAAATTTCCAGCGCCTTCTTCAATCGATTATCCTTACGCAACCTCGCAAGGCACCCAGACCATGACAACTCGGACAAGCTGTAGCCCGTGTCAAACTCCAACCTGCTAGTAGAGCTCAATCGTCGCGGCATGTTTCGTGTCGCAGGCGCGTATCTTGTCAGCGCCTGGGCGATTGCCAAGATGGCTGAGTTGGGCTTCGAGAAATTCAACGCGCCCGACTGGGGAATGCAGGCAACGCTCATCGTCCTGCTGCTCGGCTTCCCCATTGCACTGGCGCTGGCCTGGATGCACGATCTCGGGACGGTCAGCCTCGAACTGGACATTGGCGAAGGAGTGGATTCCGCCGCGGGTCGAGTGGTGAAGACGGGCGACGAACCTGCGCCCGGCGAGCGCGGCAAACAACACGCTACTACCTATGGCGTGCTGGCAGTTTCCGCGGCGCTGGCCATGCTGGCTCTGGTCAACTGGGCGTTTCAGCAGGAGCCGATTCCCGAAACGCAGGGCCTTGATCAGAGCAGAAAATCCATTGCCGTGCTGCCATTTGCCAACCTGAGTGGCCGTCAGGAGGACGAGTTCTTCTCGGACGGCATATCCGAAGAACTACTCAACCTGCTTGCGCGCATTCCCGAACTCCGCGTCATTTCACGCTCCTCAGCGTTCTCCTACAAAGGCAAGGGCCTGGATGCGCCGACCGTGGCTCGTGAGCTGAACGTGGACCATATATTAGAGGGTTCGGTTCGCAAGCTGGGTGACCAGGTGCGCATCAATGCCCATCTGGTGGATGCTGGTAATGACACACAGCTGTGGGCTGCGACCTTTGATCGCCGTCTGCATGACGTCTTCGCCACGCAGGATGAGATTGCTGCCGCGGTTATCCAGCAGCTAAAGCTTGTGTTGCTGGACTCTGCGCCCAAGAGCCAGCAGGTGGACCCCGCCGCTTACACGCTGTTCCTTCAGGGTCGCCACCTCAGCCGGCTGGGCAGTTCCAATGCAATTCAGCTCGGTATAGACAAGTTCGAAGCGGCCCTTCAAATAGACCCGGGCTTCAGCGAGGCCTGGTCCGAACTGGGCCTGAATCAGATTCGCCGCGCGAGGTTACCGGAGGTTTCTGAACTGGATGCCTTCGGCCAGGCCTACGACTCCCTGAACCAGGCGGTACTTGCAAACCCCGAAAACGCTACCGCCCATTCGCGCCTGGGCTGGCTGGCCATGTCGCGCGGCGAGCTGCAACTTGCCGCTGACCAGCTGTCGCTGGCATTGCGACAGGAGCCCGGCAACGTCAGCGTGCTCGTCAACGCCGGCCAACTCCTGACTCAACTGGGCCGGCACGACAGCGCGCATAAATTCTATGAACAGGCTATCGCTGTTGATCCGACCAGTGCATCCGTGCACTGGAACTACGGTGAATCGCTTTGGGCGGCAGGCAACATGGAACAGTCGCTGCGCCACACCGAGCTCGCCATCGGCTTTGGGCCTGATTACCTGGGGGTCAACTACTCACTGGGGATTCTGCAGCTGCAGAAGCGTGAGTATGAAGCGGCCCTCGAAGCATTCCGCGCGGAGGGGTCCGCTCAGCTAAGTGAATGCGGTATTGCCATGGCACTGTACTCACTGGGGCGCCAATCGGAGTTCAAATCAGCGCTGGCTGATGCCATTGAGCGCTGGGGTGACGAGAGGCCATCTGAAATCGCGGCAGTCTACCTTTGGGCGGGTGATACTGACGCCGGCTTTGAATGGCTGAAGCGCGCCTGGCGTGCGAAGGATCGCCGCCTGTTCCTGGCGTTGATGAACCCGGTGACGAAACAATCCCGGGGCGACCCGCGCTGGCAGGAGTTCCTGCTTCAGCTCGGCAGGGCACCGGAGCAACTCGCGGCTATTCGCTTCGATACATAAAGCAAGGCAGGTATAGCTGTTTAGCATCGGACAGCACTTTGGTCCCGGCACAGAGCATATGGGGTAAACAGCCTTGAGCAATCTCGACTGGTGGGTTATCGGCGGCTACCTGGCAGCCATGCTGGGCCTGGCGGTCTACCTGGGCCGCAGCCAGGCCTCCCGCGAAGACTACTACCTTGGCGCCAATCGCCTGCCCGGCTGGGCGCTCGCCACCTCGATTATTGCCACCCAGTGTTCCACCAACAGCCTGCTGGGTGCGCCTGCCTTTGTCGGCTTCGTGGCCGGCGGTGGGCTGCTGTGGCTGCAGTACGAGCTGGCCGTACCGCTGGCGATGCTGGCGTTGTGCGTGCTGTTCCTGCCGGTGCGGGCCGCGGGTGTCATTTCCATCTATGCCTACCTGGAACAGCGCCTGGGCCTGGCCAGCAGACTGTTGGCCAGCGGCTGTTTCCTGTTCTTCCGCGGCGTCGCCACCGGGGTAACGGTGTACGGCGTGGCCTCGGTGATCGGCCTGGTGACCGGCACCAGCTATACCACTGCGGTGCTGATCCTGATGGGTATCACCATTACCTACGACGTGCTGGGCGGTATGCGCGCGGTGGTCATCTCCGACGTGGTGCAGATGCTGCTGCTGACCGCGGCTGTGCTGTACACGCTCTTTACCCTCGGCGACCCGCTGCTGGCCGAGTGGAGCACCCTGGCCGAGCGCAGCACAACCCTGGTCAACGACTGGGGGCTGTCGGGTAACAACTACGGGTTCTGGCCGATGCTGCTGGGCGGCCTGTTTCTCTACACCGCCTACTATGGCTGCGACCAGAGCCAGGCCCAGCGCCTGCTGGCCGCCCACGACGCCGCCACCACCCGGCAGATCCTGGTGCTCAACGGCGTGCTGCGCTTTCCCCTGGTACTGGCCTATTGCCTGCTGGGGCTGGGGCTGGCCGCCTACGCCCTGGAGCAGGCGGATTTCGTGGCCGGCTTGCCTCTGACCGGCAGCGGCCAGCCCAATTACAATCTGGTGTTCCCGTCCTTCGTCGCCCGGGAATTTGCCCCCGGTCTGGCAGGCCTCGCAATCGTCGGCCTGTTCGCCGCTGCCATGTCTTCCATCGACTCGGCGCTCAACAGTCTGTCGGCCAGCACTGTGGAAGACTACATCGCCCGCTTCCAGACCCTGTCAGAGCGCCAGCTGTTCCTGGTCTCCAAACTGGCCACATTCTTCTGGGGCGCGTTCGCCATCCTGTTCTCCTACCAGGTAGAGCGCATCGCCCCGACCGTGCTGGAGGCCATCAACAAGGTGGGCTCCATGGCCAACGGCCCGCTGCTGGCACTGTTCTGTATTGCGGTGTTCCTGCCGCGCCTTGGGCAGGCCGCAGCCATTATCGGTTTCTGCCTGGGCCTTGCCGCCAATTTGCTGACCTGGCTGCTGCTGCCGCAGGTGTCCTGGTTATGGTGGAACGTGATCGGCTTTGGCTTTGCCATCGCCGCGGCGGCACTGCTGGGTCGCGCGAGCGGCTCCAGTGCACGCGCAGTCAGTGACCAGGGCGAAGCCATTGTGTGGCCGCGCCGGGAAGCTGCCTTACTCAGCTCTATGGCCATCCTGATTCTGGTGGTGTGTGCGGCGTTGCAGTTGAATCGCTAATGCCGACCGGCCGCAGCTAGCCGCGCGTACTACCGGCGCGCTGCAGACAGGCTGATGGCACCGCGCACCTGGCCGGGCCGGTAGCCCAGGGCGCGGTCTTCAGGGTACAGCCGCTGAAGGACGGCGGCCGTGTCGGGGTCGACGTTCTCCCCGTGGCACAACAGGCAGACACCAGCGACCCGTTGCGGGGCCAGGAAGCGTACCTGGCCGTCGACCTCCGCGGCGGCCCATCCGGGCGTGGCGCCGGCGGCTACCGCGGCATCGAAGGCTTCAAGTTGTTCTCGCTCCCAGGCGTCGGGTTGGGCTGCGGGGTTGCGCGGCCGCAGGCTCACTCGCTTCACGGACCAGCCGGTTTCAGCGCCCAGTTCAGCGGCGATCCGCGGCGCCACCTCGGCACACACGCCAAGCGCCTCGGCGGGTGGCCCCGCCTGCAGGGCCGCCTGGAGCTGTGGTTTGAGGCGACTCATGAACACCAGCGCCACCGCCGAAGCCTCGCCGACCTGCGGGTCAGAGACCGCGAGATCGGTGGCACTCGTCGTTGTACTCAGGCTGAGGCTTAGGGTAATGAGCGCTGCACAGGGCCAGCGGGTCAAACGTCATCCTCCGGATGGCGATACTTGTTGTCGATACCGAACAACCAGGCCAGGGCAGGCAGGAAGAACAGTGCGCCAATCATATTCCAGAAGAACATGAAGGTCAGCATCAGGCCCATGTCGCCCTGGAACTTGATGGGCGAATAGATCCAGGTGCCCACGCCCACCGCCAGGGTCAGGCCGGTAAAGGCCACGGCAGTACCGCTGGAGCGCAGCGCCTCGTAATAGGCCTCGACCAGGTTGCCGTGCTCACGCAGTGAGCGCTCCAGCGCACTGTAAATATAAATGCCATAGTCGACACCGATGCCCACACCGAGCGCAATCACCGGCAGGGTGGCCACCTTCACACCGATACCGAGCAGCGCCATCAGGGCCTGACCCAACACCGAGGTGAGCATCAGCGGAATGATGATGCAGGCGGTGGCACTCAGCGAGCGGAAGGTCAGCAGGCACAGCAGGATGACCACGCCGTACACCCACATCAGCATTTCCCACTGGGCCTGGCGAATCACGATATTGGTGGCCGCCTCGATGCCGGCGTTGCCGGCCGCCAGCATAAAGCGGATCTTTTCAGTGTTGTGCTCCGCGGCGAAGGCTTCCACGGCATCCACCACCCGGGTCAGGGTATCGGCCTTGTGATCCTCCAGGAACAGGATAACCGGCACCATGGAACAGTCGGTGTTCAACAGGTTGCTGGGTACCCGGCTGAGGGAATTATTGAGGATGAACTGGTTGCGGCTGATGGCGTGCCACTTGGGGTTGCCCTCATTCATGCCCATGATGACCAGCTTGGAGACGTCCACCAGCGAAATGATCGACTGCACCCCGGGTACTGCCGCCATCACTCCCTGGAAGTAGTCCACCGCGGATATCGTCAGGTAGGTGCCGCACTGCTGGGACTCGGTGCGCACCATGACCACGAACACGTCGGTACTGGTGGAGTAGTTCTCCGTAAGGAAGGCGTTGTCCTTGTTGTAGCGCGAGTCTGGGCGCAGTTCGGGAGCGCCCGGGTCGAGATCGCCGATCTTCTGGTGCTGGCCGAGATAAATGCCGCCGGCAAACAGCAGGGCGCAAACCCCAATAATTGTCAGCGCCGGTCGCTTGCTGGCGGTCTTAGACAGCAGCCGCCAGTGGGCGTAGGCGCTGGCAGATTTCACGTCGCGGTAGCTGCGGCAGCGCCCGCTAATACCTGTGTAGGACAGCACCACCGGTAACAGCAGCAGATTGGTGAGCACCAGCACCGCAATACCGGTGCTGGCGACCAGCGCGAGCTCCTGGATCACCGGTATGTCAATCACCCTCAGGGTAAGGAAACCCACACCGTCACTAAGCAGCGCCACAAAGCCCGGTTTGCAGAGCCGCACAAAAGACAGACGCGCCGCCTCCACCTTGTCTGTGCCGCCGTGGCAGAGGAGGGCGAAGCGATTGAGAATCTGCACCGAGTGGCTGATGCCGACGGCGAATACCAGGAAGGGCACCAACATGCTGTAAGGGTCGATACCCAGCCCCATGGTGTGCAGCAGGCCCAGCTGCCAGACCACCGCCACGGTGGAACACAGTAAAGCGGCCGCGGTTCCCCACTGGTCCCGGCAGTAGGCGTACAACATAACGGCAGTAATCAGGAAGGCAATGCCGAAGAAAGCGCCGACCAGGGCAGCGCCGTCGATCAGGTCACCCACCAGCTTGGCAAAGCCGGTAATATGAATCTTGATCGTATCGCTCTGGTACTTGTCCCGCACCAGCCGCTCGAGGTCGGCGGAGAGTTGCTGGTAGTTGAGCCGCTCACCGGTCTCCGGGTCGGTCTCGATCAGCGGCGCCTGGATGGTGGCGGACTTGAAGTTGTTGGCCACCAGCCGGCCAATGGTCCCCGATTTCAGCGCATTGGCGCGCAGTTTGCGCAGGGTCCGCGGCGTCGCATCGTAATCGTCCGGGATAACACTGCCACCGACAAAACCCTCCTCGGTGACTTCGGTCCAACGCACATTCGGCGTCCACAGGCTCTGCAGCCCGGCCCGGTCCACGCCCTTGATGTAGAAGACTTCGTCGGTGATCTCTCGCAGGGTTTCCTGGAACTCAGCCGTGAAAATGTCACCTTCGGTGGTTTCCACAGTGATGCGCACCGAGTTGCCCAGGCCCGAGAGATCCGAACGGTTCTCTAGGAAATTGACCACATAGGAGTGCGAGATCGGGATCATTTTCTCGAAGCTCGCATCCGGGCGCAGCTGGCTGAGCTGGTAACCAAAGAAAGCCGTCAGGCCGGCAAACAGCAAAACAATCAGCACGCGGGTGTTCATCAACATCTCACCCAGGGCGGGGCGCAGCTTACCGTCGGAGGCCTGCAGAGCCGACTTGTCCATCGCCGGACTGGTAGCGCTCACCGCGCTGTCAGCACTCATGGCGCGACCCCCGCCAGCCTGCCGCGGCCACGGCCGGCGGCAATCCGCGTCACGCCGCTCATGCCGGCCAGCAGCAGTTCGTCGTCCACCGCCAGGGCGGCGGAGAAGGTATCGCGGCTGGTGTGAATCTCCACACTGAAGCTCTCACCATCCAGGCTGGTAGCCAGAGCACCGCCGGCACCTACCAATAGCAGGCCGCCGCCAGGGAGCTGTCCGGCGCCGAAAAAGCTCAGCCCGGGGGCATCGGCAGGCGTAATGTTGTCCCAGCTGGCGCCGCGATCGCGACTCAGAAAAATGTTGCCGCGCAGGCCGAAGCTGAGTACCTCGCCCTGTCCCAGCGCGAGAATACCGAACAGGCTGCCGTCGTAGTTAAGATCCAGCCTCTGCCAGGTTTCGCCCCCATCGTCGGAGCGGTAGGCGATGCCCGCCTCCCCGGACAGGTAAAGGGCATCGTCGCCGGCGCTGATCGAATAGTAGTGATAGCCCTCAAGGTTCTCGATGCCCTCCTGGGCAATGCGCCACTGCAGGCCACCGTTGTCGGTGCGATAGAGCATGCCGTAAGCACCTACCGCAAAGCCAAACTGGTTGTCCGCAAACCAGACATCGAGGAACGGATCGGCCGGGCCGGTCTCCAGCGCTAGCTCCGCATCCTCCACCGCGTACTGGGCTTCCTCGAGCTCGTAGCTCAGGTCCTCGTCGGGTTCCGCTTCCGCCTCCCGGATCTGCGCTTCCAACAGCATCACGCGGTCGGTCACATAGTCGAGGCGCTGGCGATTGGCATCGTTGCCGTCCAATTGCAGTTGCCAACTCGTGCCGCTGTCACCGGAGTGCAGGATCACACCCCCGTGACCAACGGCCCAGCCGTGCTCATCGGTAGGGAAACTGAGCGCGGTAAGCGTCTCGCTGACCGGCACCCGGGCCTGTTGCCAGGAGCGCCCTTCATCGTCGGAGTAAATCACCAGTCCGCGCTCGCCCACCGCCACCAGGCGGTCACCCGCCCAGGTCATATCCAGCAGCTGGGCACCGACGGCGTCAGACGTCGGCAGGGCCGGGTTGGTCGCGAAGTCCGCCGCCTGCAGCAGGGCAGGCAGCAGCAATACCAGGCAGAGCGCTCGCACTAACGGCGACCGGCCCGCCGCAGAGCCTGCGGCGTGAAGTTCTTGAAGCTGGTGTCGAAGTCGAAATCGTAGGTGTAGCGCTTCTCTTCGTTGTCCAGGCCAATGACCAGGTAGCGACCGGAAATCAGGTCGTGCAGGCTCTCCGCCGCCAGCCAGGGAATCTTCGCCTGGTAGTGCAGGATCGGGTGGCCTTCCTTCACTTTCCACAGCTCACCGCGGCCGTCGTAGTGATCGATCACGGCGATCTGCCAGGTGTCCTCGTCCACGTAGAAGGTACGACGCGCATAGATATGGCGGGCACCGTCCTTGAGGGTCGAGTCAATGACCCACACCCGGTGCTTCTCATAGCGCAGCAGCTCGGACTTCATGTGACCGGGCAGGATGATGTCCTTGTACTTGAGGCTGTCATCCCAGAGTTTGAAGCTGTTGTAGGGAATGATCATCTCGCGCTTGCCGACCAGCTCCCAGTCGTAGCGGTCAGGCGCGCCGTTGAACATGTCGAGGTCGTCGGCGGTGCGCAGTCCGTCCGAGGCGGTACCCGGACCGTCATAGGCGATGTTGGGCGCACGCCGCACCCGGCGCTGGCCGGCGTTGTAGAGCCAGGCGGCACGGGGCTCGACAATCTGGTCGATGTTCTCGTGGATCAGCAACACGTCCCCTTCCAGACGGGCCGGGGCGAGAATGCGCTGCAGGAATACAAACAGGCGGTTGGGGTATTCGTTGCCCGGCACCCGGTTGGCAAAGATCGCTTCTTCCTCAAACAACACCGGCGCGAAATCACCGTTCGCGGTGACCGGGATCTGGGTGTAGCGACGCTGCAGGGTCATCGGGGTGCGAAAGCGCACGATGTGGTTCCACATGACATGCAGGGCTTCCTGCGGAATCGGGAAGGGGACATTGGAGACAAAGTCCTTGAGACCGTTGCCGCCTTCCACCATGTCCGTCACCGTCGCACCTTCCTTGATCAACTGATACTCGTTGTCAGGCAGCAGGGCGCTGCGGCGGGTCTGGTAAACCGGCATGCTGAAGGTATCCGGATAGCGTTTCAGCAGCGCTATCTGCCCCGGCGACAGCAGCTCCGCATACTCGTCGGCGTTGGCTGCTGTAATCGTGTACAGGGGCTTGTCGTCGGCGAAGGGGTCCACCAGGCGGTCGCCGGGGCTGTACCCGGCCGGCAATTCCTGGAGGCCACCGGTCCAGGGCGGGATTGAGCCGTCGGCATTGCCTGCGCGCTCGGCACCTACCGGTGTCAGTTCCTCACCCCCGAGGCGGGCGGCCTCTTCGGCGCTGATTTTTGCCAGCGCAGGTGCTGCCAGCAGGCACGTACCGAGGGTGATCAGCGCTGCCTTCACGCTTATTTTCTTATACATGTGAAGCTCCTTGTCTGGAAAAGTCAGAACGCGGCTCAGAATGCGACAGAAACACTCATGGACAGGAAGTCGCGGTCATCCAGTTCATTGTAGTCTGCACCGAAGAACGTAGTGTATGACACTTCGGCCCGGTAGATGTTCAGGTAGTCAGCCCGTACGCCGATGCTGAAAGCCTGGCGCTCATCGACGAAGTTGGGCGCCGGCGAGGTGCCGCTGACGTCGTGGGACCAGGCCACGTTGGGAACAATATTGGTGCCGGCGATCAGGCTGTTGAACTCCATGCTCGCCCGTATCCGGTAACCCCAGGAGAAGTCTTCGGTGAAACCGTCATTGGTACAGTTCTGCGACTGGCTGTTGGGCACCACGCCGAGATTCTCCAGCACCGGGTGAGAGTCACAGGTCACCGGCACGCCAAAGGTGTCGCTGACAAAGGGCTGGAAATTACCGATACCAAACACCGGCGAGCGGCCGTAGCGCTGGTCATCATCCATGCCGTCCAGCCACACCGCGCCCACCTCGGCAGCGAAGTTAAGGCGATCAGCACCCCACACCTGTTCGAAGAAGCGGATGAAGGTCATCTGCGCCTGGGTGTATTCCACATTGTCATAGCCGTCGACGCGTCCACCGGCGCCGGCCGCCTGCACCCGGTCGAGCATGGTCGACCATTCCGCGAAGTTGCCCAGCGCCAGCGCCTGGGCAATTTCCGTGGTGTTGATCTGCAGCGGGAAATCCGGGCGATAGCTCACCTCGCCGGAGACGGCCCAGAAGCCGACGTTGGTGGCAAAGCTCAGTGCGTAGGTCTCGATGTCCTCAGGAAATTCGAAACGGTACTGGGGGTTCGCGCCGAGGATAAACGGCTGGCCAAAATTCTCGGTGGCATTGATGCCGCTGAAAATCGGCGTACGGCTGTGGGTATTGATGTAGTAGAAACCCAGCTCGGTACCGTTCCAGGAATCGACGAAGTACTTCGCCGACATACCCCACTGGCCCTCGTTGGAAGGGTTGTCGTCGGGGCCACGGGGGATGAAATTGCCTGTCAGCACCTGCTCCCGGTCTGTCTCATCCACGCTGACGGTCAGCTTGTCACAGCCGCCGCCAAACACGTCGCCGGCATTCCAGAAGGTACCGCACTCGTCGACGATGGTGCGGTCCCAGGCGTACTGGTAGAAGAACTCCAGGGACAGGTCAGGGGTGGCGCCGATATTGGCATACACCAGGCCGGTGGGCAGCAGCGCCTCGCGAATCTCGGTACCCGGGCGGCGCAGTGCGGTTACGTCGAAAGGATTGATGACATTGATGCCGTTCTGGATGAACGTGTTCTCACCCCAGTTCAGCACCAGGTTGCCGGCGCGGAATTCCACCGGTATGTCGCCGAATTCAGAGGTGTAGAACAGGTAGTAGTCCAGCGCCTCGACACCGGACTCCTGGGCCAGGTCCTGGAACTTGCCCATATCCAGCTCGCTGTCAGGCATATAGTCATTGGCGACGTGACCGTGGGCGACTTCCTCGTTGTCGAGTACATAGTCGTACCACCACTTCACACGGCCGAAGAAGCCCCACTCGCCGTGAATAATCTCCAGGTCGTGAAGGCCCCGCACCTGCATGGAGTACAGGTCACCCTCATCGTAGTTGAGGTTGCCATCGTCGGCGGTACTCGACGAGGCCCTGCCCTTGCCGTTGGTATTGCCGGGGCTCAGGTAGTCGAGGTCCGCATCTTCCATGCGCCAGCTGGCGCCCAGGGAAATATTGGAGTTCAGGGAGACGTCCGTTTCACCCACTCGCCATTTGACGGCGTACGCGGGAACAGCGCTGATTGCGAGAGCGGCGGAGACTGCGGCCGCCAGTGTCTTACAGTGGCGCATGTGAATATTCCTGCATTCGTTATTGTTAGTTGGAGCCCAACACTAGCGGGGGGCTGCGCAGAATTCCTTGTGTCATATCAAGTCTGGTGACAGCAGTCCAGCAATTTACTGGCTGGTGGCCTCCAGCGCCTTCAGCACCAGCTGCTGCATCAGCTTCTCTTTCACCCCTTCCGGCTCCGCCAGTCCCAATCGCTCCAGGTGGGCGGAGAAATGGCGCTCGGTTTCGGCATCCACCGGGCCGGTGCGCGCCATGTCCAGCAGGCCCCGGGGTTTGACATGGGCCTTGAGCCAGACCATTGCCTTGAGCAGCATTTCTTCCACATAGGTGAAATCGCTGCCCAGCGGAAAGTCCGGGAACAGGCCATCCGGGCGGTGCTGGTCGTAGATTTCCTTGAGGCGCCGCGGTGTATTGTTGCGGAAGGCCCGCGGCAGCACATAGTCGGCCGGTAACTTGCCCGCTACCTTGGCCGTCTCCATCAACTCTTCCTGGAAGCGCGAATCCGCAATGCTGAGCATGGCGGCAATTACCTCGGCATCGGTCTTGCCACGCAGGTCGGCCACTCCGTACTCGGTCACAACAATATCCCGCAGGTGTCGCGGGATCGTGGTGTGGCCATAGTTCCAGATGATGTTCGAACTGGTCACGCCACCCTTGTTGCGGGTGGCGCGAACCAGCAGCACAGAGCGCGCGTCTTCCAGTTCATGGGCCTGGGCCACGAAGTTGTACTGGCCACCCACACCGGACAGGATACGGCCGTCCTCGAGCTGGTCCGCCACACCGGCACCCAGCAGAGTTATGGAGAACGCTGTATTGATGAAGCGACCGTGCAGGCGCTGGCTGCGCTTGAGTGCCTCGTCACCGTACAGGCCGTTTACGAAACTGATGTTGGTCATGTCGATCCTGGCCAGCTCCTCTTCAGGCAGCGAGCGCAGGCCGTCGTAGAACGCCCGCGGGCCCAGGAAGAACCCGCCGGTCATGTGCACCGGCTGGCCATTGGGGCCTTCCACGGCGCGCTTGATCACCCCGGCCTCCACCAGGCGGAACAGGCCGTAGGTGAACATTTCGCTACAGCCGTACAGGCCTTCCTCGAAGGCATCCAGCGGGCCGCTTTCCTCAAAGGCATCGTAGAAAGTGGGGCTCAGGTGCGATGAATCCAGCAGCTTCCTGTAGGTGGCGTTATCCTGGTGGCGCAGCAGCAGCGCGCCGGCCACGGCATCGCCCAGCGCGCCGATACCAATCTGCAGGGTGCCGCCGTCACGAACCAGGCCGCTGGCGGCCAGGCCGATAAAATGCTCCGCCATACCCACCGGCATGTTGGGCGTGCTGATCAGCGTGTGCTGCGCCGCGGGGTCGTCGAGGATGATGTCGAATCCCTCCGCCGATATCTCAGCGCTGTTGAGCATGAACGGCAGTTCCTTGTGCACACAGCCGACGGTAATCAGGGTTTCCCCACGCGCTTTGCGCTCGGCAATGTCCGGCAGCATATCCAGGGTCATTTCGGGATTGCAGCTGAGACTGATGCGTTCATCTTCACCGCTGCCGCGGCTGGCGATGGTCTGGGCCAGTACATTGATGCCGCGTCGAAACATGTCGCGGGCAATGTGGGTGTAGTTAGAGCTGATGTAATTCTGCTGTGCATAGTGATTGCCCAGCTCCGCCGCCGGCTGCACGTAGAACTCGATCACCTCGACGTTGTCCGGCAGCTTGCCGGCGCGACGGGCGTGCAGGTAATCAAGTTCTTCGTAGTCACCGTAGACGCGCTCAATGAAAGGCCCGAGGAAACGCTGCTGCAAGCCGGGCGCACCCTGGGGACGGCCCAGCGACAGGGCCGTGGCAATCGACAGGGAGATGCGCGGATCATCCACCGCGCGCCGATACAGTGCATTTGCCAGGGCGTTGGGCTTGCCAAGGCCCAGCGGCATGCCCAGCACAATGCTGCCGTCGGTGCGCTCGATAATGGCGTCGGCGACAAGCTCGACGCTGTCAAATCGTTCGGTCATTCAGCTCTCCTTGATAGCTACGGCGAGGGCGTCCAGCTGCTGTTTCATGAGGCGCCCGAGGTTTTCGATGCCGGGCTGTTCGGTCGGACAGCTGGTGATGGCGACACACAGCCGCTTGAGATAGCTGACCACGGTGATGTTGATGCCCATGCCGTCGAAGATCACCGATAGCGGGTAGATCGCTTCCAGCCTTGCGCCCTCCAGGTAGAGGCGCTGGCGGGAGCCTGGCACATTGGACACGATGCAGTTGATGGGCGGGCGAATCTGGCCGGCGCGCCCGGTGAGGGTGAGCAGCAGGGTCGGCATCATCAACAGGTTGGCGTAATCCTGGGCGGCGGTGCGGGACAGGTGGCGCAGGTCCGACTTGGCTTTCTTCGTGACACGGATGATGCGCTTGAGTCGGGTCAGCGGCCTGGGCTCCTCGGTAAACAGCTGGGCAATAATGAAGCCCACCCTGTTGCCGTCTTCAGCCGATGAGGCCTTGATCGAAACCGGCACTCCGGCTTCCATGGTACTGTCCGGTAGCGCCTGCTGCGATTTGAGGTACTCACGCAGGGCGCCGCCACAGACGGCCAGCAGCACGTCATTGATCGTCGCGTTCTGGCTGTCGGCGACACGCCGCATGGTGGCCATTGACAGCTCAGCGGTGACCACCCGGCGGCGGCCGTCGATCTCGCGATTGAACAAGGTACGCGGCGCCGTAAAGGGCAGGGGCGGCGTGTCGCGCTTGCCGAGCAGGCTGTCCAACCCCATGCCCGCCAGCATGCCCGACATCTGCGGCAGCGCCGCGTAGTGTTTTTTCAGTTCCCCGGTCATCGCACCGAGCTGGCGTGCCAGTCCCAGCTTGTGGTGGTGTGCCAGCGCCCGGGGCCGGGCTCGCCGGAAGTCGATCACCTCATCCGGCGAGGTGCTGAACAGGGTATCGATCATGCGTAGGGCACCGACACCGTCCACCAGTGCATGATGAACCTTGCAGTACAGGGCAAAGCGCCCACCGGACAGGCCTTCGATCACGTGGATTTCCCACAGTGGCCGGTGCCGGTCCAGGCAGCGCTCGTGCACCCGCGACACCAGCACCTGCAAGTCCTCCATGCGACCCGGGGCAGGCAGGGCATAGTGGGAGACGTGGTAGGCGGGATCGTAGTCCTCCGCGGTTACCCAGGCCGGGTTACGCAGGCTGTCGGGGTTCTCCAGCTTCTTGTTGAACAGCGGCCAGAGCTCGTTGAGCCGGCCGCAATGCCTGGCCAGGCGTCGGTAATAACCACGCGGCTTGTCCTCGGGCTCTTTCAGGATCATCAGCCCCGCCACGTGGAACGGGCGCTGTTCCGATTCCAGTCGCAGGAAGGCCGCATCCTGGAAACTCAGTTTCTCTGCGCTCATGTGCGCCATTGTGGCGCGAAATACCTGCTGCGGCCCTTGATCGGGGTCAATCAAAGGGCGCAGCTGCTTGCGGGGAGGTGCGGCCGGCGAGGTGCGGCCGGCCAGGTGCGGCCGGCCAGGCGCTGCCGGCGAGGCGCTGCCGGTCAGGCGCGGGCGACCTGCGCCGGAACGATCTTGTGCCAGGGGGTACCGGCGAAGCGGTCGCGGGCGTCCAGGCTGGTCAACTCGTTGGGCGCCACGCCCACTCGCCGGCCGTCCACGTTGTCGAGGCCGAAGCCGTTCGGCAGCGAGACATGGCCCGGCTGCATACGGTCCGTGACTTCAACCCGGGTGACCGCACTGCCGCGACGCGTGGTAATGCGCGCCTCACTGCCGTCATCCAGCCCCAGCCTTGCGGCATCTGCGCTGCAGATGCGCAGCGATCCGTCGCGATCCTTGCGGCGCCAGCCCGCGTCCCGGTAAATAGTGTTGGCGGAGTAGTCGCGTCGCTCGCCCGCCATCAGCAGGAAGGGGTAGTCCTCGGAGGTCAGCGGTTCGGGCCCTGGTGCCAACCCGGCCACCTCCTCCAGCAAGTCGGGAATCACCAACTGCACCTGGCCCAGTTGATCCAGCAACGACGCATAGTCACCCCTGGCGAACACGACACCGGAGTGATTGCTGAGGATGGCATCGAACAGGGCATCGGCGGCTTCCAGTGGATTGCCTTCAAAGCCGGCCCGCGCCAACGAAGCACCATCGCGCATGGCGAGATCCAGGCACAGTGGCCAGAGCACCGCGCCAATGTCGGCGCCCTCCGGCAGGCTGGGCCCCAGGGTGCGGTATAACACTACCGGCGCCACAGCGGATAGCTGCGGATCCTCGCCGAGCGCAGCGATGAAGCGATCCCGGTAGGCGCTGCGCCCCTCGGTTTCCAGCAGCGTCGACAATTCCCCACAGAGCGCCTCGGGCATGGCGCCCAGGGCTTCTACCAGGCGGGCGTGAATCTCCGCTTCGGTCAGCACGCCGGCCGGCGCATCGAACAGGGGCTTGCGCAGGTGGAAGTAGTTGTCAGGGAATTCAAAGTTGAAGAAGGTGGCCTCCCACTTCTCGTACTGGGTCGCCACCGGCAGCACGTAGTCGGCGTGGCGGGCGGTTTCGGTCATGGCGATGTCGATCACCACCACGCACTCGAGGCTGTCGAGCGCCTCCGCCATGCGCTGGCTGTCGGCCAGGGAATGCACCGGGTTCGAGGCCTCAACGATCATCGCGCGGTAGCGATCCGGATGATCGGTGAGGATTTCCTCCGCGATCACGTTGCAGGGCACCAGGCCGGATATGATCGGCGCGCCTGCCACCGGGCTCTTGCGGGTGGCGCGGCCGCTGCCGGCAATATTGGTCAGGAAGGCGGGGCTTACCTGGCCGCCGGGCTTGCCGAGGTGGCCACATAACAGCCAGACCAGCTTCTCCAGGTAGCTGACCAGGGTCGAGTGGCGGTTCATCTGGGTGCCCAGGTCCTCGAAGAAGGCAGCGCCTTCGGCCGCGGCGATGGCATCCACCGCCGCCTGCGCCGTTGCCTCCGGGATGCCGGCATGGGCGAGGTATTCCTGCACCGGAATATGCTCGAACGCCGCGCGAATGTCCTCGAAGCCCTGGGTGTGCTCCGCCAGCCAGCCGGTCTTGCACTTCTCCTGCTGCAGCAACATGGCCACCATGGCCGCCAGCAGCCAGGCATCGGTGCCGGGCTTCACCTGCAGGTGAATATCCGCGAGCTTCGCGGTTTCGCTGACGACCGGGTCGATAACGATCATGGTCTTGCCCGCATCCTTGCTGAACTCGCGCAACCAGGCGCGGGCGCGGGGCAGACCGTGGGAATGCCAGGGGTTCTTACCGACAAAGACCGCCACATCGCAGTGCTCGAAGTCGCCGCGCACGTGGGTATTGAACATCTGGCCATTGACCCAGAACTCGCCGGTCTTTTCCTGGGCCAGGGCACTGGAACGGTAGGCATTGCCCAGCACCTTGCGGGTGGCGCCGGAGTAGGCGCCGGGCAGGTGGTTACCCTGGCCGCCACCGCCGTAGTAGAAGATCTTGTCGCCGCCGTGGGTGTCGCGCACCGCCGCCAACTTTGCCGCGACTTCACTGATCGCGGTATCCCAGTCGATTTCCTCGAAGCTGCCATCCTCGCGCCGGCGCAGTGGAGCCAACAGGCGGTCGGTGCCGTTCTGGTAGTGATTCAGTCCGGAGGCTTTTTGGCACAGGTAGCCCTGGGATGCGGGGTGATCCTCATCACCGCGGATGCGGACAATCTCGCGATCACCCTCTCCGCCGGTTTGAACTTTGATGCCGCAATTGCACTCACAGAGGATGCAGGCGCTGGTTTTCCATTCGGACATGGGAGCCTCCGGCGAAATCGATTGTTGACAACGCTAACAACAAAGGTTGCATTATGCAACCTTTGCTATTCGCCGCGCCACGACCGCTTCCTGTATGATGCGCCGCCTCTGACATGCACCCTTTGGCTCACGCCCGGGATACGCCGACAACGATGTACAGCCTGCCCCGCACCCTGCCCTGCCTGCTGGCGCTGATGGCGGCGCTGCCTGCGGCCGCCGAGCCGCCGGCGCTGGAGCACATCACGGTGCGGGCGCGGGAGGCTCGCGGCGCCTGGAGCAACGTGGATTCGCTGCTGACCGCACCGGTATCGCCCAGGCAACAGCCGGCCCCGGTACTGAGCCTCGCCGACCTCGCCCAGCTGCAACCGTCGATTGCCCTGGCCGGCCAGGGCGGCCTGCTGCAGACGGTGAGCATTCGCGGCATTTCCGGCCAGCAGGTCGCCAACTTCTGGAGCAACCTGCCGATCCTCAGTGACAGGCGCGCCGGCACGGCTTCTTCCTTTATTGACCCGGTGATGCTCGGCAGCCTGGAAGTGCTGCGCGGGCCCGCCTCGGTGTACTACGGCAACGGCGCCGGTGGTGGCGTGCTGCAGCTGGCCCCCCATCGGCCCCAGGGTGTGGAGTGGCAGCTGCAGTGGGGCAGCGAGGGGAACGAGAATCTCCAGTATGTCGGTGCCGGCAACGACAGCTGGACCCTGGCGGTCAGCCGCCGCGGCGCCGACGATTCCGAAACGGCGGACGGCGATGCGCTCAACAGCGAGTTCGAGCAGTACAACCTGCAGGTCACCGGCCGCTTTGAACTGGCTGGCCGGGAGGCAGAGTTTGAGCAGCTGATCAGCGAAGGCCGCGACATCGGCAAATCCAACGCACGCTACCCGCAGCGTCTGACCGACTATCCGCAGGAGCGCCACTGGCTGGGAGAACTGTCCGTGGTCCTGCCGGCAGACTGGGATGCCAGCGTCTACTACCACTACCAGGAGCTGGACACCCGGGTCGAACGGCCCGACGAACGCATCAATGACGTGGAGAGTGAATCCCTGGACTGGGGCGTGCGACTGGTCAACCAGCGCGAACTTGCCAGCGCTGACATCAACTGGGGCATCGAGTACTTCGGCCGTCGCAACGTGGAGACACGGGAACGGGAAACAGCGCTGGACAGTGGTGACATCCTGCGCCAGCAAACCCTGGATGCCGAACAGGACGGCGTCGACCTGTTTGCTGATGCCTGGAGCCAGTTCGGCGCCTTCAGCCTGGCCGCCGGCCTGCGCTGGGCCTGGCAAGACCAGCAGGCGGAAGACCAGGCGTCGGTAGACGACAACGCGCTGTCCGGTTTCCTGCGCGCTGACTGGCAGGCCGGCACGCGCTGGCTGTGGAGCCTGGAACTGGCGCAGGGTACGCGCTTCGCCGGTGTCTCCGAGCGCTACTTTTCCGGCAACACAGGGCGCGGCCAGGTGCTGGGCAATGCCGGCCTCAACCCGGAAGACACCCTGGGCCTGGACCTTGGCCTGCAGTGGCGCGGAGAACAGGCTCAGTTCGAAGTGCACGCCTGGGGTATGCGTATCGATGACTACATCGAACGGGTGGACGTCAGCGAGGAACTGCAAACCTTCCTCAACCTGACCGAGGGCGAAATTGTCGGCATCGAAGCCGCGGGCAGCATTGCCTTCCGCAATGGCTGGACGCTGGACCTGGGCGGTCATGTGCTGGAGGCGGAGGACGATAACGGCGAGCCGCTGGCGGACGCGGTGGCGCCCAGCGCGTTTGTCGCCGTGCGCGGACAGCAGGGCCGTTGGTCGGGCGCCCTGCGCTTCGAGTACCGCTTCTCGGAAAACGACGTTGCACCGGGGGAGCTCAAGGTCGACAGCGCTCGGATGCTGCGCGCCAGCCTGGGCCGCGACCTGGGCAGCGGCCTGCGGCTGGAACTGTGGGGCCGCAACCTGCTGGACGACAGCTTCCGTCTCGGCAGCGACAGTCTCGCCACTGATGCGCCGGAGCGCAGCGTGGGTATTACCCTGGCCTGGCGACAGGCGCCGCGCTAGTCCAGTCTGACTGGCCGGGCGCTGCTACGCACGGCACTAGCCGTGCGCCACTACCCGTGCGGCACTAGCCGTGCGCCACTACCCGTGCGGCACCAACACAGCAGAACTTATCGCTTTGTGGTGAAATAGCGGCACCCGTTCAAGGGGCCAGCGATGAGCGCCACCGACTTCAAGATTCTCGACATACCACTGCTAGCCGCCAGCAAGCCCGGCGATATTGCCATGGCGCTGCGCGACCTCGACGTGGACGAGGTGTGGGACTGCCTGAAGCGCCTGCCAGCCGAGAACGCGGCCCTGGCGCTGCACCGCCTGGAGAGTGATTTCCGCAAGCGCGTACTGGCCGCCGAGCATGACCCGGTGTTCCTCAAGTACCTGCTGGAACTGCTCGACACCGACGAAGCCGCCGACCTGATTGCCGACCTGCCCCGCGCCGAGGGTGACAGCCTGCTCGAGGGGCTGAGCCGGGCAGAGGAAGTCGAACAACTGCTGACCTACCCGCCGGATTCAGCCGGCGGCATCATGGACACCCACCTGCTGGTCGCCGCCCTGTCAGATTCCGTGGCTGAGGCCGGTGACTATCTTCGCAAGCATGCCGCCGAAGTAGACCAGAACCACGACCTGTGGATAGTGGATAGCGAAGGTCGCCTGGCTGGCTATGTCAGCCTGGCCCAGTTGCTGATTGCACCCCAGACCAGCCTGCTGGAAGAGCTGGCCGAACGCGATCCACCTTCGGTCAGCCCCGACACCGACCAGGAACAGGCGGCCCACATGGTGGAACGCTACGACCTGCGCCAGCTGCCGGTGGTGGATGAGCAAGGGCAGCTGTTGGGGCAGATCACCAGTGAGGATGCCATCTCGGTGCTCAAGCAGGAGTCCACCGAGGACCTGCAGCGTATGAGCGGCCTGTCGGCAGACATCAGCCGCGGTGACTCCACCCTGCGCATGGTCTACAGCCGCCTGCCCTGGCTCGCGGTGGGCATGGTGGGCTCAGTGCTGGGTGCTGCGGTGATCATGGAGTTCGAGCATGCCCTCGAGCAGGCCGCGATCCTCGCCGCCTTTATTCCGCTGATTGCGGCAACCGCCGGCAGCGCCGGCATCCAGAGTTCGACCGTCACCGTGCAGGGCTTGGCCACCGGCGTGCTGGGCGACCGGGTGCTGTCGCGCCTGTTTCGTGAGTTCCGGGTCGCGCTGCTCAATGGACTGGCAATCTCACTGATGCTCGGGCTGTTCTTCCTCGCGGTACACCTTGTGATTCCGGACCGGCTGGATGAAGGACTGCGCTTGTTCATGACCCTGGGCGCCTCGCTGCTGGGCGTACTGGCCATCGCCACCCTGATCGGCGCGACCATGCCGCTGCTCCTGCACCGTTTGAACATCGATCCTGCGGTGTCGACTGGCCCCTTCATCACCGTCAGTGCCGACGTTATCGGCATCCTGTTCTACTTTATGGTGGCCGACCTGCTTTACCTGTGAAGCGGCAGGTCACTAAGCGTGGCTTTTCGACTACACTGTTGGCGAACACACTGGAGAGACCCCATGCACCTTCCCGCTCGACTGATGCTTAAACTCCTGATCGCCCTGGCCGCGGCAGTAGTCGTGGGCTGCGCGAGCTCGCCGCCGGAGCCGAAGACCGACTACCGGGCGGACTACGACTTCCGCAAGATCAAGACTTTCTCCTTCCTGCCCCAGTCGGGAGGCAGCTCCGGGGACAGCCCCAAGGTGTTCATCAGTGACATGGTCTCAAACCGAATCGACCTGGCGCTGGAACGGGCCATGGAGCTCAAGGGATTCAAGTACGTCGAGGACCCAAAGCAGGCTGACGCCCTGCTGAGCTGGCACCTGGTCGCCCAGGAAAAAACAGATGTCCGCACCTACAACACGGGGCCGACCTACGGGGGTTACTACGGCGGCTACCGCGGCTACAGTCGCTCCGCCTACTACAACTGCTGGAACTGTGGCACCAACGTCAGCGTGCGCAACTATACCCAGGGCACTTTCATCGTTGACATTATCGACCACGACCTGAAGCAGTCGGTATTCCGCTCGGTCATCCAGTCGCGCCTGAAGGGTGACGACACCCGGGAGCAGGCCGACTACGATGCCGCAGCAGCCAACATTCTCAAGGGTTTCCCACCCTACTAATCAAAGAGCAGCGAACGGCTTACCGCGACCTCACTACTTCAAGGTATCGGTGGTCGTATCCAGCAACACGTAGCTGCCCACGGCGATCATCACGCAGGGTAGCAACCAGCGGCTGTGTACCTGCAGGGTCGTGGCCAGCAGTTGCCGGGCCGCCACTACCCGCGCGAAACCGGCCCAGGCCAGCACCAGGCCCAGGTACAGGGCCAGCAGCAGCATGACGGATTCACGCTCGGTTTCCGCCAGCAATGGCAGGAACAGGGCAATGCTGTCCCCGCTATTGGAAAGCGTCAGCAGGAAAGCGGCGCCGGCAGCGCCTCGCGAGGGCGGTGCTTCCGGGGTCGGCCCTGCCGATCGCTCGCGCCAGCCGCGCCAGGCCAGATGCAAGCCCATCAGTACCGGCAGGATGCCCAGGTAGCCCACCCAGTCCGGACGGACCAGGCTGCCCAGTGCGGCCCCCACCAGGCACAGCGCGAGCACAGTGGTAGCCGCAGCGCCATAGCCTGCCAGCACCGGCCAACGACTGTGACTGGTCGCCAGCAGTGCGACGAGGATGAGCAGATTGTCGATGTTGGTAGCCACAAAACCCGCCAGCGTCAGGCTGACGATAGCGATCACATCAGCGAGGGACACGAGCACCTCCCGCGGCAACCCGAGCGCTGTGAAGCGCTTCACAGGCACTGCGCGCTGGCTCGATATGCGTCACAATAGGACTGCCGCCGGGCGGCATGGGCCCACTCCTTCTTAATATGATGCGCGCCATGACCACAGCCAATAACAAGCGCCGCTTCGCTAAAACCGCCGCACTGCTGGCCATAGTGCTGGCACTGGTGTTCGTGCTGAACCTGGCGAACAAGACGGTGCCTCAGCAGCCCGACGATTTCAATGCTTCAGTGAACGCAGCAGCGAGCGTTTCCACACCAGATAGCAGCACTGGCACGGGGCTGGCTGCCGGCAGGGAAGATGCGCGCACACTCCCAGCCGGCTGGGGCAGCGCCGACCCGGAAGTCTACGCCCTGATCGCCCTGGCTTTTGAGTCTGAACCGTTGCGCGAGGCGGTGCTGCGCGATGTCGAGTGCCGAGGTCAACTGTGCCGCGTCAGCTTTGAGGCCGCGGCGGGCCTGCCGGTGCGACAATTGCTGCCGATCCAACTGGCCCAGAGCTTCAAGGCCATGGTCGCGGTGCATGCCGGTGAAGCAGGCCTGGTCTACGTGGACATTCCCCCGCGCGACTAGTCACGGCTTACGGTTACGTCTGCGACGTAGATTTCCACCTTACCGTCATCACTACGCCCTTTCATTTTAACGGCGTTGGGCTACACTTTGCCCGGTAGATCACCTCATCGAAAGGCCAGATAAATGAAATACGTCGCGGAGATTCACTCCCTCCAATGCCCGAAGTGCCACCACGGCATGGAAGAAGTCAGCTACGGCAACCTCAAGGTGGATCGCTGCACCAACTGCCATGGCATCTGGTTCGACACGGGTGAGGCCGAGGCGCTGAAAGAGCGCTGGATGGGTGAAGCCCTGGATACCGGGGACCCCGAAATCGGCAAACGCTGGAACGAGGTGGAAGACATCGACTGCCCGCACTGCGGCATCCGCATGCACAAGACCTCGGACCCGAGCCAGCCGCATATCTGGTACGAGGTCTGCGACGAACACGGTATGTTCCTCGACGCCGGTGAGTTCACTGACTACAAGTACGAGACCCTGCTCGACAAGTTCCGCGACCTGGTGACTGGCCAGCGCAGCGCCTGATTCGTCATACTCCACGCAGACGGACCCGGCACGGACTCCGGGTGAGGTAGCGCGTGAATCCCAAAGTCTGGGCCCAGGCCCTCAATACCATGCCCAAGCTGACTCCCGACGAGTGGGGTCGGCTCGACGTGATTGCCCGCTGGCTCATCGCCACCCGTGCCTCGGTGCTGTTCATGACGTTCATGTCCGCCGCGCTGGGAGGCTTGCTGGCCGCCGCCGAGGGAGTCTTTGACTGGACCATCTGGAGCATCTGCTGCCTGGGCCTGGTCTTCGCCCACGCCACCAATAACCTGCTCAACGACTACACTGACTCGCGGCGTGGCATCGACCGCGACAACTACTACCGCAACCAGTACGGCGTGCACGTGCTGGAAGACGGCCTGCTATCGCCGCGGCGCTTCTGGGGCTACGTCGGGTTTACCGGCGGCGTGGCCATACTGCTCGGCCTGTGGCTGGTGTGGGCGCGCAGCGGCCTGACCCTGGACCTGATGCTGGCAGGTGCCTTCTTCGTGTTGTTCTACACCTGGCCGCTCAAGTATTACGGGCTTGGCGAGCCCGCGGTGCTGCTGGTCTGGGGGCCGCTGATGGTGGGCGGCACCTACTACGTCATGGCCGGCAACTGGAGCTGGGATGTGACCTGGCTCAGCCTGCTGTATGCCCTCGGCCCGACCACGGTGCTGTTTGGCAAACATATCGACAAGCTGGACCTGGATGAGGCCAAGAAGGTACGCACCCTGCCGGTGATCCTCGGTGAGTCCCGCGCCCGCAACTGGGTAATAGGCATGCTGGTGCTGCAGTACCTGGGCTGTCTCGGTCTGGTGGCCAGCGGCCGCGCCCACTGGCTGTTGCTGGCGGTGCTGGTCAACCTGCCGGCGCTGCGGAAGCTGATGCAGGCCTTCCGCCAGCCCAAACCGGCGGCGGCGCCGGAGGGCTACCCGGAGAATATCTGGCCGCTGTGGTTCTCGGCCTTTGCCTTTGACCATACTCGCAGATTTACCTCGGTATTCGTTCTCGCCCTGCTGCTGGCACAGCTCGGACTCCCCGGCTAGACAGCGCTTCCGCCAATTTGAACTAACTTGGCATAGATCAGTTTTTTCTTCTGGCGCGCTTGTTGCGTCAAGAAATCTCGACTATAAAAGTGTCAACTCAATGGCATCATCTGGCTGTTTGTGCAGGTGAACAAAAGTTGTACAGCTGTTCTTGGCGCGGTAGGGGGTTACTGTGCAGGATCTAAGGGCAGCGCTGGGAGCGCTGCTGATAATAATAGTTTCAGGGATGACCGCGCCCGCGGTATACGCCCAGCAAGCTGAAGAGGCAGCGGCCGAGCCGCGCTGCCTGATGTGTCATCGTGAGACCGCTGACCAACCGGTACACGCCATTTTCCGCACGCCACACGGCCAGTTGGAGGGTGGTGGCGCGGCTAGCTGCACAAGCTGCCACGGCGCCAGTGACGATCACCAGCGCGGACCCACCCGCAATGCACCCGATGTGAGCTTCGGCCCCAAATGGGAATCTGCAACGGCGGACAGCAACGGCGCCTGCCTCACCTGCCACCAGAAGGAAGAACAGATGTTCTGGCTGGGTGGCGTCCACGAGCAGGAAGAACTGGCCTGCACCAGCTGCCACGACTCACACACGCCCAGGGACCCGATGCTGACAGCCGCCGGACAGCTCGAAAACTGCCTGAGCTGCCACACCCGCCAGCAGGCGCAGATGCGCCTGCCCTCGCGCCACCCCATTCTCGAGGGCAAGACCGCCTGCACCGACTGCCACAACCCTCACGGTGCGGCTACCGAGGCGATGCTGACCGCCCCCACGCTCAACGACAACTGCTATGAGTGCCACCAGGAAAAGCGCGGGCCGTTCCTCTGGGAACACCAGCCGGTCACCGAGAACTGCGGCTACTGTCATAATCCCCACGGCACCGTGCAACCCAACCTGCTGACCGCCCGCGGGCCCTTCCAGTGCCAGCAGTGCCACTCGGCTGCCTTCCACCCGAGCCAGGTTTACGACGGCAGCAGTACCCGTAGCGGCAGCAGCAACCAGTACGTGCTGGGCAAGAACTGCCTGAACTGCCACAGCCAGGTACACGGGTCCAACCACCCGAGCGGTGCGAGGCTGACCCGGTGAGCGGATTCCGGCGCACTCCACTGTTCCTGGCGCTGGCTGTTGCCAGCGGCAGCAGTTTTGCGCAGGACGACACACGCCCGCTCAGCACGCGCTGGGCCACCGACTACACGGGAATGGCGGAAATCGGCGTCGGCTATGTCAGCGACGAAAATTTCGAGTTTGGTGAATACAACGGCCTCAACGAAGACGGGGCCGTGTTCATCGGCAACCTTGACTGGAGCGGCAGCGGCGACGGCAGCTTCTGGAACCTGTCCGGCAACAACGTCGGCCTTGAAAACCGCGAGGGCCAGGCCCGCTGGCGCAACCAGCGTTGGGACGTGTGGTTCGAAATCGATAGCCACCAGCAGGTACGCAACAACTCCGGGCGCACCCCCTTCCGCGGCGGCGACGTGCTGCTGCTCCCCGATGACTGGGTGTCCGGGGTAAACACCAGCGATTTTGCTGCGCTGGATGCCAGCCTGCGCGACTTCGATCAGGAACTGACGCGGGATCGCTATACCCTTGGCGTAAAGGCCACATTGAACGACGCCTGGAGCGTGGAAGGCACACTGTTCTACGAGGAGAAAGAGGGTGACCGCGATATGGGCGGCGCCATCTTCGCCAATGGCTCCGCCGGTGATGCTGCCATTCTGCCGCGGGCCGTGGACTTCGAAAATACCGAGCTCGACCTCACAATCAATTACGCCGACGGGCCACTGGCCCTGACCGGCAACTTCTTCTATAGCGAGTTCGACAACGGCGATGACCTGCTGCAGTGGCAGAACCCCTATGCCAACTTCGGCCCGGATGTGCGCTTCCCGGAAGGCTTTGGCGGCCTCGCCCTGGAGCCGGACAACGAGTTCTACCGTGCGCGCCTGACCGGCACCTGGATCATTTCACCCAAGCTGCGCGTGCAGGTGGACGGTAGCTTCGGCAAGACCGAGCAGGACCAGTCCTTCCTGGATTTCACCGTCAATCCCAACCTGGACGTGCCGGGTGTACTGCCGCGCGACAACCTGGGCGGCGAGTATGAGACCAAGGTCTTCGACGGCCGCGTGTTCTGGAATCCGATCCGCAAGCTGCGCCTGGAGGGTTACTTCCACGGCGAGGAGCGGGATTACGACGTACCGCGGGACGGTTACCAGTACGTGCTCGGCGATGCCTGGCCTATCCCGGACAGCGCCGGCCAGCTATTCAACACCGCACACAGCTACAGCATCAACACCTATGGCGTTGAGGGCAGCTACCCGCTACCCCTGCGCAGCAAGCTATGGCTGACCTACGAATACGAAGAAATCGAGCGCGACAATGCCGCGGTCATGGAGTCCGACGAGGATCGCTACAAGCTGCGCTACCGCCTGCCGATTCTCAGCAACCTGAACCTGCGTCTCGAGGGGATGTACGGTGATCGTAACGCCGATGAGTACGTGTGGAACCAGTCCTACTTTGCACGGCTGGATACCGAGCGCATCAATGCCACTCCCGACAGCCAGCGTTACCTGAACCACCCGCTGCTGAGCCAGTACCACATCGCCACCCGCGAACGTGCCGAGGGCCGGCTGGACATGGACTGGCAGCCGACGGCGGACTGGAACATCGCCCTCAACGTGCTGTACCGGGAAGACGACTACGACGAGACTGAGCTGGGCCTCACCGACGAGACCCTGGAGAGCATCTCCCTGACCGCCAACTGGGTGGCCAGCAGCAACCTGGTGTTGAGCGCCTGGGTCAGCAGCAACGACTACGAATCCGAGCAGGCCGGACGCGCTTTTCGCGGCGGCCCCGACAAGAACGCCTTCGAGGTATTCCCGCCGCTACCGCAGGCCTCTGACCCGTCGCGAAACTGGGACGTGGATGTCGAGGACGAAGCCATTGCCGTGGGGCTGGCCGTGGAATGGTCGCCGATGGAGCAATTGGAGCTGAGCGCCACCTATAGCTACCAGGATACCGAGTCGGATTACGAGTTCGGCAACGGCGGCGCCGACGATCTCGGCGACGAGCCCTTTGCACAGGACTATGAATCCGAAATGCACCACCTGGTGCTGGAAGGCGTGTGGCACTTCCGCGAGGCGATCTCGCTGAGCGTGAACTACCAGTACTGGAATTTTGACAGCGAAGACTGGGCCATCTCCGGTGTTCAGCAGAACAGCATCGACAAGGTGCTGAGCCTGGGCGAACAACCGGCGGATGAAGATCTTCATTACATAGGAACTTCGATTATTTATCGGTGGCAATAGGTACGCCGGGTAGCGGCGTCATGCTGAAGGTGATGACCATGGGCAAACAACAGATCAGGTACTGGCTGGCAGCAGTAATCATTGGATTGCTGGCCGCATGTGGTGGCGGAGGCGGCGGTGACCGCGCGGCCGGGGTGGAACCCGGGCCGGCGTCCCCGAACGAACCGGTCGATCCACCGGATCCGGTGATTCCTGGCCCCGTTGGCTATGAAGATGCCCGCGAGGTGTTTGCCTTCATCAACAGCGCCAGCTTCAGCGGCGGAAATGCCGTGGTCGACTTCCAGGTGACCGACGAATCCAATACCGCAATCACCGACCTGGAAGTCGGTAACACCCGCTTCGTTCTCGCCAAGCTGCAGGCCAGCGACCTGGGCGGCGCCACCGGCAACTGGCAGTCCTATGTAAACCGCATCGAGGCCGCGGGCTCGGTAGGCCCAGGCACGGAGGACAAGCTGCAGGCCACCTACGAGCGTGACGGGACCTTCGAGAACTTTGGTGACGGCACCTACCGTTACACTTTCGCCACTGACGTCAACAACCTGCCAGCGGACATTCTCGCGCAGGCCAAGGAAGAAGAGCTCAACCTTGACTACGAGCCAGCCCAGACCCACCGCGTCTCCATCCAGTTCGACGGCGGCCCCAACGCGGTCAACCCCTTCTACGACTGGATACCCGAGACCGGCGAAGTCAGCGGCATCTTCAACTACCAGGTGGCGCTGACCGACAACTGCAACCGCTGCCACAACCCGCTGGCCATTCACGGCGGCAATCGCATCGAGATCGAGTACTGCGTCACCTGTCACAACCCGGGCACCACGGATGCCAACAGCGGCAATACCGTGGACATGAAGGTGATGATTCACAAGATTCACATGGGTGAGGACCTGCCCAGCGTGCAGGATGGCGAGCCCTACATCATCTGGGGCTTCCGCGACCGTCCACACGACTACTCTCACGTGGTCTACCCGCAGGCAATCAACAACTGCCAGAACTGCCACGTGGGATCGTCCACCACCAACGATTTCTACCCGGACGTGCAGCTCAGCAACCAGGGCGACAACTGGAATATCTACGCGTCCAGGGCCACCTGCGGCAGCTGCCACGACCGGTTTGATTTCAGCACCCACGCCGGTGGCCAGGAAGATGATTCACGCTGCGCCGACTGCCACTCCGAAGGCCAGGTGGCCGGCAGCATCGCCGAGAGCCATGCCCTGCTGGTGCGCGACGAGAGCCAGAACTACCTGCCGGAAATCCTCAGTGTTACCAACACCGGCCCGGGTGAGTTCCCCAGCGTTGATTTCCGCATCACCAACCCGACGGACGGCAGCAACTGGGATATTCTCAACGACGATCCCTGGACCCAGGGCGGTGGCGACAGCCGACTGGCGGTGACTATCGGTTGGGATACCGGCGAATACAACAACATCGGCAATGAGGGCAATAACGCCAGCACCGTCAGCATCGATGCCCTGGCCACAGCCACGCCCAACGGCGATGGCAGCTTCAACGTGGTCTCCGGTGTGGCCATCCCCGATGGCAGCCTGGCTCCGGGTGTGGCCGCCAGCGGCAGCGGCGCCGCGACCATTGAGGGGCACCCGGGCGTGGACGTTGACCCCGATGAAGACAATGGCGTAGAGAGCGTGTGGATGCAGAACGTCATCGCCAACTTCTCGATCGACGAGGCGGACGGTACGGCCAGCCCACGGCGCAACATTGTGGACCTTGATAACTGCAATAGCTGCCACCAGGACCTGGTGATTCACGGTAACAACCGCTTCGGCAACATTGAGGTCTGCGCCACTTGTCACAACCCGCTCAACACCGACCGGCGAGTACGTGAAACCGCGTTCAACCCGCCCACCGACGGCAAGGATGAAGAGTCCATTCACTTCACCACGATGATCCACGCCATCCATGCGCCGTCGATTCGTGAAAATCCGCTGCAGGTGGTGGGCTTCCGCGGCTTCACGACCTACGTGTACGACGAGGAGCATGTGCAGTACCCGGGCAACCTGGCGGATTGCACATCCTGTCATGGCAACAACGGCTATCAACTACCGTTGGCCAGCAGTGCGCTGGGCAACGTTATCGATACCGGGGATGACGTGCTCGACCCGGCGGACGACGTCGTCATCTCACCGGAGTCAGCGGCCTGCTACAGCTGCCACGAGAACGATACGGCCAGGGCACACATGGAGCAAAACGGCGGCAACTTCGCTACCACCCAGGCCGCCCTGGATGCCGGCGAGGTCACCGAAACCTGTGAAGTCTGCCACGGCAGCGGACGCAGTGCCGACGTGGACCTGGTGCACGGCCTGCTCGACTGATAGAAGCCTGGAAACGAAAAAGGCCGGTGATTGCTCACCGGCCTTTTTTTATTCGCGCTTTATGTTAGCGCTATAGGTTGGCGTTGACTGCTGGCGGCCTGCGTGCCTGAACCAGCGAGTGAGCGCCCGAACCGTCAGTTGCCCAGCAGTTTTTTCAGGCGCTCTGCGCTCTCTGCGGAAGCGTCACTGTGGCAGGTATCACAACCCAGCGCCTCGCCGTGTTTTTCATGCATGGCCCGGAAATAGGCATCCTCGCCATCTGCAACGTGGCACATGGCACAGCTCTCATTGGATACATCATCCACCGGCATGTGATCGGCCGGCACCGGAGCGCTGTCGTGGCACATGGTGCAGTCCACATCGACCTCGGCGGCCATCAGCGCCGCACTGGCCAACAATCCTGCTGAAACAAAGACACCAAGCTTGAACATCAACCTACCCCCCGGGTTCACGTAGTTACCCTCCAACTGTAGCAGGCATTTGCCGTTAGACCAGCCCCACACAGCAAACTGCAACAGGAGTGCAACCAGCTGGACCCGGCGCTTGTCCCTTGTTGCAGACACGCTATGATGAGGCATACATAAGAGCGTCCAGACAAACTCCGGGGGGAAGTAATGGGTTGGCTCAAGAATCTGTTCGGCTTTCTTTTCAATCCCAGCAACAAGTATTCCGTGGCCACACTGGTCGGGGGCGGCCTGGTGCTGGGTGTGCTGGGTGTAGCGGGTTTCAACTACAGCATGCACGCCACCAGCACCGAGGAGTTTTGCACGTCCTGCCACGTGATGGCAGACAACGCCGGCATGATGCTGGTGGGCACTACCCACCACATGAATGAGAGCGGCGTGCGCCCCACCTGCTCCGATTGCCATATCCCGAAGGAGTTTGGCCCGAAAATGATCCGCAAGATCCAGGCGTCACGTGAGGTCTGGGGCTGGATCACCGGTGTCATCGATACACCGGAAAAGTACGCCGCCCACGCACCGGCCATGAAAGCCCGGGAGATCGCCAGGCTCAAGGCCAACGACTCCCAGGAGTGTCGTAACTGCCACGACGTCGGTCATATGCTCGCCTCGGCCCAGTCGCCCAAGGCACGCTCCTTTCACAAGGTGCTCGAAACCGGTAAACGTACCTGCATCGATTGCCATGCCGGCCTGACGCACACGCCGAAGGAACAGCTCAGCATGGCAGCGCCCGAATAGGTGAACAGCCGCGTCCGCGCCGGGACTTCTGCTGAGCGCAACGGCACGGAGATGGCTGTATCAGCCTGGCTGCTCCGGTTAGGCCTGTTGTTTGGACTTGCCTGGCACAGTACGCCCGCAGTCGCATCGGAAGACTGCCTGGGCTGTCACCTGGACAGCGAGGGAAACCCCATCCACGCCATGCTGCAAAGCCCTCATGGCGGCATCAGCCAGTCCTGCGAGGCCTGCCATGGTGGGAGTACGGAGCACATGGCGGCGCCCACGGTAGCCGCTCCCGGCATCAGCTTCGGTCCGCGCTGGACAGCTTCACCTGCCCTGCAGGACAGCCAGTGCCTGGACTGCCACGGCACCTCGGTAGCCAGCCACTGGAACGAAGCATTGCACATGGCCAGCAACGTCACCTGTGTCAGCTGCCATGACCTGCACGTGAGCCAGGACCCGATCAAGGCCAGTGGCGGCCAGATGGACGTCTGCACGACCTGCCACAAAACCCAGAAAAGCGGCATCCACGGCCGCGAGAAGATGGTGCGGATGAACCCGCCCTGCACCCAGTGCCACAATCCTCACGCCGACCAGTCGCCGGTCGGTGTGATGCTGGCCAATGACTCCATGGGCTGCCGCCGCTGCCACAATCTCAACGCCATGGCCCGCAGCGACAAGATCAGCGCCAGGGTCAAAGGCTTCCACGAGGTGATGGAGAAGCGCGAGATGACCTGCATCGGTTGTCACACCGGCGTGGCCCACGGCGACCCCGAGGCGCTCGAGCCGTTCATCCCGCTGCCGGTCAGCGAAGCTGAGCTAACCCTGTTTGACCCGGGCGATTCGGACGCTGAATGGCTGGTCAGCGACCACCCGGGTTCCCAGCCCCTGCGCCAGGGCACCAACTGCCGACAATGTCACCGCGGCGAGGAAGCCGAGATCAGTGCCGCGCTGGGCGGTCCGGAGCCGCGGCTGCGCACAGTCAGTGTGCGATTTTCGCGGCAGGATCAGCAGTGGGTGACTCAGCTCAGCTGGGAGGGTGACCCGGAGGATTCCCAACTGTCCGTGATGTGGGGCTTCGGCGATGATCCGGCGATCCGACGCGGAGGCTGCTGGGCAGCCTGTCACGACGACATGCGCGGCATGCGCTTCGACAAGGGCAAATCCAAGTACCTCTGGTCATCCCTGGCCCAGCGACGCGCGGTGGGGCAGCCAGCCGTAACACGGCCAGAGCTGGAACTCGCCCAGGACCTGGCGGCCGGCCGTTTCGCGGAGCTGTGGACGATCGACCTGGAATCCGGCGCGCTGCAGCTCGATGCCCTGCTGGACAAACCGCACCGCCTGGATGCCGCGGGCCTCAACGCGGCAGTGGACTACGCCGACGGCCGCTGGACCGCGACGGTAACGCGCCCGATGGCGCCGGCCGCCCCACTGCTGCAGCTCGAAACCGGGCGCAGCTATACCTTTGGTGCGGCCCTGCACGGCGGCGGTCGCAGCGGCGCGGACCACTGGGTGTCACTGCCCATGACCGTCAGCGCCGATCGTGACGACACTGACTTCATCGCTCCCTGACCGCGAGCCGTGATGATGCCGGCCTGAAGGGATATTCATGGCGCTTTCCACTCGCATCTTTATCGGACTGTTCGCCGGCGTAGCCACCGGCCTGTTCTTCGGTGAACTGGTCGCTGACCTGAACGTCATCGGTGACATCTTCGTCAAACTGTTGCAGATGACTGTGCTGCCCTACATCATGGTTTCGCTGGTAGCGGGCTTCGGCCGCATGGAAATGCAGGAAGCGAAGCGGCTTGCGGTGCGCGGCGCGGCGGTGCTGGCAGTCATCTGGCTATTGGCCCTGCTGCTGATTTTTGCAGCGCCGCTGGCCTTTCCCGACCGCGACAGTGCCTCCTTTTTCGCCAGCCCCATGCTGAGTGGCGCAGCGGGTAACGACCTGCTGGAGCTGTACCTGCCCCACAATATTTTCTACTCGCTGTCGAACAACCTGGTACCAGCGGTGGTGCTGTTCAGCATCTTCATGGGCATCGCGCTGATCTCCGTGGAAGACAAGGACAAGGTGCTGCCCTTCTTCGACAGCCTCAGCCACGCCCTTGCGCATATCAACGGCATGATCGTGAAGCTGACCCCTTACGGCATCTTCGCTATTGCGGCAGCCGCCGCCGGCACCATGACGGTGGAGGAACTCGGCCGCGTGCAGGTGTACCTGGTGACCTACATTGCGGTGGCGCTGCTGGTGACCTTCTGGATTTTCCCGGGACTGGTCAGCGCCGTGAGCGGCATCCCCTTCCGCGAAGTACTGGATACCTTCCGGGACGCGCTGGTGACCGCTTTTGCTACCGGCAACCAGTTCGTGGTGCTGCCGCTGATTGCCGAAAACTGCAAGGCCCTGCTGGCGAGGCATTCACTGCCCGAGAAAGACACCGAATCCGCCATCGACATCATTGTACCGGTATCTTTCAACTTCCCATCGCTGGGCAAAATGCTGGTACTGCTGTTCGTGCTGTTTTCTGCCTGGTTTACCGATACCAACCTGGATGTCGGCCAGCGCCTGATGCTCGCCTTCAATGGCCTGTTCAGCCTGTTCGGCAGCATCAATGTGGCGGTGCCCTACATGCTCGACAGCCTGCGCATCCCCGCGGACATGTTCCAGCTGTTCCTGGTCACCGGCGTTGTGGTGGGCCGCTTCGGCGCCATGCTCGCTGCCCTCCACATCATTGTGCTGAGCGTTGTCGGTACGCTGGCGGTCTGTGGCAGGCTACAGTTCAGCGCCGCGCGTATCGGTCGCTACCTGGGGATCAGCGCCGGGGCGACCGCGGCGCTGCTGGTGGCGCTGTATGCCTATTTCTCGGCGTTCGTGCCAGTGCCACCCAGCAGGGATGCGGTGCTGGCCACCATCGAACCCAGGGTGCAACAGGTGCCAGCGCGCGTGCTCCTGACCGCACCGCCGCTCCCCGGCGAGGAGCTGCTCGACGAGAACGCCGAGGAGACTGTCGAAGAGTTCTCGATCACCGATATGCGACTGGGTCGGCGCTTCGATGAAATCCTCGAGCGCGGGGTGCTGCGCGTGGGTTACCGGCCCAACAACCTGCCCTGCACTTTCCTGAACGGTGACCGGGTCGTGGGCTTTGATGCCGACATGGCGCACAGCCTGGCCCGCGACCTGGGTGTGGAACTGGAACTGGTGCCCTTCAAATTCGACACCCTCTACAGCGCCCTGCGCGAGGCGCAGATCGATATCGCCATGTCCTGCATCGCCAGCCTGCCGGACCGCTACAGCCGGGCGGCTTTCGCCCGTCCGGTGCTGGACCTGCGCATGGCCCTGATCGTGCCCGACCATATGCGCCACCAGGTCAGCGAGAACGGCAGCCTCATGGCTGATTTTGACATCGCGATGGTGAGCAGCCATTACTTCGAAGGGAGGCTGCGGGAACAGGTGCCCGGCGCCCGCTTTGTTGAACTGGAAAGTGCCGAGTCGTTCTTCAGGGATGAGCCGCCCGCCGAAGCACTGTTGTTGACCGCAGAAGAAGGGGCGGCCTACGCCTTTCGCTATCCCGCTTACAGCGTGGTCCCTTCCGATCCGCCGGTACGGGTACCGGCCGCCTATGCACTCCCACGCGGCGAGCCCGAATGGCAGGAAGTGGTCAGCAACTGGGTGCAGCTCAAGCAGGCCGACGGCAGCGTAGATCGGCTCTACAGCTACTGGATGGAGGGCGGCGTGACCGCCCGCAAGCAGCGTCGCTGGTCCGTCGCCCAGGATGTCCTGGGATGGTGGGACTAGGTGCCGCCAGGCTTACTGCCAGCACCCTCTGCAATAACCGCTACAGGTGGAATCGGATGCCGAACAGCAGGTAGTGGTGACTGCTGTGCTCGAACTCCAGCGGACCGTCATCGGGAGTCTCCAGGTTGGTCGTGAAGTCCTGCTCGAAGTACTGGTAGGTGAGGCTGGTTGACCAGTGCCGCCCAAGATCGTAGTTGAGTCCCAACTGGATGCCGTAAAGAAATTCTTCATCCTCGAGGTCGTCAAAGATAGCATCGGCAAAATCCGGCTGGCTGTTCCATTCCAGGCTGCCTTCGCCGACCACCAACCCGATCATGCCCTTCATGCGGGGGATGAACAGCGGGCGCTGGTAATTCAGCGACAGGAAGACCTGGTCAATATCAACGTCATCACCGTCGGTGTGGGTGTAGTCGAGCTGGAAGAACCAGTTGGAGTTTACTTCGTAGGCCAGCCCGAGACCGAAGGTATCCCCGCTGTCTTCGGGGTCGAAGCCGAGTTGGCCGGCAAAGTCGAAGTCCACGTCGTATTCGGCGCCACCAGCATAGAGCGCCGCAAACACCGGCCGGCGCTCTTCATCCGCCGCGGCGCTGGCGGTGCCCAGGACCAGCAACAAGGCTACCCACAAACGTAGGGAAACCATTTCTCCATCCTTCTATGGCAGCATTTGCCGGAGTATTGCATAAAACCGTTGTCGCCGTGTTGGAACGGCTTCACGCTTTACACAACTTAGCAATCACTCGCTTAGCTCAGGCAAATCCCGGTACAGCGCCAGTGCTTCCGGGTTGGCCAGCGCATCGGTGTTCTTCACCGGGCGGTCATGTATCACATTGCGCACGGCGAGCTCGACGATCTTGCCGCTGATGGTACGCGGGATGTCTGCGACGGCGATAATCCGAGCCGGCACATGGCGCGGCGTGGTATTGCTGCGGATGACCTGCTTGATGCGATCGCGCAGCGCGTCGTCAAGCTCAATGCCCTCGCTCAACACCACGAACAGCACCACCCGGACATCGTCCTGCCACTCCTGGCCCACCACGATGCTCTCCTGGATCTCTTCGAGCTTTTCGACCTGGCGATATATCTCCGCGGTGCCAATGCGAACCCCACCGGGATTGAGCACGGCATCGGAGCGACCGTGAATCACTACCCCGCCGTGCTCGGTCAACTCACCGTAGTCGCCGTGGGCCCATACATTGGGCCAGGCGGCAAAGTAGGCATCCCGGTACTTCTCATCACCCTCATCATTCCAGAAGCCAATCGGCGTGCACGGGAAGGGCCGGGTGCACACCAGCTCACCTTTCTCCCCGGTGACAGGGGCGCCATTGTCGTCCCAGATCTCCACCGCCATGCCCAGGCCACGGCATTGGATCTCGCCCTTGTAGACCGGCAACACCGGGCTACCTCCTACGAAGCAGGAGAGAATGTCCGTGCCGCCGCTGATCGACGACAGGCACAAATCGGATTTGAAATCCCGGTAGATGTACTCGAAGCTCTCGTGAGCCAGCGGCGAGCCAGTCGACAGCACGGTGCGCAGGCGAGCCAGTTCGTAGCGCTCACCCGGTTTGTGGCGAGCCTTCTCCAGGGCTGCAAAATATTTGGCACTGGCGCCGAATACGCTGATGCCCTCGGCATCTATGGCATCCAACAACACGCGGCCACGGCGGGCAAAAGGCGAACCGTCGTAGAGTACGAGGGTGGCGCCGCTCGCAAGCCCCGACACCAGCCAGTTCCACATCATCCAGCCGCAGGTCGTGAAGTAGAAAAACACGTCACTGCGGTGCAGGTCGACCAGCAGCTGGTGCTCCTTGAGATGCTGCAGCAGGGTACCTCCGGCGCCATGCACGATGCACTTGGGCATGCCGGTAGTTCCCGAGGAGTACATGATGTACAGGGGATGGTCGAAGGGAAAACCCGGGAACTCAAACTCTGTGGTCTCAGTGCTGAGATAGGCATCAAAGCCGACGGCGTTGGGAATACCCTCAAGCACAGGCACCTCGTCGACCACTGGCACCACGACCACCCGCCGCAGGCTGTCAATACGACCGGCGATCTCTCGCAGGCGCTCCAGGCTGTCACAGGTCTTGCCGTTGTAGAAATAGCCATCGGCACTGAACAAAACCGTTGGCTCGATCTGGCCGAAACGATCCATGACACCATTGATGCCGAAATCCGGCGAACAGGAGGACCAGGTGGCACCGAGGCTGGCCGTCGCCAGCATGGCAATGATTGTCTCGGGGATATTGGGCATGAAGCCCGCCACCCGATCACCGGGCTCAACCCCCTCTGCGCGCAGGCTGGCAGCCAGGGCCGTCACCTTGCGATACAGCTCGCCGTAGGTCAGGGTACGGCGCCGGCCGTTCTCCAGCAGCGATACCAGCGCCACCTGGTCATCGCGGTAGCGCAGCAGGTTCTCGGCAAAGTTCAGGCGCGCTTCGGGGAACCAGCGCGGACCGGGTGGCTCCGCGGAGGAAAACTGCCCGGGCGGCTCCAGCACGACATCACCTTTCTCATGGGCGATAACACGGCAGAAGTCCCAGGTCGCGGACCAGAAATCCTCCAGCGCGGAAATCGACCAATCGTAGAGTGCCGGATAGCCGTCCAGTGACTGCTCATGGCGCTGGTTAACAAACTCGGTGAAGCGGGTGATATTCGCCGCATCGATGCGTTCCTGTGACGGTTGCCACAGCGGTGTCGCCATGCTCTTCTCGCTGTCCAGATTGTGTTCGGGGGTGCAAGTCTGCAATGGGAATGGTGCCACTGGCAAGTGACCTGGACGATGCAGAAGCACGCCGGCATCGGCCTGGCCTGATGGTCCGGCAAACGTGCTACATTTACTGCCACCGCGCTGCCAGAACATGAATAACACCGGCAGCCTGTCATTGCTCGCATCGCCACGAGCCATCGCGGCTACAAGCCATGCAACCGAGGGGACAGTTCACCATGCAGGAACCTACTGAAGCCATGCTGCAGCACAAGCAGGACACCACGCGCGCGATTGAAATCATGATTCGCGTGGGCCTGGCGGTGGGGCTGGTGGTCTGGTGCTTCCAGATACTCAAGCCCTTCATCGCTACCATCGTCTGGGCGATGATCATTGCCGCGGCCCTGCTGCCCGCCTACACCGGCTTTCGCAACAAGATCCGCCAGAGCCACAAGATTTCCGCCACGCTGTTCACGCTGGCGATTCTCGCCGCGATCATGACACCCACGGTCATGCTGTCCGGCACCCTGGTCGGCACCGCCCAGCAGTACGCCGAGGAATTGCAGGACGGCAGCCTGGAGGTGCCACCGGCACCGGAGCGGGTGAAGAAAATCCCGCTGGTCGGCGAGCAGACCTATGAGTTGTGGAGCGCAGCCCGGGAAAACCTCAGCGCCGTAGTCACCAAGTTTGAAGACCAGATTCGCGATGCAGCACGCACCCTGGTGCGCACCGCCGCCGGCGCCGGGCTTGGCATACTGCAGTTTGCCGTGGCGGTGATCATTGCCGGGGTGTTTTTGGCCTACAACGAGGGCGCCGGCAGCTTTGCACGCAAGCTGGGCGGGCGCCTGGCCGGCAAGGATGGCGAGAAGTATGCCGCGCTGGCCTCAAGCACCGTGCGCAGCGTGGCCCAGGGTGTACTGGGCGTGGCGGTGATCCAGGCGATCCTCGCCGGTGTCGGCCTGATCGCGGCTGACATCCCCGGCGCCGGTCTCTGGACCTTGCTGGTGCTGATCATGGCTACAGTACAGTTGCCTACCGGCATCATCCTGTTTCCGATTGTCGCCTACTATGCCTCGGTGTCAGACGGCATCGGTGTGATCCTGTTTGGCATCTGGATGGTCGTGGTGGCACTGTCCGACAATATCCTCAAACCGATCCTGCTGGGGCGCGGCTCCAGCCAGCCGATGGTAGTGATATTTATGGGAGCCATCGGTGGCTTTGTCCTCAACGGGATTGTCGGCCTGTTCCTGGGTGCCGTGGTGCTGGCCCTGGGCTACGACCTGTTCATCCTCTGGCTTTACGCCGACGACCCGAGCGAGCTGGAGGCCCAGCTCGGCGAGGAGCGGGTCGCCGAGGCGGAATCCCAGGTTGAGGCGGGTGCCCATGGCTGAGCAGGAAAACCCCGCTGAACAGCAGCCGGCGGCAGAAGCCACGGCGGACGACAACCGCGGTATCCAGCGACTCACCCTGGGAGTGCTCGGTTTCTGCGGATTCCTGCTGGTCTGGTACCTGGTTGCAGACCGTTACACCCCCTATACCGACCAGGCCAGGGTCACCGGGCATCTCGTTCCCATCGTGCCCCGAGTGTCCGGCAACGTGGTGGCGGTCAATGTCGATGTGAACAGCCGCGTCGCCTCCGGTGACGTGCTGTTGCGTATCGATCCGACCGACTTCCAGATTGCCGTGCAGCAGGCCGAAGCCAAGCTGGAGCAGGTGACCCAGCAGCTCGGCGGTGGCATGGAAGAGCTGACCGTGGCCCAGGCGGCGCTATCCCAGGCAATAACCCAGCGGGACTACGTGCAGGCCCAGTCCGCCCGCGTATTCGAACTGGAAAAGCGCGGCGTGCTGCCGGTCACCGACGGCGATAAGGCGCGGGCCGAGATCGAGAAATCCAAGGCCGATGTAGAAAGCGCTCGCGCTCGCCTGCAGCAGGTGCAGCAGCAGATTGGGGACCAGGATGAGGACAACGCCTACCTGCAGGAGGCCCTTGCTGCGCTCGAGAAAGCACGCCTGGACCTGGCGCGCACGGAACTGCGTTCCCCTGGCGACGGCGGTGTCACCAGTGTGAGTATCGCCATCGGCAACTACGCCAATGCGGGCCAGGCCATCATGACGTTTATCTCCTCCGACACCGTGTGGATAGAGGCCTATATGCGCGAAAACAGCCTCGGCAACATCAAACCCGGAAACCCGGTGGATATTGCCCTGGATATGGCGCCGGGCCGGGTGTTTGACGGCGAGGTAGTCAGCACCGGCTTTGCAGTGGACTGGAAGAACGCGGCAGACGCCGGCCAGCTGCAGTCGGTCAGCAGCGAAAACAGCTGGCTGCGCGACTCCCAGCGCTTCCCGGTCATCATCCGTTTCAGCGATGACAGCGCCCGCGGTTTGCTGCGGGGCGGCGGCCAGGCGGATGTGGTGGTCTATACCAGCGGCAACTGGATTACCAATAGCCTGGCCTGGCTGTGGATGCGCTTTGTCAGCCTGATGTCCTATGCCTACTAGCGCAGCAGCCGGGTAAGGCGTGAACGACGACGCCCGCTGCACCCTGCGTTTTGCCGTCGGCGTCGGCCTGGCGGTGGCACTGGCCTACGGGGTGAACTGGTCCATGTCCTGGCTGGCCACCCTGCTGACCGCCAGTTTCCTTGGCAACCGGGCGCCGCGTCCCGGCACCCGGGCAGCGCTGGGGATTGTGTTGGCTATCGCCATTATCTTTGGCGCGGGCTTGTTCGTAACAGTGTTCTTCTACCCCTACCCCGCAGTGTTTACCTTTATCTTCTGCCTCGGCATCTATACAAGCTTCTACCTGGGGGCACGCGGTACCTCAAAGTTCATCGTGCTGTTGTGCACCATGGCGATACTGGTGATTCCCGTGGTCGGCGGTCCGACACCGGCGCTGGCACTGCTGGTGGCACAGGGCTTCCTGGTGTCGGCGATCGCGGCGCTGTTCTGCACCCTGCTGGCCCATACCCTGGTTCCGGGTGGCACCCAGGCGCCTGCGGCGGCAGCCGCCGCGCCGGACCCCCACCCGCTGCGAACGGCATGGTTGAGCAGCGCTGTGGTCCTGCCCGCGGCCGTCGTGTGCCTGGCCGCAAATGCCACCGGCGCCGTGCTGCCACTGATCATGATTGCGACCCTGTCTGCCAAGCCCGATTTTTCGGTGGGCGCTGCCGGCGGCAAGGCACTGATTGTCGCCAACCTGGGCGGCGGTCTCGTGGCAGTAGTGTTCTACCAGTTACTGCAGATGAGCCCGACCTACGCTTTTCTCATCTCCGGCTTTGTGGTGCTGGCGCTGCTGTTCGGCCAGCGCATTTTCTCGGACCGGCCCACCGCGCCGCTCTATGCCAGCGCCTTTTCCACGGTGCTGATCCTGATCGGAGGCGGCACCGGGCAGTTCGGCGGTGACGCCGAGGCCGGCTTCGAACAGCGCATGCTGTTGATCATGGCAGCGGTGTGCTACGTGGTCGGCGCGCTGTCACTGCTGCAGATGCCCAGCGTGCAGGCGCGCTGGATGGGGGCGGGTCGCTGGCTCGGTGGTAGACTCGCGGGAACCTGATAAGAGGCAGCACACCATGTCCGGCTTTATCCCCCATGTGCACGAGCGCAACAACTTCAAGATCTTGCTGGGGGCACTGGTGTTTTTCCTGTTCATGGATTCGGTGGCGGACCAGTTCGATCTCAATTACACCCAGCGCTTTGTGAACATCGTGCTGATGATCACCCTGCTGGTGAACATCTGGGCGGTGGACAACCCGCGCACCAACTTCATCAGCTGGAAGTGGGGGGCCACCATGGTGATCTCCGTGACCATGGTGACCGACAGCCTGATCGCCTCGAACTTTCTCGCCAAGTTCCAGGTAATCATGGTGTTCCTGTTTATCTGCCTGACCACCTGGCAGGCCTGGAGCCAGGTGATGTTCACAGGCATTGTCGATTCCAACAAGATTGTCGGCGCCATCTGCATCTACCTGTTGCTGGCGCTCGGCTGGGCCTTCGCCTACCAGATCGTCGAGGCCTTTCTGCCCGGCTCCTTCAATGGCCTGACAGATGGCCTCTGGCAGGAGAAGACGCATACGCTGATCTACTACAGCTTCGTGACCATCTCGACGCTGGGCTACGGTGAAATCACGCCGGTAGGGCCCATCGCACGCACACTGGCGACATTGGAGGCCGTGACCGGCATCTTCTATACCACCGTGCTGGTCGCCAGCCTGATCGGCATCCGTCTGTCCGGGGTGGATGCTGCCCAGCGCCTGGAAGACCTCGGACACAAGTCCGAAGCGACCGGTGACGGAAGCCAATCCGGCAGGGCACCATGAGCGAAGCTCCTGCCGGACTGCTGCACGCGAAGCTGCTCGATGGCAAAGGCGGCGCCCGGGACGCAAGCTGGGCAGAAGTAACAGGCTGGACCGCAGACCTAGGCTGCCTGTGGCTGCATTTCGACTTCGAACAGGCGCCGGCCCGGGAATGGCTGGTGCATGGCAGCGGCCTCAACGACATTGCGTCCTCAGCGCTTATCGCCGAAGAGACGCGTCCGCGCGCCATCAACCGGGGCGACAACCTGCTGCTGGCACTGCGGGGTGTAAACCTGAACCCGGGCAAGGAGCCCGACGATATGGTGTCGGTGCGGCTCTGGAGCAACGGCCAGCGCATTATCAGTACCCGCAAGTATCGGCTGCAGTCCACCGAGGACCTGCTGGCAGATCTTGAGAACGGCCAGGGGCCTGTGGACAGCGCATCCCTTCTGCTGGCCTGGATCGACAGGATCACCTGGCGCATGGGCGGCACGGTCGACAACCTTGAAGAGCAGGTCGACGAACTGGAGGAGCAGGTACTGGCCGGCGACACCGGCAATATGCGCACGCACCTTACAGCGCTGCGGCGACAGTGCATCAGCCTGCGGCGCTACCTGGCGCCCCAGCGCGAGGCCATGAATCGGCTGGTCAGTGAACCCATAGGCTGGATCGGCGAACTGGACCGGCTGCGCCTGCGGGAGATCAATGACCGCCTGATACGACATATCGAGGATATAGACGCCGTGCGCGAACGCACTGCTGCGGCCCAGGATGAGTTGCTCACGCAGGTCTCCGAAGAGATGAATAGACGCTCCTACGTGTTCACCGTGGTCGCCACCATTTTCCTGCCGCTGGGCTTTTTCACCGGGCTGATGGGTATCAACGTCGGCGGCATGCCGGGCGTAGAAGATGAGGGCGCTTTCTGGGTCGTTGTCGGGTTGTGTGTGGTACTTATAGGGGGCCTGGCCGCGCTGTTTCGATGGAATCGCTGGCTATAGCTTTCAGCCGCGTAGTTTTTTTGCCAGTTCAATAACGGCAACGACAAGCCCACCCGCGACAATGCCCACCAGCGCCGCCGCCAGCGGGTGCACCAGCGCGCCGGTGACCACACCCACCGCCGGCAGGCTGCTTCCCCAGGCCACGGCGTCTTCAATCACATGCTCCACCGGGTGCAGGCCGTGCACGAGGATGCCACCGCCCACCAGGAACATGGCGGCTGTTCCCACCACGCCCAATGCCTTCATCAGCCAGGGTGCAAAGACGAGCAAGCGCAGGCCCAGCCAGCGCTGGAAGCCCTGCCAGCTGTTCTCACCCTCGCGCTGCGCCAGGTAGAGGCCGGCGTCGTCGAGCTTGACGATTCCCGCCACCAGCCCATAAACGCCGACGGTCATCAGGATAGCGATCCCCGACACCACGCTGATGCGAACCGCAGTGGAGGCCTCGGCGACTGTACCCAGTGTGATAACGATAATCTCCGCCGAGAGGATGAAGTCTGTGCGAATCGCGCCGCGGATTTTTTTCTTCTCGAGTGCCACCCGTTCCGCGGGTGAGGTCGCCAGGTGCTCGAGGTGTTCCGTGTGGTGGGTCTCGTCCTCGGCGTCGCTGTGCAGGAAGCCGTGGGCGAGCTTCTCGAATCCCTCGTAGCACAGGTAGAGGCCGCCCAGCATCAGCAGGATGGTCACCAGGATGGGCAACACTGCAGCAATCAACAGCGCCGCGGGCACCAGGATCAACTTGTTGAGGAAGCTGCCCTTGGCCACCGCCCAGACCACCGGGATCTCCCGCTCCGCCCTCACGCCGGATACCTTCTCGGCATTGACGGCCAGGTCATCACCCAGCACGCCAGCCGTCTTGCGAGCAGCCACCTTGGTCATGGCTGACACATCGTCGAGCACCGCCGCGATGTCATCGATCAGTAATAACAGACTGCCGCCGGCCATGGCCGAATCTCCAGCTTTAGCGAAAGGGGATTATTGAGGGGAGCTGACGAACCTGTCCAGCGAAGCTTCAGGACCCGCCGAGGTCGATCCTGGTTTCCAGCATCACACCGCGGGAACCCTCATGCAGGTGATCGCCGTAGCTGAGGGTGAAGGCCAGATTGCGCTGCGGGAACCAGCTCACCGTGCCGCTGCCGAAGACCTCCTGGGTCTGGTGGCGGGACTCTTCCAGGGAATTCACCTTGAAGGCCACCGAGTACTGGGTGGACGGTGACCAGGAAAAGCCGGCACCCAGCATGGTTTCGTTGTAGAGCTCATTGACGAGGCCGCCCTCAAAGCGAGTTTCATCAAGTGTGTGACCGGATACTTCGAGGCGCAGCTCAGGCACAAGCTGCAGGCCGGACTTGAACTCTACCCGCTCGCTGCTGCGAAGCTGATCCACGGACCCAAACACATCGGTGGTCTTGTAGCTGCCATGCCAGTCCAGCAGGCCGTTGTCAGTAGCGCCACGCAGGCCCATGGAATAAGCCGTTTTTTCCTGCTCGTCGGCGTCAGCATTGGGCTTGTCCAGCAGGTATTCGTAGCGCACATTGAGGCGGCCGAGATCGGCCAGAGACTTGGAGAAGCCCGGCGCCAGGCTGTAGACGTAACCGCCGTCACGCAGGGTGCTGCCCGCCTTGATATCGGCGTCCATACCCAGTAACTCATTGAGCAGGCTGCTCTGCAGGGAGGCGCCCACCCGCTGGGAAACATCAGCCTGGGTGGCAGATTCCGCCAGCTTGCTCTGGACGCGGTAGTCAACGTCGAACTGCAGCAGGCTGTTGCTGAGGGCAAAGCCCAGACCGGAACCGAAGCTGGCTTCCTTGAGGCCCTCGTCTTCATTTTTGGGCTTCATCTGGACGTTGAACAGGTTGGGGGTGAGGTTGAGGGAAGTGTCGAGGCCTTGCGCCCAGACAGGCGCAGCCAGCGATGATGTCATCGCCAGCGCTGCCACAGCCTGGTGCTTAATTGCCGCCACGTTGTCACCCGATTTCCGGTGTTCTTGCTGCACTTTGTCCTGCTGGGCCCTTGTCCTGCTGGGCCCTTGTCCTGCTGGGCCCTTGTCCTGCTGGGTCCCGTTGGGACTCGGCTGGACTACCGTTCGGACAAATGTGCAAATATTGTTAGGGTCGATTATAAGCCAGTTTTCACAAAAAATGCCAACTATTACCAAAACTGTGATGCAGTTCCGCTTTGGCCCTCTCCCGGGGCGGGAGTACCGAAGCTTTACGCCGTCGGCATGGCGGCCAGGCTATCCCTCCGCTCCCTGGGCCTCCGCCTCATCGCCCGCGAGGCTGACGGAATTACCTGCCTGGTATTTGCCCGCCCGATCCACGCTCAGTCGCGGATCCTGGGCGCCACCGTCAGTCTCGTGCAGGGTGACCTGGCGACCGGGACCGGAGAACTCTGCATCCAGGGTTTCTGCCAATCCGATGATGCTGAGGTTCAATTCTTCTGCAACGCTGAGATATTCGCCGAAATCCTGAGTCTCAATGCCGGCCTCTATACGGATCAGGATAGTGTTGTCTGCAATCTCCTCCAGGTAGGCGCTGGTCGTGCCCTCTATCGTGAGCCTGTGCTCGCTGAGTAGCTCCCTTATGCCCGCCAACATGGCCTCAGCGGCCTGCCGTGAACCCACCTCAAGCCTCAGCTGGCGCAGAAAGCGAAAACGATCACGCAGCGTAAAGTTCTCAACTTCGTCTGCTGAAAACACCGCATTCGGGATCATTACCAGGGTGCGATTGAGGGTTCGGATGGCAGTCGAACGCAGGCCGATCTCCTCCACAACACCAAGCACCCCTCCGAAGCGGCAGAAATCCCCGGGGCGAATCGGACGGGCTGTATAAATGGTAATCGCGCCGATCACGTTCTCCAGGGTTTTCTGTGCGGCCAGCGCGACTGCCAGGCTGCCGACCCCGAGACCGGCGAGGATGGCAGAAATATCGTAGCCCGAGTGGCTCGCCCACATTAGAAAGGCGATTATTATTACGATGAGCTTTAGAACGGTGCCGGCCGGCTTTATCAGTGCCTGGTAGTGGCCTTGGCTGCGGTTGACCATACGACGAATCTGGTAGCCCACACCGAGGTTGATCAGGCCCATCACCAGTATCGCGCCAGCGATGTAAATCACTCCCGAACTCTGCATCAACAGCATCGTCCGCACGGACAGCCCGATATTGGTGACCACAAAGCGGATGATCATGATGTAGAGGAAAATTCTGAACTGAATGTGCAGGAAACGCGTGATAGCACTCTGGAATGGCCCATCACGCTGAACCAGCGCCTTGCTGAGCAACCAGCAAATGCCGGTCGCAGCCGGCCAACCCAGTACCACCGCCAGCAGCAGATACAGCAGCTGCCAGTTCTCCATGCCGATCAGGGTGATGTCTGGCAGGGCATCGGACAGGTAGGCGGCGCTCGGGCCGTAGCCCAACTCCTTCCACATGTCGGGGATGCGCGCCACGGTGGCGTTGGAGAATTTCCAGATCCAGCCGCCGGCACCGTCCGGGATGCGCTGCAGGTAGATGGGAATCGTTTCCCGCCTCAGCTCAATGGTACCTACGAGATCACGATACTCCGGCAGGTTGTCGTTCTGCCTTCCTTCAGGCGTGTCGTCGATGCGAGCGATGTCGAGGATTTCCTGCCGAGTCCAGACATAGTGAAGCTGCTCCAACAGGGTGGCGGCATCCTGGCTCTCCATCTCCCTGGGTAGGTAGCGCATATCAAGGAACTCCTCGGCCCTGTCAAAGTCCTCGGCGTCCAGAACCGCTCGGAGTAGCAGCAAGGCGGACAGCGGCGTGCGCCGGTCCAGTATCTCGCCCTCTGCCTCGGCTTCCTCTATGAGTTCATCGATCTCCTGGTCAACTTCCAGCACATCCTTGATAGATGCTTCTTCGGCGGCGATTTGTGCAAGTCCCTGAACAGGCATAAGCAGGAGGGCAAGCAGCAATGCGGATAGGCGCAAGATCATCATTCAATTCCAGTAAGACAAAGAGACCGATGGTCAGGGACCCTGGCAAATCCCCTGAAGTCAGAGTCAGGTTTCCAACACGTAGAGCGACGGCCCTACACTACCATAGAGTCCGCGCCTGCTTTCTCCATACTGAACACCGCGCAGAAGGCGGAGAGTCTTGGTATCGGAGCACATAGTCCGACTATGCTATAGCCATGGACATAACGAAACATGATCGTGAGGAAGACGAGGCAGGCGCTCTCACCGCCCAGCTGGCAGGGGCGCAGCGCAATATTCCCAACCTGATCGCCCTCAAGGAGCGGGTGGACGGTGGCGATACGCTCAGTGACCTGGAGATCGCCGACATGGAGGAAGTGTTCGAGCGCGCACGCCATATGATCCACGTCTACGACGAGCATCAGGAAGTACAGGAACTGGTGGCCCGGGTGGTCTCCCTCTACCTGCACATCACCACCCGGGCGGTGGAGAACGAAGCGGCGCGCCATGCCCCGCCCACGGTCAAGCTGGAAGACTAGGGACCAGTCGCTGCCGGCTTGCCAAATACCTCGCCGAAAAAATCGCCCTCGTTCCAGCGCGGGCGCTCCGGGCTATTGCCGATTTCACGGCCGATATTGATATTGATCTCGGTGAATACCGCGCCGGCCTGGTAGTCGATCGGCAGGTTCAGGTCGTCGCTGGGCCGGTGGTAGTGCTGCTTGAGGTGAGCCTTCCAGACCTCGGCGCCGGACCGGTCGGGGTCCTGGGATTCAAAACCGGTCATCAGGAACACCGCCGGCACGCCCTTCTTCACCAGCTGGTAATGGTCGCTCCGGGTGAACAGGCCCTGCTCCGGCACCGGGTCCGGTGACAGCTTGATCCCGGCTTTGGCCGCCGCCGTGTCGACAAATCCCTGCAGGGTGCTGTGCTCGGCACCGAAGGCGATCACGTCCGCAAACGGGTAGGTGATCACCGGCATGTCGAGATTGATGTTGGCGACGATGTCCTGCACCGGCACGGTGGGGTTGTCAGCGAAGTAGCCGGCGCCCAGCAGGCCTTTTTCCTCGGCGGTCACCGCCAGGAACATCACCGAGCGCTTGAGCCGGTCGGTTTTCAGTACGCGGGCGGTTTCCAGCAGGGTGGCGATACCGGCGGCATTGTCCATGGCGCCGTTGTAGATCTCCGCAACGCCCTGCTCATTCGGGATCACCCCAAGGTGGTCCAGGTGGCCGCTGTAGACGATGTATTCGCTCTTCAAAACCGGGTCGCTGCCCTCGATTACGCCGATCACATTGGGAGACGTCAACTCGCGATAGCTGGACTTGCGCGCCAGCGCGATACGACCGGGCAGCGCGAAGCCCTCGATCAGCTCCTGTTCGGTATCACGCCGGAAGATTTCCTCGATAGCCACCGGCGCACCTTCAAACAGCACACCCGCGGCATCGAGGTTCAGCGTGGCGGCACCCTGTATCTCAGGGAAGTAGTTGCTGGGGATGCCATCCGGACCCACCCAACTCATGCTGGGTCGGCCCAGGTACTCGACACTCCTGGCCCAGGAAAAGACAGCCTCTTCCCTGGGTGTATGCAGCATCACCAGCCCCACCGCACCGCGCTCCACCGCATGGCGCGTCTTTTCGAAACTGGAGGCCAGGTGGGCACCTTCCTCGGTGGGCCAGGCTTCCGGGCGGCCCGACAGCAGCACCACGATCTTGCCGCTCACATCCAGGCCCGCGTAATCGTTGTGGCCAAAGCGCGGCGCTACGATGCCGTAACCCACAAATACCAGTTCCGCCTCAACGGTGGCGGCGCTGCGATTGCGATCGGGACCCATCATGAAGTCCTGCGCGTACTTGAGCGCGGTACGCCCAGCGGCGTTCTCTATCACCACACTGGCGCTGCCCTCGATCAGCCTGTGCTCGCGCAGGGGTACCTGCTGGAAATAGTGGCCATCGTCACCCGCCGGCGTGAGGCCCAGTTTGCGGTACTCGGCGGCCACGTACTCGGCCGCCACGTCGTACCCGGTAGTACCGGTGCTGCGGCCTTCCACGGCATCCGAGGCCAGGAATTCGATGTGGGCGCGCAGATGGTCGGGCTCTACCTCATTGGTGGCGCTGGGTAGCTGGGCGCAGGCCACCAGGGCCAGGCTGAGCAGGAATACCAGGGATTTGGTCATCGCGGTGTGTTGTCTGTGCGGGAAAACGGCCGCGCAGTATAGAACAGCCGTTCGCAGCGCTGCCAGCAAGCGCTACTCGATCTGCAGGCCGGCCTCTTCCAGGTCGCGGGTGGTTTCCTCGCCCGGCGCGGTCACTACCGGCGGCTCATCCGACAACAACATCTCACCGCCCAGCACCAGGCCCGGCACCAGGAAAAACACCAGGAACACGTAGCCGAAGGCCCAGGCCCGGTTCTCCTCGGTACGGTTGCCCAACCATTCGGCAGAGCGCACGGGGCGGTCTTTCAGCCAGGGTGTTACCAGGAACACGGCCACCCCGAACACGTTGTACATCAGGTGTACCAGGGCAATCTGCAGGGCAAATTCCTGGTTGGCACCGCTGACCGAGGTCGCCGCCAGCAGCGCCGTGATGCAGGTACCGATATTGGCACCCATGGTGAAGGGGAACACCTGCTTCGTGGAGAGAATGCCGGCCCCCGCCAGCGGAACCACCAGCGAGGTGGTGGTGGACGAGGACTGCACCAGGACCGTAATGGCGGTACCTGAGGCTACCCCGGCCATCGGATGACGACCAATCGCCAGTTGCACGATGCCCTTGGCCTGGGCGGTCATGGCACTGCGCAGCAGGCGACCGAGGTAGAGCACCGAAGCGATGACCATGCCAATGCCCGCCGCGATGGCAAGATAGCCTCCCAGCAGCGGCAGGAACTGGAACAGGTCTACAACAAAGCCACTCACCGGCTTGGTAATAGCCCCAAGCACGTTGAGTTCCTTCACCGATGCACCGCTGCCGCCCACGAACCAGTGGGACATGTGGCCTGCCATGCGCTCCAGGGGATGAAAGTAGGCCTCGATAGGCAGGAAGATCACGATGCTGTAGAGGTTGAAAAAGTCGTGCACGGTGGCCGCCTGGAAGGAGCGGTTGAAGGTGTCGCGCTCGCGCAGCGCCCCCAGGCTGACAATGGTATTGGTGATCGTGGTGCCCATGTTGGCGCCCATGATCATCGGCACGGCGATGGACACCGGCACACCGCCGGCGACCAGCCCGACAATCACCGAGGTGACAGTGCTGGAGGACTGCACCAGGGCGGTGGCGAGGATGCCAAGAATAACCCCGATCAGCGGGTTGCGGGCAAAGGCAAAAATCTTCGCCGCGCCCTCGTCCCCACCGGAGACCCAGCGAAAGCCTTCGCCGATAACCCCGACGCCAATCAGCAGCAGGTACACCAGGCTGGCTACCGCCAGCCAGGTCAACAGGCCGGGCCGGGCCTGTGCGGTCGGCGCGTGCCCGGTATCGGCAGAGGCGCGGGTGGGCTCAGTGACGGAGTCAGGCATGAGGGTGCTCCTGGTCGCTGGCCGACATCATTAGCGAAAACCGATGAAGAACTCTACCGTTGGGCGGATTCAGCCACTGCTTCCAGCGCGCCGGGGTCCCAGCCGCCGCCGAGGGCCTTGTAGAGATCGACCAGGGCATCGAGCTGCAGGCGCCGGGCTTCGGTCAGGCCGGTCTGGGCATCCAGCAGGCGACGCTGCGCATCCAGTACATCGAGGTAGGACAGCACCCCGTTGCGATAGCGCTTGCGGGCCAGGCTGAGGTACTCCGCAGAAGCCCTTTCCAGGTCCTGCTGGGCCTGCAGGGTTTCACCGGCCTTGTAGAACTGGTTGAGCGAATCCGACACCTCCCGCAGAGCCTCCAGCACCACCTGTTCATAGGCGAGCCGAGACTGGTTGAAGCGGCTCTCCGCGGCGGTCAGCACCGCGCGCCGGGCGCCGGCGTTGAACAGGGGCATGGCGATGTCGAGGTTGACTATCCAGAACTCGCCGTCGCTGTCCATCAGGTCGCCAAATTCCGAACTCTCGTAACCCAGCGCGCCGGTGAGCTGGATACTGGGCAGCAAGCCCGCGGTGGCCACGCCCACCGCTTCGCTGGCGGCACGCAGTTCCTGCTCGGCCTGCAGCACGTCCGGGCGCCGGCGCAGCAGTTCCGACGGCAGCCCGGCGGCAACGCTGGCGGGCACATACTGGTCGCGCAGGCGGCGGCTGACCGTCTTGTGATTGGGCGGCTCGCCTAGCAGCAGTGCCAGCCGGTTTTCTGCGTTGAGCATCGCCTGCTCCACCGGGGGGATGTCAGCTCGTGACTGGGCCAGTTCCACCTCGGACTGGATCACTTCCAGCTTGGAAGTCAGGCCGCCAGTGTGGCGCTTCTCGGCGATCTCCAGCGCGCGCTCGCGGGAGCGCAGGGTGTCGACGTTGATTTCCAGCAGGGCTTCCGAGGCCTGCACATCGAAGTAGGCCTGGGACACCTCGGCAATCAGGCTCAGGCGCACGGCCTGGGCGCCGTACTCGGCTGCCAGGTAGCGCGCGAAAAATGCCCGGCTGGCGCGCCGGTTACGGCCCCACAGGTCGAGCTCCCAGGCCAGGGTGGGGCCGAAGAAGATCTCGTCAACCTGTTCCGGGTTGTCATTGGTGAGTGCCGATTCATCTTCACGCTCCCCGGCCAGCTCCAGGTCGACGGTGGGAAACAGGGCCGAGCGGGCGATCACGCTGCCGGCACGAGCCTCCTCGATACGGGCGATGGCGCGCAACAGGTCGCGGTTGTTGACCAGGGCCTTGTCGATCAGGGCGCGCAGTTCTTCATCCTGGAAAATCTCCACCCATTCCTGGTCGTAGAGTGGCGAACCTTCGAGCTGGTCGTAGTCGAGGTCCGCATGCCAGCGCTCCGGCGCTTCCACCTCAGGCCGCTGGTAGTCCGGGCCGACCATGCAGGCGGACAGCAGCAGGGTGAGCAACGCCGCGCGCATCATGCGGGGCTCTCTCCCGGCAGGTTACCGTCCAGGGCCGGCCCCGAGGTGGTGGATTCGCCGCCCGCCGCGCTGGCCAGGCGCTTGTCGAAGCGGCCCAGCAGAACAAAGAACAGCGGCACGATCAGGATACCCAGGGAGGTGGCGACCACCATCCCACCGAGTACCGCGGTGGAAATCGACTGGCGGGCGATAGCGCCGGGGCCGCTGGACAGCACCAGTGGCATTACACCAAAGATGAACGAAACGGCAGTCATCATGATCGGGCGGAAGCGCAGCCGAGCGGCCGCCAGTGCGGCTTCGCTGAAACCCTTGCCATCCTCCACCAGTTGCTTGGCAAACTCGACGATGAGGATGGAGTTCTTCGCTGCCATGCCGACCAGCGCCACCATCGCCACCTGGAAAAACAGGTTATTCTCCAGGCCCCGCAGCCACACCGCCAGCAGGGCGCCGAAGATGGCAGAGGGGGCGATCAGCAGCACCGCCAGCGGCACCGTCCAGCTCTCGTACAGCGCACAGAGGAACAGGTAAACGAACACCACGGCCAGCACCATGGCCACCACCGCCTGGCCGCCGGCCTTGATCTCATAGGCGGTCAGGCCTGCCCACTCGTAGCCGATCCCCGGCGGCAGACTTTCGTCCAGCACGTCGCGCATGGCCGCCACCGCGTCGCCGGTGGAGTAACCCTGGGCCGGGTCACCGGATACGCCGGCAGCGGTGAACAGGTTGAAATGATCGATGGCGGCGGGGCCCGTGGAATAGTCGAGGCTGGCCAGCACGGTCAGCGGCACCATGGCGCCGGTGTTGGAGCGCACATAAAAATACTGCAATGCGTCGGGCCGCTCGCGGAACTCGTCCTCGGCCTGCATGCGCACCCGGTAGACGCGGCCATAAAGATTGAAATCGTTGACGATCACCGAGCCGGTCAGTGCCTGCATGGTGCGGTAGATATCTGCCAGCGGCACCCCCAGGGCCTTGGCCTCGGCGCGGTCAACGTCCAGGAACAGCTCCGGGGTCTCCGGGCGCACCGGGCTCGCCACCCCGGTCAACACCCGGTGCTGGTTGGCTTTCTGGACCACGTTCTCGGTGGCCTCCAGCAGGCCTTCCCAGTTGGAGCCGGTGAGATCCTGCAGCACCAGGTCGACGCCGCTGCCCAAGCCGAGGCCGGGAATGGCGGGTGGCTGCGACACCTGGACGGTGATTTCCGGATAGGTCTCCAGCTCGGCGCGCACTTCATCGATCACTTTCTCTACCGTGTAGCCGTTGTCACTGCGCTCCGCCCAGGACTTGAGAATCACCTCCATCTGGCCGTTGGCCTCGTTGCCCCCCGAGCGGCGGTTCTCACCCGCCAGGGTGAACACGTGCTTGACCGCGGGATGTGACAACACAAAGGCTTCCGCCCGGTGCAGCACCGGCTTGGTGCGATTGACGCTGGAGCCCTGGTGCATCTCCATGTCCACGTAGAACAGGCCCTTGTCCTCTACCGGCATGAAGCTGGAGGGCACCTGCCCCAGCAGCAGCCAGGCGACGGCACCCATCAACAGGAAGCCCAGCAAAGTCCTGCGCACATAGCCCAGGGTCATGCCCACGCCGTTGCCAAACTGCTCGGCACCGCGCTCCAGCCAGTCGTCGATTTTCCGGAACAGGGCGTTTTTGCCCGCGCCGCCGGGCTTCATGAGAATCGCGCACAGGGCCGGGCTGAGGGTGAGAGCCACCACCGTGGACAACAGCACCGCTACCGTGATGGTGACGGCAAATTCCCGGTAGAGGATACCGGTGATGCCGGGCAACAAGGCCACCGGGATAAACACCGCCGCCAGTACCAGTGAAGTGGCAATCAATGCGCCTGTCAGTTCATTCATGGCACGCACCGTGGCATCGCGCGCGGACAGGCCCTCTTCGTTCATCAGCCGTTCCACGTTTTCCACCACCACGATGGCGTCGTCCACCACAATGCCAATCACCAGCACCAGGGCCAGCAGGTTGACGGTGTTCAGGCTGAACCCCAGCACCAGCATGGCAATAAAAGTACCGATCACCGACACCGGCACCGCCAGGCTGGGGATCAGCGTGGTGCGCCAGTCCTGCAGGAACAGATAGACCACCAGGATGACCAGCAGCAGGGCTTCCACCAGGGTGATGATCACCTCATTGATGGACTGCTGGATAAACTCGGCGCTGTCGTAAACCACCAGCCACTCCAGCCCCTCCGGGAAACGCTCTTCCAATGCCGCCATGCGCTCACGCACGCGCTGCGAGACTTCCAGCGCATTGGCGCCGGGCAGCAGGTAGATGCCGAGCACTGCCGCGGGCCCACCATCCAGCCTGGAGTCCAGGGTGTAGGCCTTGGCGCCCAGTTCCACCCGTGCCACGTCACGCACCCGCACCATGGAGCCGTCCGGGTCGGCGCGCACGATGATCTCGCCAAACTCCTCAGCGGTCTCCAGTCGCCCTTCGGCGGAGACCGGGTAAGTGAGTTTGACGTCGCCGCTGGTGGGCTGGCCGCCGATGACCCCGGCCGCGGTCGCCACGTTCTGCTCACGCACGGCATCCATCACATCCGATGTGGTCAGGCCGTAAGCGGTGAGTCGGTCCGGCTTCAGCCAGATGCGCATGGAATAGCGGCGGGCGCCGTTGTTGCGGGTACGGCCCACGCCCGGCACCCGCTTCATCTCGTCGTTGATATTGATGCTCATGTAGTTCGACAGGTAGATCTCGTCGAACTTGGGGTCGTCAGAGCGGATGGCGATTTTCATCAGCTCCACGTTGGCGAGCTTCTCCACCGATACCCCTTCCTGCATCACATCCACCGGCAGGTCCGCCTCGGCCAGCTTCACCTCGTTCTGCACGTCCACCGCAGCCAGGTCCACATTGGTGCCCACCTGGAAGGTCACCGTGACCAGCGCGCCGCCGTTGTTCTTGGAAGTGGAGGTAATGAAGTCCATGTTGGGGACCCCATTGAGCTGTTTCTCGATGGGGGCGGAGACCGATTCCGCGACGCTGCGGGCGGTGGCGCCCGGGAAGGTGGTGCTGACGCTGACGGCTGGCGGCGTGATGTCAGGGTACTGGTCGATCGGCAGAGACAGCACAGACAGCGTACCCACCAGCACGATGACGATGGAGATCACCATCGCGAAGATTGGCCGGTCGATACAGAAGCGGGAAATCACTGCGGCGTGCCTGTTTCCCCGTCGGCCTCAGTCGCCTCGTCGGCGGCCTGCTGCACCTCTTCGCGGACTTCATCGATGACCGATTCCAGGTTCACCTGGGCGTTCTTCTCAGCCTGCAGCTCGGCCTCGTAGTCCGCCAGGGTCACCGGGTCCGCCAGGGAGCCGTGGTAGACCTTGTTGATGCCGTGGACAATGATGCGCTCCCCCGCCACCAGGCCGCGCTCCACGATGAGCTTGCCCTCGATGGTGGCGCCGGTGAAGATCAGCCGCTGCTCTACCCGGTTATTGGGCAGGATCACTTTCACATACACTCCGCCCTGCTCGATGATGATGCTCTCCTCCGGGATCAGCAGGGCATCGCGACGCACCTCCAGCGGCATGCGCACCCGCGTGTACTGGCCAGGCAGCAATTCCTTGTCAGGGTTGGGCACAATGGCGCGCACGGCGAAGGTGCCGGTTTCGGGGTTCACCTGGGGGTCTGTGAAGCCCACCCGGCCCTGGTAGCGGTACACGGTGTCGTCCGGCAGCGTGATCGACACCTCGCCCTCCAGGGCCTTGCCCTCGATCTCCTGGCGGCGCTGCTCCCAGTAGCTGCGCACCCGGCGGCGGGCGTTCAGGTAATCCAGTGCCGACATGGCGTAGTTCACGTAGATGGGATCGATGCTGCTCACGGTAGTGAGCGGCTCACTGGACCCGGCCCGGATCAACGCACCGACATCCACCACGGACGCACCGATGACGCCGCCGATAGGCGCCTGGATATTGGTGTAGTCGAGCTCCAGCTGGGCCCGTTCCAGTTCAGCGCTGGCTTCCCGTACCGCGGCCTCTCCGGTTTCCACCGCACTGACCGCCTCATCGAAGTCGAGCTGGCTGGCGGCATCTTCCTCGAACAGGGGCCCGATGCGAGCGGCATCGCGCCGGAACTTTTCCAACTGCGCCTGGCGGCTGCTGAGCACGGCCTGCAAACGGTCGACATTGGCCTGGTAGGGCCTGGGATCAATGCGGTAGAGGGTAGTGCCTTCAGCGACCGTACTGCCCTCAACAAATGCGATCTGCTCCAGGAATCCGTCTACCCTGGCGTTCACCTCGACACGCTGGGAGGCCTCGGTGCGCCCGACGTAGTTGGCGAAAATGGTGACGTCGCGCTGCTCCACGTCCACGAACACGACCCGCACCGCCTCTTCGACGGGCGCCTCCTCGCTGCAGGCAGCAAGCAGCAATGCCAGGACACCCAGCACCACTGAAGGCAGAGTTCTGGACAAGCGAATTCCCCGGTAACTCGGTTTGTTGTTCTGCGCTACAGGATAGCGAGCACCCCCGGGCATGGAAAGCAAAGGTACCGGCCGGGCTCAGAAGTTCTCCTGGTGGGTGCGCAGGTCCAGCTCATGACTCCAGGCATTGCGCGGCTGCTGGTAGAGGTACATGAAGGCCTGGGCAATACCGGTCAGGCCGATCAGGCCCTCTTCACCGGCATGCTCATAGAACTCCGGGAAGTGTTTCTCGATTTTTTCGCCGTAGATGCCGCCATCGACCACCACGTGGCCGACATGCACCCCCTGGGGGTTGAACTCCCGCGCCAGGCTCTGGGCCAGGTTGCGAAGCCCTCCCTTGGCGGCGGTGAAGGCCGCGAATCCGGGCTTGCCGCGCATCGACGCGCTGGCACCGGTAAACAGCAGGCAACCGGCGCCCCGCGGCGCCATGCGGCGCAGGACTTCCCGGGAGAACAGGAAGCCACCCAGCAGGCCCACCCGGTAACACTTCTCGAAGTGCTCGACGCTGGTTTCGAGAAAATTGCTGGGCATATTGTTGCCGGCGTTGTAGATGGCCAGGTCCACCGGGGCGATGGCCTCGGCGGCATCCAGCAAGGCGACCACCTGGGCTTCATCGGTCGTGTCACAGCTCACCGCCGTGGCGGCGCCACCGTCGGCTTCGATCGCGGCGACCACGGCTTCAAGCTTGTCCGCCGAGCGACCGGCGGCTACCACGTGCAGGCCCTGGCTCGCTGCCGAGCGGCACAATACCGCGCCAAGGCCCTGCAGCGGGCCCACCCCGATAATGACTGCTGTTTTCATGTACGGCTCTCCGTTGCGTTCAACATTTACATATTAGATCGGGACTGCGAGACTGCCCGTCCGGTTTTCGCGATAAGACGAGCTGGAGCCCGATCAATATGCCGGGCAGTCCAGCCGAGGATAATGAGGAGGTATCAATGCCGGGATTTTTTAAGGAACTGGGTTACAAGACCATGCTCTCCCTGAAGAAGGGCATTGTCATGGAGCCCAAGCCGCGGCCGGCCGTATTCGTTGGCAAGGACGCGGCACTGGACCTGTGCGAGAGCATCTCCCATGTGGGCCTGAAGAAAATCCTTATCGTCACCGACAAACCGCTGATGGATCTCGGCATTCCCCAACAGGCGATCGCCCGGCTCAGCGCCAAGGGCGTCGCCACCGCCGTCTACGACGGAGTCAAGCCGGACCCCACAGTGGGTGTGGTGGACGCCGGCATCGAGGTGCTCAAGCGCGAGGCCTGTGACGGCGTGCTCGCGATTGGCGGCGGCAGCTCAATCGATGCGGCCAAGGTGATGGCCCTGGCCGCGGCCAACAACCTGAAGGCGCTGGACTGTGTCGGCCTCAAGAAGGGCAAGTTGCCCTCGCTGCCGCTGTTCGCAGTACCGACCACCGCCGGCACCGGTTCGGAGGTGACCATCGTGGCGGTTATCTCCGATGACGAGACCCACGAAAAACTGATGGTGGCAGACCCCAAGGTGATTCCCGCCGCTGCCGCCCTGGACCCGAATATCATGAAGGGCCTGCCGCCGCATATCACCGCCGCCACCGGCATGGATGCGCTGACCCACGCGGTGGAGTCCTACATCAATACCTGGGATACCCCCGAGTGCCTGCAGTTCGGCCGCTCGGCGACCCGGCTGGTGCTCAACAACCTGGAGCGGGCCTGCGCCAACGGTGAAGACATGGCGGCGCGGGAGTCGATGGCACTGGCTTCCTACTACGCCGGGCTGGCCTTCACCACCTGCCTGGTCGGCTATGTCCACGCGGTCTCCCACCAGTTGGGCGGCCACTACGGCGTGCCCCACGGCCTGGCCAATGCCATGGTGCTACCCCACGTGCTGGAATTGATGAAGGACAGTGCCGGCGAGCGGCTGGCAGAGCTGGCGGTGTACTGCGAGCTCGGCGACGAAACCGAACCCCGTGAAGACCTGGTGCGCAAGTTCATCGACCGCATCTGGGCGCTGAATGAAGAGATCGGCATCCCCCGCACCACGGACGTGATCAAGGACGAACACATCGAAGAGATTGTCAGCGCCGCGCTCAAGGAAGGCGCCGGCTACCCGGTACCGCGCTTCCTGGAGCGCGCCGAATGTACGGCCCTGGTCCAGGGCCTGAGGACTGCAGCATGACGACACACTACCGGGCCTGCCACCTGTGCGAGGCCATCTGTGGATTGAAGATCGAGGTCGACAACGGCGAGATTGTCGATATCCGTGGCGACGAGAACGACCCCCTGTCCCGCGGCCACGTCTGCCCCAAGGCGGTCGCCCTCAAGGACCTTCACGAGGACCCGGATCGCCTGCGCGCACCGGTGAAAAAAGTCGTGGCCGAGGACGGCAGCGTCGACTGGCAGACCATCAGTTGGGAAGAAGCGCTGGACACCACCGCGCGCCGGCTGGCCGAGGTGCACGAACGCCACGGTGTGAATGCCATCGGCGTGTACATGGGCAATCCGTCGGTGCACAACTACGGCATGATGACCCACCAGTCCGCCCTGTTTACCCACATCCGCACCAACAATCGCTTTTCGGCCACCTCGGTGGACCAGCTCCCCCACCACCTGGTGGGCATCTGGCTGTTCGGCCACAAGCTGATGTTCCCGATTCCGGATATCGACCGTACCGAGTACTTCCTGATGCTGGGCGCCAACCCCATCGCCAGCAACGGCAGCATCTGGACCGTGCCCGACGTCAGGCAGCGCATCAAGGACCTGAAGAAACGCGGCGGCAAGCTGGTGGTGATCGACCCTCGCCGCACGGAGACCGCGGAGCTGGCCAGCGAGCATCACTTCATCCGACCGGGTACCGACGCAGCCTTCCTGCTGGCGCTGTTGAACACGCTGTTCGCAGAGAAGCTTGCTGACCCGGGCCGCCTCTCGGACTTTGTCAGCGGCCTCGACACGGTGGCCGAGGCCTGTGCGGATTTCACCCCGGAAACGGTGGCCGGTTTCTGCGGTATGGAAGCCGATACCATCCGCGGCATCGGCCGCGAACTGGCGGCCGCCGGCGCCGGCATTTGCTACGGCCGCATGGGCGTGTCCACCCAGGCCTTTGGCGGACTCTGCCAGTGGCTCATCCAGATTATCAATATCGCCACTGGCAACCTGGACCGGGAGGGTGGCATGCTGTTCGCGTTACCCGCCTTCGACAATGTCGCCAATACCGGCCGCGGCGGCTTCGGCCGCCACCACAGCCGGGTGCGTGGCCTGCCGGAGTTCGACCGGGAGATCCCCGCGGCCGCGCTGGCCGAAGAAATCACCACCCCGGGTGAGGACCAGATTCGCGCCCTGTTCACCGGCGCCGGCAACCCGGTGCTTTCCACCCCCAACGGACGGCAGCTGGACGACGCACTGGACAGCCTGGACTTCATGGTGTCACTCGACCCGTTCATCAACGAGACCACGCGTCACGCCGACATTATCCTGCCGCCGACCTCGCCGCTGGAGCACGACCACTACGATATCGGCTTCCACGTCAACGCCATCCGCAACACCGCACGCATGAACGAACCGGTGTTCGAGAAACCCGAAGATGCGCTGCACGACTGGGAAATCTTCAATGAGCTGGGGCGTCGCTTCGCGGGCTACCTGGACAGGGAGTCGCGGCCGACGCCGGCGCCGCGCGAGCTGATCGACATGGCCCTGCAGGCCGGGCCCTACGACCTCGATCTCGCCGCCCTGCAGGACAATCCCTCCGGCGTCGATCTCGGGCCGCTCAAGTCGCAGTTGCCGGAGCGCCTGTTTACTGCCGACAAGATCATTCACTGCGCTACGCCGGAACCGCTGGCCGATATTGAACGCCTGCGCCAGGGCATGCAGGGCGACAGCGGCAGCCTGTTGCTGATCGGTCGTCGCCACGTGCGCTCCAACAACTCCTGGATGCACAACTACCGGCGCCTGGTGAAAGGCAAGCCTCGCTGCACGCTGATGATGCACCCGCGGGACATGGCGGCCCGCGGTATCGATAACGCAGACGAGGTCAGCGTGCGTTCCCGGGCCGGGGTCGTCACGCTGCCGGTGGAAGCCACCGAAGACATCATGCCCGGGGTGGTAAGCATGCCCCACGGCTACGGACATGATCGCAGCGGCGTACGGCTGGAAACCGCTGCGGCACATGCCGGTGTCAGCGTGAACGACATCACCGACGAACTGGCGCTGGATGCCCTGTCCGGCAATGCCGCGGTCAACGGTGTACCCGTTGAGGTAGTGTCGGTCGGCGTATGACCAGCTTCGGCGCGCGCCTGGGCTACGGCCTGGGCGGGGCCATGTTCTCCATCAAGGAGGCGGCCTACAGTGCCTTCGTGCTGCTGTTCTACACCCAGGTGCTGGGACTTGCCGGCACCGCCGCGGGCCTGGCGTTGGCGATCGCCGTGGTGTTCGATGCGCTGTCCGACCCGGTGATCGGCGCCTGGTCTGACCGGCTCAACAGCCGTTGGGGCCGCCGCCACCCGTTCATGGTAGCGGGCACCCTGCCCATGGGCCTGGGCTTCATCGGCCTGTTCCTGGTACCGGACAGCGTGGTGGCAAGCCAGTCGCTGCTGACCCTGTGGCTGGCGTTCTGGTCGATCTGGATTCGCACCACCCTGTCGGTCTTCGCCATACCCCACCTGGCTCTGTCGGCCGAGATGACCAGCGACTACCGGGAACGCAGCAGCATTCTCGGCGCCCGCATGTTCTTCGTGTTCCTGTTCACGGTGCTGATTCCGGCGACGGCCCTGGTACTGCTGTTTAACCAGTATGGCGAGGTGGACGGCCGCTTCGAGCGCGGAAATTACCCGGTCTACGGACTGCTGTCCTGCATCGCCACCTGGATCGTTGGCCTGGTCACCATCTGGTCCACCCGCCAGTATGCCAATCCGGAGCACAGCTCCGGCGCCGAGCCCGAGCCAGGCCTGAGGCAGTTCGTTGCCGACTTCCTCGCGACCCTGAAGATCAATAATTTCCGCCAACTGCTGGCTTTCGACGTGGCCGCCAGCGTGTCCTACGGCGTGTTGATCGCCACCCACATGCTGGCGTCTATCTATTTCTGGGAGCTATCGTCCCGTGATATCGCCCTGATCCTGGCCATCCCCTCCCTGCTGGGTGTGTCCGGCGCCATGTTTGCCATCCACTGGCTGGGCAGCCGGGTCGCCAAGCACACCATCCTGCGGCTCACCTGCGCGCTCATGATCATCGACGGCGTCTGGCCCTATGCGGCGCGACTGGCCGGCCTGCTGCCGGACAACGGCCATCCCGCGGTGTTCTGGAGCCTGTTCCTGCAGATGTTGCTGTGGATGTTCTTCTTCATCCTGCGCGGCATCGCCAGCCAGTCGCTGGTGGCGGACATTGCCGATGAGAACGACCTGGCGCATGGCCGGCGGCAGGAGGGTGCACTGTTCGCGGCCTCCCTGTTCGCCCAGAAGCTGGCCACCGCCCTGGGGCCGCTTTACGGTGGGATGGTCCTCGATCTTGTCGGCCTGCAGCGAGGCATGGCCCCGGGCACCATCGAGCGGGCCACACTGGACGCCTTCGCGGTGTTTATGGCGGCGGGAATTCTGGCGCCACTGCTGGTGGCATTCTATTTCAGCTTCAGAGTGTCACTGAGCGAACAGCGCCTGCAGGAAATACAGGCGGCGCTGGTTGAGCGCCGCTCCGGGTCTGCCTGACGGCGGGGTTTGGCTTAGGGCGTATTGGCCTTGAGAGTCTGGTCAAAGACCTCGCTACCGTCATCGGTCACGGTGTCCAGGCTTTCTTTCATATCGTCGAGGCTGAGCTGGTCCTTCTTGCCCTTGAGCTGCTCACCCTTAACGCTGCGGAAGCTGGCACCCACGAGTTCCCCACTCTCGCTGTCTTCAAAACGCATCTCGAAGAACACCCACACGTCGCGGTCGCGCTTGCCGGTCAACGCCTTGAAGCCACCGAGCACGGCAGCCACAGGCACAATTTCGTAAGGCTTCATGCCTTCAGTGGTGACTGATACGCCGGTCAGTGCACCGCGCACCCGGAGGACTTCCGGACCGGGTTCTTCTGCCAGGGTCAATACGGAGCCAATTTTCTCGTTCAACAGCTTCGTGCTGTAGGCACTGATGGCCTCCAGGGTTTCCACGCTGACCTGCTCGCCGGCCTCCGGTTCGGGGTACAGCACCACCGGGTCGATCAACACCGTCTTGTAATTGGCGAAGTTGAGATTTGGGCCCAACCAGCGCCGCGCCGCTTCATCGTTGGGGATATTGACCAACTCGAGGCGGTCATAGGTCGCGTCGTCCAGGAAGCCGGAACGGGGGATCCGGTTTTCATCATCATCGGCTGACGCTGGCAGTGCCAGCACGAAAAGCAGGGCGATCAGGATGCGCATGGCGTCGGTCTCGGGGTTGTGAAATTTGCATTCACTATAGCCGTGGCAGGTGGCAGGCGCCACCCAACTTGCGCCTGCCCTTGCGCTGCGACAGAATGCTGGCCCGCTCCAGCGAGAACACCCCATGGAACCGCGTACCGATGACCTGCGGATTGGCAAATCCCAGCCGCTGATCAGCCCCGCCGTGCTGGCGGATGAACTGCCCCTGCCGGAAGGCTCGGCGCAGTTTGTGCAGCAGGCGCGGCAGACCATCGAACGCATCCTGGCGGGCGAGGACCCTCGCCTGCTGGTCATCGTCGGGCCCTGCTCGGTGCACGACCCGGCGGCACTGCTGGATTTCGCCAGCCGCCTTAAAGCCGGCAGCGACAGCCTGACTGACGCCATCTACCCGGTGCTGCGGGTGTACTTCGAAAAACCGCGCACTATTGTCGGCTGGAAAGGCCTGATCAACGACCCGGACCTGGACGGCAGCTTTCACATCAACAAGGGCCTGCACCTGGCGCGCCAGGTGCTGCTGGACGTGGCGGAACTGGGGCTGCCGGCAGCCAGTGAATTCCTCGATACCACGCTGGGCCAGTACTACGCGGAGCTGGTGAGCTTTGGAGCCATCGGCGCCCGCACCGTGGAAAGCCAGGTACACCGGGAACTGGCCTCGGGCCTGTCCATGCCGGTCGGTTTCAAGAACGCCACCTCGGGTGCCATCAACGTGGCCATCGACGCCATTCGCTCCGCCGGGCACCCCCACTGGTTTCCGTCCCTGACCAAGGAGGGTATGGCCGCCATCCTGCAGTCCACCGGCAACCCGCACAGCTACCTGATCCTGCGCGGTGGCGGCGATACCGGGCCCAACTACGGCCCGGAATTCATCCAGCAGGCCAGGGAAGCATTGCTCGCCCAGGATCTCACCCCGTCCATCATCGTCGACTGCAGCCACGGCAACAGCCGCAAGGACCCGGCACGCCAGGCCGAGGTGGTGGCTTCACTGTCAGAACAGATCGCCGCGGGTGAAAAGGCGATCCGCGGGGTGATGATGGAATCCCACCTGGTGGCGGGCAACCAGCCGGTGGTGGACGGCAAGGCCGAAGTCTACGGCCAGAGCATCACCGATGCCTGCCTTGCTCTCGACGACACCCTGCCGCTGCTGGCACAACTCGCCACTACTATCAGGACAAGCAACGCGGCCTAGAAAGCCGCATTTGCAGTGCAGTTCCTACCGCTACGCCAGCACCCGACCTTATAGTTTCACTGGTAATGGAGCGCCTCGATAACTCATCAAGGCACCACCCGAGAGCGGTCTCATAAAAGGCCCCTACCAGGCATAACCAATGGAGAAGGTGTACGTCTCATCCGTGCGCTGGGCATCCTCCGGTGCCGTTCCGTTGAACTCGTAGCGCGCCTCGAACGCGGTTTCAAAGCCGTAAATCAGCGGCATGCGCAGCCCGATGGTGGTGTTGGAAAGCGGCTCGTCCAGCTCATCAAAATTGATGGTGGTGTCGTGGAAGAAGTAGAGGGTTGTACCAAAACCGAGAATATCGCTCTCGCCTTCGAACTCGATCAGGCTGCCGTAGTAGTCGTTGTCTTCCGCTTCATCGAACTGCTCATCGACGTACACGACACCGATCTCACCGCGCAGTTCCAGCAGTGAGCTGTCGAACAGTTCACGGCCGATATGCGGCCCCACCAGGGTCCTGAGCTCGAGCCCGATGATGTCGTCGTACTCGAAGCGAACCTTACCACCATAGTAGTTGTCGGGATCATCACCCCAGAAACGATCGTACTTGTTGCGCAGCTGCACGTTCTCGGTGACCCTGACGTTGTTGGCCTCATCCAGTTCGGCCAGTCCCCTGAACACATAGCGATCCTCGAGACTGCGGAATGTCATCTGGTAGCCAATATCAATCTCATCGGTCTCGGAGTTACCGCGCTCGGCCTGGAAGGCGCCGGTGACACGGCCAAAGAAGTTGTAGCCTTCCCCGAGCAGCCAGGGATCGGGGTTTACCAGCGAAATATCCGTGACCGGGTAAGTACGCGGCGCCTGCCCCTCACGCTGGATGGTGATGTTCTCCTGGGTGGCCAGCAATTGCTTGTCACGGTAGATCTCACCGTCGGCCATCATCACCGTGGTGGTTGCCTCGGTTTCCACCGACACCACGTTGGCCGAGGCCACCTCGAGGGTGCCGCCCCAGGGAGTCTCGAACTTGATCGTGCCGTCGCCGGCGCTGACCAGGGTGCCGACAATCCGTGAGCCGTTCTTCATGACCATCACGTCGGCCTGGGCCTGAAACGCGAACAGCCAAACCACCAGCAACGCAAAAGCGCGGATCTTCATAGTGCTTTCCTTGATAAATGAGTCCAGTTGGTCTGCCGGCGCCGAAGCGCACCGGCGGTAAAAGTGTCGCACAGGGCAGAAGCGGATTAATACGAAGCCGCCATTCACTTCCAACGGCAGCCGACGTTGAGTATCAGGCCGCCTTGGCAGCGTCATACTGCTCGGCGATAAACTTGCCGAGCAGTGTGAACTCGGCCCGGCGCGGGGTCTTCTTGCGCCACATCAGGCCGATGCTGCGGGCCACGTTCTGCTCCTTGAAGCTGCGGGTGCACACCTCGGTGCCGGAGAGAATGCGGGCATCCAGCGCCATCTGCGGCAACAGGGTCACGCCGATGCCGTTGGCGACCATCTGCACAATCGTGTTGAGGCTGGTGGCCTGGTAGGGAATATCGATCTCGGTTTCCTTGAGCTTGCAGGCCTCAAGCGCGTGGTCGCGCAGGCAGTGGCCATCCTCCAGCAGCAGCAACTCCTGGCTGCGCAGCTCCGAGGTGCTGAGCTCCCCTTCCCGGGCCAACTGGTGACTGCTTGGGCAGGCGAACACGAAGGCGTCTTCAAACAGGTGCATGGTTTCGACCTTCTCCGCCGGGAAAGGCAGGGCCAGCAACAGCACGTCCAACTCGCCATGCTGCAGGGCATCCACCAGGTGGCCACTCAGGTCCTCGCGAATATAAAGCTGGAAGTCCGGGTGCTCCTTGCGCAGGCGCTTGAGCAGGGCGGGCAGAATGTACGGCGCGATGGTGGGGATAACACCCAGGCGCATCTTGCCGGAGAACGGCGCGCTGGAGGCATCGCAAAGGGCCATCAGGTCCTCGACATCGAGCAGGATGGACTGGGCGCGCTGCACCACGTCGCTGCCGAGACCGGTCAGGATCACCTGGCGATTATTGCGCTCCACCAGCGAGGCACCGAGCGCCTCCTCAAGCTCGAGAATGCCGGCACTGAGGGTGGACTGGGAGACGTGGCAGGCCTTGGCAGCATTGCCGAAGTGGCCGTGCTCGGCCACGGCGCACAGGTACTTGAGCTGCTTCAAGGTCGGTTGTCTTGTCACGTGCTACCCTCTAGGTAAGAAGTCGGGAGCAGTATCGGCCTATCGATAATTCCGATCAAGCTTTCGCAAAATTTGGATTATACGAATAGCCCCACGCGGGCTAGGCTCTTTTATCCAGCGCTGTGATACAGCGTCTTGTTGGTCCCGTAGCTAACAGCTGAGAGATACCTCACAGCTGAAGCAACGGCGGCAGGCATTTCGCTAGCCACGGCAAAACAGACGCGGGGCTGGCGGTCAGCCCCGGGCCATCACGTCACGTTTCGACAGGAGACCACTATGTCCTTGAAAGGCAGCCAAACCGAACAGAACCTCAAAGACGCCTTTGCCGGTGAATCCCAGGCAAACCGTCGCTACCTGTACTTCGCAGCCAAGGCCGACGTGGAAGGTTACAACGACGTCGCCGCGGTATTCCGCTCTACCGCGGAAGGTGAAACCGGTCATGCCCACGGTCACCTGGAGTACCTGGAAGAAGTCGGCGATCCCGCCACCGGCATGCCCATTGGTGGTACCTCGGACAACCTGAAAGCAGCCATCGCTGGTGAAACCCACGAGTACACCGACATGTACCCGGGCATGGCCAAAACCGCTCGCGATGAGGGTTTTGATGAAATCGCAGACTGGATGGAAACCCTGGCCAAGGCTGAGCGCAGCCACGCCAACCGCTTCCAGAAGGCGCTGGACAACCTCGACGACTGATTCTGCGAATCAAAGTCACCAGGGCGGGCTGGTATCCTCCAGCCCGCCAACCCCTATCTTTAGCTTCGGGTCGCGCTGAGCGCCGGCCTGTCGCCATTTACCGGAGTCGACCATGGCCGTGCGTGAAGGCAGTCTGGAAGCCCCTACCCGCCACCCCATCGAATGGAAAAGCGACCAGTTCTGGGACAAGCAGGATCTTGAGCAGGAACTCGAGCGCGTCTACGACATCTGCCACGGCTGCCGACGCTGTGTAAGCCTGTGCGATTCCTTCCCGACCCTGTTCGACCTGGTGGACGAATCCGACACCATGGAAGTCGACGGTGTCGACAAGGCCGACTACATCAAGGTGGTCGACCAGTGCTACATGTGCGACCTCTGCTACATGACCAAATGCCCCTACGTCCCGCCCCATGACTGGAACGTCGACTTTCCGCACCTGATGCTGCGCGCCAAGGCACAGCGCTTCAAGGAGGAAGGTGTCCCGTTTCGCGACCGGGTACTGACCAACACCGACGCTGTCAGCAAGCTGGCGACCATTCCGCTGGTCGATGTCACTGTCAACGCGCTCAACAAGTCCTCGGGCTTCCGCAAGGTACTTGAGAATACGCTGGGCGTGCACCAGGAGGCACCGGTACCCGAGTACCATCGAAACACACTGAGAAAGCGCGCCGCCGCCATGGTCACGCCCATCGAGCCGGTGCCGATGAACGGCACCACCGGCAAGCTTGCCCTCTACGCCACCTGCTACGGTAACTACAACACACCGGGCATCGGTGAGGACTTCATGAAGGTGTTTCAGCACAACGGCGTGATGATCGATATCGTGCCGAAGGAAGCCTGCTGCGGCATGCCCAAGTTCGACCTGGGCGACCTGGAGACCGTCGACAAACTCAAACAGCAGAACATCCCCGTGCTGGCGAAGCTCGCCGACGAGGGTTATGACCTCACTGCTCCCATTCCCTCCTGTGTCCTGATGTACAAGCAGGAACTGCCGCTGTTGTACCCGGACGACCCCGAGGTACAGAAAGTGAAGGAGGCATTCTTCGACCCCTTCGAGTACCTGTGGCTGCGGCACAAGGAAGGCGGCCTCAAGACCGAGTTCCCCAAGGCACTCGGTGACGTGGCCTGGCAGGTGTCCTGCCACCTGCGGGTCCAGAACATTGGCCTGAAGACCCGCGATGTGTTGAACCTGGTACCCGACACCGAGGTGCATGCGCAGGAGCGCTGTTCCGGCCACGACGGCACCTATGCAGTGAAAAAAGAGACCCGCGCCAAGTCGATCAAGATTGGCAGGCCCATCGTCCGCAAGGTCGACCAGCTGGAACCCAAATACCTCGCCAGCGATTGCCCGATGGCTGCCGTGCACATCGCCAACCTGTCGGAGAAGGTCGACGAGGCCACCCACCCCATGACGCTGCTGCGCATGGCCTACGGCCTGTAGCGGCAAAACAGAACAGAATCAAGCAAAGAGGAAATGAGGATGGTACATCTCTCACGCGACGACCTCTGGTCCCTGGAAGACTATGCAGTTGAGCGACCGACTTTCCGCGCCAGGGTGCTGGAGCACAAGAAATCCCGCCAGGTCGCTCTCGGCGAGCATGCAAGGCTTTACTTCGAGGACGCACTGACCATCAAGTACCAGATCCAGGAGATGCTGCGCATCGAGAAGGTTTTCGAGGTCGAAGGCATCATGGAGGAACTGGAAGCCTACAATCCGCTGATACCGGACGGTAGCAACTGGAAGGCCACCTTCATGCTGGAATACGACGACCCGCAGGAACGCGCCCTGCGCCTGGCCGAGATGATCGGTATTGAAGACAAGGTCTGGATGCAGGTCGAGGGCTGCGAGCGCGTCTACCCGATTGCCGACGAAGACCTGGACCGTTCCACGGCAGACAAGACCTCATCGGTGCATTTCATGCGCTATGAACTCGACAGCAGCATGGTCAGCGCTGCCCGCAGCGGTGCAGCCATTACGATCGGCATCGACCATCCCGCACTGCCCATCGACGGAGTACAGCTCGATGACGCGGTACGCCAGTCCCTGGCCAACGACCTGCAGGAAGTCTCGCTGAACTAAGGCCTGACCGTGACCGCCCCTGGCCTGGTGGCGGTCACTCTTGTCCACTGCCTGGGCCTCCAAACCGGCCATCGATCAGCGACACCGGCCATACCCGGTACTGGGGTCGCAATCGGTCCTTAGTTATTGCTGCACACGGTAGAACACCGCTCAAAACGTCGGATTACGGCGGAAATGCGCAGATTTTGTCACCCATTCCGCCCGGGTAATAGTTGCGCCTGATTTTTCGAAGACCTCGCCAGTTTTTTCGCCACTGCTTCAAGCGTCTGTTTTGATTGCTAAAACAGCGCACCCCGGCGGCCTTGGCACGGGAATAGCACCTCTATACACAGGTGAAAGTGGTACTGAATCACACAACTGACGCCAGTGAGGCGAGATGCAATGAAAACTTCGCAGATTTGGGTGAACCTGGCGGCTGTAGCGGGCTTTGGCGGCCTGCTGCTTGCCGTCCTGCAGTTCGCGGCCTGATCGCCGCGCAGAGCTGCCACGCCTGCTAGGGCGACCTCACCGGCGGAGCAGCCGCGGGGCCGGCGATGTGACCGTAGCGGGCCCGGCGATCCGCCTGAACGCGCCTGGCTTCCTCCAGTGCGGCGGTGCCAGATAACCCGGTACCGGGCAGGCGTCTCACTTCATTGTTCTGCCATTCATGTCGATCCACGCTGTCGCCGTAGCGACTGCTGCCGCGGCTGCCGTCGCTCCAGTGGTGCTGCGCGTAGTTGCCGGTGCGATAGCTGGCGCCACTGCCGTTGGGACCAGTGTGATAGGTGACGTTCCCCGACTGGTAGCTGGTGATGCTGCCGCCCTCAGAGGTGGTGGTGTAGGTATTGGGGCCGACACTGCGACTGATCGATGAGCTGCCGTCGCTGCAATTGGTATAGGTGTAGGTGCTGGTACTGCTGCTGGTACAGCTACTCCAGGCCTCGACGGGCCCGAGTGCCGAGGCAAGCAAGACCAACGTTATGGCCGTGGGCGAGATACTGAATCGGAACATGGTGCACCTCTCGGCGAACTCTCCTGACCCAGTATAGCGGGATGCGGCTAGGGATAGGGCTCGCCTTCGCCAGGCGCCGGCACGGCTTCAAGGCCGAGCTGCTCCAGGTTAACGGTGGCAGCATCATAGTTGGCGCGCGCAACCCGTGCTTCACGCACCGCCGCGTAATAGCGAATCAGCGCGTTGGCCGCCGCCTCTTCCCGCAGGTTGACCAGGAAAAAGTCACTGGCACCCTGCTCGAAACGCTGCTGCTCGGCGTCCGCCATGATATCCGCCTGCTCCACTTCCTGGCCGGCCAGGCGCGACAGCTCCCGCGCCACATCCAGGTCCAGCAGAATGTTCTGCAGCTCCAGCTCAATCTGGTCCTCGACCTGCTGACGCTCGAATTCCAGCGCATTGCGGCGGGCCCGCTCCTGGGCTATCCGGCCCTTGGCGAAGCGCCGCTCCAGCGGTACTTCCACCGTGAAGCCGACAATGAAATCCTCCGAATCCTTGGAGGGCCCACCGTCGCCCTGGTCACCGAGGCCGTAGGCATATTCAAAATTCAGGTCGACGCGCGGCTTCAGCTCGTTTTCCGACAGCGCAATGCGCTGCTGGGCACGCTGCAGGGCGGTATCGATGATCAGCAGTTCCGGGCGCCGGGCGATACTCTGCTCGATGATGCCGGCACCGGTTGCCGGTGGCAGCTCGGAGATCAGCTCCGGACCCGGCAGGCGAGCCGCCGGTGGCAGGCTGATGTCCCCGGAAGGATCGCGCAGGTAAAAGGAGAGCTCGAACGCCGCAGCGCGAAAATCGCGCTGGGCGCTGACCACCAGTGTGCGACGGCGCACCAGGTTCTGGGCGTTCTCGGTCAGGAAGATGCGCGCGCGGCTGCCGTCGCGCACCTGGCGCTCAAGCCCGGCCTCGCGGTCGATGGCCAGGCGCAGCAACTCTTCGTAGACCTTGAGCTGGCGGCCTGCGGCAATCCAGCGCCAGTAGGCACTGAGCGCCCGCTGCTGGACTCCGACCCGGGTCAGCATGAGCTCCAGTTCCGCCGCCTGGATCTGCAGCCGCGCATCAATCACACCCACCCGTCTCGCATCGATCGCGCGGTCGCGCAGCAGTGAGAACAGCGCGCCGACCTTCACGGTGCCATCGGTACTGGTGAAGTACTGGTCCTCGTAGATAGGAAACCCGTCCCGGGAAATACTGTAGCCGCCGTAGACCTCGCCGCCGAACTCCCGGAATGGGCGCGTCAGCTTGGCCCCTGCCACGCGGCCGTCATAGAAGCCGTTGAGCCGATTGAAGCCGTCGGAGTTGAACACGGTATCGAAGGCGCCTTCCGCCTCCACAGCCTTGCCCAGCGCAATGCGCTGCTCTGCGAGGCTCTTGAGAATGCCGGGGAAGTGAAGCGCAGAGGAGGCCAGCACCTCGTCCGCCAGCAGCGGCTCGAGTATAGTCTGCGGCACCTCCGGCTCACTGCCAGGGGATGCGGGCGTTGCCTCAGCCTGCTGGGCCGATACGGTAACCGGGGCGGCGCAGAAAACGGCGATCAGGCAGAGCAGTCTTGCCTTAGCCTGCACTCGCCATTCCTTCTAGCTGCGGGTCGATGCCTTCCTCAGCCGGGAAGTTCGGCGGGAAGTTGTTGAGCTGGCGCCAGATCTCGAAGCCCACCGACACGGTTTCCAGCAGCACCCAGCCGCGGGCGCCTGAGCCGAAGCGCACGAAGCCCTTGTCAGGCCAGATCACGCCCTCGCTGTTGTCCTCCGCCACCAGCACGCGGAAGCGCCCGTTGCCCTGGGCCGAGGGGTCCACCGCGACCACCTTGCCGTGGAACGTACCTACCGCCACCGAGGGCCAGCCGCTGACCTGGATCACCGGCCAGCCTTCGAATTGCAGGCGCACCGGGTCGCCCTCGCGCACCAGGGCCACGTCGCGGCCGTCGATATAGAGCTCCACCGCGCGGTCCACATCGTCGGGCACAAAACTCGCAATGGACTGCCCGGCAGTGACATAGGTGGCGGCATCACCGGCATAAACACGCTGGATCATGCCGTCCCGCGGCGCCCGCACAATCTGCACCGACTGGCGGGAGATGTTCACATCCACCCGGCTGAGCTGGGCGGCGGTTTCCGCGATGCGTGCGCTCAGTTCTTCCACGCGGATCTTCGCCTGCTCATATTCCCGGCGCGCAGCCAGCCCGTCCTCGAACAGCTTCTTCATGCGGTTCATGTCGATACGGGCGATATCTCGCGCGGTGGTGTCCGCGCTCATCTTGGCCAGCACCTGGGCACGCTCCGCCTCCAGGCGCTGCAGCAGCATGGGGTCGTTGTCGATGATCTTGACGATCGGGTCACCGACCTTGACGCGGCTGCCATCCTGCACGTACCACTCTTCGATACGGCCGGAGACCAGGGCATTAATGTCCTGCAGGCGGTCGTTGGCGTTGCGCGCTGTGACGGAGCCAAAGCCCGCCGCGGTTTGTACCCAGGGCACGTAAATCAGGAATACCAGGATAGCCAGCAGGCTCAGGCTCAGGCTCCAGCCGATAACTGGCATGACCCGCGGCATATGCACGCGGTTCAGGGTCTTGAAACAATGTTGGTGCTGCTCGTAGGGCATGGCGATTCTCAGGAAGCCTGCTCAATCGGCGGACGACCGGCCACCGGCTCCAGGGCGCGGCGCGGCAGGTCGGCGGCCTCACACAGTGTCGAGTAGCTGTCGTATAGGCTCTGGTGCTCTTCCCCAAGGTACAGGAAATGGTTGAAGTGCAGGTCGCTGTGCTTGTTCGAGAAATAGATGATTGTGGTATCTCCCGCGCGCTGCAGGCGTTCAAATGAAGCCAGCATATACTCGTCCGGCATCATGTCGTAGATCTGGCTCAACACCAACACACGCGGCCTGGCAATAATGGCTGATGCCAGCTTCAGCTGCATGGTCTCCATGATCGACAACGGCCAGCCCGTGGCTGCCAGTCGCGTGTCGAGACCGTCGGCCAGTTGGGCGATGACACCATCCAGGCCGACCGTGGCCAGCACTTCCAGCGTCTTTTCGCCTTCCTCGGCGCCGTAGCTCAACTCCAGGTACTCGCGAATCGACGACTCCACCACGTTGGGCCGATCCAGCACGATAATTTCCTGGCGCAGATGGTGCGTCTGGAAGCCGTCAAAGTCCTGGCCGCCCAGCGCCATATAGCCCGCGTCAGGTCGTTCGTGACGCTTCATGAAACTGGTGAACACCCGCTGTGCGGCATGATTGTGGGTAGCGGCAAACACGCGGCTGCCCGCCGGGATGGTGAAGTCCAGTGTCAGCCGTGTCCCACGGGACTCGCCGCCGGCATTCACAAAGGCCAGTGCGGAGTCGCCGCTGACCTGGCGCTGGTAGAGGTCCGGCGGGTCCTGCTCAACGTCGTGGAACAGGGACAACTCTTCGACCGCGGCGCACAGGTCATAGAAATAGGTGAGGTAAGTGCCGAGCTGGGAGATGCCGAAGAACACCACCGACAAGACCAGCTCTGCCGCCACTAGCTGACCGAGCGACAGCTCGCCCTGGATCACCAACCAGCCGCCCAGGCCCAACAGCGAGGCGCTGGCCGCGGCCCAGATAAACAGGAACATGAGGGTCTGGGAGAAGTGGTGACGGAAGTGCCGCTCGTGTTCGCGAATGTAGTTGGCGGTTACCGCATCGGTTTTGTGCAGTGCTTCAGTAATGTGGCGAGCGCTTTTATAGAAGCCGTTTGAGCCTCCCAACCCCTCGAGCCAGGCCGCGGTGGCGTGCTTCTTGTGCGACACCTCCATGGAGCTCTTGATGGCGTGCTTGCCCCAGATGGCCCACACCGCCCAAATCAGTGCGATGATCACGATGTTAAAGGCAAGCAGGTAGGGGTGGTAGAAGGACACCAACACAAAGCCCACCACCGACTGCAGCAGGATCGTGAAGCCGCTGACACAGAGCACCGGCAGGCGTTTCTGCACGATGATGATATCGAAGTAGCGATTGAAGAGCGGCCCCTTGCTGTTGTCGTCAAAGAAGGGGTTGGTGGCGTAGATGGAGCGCAGTGCAATCTCCGACACCATGCGTGCGTAGAAGCGGCGACCAAACAGGTCCATCAGGTGAATGCGCAGCGCCTGCAGCAGGCCGGCCAGGGTCAGCAGGCCGAACAGGGTCAGCGACAGGACCACGAGCGGTGTGGTCAGGCCGGTGTTGGCTACCGTGTTGATCAGCATCTGCACGGAAATCGGCGTCGCCAGTGACAACAGGCTGATACCCACGCCATAGATGACAGCGAGGATGTAGTAGCGCTTTTCGGGGCCGAGTATTTCAATAAAGTAATGAAACAGCTCGGCAAGCGTGCGCGTTTGTGTCATGGCGTGGTAGCTCATTCCGCTCTTGATCCAGAAACAACCCGTTGTCCGGGAACCTGTGATAACCCGTCGCTGACCATTGGCTTTCCAACGGTGCTCCATTGGCGCTCCATTGGCTCTTCACCGACAACGGCAGCAACGACAATCTGTCTGTCAGACCCGGTTTCCCGCTCCGGGTTTCCGCTCCTCCCTCTCGTGGTACGTTTCAGTCGCCCATAAGAAAACGCCGCAGCCCGGCTGCGGCGATCACGGCCCGGCTGTTCCAAGACCGCTCTATTCTACAAAACCTATACGGATTGCGGGGCGGCGGCAGATTACCGGGGCCGACAAGTATACCCGACTAAATCAGTCGGGTAATTCACATTTTTCGAATCGTGACGAGCCCCTCAGAACCGGTAGTCGAGCCGCAAATAGCCGTTGATGCCCAGGCCGGGCACCTGCTCGCCCGGAGCCAGGGCGGGGTTGCCCCGTACCCGGTTGCGGCCGGCGAGATGGTCGGCGTATTCCTCGTCGAGAAGGTTATCCACACCGGCGGCAACCCGCAGCGCCGGGGTGGCTGCCCACCACGCCGACAGGTTGACCAGTTTATAGCCGTCAGTAGGCAACTCGTCGTTGGTGTCGCTGACGTCATCCTGCTCGGCGTAGGCGATGGCTTCGACGGAAGCACCCCAGCGCGTGGCGGTGTAGTCCAGCGCCAGGCTGGCGTTGAGTGGTGCGATACGGTACAGGTCGTCATTGATGTCATCACGCTCGCCACGCACATAATTGACCAGGCCGCGCAGCTGGTAGTTCTGGTTGAGACGCAGCCGCCAGTCCATATCAAGGCCCCAGAACACGGCATCGACATTACTGAATTGCAGCGGCCCCCGGTTGCCCATCATATTGGTAAACATGACGGCCGGCGCTAACTCGCTGGGTATACCCTGGATGAAATCCTCCACGTCCCGGTAGAACAGTCGCGGTGACAAGGTCAGCCGGTCACCGTTGAAATCCAGGCCCAGCTCCACTTCATGAGCCACTTCCGGCTCGAGATCGATATCGCCGATGTAGTTGAAGCCGTCGGCCAGTCCACCGGTCGCCTGCAGGGGCAGCCACAGGTAGCGCTCCTGGTAAGCCGGTGACCGCGTCTTGCGCGCCAGGCCCGCATAAAGCGTCAGGTCGTTGTCGATATCCAGCCACAGCTTGGCCACGGCGTCCACGTTGTGATCTACCTGGGAACGATCGGCGCTGTTGAACGCGTCCCGCAAGGCCATGGCCGGCGGCATCATCATTGCCGGCGTGCCGTCGACCTGGTCGGCATCCATATCCACGCGGTTATAGCGCAGGCCCAGCTCACTGCGCAGGCCCGGGGCGAGCTGCCGCCGGCTCTCGACAAACAGGCCCAGTACCTGGCGCTGCACGTCGTTGAAGTTGTCAACGAAGAAGGCCGGGTTGTTGGGGTTGTCGATCTCGGAATTGTGCGTGGAATCCAGCCCGTCCGCACCGAACACCCATTCGGTGTCCCGATGGGTATGGGTCACCGCCAGCTTGAAGCCACGGTTGCGGGAATCGGTGGTATTGCGACGCCAGGCAGCACCGTCATCAGGCGCCTGGCGCAGGTGATAGTTGGTCATCTCGTGGTCGAGATCGCTGCCGAAGGCCCGCGCCTCCACCAGCCAGCTTCCGGATTCATAGCGGTAGGCCAGGGACGCCAGGTCACCGGTAATGAAGTCAATATCCATGGGCAGTGCTGCAGTGCCGGTGTCGCCGGTGTCACTGTGCACATAACCCAACTCGATGCTGTGCTTGCCAACGCGGTAGCCATAGGCAAGGTCAAAGCGGTCTCGTTGGTATTCGCTGGGCAGGATGTCGCCGCCAGGGAATTCGGCGTCATCGCCGTTTTCAGTGAGCGCGGCGAGGCGCAGGCGATGACTGTCATTCGATAGCATCCAGCTTGCGCCGAGCTGCAGGCCCTTGTTGACGGTTTGCCCGGTGGCGTAGAGGTGCCCACTGCTGCGAGTCTCGCCGCGGCTGGCAAAGCCCTGCTGGGCCGTCACCGCGCGTACGGCGCCGCCTATGGATTCCTGCACCACGCTGACCGGGGCGATACCGCGGTAGACCTGCAGGGACTCCAACTGGCCGGCCGCCGCGTAGGACAGTGGTGGGTCCATCCAGTTGGGGCCGGCCGGCGCCAGTTCGACGCCGTCCAGCAGCACTCCCACCCGGGGACCAAACATGCCCCGGTACTGGGGAATACCGCTCAGCGGGCCATTGCTGTTGACGTTGGCACCGGGGGCCTTTTTCAGCAACTGGGCAGTATCCGGGGATACGACCTGGGCCTCGGACACCTCGATGGCGCGGGTGTCGTGGACGCCGCGAACATAGACTTCCTCGATGTGGTCGGCGAGCGCAGTGCCGGACAGGCCGGCAGCGAGCAGGGCCGGCACCAGGGGGTAGGCGCGTTTCATTGGGATACCGCTTGAAAGGATGCGCGCAGAGTTTAGTCCCTCGACCAGCGGGGGGCAATTCCCCTACTGCTTCCATGGTCTTGTTGGGTGGCTGGGGGACTGTCTGAAACCCGCGCAGACCCCGGTCGAGCGGATGCGCTAAACTAGGCGGGTTACAAACGAGGTATTCCGGATGTACAAACCCGCCCTGCTGCTATTGCCCTGTCTTTTGCTCTCGACCACCCTGGCCGTGGGCGAACAGCGACCGCGCTGGATGTCACCGGAAGCCGGCTGGGTGGACGAGGAGACTGATACCCGGGTGGAGAAAGTCACCCGTGACGATGAGAGCGGGGGTTACCGGGTAGAGATCTCTGTACCGCAGGTCGAGCAGCCCATCGAGGAAGTGGTCGTCGTGGGCGTCCAGGAGGAAGGCCCCGAGTACGAGCTCCCCATCCGCTACGAAGTGATTAACGAACTGGAATCCGGCCGCAGTGGCATCATTCTCTACCTCGGCAATGACGACCCCTTCGCCATGCGCATCAACTACGACAAGGGCGTGCCGCAAAAGGCCAAGCCCAGGGATCCCGGTTTCATCAAGAACTGACAAGCCGCCCGGTCAACACTCGATGATGTTGACCGGCACTTCCACCACGTTCACCGCCAACCCGCCGCGTGCGGTTTCCTTGTATTTTTCCTGCATGTCGCGACCGGTGTCGCGCATGGTCTTGATGACCTGGTCCAGCGACACGTAGTGCTGGCCGTCGCCGCGCAGCGCCATGCGCGCGGCACTGATGGCTTTCACCGCCGCCATGGCATTGCGTTCGATGCAGGGCACCTGCACCAGTCCACCGATGGGATCGCAGGTCAGGCCGAGGTTATGCTCCATGGCAATCTCTGCGGCGTTCTCCACCTGGGCCGGGGTGCCGCCCAGAGCATCCGCGAGTGCCCCGGCCGCCATAGAGCAGGCGGATCCCACCTCGCCCTGGCAGCCGACCTCGGCACCGCTGATCGAGGCATTGATCTTGTAGAGAATGCCGATGGCGCCGGCGGTCAGCAGGAAGCGGCAGGCATCGTCTTCGTCGGCACCGCTGCAGAACTCCATGTAGTAGCGCAGCACCGCCGGGATGATGCCTGCGGCGCCATTGGTGGGGGCGGTGACGATGCGACCGCCCGCGGCGTTTTCCTCGTTCACCGCCAGCGCAAACAGGGTCACCCAGTCGAGGGTGTTCAGTGACGGGTCACCGAGACGATCAGACTCGCTCTTTAGCTGGCGCCGGAGCTGTGCCGCGCGGCGCTTGACCTTGAGGCCACCGGGCATGATGCCTTCCTGCTGGCAGCCCGTGTCGATGCAGGCGTTCATTACCCGCCACAGTTCCAGCAAACGCGCACGCACCTCGGCCTGCGGCCGCCAGGCGGACTCGTTCTCCCACATCAGGGCGCTGATCGACAGCCCCGAGTGCTCACATTGCTCCAACAGCTCTGCCGCTGTGGTAAACGGCCAGGGCAACACCGTGGGGTCGGCGACCAATGGGGTGTCTCCGGTCGCTGATTCATCCACCACGAAACCACCGCCCACCGAGTAGAACACCTTCTGCAGCAGCTCATCGCCGTTCGCATCCCAGGCCGAAAAGCGCATACCGTTGGCGTGGTAGGGCAGCGATTCGTCGCGGTGCATGACCAGGTCACTGCGGTGATCAAAGGCGATGTCGTGGTGCCCCAGCAGCGCCAGGCGCCCGCCGTCGCGCACCGCGGCTACCCGCGCGGGGATGCTGTCGACATCCACACCCTCCGGGGTCTCGCCGGCGAGACCCAGCATGACGGCCTTGGGGGACCCGTGGCCGCGCCCGGTCGCCCCCAGGGAGCCGTACAGATCAGCCTGCACCCGCGCGGTCTGCCCGAGTGCACCTGCAGTTTCCAGCGCCAGCACAAACTCCCTGGCCGCCTTCATGGGCCCAACGGTATGGGAGCTGGAGGGGCCAATGCCCACCTTGAAAAGGTCAAAAACGCTGATCGACACTGCCTGGTTTTCCTGTCGCCGTGGCCGGCGGTAGTCTAGCCTAAAACAATATGAATGCGGTCCCCGAATAAATGTCCATTCGCTTCAAGCAGATGCTGCTGATGCTGGCAATCGCCCTGCTGCCGGTGCTGGTCTCCGGCACCCTGTCGCAGCGCAAGATTGACGATATGGCCCGGGATATCGAGGCCACCGCCCGCTTCCATGAAATGGAACGCGAGCGCCACTACCTGCAGGAAAAGGTGGCTGACCTCGCCACCAGCCTGCGACTGCTGGCGCAGCTCACTCAAGAGCTGCTGGCGCAGCAGCAGGCCCTGCTCGAAACCGCGCTGGCCAGCCCTCCCGGCGCGGCGCAGCCCGACCTGCAGCGGGTCGAACCCGGCCAACCGACCTTCCTGCTCACCGACCCGGGTTGCGGTGCTCCCTGCGAGGCAGACCTGGGCAGGCTGGTCGACGGCAGCGAGCGACTGGCGCAGATTCACCGTGACGCCAGCGGTTTCAGCCTGTGGCACTACGCAGGACTGGAAAACGGCGTACACATGGTGTTCCCGGGCCATGGCAATTACCCGGCCGACTACGATCCGAGGCGACGACCCTGGTATCAGGCGGCCATGGAGCGCGGCACCACCTGGTTGCCGCTGACTATTGACGCCTCAACCCGCCAGCCGGTGCTGACAGCGACCGCGCCACTGCGCGCCAGGGATGGCCGCATGCTGGGGGCCACAGCCATCGACCTGCCGCTGGGCCGGCTGTTGTCCTTCACCAGTGAATCGGCGCCCTGGATGAACGTTGCCTACCTGGCTCTGCTGCGCGTCAACGCCGACGGCAAGCTGGAGTATGTTGCACGCCGACAGGCCCCCGATACGGCGCAGGACTGGCGCCAACCGGCCCGCACCGAAGCATTCGACGCACTCGCTGACAAGGACCTCGCCCGCGTGCTGGCCCTGTCCCGCGGCGACAGCTTGCTGGTGCAGAATCTGGCCATGGACGACGAGCACTGGAACCTGGCCATCACAGCCATCACCGGGCGTTCCGCCAACGGCTCCGGTGGCAGTTGGCTGGCGCTGTTCTCACCCCACAGTGCCACCGAAGCGGCAGTGCAGGCGGCGGTCAGCGTTATCGAGGAAGCGCGCCTGACGTCCCTGCGCGAACACTTCTACGTGGCACTGGCGCTGGCGCTGGTCGCCGCCCTGATCGCGTTGTATGCCGCCCACCGGGTGACCGTACCGCTGGTGCAAATGAGTGTCACCGCCCGCGAGCTGTCCCATGGCAAGCTGCACAGCCGCACCGGACTGAAACGCCGCGACGAGATCGGACGCCTGTCCCGCAGTATCGACCGCATGGCTGACAGCATCGAGCGCTTGCAACTGGAGCAGGAGCAGGCCTACCGGGACATGATCATGACCCTGCACCGGGCGCTGGAGAAAAAAGACACCTACACGGCCGGCCACTCCGGCCGGGTGACGCGCACCTCGCTCAAGCTCGGACAACGTATCGGCCTGGATGCCGACACCCTGGAGATTCTGCGCTTTGGTGCGCTCACCCACGACCTCGGCAAAATCGGCATCGACGATGCCATTCTCAACAAGCCGGCGCCGCTGGAGGGCGATGAGATCGGGATCATGCGCCAGCACCCGGTATTCTCGAAAACCATCATGAAACCGCTGGTGCGTTTCCAGGAGTATGCCGAGATAGCCGGCAGCCACCACGAGCACTGGGACGGCAGCGGCTACCCGGATGGCCTGAAGGGCGAGGAAATCCACCTGCTGGCGCGCATCGTCGCCATCGCCGACGCCTGGGATTCGATGATTGGCGACCGGGTTTATCGCAAGGGGATGGCCGTGGAGGACGCACTGGCCATACTCGAAAGCGAACTGGACAGTGGACAGTTCGACCCAGAGCTACTGGCAGCTTTTGTTGGCATGATGCGGGAAGAGTACCCGGCGGGCTCAGCCGCCAAATCCGGTATGATCAAGTCATAACCCACGGCAAGGGGAGTTGCCATGAAACACTGTCGATATGGCTTTGCTGCACTGTTACTGCTGCTCACCGCCTGCGCCGGCAATCCGGAGAGCGCGCAGGAGGCGGAGGAGTCGAGCCCGCTGTTTGATATCACCCAGTTCGATCCGGACGCCGGCGAGCGTTGTATCCAGATTTCGCAGATTCGCTCCAGCCGCGTCCTCGACAGCCAGACCATCGAATTCAAGCTGACCGGCAAGCGTACCTACCTGAACGTACTGCCCAGGAAATGCCCGGGCATGCGCGCCAACCAGCCGTTCGGCTACCGAACCTCCCAGAGCACCCTGTGTAACGTCGACATCATCACCCTGCTGGAACCGGGCCTCGGCATGCGCACCCTGGGAAGCTGCGGCCTTGGCATGTTCTACCTGATGGATGAAACCGGCGGTGGCGGACCCATCGTCGAGGATGACGACGAGGGATAAGACTCAGGCAGCGGTGGCGGCGTTATCTATGACCATTTCGGCGCCGTTGACGTGCTTTGACTCCTCGGAGGCGAGGTAGACCACCATCCAGCCGATATCCTCAGGCTCACCCATGGATGCGCCGGCATCGGTCATCAGCGTGAGGTCATCGCCATCGGCATCCGCCAGCGCCTTGGCACCCATCGGCGTGTTGATGCCGCCGGGATGGATGGAATTGCAGCGGATGCCGTAATCCTTCTGCTGGCAGTACAGGGCCACGGTCTTGGTCAGGGAGCGCACGGCGCCCTTGGAGGCGGTGTAGGCGGCAAACAGCGGCACGCCGACCAGCGCCGCCATCGATGACATATTGATAATGCTGCCGCCGCGACCTTTCATGGCCTGCACGCTATATTTGCAGCCCAGGAACACGCTGGTGCTGTTGATGCTCTGCACCCGCTCCCACTGTTCCAGGCTGGTGGATTCGATGGTCGCCATCACAGCAATGCCGGCATTGTTGAACAGCACATCCACGCCGCCCATATCCTCTGCCGTGGCCATCAGGGCCTGCCAGTCCGCTTCACTGCTGACGTCGCAGTGCTGGTAACGGGCCTCGGGCAGAGAGGCCGCCAGCGCCTCACCCGCGGCATCATCGATATCCGCCAGCAGCAGCCGGGCGCCCTCGGCGGCTAACAGTTCCGCGCTGCACTTGCCGAGCCCGCTGGCGGCTCCGGTGACGATACACAGCTTGTCTCTTACTCTGTCCATGGGCGCTCCATATTTTCATTTGCCGCCGGCTGATAGATCATACGGCGTCGTTATTTGCCCGCCGAAGCTAGCAGATGCACCGGGACAAAACAATCAGAGCTGACGGTATTTCGTGGAGCACTGGCCTGGCCACTATGGCCGCTGCGCTGCTCGCCGGTTGTGCAGCCGAGTCAGCCCCACCCTGCCCGCTGCCTGCCTCCACGGTGCAGGCACCCAGCGCCGGCTGCCTGGCTATTCGCGATGGCGGCGTGCTGCTGGTGGAAAACCTGAAAGGCCAGCTCAGCCCGCCTGGCGGCAGCGCCATAGACGGCGAAAGCGCCCAGTGCGCCGCCTTCCGGGAAACCTGGGAAGAGACCGGCCTGCTGCTGGAACCCGAGCAGCTACTGGACGTCTTCGACACCGGCTTCCACCTGTATCGCTGCCAACACCACGCGGACTCCGGTGAGATAAACCCACCGCCGCGACTGGAAGTACGCGACGCATTCTACCTGGCACCCAACGATTTCGACCGGTGGGAGTGGCGTTTCCCCGGCCAGCAGCAGGTCATCCGCCAGTTGGTGGAGCAGGAACTCGACGCTACTGCAGCAGCCCCCTGAGGCCCCGCAACACCAGGATCGCCCCCAGCAACACCAGGCACACGCTGATCACCCGGTAGTAGAAACCCGCCTCGGAGCGTTTCACCAGGCGATGACCGATGGCCACCCCGATCGGCGCCAACGGCATCAGCACCAGCGACAACAACAGGTTCTGCAGTACCAGCTGGTCGAGGAAGTAGTACGGCACCAGCTTCACCACGTTGACCACAGCAAAGAAGATACCGGCAGTGCCGGCATACAACAGCGGCGTCAGCCCCTTGGGCATCAGGTACATGCTGAAGGGCGGGCCGCCGGCGTGGATGCTGAAGCTGGTGAAGCCCGCCACCATGCCATAGACACTGCCCGCTACCGGCTGATGCCGGGCGGTACTGCCGGCCCGCAGGGTGAACAGCGACTGCACGCCGAACAGCAGGGAAATCGCCCCCACCATGAGGCGCATCAGATCGTCGTTGAGCAGGTCTGCGGACAGGTAGCCCAGCCCGATACCGACAATGGCGCCCGGCAGCAGGATCTGCAGCGCCCGGCGGTCGTACAGACCCCAGTAGGTCTTCACCACGAGCGCGTCCATGACCACCAGGATAGGCAGCAGGATGGCCGCTGCCAGGGTCGGCGACATCACCAGCGCCATGAGCGGCACAGCCAGCACCGCCATCGGCCCGCCAAAGCCGCCCTTGGCGATGCCATAGAGCATGACCGCCGGCACGGAACACAGATAAAACAGTGGATCGGAGAGCATGGGCGTGGATTCTCGGCTACTTTCCGGCCAAGGGGCAAGGCGGTGTCGAGTTTTGCCCGCGATTCCGCGACAATGCACGGCTCACAGAAACAGGACATACCGCGATGTCGACAATCGCCGGGGTGCTGGGCGGCCTGGGCCCGGAAGCCACCGTGGACTTTCTCGCCAAGCTGGTCGCCGGCACTGACGCCGAGCACGATCAGGACCATATCCGGCTACTGATCGACCACAACCCCACCGTCCCCAACCGCCATGACGCCATCACCGGTCGCAGCCCCAGCGTGGCGCCGCAGTTGGTTGAGATGGCCACGGGGCTTGAACGCAACGGCGCCGACTTCCTGGTGATGGTCTGCAATACCGCCCACGCCTTTACCGACGAGATTCGCGATGCCGTCAGTATTCCCTTCATCAGCATTGTCGATGTCACCGTTGCAGCCGTGGCGGCAGACGGCCATCGACAGGTTGGGGTGATGGCCGCGGAGGGCTGCCTGGAGGCAGGGCTCTACCAGGCGGCGCTGGAAGCCGCCGGCTGCGAAGCCGTGCTGTGGAGCGCCGAGGAACTGCAAAACTTCATGGACCTCGTCTATCGCATCAAGGCCGGCGAACGCGATGACGACATCGCCAGCAGTCTTTCCCGGCTGGCCACCTCCCTGGTGTTCGGCGGCGCCGACGCACTGATCGCCGGCTGCACCGAGATTCCGCTGGTGCTGGCGCCCGAGAGCGCGCCGGCGCCCCTGTACTCATCCACCGACCTGTTGGTGCAGCGCACCATAGAACTCGCAAAAGCAAAATAGGACAACCAATGCATCTTGCTCGCTTCCCCCGCACCCGCCTCGCCCACCTGCCGACACCGCTGGAGCCGCTACCGCGGCTCAGCGAGGCCCTGGGCGGACCGAAACTGTGGGTAAAACGCGACGACTGTACCGGCCTGGCGAGCGGCGGCAACAAGACCCGCAAGCTCGAGTTCCTGATCGCCGATGCCTTACAGCAGGGCGCCGACACCGTCATCACCCAGGGCGCCGTGCAGTCCAACCACGCGCGCCAGACTGCCGCCGCGGCGGCCCGGGTTGGCCTGGCCTGCGAACTGCACTTCGAGAACCGCATCGTCGATCCGGACGAGGACTACCTCAACTCCGGCAACGTCTTCCTGGACCGCATGTTCGACGCCAATATCCAGCACCATGCCAAGGGCGCCGATATGAACGCCATTATGGAGGACCAGGCGGAAGCGCTGCGCAGTGCCGGGCGCAAACCCTATGTCATCCCCGGTGGTGGCTCCAACCCGGTGGGCGCGCTGGGTTACGTGAACTGCGCCATCGAACTGCTGACCCAGGCCAATGATATGGGGCTGAAGATCGACCGGGTGGTGCACGCCACCGGCAGCGCCGGCACCCAGGCCGGCCTGGTGGCAGGCCTGTGCGCCACCAGTGCCCACATCCCGGTGCTGGGCATCGGCGTGAACGCACCTCAGGATGTGCAGGTGCCGCGAGTCTACGACCTGGCCTGTGCCACCGCCGAGTTGATCGGCGCGGCGGGCTGCGTACGCGAACAGGACGTGGTGGCCAACTGTGACTACATCGGTGAGGGCTATGGCATCCCCACCGAGGGCATGAAGGAAGCCCTGCTCATGCTGGCGAGGCTGGAGGGCCTGCTGTTCGACCCGGTCTACAGCGGCAAGGGCCTGGCCGGCATGATCGACATGATCCGGGCCGGCGAATTCCACGGCGAAAATGTGGTATTCCTGCACACCGGCGGCAGCGCTGCGCTGTTCGGCTACCTGGACGAGCTGCTGTAAACATCACGGAGGCGTGCCCGCCATGAGCAACTGGAATTTCCTGCAGGTCGAGCGAGAGGGCCGCGTGTTGACGGTGCGCTTCGACTCCAGCGCCAGCGTCAACAGCCTGAACAACGCCCTGATGCGGGAGCTCACCGCGCTGGCTCGCGAGCTCCAGGACGACAGCGAGCTGAGCTGCGTGATTCTCAGCGGCCGCGATGACGGCTTTTGCGCGGGCATAGACCTGCGCGATCCGGAGCTGGCGAGCCTGGGTGAGAAGACGGTGGCCGAAAAGCGCAGCCTGCTGAAACTGGGGCCGGCCATGTGCGCGGCCTGGGAGGCGATCGAAGCGGTCACCGTGGTCGCCATCGAGGGCATGTGCATCGGCGGCGGTATGGCACTGGCGGTCGCCTGCGACTGGCGAGTGGCCGCACGGAACGCCACGCTCTACGTCCCCGAACTGAAACTGGGCATGAACATGAGCTGGCAAAGCGTGCCACGCTTCGTGAACCTGGTGGGTCCGGCCAAAACCAAGCAGCTGCTGTTGCTGGCGGAGCATACCCCGGCCGACACTGCGCTGGACTGGGGCCTGGTAGACTACCTCGCGGAGCCGGGCCAGGCCCTGGACCGGGCCGGCGAACTGGCGAGGCAGGTGGCCGCCATGCCACCCGTGCCCCTGCGCATGGCCAAGCGCGCCATCAATGCCAGCGCCAATGCCCTCAACGACGCCACCAGTTTCATGGATGCGGACCAGTTCCTGCTGACCCACGGCATGGATGACGCCGCGGAAGGCGCCCGCGCCTTTTTCGAAAAGCGCGAGCCCGAATTTCGTGGCGATTGATTCGCGGCGAGCGGCCGCGATACTCCCTCAGGCGCGAGCTGTCACAAACCAGGTATTACCCTCGAGCGCCAGCGACTCACCATCATAGTAGGGCGCCATGACCTCGGCGATGGATTCGCGCACTCGCTCGCGTACCTCCACCGGCTGATCTGCCAACAGCCGACCCACCGGGCCGATCTGCACCAGCTCGCGCACCTGGTCCGCCAGGGATTCACCCTCGCCCCAGTGCAGGGTGACCGGTTGCGCCTGGATACCAATATCACTGAAGCCGGCGCTGTCGAGAATGGCATTGACCCGCCCGGGATCCGCAAAGGCAAAGGGACCGGGTTCTCCGGGCTGAGGGGGCGGCGGCGCCGGCACGTGTTCGAGGGCTGCCTGCACGGCCAGCCAGGTCCAGGGGTTGTCCCTGAGGGACTGCCAGCAGCAGAACAACAGTGGCGCGCCCGGCACCAGGGCGCGGCGCAGGTTGGCGAATGCGGCTTCGGGATCATCGAAGAACATCACCCCGAAGCGAGAGAACAGCAGATCGTAGCTGCCCTCTCCGAACCGGTGTATGGCGGCATCGGCCTGCAGGAAGTCGAGCTGTTCCGGTATTGCTGCAGCCCGGCGCCGGGCCACGTCCAGCAGCGGCGCAGAGATATCGATACCGGTCACCTTCGCACCCTCACCAAGTCGCTGCGCCAGTAACAGGCTCTGGCTGCCACCGCCGCAGCCCACGTCGAGGGCAGCGCGGGCGCTGCCCGGAGCAAGCTGCTCCAGCAGTGATTCAGCAATTGGCGCCAGCAGCCGCGACATCATGTCGTCATAGCTGGCCCAGCGCTCACCGGCCTCGCCGTTCCAGTAGTCGATCTGCTCGCTGTTCGTCGTCATGTCAGCTCCGTCAGGCTGTTGTTCGGATCATCCACTTCCCAGTAGCCACGCAGGGCGGTGAGTTCGCCTTGCTCGTTGACGTGGTAGGTGAAAATGCCCTGCACCTTCTGCTCGAAGCGCTTGCCCTGGCCGTCGTCGATGGTCGTGGTGATGATGATGTGGTTAGCGCACTCGCTCCCGGCGGCGTAGCTGTGCAAAATCTCGATGCTGATATCTACCGGCGCGATAAAGGTATCCCAGAAGGCCTCGCGGGCGGCGCGGCCGCGGTGGCCCTCTCCAGTAGGGTCCAGCGGCGAGATGCCGATCGGGTCTTCAATACTGGCGTCTTCCGAATAGAGCCCCAACCAGCCCTCACGATTATGGGTCTGGACGTATTCGCGGGACAGCAGCGCCGCCCGGCGCGCGGGATGCTCGTTCTCGAACACGGTAGGGCTCCTCGGTGTCAGCGTTCGGGAAGTGTAGCCTCCAGGGAGCGCGCCACCAGTTCGATCCAGTGAACCACGGGGGTCTCGGTGCCCGCGCCGAGGTGCACCTGGCAGCCGATATTGGCCGTGACGATCTGCGCAGGGCCGCTTGCCTCGAGGGCTTCCAGCTTGCGGCTACGCAGGGTCTGGGCCATCTCCGGCTGGAACAGCGAGTAGCTGCCGGCAGAGCCACAGCAGAGGTGGGAGTCGCGCACCGCGGGCAGTTCAAAACCGAGCCGGGTCAGCACCCGGCGGGTGGGCGCGTCCAGCGCCTGGCCATGCTGGGCCGTGCAGGGGCAGTGCCAGGCGATCTTGCTGTTCGCGCTGACGCCAAGCTCCTCCAGGGGCTGGCCGTCGAGGAACTCGCTGATGTCCTGCAGCTGCGCCGCCACTTTACTGGCTCGTTCAGCGTAGGCGGGATCATCAGCGAATAGCTGCGGGTATTCCTGCACAAAATTGCTGCAGCCGCTGGCGGTCATCAGCAGCGCCTCGGCCCCGGCCTCGATGGCCGGCCACCAGCTATCGATATTGCGCCGCGCCTGATCCATTGCCTGCGCCTTGCCGCCGCTGTGGGCCGACAGTGCGCCGCAGCAGGTTTCGGCCTGCAGACTAATAGCTTCAATCCCCAGGGCCCCAAGCACTGCCCTGGCAGCCTGGTTGGTGGTCGGCGACATCGCCGGTTGGACACAGCCCTGTACCAGGATCACCCGACGGGTATGGTCGCCAGCCGGGGCAGCAATCGGCGCGCGCAGCAGCGGAACATGGCCGCGCAGACTGCCGGGCAGTAGCGGTCGCATCAATCTCGCCAGGGCGAACAGCGGTTGGGTGAGTTGCCGCCGGGACATCACGTGGCGCAGCAGGGCACGCTGCCAGCGCTGTAGCAGAGGCCGTGGCACCCGCTGTTCCAGTTCTTCGCGGCCGATATCCAGCAGGCGGTGGTAGTCCACCCCCGAGGGACAGGTCGTCTCGCAGGCCTGGCAGACCAGGCAGCGATCGAGATGGTGCCTGGTAAGCTCGCTGACCGCTTCGCCTTCCAGCATCTGCTTGATCAGGTAGATGCGGCCGCGGGGGCCGTCCAGCTCATTGCGTTCCACCTGGTAGGTGGGGCAGGTGGCATTGCACAGGCCGCAGTGCACGCAGTCCCGCAGGATGGCATCGGCCTGCTGGCCGGCACTGGTGGCAATAAAGTCTGCGGGCAGGAAGGTCTGCATCAGGCAGCCTCGGCGGGCCGGAACACACCGGCCGGATCGAATGCCTGCTCAACCCGGCTCAGCAGGCCGCGGTTGGGCGCTTTCACCAGGTCGGGGCCATTCGCCAGGCTCACCGGAACGCCGCCGCCCCGGCGACGGCTGTGGGCAGTCCAGCAAACCTCGCCGTTGCAGTCGAACAGTTTCTCGTCGCCCCAGCCATGATGGAACAGGGGGTGTTCAAGGCGGCGCAGGGCGGTCCACCACCGGGTGTCCTCGGTATCGCCCTGGATATCGGCGGCGGCTGCCTCCAGCACGGCACCGGGGCCGGACAGGCGCAGGCGCAGTTTGCCTTCCGAGAAGCTGGCCCCACTCAGCGGGTAGCCGCGCTGGGCCCAGGCACGCACGGCAGCCTGGCTGCTCGCGAGGTCGGGATAGGACAGGGTCAGGCTGATTTCCTGCTGGGGCTTTGGCACCACCTTCAGGGACAGTTCGAGTATCACGCCGAGGCGCCCACAGGAACCCACCATCAGTCGAGATACGTCGAAACCCGCTACATTTTTCATGACCTGGCCGCCAAAACGCAGGTCGTCCCCCTGGCCGTTGACCATGCGCAGGCCAAGCACACTGTCGCGCACACCGCCGGCAAAGGTCGAGCGTGAGCCCGACCAACCCAGCGACACCGCACCGCCGATCGTGGAACCGCCGTTGAAGTCGGGCGCGTCCATGGCCAGCATCTGGCCTTTGTCCGCCAGCGTGGCCTCCAGTTCTGCCAGGGGCGTTCCGGCCCTGGCCACCACCACAAGTTCAGCCGGGTCGTACTGCAAGATGCCGGTATGGGTGGCCAGCGACAGTCGCCGGCCGGTGTCGGATGCCATCGCCATCCAGGGTTTGCTGCCGGCACCGCGGACCACCAGGCGCTGCCCACCGGCAGCCGCGGCCCGCACCTGGTCGATGATGCTGGTACTGGAATCCATGCTCAGTGGGCTCGGTCTTTGACGATCGAGCGGTACTCCTGGCAACGCTTCAGGGTGGGGATAGTCTTGCCCGGGTTGAGCAGGCCCTGGGGGTCGAAGGCGCGCTTCAGGCGACGGAACTGGTCGAGCTCCGCATCGCTGAACTGTACTGCCATCTGGTTGATCTTTTCACGGCCGACGCCGTGCTCGCCGGTGATGGTGCCGCCCAGCGCGATGCACTTCTCGAGGATCTCGGCGCCGAGCAGCTCGGATTTCTCCAGGGCGCCGGGCTCGTTGGCATCGAACAGGATCAGCGGATGCAGGTTGCCGTCGCCGGCGTGGAAGACATTGGCCACCGGCAGCCCATAGACCTCCGAGCGTTCACAGATATAGTCCAGCACCTCGCCGATGGCGGCGCGCGGGATGGTACCGTCCATGCAGTAGTAGTCGGGAAGCAGCTTGGCCACCGCCGGGAAGGCACTCTTGCGGCCTTTCCACAATAGCGCCCGCTCCTCGTCATCGCGAGCACAGCGGATCGATGTGGCACCGGCGTCGCGCATGACCTGTTCCAGCGCCTCCCGCTCGGCCGCCACACTGGCCGCATGGCCATCCAGCTCCACCAGCAGTATTGCAGCGGCATCCCGGGGATAGCCCGCATGGGCAAAGTCCTCGGCAGCGCGCAGGGCCATCTGGTCCATCATTTCCATGCCGGCGGGAATGATACCCCGGGCAATTGTGGTCGACACCGCGCGACTGCAATCGGCCATCCTGTCGAAGGCCACCAGCAGGGTTTCCACCGCCGGTGGCGTAGCCAGCAACTTGACCGTGACCTCGACGGCGATGCCGAACAGGCCCTCGGAGCCGATGAAGGCGGCCAGCAGGTCAGGGCCCAGGTCGTCGATGCTCAGCTCCAGCACTTCGCCGTCCATGGTCACCACCGTGACTGCCTGCACATTGTTCACGGTCAGCCCGTACTTGAGGCAGTGCACACCACCGGCGTTCTCCGCCACGTTGCCGCCGATGGAACAGGCCAGCTGGGACGAGGGGTCAGGCGCATAGAACAGGCCATGGGCTGCCACCGCGTCGGACACCGCCAGGTTGCGCACCCCGGGCTGTACCCGCGCCAGGCGCGCATCCACATCCACGGACAGCACCGCGTCCATGCGGCTGGTCACCAGCAGAACGCCGGTTTCCACCGGTGTCGCCCCGCAGGAGAGGCCGGTGCCGGCACCGCGGGTCACGATGGGCACGCCGAGCCGGGCGCAGGTTTTCACCACCGACTGCACCTCAGCGACGGTTTCCGGCAACACCGTCAGCAGCGGCAGCGCCCGCACGGTGGGCAGCGCATCGCACTCGTAGGGGCGAAGCTGCTCCGGCTCGGTCAGCAGGGCACCCGCTGGCAGCACGTCTGCAAGGGCAGTTACCAGGGCCTGGCGATCGACAACGGGTAGTGCATCGTCGAGGGCTTGATCGAAAATTCCGGTCATACTCGCAGTATGAATGATTGGAACGGACTCACCAACATAGTGTCCGAAGGGGCCCCTATCACTTAGAATGGGCGCCCGCTGACGGCGCTTAAAGGAGTCAACACTATGGACTATGACCTGTTTGTCATCGGCGCCGGCTCCGGCGGCGTCCGGGCTGCCAGGATGGCGGCCGGCTTCGGCGCGAAGGTCGCAGTGGCCGAGGACCGCTACATGGGCGGTACCTGCGTGAACGTGGGCTGCGTGCCCAAGAAGCTATATGTCTACGCCTCAGAGTTCAGCCACGCCTTTGAAGATGCCCGCGGTTTTGGCTGGAACAGCGAAGTGCCGGGCTTTACCTGGGAGACCCTGCGCGACAACAAGAAGCAGGAAATCGGCCGCCTCAACGCGATTTACGATAACCTGCTGTCTGGCGTAAACGCCGACGTGATCAACGGCCGCGCCACCATCGTCGATGCCCACACCGTGGAAGTGAACGGCCAGCACTACAGCGCCGAGAAAATCCTGGTGGCAACCGGCGGCTGGCCCCGCCGCGACTCTCGGCCGGGCGCCGAACTGGGCGTGGATTCCAACGAGATTTTCGACCTGGACCAGTTCCCGGAGCGCATCCTGATTGCCGGCGGCGGCTATATTGCCGTGGAGTTTGCCGGCATCTTCAACGGCCTCGGTTCCAGGGTCACCCAGCTTTACCGGGGGCCGCTGTTCCTGCGCGGCTTCGACCAGGACATCCGCGAATTTGCCGCCCAGGAGCTGCCCAAGTCCGGGATCGACCTGCGTTTCAATACCATTATTGACTCCATCGAGCGCACCCCCGACGGCCTGCTCTGCAAGCTGTCAGACCGAACCGAGATCGTAGTAGACCAGGTGCTGTACGCCATCGGCCGCGAGCCCCACACCGAGGGCCTCGGCCTGGAAAACGTCAACGTCGAGCTGGACGACAAGGGCTACATCAAGGTGGACGATGAGTTCCGTACCAGCGAGCCGTCGATCTTCGCGGTGGGCGACATCATCGGCGGCATGGAGCTCACCCCGGTGGCGCTGGCGGAGGGAATGTCTTTCGCCCGCAAGCAGTATGGCCCGCAGCAGAAAGAGGTGGAGTACGACTTCATCCCCTCGGCGGTGTTCTGCCAGCCCAACATCGGCACCGTGGGCTTCACCGAGGAACAGGCCCGGGAAGAGTTTGGCGAGATCACCCTGTACAAGTCCAGCTTCAAGCCCATGAAACACACCATCAGCGGCCGCGATGAGAAGACGTTCATGAAGCTGATTGTCGACAATGCCAGCGACCGGGTGGTGGGCGTGCATATGATGGGCCCCGATGCCGGTGAGATCATCCAGGGTATCGCCATTGCCCTGAAGGCCGGCGCCACCAAGGCCACCTTCGACGCCACCATCGGCATTCACCCTACCGCCGCTGAAGAGTTCGTCACCATGCGGGAACCCTGGACGGCGTGACCGGCGGCGCCCGAAGTGGCTTGAGACCGGGCTGCTAGTGGAAATCTGGCAGCTCGGTTTGCTATCCGCCATCGGCGTGGTAGCAGGCTTCCTCAACGTGATGGCGGGCGGTGGCTCGCTGCTGACTGTGCCGGTCATGGTATTCATGGGGGTGCCGGGACCGGTGGCGAACGGCACCAACCGCATCGCCATCCTGGCCCAGAACATCACTGCGGTGTTCGCCTTCTTCCGCAAGGGCTTTTCCGACTTCAGGCTGAGTCTGACGCTGGCCGCCTGCGCCCTGCCCGGGGCGGTGTTTGGCGCCCTGGTCGGCACCCGCCTGGAGGGTGTCTGGTTCAACCGGGTGCTGGCGGTGATCATGCTCGGCGTGATGCTGGTCATGGCCACCGGCGGCAACCGCAAAAACCGCGAAACAGGCGGCGAGCCCAGCCAAAAGCAACTGCTGTGGGGGCACGTCTGCATGGTGGGGGTCGGGTTTTACGGCGGCTTTATCCAGCTCGGCGTCGGCTTCATCATCATGCCGGTGTTACACCGGGTTATGGGCCTCGACCTGGTGCGCACCAATATGCACAAGGTCTTTATCGTGATGGTCTACACGGTGGCGGCGCTGGCCGTGTTTGCCTCCCAGGTGGAGATGTTGTGGATCGTGGGTGCAGCGCTGGCACTGGGCAACTCTATCGGCGGCTGGATCGCCACCCACGTACAGCTGCAGCGCGGCGAGAGCGTTATCAACCTGGTACTGAACGTCGTGTTGGTGGGCTTTATCATCAAGTTGCTGTTCTTTCCCTGAACCGGACCCCGGGACGCCCGGCGACCGGTGAAACACCTGTATGTATAGCGTTTCAAGCTCTTGACGAGTGTCACGGGATTTAGAAAATAGGCCCCCGCAATCGACATCAACATGCACTGGGAGTATTGCATGATCGACGTGAAACACCTTGCGCGCGCCTACGGCGATTTTCTCGCCGTCGACGGGGTGTCCTTCGAGATACCGGGCGGTGAGATCGTAGGCCTGCTGGGTCACAATGGAGCCGGCAAGACCACTATCATGAAAATGCTGAGCGGCTATCTCGAGCCGTCCGCCGGCAGCATCACCATCGACGGCATTCACCTCGCAGAAAATCCGCAGGCGGTGCAGGCTCGCCTCGGCTACCTGCCGGAGAACCTGCCGGTCTACCCGGACATGGCGGTGGCCGACTACCTCGACTACGCCGCCACCCTGAAAGGCCTCGAGGGCGAGGCCGGTCGCGACAGCATCCGCCAGGCCGTGAACGCCACCGATCTGTCGGCCAGGCTGCTCGATCCCATCAACACCCTGTCCCGCGGCTACCGCCAGCGGGTCGGCGTGGCACAGGCCCTGTTGGGTAAACCGCGGGTATTGATCCTCGACGAACCCACCAACGGCCTGGACCCGACCCAGACCCAGCATATGCGCGAGCTGATCCAGGCCATCGCAGAGCAGGCCACCGTCATTCTCTCCACCCATATCATGCAGGAGGTGGACGCCATCTGTGACCGGGTACTGATACTCAACGCCGGCAAGCTGGTACTGGACCAGCGACTGGATGACCTGCGCAGCGCGGGCCACCTGCTGTTGAAGACCAGCCTGGCTGCCGGGCAGGTGCGCGAGGTGTTGCCGGAACTCAACATTCAGGACTCCGGTGACGAGCTGCGAGTAAGCCTGGCAGAAAATACGGACAGCGAGGCCCTGGCCGCGCGAGTGGCCAGGGCCATCGCCGACGCGGGCGGCGAGCTGTACCGACTTACACCCGAACGCCGCGACCTGGAGTCGGTGTTCCGCGAGGTCAGCAGCGAGGGCCACCAGCATGCTGCTTAAGTCCTCTGTGCGTCGGGTCGCGCAGAAAGAGATCACGCTGTTCTTTGCCTCGCCTGTTGCCTGGCTGTTCCTGGGCAGCTTCGCCGCCGTGACCCTGTTTGCCTTTTTCTGGGGCGAGGCTTTCTTCGCCCGCAACGTGGCTGACGTGCGGCCACTGTTCGAGTGGATGCCCGTGCTGCTGATCTTCCTGGGTTCGGCACTGACCATGCGCATGTGGTCCGAGGAACGTCGCACCGGCACGCTGGAGCACGTCATTACCCAGCCGCTGCCGCTGTGGCACTTTGTGGCCGGTAAATTCCTCGGCTGTGTCGGCCTGCTGGTGCTGGCACTGCTGATCACCCTGCCGCTACCGCTGACCGTGTCCCTGCTTGGCAACCTCGACTGGGGCCCGGTGCTGGCGGGCTACCTGGCCACGCTGCTGCTGGGGGCTGGCTATATCAGCATCGGGCTGTTCATATCCTCGCGCAGCGACAATGCCATCGTCAGCCTGATCGGCTCGGTACTGTTGTGCAGCCTGCTCTACCTTGCCGGCACTTCGACCTTCACCGGCTTCTTCGGCAATTTCAGCGGTGAGCTGCTGCGCGGCCTGTCCACCGGCGCGCGCTTCGAGTCAATCACCCGCGGGGTGATCGACATCCGCGACCTGTTCTACTACCTGAGCCTGGTGCTGGTATTCCTCAGCCTCAATGTCTACGCCCTGGAAAGCGAGCGCTGGGCTCACGACGCCACCCACAGCCAGCACCGGCGCTGGCGCACGGTGACCGCACTGGTGCTGGCCAATGCCCTGGTGGCCAACCTCTGGCTGAGCCAGGTGAGCCTGCGTGCAGACGTCACTGAGGGCCGCCTCTATTCGATTTCCGATGCCACTCACAGCTACCTGGAGCGGCTGCAGGAGCCGTTGCTGCTGCGCGGCTATTTCAGCGCCAAGACCCATCCGCTGCTGGCGCCACTGGTCCCGCAGCTACGCGACCTGTTGAAGGAGTACGAGGTGGCGGGCAACGGCAAGGTCCGCGTGGAGATCATCGACCCGGTCGATGACCCGGCGCTGGAAGAGGAAGCCAACCAGAAATACGGCATCCAGTCGGTGCCCTTCCAGGTAGCGGACCGCTACCAGGCGGCACTGGTGAACTCCTACTTCAACGTGCTGGTGCAGTACGGTGACAGCTTCGAGGTGCTGGGTTTTGGTGACCTGATCGAAGTGAAGGCAGGCACGACCACCAGCCTCGAGGTGCGCCTGCGCAACCCGGAGTTCGACCTGACTCGCGCCATCAAGCAGGTACTGAACAGCTATGCCGCCGGCGGCAACCTGTTCGACAGCATCCCCTCCGACGTCCGCTTTACCGGCTATATCTCCGCTGATGAACTGCTGCCGGAGACCCTGGTGAATTACCGGCAGGCGATTACCGCGGAACTCGAAGCCCTGGCCGCAGAATCCGGCGGTCGCTTCAGCCTGGCGTTTGTCGAGCCGGAGGCCAACGGCGGCGAGGTGGCCACCCGCATTCGCGAGGAGTGGGGTTTCCGCCCAATGACCACCAGCCTGCTCGACGATGACGCGTTCTATTTCTACCTGACCGTCGAGGACGACCGCCAGGTCATCCAGGTGCCCACCGACTTCGAGGCCGGTTCTTTCCGGCAGGCGCTGGATGCCAGCCTCAAGCGCTTTGCCCAGGGCTTCACCAAGGTGGTGGCCTACAGCGCGCCTCAGCTCAACCCGCAGATGGCCCAGTTCGGCATGGCCGGACCCACCTTCCGCAACCTCGAAACAGCCATCACCGAGAACCACACGATTCGCGTCGAGGATCTCAGCGACGGCTCCGTCACAGCGGAAGCCGACCTGCTGGTAGTGGTGGCGCCGGAGAACCTGGACGACAGGGCGCTGTTTGCCATCGACCAGTTCCTTATGCGTGGCGGCAGCGTCACCCTGGTGACATCACCTTTCATCTCCCGGGTCGCCGGGGGCAGCCTCGCGATGATGAACCGGGTGAGCGGCCTCGAGACCTGGCTTGAGCACCACGGGCTGGGGCTGGGTGAGTCCCTGGTGCTGGACCCGCAGAACTCGGCCTTCCCGATCCCGGTGACGCGTGAGGTGGGCGGTTTCCGTTTCCAGGAAGTTCGCATGGTGGACTACCCGTTCTTCGTCGACGCCCGTGAGCCGGGGCTGAACCCCTCCCATCCCGTGACCTCCGGCATTCCCCAGATCACGCTGGCCTGGCCCTCGCCCATAGAGCTGGACGCCGAGAAAAACGCCGGCCGCGAGGTTGTGAAGCTGATCGAGTCCTCCACAGGGGCCTGGACAGAAACCAGCATGGACGTACTGCCACGGGTTTCCGATACCGGCCTCAGCGGCTGGGATGCGCCGGCAAACACTGCGCCACAGTTGCTCGGCGTGGCGGTCAGTGGCCAGTTCTCCTCCTTTTTCGCGGGCAGGGAATCGCCGCTGGCGGGGGACAGCGACGGCGACGCTGAAACCACATCGACGCCCACCGTCAGCAGCGTCATCGAACGGTCGCCGGAGTCAGCTCGCCTGGTGGTGTTCAGCTCCAACGACTTCCTCACCGACCAGATCCTCGGCACCATGAGTTCCATGACCGGGGCGCAGTACCTCGGCCCCCTGGAGCTGGTAGCCAATGCGCTTGACTGGGCGCTGGAGGATGAGGGACTGCTGGGCATTCGCTCCCTGGCACATTTCAATCGCAGCCTGCCTCCCATGGAGAAAGACGCGCAGCTGTTCTGGGAGTACCTCAACTACGGCCTGGCGGTATTGGCCCTGTTGATTATTGGACTCTGGCAACGCCTCAATCGACGCAGGCAGCAGCAGCGTTTCCTGGCCGCCTTTGCCGGTGCCGGTGTGCCGGGAGGTGCCGCATGAACCGCCTTACCAGTATTCTCGCCGTCGCCCTGGCGCTGCAGCTGGCGCTGTCCGTCGTCCTGTTCTGGCCGCGGGAGAACCCCGGCGAGAGTGATGCCCGGCTGGCACTGTTGGATCTCGCCAGCGGGCAGGTGGACAAACTGATCATCAGCGGCAGCGACGACAGCCTGCTGCTGCAGCGAGATGAAGACCGCTGGATCATGCCCGACTATCACCGACTGCCGGTACAGGCCAGCCGGCTGAACCGGGTGCTGATTGACCTGCCCGCCCTGCCACGTGGCTGGCCGGTAGCCGGCAGCGAGAACGCGACCGCGCGTTTCCAGGTGGCGGCGGACAACTACCAGCGGCGCGTGGAGTTCTACGCTGGCGAAGCTAGCCAGGGAGACATCTTTGTGGGTACCTCCCCTGGGTTCCGCAAGGTACACGTTCGCCCGGCCGACAGCCGCCAGGTCTACGCCGTGGAGTTCAACAGCTTTGAGCTGCCGGTGGTGCCGGCGGAATGGCTGGACAAGTCGCTGCTGCAACCGCGGGACATTACCGCGATCGACGGCCTGGACTACCGGCTCAGCCGCGAGGGTGAACGCTGGCTGGGTGACGAGTCGGCGACGCCGTCCACCGAACTGGTAGACACACTGGTCAACGGTCTCACCAGCCTGCGGGTCACCGGCGCTGCGGACATCGCAACGGCCAGCCTGCTGGCCGACCTGGATGCACCACCCACGCTACAGGTAACCGCTGGCGGCGAACGCTACGCTTTTAGGCTCTACGAGATGGAAGACAGCTATTTTGTGCAACGCGAGGATATCCCGGTCTACTTCAGCCTGAGCGCGCTCGACTACGATCGCCTCAACGACGTCGATGCGGAATCGCTGTATGCTGCCCCGCAAGCCAGCGAGGAAAGCAGCGAGGAATCCAGCGATGACAGCGAGACCGGCGGCGAAGCCGACTGACCGGCACGGGGCAAGCGGGAAAAAGTGATACCATGCGCCGCTTTCGCGTATTGCTGCGCAAGCCCTCCCCTTGACTGACCAGACCGTGCACCCGACATCCGCTGACAAGCGCTCACAAGCGATACTGGTACTCGGCTGTCATCGTTCCGGTACCAGCCTGCTGACCCGCGGCATGCTGGCGGCGGGCGCGAGCCTGGCGGAGGACCTCGTCGCACCGGCCGCCGACAACCCCACCGGGTTCTGGGAAGACGCCGAGGTGGTGGCGCTGAACCGCGAAATGCTGTTGGCCTCCGGCAATACCTGGGACAGCACCAGGCTGCACCCGGTCGAGCAGCTCGAGAATCGCCAGCACTGGATAGAGCGCGCCGCCGGCCTGCTGCGGGCGAACTACCAGGACCAGGAGCTGTTCGCCCTCAAGGACCCCGCCATGTGCCTGCTGCTACCGATCTGGGTGGCCGCCTTCCGGCAACTGGGCATCGAGCTGCGCGTCGCCATCATCCTCAGGTCGCCACTGGCGGTGGCAGACTCCCTGCACGCCCGCAACCAGTTCTCGGTGGAGAAGTCGCTGATGATCTGGCTGGCCTACAACTGGTCACTGGTCACCAGCCTGGAGCTTAAGGACCTGGCGCTGGGTGTTTGCGACTACGACCGCCTGATGGACCAGCCCGCGGCCACGCTGAAGGGCCTGCTGGATCGCCTCGGCTTGCCCTGCGACGAAGCGAGCCTGGAAGAATTCGCCGGCGAGTTCGTCAACCCGGCGCTCAAACACAGTGCGCGCGGCATCGAGGAGCTGGCTGACGACCCCACCGCAGAGCTCGCGCGTCAACTGGCGGAACAGCTGTTGCCTCTGGCTGCCCGGCAGGACAGCGCCGCTCTCCGGGACACCCTGGGGAGCCTGAGAACCCATGAGCTGGGCAGCTTGCTGGCTGGCCATATCGACGGTTTTGTCAGCGGTGATCGCAGCGCCATGCTGGAAGACCTGCGCACAGATCTCGACGAGTCGCGTGAAGCACTGCAGCAGGCCCGGGGGTGGCAGGTGGAAGCCGAGCGCCTGGAAGCAGAACTGCAAAGCGAGGAGGCCGCTTTCCAGGCCGAGCTGGATCGACTCAATGCGGCACTGGCCGAAAAGGAGGCAAACTACCAGGGTGCGATTGAGCGGCTCGAGGGTGAGCTTAAACAGACCCACAGCGAGTATGGAGAACAACTGGGCCGTCTGGAAACCAGACTGGTCGAGGAGTCCAGGGCGCAGGCGGAGGAACACAGGCAGGCCATGGCCGACGTTTCCAGCGTTTACGAGGCACAGGTAGCGGAAATGCATCTGGAAATGGCGCGCAAGGATGCCGGCTACGAGGCCCAGATCGACACGGTTACGCGGGAAAGGGAGCAAGCGCGTGTCGAGACCGCGCAGCTGCGCGCCTCTTTCAGCTACCGACTCGGCCGGCTGCTGACCTGGCCGCTGCGCAAACCCTACGCCCTGCTGGTCCAGCCGTTTGTGCGAAACCGTGCGTTTCGCGAGCTCATGGAAGAGGTGCGCCGCAATCCCTGGAAGACGCTCAAGCTCATCAATCCGCGCCGCATCGGCAACCTGTTCAGGATCGTCTACGCCAGGCCGGAATTGTCCAACCAGGTGTTCCGCTATTACGAGGAGCAGTTGTCCCAGGAGCGAAAATACCTAGACGTGGGTCTGCAGCAAAACACCGATGCCCGCGCCCTGCACTTTGAGCTGGTCGACCGGCCCCGGGTATCCATTATCATTCCCGTCTATAACCAGCTCGATTACACACTGGCCTGCCTGGCGTCCATCCAGAAACACCTTCCAGGCACAGGCTTTGAGATCATCGTGGTGGACGACTGTTCCAGCGATGACACCGAGACAGTCATCAGCAAGATCCCCGGCGTGTACTACCGCCGCAACGCCGAGAACCTTCGCTTCCTGCGCTCGGTGAATGGCGCGGCGAGCGCTGCCCGTGGTGAGTTCATCTACCTGCTGAACAATGACACCCAGCTTTTGCCAGGGGCAGTAGACAGCCTGGTCGGCACCTTTGACGAGCATCCCGACGCCGGCGTGGTGGGCTCACGGCTGCTGTTTCCCGACGGACGCCTGCAGGAGGCCGGCGGCATTGTCTGGCGGGACGCCTCCGCCTGGAATTTCGGCCGGCTGGACGATCCTGACAAGCCGGATTACAGCTACCTGAAACCGGCGGACTACGTATCCGGGGCCGCGCTGATGGTGCGCCGGGAACTGTGGCAGGCCCTGGGCGGTTTCGATGATCGCTACGCCCCGGCCTACTACGAGGACACCGACCTCTGTTTCGCCGCGCGGCAGGCGGGCTACCAGGTGCTGCTGCAGCCGCGCTCCAACGTGGTCCATTTCGAAGGCGTCTCGCATGGGACCGACACCAGCACCGGCATCAAGCAGCACCAACTGGTGAACCAGCAGAAATTCCTTGAGAAATGGCAGCAGGTGCTGGAAGCAGAGCACTTCCCCAACGGTGAGCGCGTATTCCAGGCCCGCGATCGCGCCCAGCTGCGACGCACCGTGCTGGTAGTCGACCACTACGTGCCGCACTTCGACCGGGATGCCGGCTCGCGCTCGACCTTCCAATACCTCAAGCTGCTGGTCAATGAGGGTTTCAACGTCAAGTTCCTCGGCGACAACTTCTTCAAGCACGAGCCCTACACCAGCCGCCTCGAGGAACTGGGCATTGAGGTACTGCATGGCAACGATTACGCCCAGAACTGGCGCCGCTGGCTGCAAGATCACGCCGATATGCTGGATGTCATCTACTTTCATCGCCCGCATATCACCGAGAAGTACCTGGATACCCTGGCGAAGATGGAGCCACGGCCGAAGTCGATCTACTTTGGCCACGACCTGCATTTCCTGCGCCTGGAACGACAGGCCGCCGTCGAGAACTCTGCGGCGCTGCTGGAAGAAGCCGAGGCCTGGCGCGCCCGCGAGCTGAAGATCTTCGAGGCAGTAGACCTAGTTTACTACCCCTCCCAGGTAGAGGTGGAGCAGATCAAGGCCCTGAGGCCTGACTGCCCGGCCCGGGCCATTCCGCTGTATATCTTCGAGCAACCCTGGGATATCGAGTATCGCGCCGACCAGCGCCGTGACCTGTTGTTCATCGGCGGCTTCAATCATCCCCCCAACGTCGATGCCATCCTCTGGTTCGCGGATCTGTTCAATGCTGCCGCGCTGGACGGCGCGAAGCTGCATATCGTCGGCTCCAATATGCCTGATACCGTGGCGGAGCTGGCATCGGACCACGTGATCGTGCACGGCTTCCTGGAAGATGAGCAGGTCGACGAACTCTACCGGCGGGTACGACTGGCGGTGGTACCGCTGCGCTTCGGCGCCGGCATCAAGGGCAAAGTGCTGGAGTCCATGGAGAAAGGCGTTCCGGTGTTGACCACCGAGATCGGCGCCGAGGGCATCGCCAACGCGGACAGCAGTCTCTGCGTGGCGGCCAATGACGACTTCAAGGCCCAACTGGAGGCGCTCTACAGTGATGCAGATCGGCTGCAGGCCCTGTCCAACGCTGGCCGGGACACTATTCGCGACAGCTACTCGGTCGCCGCCGCGCGCGACGCCGTGCTGGCGGATTTCCAGTAGCGCTGGCGGCTGTTCCCGCGTGAAGACTCTCGACTTCATGATAGCCGGTGCCCAGAAATGCGGCACGACTGCGCTGGCGAGCTTTCTCGCTGGCCACCCCCAGATCAGCATGGCAGCCCCCAAGGAATGCCACGTGTTCGATTCGCCGGACTATCGCCCGGATTGGTCCCGCGAAGACATCAACCGCCGTTACCTGGCGCACTTCGATGGCTGCCCGACGACCACCCTGTGGGGCGAGGCCACGCCTGCTTATCTGTTTTACCACGACATTCCCGAGCAGTTGGCACGTTATCACCCGGAGCTGAAACTCATCGTCCTGCTGCGTGATCCGGTCGAACGCGCCATATCTCACTACCGCATGGAGGTCACCCGGGGCCACGAGCGCCTGCCACTTTGGCTGGCGCTGTTGCTGGAGTGCCTCGGCCGCCAGGGCGGCGCCCCGCGGGCCCCCCTGAATGCCCACGGTCGCTATTGCTATCGCCGCCGGGGCCTTTATGCCGAACAGCTTGCGCGCCTGTACCGCAGTTTTCCGGAAACCCAGGTCCTGGTAGTGCGCCAGCAGGATCTGTTACAGGACCATACCGGTACCCTGGCGCGTGTATTCAGCTTCCTCGGCGTGGACGCCGGCGTCGATATTCCCGGCGACCTGGTCACGCCGGAAACGCGACAGGTCCAGGGCACACCGAGCGGCAGTTTTCGATTCAGCCGCGCGCTGTTGAAAGCGCTGTTCATTGCGGAGCGCCGGCAACTGCAGCGTGAGTGGAGCATCTCACTGTAGCAACGCGCAACGAGAATCGTTCTTATTTACTTTGGCCCGGCGGCTGCCTACACTCAAGCGTTCCCACGATGCAGGTGTCTATGAGTACTTCCCTCTGGGCTCTCCGTGCCGGCGACCAGGGCCGCATTACCGGTTTTGGCGAAGCGCTGGCGGAGAGCTATCGTATCCGGCTACTGGAACTGGGCTTCCACCCCGGGGAGACAGTCTCCTGCCTGCAGGCACCCGCATTCGGCGCACCCAAGGTGTTCAGGGTTGCCAATACCGTGTTCTCCCTGGATGACGAGGTCGCCAGCCATATCAACGTTGAGACCGACCTCGCGTGAGCAAGATTATCCTTATCGGCAGTCCGAACTCGGGCAAGAGCCTGCTGTTCAACCGGCTCACCGGTCTGTCCCAGAAAGTGGCGAATTTCCCTGGCATCACCGTGGATGTCGCCACGGGCAAGCTGGCGGCGGCGCCCGAGCTGTCGCTGATGGACTTCCCCGGCACCTATTCCCTGCAACCGATCTCCGGCGAGGAACGGGTAGCCACCGAGTACTTCTCCAAGGCCCTGGACGACCCGGAGGTAACCCAGGTGCTGTGCCTGGTGGATATCACTCGCCTCGAGAAGAGCCTGTATTTCACGCTGCAGGTGGTGCGGGAATGCGCGCGGCACGGCAAGCATGCGCTGGTTGTGGCGAACATGATGGATGTACTGGCACGGCACAATATCGACGTGGACCTGGACGGCCTGGCAGCGGAGATCGGCGCCCCGGTGCTGCCTATATCCGCGCGTACCGGCGACGGCCTCGATGCCGTGGTCGACCACCTGCGCAAGCCACCGGGGAGCAGCGCCGACAACACCGCACTGGCTGAAACACCCGATACCCTGCTGCGCGGAAACGCCCACCAGTTGGCCGGCAAGTACGGACCGCGCGGCGACCTGCTGGTAAAGACCCAGGCGCGCCTGGACAGTTTCTTCCTGCACTCTGCGCTGGGCGGTTTTGCCTTCTTCGCCATCATGTTCCTGCTGTTCCAGTCGATCTTCACCTGGGCGGCGCCGGTCATGGATGCCGTGGAAGCGGGCCTCGGTGCAATGGCTGACACCGTGGTGCCGATGATCGGCCCGCAGCTGGCCAGGGATTTCACCAGCGACGCTATTTTCAGTGGCCTGGGTGCCTTCCTGGTATTCGTGCCGCAAATATTCGTGCTCACCTTTGTTATCGGCCTGCTGGAAGACTCCGGCTACATGGCACGGGCAGCACTGATCTGCCACAAGCCCCTGCGCCTGTTCGGTCTCACCGGAAAGAGTTTTATTCCCATGCTGTCGGGCGTGGCCTGCGCCATCCCGGGTATCTACGCAGCGCGCTCGGTGGACTCACCGAAGAAGCGGTTACTGACCTACATGGCGATTCCGCTGATGCCCTGCTCCGCCCGCCTGCCGGTATATACGCTGTTGATTGCAGCGTTCATCCCCAATACCACGGCGCTGGGCGGCCTGGTCGGCCTGCAGGGCCTGGCCATGTTCTGTACCTACTTCTTCGGCATGATGACCGGCCTGATCGTGACCGGCCTGGTGTCGCGCACCCGGGAGGACCACTACACCGACCTGCCCTTCGTGCTGGAAATGCCGCCCTACCGCCTGCCGGCGCTACCACCCCTGCTGCGCACCTGCTGGAATCGCTGCCGCCACTTCATTACCAAGGCCGGCACCATCATTTTCACGGTGACCGTGGTGGTCTGGTTCCTCGGCTACTTTCCCAATCAGGGTGCGGACCTGGGCGCATCGTGGCTGGGCCAGATGGGCCAGGTGGTGGAACCGATGTTCGATCCGCTGGGCCTTGACTGGCGCTACGGTGTTGCGATCATGACTTCCTTCCTGGCACGGGAGGTGTTTGTCGGCACCCTTGGCACCATGTTCGGCATCGAAGGTGCCGATGAGAACATGGTGCCCCTGGTCGACCAGATCCAGGCCACTGGCCTGCCACTGGCCTCCGGCGTTGCGCTGCTGTTTTTCTTTGCCATTGCCCTGATGTGTGTCTCCACCCTGGCCATCCTCGCCCGCGAGAGCGGCTCCTACCGATTGGCCGCCAAAATGTTCCTCGCCTACGTCTCGATCGCCTACATCGGTGCCATTGGCGTGTTCCAGCTGGTGAGCCTGTTCACGGCCTGACCCTTGCGCGCGGCGCGTGCCTATTCCCGGCCCGTTTCGTAGACTCCGAAATCATGAGAATCTCGGTAACAGCCTGCTGATGTCGTTCGCGAGATCAGCCGCTCTACTATTATTAGCAGCGATAGTAGCGCTGGCGGGCTGTGTTTCCGTGCCGCTGGATTACCCACGCAAGGAAAGCTACGTGATAGAACCGGACAGCAGCGCGCCACTGGCCGCCTTCGCGGAACGCTGGCAGGCCGCACATCCCGGGCAATCGGGATTCCAGCCACTGCCCCAGGGCCTGGACGCGCTCGGAGCCCGGCTGCGTGCCCTTGACCTTGCCAGGCACTCGGTCGACGCCCAGTACTTCCTGATCAAGCGCGACGAGGCAGGCATGTTGTTCATGGGCAAGCTGCTGCGAGCGGCAGATCGGGGTGTTCGAGTACGCCTGCTGCTCGACGATATTTTCACGCCTCGAAATGACCAGATACTGGCCACACTGTCCTCGCACCCGAACATCGAGATTCGCCTGTTCAATCCGCTGTCGCGGCGATCCCCTGTGTTCTGGAGCATGGTGTGGGACTTCCAGCGCAGCAACCGGCGCATGCACAACAAGTCTTTCATTGTTGACAGCGCAGTCGCCATCATCGGCGGCCGGAATATTGCCGCCGAGTATTTTGAGCTGAAGGACGACGGGAACTTTGATGACTTCGAGGTCCTGACCACTGGCCCCGTTATCGCGGACGTGGCAGCCAGCTTTGACCAGTTCTGGAACTCCCGCCTGAGCCTGCCCGTGGAAGCCCTCGGCCGCAAACCCGAGCCGAACCGACTCGGAGTCTGGCGCAGTGCCATGGAAGCTGTGGTCTCCGGCCAGCGAGACAGCGCCTACGGACGCGCGGCCCACAGCGAACTGGTAGAGGCGGTATTCAGTGGAGAACAGGCGTTGATTGCGGCCACCGCGCGCGTTGCCTCGGACCGTCCTGAAAAGCTCAAGGTCGCGCGCGGCGCCGAGGAAGAGCTGGTGGTAGCGGCTGCCCTGCGCGACGCCGTGCTATCCGCGCAGCGCGAGGTCACCGTTATCACGCCCTACTTCCTGCCGCGAGAGGTCGGCCGCCAACTGCTGAAGGACAAGGTCGCCGACGGCGTCAGGATTCGCGTCATTACCAATTCCCTGGCGTCCACCAACCACGTGCCGGTGCACGCCCACTACCGCAAGTACCGCCGAGAGCTGCTGCGGGCGGGTGTGGAGCTCTACGAACTCCGGGCCGACCGCCAGCCCGGCAGCGAGGAGAAGAACCGCGAGCGCATGACACTGCATACCAAGGCTTTCGAAGTCGATGCGAATACCCTCGGGCTGGGTTCCGTGAACCTGGACCCGCGTTCCATCGAGATTAATTCGGAGCTGATCATGTTTATCGACTCACCAGAATTGAGCGAACGCCTGCTGAGTTTCCTGGAAAGCGATCTCGCGCACCTGACCTGGCGAGTCGCCCTGGATGAGAACGATCGCATGCGCTGGCACTACGAATCAGAGGGGCTGGTGGAGGTGCGCTCCGGTGAGCCCGGCGCCAGTATCTGGCGTCGCCTGCAGGCTAACTTCTACCGCCTGCTGCCCATTGAAGGGCAACTCTGAGCAACGGCGCCGTCACCGGTGCCGGTGACTGTCCGTCGGTCAGAGGCGAATCCTGTTCACGTCCTGAAGCCCTGGTCATGGATGCCGTCTGGACCCACTGCACTCTCCGCGCGTGGCGCACAAAACCTGGTTTGTTTATTCTTGTATGCGGAACGCCTGCCAGAGTTCACGTCAATGATCGGCAAGGCCGGCTGTCGCGGCATGGTCGCACAAAGGAAAACTCGCGACCGCCAGTGCAAACCGGGTAACTGGTATTGAAGCTTTTTATGGGATAGGGATGTCTTACACCGAAAATCGTATTACCCAAGTGCTGATGCTCGCGCTGGCGATTGTCGTCTCCAGTGGCTGCAAAATTGTTATCGAAGTCCCCGAGGGCGGCTCAGTCACCACCGAATCGGGCAACTACTTCTGTGCCGAAGCCGAGTCCTGCGAAGTCGATGTCGACGATGACGCATTCGCTGAAACCTTCTCAGCAATTCCCGCAGAGGACTATGAGTTCCGTGGCTGGAAGCAGCGCGCAGGCGGGCTCTGCCAGGGTGAGCTGGAGCGATTGGCACCCTGTAGTTTCTCGACGGTAGGTTACGGCCTGTTCCCCATTCTGCTAGAGCTGCTGCTGGATGACATTCCCGTCTACCTGGAACCCGAGTTTGCACCGGCGGGCAAAGCGGAGATTATCTTCCCATCGGAGAATTCCAGCGCCACGGAAGCCTTCATCACCGTACGTGGCACCGCCAGTGACAGCGATGGCATCGCCGCGGTCACCGTGAACGGGGTGGCCGCCAGCTTCTCCCCTGCGGAAGGCAGCCGGACGACTGACACCGGGCTCTATACCGATGTCAGGTGGCAGCTGGCGGTGGAGCTCCAGACTGGCACCAATGAGCTTGTTGTCGCTCTAGAGGACGGACGCGGCGAGGTGAACCCGGGCGCTGACATGGCGACCGTTCAGAATACCCAGGTGCCCATTGCATTCGCCCTGGACGAGATCAACAACCGCGTAATCGGCCTGGTTGGGGTCGGATTCAACCAGGAGCTGGTCAGCTACGATGAGGCCACAAGAACCCAGACGCTGCTGGCGCAGGAGTTTTTTGAAGCGCCTCCCTACTGCTACCAGGCGGATACGCGAGAGTTTTTCTACCTGTCATTCCTCGACACGCTGGTCACGCTGAAAAGCCTGAATACCGAGACCCTGGTGGAAACCACCTGGGGCGCCATCACCATTGATCTCGAGGCGGAAGGATTCTACTCCCTGTGGTTCGCCCGGGACCTGGTCTGTGAAAGCGGTCACGACGACGTCTACCTGGCGTACACCTTTGCCGATGCCCCTCAGAATACCCTGAACACATTTACCAATTCCCGGATACTCAAGTTTGACCTTGACGCGGACGAGGTCCGCCTGCTGGAAGAGTTCGACACGAACGCAGGCGACGCTTCACCCCTGAGCGGTGCAAAGCTGATGGGCGACCAACTGGTTGTGTACCCGATCAACCCCGGGCCGATGTTCAGCATTGATACCGAAAATGGCGAACGCAGCCAGCTACCGGTGCGGGAAAACCTGTTTGCGTGGAACATTGTGCCCGATGCCGCCAACCAGCTGCTCTACGTGATCAGCATCGGCGCCATCTACGAAGTTGATCTGGTGACCGGCAGTGAAAGGATTCTGTCCTTCGTTCAGGACGACAGCGCCTTCACTTTGCCCCAGCCCCAGGTCGCCCTGCTGGACGCCGACGACTTCCGCATCCTGATCAGCGATTTTGACCTGCAGATGATTCTGGAGGTGAGCCTGTTGAGCGGAACACGGAGTGTATTCCTGTCCAGGCAGCAGGGAGAAGGCGTCGGCATTGTCGCCGGCCGACATCTGGCCCTGTCCTCGGACCAGAGCAAGGCCTATGTACTGGACGACGGCGGCAACGTGCTGGAGAGATTGCTGGAAGTGGACCTGGCAACCGGGGACAGGCGTCAAATTGGCGACCTTCCCCAGCCATTTAACGAGCTTGCGGCCGGCCTTGCGCTCGACGAGGAAGCTGGCCTGGCCTACGCGGCCTTCAGCAACGCCATCTCCCAGGTCGACCTTGAGGCCGAGCAGGAGCTACAACTGGCGGGCAGCTCGGTGGGCTTTGGCCCGGTGCCGCAGGAAATCTCCGACCTGGTGCTGGACAAGGCAAACAACCGGCTGCTGCTGGCGGATTCGGAGCTCAGCGCCATTGTCGAACTGGACCTGCAAACCCGGGTACGCTCGGTGTTTTCACAGGCCGGTGCACGCGGCGCCGGCGACCCCTTCGCCAACGTCACGGCGCTGGCCTTCGATGCAGAAAACAACCGGCTCTATGCCGCCAACCAACAAACGGCGGAGGTCGTGACAATCAACATGGAGACCGGGGATCGATCGGTGCTCGACGGCAGCTGCATGGACACCAGCGGGCAGGATCAGTTGCTTAACTCATCGCCCCTGGTCGACCTGCTGTACCGCGACGGCAAGCTGCTGATCCGTGACGTTGGCCTGCGGCGTCTCGACCTGGACACCGCCCAGTGCACCGAGCTGATGGACCGCATCCCCATCAACGTGAGCGTTTTCGGTATGCAGTGGCTGAACGACGAGGTGCTGTTGACCTCCGGGTTCGACGGTGTCGGACTGTTAGACACTGTCACCGGGGAATTCGTGCGCATCTCTGAATAAAGCGCGGGGATTGGGCCACCACCCGAATCCCCGCTGTCTCACTTTTTCTGCTTACCCGAAAACAGCGTGAACGCCGTCGCCGGGCGGCGTTGGCTACTCCTCGTCCTCTGGCCCGTACTTCTCAAACCAGCCGAGAATAGCCGCCACCTTGGCAATCAGCTGGCTGGGCCGGCGGGCGATACTGTGTGACGCGCCCGGGATGCGCACCAGGGCCGTGTCCACCCCTTCGAGCATCAGCGCTGCGTGGTACTGCTCGGATTCCCACATGGGCGTGCGCCAGTCGGATTCACCGGTCAGCAACATGGTCGGCGTGGTCACGTTGCCCACCAGGGACAGCGGCGAACGGTCCCAGTACTGGTTGACGTCTTCCCAGGGCATCTTCGAAAACCAGTAACGCGTGAAGAAGTCGGGATTGTCGGCGCTGAGTGAGAAGCTGATCCAGTTGATGACCGGCTTGGCCACCACCGCGGCGGCAAAGCGATCCGTCTTGCCCACGGTCCAGGCTGTCAGCACACCGCCGCCGCTGCCGCCGGTGACATAGAGCTGCTGCTCGTCGATAAAGCCTTTCGCAATCACCGCATCCACCGCCGACATCAGGTCGTCATAGTCCTGGCTCGGGTAGTTGTGGTGAATCTCCAGTTCGAATTCGCTGCCGTAGCTGGTGCTACCGCGCGGGTTCACGTAGACCACCACATAACCGGCCGCAGCGTAGAGCTGGATTTCCGCAGCAAAGTGCGGGCCGTAGGCCGTGTGGGGCCCGCCGTGGATTTCCAGGATCAGCGGGTATTTCTTGTTCTCGTCGAACTCCGGCGGGTAGGCCACCCAGGCCTGGATTGGCTGGTCATCGTAGCTGGACTTCAGCCACAGCTCTTCCACCGGCGCCATGTCGCGATGCCCAACCAGATTGTCGTTGAGCGCGGTCACCGTTTTCGGCTTGCCGGTGCCGCGGCCGATGGCCAGCTCAGCCGGCCGCTGGGCGTCACCAGTGGTGATGGCGTAAACATTGTTGCCACCCACCGCAAAATCGGCTCCGCTGTAGGGCCGGCTCAGGGACAGGCCGGTCAGTTGATCGGTAATGGTAGTGGCCTTGCCGCGCAGGTCGACCCTGACCAGCCGGGTGAGGCCCTGGTCGTCGTGGCTGACATACAGGCCGCGGCTGTCCGCCGCCCAGGCGAGGCCGTTGATGCTGCGGTCCAGGTCACCCAGCAGCACGCTGGGCTCGCCACCATCAACATCCATCACGTGGAGCTGGAAATGCTGCGAGCTGAGACCCTTGTCTTCGAAGCCCACCCAGGCCAGGCGCTTGCCATCCGGGGACACCTTCACCGCAAAAGCCGGGCCATTGCGATTGGTCAGCGCCGTGATGCTGCCGTCCTCCAGGGAGACGCGGTAGATTTCAGAGTCCAGTGGCTTGCGGCGCCAGTCATCCTTGCGGTTGCCCACCACGAACAGGCTCTTGCCATCCGCCGCCCAGGCCGGGCCGCCGTAGTTGAATTCACCCTCAGTAACCTGGCGCGGGGCGCCGCCACTGGCTGGCACCACAAACACGTGGGTATAGCCCAGCGGCAGGGTACCGGCGCCATCAAAACGGAAAGGGATCCGGTCTACCACGGTCGGCGGCTTGGCCCACTCCGCGCCTTCAGGGGCGGCGGGCATGGTGCCGATGGTGGTGGGTTTGGCGGGCACCAGCATGGTGAAAGCGAGGTACTCACCATCCGGAGACCAGGCCAGGTTGCCCGGGCCTTTGGCCTGGCGGGTGAGCTGCAGGGTTTCACCGCCTTCCAGCCAGCGCACGAAAATCTGTGAGCCCTTATCATCGGTGGACAGATAAGCGACACGCTCGGAGTCCGGCGAGATCACCGCACCGTGGTCGTTGACGGCGCCGGTGGTGATCGGGCGCGCATTGTCCCCGTCGCTATCGACCCGCCACAGGTTGGCGCGGCGTCGGTCTTCCATGATGTCCATGAAGTTGTGGCTGTAAACCACGAAATCGCCATCGGGGCTGACCTGCAGGCCACTGACCCAGTTCAGGCGGAACACGTCTTCGGCGGTAAAAGGCGAGTGTTCAGACCAGGCGATCTGGCTAATGACCAGCGCCAGGACAAGGGATAGATACTTCATGGTGTGATACCAGGGCGTTGTTATGGGGGTCGAAAGCATATCCAGAGCCGGATTTATTCTCCAGTGGTTTAGGTCGATCGCGGGCCTGCGTGTATTACACTGGGCGCCGCATAAGCGGGAGTGAAGCGATGTTCTTTGGATGGCGCGTGGTCGGCGGCAGTTTTATCGTCATGCTGACGGTGCTGGGTTTCTTCACCTACACGTTCACCCTGTTCGTAGTGCCACTGCGCGAAGAGTTTGGCGTGGGCCTCGAGCAGGTGATGTACAGCCTGACCCTGGGCACCCTGCTCAGCCTGCTGGTGGGCCCTGTCACCGGCTACCTCGTAGACCACTTTTCGGTGCGGATTCTGATGACCCTGGGGACGGCGCTATTTGCCGCCAGTCTCTATGCCATGTCACGCACCACCACCATCCTGGAGTTCAACCTGGTTTACGGTACCAGTTTTGCCGTATGCAACGGCCTGGCCGGCCCCGTAACGACCAGCGCCGTGGTGTCGCGCTGGTTTCTGCGTAGCCGCGGCCGCGCTCTGGGCATCATGACCATCGGCTCATCGGCGGGCGGCATGTTGCTGCCGGCGGTGACGGCCTGGTGGATCAGCAGCTTCGGGTGGCGCGGGGCCTTCGAAAACCTGGCACTGATGTCAGCGGTGGCAGTGCCCCTGGTCTGGCTGAGCATTCGCAACAAACCTTCAGACTTGGGGCTGGCGCCTGATGGGGAGTCTGCGGCAGCACACACCGAGAACCCTGGCCCAACCGCCGAACCGCCTGGCATGAAGCAGATCGTGTCGACCCGGGAGTTCTGGCTGATCGGCCTGAGTGTCGGCCTGCTGATTGCGGTGTTTTCCTCGACCCTCTCCAATCTTTCACCCTATGCCACGGGGCTGGGCGCCAATGAGGCCCAGGCCTCCAGCCTGATCATGGTGCTGGCGGTGCTGGGCCTGATCGGCAAACTGCTGTTTGGGGCCGGCGCCGATCGCTTCCCCCTCAAATGGGGCATGTGGCTGGCGCAGGGTCTGGTCGGTGTGGCCCTGCTGATCATGGCCACACAACCGCCCTACTGGGTAATGATCGTCGCCGCGATCTGCCTCGGTCTCGCTACCGGTGGTTTGTTGCCGGTGTGGAATTCAATGATGGCCCGGGTGTTCGGGGTCGACAGCTACGGCCGCGCCATGGGGCTGATGGGGCCCGTCATTACGCTGCAGGTCATGCCCGCATATATCTTCGTCGGCCGCATGCACGATGCCTTCGGCAACTATGTTGGCACGCTACTGGTGTTCGCCGGCCTGATATTCCTGGCGATCCTGCTGCTGGGGCCGGTGCGCCTGCCGGAACAGGACTAGCCCAGCAGCAGGGCGTTGATGGCCACGGGGGCCTCGTACATGGCCCAGTGACCGACACCGGGCAATAGCTGGAAACGGGCCCCGGCGGATTCGATGATGGCACGGCGCGCTGCCAGCGCTGCTTCACCGCCGGCAGTAGCATCGGCGCTGCCCCAGATGCAGAGGCATTCGGCCTCGAGGTTGGGCAAGGCCTGCACGAAATCGTTGGTGCGGGACAAGGCGCGGCTGTTGAAACGGGCGCGGCCCAGGTTTTCACCGTGCAGGTAGATTGCCAGATCATCGATGACCGCCTCGGGGCTGAACATCAGCGCACGCAGGTTCGCCCTGTGCACCGGCGCGGCACTGTCCCAGTCGGTCCCCGGGCGCGGCGGTGCGGTCAGCGGCACCTGTACGTGTAGATCGCCCCAACCGGCGGCGCCGATGGCAGTAAAGCGTTGGCAACGTGCGCCCAGCAGTTGCGCCAGGCGAACACCCACCATGGCACCAAAGCTGAAGCCGGCGATGTGCAGGGGGCGATTGTCCAGAGAGAGTTCCCGGAAGCTGCCAAACAGGCGATGCGCAAAATCGGCAGGGCCAGCCGACGCCTCGATGTCAGCAGAATGGCCGAGCCCGGGCAGGTCCACGGTCCACAGTTTGCGCTGCTCTCGCAGCGCTTCGATATTGGCGAACCAGTGATTCCAGGCACCGAAGCCGCCATGTAATAGCAACAGGCGGGGGCCGGCCTCCGGGCCGCTCCATCGCTGCCAGCGCAGGCCCTGCGCCTCGATGACGTCGGCCGTTGCCAGCAGGGCATCATGCTGCCGCTGCGCGGCCGCGGTCATTCTGACTGGAGCTTTTCCAGGATGCTGGAGAAATCCCGGGGGCCGTTGCCGTCTTTCTGGTGCTCTTCATACAGGTCGCGCGCCAGCTGGCCCATGGGATTGTCGAAGCCGGCGCCTTCGGCGATGGCCATGGCCAGGCCCAGGTCCTTGACCATGAGATCGACCATAAAGCCGGGCTGGTAATCGTTGCTGGCCGGCGCTGTCTCCATTACCCCCGGGTAGGGGTTATAGACCTCCAGCGACCAGTTGCGGCCGGAGCTGGCGAGCATGATCTCGGACAACACCTTCGGATCGAGCCCGTGGCGGGCGCCCATCTCCAGCGCTTCACTGGTGCCGATCATGTGAATCGCCAGCAACATGTTGTTGCAACCCTTGGCCACCTGGCCCGCACCAGCGGGCCCGGCGTGAAAAATATTCTTGCCCATGTCAGCCAGGATCAGCCTGGCTTTTTCAAAGGTGTCCGTCTCACCGCCGCACATGAAAGCGAGCGTGCCGGCTGCCGCCGCGGCCACGCCGCCGGAGACCGGTGAGTCCATGAAGCCGATGCCCATGTCCTTTGCCGCCAGGCCCACGTCTCGGGCCGTCGCGGCGTCGATGGTACTGCAGTCGAGAACGGTGGTACTGGCATCCAGCAGGGACAGCAGGCCGTTGCTATCATCGCCCAGGTAGGTCGCGCGTACATGCTTGCCGGCGGGCAGCATGGTAATTACGTAGTCCACGCCCGTCACCGCCGCGGCCGCGGTTTCTGCCACCGCGGCGCCGGCTGCCTGCAGCTCGGCACAGGCGTCGGGTACCAGGTCGAAGACGGTGACGCCGTGACCAGCAGCCACCAGGTTTTTTGCCATGGGGCCGCCCATATTGCCGAGCCCAATAAAAGCTACAGTTGCCATCATCTCTCTCCTTATTGTTGCAGGGGGTCTGAGCCCTTTTTTGCAGAAGCTAAAAAGGGCTCTGACCCCGTGCGGAGTGTCTATCAGCTCCTCAAAGGTCTGCGAGGGGATTGGTGGGCCATGGTGCGGTGAAGAAGCCGTCCAATACGTCTTCAGGCACCTCACGAGAGGTGGGGTAGGCCCACTGCGGATTGCGGTCCTTGTCGATCAACAGCGCGCGTACCCCCTCGGTGAATTCCGGGTGGCGCACGATGTTGGTGACCAGTTGGATCTCCGCCTGGAAGATCTCCTTCAGCCCGGCATGTCGGGTCTCGTAGAGCTGGCGATGAATCCAGCGCGCTGCCAGCTTGCTGCCATGGGCCAGGCTGTCACGGGCTTTCACCAGCCAGGGGTCGTCCGTATCGAGCCCGGTGATATTGTCGATGATGTGGTGAATGGAATCGCCGTCGCAAAGCCTGGCGATTGCCGCCAGATGCGGCTCTACCTGGCCCGCGGGCAGGCTGCCGATACTCTTGTCCGAGAACGGCCGCAGGGCGTGGCGCACCTGGGCGTGGGCGTCGCCGCCGGTGAAGTCCTGGTCCAGCAGCGCCGCCAGTACCGCCTCCTTGTGCTCGCTGGCGATGAAGCGGTCGGCAATGCCGGTAAAGATGGCATCCGCCGCGTTGATGCTGGCGCCGGTCAGTGCCAGGAACTCACCGGACTTGCCGGGCATGTGATTCAGGAACCAGCTGCCGCCCACATCCGGGAACAGGGCGATGGTCACCTCCGGCATGGCGATTCGGGTGCGCTCGGTAACGATCCGGTGGGAGCAGCCTGCCATCACGCCGAGCCCGCCGCCCATGACAATCCCGTGGCCCCAGCACACCAGCGGCTTGGGCCAGGTGTGCAGGCTGTAGTTCATGCGGTATTCGCGGGCGAAGAAGGCTTCGGCGTATTCGCAGGGGCCGCCGGGGGTTTCCACGGCGGATGCGTGCAGGGCCTGTACGTCGCCACCAGCACAGAAGGCCTTCTCCCCCACCGCGTCGATAAACACCGCAGCGATGCGGTCGTCATCACGCCAGGCATCCAGCTGCGCCTGCAGCAGGTCGACCATCTCCAGGGTCAGGGAATTGAGGGTGGCCTCGACGTTGAGGGTTATGCGCCCGAGCTTGCCGCCGGCGGCAGCCAGCTCCTCGAACAGGACCGGCGCGCTCATCAGGCGTTCTTCCAGGCCGGCTTGCGCTTCTCCAGGAAGGCATTGACGCCTTCCTTCTGGTCCTCGGTGCCGAACAGGTCCACAAATTTCTGGCGCTCGTAAGGCAATGCTCCTTCCATGGCCTTTTCACGGGCCTGGCCGATCAGCTCCTTGCAGGAAGTCACGGAGATCGGGCTCTGTTCACCGACCTGCTCTGCCAATGCCAGTGCGCGCTCCTTGGCGCCGCCGGTGGGCACCACTTCCTCCACCAGGCCGATCTTCTCGGCGGTGGCGGCGTTGACGCGCTCACCGCAGAGAATCATCTTCTTGGCCCAGCCCTCGCCACACAGCCACGCCAGGCGCTGGGTGCCGCCGGCACAGGGCAGCAGGCCGACCTTGGCTTCGGGCAGGCCCATCTGTGCCTGCTCCTCGGCGATGCGGATATCGCAGGCCAGCGCCACTTCCAGGCCACCGCCCATGGCAAAGCCGTTGATGGCGGCGATGCTGACACCGCGGAAGTCCGCCAGGCATTCGAAACCTTCACCGAAGTACTGGGCCATATCGCGGGCCGTGTCCGGGCTGCCGTCAGCAAACAGCTTGAGGTCGGCGCCGGCGGAGAAAAACTTTTCCCCCGCGCCGGTAAGCACCAGGGCCCAGATATCGCGATCGGCGTTGAGCTTCTGGATCAGTTCCTTCAGCGCCGGCAGGCTCTCCGTGTCCCAGGTGTTGGCCGCGGGGTTGTCGATGGTGATCAGCGCCGTGTGGCCAATAATCTCGACTTTCAGTTTGTCCGATGTGCTCAAACTCATTGAATCACCTCCAGGGCTCCTTCCATTAGCAGACGGCGGGAAATAATGACCCGCATGATTTCATTGGTGCCTTCCAGGATCTGGTGCACCCGGGTGTCGCGCACGTGCCGCTCCATCGGGTATTCCTTGATGTAGCCGTAGCCGCCGTAGAGCTGCAGGGCATCGTTGCAGACTTCAAAGCCCACATCGGTGGCGAAGCGCTTGGCCATTGCACAATAAGTGGTGGCCTGGGAATCCTTGTTATCAAGCTTCCAGGCCGCGAGCCGGATCATCTGGCGAGCCGCCACCAGGTCGGTCGCCATATCGGCGAGCTTGAACTGGGTGGCCTGGAAATCGGCAATGGCGGTATTGAACTGCTTGCGCTCCTGCACATAGGCCACCGCTTCCTCCAGCGCCTGCTGGGCGGTGCCGACGCTGCAAGTGGCGATATTGATGCGGCCACCGTCCAGGCCCTCCATGGCAATCGCAAAGCCCTGGCCTTCTTCGCCCAGACGGTTGCCTTTCGGCACCCGCACGTTGTCGAAGCTGACCATGCGCGTGGGCTGGGCGTTCCAGCCCATTTTTTCTTCCTTTTTGCCGTAGGACACGCCCTCGGCATCGGCGGGAATCAGCACCGCGGTGATCCCTTTCGGGCCGGCATCGCCGGTACGCAGCATCACCACCAGCACGTCGGTTTCACCGGCGCCGCTGATAAATACCTTGCTGCCGTTCACCAGGTAATCGTCGCCATCGCTGGCGGCACTGGTGCGCAGGCTGGCGGCATCGGAGCCGGCGCCGGGCTCGGTGAGGCAGTAGGAAGCCAGCCTGGAGCCCATCACCAGTTCCGGGCACCACTCGTCAATGACCTCCTGGCGGCAGTACTTGCCGATCATGCTGGTGGCCATGTTGTGAATGGTCAGGAAGGCGGCGGTGGTGGTGCAGCCTTTTGCCAGTTCCTCGACGATAAGGCTGGCATCGAGGCGGGACAGCGCAAGGCCGCCGGCAGATTCGGGCGTATACATACCCATGAAGCCGAGCTCGCCCGCCTGGGCCAGCTCCGCCACCGGGAAGTGGGAGGTGGCATCCCACTCGGCGGCCCCGGGAGCCAGCACCCCTTGTGAAAAGGCACGGGCGCTCTCGACGAACGCCTGCTGATCGTCAGAGAGAGCAAAGTCCACGGAGCTTACTCTTCGAACTTGCTGATAACTTCAGCGCCGAACAGCTCCGCGTCCTCGGGAATCGCCTTGGTCACCGCCAGCGGCTTGGAGACCCAGGTTTCGTTGATCAGGTCGCGCCAGGTGATGTTGTTGTTGGTGCTGTTGCCACCCCAGGAACCACAGCCCAGTGAGAAGGTCTGGCGCATGCCGTTCCACAGGTTGCCGCTGTTGGAGGCGGCCTGGGGCTGGTTGACCATCACCCGGGAGGTGTGGGTGCCGTTGGCGAAGCTGAGGATGTTCTCGTCGTCGTAGCTGTAGATGCCGCAGGAATGCCCCTGGCCCTGGTAGGACTGGATGTCGTTGGTCAGCGCAATGGCTTCCTCGATGTTCTCGACCTTGTACAGCGCCATAGTCACCGACAGCTTCTCACCGGAGAAGGGGTGCTCCTTGCCGGTGCCGGTTTCCGGCACGATCAGGAACTGCTTGCCTTCCGGCAGTTCGATGCCCGCCATACCGGCAATCTTGTGGGCCGGCTGGGCAACGATATCGACGTTGAGGTAGCCATCCTTCCAGATGGTGTTCTTGAGCTTCTCCTTCTCGATTTCGTCCAGCAAATAGCCGCCCTCACGCTGCAGCTTGGCCAGCATCTCGTCATAGATGGAGGCAAACAGCAACACCGAGTTGTCGGAGGAACAGGACGCCGCGAGGTCCAGGGTCTTGGAGACGCGAATCTTCTCGGCGGCTTCGTCGAGGTCAGCGGTGTCGTCGACGGTAATCACCGCGTTGCCGACGCCGACGCCCAGCGCCGGGGTACCGGAGGAGTAGGCCGCGTTCACCATGGCGCCGCCGCCGGTGGCGAGAATGCGGTCACACTGGCGCATCAGCTCGTGGGTCAGCTCCAGTGACGGGGTCTCGATGGCCATGACCAGGTCAGCCGGCGCGCCCATGCGCTCGAGCGCATCGCGCATGTAGTCGCAGATCTTCTTGTTGGTCAGCTTGGCCCGCGGGTGCGGCGCGACGATGATGGAGTTGCGGCCCTTGATCGCCGAGATAGCCTTGATGACCGGGGTGGCCTCCGGGTTGGTGGAAGGAGACAGGGCACCAATCACACCCACAGGCTTGGCAATCTTGTAGATATTGCGCTCGGGCAGTTCCTCGATCACACCAACGGACTTGTCGTTGATGATGTCCATCAGGGTGGCGCGGGTCTTGCGGTGAATCTTCAGGTACTTGCCGGTGTAGTTGCCGAGCTGGGTCTCGTCGACGGTGAACTGGGCGATCTCCTCGGCACGGTCTTCCTTGGCGACCGCGTACACCATGGCGCGGATCAGGTTATCGACCTGGGCCTGGGTGTAATTGGCGATTTGGGCCTGGGCGGCGCGAGAGCGCTCGATCATTTCCTCGATGTGCTGGCGCGCCAGCTCTTCGGGCTCGTGGATATCGGCAAGCTTCTTGGCTTCTGACATGGGTTTCTCCTGGCTCGCGGGGGCCTGGCAAATTGAACAGGTAACGTTATTCGAAATATTGATCGGCAAGCCTAGCAGAGCCCGGGGCTGCCGCACATTGAGGAAATTGGGTAGATCATGGATTATATTGCGGTATGAGCACTCCATCGACCTGGCCCCTGCCCGACACCGGCATCCGCTTTATCACTCCCGCCTTCATGATTGGCTTCCTGGCTCGCCACCCGCTCACCAAGGACTGTTATCCGACCGCCATGGGTTATTACCCGCAGGCGGCAGGGCACCGCATGCGGCGCGGTCGCCACGACGACAACCTGCTGATTTATTGCGCTTCCGGCCGGGGCTCGCTGGCGGCCGGTGACTGGTCGGGGCGCATTGGTCCCGGCCAGGTTATGCTGCTGCCCCAGGGCCTGCCCCACGAATACCGGGCCCACCGGATGCAGCCCTGGACGGTGTACTGGGTGCACTTCCAGGGCTCGGCCAGCGGTATATTCCTGCAAAACCTGGGCTACCGGGAGGGCCGCCCGGTGGTAGACGCAGGCCTGTCGCCCGCGCTCCCCGGCAGCTTTGACAGCCTGCTAGAGGTGCGCCATACCGGCTACTCCACCCAGGCCTTTGTCAACGCCGCCAACCAGCTGCGCCACCTCCTCACCCAGCTCGCCCTGGAAGCGGGCCTCGAACGTGGCCGGGGAGAAAAAGGCCTCGATCTGGAGCTGGTACAGGCCTATATGCGTGAGCACATCGGCCGCAGCCTCAGTCTCGATGAGCTGGCGGCCCGGGCCAGCCTCTCCAAGTACCACTTTTCCAAGCGCTACAAGCAGCTCACAGGCTATTCACCCATCAAGCACTTCCTCAACATGAAAATGGAATACGCCTGCCGCCTGCTGGACAGCAGCGACATGAGCGTGCAGGCAGTGGCCGCGGCGTTGGGCTACGAGGACCCGTTGTACTTCTCGCGCCTGTTCAGCAAGACCATCGGCACCTCACCACGCGCGTACCGGGTCTCGATAGGTCGCTAAAGGGCCAGCGCCGCAATAAAGAACAGCACCGCACCGGAGCCCGCTGCCGCCAGGGTGCGGTTGCGCAGGCGTTCGGACGACAGGCCGAGCCACAGGCCGCTGAGGATGATGAACAGCATGCCGAGCGCAAAGACTTTCTGGAAGGTTTTGAACGCCAGCGGTCCATGACCCATGTGCAGTTCCATCATGGCAGACTGCAGACTGGGTTCACGACGGGAGACAGTCACCTCATCGCCGAGCTCAATCATGTAGTGGCGACGCGATGTGGGACGGGTGTACAGCGTCGAGCCCTTTACCTTGACGTACTCGAAGCGGTAGTCCTCGACACCGGCACGGCCGAGCAGGTCGGCCACCGCCTGCTCAAGCGCTTCACCCTTCATACTCCCGAGCCCTGCCGTATTGGCCTCGGAATGCACGGCCGTGCTCTCTACCGAACCCTTGTAACCCAGCAGGTACAGACCGCCGGAGGTCGCCACCAGTAACACGAAGACCGCGAAGAAGGCAGACAGGTACATATGGATGGTAATAAATAGAGAGCGGTTCATGGTGGCTCCTGGCCGAAAAGAGTAGAGATCAAGGAAAAAAGGCTTTGTACAGCAAGCCGCGCCAAAAGTCAGCGGCTGCTTATTCCTCGATGGTGTCCTGCTCTGACATGAGCTGGACGATCAGCCGCCGCAGCCACTGGTGAGGTTCGCTGTTGGAAGTGCGGGTATGTCGCACCAGCGCCAGGCGCGTGCGCTTGCCACCGCTGTGGCCGGAAAACAGCCGCGCCAGCTCATCGGGGATATCCTGCACCACGATGTTGTCCTCCACCGCGGGACTATTGGCGAGTCCGGCATTGGCGATGAGAATACAGTCCGTATTCGAGAGCACGCCCACCGCCGGGGCGAACTGGGTCGTCTCCAGCACCACGTTGCGGTACAGGCCGCGCTCCGCCAACACCTCATCTACCAGCCCCAGGTTCTCCCGGGTGAGGCCCGGCAGATACAGCCGCACGTGGGGGTAGGCCAGGAAATCCTTGAGGGTAATGGTTTTGTTGATGAGTGGGTGTTTCTTGCGCATATAGCAGCGCGGACTGATGGTGCGCAGGGGCTCTGCGTGCACGTCGGTATCGGTGCGCTCCACCACGGCGATGGCAAAATCGATCTCACCCAGCTTCAGGCGCTCCTGGAAATCCAGGCTGACATCACCGCTAATGATGCGCACTTTCGGCGCCATCTCAGCCAGCTCGTGCATCAGGCGCGGCAGCAGCACCTCGGTGAACATGGCGGGCATGGCCAGGCGAAAGGTGCCGTCGTATTCGGCGGCATCGAACTCGTCCGGCTGGAGGATGGCATCCAGCTGTTCGAGTGCCTGTGGCAGGCCGCGCCCCAGGTCTTCTGCCCGCGGCGTGGGAATCAGGCCATGGGCGGTGCGAGTGAACAGCTCGTCATCGAAGGTTTCGCGCAGCTTCTGGAGGGTTTTGCTGAGGGCCGGCTGGGACACATTGAGACGCTCGGCGGCGCGGGTGACGTTCCGCTCCTCCAGCAACACCTGCAGGGCAAGCAGCAGGTTCAGGTCTATTCTCAATAATTGCCGCGATAGCATAGCCAAGAAATAACTTTCTTATATGTTATCGGGCGAACATTATAGCGATTACTAATAATACCGCCAGCCCCCTGGGATCGGCCCTACAACCCCGCCAGCAGGTAAGCCTTCAATACCAGCAGGCCAAACAACAGGGCCGGGTACAGGCGCGGATAGACAGCAGACATGGCAATTCCTCTTCGTTAAACGGGCCCTCTCGGGCAGTGAATCCATGCTGCCACCGGTGCGCCGCCAGCGCCGTGGCCACCGGCGCCAATCACCTGGCGGCCTGCGCCGCCGCGACAATTGCGCGGCGGTGAGATGCTGCTACTATGGTCCGCCCTTGCCGTGCTGGAGACATTCGTCGATGAGAAACACCCTGGCCGCCCTGTTGCTTGGCCTGCTCGCCGCCTGCGCCGGCGTTGAAGTCGATGTCTGGGATTCACAGGAGTTTGCCGGCAGCGGATTCAAGACCTACTCCTGGCGCAGCGAACCGTTTTCCAGCGACTTCTACTTTCGTGACGCAATCTACGTGATCGACCCGATCCTGCGAGAACTGGTGGATGAGGAACTGGCGGGGCGCGGGTATCGCCGGGTGCCCCGCGATGGCGACTTTACCATCGACTATATCTACGCCCCCGGGGTACGACTTGGCGCCGCCGACAGCACCACCAGCAATATCGCGCCGCGTGCCGGCGTGCGGCCCAACACCACCATCAGCCAGGCCGAGGTCGACAACGCGATCGCCCTGTCAGGTGTAAAAGAAACCCGCAATATCGCCGTGCAGATCAATGACGGGGAAACCGGTCGCGAAGTCTGGCGTGCGGTCATCACCAAGATCGCCGCCGACGCCAACACGCCAGACAGGGATCGCACGCGCCGCGCCTTGGGCAACGGCCTCAGCCGGGCCTTTTCCCAGCTGCCGAAAGCCGGAGACGCCTGATGCGTTTCAAGCATCTGTGCAGCGCACTGCTGTGTGCCCTGCTGCTCGGCAACGGCTGCGCCACCCAGAGCCAGGACCTGAGCCGCGCTTTCGAGAAAGTTGATCCGGCGGTGGTGGTGATCACCACCCAGGCAGAGCGCGCAACCCTGACCCGGAAAGGCATCCAGACCACCCAGGAAGGCGGCCTCGGCTCAGGCGTGATCATCAACCAGGAAGGCCTGGTAATGACTGCCGCCCACGTGGTGGATACCGCAGACGATATCGTGGTGATGCTGAGAGACGGCCGCGAACGGGCGGCCGAAGTGATCACGTCCAGCGGCATCGGCGATATCGCCCTCATCCGCATGATCGATCCGCCGGACAAGCTGCCTTCGGCACCGCTCGGCAATTCCGACGATGCCAGGACCGGGGAGCAGGTCTTCGTGATCGGCAGCCCCTATGGCCTCACCCACACCATGACCGTGGGTTACCTGTCGGGGCGGCGCCTGACCGAGGGCACGCCGTTCGGGGATATCGAATTCCTGCAGACCGATGCCGCCATCAACAAGGGCAACTCCGGCGGGCCGTTGCTCAACATGAACGGTGAGGTGATCGGCATCGTCAGTCACATCTCCAGCCAATCCGGCGGCAGCGAGGGCCTCGGGTTTGCCGCCAGCGCCAACATGGCGCGGCGCATCCTGCTGGACGAGCCCGCCGTGTGGCTGGGCGCCAGCTATATGCTGCTCAACGAGGAACTGGCGGATGCGCTCAACGTGGGGCAGTCCTCCGGGATGCTGGTCCAGACCGTGACCGAGGGCTCCATCTCCGACAAGCTGGGCCTGAAGCCCGGCTACATTCCCGCCGAGATCGGCAGCGCCGAGGTCATGCTCGGCGGCGACATCATTACCGGCATCAACGGCACCCCGGTGGTGGGTACCGATGCAGGCCTCAGCCAGCTCTACCGCACCTATCGCCGCGTAAAGCCCGGCGACCGTGTCACCGTATCAATCGTTCGACGGGGCCAGACGCTGGAACTGAACGCCCTGGTTGAATAAGCCCTGCCCCGGTTTTCTCCGCGCCGCACCTGAGCTGCGCTACCGTCACTGGTCCCAAACTGATATCGTTGCTTAATCTTCGACCAGCAGAGGCCAGGGATGAGCTTCCTCGGGGAGTTGCAGCGTCGTAACGTGGTACGCATCGGTGTGGCCTACGTGGTCACGGCGTGGTTACTGCTGCAAGTCGCCGACACGCTGCTGGAAGCGCTCGGCACCCCCGACTGGGTTATGCCCGCACTACTTGGCCTGCTGGCGCTGGGCTTTCCGCCGACCCTGATGTTCGCCTGGGCTTTCGAGATGACGCCCGAAGGACTCAAGCGCGAGAGCGAGGTCGATCGCAGCAGTTCCATCACTCACCAGACCGCCCACAAGCTTGATGTCACGATTATCCTGATGCTGCTGGTGCTTGGCAGCTTCCTGGTATGGGATTCACAGGTCGGCAAAGACGAGCCCGCGCCCGCAGCAGCCAGCACCGAGATGGCACAGCCGGCAGCGCAGGCGACCCCGGCGAGTGCGCGCAGCGAAGCCCCGCCAACGGGCAGTTCCATTGAAAAATCCATCGCCGTACTGCCCTTCGTCAACCTGTCATCGGATCCGGAGCAGGAGTTTTTCTCCGACGGGATTTCCGAGGAACTGCTGAACGTACTGGCCCAGGTGCCCGAACTGCGGGTAGCAGCCCGTACCTCATCGTTCCAGTTCAAGGGAGACAATCGCGATATCAGCGAAATCGCGCGGCTGCTCAAGGTCAATCACGTGCTGGAGGGTTCGGTACGCAAGGCCGGTTCCCGGCTGCGGATCACCGCCCAGTTGATCGAGGCCGAAAACGGCTACCACCTGTGGTCGGAAACCTATGATCGCGAGCTGACCGACGTGTTCGCCATCCAGGACGAGATATCCGCCGCCATCGGCGACGCGCTGAAAGCGCAGATGGGCATCCAGGATGCCCAGGCCCTGCAGGCACCGCGGGTGGCGGAGACCGCCAACACCGCCGCCTACGAGGCCTTCCTCAAGGGCCGCTACCTGGTCAACCAGCGCGGCAACAAGGCGGTTGCCGAGGCGGTGCGCGAACTGGAGAAGTCCATTCGCCTGGATCCGAACTTCGCACCCTCCCAGGCCATGCTGGCGATTGCCATCGCCCTGTCCAGCGACAGCCCGTCATCCTACGGCGACCTGACCGTGGCGGAAGTCAATGACCGCGCCACTCCGCACGCTGACCGCGCCATGGAGTTAAACCCTGAGCTGGCCGAAGCCTGGGGTGCCAAGACCATTATCGCCGCCACCAATAACGACGAGCAGGCAGCAATTTCCTACGCGCGCAGGGCCCTCGAACTCAACCCTATCTACACCGATGCGCTGAACTGGTTGCAAACCAGCGCGCTGTTTGTCAGCGAATATGAGATAGCAGACGAAGCCGTACGCAAACTGATCGAAGTGGATCCGCTATCTGTGGTGGGCAGGATCAACTACTTCAGCAACCACCTGTCGGAACGAGACCCGGAGGCTGCACGCGCCGGCGCGCAAGCACTGGCAGAACAACATCCGTGGGCGGGCTACGCCACGCTGGCGAGGATCGCTATTGTCGAGGGTGAGCTCAGCACCGCCCTGTACTGGTCACTCAGGGCTTATGCCGTCGATCCCCTCGATCGCTGGTCCAATCAGTTCATGGTGGCGCGGTTTTGCGATGTGGGCCTGGTCGAGGAAGCGCGGCGCGTGTCGGACATCACCCTCGTCAACGCCGAAGCCTTCTGTGGAGATACCAAAAAGGCCATCGCCATGCTGGAGCGCTTGATGGAGATCGATCCGGACAATGCTTTCGTCGCCCGCTTTGTTCCGGACCTGGAATACTGGAGCGGCAACAAGACAGCAGCGCTGGAGGGCTTTCGGGAGGTAGCCGAATCCCTGGGGTCGAGGCCCATGATCAGCGGTGGTTATGGAGTGAACCTGCATATCCGCTATGCCTGGCTGCTGCAGCAAAGCGGCAACCCGCGAGCCGCTGATGTGGAGCTTGCCAAGATCGATCGCGACCTGGCCGCGCGTGGCGACACGGCCACCAGTTACTACAGTAACGTGGTCTGGGATCGAGGCTTGCGCGCCTTCGTTGCCGGCGACCGCGACACGGCCCTGGACTACTTCGAGGCCGCCGTCGACGATCACCTCTACGACAGGTTCGCCTTCGACGAACCCATGTTGGCGCCCATGGCCGGCAACCCCCGTTATGAAGCCCTGCGTGAACGCGTTGACCAGGTACTGGAAAGGGAACGCCAGAAGATCGTGAACATGGTGTGCCTGGACAACCCGGTGCCGGACAGCTGGCAGCCACTGGCCGACACCTGCACCGAGGTCGCCACCGTCGCCAGCCAGGGTCAGTAGGCCAAATTCATTTCAACTGCTTCTCGACTTCACTGCGCAGCAGTGACAGCGGCAGTGAGCCGTTTCGCAGCACCACATCGTGAAACGCCGGTAGCGAGAAGTCCTCACCCTGGCGGGTGCGGGCCTGTTCGCGCATATCGAGAATTTCCAGCATGCCGACCATATAGCCGGTGGCCTGGCCGGGCATGGCGATATAGCGCTCGATTTCTGATACCACGTCCACGCGGGGCCGCCCGGTTTCCGCCAGCATGTAGTCAATCGCCTGTTCCCGGGTCCAGCGGTAGTGATGGATACCGGTATCTACCACCAGGCGCACGGCGCGGAACATCTCTGCCTGCAGGCGGCCGATGTCGGTGGCCGGGTCGTGCAAGCCCAGTTCCGCTACCAGCCGTTCGGCGTAGAGCGCCCAACCCTCCGAGTAGGCGCCAATGACATCGGAACCACGCACCAGCGGCAAGCCCCTGGCCCCATGGGCCGCGGAGGACTGGTAGTGGTGCCCGGGAATCGCTTCATGGGCCACCAGCGTGCGCATGGTAAAGGGTTCATGTTGGCTGAGGTCCACCAGGTTGACGTAGAAGTAGCCCGGTCGGCTGCCATCCAGGGAGGCGGGTGTGTAGTAGGCGAAGGGCGAACCGATTTCCTGCTCCGCCGGCACCCGCCGCACCTCGAAGGGCTCAACCGTGTCGATATCGAAAGCTGGTGCGATACCCTGCTCCACCAGGGCTGCCTCTTCGCGGTACTGTGCCAGCACCTGTTCCGGATCGTCGGCGGGCGGACGGGCGGCGCTCAGGGCACGTAGCTTCTCAACCCGGCTGCCTTCCCTGTAGCCCAGCGCCGCCAGGGCCGCATCCATCTGCCGGCCGATATCCGCCACCCGCTCCAGACCCAACTGGTGAATCTGCTCCGCGCCAAGCTCCGTGGTGGTATAGAACTGCAGCAGGGACTGGTAATACGCCTCGCCATCGGGAAAGGCCCAGACACCCACCGTGTCCGGCGCCTGGGCGGTAAGCTCCCAGAGGAAGCTGAGGTAATCCTCGTAGGCGGGCATCACCACCAGTTCCAGCTGTGCAAAGCCCCGGTCGAGCAATGCCTGGCGGCGCAGCTCATCGATATCCGCCGATCCCAGCTGGACCTCGAATACCTGGATCACGGACCAGTCCTCGGGTGGCATTTCCAGCAGGGCTTCCGTGCGCGTGATCAGGCGATTGAGGATGACGCGCGGAGGCACCACGCCCATTTCAGCGCGCGCAGTCACCCCCGCTTTCAGGTTATCCAGGTAAAACGGGATGGCCCCCATCCGCTCCAGGAATCGCAGGGCACTGTCCTCGTCTTCAATGCGCTGGTACTGGCTGAGCACTTCAAGCGGTGTTTCCTGGGCGCCCGACGTCTGGTTTATGGGGTAGGGCCCTGAATAGGCGATATTGGTGAAGTGGTAGGGGAAGCGGCCGGGCGCCATCCGATCGTGCCAGGCCCAGCGCAGATAGCCGCGGGTCAGCGCCTGCTGTCCGGAGAGTTCGGCGTCATCGTAGATGGCCAATTGGGCCTGGATGCGCTCCACCATTTCCAGACGGCGCTGTTCGGCGGACGGGGAGAAATCGCTCAAGCGGTGGCTGTGGAAGTCCAGTACGGTGTTTTCTGCAGCACCGAGCATGGTCAACAGCTCGGGAAATTCCAGCAGCAGCTTGATGGAGCTGCGATCGGCGAAGTGGTTGATGTTGAGAGGGACGCCCCAGACCAGGCGGTAGCTATACCAGCCTGTCGCCAGCAGGGCGATGACAGCCAGGGCACCCAGCCAGCGTTTCATGCAGCGCCTCTCCTATTTCATGTTCCCGGCATGATAGACAGTGGCGACGGCGCGTTAAAGTGACGCGTAGACCTCTGGATTCACGCACTGGGGCATGCGCTCACCGTTGAGCGCCGCGATCAGGTTATCCGCCGCCAGCGCCGCCATGCGTTGGCGGGTACGCAGGCTGGCGCTACCGATGTGCGGCGCCAGCACTACGTTTGGCAACTCCAGCAGCGGGTTGTCCGGTTCCACAGGCTCGCGGCTGAAGACGTCGACGCCGGCGGCGAACAGGTGGCCCTCTCGCAGGGCATCAGCCAGCGCTGCTTCGTCGACGATGCCGCCGCGGGCGGTATTGACCAGTACCGCCCCGGGCTTCATGCGGCCAATGGCAGCGCCATCCAGCAAATTGCGGGTTCCGGCGGTCAGGGCCACGTTCACGCTGAGAAAGTCGGACTCGGCCAGCAGTACCTCGAAGGCAACCGACTCTATCCCCGGCACCTGTCGCGGGCTGCGGTTCCAGCCCAGCAGGCGCATGCCAAAGCCCGCTGCCCGGCGGGCGACTGCCTGGCCGATAGCACCCAGGCCAACAATGCCCAGGGTCGCGCCGCTGAGATCACGACCCATGAACATTTCCGGGTGCCACGGGGCCGCCGGGTCCCAGCGGCCTTCGCGTACAAAACGGTCCGCCTCGGGAATGCGCCGCGACGCGGCCAATAGCAGTGCCAGGGTGAGATCCGCCGTGGTGTCTACCAACACGCCGGGCGTATTTCCAAGAGGGATACCGCGCCGGGTCAGGGCCTCCACGTCGACGTGATCAACGCCCACGGACATGCTGGACACCATCTGCAGATTCGGACAGGCACTGACAAGGTCCGCATCGATACGGTTGGTCAGCAGGCACAACAGGCCTTCGCAATTCCGCAATCGTTCGCGCAGTATCGCGGGCGGTACCGGGCTTGATGCCTCCCAGGTATCCAGCTCACAGTGCTCAGCCACCCGCGCCAGGGCATCGCCAGGCAAAGCACTGCTGGCAAACACCCTCTTCATGTCATGCTGCCGAGGGTGTGAACGGGTAGTTCAGGCGTCGGGGCCAGGGCAGGCCCGCTGGCTCGTCTAGGATTTGGTACTGATTGTGATGTGCTTGCGTGCGGTCAGGCTGGTCTGGCCGCTGACACCGCGGGGGATTTCGTCGATCTTGCCACCGGCCTTGAGAAAAGCGGCGGTCTGTTCTGCAATGGATGCGCTGGTTTCAACTGGGGCGGTTTGCCCACGCTTTTTACTGGATGCCATGTCTTGTGATTGTCTTATGCTTGTCTTCTGAGAGTCAGCTCTACGTGGATTTTTTGCGTTTCCGCAGGTTGGCCGCCCAGTTTAGCGCAGATGCGTGAATTTTGCGAGGTCAGAGGTCCCAGGCGACCCCGGTCGTGATGCCGTAATCGTAGTCATCACCGTCCGGGTTGGTCTCGTTATCGTAGCTGCCGAAGGCACTGAGGCTCAGGTTCAGGTCACCGACAATTTCCCAGCTCAGGGTGATTTCACCGTCGGCCCGCAGGCGGCCCGACTCTGTAATGCCCGGATAAATGCGCACACCGGTGACCAGGTCCAGCTCCGGTGAGCCGAAATTCCAGGTACGGTAGTCGACCGCCAGCAGTCCTTCCAGGCTATCCGTGGTCTCACCCTGGGAATCCTCTTCACTGACTACCTGCAGGCCGCCGATCACCGACAGCTTGGTGCGGTTACTGTCAAACACGCGGCGACCAATACCGTAACTGCCGACAAACCGGCTATCGATGGCCAACTGGTCATTGCTCTCCCAACCCACGCGGTAGTAGTTGAAGTAGATAGGGTCCTGCCAGAGGCGACGGCGTGCCGCGTTAAGCCGGTTGCTGGTATTGGTTTCCGTTTCCGATTCGGCCACCACCGAGCGCGCTTCAAAACTGTTTTCGCTGTACTCATCTATGTACACCATTCGCAGGCCGAGCTCAGTATTGCGCGCCTCGCTGGCCTTGAAGTCGGAATAGCCGAGACTGACCACCGTATCGAGCCGGTCTTCCAGCGTATTTTCGATCGGCGTGATGGCGACCAGTGCGTCCAGCGAAACATCTTCCACACCGCCCGCGTGAACGATCTGCACATGCCTGTCGAGTTCTGATTCACCGAGCGCACCAAAAAAGCGGTCCTGCTGCTCGGTCCGGAAACGAAAAAAGTGGTTGCTGTCGAGGGTGATGATCCCGTCCCATTCGATGCTCACAGTCCCCATGCTGTCAGTGCCGAAGCTCAGCCTGCCATTGCGCATACCCTTGATTTCACCGGTCACGCGGTCGCCGTTGGCCAGAACCACGATATCGGTCTTGGGTCGCGCGGCTGCCTGCATTCCGGTAGCCAGCAACACGAGCGCGAGCACGAAGCGCGCGGCAACACCTATACTGAAGGGCATGAGTATTTTCGCCTGAGTGCAAAAAAAGCACAGTCTACCCGACAAGGAGAACGCCATGCAGGGCTTGCCCCATGACTACACAGCCAACGCCACGTCTTCAGCAGAAAGCCTGGTCACCGCCAGCATCGATGGCCAGCCGGACCTGACGCTGGCACCTCCCAGCGGCTTCGGGGGGCCTGGCGATATTCACTCACCGGAGGACCTGCAGGTGGCCGCGCTGGCGAGCTGCTTTATCCTTTCCTTCAAGGCCATTGCCCGCGCCTCCAAGCTCGATTGGGAATCCCTCGATGTGAGTGTGAGTGGCACCCTGGACCAGGTAGACAGGGCTATACAGTTCACCGCGTTCAGGACCCATGCGCGATTGACCCTGCCGGCGGAGAGCAACCGGGGCAAGGCAGAACGCCTGCTGGAAAAAGCGGAACAGAGCTGCTTCATCACCAACTCACTGAAGGGAGAATCGGTGCTGGAATTGGAGCTTGTGGGCGGCCAATAGCCACAAAGAGAGGTTATGCCCCGCGCGAGTCGGAGCTGGTAGCCCCACCAATGACCGAAGCGGAAACCGCCAAAGCTAGAGGTGGGTGAGAGCCTAATTCAGAATCAGTTCAGAAGTAGCTCGGAATGAGATATTGGCGACGCGGCGTTGCGTCGCTATCTACAACGTTATAGCGGTGTTACGTTTTCCGCTTGTGGGCCTTTCTTGCCTTCCGTCACGCTGAATTCGACTTCCTGGCCTTCTGCCAGCGTTCTGAAACCCGTGCCCTGGATTGCACTGAAGTGAACGAAAACGTCGGGGCCGCCTTCCTGCTGAATAAAGCCGAAGCCCTTGGTTTCGTTAAACCACTTAACGGTGCCTTTGGTTGTGGACATGCTTACTTCCTATCGTTGTCTCTTGTGCGACGCCTGTAGCGAAGCGGATCGCTAGAACGTCTTTCCCCATGCCAGCTGCCATTGGCAGCCAGGCGACTGCTATGAGCATCGCGATTACTTATGGCAAACACTACGAGAGGCAGTAGAGCGAATCGAAATGGAACACATAAAAATCGGAATTGCTTCCAGCGACATCAGTATATGGAGTGCTGACGGAGCGTCAATGAAATCTAGATGAAATTTGTGACCTGCACACCGTAGCGATTGCTTACTTCAATCCTGCTGTTCCGAAGGTGAATAACTTACCGTGAAGCTGAGATCGGCCTCGGCACCATCAAAGTCTCGTGCCACAACACGGATACGCGCGCTGCCCTCTGCGCCGGCCGGGGGCGAGAATTCAAATCGTCGGTGCAAGGCGTCAAACTTCACCCAGCCCGGCAGGCCACTCGAGGGGTGGCTGTAGGCGAGGTATTTCAGTGCATCGCCCTCGTCGGGGTCAAAGAACGTGTCCTCGTGCATGACCAGGTCGCTGACGGCTCCTGCCGGGATATCCATATCCGGCAGCGGCAGGCCCACCTGCGGTGGCAAGTTGCCCAGGTTCTCCTCGATCACCCCCTTGTTACGGTTGCCGATCAACCAGGCGAACCAGAACAGGAGAGCGGCGAGCAACAGGTTGGTAACAATGAACCCGGAGAGACCAATGCCGATCAGCGAACTGCCCACATAGACAGCCAACGCTGAGAGCACATCGCCACAGCGGAAGAAGAAGGTATCGATGCAGTTTTTGCCGACGTATTTTTCCTCCCGACGCACCGGCAGGAACAGGGCATGGCGAGTGGTGTTCAACAGCGAGTAGCTGATGCTGTTCTCGGCGATCATGGCTACCCGCACCACCGCCAGCACCGGGAACACCAGCATCAGGGAGTAGCTGCCCATCATCAGCGCGGGCAGTACCAGCAGCGCACCCTTGAGGCCGATACGGTCGAATATGCGCGACACCAGGAACAGCTGGATCAGAAAACCCAGCAGGGTGAACCAGGCAAAGTAGCTCGAGTAAAAGGCGGTCATGAAGTCGCCACGGGTGCCGGACAGCATGCCGGCCGCTTCCAGCGCATCGGCCTCGTTGGTGACAAAGGCCGACAGGATGTACTCGCCGTTGGTATTCACCAGGTTCATCAGGATGATGAACAGGGCGATCATCGTAAGATAATAACTGCGGAACACCACCATAAAACCTTCCGATACGGGCGGCGGTTTGTCGTGAAATTCATCGGCGATCTGGCTGGCAGAGCCAGGCGGTATGGTGGCCTCCACCCGGCCAGAGAACCACCAGGGAATCAGCAACAGCACACCGGCAAGCAGCATGGTGCCGTCGTGGCCAATCACGGGATTGAGCCAGCCCGCTGCCTGGGCACCCAGGTAGGCGCCGCCTGAGGCCGCCGCTGCCACCACAGGGAAGATCCGCTGCCCCGATTTCACATTGTAGAGATCGGCGGAAAACCCCCAGAACAGCGCCAGCACCATGACTGAGAAAATGCCCAGCCAGACATAAAAGGCGATGGCGATACGCCAGCCGGCATTGTAGGCAAAGGCGAAGATCAGCACGTTGCTGATGAAGAACAGGAAAATGCGGCTGATCAGGATGTGCTTGGCCGCCTCGTGGCCGAGGCGGTGATAGACCCGCGCAAACACCGGCACCACGACCATCAGGATCGCCGCCTGCATGGCATTGGTGTAGGACTTCAGCTCCGCACTGCCCTCGGCGAGGATCAGCGGGTCGCGAATGACCTTCAGCAGGTAGTACACGAACAGGATGGTGAAGGCCTGCACGCACAACAGCAGAACGCCGCGCCCCTCGTTGGGGCGCAGGGTGGTGAACAGTGAGAGGAAACGCTCGGTGGGCGTGAACTTCATCCGCTAGAACCAGTTGCGAGGTGGTTCAGTTATTCACCCTGATGTTGGGGTCCAGCGGCTGGTTTTCACAGCCTTTGCCGACCACGGTGTACTTGTATGTGGCAATCGGTGCCCTGGTGTCTATGGGTTTGGAGACCTTGCCATTGGGTGCCTTGAGCGTCGCCCCCTTCAGGGGGTCGAAGTACAGCATGAATTCCTGCCGGGACCGGTTGCCTGCAAGATCATAGGCCTGCCACTCGATCTTCTTGCCGCGACTGGTGTCGATATTCGGTACACCCGGCTGGGGGCAGCCCCCGGCGTCAAACCTGATGGGGATGAGACTGTCAGCGCTCGCCAGACCTGGAAGCAACAGCCCACTCACCAGCAGTATTGCTGACATCAAGGCGGCAGACAGCGTCGTCTGTTGGGGTGATTGTGCGTTCATATCTTCTCCTTATTGGTAACGCAGCGTGTTTAGAGGTTGACCCGAAAATTCGGGTCGAGCGGCTCGCATTGCGGGTCTCCCTGCTGGGGCCAGTCCCAAACGGTGTACTTGTAGATCGCCTTCGGCACGTCGTTGTCGATATTGGCGCTCGCTGTGCCATTGTTTCCGTTCAACTGCTTGCCCTGGATGGGTGCGAAGTACACCTTGAATCTCGGCGGGTCATCGAAAGTCTGCCCGGAGCCATCGACGGCGCGGAAAGTGATGCTGCGGCCGGAAAAAACCTCGGGGCACGCCTTGTCAACGCGCTTCGGGCAAAGGTTCCCATTGCCGTCATCTTTGAAGGTAATGTCCACAGTGACGTTCTGTGGCGTGGGGTTGCCCGGTGGTATCGCGCACACTTCGTCGAGCAGCGCCATCAGTTGTTCCTCCGGACGTGTTTTCACATCGGCGCAGGCGCCTAGCAGCAGGCCCGCACAGCACGCCAGAACACTGGATTTCAACAGCCTGGAGGTATTAGCCATTTGTCTTCCCTCGCTCATCAGTTGGTCACCCACCGCGTTCAGCCTAGCTACCGGCCGGCAGATTCCACGGTCGTGCACAGGTTTGCATCAACAGCCACCAAATCTATCGAATAGCCCATATTCACCGCTTGCGCCAGTGCCCGCCCCGCCTGCTCATGATCCCCCAGCGAACAGAACGCCGTGGCCGCGTTGTAGCTGACGTAGACATCGTCCGGGGCGAGTGCTCGCGCACGGGCAATATTCTGAAGTGCCAGCTCTCTGTCACCGACCCCGGCCTGGTAGTGAGCCAGCAGGCCGAGGGTCTGGGTATCCGAGGGATTGACTGCCAGTCGCTCCATGGCCAGCTTTATGGCATTGCGATACATGGGCTCCGCGAGCTCTTGCTGGTCACCGCCCAGGTGCCGGTAGGTATCGCCGAGGGCACCCCAGTTCTGGAAGTCATCGGGCGCCAGTTCAACCGCCTTCATATACATTTCCAGGGCGTCCTCAAACTGGCCGAGGAAAAACAGGCTGGAGCCGGCGTTCGAATAGGCGAGTGCGGTGGGTTCCAGCTCGAGGGATCGGCGCAGTGCTTCAGCGGCGCTTTCGAAATCTCCGGTCAGGAAATAGCAGGCCCCCAGATCGTTGAACGCCTGGGCGTTGTCAGGCATCAGACTGGTGATACGGCTGTAGAACGGTATCGCATCTTCAAAGCGCCCCCTGGAGAACAGCAGCCTTCCCATACCCATATAGCCTCGCCAGTCCAGCGGATGATTCCGAATAGCCAGTTGGAACGTGTCTTCCGCCTGGCTCGCCTTGTTGTCCAGGCGGTAGGTATGCCCAAGTCCATCGAGTGCATCCGACGAGTTTGGATCGAGATTTAACGCCTGGTTGAACTGAACCAGGGCCTCCTCGTACTTGCCGGAAAACCGGTAGAGGTTGCCCAGTGCGACAAACACCGGCAGCGCATCACCTTCGATTGCCAGCGCCGCTTCGCAAGCGACACGTGCTTCCTGGAACTGCCCGGGAGCCAGATTCACGCGGTAGAGCCCGAGGTGACTATCACACAAGCCCGCGTATGCGGCGGCGTACTCAGGGTCTAGCTCAATCGCGTGCTCGAACAGCGCGATGGCATTGTCCAACGCCTCCTCACTCAGGGACTGGCGCAGGTAATCCCTGCCGCGGAGATAGTAGTCGTAGGCCTCCGGGTCCATGGCGGGCCGCTGGCTGAGAAATTGGGCAGAAGTATCCGACAATGCGATCTGCATGCTCGCCACCACCTGTCGAGCAATATCGTCCTGAATCTTGAAGCTATCGCTATAGTCCCGGTCATAGGTCTCGGACCAGAGGTGAAAGCCGCTTTCCATTTCGATCAGCTGGGCAGTGACCCGCACTTTTTCACCGGACCGGCGCACACTCCCGTCGAGGATATGCGCCACCCCCAACCTGTCGCCCACCTCCTTGAGCTCGACATCCTTGCCCTTGTAATAAAAGGAGGACGTGCGTGCCGCCACGTCCAGTTCATTGATCCTGGCGAGCAGATTGAGAATTTCTTCGGCGAGGCCGTCACCAAAGTAATCGACCGAGGGGTCATCCGACATATTCTGAAAGGCCATGACCGCAACGGAGGGCCTCTCGCCCTGCTCATCGCCGTAGGCTTCAGCCACCTGCTCCTGCAGCGTGAGGCGTTCAAGGTAGAGAAAGCCCACCAGGAAGATCAGGGCCAGCAGCAGCCCCAGTTCCGCAAATCGGGCGGGTGACAGCCGCAACTTGCCGAAGTTAACCTCAGGGTCGATCTCGACGATTCCCTCGGATGTTACTTCGAACACCCAGGCCAGGATGATCGCTGCCGGGAAACCCAGCGCCGCCACGGCCAGCGCGCTGGTAATAGCCCAGTCGGGAAACCCGAGGATGGGAAAGAAGATGTCGGCGACTTGCAGAAAGGCCCAGCTGCCCGCCGCGTAGATTGCGGCGACACGGTATACACCCCTGCCTTTCAGTTCCCCGAGGAACCGGCGGATATCCATATGCACGCCTATTTTCCTGACTAGCTTATTCTAGCCCAGGTTTCCTTTTTCGGCCTTTTGCAGCGCCGCCGGCAGCGTAAGTATGTACTCGCGAATCTCGTCTCGAACCCGTCGATAGTGCGCCAGCCCCTCTTCGCGGGTGGCAGCGTTACGCGCCAGCGCCGGCGGGTCGTCGAAGCCCCGGTGCACCACCGCCGTGCGCGCCGGGAAATAGGGACAGGTTTCATTGGCGTGGCCACACACGGTCACGACGTAATCAAACTCGCCCGGCAGCTCATCCAGCGTCTTGCTCTGGTGACCGCTGATGTCGATGCCGATTTCAGCCATCACGGCCACCGCGTCAGGGTTCAGCCCGTGTTTTTCGATCCCGGCCGAGGCCGGCGCCAAAACGTCACCACGCAGCGCCCGGCACAGCCCTTCGGCCATCTGGCTGCGACAGGAATTACCCGTGCACAGAAAGAGAATGGATGCTTGTTCGCTCATTGAGACCCCCTCGCGTGAAGCTATGCCCAATGCTGCCAACGGTCAATGTAGGAAAACGTGACAAAACAGCGACAAGCTGCGCCAGCGGCGCGGCACGATGCGTATGCACTGGTATGAACATGCCAGCCACCGCCGCCCTGCTTGTCGAGGATATGCCCGAGGCATTGCTCCTCGAGAAGCGCCTGCAGGGCGATTTGCGCTCGGACCATGCCGGGGAAACCGGTGCCGTATGGATTTATCGCGGCATCCTGGCACTGAGCCGGGATCCGGAAATCCGTGCCTTCGCCATCGAACACCTGCAGACCGAGCGGGAGCACCTGGCATTTTTCGATCGCTGGTTACCCGCAGCCCTGCACAGCCGCCTGCTGCCCCTGTGGCGCCTGGCGGGCTGGACGCTGGGTGCCCTGTCGCTGCTGGGCGGACGCCGCGGTGTCTACCTCACCATCGATGCCGTCGAGACATTCGTGGTGCAGCACTACCAGGAGCAGATCGAGTACCTGCAGGCGCAGCGGGAGCACCGCGAGGTGCGCGCGGTGCTGCGGCGCTTTCAGCGCGATGAGGACCATCACCGGGCTGACGCGGCGCAGCGAAGCAGCGAAACGGGGAATGAGGGCTGGCTGGCCCGCCGCTGGCGCAAGCTCGTCGGCGAAGGCAGCCGGCTTGCCGTGGTGGCGGCGCGCCGGCTCTAAACTCACCAACAGGCGCCAGCGCCGCTAGCGGAAGCTCGGAGCCTCGGGTGCCGGCAGGTGAGTTTCCGCCTCGCAGCGGGCCCGGATTTCCTCGATACTGCCGCCGAAGTTGAACAGTGGGATATCGTCGCCCCGCTCGGCGATGCACTGTTCACGCAGTGCTGCCGTAGCGGCTTCGTCAACGCTGTAGGACCCGGGCGTAGCGCCGGCAATCACCACGCCAAAGCGCCTGGCGCCCTCAGTGGAGACCAGGCCACGCTCCACATCGTCCAGTACCAGCTGCGGGTCGCGGGCGAAGGGATCGCCCCAACCGCCGCCGCCCCAGGTATTGAAGTACAGGAGGTCACCTGCCTTGACCTTGATGCCTTCCACCTTGGCAGGCAACCACTCCTCGGAGCCGTCAGTGCGCACCAGGCGCTTGGTGGAGCGCATACCGGTATCGCCACCGTTGACCCCCCAGGGATACGTCAGCCAGCGTTCATCGTGAATGCCGATTTCACCGTCACAGAGGAAACGGTAAGCCACGCTCAGGCCATTTCCGCCCGGTGCAGGCCGGCACCACCGGAGTCGGTGATGGTTTCGTACTGCTCGATGCGCAGCGGGAAGTAGCTTTCGATAAACTCGTTGGGCACATTGGTGAAGCCCGGCCACAGGGAATGGCCGTCCGGGCCGTCGCCGATGGGCCGGCCGGGAATGCCGCCGAAGCCAATCTGGAACAGCTGGAACCACTCTCCGTTTTCATCGTAGCCGGAGTAGAACAGGTGCGGAGAGTCACTGAAGCCTGCAGCGTTCAGCATCTCGTTGGGGGCACCCATGCCTAGCAGAGCGCCGAGCACGTCGAAGATGCGGCCCAGTGCGTGGGTACGACCAGACAGCGCCGCCGGGTAGTTGGGCTTCAGCAACGTTCCCTGGGGAATGCGCACATCCACCAGGTCATAAAAGCCATCGTTGAAGACAATCTGCGGATCCACCACGTTGATGGTGAAGGAGCCGAAGAACATCTTGAACATGTCTTCATTGAGAAAGAAGTTCACGGAGCTCTGGGCCTGGGGATCGGTGCCTTCGAAATCAAATATGGCCTTGTCCCCTTCCCGCCACAGCTTGCAGGCAATCTTGTAGGGACCCATGCCCATTCCGTCATCGCAAAGGTAATCCTCGAAGTAGCGGGGCTCCTCCGGGACCACCATGTTGATAATGGCGCGCATGGCCTCGAGGTTGCGATCGAGCATGATGCCCATGGTGGTGTGCAGAACGTCGTCGCTGAAACGCTCGGTCAGCTCGATCACCCGACGCGAGGCGGTATTGCAGGCCGCCACCAGGGCGTTGAGGTCAAAGCGGTTCCACTGGCTGGTGCGCACGTTGTGGAGGATCAGCTCCAGCACATCCTGCTGCAGCACGCCCTGCTTGTAGAGCTTGATGGGCGGGATGCGGATGCCTTCCTGGAAAATAGTGGTGGCCTCGATGGGGATCGAGCCCGGGACCATGCCGCCGTTGTCCGACATGTGGCCGAACATCGCCGTCCAGGCAATATGGCGCCCATCCTTGAATACCGGCTTCAGCACCAGCCAGTCCGGCAAGTGCGATACCGCCGCATTACACAGGTAGGGGTCATTGGTGAGGATGATGTCGCCTTCCTCGATCTCGCCCTCGTAGACCTCGAGGAACGGGCCGATGAAAGACCCGAATTGACCGACGACCATTTTCCCTTCGACGTTGGCGATCATCGGGAAACAGTCACCCTGCTCGCGGATACCCGGCGACATAGCGGTACGGAACAGTACCGCATCCATTTCCTCGCGGGCGTTCTTCAGCGCGTTCTCGATAATGTCGACGGTCACGCCCTCGACGTCCACGGTCTGGAGAGGGGTGGTGTTGGTTTGCTTGATGGTTGCTGGCATCGTTCTCTCCTCAGGCCGTCGGCTCAATCAACAGGTTGCCGACACTATCCACCCGGGCCGAGTAGCCGGGCAGTACCACGGTGGTGGAATCCATTTCCGACACGATGGACGGGCCAGGCACCACCAGACCCTCGTGCAGCTTGTTGCGGTCATAGATCACCGCGTCGTGGTGTTCGCCCTCGTAGTAGAAGCTGGTGTCATGCAGCTTGCAGTCTTCAAGCGCAGTACCGGCTTCGCCAATGGTGAGATCGGCGATCGCGCGGGCTTTGGCCTTCACCACCGCACGTATCATCAGGATCTCGTGGCCATCGCCCAGCTTGAAGGTGAAGAGCTGCTCGTGTTCGTCATCGAATTCATCGGTGAGACGCGCAATGCCCTTTTCCCTCAGCTCCGCCTCGGAAAACTCCACGGTGATCTGGAAGGCCTGGCCCGCATAGCGCAGGTCCGCCTGGTAACTCACCTCGTGTTCGGCCTCTGGAATGCCGTCCGCCACCAGGGATTCGCCGGCCCTGTGGCGCAGTTCGTCCAGGTCTGCCAGCAACTGATCGGAGCCCAGCGATTCCGCCATCGTGATGTAGGTGCGCGTGGCCTCATCCTGCACCTGGGTGGTGGCGTCGCCGTAGGCACACAACACGCCAGGGCCCGGCGGCACAATCACCGGCCAGGCATTGGTCAGGATACCCAGCGCGTTGGCGTGCAGGGGGCCGGCGCCGCCGAATCCCACCAGCGCGAACTCGCGCGGGTCGTAGCCCTGCTCCACGGACACCAGCCGCAGGGCGCCGAACATGGCCTCGTTGGCCACTTTGACAATGCCTTCCGCCGCGGCATGGAGATCGATACCCATGGCGTCGGCCGTCTTCTGCACAGCCGCCACTGCGGCATCGCGATTGATTTCCATGGCGCCACCGAGCTGCACATCCGAGGGCAGGTAGCCCAGCACCACGTTGGCATCGCACACGGTGGGCGCTTCGCCGCCCTTCATGTAACAGGCCGGGCCTGGCACCGCGCCGGCGCTCTCCGGACCCACCCGCAGGGCGCGGGTCAGTTCCGGCACAAAGGCGATGGAGCCACCGCCGGCACCGACGGTACGCACATCCACCGAGGGCGCACGAACCTTCACGTCGCCGACAAAGGTCTCCCTGCGCACCCGGGCGCGGCCGCCCTGGATCAGGGCCACATCAGTGGAAGTACCGCCCATGTCAAAGGTGAGGATATTGTCGAAACCGGCGCGGCTGCAAAAATACATGGCACCGGCCACACCGCCGGCGGGGCCGGACATCAGCAGGTTCACCGGGCTTTCAGCGGCGCCGCGCCCGGAGGCCAGGCCGCCGTCAGAGCGGAGGATGGAGAGCTGGGTGTCCTCACCCAGGCGCTCTGCCAGTGAGTTCTGCAGGTTTTCCACATAGCGCGACACTTCCGGGCGCACGTAAGAATTCACCACAGTGGTTTCGGTGCGCTCGTATTCCTGCATCTCCGGCACAACCTGGCTGGAGATGGAAATCGGTACTTCACCGAAGACCTCGCGGGCAATCTCGGCGGCGCGCCGCTCATGCGCGCCGTTCAAATAGGCATTCACGAAGCAGATGGTCAGTGCCTCGATACCGCCGCGGGCATGCAGGGCCACGAGATCAGCTTTCAAGCTGGTCTCGTCGAGACCGGTGACCACCTCGCCGTTGGCATCGATGCGCTCACCGGCGCCAATGGTCAGCTCCAGCGGCGCCAGCAATGGCTTCTTCACAAACGTCACCCAGCCGCCCAGGCCCCCCGGGCAAAAGGAGCGAGCCACCTGCAGGGTTTGCTCATAGCCCCGGGTAGTGACCAGGCCCACCCGGGCGCCCTTGCCGGTCAGCACGGCGTTGGTCGCCACCGTGGTGCCATGCATGACGCGCTTGATGGCGGCGGGCTCCACACCGGATTCATCGCAAATGCGCGCCACGCCATTGAGTACGCCGATCGACGAATCCTCCGGAGTGGACGGCACCTTGGCGGTCCAGGTGGTGCCTTTTTCTTCGTCAATCAACAGCAGGTCCGTGAACGTGCCGCCCACGTCGACCCCTAGCCGGTAACTCATGGTGTTCCCCTTAAGCGATTTTTTTCAGCGTGCCTTTTTCGATCTGGCGACGCAGCCAGCGGATCGAGTTGCCGCCTTCACAGTTGTTCGTGAGTTCGATGGCCAGTTCGACGGCGGCCACCAGGCCTTCCAGGTCGATGCCGGTCTCGAAGCCCATCTGGTGCAACATCAACACCACATCCTCGGTGGCGACGTTGCCGGTAGCACCCGGCGCAAACGGGCAGCCGCCGAGACCCCCTATGGAGCCATCAAACTTGCGGATGCCCGACTCCAGCGCCGCGGATACGTTCGCCACGCCCATACCGCGGGTGTCGTGAAAGTGGCAACTCAGCCGGTCGGCACCGAATTCCGCCGCCGCAGCCTGGGTCAGGCGCCTCACACCCGCCGGGTCCGCGGCGCCGATCGTATCGGCAATGACCACTTCCTCGATGCCGACATCGAACATCTGCCGCATCAGCGCCATCGAGGTGTCGTGGGGCACCAGGCCCTCGAAGGGGCACTCCCAGGCGGTGGCGATGTAGCACATGGCGCGAATCCCGTCGGCTCTGGCCGTTTCTGCGATCTCGGCCACATTCGCCATGGCCTGGGCGGTGCTGGTGTTGATGTTCTTGAGGTTCATGGTATCGGTGGAAGCCACCACCAGTTCGACAATGCTGACCCCCGCAGCCTTCGCCAGTTGGTATCCCTTCTGGTTGGGCACCAGCGCCGTATAGGTAGCGGCGCCCGCGGGCAGGCCAGCGACGACCTGGTCGGTACCCGCCATCGCAGGCACCGCCTTCGGCGAAACAAAACTCCCCACCTCGATATGGGATACGCCTGCCTGCAGCAGGGCATTGATAAGCTGTAACCGCTGCTCCGGGGTGAGCACCCGCGGCTGGTTCTGCAGGCCATCACGGGGACCCACATCGTTGATAACAACGCGCTCTGTCATGAAATTCCTCAGGAGTACTCCGGGCGAGAGCCCGACAGCGGGTGTTATAGGTGTACAAGTTTTGTAATGGTACGGGTGATCATGGCATTCAGATGAGCCGCCCCGGCACCCTCCATCCAGAACCTGCGTTTATCCAGGCTATACCTGCTATAACCCAGTAAAGCAGATTCTAAAGGAACATTGCCATGTGCCGCTGGCTGGCCTACTCCGGGGGCGCCATTCCCCTGAACGAGCTGGTTTTCAATACACGCCACTCCCTGATCGACCAGAGCCTGGAGGCCAGGCTCGGCCCCAACACGACCAACGGCGACGGCTTCGGTATCGGCTGGTTCGACCACCTCGACAGGCCGGGCCTGTACAAGAGCACCCAACCGGCCTGGAACGATGACAACCTGCTGGACCTGTGCCGGCACGTGGAATCACCGTTGTTTCTGGCGCATATCCGCGCCTCTACCGGCACGGCGGTGGAATACAACAATTGCCACCCTTTTCGCTTTGAGAACTGGCTATTCGTTCACAATGGATCGATTCGAGAGTACGCCCGGGTCAGGCGGCGCCTGGTGCATGAGCTCGACGAGGACCACTTTCGTGGCCTCAAGGGAGCCACGGACTCGGAACTGATGTTTATGCTGGCCCTGCAATTCGGCCTGGCCGAGGACCCCGCGGCGGGTGTTGCCCGCATGGTCGGCTTTGTAGAACGCATCGGCTGGGAGGCCCACGTGCAGTACCCCCTGCAAATGACCCTCGGATTTGCCGACGGGCAGAAGCTGTATGCGGTGCGTTATTCCAGTGAGGGCAGCAGCCGTACGCTGTACCACTCCAGGAGCCTGGCCGCCCTGGAACAGCAACTTACCCCACGCCAGCAGACATTGCTGGACAGGATGTCCAGCAAAGCCCGGGCGGTGGTGTCAGAGCCGCTGTCGGAACTCGAGGCGTTGTGGGAGCCCATTCCCGAGGCCAGTTTCCTGACAGTCGAGGACGGCGAGGTGCTCATCCAGCCATTCACACCAGTCACACCCTGAATTCTCATACCATGCGCTGCCAGGACCTTACGCCGCGCCGCAACGCTAGACAATCTGGTGCTATCGCACTAAGTTTTGTCTCATGGAACCCACACGGGTTTCGTGGTTACTCCGAACATTAAAATAAGTAATGGAGAATTCGTTGTGTCCCAGTCTACTGTACTCCGCCCCACCCGGGTGGCGGCTTCGGTCGCCCTTGTTTCATCGCTAGGCCTCAGCCAGGGAGCCCTCGCCCAGCTCGAAGAGGTGATCGTCACCGCCCAGAAGCGGCTGGAATCCGCCCAGGATGTACCCATCGCCATCACCGCCTTTGACGCGGATGCGCTGATCGCCAAGCAGATTGCCGGCTTCGCCGATATCCGCTTCACTGCACCCAACGTCACCTATTCGAAGGCCAACTTCACCGGCAACAACTTCCAGATACGTGGGATCGGTACCACACTGGTCGCCGCTTCAGCGGACCAGGGCGTGGGCATCCACGTCAACGAAGTGCCGATCAATGCACCGCGGCTGTTCGAGACCGAGTACTTTGACGTGCAGGCCATCGAAGTCCTGCGCGGCCCGCAGGGCACGCTGTACGGCCGCAACGCCACCGGCGGCACCGTCAACATGGCCACGGCGCCGGCGGAAATCGGTGAGTTCCTGGGCAATGTCGAGGGCCAGTATGGCGACTACGATCACACCAAGGTGGTGGGCCACGTCAACGTCCCGGTCAATGATTCGTTTGCCATGCGCTTCGCGGGACTCTACCTGGAGCGTGAGGGCTATACCGAAAACCTGTTTACCGGCAACGATGTGGACGGCCGGGACCAGTATGCAGCGCGGGTTTCCTTCAAGTGGCTACCCACGGAGAACACCACGGTAGACCTGATGTTCTCCTACTTCGAAGAAGACAGTAACCGCAGCCGCTCCACCAAGACCATGTGCAAAAACGACCCCAGCGGCGTGCTGGGCTGCTTGCCGGACGGCCTCGATTTCGACCTCCCCAACCCGTCGTCGCAGTTGTCCAATATCCTGGCCTCTGACCTTGCCCTGGGGCCGCTGGGTATCTTCCCGTTCGGCAGCAATGATCGCCCGGAAAATCCGAATGACCTGCGTGAGACTATTTCTGACTTCGACCCGGAGTACTTTGCAGACGAAACCCTGATCACCCTCAATATCACTCACGAATTCGACAGGCACACCGTGGCCCTGGTGGCGGGCTACCAGGAAAGTGAGATCGAGTCGGAGATGGACTACCAGTGGAGCGTGGGCGCGGAGATCGAACTGTCGCCTGCACTGCCGCTGATCGCACCGGAGACCTATGCCACCCAGTTTTTTGACGGCCAGCTGCCGATGTCGGCGCGCGCCCCGAATGGCACCGGCTCCATTGGCGGCGCGGTGAAGTCCCGCGACAGCACCCTGGAATCCTATGACAACTCCAACCAGGACACCGACCAATACTCACTGGAGTTCCGGATCCAGTCCGACTACGACGGCAAGTTCAACTGGCTGGCCGGCGCTTTCTACATGGACGTGGACCTTGAAAACAGCTATTTCGTGTTCGCCAACGGCTTTGACTACCTGGCCTCGGTGGTCCCGGCACTGACCACGGGGCAGGATGGCTTTGGCTGGGTAGCACCGCAGTTCATGAGCGACACCGCCGAGTACACCATTGAGTCGGCAGCCCTGTTCGGCGAGGTGTACTACAACTTCAGCGACGAATTGAAGCTGACCCTGGGCCTGCGTTACACCGAGGATGAGAAGACGATCCGGGACCGGCAGCTGCTACTCAACGAGGACGAGACCACCGGCGAGCGCTTCTTCCGCCCCTTCGGTGACGACTCCCCCATCGACGTGCCCTTTCGCAATGACGATGACAGCTGGGAGGAGTTCACCGGCCGCGCCGTGCTCGACTGGCAGTTTGCCAGCGACAACATGGTGTACGCCTCCTACTCCCGGGGCTACAAGGGTGGCGGCTTCAACCCGCCCTTCGACCCGCTGCTGTTCCCCAGTTCGTCACCGACCTTCGAACCGGAGTTCGTCGACGCCTTCGAGATCGGCAGCAAAAACATCTTCTTCGACGGCACCCTGCAGGCGAATGCAACGCTGTTTTTCTACGACTACGAGGACCTGCAGGTCTCGAAGATCGTCAACCGCACCTCCTTCAATGAGAACACCGATGCGGAGATCTTCGGCCTGGAGGCGGAGTTTGTCTGGGCACCCACCGACCAGTGGATGTTCAACGCCAACCTCGCCTACCTGGACACCGAGATCACCGACCTGCAGAGTATCGACCCCCGCGACCCCAGTGATGGCCGGGATGACGTCACCATCATCAAGGACCTGACCAACGCCTCCAACTGCGTGGCCCTGTTGCCACCGGATGTGTTTGAGGCAGTTGCGGGTTCCCAGCTCAGTGACTGCGCCGCGCTGTCTGCCGCGGGTATTCCCATTACTGACGGTATTGCCGCCGACCTGTCTGGCGCGCAACTGCAGAACTCGCCCGAGTACTCGGTCAGCATCGGCGCCCAGTACACCTTCTACCTGCCCGGCAATCACAGTCTGACCTCGCGGGTGGACTACTACTGGCAGGATGAGATGTACGGACGGAACTTCAACAAGGACGTGGATCGGATCGACGACTGGGATATCTGGAACGCCCAGCTAACGCTCATGTCCGCCGACGAAACCTGGTATGCCCGCGCCTACGTCAAGAACATCGGGGACGATGACCACCTCGTGGGCATGTTCGTGACCGATCCTTCCTCCGGCCTGTTTACCAACGTGTTTACGGTGGAGCCGAGAAACTTCGGCCTGGCGCTGGGCTACAACTTTCAATAGCCGGCTGGGCTGACCCACAACGAAAAAAGCCCCGGCATGCCGGGGCTTTTTTTTGAGCGGCTTCAGGCCAACTGCAACGGCAGGTCGCGCTGGCGCTTCCCGGTGGCCGCAAACAGGGCGTTGGCCAGTGCCGGTGCAGCCGGCGGCGTGCCGGGTTCGCCCACCCCGGTGGGGGCCGCCCGGCTATCGATAATCGCGATTTCAATCTTCGGGATCTCGTTCATCCGCAGCATCTGGTAGTCGTGGAAGTTACTCTGCTCCACGGCGCCATCCTGCACGGTGATCTTGCCTTTCAGTGCAGCGGTCAGGCCAAAGATGATGCCACTCTCCATCTGCGCCCTGACGATATCCGGGTTCACTGCCGTGCCGCAGTCGACCACACAATAGAACTTCTCGAGCTTTGGTCGGCCACCTTCCATGGACAGTTCGGCTATCTCCGCCACCACGGAATAAAAGGACTCGTGGACAGCCACCCCGAGATAGCGGCCCGGCGCCGGCTGGTCCCAGTTGGCCATGGCCACCACCTTGTCCAGCACACCGCGATGCCGGCTGCCTTCAGGCAGGTGGGCGCGGCGGAATTCCACCGGATCGCGCCCGGCGGCATGGGCCATCTCGTCCACGAAGCTCTCGATCACAAAGGCATTCTGGCTGTGGCCGACCGAGCGCCAGAAGCCCAGTGGCATCACCGTCTGCAGGTTGGTGTACTGCACGCGGAAATGAGGGAACTGGTAGGCCGTATCCGCCACACCCTCTACCGAGGCGTGATCAGTATCCGCCTGCATATTGCCGATGGCACTCTTCACACCGTGGGGGACCCAGGGTGGCATTGCCGCGTTGAGGAAGTGCGGCATGATCTTCTGGTTGATACTGGGCGCGACAATCTGGTGGGTATAGCTTTCGATATCACCACTCTCGGCCAGGCTGGCGGTGAGGCGTGCCTTCATCACCGGGCGGTAGAAATCATGCCGCATATCATCTTCACGGCTCCAGATCAGCTTCACCGGCCGCTGCAGGCGCGCGACGATCTGCGCAACCTCGTACACATTGTCTGCCGCGGCGCGACGGCCGAAGCCACCGCCCAGGAAGGTGTTGTGGATAATTGCCTTATCACGACCGACACCGAAGCCCTTGGCGGCATAGGCCTGGGCGACATCCGGCGCCTGGTTACCCACCCACACCTCGATGCCGCCGTCGGCCATGGGCTGGGCGGTAGCCGTCTGCGGCTCCATGGTGGCGTGGGCCACAAAGGGCGCGTTGTACTCCACCGCCAGCGTACTGGCACCCGCCGTGGCAGGCGGCTCGCCGTCTTCGCGGACCACCTCAAACTCATCACCATCGAGGGCAGCGGTGAATGCGGCGTCGATGTCGTTACTGCTCTGCAGGGGCGCATCACCGGTCTGCCAGTTGGTGTTCACCGCCTCGGCTGCCTTGCGCGCCCGCCAGTAGTTGCGGGCCACGACGGCGATACCGCCGTCGATCTGGAAGATGTCTTCCACGCCGGGGAGTTGCCTGGCCTCGGCGGCGTCCCAGCCGCCGCAGCTGCCTTCGGCATGGGGACAGCGCAGCACCACGGCCACCAGGGCATTCTCTACCGGCGCATCGCTGCCGAATACCGCTGTTCCGTCCACCTTGGCCTGGGCGTCCAGGCGGTTGTTCTGGTAACCGATGACCTTAAAATTCGCGGACTGCTTGAGCGGCGGGTTTTCCGGCACAGCCAGGGTGTTGGCCGTCGCCACCAGTTTCCCGTAACCCAGGTCGACACTGCCGTCGCGGCTCCTGATACGCCCGGCCTCGGCAAACAGTTCGCTGGCCGCGGTGCCGGTCTGCTGCACAGCAGCGGTTATCAGCATCTCCCGGGCAGTGGCGCCCACGGTGCGCAAGGTGTCGTAGTACAGGCGTATGGAATTTGAGCCACCGGTGACCTGCATAATCATTTCCGGGTCGGCGAAGGCCGGGTGCGGGGGCGCCATTTCGTAACGCATGCTGGCGGGATCCATTTCCAGCTCTTCGGCCAGCACCGAGATAATGCCGGTCAGCACGCCCTGGCCCATCTCCGCCTTGAAGATCTGCGCGATCACTTCACCTTCCGGCGTCACACGCAAATAGGAATCCGGCTGGAAGTCCGCCGCGTTCTGCTTCGGCAACTGCTTGTCGGAACAGCCGCTGAGGCTGAAGCCGATGGTGAGTGCGCCGCCGGCGACCGAGGCATTGCGGATAAACTGGCGTCGGGACAGCGTCATGACAGCACCTCCTCCACGTTGGCATCCTGGCCGGGCTCCCAGGTGGCCACCGCACCGGCAGCCATCTCGGCGGCTGCGCGCTTGATGGCCTTGCGGATGCGCGGGTAAGTCCCGCAGCGACAGATGTTCCCTGACATATAGGCATTGATATCGTCGTCGGTAGGATTCGGTCGCGCCGCCAGCAGGGCGGCGGCAGACATGATCTGGCCAGACTGGCAGTAACCGCACTGGGGCGCGTTCTCCGCCACCCAGGCCTTCTGCAAGGGGTGATCACCGGCCATGGACAGACCCTCGATAGTGGTCACCGCCTTGCCGGCAACGGCACTGACGGGCAGCGAGCAGCTTCGAATCGGGCTGCCCTCGAGATGCACCGTGCAGGCGCCGCACAGGCCGCGGCCGCACCCGAACTTGGTGCCATTCATGGCGAGCTCATCACGCAACACCCACAACAGCGGCGTATCGGGCTCGATTTCCAGGCTCGCGGTCTGGCCATTTAAGGTAAAACTGATGGTTTCGGGGGACACAGAGCTGCTCCTGCACAGGCATGCATGAATACTGTTACTACGCCACATTGTAAAAGACAGTTCAAGCAAGCCGGCTGGCGTATACTCGAAACCATGACCGACCTAGGACTCTGGCTCAGGAATTTATCCTGCCTGGCATTGCTGCTGGCACTGGCGGGCTGCGCCAATCTGCCGGTGACAGACTTCGACGAGCCGGAAATTCGGCTGGTCTCACTGCGCCCTCTCAGCGTGGAGAATATGGAAGCACGCTTCGAGATTCGTCTGCGCGTGATCAACCCCAACGCCGTCGCCATCAATATCGATGGTCTCTATTCGGAAGTGTTTCTCCGAGACCAGCGGGTATTGTCAGGCACCAGCGCCGGGGAGAGCTCGATACCTGCCTATGGTGAGGGCGATGTGGTCGTCAATGCCGGCATCGGGATGCTGGACTCGCTGGCACTGATTCGCACGCTCTCGGAGAAGCCTCCCACAAACGGCTTGCCGTATATGCTCAAGACCAAGCTATCGGTAAAGGGCATACCCTACGCGCTGCGCCTTGAGCATGAGGGCAACATTGCCGCGCCCTGAAGCGATTGCCTACGGGCCGCTAGACCCAGCGTGCCGCCAGTGACCGGAGGTCTACCCGCGCCTGCATGCGCTGGGCCAGCAGGAACATACCGCCCACCTTGCGGTGAAAGAACACCGCATCCGACGGCGGCGCATGCCAGAACTCCCGGAAGTCCTGGGCGCTGGCCCCCACCTCGGCCAGCCGCGCCGAGATGTCAGACGCGCCGAAGTCATAGGGCCCGTCGCTGGTCAGCGGCTCCAGCGCAATATCGAAGATATTCAGCACAAAGTCCCGGTAGGCATCACTGCCGTCTTCCACCACGTAGCCGAGCTTGCCCGCGGCATCGAGCAGCCGTTCTTCATCGCCCTTTTGGGCGGCCTTGATCATGCGCCGGTATTCATTGACGAACCTGGCCTTGAAGCGCCGGGTGGCGCCGAAGTCCAGCAGTACCATGCGCTCGCTGGATGACTGATAACGGTAGTTGGCGAAGTTGGGATCGGTCTGCACCATGCGCAGGTGGAAGAACTCCATCAGCATCAGGTCCATCATCGCGGTGACCAGGGCATCGCGCTGCGCCTGCCCCAACTCGCTGATGACCTCAACCGGCTGGCTCTCAATATAGGTCATGGCCAGCACGTGCTCGGTGGTGAGCTCCGGCAGCAACTCCGGCACCACAAAACGCTCGTCGTCGGCCAGCAGTTCGCTGAACTCGGCGAGGTGCTCGGCTTCCTTCAGGTAGTTGGCTTCATCCCGCAGCTGGGCCTTGGCGTCTTTCAGCAGCGGCTTCATATCGATCTGGTCCGGCACCAGCCCCGACAGTTTGAGCAGCGCCGCGATATTGTCGATGTCACTGTCGATGCTTCTGGCCACACCCGGGTACTGCACCTTGAGCACGATGTCGCGGCCATCCGGCGAGCGCGTGCGATGTACCTGGCCGATCGAGGCCGCGGCGATGGGCTGGTAGTCAAAGCCGTAGAACATCGCCTCCCAGTCCTCGCCGAAGGCGCCGCTCATGGTGCGGTCAAGCTGCTCGAAGGGCATGTAATCCGCCTCATCGCGCAGTCGCGCGAGGATGTCAGCCAGCTGGCGCGGCAGGAATTCACCGCCGTCCATGGACAGCATCTGGCCCAGTTTCATGGCGGCGCCGCGCATGCGCGCCAGCTCATCGGCCACGCGTTGGGCATTGCGCGGGGTCAGCAGCATGTCGCGCGCCTTCGGGCGCTCGCCGGAACGCAAGCGGCGCCCGCCTTCCGCGATCATGCCGGTGGCAACGCCACCGGCCAGCTTTGCCACCCGCGCAAAGCGGCCGATGCGGGTACTGGGTACCGCTGCCTGCTGTGACTTGCCCTGTGAATCAGCCACGGGGTTCTCCCTCCCGCCATCGATTGACGTGTGTCATCACCCGTTCGTGACCGTTGAACTCGGCCCCGAGCACGGCAATAAAAGTAAATACGCCCGTGAGTTTACGCGCGATCAGCGCAAAATCCCGTGACGGAGTCGTGAAATGCCTGGACGTGGTGGTGGCGGCCGCCATCTTGCCGGCGCGCTGCATGAGGCGGGAATCCGCCCAACGGTACTCACCGCGTCGGTTTAGCAGGTCTCGGGGCAGGTGCGCCGGCTCTCGCAGGGGTTCCAGCAGGTGCAGGCAGAAGTCGGCGAACATCTTGCGCCCTTCGGGCTTCGCATCGGGCTGCAGGCAGCCCAGGCCAATCAGGCCGTCTACCAGCACCTCCCGGTCTTCCTCCAGCCCGGCGGCGATCACCCGGCGCAGGTGATAGAGAAAGTCCTCGTCACACTCCAGCATTGAACCAAAATCCAGCAGGGCGATGCGGTCGCCATCGCTTGACGGCTGCACCAGGTAGTTACCGAAGTTAGGGTCCGTCTGCAGCAGGCCCCAGCTGTACAGCTCAACAAAGAACAGATCCAGCATCGCCTTCGCCAACTGGTTACGCCTGGTCAGGGAGAGCCTCGCCACCGCGGGATCGTTGACCGAGAGGCCCTCGATATATTCCAGCGCCAGCACCCGGCCGCTGCAGTATTCGCGGTAGACCTCGGGCACCTTGAACACGTTGCCCTGCTCGCCCAGCGCAGCCACATGCTGGCCAATGGCCTCGGCGAAACGGGCCTCGCGGGAGTAGTCGATCTCGTGATGCAGGTAGGTGCGCATGGAGGCGAGCCAGTCATCCATATCGCGCCCGGCCGGCAGCCAGCGCGCCAGTTTCAACATGCGCACGACCGCGTCGAAATCGCCGTCGATCACGTCAGCCAGGCCCGGGTACTGGATCTTGCAGGCGATGGACTGGCCCGTGGCCGCGATCCTGCCCCGGTGTACCTGGGCGAGCGACGCGGCGGCGAAGGCCGTTTCCTCGATGTCCAGCTCGGCCAGCCGCGGGCCGAGGTCTGCCTCGAGCACCGGATGGACTGCGCTCCAGGGCAGCGGCTCGGTGCTGCCTCCCAGTTCATGCAGGGCCTCGGTCAGCACCGGCGGCAAGAAGTGCTCCCCCAGCAGGGCAAACATCTGGCCAATCTTGACGTAGGTGCCCTTGAGACGGCCCAGTTCAGCGACAAAGCGCCGCGCCTCCCGTCGCGAGAACTCCGAATTGGCCTCCCTGGCCAGGCCAGACCGGCTCAGTACCTGCCGCACCGCTCCGTCCACGGCCAGCGCGCTGCCGGCGCGAAGGCCTGCGAGGGCGGCGGCAAACCCACGCGGTACCGCGCCGCGCCGCAATTTGTCCTGTTTACTCATAGCGCCATTCTATACGCAGAGGCGGCCCCGCAGGTCTACCGCGCTATCAGAATCCTGGATGTCACCGCCAGCAACACCTGAAACTGCTCTCAGCTGCGTGCCTGACTTCGTATCACGTATCATCGTTGCCAAATCCGGTTCCCCAAGGTTTGCCCATGTACAAGCTGCTGTTTCTCCTCACCCTACTGCCCACCGCGGCCTTTGTTAATGCATCGAGCGAGAAGTACGACTACTTCGCCTATAACCGGGAAATGGTGCGCAATGGCGTGCAGGCCGTGCTGATGTGCAACGGGCTGTTCACATCCGACCGTAGCCTGGAGCAGGTGTTCCGCCAGGAGCTCGCCTACCTCGGCGGAAAGCGGATAGACCGGCCACTGGGAACACCGGCTGGCGGGGCCTACAAGGTCGACGACAAGCGTCGCGCTGTGAGCGTCGGTGGCGGCGCCAACGGCCCGGCCATTACCGCTGCATTCCGGGAAGGTATTGGCTGCGTGGTGATGGCGCCCCACCAGGATCTGTCAGACATCGATTCGCTGCCGCGGCAGACCCTGCCGCCGCTGCCCGGCAACCCGGCGGATATCGCCTGGCCAATGGGTGACAAGCTGGAACCCGGAGCGCTGCCTTCCAGCATCGACGCCGCTGCCTTACAGGCGGCCTCGGACTGGGCCTTCCAACGGCTGACGCCGGAACAGGACACCTTGAGCCTGCTGGTAGTGCACAAGGGCCAGATTGTTCACGAGCGCTATGCGCAGGGTATCAACATGAACACCCGCACGCGCACCTGGTCGACTGCCAAGAGCATCGCCGCCACGCTGATCGGTATGCTGGTGGACCGCGGCGAACTCGAGCTGGATGCGCCGCTGGGTATCGACTGGCTGCCCGAACTCCCGGCGCCGGCCCCAGACCCTCGCGATACCATCACCCTGCGCCAGGTACTCAATATGTCCAGCGGCCTGGACCCGGTGGACAGCTTCAACATGGAATATGCCACCGGCTCGGGACTGGCCTACTGGGCCGGCGCCAGCTCTGTCGAAGGCGCTCGGCGCCGCGGCCTGGTGCGGGAACCAGGCAGTTTCTGGGATTACGAAAACTACGACACCCTGCTCGCCGTCCTCGCCATGAAACAGGTGCTCGGTGACCAACGCCGCTACCAGGAGTATCCCCGCCGCGCGCTGCTCGACAAGCTGGGCATGCGCAACACCTTGTTGAGCACGGATCGCTTCGGCGACTTCATACTGTCCAGCCAGGTCTATACCAACGCCCGCGACCTGGCGCGCTTTGGCATGCTCTATGCGCAGGGCGGCCTGTGGCAGGGAGAGCGACTGATCTCGGAACAGTGGATCGAATTCTCCCGCACACCGGCCCCCGCCAGTGCAGTGCGCGGGAACGACTACGGCGGGCAGTGGTGGCTGGTGCCGGACACCCGCGCTGACGTCCCCGGGGAAGCGTTTTCGACAGCCGGCAATCGAGGCCAGTACGTCATCGTCGTGCCGTCCAGGGAACTGGTGATCGTGCGCCGCGGGCTCGACTGGGGCAAACAGGGCTTTGATCGCTGGGACCTGACACGGGAGGTGCTGAAAGCCTTCAAGCCATGAGACACCCGCGATGCTGGTTTCTTACACATTAATACTGTATACATTTGGCATCGCCGACGTGCCACCCGCAAAGTGCAGCAACGCCGGTGCAGTTTCGCGGGCAGCGTATCGGCGAAGTTGCGAGTACACCAGGAGTGAGTCACGCAAATGTCGATTGCGATATTGAGGCTTGATCTGGCCGGGCAACCCCGGGGCTGGTGCAGCCCGGAGCAAGCCGCCACCGCCTATGTGAAAGGGGATGTATCCTGGACGCTGGGCGACCCTGCCATCATCCTCCACGGCGGCGTGCAGCGCCTCAGCGGTCGCCAGTCCCTGCTGGAAATACCACCCATCATTGCCATGCGCGGCCGGGTCGTCAGCAGTTTTTCCCTGTCACTCAACAACAAGGCCCTGTTCCGTCGCGACCAGCATATCTGCCTGTACTGCGGCCATGAAACCCATCGCAGCCTGCTGACCCGCGACCATGTCATTCCCGTGAGTCGCGGCGGGCGCGATGTCTGGGCCAACTGCGTTAGCGCCTGCAAGAGCTGCAACAACCGCAAGGGCAATAGGACGCCCGAAGAGGCTGACATGCCGCTGCTCGCAGTGCCGTTCACACCAAATCCCTGGGAGTACACCTTCCTGGAGCGCGACCGTATCCTGGGCGACCAGATGGAGTACCTGCGGCAGCAGTTCTCTGACCATCGCGACTGGAATAACGCCGCCTAACGAGAGTGCCCCCAGGGCCTGTCGCTCATGGCAACAGGATCGTGGAGCCCGTGGTGGAACGCGCCTCCAGGTCCCGGTGGGCCTGCTGGACATCCGCCAGGGCGTAGCGCTGGTTGACCTCGACGACCACGTCGCCCCGCAGCACGCGCTCGAAAACATCGCCAAGGCACTGGCGCAGTTCAGCCGTTTCCATGACATAGCTGAACAGGGTGGGCCGAGTGATAAACAGGGAGCCCCTGGCGCTGAGGGTGCCCAGCTCCAGCGGCGGAGGTGCGCCGGAGGCGTTCCCAAAACTGACCATCAGCCCGCGTGGTCGGAGGCAGTCCAGTGACTGCTCAAAGGTATCCTTGCCCACCCCGTCGTAAACCACCGGCAGTTTCTCACCGCCGGTGATCTCCAGGACCCGGGCCGGTACATCCTCTTCCGAATAATTGATCACGTGTTCATAGCCCGCGGCTCTCGCGAGCTCGGCCTTCTCCGGTGTGCTGACCGTACCAATGGCGCGCGCCCCGATTGCCCTCGCCCACTGGCCAAAGATCAGCCCGACGCCTCCAGCAGCCGCGTGGAACAGGCAGTACTCTCCGCTCTGCAGTGGATAAGTGCGCTGCACAAGGTATTCACAGGTAGCGCCTTTCAGGGCGACGGCGGCCGCGGTCTCAAAGCTCATGCCTTCAGGAATCGACACCAGCCGTGAAGCCGGCAGGTTGATCGCCTCACTGTAAGCGCCAATACCGGCAGCGCAGTAGGCGACCCGGTCGCCCACGGCAAACTCGGCACCCTCGCCAGCGGCTTCCACCACACCAGCACCCTCGAGACCGAGGCCACTGGGCAGTTCCAGCGGATACAATCCGGAGCGATGATAGGTGTCGATGAAGTTGAGCCCAATCGCTTCATTGCGCACCGTCACCATACCCGGTCCCGGCGGCTCGAGCTCCAGGTCTTCCAGCACCATCACTTCCGGACCACCCACCGCGGCTATTCGTACAGCCTTTACCATGGTCATTTATCTCCTCGGGCATTACTCTGGTTGAACGCCAAGTGTAGAACAAGAGACCCTAGTGTCCCGCCGCGCCCCAAGCATCGCAGCCGCCTGGTTGCTCACTCTATCCACCATCGCCACGCCGACTATCGGCGAGACAGCAGAGGACGCGGGGCCTGAACCCGAAGCCGAGCAAGCCTGGGTGGACTCCAGCTATGAGGACGTCAGCGCGCGCGCCGATGAAATCGCCAACTGGGTGGACGGCTTCTTCGGACACCCGATAGATATTGAAGACAGGGCCAGCTCCCAGATACGCATTCGCCCGCAGGTCGAATGGGACGAGCAGGACGGATGGGATACCAAGCTTCGCGTCACGGGAAGACTCAAGCTGCCGCGCACCAGTGACCGCCTCAGCGTTGTGTTTTCCAGCCAGGATGACGACTTCGACGATGAATTCTATGATCCCTCCATTGCCACTGACGGCGACTCCGCCGCCGGCGTGCAGTACCAGGTGCGGCGCAAGAAGCGTTCATCTGCCTACCTGTTCGCGGGTGGCAAATCCGGCTTCAACGTCAAATTGGGCGGTCGCTATCGCTACCAGGACGATTTCATCGGCACATCGAGCTTTCGCTTCAGCGAGGAGGTGTTCTGGGTGGGCGGGGACGGCTTCACCAGCCGCACACGCTTCGACCTCAACCAGCCGCTGGGCGAGAATACCCTGCTGCGCTGGGCGAACCGGGTAGACTATGGCGAGGAGACCAACGGCGGCGAGTGGAATACACGCCTGGCCTGGCTGCGTCGTCTTGACGAGCGCAGCGCCTTCCGTTTGTTTGGCTTCGTGAGGGGAGATACCGACCCGGAATTGCTGAAGGCCCGCGGGCTTGGCATGGGCTTCCGGCGACGCTACCTGCGAGACTGGTTCTATATCGAAGTTGAGCCCCGCTATGCCTGGCGCAAGCGCCGGCCCGACGACGAGCGGGAGGGGGTCGCCCAGATCAAAGTGAGGTTCGAAATCATCATCGGCGAACGCTGACATGCGGCACGGCAACTTTGAGGCGGAATCGGAGTCCGCTTACAACTGGCGTGTGCTGGCACACCTGTGGCCATTCCTGCGGGAATCACGACGCCGGGTAGCCGCTGCCCTGGCCTGCCTGCTGCTGGCCAAGGGCGCGGTGCTGGTCATTCCGTTCCTGCTCAAACACCTGGTCGACTCGTTGGACAGCGCCGGCCCACAGCTCTCGGTCATGGCCCTTGTCGGGCTGGTGTTGGCCTACGGCGGCGCGCGCTTCTCCAACGTGTTCTTCGGTGAGCTGCGCGACACGATCTTCGGCCGGGTAACCGAGCGCGCCATGCGCCGGGTAGGCCTGCAGGTCTTTCGCCACGTTCATGCCCTGGACCTGGATTTCCACCTCAACCGGCGCACCGGTGGCCTGGCCCGCGACATTGAACGCGGCACTACCGGCATCAGCTTCCTAATGCGCTTCTTCGTCTTCAATATCATACCCACCCTGTTCGAGATCGCCGCCGTGGCGGTGATTCTCCTCACCAACTACGGTGCCTCATTTGCCGCCATTACCGTGTTGTCGGTGTTTATCTACGGCCTGTTCTCGCTACGCGCCACCGAGTGGCGCACCCGGTTCGTGCGGGAGATGAACGCGGCGGACTCCGCCAGCAACACTCGCGCTGTCGATAGCCTGATGAACTTCGAGACCGTCAAGTACTTCACCAACGAGGAATTCGAGGCGCGACGCTACGACGAGGAACTGGCCCGCTGGGAGCTTGCCAGGCGCCGCAATCGCCTGTCGCTGTTTGGCCTCAACGGCGGCCAGGCGCTGATTATCGCCCTGGCCCAGACGGCCATGATCGGGATGGCGGCGGCGGGCGTTAAGCAGGGCGACATGACCCTGGGCGACTTCATCCTCATAAACCAGTTCATGATCCAGCTGTTTCTGCCACTCAATTTCCTGGGGTTCGTGTTCCGCGAGATCAAGGGCTCCCTGGCCAACATCGAGAAGATGTTCGAACTGCTTGCCATCAAGCCGTCAGTGGTGGACCGCGAGAGCGCCGAGCCGCTTCAGGTCGAGCGCGGTGAAATCCGCTTCGAGGGGGTCAGCTTCGCCTACGCGGCAGAGCGGCCGATTCTGAAGGAGGTGAGCTTTACCGTCGCCCCCGGCGAGAAGGTCGCCGTGGTCGGACCCTCCGGCGCCGGCAAGTCAACGCTGGTGAAGCTGCTGTTCCGCTTCTATGACCCGGTGTCTGGCAGTATCCGTATCGACGGCCAGGATATCGGTACGGTGACCCAGGCCTCGCTGCGACAGGAGATTGGCATCGTCCCCCAGGACACCGTGTTGTTCAATGACAGCCTGTTCGAGAACGTACGCTACGGCAAGCCGGATGCCAGTGACGAGGAGGTGAACACCGCGATACGCCTGGCCCACCTCGATGCCTTTATCGCTTCACTGCCCGATGGGCCCGACACCCTGGTGGGCGAACGCGGCCTGAAGCTGTCCGGCGGTGAGAAGCAGCGGGTTGCCATTGCCCGGACCCTGCTGAAGCGGCCGCCCATCCTGGTGTTCGACGAGGCCACCTCATCACTGGACAGCAAATCAGAGCGCGCAATCCTCGCTGCCCTGCGCGAGATTTCCGCCGATCACACCAGCCTGGTGATCGCCCACAGGCTGTCGACCATCATCGACGCGGACCGCATCCTGGTGCTGCAGGACGGCCGGGTGATCGAGCAGGGGCGGCACCTGGAGCTGCTGGAACACAAGGGCCACTACGCCGAACTCTGGCAGGCACAGCAGAAGCAGCGGGATGCGCAAGATCATTCACATTGACGCCGACTCCTTCTACGCGTCGGTGGAGATGCGGGAAAACCCCGAGCTTAGCGACAAACCCATCGCCGTGGGAGGGTCGTCAGACCGGGGCGTGGTGGCGACCGCCAACTACGAGGCACGCAAGTACGGCGTGCACTCGGCCCTGCCCACGGCCCGGGCACGCCAGCTCTGCCCGCAGCTGATCATTATCAAGCCGCGCTTTGAGCTATACCGGCAAGTGTCGGGCCAGTTCCGGGCGATTTTCGGTGACTACACCGATCGCATCGAACCACTGTCACTGGACGAAGCCTACCTGGACGTAAGCGACAGCCCGCACTTCGGCGGCAGCGCCACGCTCATCGCCGAGGAAATTCGCCGCCGCGTCCGTGATGAACTCCGGCTGACCGTTTCCGCAGGGGTGGCCCCGAACAAGTTCCTGGCCAAGGTCGCCAGCGACTGGGACAAGCCGGACGGGCTGTTTACCGTAGCGCCCGGGCAGGTCGCCGGCTTCGTTAAAACACTGCCGGTTTCGCGGATCAACGGCGTCGGCAAGGTCACCACCGAGAAGCTCAAGCGCATGGGGGTAATTACCTGCGGCGACCTGCAGGCGGTAGCCATCGAAGAACTGGCGCGCCGCTTCGGCAAATACGGCCCGCGCCTTGCCGAACTGGCCCACGGCAAGGACGACCGTGAAGTGAAGACCAGCCGCATTCGCAAATCGATCAGCGTAGAGCGCACCTACTCACGGGACCTGGGCTCAGATGAGGAATTGCTGGAGGCGCTGGACACTATTCTTGAGGAGCTGGCCGAGCGCTTCGGGAAGATCCAGCAACAATATCTCCCTACCAAGCGTTTCGTGAAAGTGAAATTCCGCAACTTCAGCCAGACCACGCTGGAAGAGTTACTCACGGACCGCGCGGAGCCCTGGCGCAATCGCGAGGAATACCGGCGGCTGCTGCTAACGGCCCGCGCCAGGCGCCCGCTGTCGGTGCGGCTGCTGGGTGCCGGCCTGCGACTGGAGCCTCGCCATGCCGACGAGGCCGACCAGTTGTCACTGTTCCAGGGACTCGATTGAACCTGTGACAGCCGCCGAGTACCCTTGGCGTCCACAATCATAACAACGCATCAATAAACCCGAGGAGATACTCGTGCTGACACCCGTACTTGCCCTGGCCAGCTGGACGCTGATCGTGTGGATCTGGATGTACCTGTTGCGGATTCCCGCCATGCAGGCGGCTGGCATCGACCCCGACGAGGCCCGCCATCCCGGCTCCCTGAACGCACTGCCCAGCAGCGCGCGGCAGGTGGCGGACAACTACAACCACCTGCACGAGCAACCAACAATTTTCTATGCCCTGGCTTTCTATGCCCAGCTCGCTGGCGCCGGCGACCCCATCAATATCAACCTGGCCTGGACTTACGTGGGCCTGCGTGTGGCGCACTCGCTGGTGCAGAACACCATCAACCGGGTGATGATCCGATTCAGTGTGTTCGCGCTGTCCTCGCTGGTGCTGATGGCCATTACCGTGCGCTGTGTCCTGGCCCTGTAGTTCGGCAACGAGTGACTTGAAAAGGAGCGGTAGCGCATGCTGAGACTACTCACCGGATTGCTGCTAATCGCCGGCCTGCAGTCGCCGCAGGCGGCGGCTGCGCGCAATGTGATTCTCATCATCGGTGACGGCATGGACGATGTACAGATCACCATCGCCCGCAACTACCTGGTGGGGGCCGAGGGCCGGCTGGTCATGGACGAACTGCCAGTGCGCTCCGCAGCCCAGGTGCTCACCATCGATGAAGAAGGTGAGCGCGTGTACGTGGCGGATTCTGCCAATACCGCGACGTCGATCGCCACCGGAGTGGTGACCAGCAGGGGACGCATCGCCAGCAGCGCGGGTGTTGATGCGCCCCTGGAGACCATCCTGGAACAGGCTGAGGCGCGGGGCCTTCGCACTGGCCTGGTCACCACCGCCAGCGTGACCGATGCCACACCGGCGGCCTTTGTCGCGCACATGAGCGTACGCACCTGTGAGGACCCGGAATCTATCAACGGCGTGAAGCGCTACGGGATTGTGCTGCCCCATTGCCGACAGTACACCCGGGCCAACGGTGGGCCCGGCTCGATCTCCGAGCAGATAGCCGACTCGAGGGTGGAGGTCGTGCTGGGGGGTGGCAGCCGGCACTTCGACAAACCCGCTGAAGGCGACAGTCGAAGCGTCCGCGAGCTGGCGGAAGACAATGGCTTCACGATCGTCAACAACGCCGCCGAACTGGATGCATTACCGATCGATGAAAATATTCGCACCCTGGGGCTGTTCTCGCCGTCCACCATGCCAGTGAGACTGCGCGGTGAACATGACCGCTCGGCAGAGCAGCCACGGCCCAGCTGGTTAAACGAGCTGCATCCGTTTCTTGGCAGCGTTCGCCTGCCGCCCTCGATGACCTGTGAGCCAGAGCCGGCATTTGCCGGCATGCCCAGCCTGGCGCAGATGACAAGGGCAGCTCTGCGCCAGCTTGAAAACGAGCGGGGCTTCCTGCTGGTCGTGGAATCTGCCTCTATCGACAAACAGGCGCATGAGCGCAAACCCTGCGGGTCGATTGGTGAGTTGCAGCAGCTGGACGAAGCCCTCGCTACCGCCCTCGAGTTCGCGGACCGCGTCGCCGACACCCTGATCCTGGTGACCGCGGATCATGGGCACGCGGCGCAGCTGGTGCCTGAGACCAGCCTGTTCGCGGCCTATGGCGCCCCCGTCTACACCCCCGGCATGCTGGTACGCCTGGAAACCAATGAGGGGGCAATCATGGGCATCAACTATGCCACCAACAGCTTTCCCTATGCGGAACACACCGGCGGCCAGGTCCCTTTGCTGGCCAATACCGTGGGACAGGGCAGGGTTCCGGGCATGGTGACCCAACCCCAGATTTACGAGATCATGCGAGACTTCCTGTTCGGCCAATCGAACTGACCGGGCTACGAGCACAACGAGCATAAAGACGGGAGCACTCCGGGAGAACAGCGGTATGGCAACGGACTATTTCGACGTCATCATCGTGGGTGCCGGGCTATCCGGCATTGGCGCCGCGGTTCACCTGCAGCGTGAGTGTCCTGGCCGCAGCTATACGATCCTGGAAAGTCGCGATGCCATAGGCGGCACCTGGGACCTGTTTCGCTACCCTGGCATTCGCTCGGACAGCGACATGCACACCCTCGGCTACAGCTTCAAACCCTGGAAAGATCCCAAAGCCATCGCCGACGGGCCGGCAATTCGCGAGTACGTGCGAGAAACGGCCAGCGAAAACGGCGTTGACCAGCATATCCGCTTTGGCCACCGGGTCACCCGGATCGCCTGGTCCAGCGAGGATGCCACCTGGACGGTGACTGTTCACCACGACGGGGAAACACAGGACTTGCAGTGCAATTTCCTGATGATGTGCGCCGGCTACTACAGCTATCGGCGAGCGCACACGCCGGATTTCCCGGGGCGAGACGACTACCAGGGCACCGTGATTCACCCCCAGTTCTGGCCCGAGGACCTCGACTACAGCGGCAAGCGCGTGGTGGTGGTCGGCTCCGGGGCAACGGCCATGACGCTTGTTCCGGCCATGGCAGAGACTGCGGACAGCGTCGTAATGCTGCAGCGGTCCCCAACCTATGTTTTCTCGCGACCGGCGAAGGACTGGTTTGCAAACATGCTGCGAGCAATCCTTCCGGAACACTGGGCCTATGGGATTACCCGCTGGCGCAATGTGCTATTGCAGCAGTGGGTCTACCACCGCACCCGCACCACACCACACAAGGTCCGCGACCTGCTGCTCAAGCGCGTGCGTGAGGAACTGGGTCCCGACTACGATATCGAGACCCACTTTTCGCCGCGCTACAACCCCTGGGATCAGCGCCTCTGCCTGGTACCCGACAGCGACCTGTTCAAGGCGCTTCGCGATGGCAGTGCAAGGGTCGTCACAGACCAGATCGAGCGTTTTACCAGCGCCGGGATACAGCTGGCTTCCGGGGAGGAGTTGCCCGCAGATATCATCGTTACGGCAACCGGGCTGGAGCTGGTAGTGCTGGGCGAGGCAGAAGTGGTGGTTGATGGGGAGCCTATCGATTTCTCAGACACCTGGTCCTATAAAGGACTCATGTATACCGGCGTGCCCAACCTGGTCACTACCTTTGGCTATATCAATGCCTCCTGGACCCTGCGCGCCGACCTGACCGCCGAGTACTGTTGCCGCCTGCTGAACCACATGGCCGAGACCGGTAACACCCGGGTCGTACCCATGCTGCGCCCCGAGGATGCCAACATGCCCTCGCGAGACTGGATCGAAGACTTTTCGGCGGGCTATATGCGCAGGATGATGCACAAGTTTCCCCGGCAGGGGGACCGTGAGCCCTGGATCAACCCACAGAACTACCGGAAGGACCGCCAGATGTTCCGGCATTCGCCACTGGAGGACGGCGCACTGCAGTTTTCCGCCGCAGCACCGGTAGACTCTGCCCAGCCCAGCGAGCCTTTGCTTCGCAAGGCCTCCTGATTCAGCGGCGCCAGGTGAGGTGGTAGCGGCGTGACAGAACCTGCAGACCAGTCGGCCCGCATCCTCGTGATTGAAGACGAGGCACTGGTGGCGCGTGACATCCAGTCACGACTCAAACAGTTGGGCCATGAGGTGCTGGGCATGGCCCACAGTCCCCGCCAGGCCCTTGAGCTGGCGGAGGAGTTAAAGCCGGACCTGCTGCTCTGCGATATTCACCTGAAGGACGAGATTGACGGCATCGAGGTCTCAAGCCGCATTACCGCTGAGCGCGACATCCCGGTGATTTTTCTTACCGCCTACTCCGACCGCGAGACCGTCACCCGCGCCAAATCGCTCACCCCCTATGGCTACGTTCTCAAGCCGATAGAAACCGCTGACCTGCAGATTGCCATCGAAATGGCACTGCACAAGTTTGCCGTCGAGCAGGAACTGCGCGGCACCCGGCAGTTGCTCGCCACCGCGCTTAAGTGCATTGGCGAGGCCCTGGTGCTGGTGGACGCCGATCATCGCATCACCGAAATGAACGGGCAGGCTGCCGCGATCTTTGGCCTGGCTCCCGAGGAAGCCCGCGGCCTGGACTGCGAACAACTGCTGGAAGAACGTGCCGGGGCTCAACAGGCCGCCAGCCTCTCCTGGGGTACCCTGCTGGACAAGCGCGCCGTAACACGGCTACCCCCGTTCCAGGTGAGGCAGCGGGACGGCGGCCAGCTACTGGTAGACGGTGTCGTCGGCCCCACCCAGGAAGACGTTGCGCGCGGCGGTATGCAGGCAGGGGGAAGCGTGCTCATCCTGAGGGTGCTGGCCGAGCTCAAGGAATCTGCCGAGAACCTGCCACTGCCGGGTAACCTGCCCGACGGCCGCCTGGCCGGGCTGTTCGACTACCCGCTGGATCATGAACATGCCTTTGTGCTGCTGCTCATCAGCCCCGATGATCCCGAGGCACTGATGGCTGACCTGGACGACACCGCATGCAACCGGCTGCGGCGGGAATTCGTCGAGCAGCTCAACCTGGCGATGCGCGGCTCTGACCTGGCGAGCTACTACGGCGGCAACGTGTTCTCGGCCAGTCTGCCATTCACCAGCCTTGAAGAGGCAAACTCCATCGGCGGTGCCATCCTGCAGCGCCTGGCCCAACATCGCTTTCTCGACAACAGCATCCGGCTCACCGTGAGTATCGGCATCTCCCACCACCGGACGGAAGGTACCGGCAGTGGAGAGTCGCCCCTGGAGTTATTCCGCCGGGCGCACCGGGCGCTGGATCTCGCCCGTCAGTCAGGCGGCAATCGGCTCGCCATCTGGCGACCCAGCACGGATTTCGGCCTGGTCGGCAACCTCGACAGCCAGAGCGAATTGCTGGCTGCCGACGCCGGCCAGGACTACCGCAACATGGCCCTGCTATGGAACACGATGAGCGACGCCGGCTCCGAAGACAGTCGAGGGCAGGCCAACAGCCTGCTGGGGCGCCTGCAGCGCTGCTTCGAGCTGAGCAAGGTAGTTCTGTTCAATTGGCGGGATGGCCAGCCGCGCAGTCTCGCTGCCTTGCCGGACTGCACAGAGGGCGAAGCCCAGGCCCTGTTGCAAACCTGCCCGGACCTGAACCAGACACTGGCCGACTCATCGCCCCTCCAGGATGGCAACCGCTGGTGGGTGCCTGTCAGCTTCGGCTCCAGCGCAGGCGGAGGTGAAGGCCTGTTGTTCCTCGACGCCGGCGGCGCCAGGGGACAGCTTCGGCAACAGGACCTGCTGCTGATGCAATCGCTGGTGGCCTATCTTGGTGGTCCCGGCGGCGAGCGCCGTGCAAGCCCGCCGGCGGCCAGTGTCATCGGCGATACCCGGAGCGAGTTGCTGTACCAGTCAGACGTAATGATGGAAGTGATGGAGCTGATTCGGCTTGTCGCACCCACCGACGAAACTGTTTTGATTACCGGGGAATCGGGCACCGGGAAAGAGCTGATTGCCAGCGAAATTCATCGGCTCAGCCCACGCGCCGATGGACCCTTTGTGATTGTCGACTGCGGCGCCGTGGTCAGCACGCTCATAGAGCGTGAGCTGTTCGGGCACGTGCGCGGGGCGTTCACGGGCGCCACCCAGAACGCCCCCGGCAAGCTAAAGGAGGCGGACGGCGGCACCCTGCTGCTCGACGAAATCGGCGAGCTGCCCCTGGATGTGCAGGTCAAGCTGCTGAGAGTGGTGCAGGACAAGCAGTTCACCGCGGTCGGCAGCACCCAGACCGAAACCGTGAACACGCGGATTATCGCGGCGACCAACGTAGACCTGGAGGAGGATATTCGCCAGGGCCGCTTCCGCGAGGATCTGTTCTATCGCCTGAACGTGTTCAATATTCACTCTCCCCCGCTGCGCCAACGCGACGGCGACGTACAGTTTCTCGCCAACCACTTCCTGCACAGCTGCGCTAGCCAGTACAACCGTGATATCCGGGGGTTTACTGACGCAGCCGAGACCGCCCTGCGCAACTACCCCTGGCCGGGAAACGTGCGCGAACTGCGCAACAAATTAATTCGCGCCGTCATACTCTCCCAGGGCACGGAGATCGATATTGCAGAGCTGGACCTGCCCGCCGAGCTGGCCGATGTGCAGCCCAGCCCGATCAGCACCGCGCCGCATCCTGCAGTGCCGGACCAGGGCAGCCTCGTTGAAGTCGAGACTTCCCTCCGCGACGCGCTGGCCGAGCAGCTCAGCTACTGCCTGGACCACGACATTTTGCTACCGCTGAGCCAGTGGCTTGAACAGGACCTGATCCTGGCCGCGCTGGAGATTCACGGGCAGATCAACCTGCAGGCCGCCGCTGCTCTCAACATTCCGGAGAGCACCCTGCGAAGAAAGCTGGCCCGCTACCAGGCAGCGACAGAGTCGCGGCCCAATGAGGGGCAAGCCCGGTGGCAGGCGGTGGTCGCGCTATTGCCCCAGTGGGTGTCCATCGCCAGGCGCGAGAAACTGGACCCGGTGGGTCATGTCCAGAACCTTCTGCTGACTCTTATCAACGAGCGCGCCCGCAACCAGGCGGAGGCCGCGGCTCTCGCTGGCGTTTCGCCACCTACCTACCGACGTCAACTCAGCCAACTGGCTGATTGGTAAAATCTGGCGAATTTTCCGCCCATTCGCAAAAATATCGGCGAAAAGCTCACGATTAGAAAAAAATGGCGGGCAGGATCGCCACTTTTTGTGATCTGCATCACAGCTTCTCATTACCCGAATTCCAAAATTTAGTCTTTACTAATCAGAGAGTTAGACAAAATTCTCCTGGCTCATCCTGGAAAGTGTGAACTAGGCACGGTAATTGCTGATGTCTTTATGCAAGCAATTTTTCATTTATCCGACGGTTCGGCTGGCGCCAGGGAACGGTGGGTGCAGGGCTATCTGCTCAGCTACTCGGCCTGTCAATCACAAAAACACAAGGTGGTATTACAGTGACCATTCAAAATCGCTCCAAGCTCGCTACTCTGCAAACTGGCCATGTTTCCTACACCTCCCAGGCACTCCCCATTGGAGGCGCCAAGGGTTTCCTCAGGGCGCTGGGCGCCCTGGCAGTCACCGGCGTTCTCGCCATTGCCGCATCCATCGGCCTCGACGCATCCAACACAAGCCTGCCCACCGTCTCCGGCTATCTCTGGGATGACCGGGACGACGATTCAACCGTCGTAGACGCCGTTGCCGGCTTTGTCTGGGAAGGGCGCGACGACACCACAACCGATGGCGGCGACCAACTTGCTTCCTTCCTCTGGGAGCATGCCACCACCAGCGAAGATACGCCGCAGATTGCCGGCTACGTCTGGGAAGGGCGTGACGACACCACGATCGACGGCGGCGACCAGCTTGCTTCCTTCCTCTGGGAGCATGCCACCACCACTGAAGATACACAGCAGATCGCTTCCTTCCTCTGGGAGCATGCCACCACCAATGAAGATACGCCGCAGATTGCCGGCTACGTCTGGGAAGAGCGCGACGACACCACGATCAGCGCTGGCGAGCAGGTCGCTTCCTTCCTCTGGGAGCATGCCACCACCAGCGAAGATACGCCGCAGATTGCCGGCTACGTCTGGGAAGGGCGTGACGACACCATGACCGACGGCGGCGACCAACTTGCTTCCTTCCTCTGGGAGCATGCCACCACCAATGAAGATACACAGCAGATCGCTTCCTTCCTCTGGGAGCATGCGACGACCAGCGAAGATACGCAGCAGATCGCCGGCTACGTCTGGGAAGAGCGCGACGACACTACGATCAGCGCTGGCGAGCAGGTCGCTTCCTTCCTCTGGGAGCATGCGACGACCAGTGAAGATACGCAGCAGATCGCCGGCTACGTCTGGGAAGAGCGCGACGACACCACGATCAGCGCTGGCGACCAGCTTGCTTCCTTCCTCTGGGAGCATGCCACCACCAATGAAGATACACAGCAGATCGCTTCCTTCCTCTGGGAGCATGCGACGACCAGCGAAGATACGCAGCAGATCGCCGGCTACGTCTGGGAAGAGCGCGACGACACTACGATCAGCGCTGGCGAGCAGGTCGCTTCCTTCCTCTGGGAGCATGCGACGACCAGTGAAGATACGCAGCAGATCGCCGGCTACGTCTGGGAAGAGCGCGACGACACCACGATCAGCGCTGGCGACCAGCTTGCTTCCTTCCTCTGGGAGCATGCGACGACCAGCGAAGATACACAGCAGATCGCCGGCTACGTGTGGGAAGAGCGCGACGACACCACGATCAGCGCTGGCGAGCAGGTCGCTTCCTTCCTCTGGGAGCATGCCACCACCAATGAAGATGAGCATCAGATCGCTGGCTACCTTTGGGAAGGCCGCGACGGTGTAGTGCAGAACGCCAGCCAAAGCGCTTAAGTTTTTATTTACCAGAACAGACCAGCGATGACCCTGTGTCTGTCGAGGAAACCAGAATTGAAATGGGAGGTGCGTCTGAATCTCCCAGCCACAGAATAGGGTGGTGTTGCTTGTTCACGGAAGCGACTAGCGCACGACCCTTGTTTGCAGCACGTAGCCAACTTTGCCCCCGTAAGGGGGCATTTTTTATTCTGGCAGCATTTCTCATGCTCTCCTCTCTTTACCCGGCCGCTGATGCAGCAGATCGAGGGCTACCCATAAATCGCGATGCACTCTTTACTCGCTTGACGGTTGACGACGGGCTGTCACACGCATCCTCGCGTCGAGTAATTCAGGATTCACATGGCTTCATCTGGATTGGCACGCAGCAAGGCCTAAACCGTTACGACGGCAATAGCTTCGTCACTTTCAATTACGACCCTGATGATCCAAGCACTCTATCAAACGGTTGGATCTACGACATTTTTGAGGACCGAACTGGAAGGATATGGGTTGCGACTGACGCCGGCTTAAATCTGTTTCAGGCTGAGACGAATAGCTTCCAGCACTTCAAACATGATCCCGCACGAGCGGACAGCCTCATGGATGACAGCGTGCGCGATATCTTCCAGTCGCAGGATGGGAAATTATGGATTGGCACGCGCTCGGGGTTGAGCCGATGGGAAGGGGAAGGCACGTTTAGCCACTTGATTCGTTTCCCGGAAGACTCTGAGACAAGTGGCACAACGGGTGTGCATGAGATCACAGAAGATGCACACGGCCATCTTTGGATTGGCACACAAAATGTAGGCCTCCTACAGTTTGATCCAGCCACGCAAGAGTTACATACATTCCTAACGCCTGAAGCAAACCTGAGCGCTGATGGAGGTCTCGATATTCGAACCATCATGATCGCCCAGGATGGGCTGATCTGGATAGGCACGCAAGATTCTGGTATCGCGCGCATGAATCACAGCGGTGAGATCGAATGGCTTTCTCACGATCCTGACGACCCATCGAGCCTAAGTTCCAACCGCGTGCGGCGAATATTCCAAGATCGACAGGGCCGGATCTGGGTAGCGACCTACCGCGGGCTGAACCTCTGGCTCGCCGAAACCAGTTCCTTTCACCACTATCGCCATGATTCAGCATCAACAAGCAGTCTTAGTGATGACCTTGTATACGACATAACTCAGGACAACGGAGATGTCATCTGGGTTGGTACCATAAACGGCATCAGCAAGTGGAACCCGGAGATTAAGACCTTTACCCACATTAAGAGCCAGGATGGGAGGGAAGGATCACTCCGTAGCAATAGAGTCACCTCTTTCGCGGAAGACGAGAGCGGCAACATCTGGATTGGAACAGCACGCGGCGGCTTGAACCGTTGGGACGTTGAAGCCAACAATTTCGAGAGTGTTGACCACGCCACACACACCGGTGAACGTCTAAGTGACACTGTAGTTACAGCGCTTATCTTTGATGAAGAACAGCGGCTCTGGACAGGCACCATGAGCCAGGGAATCGCTCTTGGAAGTCCCGGCGCTAATACGTTCACATCGATGCGATTCGATAGGAATGATGCAAGCAGCCTAAGTTCCAACAGTGTCGCAAGTATCATACAAGACCGACTGGGACGCATATGGGTTGCAACCTATGGGGGTGGTCTCAACCTCTATATTGGAGATGGCCGCTTCCAGAGATACCCCAATCAGGAAAGACAAGGTCAGGAATTTCCCAGCTATTTCCTCGTTGATGTGGAAGAGAGCAATGATGGGAAACTATGGTTAGCAAGCGACGGGGGCGGAATCATTCTATTTGACCCCGAAACCGAAACTGTCGAAACGATCCAGCACTCCCCAAATGTTGCCAATTCACTCAGCGGTAACCACGTTATATGCCTGCTTCAAACTGAAGACAGCTTATGGGTTGGAACCAGAGATACTGGCCTGAACAGATTCATAGATGGCCGGTGGCAGCACTTTAACTTTGATGAAGGGTTGCCGAGCAACGCCATCTATGGATTGTTGGAAGACGATGCCGGGAAGATCTGGATCAGCCATAGCAAGGGATTATCACAATACGACCCCGAGCAAGACAAATTCACGAGCTACGACGCCATCCATGGCTTGCAAGGCAAGGACTTCAACAACGGTGCTTACCTGTTGGCCAGTGATGGCAAGATGCTGTTCGGAGGCTCCAATGGTTTTAACGCGTTCTACCCTCAAGATGTCCAGATAAATGCACACAAACCACCTGTCAGGCTAACCAAATTCTCCAAGTTCAATCGAGAGTTTCAGCTGGACAAACCTGCTTACGAACTTGAAGCAATCGAGTTGAGCTATAACGACTATGTCGTAGGCTTCGAATTCTCGGCACTCGACTACACGGAGCCGTCCAAGAACCAGTACCGCTACATGCTCGCCGGATTCGACCGCGAGTGGGTCAGTGCTAATGGCGTGCGGCAGGCCACCTACACCAACCTGGGTCCGGGCGACTACACCTTCCGCGTGCAGGGCAGTAACAATGACGGACTATGGAATCAGCAGGGTCTGTCGATTGACGTGTCCGTATCGCCGGCACCGTGGGCGACCTGGTGGGCGATGGCGCTTTACACCATGGTGGCGATAGGCGTCGTGTACGGCACAGCCCAGGCCTACAGCGTACGCCTGCACCGTGAGGAGCAGCGGCGTTATAGCGAGCAACTTGAGGCACTCGTTGCAGAGCGCACCGCGGCGCTGGAAAGCGAGATCACCGATCACAAAACAGCCCAGCAGGAGTTGTCGCGTTCACTGCGGGAGAAAGAAGTGCTCCTGAAAGAGGTACACCATCGGGTCAAAAACAACATGCAGGTGATTTCCAGCCTGCTGAACATCCAGGCTGACTCGATCATGGACAAGCGCTTCCAGACATTGCTGACCGAAAGCCAGCAGCGCATCAAGTCCATGGCATTGATTCACGAGAACCTGTACCGCTCCGACAGCCTGCTGGAAATCAATTTCCACGACTATATCGAAATGCTGACCAACGGCCTGGTTCGCTTCTACCGCTTCGAACGCCTTGCCATCACCCTGCACCTGGACGTGGACAACATCTATCTGGATATCGACACCGCGGTACCCTGTGGCCTGATTATCAATGAACTGGTGTCCAATTCCCTCAAGCACGGCTACGAGGGCCGTGAAGGCGAAGGGCATATTCATGTCTGCTTCAAGGAGCGGGACAATGGCCAACGTTACGAGTTCTCCGTCAGGGACGATGGCAACGGTATTGACGACAGCGTCGATCTGGAAAAAACCAGCTCCATGGGACTGGAGATTGTTCGTATTCTCACGGAGCAACTCGACGGCCGCTGGCGCCATAGCGGCGAAAACGGTACCGAGTTCATCATCGACTTCCCGAGGAAGAAGTAATGCCAAAAGCTAGAATAATGGTCGTGGAAGACGAGGTGCTGGTATGCAAGGACATCGCCTCGCGCCTGCGCCAGATGGATTACGAAGTCGCGTGCACCGTAGGCAAGGGCTCTGACGCCATCAGCCAGGCGCTGGAGGTCGCTCCCGACCTCATCATGATGGATATCCACCTGAGGGACGATATTGACGGAATCGAGGCCGCTGAAACCATCCATCGCCGCATGGACGTACCCATCATTTTCTGTACCGCCTACTCCAACGACGAGACCCTGCAGCGCGCCAAGATCACTGCACCTTACGGCTATATCCTCAAGCCCTTCGATAACCGCGAACTGGAAATCAACATAGAGATTGCTCTCTATAAGCACCGCACGGAACGCATGCTGTTGGAGACCGAAGGCCGGCTGAACACCACAATCAGCAATCTCAGTGAAGGGGTCATTGGTACCGACCGCAGCGGCCGCGTGGCCATCATGAATCCGGTGGCAGAGTCGCTCACTCGCACCAGTTCCTCAGAGATCCGTGGCATGTCGATTCGGCAATTGCTGGAGCTGAGGGATTTTGACAGCCGCGGCCACGGCATCGATCTCAAGTCCACGGTGCTGCGCGAGGGCAAAAGCCTGCGTGATGTGCGCCAGCACCTGATCAGCCGCGACGGCAGCGAGCTGCCAGTAGAGATAAATGCCAAGCCCATTCCCGGAGACGGTCGCCACGAGGAATCGATCGGCATGGTGGTGTGCCTCCGGGATATCAGCCAGCAGTTGGGCTATGAAACCCAGATCCGGCGCAATGCGTTCTATGACGAGCTGACCAGCCTGCCTAACCGCACTCTGTTTCTGGACCGCGTCGGCAACGCTATTTTCCGTTCTCGCCAGCGCGAGGAAGATCGCTTCGCCGTACTATTCCTGGACCTGGACCAGTTCCGCGCCGTCAACGAAGGCCTCGGACACGGCGCCGGGGATCACCTCATCATTGAAGTCAGCCGCCGCATCAGCTACGTGCTGGGCCAGGCAGACACCCTGTCGCGATTCGGCGGCGATATCTTTGGCGTGCTGCTGGAGAATCGCGCGTCGCTGCAGGAAGTCATGGTGACGGTTGAAGAGATCAAGTCACAGTTCGGCGCGAGCTTCGAGATCAACAACCGGATTATCGATATCTCCTGCTGTATCGGCATAGTCATCAGCCATGAACACTACCACTCCCCGGAGGATATGGTGCGCGACGCCGATACCGCCATGCACCGTGCCAAGGCCGAGGGCAAGGGCTCGCATACCGTGTTCGACCAGGACATGTACACCCGCGCCCTGCGCTATATCGAGTGGCGCGATGAGATGCAGAGAGCGCTGGAAGAACGCAAATTCAGACTGAATTTCCAGCCGATTATCGATGGCAAGAAAGGCAAGGTTTCCAGCGTAGAGGCGTTGGTGCGCTGGCAGTCAGAAAAATATGGCCCGGTATCACCCACCGAGTTCATCCCGGTCGCTGAGGAATCAGGGCTGATCCTGCCGCTGGGGCGCTGGATTATCGAAAGCGTCTGTGAGCACATCAACCTCTGGAAAAAGCGCTTTGGCCTGGAGCTGAAAGTGGGTGTGAACCTGTCCGCCGCCCAGTTCAACCAGTCCAACCTGGCACTGGAAATCCGCCAGATTCTGCGCGCCGCCGGTGTACCGCCGCGCCTGTTGGGCGTGGAGATTACGGAAAGCGTTGCCATGCGCGATATCGAATTCAGTGTCGACACGATGTCCCAGCTCAAGGAGCTGGGCATCAGCATCTCTATCGATGATTTCGGCACCGGCTATTCTTCACTGGCCTACCTCAAACGCTTCCCGATCAGCACCCTGAAAATCGATCGCTCCTTCGTGAAGGAAATCACTCGCGATCGCAACGACCAGGCCATTGCCAGCTCGATCATCGCGCTGGCCAAGGCCCTGGACCTGGATGTGCTGGCAGAGGGTGTGGAAACCCGGGAGCAGTACAAGTACCTGCTGGGCAACGGCTGCGATTACATCCAGGGCTACTACTTCAGTGGTGCCCTGGACAGTGAAGCGCTGGTGCCCCACCTGCAGAGCAAGGGCCTCATAGATTTGCCGGAGAACGTATTGCCGATCGACGGCAAGCCGCCCCGGCAGGTTGGCTAGTTCAGCCGACCGCATCTGGCCGACCGCGTCTGGCCGACCGCGTCTAGCCGACCGCGTCTAGCCGACCGCGTCTAGCCGACCGCGTCTAGCCGACCGCGATCCAGGTAGCACGAGCGGCAGCAAGTACCTCACCGTGCGCGGTTGCCACCGCGGCACCCCCGTAGAACTTGCGGCGCTCTGAGCCCAACGGCCAGGCAAACACCACCAGCTCATCATCGCCAGGCACGGGCGCAAACTGCTCCAGCGCAAGCTCCCCCAGCAGCATGGGTCGCTCGTGGTCGCCGAAGGCGCCGTAACCGCTGGGACAATCCACTGCCGACCACACGAACACCGGCAACACCTCGCCCTGCTCGTCCAGGAGGTCGGGCGCCGGCGCCCAGGGGCAGGCATAAAGCACGGATTCCGCGACCGGGCCGGTATAGAGTTCCAGCCCGTCGCCCAGCGGGCGTCCGGGGCCACAAACAAAACAGGTGGGAAAAAGATGCCGCACAAAGCCCGGGAAGCGCTGCCGCGCATCGTGGGCGTCGTCAAGGCTCGGCGCCGCCGGCACCTCAAGCCCAAGTTCAACAGGCCCGGCCGACGCCACCAGTTGCTCCCCATGGCGTACTTCGACACGGCTGTCCAGGGCGCGCACCTGCATTGGCGTTTCCATCGGCGGCGGACTATGCAGGCGAACGCGGGCGGGGCCATCGATGAAGCCGGCCACCAATCCGGCGACGTAGCCGCCATTGCCCGAGTTGGGTGGGCCGTTAAATCGCTCGGGTATGACGATGTCCGGCATGGCCGATTCCACAGAAAAACAGTCATGGTAGCACCTCGCAATACCGCGAGGTGACTGCTGCAGTGCTCATGGATTTCTGATTGAGCTCACCCGCCTGACCCGGCAAGACTGAATGCGTCGGCAAACGAACGGAGGAACCGACCATGCAAGACTACAGTGTCAGCAACAGTTCAACGCAGTGGGAATTTTTCGTGAAGATCGCCTTTGCCACCGCCATGGGCTCGACCCTGGTGGGCGTGTACATGCTACCCGGGCCGCTGGTGGTGAAGGGTTATTTCCTGATCAGCTCACTGTTCTTGGTGTTTTCCACCATCACCTTGTCAAAGACCGTACGGGACGATCATGAAGCACAGCGCCTGCACAACCGTATCAGTGAAGCGCGCACCTCAAAGATGATCCGCGAACTGGAGGAGGGCTGAAACCGTGAGTGTATTCGACAGGCTGAATACCCTGCTGCGCGCCAACGTCACGGAATCAGTGACCAGGATCACAGACGCCAACGCGGTGCGCATCTACCGCCAGGGAATTCTTGATGCCGAGACCCTGGCAAACCAGCGCCGCGACGCACTGGCCGCGACCATTGCCACCCGTCGCGAATTGGAAAAAGATATCGAGCGGCTCGCCCACCAGGTCAGCCAGCGCGAGGCACAGGTAAAATCCCTGCCAGACCAGGAGGCCAGCGAAGAACTGCTGACGCTGGCGGCCAGGGAAATTGCCGAGCTCGAGGCTGAAGTGGAAATCGCGAAGCGCCGCCACATCGATACCTGCGAGTTGATCTCGCGGGAGGAACGCGCACTGAGGAAGCTGCTGGGGGAAATCCGTGAACACCGCCGGGAAATCGGTTTGCTGGAATCCCAGTTCCGGCGCCAGAGTGTCAACCCGGGCACGTCGCAGACCCTGTCCGGGCGGCTGGCGGCGCTGCGGGAAACCCGCGCGAGGCTCAACGACAGCGTTCTCTCCGGCGACGCGCTGGAGGCCGGCATGAACGAAGCCATGGATCGCGTGCACGGGTCCGAGCTCGAACAGGCCCTGTCCCGGCGCGGTCTCGACGAGCGCAGTACTCGCGTCGCCGAGGTGCTGGCGCGTCTCCGTAAGGGAGCCAGCCCGGCGTGAGGTTCACCCTCCTGCTGCTATTGCTGGTTTCAGCTTCAGTGCGGGCAGACTGTGTCATCTTACTGCACGGTCTGGCCCGCACCGAAGTATCCATGGAACCCATGGCGGAGTTCCTGGAGGCAGAGGGCTTCACCGTTACAAACCCCGGCTATCCTTCGCGGCACGCCAGTATCGAAGAGCTGGCGGAGGCGACCGTGCCGGCAGCGCTCGATGCTTGCCAGGGCAGTGAGGCGGTACATTTCGTCACCCACTCCATGGGCGGCATCCTGGTACGCCAGTACCTGGCCGGAAACGATATCGCGAGACTGGGCCGGGTGGTGATGCTCGGGCCACCCAACCGGGGCAGTGAAGTGGTTGATACACTGGGCGAACTACCCGGATTTCAGTTGCTGAACGGCGAGGCGGGTTTGCAGTTGGGCACCGGCGGGCACTGGCTACCCGACCGCCTGGGGCCTGCCAATTTCGATGTCGGCGTCATCGCCGGCACAAAATCACTGAATCCGCTGCTGTCCGCCATGATTCCCGGCGACGATGATGGCAAGGTCTCGGTGCACAACGCCGCCCTGGAAGGAATGCGGGACTTCATCGCGCTGCCCGCCACGCACACCTTCATGATGCGTGACGCGGAAGTTATGTGCCAGGTACTGCATTACCTGCAGCACGGTAGTTTTCTTCACGCAGTACCGCCAGGCAAAAGCTGCCGGCAGCTGGTCGACTGACAAGGCCGCGCTGACGCCTGAGCTACAACATGAGCTGCCAGTAGCCAACGTCGATCCAGCGTTCGAACTTGCGCCCTACTTCCCTGAGGTGGGCGACCTTTTCAAAACCCAGGCGCTCGTGAAGGGCGACGCTGGCTTCATTGGGCAGGGCAATGCCACCCAGCGCGCAGTGCAGCCCTCGATTGCGTCGCTGGGCTAGCAATTCCCCATACAGCAGCGAACCGAGCCCGCGGCCGCCCGCACCCTCGGCCAGGTAAATTGTCGACTCTACCGAGTTGCCGTAGGCGGCCCGCCCCTTCCAGCGCACGGCGCAGCTATAGCCGATGAGTTGCCCGCCTTCTTCCAGCACCAGCCAGGGCAAGCCGACCTGCAGCACGGCGTGTACGCGAGCCCCCATTTCATTGCCCACGACCTGCTCTGTCTCGAAGGTCGTATAGGTATGGCGGACGTAGTGGTTGTAGAGGGTAGCCAGGCCCTCGCCGTCAGCGGCCGTTGCAGCGCGGATCATTGCCGATCGCGCCGATAGGATGCAAACGTCTGGTAGTGCCAGTCCCGCATTGCCAGCAATACGGTATACCCGTCCTTCGACTCCAGGGGCAGGCCGGCATCCTCCGCGTTGAGCTGGTCGAACTCCCTCGCGATGCGCTCCAGCTTGCGCTGGAACTCGCGGTTGGAGGTCGGCGACAGCATACCGTTGAGGACAATCAACGTGTGGTCGTCGCGGTCGAAGCGCGTCGAGAAAAAGTCGCGCTGTATGCCCTGCAGGAACGTCTGCTCAATAGGCCCGTTGGGCAACCAGCCGAAGTTCGGCGCCACCAGCAACTTGATGCGGTTATTGGGCAGCAGCTCGATCATCTTCAGGCGGTCGAGCCTGGCCAGCAGCTGCACCAGGTCGGTGGACTGAAAATGGTAGTACTCCAGCAACTGCTCGAAGCTCCAACGGTTGAGCACGGAGACGGCCACCAGCAACAGGCCTGGATCGTCGGCAATCTCCTGTTCCTGCTCACTGGAGAGGGCCTGCAGGCGACCACGGTTTTCCTCCATGCGCCTGACCAGGTCGGAAATCTGCAGGCCCGCCAGCCCGCATATCTGGTCCAGTTCTCCCAGCGAAAACTCCTTGCGTGAAAATTTCCGCTTGATGGAGGATTCCGACAATTGGAGAGCTGCCGCGACCTGCGTATATTTAATACCCGCAGCTTTGAGTGTAGCTTTCAGTGTCTCTACCAAAGCGCTGACCTGGGCCATCGATTTCCACGCCTAGCTCATGAATAAGTAGCATCTAATAATACCTATTGGTCACGATAAAGCGACTTTTGTTGATCAGGTGGCAACTAAAGAAACAATCAGCAACAGTGGCGCAATTGCGATCCTGAGGAGACTACGATGGCTCGGCTGACCCGCATCAGCGGCTTCATTCCCTACATGGTAATCCTGTTCCTGAATGCCTTCGTGGACCTCGGGCACAAGATCATCATCCAGAACACGATCTTCAAGACCTACGACGGCCAGGAGCAGATTGTCCTGACCGCAATCGTCAATGCGCTGATCCTGCTGCCATTCATCCTGCTGTTCTCCCCGGCCGGCTTCCTGTCCGACAAGTATCCCAAGCCCCGGGTTATCCGCTTCACAGCGCTGGCCGCTGTCGGTGCCACACTGCTGATCACATTGTTCTACTACCTGGGCTGGTTCTGGGGCGCCTTCGCCATGACCCTGGCGCTGGCAGTGCAAAGCGCCATCTACAGCCCGGCCAAGTACGGTTACATCCGCGAACTGGTGGGTGCAGAAAACCTGGCCTCTGCCAACGGCGCCGTGCAGGCCACCACCATTATTGGCATCCTGCTGGGCACTTTCGTCTTTTCCGGCGCCTTCGAGTCGTTCCTGCCGGACACCACGGGCATGGAGACCGGCGATATCATCCAACTGGTCGCGCCCATCGGCTGGTTCCTGGTCATTCTTGCCAGCATCCAGTTTGTGTTTACTTTCCAGTTGACCTCAAAGGCCACCACGCGCACGGACAAACACTTCGACTTCAAGTCCTACGTACGCCTTGGCTACCTGGCCAAGAACCTGCGCACCGTGCGCCACCGTGAGCAGATCTTCCTGTCCATCATCGGCCTGGCCACCTTCTGGGCAATTTCCCAGGTGATGCTGGCGGCCTTCCCGGCCTTCGCCAAGGAGCGCCTGGACATCACCAACACCGTCATCATCCAGGGCATCCTGGCCTGCTCCGGTATTGGCATCATGATGGGCTCCCTGATCGCGGCACGCGTGTCTCGCAACTACATCGAGACCGGACTCATCCCCATCGGCGCACTCGGCGTAGCTGTCGTCATCGCCCTGTTGCCCACACTGGACAGCACCGTCAGCATGGCGGCTGCCTTCCTGCTGGTGGGCACGGCCGGCGGCATGTTCATCATCCCTCTCAATTCCCTGATCCAGTTCCACGCGCCGGAGAGTCGCCTCGGCACCATCCTGGCGGGCAACAACTGGATCCAGAACGTGTCGATGCTCACCTTCTTGGGCATTACCGCGACCTTTGCCCTGGCCGGCATCGACAGCGTTGGCCTGTTCTACATGCTCACCGTGGTTGCCATCATCGGCACGGGGTACACGGTACGCAAGCTGCCCCAGTCCCTGGCCCGCATCGTCGCCGCCGTCGTCCTGCGGCGTCGCTACAAAATCCAGGTGCTGGGTTTCGAGAACCTGCCGCAGTCGGGCCCGCTGCTGTTGCTCGGCAACCACATCTCCTGGATCGACTGGGCGCTGGTACAGATCGCCTGCCCACGGCCGCTGCGCTTTGTGATGCTGCGCCGCATTTACGAGGTGTGGTACCTCAAGCCCCTGCTCAAGTTCTTCAGGGTGGTGCCCATTGCTTCCGGCAAGAGCAAGGACTCGCTGCAGACCATCAATGAACTGTTGAAAGCCGGCGAGGCCGTCTGCCTGTTCCCTGAAGGTGCCATCAGCCGCAACGGCCAGCTCAGCAAATTCCACTCCGGTTACGAACGGGTGATCGAGGGACTGGAGGAAGGCGTCATCGTGCCCTTCTACCTGCGCGGCCTGTGGGGCAGCAAATTCTCCTATGCCGATGAGCACCTGCGGGACTCGCGTTCGCCCAGCCTCAAGCGTGACCTGATCGTGGCCTTTGGCAAGCCGCTGCCGCTGGACACCCGCGCCGACATGCTGAAACAGAAGGTGTTCGACCTGTCTATCACGGCCTGGGAAGCCTACACCAAGCGCCTGGACCCGCTGCCGCTGGCCTGGCTGCGCACGGTGAAGCGCAATCTCAACGACGTGTGTACCGTGGATGCCAGCGGCGTGAAACTCAGCCGCCGGCGCTTCGCGGCTGCCACACTGGCTTTCTCCGGTGCCATGAACCTGGACCGGGAAGCAAAGAACGTCGGCCTGCTGCTGCCGGCCGCCAACGCGGCAGCCATCGCCAATATGGCGGTCATGCTCAAGGGGCGCGCGGCGGTAAACCTCAACTTCAGTGCGTCCGAGGAGGCTGTGCGCGCCGCCATCTCCGCAGCCGGCATACGCCAGGTGTTTACCTCTCGCCAGTTCCAGACCCGGCTGGAAGCCCGCGGTGTGAACATGGCCTCCATGCTGGAGGGCGTGGAAGTCACCTATATGGAAGACATTCGCGAGACGATTCCGCAATGGCGCCTGGTTCTGAAACTCATCCAGGTCAGCCTGTTGCCGGCGCGCATGCTGTATACCCTCTACGGTGCCCGGGCGGGCCTGGAAGACCCGGCCGCCGTCCTGTTTTCCAGCGGCAGTGAGGGCAAGCCCAAGGGTGTGGTGCTTTCGCACCGCAACATCCAGTCAAACTGCAAGCAGATATCCGACGTGCTCAACACCCGGGTGGACGACGTGGTGATGGCCTCACTGCCACCCTTCCACGCCTTCGGCCTGACGGTCACGCTGATCATGCCGCTGATCGAAGGTATCCCGATCGTCTGCTACCCGGACCCCACGGATGTACTCGGGATCGCCCGGGCCGTGGCAAAGTACCGCGCCACCATATTGTTCGGCACAGCCACCTTCCTGAGCCTCTACGCCCGTAACCGCAAGGTTGATCCCATTCTGCTGGAGCCCCTGCGGGTGGTGGTGGCAGGCGCGGAAAAACTGCCCAATCACGTGCGCCAGGAATTCCAGATGAAGTTCAACAAGTACATCCTCGAGGGTTATGGCGCCACCGAGACCACGCCCGTGGCCAGCGTGAATATACCGGATGCCGTCGACACCAATGACTGGAAAATCCAGGTGGGCCAGCGCGAAGGCAGCGTGGGCCTGCCGCTGCCGGGTACCAGTTTCAAGATTGTCGATCCCAATACCCGCGAGGAGCTCCCGCTGGGCGAAGACGGCATGATCTGCATCTCCGGCAACCAGGTCATGCTTGGCTACCTGGACGACGACGAAAAAACCCGGGACGTGATCTTCGAGGCCGACGACATGCGCTGGTACGTCACCGGCGACAAGGGCCATCTCACCAATGAGGGTTTCCTGATCATCGTCGATCGCTACTCGCGCTTCGCCAAGGTCGGTGGCGAGATGGTCAGCCTCGGGGCGGTGGAAGAACAGGCCCGCAACCTGCTACCGGCGGAAACCGAGGATGACCTGGCCGCCGCCGCGGTGCCCGATACCCGCAAGGGTGAGAAGGTCATCATGCTGGTCACCAGCGAGCAACTCGAGCAGAGTCTTCGAGAGGATATGGTGTCCGCCGGCGTGGCTCCGCTCATGGTACCCAGCGAAGTGATCCGCGTTGAGAGCATACCCAAGCTGGGTAGTGGCAAGACAGATTTCAGCGCCCTGAACGAACTGGCACGGGAGAGCGTGGCGGCGGCAGGCTAGCCGGCAGCACCTGGGCGGCCGCACCTTAGCCGGCTGTACCTGGCCCGCCGCACCTAGCCGGCTGCCTCAATCAACTCCAGCAATTCACCGGCGGCCCCGCGGCAGGCCGCCACCCGCTGGCCGCCATAGAGCACACCGTCCAGCGCCTGGGGCGGCGAGATCGGCCGCAGCCCAATGTTGTCGAGGTTATCGATCGCGAAGCTCACCATCACGATCCCGGCGGGCAATTTGCCCTCGCCTGGTGGCCGGGATTTGGCAAGGCCCAACTGGTTGATCTCCACCATGCAGCGATCCGCCAGTTGCACGGTGCCCACCGGGTGCTTCAGGGATGCATCCAGCCCGTGAGCGCGGTTCACCGACCCCAGGGTAGTCTCGAAGCGCCAGCTGCGTTTCGCTCCCAGTTTGCTGTAAACCGCCAGTGCCTCGTTGCGCCGCAGGCTGGCCGTGACCGGGCTGAACAGGCGGTCTACCGGCGCCTGCGCGGGGGCGATATTGAACGGCGACTCCCGCTTACGGACTTCCGTCAGGTAAAGCACTTCCCCGGCGGGGCCGACGATCTGCATTCCACAGGCATTGCCACTATCGGTCGGACCGCGATAGACCTCAAAGGGGGATTCTTCCAGTTGCTGCCAGAGTGCGCCCACATCGGCGACCAGCACTTCCAGCGCCATCCAGCCTAGCTCCCTGAAAGGCTGGGCCGGCAGCAGGCCGGGTATGCCGATCAGGCGCAGCCAGGGGTTGCCACTCTCGGATTGCAGGACCGCCAGGGGGCTGCCCTCAAGCTGCGGTTTCCCCCACAACCTGGCCTGTTCGCCGGACACAGCGCCCTGCTCCAGCACCGATGCATGCAGGTAATCACAGTAAGCCGCGATGCTCATGTCCAGATCAGGCGTGACCACGGTGCCGGTAAGAGTGGGCCCGAGTGGAATCAGTGTACTCATCAAGTGACCGCAATGATCAAACTGCCCGAGTATAGCGAGGCCCACGGCGACCTCAACAGAAAGCTGGTGCAGGCTTTCTGGGCTATAGTGTCCGCATGACAGCGCCACCAGACCGGCAGGAAGACGCGCTGGCAAACGCCAGCGCCATAGAATCCCAGTACTATCGATTTGCGGTGGGTGCCGAGCAGGCGGAATTTGCCCTGCGCGGCGACTGGACCATTCTCAACCTGGCGGAGCTGGAGGGTGTTATCGACAAGCTGAGCCTGGCGCGCATGCCGGTTCGGGATATCGAGTTCAGCTGCGGCGGTCTGCAGAACTTCGACCTGTCGGGCGCCTGGCTGTTGTATCGCACGGGTGAGCGCCTCAAGCGCGAGGGCTTTCAGACCCACTACAGCGGTTTCCGGGCGGAACACCTCAAGTTCATCGAAGACGTGGTGACCATGGAGAAGGCCACCCGTGAACCGCCGCCCGTACCCTGGCTGACCGCCCTGTCGCGGCGCCTGGCGCGCTCCACTGCCAGCCTGTTGAAGGAGGCCGGCGATCGCTACCTGTGGTCTGTTTCCATCGGCGCCGGCATCGTCGCCACGGTGCTGCAGCCCAGACGTTTTCGCTGGGTGGCCACCGCGAGGCATATCCAGGACGCGGGGGTGGCCGCGATTGGCATTGTTGCGCTCATGGCCTTCCTGGTGGCGCTGGTGCTGGGTTTCCAGAGCCAGACCCAGCTTAGCCAGTTCGGTGCGCAGATTTTTACCGTGGACCTGGTCTCAATCTCCATCATGCGGGAAATGGGCGGCCTGCTGACCGCCATCCTCGTCGCCGGCCGCTCGGGCTCCGCCTTTGCGGCTGAGATCGGCGTAATGCAGCTCAACGAGGAAGTCAGCGCCATGGAAACCATGGGCATCGATCCCTTCGAGGCCCTGGTACTGCCGCGCATGCTGGCGCTGGTGATCTGCCTGCCGCTGCTGACATTTATTGCCGACATCGCCGGCCTGCTTGGCACCGTGGTCATCGCCGTGGGCTTGCTGGACATCCCCTACCCGCTGGTGGTTGAGCGTTTCCTCGCCCTGGACCCGATCACCCACTTCAAGGTGGGCCTGATCAAGGCGCCCTTCTTCGCCCTGATGATCGGCTCTATCGGCACCTACCGCGGCTACTTCGTCGAACGGTCCGCCGATGCCGTGGGGCGCAACACGACCAACGCCGTTGTAGAATCTATTTTCATGGTGATCGTAGTGGATGCGATCTTCTCAATTATCTTCACGGAGCTGGGCTGGTGAGCGATACCCTGGAGGCGGGCAACCCGATCATCGAGGTGCGGGACGTGGTCAATCGCTTCGGCACCCACACCGTGCACAACGGCATTAACCTGACGGTTTTCGAGCACGAGATTCTCGGCATCGTGGGGGGCTCCGGTACCGGCAAGTCCGTGCTGCTGCGCACCATGCTCGGCCTGCACACGCCCACCGAGGGCGGCGTCAAGGTTTTCGGCGGTGATATCACCTGCAAGGAAAAGGGCAGCGGCTACCTGCATAGCTGCCATCCACGCTGGGGTGTGCTGTTCCAGAGCGGTGCCCTGTTCTCGGGGCTCACGGTGCTGGAAAACGTGGTAGCGCCGATCATAGAGAACACCAGCATCAGCAAGTCCTTTGCGGCAGAGCTCGGCCGCCTGAAACTGAAAATGGTGGGGCTCAAGGAAGAGGCTTTCGACAAATACCCCTCGGAACTGTCCGGCGGCATGATCAAGCGCGCGGGGCTGGCCCGGGCACTGGCCACTGAGCCGAAGGTCGTTTTCCTGGACGAGCCCACTGCCGGACTGGACCCGATCAGCGCCGCGGAGTTCGACCAGCTGATTCTCTATTTGCGGGCACACCTGAAACTCACGGTAGTCATGATTTCTCATGACATGGACTCACTGCTCACTATCTGTGATCGCCTGGCGGTGCTGGTCGACAAGAAAGTCATTGCCGACGTGAGCGACGTGATCGTGCACCACCCCCACCCCTGGATTCGCAGCTACTTTGGCGGCGTGCGCGGGCGCGCCGCCCGGGGCTCGACCAGCAGCACCTCGTTGGGCGCCGCCTGATATGGAGCGCAACGCACGCATCATCATGGTGACCACCTTCGTGGTGATTTCACTGCTGGGCCTGGTGGGTTTCTACCAGTGGATCAAGGGCCCCGACCCGGAGGACCTGGGCACCGACATCGCGATCCTCTTCGACGGCTCGGTCAGCGGGCTATCCATCGGCAGCGAGGTGCGCTACCTGGGTGTACCCGTGGGGCGGGTAAACAGCATCTCCCTGAGTCGGGAGTATCCAGGCCGGGTAGACGTCACCTTTGGCAGCCAGGAATCGCTGCCACCCCTGGACAGCATGGTTGCCTTACTGGAGGCGCAGGGCATTACCGGGCTGTCCATCATCGAACTGCGGGATCGCACCGAGGAAACCCCGGGCTTCGAGGTACCCGACGGCGTGATCCCCGGCTACCCCTCACTGTTCAGCCAGTTGGCGGGTTCCGCGGGACGTATTACCACCTCACTGGAAAACACGCTGCAACGGCTGGACCAGCTGGTGTCCGACGAGGCGGCGGAAAACCTCGGTATTACCCTGGCCGAATTGCGCACCCTCTCGGAGAACCTCGCCACCGCGTCGGCCGGTATCGACGAGCTGATGGCCAGCGCTGGCCGGGTGAGCACCGAGCTGGAATCCACCCTGCCGGAGTTTCGCTCCGTCGCCCAGCGGCTCGACGGTGAAGTGCTGCCCACCGTCGCGGAGGCAGGCCGCTCCCTGCGTTCAGCCACGGATGCGGTCGCCGGCACCCTCGGCGAAAACGGTGCAGAGCTGCAGGCGCTGCTGACCCAGGAATTGCCTGCGCTGGTTGGCCTCACCGATGACCTGGCCGCCACACTGCAGGAGCTCAACACCCTGCTGGGCAATATCAACGATGAGCCCGGGGCACTGCTCTACGGCGAGACCATCAAGGAAGTGGAGATCGACCGTGACTAGATTGTTGCTGTTGGCAACGCTGGCGCTGCTGAGTGCCTGCATGACCCTGCCCGGCAGCGATACGCCGGCGGCCAGCCGCTACCTGCTGGTGAACACCACCGAGGGCTGCGAACCCGGTGGTGAAGCCATCAGCCTGAGCATTGCCAGCGTTAACGCCGGGCTCGACAACGACCGCATCGCCCGGCTGGATGCCGAGAGCGGCGAACTCAGCTACCTCAAGGATGTGCGCTGGGCCGACGAGCTGGGCCTGATGCTCAAGCAGCAACTGGCCGGTGACCTGGAGTGTCGCGGTTTCACCGTCATGTCGGGGCACCGTCACAAGCTCGGCCAGCCGCGGCTGCTGTGTGAAGTCCGCGCCTTCAACCTGTTGAGCGACGGTCGCGACCTGGGCAAGGTTGCCTTTTCCTGCGTGTTTTCCGGGGCGGAAGAGGAGCGCAGCATTATCACCCGCCACAGCGCTCCCCTCGCTCGCTGGAGTGCCGATGCCGCGGTGGCAGCGCTGAGCCAGGCCTACAGCGAGGTGGTCGACGACCTGGTCGATGGCATGCGCTAGTGGAAGGCCTGGGCGAAAGCACCATCTACTGCCCCTACTGCGGCGAGCCCAACGGCGTACTGCTGGACCCCTCTGAAGCCGGGCAATCCTACATCGAAGACTGCCAGGTATGCTGCAGGCCGATCGTGTTCGTGATGGACAGCGGGGGCGCGGTCGAGGTGTTTGCCGAAGACGATTGATCAGGGGCTGGCTAGTAGCGCACGCCCGGTGGCGGGGTGAAGCTGTCCAGCACCGCGCGGTAGCTTTCGCGCTCGAAGGCAGCCGGGTCAGCGGCGTTGCGGTGACTGAGGCTGCCCTGCATTTGCGACACCGCCTCGTATTCTTTCTCCTCCATCCAGCGGGTCAGTGACTGCAGGATGTCAGTGATCACGCCGGGGCCCTGTTTCAGCAGGACGCTGCACAGCTGCACGGCGTTGGAACCCACCAACAGGGCCTTGATGACATCTTCCACCCGGTGAAAACCGCCGGTCACCGCGATATCAATCTCCAGCGCACCGCGCAGTATCGCCGCCCAGCGCACCCGCAGCAGCGATTCATAGGGGTCCGACAGCTGCAATTGCGGTTCTACCGAGAGCGTCTCCAGGTCGATGTCGCTCTGGTAGAAACGGTTGAAGATCACCACCGCGTCGGCTCCCGCCTGGTACAGGTGCCGGGTAAAGTGCAGCGGCGAGGAAAACTGCGGTGACAGCTTGACCGCCACCGGGATGGACACGGCGTCCTCCAGGTGGGCCAGCACATCCAGGTAGCGGCGCTCCACATCGGCCGCGGTCTCCTCCGGATCGGCGGCGACGTAGTAGATGTTGATTTCCAGCGCGTCGGCACCGGCATCCTGCAGGTCGCGGCCGTAGCCTACCCAACCCTCCTCGCTGACGCCGTTGAGGCTGGCAATGACCGGAATGTCGAGATGCGCCTTGAGAGACTGCAACTGTTCCAGGTACTGGTCGAGACTGGACTGGAAGGCCGGTTGCGGCGGCAGAAAGGATGAAGCCTCGCCGTGGCCCAGAGCCTGGTGGTGCATGAAGCGATCAAACTGCCGTTCCTCCGCCAACAGGTCCTCCTCCCACAGGGAGTACATGACCAGGGCGGCGGCACCGGCATCCTCGAGGTGGCGCGCGGTGTCGAGTTCGCGGCTCAGCGGCGAGGCGCTAGCCACCAGCGGGTTTTTGAGGGCCATGCCCAGGTAGCGGCTGCTCAGGTCGACCATATCAGTGCTCCCCCTCTTGTTCCTCGGCCCAGTCAAGGTCCGCCAGCTGCTGGTAGCGGCGGTAACGCTCGCGCACCTCGTCCTCGGCTTCCGCCAGTAGCGCCTCGGCGCGGCCGGGCTCTGCGTACCAGAGCATGCCGAAGCGGGTCTCGGACTCCACAAATTCCCGGTAGGGGATAGACGGCGGTTTTGAATCGAGCTTCAGCGGCTTGTGCTCGCGGCGCGGGTCGAAGCGGAACAGGGGCCAGTGGCCGCTGTTTACCGCCAGGTTCTGCTGGCGGTGGTTGTTGGACATGTCCACACCGTGGGCGATACAGGGTGAGTAGGCAATAATCAGGGACACACCTGGGTAGCTCTCGGCCTCCAGAAAGGCGTTCAGCGTCTGCGTGTCCTTGGCGCCATAGGCCACGTGGGCCACGTAAACGTTCTCATAGTCCATGGCGATACGGGCCAGGTCTTTCTTGCCGGTGGGTTTACCGGCGGCGGAGAACTTGGCCACCGCGCCGCGGGGTGTCGCCTTGGAGGTCTGGCCGCCGGTGTTCGAGTAGACCTCGGTATCCAGTACCAGAATGTTCACGTTGCGTCCGGAAGACAGCACGTGGTCCACGCCGCCGAAGCCAATGTCATAGGCCCAGCCATCGCCGCCGACGATCCAGACACTGCGGTGGCAGAGCGCGTCGGCCGCCGCCAGCAAACTGGCTGCCCTGGCCTTGTCGCTGGCCGCCAGCTCGGTCTTGAGCTGGGCGACGCGCTGGCGCTGCTCGTGTATTTCCGCCTCGTTACCCTCGGGGCAGTCGAGAATTGCCTGCGCCAGGCCGTCACTCAGGTCATCACGCAGTGCATCCAGCAGGTCGCGGGCGCGAGCGCGCTGGCTGTCGTAGGCCACCCGGATGCCCAGGCCAAACTCGGCGTTGTCCTCGAACAGGCTGTTGTTCCAGGCCGGGCCGCGCCCTTCCACATTGGTGCGCCACGGAGTGGTGGGCAGGTTGCCGCCGTAAATGGAGGAGCAGCCTGTCGCATTGGCGATGACCATGCGGTCGCCAAACAACTGGCTGGCAATGCGCAGGTAGGGTGTCTCGCCACAGCCGACACAGGCGCCGGAGAACTCGAACAGCGGCTCCAGCAGCATGGAGCCCTTCATGGTGTTGAGCTTGATTTCCCCGTGGTCGTATTCCGGCAGCGCCTCGAACCAGGCGAAGTTCTCCGCCTCAGCTTCGCGCAGCGGCGGCTGGGGCGCCATGTTCAGGGCCTTGCGGCTGGCGTTGGACTTGTCGCGAATCGGGCAGATGTCCACGCACAGGGTGCACCCCGTGCAGTCTTCGGGTGCCACCTGGTAGGCGATGTGCACACCCTGCGGAAAGTCCTTGCCCTTGATCTGCAGGCTCTTGAAAGTCGGCGGGGCATCTTCCAGCAGGGATTCCGGGAAGGCCTTGGAGCGGATCGCCGAGTGCGGGCAGACGAAGACACACTTGCCGCAGTGCGTGCAGAGGTCCGTCTCCCAGACCGGAATTTCCAGCGCCAGGTTGCGCTTCTCAAAGGCCGCCGTGCCCACCGGCCAGGTGCCGTCCACCGGGAATTCGCTGACCGGGATCATATCCCCACGGCCGGCGATGATTTCGGCAGTCACGCGCTTGACGAAATCCGGGGCCTCGTCGGAGATGGCCATGCCGCTCTCCGCCGGGCTGTCGGCCTTGGCGCCGATATCCACCTGATGCAACTCGGCCAGGGCGGAATCAATGGCATCGCGGTTCATGGCGGCGATGCGGCGCGACTTGCGGCCGTAGCTGGCTTCCACCGCCTGCTTGATGGCGGCGATAGCGTCATCGGTGGGCAGCACGCCGGCGATGGCGAAGAAGCAGGTCTGCATGATGGTGTTGATGCGCTTGCCGAGCCCATTGTCGAAGGCCACCTGGTAGGCATCGATCACGTAGAACTTGAGCTGCTTGTCGATGATATGTTGCTGGTAGTTTCTCGGTAGCGTGTCCCAGACCAACTGTGGGTCGACGTCGGTATTGAGCAGGAAGGTGCCGCCCGGGGCCGCCTTCTCCAGCATGTCGTAGCGCTCGAGGAACACCGGCTGGTGGCAGGCCACGAAATCCGCCTCACCGTCTTCCACCAGGTAGGCCGAGCGAATGGGCCGGGGCCCGAAACGCAGGTGGGAAATGGTGACCGCGCCGGACTTCTTGGAGTCGTAAACGAAATAGCCCTGGGCGTACAGGTCAGTCTGCTCGCCGATGATCTTGATGGAGTTCTTGTTGGCACTCACCGTGCCATCGGAGCCCAGGCCGTAGAACAGGGCCTGTACGCTGTCCTTGTGGGCATCGCTGCGGTAGCTCGGGTCCCAGTCCAGGCTGAGGTGGCTGACATCGTCATTGATGCCGATGGTGAAGTGTCGCCGCGGGGTGTCGTTGGCGAGCTCCGCAAAGATCGCCGCCACCATCGCCGGGGTGAACTCCTTGGAGGACAGGCCGTAGCGCCCGCCGCACACGGCCGGCATGGCCTGCGGCCGCAGTTCGGCCAGGGCCGTGAGCACGTCCTTATACAGCGGTTCGCCCTCGGCACCGGGTTCCTTGGTACGGTCCAGCACTGCGAGGGCGCGACAGCTCTCCGGCAACGCCGCCACCAGGGCCTCGGCGCTGAACGGCCGGAACAGGCGCACCGCGAGCACGCCGACTTTTTCACCGGCGGCCACCAGGCCGGGCACGGTTTCGCGAGCGGTTTCCGCCCCGGAGCCCATCAGGACAATCACGCGCTCCGCGTCCTCGGCACCGAAATAGTCAAACAGCCGGTAGTGCCGCCCGGTAGCGGCACCGTATTCGTCCATCACCTGCTGCACGATGGCCGGGAAGCCGTCGTAAATCGGGTTGATGGCCTCGCGCGCCTGGAAGAACACATCGGGATTCTGGGAACTGCCGCGCAGCACCGGGGCTTCGGGAATCAGGGCGCGGTTGCGATGGGCGTCTACCGCCTCGCTATCCAGCAGCTCGCCGATCAGTTCGCGATCAGGCAGCTCGACCTTGGCGACCTCGTGGGAAGTTCGGAAGCCGTCGAAGAAGTGCAGCATGGGAATGCGCCCGCGCAGACTGGCCTGCTGGGCAATAAACGCGAAGTCCAGGGCTTCCTGGACCGAGTTGGAGCAGAGCATGCCATAGCCGGTGCTGCGCACTGCCATCACATCGCTGTGATCACCAAAAATCGACAGGGCATGGGTGGCCACCGTGCGGGCGGCGACATGAATCACCATCGGCGAGAGCTCGCCGGCGATCTTGAACATATTGGGCAGCATCAACAGCAGGCCCTGGGAGGCGGTGAAGGTGGTTGCCAGGCTGCCAGCCTGCAGGGCACCGTGAATGGCACCGGCGGCCCCGGCTTCGCTCTGCATTTCGAACACGTCGGGTACCGCGCCCCAGAGATTGGTGACGCCGGCGGCACTCCAGTCGTCGGCGTGTTCGCCCATGGGGGATGCCGGGGTGATGGGATAAATCGCCACCACTTCATTGAGCAGGTGCGCAATGCGCGCCGCAGCCTCATTGCCGTCCAGCATTACCGTTTGCTGCGCCATCATCACGCTCTCCAAAACCTCGGAGAGTCTTACTCTGCCGCCGCCGGCACAAAAATACCTTGAGCCAGCGCAAGCCAGCGGGAATCAGGCCCGCTACCGCGGTCGCAATGGGCGGACACAAAAAAGGGGCCCGCGGGCCCCTTGATCACTGACGGCGCTGAGCGCGAGGGTCAGAAGGTATAGGTCAGGTCCAGCCCGCTGATGCGGCCGGGGTTGGGGTGGTTGAAGCCGCCGCCAAACTCCGGTGCCGGAATGATCTCTTCGAGGAAGTCCTCATCAGTGGCGTTGCGGCTCCAGGCCACCACCGACCAGTTCTCGCCGTGCAGGCCGGCGCGCAGGTTGAGGGTGAAGTAGTCATCGCGCTCGGAGCGGGAAAACTCACTGGGGCCAAAACCAAAGCCGGGGACGCCGTAGACATCAGACAGATCGGTGAAGAAGTTGATGGTCTCGTTGTCCTGCACCGAGTGGAACCAGGTGCTGCCCACGTACATATAGTCGGCACGGGCGGTGAACTCCAGGTCGCCGAACACCGGGGTGCGGAACTGCACGCTGAGGTTGCCGTTGGCTTCCGGTGCGTAGGGCAGGTCATTGCCCTCGGTGTAAGGACGGTTCTGGTTCTCCTTGATCTCGGTGTCGACGATGCCGTAGCCACCGGAGAAGGTGAAGTACTCGTTCATCGCGTAAGCGAAGTCCACCTCGGCGCCGAAAATCTCCGCTTCCTCGATGTTGGTCACCACGCGCAACAGGCCGAAGGGACCGGCGAAGAAGTTGAAGAACTGGTAGTCATCGATCTCCGTGTAGAACACCGCCGCGTTCAGGCGCAGGCGGTTGTCCAGCCAGTTCGACTTCACGCCGATTTCATAGGTGTCGGTGACTTCCTTGTCGAAGTCATCGCGCACGTTTTCCGGCGCCGTGGGGTAGCTACCGAAAGTGCCCTCGACGGTGGCCTGGCTGCCGATGCTGTTGAAACCACCGGAGCGGAAACCCACACCGTAGGACGCGTAGGCCGTGACCTGGTCCGTGAAGGTATGGGTGTAGCTGATTTTCGGCTGCCACTGGTCGAAGGTCTCATCCCGGTCGGGGATGGAGTCGGTACCGGAACCGTCGAAGGCGGGGTTGATAGGCGGCGTTTCACCGAGGAAGCCAAAGATCTGGGCGGCACGCACATTGGGCACGTTATTGGACACCTCACGCTGCTCCTCGTCGTAGCGCAGGGCCAGGGCCAGCTCACCCTTGTCACCGATATCCAGCTCAATCTGGCCGAAGGCGGCGAACACCTCGGTATCAAAATCATCCCAGAACAACTGGTCGGTGGGGTTGGGGCCATCCGGCGGGATATACGGTGCCTTGCGGAAGCCGAGGCCCAGGTCAGCGCCGTAGGCCACCACCACTTCACGCTCGATATCGGCGTAGTAGACACCGGCCACCCAGCGGAAGGCGCCGTCCTCGTTTGAGGTCAGCTTCACCTCGATGGAACTGCTCTCCTGGTTGCGCTCCTGGTACTGGTAACCGTCACAGGTGGTGGGCGAGTATGGCGGCAGCAGGCCGTTCAGGCCACCGAATTCCTCGACATAGGTACCAGGCGGGTTGCCGTCCTGGATGGCGTAGAAGGGGCTTACCAGCAGGGAAGTATCGAAGCTGTTATAGGTGTCGATACAGGCGCTCTGGGACTCCGGGTTACCCAGCGAATAACCACCGAAGGCGGCGCTGGTGCCATCCGACAACAGGGATTCCTCCAGGTCGTCGTAGGCGCCGATCACCGTCAGCGTACCAAAGTCCATCTCGTAGTCTGCCTTGATGGAGAAGAAGGTGTTCTCCTGCTCGTTCTCACCAGGCGTATTGAAGATGAAGCGGAAATTGGTGTCGTTGACGTCCTTGTTGAGATCCGGGTTGCCGACAAAGGCCGCGGCAGCCGGCAGGTTGAAGGTGGCGTTGAAGTTGATCGCGCCCCCCTCGACATCGCGGTAGGCCAGCTGGGTATCCACGCTCAGGCGGTCGTTGGGCTCCCAGATGAAGCGGGCCCGGGCGTTGGTTTCTTCCAGGTAGTTGATAACGTCATCTTCACCGGTGAAGTCGTTCTCAAACTGGCCATCGGTTTCCCGGTAGTTGAAGGTCACACGGCCGTACAACTCGTCTTCAATAATCGCGCCGCTGACCATGGCCTGGCCGCGCAGCAGGTTGTCGTCACCAATACCGCCCATTATCCGGGCTTCGAACTCATTGGTGGGCCGCTTGCTGTTGACGATAATCGCGCCGGAGGATGCGTTGCGGCCGTACAGGGCACCCTGGGGGCCCTTCAGTACTTCGATCTGCTCGATATCAAACAGCTCGCCGTTGAAACCATTGGGGTTGGTGATCAACACCCCGTCCAGCACATAGGCAAAGGAGGCTTCCGAGTCCCGCGTCGAATACTGGCCGCGGATGGTGACCTGGGTGTCACCGGCGTTGGCGGTGTCGACGATGGTGACGTTCGGCGTCAGGCCCACGAAGTCCTGGGGACGCTCGATGCCCGCGTCCTGGATCAACTGGGAGGTGAATGCCGTGACGGCGATGGGCACGTCCTGCAGGCTCTCTGAGCGCTTACGTGCGGTTACCACGATTTCTTCCAATAAAGCCTGTGCAGCTACCGGCATTGGCAGTGACAGTCCCGACCCTATAACGGCAGCCGCAACTGCCTGCGTGATTACGCGTTTTTGCATTTTTATAGACCCTTTCTAATGCCCGTGGAGGTGGACATTTCCTGTACGTTACGTGTGAAAACCGGTTTCAGACCAGCTAATAATCACACACCCAGCAGGGTTATCACGTCCTCAAGGGCCATGACATCGGCGTACTTGGCGTTCATGTCATGCAGATTGGATGCATGGGCCTCCGGGTTGCGATCTCCCACCGCCTCCCGCGGCACGACCACGGGGTAGTCGTACTGCAGGCCATCGACCACTGTGGCGCGCACGCAGCCGCTGGTCGTCAGCCCGGTCACCACCAGCGAATCAACACCCGCCGCTGCCAGTTGCTGGTCCAGGTCAGTACCGTGAAAAGCACTGGCCCACTGCTTCTCAACCACGGTTTCGCCCGGCTCAGGCGCAAGCGCCAGGTCGACCTCCACCCAGCGGGAGCCGGGTTCCAGCACATTCAGGGCTGGCAGGCGCGCCCGGAAAACCCGCGCCTGCGCCGGGTCGTGGTAAACCACGGTGGTAAAGAAGACCGGTAAACCGCGCCTGCGAAACGCCGCCAGCAACTCGGCATTGGCTGCCACCACATCAGGACATTCGCTGCCCAGCGGACAGTCGGGGTCGGTAAAGCCGTTGATCATGTCAACCAGCAGCAGTGCCGGGCGCGCCCCCAGCCCCACTGCCTGGCGCTCAAGATCCATGCTTATCCTCACAGAGCTGCAGCTGGGCGCCAAAGGTGTCTGCCGGGGCCAGATCCGCGATGCGCCAGCCTTCGAGGCCGGTTCGCTCGGCACCGACCTCGCCACCGGCGGCACGGGCCCCAGCCACGGCAGCGTCCAGGTCATCCACCCTCAGCGACAACAGCATGAAGCCCTCACCCTGCTCGCGCAGCATGCGCGCCGGCTCGCCTTCCTCGCCAGTGGGCTGCACCAACACCAGCCAGCTCTCACCGAGGCGAAAACGAGCAGTTAGCACACCGCGGCCGGCCAGCTCACCGCGGATCGCGGGACCGAGGCCAAGCAGCGCTCGATAGCGTTCCTCAGCCTCATCGAGGTCGCGAACCAGGAAGTTAATATGGTGAATACCGCTGATGTGGCCTGTCATGCCTGCGCCCGGGAGCTATGATGTGCTTGATACGCGCGGCGGTTCACGCGGAGGACGCCGCCGTTTTTTCAGCATCATAGCACTGGTGAGGCCCGGCAAAGGGCTTTACACTAGCTAAAAATAACGACGTCGGGCGGAGCCCTGGTGATAAACCCCCAGATCATCGCAAACTTGCCCAACCTTGAGAGCTTCCTCGATCACTGCGAGCGCAAGCGGTTCAAGTCGCGCTCTATTATTGTGGAAGCGGGCGAGCCCAGCGAATCCTTCTTCTTTGTCATCAATGGCACCCTCGCCATCAGCATCAAGAGTGATGACGACCAGGACCTGATTCTCAACTACGTGAACGCCGGTGACTTCTTCGGTGAGATGGGGCTGTACAAGCGAGTCGCCAAGGTGCGCTACGCCACGGTACAGGCCAAGACCGAATGTGAAGTCGCTGAGATCAAGTACGAGAGCTTTCACGGCCTGAAAGACGAGTACCCCGACGTGCTCTATCACATCGGCGCGCAGATGGCCGAGCGCCTGACCCAAACCACCCGCAAGCTGCACGACCTCGCCTTTGTTGACGCCCGCGGCCGTATCACCAACGCCCTGTTGGACCTCTGCCGCGAGCCGGCCGCCCTCACCCACCCCGACGGCATGCAGCTCAAGGTGTCACGCCAGGAGTTGGCGCGCATTGCCGGCTGCTCCCGTGAAGTGGCCGGGCGCATGCTGAAGAAGTTGGAAAGCGAGGGCATGGTGGAAGTCAGCGGCCACACCATCGTGGTGCGCGGTGAACGCGAGGTGCTGCAGGCACCCGAGATGCCCGAGCGGGCGTAATCCCACAGTACTCAGCCCTCGACGTCGGCATGGACCGAGGCCTTTGGCGTGTTCGCAGAACGGTCGCTGCGTGTTGCCGGCTAAAAGCTGCTGCGCAACTCGACCAAAATCGCTCCGCGATTTTCGGGACTCGGACAGTGCTCGCAGAAAGCCCTTTTAGCCGGCAACACACAAAGCGCGCCCTGATTGTTCTGCGAACACGCCAAAGGCCTCGGCCCACGCCTGGATCTCGCCACTATCGGGTAGATGTGTTGCTGAATAACTGCCTGGCGAGCCAGGTGCCACGTTTTCGTATACGCAGCTCCGCTCACTGGAAAAGTAACTACTGATTGTCCATCTGCTCCCGCCGTTCTTCCTCGGCCTGCTGCATCATGGACTCAACATCTTCGGCTTTTTTCATCGACTCGAGCTGGTGCTGGGGAATCGCACCCTCGGGTTCTTCGTCGGCCGCACAGGCGGCCAGCAGGGTTGCGGCGAACAGAGCGATCAGGGTACGGGTCATGACAGGGCCTCCTCGAGGAATCGGTCGATGGCGGCAACGGAGTCCGGCTCGTCCAGGATGGGGGCGTGGCCGCGATTGGGAATCTGGGCCACCGCCAGGTCTGGTTTGCGGGACTGCATTTCCGCCACGCAGTCCTCGGCGAGTATGTCAGAGAGCACGCCGCGAATCACCAGCGTGGGAATCGGCTTGAGCGCGTCAAAGGCCGGCCACAGGTCCGGCGGCACGGCAGCATCCTGGTCTTCGGTCATCGGTTTGGAGATCGCCGGGTCATAGGCCAGCACCGGCACCCCGGCCTCATTTTCGCGATAGAGGGCATGGCAGAAGGTCATCCACTGCTCATCAGTGAAGTCCGGGAATTCCTTGCCATTAATGGCCTGCTGCTCGGCCACCGCCTGCTCCCAACTGGACACGGGTTCCGACTTGCCGACGTAGCCCTTGATGCGTTCCAGGCCTGCCGGGTTCACCACCGGGCCGATGTCGTTCATGATCACCGCGCGTATGCGCTCCGGCTGCATGGCAGTCATGATCATCGACATGAGGCCACCCAGCGAGGTGCCCATCAGCACCACCTTGTCCAGTTCCAGCTGGTCCAGCAGCTTGAACATATCCTGCACGTAGATGGCCGGCTGGTAATGCTCGTGGTTGCTGTCCCACTGGGAATTACCGCGGCCGCGCTGCTCTACCACGACCAGGCGGAAATCCCCGGCCAGGTGATCGGCAATGGCGGCAAAGTCTGCCGAGTTGCGCGTCAGCCCGTGCATGCAGAGGATGGTGGCGCGCGGACTGGGGTGGGCGTAGTCGCGGGCATAAAGCCGCAGGCCGTCGTGGCCGGCGTAATAGAGATCCTGGTAGTTCGCCATGGGTCAGTCTCCCCGTGGTAGGTGATTTGTCCTGGCTCAGTCGTAGCGCAGGTCAGAGTACTGGCTGCGCAGTTCGCGCTTGAGAATCTTGCCGTTGGGGTTGCGAGGCAGCTCCGCCACGGCCACCACGTCAGCCAGCCGCTGCTGCCTGCCCAACTGGCTGTTGGCCCAGTCGAGCACTGCGGCGGCGTCAAACTGCTCGGGGTCAGCGGGCACCGCCAGCGCCACCGGCGTTTCACCCCAGCGCGCGCTGGCCGCGCCGATCACCGCCACATCATTGACCTGCTCATGGCGCACCAGCACTGCCTCAATATCCTGTGGGTAGATATTTTGCCCACCGGAAAGAATCATGTCCTTCTTGCGATCGACGATGTATAGGAAGCCTTCATCGTCGAGCTTGCCTATGTCTCCCGAACGCAGCCACTCGACACCGTCGGCGTCCACCAGCCTGGCCTCGGTGTTGGCATCGTCCCGCCGCCAGTAGCCGGGCATGGTAATGCGCCCCCGCGAGACAATTTCCCCACTCTCACCCACAGCCACCGGCTGGCCTGCATCGTCCACGATGCGGATGTCGGTGCCCAGCAGCGGCTTGCCCACCGAGGCCCAACGGGCATCGGCGTCCTCCGGGTCGAGGGTCGTGATAATACCCTCCGTGAGGCCGTACAACTCGATGATGCCGCAGGGAAAGGCCGCGAAGATGTCGCGCTTGAGCTGTTCATGCAGCGGCGAGCCGCAGGACATCATGGCCTGCATGCTGGACACGTCGTCTCCCGGCTGCAGGGCCTCGATCACCCGCTGGAACTGGATGGGCACCATGGCGGTATGGGTCACACGCTCCGCCCTGACGGTATCGATGAAGGCGCGGGCATCGAAGCGCCGATGAATCACCAGGCTGCCGCCACCCAGCAGGGTACAGAGCATGCCCACCCAGGAGATATTGGAGTACAGGCCAATGGTCAGCAGGGTGCGGGCAGCACCGTGATAGCGCAAGGCGATGGCCAGGTCATAGGCCCAGTCCAGGCGCCCGCGATGGCTGTGGGCAATACCCTTGGGCTGGCCGGTAGTGCCGGAGCTGTAGATGATATTGATCAGCGCATCATCGGCCAGTGCGATGTCGGGCAGGTGCTCGGGCTGGCCGTGGCATAGCTCCGCCAGCGCTTGCCAGCCGCCCGCCGCGGGCGTATCGCAGAGCTTCAAGGCCAGGCTGTTGGGCAGTTCAGCGCCGTTCAGCCGGGGCAGTTGGTCATCGGTCACCACCAGCGCGCGAATACCCGCGTCTGTCAGCATGGACAGCATGGCCTCGTCGCTGACAGACAGGTTGATCGGTACTACCACGGCACCGGCTGCCACGCTGCCCAGCAGGGCCTGCAGCATCGGCAGGCCATTGGACATGACAACACCCACCCGGTCACCGGGTTGAATACCGGCGCCGATCAGGCCATGCGCCAGGCGATGATTGTCGGCGACGAACTCTCGCCAGTTGAGACGCTCCCCCTCGCAGCAGACTGCCTCACGTTCGCCGCGCCAGCGACCGTGCAGGGCAAGGATTTGCGGCAACAGCGGGGCCTGAGACTCGAATGTGCTCATCTGAAAACCCTGGAAAAAATGGGCCGCTTCCCTGCGGCCCGCAGTCACATTCTCTTAGAATGTGTACTCGACGGTAGCCGTCCAGGTGCGAGGCGGGGCGTAAAACACCGTGGTGTTGTTCTCGAGGCCCAGCGCTGAGGGGCAGTCCTGGAAGCCGAAGCAGTAGCCCGCAGTGCGGATTTCCTCGTCACCCAGGTTCTTGCCGTGCAGGCCCAGTGACCAGTGGCCTTCGGGGCTCAGCCACACGACGCTGGCGTTGTACATGTTGTAGGAGTCCTGGTCGATATCCGGTGCCGCGATTTCGAACTGCTGGATGTCGTCCTTGAAGGACCAGTTCGCCGTCATGTTGAGGGTGCCGCCGTACAGGTCGGCCACGTAGGTCAGGCCGAGGAAGGCCATGTTTTCCGGCGTGTTCTGGATGGCGCGGTCATCGGAGACATCCTGGCCATCAAAGATCCATTCCTTGATCTCGGCATCCAGGTAGCTGTAGGCGAACTGGGCTGAGAAACGTTCGGTAATCAGCCAGTTGCCCTCAACTTCAAGGCCGGAGATTTCCGATTCACCGGCATTGGTCACGGTGCCTACGAAGTCGTCGTTGACGCCGTCACCGTCGGTGTCGATACCCACGGAGCCGGGAATCTGCATGTCGTCGTACTCACTGTAGAACAGCGCGACATTGGTGCGCAGGCGCCCGTCCAGCCAGTCCGCCTTCAGGCCCACCTCGAAGCTGTCGAGGGTTTCTTCATCGAAGGGCTCGGAAGCCTCCGGGGTTTCGAAGTTGGCGCCACGCGGGTCGAAGCTACCGGCTTTCCAGCCCTGACTGTAGCCGGCGTAAACCTGGGCATCCTCGTTGATGCGGTAGGTCACATTGATGCGCGGCGCCAGGTTGTCAAAGGTCTCGTCATTTTCGAAGTCACTGGTGACCGCATTGAGGATGGCATCGTCGTTGCCGAAGGCCGGTGAACCAATACCCAGGTAGTTGGCGCGGAACACATCGGCATCACGGGTATCGTCAGTCCAGCGCAAGCCCACCGACACCGACCACTGCTCGTTGACATCGTAAGTCACGTCACCAAACACCGACCAGGCCTCGGTATCGATCTGGCCCCCGGTGTAGGCCGTGAAGCCGATGTCCGGCACCAGCTGTGCCAGCACCACATCAAAATCGTTGCCGGCCTCGGCATCCAGGTAGTAGACGCCGACCACCGCGTTCCAGCGCTCGTCGCTGTAGAGCAGCTGGAATTCCTGGCTGAACTGCTCGTTCTCGTAGATAACCTGGGCGTCAAAGTCCATCTGCGGCAGGCTGTCGAAGTCGATCACAGAGTCGGTATCGTCCTCGCGGTAGGCGGTGATGGAGCGCAGGGTGATGCGGTCGTTCACATCCCAGTCGATGCTGAGGCTGCCGCCCTGGACCTCGACCTCGTTGTTGCCGCCGATACCGGCGGTAGAGGGCTGGTCTTCGGCACCGGCGAAGGTGTCATAGACGTCGCCGAGTACCGGCTCACCGGTGGTCACTGCGGGGAAGGGGCGATGCCCCGCCACCGGGTTGGTGTCGTCCTGGGTGTTGTCGTAGGCAAAGCGGAACAGCAGGTCTTCGGTGGGTTCCCACTCCGCGCTGAGGCGGAAGGCGAAGATGTCTTTCTCGTACTGATCCTCGCCGGTGGTGAGGTTCTCACCGAAGCCGTCGCGCTGGAACGAGGCAACAGTACCACCCACCCGGAAGGTGTCGCTCAGCGGCACTGACGCGGTACCCACCAGGTCCATCTGGTCCTGTTCCCCGTAGGACGCCCGGACGCTGAACTCCGGTTCGTCAGACAGCCGGCGCGTCACGTACTTGATGGCACCGCCGACCGCGTTGCGGCCGTACAGGGTGCCCTGCGGGCCGCGCAGCACCTCAATGCGCTCCACGTCGTAGATGTCCAGCAGCGAGCCCTGGGGCCGCGCCAGGTAGACATCGTCTATGTACAGGGCCACGCCCTGCTCGAAACCGGCCAGCGGATCCTGCTGGCCGATGCCGCGGATGAACGCGGTCAACGTGGTGTTGGTGGCGCGGGTCGGCTCCAGGGTCACGCTCGGCGCCTGCTGCGCCAGCTCGGTGATATCGGCGGCGCCACGCAGCTTCAGGTCATCGCCGGTGAAGGCGGTGACCGCAATGGGCACCTCCTGCAGGCTTTCGCTACGGCGGCGCGCCGTGACGGTAATTTCTTCCAGAACAGCCCCTTCCTGCGCACTGGTCGGCATGGGAGCAAAGGCTGCGGTGGACGCCAGGGCCACAGCCACGGCGAGACGGTTGCGGGAGAGGAATCTGTCCATTGTGGGTTACCTTTTATATTTATAAGTTTCAACAAACGTTGAAATTAACAGCAAAAATATTCAACAGCCGTTGAATTGTCAAGACTATTGCGATCAGTCGTTTGTGACTTTTTCCCAGTCCGGGCCCTGCAGCTGCAGCACCAGGAGCGCCAGCAGCGTATAGCCCATCGAGGCGATAATGGCGTAACTTGCCGATACCGCGGGGTTGTCGATGCCACCAAACAGGTTGAGGGACAGGTGCAGAAGCAGGCCGATGGCCGCGGCGCTGCCCGCCAGCCAGTTCGGCAAGCGGCCGCGATAAAGCACGCCGAACAGGATGGGCACTGCCGAAGCGGCGGCCAGGCCGTACACCCCCTTCTGGGCAAACAGGCCGATCAGCGGCGGCGGGTTCCAGGCCAGCGCCAGGCCGAGGACCCCAACGGCAACCAGGACATAACGCGACCACAGCAGGCCGCGATCCTGTGCTGCCTGCGCGCCCGCCGACGGCACCACGATATCGTTGACGACCATGGCGGAGAGCGCCACCAGGATACCGTCCAGGGTACTCATGCCAGCCGCCAGCAGGGTGACGAAGATGAAAGTCAGCAGGTACTCACCGGCGGTGGAGCGCGCGAATTCGCTCAACAGGTACTCCCTGAGTACCGTGTCCTGGGCGTCCACTTCAATGCCGGAAAGGCGCGCATAAAAACCCACCACCAGCATCAGCGAGAACAGCCCGCCAACCACCGCAGTGGTGCCGATGAAACGACCGATGTCCCGCTCCGAACGCAGGTACAGCACCTTGGTAAGAATGTGGGGCTGTAGCATCAGCGCAAAGGTGATGATGAAGCCACTGCCAAACACCGAGAAGAAGCTGAAGTAGAGGTCGCTGTCCGGGTTGTACATGGCGGCGTAGTTCTCGCTGACGCCACGCAGTGTGGCCAGGGGCGCACCCTCGAAGAAATGCCAGCCGTCGACGAACAGGTACACCGCGATACCCAGCATCATGATGCCCTGCAGCGTGTTGGTGTAGGCGTGGGCATAGGTGCCGCCCATCAGCACGTAGGAGAAAACAAACAACAGCACCAGCACCAGGGCCGTCTTCTGGCCAACCGGGAACAGGCCGGTGACCAACAGGCTGCAACCCACCAGGATCAACACCACGAAGGTCACCGACAGCAGGTTGATCAGCGCAAAGAACAGACGCAGGCCGCCGCTGCCATAGCGCGCGTGAATCCAGCTGGGGATGGTCATGGCGCCACCCGCTTCCCCAAGCCGCAGGAAACCCCGGGTCAGGACCAGGAATGCACAGAGAATCCCCAGCACCGCGGCCACGCCGTAGTGCAGGTAGGCGGACAGGCCATGCACGTAGACAAAGCCAGGATTGATCACGAACGTGGCGGTGGAGGAAATAGAGGCCGCCAGGGTGATACCCACCAGGTAGGGGTTCATGTCCTTGTTGCCGATGGTAAAGCCGCGGATATCGCGGGTGCGCCGCATCCCGATCCAGGACAACCAGTACACAAGGATCACGTAGAATCCGAGCAGGAGATACTTGAAAATATCGGGCGTCATCGGTGGGTAGGTCCCCGCTCGCATTTTTATGAGGGCTCACTATAATGCGAAAAAGCAGCTTTTCAACAGGTGTTGAAAAATGAAGCCAGAGAATCACCAAAAGCAATAACAGGGCAATGCCGGCAAAACGCAACACCAGCGCAAGCAGCAAGGGAAGCACCAGCAAACGTGATCGCATCCTTGATGTGGCGGAAAAGCTGTTCGCTGAACACGGCTACGATGGGGTGACCCTGCGCCAGATCGCCAGTGGCGCCAAAGTCGATGTCGCGCTCGCCAGCTACCACTTCGGCAAGAAACTGGACCTGTTCAACGCGGTTTTCGAGCGCCGTTCCGCCTACCTGAACGAGGCGCGCCACGAAGCCCTGCGCCGGGTGCAGGACGAGGCGGGCGAGGCCGGCCCCACCGTGGAGCAAATTATCGAGGCCTTCCTGCGGCCGCTGGAACTGGCGCAGGAAACCGGGGACGACGGCTGGCGCCACTACCTGGCCCTGGTCGCCTACATCAACAACAGCCCCTACTGGGGCCGGCGCATGATGTCGAAGATGTTCGACAGCCTGGTGAACGAGTTTATCGACGCCCTGCGCCAGGCCCTGCCGGGCGCCTCGGATACCGACCTCTATTGGTGCTACCACAACATGTCGGGCGCGCTCACCCTGACGCTCGCCGACACCGGGCGCATCGATGCCCTGTCGGGCGGCCTGTGTTCCTCCTCGGACTTTGAAGCCGCCTACGACCACATGATCCCGTTCATGGCCGCCGGTTTCCGCAAGATCTGCGGTCGTTGAACCGCGCCGGCCATAGCGCCCACGAGGTTTACAAGCCCCGGCGCCAGACTTAACCTAGGCAGCCCGATTTCGGGGCAGACAATAACAGTCGTCATCGGTAGGAAGGGCGACAGGGTTCACGGGGAAACGGGGCCAGGCGTTGCCGCTGTCGTGAAACAGGCAGTGACGCAAATACGCCCCAGGGACAGAACAATCAAGGTCAGGGCACTCTACAGTTCTACCCGGGTGGCAGGCGCTCCGGCGCCCTATGATTCGCTCACCCTGAAGGTGTACTACCCCAGCCGATTCAGCGACTCGGTAGAGGAGCGCAGTACCGGACTGGTGGCGCCAGAATCGGCACGCGCGCCGTTCCCGGTGGTGATCCTCATGCCCGGCGAAGACCTCTCCCAGGAGAGCTACAGCTGGCTAGCGACCGAGCTGGCCCAGGCAGGCTCCGTGGTGGCCACCTATAGCTGGATCAGCGAAGACGCCAACGGCCAGGTGCGCGCCGGGCCCGGCGTGCAGCGCAAGCGACTGAGCCGCAAACGCTACGGCCGCAAACCCTCGTGCCCCGCGTTGCCCGCCGTGTTCAAGGCCCTCAAGCAATTCAACCGCGTCGGCCTGCTGGCCAACCAGCTCAATCTGTCCTGCGTGGTATTGGGCGGGCACGGACTGGGCGGGCGCATGGCGCTGCTGAACGCCAACCGGGACTGGTTTCCGGCAATCTGCGGCGCCTTTTCTTACGGCGGCCACGCGCTGGCTGACCCGGACCAGGGCTGGGACAAGCGCGACGTGCTGCCGCTGGCGCCGGACATGTCGATGCTGTTGCTGGGCGGCAGCAATGACGGCCTGCTGGAAACAGAAACCGCTTACCTGGCCGGCAAAAACGCCAGCCCGACCTGGGCGTTGGAGCAAAGCTTCGCGCGCGGCATCAAGGGCAAGCGCGGCGATCGCCACCTGGTGATTGTGGAAGGCGGCAGCCACTACAGCTTTGCCTCACCCCGGGACCTGACCACGGGCAAGCACTTCCTCGACCGCCGCACCCGCGGCCATGGCAAGGCTGTGCGACAGTACCTAGTGCAATTGTTGGTGACCTTCTGCGACCAGACCTGCCGCGGCGACCCCATGACCACCGCTGACCTCAGCGCCCTTTGCAACAGCAGCCACCCGATGGTCGCGCGCGCCGAGCACAAATAGCGGACAAACCCCGGGCAAGACGCCGCAGCGGGACAAACCATAGCGGCGGCGCGGGCGTAACAAGCCCATGAAAAATCCCCTGATCTACTGGTTCCGGCAGGACCTGCGGCTGGCGGACCTGCCCGGCCTGCAGGCCGCGGGCGAACGTCCCATCGTCCCGGTCTACATCCACGACGTTGGGGCCGCCGGGCGCTGGGCCCCGGGTGGCGCCTCACGCTGGTGGCTACACCACAGCCTGGCGGCACTGGCCGCTGACATCGAGGCGCTCGATGGCAAGCTGCTAGTATTTGAAGGCAATACCGCAGACGTACTCGCCGAGCTGGTTGAGGCGACCGGTGCCGCCGGCATCCACTGCAGCCGCACCTACGAACCCTGGGCGGCGGAGCTGGAACACAGCGTGCATGCGCATTTCTCTGGCAGTGCTTGTGAGCTGAAGCGCTTTCCCGGCAGCCTGTTGTTCGAACCCGAGCAGATTGCCAACCAGAGCGGTGAACCCTTCAAGGTGTTCACCCCTTTCTGGAAGGCCTGCCGCCGCCAGCCATCACCGGGCACTCCCCGGCCCGCGCCCGCGGCTGGCGCGTTTCTGGCGGCGTCGGCCTTGCCCCTGGCGCCGGGGCTGGAGGCACTGGGCCTGCTGCCCACCCGGCCCAACTGGGCGGAGGGCTGGGAAACACTGTGGCAACCGGGAAGCGAGGGCGCTGAAAAGCAGTTGGCAGCATTTCTCAACACGGGCATCCACAGCTACAGCGACGGCCGCGATCGCCCGGCGCTGGAGGTGACCAGTCGCCTGTCGCCGCATATCCACTTTGGTGAGATTTCACCGCGCTGTATCTGGCACGCGGCCAACGCCGCGGATTGCCCCGAGGAGCAACGCGCCAAGTTTCTCTCTGAGCTGGGCTGGCGTGAGTTCTCCTACCACCTGCTGCATCACTTCCCCTCGATTCCGGAAACGGCCTTCAAGGCCCAGTTCGCCGACTTCCCCTGGCTTGGCAAGCCCGAGCATCTCAGCGCCTGGCAGCGGGGGCAGACCGGTTATCCCATCGTCGATGCCGGTATGCGCCAACTCTGGCAGACCGGCTATATGCACAACCGGGTGCGCATGGTGGCGGCCTCTTTCCTGACCAAGCACCTGCTGCTGCCCTGGCAGGCCGGTGAAGACTGGTTCTGGGACACGCTGGTGGATGCGGATCTCGCCAGCAACGCCTGTAGCTGGCAGTGGGTGGCGGGTAGCGGCGCCGATGCGGCGCCCTACTTCCGGATCTTCAATCCCACGGCGCAGGGGGAGAAATTTGACGGCGCGGGCGACTACGTCAGGCGCTGGGTGCCTGAAGTGGCCGGGCTACCCGACAAGTACGTGCATGCGCCCTGGACGGCGCCCGAAGAGGTACTCGCCGCAGCGGGCCTTATCCTGGGCGTGGATTACCCGGCACCCCTGGTCGACCACAAGCAGGCGCGCCAGGCCGCGCTGGATGCCTACGGCGAAATACGCAAGGCCAGCTAACGCTGGCTGACGGTTTGCTCCGTGGGCTGCAGCCTGGCGCCAATGTTCACACAGCGCTCATCCTGCTGGGCAGCAATTTTGAGGCTGCGCACGATGGCGGGATTCAGGTTCTCGTAACGCTCCACCGCAGCTTTCAGCCGGGCGACATTCTCGGCCGTGCACAGGCGCGGCAACAGGCTGTGGGTGACCCGGTCGTGGTAAGTGGTGTCGTGGGCACTATCGAGGGCGGGCAACTGGGCAATCATCTCCACGGCGAAGGGCGCCGCCAGTGAACGCTGGCTGGAATAGGGAAACAGCCCGGAGACGATCGTCCGGCTACGCCGCAAGCTATAGGTGTCGCCGGCATCGATGGCCTCTGTCATCCACTGGTACTTGTCCTCGCCGCGGGCTGAGAGCACTTCCGACCGCACGGCGTTTTCCTTGCCTCGCGAACTGCCGTCGCGGGCCAATTCCTCGGCTGCCAGCGTCTCGTGGCCCGGCCACAGGTGCTCGCTCAGCTTCATGACGATCCGCCAGCGCTGGTCCTGGTCAAGCTGAAAGTTCTCCAGGGTGACGCGACCCGCCAGCAGATCTTCCAGCCGTTGCCAGGCGATCTCGTTGTTGGCCACTTCGATATAGCCCTGCAACCAGAGCTGGCGGGCATCGCCTGTGCTGACAGCCACCTGCTGCCACAACAAGGCTTCAAAGCGTTCCGCGTAGCCGGGCAGCAATTCGTGCCCGGTAGGCACCTGGTGGAGAAAACTGAAACCGCTGCGCAGGTTGCTGAGCAGGTCGGCGGTCACGTTGAGGTCCGTCTCACGGGTGATGTTGGCCGCCAGGATATCCAGGTAGTCGGTCAGGTCCAGGCGCGCGTCGCGCATCATCTGGTACAGGTCGTACCAGGCCATGTTGCGCTGCAGTGGGTCTTCAAGGCCCATGATGTGCTCTGCCAGAGTAGCCAGCGAGCGCTCATCCAGGGCCACCTTGATATAGGCGTAATCACCGTAATTGGGGTAAACAAAATCCGGGCAGGGGGCGCCCTCGGCCTCCGGCACCGGCGTCCGGGCGCCATCAAAGATCAGCGGCAGCTCGCGCTTGAGCACCAGCCGGCTGCCCTCCAGGGTGAATAGCGCCAGAATCGTGCGTTGCTCTCGCAGGGTCGGGTATTCCGGTGGCGTGGTCTGCTCCAGCACCAGTGAAGAGATGACGCCTTCCTCGCAGGCGTAGCGCGCCTCCACCGTGTTGAGCCCGGCGGTATACAGCCAGTCGCGAGTCCAGTCATCCAGGTTGCGGTCGGCGGCATCCGCCATGGCGCCCATGAAGTCCTCAAGTTCCGTGTTCTGCCAGGCGTTGGTGGCCACGTAATCGCGCACCGCGCGGCGGAACACATCGTCGCCCAGCAGGAAGCCCAGCTGCTTGAGAACCGATGCGCCCTTGCCGTAGGTGATACCGTCGAAGTAGGTGGTCGCCTCTTCCGTATCGCGCACCGGCTGCTCGATCGGATGGGTGGTCACCAGCTGGTCCTCGGAATAGGCCCACTGCTTGTCGCCAATAAAGAACTGGTGCCAGGTTTCCGTGAACTCGGTGGCATTGGCCAGGGCCTGCTCGGCCATGTAGGTGGCGAAGGACTCGTTCAGCCACAGCCCGTTCCACCAGGCCATGGTGGTGATGTCGCCGAACCACATATGCGCCATCTCGTGCATGATGACGTTGGCGATATACATGCGCTCCCGGCGCGTGGCTTCACCGCGGAACAGCTTGTTCTCGCTGAAGGTCACAGCCCCCACGTTCTCCATGGCCCCGGCAATAAAGTCCGGCACGATGAGCTGGTCATATTTCTCGAAGGGGTAGGGCAGGCCGAAGTAGGCATCAAAGAAGTCGAAACCCTGGCGGGTGATGCCAAACCAGAACGCCGGGTCGGCGTACTGGGCCATCGACTGGCGCACAAACAGTCGCATGGGATAGCGGAATTCAGCATCCTCGAACACCGCGTACTCACCGGCGTGCAGCGAAAAGATGTAGGAGCTCAGCGGCAGCGTGGCGGGGAACTGCCAGGTCCACTGTGCTTGCGTTTTCTCGATACCGGTTTCGCGGGTGGTGCTGACCACCTGCCAGCCGGCCGGTGCCTGCACCGTAAGCGTGTAGCTGGCCTTGAGGTCCGGCTGGTCGAAGTGCGGGAACAGCCGGTTGGCGCTGTAGGGCTGGAAATCGGTGTACAGGTAGACGCGTCCGTCTTCCGGGTCCCGGTAGCGATACAGGCCCGCGCCATCCTGGCTATAGGGGTGCTCATACTCGATGCTGAGCCGGCGCTCCCCGCTCTTCATCAGTCCCAGGGGGAGTGTGATGAAGTGGCCGTTGTAGTCGAACTCGATCGGTTGCCCATCGAGCGTGACCGACAGCACGGTGCCATTGCGGAAATCGACGGTGAGTGGACGGCTTTCCTTACCGTACTTGAATGTCATATCAACGCGGCCGCCAAACACATCCGAGCCGCGGTCCAGGTCCACAAACATCCGGTAGGCGGGCTCGGAGACCACGCCGCGGCGGTACCTGGCCTCATCGGCGGTGAGCAATGCGCCCGCCTCCCGGGCGCCGCCGGCACCGACCTTTGTCCTGGAATGATCGGGGCTGCAGGCGGCCAACAGGACGAGTGCCAGGCTGCAGAGCAGTCGGCCCGCCGGGAAAGTCGCAAAGGGATACATCGTGAAGTGTTCTCTTGTTCTCTGTAGCAGGCGGCCCGTGCTGCAGAAACGCACTGCAGGACCGCGCCATAAAAGCCGCATTATACACGGCCTCCCGCGGCCTGCCGTTCACATAGCGCCGCAGGCATGCGGCTGTGAAGTTGGGTGGCACTTACTTCAAAGGATAAACAGAGCCTGGACAAAGCTGCGCAGCTGTCGAATTGTCATGCAACCCAAACTGCCGCCAACTATGCTTTTCGCTATAACAAGAACACCACAATAAAGGTTCACATCCCACGATCGGGTGGCAGACAACAAGAGGGAAAACCATGAAACGCTTCACGCATACACTGCTCGCATGTCTTGGCCTGCTGGCCATGGCAGCCCAGGCCCAGGACAAACCCAACATCCTGGTGATCTGGGGCGATGATGTTGGCCAAAGCAACATCAGCGCCTACACCTTCGGCCTGGTGGGCTACAAAACTCCCAACATTGACCGCATCGCCCGGGAAGGGATGATGTTTACTGACTACTACGGCGAACAGTCCTGCACCGCGGGCCGTTCCTCCTACATCACAGGCCAGAGTGTGTACCGCACCGGGCTGTCCAAAGTCGGCCTGCCCGGCGCCGACCTGGGCCTGCAGGAAGAGGATCCCACCATCGCCGGCCTGCTGAAGGCCTATGGTTACGTCACCGGCCAGTTCGGCAAGAACCACCTGGGCGACAAGGATGAGCACCTGCCCACCAATCATGGCTTCGATGAGTTTCTCGGCAACCTCTATCACCTGAACGCCGAGGAAGAGCCCGAAAACGTCGACTATCCCCAGAACCCGGAATTCCGCCAGCGCTTCGGCCCGCGCGGCGTGATTCACTCCTTCGCCGACGGCCGCGTGGAGGACACCGGCCCGCTGACCAAAAAGCGCATGGAAACCGTGGACGATGAAACGGTGGCCGCGGCCATCAAGTTCATCGAGAAAGCCCACGCCGACGGCACGCCCTTTTACGTGTGGTGGAACGGCACGCGTATGCACTTCCGCACCCACGTGAAGGAATCCCTGCGCGGCATTTCCGGCCAGGATGAGTACGCGGACGGCATGCTCGAACACGACATGCACGTGGGTGAGCTGCTGGAGACCCTGGACCGCCTGGGCATCGCCGACAACACTATCGTTCACTACTCCACCGACAACGGCCCGCACATGAACACCTGGCCGGATGCCGCCCAGACCCCGTTCTTCGGCGAGAAGAACACCAACTGGGAAGGCGGCTGGCGGGTGCCGTCCATGGTGCGCTGGCCTGGCAAGATCGAGGCGGGCGCCATTTCCAATGAAATCATGCACCACATGGACTGGCTGCCCACTTACCTGGCCGCCGCCGGCGCGCCGGACATCAAGGAGCGCCTGAAAAAGGGCGGTGTGCGCTCCATTGGCCGTCGTTACAAGGTGCACCTGGATGGTTATAACTTCCTGCCTCACCTGACAGGTGAGGCGGAAGAAGGGCCCCGCAAGGAGATCTTCTACTTCTCTGATGGCGGTGAACTCACCGCCCTGCGCTATGACGACTGGAAGGTCATGTTCATGGAGCAAAAGGAGTACGACACGCTGCGGGCCTGGATTGAGCCCTGGACCCCGCTGCGGGTGCCGCTGATCTTCAACCTGCGGCGCGACCCCTACGAGCGCGCCTACCGCACCTCCAATACCTACTACGACTGGATGATCGACCGGGTGTTCTTCCTGGTCCCGGCGCAGCAGTATGTGGGTGAGTTCCTGGGTACCTTCAAGGAGTTCCCGCCCCGGCAGAAACCCGCCAGCTTCAGCATCGACCAGGTGATGGAAGCCATGCAGGATGCCACCGGCTCCTAGCGCATCGAGACGGTGGGGCGGCGAATGCCGCCCCGCCTAGTACGCCTGCCCGCGAAAGCTTTCTATGACCAGCAATAAGCCGCTGTACAACACCGCGCCGGTCATAAACGCAGCAAAACTGCGGCCAGAGCTGATGCGTGGCAAGTCACTGATCGCTCCCACCGCGATGATCCCGCCGGCGATGTAGGCGAAACTCAGCGCAAACACCGGCATGGATATCGTGTATACCAGGCTGCCGAGCCAGCCCAGCGCCGTGCTGCCGATCAGCAGGTAGCGCACCAGCCGGTCGTAATCCCGCTCGTGATCCTGCAGCAGTTCATGGTGCAGGCCCAGGAAGTGAGCCCCCATGGCGAGCCCAAACAGCAGCGCAGGCTCGGGGCGATAAATGGGCTGCTCCGCCAGCATGTAGCCGATAAAAGCCGCGTAGATGCACATAGACACCACCACCGCGGCGTAGGCACGGTCCGAGTGCTGGATCTCCACCTCTGCCGTGCTGAAGGCGCGAATGCCGACATATACGCAGAACCCCAGCAGCGCCATCAGGTACACGTGGTGCGTGAGGTAGGTAGCGACCGGGCCCAGCAGCAGCGCGTCCAGCGCCATCTGTTTACGAGAGAGGTGTGGCAGTACATCGATGAACACGTAGGCCATCGCCACGCCGGAAATGACGCATAGCAGCAGGCCACGGCTTCGATCCATTGCCAGTATGCCGGCGGCGCGATAGTGCACCGTCAGCAGTATGATCAGGCCGAGAATGGAACCGAGGTAGGAATACATCGCCCCACAGTGTAGCCGACTGTGTGGGCGCGGGCGCTAGTCCAGGGTGGCGACCATCACCGCCTTGATGGTGTGCATGCGGTTTTCCGCCTGGTCCCAGGCGATGTTGTAGTCGGACTCGAACACATCGTCATTGACCTCGAGCCCGTCGAGGCCGAATTCCTCGGCAATCTGCTTGCCTACCACGGTCTGGTTGTTGTGAAACGCGGGCAGGCAGTGCATGAATTTCACCGATGGGTTACCGGTGCGCTCCATCAGATCGAGATTGACCTGGTAGGGTTTCATGATCTCCACACGCTCGGCCCAGGCCGACGGCTCCTCACCCATGGACACCCAGACATCGGTATGCACAAAGTCGACCCCGTCCACCCCCTCGTCCACGTCTTCAGTGAGCTGAATCTCGGCGCCGGTATCGGCGGCGATGGCCAGGCACTCGTCCACCAGTGACTCCTCCGGCCAGAAGTCCATGGGCCCCACCAGGCGCAGCTCCATGCCCATTTTCGCGGCACCCACCATCAGGGAATTGCCCATGTTGTTGCGGGCATCCCCCAGGTAGGCAAACTTGAGTTGCTCCAGGCTGCGACCGCCGCCGTGCTCTTCCATGGTCAACAGGTCGGCAAGCACCTGGGTGGGGTGAAATTCGTCCGTCAGCCCGTTCCACACCGGCACCCCGGCATACTCCTCGAGGGTTTCCACATCGGCCTGGCGCGCGCCCCTGAACTGGATGCCGTCATACAACCGGCCCAGCACGCGCGCGGTATCGGCCACCGATTCCTTGTGTCCCATCTGCGAACCGCCCGCCAGCAGGGTGACATTGGCGCCCTGGTCATAGGCCGCGACCTCGAAAGCGCAGCGGGTGCGGGTCGAGGTTTTCTCGAAAATCAGTGCGATGTTCTTGCCGGTGAGCTGCGGCTGCTCCTTGCCGGCGTATTTCTCGGCCTTGAGCTCCTCGGACAGGTCGAGCAGGTAGCGAATTTCCGCCGGCTCAAAGTCCAGCAGCTTCACAAACGAACGGCCTTTCAGATCGACAGCCATAGGGAGCCCTCCCGGGAAAACCGCACACTTAAGCATAATAGCCCGGCTGCTGCCAAGGCGCGGCCTGCCGGCTTGCGCAGAATCAACTACCCTTGAAGAAGTTCGCGAGACAGCGACGCTGCCAGGGCTTTCGGGGGAAACGCTATGCGCAACAGGTGGTGGGCCGGCATGCTGCTGGTGATAGCGGCACAGGCATCCGCACTGTCGGGGGAGGCCTGCGTGGCCTGTCACAGCCGGGTGACGCCGGGACAGGTGGTGGACTGGGAACAAAGCAAGCACGCAGCGGCGGGCGTTAGCTGTATCGACTGCCACCAGGTCGACAAAGACTCGCCGATGGCGACCCAGCACGCCACCCTGAAGCGCACCGACGTGTTCGTGTCGGTATTGGTCTCACCGGCGACCTGCGAAGTCTGCCACGAAGGCGCTGTCGAGCAGTTCAACGCTTCGGGACACTTCCGCTCCTATCACCAGATCATCCCCAAGGACAATCTGCACGCCCTCACCAACGTTCACGAGGGACGCAGCCACCCGGAGTTCCAGGACGCGCCGAAGGAAACCGGATGCATGCAGTGCCACGGCACGAAGATCCTGCTGGATGATGATGGCCGGCCGACCAGGGAAACCTGGCCCAACAACGGCATGGGCAATATCTACCCGGACGGCGCCACCGGCAACTGCACCGCTTGCCACAGCCGCCACAAGTTCAGCATCGCCGAGGCGCGCCGTCCGGCGGCCTGCGCCTCCTGCCACCTGGGGCCGGATCACCCGAACATCGAGATCTTCAACAACTCCAAGCACGGCCACCTCTATAACACCAGCGGCGAGAGCTGGAACTGGGACAAGCCCGCCGAGGACTGGCAGCCCGGCGACTATCGTGGACCCACCTGCGCCACCTGCCACATGAGTGGCATCGGCAAGCTGGAGCTGACCCACAATATCAGCGAGCGCCTGTACTGGAACCTGTGGGCCCCGGAATCGAAAGTGCGCGGCAGCGACGATGTGCTAAGCCCGCTGCTGGGCGACGGGCCGGCAGGTCGAAAAAAAATGAAGCAGGTCTGCAACAACTGCCACACCCGGCTGCACACCGATAACTACTTTGCCCAGGGCGACAAGGCCGTCAATCTCTACAACGAGGCATATTACCGGCCCGCCAAGGCCATGCTGGAAGAACTGCGCGGCAAGGGATTGCTAAAAGAGAACCCGTGGACGGACGAGTTCCAGATCGTGTTCTACCACCTTTGGCACCACGAGGGCCGGCGCGCCCGCCAGGGCGCCATGAAGGGTGCCGCCGACTACGCCCATTGGCACGGTTTCTTCGAGTTGCAGCAGGACCTCTACAAGCTCGAGCAGATTTACGAGCAGCGGCTTGCCAGCGGCGTTATCGAATAGCGCCGCAGAGCGGAAGGAGCACGTCCGCTAGAAGTCCCAGAACAGGCCGCCGTAGACGCCGTCGATGGTGACGTCGGCAAACTCGTCGCCGTCGTCATACTCGAAGTCCATCACCCGGTAGCCGGCCTCGATACCCAGCCCGAAGGCGAAGGTGTAGCCCAGGTTCAGCTTGGTGTCGTAGAGGGTATCATCGTCGTAGCTGATGTAGTTGCCTTCAATCCCCAGGGACAACCCGGAGAAAGGCAGGTCGAAGCGGGCGTGGCCGTAGAACATCGGTATGACTTCATCGATATCGATCCTGCCCGCTTCCTGTGAGGACTGATCGCGAATCTGGATACCGTCATCGAAGAAGCGCGCCGTTACGCCGATATCGAGGTTTATCCAGTTATCAAGAATCTCGTAGTAGAGGGTGGCGTCGGTGTGGGTGAGATCCAGGCGCGAAGACACTTCACCGCTGTATTCCACCCCATCAAACTCGATGCCGTCCACGAAACCCGTTTCAGCCACCTCCAGATCCGTGTATTGCAGCATCACGTTGGGCAACAGCGGGATCGGGTGTTCCAACTGGATGTAGAAACTCTCGCCGGTTTCGTCGTCATAGTTGAGGTCGTCTTCGAGGTCGATGCTGTCGACGCCGGAGCGCACGTCACCCTCGTACTGTTGCAGCCAAAGGTTGGCACCCACGCGCGCGCCGATCACATCCGCCTGTGCGGCGGTGGTAAACAGCAGGCCGGTCGCTACCAGCGCAGCATTGAGTCGTATCCTGTTCATGGTCTCTCCCCTGATGGTCGTGCCGCCACTCTAGCAGTGCTGGGTGCAACAACCCCGTGACCGGGGTCTGAGAATTGCAGTGACGGTATTATTCCCAATCAATATGTCACGATCGCGACAATTGGCCGCCTGGTTATAACTGGAATTCGCAACACTGTCCCCCTCCATCGCCCCGCTACCTCCTTCCACAAAAAAGCAGGTCATCCGGTTTTATTTAGTGGCCGCAATCGACTAAGCTAGGCGGTTAACAGCGGCTATCCCGCCGCTATAATCGAGGGTTCCCCCTGACTACCGGTCTGAGCGTTTCAGGACAGGCCGACCCATAACAACACTGTGAGGTCACTATGAACGCGCCCCAGGAACTCAACGTCGACAACGATCCGATCACCGAAGCCATGCTGAAAACGCTGCAGGCGCAGCGCGACGATTACATCGCCGAGGGCTTCGTCTGCGCCGAGACCCGCATCGATCGGATGCGCCGTGGCATGGAAGCGGTGTCGAAGCACCAGGACCGCTTCGTGGAAGCACTGAATGCTGACTTCAGCTGCCGGCCCAAGGAGCTGTCGATGCTGACCGACGTGGCCGCCAGCATCCAGCCCTTCAAGAGCGCCATGAAGCACGTGCGCAAGTGGATGAAGCCCGAGAAGCGCAAGTCCACCTTCCCAATGGGCCTGCTGGGCGGGCGCTCGCGCATCGAGTACCAGCCGCTGGGCGTGGTCGGCGTCATCAGCCCCTGGAACTTCCCGGTCAACCTGACCTTCGCCCCCATGGCGGACATCCTGGCGGCGGGCAACCGCGCCATGATCAAGCCCTCCGAGTTCACGCCCCACACCTCCGAGGTCATGGCCGAGGTGGTGCGCGAGGCCTGGGACGAAAAAGAAGTCGCCATCTTTACCGGCGGCCCGGAAGTGGGCGCCGCGTTCTCCGCCCTGCCCTTCGACCACATGCTGTTTACCGGCGCCACCAGCATCGCCCGCCATATCATGGCGGCGGCCGCCAAGAACCTGGTGCCGGTCACCCTGGAACTGGGCGGCAAGAGCCCGGTGCTGATTTCCCGCAGCGCGGACATCAAGAAGGCCGTCAACCGCATCATGCTCGGCAAGACCATGAACGCCGGCCAGATCTGCCTGGCGCCGGACTACTTGATGGTGCCGGAAGAAAAGCTCGACGAGGTGGTAGCCGAGGTACAGGCCATCGTGGCAGAGATGTACCCCACCCTGCTGGCCAACGAGCAGTACACTTCGGTGGTCAACGACCGCCACTTCCAGCGCCTCACCGACAACATCGAAGACGCCAGGGCCAAGGGTGCCGAGGTCATCGCCTGCAACCCGGCCAATGAGGACTTTGCCAACCAGCAGGGCACCCACAAGATTCCGCCCACCATCATCAAGAACCCCACGGAAGACATGCGGGTGCTGGAAGAAGAGATCTTCGGGCCGCTGCTGCCGATTCGCACTTACAAGGATTTCGGCGAAACCATCGACTACGTAAACGCCAAGCCGAGGCCGCTGGCGCTTTACTACTTCGGTGAAGACGCCGGCGAAGAGCGCGCCGTGCTGGACCGCACCACCTCCGGCGGCGTGTGCCTCAACGACGTGATCATGCACATCATGCAGGAAGACCTGCCCTTCGGCGGCGTCGGCCCCGCGGGCATGGGCGCCTATCACGGCTTCGAGGGCTTCAAGACCTTCAGCCATGCCAAATCCATTTACAAGCAGAGCAAGCTGGACGTGGCTGGCCTCGGCGGCATGCGGCCGCCCTACGGCAAGAACACCGAGAAAACCATCAAGATGCAAACCAAGGTCTGACCCCCGGGGTCAGCTTCCAGCGGCCGCCTGCGGGCGGCCGTGTCATATAGGAGCGCATGCACGCGTTCACGTGAGCAGGACGAGAGAGGAGCAAGCAGGTGGGTGATTTGAAACTGGGGCTGGCCCAGGGATACTGGGGCGCAGGCCCGCAGCCGAACTTTGTGGAAATGGCAGTCGAGGCGGAAAAGCTGGGCTTCGACTCCGTCTGGTCCGCAGAGACCTACGGCAACGACGCCTTCACACCCCTGTGCTGGATTGGCGCCCATACGGAAAAGATCAAGCTGGGCACCGCGGTGGTACAGCTCAGCGGCCGCACCCCGACGTCCTGCGCCATGCACGCCCTGAGCCTCGACTACCTGTCCAATGGCCGCTTCATGCTGGGCCTGGGTGTATCGGGCCCACAGGTGGTGGAAGGCTGGTACGGCCGGCCTTTCCCCAAACCACTGGCGCGCACCCGTGAGTACATCGATATCATCCGCCAGGTGTTCGCCCGCGAGGCGCCGGTGACCAACGACGGCCCCCACTACCCGCTGCCCTACCCGGGCGACGATGGCATGGGCCTGGGCAAACCGCTGAAGCCGATTGTGCACCCGGTGCGCAACAAGATCCCGATCTACATTGGCGCCGAGGGGCCGAAGAACATCGCCCAGACGGTGGAGATTGCCGATGGCTGGCTGCCCTTGTTCTACAACCCCTATGACGAGGCCATGTACGGCGAGAGCCTCACCGGTATGCGCGATGACTTCGAGATCGCGCAGATGGTGACGGTGAACATCACCGACGATATTCCCGCCGCGCTGCTGCAGATGAAGTACTTCATGAGCTTCTACATCGGCGGCATGGGCGCCAAGAGCACCAACTTCCACAAGGAGCTGTTCATCCGCATGGGCTACGAGGCCGAGGCGGAAAAGATTCAGCAGCTGTTCATGGAAGGCAAGCGCGAGGAAGCTGCCCATGTGCTGCCGGACGAGCTGGCCGACAATATGTCGCTGGTCGGGCCGAAGGACCGCATCAGGGAGCGCCTGGCCGCCTGGCGCGACTCCAAGGTCACCACCATGCTGGTGGCCACCACCAACAAGGACACCCTTCGAGACATTTCCGAGCTGTTCTGAGACAAACCCAAGATACGGTCATGACTTACAACAACGAGCTTACCCCGATCATTGTCGGCGCCGGACAGTGCGTCGAGCGCGAGTACTCTGAGTCATCCCCCATGGACCTGGCAGGGCGCGCCGCGGGCGCCGCCATCGAGGCCAGCGGCGGCAGCGGTGTCGCCGAGGCCATCGACACCATCGCCATGGTCAAGATATTTGCTGACTCCGCACCGCTGTGGGCCGGCAAGCTGGGGCGCAGCAACAATCCGCCCCAGTCGGTCGCAGCGCGCATCGGCGCCAATCCCAAACACCGAATCTACTCGGAAACCGGTGGCGACCAGCCCCAGAACCTGCTGATGGAGTTCTTCGCCGACCTGCAGGCCGGGGAGCGCGACTGCGTATTGCTGTGCGGTGCCGAGGCCATCAAGAACCAGCGCAATGCCGAGCGCAACGGGCTGGAGGTGGACTGGAACGAAGAGTACGAGGAAGAACTCGAGGATCGCGGCTTTGGCATCTGGGTCGTCAGCCAGCAGGAGCGCAACAACGGCCTGATTGCGCCGATGTTCTACTACTCCATCATGGAAGACGCCCGCCGGCTGCGCCAGGGTTTTGACCCGGAAACCTATGCGGCCCGTGAATGTGAAATGCTGGAGGCCTTCAACCGGGTGGCCAGCGAGAACCCCAACGCGCAATTCCCCAACCCGATGAGCGCGGCAGAGATGATGGCGGCCGAGCCGCTCACCCACCTGTACACCAAGCGCATGGTGGCCCAGGACAGCGTCAACCAGGGCGCCGCCGTGCTACTGACTACCGTCGGCAAAGCCAAGCAGTTGGGCATCCCGGAATCCAACTGGGTGTATATGCACGGCGCAGCCAAGGGCATCGAACACGACATGACGGTGCGCCAGGACCCGAGTGTTTCGGCCATGGCACACGAAGTGGTGCAGCGGGCCTTCGACATGGCGGAGACCACCGTCAAGGACATCGCCCTGATCGATATCTACAGCTGCTTCCCAGTGGCGGTCAGCGCCATCGCCGAGGAACTGGGCCTGCCGCTGGACGGCTCCACGCCATTGACCCTGACCGGCGGACTCGCCTTCTTCGGCGGCCCGGGCAACAACTACAGCATGCACTCACTGGCGGAGATGTGGCGCCAGGTGCGCAGCGACCCGTTGCAATACGCCTTCGTGCATGCCAACGGCGGCATGTTGTCCAAGCATGCCAGCGGCATCTTCTCCTGCCAGCCCAGCATCATCGACTGGAGCGTGGCCGATACCGTGGTGGACCAGGACAGCATTCCCGCCCTGGAGTGTGAGCTCAAGCCTGACCACGGCACCATACTGGCCTGCACCGTGAACTACATGAAGGGAGAGCCGGTGCAGGGCATCGTGCTGGCGGAAACCGACAACGGCCACCGCTTCGTGGCCCATACCCGGCCCGACGACCAGGACACGGCCAGGGCTATGCTGGCCGATGAGCCCGCCGGGCGCCGCATCGCCGTCAGCCCGGTGGCAGACAACGAGTACGCGCTGCACTTCGCATTCGAACAATCCGCGTAAACCCAACGCCAATACCCGACCCCACTGAGAGGCACCCATGAGCTGCTGGAATTTCGCCGAGGCCATCTACCAACTGGCACAGAGTGACTGGGGCAACAAGCCGGCACTCATTCACGCCGACAACAGCATCAGTTTTCGCGAGCTGGCCGGCCGTGCCGAGGGCATTGCCGACTACCTGCTGACGCTGGGCCTGCCCGTTGGCAGCCACGTGGGGCACTACATGCGCAACTCCAATGCCTACATGGAAACCTTTGTGGGCGCCGCACTCGCCGGCCACAGCCACGTCAACGTGAACTTCCGCTACACCGGTGAGGAACTCACCGACCTCTGCAACGGCCTCGATATCCGGGTGCTGGTGTACGACAGCGAGTTCGCCGACATCGTCGCCGCCATCAAGCCCCAGCTCACCGAGACCGTCGCTTTCATCGAGGTGAACGGCGACGCGGTGTTCGCCGCCGGCACTGCCGCCAACGACTTTGCCGTGGCGCTGTCGGAGCTGCAGCAGCGCAATCCGGAGGGTTTCGAGCGGCGCACCTCCAGCGACGACCTGATCCTGATTGCCACCGGCGGCACCACCGGCCTGCCCAAGGGTACCCAGTGGCGCCACGAGGACATGTTCCGCAAAACCCAGACCGCCACCGGCAACGCGCTGAAGATGTTGCTGGGCATCGAGGAGCACCCGGCCACCATCGAAGAACACGTGGCCAACGTAAACCGCCTGCCTGGCGGCATGCCCTTCCTGAGCCTCAGCCCGCTGATGCACGGTGCCGCCTTCATCACCGCGCTGATGATGATGGGCCAGGGCAATTCCGTGGTGACCCTGCCCGGCAAGCGCTTTGATGCAGACACCACCCTGGATGCCATCAAGCGCCATGGCGTTGGCTGCCTGGTGCTGGTGGGCGACGCCTTTGCCATGCCCCTGACCGAGGCCCTGGAACGGCGCGCCGATGAAGACACCATCAGCAGCCTGCTGATGCTGGTCAGCTCCGGCGCCGCCATGAGTGATGCCAGCAAGAGTGTATTCCTCAAGCACAAGCCCGACCTGTTCATGCTGGATACCCTGGGCTCCTCCGAGGCCATCGGCTACGGCATCTCCACCCCCGAAGCCGGCGTGTTCAGCCCGCTGCCCACCACCCGGGTACTGGATGAAGACCTCAAGGACGTGGTGCCGGGCAGCGACACCATCGGCATGATTTACTCGGGCGGCTTCTCGCCGATCGGTTACTACAAGGAACCGGAAAAGTCCGCTGAGACTTTCCTGGACATCGACGGCGTGCGCTTCGTGAAAACCGGCGACCGCTGCACCGTGCGTGACGACGGCATGATTGTGCTGCTGGGGCGCGACTCCACCGTTATCAACACCGGCGGTGAAAAGGTCTACACGGTGGAAGTGGAAACCGTGCTGGTGCAGCACCCGACCATCAGCGATGCGCTGGTGGTCGGGCTTCCACACGAACGCTTTGGCAAGCAGGTGGTGGCTGTGGTGGAAGGCCCGGCGCTTACCGATGCCAATCTCGATGTGGCCGCTATTCAGGCCCACTGCCGCGAGCACCTCGCTGACTACAAGGTGCCGAAGCTGGTGTTTGCGATAGACAACCTGCAGCGGGCACCCAATGGCAAACCCGACTACCCCTTCGTGACCCAGTACGCTGAGCAGCGGGTCGCGGCAAAATAATCAAAATATTTCGATCAAAGTGCCGGGGGATGGTCTACACTTGCCCCCAGTAGTTTGAAGTACCTTGATTATTCCCGCAGTTCGCAGCTCCATCACGTTTCGCAGTGTCTGAATTTTGGTCTTACTAACTACGCGGTCGCCCGCGGCGATAACCGTGCGCGATAGTTATTTATTAGTTTTAAAGGACTGAATCATGTCAGAGACAGTAACCGGAACGGTTAAGTGGTTTAACGAGAGCAAGGGCTTCGGCTTCATCGAGCAGGAAAATGGCCCGGATGTATTTGCTCACTTCAGCAATATCGTTGGCAGCGGCTTCAAGACGCTGACCGACGGCCAGAAAGTAGAGTTTGTCGTCACCGACGGCGCCAAGGGCCCTCAGGCGAGCAATATCGTCGCCCTGTAATCCCAAGGCTGTAGGCTGGACCTGGTATGTATTACGGAGAACGCCTCAACAGCATCAGCCACCTGGTCGGCGCAGTGCTTGCACTGGTCGGCCTGGGGGCGCTCCTCGCGGTGGCCATCCAGGTCGGCCGCCCACTGGTCATCACCGGTTTCAGCATATTCGGGTTCACCCTGGTGTTGCTCTACACCATGTCTACCCTGTACCACAGCTTTCCGTTCCCACGCCTGAAGCAGCTGTTCAAGGTGCTGGACCATATTTCCATCTACCTGCTGATCGCCGGTTCCTATACGCCTTTCATGTTGATCAGCATGCCGGCCAGCAGTGGCCTTCGCATCCTGGTGAGCGTGTGGGTGCTGGCGCTGCTGGGCACGCTGTCGGAAGTGTTCATGCGCGGCCGCGCCGTGAAGATTGCCCAGGTGGTACTGTTCCTGGGCATGGGCTGGCTGGTCTCCCTGGACCTGGAGGGCCTGCGCGATGGCCTGCCCCCGGCGGGCTACCTGTGGGTGCTGATTGGCGGCCTGGCCTATACCGGCGGGGTCGTGTTCTACGTGCTGGACAAGCTGGGCAAGCTGGACCACGCCCACGGCATCTGGCACCTGTTCGTGCTGATGGGCTCCATCAGCCACTTCATTGCTGTGATCGGCTTCGTGCGCTGAGCGCCCCTGGTCTAAGACAACTCAACCACCGTTTTTCCGTAGTTGCGGCCGGCGAACAGGTCGGCGTAGGCCTTCGCCACCTGGTCGATGCCCTGCAGGCGATGCTCGGGTGACACCAGCTTGCCTTCACGCATCCAGGCGGCGAGCTGCTCGCGGGCCTCATCGTAGCGCTCGTGGCGGAAATGGGTCATGAAGCCCTGGATCGACAGCTCCCTGGTCACCACCTCGAACATATTGCGCGGCCCGGGCGCCGGCTCCTCGTCGCCGTAGCCGGCAACCGCGCCACACAGCACCAGCCGTCCGCGATGGTTCATCACACCGATCGCAGTTTCCAGCAGCGGACCACCCACATTGTCGAAATACAGGTCGACACCCTTGGGGCAGGCCTCGGCAATCTCGACCAGTAGCTGATCACCGCGAATCACCGCCGCGTCGTAACCGAGGGTCTCCACGATCCAGCGCCCCTTGTCGGCGCTGCCGACGATGCCCACGGTGTGGGCGCCGCGCATTTTGGCAATCTGCCCGGCAATGGACCCGACACCACCGCCGGCGCCGCTGATCAACACGGTCTCTCCCGGCTCCGGTCTGCCCAGCTCGGTCATGCCGAAGTAGGCGGACATCCCGGTGTCCCCCAACACCCCCATGTAGGCGCTGGGCGGAAACTCCAGTTCGCCCGGCAGGCGGGCAATAAAATCGCTGCCGTCACTCACGGAGTATTCCTGCCAGGCAAAGCGCGCCATCAGCCAGGTGCCGGTTTCATAGTCGGCGTTGCGGCTCTGCACTACCTCGGACAGCACCAGGCCCATGACCGGCTCGCCCAGTGCCATCGCCGGCAACACCTCGTCGCCGGCGCCCTCGTTCATCCATTTTCGGAAACCCGCATCCAGCGAAATATAGTGATTGCGGCACAGGAACTGGCCTTCAGCGAGCGGCGCCAGCTCGGCCTCCTTTACCGCGAAGTCGGCTTCCACCGGGTTGCCGTCGGGACGGCGCGCGAGCACCACAGATCGATTGAGGGTTGCCATATCAAGTCATCTCCGCCGTCGCCAGGACCACCTGGTCGCGGCCCTGGCTTTTTGCCGCGTACAACGCCTGGTCGGCGCGACGCACGAGTTCTTCAAATTGCTGGGCATCGGTGTATTCCGCCAGGCCCATGCTGACGGTGAGCTCGGTCTCCGCCCTGACCTCGGCGCAAATGCGTTCGGCGATAATCCGGGCCTGCCCCAGCCCGGTACGGGGCAATACCAGCATGAACTCCTCGCCGCCATAGCGCACCACCAAGTCTTCCTTGCGAGAATGCTCGCGCAATACCGCGGCAACTGCCACCAGCTGCGCGTCCCCGGCGCTGTGGCCACGCGTGTCGTTGTATTGCTTGAAGTGGTCCAGGTCCAGCATGACCACGCAGAAGGGCTCCCCGCTGCGCTCGGCAGCGGGCAGCAGCTTCTCCACCACCACGGACAGCTGCCGGCGATTGGCCAACTGGGTGAGCGGATCGACGAGGGCCGACAGGGAGTTTTCAATCTTCAGCGCGATGTTCTCGCTGATCATCCTGTGCTGGTCCCGGATCAGGCGCACCACCTGCAGGTAGCCCAGCAGGAAGATAATCGCCAGCGCCGTGAAGATCATGTCCGGCAGCAACAGGAAGCGCAGGAAGATCGCCAGGGTCACCACGGTCAGGAAAATCACCACAACCCGCAGGGAGGTGCTCAGCATGATCACCGCGCCGGCCACCATGTTCATGAAGACCAGGGCACACACCAGTACCGCATCGGCAGAGTGATTGCCGTAGGGCAGGAAGATCGAAGCGACGATGGCGAAGTAGGCCGGGATACTCCAGAAGGTAATCCGGTGCTCCCAGGGCCGGATGGTGGCCGGAGTGATATCGCCCGTCCCGAGGCCGCGTTCAAACTGCCAGGTAATCAGCGCCCGTGGCAGATTACCCGCCACGACGGCGGCCAGCCACAGGTTGGCGGTGGCGCTTGAGGAGAAGTGCACAATGGTGACATAGAGCATGAGCGACGCCGATGCGACACCCAGGAACCCCCACTTCATATTGGTGTAGAGGATGCGAATGCGCTCGAAATCGAGCTGCTGGATATTGGCCTGGTCTGTTTCGCTGGCGTTCATCCTGTCCCTGTTCACGCCGCGGACCTCAGGCGTCGACCCCGTCAAGCGATGGTACCTCGGCCTGCAGCCACTCGACAAAGCGACGCAGCCTTTGCGACTGGTAGCGGCCCGGGGCATACGCCAGGTTGATATCCAGGCTGGGGGCGCGCCAGCCGGGTAACAGGTCAAGCAGCTCGCCGGCGGCCAGTTCGCCTGCCACGAACCAGGCGGGCAGCACCGCCATACCGAGGCCCTGGGTGACAGCCTGCTTGAGCGCAAAAATATTGTTGGTCTGCATGCGCACCGGTGGCTGGATTTCGCGCCGGGCGCTGCCCCGTGCCAGCGGAATACGCCCACCCTCGTAGGGGGCCAGTGCCACCAGCGGCAGGCGTTCCGCTTTCTCCGGGGAGCGTGGGCGACCAAAGCTGGCGACAAACCCGCTGGCCGCCACCAGCAGCCGCGATACGGCGCCGAGCTTGCGCACCACCAGGCGATCATCCGGCACCGGCCCCACCTTGATCCAGCAGTCGCAGCCGACTTCGGAAAACCGTATCGGTTCATCCTCCAGCAGCCAGGTGATATCTACACCCGGGTGGACCTGCTGGAAGGCAAAGGCGATGCGTGCCAGGTGCTGCTGCCCCAATGCCACCGGGGCCACAACCTTCAGCCCCCCGCGCAGCTCAGCGTCGCTCTGCACGTGGCGTTCCGCCATCAACTCCCAGCCCTCGATGAGCTGGCGCGCCTCAACCAGCAACTCGGCACCGGCGTCGGTGAGCGCCAGGGAATGGGTGCTGCGGCGAAACAGCTGGGTGCTGAGCCGGCTTTCCAGCTCGGCGAGCTGGCGGCTCGCCGCCGGCTGGGAAATCCCCAGGTTACGGCCAGCCGCGCTGATACTGCCCGCCTCCGCTATCCGCACGAAGGTTTGCAGGAGGCTGATCCTGTCAGAGGTCTTGCTCATACGCATTACGTATAGCTGATATAGCAGTCATGCGTCTACAGCCAGAAGCGGATTTGTCCGAAAGTAGCCTCAACGCAACACACAACGAGCAATGAGGAAGACAGCATGCAACACACAGCCAGCAACAGAACCTTCGCCATCGGTGGCGAGCTCACCGTCAACCGGCTCGGCTTCGGCGCCATGCGCCTGACCGGCCAACCCGGCAACTTTGGCCCCTACCCGCACTGGGAGGAGGGCAAGGCCTTGCTGCAACGCGCCGTGGAACTGGGCGTGCAGTTCATCGATTCCGCCCGTGCCTACGGGCCGGAGTGGGCGGACAAACTGATCGCAGACGCGCTCCACCCCTACGCCGACGACGTCCTGGTCGCCACCAAGGGCGGCGTCGACAAGCGCGCCCCCGACCAGATCGTCATCGACGGGCGGCCCGAGACACTCGGCGCCCAGATTGACGCGGCACTTCGCAACCTGAAGCTGGAGCAACTGCCGCTGTTCCAACTGCATCGGGTGGACCCGGCCGTACCGATCGAGGACTCGGTGGGCGCGATAGAGGCGGCTCGCCAGGCGGGCAAGGTACGCTTCATCGGTCTGTCCAACGTCGACCGCGAACAACTCGACCGCGCTCTGGGCGTTGCACCCATCGCCTCGGTGCAGAACCGCTTCAACCAGGAAGAGGCCGGTGACGGCGAGCTGGTGGACTACACCCACGCGCGCGGCATCGCCTTCCTGCCCTACGGCCCGCTCGGTGCCCACCCCATGCGCCAGGGAGCCACGCTGCCGGCGCAGGAGGCGCTGGCCTGGCTGCTCCGACGCTCGCCCAACATCATCGTCATACCGGGTACCACCTCCGTGGCGCACCTGGAGGAGAACATGGAGGCCTGGAACCATGTCTAGCGCAAAACGAACCGCGCGTCGCGCAGGCGTCGCCCAGGCCTTTGCCACCTGGCTGGCCGTTTACCCCACCATCACCGTGCTGTCGCTGGCCAGCGACCCACTGCTCGGCCACTGGCCGCTGCCGGCGCGAACCCTGGTGATCAGCCTGACCATGGTGCCGATCATGCTCTATATCCTGCTGCCCTTCGTCACCCTCTGGCTGGAGACGCTCACAGGTACTCACTCAACCCACCACAAGCAGGGAGGACACACCTCATGAACCGGACCAAAGGACTCCGATTCGCACCGCACCTGAGCCTGAACTCACCGGACGATGGCCTGTTCCGGCATCTCGCAGGCCGCAACCCCGTGGACCAGGTGCATTTCATTGCCGACCAGGGCTTCACCGCGGTCGAAGACAACTTCTTCAGCCTGCGCCCGGAATCCGAGCAGGCTGCCATTGGTCGCGCGCTGGCACTGAATGGCATGGACATGGGCGTGATCGTCAACACCATGGTATACAACCGGCCCAGCTTCGTACTCCCGGATGAAGCAGAGCGGCGGCGGCTGGTCAACGAAGTCCGCGCCACAGCGCAAGCCGCGCGCCGGGTCGGGGCGACCCATGTCACGACCTTGTCCGGCGCTGCCCACCCGCACCTGCCGCGCGACTACCAGACCGCCAACATGATCGAGAACCTAAAGTGGGCGGGAGCAGCGGCGGCCGAGGAAGGCCTTGTACTGGCACTGGAACCCATCAACCGGAAAGGCTGGCCCGGCACATTCATGACAGAGCTGGGCCATGCCTACCTGATCAGCAAAGCCGTGGACATGCCGTCGGTAAAAGTGCTGTATGACCTCTGGCACCAGCAAATTCACGGCGGCGACCTGCTGACCAACCTGGAGCTGGCCTGGGATGAGATTGCCTATATCCAGGTGGCGGACAACCCCGGACGGGTTGAGCCGGGAGCCGGTGAAATCAACTTCCCGGTGATTTTCGAGAGACTCGCCAGCAAGGATTTCCGCGGCATCGTCGGCCTGGAGTTCCAGAGCTCCCAGCCCGGCCGGGCCGGCGCAGAAAAGGTCCTGGCAATCCTGCGCGCCCTGAACCAGCGATTCGGCGCCCGGTTTCCGAACCGGCCACAGGCACTGGCACCCGCTTCGAGTATCATCGCGGCATGATCGATGATGCCCTCAAGACCCGCTACCGGGAGGTGGTAGACGCCTGCGACTACCGCCTCACCGGTCACCCCCCGCTCAGCATGGCCGAGCAACTGGCCGACATCAGCCGCTGGGCGCAGCGCTACGACGCCCAGGACCTGTACGGCGAGGGTGAGTTGATCGAGTCCTTCCAGCGCGATATCGCCGAGCTGCTGGGCAAGCCCGCCGCCGTGTTCCTGGTGAGCGGCACCATGGCCCAGAGCATCGCCCTGCGCATCTGGGCGGAGGCGGCCGGCAGCCGTCACGTCGGCTTTCACGCGACCAGCCATCTCAAGCTCCACGAGCACAATGCCAGCGAGGTGCTCTACGGGCTGGACACCACCCTGCTGGGGCAGGCTGACCGCGTGGTGAGCCTCGATGACCTCAAGGCCACCGATGCGCTGGCAGCCGCCCTGCTGGAACTGCCCATGCGGGAGATCGGTGGCCAACTTCCGGGCTGGGAACAACTTGAGGCCCAGAGCCAGTGGGCCAGGCAGCAGGGCATCAAGCTTCATATGGACGGTGCCCGCCTCTGGCAGTGCACACCGCACTACGGCAGGAGCATGGCGGACATCGCCGGCCTGTTTGATTCGGTCTACGTGAGCTTCTACAAGGATATCGGTGGTATTGCCGGGTCGGTGCTGGCCGGCCCTGAAGACTTTATCGCCGAGGCGAAAACCTGGATCGCCCGGGCCGGCGGCAACCTCTTCTCCTTGTTCCCCTACGTGCTGGCTGCCCGCGCCGGCATGGAGCGGAATCTCGCGGCAATCCCCGCGGCCGTTGAGTCCGCGAGCTGGCTGGCGGGCGTGTTCGGCGAGATGGGACTGGTCACGACGCCGGAGGCACCACCCACCAACGTGTTTCGCCTCAAGCTGGCCGTTGATCCCAATGCGTTGGTGGAACGCGCCATCACCTGGAGCGAGCAACACGGTGTATTCCTGATGCCCATGCCCCGCACCATGGACGGGGAACGGGCGGTCATGGAGTTCAGCCTCGGCCGCGCCGTGCAGGAGCAACCGCGAGGGCAGTGGCAGGCATGGCTCACCGATTTCTACCGGGACCTGCAGTAAGCAAGTCCGCCCGTTGAGTAAGCGCCGGCATTACCAAGCAGGTAATTGCAGCGCGTACCGGCAGCGCCATAATCGGCAGGGTATCCACGATGGCGCCGCCGGGGAGACCAGGTGAAACGTGCATTGCGGCTGATCGGCCTTGCTGCCATCGCTATCCCATTGACGCTGCTGCTGGCAGGCTACCTGTACCAGTTGATGGGCAGCGCGCGCGACCTGCAACAGCTTCGCGCCGGCAGCGAATTCCACAGGGTCAACGGCAGGTCATTGTTTATCCGTTGTATTGGCCAGCGGGCGCCCACCATCGTGTTCGAAGCGGGCGCCGGCAGCTGGTCGGCACACTGGCGCCACATCCAGGATGAGCTCGCCGACAGCGCCCGCGTCTGCAGCTATGATCGCGCAGGCCTGGGTTTGAGTGAGGCGCCACAAAGCACCCTGTCCGGACAGGACTACGTCCGGGACCTCCACGGCCTGTTGGAACTGGCCGGCGAGCAGCCGCCCTACATCCTGGTGGGGCATTCGATGGGCGGCTATCTCATCCGGCTCTACGCCAGCTTGTACCCCGATGAGGTAGCCGGACTGGTGCTGGCGGACGCCGCCCACGAAGACCAGTGGACCGAATTCCCGCCAAGCGTCAGCGAGCTCATGGAGGCCACCCTCGGGCAAATGGGTATGGCCACCTGGATGGCACGCTTCGGCCTGATGCGCCTGTCGGGCCTGCCGCCGCAGGGTTTTGCCAGTGAACAGCAGGAGGCTCATATCCAGGCCGTCATGATGACCACCGACTACTGGCCGGCCCTGGGCGCGGAGTTCGCGGCCGGTATGCAGGCTCTGCCCGACGCGGTTCGCACCACACCCGATCTCGGGGACTTGCCCCTGTTGGTGATTAGCGCCGGCAGGAGCGCTGACACCTACTGCGCCACCGACGGCTCCGCCGGCATTGACTGCGCCGACGCACAAGCGGTGTGGGATCGCTTACAGGTCGAATTGACACGGCTATCCAGCAACAGCCGACAACACATCCTGCCGCAGGCATCCCATGCAATTTATACGGACAACCCGGCCGCCGTGGTGCGCGAAATTCGCGACTTCACGCTGGCGGTTCGCAGCGGCCGCAGCCAGCGCAACGATTGATATTGCTGCCGCGCCCCTCGAGTATCAGAATCGACTCGCAAGTTTGCAGCAAACGGGATCAGGCAATGGGTCTTGAACGACGGGAGGCTGACCCCAATGTCGGCCAGCACATCCGCTCATGGCGCGTGCACCGGAGGCTCAGCCAACTGGAACTGGCGGGGCAGGCAAACATCTCGGCACGCCACTTGAGCTTTATCGAGACCGGGCGCGGCAAGGCCAGTCCGGAGACTTTGCTACTGCTGGCCAACACGCTGCAGATTCCCTTGCAGGAACAGAACCATCTGTTGATGCTGGCTGGCTTCGCACCGCGCTACGAGGAGGCGCCCATCAGCGACAACAAGATGCTGCATGTGCGCAAGGTGGTGGACATGATTCTCGCGAGCCACAGCCCGTTCCCTGCCTTCGCGGTAAACCCGGCCTGGGAGGTGCTGGCCTACAACGAGGCACACAATGTGCTGCTGGCCGAACTGGTCGACCCCGAGTTGCTGGCCAATCGGGCTGAGCACAACATCATGCGCCTGGTGTTTCACCCCCGCGGCATCCGTAACCACATCGCCAACTGGTCACAACTGTCAGCCCTGCTACTGCGATCACTGCAGGGGCAATTGCTGATGTATCCCGGCGAGCCCTCGCTGCAGGCGCTGTCCGAGGAAGTGAACGCCTGGATGGCCAGTGACAGCGACGTTCAAGCCACGAGCACGCCTTTTGCCCATGACTTTGCCGTGCCGATGATACTGCGCCTGCAGGGCCGTGACATTTCATTGGTCACCACCCGGCTCAAGTTCGCTGCTCCCATGGCGGCTACCGTCGAGGGCCTGACCATAGAAGCGTTCTATCCCGCCGACCCAGAGAGTGAGGCCCACCTGCGGGCGCATCTTCACGGCAAACTGCAAGAATAGTGCAGCCATCCCGCAAACCACAGCCCCGTCGCTGTGCAGCTCCGGCCTCTGGACCAGAGTGGATCAGGTACGCGGGCTTTACGCAGCTACCCTGACCACCGCATCATGGAAACCCCGTGGCTGATGTGGTGGTATTGCCTCAATGAAACTCCCTGCTTTCGTTCCCAAGGACCTGCGCCAAATGATGCGCTTTGTACCGACCAGCGGCTGGGACGCCATTGAATGGACGCCGCTGCTGGGCGCGATGCGAGAAGTCAGTACCCGTTATGTGACGGGCCGCGGCGTGCGCAGCCTGCGCGCCAGCCTGGCGGAAGCGGTACCGGACATCGAATGCACCTCGACGCTGCGCGGTCTGGAGCGCTTCAACAGCCTTGCTGATGAAACGCAGTTCTCGGTGGCCGGCGATGCCATTCTCAGGCTCTATTTTGCCCAGTGGTTGAGCGAGGATGGTATGTTCATCGACCTGCGCGGCATCCACTTCGGCCTCGACGAAGACACCCTGCACTTTGCCCCCAACGGGCTGTGGATTCGGCTGCGACCGGAGTTCCGAAACGGCATGGTGGCCCTGTACCGGTCGTTCTACAGCGACGACCAAAATGCCTTCGACAGAGCACTCAAGCAGATGGGTATGCTGAGGCCGGGCATGGGCAAGCGGGCAGAGGCAGAGCTCAAGGGGCTGCTAAACAGCCACTTCGGCATCGATCAACATGCACAGACGTTCTCGGTCGATGCCTTCAAAACCTCCTTCGACGAGCTGTTCGCGTTCTTTATCGAACACGACTACAAGCTGCACAGCGACTTCATCTTCGTGGGCTTTTACCTGATCACCCTCTACCTGACCCTGGAACAGGGTGGGCAGGCCCACGATGTGAGAAGTATCTGTTCGGATGTGCTGCTGAATTGACGGCCCCGCGGGCCGCGCGCCACTACTCGCGGCTGGTCAGCGCCAGTTTGAGCCCCAAGGCCGCAAAGCTACCCGCAAACACCCGCTGGATGATGACGCTGATGGTCTCCGAGTGAATCACGTATTGCCGCACGCGCACCGCCAGCAGGCCATAGACCACGAAGACCACGAATGTCATGAGCATGAAAACCAGGCCCAGCGTGAGCATGGCCTGGGTCGCCTGCTCCACATGGGCGGGAATAAACTGCGGCAGAAAGGCCAGGAAGAACACTGTGAGCTTCGGGTTCAGGATATTGATAAGAAATCCTTTGAAGGCCACGGATACCAGGCTCTGCTTGCTCTCACCCTTGTCAGGGTCAGCGAGCGCCAGAGGGCCGGAGGACTGCAACATCGACCAGGCCAGGTAGAGCAGATAGGCGACACCCGCGTACTTGACGATTTGGAAGGCCAGTGCGCTGGTGTGAATGACGATCGCCAGGCCCAATATGCTGGCCAGCAGCGACGGCACAATGCCGAGTGTGCACCCAAGCGCGGCGGCGGTGCTGGCCCGGCGCCCCATGAACAGGGCAATCGCCACCGTATAGAGCACTCCGGTGCCCGGTATCAGCACCACCACCAGGGATGTCATCAGAAACTCGATACTCACCATGCGCTCACTCCTGTCGTCAGACGGAAAGTATATCGCGCTATCGAAAACGTGTGAGGCGCCGGGGCATACTCATTTTCAAGACCGGATTTGCATGGGTGCAGCACGGCATGATTCATCACCAAGCTGCGCTTCAGACAGGATACGATCGATCTCGGCATGGAAAGCGCGCCGGCCACCGTGGATGTTCAATGCCTCCCAGGTAGGTGCCAGGCGGCGCACGCGGGTGACGAAGGCGTCACGGTAGTAGGCCTCGTCCAGAAAGCCCTGCTCGTACTGGAAGTGCATATTGTCCCAGTGGGTTTGCTGGGCGATCTGCCACTGACGGAATCGCCCGCGCTCCTCTACCGAGAGCTGGTTGAGCGCACTGATGTCATCGGGATAACCGGCGCTGGTCAGGCGGGTGATGATCGGGCCGATGTACTCCGAATCCGCCGCCTGCACCAGCATTAGCTGCAGGGCGTCGGCGCGGGTCTTGTAGGTCTGGGCCAGGGCCAGCCGTTTGCCCTCCTCCATGGCTCGCGTGTTTTGTCGCACCTGCACCGACAGGTAGACCAGCGTGGCGAGCACCGCGATCGAACCCAGCAGCTCACCCAGGGCACCCAGTTCCAATATGGTCATGATGCTACCTCCTTTTGCCTGCCGGCTGAGCTGTGGAGCGGTTCCGGGCATTGCTGGCTGTCTCGGGCAGGCCCGGCGTAGTTGTGGAAGATGATGCCCAGACAGAAGCGCTCACCACGGGTGACCTCGGCCACACCGTGCCGGAACTCGCTGCGGTAATAGCCGCGCTTGCCCAGACAGGGGTGGTGTTTCGCAGTCACGATCACGACGTCACCCTGCTGCGGTATCACGATATGCGGGATGGTCTGCATGCGGGGCCGTTGCTGCGTGAACACCAGTTCACCACCGTCGAAATCCCGCCCCGGCTGACTGAGCGCGATGATCATCTGGTAGGGAAAGTAGTGCTCCCCGGAAATGTCCTGGTGCAGGCAGTTGTAGTCCCCCGGGTGGTAGCGGAGGATAAGCGGTGTGGGTGTGGTTTGCTGGTGGCCGTGTTGCGTTTTTTCATAATCGGCGAAGCGGGCAGGGAAACCCTCGCCTCGCTTCATCCGCTGTGACCAGGTGTTTGCCGTTGCGACCAGCAGCTCGTAGAACTGCGCACGGAGCTGCGCGATCCGCTCGGGAAGCGGGTCGGCAAAGTAGCGGTACTGGCCGCTGCCGAAGTTGTAGCGCGCCATGTCGATGGTGGAGCGGTACTGCTGCTCGCGATCATACTGGGCGATAAAATCCCGGCATTCCCCAGCGCTCAACAGCCCCGGCAACCGGCAGAATCCTCGGCTGAGTAGAGCGTCTGCGTAGGGCGCGAACGCGGCGGGCGCGGGTACGTTCATAGGCGTTTCTCTGGGTCTGGCGAGCGCCGGACTGCGCGGTGCCTGGAGAGTACAGACTAGCAAAACCCCTCTGTCGGACTGGCCGTAATCGGCCCTCTAGAACGCGATGCAAAAGCGCTCCGGCGCGGTCAGTCGGCGAGCTCGGCCCACCGCTCGTAGGCAGCTTCCAACTCCGCCTGCAGGGCCGTGAGTGCCTCCAGCACACCGTTGGTGACCGAATGATCCTGGTCGTAGAACTCCGGCGCAGAAACCGTCGCCTCCAGCTCTGCCTGCTTTGCTTCCAGCGCTTCTATGCGCTCCGGCAGGGCGTCGAGCTCACGCTGGTCCTTATAGGAGAGCTTCCTGGCCCTGGGCGCGGTTTCCTTGCTGGATTGCGCAGGCTTGCTGTCCTGCTTTGGCGCCTCAGCACGGCCAGGCGCCGGATCGTCCAGCCCGACCAGACGACCACCTCGCGCGACCCAGTCGCTGTAGCCCCCCACGTGCTCGCTCACCTTGCCGTTGCCTTCCAGCACCAGGATGCTGGTGACCACGTTATCCATAAAGGCACGATCGTGGCTGACCAGCAACACCGTGCCTTTGTAGTCCATCAGGATCTCTTCCAGCAGTTCCAGGGTTTCCACGTCGAGGTCATTGGTGGGCTCATCCAGCACCAGCAGGTTGGCGGGCTTGGAGAACAGGCGCGCAAGGATGGCGCGGTTCTGCTCACCGCCGGACAGGGCTTTGACGGGAGTGCGCACCCGGTCGGGCGTAAACAGGAAATCCCCGAGATAAGAAATCGCGTGGCGCCGGCTGCCGCCCACCTCGATAAACTCCTGGCCACCGCAAACGTTGTCGATCAGGTCTTTCTCCGGGTCCAGGTAGGCGCGAAGCTGGTCGAAGTAGGCGACCTCGAGTTTGGTGCCCAGAGTCACCGCACCGCTGTCCGGTTCCAGCTCACCCAGCAGCAGCTTCAGCAGTGTGGTTTTACCGGCGCCGTTGGCGCCCACTATGCCAATGCGGTCTCCGCGGGTGACCAGCGTCGAGAGTTTGTCGATGACGGTTTTCCCGTCGAAGCTGACGCTGGCCTCCTCCACTTCCGCCACGCGCTTGCCGGAACGGTCCGCCGCTTCCACCCGGAATTTGGCCTGGCCGGCATGCTCCCGTCGCTGGCTGCGCTCTTCGCGCATGGCCTTGAGTGCCCGCACCCGGCCCTCATTGCGGGTGCGCCGCGCCTTGATGCCCTGGCGAATCCACTTCTCTTCCTCCGCCAGGCGCTTGTCGAACAGGGCGTTCTCTTTCTCCTCCGCCGCGAGCTGCTGGTCACGAAACCGCAGGAAGCCCCGGTAGTCTCCCTGCCAGCGGCGCAGATGGCCCCGGTCCAGTTCGACTATGGTATTGGCCAGACCCTGCAGGAAGGCCCGGTCGTGGGTGATGAACAGAATCGCTCCCGGGTAGTCCCTGAGGGTTTTCTCCAACCACTCGATGGCGGGGATATCCAGGTGGTTGGTGGGCTCATCCAGCAGCAGGATGTCGGGCTCGCTGACCAGCGCCTGGCCGAGGGCAACCCGTCGCCGCCAGCCGCCGGACAGGGTTTTTATCTTCGCATCACCCGGGAGCTGCAACTGGCTGATGACCGACTCCACGCGCTGTGCCAGCAGCCAGCCGTCCTTCGCCTCCAGTTCGGCCTGGGCGCGGGCCAGGCCTTTCATGTCGTTCTCGACAATGCAGTGGTGATAGCGCGCCAGCAGGTCGCCGATGTCGGCCAGGCCATGAGCCACTACATCGTAGACATCCTGCTCGTCGGCATTCGGCAGCGACTGGTCCAGGTAGGCGATGCGCGCGCCCGGGCGCAACCAGCGCTCACCGCTCTCGGCGACAACGCTGCCGCTGATGACCTTGAGCAGCGTCGACTTGCCGGCCCCGTTGCGCCCCAGCAAGCCAATCCGGTCCCCCGGCTCCACGGTTAACTCGATCTCGTCGAGCAACACCTGGGGGCCGTACTGGAGGCTGAGGCTGTCGAGTTTAAGAAGAGGCATGAGCGCGCGGAGACAATAGGGTCGCCGATTGTACGTGAAGCCGCTCGCTCAGGGCACCACAGCGCCTATTGGGATTCTGATGGGCCGCCGCGACCAAACCGCGCGGCGACCTGACCGACGGCATCGCCGACCCAACCGCGGCGCCAGGCAATATGCGCCGCCTTGATACCCAGCCAGTAGCCGGCGTACGCCACGAGCAACAACAGCCAGTTGCCCTGCGACTCCGCCAGCCAGTAGGCCGGCCAGCCGATAGCCAGGCCGAAGTTGATAATCGATTCAATGAACAGGGCGAGCGCCAGCTCAAACACGACACCGGGATCGAAGCTGAAAAAGATGCCGCCCAGATCGGACAGGGAATCAGCGACATCCGCCCACTCGATCAGCAGCCAGGTATACAGTGCCACCAGGCCATAGAAGCCGCCCCCAAATTGGAACCAGCGGCCCATCGCCGGATCGAGCTTGCGGCGATTCTTCTTACCTTTCTGCTTTTTACCCAGCGCTTCGATGCTGCTCCGGATTTCCTGCACACTCTCACCCGCCAACCAGCCGCGATGGAATGCCAGAGCCACCAACACAAACGCCATCACAAACAACGGCAGGCCGGCGGTGAACAATGCTGAGAGGATGGCGTACAGGGTCATCTGTAGATCACTGTGAGGTCAGGTGATGTGTCGAGCTATCGGACACATGATACGCAGTGCCCGGGCGAGCTGCCATCAACAGCCCTGAACAGCTCCCCCATTGCCGCCGTTATACTGGGCCCATGGAGCAGCCACGGACAGCGATTATCGTGTGCATTTACGGTGCGATGCTGCTGTTCACCGCCGTGGTGCGCTTCTCCACCGGCAGCGATCTACCGCTGGCTGTGCTAGCCCCCTATGCCACTGTGCTGTACATCGGTGCCGTAGTGTTCGCCCTAAACACCTTCCCGAGATTTGGTGTCAGTGTGGATCGTTTCGGATTCACCCGCCCTCGACTGCAGCACCTGGCGCTGGGGTTGATGGGCGTGGCGGCAGTCCTGGTGTTGTCCTGGGCACTGGAACCACTCTGGGCACAGCTCTTCAATGACACCCGAGACCTGTCGCGCTTCGATGCCGTGGCTGGCTCCACACGGGAGCTGGCAAAACTCCTGGCCCTGAGCTGGACCTTCGCCGCCTTTGGGGAGGAGCTCGCATTCCGAATTCTGCTGCTACAAGGGCTCATCGCATTGCTAGGCCGAAAGCCCTCGGGAATCCTCACCGCTCTTATCGTCCAGGCAGCCGTCTTCGGCATGGTCCACAGCTACCAGGGCGGTGTGGGCATTGCCGAGACGTTTGTCAGCGGGCTCATCTACGGCACCATCACGGTACTGGGGAGAGGTGCAATCTGGCCTGCGGCCATCGCACACGGCCTGGGGAACACAGTCGGCCTGATGCGGCTCTATCAGGGCTGACACCCCCCAGATAAACGAACAACTCCAAGCTGCTCGAACTGAGCTCACGAACAGGTTTTGACCACCGCAACCTGGCCCTGCAAAGGAGTAAACGGCCCTCGTGTTCAAACAGCTACTGAGGTACCGGTGCGCTGAACAGATCTGGAACAAACTCGAATTCGGGTGCGCCCAGAGTATTCTCCACCCAGTCGGGCTCTCGCCAGGTGTCTCTCGCCAATTCACAGCGACCGACACTAAACCGCCCAGCCTCGTCCCTGTTTGCTGCGATCACCACCTCATCGCCGAGAATAAAAGCTCGCTGCAATATGACTGACACCGTCTCCTGAACCTGCACATGGCCTTTCCAAACCCTGTAAACATCGACCTGGAAGATTGCCACTTTTTGATCAGCCAGAACCTCCGCCTTCATTGGGATGGCGGAAAAAACAGCATCGGCGCGCTCTACCTGCGAGGCGTCATCGAGACAGCTCAATGCCCATGCAGGAAGCGGGAACGCAAAATACCCAGGCAGCAGCACCAGGCGCAACAAGCGGGCAACCGAACACACAGGCGGGCCTCCGATGATAGGGACGCTGAGCTTACGCGGATTACCTAGTTAGCGCCTACTTCCTCGATCGAAACCTCGTCCGGACAAAAGGCGACGAGACCCGTCAGCACCGCCATGAAGTCCAGCGGCGACTCGTAGCTCCAGGCGATGCCGTCCGCGCTGCCATCGACGCGAAAATAGCTGGCGTCACCTTTCAGCGGGCAGTGTGTCACCTGTCCCTCAACCAGTGAGAGATCGGCAGTGATATCTGCCTTGGGAAAGTAGAACACCGGATCGTAAATGTCCTTCGCCACTTCGGTAACGCGCAAGGCGCTCCGGCTCTCAGCAATCACCTGGCCGTTGCGCTTTACGCGCACAAGCCGGGGCACTGGCTTCGCGCGCAAGTAATGTCGCGGTTCATTGGGGTTGTGGATAGTTTCGGTTGCCATTGTGACATCAGGGTGTGTCATATCTGGTTCCTGCTATGTATGAGTAATCCAATCCCACAAGTGTAGCCTCGCATGTCAGCATTCACGGCATGTTTATCCGGTGGGAATCAGCGCGGGCGTGAGAACCCGATTCGGTAGACGGGGTACGCAGCCAGCGACACCTTTTAACACCGGCGCATTTCCAAGAATTACGCAAACCGTCACTGTCATTTACACTGATATCGGCATACCGATAGAGACCCACCATGAAACAGTTGATTTCCTACCTTACCCTGACACTTGTTACAGGCTTAACCACGGCAGTGAACGCGTCGGAGTCGGCCAACCAACCGCTGTCGATATCCGCGGAGACCTTCGACTGCATTCGCGATATGACCCCGGTGCGCGGCTTTTACGTGGACAACCTGATGGGTGACCTGGACGCCACCCTGGCCGTCGCGAATTCACCTGACGGCGGCGTGTATCCTCCCGGCTCGGTGGTGCAACTGGTACCGGGCGAGGTGATGGTGAAACATCCCGAGGGATTCAGCCCTGCCACCAAGGACTGGGAGTTTTTCGAGCTGGATGTATCACCCGCCGGCAGCAGCATACGTAACCGCGGCTTTGTCGACGTGGTCAACCGCTTCGGCGGCAATTGCTTTGCCTGCCACGTACAGGCCAAACCCCAGTGGGACATGATCTGCGAGACCAACCACGGCTGTGAGCCCATCCCACTGACCCGCGACATACTGTTGCTGCTGCAGAAGACAGATCCCCGCTGTGATGAGAACCCAACCCTCACCGCCGAGGAAGCCGGCAAGCTGAAGGCGCTGCAACAATCCCTGCAGGGCGGCACCTAACATCTGGAGATGGGTGCCCACTGGCCGTCTTCGACGCCGGAGAGCTAAGTAAACTGTGCATGGAAGTATCGGCTACTCAGAAGGCACCGAGACATCCTGCGCGGCAACGATTTTCCATTCGCCTTCGATGTCGACCCAGACGTCAGTCCACACATAATGGCCGCTGCTGCCATCCTTTTTGCGCCAGGTTTCATCACCAAACGCGATGGCGGTATTACCGTAGAACTTGATATCGATGCTGTTGATCGTATTGGAAACAATGTACTCGGCCGGCCCGGTGTCTTCGACAATCGCAGCCTTGTCATAACGGTCGCCGGACGTGCTCGTACCGACGAAGTCATCGGCAAAACACTCCTTAATCTTCTCCCGGTTTCCCGTCACCACGGACTCGGCCCAGTCGCGGGAACAGGCAGTGATGTACAACCTGGCTTCCACATACGGGTCGGAAGGTGAGGGCTCCAAGCTCAGCGCATGCGCTGCGGCTACCAGGCTAGTACATGTCAGGAGATAAATCGCGGGGCGGTTCATGAGCTCTGGCTTCCTTCGGGGATACGTTGACAGTTTAATTAACCCGGAAGGAGCAAATAGGTTCAAGAGTTAAGTGAACTGTCACCATATTTCCTCACCTCGGCCACACTTCTTGGCATTCGGGAAACAGTTTAGCCAGTTTACGGGTGATGCAAAGAACGCAGACAGAAAGGGCTCTGACCCCTTTAGATCGTCTGTAAGTCAGTGGGCGCCGCATTGACAATCGTACTACGGACTATAGATTCAAGTGTCAGCGCGCTTACATGAACGGCATAACCGGGATACAAGAAAAGGTACCAAGGTTCAGTTGTGTCGTTTGCATCTATGATTTGGAACGTGAGCCGCGGGCCCCTGATAAGACTCATGTCGAGTTCTTCAATGCCGTCGTGCAAGCGGAGAGCCTGAATTGCTGCTTCTTTCACCTGTTTCTCTGACGCCCAAAGCTCTTTCTGTAAGCTCTTCTGCGTTGTATCTACAAAGTGCGTGTCGACAAGCGTCAGCTTGTCAGCTGTCACACCGAGTGTAGCTCGACCTACTGGTGCGCCGTGCACAAACTGCTTGAACTTAACAAGGAAGTTTTGTGAGTCCTTTTCCCGCCCATCCAAGGCGACTATCAAAAACTCTCCAAGAACGAGGCCTTCAATGTCTCCCACTACCTCATTAAGGTCTTTCATTAGTCTGCGTACTTCGGCCTCAATGGCTATCGCATCGACTGGGTCGATGTCCCTGTTAACTTGGCCTAGGTTGGTGCCGCGGAATTTAATGCCGCTCCCATGATCCAACTCATAGTCTTGAAGCACTTCGGCATTCAGCATGCGCAATTGCGCCTGTTTAGAAGTTAGAGGTTGTTGCGGTGTAGTGTTAAAAACTGCATTGGCTGGCGGTTCTCGACTCTGATCGCTGTAGCCTAATTCGCCCTTGTTGGACGAGAGATCTTCGGAGTAGGAATGCACCGAAAAATAGAGCGTGAAAATGAATGTAGCTGAAACCCTCAATAGTTTAGTCATTACGATTACCTCCGTTTTCGCTACAGTACCGCTGTAGCTCGTATCAATTAGTAGCTCCAGACAGAGTCCAGACAATGACGAGAGTAGTAGGCGTTCGTAAATCTGACTCAGCGCATGTTTCTCAGCCTTCCTTATAACTTTTTGCTTTCATTTGCGGCCGCATCCCAGCCTTGGTGTTTTAAAAACCTTCATTCAAGACAATGTCGGGGTCGGACTTCACTAACATGCACTGACCACCGACCTCTTTAGGCTGAACAGCTTTGATAAATACCAAGCGACAGCACCTTGCTTTGATAGGTGATTTTTTCATCGACCCGCTTTCCGAAGTTCGCTACATGGTGCCTGATACTTGCCGAATGAGTTTTCGACATTTCCTGAGTAAGACGAGCACCACGACGATTTCCTTGGGGGACGACAAATCACATGCTCACGATCGAAACGATTGGTCCAAGTATGGCAACTGGGTGCGCAGAGTGTTCTCGTTGTCTTCCTGTGATGCTTCTCGCGCGACCCATCTGGAGGCTATGCACTTTGCTACTCCCCATAAATTCAATCTGCAAAAACGGAGAGGCGTTAGGTACGTGCAAAGCAGAAGACTGATTGACTTGGGTAGCTGTCTCCTTTCTTCCCAGTGACCGTCTGAACCTGGCGATCGCGGAAGACCTCCGCGCCCGCATGGCAGGGTACGGCATCGAGGTGACGAGCGTAGGTGTCAAAGACATCATTCTGCCCGGTGATATGAAGCTAATCCTGAACCAGGTGGTCGAGGCGCAAAAAGAGTCCGAGGCCAACATGATCAAACGGCGTGAGGAAACTCAAGCTATGCGGTCACTGCACAACACCGCCAAAATGATGGAAAACAATCCGACGCTGATGCGTCTGAAAGAGCTGGAAGCTCTGGAACGGGTTATGGAACGTATCGACAAAATCTCCGTTTACGGTGGTCTTGACGGCCTACTGAACGACCTGGTCACACTGGGTTCACGTGAAGGGAACCGTTGATTACTCCTGCCCCCAGATGGTGGTGGGAGCTTTTTGTCATCTTCAGCTGACTAATATAGACCGCTGGATCAGCATATCCTTGTCTTAGAAATCACTACCGTAAAGCTCAAGGTAAATGTGGATTTCGCCTAACCAAGATTTTTGAGCCTTCACGAATGAAAGAGAAAAAGCCGCGAACGCTAGTTATTGAGTTTGATGCCAGCAAAGCTGAAGAATTTGCTGATCTACAGGGTATTGCGATCGATAAAGTGACGGGGGAGGTTCTTGGCGTCTACGGTGACCAGCTGCAAGCGATTCCGGGGAAAACAAAGTTGAGGGTACAAAGAAAAAGAACAGACAAGCACCCAAAAGTACTGCACGAGAGCGAGAGTCCAACTGGAACGAGCTACTTAAATGCAAACCACCAACTATATGAATACGATCACCTCATAGCGATCGATACAAACACCAAGAACTACAATGAGCGGTGCTCGGTCTCAGTAACAGCAGCGCTGCACCTAATACCTGGCTCAAGCGACGCCAACATGTTCTGTGCGACGTATTCTCTTCTGTTTCTATTTGAATGTTGGAACGTGAAGGAAAAACCCGAGAACCTTGGTTGGTGGCACGTTATAAATGCGGTAAAGGGAGCAGAAGAGCAGTTTTCTGGAAAGATAGGTCTCGTCGTGGATTCTGACTATGGCAATTTGAGTCAATACAACGCGAGAGAAAAACCGTTTTACGAAGACTTTTACCTTCCCGAGAGAATGACTTTCACCTATGCCAGCGATCAAGGTGGAGCCGATCTTTTGTCAACAAAAATGATCAACTACTGCGACACAGTAGCAAAGCAGTTAGTTCGAGAGGAAAACCTCCTGCTTAACACGTCAGAACTAGTTAAGTCTGGCTGCGATAACTACACGCACCTACGCGCTTGGGACACCGAGAGCAAAGACATTCTGCAGTTCATCGATACTTTCCAGTCTAATCAGACTTCGTGAAGCCGCGGGAAACGCAGACAGAACACTAGGGAATACTAGCTTTGGAAAAAGGGCTCTGGCCCCTCTAGTTGAGATCCTCAGCCTTAGTCGCACGGCCTCTGAATATCATCTATGTAACGGCCATCATCGAGAAACGCCAGGTCTTCAAAGGAAAGCAGAAAGCCATCGTAGTCAAAGACAAGCGAGGCTTTCCCTATCTGCTCTTTTAGGAGCAGCATACCCACCTTGCCGTAACCATCCTGGGTGTCTGCATCAAAGCTCGTTGTGAAGGAGCGTGCCGGTGCATTGCCAAGAAAGGTCAACGACGTACCTATGTAGGCCAGTCGTTCGCCATCAATCGTGAGGTGGGAAGGATGAACGATGGTAAACACCGTAAAAGGCGCCCTGTCGATCGCCGATACACAGAAATCGAAATCGGCCAGGTTGTCTCGTTGAATTGCTGCCCCTTGGTTTCCACGAACAATTTCCGAGATGGCGGTGTTGGCGATCAGCAATACACCCAACAGCGTATATCTGCATAACCTGGCCCAAGGTGCTTTGCGGATTGCAATGATCGTCATCGAGAGTGCTCCTCAACTTGCACGCCAGCCAGTCTTCCCGGCTGCGCGGTAGGTTACGCCGGCTCCAAGTCTGAAATGAGTTAACTGTCACCGCAACTTAGCGAGAACCCCGATACGGTGGACGGGTTAAGCAGTCAGCGGCACCTTGCCGCGCCGCCGCGCCTCCAGAAATTACGCAATCCGTCACTGTCATCTACACTGATATCGGCATACCGATAGAGAACCGACATGAAACAGTTGATTTCCTACCTTACCCTGACACTTGTTACAGGCTTAACCACGGCAGTGAACGCGTCGGAGTCGGCCAACCAACCGCTGTCGATATCCGCGGAGACCTTCGACTGCATTCGCGATATGACCCCGGTGCGCGGCTTTTACGTGGACAACCTGATGGGTGACCTGGACGCCACCCTGGCCGTCGCGAATTCACCTGACGGCGGCGTGTATCCTCCCGGCTCGGTGGTGCAACTGGTACCGGGCGAGGTGATGGTGAAACATCCCGAGGGATTCAGCCCTGCCACCAAGGACTGGGAGTTTTTCGAGCTGGATGTATCACCCGCCGGCAGCAGCATACGTAACCGCGGCTTTGTCGACGTGGTCAACCGCTTCGGCGGCAATTGCTTTGCCTGCCACGTACAGGCCAAACCCCAGTGGGACATGATCTGCGAGACCAACCACGGCTGTGAGCCCATCCCACTGACCCGCGACATACTGTTGCTGCTGCAGAAGACAGATCCCCGCTGTGATGAGAACCCAACCCTCACCGCCGAGGAAGCCGGCAAGCTGAAGGCGCTGCAACAATCCCTGCAGGGCGGCACCTAGAATATTGCTCCATGCCAACAAGCGAAGAAGTCCAGGTGCACACCGGCGGCTGCCACTGCGGCGCGGTTCAGTATCAGGTGAAAGGCCCCTTGAGGGGCATCGTGAATTGCCACTGTACGGAATGCACCCGGCTAAACGGTCACTTTGGTCCGCACTCAAAAGCGCAGAAAGCACACGTTGAATTCGTCCGGGACGATGGACTCGCCTGGTACCAGATAACGGAAAAGGCCAGCCGTGGCTTTTGTCGGAAATGCGGTGCGGGGCTGTTCTGGGACCATGCTGACCAGGATGCCTATGGCATTGTCGCCGGCTCTCTCGATCAACCCACCGGCCTCGAGACTATTGGCCATATCTTCGTCGCAGAGAAGTCAGATTTCTATGACATCACCGATGGGCTGCCACAGTTCGATGGCTCTTCCGACGGCCAGTTGGCGGGGATTACCTATAGATTTTCCAAAGGGTGATGCGTCCGGCACAAAATCCGATGCATTTCATCACAAATCGCGGGAAATTCGGTGACGGCTCACTTAGATAGACTGAGCAAAGCCTCACGGGCTAACAAAAAAGTTACCAGCACTCGTCGCGCTCTTGATTAAGTGAACTGTCACCCGAATTCCAGATCCTGTTTCTTGGAATCACTGTCATATCCCTCCTTTAAGTTTTTCCGCCAACCTTTTTCGAGCATAAGTAAACGCCCTTAGCGTCAACGATCTCTGCCGACTCGCTCGCGGAAAAAAGGCTATGACCCCTTTAGGTGGAATCTCCTAGATCAATCTCAAACGTGATCTTGCATACATACCGACTATACGGTATATATATGCCCATGCCTAGACCAACAAAGCTAGAACCTGAGCGCGGCGATGCGCGAACACGATTATTGGATGCTGCACGGGATGTCATCCGACAGAAAGGCTACACGGCGACCACAATCGATGATCTTTGCGATGCTGCGGGTGTCACCAAAGGCGCCTATGCGCATCACTTCAAGAGTAAAGAAGCGCTTGGCGTCGCATCCGCAGAATATTGGTCGGAGACCACGTCCGTAGAATTCGAACGTGCCGCGTACCACGATCTCGATGACCCACTCGAACGGGTCCTAGGCTACGTAGACTTTCGTCGATCGATCATAAGCGGAGACATCGCGGAATGGACGTGCCTCGTAGGAACGATGACCCAGGAACTGTACCAATCGTATCCATCGATTCGCGATGCCTGCGCACACAGCATTTTTAGTCACGCGGCAACCCTTGAGCCTGATATTTCAGCGGCAATGGAAGCTCGCGGTATTCGTGACGACTGGACCGCAGAGAGTCTTGCAAAGCACGTCCAGGCCGTGCTCCAGGGCGGTTTCGTTCTGGCAAAGGCGGCAGATGATCCAGCCGTTGCTTTGGAAAGCGTCGATCACCTGAAGCGCTATATCCGGCTCTTGTTCAACCCTGATATCCAAGAGGAAACGCCCCATGACTGATTACGAGGAAATCAACGCTCTGTGCGAAAAGCTTGGGCAAGCCCACTATGACAAAGATGCAAACGCAATTGTTGACTGCTATGCACCCGACGCCCTGATCTACAATTTGGCCCCGCCGCTGAGCAGTAAAGGAATGGATCGGGAAGAGACGGATGCCTGGCTCGAGACCTGGCAGGGTCCGGTGATAATGAACGGTGAGAACGTCGAAATCGCAGTCAGCGGCGATATGGCAATGGTTACGGCACTCAACCGCATGTGTGGAACGAAAACTGATGGGCAGGCAGAAGACATTTGGTTTCGCAACACAATGTGTTTGCGAAAGATTAAGGGTGACTGGCTTATCGTACACGACCATTCATCAACGCCATTCTATATGGATGGTTCATTGATGGCCGCTGTGGATCTAGCCCCGGATTCCCCCACCGCTTGAAATGATTCGGTACCCACATCGCCGCGCAGTTGAGGTGATAGTTTACTTAGCTACTGAACAAAGAACGGCTCGCGGGAGTTAAGTAAACTGTCACCGTAATCCATGATCTGTGAGACGGACCACGGCTGTGAGCCCATCCCGCTGACCCGCGACATCCTTTTGCTGTTGCAGAAGACCGATCCCCGCTGTGATGAGAACCCAACCCTCACCGCCGAGGAAGCCGGCAAGTTGAAGGCGCTGCAACAAGCCCTGCAGGGCGGCACCTAGGGTATTGCTCCATGCCAACAGGCGAAGAAGTTCAGGTGCGCACCGGCGGCTGCCACTGCGGTGCGGTTCAGTATCAGGTGAAAGGCCCCTTGAGGGGCGCAGTGAATTGCCACTGTACGGAATGCACACGGCTGAATGGTCACTTCGGCCCGCACTCAAAAGCACAGAAGGCCCACATTGAATTCGTCCGGGACGATGGACTCGCCTGGTACCAAATAACGGAAAAGGCCAGCCGCGGTTTCTGTCGGGAATGCGGCGCAGGGCTGTTCTGGGACCATGCTGACCAGGATGCCTACGGCATCGTCGCCGGCTCACTCGACCAACCTACCGGCCTGGAGACGATCGGACACATTTTCGTTGCCGAGAAATCAGACTTCTATGACATCACAGATGGGCTACCACAGTTTGATGGCTCCTCTGACGGCCAATTGGCGGGTGACTACCGTTAACACTGCGCGAGGTAGATTGGGCTGGCGAAAAAGCGCTCTAACTCCTTTTTCCAGTTTAAGGAACTGACGAATAAACATAGCGTTGCGAAGACTAAGCTATTCTTCAGCGTGGCTCCGACCAAACGAGCACTTGTGGGAACTAGGCAAACTGTCACCGGAATTTGACTCGAGTGGGACGCGCTTCAACCACCTCGCTCTCTCACCTTTAAATCAACTCAACTCCAAATACTCGCGCTCTAGCTGCTGACCGACCCAGTGTACAAAGACAGCTGGCACACACCATAAAGCCAGAAGAATACCAATATCAGGCATCAGATCCTGAAACTCCGACTCTGAGCTTGCCACTATCGAATAGATTAGTGAGGCCAAGACAAGCTCCAAGAAAAAGATGAATGCCGAATTGCCATGCTCCCTTAAGTGTCGATAAGTCTCAACATAATCGTCGCGCCATCTTTCAACCATCAAGCTATCGTTGCTGCAACCGGTCCTTTTTTTTGCAAGCCGCTCTCCGAAGTCATAAGTCATAGACCGGTAATTCTCTCTATCATGGAGTTCAGCTTTAACTCTTCGCATCGCTGTCGATATGCGGAGCACTTGATAGAGAGCGAAGACTCCCGCCAGTAGGAAGCATGGGATGTTCGATTGACCTTGATGTGCGCCCCAAGCTATGAGAAATGCAGCCAAACAGAGCACCATGGTCCACACGTATGCGTTAACCAAAAGTGACGTAGGCTCGCCATCTGAACCAAAGTCGAGAGCTCTCGTTGCATGGAAGCCCAATACAGGGTACGAAGCAACGTAGCAAAACAAATTTCCATACAGAAACAAAAGAACAAGATCAGCAGTATCCAAACTTCCACCCTCAGGAGGAAGCAGGATAGTCTTGCCCAAACCCGTAGTATCTACAGATGAAAGCCAGAGAACGATCGCTGACCCTGCTACGGAAGGCATAAAGTATCGGACTGCGTAATTCTCCCACCACCTTCCACCGCTCTGATACAAAATCTCCCTCCAATACTGCTTGGACCTTAGAACTCGGATTCAACTGTGCACGACCAAAAACTGCTGAAGATGCGCAAGGAATCAAGCAGCAAGCTGGAATTCGGCTGTAGAGTGAACTGTCACCACGATTCAAAACGTAAAGTACGTCAGAATCCTTCGATACATCACTGAAGGATAGCTTAGCCTCTGTCTTCAACAACTCTCAAAAGGTGGCTTGCGATACACAGCATTTCGATCGTTTCGGTGCCACTTGATATAGCTACATGCCTGTGGCTAGAAGGGTTTTTGAACCGTCCAATTGCCCCTGCGACCAAATGCATGATCGCTTCTTTCTCAGCCTCCGGCTCACTCTGTAGTGTGAGTGGCCCAGTGCGTAAATGAAAAGCTTTTCTAACTAAATCTACACCATAGTAGTTAGCGAAGCCGCTACCCGATCGATCCCGTATCGCAACCTCCACCTGTTTGAACGCGTTGAAGACACAGGTCTCGTAATCCCCCAAGAGATACGCAGAAAACGACTTTTCTGTAATCTTTGGGTGTAGGAGATCTCTGGGAAACATCCTTGCAATCACGAACGACCTGAAATCAGCAGAACTCTTTATTTGCCGACCTGTTCTGGACAACACGTGCCACCCATTCTGGCTACCAGGCGAAGGAACCAGCAGCCCCCGACCTACTAAGAAGCACCATGCTTCCATAACAGCCAATTTAACTTCCTCCAGGCACTGAGGATCGTAGTTCTTGTAAATCGCATTGTCAGAAATAACTCCGGGATGAAAGCTGCTTTTTGAGTCATTCTGCATTAGCTCGAGCAATACGCCTGCCAGCTCTGAAGGATGAAGAGCTAGGAGGGACTCCGCATCAGGGATAATTGTATGAATCTGCATGGGAGGTGTGACCTTGGAAACTCAGTATGGGCCGTTTAACGTAAAGCTGTGGAGGCTCCCTGCTCTCGGATGCGCACGTACTCCTCGGTATTCTGACAAATTCGACTCGTCGCGAAAGACTCCTAGTCCTCCGCACGCTCGAACCGAGATGCAAGCAACTTTATTCTCCCACTGTGGCTAAACAAATCATTCGTGCTTCGATTGTAGTTGTCGTACTCAACCAACTGTGAATCAACATCCTCACTGTCGGGCTCAAGCTTAAGTAATGCCCTGTTATTCTTCCTTTGCTCTTCAAACTTGACTAAGAATGATCTTAACTCTGCCTGGTCTTCGACCTCGAGCCTTCTAACTAGCCAATAATAAACTGGCAAAATCCCGGCCGATGCCAGTAACTGGTCTTTCGGAAGAAATACGCTTTCCATATCTCGCAGCACATCGAGCACCCGGCGCGCAGCTAGCTCGAGATTTGCTCGTTCTTCTTTGTCGAATGCCTTCGCTCTTTCTACAAACCTATCAAGATTCGATTTCTTCGTATCTTGCGGTTCATTGCTGTACTCGAATATGAGGAATTTTGCGGCAGCGTTCAGATCCTGGCCTCGCTTAACCGAAAAGCGTACGTTGTCGGAAAAGAAACTCTGGGACGCTATCTCACGAATAACCTCTGGGACCGGCCCACCCATGGCGTTTCGTATTTCCGCTCCGGTAAGCGCCTTACTTCGGTTCAGGCGAACAAATAAGTCATTGATAGGCTCCTCTGTCTCTGCGAAAACAGACATGACGTGAAGATGAAAGTTCTCAAATTCTTCCGCCACCGCCGAATGCTGCCTCTGCAGGTCTCGGTATCCAAGACCTCCTAGTTTCAAAGACGGGTTGGAGTGTAGAACAAAGTCATTGTTTAGAACGAGTGTCCCCTCAAAGAAGTCGAAAATTGCCTCAAACCTTTGCTTACCATCAATTATTGCATATGGAAGCCTGCTACTATTCAGCTTTGAATCAGCCCATGTGAAGTCTGCCAGATAGATTTTGGGCACATCAAACCCATTAAGTATCGAGTCGATTAGATAAGCTTTATCGGCAGTTGACCAGAGCCTCCCCCTTCTCTGGTACGGCGGGTTCATATCAATTTTTTCTTTCTTGCTTCGCCACCAGCTCAATGTTCTTGGGTCAAAGACCTTAACTTGAAATTTGGAATATGCGTTCATGATCAAACCCTAAAACCGAATGTGCGCAGGAGATCTCTTCCAAGCCCTTCTAGATCTGCAAACATTGCACCCTCAGTAATACCATGATTGAAAAGCGAATCACGCATCAACTCAATTGCGGAGCCTGAAAGAAGAATTCTAGAAAGTGAGTCTTTTGGGAATTCTCCTTTTCTGTAGAGATCTTCCATGGGAGAAGTCTTGGAACCAAAAATCACAAAAGCACCCTGCTGCGCGACAATTCTTGGGCTATTGTGGGCACCAAATATTGCTACGGGCATTGAAGCTAAGCTGTCTGTTTTTCCGACCGTTCTGTAGCCGCTCAACAGCTCATGTGCTGGATCCAATGGACCTCCATCGTAACTCGCTCTAGCGAAGGCTTTTCTGTTCCAAGCAGTTGGATCGAGCACCCAAACCGCAGGCCTATCACCTCTCTGCACTTCTCTCAGAGCAAAGAAAAGTCCCACAAATGGATTTGCGCTCCAGTCTAACAGTCGCGTTGGAATTCCGAAGTGCTGCATAAAAAAAAGCGTTTCCAAACCATCATTTAGAGATCGGTCATGATATGGAATACTCCTGTCTCTAAAGCGGGAGACTAGCTGACTTTCAAGTTCAGAAAGGCCCTTTGAAAAAGCCTCTGGTTTTTCTCTCTCTCGGTACAGTGAGGGCAATAGCTGATGCGAACGTTTTGAGGCCCCCCGATACCACAAAGGCCCAGTTGACTTGCCTTGGATCTCTTCAATGGTTTCGATGTACGCAGATAGGTTTCTTGGTCGGTAATCCAAAATTCTTTGTGTAGCCATGGACTAATCTTGTTCCTACTCAAAATCCCTTCAAATAGATAGCACTCAGGGGGCATCCACACATTACGAAAGGTCGACTCTTCAACTCGCATTATCCGCGACATATGAGCGGTTTATAGAGGGGTTCAGTTTCTCGACACCATGTCTTGAATCAGAACGCCTAGGTCGTTCATTGTCGTATCTACGTGCAAAAATCCCGCTGAATATACGTTCCTGATCTTCGTGTTCTGATCGACTAAATACACCCGCAGCACATGACTCATACTCCCCGAATAACTCCCATCATCGGCATAGTACTTCGCCCGAAACTGCCCATACCCATCCAGGATCGGCTGTAGTTCTTCTTCTGACCGGGTGGTGAGGAACCGCCAATCAAAGTCGTTACGCTTGAAGTGGTGCGAGTACTTTTTTATTGCTGCGGGTGTGTCGAGTTCGGGATCGAAGCTCAAACTGATCAAGGTGACCTTGTCCCTTAGCTCTTCGTCTTCGACTAACTTTGCCTGCACCTGCTTCATCACGTAGCTGGCTAGCGGGCAGCCGTTCACATCGGGGCAGTGGGTGTAGATGAAACCCATCAGCACCAGCTTGCCGTCCATGATTTCGTGGAGGGTGGTGGGGTTGCCGTGCATGTCGATGACGTTGCCGTCCACGGCCTCGCCCAGCACGGGGAGTTCGTAGGTGCCCGGGGCCGGGGGCTCGTATTCCAGCTCGCCGTAGCCCGGCGCGAGGATAACGGTCTCCGCTGCCGGGCCTGCAGCCAGCAGTGTGAGGAAACAGGCGATGGTCCCTATCGCCGTGCGCATGGGTTTACCTCCCGGCGATCTGCCCTGCGGTGGGCCGCTTGAGCTGGTTGCCGTATAACGCGTAGGCGCCGAAGCGCATCTGGTGGGGTGCGCCGAGTTTGGCGGCGATGAAGTCGATGGCCAGGGTCTGCTTCAGTTCCTTGCCGTCCCAGTCATAGACCTTCAGGTACTGCAGGTCCGGGCCCTTGGGTTCCTGCTTGTCCCAGTTCGCCAGCAGCGACGAAGTGTAATAGACGCGCTCACCGTCCCAGCTCTGGCTCACCATGTTCACCTGGGTGCCGATCTTCTTCTCATATATCTGTTTGGCATTGAAGGGATCGGAGATATCGAACAGCCGGGTCATACCGTCGTTCCAGGTATTTACCCACAGCCGGGTGTCATCGTTGGCGATGCTAATATCCACCGGCAGCGGGATCTTGCTGGCGTCGCCGATATCGCCCACTTCTTTTGCCTGCCACTCGTTGTCGTCATCCAGGTAGACCAGCCACACCTTGGAGGTGAGCGCGGTAGAGGTGAAGCAGTAGTTGTGGCCGGGGTTCCAGGCGCAGCGGATTTCCAGCGGCGCGCCGGGCACGTCGAACACCTTGCGCGGCTGGCGGGCGTGCATGTCCCAGGCCACCATGGTGTTGCCGAAGGCGGCCATGGCTTTCGGGTCCGCCATCATGGCGCCCATGTTCATCATGTAGTTGTTCCAGCCGGTGAAAGACGAGGTGAGCATCAGGTTCTTGCGCGGTAGTACCCGCACGTCATAGCCGTAGCCGTCGGCGAACTCGCCGGATTTTTGCGCACCTTGCAGCTTGTCGGCGGTGGGCATCCAGTAGGTGGCGATGTAGTCACCGGCATTGGTGTACTCCACCAGGGCGGTGCGGCCGCCGTGGTCGCGGTTGTTGGACAGCCCCGTCAGCATCATACGCCCGGGCAGGGCGTAGTTGGTGTGCGGGCCCACCACGCCGCCCGACTTGTCCACGAAGTCGTCGATCACCTTGTGCAGGCTGGGTTTGGCAGGGTCGCTGTGCACGTCGAAGATAAAGATCTTCGAGGTATCCAGCCCGCTGGCCCACAGGTAGCGGCGGTCATCGGTGAGGCCGGTGTGGTGGGCCTCGTTACGGCCACCCACCGACAGGCTGGCCACCACCTCGCCATACTTCGGGGACTCGGGGTTCACGTCCACAGTGACGAGCTTGTCCTGCTCGTCGCCGATGCCGGGCACACCCAGGGTCCACACGTAGACGAAGTCTTCCTGGCCTTCGATCTTGGCCATGTAGGGGGACATGCAGGTTTCATCGGCGGTGGCCGACAGGGCAAAAGCAAGGCAGAACAAGGTCGCCAGGTGCAGGGGTCGCATAGCACACCTCCGGTTGTTCAGGTCATGAACAAAGCTTAGACAGTCTGCCCGCCCCCGCAAGTCAGCGGCGGCAAAACTTGCTCGCCCCGCGGGCTCAAACTACTGACTACGCCCGCGCGATGGAGATGCCGCCGTCGACCAATAACGCGGTGCCGGTGGTGAAGCTCGAGGCATCTGAGGCGAGGTACAGCGCCGACTCGGCCATTTCCTCCGGGCTGGCGAAACGGGCCAGCGGGTAGAGCGCCCTTACCGCTTCCAGAGCGGCCGGGCTGCTGGCGAACTCCGCGGCCATCGGGGTATCGGTGGCGCCGGGCAGCAGCGCATTCACCCGCACGCCGCGGGCGGCGTATTCCACAGCCAGCGCCTTAACGAGGCCAATCAGGCCGGCCTTGCTGGCCGCATAGGCCGCCACTTCCGGAAAGGCCACCGTATGCCCCACAAAGGATGAGGTGAACACCAGCGAGCCACCGCCACTGGCCGCCATGGCGGGTGCCTGGTACTTGGCCGCGAGAAAGGCGCTGGTGAGATTGGTGTCGAGGGTAGCGTGCCAATCCGACAGGGTCATGGCGTCAGTGGGTCCGGCGGTGCCCAGGATACCGGCGTTGTTGAAGGCGATATCCAGCCGGCCGAAGGCCTCCAGGCCGGCTTGCACCAGCGCCTGGGCATAAGCTTCATCGGACACGTCTCCTGCGAGCGCAGTAGCGCGCCCGCCAGCGGCCTCAATGTCGGCCACGACCTCTTCCAGCAACGCCTGACGCCTGGCACCCAGCACCACAGACGCGCCTTCCGACGCCATGCGCCGGGCCGCGGCGCGGCCAATGCCGGAACTGGCCCCGGTGATAATCGCCACTTTGTTTGCCAGCCGGTTCATCAGCGGGCTCCTGCTTTGGGGAATAGGGGCGCAGGATACGCAAACCACGAGCCGCCGCTGGCTGGATTCGGACCCTACATCGCAGGCGCCGGCGGCAGCTCCCACAGCCAGGCATCACCCACATCCTCGTCCTGCACGATGCCGTTCTGGATGAACCCCAGGTGGTGGAGAATGCGGGTGGAAGCGTTGTTCTCCGGCAGGGTCTTGGCGATCACTACCAGCGCAGGGTCTTCCCGTTGGGCCAGCTCCACCAGCGCCCGTGCCGTGGCCGAGGCATGGCCCTGCCCCTCGAGGCCGGTCAGTGTGTAGTAGGCAATCTCCACGCGCCCGTCATCAGGCGCACCCACGAAGGCGCCGCCGCCCACGGCGCGGCCGTCGCTGACGGCGACGTAGCCAATCCACGGCGGCACGAAGCCGATCTCCTGGTACAACCCGGCGGTGCCCTCGCAGGCCTGGCGCAGTTGCTCGGATTGCCCGTCCACCGGTTTTTCGGGTTGGCCTTCGCTATCGCAGGCCACGAGTTCAAATGTTGAGGTCATGTCCGTCCCTGGTTGGCGCTGCGGCACACCCGCCGAAAGCGCATATACTGAAAAACATGATGGCAGCCTGGTCCGGTTTCCCATGTCCGCAAGCCGACTTGCCGCCCTGTTACTGATCACCTGTGGCGCGGCGGCCCAGAACTATGAGAATAGCCGCGCCGTGGAAGCGGTGGGGGGCGAACCGGCCGCGCTGCTGGCCAAAATCTCTAGCCCCCCGCTGGGCCTGCCGGCCATGAAGCTGCCCGTCGCTAACCCGCCCACCGAGGCAAAGATCGCCCTGGGGCGAAAGCTGTTCTTCGACCGCCGCCTGTCCTTCAATCGTACTCTCAGCTGCGCCATGTGCCACGTACCCGAGCAGGGTTTTGCCCAGGTGGAACTGAAGACCCCGGTGGGTATCGAGGGGCGCTTCGTGAAGCGCAATACGCCTACCCTGCTCAATGTAGGCTACCGGCGCACGCTGTTTCACGACGGACGTGAAAGCACCCTGGAGAACCAGGTGTGGCAACCGTTGTTGAAGACGAACGAGATGGCGAACCCCTCCATCGGCTTTGTGCTGGCGACGATCCGCGAAGCGGAAGACTACGACGGCTTGTTTAAGGCGGCCTTTGTCCAGGGGCTGACCACGGAGACCGTCGGTATGGCGCTGGCCAGCTACCAGCGGGCGCTGGTGGCCGGGGATTCCGCGTTTGACCGCTGGTACTTTGGGAAACAGAGCGACGCCCTGTCCGCCGAGGCCCAGCGCGGCTGGATGCTGTTCCAGGTGAAGGACTGCGTGCGCTGCCACCAGGTGGACACTGCCACGGCGCAGTTCACGGATGAACAGTTCCACGATACCGGCATCGGCTATGCCGCTAGCATGGGGATTGGCCAGAGCACCGAGACCGTGCGCCTGGCGCCGGGGGTGGAAGTGGTGCCCACCGTCAGTTTCGAGCGGCCGCAGGCCAATGACCTGGGGCGCTATGAAGCCACCGGCCGCAGTGAAGACCGCTGGAAATACCGCACGCCGAGCCTGCGCAACGTGGCGCTCACACCGCCCTACATGCACGACGGTTCGCTGTCGGACCTGATGGCGGTGGTGGAGTATTACGCCGCCGGCGGAGTACCCCACCCGGGGCAGGACTGGCGGGTGCGGCCGCTGGCGCTGACCGATGCGGACAAGCGGGCGCTGGTGGTGTTCATGGAGTCCCTGACCGGGGGTGATGTCGATGCCCTGGTCAGCGATGCGCGATCAGAGAGGATCGGGAACTAGGCGTAAGCCTTCAGCGGCGTCCCGGCGTGGCTATCCCAGCGGTTTTGCTGCCCGTTCCAGGACCACTGCCCCGGGCCCCTCTGCCGCCAGCTTGTCGTCAGCGTTGTAGATCGGGCAGTTCTTCATCGACAGGCAGCCACAGCCGATACACCCCGTGAAGGTGTCGCGCAGCCGCTCCAGGTAGGCAATCTTCGCGTCCAGCACGCCCCGCCACTGCCGTGACAGGCGCTCCCAGTCTTTCTGGGTGGGCGTGCGCTCATCGGGCAGCCCGGCCAGCGCGGCACGAATTTCTTCCAGGCTGATGCCGACCTTCTGGGCGGCCTTGATCACCGCGACGCGGCGCATGACGTCGGCCTTGTAGCGGCGCTGGTTGCCGGCGTTGCGCCAGCTTCGAATCAACCCTTTGTCTTCATAAAAATGCAGGGTGGAGATGCTCACCCCGCTGCGCGCGGCCACTTTGCCCGGTGTCCAGGTGGCTTCTGTCATTGGCAATTCTCCGCATGTGTTTGTCGGAAAAATAGATCATAAATGGCTTTACCTCAAGTTAACTTGAGGTTTTAGACTGCGCAGCATATTCACTGACAGAGGACAGAGCCATGATGCAACTAGAACACTTAAACCTCGTGGTAAGAGACATTCCCGAGACCCTGGCCTTCTACCAGGCGGCCTTCCCCCACTGGCGCGTGCGCGAGCAGGGTGGCGGTGCCTGGAGCGGCAAGCAGCGCAGCTGGCTGCACTTCGGCGACGACTACCACTACCTGACCTTCAACGACAACGGCGAGGGTGAAGGCCGCGACCTGCGCGGCCACACGCCGGGCCTGGCACACATGGGTTTCATCACCCACAACATCGATGCCGTCATCGAGCGGCTGGCCGCTGCCGGCTTCGACGTGGACAAGCAGGGCGCCGATGACCCGCACCGCCGCAATGTCTACTTCATCGACCCCAACGGCATCGAGGTGGAGTTCGTGCAGTACTCCAGCGACCTGCCCTACCAACGCAACCTGTCGAGTTAGGAGGCCACATGAAAATCCTGGCGTTTGCTGCCAGCAACAGCAGCACATCCATCAACCAGCAGCTGGCCCTGTACGTGGCCGGCCGCGTTCCCGGCACCGAGGTGGAGACTCTCGATCTCAACGACTACGAGATGCCGATCTTCAGCGAGCAGCGGGAGCGTCGCAGCGGCCAGCCACCCGAGGCCCAGGCCTTCTACAACAAGCTGGGCGCGGCCGATGCCCTGGTGATCGGCTTCGCCGAACACAACGGCACCTATACCGCGGCCTGGAAAAACCTGCTGGACTGGACCAGCCGTATCGACCGGCGGTTTTTCCAGCAGAAACCGGCGCTGTATCTGTCCACCTCGCCCGGCGGTGGGGGTGCGCAGTCGGTGCTCGAGCAGGCCACCGCGTCGGCGCCCCACTTCGGGGCTGATGTGGTGGCCAGTGTTTCCGTGCCCCGCTTTCACGACAGCTACGACGGCTCCCGCGACTGCATCCTCGATGCGGCCGTTGAACGGGAACTGGCGCAGGCCGCTGGCCGGCTGGCCGAGCGCATGGGACTGCGCGAGCTCGAGAGGCTGGCGTCATGAAGTCGCTGCTGATACTAATGGGGCCGGCGATCGGACTGGGGCTGGCGCTCGGCGCAGAGCCCGAGACCGTCCTGCGCTACGCCGGTGCGGTGCTGTCCTTCGGCATGGCGCGCGACGTTGCCACCTGCCCGACCTGCGTTTTCACCCTGATGGACTGATGCCCGGCACAGGCGCCGCTGCCTCGAGCACCGGTGCCGGCATCAACACCATGACATTTGCTTCGATCTGGCCTGTAATAGCGGGTATAGCCAGCCGCTCGGAGGCCACATGCCTATCAGTCGACGCCAATTTGTGGGTGCAGGCGCCCTCGCCGCCCTGGGTCTCCACGGCTGCAGCCGCCGGCCGGTGCCGAAAATGGAGCCCAGCACGGCAGGCAAGGTCTCGCTGTTTCGCAACGGCGTAATACTGCCGATGGACCCCGGGTTTTCGCAGGTATCGGCGATGGCGGTGCAGGGGTCTCGCATCCTGGCACTGGGTGACGCGGCCGAGAGTGCGGTGGGCAGCGGCGATGAAATTATCGACCTGGGTGGGCGCACCCTGTTGCCCGGGTTTATCGAACCGCACATGCATTTTGCGCTGCTGGCGGGATTCGGCGGCGCCGCAGATGTCGGCCCCTTCGAGCAACCGGAATTCGATGACGCCGTGGAGGCACTCAAGCAGGCGGCGGCAGCCACCCCACCCGGCGACTGGATCATGGGCCGCCAGTTCGACCCGATCCTGCTGGAGCCGCCGCGGGAACTGACCGTTACCGAGCTGGATACTGTATCCGCCGAGCGGCCAATCTTTGTGCTGAATGCCTCGGGCCACATCGCCTACGTCAACAGCAAGGCGCTGGAAGTCGCCGGCATCAACAAAGACACCCCGGACCCGCCCGGGGCCAACTTCGGCCGCTACGAGGACGGCCGCCCCAACGGCGTACTCTATGGCACCAATGCCCACCTGCCGGTGGCGATGCGCAACCCCACGCTGACGGCACGCATGCAATCGGGCTTCGTGGCCGCGGGCCGGGAGGTGGGCGACCTGGCCGCCTCGATGGGTGTGACCACACTCTGCGATATGGCCACTGGCGGTTTGAGCGGGCCGGCGGAGCTCGACCGCTACCGCGCCATGTTCGACGGCGATGCCATGAAAGCGCGCATCCGCGCCTACCTGTTCGATAGCGCCGCGGAACTGTGGGATGAGGCCGGTACCCGCCCCGGCCAGGGTGACGCCCTGATGCGGGTGGCGGGTTGGAAGGTGGTGACCGATGGCTCCAACCAGGGCTTTACCGGTCGCCAGAGAGAGCCCTATGTGTTCTCCGACAATGTCGGCCTCTACTACGTGCAGCCCGACGACCTCAAGGAACTGGTGGCACTGCGTGCCGGCCAGGGCTGGCCGCTGGCGCTGCACGGCAACGGCGATGCGGCCATCGATTCCATCCTCGACGCCATGGAAAACGCCAAGGCGCAGGGCACGGACGTGAACGCCCTGCGTTGCCGCATCGAGCACTGCTCTATCCTGCACGATGAGCAGATCGAGCGCATGGCCGCGCTGGACATGGTGCCGAGCTTCCTGATCAACCACGTGCACTACTGGGGCCACGCCATGCGCGATCACGTGTTCGGCCCGGACAAGGTGCAACTGCTGGACCGCTGCGCGTCAGTGGAAGCCGCCGGGCTCAATTGGGTGATGCACACGGATGCGCCGGTCTCACCGCTCGGCAGCCTGCAAAAAGTGCGCACCGCGGTGGCCCGCGACCTGTGGCGGGAGCCCGACACGGTGCTGGCGCCGGACGAGCGAGTCAGCGTGGAGGCCGCCTTGCGGGCCGTCACCATCAACGCCGCCCGCGCCTGTTTCTCAGAGCACGAAATCGGCAGCCTGGAGCCCGGCAAGTTCGCCGACCTGGTGATCCTGGAGGATGACCCGCGGGAGGTGGAACCCGCCGCCATCGCCGATATCCAGATCAGCCAGACCTGGATGAACGGGCGGCAGGTCTTTTAAAAGGGGTCAGAGCCCTTTTAGTCCGCTCAGTCTTCGAAGCGGTCCAGCACCGCGCCGTGGCTGGCGCTGGCCGCGTTTTTCGCAAACTTGGCCAGCACACCGCGGGTGTAGCGCGGCGGCGGGCAGGTCCAGGCGGCGCGGCGGCGTTCGATCTCGGCTTCATCCACATTCAGTTGCAATAGCTGCTGGTGGGCATCGATGGTGACCGAGTCGCCGTCTTCCACCAGGGCGATGGTGCCGCCGGCATAAGCCTCCGGGGCCACGTGGCCGACCACCATGCCCCAGGTGCCACCGGAGAAACGCCCGTCGGTAATCAGGCCCACGGATTCGCCGAGGCCCTGCCCCACCAGCGCGCTGGTGGGCGCCAGCATCTCCGGCATGCCCGGCGCGCCGCGCGGGCCCAGGTAGCGCAGCACCACCACGTCGCCGGGCTTGATCTGGTTGTCGAGAATCGATTCCAGCGCCGACTGCTCGTCGTCGAACACCCGGGCCGGGCCGGTGATGGCCGGGTTTTTCAAGCCGGTGATCTTGGCGATGGAGCCGTCTTCCGCGAGGTTGCCGCGCAGCACCGCCAGGTGGCCCTCGGCGTACAGCGGGTTGGATACCGGGCGCACCACGTCCTGGGCGTCGAAGTCCGGCAGGTCCAGTGACTCGATCACCTCGGCAATGGTCTGGCCGGTGATGGTAAGGCAGTCGCCGTGCAACAGGCCCGCATCCAGCAAGGCCTTCATCACCAGCGGGATGCCGCCGACCCGGTGCAGGTCGATGGCCATGTACTTGCCGCTGGGCTTGAGGTCGCAGAGCACCGGCACCTTGCGGCGCACGCGCTCGAAATCATCGATGTTCCATTCCACACCGGCGGCGTGGGCGATGGCCAGGAAGTGCAGCACCGCGTTGGTGGAACCACCGGTGGCCATGATCACCGCCACCGCATTCTCGATGGACTCACGGGTGACGATATCCCGCGGGCAGATATTCTTCTTCACCGCCTCCACCAGCACCCGCGCACTTTCTTCGCTGCTGGCGCGCTTCTCGTCCTCCACGTTGGCCATCGTGCTGGAGAAGGGCAGGCTCAGGCCCAGGGCCTCGAAAGCGGAGCTCATGGTGTTGGCGGTGTACATGCCGCCGCAGGACCCGGTACCGGGGATGGCGTTGCGCTCGATGGCAATGAGCTGGTCTTCATCGATAGTGCCCGCCGCATGCTGGCCCACCGCTTCGAACACGCTGACAATATTGAGGTCTTCCCCGTCGAGCTTGCCGGGCAGGATGGTGCCGCCGTACACATAGATGGCGGGCACGTTGGCGCGCAGCATACCCAACATGCCGCCGGGCATGTTCTTGTCACAGCCGCCGATTACCAGCACGCCGTCCATCCACTGGCCGCCGACACAGGTCTCGATACAGTCGGCAATCACCTCGCGGGACACCAGGCTGTACTTCATGCCCTCGGTGCCCATGGCCATGCCGTCGCTGATGGTGGGTACGCCGAACATCTGGGCATTGGCGCCGGCGGCCTTGATGGCATCGGCGGCGGCATCTGCCAGCGGCTGCAGGCCGGCGTTGCAGGGAGTGATGGTGGAGTGGCCGTTGGCCACGCCGATCATCGGCTTGTCGAAATCGCCGGCGGTATAGCCCATGCCGTAGAACATGGAGCGGTTGGGGGCGCGCTCGACACCCTGGGTGATATTGCGTGATCGTCTGTTGGAAGCCATCGGTCAAATCCAGCTATGCGTTAAAAACGAGTGTGCCCGGGAGCACTGTTCAGGTACCACAAGCCTAGCAGGCGCCGCCGCCAAAGACTGTCGGCTAGACGACAATTCGCCGGTGCTTTTACAAGCCGTAGCGGCTGATGCAGAATCCGGGGCTCATCGGGAAACACACCAATGCTGGGACTACCGGGACTACACAGCTGGATATCGCGCCTGCCCGACCAGGTACAGGCCACGGTGCTGGACGCCATGGTGGTCCGCAAGGTGGCCGCCGGCGAAGCCGTCTATACCCTGGGCTCCACCCCCGAGGCCTGCTACATGATCAAGCGCGGGCGAGTGCGCATCTGCAACACCACCGAATCCGGCCGCGAGGTCACCCTGGGGGAGCTGCGCAGCGGTGACTGCCTGGGCGAGGTTGGCATGATCGACGGCCTGCCACGCTTCAATTCCGCCGTTGCCGCCGAGGACTCGGAGTTGCTGGTGCTGGACAAGGCCAGCTTCGACCGGCTCTATGCCGCGCACCCGGAGATCGCCCGGCAGCTCAACCAATTGCTCGCCTACCGGGTGCGCTTTTTCTACATGCATGCCGAGGAATCCCGTGCCCTGAGCCTGGGCCAGCGGCTGGCGCGGCTGTTGGCGCGCACCGCCTACGGCGCCGGCATTCCCCAGGACAACGGCGACATCCTGGTCGACCCCCTGTCCCATGAAACCCTCGCCAATATGCTGGGCGGCACCCGCCAGGCGGTGAGCCAGGAAATGAAGCGACTGGAACGGGCGGGGCTGATTCGCAGCAGCTACGGCAAGGTTTACATACGCGACTTGGAAAGGCTGCTGAAACCGGTGGAAGACCTGATCGGCGCCGAGGCCATCGTTCCCACCTACACCGGCGACTGATGGTAGCGGCCGGGCCCGGTTTGGCTAGGCCCGGGTGTAGAGAAGCTGCACGTAGCGGCGATACTCCAGCAACTGCCGCACCAGAATGTCGGGGTCGTTCAAGGCCCGGGACAGCGTGATGCCGCCTTCCAGGATCGTGGTGAGCATATCGGCGAGGTCGTCGCTGTTGGTGTCTTCCGGCGGCGTGTATTGCTGATCGATCTTCTCGAACTGCGCCTTGAAGATCCGCCGCCAGTCTCGAACGATATCGGCGGTGACGCCGCGCACCTCCTCATTCACCTCCTTCCACTCATAGGTGAACGAGGCGATCAGGCAACCGGGGTGCAGGCCCTCCATGTCGGCCATGCCTTCGGCAAATAGCTTCACGAAGATCAGCATCTGCTGCAGCGGCTCGTCGGTCAGCTCGGCGGCGCGCTCGAAGTACTCGCGAAACAACAGCTCATCGTTGCGCCGGTAGCGCTGCAATAACGCCAGGGCCAGGTCGTTCTTGCCGTCAAAATGATAGAAAAAACCGCCCTTGGTAAGGCCGGCCTCGGTGATCAGGGTTTCGATGGAGGTGCCCGCAAATCCGTGAGCAAGGAAGTGCTGCTCGGCGATATCCAGCAGCCGTTCCCGGGTTGCCTCACCTTTGCTCGACATGGTTTCTGTACCGTAAGTCCAGTTTCTTCGGTCCGCAGGTGTCCGCCACACGGCCGGCGCCTGCACAAACTGCCGCATCTTACTGACAGTTAAGCAGTTTTCAAAAAAGTTGAAAGAAAGTACTGCCAGTTCACTAGATCAGCGCGGGGCTAAAACCTAGGATTTGCGCCCACTGGGGCCGTATTCGGCCAGATGAATTCAGGGTAAGAACCATGAGCAAGTACCGCAATAATCTTCCACAGTTGGGCGAGCGCCGTTTCATTACCGACGGGGGCCTGGAGACTGTGATGTGCTTCCAGAAGCAGATCGAACTGCCGGAGTTTGCCGCCTACGACCTGCTGAAAACCGCACAGGGCCGGCAAACCCTGCGCGAGTATTACGATGACTATTTTGCTCTGGCCCGGGCCTACTCGATCGGCCTGCTGCTGGAAACACCGACCTGGCGCGCCAACGCCGACTGGGCGCAGAAGCTGGGTGATTCGCCGGCGGAGCTGGCGCGCCTCAACCGGGAAGCCGTGGATTTCCTGATCGACCTGCGCGAGGCACACGACACGGAATCCACGCCGGTGGTGGTAAGCGGCAATATCGGTCCGCGCGGCGACGGCTACGCACCGGACCATGCCATGAATGCCGAGCAGGCCGAGCAATACCACGCGGAACAGGTGGCGGTATTCGCCGACAGCGCCGCCGACATGATCGGTGCGCTGACCATCAATTACCTGGATGAGGCCATCGGCATCACCCGGGCTGCGAAAGCCCGGGGTATGCCCCTGTGCCTGTCGTTCACGGTGGAAACCGACGGCCTGCTGCCCACCGGCGACAGCGTGGCCAGGGCCATCGAGGCCGTGGATGAAGCGACGGATGCCTGGCCGGCCTACTACATGATCAATTGCGCGCACCCGAGCCACTTTTCCCACCTGCTCGAGACCGGGGCGAGCTGGGTGCAACGCCTGCGTGGCGTACGCGCCAATGCGTCGCGCATGAGCCATGAGGAGCTGGATAACATGGAAACGCTGGACGATGGCAATCCGGTCGAATTTGGCGCCGAGATTTCCGCCATCCACCGGGCGCTGCCCGGCGTGAACGTGCTGGGCGGCTGCTGTGGTACCGACCACCGCCACATCGAGGAGATTTGCCGCAGCGCGGCCTAGCTAGCTGCCCAGCTGTTTCAACTTCAGGCCCGCACCACGGCTGCGATGCGCCACCTGCGCCAACAGCAGTTCGGCGGTGGCCAGGGCGTCCCACAGGGCGTTGTGGCCGTGGTAATCGGGCAGGTGGTAGCGGCGTCGACAGGCGCCGAGGGTGAGGTCGCCACGCTGCAGGTTGTGATCGCGCCGCTCCAGGCGGCGTTTTTCCATCTGCAGCGTACACAGGTGGGGCTGCAGCAGGGGCGCACCGTGCCGGGCAATGCTCAGGCGGTCCAGGTAAGCCAGGTCCAGGGGCGCGTAGTGGAAAACCAACACCCGGCTGCGCGCCACTTCCATCAGTTCATCGAGTGCCTCACCGGCCTCAACACCATCCGCCACTTCGCAGTCGCGCAACTGGTGGATGGTGGCGCTCTGCCCCACGGAGTTGGCGGCGCGGACCATCAGGTGGCGGGCGCTGTCCAGGGCAATCACGCCGTCGCGTACCACAACCCAGCCCAGGCTCAGCAACTCACCCTCTTCCGGGTCCAGTGATGACATCTCCGCATCCAGGGCCAGGAACTCCACCTCGCGCCAGTCGGCCCGCTTTGACGGCAGGGGTTCTGACCAGAAGGCCCGCAGGTGCTCATCCGCCCGGCGCCGCCAGCGCCAGCGCGGCAGCTCAACCGAGGCCGGCACGGTAGGACTGGCGCAGGGCCGACTGGGCGTCGTCGAGAATCTTGAAGGCGTCGCGCAGCTGCTCGCGGGCGAGCTTGGGCAGGTCGTTGGGGTTGAGGAAATTGTCCGGCGTTTCGCCGCGGCTGACCTGGGCCGCCTGGTGCTGGATACGAAGCTGCTGCATAAAGCGCAGCGCGTCGGCGAGATTGCGGCTGTCACCCATGGCCATGTGCTTGCCGCGGGCCAGTGCCTCCAGGCGCTCGTCGGTGTTCACGGCGGCTACCCGGTGGGCCAGCGCATGCAGCCGCGCGGTATCGGTGGCCAGCAGGATGCCGCGCTTCTTGAGGTCGAGGCTGTCGCGGTGTTCGCCGTCCCGGTCCACCACGAAGCGGCGAAAAATCCCCAGCGGGGTGGAAGCGTCCAGCGCGTTGGCGGCCAGCGCCGCCAGGAAGATGCTGTTGCTGGAGGCGCGCTCCAGCATGTGGGACTGCAGTCGCTCGACCATCGTGGCATCGCCGTAAATACCGCGCAGGTCGAAGAAGATCGACACCCGCATCACCGCGTCCGGGGTCGGCGAGCGCGTCCACTTGTCCACGTAGCCCAGCCAGGTGGACAGCGGCTGGCGCCACTCGTCGTTGCTGGCCATGATGCCGCCGTTACAGTAGTCGTAGCCGCAGGCGTTGAGCCCGTCACAGACCCGGTTCGCCAGCGACTCGAAGTAGGCGGCGTGTTCCTCGCCGTAGTCTTCTGACAACAGCAGGCCATTGTCCTGGTCGGCACCCAGCAATTGCTCGCCGCGCGCCTGGGAGCCAAAACCCACCCAGCAAAAGCTGACCGGGGGCGGCCCCAGCTCGGCTTCGGCGAGCTGGATCAGCCGAACTGTGACCGCATCGGAAATTGCCGTGAGAATGCTCGACACCTGCTGGGCGCGCATGCCGGAGCTGACCCACTGCACCATCAGGTTGGGCATGCCCTTCAGCAGTTCAGCCAGCGCCTCGACGCTGTCGGTGCGGGAGATGTGCTGCACCAGGTAGACCGGGTCATCCTGGCGGGCGAGGATCAGGTCGCTGGTGGTGACGATACCGGCCAGCTTGCCGTCTTCCATGACCGGCAGGTGGTGATAACCGCGCTGGGTCATCAACAGCATGCTGCTGAACAGGGTATCGGTGCCGAGAATGGTTTCCGGGTCGGCCGTCATGATGCTCTCGACCGGCGTGGCCGGGTCCCGCCCGGCGGCCGCATAACGGGCGCGGATATCGCGGTCGGTGACGATGCCCCGCAGCTCTCCGTTGCCTGCGCCGTCGACGATGAAAGCCGATGACACCCGGCGACTGGACATCTTCTCCGCCACCGCCTGCACAGTCTCAGTGGGCAAGACAGTCAGCAGGTCGCGGGCCATCACCGTGTGCACTTCGCGCATCATGGAATGGGGTTGCGGCTCGTAACGCGCCGCGCGCCGCAGCCGGCGGCTCCGCTGGCCACTGAAATAGCGGTCCACCGAGCGGTGTTCGCCGCGCAGGCGACGGTACTCCACGTCCGGCAGCAGGTAGATCAGCGCGTCCTCGATGACCGTGGCGCTCACCTCACCCTGCTCCGCGTTGAGCCCGTCGATATGGAAACTCTCACCTTCCCCGAGCCGGTCGAGCAAGGTGCCCTGCCCGTCCCGGATATCCACGGCACCGCTGCGCAGGATACGCAGACCGCCGGGCTGGGCGCCCTGCTCGAAGCGCTCGCCCTGGGGGTGGTAGGTGATCTGCAGGGTGGCCGCCGCCAGCGCCTGCTGCTCGGCATTCAGTTCATTGAACGGCGGCGACGCGCCGAGAAAATCGGCGATCTCTGACAGCTCTGCCGGCAGCGCTTCAGTCATTTTCCCGGGTTAGGTACCGTGTTGTTGCCGGGCTGGGCAAACTGGCTGGACGTCTCACCGTAGTAGCGGCTGCCATCCGCGGCCGCCACCACGCGAATGCGCTCGCCGGCCGCGGGCACATCGCTGGCCGGGTGGCGCCAGTCGTGGCCGGCTTCGTCCACCGGCAACAGCGCCACCGGCGGGATGTCGTCACTGGCCTGCGGGTCGTAAACGCTGACCATGGCGCCCTCCAGTGGATGGGCGGAGTGCAGCAGCAGCCTGCCGTCCTCCGAGTAACGCAGGGTCAGCTCGAAGTCCTGGTTTTCCAGCTCGCAAACACCGCTGGCCCAGCGGCAGCTGCTTTTTGCCACCAGCGGATAGTCGCGGCCCGGCTGCGCCGGGGCGGCCTGCTCGCCGGTCAGGCTGCCCACCGCAAACCAGGCCAGCACCGACAGGATCGGCGCGACGATCAGCGCAATAACCACATGCTTGTTGGTGAACACGGTTTAGTCCCCGCCTCGATAGCTTGAGTCTACAAAAAAGGGGCGCCTATGGTGAGGCGCCCCGCAAGGTAGATCCTGGATGGTTCTGTAAGCAATGGCGATCAGTGGCTGTGCGCAGCCTCCGCGCCGACCGGCACCCGGATGTGCTCGACCAGGTCGCGGATCTTCTCCGGCGGCTTCGCCGTCAGGGCGGACACTCCAAAGGCCACTGAGAAGTTCACGATCGCACCGACCACACCGAAGGCGTTGGGCTCGATGCCGAGGAACCAGTTGGCCGGCAGGTCGCCGAGGAAGGCCGTGGAGGCGACAAACATGATGCCCTTGTGCTGGAACACGTAGAACAGGGTCACGCCGATACCTGCAACCATGCCGGCAATTGCGCCTTCCTTGTTCACGCTCTTGGAGAAGATACCCATCATCAGCGCGGGGAAGATCGATGAGGCCGCCAGGCCGAAGGCCAGGGCCACCGTGCCCGCCGCAAAGTCCGGGGGGTTGAAGCCCAGGTAGCCGGCGCCGCCAATGGCCACCGCCATCGCGATGCGGCTGGCGCGCAGCTCCGCCTTCTCGCTGATCTCGGGCATGATCATGCCCTTCAGCAGGTCATGGGAGATCGCCGAGGCAATCGCCAGCAGCAGGCCCGCCGCCGTGGACAGGGCCGCGGCCAGCCCGCCGGCCGCCACCAGGGCGATCACCCAGTTGGGCAGTTTGGCAATTTCCGGGTTGGCCAGCACCATGATGTCGCGGTCGACCTTGACCATCTCGTTGACGCCGCTGTCAGCGGAGTACTGGATGCGGCCGTCGCCGTTCTTGTCCTCGAAGCCCAGCAGGCCGGTGGTCTCCCAGTTCTTGAACCACTGGGGGCGCTCTTCGTACACCAGGTGCTGGCCAGGCTGGGGCTCAATGGTCTGCATGAAGTTGAGCCGTGCCATGCCGGCGACTGCCGGTGCCGTGGTGTAGAGGATGGCAATGAACACCAGCGCCCAGCCCGCGGAGGAGCGTGCATCGCGCACCTTGGGCACGGTAAAGAAGCGGATGATCACGTGGGGCAGGCCCGCGGTGCCGATCATCAGGCTCATGGTATAGGCGAACATATTGAGTCCCGAGAGCCGCACATCGGTGGTGTACTCGCGGAAACCCAGCTCGGTCACCATCTGGTCGAGCCGGTCCAGCAGGAAGGTCTCACTGCCCGCCATGGTGGAGCCCAGGCCGAGCTGGGGCAGCGGGTTGCCGGTCAGGTTCAGGCTGATAAAGATGGCGGGGATGGTGTAGGCCATGATCAGCACGCAGTACTGGGCGATCTGGGTGTAGGTAATGCCCTTCATGCCGCCGAGCACGGCGTAGAAGAACACTATGGCCATGCCCACCAGCAGGCCGGTGCCGTAGTCCACTTCCAGGAAGCGCGAGAAGGCCACGCCGACACCCTTCATCTGGCCGATCACGTAGGTGACCGAACAGATAATCAGGCACACCACCGCCACCGCGCGAGCGGCATTGGAGTAGTAACGGTCACCGATAAACTCCGGCACGGTGAATTTGCCGTACTTACGCAGGTAGGGTGCCAACAGCATGGCGAGGATCACGAAGCCACCGGTCCAGCCCATCAGGAACACGGAACCGCCGTAGCCCATGAAGGCGATCAGGCCCGCCATGGAGATAAAGGAAGCGGCCGACATCCAGTCCGCCGCCGTGGCCATGCCGTTGGCCACCGGGTGCACGCCGCCGCCGGCGACGTAGAAGTCCTTGGTGGAGCCGGCCCGCGACCAGATCGCGATGCCGATGTAGAGCGTGAAGGTCGCGCCCACGACCAGGTAGGTCAGCGTTTTCAGGTCCATGGCGCTAGTCCTCCTCGACCTTGAACTCGCGGTCCAGGTCGCCCATTTTCTTGGTGTAGTAGAAGATCAGCCCCACGAAGACGTAGATGGAGCCCTGTTGGGCAAACCAGAAGCCCAGCTTGTAGCCGCCGAGCTGGATCTGGTTGAGCACGTCGACCAGGATAATCCCAAAGCCGAAGCTCACCACGAACCAGATCACCAGCAGCTTGACCATCAGTGACAGGTTGCGCTGCCAGTAGGCCCTGGCCTGTTCGTCGCTTAGTTGTGACATGACACACCTCCGGTGCAAGTACTTTTTGTTGTTAGTGTCCCTAGCCTAGCGCCAGGGCCACAGGATTTCCGTTAGACCTTGGTCTAAGACGCCCCAGCCTAGAAGGCGTGCTTGACCGCGAACTGGATCCGGTACAGTTCACCCTCGCGCCCGTCTTCCAGTTCCCGGTAGCCGTAGATCAACTCACCGCCGATCTGCATGCGCGGCGCCGGTAGGAAGTTCAGGTTGGCGTGGAAGGACTGGTAGCTCTTGTTGAGGGAACCGGCATCCATAAACTCCGTGGTGCTGGGGTTGTCTGCCCCGGAGGCCGACAGCGAGAACGTCGAGCGCCAGCGGGGTGACCAGTAGTGTTGGTAGGCCACGAAGGCGCCCCACTGGTCGATGGTGTCGATGGAACCGTCGTCCGCAATATAGCCATCGTTGTATGAATTCAGACCCATATAGCGGCCCAGTGCCGAGCCATAGCTGGCCATGAAGCGGATGTCATCCTTGCCCAGCATCCACTTGCCCGCCAGGCTCAGCCCGTAACCGAATTCCTCGTCGGAATCCTCCTTGAAGGAATCGCTCTCGGAGCGGTCTTCGTAGCCCAGCTCGCGGGCGATGGCGGCGAAGGACCAGCTCAGGTCGCCGGTCTTGCCGTTGTAGCGGGCAACGATGTCGGGCAGGTCCTCGGCGTCGTCGAGGCGGATCTGCGGCAGGCCATCTTCCACCTGGTTGAGCCGGGTGGCGGGGTTCTCCACCGCGAACTGCCAGGGACCCTTGGTCCAGCGCACCAGCGGCTGGCGATCAAAGATGGTGCCTACCGGGCCGACAAAATCGATCAGGTCGGGCAGCGCCCCCACGTTGAAGAAGGTCGACCAGGTTTGTCCTGCGAGGATCGAGGCGTCTTCGCTGTACTGCCACTTCACATAGGCGTGGCGGATCCGCGAGTTCCAGGAGTTGGAGATCCGCTCGTCACCGTTCTCACTGAGCATGAAATCGAGTTCGATGCGTGAGGAGATGTTTCCGGCGGCGGTGTCAGTGGAGGTGTCGAAGTAAAAGCGCGAGCCCTTGGCGTGGATATTGGTGTCTACAAAATTATCCGCGCTGCCCTCCATGGGCTCTACCGGGATCAGCGACGGCACCAGGAAGTCATCAATCAGGCGGTTGCCGGGGTCGCCTTCCTGGTAGTCAGTGGTGAGGGAATCGAGCTGTACGTAGCCACCGTAGGTGAACTTGGTGCCCTTGCGTATCGGGCGTACGACCTCGATTTCTTCGGCGTTGCTTTCGATGGCGGCCGTGTTGGTTACCATCATGGCTTTCAATTCAGCAAGCTGGCGTTCCAGCTCGGCGATCCGACCTTCCACGTCTTCACTGGCGGCCAGGCTGCCGGACGATGCCAGCGCGGCCAGTACAGCAGCGGCCATCGGCTTTGCAGTGAATGCTCTTATGTTTTTCATTGTCTGCGCTCCTCGATGGGTTATGCGAGCAAGCACAGTATTAGCCGCCGGATCACTCCGACCCATTAGACTTTAGTCAAAGGCCGGGGGCGTTTTCGACCAAAGTCTAATATCAGCCGACCAGGCTCTCATCGACACTGAGGCTCCAGGACAAGGTGCTAACTGAGGAGGGCCAGCCATGAGCGCGCCATCAACCTATTCCATCCCCACCGACTTCCCCCGCGCCAGCACGCTGGACAACGCCGGCTACGAGGCCATTTACCAAAGCTCCATAGCAGACCCGGAAGCTTTCTGGGCAGACCAGGCCCAGGCGATCGACTGGATGCAGCCGTTTGAAACAGTGAAGAACGTCTCCTTCGACAAGGACGACCTGCGTATCCGCTGGTTCGAGGAAGGCGTGCTGAATGCCTCCAGCAATTGCATCGATCGCCACCTGGCGGAACACGGCGACCGTACCGCCTTTATCTGGGAGCCCGACAACCCCGAGGAGGCAACGCGCCATATCAGCTACCGGGAATTGCACCGGGAAGTCTGCAAGCTGGCCAATGGACTCAAGTCGCTGGGCGTGGGCAAGGGTGACGTGGTCACAATCTATATGCCGCTGGTACCGGAAGCCGCCTATGCGATGCTGGCCTGTGCCCGTATTGGCGCCATCCACTCCGTGGTGTTCGGCGGCTTCAGCGCGGAAGCCCTGGCCGGCCGCATCGATGACTGCCACAGCGAAATCATCATCACCGCCGACCAGGCGGTGCGCGGCGGCAAGTCCATCCACCTCAAGGACAGCGCCGACCTCGCGGCCCAGCATGCCCACACTGCCAGCATTCGCCACATCGTGACCGTGAAGCGCATGGGTGAACCGGTCACCTGGCTGGAAGGCCGCGACGTCTGGTACGAGGACCTGGTGGCGCAGCAGTCCGCCGAGTGTGAGCCCGAGCCCATGAATGCCGAGGACCCGCTGTTTATCCTCTATACCTCGGGCTCCACCGGCAAACCCAAGGGCGTGGTGCACTGTACCGGCGGTTACCTGGTGCAAACCGCCCTGTCCTTCAAACATGTGTTCGATTACCAGCCCGGCGACGTGTTCTGGTGCACCGCCGACGTCGGCTGGATTACCGGCCACACCTACCTGGTGTACGGGCCGCTCGCCAACGCCGCCACCGCGGTGATGCACGAAGGCGTGCCCAACTACCCGGACGTGAAGCGCTGGCCGGAGATCATCGAGAAGAACAAAGTGGACATCTTCTACACCGCGCCCACCGCCATCCGCAGCCTGATGGCCTTTGGCGACCAGTGTGTGGATGGTGTCGACCTCTCCAGCCTGAGACTGCTGGGCAGTGTGGGCGAACCCATCAATCCGGAAGCCTGGCGCTGGTACTACGAGACCTTTGGCGACAGCCGCCTGCCCATCGTCGACACCTGGTGGCAGACCGAAACCGGCAGCGCCATGATCGCGCCCCTGCCCGGCGCGACGGCTCTCAAACCCGGCTCTGCCACCCGCCCATTCTTTGGTATCCAGCCCGCGCTATTGGATGCGGAGGGAAAGCAGCAGGAAGGCGCCATCACCGGCAACCTGGTCATCCTCGATAGCTGGCCCTCCCAGGCCCGCACGGTGTACCGGGATCACCAGCGTTTTATCGACACCTACTTTACCACCTACCCGGGCAAGTTCTTCACCGGTGACGAGTGCCGGCGCGACGAGGACAACTACTACTGGATCACCGGCCGTGTGGATGACGTGATCAACGTGTCCGGCCACCGCATGGGCACCGCGGAACTGGAGAGCGCGCTGGTCGCCCACCCGGCGGTGGCCGAGGCGGCGGTGGTGGGCTACCCCCACGACATCAAGGGCCAGGGCCTGTACATGTTCGTGACCCTGAGTGCCGACCAGCAACCCAGCGACGACCACAAGGCCGACCTGAAGAGCTGGCTGCGCAAGGAAATCGGCCCCATCGCCCACCCGGACGTGATCCAGTGGGCGCCCGGCCTGCCCAAGACCCGTTCCGGAAAGATCATGCGCCGCATCCTGCGCAAGATTGCCCACAACGAGTGTGAGCAGCTCGGCGATATCTCCACTCTCGCCGATCCGTCAGTCGTGCAGACACTGATCACCGACCGGGTCCAGCCACCCACCGCACACTAGGCATCCCCTTGGGCCTGGGTACCACGCGTACCCGGCCCACTTTTTCCGCTACACTTCCTTCCAGATGCTGCGGCAATACGTGCCGCGCTTAACCGACAGCACCATAAGAACAACAAAGAAGACGGTCGAGGGATGCCAGCACTCATCATTGCCGATGATCACCCCCTGTTTCGCAACGCCCTGGAACAGGTGTTCCAGTTGCGATTCCCGGACATGGATATCGTTACCGCTGCCGATGTCGCCAGCCTGCAAACCGTTGTCGAGCAGCAGCGCGACGCGGCCATCGTTCTACTGGACCTGAACATGCCAGGCGCCCACGGCTTCTCAGCCCTGTCCTGGCTCACCGGCCAGCGGCCGGAAACGCCGGTGGTGGTAGTGTCCGCCAATACCCAGCCAGACACGGTACGCCGCGCCCTGGACCACGGCGCCGCCGGCTTTATCTCCAAGTCCGCCGATACCGAGGTGCTGGAGCAGGGCGTGGCCCGGGTGCTGGGCGGCGAGCGCGGCATTCACCCCGGGCTGGAAGTCGCCTCCCGCGGTGCCGAACTGACGGCACTGGACGTGGCCGACGCCCTCGGCAGCCTCACTCCACAGCAATTCCGCGTTGCCTCGATGCTGGCCGAAGGCCTACTAAACAAGCAGATCGCTTACGAACTGGACGTCAAGGAAGCCACCATCAAGGCCCACATGACGGAGATCTTCCGCAAACTGCGGGTAAACTCCCGCACCCAGGCCGTGCTGGCACTGGCCTCCCTCGCTGTCGAACCCGGCGCGGACGATCGCGCCGTTAGCTGAGTAACCCGGGTATTCCTGCATTCGCGGGAGTCTAGGGAATCTCACTTCTTTGCTTCTGAAGCCGCGCGAGCAGCACCCGGGGTCTCTCCGGGACACGCTAAAAGCATGACGTCCATGTCTCGCTCGGGTGCGGCCGTCCTGGCCGCACACGGTCCCGGAAAGACCCCGGGCGCCACTCGCGCTCCGCCGATACTCAACTGAAATTCCTTTCTTCGTAGCCCTCAAGTGCGACTCTGGACTAACCGAAGGTGTGATCTGGATGTACGTCTTCCCGGGCCGTAAACGTAAAAGGGCTCTGACCGCATTTACGCAACCTAGCATTCCGCCCCGGAAGAGCACTGAGAACCACACGCGCTCTAGAGGGGTTGCTAGAAGTTGAGGGCTTCGAAGCTGACAGTCAGGAATCTCGCGCTGGACGAGGGTGTGAGCTGGAGGTATGCCTTCCTGGACCGTGAACGGCCAGGACGGCCCGCGCGGCGTCCGCGTTCCCGAGCGAGACATGGACGTCATGCTTTTAGCGTGTCCGGGAAGGCATACCTCCAGGTCGCACCCGCCCTACGGAGCAAACAACAGGGAAAACTATGCAGCGGACTTTTCTACCAGAGCGATGATCAGGGCCTGCAGCCGGGCAGCCTGGACGGGTTTGGGGAGGAAGCGGAAGCCTGCCGCGGCGACGCGATCGCGGACTTCGACGCTGTTGTCGGCGCTGATGACGATGCAGGGGGCCTCGTTGCCGTAGTCGCGCTGGGCGGCCTGTACCGCGTCCACGCCGTTTTCGCCCTCGTCGAGGTGGTAGTCCGCCAGGATGACGGCGGGGCGGTCGCCGGCCTGCAGTTGTTTGCGCAGGGCCCAGCCGCTGTTCACGGTGGCCACCCGGGCGCCCAGGCTCTCCAGCAGTTCGCTCATGCCTTCGCGGATGCGCGCGTCGTTATCCAGGCACAGCAGCGAGAGGCCGGCCAGTCCGTGGGAGGCTTCGTCGGCGACAGAAGATTCGGCATCCACTGGCTTGCCGAGCGGCACGGTCACCGAGAAGCAGGTGCCGCGGCCTTCGACGGAGGCGAGGCCCAGATCCAGCTCAAGTAATTGCGCATAGCGGCGCACGATGGCCAGCCCCAGGCCCAGGCCCTCCTCCACGTCACCGGCCTGGCGCGGCAGGCGCTCAAATTCCTCGAAGATGCGGGCCTGGTCGGCCTCGGCGATGCCGGGGCCGGTGTCCAGCACCTGCAGCTCGGCACTGCGGCCGCGGCGGCGCAGGCCAATCAACACCTTGCCCGACTCGGTGTAGTTGAGGGCGTTACCGAGCAGGTTCTGCAGGATGCGGTAGAGCAGGCCCCGGTCGGTGTAGAGCCACAGGTTGCTGGGCTGGACCCGCAGTTCGATGTCGCGGGATTCTGCCACGGCACCGAACTCGGCGCCCAGTTCTTCCAGCAGTTTGCCGGCGTGAAAGTCCGAGGCCTCGGCGATTTCGCGGCCGGAATCCAGGCGGGCGATTTCGCGCAGCTCGGAGATCAGCTGCTCCGCCCGCTGCAGGGAGCCGTCGATCTGGGCCACGGTGCGCGCCACGTCGGCATCCTCCGAGGCATCCAGACGGCGCTGCAAGACCGAGGTAAACAGGCGTGCTGCGTTGATGGGCTGCAGCAGGTCGTGACTGGTGGCGGACATGAAGCGGCTCTTGGACTGGTTGGCGTCCCGGAGCTGGGCTTCGACGCTGGCGCGCAAGCGGTTCTCGCGGCGCAGTGCTGCGTTGCTTTCGCTGAGGCTCTGGCTGTCGCTGGCGACCTTCTGCTCCAGCTCCTGCTTGGCTTCTTCGAGCTGGGCGACCACTTCCCGGTAGTCGGTGATGTCGATGTAGGTGGTCACGAAGCCGCCGTGGGGCATGGGCGTGCCGCGAATATCGATCACCTTGCCATTGGGCAGGGTGCGCTCGAGCCGGTGCGGGTTGCCCTCGCGCAGCCAGTCGAGGCGTTTGGCAATTTCCTCACTCTCCGGCCGGCCGCGGGAGCCGAGAATGCCGCGCTCTGCGTTGAAGCGGTACACCCGCTCGATGGGGCAGCCCACATAGAGGAAGCGCGGCGGGTAGTCGAACAGCTCCTCGTAGCGCTTGTTCCAGGCCACCAGCCGCAGGTCGCGATCCACTACCGACACACCCTGCAGCAGGCTTTCCACCGTGGTTTGCAGCAGCTCGCGATTGAAGGTGTTGAGGCGGCTGGCGTCACTGACCATGCCGGCGAGATCAGCGTAGGCGAGCTGCTGTGCGTTCTCCAGCTGTTCCATGGCCTGGTGGGCTGAGGTGGCGCCGATCATGGCCGCCAGCACGGATTCCACTCGCGCCACCACGAACTGCGGCGCACGGTCGGATGGCAGCAGGCGCTGCTGGTAGCGGTCTTCGAATTCCTGCCACATGCGCCGCAGTTCGCCCTCTTCTACGAACGGCGGCAACATGGCCTGGAGCTGGCTGACGCGGATCAGGCTGAGCGAGAAGTCTTCAGCATCAGCGCCCGGTTCAGGTTCATCCATGAACAGCCGCGCCTGGCGCAGGTCTGCCGCGCTGGGCGACAGCCATAGGGAGAAGGCCACCAGCGACAGGGTATTCAGGCCCAGGGACCACAGCGTGGCGTAGGCCAGGCGCGCCTCGCCGCTGGTGCCCAATAGCTGCAGCGGCCGCAACCAGTCTATGCCGAGCAGGCCCTGGGCCAGCAGCGTATGCCCTTCAGGCAGCACTACCGGCAATACGCCACAGTAAAACCAGGTGACCAGGCCCAGGCTCAGACCGATCAGCACCGCGCGGCCATGGGCCCGGCGCCAGTACAGCCCCGCCAGCAGTGCCGGGGCAAGCTGGGCGGCGGCCAGGAAACAGATAAAACCGATCTGGGTAAGCCAGGTGATCTCCATGATCCAGCGCGCCACCAGCCAGGCCGCCAGCATGATGCCGGCAATGGTGACCTGCCGCACCCGCCGCAGGCTGTCGCCGAGTTTCAGCACCGCCGAGGGCGACAGGGCATTGCTGCGCATCACCAACGGCGCCACCACCTCGTTGGTGATCATGATGGCCAGCGCCACGGTGGCGACAATCACCATGCCGGTGGCGGCAGAAATGCCGCCGATAAACGCGGCCACCGCGATCCAATCCGACCCCAGTGCCACCGGCAGCAATTGCACGTAGGTATCCGGGTTGTGCTGCTCGGCCACCGCGAACACGTGGGCGCCGGCCTGGCTGATCGGCACCACCAGCACCATGAATAACAGCAGGTACAGGGGCACCAGCCAGCGCGCGGTGTTGACGCTGCGCTCACCCTGGGACTCCACCACCATCACGTGGAACTGGCGCGGCAGGCAGAGAATGGCGAGTGCGGAAATCAGCGTCTGGGCGGCGAAGTCTGCCGACAGCGGCAAGCGCCAGCCAGGCTCGGTCAGGGAATGCTCCGCCTCGGGCAACTCGTACAGGTAGAGCAGTGCCAGGGCGGCCACCGCGCAGAAGGCCAGCAGCTTGACCAGGGACTCCACGGCCACGGCCGTCATCACCCCCTGGTGACGCTCGCGCCCGTCCAGGCGCCGGGTGCCAAACAGGATGGTAAACACCGCCAGGATAATGGCGGTCAACAGCGCGGTATCACCCCCTACCGCGTCCACTTCGCCACCGCCGATGGTGGTCCAGGCCTGGGCCAGTGCCTTGAACTGCAGGGCAATGTAGGGCAGCACCGCCGCCGCGGCCACCAGGGTGACGATAAAAGCCAGCGCCTGGCGCTTGCCGTAGCGGGCGCCGATATAGTCGGCGATGGAGGTCACCCGGTGCTGTTCCCCCACCGCCAGCAGGCGGCGAATTACAGGCCAGCACAGGGTGAAGGCGATGATCGGCCCCAGGTAGATGGGCGCGTGGCTCCAGGGCAGGGCCGTGGCGCTGCCCACCGCTCCATAAAAGGTCCAGGAACTGCAGTAGACGGTGATGGAGAGCGCGTAAATCCAACCGCGCCAGAGGGCGCCGCGGCGGGCGGTGCCGGCATCGGAGTTGTGATCGGTGAACCAGGCGACTGCGAACAGCAGGCAGATATACAGGAGCGCCAGGCTCAGCAGGTTGGAAGGTGAGAGCATGCCTGTGTTCTAGTTATGGGGCATACCGCAACCATAGCAGAGTGCGGCGGGGCCGGAACCCCGCCGCCGTCGGGCATCAGGCGATGGTTATGCTTTCGTCCAGGTAAACGTCCTGGATGGCGTTGAGCAGGGCGACACCATCGGCGGTGGGCTTCTGGAAGGCCTTGCGGCCCGAGATCAGGCCCATGCCACCGGCGCGTTTGTTGATGACCGCAGTGCGGATGGCCTGGTGCATATCGTCCTCGCCGCTGGCGCCGCCGGAGTTGATCAACCCGGCCCGGCCCATGTAACAGTTGGCCACCTGCCAGCGCGCCAGGTCGATGGGGTGATCACTGGTGAGGGTGTCGTACATGGCGGGGTGAGACTTGCCAAAGCCGATGGCCGGGAAGCCGCCGTTGCCCTCCGCCAGCTTCTGCTTGACGATGTCAGCTTCGATGGTGGCCGCCAGGTGATTGGCCTGGCCAGTGGTATCCGCTGCCGTGTGGTAATCGACTCCGTCTTTCTTGAAGTCGCTGTTGCGCAGGTAGGCCCACAGCACGGTGACCATGCCCAGCTCGTGCGCGTACTCGAAGGCCTCGGCAATCTCGGTGATTTGCCGGCGGCTCTCTGGTGAGCCGTAGTAGATGGTGGCACCCACCGCCACTGCACCCAGGTCGAAGCTCTGCTTCACGCTGGCAAACAGGGTCTGGTCATACAGGGTGGGGTAGGTCAGCAACTCGTTGTGGTTGAGCTTGACGATGAAGGGAATTCGGTGAGCGTACTGCCGAGACACGGAGCTGAGCACGCCCACGGTGGAGGCCACCGCGTTGCAGCCACCTTCGATGGCCAGCTCGACAATATTGGCCGGGTCGAAGTAGCGCGGATTGGGCGCAAAGGAAGCCCCTGCCGTGTGTTCGATGCCCTGGTCCACCGGCAGGATGGAGAGGTAGCCGGTGCCGCCCAGGCGGCCGGTATTGAGCATGGCGCCAAGGCTTCGCAGGACTGACGGGTTACGGTGTTTGTGGCTGACTACCCGCTCGATGATGTCCGGCCCCGGCAGGTGCAGGGTATCGCTGGGTATGCCCTCGCAGCGATAGTCGAGCAGGTACTCCGCCTCGTCGCCGAGGCTGGTGGCTATATCGGTGCCGCTAGTCGATCCCATAATATTTCTCTCCCACGCCGGTGGCGTACAACGCTAATCCACGCTCTAAGGTAGAAGAAACACCGGAACCTGTCTCGACAGGTTCCGGGACGATTGACTTCACTCAATGTTTTGCAGGGCCGGTGGCCCTGGGAGGCAGTATTCGCGGCCTTTCAGGCGGCCTTACCCAGGCGGCCTTACCCAGGCGGCCTTGCTCAGGCAGCCTTTCAGGCGACCTTACTCAGGCAACCTTGTACCGGATGGGGATCTCCAGCAGGCCGCGCAGCAGGATGTTGGGCATGTACTGCAGCGCATCCGGTTCGCAGGCCAGCTCGAACTCGCTGAAACGCTCGAACAGCACTTCCCAGGCGACCCGCTGCTCCAGCTTGGACAGGTGCTGGCCGATGCAGACGTGGGTGCCGAAGCCAAAAGCCACGTGGCGCTTGGCATTTTCCCGGGTCACGTCGAACTGCATGGGCTCCGGGAAATGGCTGTCGTCGTGGTCGGACGAGAAGTACTTCAGCAGCACCATGCTGCCGGCGGGAATATCCACGCCGCCCAGGGTGTAGTCGGATTTCACCACCCGCCACATGTTGGAGGTTGGCGAGGCCAGGCGTAGAGACTCTTCCACCATATTGGGGATCAGCGAGCGGTCGGCGCGCACCTTCTCCGCCTGGTCGGGGAACAGGCACAGCTGGCGCATGCACTCGGCCAGGGTGGCAGTGGTGGTTTCATTGCCGGCCACCATGAACTGGGTGCAGTAGGACAGCTGTTCTTCAATCTTTAAGGGCCGATCCTCGTACTTGGCATTGGCAATGACACCCAGCATATCTTCGGCGGGCTGGCCGCGGCGGGCGTCCAGGGCCTCCACGAACCAGTCGTACTCGTCCTTGATGCCCTGCTGGGCGGCAATCAGCGCGTCCTTGTCCGCCACCTGGGACAGGGCGGTGACATTGTCCTCGGTCCACTTGAAAGCCAGGTCGATCATGTCCAGGGGCATACCCAGCACATGCATGATTACCGACAGCGGCAGCGGCCGGGCAAACTCCTCGATGAAGTTGCACTCGCCCTTGGTGACCAGTTGGTCGACCAGGTCGTTGGCGCGCTGGCGGATCCAGGGCTCGTAGCGCTCGAGGTAAGGCGCCGTAAAATATTCGCGGACCGCGTCGCGGAACACCTTGTGATGGGGATCGTCGATGGTCAGCAGGGTGCCCTTGCCGAGGTTGTACGTCGCATCCATGGCCGACTGCACGTCCGGGTCCACCTTGCGGGCCGAGCCCAGGGCCAGGCCGAACTCGTTGGAGAACACCTCGGGCTTGCGGTGCGCCTCGCGCACCAGGTCGTAGGTGGACACCACAAAGATACCGGTCTGTGGGTCCTGGTAGACCGGCGCTTCCTCGCGCAGGGTCTTGTCGTAATGGTAGGGGCACTGCAGGGTGGCCGGATCCATGAGCGGCATGTCCTGGAGGCTGCGGTTATCCTGAGCTTGCATGGCAGTAGATCCCGTTTCTGTTTTTATGGGAGTTAAATCCTAGCAGAAACAATCAGGATTGACTGTATTTTTTAGAATCGCCCTTCCCTGCGTTGTGTCAATTGTTCTCTGCGGCATCTGCACCTAGGCTGATTTCAGGCCCTCAGGAGCCCGACCCATGGCCCAGCAGACCCTTCCGGACACCGCACTGTACCGCCACTGCGACCCCGCCAGCCTGCCTTTCGAGCACAGCGGTGAGCTGGAGTCCCTGCCGCTCAGCCCCGGCCAGGAGCGGGCCCGCGAGGCCCTGGAGTTCGGCATGGATATCCGTCGCCCGGGCTTTAATATCTTCGCCCTGGGCGAGGGCGGCCTGGGCAAGCGGGAGCTGGTGGACAACCTGCTGGCAGGCCGAGGTGACAACGGCGAGGACGGCTACGACTGGTGTTACGTCGCCAATTTCGACGACCCCCAGAAACCCAACCTGTTGAAGCTCCCCCCGGGCATGGGCCGCGAGCTCAGCGCCGACATGCAGCAGCTGGTCGAAGACCTGCTGACCGCACTGCCCTCCTCCTTCGACGACGAGGAATACCGCCGGCGCCGCCAGGAAATTGAAGACGACGTGAGCGAGCGCTACGAAGCGGCGTTCCGCGAGCTGGGGCAGGCCGCCGCGGAGCGGGATGTGGGGCTGCTGCGCACGCCGATGGGCTACACCCTGGCGCCTACCCGCAACGGCGAGGTGGTGACCCCGGAACAATTTGCGGAACTGTCCCGGAAGGAGCAGCAGGCCCTGGAGGGGGTGATCAGTGAACTGCAGGCCGAGTTGCAGAACGTCCTCAATACACTGCCGCTGCTGAAACGCGAGGCGGCGCATCGCATCAAGGCGCTGCAAAAGGAAATTACCCAGTTCACGGTGCAGCAGCTGATCGCCTGGCTGGAGAACAAGTACCGCGAGCAGGAAGAGGTGATCGAGTACCTGCACGGCGTGACCGACCATGCGATAGAAAACGCCGAGGATTTCCTGCCCGGCGACGGCGACACGGAAGTGGAGCACGTGAGCGCACGGGCACGGCAGTACTCGCTGTTCCAGATCAACGTCCTCGTCGACAGCCAGGCAGGGGAAGGCAGCCCGGTCGTGTTCGAGGAGAATCCCACCTACCAGAACCTGGTGGGGCGGGTGGAGTACGTCTCCCAGATGGGCACCCTGCTCACCGACTTTACCCTGATCAAGCCCGGCGCCCTGCACCGCGCCAATGGCGGCGTGCTGATCATGCAGGCCGACAAGCTACTGCGCCATGTCTACGCCTGGGAGGGCCTGAAGCGGGCGCTGCGCTCAGGTGAGATCAAGATCGAGTCACTGCAGGAAGCACTCAGTCTCAATACCACGGTATCCCTGGAGCCGGAGTGCATGCCGCTGGACGTGAAGGTCATCCTGCTCGGTGAGCCCCTGCTCTACTACCTGCTCAAACACTACGACCCGGAGTTCAGCAAGATCTTCCAGGTGGCGGCCGATTTCAGCCCGGAATTCCAGCGCAGCGACGAGCAGCAATTGCTCTATGCGCGCATGATCGCCACGCTGCAGCAGCGGCAGCAATTGAAGCCGCTGGATACGGCCGCGGTGGCACTGACCATCGAGTTTGCCTCGCGCCTGGCGGACGACCAGGAGCGCCTGTCACTGAATCGCGATGAACTCTCGCGCCTGCTGCTGGAAGCCGACCACTGGGCCGGGCAGCGTGGCAGCGAACTCATAGAACGGCAGGATATCGACCAGGCCATCGAGCGCGAACGCTACCGCCACGGACAACTGCGCGAGCGCCTTGGGGAACAGATCCTGCGTGGCATCAAGCTCATCGATACCGAGGGGCAGCGCACCGGCCAGGTCAACGGCCTGTCGGTGATGGCGATCGGCGCCCAGCGCTTTGGCCTGCCCTCACGCATTACCGCCACGGCCCGGCTGGGCAAGGGCCAGGTGATCGATATCGAGCGGGAGGTCAAACTGGGCGGCGGCCTGCATTCCAAGGGCGTGCTGATTCTGTCGTCCTACCTGGCGCGGGAATATGCCCGGGAGCAGCCGCTGCCGCTCGCCGCCAGCCTGGTGTTCGAGCAGAGCTACGGCGGAGTGGACGGCGACAGCGCCAGTTGCGCGGAGCTGTGCTGCCTGCTGTCGGCCATCGCCGACCTGCCCCTGCGCCAGGACCTGGCGGTCACCGGCTCCATGAACCAGCTCGGCGAAGTACAGGCGATTGGCGGTGTGAATGAGAAGATCGAGGGCTTCTTCGAGCTCTGCGAGGCGCGCGGCCTGACCGGCCAGCAGGGGGTGGTGATACCGGCTGCCAACCGCGTGCACCTGATGCTGCGCAAGGCCGTGCGCGAGGCGGTGGCAGCCGGGCGCTTCCACATCCACACCGCGGACACCGTCGACGACGTGATGAGCCTGCTGTCGGGACTACCCGCCGGTGACCCCGACGCCGAAGGCGAGTACCCGCAGGGCAGCCACCGCCGCGCGGTGTGTGATCGCCTCGACCAGCTACTGGAACGGCAGAAGTCCCTGCTCAAGGCCGCCGACAAAGACAATGGCGATGGCAATGGCAATGGCAATGAAAAAGACCACTGAGCAACGCATCGTTGTGACCGTGGACACCGCCGCCCGGGCGGAGCCGGCGCTGGCGCTGGCAGCCATGCTGGCCAAGGCCCAGCGCCGTGCGCTGCACGGCCTGTTCATCGAAGACACCGACCTGCTGGCGGTTGCGCGCCTGCCCTTTACCCGCGAGTTCCCCCGCGCCGGCGGCCCGTCGCGGCACTTTGATGACACCGCGCTGGAACGGCAGATGGCCCGGCTGGCCGAGCAGTACCGCGAAGCACTGGAGCGCAAGGCCCGGGAGGCCGCGGTGCCATGGAGCTATGCCAGCCTGCGAACCAGCAAGCGGCTGGCGTTGGGCGCCGCCGAAACCCGCGCCGAGCTGCTGGTCATCGGCCAGCCGACGCCGCTGGCGAACCCCCGTCCACCGCGGATCCTGCTGCTGAACGGCAACCGGGCTCCGGTGCTGGCCACACTGGATGTCGTGCTGTCAGCGCCCGCCTACGACGGCGCGGACCTGCTGGTTCATGGCAGCTTTGAAGCCGAGGCGCTGAACAAGGTGCTGGCGGGCCATCCGGGGGTGACCCGGCGGCTTATCGGTGGACCCTCTCTCCAGGAACTGCTGACGGCGCCGAGTTATCGACCCAGCCTGGTATTGCTGGCCCGGGACGCTGACGCCGCCGAGCTGGAGCCCTGCCTGCGGCTGGCAGACTGCCCGGTCATCGCCGCCGCCGGAAACTAGGTAGACGCCTCGAAGTACTCGCAAAGATCCCCGTCGTCCGGGAAGCTGACCTGGCCCAGGTGGCTGAAACCCAGGCGCTGGAGCACCCGGATGGAGGCCTGGTTGTGGGGCGCGGTAATGGCCGCGAGCTGGCTCAGCCCGTACTCGCGGCGGGCATAGTCCATCACGCCGCGGGCGGCCTCTGTGGCGTAACCGGCGCCGCGGCCCGCAGGCAGGAAGGAATAGCCAAGATCGACGTGGTCGAGAAAGTCGCGCTTGACCAGGCCCGCCATGCCCACTGCCTCGCCGGTATCACGCCGGCTGACCAGCCACATGCCAAAGCCATACACCTCGTAACTGGTGAACACCCGGTCGCGCATGCTGGCCAGCGCCTGCGCCTCCGTGCGCACGCCGCGGTCGGCGATGTTGGCCTTGAAGTCCGGGTCACTGAGCATGGCGAGGTAGAAACCGGCGTCGGCTTCGGTCAGTTCGCGCAGCTCCAGCCGTTCTGTATCAAACAGGAGGGTCATGGCGGCTAGCTTAGCAAGGCCGCCGCGGAACGCCACCCGACCCGGGGTCCCGCGCTGACAGCAATCCTGCTATAACTGGCGCCTCGCCCTCGGGAAACCGCCAACAATGAGCCTGTTCAACCTCGAAGAACTCGAAACGGCCGCGCAACTTGTCTACCAACACCTGTTACCCACGCCGCAGTATGCCTGGCCGCTGCTGTCGGAGCGGCTGGGCCTGGAAGTCTGGGTCAAGCATGAGAACCACACACCCACCGGCGCCTTCAAGGTGCGCGGCGGGGTCACCCTGGTGGACTGGCTGTGCCGTGAGCAGCCGGATTGTGCCGGGATTATCACCGCCACCCGCGGCAACCACGGCCAGAGCCAGGCGCGGGCCGCCACCGCGCGCGGCCTGCGAGCGCGCATCCTGGTGCCGCACGGGAATGCGGTTGAGAAGAATCTGGCCATGCGCGCCTTTGGCGCGGAACTGGTGGAGTTCGGTGACGACTTTGACGCCGCCTGCGAGGAAGCCGGCCGCCAGGCGGCGGCAGAAAACCTGTTCATGGTGCCGCCGTTTCACCGGGAACTGGTGCGCGGGGTGGCCAGCTATGCGCTGGAGCTGTTCCGCGCCGCGCCACCGCTGGATACGGTATATGTACCCATCGGCTGTGGCTCAGGTATCTGCAGCGTGATCACCGCGCGGGACGCCCTGGGCCTCGACACCGAGGTCGTTGGCGTGGTGTCCACCGAGGCCATGGCCGCCAAACTGTCGGTGGAGGCGGGCCACCCGGTGGAAACCGACAGCGCCAACACCTTCGCCGACGGTATCGCGGTGCGGGTGCCGGTCACCGAGGCGTTGGAGATCTACTCAGCCGGGGCATCGCGCATCGTGGCGGTCAGTGACGACGAAATTGCCGAGGCGATCCGGGTTTACTTCAGCGACACCCACAATGCCGCCGAAGGCGCGGGTGCAGCGCCGCTGGCCGCGCTGATGCAGGAGCGCGAGCGCATGCAGGGCAGGCGCGCCGCCGTCATTCTCTGCGGCGGCAACATGGATACCGACATGTTTCGGCAGGTACTGGCCGGAGAGACGCCCCGGGTTGGATAACACCGCCAGCTGCCGAGACTGGCCAGGCACTCTATCCCTGGGCGTCCAGCATAAAGTGAATATCCAGCACGCCGCCGCTTCGACCCGTCTTGCGGGGCAAACCACAGCGGTCGAAAACGTCCATCATTGACTGGTTGAACTTCAACACCAGCGCCTGGAATTCCTGAATGCCCTCGTCCCGGGCGATGATGATCAGATGCTTGAGCATCAATGTGGCAATGCCGAGTCGCTGAAAATCGTTCGCCGTGGCGAAAGCCACTTCGGCGACCAGGCGGGGGGAGCGTTCCACGATGACGTACCGGGCCACCGCCACCGGGAGTGACTGACCCTCTTCCTGCACTTCTCCGACCAGCGCCACGTGGCTGTCAAAGTCGACCTCGGTAAAGTACCGCAGCTCGCGTTCCGACAGGTGATCCTTGGCGCTGTGGAAGCGTTTGTAAATATCATCTCGACTCAGCCGCTGCATGCCCTCCTGCAGACTGGCCTTGTCCGACGGACGGATAGCGCGCAGGTGTATCTCCCGCCCATCACGGAGTGTTTCCTGGACGTTGTAGTGTTCACGCTCGGTATGGTCCATGGTTCCGGGCCTGTTGGGGGCCATGCGCCGGTTTCGGGGATTTGGGCCGGCTTTCGCCGACCATGCGAGGTTTCTGCCGAATGCAACACCAGCATGGAGGCTAAGGCCTAATACTAGCCCGGATACCGTGAGTAGTGACCTGATTTCGGGGGGCCGGCCTGTCCTCTCGGCAGCGCCAGCCCGTTACGGGGCTTCGCGCGCCCAGGTATGTGCCTCAGGACTGGCGACCCAGCGCACGGCATTGTGCACCAGGCGCTGGAACTGCGGGTTGGCATAGGCCTCCGGGTCGTCGCCGCCCTGGATATATACGATGGGGCTATTGCCGAAGCGCTTGACCCAGCCGACCAGGTTGGAACCGGCAGGATGCTGCCAGCCCTCACGGCTATACATTTCTCCGGCCACGGCCAGGCTGGCGGAATAGAAGTTTTCATCGCTGAACTGGTAGTCACTGCCCAACAGGGGGGTGACGTCGCCCTCGAATACCGGGCACAGGTAGAGTTCATCCGTCATTCGGAAGCGCTCCGGCAGGCCCTCAGTGACCGGATGCTCGAGCAGGATGCTGATCTCGTGGTCCACCTTGTGCCGGTAGCCGGAGTCCGGCCAGTCCTGGCCCCGCAGGGTGGCGGGCCGGTAGTGGAAACGGCCACCGACGATCTCCGCGTACTGCGGCCACGCCGGCCAGGCGGCAATACTGTGGTGCATGAACACGCAGCCCATGCCCGCCTCCAGCATCGCCAGGAACGCCTCCTGGAAAGCGGGCTCCGGCGTGACCGGCGCCGCGCCCCGGGTGAAGTCGACGCCGGGCATGTCGTAAAAGACGCAGGCATCCACCCGGTCGCAGAGGGCGGGTGTAAGCAGGTCCGCGGCCAGTGGCTGTTCCACCAGCGACCAGTTGAAATCCTCGAGGCTCTCAAACAGGGTGGCGAAGGCATCCCGCTCGTAGGGGTGGCCGCGGGCGGCGACCAGCAAACGGTGGGCAGCGCTGTAATTGATGATGCTCATGGCGGCTCCCATAAAAAGGGGTCAGAGCCCTTTTTCAGCGGCGGGGATACCGGCCCCGAGGGTGTATAGGAAAAAGGGCTCTGACCCCTTTTTTGAGGGCCACGCTAGCCCAGAAAAAAAATACAGTCAATTCTGTTTGTTTTTTACAGGGTGCTCTGCTACCTTTTCTAACCTGCTCAAATTCCACATAAAACTAAATAAGGAAGGCATCATGGATCTCGGACTCAAGGGCAAAAAAGTCGTCATTACCGGCGGCTCCAAGGGCATTGGCCGCGCCATTGCCAACCTCATGATTTCAGAAGGCGCCGACGTCGCCATCTGCGCTCGTAACGGTGAAGAAGTCGACGCCGCGGTGGCCGAACTGTCGCAATCCGGCAAGGCGATCGGCAGCGCCGTGGACGTGGCCGACAAAGCCGCCCTGCAGGGCTGGATCACCAGCGCCGCCGAAGAACTCGGCGGCATCGACATCCTGGTGCCGAACGTCAGCGCCGGCGGTGGCCAGATGGATGAAAATGGCTGGCGTGCCAACCTCGAAGTCGACGTGCTCGGCACCACCAACGCGATCGAAGCAGCCATGCCTTCGCTGCAGGCCTCCGGCGCCGGCAGCATCGTGGTGATCGCCACCACGGCGGCGGTGGAGGACTTCCTGGGCCCACAAACCTACAACGCCATGAAGGCCGCGCTGATCGTCCACTCCCAGGGCCTCGCGCAGGCGCTGGCCGGTGCCGGCATCCGCGTGAACGCTGTCTCTCCGGGCCCCATCTTCATCGAGGGCGGTGCCTGGGACTTCATCAAGAACAACATGGCCGACATCTACAACAGCACCCTGGCCGGCCAGCCCATGGGCCGCATGGGTTCCGCCGAGGAAGTGGCCAATGCGGTTGCATTCCTGGCCAGCCCCGCTGCCAGCTGGGTCACCGGTGTGAACCTGGTGGTCGACGGCGGCTTCACCAAACGCGTTCAGCTGTAAGCACGGCAGTTCGACATGGCTGAAGCGACAGAAGAAGCGGTCGGCAAGAGCGACCGCATCGACGTCTACCTGGTAGTAGGCGGCAAGTACCACAACATGGACCACCCCCGCCTGGAGCTGCTGAAGCTGCTGGCGGAGCAGCCGCGCCTGAAAACGCGGATCGGTGAGGATTACAGCGACATCGACACCATTTGCGAGTCGGACTTCATCATCAGCTACACCGTCGATGTCAATCCCACCGCCGAACAGACCCGGCGCCTGTGCGATGCCATGAAGGCGGGCAAGAAGTGGTTTGCCCTGCACGGCACCAACTCCATTCTCGCCTTCGAGGAAGACGGCCGGGTCAACAGCCCGCGGGACAACGAGCCCTTTATGGAGATGCTGGGCAGCCAGTTTCTCTCCCACCCGCCCATCATTCCCTACGACGTGGAGGTGACCGAGCCGGAGCACCCGCTGGTGAAGGGCATTTCCGGCTTCACGGTGAATGACGACGAGCTGTACCTGTCCGTGCTGCACGGTGAACACACCGTGCTGATGAAGACCCACTGGACCGGCACCACCGAGGCGTTCATGGACGCCGACTGGAACGAGGATGAGCCGCGCCCGATCATGTACCTGCATCCCTATGGCGACGGCGAAGTGCTGTACCTGACGCTGGGTCACAGCCGCGGCAAGTACGACATGCAACCGATGATCGAAGAGTATCCCGAACCCGAGCTGGGCGCCTGGCAGAACGATGAATTCTACGAACTACTGCGCCGCGGTATTCGCTGGGCCATGGGTGAGCTGTAGCTGCCCGGTTAGGAACTGAGGATCTGACCGACAATGGAGCTTGAATTCTCTGCCGAGGAGCAGGCCTTCCAACAGGAAGTGCGCAGCTTCCTCGAAGACAGCTACCCCGACCACATCCGCGAAGCGACCGAGAAAACCGCCACGGTGTTCGTGGATGCGCCGCCCGCGATGGAGTGGCAGAAGATCCTGGTGGAGAAAGGCTGGGCGGTGCCAAGCTGGCCCGAGGAATGGGGCGGCACCAACTGGACCGCAACCCAGAAGTACATCTGGGCCATGGAATGCTCACGAATCGGTACGCCGGCCTACAACCCCCTGTCGCTGCAGCTGCTGGCGCCTGTGCTGATGGAGTTCGGCAGCGAGGAGCAGAAGCAGAAATACCTGCCGAAGATGCTGTCGGGTGAGCACTACTGGTGCCAGGGCTTTTCCGAGCCCGGTTCCGGCTCTGACCTGGCCAGCCTGAAACTCAAGGCCGAGCTGAAGGGCGATCACTACCTGGTGAACGGCTCCAAGCTGTGGCAGACCCACGCCCAGTTTTCCGACCACATCTTCTGCCTGGTGCGCACCAGCAGCGAAGACCGCCCCCAGAAGGGCATCAGCTTCCTGCTGATCGATATGGCCACGCCCGGCGTAACCGTCGACCCCATCATCACCATGGGCCTGGACCACGAGGTCAACCAGGTGTTCTTCGAGGACGTGAAGGTGCCGGTGGAGAACCGGGTGGGCGAGGAAGGCGACGGCTGGAAGCACGCCAAGTTCCTGCTCGAGCACGAACGCGGTGGCGGCAGCTCCGCCTACCGCCGGCTGGCGGAACTCGAACACCTCAAACACATCGTCGCCGACATCCAGGCCGGCGACCCGGAATTCAACGACGACCTGCACTACTCCAAGGCCATCGCCCGCATCGAGATCGATCTGAAGGCGCTGGAAATGATGGAGCTGCGCATTCTCACGGACCTCGCCGCCGGCAAGATGCCGGGCGCTGAGAGCTCCATGCTGAAGCTGACCACGGTGAACATCGAGCAGCGCATTCACCAATTAGCCGTCGACGTGATCGGCTACCACGCCCTGCCCTTCAAGCAGGAGGGCGAGGGCCCGGACTATGCACCCACCGTGGTGCCCACCTACCTCAACAGCCGGGCCGCTTCCATTTTCGGGGGCAGCCAGGAAGTGCAGAAAAACATCATCGCCAAGGCGGTGCTGGGCCTCTAGGCCGGGAGACAGCATGCACGCGGACGCCCTGAAACAGGAAGCCAAGATCCTGCTCGACTTTGTCGAGCGCAACACCTGCACGCTGGCCGACAGCGTGATGGAAATCGACAGCGCCGAGTACGCCGACACGGCGCTGTTCGAGCGCGAGTGCCTGGAGTTGTTCCGCAACTACCCGCAGTTTGTCGGCCCCAGCTGCATGCTGCCCGAGCCCGGCGACTTCTACGCCTTTGACGATACCGGCATCCCGCTGATCGTACTGCGCAAGCACGACGGTTCGCTGGGTGCCTACCTGAACATCTGCTCACACCGGGGTGCGCCCCTGGGTGAGGGCATGGGCCAGGCCAAAAAGCAGAAGCTGTTGTCCTGCCCCTACCATGCCTGGGCCTACGACCTGGACGGAAACCTGGTGGGTGTTCCCTTTGGCAAGGACGGCTTTACCGACCTCGACAAGTCGGCGCGCTGCCTGAAGTCCGTGGATGTGCAGGAGCAGGACGGCATGATTTTTGTCATGCCCAACCCGGAACTGTCTTTCGATATCAATGAAACCCTGGGGGGCATCGGCCAGCAGATCGAAGGCTTCGGCTTCAACGACCACCACCTGTTGGGTGTAAAGCGCGTGGAGACCAACATCAGCTGGAAGCTGAACATGGACACCTTCCACGAGTTCTATCACTTCGACAGCCTGCACCCGGAAACCATTGCGCAGATGTCCTACAACAACATCTGCCACTACGAGCAGTTCGGCCGCAACCATTCCATGAGCTCGCCGAGCCTGGCGATCAACGAACTCAGGGAGCAAGACGAAGCCGACTGGCAGGCGCGGGAGTACATCAGCTTCGTCAATTACATTTTTCCCAACACCGTAATTTTCGTAGTGGCCGACCACTTCCAGACCTGGCGAGTGTACCCCGTCAACCAGGGCAAGTCGGTGGTCTACCACAGCATGTTCCTGCCGGAACCGCCTGCCAGTGAGGAAGACCGTGCCGAGAAAGAGGCCTTCTTCCAGATGATCAACGATGTGGCGGTGACGGAAGACTACAGCCTGGTCGAAAAGATCCAGCGCACCCTCAACGCCGGCATCGAACGCTCGGTGCTGGTGGGGCGCAATGAGCCGGGTGTGCAGAACATGCACCGGCAGATTCGCGAGCTGCTGTCCCCCGCCGACATCATTCGCCTGCAGAACAACTAAACACCCTTTAGAGAAGACTACTTAACGACAGGAGAGCTATCGTGGCCATCCCGAAGGAAAAGCTGATCAAGGCTTACCGGATGATGAAAACCATCCGCGAGTTCGAAGAGCGCACCCACGCCGAGATCATGAACGGCCAGATCGCCGGCTTCACTCACCTCTACACCGGCCAGGAGGCCAATGCGGTAGGTGTCTGTGAACACCTCAGCGACGCTGACACCATCATTTCCACCCACCGCGGCCACGGCCACTGCATCGCCAAGGGCGCTGACGTGATCGGCATGATGAAGGAACTGTTTGGCTCCTCCGCCGGCCTCTGCAAAGGCAAGGGCGGTTCCATGCACGTGGCGGATGTGGACAAGGGCATTCTCGGCGCCAACGGCATTGTCGCCGGTGGCCCGCCGATTTCCGTGGGCTCAGCCCTGGCCGCCAAGATTCGCAAGAACGGCAACGTGGCCGTGTCCTTCTCCGGCGACGGCTCGGTCAACCAGGGCACCTGCTTCGAAGCCATGAACATGGCCGTAGTACTGAATGTGCCGGCTGTGTTCGTCATCGAGAACAACTACTACTCCGAGCACACCAGCATCAATTACGCGGTGGGCTGTGACGACCTCAAGGCCCGCACCGAGGCCTTCGGCTTCCCGGTATTCGTGGCCGACGGCTCCGATTTCTTTGCAGTGTACGAGGCGGCCGGCAAGGCCATCGAACACGCCCGCGCCGGCAACGGCCCCGCCGGCGTGTTCGCCGAGCAGGGCCGCTACCACGGCCACTTCGTCGGCGACCCGCAGACCTATCGCGGTGAAGGCGAGCTGGACGAGCTGCGCGACAAGTACGACTGCCTGAAGAACTTCCGCGCCAGGATGGCGGAAACCGGCGAACTGTCCGGGGAAGAGCTGGACGCCATCGATGCCGAGGTGATGGCGCTGATCGACCAGGCGGTGGACGAGGCCAAGGCGGCGCCGCGGCCCACGCCGGAAGAAGTCACCCAAGACGTTTACATCAACTACGCCTGAGCAGGAGGACACGATCATGCCAGAGAAAACCATGCGCGATGCGATCAACGAAGCCCTGCACCAGGCCATGGCCGAGGACGACTCGGTCTTTGTGATCGGTGAAGACGTAGCCGGCGGCATGGGCTCCGACGGCGACCCCGGCAGTGTCGGCGGCGTCTTCGGCGTGACCGGCGGCATCTACAAGAAGTGGCCCGACCGCTGCATCGACACCCCCATCTCCGAATCCGCGATTGTCGGTGCCGCGGCCGGCGCGGCCCTGGTGGGCATGCGCCCGGTGGCAGAAATCATGTTCGCCGACTTTATCGGCGTGTGCATGGACCAGATCGTCAACCAGATGGGCAAGTTCCGCTACATGTTCGGTGGCAAGTCCAAGTGCCCGGCGGTGATCCGCTTCGCCTCCGGCGGCGGCTTCAGCGCCGCCGGCCAGCACAGCCAGGCCATGTACCAGGTGATGACCTCATTCCCTGGCCTCAAGGTGGTGATCCCCTCCAACGCCTATGACGCCAAGGGCCTGATGCTTACCGCCATCCAGGACGACGACCCGGTGCTGTTCTTCGAGCCCAAGGTGCTGTACCAGGAGACCGCCGAGGTACCGGACGAGATGTATACCATCCCCTTCGGCGAGGCCAACTTCGTGCGCGAGGGCGACGACGTGACCGTGGTGGCCTTCGGCCAGATGGTGCCGAAGGCGGCAGCCGCCATCGACGCGCTGGCGGATGAAGGCATCAGCTGTGACCTCATCGACCCGCGCACCAGTTCACCGCTGGACACCGGGGCCATCCTCGAGTCTGTGGAGGCCACCGGCCGCCTGGTGGTGGTGGACGAAGCGCCCCCGCGCTGTGGCCTGACCGCCGACGTGGCTGCGCTGGCGGCGGACAAGGCCTTCAAGAGCCTGAAAGGCCCGATCAAACAGGTTTGCGCCCCGCACAGCCCGACACCGTTCTCACCGGAGCTGGAAGCCGCCTACCTGCCGGATGCCGCCAAGATTACCGCGGCCATCAAGGAGACCCTGGCCTGATATGAGCAAGATCTACCCGATCGCCGTGCCCAAGTGGGGCATCGAGATGGTGGAGGGCACCATCAACACCTGGAACAAGTCCGAGGGCGATGCCATCGCCAAGGGCGACGAGGTGTTCGAGATGGAGTCCGACAAGATCGTCAACGTCTGGGACTCACCGGTTGACGGCATTCTTCGCAAGGTGATTGCCGAGGAAGGTGACGCCCACCCGGTGGGCGCCCTGCTGGGTATTATCGCGCCGGAAGACGTCAGCGACGACGAAATCGACGCCTTTATCGCCAGCTATGCCGGCGAGGAAGCCGCCGAGGAACCGGCGCCAGCCCCGGCGCCCGCTCCGGCCGCGGGCGGTAACGATGCCTATTCCCGTTCCTCCCCTTCTGTCCGCCGTCTTGCCGATGAACTGGGCGTGGACCTGAACGCGGTGGAGGGCACAGGTCGCCGCGGCCGCATTACCGAGGACGATGTGCGCGCCGCCGCCGGTGGCGATGGCGGTGCCGACGAAGATGTGGAGGTCATCCCGCTCACCGCCACCCGCAAGACCATCGCCAAGCGCCTGACGGAAGCCAAGCAGACCATCCCGCATTTCTACCTGACCGTGGAGTACGAGATCGACGGCCTGCTGGCCCATCGAGCCAGCCTCAACGACAGCGGTGACGTGAAGGTCTCAGTCAACGACCTGATCGTGTGGTGCGTGGGCCAGGCCCTGATGAAGGAGCCGCGGGTCAACGTCAACCTGGTGGGTGACGATATCCACCAGTTCAAGCGCGCCAATGTCTCGGTGGCCATTGCCACCGACGACGGCCTGTACCCGGCCACGGTTCGCGGCGTCGACGCCATGAGCCCGGCGGATGTGGCCACTGCCACCAGCGCGCTGGCGGAGAAGACCAAAAGCGGCAAGCTGGAAAAGGAAGACATCACTGGCGGCTCCTTTACGGTGTCCAACCTCGGCATGCTCGGCGTCAGCAACTTCACCGCCATCGTCAACCCGCCCATGGGCGCCATCCTGGCGCTGGGCAAGGGAGAGCAGAAAGTGGTGGTGAAAGACGGTGAGCAGGCGATCGCCACCGTGATCAGCGCCACCCTGTCCTGCGATCACCGGGTGATCGACGGCGCGGTGGGGGCGACGTTCCTGCAGGTGTTGCGTGAGGAGATCGCCGCGCTGGGTTAGTAGCGGGCGTATTCTCGGCCCGAACAAAACCGTGACAGGCAGGCCCTACCGGGCGAGAACCGGTTGGCCTGCCTTTTTTTTGCAGGTTACACTCCGTACTCGCTCATTTAGCGACATATCACAACAATAACTGGCAATATCGACCATGATTCGAGCAAACACTGCGGGCCGGCGATGCTTCGTCGCGGCCCTTGCAGGCCTCTTCTTCAGCGCCTGCTCCGATAGCAACGACAGCTTCCAGCCCACCCCGGAATTCAGCGTCGACCCGAACAGCGTCGATGTCAGCCAGGCAGATGTCTGCGACATCCTGCAGCCCGGGAAGTGTGCTTTCCCCTTCCCCAGCAACTTCTACACCGTGGAGGACGCGAGTTCGGGTACCGGACGCCGGGTCAATCTCAATTCGACGGCGATCCCCGCCACCAGCGATGATGTTGCCTTTGACCCCAGCGAGTACAACCGCAACGATGGGTTTTCGCCGGGCCCGCTGATACTGCTGGAGGTCCCGGGTATCGACCTGGCACAGACCGGTGCCGCCAGCTTTACCGATATGGGCCGCTCGCTGGAGGCAGACGCGCCCATCCAGCTGATTCACGCCGCCACCGGTGAACGCCAGTTGATCTGGGCTGAGCTGGACAGCCGGCCCGCAGACGGTGAAGCCCGGGCACTGATGATCCGCGTGGCCAGGAACCTGGCGGACGGCGAGCGCTACATCGTGGCCCTGCAGAACCTGGTTGCGGAAGATGGCAGCCCGATCGCATCCAGCGATGCCTTTACCGTGTTCAAGGAAGGCATTCCCTCAGATATCCCCGCCTTCGAGGACCGCCGCGCCGGTTTTGAAGACATCTTCACCACCCTGGAAGCCAACGGCATCCAGCGTGAATCGCTCTACCTGGCCTGGGATTTCACCGTGGCCTCCACCGAAAACATCACGGGACGCATGCTGCACATTCGTGACCAGGCCTTTGCCGACCTGGGCGGGGCGGCACCGGGCGCCGCCATTCTCAGCGTCGAGTCGCCGGACGAATCCGAGAACGCCGACCTGGGCCGGCGCATCACCGGCACCCTGTCGGTACCCAACTTCCTGGACACGGCCGACGGGCGGCCGGGCTCGCGCTTCGGCTACGACGGTGCCGACCCGGATGCGCTGCCGGTGCGCTTTGCCGGCAACGGCAGCGTCGACGTGGACTTTACCTGCGTGATACCGCGCCAGGCCCTGTCCGATTCCAGCGACACCATCGCCGTGGTAATCGGTCATGGCCTGTACGGCAACCGCGAGAGTGTGGACGACTTTGCACCCATCGCCGAGGAGCAGAACATCATGTTCTGTGGCATGGATTCCTGGGGTATGTCCGACTCCGACCTGGGCGTGGCTTTTGCCAGCCTCAGCAACATCAACAACTTCCCGCAACAGGCAGACCGTATCCAGCAGGGCTTCCTCAATATCACCCTGCTGTCGGAGGCCATGCGCCACCCGGACGGCTTTGCCGCCCTCGAGGCTTTTCGAGAGGGAGGCCGCAGCCTGTTCCAACCCGGCGCCGTGCACTATGAAGGCGTGTCCCAGGGCGGGGTGCTCGGGGCGGCGCTGAGCGCCATCAACCCCAACTTCGAGCGCTCAGCATTGAATGTAGCTGGCATGCGCTTCAGCCTGCTGGCCCGACGCTCCAATGCCTGGAGCGCCTTCGCGATTGCCTTCGACCCGGCCTATCCCGACCCGCTGGACAGGCCGCTGGTGTGGTCCGTTATCCAGATGCTCTACGACCGCGGCGAGAACAATGGCTACGTCAACCATGTCACCCGCGACCCGCTGCCGGGCTCAACCACCTCTCGGGTGCTGATCCACCTGGCGATTGGCGACAAGACCGTGAGCGAAACCGCCGGCGAGATTCTCGCCCGCAGCATGGACGTGCCGCGCCACCTGCCCAGTGTGGTCCAGGGTCGCCACGTCGCGGTGGAGCCCTATCTCAATATCGAGGGCATCCCCGCCTATCCCTGGGCCGGCAGCGGCCTGGTGCTCTGGGATTCCGGGCCCTTCCCGATTGCCGACCACGACGGCACGCCCCTGCAGGCCACCATCAACAACTTCGAGCCGGCCGGCTACAACACCCACAGCATGACCTTTGGCCAGCGCGCGGCGCGCGACCAGAAAGCCGCCTTCTGGCGCAGCGGCCAGGTCATCAACGTCTGCGGCGAAACCGCCTGTTTTGGTGACGGTTACGACGGCACCCCAGGGGAATACACGCCCCCAGCCCCTAATCCCTAGTCCCTAGTCCCTAGTCACCAGCCCCTGGCCCCTGGCCGAGAGGGCTTATCTCCCTGTCCGCCGGGGGCGCTGTCCCTGGCGATCCCCTATATCCGCAACTCCGCTGGAAGTGTGTTCTCAGTCGATTCGAGTTTATCGATTTGACGATTCGACATTTTCGGTCCATATTCATACCTTAATATCTTCAAAGATTCGCATATAAGAATACTTGAGAAGCATTGATCGTCGCAGTAAGGGTTTAACAGAGGCCTGAGGCCTCAACTACCGGGGGGTAGCGAATCCATGCCAAGTCGCCAGCTGGTCGCCAAGGAACTGTCCGAGATCTTCAAGATTCTCGCCCACCCCGACCGTGTACGGATTATCGAAGAGCTGGGCAATGACGAGCGGGATGTAAACAGTCTCGCCGAACAGCTCGAACTGGCGGGCCCGCGCGTTTCACAGCACCTGTCACTGATGCGCGCTCACCGCCTGGTGGACGAACGCCGCGAAGGCCGTCGCCACGTCTACCGGCTGCTACAGCCGGAAATCGCCGAATGGATTATCGAAGGGCTCGCCTTTGTCGAAGGCCGGATGACCGGCGTCGACAGGTCCGCCATAGAGAGTGCTCGCAAGCTGTGGACAACGCAACAGAGCTGACAAACACCGAAGAAAAGAGAAGAGAGGGAGAAACCCATGCCTAAGTTCGCCGAAGGAGTCATCAAGTTCCAGAACTCCGTTTACCCGGAGAAGAAAGAGCTGTTCGAGAAACTCAGCAAGGGCCAATCCCCGGAAGCCCTGTTCATCACCTGTTCGGACTCGCGTATCGAAACCGCGATGATCACCCAGACCGACCCGGGTGAGCTGTTCATCTGTCGTAATGCCGGCAACATCGTTCCACCTCACACCACCCATACCGGTGGCATGACCGCGTCCATCGAGTTCGCGGTGGCTGCGCTCAATGTTCCGCATATCGTCATCTGCGGCCACACCGAGTGCGGCGCCATGAAAGGTGCCATGAACCCGGAAGGCCTTGATGCGCTGCCCCACGTGAAGGAGTGGCTGAGCTACTCCCGCGCCGCGGTTTCGGTGGTGGAACAGCTCGGCACCGATCTCAGCGATGAAGAAAAAATGAACATGCTGCTGGAACAGAACGTGATCCTGCAGCTCAACCACCTGAAAACCCATCCCGCCGTTGCCGCGCGCCTTGCCAAGGGTGATCTGCAGCTGCATGGCTGGGTCTACGACATCAAGACCGGTGGCGTGTCTGCCTACGATGAAGCCAGCAACAGCTTCGTTTCGGTGGACAACCGTTACGCCGAAGAAGCCGCCAAGATGGCTCATCACAAGGGCTGCGCCGCCTGAGAGGCGACCGGTTCGGGAGTACCGCTATGAAGTATTTTGATACGAGCAACCTGCGCGGCGACATTTTTGGCGGCATTACCGCCGGCATCGTCGCCCTGCCGCTGGCCCTGGCCTTTGGCGAGGCCTCCGGCGCCGGCCCCATCGCCGGTATGTGGGGCGCCATATTCGTGGGCTTCTTTGCCGCGCTGTTTGGCGGGACCGGTTCCCAGGTCTCTGGTCCCACGGGCCCAATGGTGGTGGTATTTGCCGGTGTCTTTGCCACTCTGAGCGGCGACCCGGCGCTGGTGTTCGCCGCCGTGGTGCTGGCGGGCCTGATACAGGTCGGCCTCGGCATGATGAAAATGGGGCAGTACATTCGCCTGGTACCCTACCCGGTCGTGTCCGGCTTCATGAGCGGTATCGGCTGCATCATCATCGCCCTGCAGGTCTCGCGCCTGTTCGGCCACGAGCCGGAGCAGGCGGGTACCGTTCCCGCACTGCTGGAAATACCCCAGGCCGTGATGGCGCCCGTGTGGCCGGCCCTGCTGGTCGGTGCGACTACACTGGCTATCATTTTCACCTGGCCCAAGCGCCTGGGCACCTACCTGCCCGGGCCGTTGGCGGCCCTGATCATCGGCACGCTGCTAAGCCTGGCAGTGCCGGGCTCACCGATCCTGGGTGATATTCCCACCGGCTTCCCGGAGCTGGTAATACCGGCATTCTCCACTTCCACCTTTGCCATTGTGCTGGAAGCCGCGGTTATTCTTGCGGCCCTCGGTGCCATCGACTCGCTGCTCACCTCGCTGGTGGCAGACAACATGACCCGTACCCGCCACGACTCCGACCGAGAGCTGATCGGCCAGGGGGTCGGCAACACGGTGGCCGGCCTATTCGGCGCCATCCCGGGCGCGGGCGCCACCATGCGCACGGTGATCAATATCCGCACCGGCGGCAAAACCCGCATTTCCGGCATGCTGCACTCCATGCTGCTGCTGGCGATTGTGATCAGCCTGGCGCCGCTGGCGGAATTGATCCCCCACGCTGCGCTGGCCGGGATCCTCATCAAGGTCGGCTACGACATCATCGATGTCGCCTACCTGAAGCGCGCCCACCGCGGCCCGCGCCTGGACCTGGCGTTGATGGCCCTGGTACTGCTGCTGACCGTGTTCGTCGACCTGATTACGGCGGTGGCAGCCGGCGTGGTCGTCGCCTCACTGGCCTTCGTGAAGCAACTTGCCGATGAACAGCTGAAGAAATTCGGCGATGAGGACGACGCCATCGTGGTCACGCCGGAAGAGCGCAGCCTGCTGGAAGAAGCGGGGCGAGCCGTCACCATCTTCGAATTTGGAGGCCCCCTGAGCTTTGGTGCGGCTGCCGATGTCGGCCACACGGTGCGTGAACGAACCCGCCGCAAGGCCGCGGCCCTGATTCTCGACTTCAGCGGTGTTCCCTTTGTCGATGTGTCGGCGGCACGCGCGGTCGAAACCATCATCTGCGATGCCAAGCAGGCGGGTAAAACCGTCTACATGGCCGGTCTGGATGATGAGGTGGCTGCCACCCTCGCGGCGCTGGACGCCACTCATTGCCTGCCCATGGACTGCAGCTACGAACATCGCATCGATGCCCTGCGTGCCGCCGTCGAAGAGGTAAAACGCCAGCGCGCCAATGGCGACAATACACCGGGCGCACTGCCCAAAGTCAGCAGCGCGGCCTGACCGCCTTTGCGCTACATGCACCGGGAGGGCGCCGCCCTCCCGGCTGACTGTCAGGCTATAGCGCAAGATTTCAGCGCTGGAGTTTGACCCAGTTCTCATTTTCAAGAAACGCAGGGGGACGGAGACCTCGGGCCACCCTAGGCTGATGCTGGACAAACAATAAACACAGGGACGTCAGCATGAATCAGCCACTGCACCAGCCCCTCGAGGGTGTCAGCGCCGAGCGCACCGAGCAATTCGAGTTTACGGGCCAGGGTGGGGAGTTCTTCCGCATCTGGATCGTCAACCTGTTTCTCACGATTATCACCGTGGGCATCTATTCTGCCTGGGCAAAGGTCCGTACCACCAACTACTTCTACGGCAACACTCACCTGGACGGCAACAGCTTTCGCTACCTTGCCAAGCCCCTGACCATTCTGAAGGGACGTCTCATTGCGATCGCTGCGGTGGTGGCCTATTCCCTGGTGAACCAGTACTACCCGGTCGCGGGGGCGCTCATGAGCCTTGCGGTGCTGGTCATTCTGCCCTGGCTGATCACCCGTTCACTGCGATTCAATGCGCTGAACTCTGCCTATCGCAATGTGCGCTTCAACTTCACTGGCAGTACCGGGGACGCGGCCATGGCTTTCCTTGTCTGGCCCTTGCTGGGCATGCTGACACTTGGCCTGGCCATGCCGCTGGTAATGAAGAAGCAAAATGAGTTCATAGTGAATAACTCCACTTACGGAACCCAGCACTTTGAGCTGAATGCCGACACCGGCGATTTCTACAAGTTCTTCTTTGCGGCGGTCGGGCTGGGTTTGCTGATCGCCCTGGTGAGCGGGCTGGCGACGCCACTGTCGCAATACGCGCCCCTGCTGGGCGCTACCGTGGCCTACCTCGTCGCCTTTGCCTACCTGCGCGTCAAGCTGTTCAACCTGGTATACGGCGGCACTTCTATCAGCAGCCATCGCCTGCAGGCCAACATGACCACGGGCGGCTTCCTGGCGCTGACCGCCACCAATATTCTACTGATCGCTTTCACCCTCGGCCTGGCCTACCCGATAGCAAGAGTGCGGGCCGCCCGCTACAAGGCGGAACACCTCAGTGCGGTGCTTGTCAGCGACCTGGATCATTTCGCGGCGGCGGAGAACGAGAAGATCGGCGCGCTGGGCGAGGAACTGGGTGACATGCTGGACCTGGATATTGGCCTGTGATCGAACTGGCGGGTACCTGGTTCGACGGCACCAGTTCGAGGCAGACGCCCGCCACACTCAAAGTCTACCGGTCGGGTGAATACCGGCTGGAAGCGGAAGGGCTGCAGCTCAGCAGCCGCTTCAGCGAGTTTGAACTCTCCCCACCCCTGGGGAAAACCGCGCGTCAGCTGACACTCCGCGACGGCGCGGTTTTTGAAACTGCGGACCATGACGGGCTGGCTTCGATCAAAAGCTGGAACCAGGAGCGCCCGTCCATGGACCTGGTAGACCTCATCGAGAGGCATTGGGGGGCGGTGCTGGGGCTCAGCGTGCTCACGGTGATGCTGGTCTACGCGGCTACCGTGTATGGGGTGCCGGCCGCCGCTCGTTCCATCGCCTATGCGCTGCCAGGCTCGGTGCTGGACAGCGCCGACGAGCAGACCCTGGTGGTACTTGATCGCCTGTACTTCGAACCGTCCGAACTGGGCGAGGCGAGGCGGGAAGCATTGCGTGCTGAGTTCGTGTCTCGCACACCGACACTGGATATTCCCGTGAAAATCGTTTTTCGCAAGGGTGGCAAGCTGGGTGCCAATGCCTTCGCCCTGCCGGGTGGCACCGTTGTATTCACCGATGAGATGGTGGCGCTGGCGAACAATGATCTACAGCTGTTGGCCGTGTACGGTCATGAGCTGGGTCACCTGCAGTATCGACACAGCCTGCGGCGGGCCATCCAGGGCTCGATCATTACCATAGCCGCCGTGCTGGTGACCGGGGACGCCACCGCGACCACCGACCTGTTTGGTGCTGTCCCACTGGCCTTGACGGATCTGGCCTGGTCACGGGACTTCGAGCGGGAGGCGGACAGTTTTGCGCTGGACTACCTGCGCCAGGAAGATATCGACCCGGCGCAGTTCGCAGAACTGATGCAAAGGCTGGACTGCAGTCACCGCACGCGCCAGGCACAGGAGGCTGATGCAGAGAGCTTCGAAAGCTGTCTGCAGGGCAGCCAATGGTCGGGCAGTGATTACGAACTGGGCGACTTCCTGAGCACCCACCCGGCCACCCGGGAACGCGTCAAGCGCTTCCGCAAAGCCGCAGACACGGCTACAGAAGCAGGCCACTAATCTGTCGGCCACCGGCCCCCGGTTCTGCTTGCAATGTCATATCCTGCCGTTAGGATGCGGTTCCCACTTATTGGAGATTTTGCGATGTTCAACGCTCCCCCGGCGCGTAGTCTCCTGGCCGGCGCGCTCATCCTGCTGGTCAGCGCCTGTTCTGACAGTGAAAACACTTTCGATCCCAATCCGGCACCCGCATCAGCCCTGACCATCAATACCCAGGCCTCGCCGGAGGGCATGGCCGGTGAAATGACTCGCCTGGTGTTCAGGGCGAGCCTGGACACCCCGCAGTCGAACGATGTCACCATCGACTATGAGACCGCCGCCGGCACCGCGACAGCGGGCATCGACTACCTGGATACCCAGGGCTCTGCCACCATTCCCGCCGGCAGCCTTGGCGTGGACATCGCGGTAGAAGTACTCGGCGATGCTGATGAAGAGGCGGCGGAAACCCTCGAGCTCAACTACCAGGTATCCGGCAACGCCACGGCGGCCAGCAGCGTCGCCATGGGCTATATCGCCAACGACGATACAGCCTGCACCGAGCCCTACCAGAAGGCCGAACCGAATCGCTGGCGCATCCTCGAGGGAGATCCCCTCAACTACGCGCACCGCGGCGGCGTAATCGACTTCCCGGAGAACACCCTGTACGCCTACAGCGAGGTCGCCGCCCTGGACGACGCCATCGTGCTGGAGATGGACGTCTACCAGACCCTGGATAACGAGCTGGTCATCATTCACGACCTGGATGTGGACAGGACCACCGACGGCACCGGCCTGATCGCCGACCTGACCCTGGCTGAGCTCAAGCAGCTGGATGCGGCCTACTGGTTTGTTCCGGGTGTGGGCACCCCCCGCGACCGCCCCGCGGAAGACTACGTGTTCCGCGGTATCGCCACCGGTGACCGTCCGCCGCCGCCGGGCTATACCGCCGACGACTTCAAGATACCCACCCTCGAGGAAGCCCTGGCCCGCTACCCTGACCGGCTGATCAACCTGGAGCTGAAGCCCGATCTCGACGGCGAGGGCATGTATGAGACCCAGATGGCGGCCCTGTTGAAAGCCTACGGCAGGTTCAACGACGTGATCGCCGCATCTTTCGTGGACGAAGCCGCCAACAACTTCAAGGCGGTAGCCCCCTGCGTACACACCTCGGTGCCCCTCGGCCAGGGAACTTTCCTGGTGCTGGGCTCCCAGGGCGATCTACCGCTGCCGCCGGTGCCCGAACACGTTGCCTTCCAGGTGCCGCCGGATACCAGCCAGATTGGCCAGATTCCGGACGACCTGTTTATCCAGGTGGTCACCGAGGACTTCGTGCAGGACGCCCACGATGCCAACCTCGCAGTACAGGTATGGACCATCAATACCTGCGAGGAGATGCTGGCCCTGATCGACATGGGCGTGGATGCCATCATGACGGACCGGCCGGTATTACTGCAGTCCCTGCTGGACCTGCCGCCGGCCGAGCGCAGCTGTGCTGCGGAGTAGCCGGCGCGAATAGCGACAGAAAGCAGCGAGAGCGGGCGAATCCGCCCGCCTGAGCCACCGCTGGTACAACTTTCTTGATCTATGTCCAGGTTTTGTAGACCTTTGTAATCCGAACCGAAAACCGGGGCGTACCTAGGCTGTTTTTTAACCAGGTATATCACCATGATTGCAAAGAACCTTGGCAAGCAAGAGCGCATCGTGCGCCTGCTGTTGGGTGTGCTGGTTGCTGTGATCACGGCAATGCAGCCACAGTTTGGCGCCTTCGAGGGGCTGACTTCGATCATCGCCCTGTTCCTGATCCTGAACGGCATCTTCGGACGCTGTTACCTGTGGCACATGCTGGATATCACCAGCTGTGGCTGCAGCCAGGTGCCCCAGGAGCGCTTTTGCGGCAAGCGCGCCGCCTGACGCAACAACACTAAAGCAACCACACCTCGGCACCGCGCGGGAACTCCCGCGCGGTGTTGCCATCGAAGGCATGACCAATCTACCGAGACTGAGTCATGCACGTACTCCGGAACAGACCCCCCTCCTTTCACCGCCGATGGCTGGCCAGGCTCTGCCTTGGGCTTTGCCTGCCTTTCAGCCTGCCTGTTGCAGCGGGCATCATTCCCGACAGTGAAGCCTGGGAGCGCTGGCGACCGGCCGCGGAGGTTCGCAGCGTCGAAGTCGACCACGCTGCCTGGGGGCAACTGCTGGCAGACTACCTCGTCACAGATCACCCAAGTGGTATCAATCGCTTCAACTACGCGGCGGTAAGCGCAGACGACCGGGCACGACTCGACACCTACATTGACGCACTGGCTGGATTGACGATCAGCGAGCTGACGGCCACCCAGCAACAGGCCTACTGGGTCAATCTATACAACGCGCTGACCGTGCAGCTGATCCTCGAGAATCCCGATGTCACGAGCATTCGCCAGATCAAGAACGGCTTTTTCAGCATCGGCCCCTGGGGCAGGGAGATCATCGCGGTCGAAGGCGTGGTGCTTACCCTCAATGACATCGAGCACCGGATCTTGCGGCCCCTGTACGAAGATCCCAGGGTACATTTTGCCGTCAACTGCGCCAGCCTCGGCTGCCCCAACCTGCAGCCGGTACCGTTCACAGCGGACAACCTGGACAAGCTTTACGACGCCGGCGCGCGCGCATTCATCAGCCACCCGCGGGGGGCAGGCATCAGCGGGGATACGCTGACCCTGAGCTCCATCTTCAAGTGGTTCAAGGACGACTTTGGCGGCAGCCGTTCCGAGCGGCTGGCCTGGCTGGCGGAGTTTGCGGAGGAGGAAAAGGCAGCCCGGCTGCGAGCCTGGGATGGGCGGGTGCGCTACGACTACGACTGGGAGCTGAACGCGCCCTGATCCGGAGTCGACGTACCCACTGCTCGGCAACGATGAGTCGCAATCTGACAGCCGTGAGATTCCAGCGAAAAACTGCAACATGGGTTCGATTGATTTATCGCACCGGGTCGCTACACTCGCATAACCCTTTTTAAGGCGCCCCCTAATTACAGGAACACACCATGCTGAAACTGCTGAAAAAATTCTCCCTGCTGGGCCTGCTCGCCATGTCGATGGTGGTACCCGGCGCCCTGGCCGACTCCGAGACTCCGGTGCTGGACCGGGTGGTCGATTTCAAGGTGCTCAAGGTCGGCATGTCCGGCAACCAGCCGCCGATGAATTCCAACAGCCGCAGCGGCCAGCTGATCGGCTACGAGGTTGACCTGGCGCGGGCGCTGGCCTCCTCCATGGGCGCACGGCTCGAGATTGTGACCATGCCTTTTGGCGACCTGCTGGACGCGCTCAACAAGGAAAAGGTCGATATGGTCATGTCCGGCATGGCCATCACCGCCGGCCGCAGCCGGGACGTGAGCTTCGTGGGCCCCTACATGATGTCGGGCAAGTCCATCCTGACCAAGGACAGCCTGCTGTCGCGGGCCACCAAGTCAGCAGATTTCAACCGCAGCGACCTGAAGCTGGCGGCACTCGAGAACTCCACCAGTGAAGTATTCGTGCAGTCTGCCGCCCCCGACGCCACCCTGATCCGCGTCAAGGACTACGACGCCGCGGTGGACATGGTCATTGCCGGTGAAGTGGACGCCCTGGTCGCCGACATGCCGATCTGCATCCTGTCCGTGCTGCGCTACCCGAACGCCGGCCTGGCTACCCTGCAGTCGCCGCTGTCGATCGAGCCCTTTGGCATTGCCGTGCGCAAGGACGACCAGCAGTTCGCCGAGCTGGTCGACAACTACCTGGATACCTTCGGCAAAATGGGCATGCTCAACCAGCTCCGCAAGAAGTGGTTCGAAGACAAGTCCTGGATCGCGGCCCTGCCCTGATCAGACCTCGCTCAACACTACAAAGAAGCCGGCACTTGCCGGCTTTTTTGTGCCTTTTAGTACCGCGGATGTGCTGCTTGGCTGGGTTGTTTGAGCGCTGATGCCGCGCGCACGGCAACCGTGGTCGACCCGGGACACGCAAAAAGCATGACGTCCATGTCTCGCTCCTCTGAGGGACCTCACACCGACGCGCTGGAGCACTGAGGCCGCACGTGCCACTGCCGGTGCATGGGGTTATTCGAAAACCGTCTTAGCCGTGATTCCCGCGAAGGCGATAATCCTGCCAGATTCACTGGATTCCCGCCTTCGCGGGAATGACGGGTACGGGCCAGGAGATTCCCTGAAAAGCAAGAGTCCTTCTCGGATACAGGGCGGGAGCTGGGGGTACACCTTCCCGGACCGTGAACGGCCAGGACGGCCGTTCCCGAGCGAGACATGGACGTCATGCTTTTAGCGTGTCCGGGAAGGTGTACCCCCAGTTCGCGCCCGCCCTACGGAGCACAAATCCGCGATAGCCAGCTACTTGGCGAGACCAGGATGTCGTGCTTGAAGCGTGTCCGGCGAGGCAGTACACCCAGCTTGCGCCCGGTCTACAGAGCGCACATCAAGCAGCAGCTTGCGAGCGATAAAAGAACTCAGGCAGTCTTGAGGCGAGGGGTGTCCTCGACGGGCTCGGTGCCCTTGAGCTGGGGAACGCGACGGCTGAAGTGCTCCTGGACGAAGTCGCGGAACACCCGCATGCGGGCATTGCTGCGGATATCCAGGTGGGTCAGCAGCCAGATTTCTCCGCTGGTGGTCGATGGGATATCGACCAGGCGCTCCAGCTCCGGGTCGGGTTCACCGATGGCCACCGGGATCATCGACACGCCGAAACCTTCCTTGATGGCATCGGCGGCCACCGCCGGTGAATCGGTAATCAGCGTGGTGCGCGCTTCCGGGAACCAGGCCTCCTCCCAGCCCACATTTTCCTTGAGCAAGTGTTCGATGGAGATAACGCCGGACACGCTCTCCGGTTTGAGGTCATCACCCTTGCGGCCATAAACCGCGATTTCGATGGTGGCCAGCTTGTTGCCGACCAGGTCCTGGGGCGGATCGTTGGTGACGCGGAAGGCGACGTCTGCCTCGCGCATGCCCAGGTCGTAGGAGCGCATGCTGAGACTGAGGTCGATGAGGATATCCGGGTACACCTCGTTGAATTCGCTGATCGCCGGCAGCAGGAAGGTGCGCCCCATGGGCTCCGGTGCGGTTACCCGGATACGCCCGGAAAGGGCCGTCGCCTGGCCGATGACCTGGCGCTCCACCCCCACCGACTGGGCTTCCATACGCTCCGCGGCGTCGAAGGCCACCTGGCCCGCCGGGGTTATCACGTAGCTATGGCCGTGGCGTTCGAACAGCACAGTGCCGAGCTGCTCCTCCAGGCTGCGAATGCGCCGGATCACGGTGGCGTGGTTGACGTCGAGCTCCCGGGCGGCACCACTCATGGAGCCGCTGCGGGCGACGGCAAGCAAAAAACGAAGATCATCCCAATTGAGCATATGTGCAAAAATTCCGATTTATTGTGCGGGTTCTATTAATCCTTGTAATAATTTGCACAGTATACTCCATCAACAGGTTCGGCACCTATTGTGGGTCGACCTGCCAGGGGCCACTGCTCAGCTTCAGGGTGTAGCGGCTTCAAAAGACAACGGTCCATTTCCATAGTTAGGTAAACGTTATGTCTATTTCTTCTGTTGTACGTATTTTTGGCGCGGCTGCGCTGCTTTCCACGGTGTCCACTACTGCTCTGGCCGGTGCCAGTGACGCGCTGGCCGGCTGCAAGGCTGCTATCGCCGACGACGCGCGCCTGAGCCAGTACGAGAAGGTTCAGCAGAGCACCGACAAAATCCGCACCCGCGGTCGCTACACGTCATTTGTGATTGACGTGAATGCCAAAACCGCTGACGGCGCTGTCACCGAGTACTCTGCCAGCTGCAAGGCCAGCGGCAGCGGCAAGGTGAAGGAGCTGGAGCTGGTGCAGGTTGGCACGGGTGCTGACGCCCAGGTAGCGCAAACCAAGTAGGCTGCGCTGTCCCCGGCAATCGGCCGGGGTTCCCGAACAGGACTGAATGCCACCCACAGCGGGTGGCACCCACTCTGTTTGGCCTGAGATAACTGATGACGCGGTGCTGCCCCCACAGCACCGGGTATTTCTTTTTCCCTGGATTGCCGGTGTTCAGTCGGCGACGTGTACCAGTTGTTTGCCGATATTCTCGCCTGCAAACAGCGCCATCAGGGCATTCGGCATCTGCTCGAAGCCTTCCATGACGGTTTCCTTGGCGATGAGGTCGCCGGCGGCAACGTGTTTTGCGAGATAGGCAATGGCCTCGCCGAAGCGCGGTGCATAGTCGAGCACGATGAAACCTTCCATCCGCGCCCGGCGGAACACCAGGTTGAAGTAGTTCTTGGGGCCGGGAATATCGCCGGCCAGGTTGTAGCGGGAGATACCGCCACAAATCACCAACCGGGCATTGTCGGAGATGTTCGCCAGGGCAATGTCGAGGATCTCCCCGCCGACGTTGTCAAAGAACACATCGATGCCGTCCGGGCACAGTTCCTTGACGCGGGCCGCCTGGTCTTCCTCGCGGTAGTTGATGGCCGCGTCGAAACCGAGCTCATTGACCAGGAAGTCGCACTTTTCCTTGCTGCCGGCGATACCGACCACCTTGCTGCAACCCTTCAACTTCGCCAGCTGGCCCACCACGGAGCCGGTAGCGCCGGCGGCGCCGGAGATCAGCACCACGTCGCCTTCCTTGGGGAGGCCGACTTCCAGGAAACCAAAATAGGCGGTGAGACCGGTGATACCGAGTACCGACAATGGCGCCGTCGGCGGTACGCCCTCGGGCACCGGGTTGAGGGGGATGTTCTTGCCGTCGCTGACGGCGTATTCCTGCCAGCCGAAGCCGCCGGATACCACGGTGCCCACCGGGAATTTCTCGTGATTGGACTCAATCACCCGGCCGATGCCATTGCCGCGCATCAGGTCGCCGATCTCCAGCGGCGCCACGTAGTCGGCGCGGTTTTCCATCCAGCCCTTCATGGCAGGGTCTACCCCGAGGTACATGATCTGTACCAGCACCTCGCCGTCACCCGGGCTGGGCATGTCGCTGTCCACCAGCTTGAAATCCGTGTATTCGAGGTCGCGCCCCAGGGGCCGCTTGTCCAGCAGGAACTGCCTGTTCATAGTTCACCTTCTTTTAACTGTTTGCGAAGAATATCTTTGCGCACCTTGCCACTGGGGGTACGCGGCAGGTCCTCCACGAGGACCAGTTTTTCGGGGATTTTCTGCTTTGCCAGCCCACAGCCATCGGTGAACCCGGCGATATCGTCCAGGGTGGGAGACTGGCCCGCCCGGGGAATAACGATGGCACAGACACCTTCTCCCAGGCGCTCGTGGGGCATGGCCACCACCGCGGCTTCCGAGATGGCATCAAAGCGGTGCAGCACGTCTTCGATTTCCTTGGCGGAAAGGTTCTCACCACCGCGAATAATGATGTCCTTCTTGCGGTCGGTAATCAGCACCGCGCCATCCTCGGTGATGCGGCCGATATCGCCGGTCAGGAAGAAGCCGTCTTCGGTATGGGCGGCGGCGTTCTGTTCCGGGTCGGCATAGCCCAGCATCATGCCGGGGCCGCGAGCGGCAATCTCGCCATCTTCACCTGTCGGCATGGGGTTGCCGTCATCGTCAAGAATCTTCACCTCGAAGGCATAAAGCTGGCCGTCGGTGGTGGCTGCCAGCTCCGGGTTGTCGCGCCAGCCATAGCTGACCAGCGGCACCTCGGTGCTGCCGTAAACGCGCACGGTAATGCAGTTGTCCAACACCCGATACGCGCGACGCACCAGGTCAGGAGGCACGCCCGCGCCACCGCAGCTGAACTGGCGCATGCTTGGCAGGCCGTCGCCACGGCGTTCGGCGGCGTCCAGCAGTTCGGCCAGGAACGGCGTCGCGCCTACCGTCATGGTGCCACCCACGCGGTGAATATAGTCGATGGCCGCATCGGCATCCCAACGCGCCATCAACGCCGACCGGGCCTCGCTCATGAAGCTCATGTTGATACCGCTGGAGTAGCCGGTGATATGGGTGACCGGCGACGGCATGACCATCACGTCGTCGGCGCTGATGCCGGAGTGGCGAATGGAACACTGCTGCACGTAGTTGAGGGTGTTGTGACTGTGCAACACCGCCTTGGGGAAGCCCGTGGTGCCAGAGGTATACAAGCGACACTTGGGCAGGTTGGGATCGATTTCCGGCAGTGTGTCCAGGTCCACCGGTTTGCGCTCGACCAGCTGCTCAAAGCGGGTCACTCCCGGGTATTCCCCCTCCGCGCGAACGCTGATGATGTGCTCCAGCGCGGGCAACTCCGGCGCCAGCTCCAGTAGCATGTTCACATAGTGAATCGAGCGGAACTGTTCCGGTACGAACATGATGCGGGTAGCGGCATCGTCGAGGATGTATCGCAATTCGGCCCCGCGGTAGATGGGCACGATCGGATTGACCACCAGGCCCAGGGCCGCGGCGGCAATATCCACCGGTACCGCTTCCCGCCAGTTGGGTAGCTGGAAGCTGACCACGTCGCCCTGTTGCAATCCCAGCTCGATAAAGGCGGTGATCAGCCTCCGCGCCTCCAATGCGAGCTCCGCGTAGGTGGCGTCGGGTTCATCTTCCAGGAATATGGCAGTGCGGTCGCCCTGCTCCCGGGCCTTGCGCCAGGCCTCTCGAGCGATGGTGGTGTTGGCCCACTGCTTGCCATCGCGGGCGATGCGCGCGGCCAGGCCCGCCTCCCAGCCGCCGGTTAGAGCGGCGGCCGGGGCAAGATTTTCGCTCACGCGTTCAGGTATTTGTCGAGCGTCTGGTGGAAGTGACGGATGCGAACTTCCTGGTAGTTGGCCAGGGTAACCGTGCCCTTCTTGGACGCCTTCATACCCTTCTGTACCTGGGGCAGGTTGGAGGCATCCTGGTCAAAGATGCGCGCCAGTCCTTCGCCCATCACGTCGGAGGCCTTGGAGAACGGCTCGTCGATTTCCAGGCGCACGGTGGGTGCATCGTCAGGGCGCTCTTCACCTTCGGGGAACGGGTTGAGGAAGAAAATATCCATGATGCAGCTGTTGTGATCGTCACCGTTGGGACGGTGACGATAGGTCAGTACAGGACCAAAACCTGCCCAGGGGGCGAAGTTCGGGAACAGCAGGTACAGGGTTGAGTCCATCAGCTCCGACTTGGTGGCATAGCCTTCCAGGGTTTCGCTGTGCATGGGCTGGAAGGCCTCGCTGTTGATCCCGGCGATGGTATCGCGGGCGCGGGACTTCACCGCGGTCTCTGAATCGTCGTCGGTCTCGCCTACCAGCACGGAGGTGCCGAGCATGGTGTTGACGCTGTCCTGCTCGTCATACTGATCTTCGTGGCTGGGGTTGACGATAGCCGACGGCGTGATGGTGCGGCTGACATTGTCGCCCCAGACATCGTACTGGGAATTATCGATGCCCTGGTAAGACATGATCTGCGGGTGGGTGGCAATGGCGTGGTAGGACTCGATAAAGGCCTCCAACACCGCCTTCCAGTTGGCGCCGATCACTTTCTGTACGTGCATGGAGATGTAGCGCTGCTCGTGGTTCCAGCGCTCGAAGTGCTCCGGCAGGATGCCCATGTACTCTTCCAGCGGCTGTGCGTTCTCATCCATGTTGATGAGCACCCAGCCCGCCCAGGTATCGACCTTCACCTCGGGCAGCGAGAACTCACCCTTGTCGATATGCGGGAAGTCCCACTCGCAGGGGGCGCCCTTGAATTCACCCGACAGCGCCCAGGTAAAGCCGTGATAGGGGCAGCGCAGCTCCGGACTGCTGCCGGCGCCACGCTTGAGGGCGCGACCGCGGTGCAGGCAGGAATTGTGGTATGCCTTCAGCTCACCTTCTTCCGTGCGGGTGATCAGGATCGAGAAGTTGGCGATATCGTAAACGAAATAGTCGCCGGGCTTGGACACCTGACTTTCGCGGCAGGCCATTTGCCAGGTCCTGGTCCACAGTTTCTGTACCTCCAGGTCGAAAAACTCCCGGGAGGTCCAACGATCCAGCGGCAGGTCTTCGCTGCCCAGGTAGGTGTTGGTACTCTCGCGCAGAGCCGGTGGTACATCCACTTCTTCCAGGTCCAGCAGGTCCTGGAAGTTGTAGGACGGGTTACGGGCCTTGGTCTGCTCTTCCGTCAATTTAACTTTTTCGTTCATCGCTGCTCTCCTGCTAGCTCTTCGCTTGCCTAGCGCTGAAGTATGGTGACTGCACTGATACCCGGTGCGCCGTACACATGGCTGTACGCCAGTTTGGGATCGCCGGGTACCTGGCGCGCGCCGCCTTCGCCGCGGAGCTGCACCACGTTTTCATGAATTTGCCGCAGTCCGGATGCCCCGATAGGTTCGCCATTTGCCAGGCAGCCCCCATCGGTGTTCACCGGCAGTCGACCGTCAATTCGTGTATCGCCGTTGAGCAGCATGTGCTCCTGCTCGCCGTCTTCGCAGAAACCGTTCTCTGCCATGTGCATGATTTCCGCACCGGATTCGGTGTCCTGCAGCTGCGCCACATCGATATCCGACGGGCCGACGCCCGCCATCTCGAATACGGCTTTTGAGGCGTCCACCGTGGGCCCGGCAATGTGTTCCAGGGCCTGGGAAGGCGCGAACACCTCGAAGGAGCCATAGCGCCGCGAGCGCAGGGCCGCACCACGGATCAGGATCGGCTTGTCAGTGTACTGTTTTGCCTTGTCGGCACGGCAGACAACCAGCGCGACACCACCCTCGGAGGGCGAACAAAACATGAACTTGGTGAGCGGGTCATTGACCATCATCGAGTTGAGGATCTCTTCCTCGCCAATCGGTGACTGTCGCCAGGCGTTGGGGTTTTTCGCCCCATTGTCGAAGGCTTTTTCTGCCACCTTGGCCAGTGCCCGGTTGGTAATACCGTAGTCATGCATGTACTTGGTGATCTTCATCGCGAAGAACTGAGTGGTCAGCATCAGGCCGGTCTCGCCGTACCAGGCGCCAATCCCCAGGCTCTTGGGGTCGGCATTGAAGGCACCGCGCTCATGCTTGTCGAAGCCCACGACCAGGCCGATATCAAACTCACCGGACTTGATGGCGTTGTAGGCGGACATCAGCGAGCTGCCGCCTGTGGCACAGCCGTTGGCCACATTGGTAAACGGCAGGCCGGTCAGGCCCAGCTCGTTGACCAGCGAATCGGCGCTACCGGCACTGTGGCTACCGCCGTAGGCAAACTGCATGTCCTTGAACTCGACACCCGCGTCTTTCATGGCAGCCCGGGCCGCATAGGCGCCCTGCTGCATACCGGTGCGCTCGGGGGTGCGGCCAAAGGGGTGTATGCCGGCTCCGACAATTGCTACGTCCATGCTTATTGATCCTCGCTGGTGTCGGAGGCAACCGGGCGGAAGGCAAAGCTGATCAGATCGGTGCCGTCCTCGTCACGGCGATAGGGGTAGAACACCACCTCCATTTCCATACCGATCTCCAGCTTGTCCGGGTCATTCTCGGTAAGCCGGCCTTCCACGCGCACCCCACCGGGCAGTTCGACATAGCCGACGCCGTAGGGCTGGAAAGTCTCCTGGGTTTCGCCGCTGTTGTAGGGCGACTTGGGCATGAAACGCTGCACGGTATAAGTCCACAGGGTGCCGCGACGCGGCAATTCCTCCAGCACCATGTCGGTCGAACAGCAGGCGGCACAGCTGTCCTGGGGCGGGAAGGCGGCCCGGCCACAGTTCTGGCAGCGCGCGCACAGCAGGGCGGGATTGTCTGACGGCCAGGTGAACAGGCCATCACCGATGGGCCTGGCGGTAGCTGAATCGAAGCCGCCGTCGTAGGCAGCAGACGGTGCGTTTGAGGACATGAGCGTTTCCATGGGCGAGCTGCCGTAGCAGCCCATCACCTGTTGTTGTTAAGTGTACGGTGATCAGTCATAGTAGCAGCCCAATTTGCTAAAAAACAGTATGGTTTGTTTCTTTTTTTGTTACGCTGAAACAAGCCCACCGGACCTGACTGGAGACGCCTATGTCGACCCTGGACGAACTTGCCATTCGCGACCTGAACGCCCGCTATATCGACGCGGTAAATCGCTTTAACGCCGAGGACTGGATCGCCACCTGGTCGCCTTCGGCCACCTGGGACCTGATGGGCCACGTGGTGGAAGGCGGCGAGGCCATTCTCGCCACCTGGCAGGGCGCCATGGGCGGTTTTGACATGGTGGTCATGATGCTCAACTCCGGCACCATCCAGGTAGACGGCGAGCAAGCCACCGGCCGCTGGTATATCACCGAGCACCTGGTACCCGGCGAGGGTGATGCCAACATGACCCTGGGGGTCTATAACGACGAGTACGCGCTGGAAGACGGGCGCTGGGTATTCACCCGGCGCAGCTACAAGGTGATCTACCAGGGGCCGCCAGACCTGTCCGGCAACTATATGCCCTATCGTCCCGACGCCTGAGGTCGCGGCTACCGTTTAAAAAATCAGGCGCGCACCAGCGCGCCGCCATCCACCGCCAATCCATGGCCGCTGATGAAGTCGGCGTCGCGCGACGCCAGGAACAATATTGCCCGGGCGATATCCTCGGGCTGCCCCCAGCGGCCGGCGGCGCTCTTCTCCACCCAGAAGTCCCGGAACTCGGCATCGTTTTCCACCAGTTCGCGGGTGATGCCGGTGACGATGGCCCCGGGCAGGACGTAATTCACGGTGATGCCCTGCTTGCCCACCTCTATCGCCAGGTTCTTGCTGAACCCCGCCACCCCGTGCTTTGACGCCGTATAGGCGCCCATGCCGTCGTTGGCCATCAATGCCGACACCGAGGCGATATTGACGATGCGCCCCGCCGGCGTGGCGGCCAGCAGCGGCAGCGCCTCCCGACTGAGGCGGAACATGGCGCGCAGGTTGACGTTGAGCGCCGCGTCCCACATGGCGTCTTCGGTCTCGGCCAGGCTTGCCACCGGGCAGATACCGGCATTGTTGACCAGCACATTGAGGCCGCCCAGCACACCCTCCGCCTCGGAAATGATGTTGGCGGGGGCATCGTCCGCCGCAACATCCTGCACCAGGGTCTTGATGCCGTGGGTAGCGAGGCTCTCCAGGCCATCGGGATTCAAGTCCACGGCCAGCACCGCCGCACCGGCCTCGTGGAAGGCCTGGGCGGTGGCACGGCCGATGCCGTCACCAGCGCCGGTGACCAGCACCCGGTAATCGGAATAGTCGTAGTCGATGCGCATGGCGCTTACTCCCGGTAGGCGGTGCTACTCGTCTGCAATCTTGATAATCAGCTTGCCGGTATTGCGGCCGTCAAACAGCATGTGGAAGGCATCCAGCGCATTCTCCAGGCCTTCCACCACGTGCTCCTTGTACTGCAGCTTGCCCTGCTGCAGCCACTCGGCCATGGCGGCGATACCCTCGGGGAACTGGGGCACGTAGCTCTTCACGACGAAGCCTTCCATGCGGGCGCTCTTGGCCAGCAACTGCCAGAGGTTCTTCGGCCCGGGGCGCTTCTCCGCGTCGTTGTAGGTCGCAATCCAGCCGCAGAAAACAATGCGGGCGCGCTCGGCCAGGTTCAGCAGCACCGCGTCGAGCATGTCGCCGCCGACGTTCTCCCAGTAGATATCGACGCCATCGGGGCACTTCTCGGCGATAGCCGCGGTCAGGTCATCACAGGCCTTGTAGTCGATCACATCATCAAAGCCGCACTCTTCGATCAGCCAGCGGCACTTCTCCTCACCGCCGGCCATACCGATGACGCGGCAGCCCTTGATCTTGCCGATCTGGCCGACAATGGAGCCAACGGCACCCGCGGCGCCGCTCACCAGCAGGGTCTCACCTTCCTTCGGCTCACCGACGTCCAGCAGGCCGAAATAGGCAGTGAGGCCAGTGGCGCCGAGAATGCTGAGGAAGGTGGTCAGTGGCATGCCCATCGGGTCGACCTTGCTGGCGGCCTCCGCCGGGCACAGGGTGTAGTCCTCCCAGGCGTTCATGCCCAGGGCGATGTCACCGACCTCGAAGTCCGGGCTGTTGCTCTGTACTACCCGGCCAATGCCGGTAGCCCAGACCTTGGTGCCCACCGGGATCGGCTCGATGTAGTTGGGCTCGTCAGACATCCAGCCGCGGATCGCCGGGTCCAGGGAGATGTAGAGGTTGCGGATTACGATCTCGCCCTCGCCGGCCTGTGGGACCGGCGACTCGATCATCGGCACTTCTTCCGGCGTGGGGAGGGCAACGGGGCGAGACTTGAGAATGAACTGGCGGTTGACGGCGGGATCCATGGCAGTGCTTCCTGGGGAAAAGTAAACGAGCAGGTTAGTCGCCGATAAAAAAGCAGTCAACTTTGTTTGTTTTTCCGGCAGGCTCTGCTAGCTTTGCTGTCCGCGAGCGGTAATGACTGAATACACCGGGGGAACAACATGACCATATTGATCAACGGCACCGTGGACTTTGAGCCCGCCGACGCCGAAAAAGCCGTGGCGGCCGCCGCCGACCTGATGGCCGAGACCCGCACCCAGGCCGGCTGCCGGCACTACGTCTGGAGCCTGGACCCCGCCGTGCCAGGCCGGGTCTATGTCTACGAAAACTGGGAGAGCGAGCAGGCCCTGGCGGACCACCTGGCAGGCCGTTACTACCAGGAAATGCTGGGGCTGCTCAGCGGCTTCGGTATCAAGGCCTCGGAAACCCTGAAGTACCGGATCGACGCCGCCGGCCCAATCTACGATGAGACCGGCACCCCGCGGGCGGATTTCTTCGCCACCGTCGACGCCTGAAGCACGGCAAATACGCGGGGCCTCTATGCCCCGCTCAGGCAAAAACAAAAACGGCCTTCTCCGGAGAGAAGGCCGTTGTCGTTTTCGGAAGGGTAAGGTCTAGAAGTTACCCGAGATCTGCATGCCGTACTGGGTACCGCCGGTGATGGAGGAGAAGGCGAACAGGCCCGGCACCACGACCAGCGAACCGTAGTCCATCTCGTCGGTCAGGTCGCGGCCAAAGGCCGAGATGCGCACGCTCTTGCCTTCCGTCCAGTCCCACTCGTAGGACAGGGTGGCGTCGATCAGGGTGCGGTCCTGGATCAGGCCGCGCGGATCGTTGGTCACTTCCACCCAGTACTCGTCGGTGTAGCGCGCCGCCGCGAACAGCGACAGCACACCCGGGCCGATCGGGTAGGCAAAGGTGCCCGTCACACCGCCGGTCCACTCGGGCACGCGGCGCAGCTCCAGGTCGGAGTTGTCGGTCTCGACACCGTCGCCATTCAGGTCAGCCACGTAGTCGTCGTATTCCGCGTCCAGGTAGCCGACGTTGGCGGTGAAGGTCAGGTACTCGTTGGCGACCCAGGTCCACTCACTTTCGAAGCCGGAGATTTCCACGGTGGACGCGTTGCGCACCACGGTGAAGGTGCCACCGAAGCCGTCCGGGATGATCACCTCTTCCTGCTTGTCGTCGTAGTCGGTGTAGAAGATGTTGGCGTTCCAACGCAGGGTGCGATCAAAGAACTCGCCCTTCATGCCGATCTCGTACTGGTCCACGTATTCCGGGTCGTAGGGACCAATGGAATCCGGGGTGAAGTTACGGCCGTTGAAGCCGCCGGAGCGGAAGCCCTGGGAGAAGCTGGCGTAGAACATCACGTCTTCGGAGAAGCGATAATCCAGGCCCACCTTGCCGGTAAACTCATCCCAGCTCTCGTCGGCATTGGCTTCGCCGATGGGGAAGAAGTTCTCCGGAACACCGAAGGCCAACTGGTTGAAGGCATCGAATTCCTTCTCTTCCTCGGTGTAGCGACCGCCCAGGGTCAGGGTCCAGTCCTCGGCCAGGTCGATGTGTACCTCGCCAAACACAGCCCAGGCCTCGCGGTCCTGCTCATACGTGGGGTTCTGGTAGACCGCACCGCTGCCGTCCGTAGCCGTACCCAACAGCTCGAGAATCGCAGTGAACTGCTCCAGTTCGTAGTTGTCGTCCAGGAAGTAGACACCGGCCACGAAGTTCCAGTTCTCACTGATGGCATCGCTGGAGGCAAAGCGCAGTTCGAAGGAGGTCTGCTCTGACGTCTGGGCCCGGTCGGTGTGGAAGATCGGTACCGGGGCCGCGTCGAAATCGGTGGGTACGTCTTCATCGGTGTCGCGGTAGCCGATGATGCTGGTGAAGGTACCGGCCTCGATCTCGTAGTCGAGTTGCAGGGTATAGGTATCCTGCTCGAACTCGATGCCGCGCAGGTAATCCTGGGTCAGGTCGTCCAGGCTGCCGGTATCACAGAAGCCCAATACGCAGGACAGGTCCGGCAACTGGGCCCGGTTCACCAGGGCAATACCGTTGTTCTGGTCCTCGAAGTGCACATAGGTGAACAGCGCTTCGAAGTTGTCGGTCGGCGTCCATAGCAGGGTGCCGGTAAACTCGGTGTCATCGCGTTCGATCGCTTCCTTGCCGTCGAAATTCTCCAGCAGCGCGCCGTCCTGCTGGGTGAAGGCGCCGATCTTACCGGCCAGCTTGCCTTCGACGATCGGGAAGTTGATCACTGCCTTGGCGTCCATCCGGTCGTCATTGCCAACCGTGGCCTCATACTTCAGGCCGAGCTCGCCGGTGGGCCGGGTGCGCTGGATATTGATTACGCCGCCGGTGGTGTTGCGGCCGAACAGCGTGCCCTGGGGGCCACGCAGCACTTCCAGGGTGCCAAAGTCAAAGGTGTTGACCATGGAGCCGTTGACAAAGGACAGCGGTACGCCGTCGATCACCACGCCGACCGCGGGGTCGAAGCTGCGCTCCACTTCCTGGGTGCCGACACCGCGGAAGTACAGGGAGGCGGCGCCGGGGGCCACGCTGACCGCGTCAATCACCACGTTGGGGATGAAGCCCTCCAACTGGCGAATGTCGCGCATGATCAGTGCGTCGATGTTGTCGCCGGAGAAGGCGGTAATGGCCACCGGCACGTCCTGACCGGATTCCAGCACCTTACGAGCGGTGACCACAATTTCTTCAAGGGTAGCGCCTTCCTGGGCCATGGACGCCGGGGCGACCATGGCGCTGGCCGACAGGGCCAGGGCGAGCGCAATGGGACTGCGGGTGAAACCGGGGGTAGATACTTTCATTGGAGACTCCTGCCAGCCGCTTTTTGCGGCGTTTCCCGGGTGCGGGTACCCGGTTCTTATAGTTGGTGGTGCAACAGCCCGTTATTGATAGTGTGGATTTAGCTGGACTGCGTCACCGGCGGAAAATACAATCAGTACTGTCTGTTTTTTTAAGTATTGATCGCTTTGCAGGCGATTTGCAAGCTGGCGATTGACAAAAATTCCCATTCAAAGCTGCGGTGTTCGCAGCCCACAACCAGCCCGTTAGTGGCCCATGACCAGCCCATGAGTAGCCCTATGACAATAACAACCCACAAGACTTTCTGCCGCTATTGCCACGCTTACTGCCCCATGGACGTCGACGTCGATGAGGGTGGAACGGTGACCGCAGTGCGCCCGGACACCTCCAACCAACACTACGGCGGTTACACCTGCATCAAGGGGCGCCAGCTGGTCGAGCAAATGTACCAACCGGAACGGCTCACCGAGTGCCAGAAAAAGACGAACGGCAGCTTTACTGCGATCAACAGCCAGCAGGCACTGGACGAAGTCGCGGACAAACTGCGCGCCATCATCGACGAGCACGGGCCGCGTGCGGTAGCCACCTATAACGGCACCTACGCCTTCCAGAATTCCGCCCAGCTGGCCGTCAGTCGGGCGTTCCACGACGCGCTCGGCTCACCGTCCTACTACACCAGCGTCACCATCGACCAGCCCGCCAAGGTGTTTGTCGGTACACGCCACGGCTACTGGGGCGCAGGTGGCCACTTCTTCGAGGATTCCGATGTCACGCTGATTCTCGGCAACAACCCGATGGTGTCCCAGTACGCGCCGCCGGGCGGCGTGCCGTCGGTCAGCCCTTTCGAACGGCTGCGGGATGCCAAGAAACGCGGCCACCAGCTGATTGCGGTAGACCCGCGCAGCACGGAGCTGACCCGGCGCGCCGAGATGCACCTGCAAGTCCAGCCGGGTGAAGACAGCACCCTGCTGGCCGCGATGATCCGCCTGATTATCGACGAGGGGCTGCACGACCAGGCATTCTGCGATCAGCACACGGAAGGCCTGGAGGCACTGCGAGCCGCGGTAGAACCCTACACCCTGGATTACGCCGCCACCCGCACCCGGGTGCCGGCCGAGCAGATTGCCGAAGCCGCCCGCCTGTTTGCCGCCGGCCCGCGCGGCGTGGCCATCACCGGCACCGGTCCGGAAATGTCCGAACACCCGAACCTGACCCAACACTTGGTCGCCAGCCTCAACAGCCTCTGTGGGCGCTACTACCGGGAAGGCGACACCCTGCCGAACCCGGGCATGCTGGCGCCGCCCTCAGCACGGCGGGCTCAGGCTATCAACGTCCCCCTGGCCTGGGGCAATGGCGCCCGCTCGCGCATTGACGAGAGCCTCGGGGAACTCACCGCCATGGGCATGATGGGCCCGGTGCGGGAGATGCCCACCAACCTGCTCAGCGACGAAATCCTCACCCCCGGTGAAGGCCAGGTGAGGGCCTTGATCGTGGTGGGCGGCAATCCGCTGATGGCCTTCCCGAACCAGGAAAAGACGTTCGAGGCCCTCAACAGTCTCGACCTGCTGGTGTGCATCGATGCCTACCTGCACTCCGGCACTGCCCAGATGGCCGACTACGTGTTCGCCCCCAAGCTGACCCTGGAACGCGACGATGTCACCCTGCTGGCAGACCCCTGGTACGAGGAGCCCTACAGCCAGTATGCCCAGGCGGTCGTGGCCACCTCCCACGATGTGCTCGAAGAATGGGAGGTGTTCTGGGAGATTTCGCACCGGCTGGGTCTGGACCTGGCCGTCAACGGCACCCGCTTCCCGGGCCCGGAGCGACCCAGCAAGTTCGAGGTGCTCAGCGCGATTACCGCCGGATCCCGGGCCGACCTGACCTGGCTGCGTGACAACCCGGGCGGTCACAGCTTCCCGGAGCAGAAAGTCACCGTGGAGGGCCCCGACGAGACCGCCGGCAAACTGCAGTTCTTCCCGGAAGGGGTAGCCGAGGACTTCGAAGCCGCATTGGCACCCGCGGCAGACGCTGCGGACTACAACCTGCGGCTTATCTGCTCGCGCAGCAAGTACGTGCTCAACTCTTCCGGTCGCAACCTCAGCCTGTTGCGCAAGAAGCAGGGCGACACCAACCCGGTGCTGTTGCACCCGGATGATATGAGCTCGCTGGGACTGGAAGAGGATTGCCTGGTGCAGGTGCATTCCGAGCACGGCACCATCACCGGGGTGGCGCGGGCCTACGACCGCATCAAGCCCGGCGTGATTACCATGCACCATAGCTGGGGCCCTCTGCCGGGGCCGGACGCTGACGACCTGGTGCGCGAGCAGGGTGTGAATACCAACCGCCTGATTGACAACCGCTCCCACACCCAGCGCTACACCGGCATGACCCGGCAGAGCGCTATTCCGGTGTATATCACCCGCAAGGAGCAGGCCGCATGAAGCCCTTCCGCTTTGGCCTGCAGGCCTTCAATCCCAAGTCACCCCAGGCCTGGCGCGAAATGCTGCGCAAGGTGGAGGACCTGGGCTATTCGACCTACCACCTGGCGGATCACTTCATGGGCCCGGGCCCGGCCCAGGAGAGCACGGCGCATCCACCGCAAATTCTCGCCGCGGTACCGGCCATGGCCATGGCGTTGGAATACACTGACAGCATCAAGGTCGGGGCGCGGGTGTTTTGCATGGACTACCGGAATCCGGTAATTCTCGCCAAGGAAGCCGCCACCATGGACTACCTGTCCGACGGCCGGCTGGAACTGGGCCTGGGTGCCGGCTGGATTGAGGCCGAGTACCAGGCCGCCGGCATGGATTTCAGGCCCATCGGCGAGCGCCTCGACAAGTTCGAACACGTGGTGAGCGCGGTCAAGGCCTTCATGACCGGCGAACCGCTGGCCATCGACAACGAGCATATCCGCTGGCAGGGCTTTGCCGGGTTGCCGGCGCGCCCGACCCCGCCGCCGCTGATGATTGGCGGTGGTAGCAAGCGTATCCTGGGTATCGCCGGCCGCGAGGCGGATATCGTCAGCCTCAACTTCAACAACCGCGCCGGTGTGCTGGGCCCGGACGGCATGATGTCCGGCCTGGCGGAGCAGACGGCGAAGAAGATCGGCTGGATCAAGGACGGCGCGGGGGTTCGTTTCGAGGCGCTGGAGCTGGAAATTGGCGCCTACCTGACGGTGGTCACCGACCACCAGCAGCCCACCGCAGAAGCCATTGCCGGGCCCATGGGCCTGTCGGTGGACGACCTGCTGGCGGGGCCGCACAACCTGATTGGCAGCGTGGACTACATTTGCGACGAGTTGCAGCGACGCCGTGAGACCTACGGCATTTCCTATATAACAGTGCTGGACGATGGCGAGAACAATATGGTGGAGCAGTTTGCCCCGGTTGTTGCTAAACTCGCCGGCGCCTGATGGGGGGACTAATGGTTAAAGCAGCAAAGGACAGCAGTCGCAAGGAGCGCGACAAATCGGGCTGGCAGGCCCAGAAGAGCGCGATGATGCGCGACACCATTCTCGATGCGGCGCTGGAGTGCTTCGTGACCATTGGCTATGCCAATACCACCACCGCAAGGATTGCCGAGCGTGCCGGTGTCTCGCGCGGCGCCATGCTCCACCATTTTCCGTCGAAATCGGAGTTGATGCAGGCGGCGGTGGAGTACCTGCACGGCAAGCTGGTGGAATTGTACGCGGCCCAGATCGAGAAAATTGCCCTGGACCTGCCGGTAGATGAACGCAACCGTGCGGGTATCAAGGGCTACTGGAATTATCTTCGTTCTGACCTGTACGTGGCCTACCACGAGTTGTGTGTGGCGGGCCGCACCGACCCGGAACTGCAGCATATCCTGGAAGATTCCATTGCCCGTTTCGACGATGACATTGTCGATTCCAACCGCCGCCTGTTCCCGGAGTGGTCCGAGCGCGGCGAGCTCTACGAGCTGGCCATGGACATCACCAAGTTCCTGATGGAAGGCATGGCGGTTTCACAGATCGTCAGCCAGCGTGAAAAGCGTGTAAACCGCATGATTGACTACCTTGGCGACCGTCTGGAAGAGATCTTTCACGCCGGCGACGAGATGGGCGCGGCCATCCACCGGCACTCCCTGAGAAAGTAGTTCGCTGTGCTGTCAGGCCGCCAGGTAGCGGCGCAGGTGATGCTCGCCATCGCCGAACAGGGTGTTGAGCAATAGCAAGCGCTTGAAGTAATGGCTGATGCCCAGTTCGTCGGTCATGCCAATACCGCCATGCAGCTGCACCGCCTGCTGGGAGACAAAGCGCCCCGCCTCTTCCAGCTTCACTTTTAACGCCGAGGCCGCCTTGCCGGCATCTTCCCGACCCTCGTTGCGCAGGATCGCCGCGTAGTACAGCAGCGAACGCAATGACTGGCAGGCCAGGTACATATCCGCCATCCGGTGCTGCAGGGCCTGGAAGCGGGAAATGGGCTGGCCAAACTGCTCGCGAGTCCTGGTGTACTCCACCGTCTGTTCCAGCATTGCATCCATGGCACCCAGCGCCTCGGCGCCCATGGCGACAATGGCCTGGTCGACCACATCCTCCACCCAGGGCAACGCCGCGCCGGCGTCACCGAGCAAGGCCGTGGCAGGCACCTCGACGGCGTCGAACGCAACGCTGGCGCCGCGCGAGCCGTCCACCAACGCATAGGGCCGACGGGTGATACCTGCGGCGTCCGCCGGCACCAGGAACAGGGAAATGCCGTCCTTGTCGCGGCGCTCTCCGCCGGTACGGGCGGTGACCAACAGGTAGTCGGCGCCCTCTCCGTTGAGAACAGCAATCTTCTCACCCTGCAGGCGGTATCCATCGCTGCCGGGGCTGGCCGACAGGCTGACATCGTGCAGCCGGAAACGACCTTCCGGTTCAGCGAAGGCGAAGCCCCACTGGCTCTCACCGGCAATCAGCGGAGGGAGGTATTCCCCGCGAACCACCTCGCTGGCGGAGCGCAGAAAGCCGCCGCAGATCACCACGTTGGCCAGGTAGGGGTCGGTCACCAGGCCGCGACCGAACTGTTCCATCAACACCATCAGGTCGATGGCGCTACCGCCGAAGCCGCCGTCGGCCTCATCGAAGGGCAGCGCCAGCCAACCCAGTTCCGCCAATTGCTGCCAGCGCTCCCTGTTCAGCGGCTGCTCGGTATCACGCAGCTCGCGGAGGCGTTCTATGCTGTAGTTCTCCTCGACAAAGCGGGCTACACCGTCTTTCAACAGCTGCTGTTCTTCGCTAAGGGAAAGGTGCATGAATGACTCCGGCCACTGACAGGGCGATCAACTTAGCAGAGAGCGAAACCGGTAACAATCAGTTCATCCGGTTTTTTATTGAACTGCTTCTGGTGGCGGGTCAGTTCAGATCAGCGGCGTACTGCCGCAACAGTTCCATGGGCACCACTTCCAGGGCCCGGACGTGGGTGCGGCGCAGAAACACTCTCGGCGCCATGTCCGCCTGCTGTGCCTCGAGCCAACGGGCAGCGCACAGGCACCAGCGGTCCCCGGCCTTGAGGCCCGGGAAACCATAAGCCGGCATGGGTGTCACCAGGTCGTTGCCCCGCGAGCTGGAATAACTCAGGAAATCATCCGTGACTTCGACGCACACCGTGTGCGAACCCAGGTCCTGGTCACTGGTATTGCAACAGCCATCGCGGAAAAACCCCGTCATCGGATCTTCCCCACAGGTCTCCAGTTCCTCACCGAACACGTTGAGCGAATCATCCATGGACTTTTCTCCTTTCCAGCAGGCGTTCAAACAGGGCTATATCTTCCTCGAAAACCGGCGCCATGCCACGCAATTCCTGCACCGTGACCCAGCGCAACTCGGTCAGCTCATCATTGCAGATGGCGGGCTCGCCGGTGACGATTTCTGCGCGCCAGTAGTGCAGACGATAACGACCATTGTGGGACGGAAGCTGCTGCAGCTTTTCGACGGCACGCACCTCGCAGCCCAGTTCTTCCCTTGCCTCCCGGCTGACCGTTTCCGCTTCCTGTTCACCGGGCTCCACCTTGCCAGACACCTGGGTCCAATAGCCGGCCGCGGGTTTGTGGGCGGCCCGCTGACCCACCAGGAAACGCTCGCCCCGCTGCAGGACGATGATCACGCCGTCGAGGATACCGCTCATTCCGCCGGTCTAAGGCCATATCCGGCAGCGAGGGTACGCTGCCAGTTTTCCACTTCTTCGCTCTCGTAAGTCGACATGTATACCAGGTTCCCCCACACGGGCTGCGGCCAACAGGGGTCATCCTCGCGCCGGCCAATGATGTGCAGGTGCATCTGCGGCACCACGTTACCAAGGCCGGCGAAGTTGACCTTGGGGCAGCCCAGTTCTGCCTTGATAAACGCAGAGACCAGGGCACTGTCGGCGCTCACCGTGGCCAGCTCGGCGGGCGGCAGGTCCAGCACATCGGTGAGCTCGGTGTCCGGCACCAGGATAAACCAGGGAACCCCGGCATTGCGGTGCAGCAGCAGCGGGCCACTACTCATCGCACCGAGCACAAAACAGTCCTCAAGCAGTTGCAGATGGATCATGCGCAGGCCCTCGACTTTAGCGTCGAGCATAGTGCCAGCTCCAGGCAAAGCCAAGCCCTGCCTGGCGCGGCCCGGCCTGCGTGGCTCGGCCTACGCAGCCCGGCCTACGCGGCTCAACCTGGGCGACCCCACCAGGCTGGCCGCAGGCAGCAATTCTCAGTAACCTGCTGGCATGCAACTGACCTGCCCCGCCCTCGATCAGTTTGTTCCGGACGGCGCCAGTCTCGAGGCCGCCGCGGCACGTACGACACACCTGGGGATCGGCGCGCACCCTGACGATCTCGAGATCATCGCCATACCGGGCATTCTCGCCGCTTACGCGGCGGAGGATACCTGGTTCACGGGCGTGGTCGCCTGTGACGGCGCCGGCAGCCCACGCAGCGGCAGCTACGCCGACCTCAGTGACCCGGAGATGGCCGCCACCCGCCGCGATGAACAGCGCCAGGCGGCTGCACTGGGTTGCTACGGCCTGCAGCTACAACTCGGGTTCAGCAGTGGCGAGGCACGCAGCGCCGACCTGGTCGACTGCCTGGAAGCCATCCTGCTGGCCTGCCGCCCCGCTACCGTTTACCTGCACAACCTCGCTGATGCTCATTCGACGCACCGCGCCATTGCGCGCAGCACACTGACCGCCCTGCGCCAGCTGCCGCAAGAAGGCCGTCCAGGCGCGGTCTACGGTGTCGAAGTCTGGCGCAGTCTGGACTGGCTGCCCCAGCGCTACCGGGTGGCGCTCCCTGTCGATGATCCCGACGGGCTGCAGGCCCGCTTACTCCGCTGCCACGACAGCCAGGTCAACGGTGGCAAACGCTACGATACGGCCGTACTCGCCCGCCAGCAGGCCAACGCTACCCTGACCGAGAGCCACGGCGTGGACAACTCTGCGGCCTGCCTCCTTGCCATGGACTTCTCCCCGCTGCTTGAGAACACCGAACTCGACGCCGATGGTTTCCTGTCCGACTGCCTGGAGGGTTTTCGCGCCGATCTCGGCCTGTGATGCCTGCAAACCCGGCGCGCTGGTCTATGCTCAGTTGGGCTGAATAGGAGGATGACCCATGGAATACCAGCTTCTGGGCAGCAGCGGGCTGCGCGTATCGCAACTGTGCCTCGGCGCCATGACCTTTGGCTCGGACGAACCCTGGTGCGCCGACAAGGCCGAGAGCCGGGCCATGTTCGATGCATTTGTCGCCGCCGGTGGCAACTTCATCGACACCGCTGATATCTACACCGGCGGCGAGAGCGAAAAACTGGTGGGCGAGTTCATCGCCAGCGATCGTGAGCGCTTCGTCGTGGCCACCAAGTACACCAACGCCTTCCCCGGCGCGGAAGACCCCAATGCCGCCGGCAATCATCGCAAGAACCTGCGGCAATCCCTCGACGCCAGCCTGAAGCGCCTGGGCGTCGACTATATCGACCTGTACTGGGTCCACGTCTGGGACTACACCACCCCGGTGGATGAAGTCATCCGCGCCCTGGACGACGCGGTGCAGGCAGGCAAGGTTCTCTACGTCGGCCTGTCCGACGCGCCCGCCTGGGTAGCGAGCCGCGCCAACACCCTGGCGGAGCTACGGGGCTGGTCACCTTTCGTTACCATGCAGCTGGAGTACAGCCTGCTGGAGCGAGGCATCGAGCGCGAGCATTTCAGCCTGTGCCGGGCGGCGGATATCGCCATCACCGCCTGGTCACCGCTGGCCTCGGGGGCCCTGTCTGGCAAGTACACACGCGGCGGTGACGAGGCGAGGCGCCTGGACGTACTGCCTTTCAAGACCCTGGACGACGACAAGCTGGCAATCGCACGGGAGGTGGATGCGGTGGCCGATGAAATCGGTGTGAGCTCGGCCCAGGTCGCACTGGCGTGGGTGCGGCAGCGCGGCACGATCCCCATCATCGGCGCCCGTACCCTCCAGCAGCTGGAGGACAACCTCGCCAGCGTGGAGCTGCAGTTGTCGGAGGACCACATGGAGCGGCTCAACAAGATCAGCACCATCAACCTGGGCCATCCCTACAACTTTACCGACAACGAAATGGTTCGTGATCTCGTCACCGGCGGCATGCACGGGCGGGTGCACAACCACCGGCCGCTGCGCTAGCGCGCGGCCAGCAGCCGGTTGAGGTCGGCGGCGCGGCGCGCAAATTGTACACGCTGGTCTGCCGCGGCATCGCCGCACCAGCCGAGTAAACCGGCCAGAAAACCCAGGTAGAGCTGTTCACCCAGCAGCCCGGGGGACAGGTCATCGCGCCAGTCGCCCCTGGCCTGGCCTGCAGCCGCGAGCTCCTGGAAAGCCAGCAGCAGTTGCTGGAAGCCGCGCTGGCCGGCACTGCCCAGCATCAGCAGACGGGTCAGGTCGGCAGTCTGTTCCAGCACCCGGCCAGCGTGAGCGAACAGTTGCTCCAGCGCCCGGGCAGGACTTGCGTATTTAGTACGGTAGTGGGTGACTGCGGCCACCAGGCGCTGTTCCAGTGACTCGCCCAGGGCCGACAGCAGGGCGGCCTTGCCCGGATAGTAGTTGAAGAGTGTGGCCCGGGACACGTCCGCCGCGAGCGCGACCTGGTCCATGCTGGTCTGCTCGAAGCCCTGCTCAAGAATCAGCCGCCGTGCGGCGGTTTCAATTGCCTCGGCTGTGGCCAGGCGCCGGGCTTCGCGTCTACTCATAGTTAGACTTTAGTCTATATTTAGACATCAGTCTATTTTCTGCATGCAATCCTCACAGCTACGAATGTTCAGGACGACGGTAGTGCCAATCGCCAGCAGCACAACCCCGGTGATCCTGAGCCAGGTCTGCTGTACCCCGAATACCACGGAGAACCCGCCCGCCACCAGCATGCTGACGATCGCCACGATCTTGGCGCGGCGGGACATGCAGCGGTTTTCCTCCCAGTTGCGGATCATCGGGCCGGTCAGCTCATGGGCCAGCAGCCGCTGGTGCCATTTCTCCGAGGAACGCGCGAAAAACCAGGCCGACAGCAACAGGAACGGCGTGCCCGGCAGCAGCGGCAGCAACACGCCGAGAATGGCCAACCCGAGGAACACAAAGCCGAGGGGCTTATAAAACGTTCGTTTCACGCGACTAGCGCCTTTGGAAGAGGATGCTAAATTAGACCTGTCTTATGAATTACGAACAAGCGCGCGATTACCTGCTGAGCCAGCCGGAAGCCTGGGAAGACTATCCTTTCGGGCCCGATGTCGCGGTCATGAAAATCAAGGGCAAGATGTTTGCCACCCTGGCCACCAGCCAGGGCTCGCCGCGCTGCAACCTGAAGTGCGACCCGGATGAAGCCCTCATGCTACGGGATATTTTTGAGGGCGTGATACCCGGCTATCACATGAACAAGCGACACTGGAACACCGTGATCCTCGACGCCGATGTGCCTCGTGGGGAAATAGAGCGTATGATTGACCGCTCCTACGGGCTTGTCGTCAAGAGCCTGAAGAAGTCGGAGAGAGAAGCACTGCTGCTGGCCCATGGACAGGAAGCAATTTTTAAGTAACGAAGAAATTCGCTATTTCACCAGTAAGGATGACGCGCTGGCCTGGCGCACGTTGCTGATCAGCTGGGCGGGCATTTTCGCCATTTTCTGGCTGGTATCCACCTGGACCAATCTTTTCACGATCGTGGCGGCCCTGATCCTGCTGCCCGGGCGCCAGCTGGCGCTGGCGGTGGTCACCCATGAGTGCGGCCACGGCACTTTCTTCACCTCGCGCAAACTGAACCAGATTATCGGCCAGTTCTTTGCCGCCAACCCGGTGTTTACCGACCTCAACAATTATGCCCGCGGCCATACCCGGCACCACCAGCTGGCCGGCACCCATGAAGACCCCGACCTGCCCAACTACCAGGCCTACCCGGTTAACCGCGACAGCTTCCGCCGCAAGGTGAAGCGCGACCTCACCGGCCAGACCGGCTACAAATTGATGCACTACATCTTCAGCCAGGCCCGGCTCGCTTTCTCCGATTCAGCGGAAGACCGCGAGCGCGCGAAGCCCTTCGTGCAGCAGCTGTGGGTGAACGCTGCACTGGCGATCCTGCTCGGCGTGCTGTTCAGTCCCTGGGTTTACCTGCTGTGGGTCGGCGCCTATATGACCACCTATATGCTGGTGGTGCGTATTCGCCAGGTCGCTGAACATGCGGCGGTACCGAACCTGTACGACACCGACCCGCGCAACAACACGCGCACGACCATCCCGCGCTGGTGGGAACGCCTGGTGTTCGCACCCAACTACGTCAACTATCACATGGAGCACCACTTCATGGCGGCTGTTCCCTGTTACCGGCTCAAGGCCCTGCACGAATTGCTGAAACAGCGGGGCGCGTACACTGACACCCCGATCTTCCAGGGTTACGGAGAAGTTCTACGCCACGCCGTAGCGTAACGCATGCCACGCCGCACCAAGATTGTCGCCACTGTTGGCCCTGCCTCACAGTCAGAGCAGCGTATTGCTGAACTGATCGAGGCGGGTGTTAACGTATTCCGCCTGAATTTCAGCCACGGCACTATGGAAGACCACCTTGAGGTGGCCCATCGCATCCGCCAACAGGCCATGGCGCAGGAGACCTACGTTGGCATTCTCGCCGACCTCCAGGGCCCGAAAATTCGTATCGGCGGATTCGCCGACGGCAAGGTGATGCTGGAGGAGGGCGCACTGTTCTCGCTGGACACGTCGCTCACCGGCGACGCCGGCACGGTGCGCAGCGTTGGACTTGAATACCAGGCTTTGTGCGAGCAGGCCAAACGGGACGACATCCTGCTTCTCGATGACGGCCGCATCCGCCTGCAGGTGAATGCGATCGACGGCGGCGTGGTGGAAACCCAGGTGTTGGTGGGAGGCGAGCTGGGCTCCCGCAAGGGCATCAATATGCTCGGTGGTGGCCTGGCGGCACCCGCACTCACCGAAAAAGACCGCGCAGACATCGCTCGCATGGAAGAGTTGCGACCCGACTTCGTAGCCGTGTCCTTTGTTTCCGCGGCGGGTGATATCTTCGAAACCCGCGACCTGTTGCTGGCCCAGGGGTTGGAGCCGGCTATCATCGCCAAGATCGAGCGCGCTGAGGTCGTAGAAGACGAAATTACCCTGAAGGGCATTCTCTCGGCATCACACGGCATCATGGTGGCGCGCGGCGACCTCGGCGTGGAAGTGGGTGATGCCTCATTGATCGGCATCCAGAAGGACCTGATCAGCCGCGCCCGGCGCATGGACAGGGTAGTCATCACCGCCACCCAGATGATGGAGTCGATGATCAACAGCCCCATGCCCACCCGGGCTGAGGTCTTTGACGTGGCCAATGCCGTACTGGACGGTACGGACGCCGTCATGCTGTCCGCCGAGACGGCCATGGGCAAGTTTCCCGTGGAAGTCGTTCGCGCAATGTCGGACACCTGCCTGGGTGCTGAAGAGCACCCCAACACCCGTCGCTCACGATATCGCATCGACCGGGAGTTCAACAGCGCCCAGGAGACGGTGGCCATGGCGTCAATCTACGCCGCCAACCACTATTCCGCTGTACGCGGTATCGCCTGCCTGACCGAGTCCGGCACCACACCGCTGTTGATGTCAAGATTGAGCTCCGGGCGCCCGATTTTCGCGCTCAGCAACAACATCAATACCCTCAAGCGGCTGTGCCTTTGCCGGGGCGTGATCCCCCTGTACTTCGACGCCGAGTCCTTCGAGCACGGCGAACTCGACGCCCGCGCCATCGAGTACATCAAGAGCTGCGGCTACCTGCACAAGGATGACGCCATTCTGTTGACCAAGGGAGAAGTGCTGGGTGAAAAGGGGGCCACCAACATGATGAAGATCCTGCCGGTCTTGTAGACACAAGCGTCTCACTATTCTTCTGCGTAAATCCCAAAACCCTCACCCGCTTGCCCTGCGCATATAGGCAGGTGCAACAAGATTGCGAACTGCTTCACAAAACTCGTTTTTAAACAGTTAGTTACACAATACTTTCACGCGAAATCGCTTTGCGCGTCACAGAAGCTCCTGATAATCCGCGCTAAATTCACTGTGACTAACGGTCTCAGACCATCAGGAGAAAGCAATGAAGCTCGCAATCACGATATTGACCGTGGCACTGTCCAGCCAGGCGCTGGCTGATTGCGCCAGGGAAGACAAGCCGCAAAGCCAGCAGCACGCAGGCAACGTTCAGGTAGCCGACCAGGCGCCAGCGATGAGCTACGCCCAGCGTCGCCAGAGGGTACTGGACTGCATGATGCGCCCGTCGCCGTTCACCCCGGAGCCCCTGGTGATCGAGCTGGATGACATCGAAGACGAATTCGTCGAGGAAGTGGCCCCCTTCCCGCAAGCCAGCAAGACCGTCGCTGCTAACTCCTAAGGCAGACAGACTGCGCGCCCTGGGAATGGATAGTCATGCTGATGCCGCACGCGAGGCACCCGTGGCCCTGCCAGCAGTACGCCAAACTACTGCCTTCGTTCTGGTAGCGCCTATATTCAGGACCGAACGAGGGCGTGAGCTGGGGCTATACCTTCACGGAACGTCAACGGCCAGGAAGGCACGGGCGGCGATCCGCGTTATCGAGCGAGACAGGGATGTCATGCTTGTAGCGTGTCCGTGGAGGTATAGCCCCAGCCCATGCCCGACCTACAAAGCGACAAGCTGCCTACAACGTATTCCGTACGCAAAAAAAAAGCCCCGCTGATAGCGGGGCTCTTTGTAGGTCGCGTAGCGCCTCGGTACATCCTGAGGCTCCACCCTTGGGCGGTGTTACAAAGCAATCAGTCTCCGCTGAGGTCTAGCGAGGCGACGTCGATGTCCTTTTCAAGCTCCTGCTGGCGCTTGATTTCGTTGGCCATGTACTTGAGCCACTGATCGGCGTACTCCTTGGAGCGCTTGTCCTTGGCAGCGGCGCGGAACGCCGTGCGTGCGCTGTCATACTGGCTCAGGTTGAAGTGCGCCATACCCTTGACCAGTTGGCACTGGTCAGGACGCTTGACCTTGCCACGCTCCAGGCCCTTGCGGTTGGCTTCCACCGACTTGCGGAATTCTTCCTTGTCCAGGTAGACACTGCCAAGGCGGCAGTATAGCTCGCCGGTCTCCGCCTTGGAGGCGGCTTCTTCCATCACCGGGATGGACTTGTCCAGCTCCTGGGCCTGGCGCCAGGCGTTGCCGAGAATCTCCAGCGTCTTGGAGGAGGCTTCAACGGACTTGTTCTCTATACCGGTATCCAGCACCTTGGCCGCCTTGTAGGGCACTTCGGCGTTGAGGTACAGGTAGGCCATGGTGACCTGCTCGCGGTCCTTTTCCAGGAAGTCCTGCACGTAGGCGGTATCCATGGCGGCCAGCTGCTTGCCCTCTTCGCGGGCTTCACCGTACATGTGTGACAGCTGTACCCAGTACTGCTTCTTCGGGTAGTAGACGATCATCTCTTCCAGGGTTTCGATCGTCTTGTCGATCTGGTTCTTCTCGAAGTACAGGAAACGCAGCAGGCTGTACCACTGTTCCTTGGGTACCTTGCCCTTGTCCTTGTACATGTTGACCGCGGTAAGCGTGTGTTCCAGCGACTTGTCGTAATCCTTCAGCTGGTAGTAGCCCTGCCCAAGCAGGATATAGGCCTGCGCGGACGGGCTGTCAGCGACCTGGAACCACTCCTGCAGCGCATCGATACCGCGCTGCCAGTCTTCCATCACAAAGTAGAGCTGGGCCACGGTGTAGCGCGTGTTGATTTCCATTGCCAGCGGGATATCCGGCTGCTTGATCACATTCTCGTAGGCGCGCAGCGCGTTCGGATAGTCTTCCTGTGAGTAGTAGACAAACGCGTACAGGTTGTAGAGGTTAGCCAGCTCGTAGGAGTTGAGCGCCTTCTTGCCGCCGGCTTCCTCCATGCGGCGCAGCACCTTGATGGCGTCCTCGTACTGCTTGGCCTCGATGAAAGTCTGGGCCTCGGACAGCTGTTCGTAGACCTTGTTGCGCAGCGCCGGCGTGCGCCGGGTTTCGCGTTCTGCGCCACTCTTCTTCTCCTGGGCCTGAACAACGCCGCCGACCTGGTAGCCAGCCTCGGTGGCGACCTGGGTCAGGGCCACCTGGACGGCCAGTACCGGTAGCGCCAGCAGGGCGCCTCGGCACCAACGGCCCAGCATGCTGGGGAGAGTGCTGTAGGTAGTGGAGTTATCAGTCATCTTCATAGGGTGTACCTCGTTGCCGGGTGGCCAGCGCCGCCGGCACTTTCAATTTCCGACCAATCGCTGGCGCTACTGCTCCAGTTCGTAGGTGAACTTGTTCTGTACGCCTGCCACTTCAATGGGCTCGCCATCGACCACGCGCGGCTTGTACTTGAACTTGAGGGCCGCCTTGACCGAAGCACGCTCAAAGATACCGGCGGGGATACAGTCTACGGGCTGCGGATCGCGGATCGAGCCACTCTTGGTCACAGTGTACTCAACAATGCAGTAGCCGGTAATGCCGCGGGTCTGGGCCCGACGTGGGTAGATCGGCGCTACCTTTACAATTGGCAGGTATTCGCCATCCGACGCACCCAGTCCGCCGCCACCGGCAATGGCCACATCCACGCCGGAAGACGGTGCCATGTTCACCGCCTCCAGGTTCATGTCCATATCCAGGTCAGGCGTATCGAGTTCCGGCGGCGGCTCTTCGGGGTCATCCGGCTTGTCCGGTTTGACCTCCGCCAGGTTGGTTTCGATGTCCCGCTCGGGCATGAAAATATCCGGCAGCTTGCGGGTCTTTTCTTCATCGATATCCGGATTGGCGGTAGCAATCAGGTACTGCATGATGAAGAACAGGCCGCCGGCGACCGGGACTGCCAGTGCCGCGCCAACGGCAAGTCTCACTGCTGAGTTACGTGCCATGGTTCGTGCCTCTATCCGTCGTCTTCGGTTGCCAGTGATACATCCAGTACGCCGGCCTCACGAGAGGCATCCAGCACTTTTACAACGGTTTCGGTAGTGGACGTATTGTCGGCCTGGATCACCACGGCACCCTTGGGGTTTTCCGCGTGCAGGCGTTCGACGTTGGCGCGTACCGCGCGTACATCAATGCGACGACCGTCCATCCACACCTCATCGTTGCCGGTGATGGCGATCAGGATGTTCACATTTTCTTTGGGGTTAGACGTCGAAGCTTCCGGTCGGTTCACTTCAACGCCCGCCTCCTTGATAAAGGACGCCGTGACAATAAAGAAGATCAGCATGATGAACACCACATCGAGCATGGGTGTCAGGTCAATCGCTGCTTCGTCCTCGGCGGCCTGTTTTTTCTTGGATCGCATTCTGGACCTCTTAGTGATCTGTAGTTAGGTTGTCTGCGAGGAACTGGCTTTCCCGAGCCGCCGTCCGCGTGACATAGGTATTGGCGAACACGCCTGACAGCGCAGCCACCATGCCCGCCATGGTAGGAATGGTCGCGCGCGACACACCGCCTGCCATGGATTTCGCGTCACCACCTCCGGTGACCGCCATGATATTGAATACCTCGATCATACCCGTCACGGTGCCCAACAGCCCCAGCAGGGGGCAGAGGGCGACCAGTGTCTTGATGACCGGGAGGAAGGCATTGATGTTGATCTCTGCTTCAGCGATGAGCTTGCGGCGCACCTGGTGGGCAGCCCAGGACTTGCGTTCCGAGCGGCCCTCCCAGGTGGCTATAGCCTCGGCGGCGTCTTTCTTCCAGCCGGAGTAGAAATACCAGGCGCGCTCGAAGATCAGTGCCCACATCACGAACAGCAGGATCGCAATCAGCCAGAGAACGTTGCCGCCCATATCCATGAAGCGGCTAACGGCCTCGTAGGCATTGTCGAACCAGTACATGCGTTACTGTCCCAGGTTCGCTTCGGTGTGCTCTGCGATGATGCCGGTGGACTGCTCGTTGAGGATGTGGATGATGCGCTGGGCGCGACCATTCACAATCGTGTGCAGCAGTACCGTCGGGATCGCCACCAGCAGGCCCAGTACCGTGGTCACCAGGGCGCCGGAAATACCGCCGGCCATGGCTTTCGGGTCACCGGCACCAAAGATGGTGATGGCCTGGAAGGTAATGATCATACCGGTCACCGTACCCAGCAGACCCATCAGCGGGGCAACCGCGGATATGATCTTGAGCAGGGTCAGGCTGTTTTCGATGGACGGGGTTTCCTTGAGGATCGCTTCTTCCAGCTTCAGCTCGAGGGTCTCGGTGTCCATCTTCGGGTTTTCCTCGTGTACCTTGAGGACGCGACCCAGCGGGTTGTTGGTGTTGGCAGAGCTGGACTTGAGCTGGGCGCTCACCTTGGAGCTCATGGCGGACAGCACCACCAGGCGCCAGATGGCGATCAGGAAGGCAATCGCACCCACCGCGGTAATGGCGTAGCCAATATAGCCGCCCTGGTGCCAGCGTTCTTCCAGCGTCGGGCTGTTGATCAGGGCCGACAGGAAGCCGCCACCGGCCGGGCCGGTCGGGTCAACGCCGAACTTGGAGAGGCCAGTCGCGCCAAACAGGCCGCGGGCCCAGCCCTGATAGGGGCCGGAGGGCTGACGAGCCAGCTCTTCCAGGCTGCCCTTGCCGGGCACATAAGTCAGGTACTTGCCGTCTTCGGAGACCACGTTCCAGGTACCGATACGAACCACCTGCTGATCGACCTTTTCACCGTCGGGCCTGGAGACCGTCTTGGTAAACTGGGCAACGCGGCCGGACTCGGTCATCTCACGCTGCAGTTCGAACCACACGCGCTCGATTTCCTCGATGCTGGGCAGCTCGTCCTGGCCCGCCATCTTGGCGATCAGGTCGTTGAAGAACACTTCACGGCCGGGGAACTGCACGCTGATCATCGACGACTCGAAGTTGGTGGCGGCGTCGCCAGCGGTGGAGGTCAGGTGGCCAAACAGTTCGGTGAGGGTACCCAGGCGCTCGCGGAGCTGCTTCTGTTTGTCAGCAATGCGCAGTTCGTTTTCCTCGAAGGTGTTTTCCAGGCGCGTGGAGATCTGCTCCTGGCGCTCGCGCTCGGCTTCCGCTTCACGCAGCAGGCGCTGCTGGTCGGCCTTGGCCGCCTGGAAACGCTGTTCGCGCTGGCGGTTTTCACGAGCTTCGCTGGTCTTGCCCTCGCGCACGAATTCCAGCAGCTGGTCCAGGGAATTGGCCTGGGGCTCAGCAGGTGCCGCGGCGGCGGCCTCGTCCTGCGCATAACTGGTCGCAACGCCCAGTGTCAGTAGTGTGCCCAGCGCGTAGGCTGCGGCTTTATGCATGGAGTATTTCATTATTCAGCAGCCTCCGGAGCGGGTACGGGAATGTTAAGGAGGTCAATTGACGCCTCCTTGCGGGCGATACGCAGGCCCTTGAGAATGGCATTGCGGTACTCGCCACTATCCAGTGCAACCCAGCTGCGGCTGGCCTGGTCCCAGGCGCCCGAGCGCTCGGTGTCCGTGGTCTGGTAGAGGAGTGAGATGCGGCCCACCTGGAAGAAGTTGACGTCACGCTCAACACCTTCAATTTCAACGCTGCCTTTATAGGCACTGATCTTGCGGCCGTACTCGTTTTCAATCTTGTAGGCTTCCAGTACCTGGCGGAACTTCTCGGCCACGGTGACATCGGAGCGATCCAGGTTGTTGCGCAGGAAGGCGATGCGCTGGCGGCGCTCATCGAGATAGAACGGCACATCCAGTTCAACGAACTGCTCGAGGCCATCAATCATGCGAATTACCAGCGGGGTCATCTGCCGCTGGATGACGGTGACGTCATTAATAGACTTGTCGATAGAGACGAGGCGGCGCTCCTGGTTGTCGATCTGCTTCTGCAGTCGCGCGTTGTAGACCTTGAGACCGTCGATTTGTTTGAGAACAGTCTTGTAGTCTCCCAGCAGGGAGCGGGTTTCTTCCGCGAGCTTGTCAATCTTCACCTGAGATTGCTTGGCTGCGGCCGTTTTCTCCTCACTTACCTGGAGGATTGCTTGCAGCGTCTCATCAGCGCTTGCAACAGATGCTGTCCCAACGAGGGACCCCAACAGCACCATCGCAGCGACTTTTAGAGTTTTCAATCGATGCATATTCATGGATGAGCGTTTCCTATAACCAACAACAGATTGTGACTTGGCCACTTGAGGTCGGCCGCGCTAACTATGATGTAACTCAATACTTATAGAAGAAAAAGCGAGACCGGTAAAACAAGGGAGGGCAATTTAATACCATTGAAGAAAATTAAGCAAAGAATGGGCATTTTCACACTTTTTGCGGCCCGCGCAGGGCTTTTGCGGTGTGTAGAAAGGTTACACGCGCACCATCATGCCGCGGTCGAGGTAACACTCAATCCAGCGTGCCTCAACTCGGTGCTTCAGTTCCCCGCCCGTTCATACACGGTAAAACTGTACCGGTAGTTGTCCTCTCCAGGGGCCTCGTGCTGGTCGCGGGCCAGTTCCCGCCAGTCGCCCCGGTTCCAGTCCGGGAAAAACGTGTCACCCTCGATCTCGGCGTGGACTTCGGTCAGGTAGAGCCGGTCAGCCAGCGGCAGGGCCAGCCGGTAGATTTCCGCGCCGCCGATCACCATCACTTCCTCAGTGCCGTCTATCATGGCGATGCTCTCTGCGAGCTCGATCGCCGCAGCAAGATCCGGCACGACGCGCGCACCCTCGGCCTGGTAGTCCGGCTGGCGCGTGATGACAATATTGGTACGGCCCGGCAGCGGCCGGTTCATTGACTCCCAAGTCTTGCGCCCCATCACCACCGGCTTGCCGAGGGTCTGCTGCTTGAAGTAGCGCAGGTCGGCGGGAATATACCAGGGCAACTTGTTGTTGCGGCCGATAACGCCGTTGTCCGACACCGCGGCAATCAGGGCAAGTCTCATGGCGCCACTCACACCACGCCTCACACGGCGACCGGCGCCGGAATATGCGGCTGGGCCTCGTAGCCCTGCAGCGTGAAGTCGTCAAAACTGAAGCCGAAGATATCGTCGATCGCAGGGTTGAGGTGCATGGTTGGCAGCGGCCCCGGCGTGCGACTGAGCTGCAGTTCCGCCTGCTCAAAATGATTGCTGTAGAGGTGGGCATCACCAAAGGTATGGACGAACTCGCCGGCTTCCAGCCCGCATACCTGGGCCATCATCATGGTCAGCAGGGCATAGGAGGCGATGTTGAACGGTACACCCAGGAACACATCTGCGCTGCGCTGGTAAAGCTGGCAGGACAACCGCCCCTCCGCCACATAGAACTGGAACAGGCTATGGCAGGGAGGCAGGGCCATGCTGTCGACTTCCGCCACGTTCCAGGCACTGACAATCAGGCGCCGGGAATCGGGGTTGCTGCGAATCTGCGCGACCAGCTTACTGATCTGGTCGATGGTGCCGCCTTCCGGTGTGGGCCAGGAGCGCCACTGGTGGCCATAAACCGGGCCCAGGTCGCCGTTTTCATCGGCCCACTCGTCCCAGATGCTTACCCCGTGTTGCTTGAGATAGGCGATATTGGTATCGCCGCTCAAGAACCACAGCAGTTCATGGATGATGGAGCGCAGGTGCAACTTCTTGGTGGTCACCATGGGGAAACCCTGCGCCAGGTCGAAGCGCATCTGGTAACCGAAGATGCTACGGGTGCCGGTGCCGGTGCGGTCCGACTTGTCGACGCCGTTGTCGAGGATATGGCGAAGGAGATCGTGATACTGCTGCATGGTTTATCCGTGGTTCAGGCCGGCTGGCGCTCGCCGAATACTTTGTGGCGGGCAATGTAGGCGTTATATAAAAGAAAGAGTCCGAAAGCGATCATTGGCAGGCACAACAACTGCCCCCGCGTCATCCACCCGAATACCAGGGTGGTGATATGGGCGTCCGGCTCGCGCACAAATTCGATGACAAAGCGGAACAACCCGTAGCCAAGCATGAAGACACCACCCACCGCCAGCCTGGGACGCGGCTTGCGCGAGAACCAGTAGAGGATCAGGAACAGCAACAGGCCCTCGAGGGCGGCCTGGTAAAGCTGGCTGGGGTGGCGCGGCAGCGCCAGCGGGTCGCGGGGAAACACCATGGCCCAGGGCACGTCAGTCGGACGCCCCCACAATTCCTGGCCGATGAAGTTGCCCAGTCGACCCAGCCCCAGGCCCACCGGTACCAGCGGCGCGACAAAATCCAGTAGGTCGGCGAAGTTGACCTTGAGGTGCCGGGCGTAGAGCCAGTTGGCGAAAATGACCCCGAGCATGCCGCCGTGGAAGGACATGCCGCCTTCCCAGACCCTCAGGATGTAGAACGGATCCTCGGCGACCCGCCCGAGACCATAGAAAAAGATGTAGCCCAATCGACCGCCCAGCACCACGCCGAGAGCCGAGTAGAAAATCATGTCATCAACCTGTCCCGGCTTCAGCACCGCGCCAGGCTGTTTTGCACGCCGACTCCCCAGCCACCATGAGAAACCAAGGCCTACGAGGTAAGTAAGTCCATACCAATGTACCTTGATCGGCCCCAGGGCGATGGCGACCGGGTCAATCTCGGGGTAGGGGAGCATGCTAGCGGTGTCGTCTTCCGTGGGAGCGAACCGGTGTATTATCTGCCAGCGCACGCCCCATTTACAAACAGTGCTTCGAGATACCCATGTGCCTGATTACCCTCGCCTACCGCGCCCACCGGGACTTTCCGCTGGTGGTGGCCGCCAACCGTGACGAGTACTACACGCGGCCAACCCGGGGCCTGCATTTCTGGGATGACCACCCGGAACTGCTGGCCGGCCGCGACCTGCAGGCGGGCGGCACCTGGATGGGCATTACCCGCAAGGGGCGTTTTGCGGCCATCACCAACTACCGCAGCGCCACGCCTGTGCCCGACCCGGCGCGCTCTCGCGGCATGCTGACCCTGGATTTCCTGACCGGCGACTCTGCCCCCGCAGACTACCTGCAGGCCATCTGTGACCAGGGCGACCAATATGCGGGCTTCAACCTGCTGGTGGGCGATCGCAATGGAATTTTCTACCTGTCGAACGTCGAAGGTCGGGTGCGCGCCCTGACGCCCGGCATCCACAGTATCAGCAACGGCCTGCTGGACTCTGGCTGGCCCAAGCAGCGCCGCGCCGAGACCGGGCTGGCCGCCATACTGGACGGCCAGCCGGGCCACGAGGCGCTCGCGGCTACCGTCAGTGACCGCAGCACGGCCGCCGATGAAGAGCTACCGGACACCGGCGTGGGGCTGGCCCTGGAACGCGCCCTGTCCCCTCAGTTCATCATCATGGAGGAGTATGGCACCCGCGCCACCACCACCCTGTCTGTACACGAGAAGGGCCATGTGGAAGTGCGTGAACAGGAGTTTGATGCCGGTGGCGTGGCCAGCGAGAACAGGGCCCAGAATTTCAGGCTTGAGAGTAGCGGCTAAGCGGCCCGGCCTGGGCGGCCCCACCTGCGTGGCCCGACCTGGGCGGTCCCACCTACGCGGCCCGACCTGGGCGGTCCCACCTACGCGGCGGGGCCGAGCCGGGCGTGGATGAAGCCTGCCAGGCCTTTGTCCACCAGGAAATCTTCCAGCCGCAATTGCACCGCCTCGGCACTGTCCAGGTTGATCACGTCGGCCAGCAACTCCGCCGCATCCACGGTGGTTACATGGCGCATAGCCTGCTTGACCCGGGTGAGGTTAGTGGCATTCATGGACAGGACGTCGTAGCCCATGGCCAGCAGCAGTATCGCCGCCCCGGGGTCTCCCGCCAGCTCTCCGCAGATGCCGACCGGGGTTTCCTCGGCCTGCCCCGCCTCGGCCACCGACTGCAGGGCTTTCAGCACCGCGGGGTGAAAGGAGTGGTACAGGTCGGCGACCCGGGCATTGTTGCGGTCAACCGCCAGCAGGTACTGGGTCAGGTCGTTGGATCCCACCGAGAGGAAGTCCGCGCGCCGCGCCAGGGCCCGCGCCTGGTACACCGCTGAGGGCACTTCCACCATGACGCCGACCGGCGGCATCTTGATCTCGGCGCCTTCCTCCAGCAATTCCCGGTGAGCGCGGTGGATGAATTCGAGCGCCTCGTCCAGCTCCGCGACATTGCTGATCATCGGCAGCATGATGCGCAGGTTAGCCAGCCCCTCACTGGCCTTGAGCATGGCCCGAGTCTGCACCAGGAAGATTTCCGGGTGATCCAGGGTGACACGGATCCCCCGCCAGCCCAGGAAGGGGTTGTCTTCCTCAATGGGAAAATAGGGCAGGGCCTTGTCGCCGCCGATATCCAGGGTGCGCATGGTCACCGGCTTGGGTGAGAAGGCCTCCAGCTGGCTGCGGTAAATCTGGCGCTGCTCCTCCTCGCTGGGAAAGCGCTCGCGCAGCAGGAAGGGGACTTCGGTACGGTACAGGCCCACCCCTTCGGCCCCCTGGTCGAGGGAACGGGCGACATCCGCCATCAGACCGGTATTGACCCACAGCGGCAGGCGCTTGTGGTCACGGGTTTCACAGGGCACGTCGCGCAGGGCTTCCAGGTCCCGCGACAGGGCCTGGTCTTCCGCCACCAGGTCCTCAAAGCGGGCGCGAAACTCATCGCTGGGATTGAGGTGCACCTCGCCGTTGTAGCCGTCGATGATGAGCTCGCGGTCCTGGAGCCGGGTGTAGGGCAGGTCGATGGCCCCCATTACGGTCGGCACCCCCATGGCCCTGGCCAGGATGGCAACGTGGGAATTACCGGAACCACGCACCGAGATAATGCCGGCCAGGTTTTCGCGGGGAATTTCGCCCAGGACAGAGGCTGTCAGCTCCTCGCCCACCAGGATGGTGGCCGGTGGAAAACTCTGCACGCTCTTGTCAGCGGCCTGCAGGTAAGACAGCACCCGGGTGCCGAGGTCTTTGACATCCACCGCGCGCTCGCGCAGGTAACTCTGCTCCATGCGCTCGAACACCTGGATATGCTCGATCATCACCGCGCTTAGCGCACCCTGGGCCCACTCGCCCGCCTTGATGCGTGAGGCAACCTCGGCACCGATGGTAGCGTCATCGAGTATCCGCAGGTAGACGTCGAACAGGGCGTGGTCTTCCGGGTTGAGTTCGTTGCTGAGCTGTTCCGCCACCTGCTCGATATCGGCGCGCACTGCGGTCAGGGCGGTCTTGAAGGCCCGCAGTTCCGCCTTGCGGTCATCGGCCTCGCGGCGGGGCACGGCGTAGAGGTCTGCCTCCGGCGAAACAATCACGGCGCGGCCGATGGCGATACCCGGCGCTCCGGCCACACCGCGAATCACCGCGGCCTCGGCCCCCTGCCCGGTACGCACCGAGCCGGTTACCAGGGCATGTGCGACGACGCCGGCCAGCTGCGCCGACATGGTGACCAGGAAAGCCTCTTCACTCTCATCGAAGCGCCGGCGCTGGGCCTGCTGCACCACCAGCACCCCCAGCACTTCCCGGTGGTGGATGATGGGCACACCCAGGAAAGCGCTGAAGGGCTCTTCGCCGATGCCCGGGATCAACTGGAAGCTGGGATGAGAGGTCGCATCCTCCAGGTTGATGGGCTCTTCACGCTCTGCCACCTGGCCAATCAGTCCCTGGCCCTCGGCAAGGCCAGCCTGGCCGATTTCGGATTTGTTTAGGCCTTCGGTGGCACTCAGCACCAGCCGTTCCGACTTCGGGTCTCGCATGTACACCGAGCACACCTCGGTACCCATCGCATCGCGCACCCGGCGGACGATGATATTGAGGGCTGCATCCAGGTCCTCGGCGGTATTGACCTCCTGGACGATGGCGCGAAGCATGTCGAGCATGGGCTAGCCGCGCCTCCCTGCGCCGATGCGCGAGCAGGGCTGCGCCAACTCCTTGAGGGCGCTGCGATACACTTCGCGTTTGAAAGATATGACCTGGCTGAGGGGGTACCAGTAAGACACCCAGCGCCAGTGATCGAACTCCGGCTTGGCATGGTGATCGACCCGCACCGCCTCGTCATCGGCCAGCATGTGCAGCAGGAACCACTTCTGTTTCTGGCCGATACACAGGGGCTTCTGGCCCTTGCGAATGTAGCGCTTGGGGAGCCGGTAGCGCAGCCAGCCACGGGTACAGGCCATCACCCGCACCGCATCGGGACCTAGGCCCACTTCCTCCATAAGCTCCCGGTAGAGGGCGTCCTCGGGCGACTCGCCCTCGGCTATACCGCCCTGGGGAAACTGCCAGGCATCCTGCCCGACCCGGCGCGCCCATAGCAGGCGCCCCTGGTCATTTGCGAGGATAATCCCGACATTGGGGCGGAAACCCTCTGCATCAATCACGCTATCCCAAACCTATTCTTATTGGGCCGATTATTGTTCCACACTTTTCGGCGGCGCGACAATTTGACCGGAACTGGCTATGCTCTCGGCGCCTTAACCAGGAGCAGACCTTGGCTCTCGCAATTTTCGACTTGGACAATACCCTGCTGGCCGGCGACAGCGATCACGCCTGGGGCGAGTTCGCCTGCGAGATCGGCCTTGTCGACGCCGGCAGTTTCGGTGCCCGCAACGATGCCTTTTACCAGGATTACCTGGAGGGCCGACTGGATATACAGGCCTACCTGCGTCACGCGCTGGCCCCTGTGGCCGGACAATCCCTGGCCCAGGCCGCCGAGTGGCACCGCCAGTTCATGGCCAGCAAGATTGAGCCCATGGTGCTGCCGGCGGGGCTGGCGTTGATCGAGCAGCATCGCCAGCGTGGCGACACGCTGATGATCATTACTGCAACCAACCGCTTCATCACCGCACCGATTGCCGAGCGTCTCGACGTACCCCACCTGCTGGCCTGCGATGTGGAGGTCATAGACGACCACTACACCGGCGAACCCCAGGGCATTGCGACCTACGCGGAAGGTAAAGTCCTGGCGCTGAAAGCCTGGCTGTCCGGGTCCGGGGTCAGTCTAGAGGGCAGCAGCTTCTACTCGGACTCCCACAACGACATTCCGCTGCTGGAAGTCGTGGAGCGCGCCGTCGCAGTGGACCCGGACGAGCGCCTGCGACAGCACGCCCTGGTGCGGGGCTGGGAAATCATCAGTCTCAGGAATTAACGGCGCGGCAAAGTCAGGGGCCGGCGGCCAGCTCGGCGAACAGGGCCTTGAGATAGCGGGTTTCCGGGATAGCCGGGTGTACCGGGTGATCGGCGCCCTGGCTACCCTGGTAGCTGATGACGAGCTCCCGCTCGGCGCGCACGGCAGCCTGGGATAGCGCCGTGACCAGGTCGGCCTCCGGCAGGTGCATGGAGCAGGAAGCGGACACCAGCAGACCACCGGGGGAGAGCAGCTCCAGCGCCAGCTCATTGATGCGGCGATAGGCCTTGCGGCCCTTGCCCAGGTCGCGTTTGCGCTGAATGAAGGCAGGCGGGTCCAGCACCACCGCATCAAAGCGCTCGCCGGCTTCCGCCAGCTCCCGCATCAGCTGGTCGGCACGGCCCGCATGCACACTGACCTTGTCGGCAACGCCATTGTGGGCTGCGTTCTCCGCCACCATCTCCAGGGCAACGGCGGAGTTGTCAATGCAGTGCACTTCACGTGCGCCGGCCACGGCAGCCTGCACCCCCCAGCCACCGATGTAGCTGTAGACATCCAGCACCCGGCGCTGAGCGCACTGCTGGCTGAAGCGGGCACGGTTTTCACGGTGGTCGTAGAACCAGCCAGTTTTCTGGCCACGATGCACCGGCGCCAGGAAGGCCACCCCGTTTTCCTGCAGAGGCAGACACTCCGGTACCTCACCGTGCAAAGCCTCAACATGGCTGGCGAGCCCCTGCTCCTGGCGGGCGCGGCTGTCGGCTCGCAGCAGGATGCCGGCCGGAGACAGGCTTGCCTTTAAAGCCTGAACCAGCTCTGACTGGTAGCGCTCGGCGCCCGCCGTGTTCAGTTGCAACACCAGGTAGTCGCCGAAGCGATCCACAACCACGCCGGATACACCGTCACTGTCGCCGTAGAGCAGTCGATAGCAAGCGCCGGGGTAGTAGCGTTCGCGCAGCGCCGCGGCGGCTGTGATCCTCGCCGTGAGGTAGGCCACGTCGAGGCGAGAGTCAGCGGCCCGGTTGACCACCCTGGCGCAGATCAGGGAGTTGGGTTCCATATAGGCAGAGGCCAGCACCTCACCCGCTGCGCTGGTCACATTGACCGGATCACCGGCGCTAAAGTCGGCCAGCGGCGAGCGCTGGGTGTCGATCTCGTTACTGTAGATCCAGCAATGGCCCTGCCTCAGCCTGCGGTCTGCGCCGGGGCGCAGCCACAGCTCAGGATTCGTCAGCACACTGGGCGTCGTAGTCCTCAGCGGACAGGAGGTTGTCGAGCTCTGCGGCGTCTTCAAGCTTCAGGCGGAAGAACCAGCCATCGCTATAAGGCTCGGTGTTGACGGTTTCGGGGGCATCTTCCAGGGCTTCATTGATGGCAACAACCTCACCCCCCACCGGTGCATAAATGTCGGACGCGGCTTTGACCGATTCCACCACGCCCGCCTCATCTCCGGCGGCCAGGGTGGCACCGAGTTCGGGCAGTTCCACGAAGACCACGTCACCCAGGGCATTCTGGGCGTGGTCGGAAATGCCGACGGTCACCGTGCCGTCTTCCTCGAGCCGGGCCCATTCGTGGCTGCTGGCATACTTCAGTTCAGCGGGGGTATGGCTCATGGAGCGCTCCTGTCAGACGGCTGGAAATGGCGAAATTCTACCCGCTGCCGGTGTAAAAACAATGCGCAAGATCAGCGAACGCCCATGGCATGGCGCATGAGCTGCTGTTTGAGAGGCCCGGAGCGATCTACCCAGTGCATACCCGTATTGCGCAGCCAGCGTACTGGCAGGCGCCGTTCGCCGAACAGCCGCTTGAAGCCGTCCATAGCCGCCATCATCAGCAGGTTCTCTCCCTTGCGCCGACGCTGGTAGCGCAGCAGAACGTCGAGGCTGCCCGGGTTGCCGCCGCGCTGTGCGACCGCCTGCAACTCACTGGCCAGCGCGGCCACGTCCTGCAAGCCGAGATTGATACCCTGCCCCGCAAGAGGATGGATCGTGTGCGCCGCATCACCGACCAGGGCAACGCCGACCTTCACGTAGTCGGTGGCGTGGCGCTGGCGCAGGGGGAAGGCCATGCGCCGAGAACTGGCCAGCACCCGGCCCAGCCTATGCTCCAATGCCGCGCCAAGTTCGGCGCAGAAGGGCTCGTCATCCAGTGCCGCGAGTGCTTCGGCGCGCTCGGTTTCCGCTGACCAGACAATGGAACAAAAATGGCGCCCGTTCGAATCCGGCAGCGGCAGGAACGCGAGCGGCCCGCTGGGCAGGAATCGCTGGTATGCGCAGGCGCCATGGGGACGCTCGGTCTCGACGGTGGCCACCAGGGCGTGATGCCCATAGTCCCACTCGCGGGTGCGAAACCCCGCCAACTGGCGCAGTCCAGATAGTGCGCCATCGGCACCCACTACCAGCCGGGCGGACAGCGAGTGGCCGTCCTCAAGTTCCAGCACCGGGTGGTGTTCATCGGCGATATCCAGGTCGGCAACCCGTGCCGGGCTCAGCAGGGTAATGCCCGGCTCCCGGTCCAGCCCTGCCAGCAGGCTCAGGGTCAGCAGGCGGTTCTCAATGATGTGGCCCAGGCAGGGGGCATCCACTTCGCTGGCCAGGAACGCTATGCTGCCGGTACCGTCGGCGTCCCACACCTTCATCTCGCGGTAGGGACAGACGCGTTGGTCCAGCAGAGCCTGCCAGGCGCCAAGGGACTCCAGCAGCCGCTGGGAGGCGGGAGTGATTGCACTGACCCGGGAATCAAAATCTTCCGGGGCTTCAGCGTCTTTTGCTCTCCCCGGCCCGTCAGTTACCAGTGGCCTGCTTTCCACCAGTGCCAGGCGCAGCCCGGTGCCCGCCAGCGACCGCGCCAGCGCTGCGCCGGCGATGCCGCCGCCGACTATCGCAACGTCATATTCAGGGCTGGACATCGCGGTACTCCCTGCTGGCGGCAATACCCGCGGTGCGGTGCACAAACTCGCGCTTCAACCCGGGGGTGAGGTCAAGGGCAAACAAGCCGAAGTCACGGAGGGCAGACAGCGCCGCGTCCGGCTGCATGAACAGCTCGGGCAGGCGATCACTGAATGTTGTGGTTTGGGACTGGTCGGCCGCCTGGGCATCCCGGTAGGCCAGCAATACCTCCAGCTCACCCGGTGACTGGCCTCGCTGCACGGCTGCAGCCAGGCAATCGGCGAGGCATGCCACGTCGCGCAGGGCGAGGTTGAAGCCCTGCCCGGCCACGGGGTGCAGGGCGTGCGCGGCGTTGCCCATGACCACCACCCCGCTGCGCACCTGCTCTTCGGATTCCACCAGGACCAGGGGGTAGCTGTGGCGTTCACCCACTTTTTCCAGCCGCCCCAGCCGATAGCCGAATTCGGCCTGCAGTCGCGCCATGAACTCCCGGTCATCGGCCTCCAGCAATTCGGCGGCTAAGTCCGGCGGCAGGGTCCACACCAGGGCGCTGCGATGCCGGGCTTCACTACCGGCGGCGGCCAGGGGCAACATAGCCAGCGGACCGCGCGGCGTAAACCGTTCGAAGGCACGCCCCTCGTGGGCCTGACGGTGAGCGACATTGGCAATAATGGCGTGCTGGTCGTAGCGATGCTCGCGCCGGCCGATGCCGAGGGAATCGCGCAGCCCTGAGCCGGCGCCGTCGGCCACCACCAGCAGATCTGCCTCCAGGCTGTGGCCGTCATCCAGCTTCAGCTTGACGCCGTCTTCGCAGCTCTCGGCCCCGGCGACCCTCGCCGGGCTCACCGTGTTGACCTGCCCTGCCAGCAGTGCCTGCAACAGTCGATTTCCCAGCCAGGCGTTCTCCACCACGTAGCCCAGGGCGGGCCAGTCATACTCGGATGCCCTCATCAGGGTGCTGCCAAACCGGCCGCGTTCCGACACGTGGATGGTATCGATCACCTGCGCCTGCGACGCCAGGGCTGACCACAGGTTCCAGCCCTCGTACAACAGGCAGCTGCCGTAGGACAGGGCGGTTGAGCGCGCGTCGAAGGAGGGCGTGTAGCTGGATTCAAAACCGGGGTCGGGCGGTACCAGTGGGAAGGCCTCGACCAGGGTAAGGTCCAGGCCCGGCACCTGGCGTTCCAGCGCCAGGGCCAGGCTGACCCCGACCATGCCACCGCCGGCAATGACCACCCGCCCGGCGCTCACCGGGGAGACTCCGGTTGCTGTGCTTCGGCATCCATGACCCGATTCATAAACAGATTGAGGCAGGCGAAGCGCAGGTATTCGGTCAGTTCAAACAGGTGGCTTTCCGCTTCCTCCTCATCGGATTCCGCGTCGTCGGCAGCGTGGCCGGCCTCAGCAATCGCCGCAATGTCCTTGAGGATTTCCCCGGTCTCATCGTCGAGGCCGGAACCATCGGTTTCCGCCACCATCAGGGCATAGGCCGCCAGGAAGCCCTGGCACCATTCCGCCAGGCAGCGCACCCGTGAGTCAATGTCCGTTTCGTCGTCGGGCAGGAACAGGTAGAAGTCAAACTCTTCATCCTGCATGGCCTGATGAGTGACCTGGGCCAGGCGCAGGCAGGATTCGCCCAGTTCGCCATGCAACCCCAGCTCCAGCGCCTGGGCCGCCGCGGCCAGGCAATCCTCGCTATCAACACTGCCGGCCCCGGCGTACACGCCGCACACGCCGCCATGGACATAGGAGGGGGATTTATCTGCACCTTCTGCCAGCAGCTGGTTGGCAAAGTCGTCGAAATCGAAGGGCTGTTGGTGGGTGTCGCTGAATTCCATGCAGGCTCTTATGTAAATTTCGTGAAATCGTTGGCAGGTTATTGATATTACTATGATTTAGTGAATTGACCTGCCCACAGCCGAACTCTATAGTAGTGACACCTGATAATTCAGAACAACAGGGTTCACCAGGTGGCCATGCCGGAAACGCAGTTCAAAGCGCTGGAGCAGAAGATAGACGATCTTATCAAGCTCTGCGCCGACTTAAACCGCGAGAATGTCAGCCTCAAGGCTGACGCCCGGCAATGGGCCGCCGAGCGGGACTCACTGCTGGCACGCAATGAGAAGGCGCGCAGCCAGGTTGAGGCCATGCTGGACCGGCTCAAGACCATGGAGCTAGACAAATGAGCAAGGCCCGAACGGTTTCGGTCAGCATCCTCGACAAGGAATACCAGGTGGCCTGCCCACCGGAGCAGGAGGCCGAGCTGATTGTCTCAGCGTCCTACCTCGACAAGCAGATGCGTTCAATCCGCGAGTCAGGAAAGGTCATTGGCCTGGAGCGCATTGCCGTGATGGCCGCACTGAACATCAGCCACGAACTGCTGCAGGCCTCCGAGCAGGAAGATACGCCGGCGGCCCCGGCCGACAGCGGCGCCAGCGACGAGGCGGTGTCCAACCTGGCCCGAAAGATCGACGAGGCCATTTTTTCCCTGCGCCAGATGGAGATCGGTTAGCCGCTCAACGGCTGTTCCGCTATACTCCCCTGGGAATCCTGGTGTACTCGCCAGAGAACAAGTTCTCTACCCGATAATACCAACCCAGGGGGTTGCTCGCTGCTGATGATGTGCAGGTCCGTACTACGGGAAGCCTAATTCAGCACAGTGACCACCGCCTTGAACCATCGGGTTCAAGGGCGCCGTTCTCAGCGGTACTCCGGGAATTCCATTTTCCATAAAACCGCTCAGGTTGAGAGGTTTTAGAAGTATCGAGGCGCTAGGTCACTTTTCTTTCTTCGGTTCGCTTGGAGTTCTGCCTCAATCACTGTCGAGGGGCTCTAGTTTCTTTTCAAACCGCTCGGGTTGAGAGGTTTTAGAAGTATCGAGGCGCTAGGTCGCCTTTTTTCTTACGACCGCTGAAGGTCTCGGCCTCAATCACTATCGAGGCGCTACTTCACCTTATTGTTTTCAAACCGCTCGGGTTGAGAGGTTTTAGAAGTATCGAGGCGCCAGGTCGCCTTTTTTCTTACGACCGCTGAAGGTCTCGGCCTCAATCGCTATCGAGGCGCTACTTCACCTTATTGTTTTCAAACCGCTCGGGTTGAGAGCTTTTAGAAGTATTGAGGCGCCAGGTCACTTTTCTTTCTTCGGTCCGCCTAGAGTCCTGCTTCGATCACTATCGAGGCGGTACTTCACCGTCCTTGCTTCCAACCGCTGGTGGGGCGGGTGAGCATCCTTGTTCTTCTCCCGGGCGCCATCTCGCTTGCTGTTGAGGGGCTTGCGTGGGTTTTGTTGGGTAGAATTGGGCTTGTTGGCAGTTAGGGGGTTTTTGGGCTGTGGATAAGGCGGCTAGGAAGCGGGCTTTGCGGGCTGAGATGCGTGCTCGGCGGCGTTCGTTGTCTGCTGCCGAGCAGCGCCGGAATGCCCTGCTGCTGGCCGGGCATGTGGCCAGGCTGCGGCAGTTTCGAGCGGCGCGGCGGGTGGCGCTGTACTGGGCCAGTGATGGCGAGATTGACCTGGCACCGGTGATGCGGCTGTGCTGGCGTCAGCGCAAGCGGGTTTACCTGCCACGCCTGGCCGGCGACGGAATGCAGTTTGCCGAGCTCAAACGTGGCAAAAGGATGGTTCGCAACCGCTTTGGTATTCCGGAACCGGACTCAAGTGCAACTAGCGTAAAAGTTGATAGCCTTGATCTGGTACTCACGCCGCTGGTGGCCTATACGGCCGCCGGGGAACGCCTCGGTATGGGGGGTGGCTTCTACGACCGTGCCCTGGCGAAAGCGCCGGGTTGGATAGTGGGTGTGGCCCACAGTTGCCAGCGCGCAGATGCGCTACCGCGGGAGAGCTGGGATTTGCCGGTGGCTGGTGTCATAACAGAAAAGGGGCCGGTAAGGCCCCTTTTCCGTGGATCCGCTGGATCCGGAATTTTTACTCTGATGAAATCTCGTCAGCCGTAAACACACCGGCCTGAAGCGCAGACGCCGGCTCAGCGACGCTACGGCTGGAGCTCATTGGCATCAACAGTGTCAGTGCGACACCGAGGCCAAATGCAGCCAGCAAAACCACCAGAAGATCAGGCTTCTTCTTCACCTTACTTCGCCCCTTAACTCTGGAGCCCCAAGGACTCGACCACTTGCAGATGCGGGCGGCATCGCGGTTATCCGCCCAATTAAATTGTGGCTGTTATTTTGCTGATTTCAGCCCAGGGGAGGCCCCGAAGGATGCAACAGCGAATTTTGGTAATTTGCCACAAACGAAAGCTGAGTTTATTTGCCTGTGGATAAAAAGCAAGCCCTTATTAACCTTTTTGGCTAATTTCTGTGACAGCCGTGCTGTTGAAGCCTGTGGACAGTTTCAGCTCAGGTACTGGCGATAGGCGGGATTATCGGTTTCTTCCCAGTAACGGTAGTGGATGCTCTCCAGCGCCGCATGCACCTCGCGGCGCTCGGCGGGATCCACCTGAAGACCCACCAGCACGCGCCCGTAGGCCGCCCCGTGGCTGCGGTAATGGAACAGGGAGATATTCCAGCGCTGGCCCAGGCGGGTCAGGAAATTGAGCAGCGCACCGGGACGCTCGGGAAACTCCACCCGGAATACCATCTCATTGTCGACAGCGCTGGCGGTGGGTCCGCCGACCATGTGGCGGATGTGGAGCTTGGCCAGCTCGTTGTCGGTAAGATCGATCACCGGGTAGCCCTTCTGCTCCAGCGCCGTGACCACCTCGCTGGCACCATCGGTGCCCTCGGCCACCTTGACGCCCACAAATATGTGGGCCTCGCGCGAGTCCGTGTAACGGTAGTTGAACTCCGTGATCGAGCGCTTGCCGAGGTCACCGCAGAAGGCCTTGAAACTGCCGGGGCGCTCGGGAATCGATACGCTCAGCACGATCTCACGCTTCTCACCAATCTCCGTTCGCTCGGAGATATAGCGCAGCCGGTCAAAGTTAGTGTTGGCGCCACTGGCAATAGCCAATAACGTCTTGTCGGCAAGCCCCTCGCGCTCCACGTACTTCTTCAGCCCGGCCAGGGCCAGCGCGCCGGCGGGCTCGGCAATGGAACGGGTGTCCTCGAAGATATCCTTGATGGCCGCGCACATTTCATCGGTGGTCGCCGTGACGACTTCATCGACCGTGTCGCGAATCACCCGGAAGGGCTCCTTGCCAATCTGCGCGACCGCAACCCCGTCGGCGAACAATCCGACCTCGGGCAGCGTTACCCGCCGACGCTTCTCCAGCGCCGCCGCCAGGCAAGCGGCATCCTCGGGCTCTACGCCGATCAGCTTGATCTCGGGCCGCACATACTTCATATAAGCAGCCACGCCTGCCAGCAGGCCGCCGCCACCTACCGGCACAAAAATGGCCTCGATTGGGTCAGGATGCTGGCGGACAATTTCCATGCCGATGGTGCCCTGGCCAGCAATGACGTCTGGATCGTCATAGGGGTGCACGAACACCAGTCCGCGCTCTGCAACCAGCTCGCTGGCGTGGGCAGCGGCCTCGTCAAAGGTATCGCCGTGCAGCACTACCCGCGCGCCGTGGGAGCGCACCCCATCGACCTTGATGCCAGGCGTGGTGCGCGGCATGACAATCGTCGCCTTCACACCCAGGCGACTGGCCGAGTAGGCCAGGCCCTGGGCATGGTTGCCCGCCGAGGCGGCAATGACGCCGCGCTTGCGCTCCTCCTCGGTCAGCCGTGCCATCTTGTTGTAGGCACCGCGCAGCTTGAAGGAGAACACTGGCTGCAGATCCTCGCGTTTCAGCAGGATGCGATTGCCAAAGCGCTGCGACAGCAGGCGCGCATGGTCGATCGGCGTTTCACGGGCCACGTCGTAGACGCGTGATTCAAGAATTCGCTTTACGTAGCTTTGCGGCATGACTGAGGTCTGGTTAGGCGCCGCTCTGGTTGAGCGTTGCCGTGGTCTTATCAAACGACAGGCCATACTAATAGAGCGCGCTGCTATTTGCAGCCCGGCCCTGTCGATCAATCTGGCCAGTGCCTATAATGCCGCTTTATTTTTCGGGGCGCCGACAGGATTGAACCAGGGTGAACAACAGTGGGCCGGGATAGACAGTCGTGAACCAGGATGAGATGAAGCAGGCGGTAGCCGCAGCAGCGCTGGAGTACATCCGCCCCCGGCTGGAAGACGACAGCGTTATCGGTATCGGCACCGGCTCCACGGCCAACTATTTCATCGACGCCCTGGGCGGCATCCGCGCTGAAGTGGAGGCTACCGTTGCCAGCTCTGAGGCATCCGCCCAGCGTCTGCGCGACAATGGGCTGCCGGTCTACGACCTCAACAGCGTTGACCAAGTCAGCTTTTATATCGATGGTGCCGACGAGAGCAACAGCGCCCTGCAGCTGATCAAGGGCGGCGGCGGCGCCCTGACCCGTGAGAAAATCGTCGCCGCAGTAGCGGCTGAGTTCATCTGCATTTGCGATGAGTCCAAGCTGGTGCACACGCTGGGTGACTTCCCGTTACCGGTGGAAGTCATTCCCATGGCGCGCAGCCACGTCGCCCGGGAGCTGGTCAAGCTGGGTGGTGACCCGGTCTACCGCGAGGGTTTCACGACGGACAACGGCAACATCATCCTGGATGTTTTTAATTTCCCGGTGGCAGCCCCGCTGGAGATCGAGCGCAAGATCGACGGTATCGTCGGCGTGGTCACCAACGGCCTGTTCGCGCACCGGCACGCTGACGTGCTGTTGCTGGGCACCGCCGATGGCGTGAAAACCCTCTACCCCCAGTGATATGAACCGCGGCCGTTTTGACCTCCATGCCCGAAGGCCGTACCCGCGCGGCTACTGGCCCTGTCGCCTAATGCGCGCACAGCTCTGCTTCGTCGTCACACTCGGCCTGTGGGTGGCCATGCCGGCAGCGGCGGTCACTCCGGCCGTCGACCCCATCAACAACGAAATCTCCGTGTCCGTGGACCAGGAGCCACAGTGGCTTACGTCCATCAAGGCCACAGACTCCATGAGCTTCCAGATTCTCGACCACATCACCGAAGGCCTGGTGACCCGTGACGTCAACAACCGGTTGGTACCCGGTGTAGCCGAACGCTGGGAGCTAAGCGACGAAAAAGCCACCTTCTGGCTGCGCAGGGACGCCCGCTGGAACGATGGCAAACCGGTCACGGCTCACGATTTTGTTTTCGCCTGGCGAACCGTAGCGGACCCCGCAAGCGCAGCACAGTACTCTGCCTTCATGCGCATGTTCACCAACGGCGAGGCGGTGACAGCGGGCGAGCTACCACCCGAGGCGCTGGGCGTCGAAGCGCTGGACGACTACACCCTGGTGGCTCACCTGGTCTCTCCCACGGCCTACTTCATCGACCTGGTGTCCTTTATCACCTTCCGCCCGGTGCGCGAGGATTTCTACCGGGCACAGGGCAGCCGCTACGCGGCAGAGCCTGAGAACATGCTGTCGAACGGCCCGTTCGTGCTGACCGAATGGGTTCACGATGCCTCCATGCGCCTGGAGAAAAACCCCCAGTACTGGAATCGCGAAGCGATTCCGCTCGACGCTATCAACATTCCCTACATCACCCGCGACGCCAATGCTCGCTTCAATCTCTACATGGATGACAAGACGGCCATGGCCACCCGCCTGCAGTTGTCCGCCATGAAAATGGCTCTGCAGCAGCATCAGAAACTCCGGTCATTCCGCGACGGCACCGTGTTCTACCTGGACTTCAATCACCGCCAGGATCGACTCACCTCAAACCTGAATTTGCGACGGGCCATCCAGAGCGTCTATGACGTGTCCGAGCTCACCTACAAGGTCATCGGTGTGCCCGGGAACCTGCCAGCCTACACCCTGTTCCCCGCCTGGTTGCAGGGAGACGATGGCGAGAGCTTGCAGGCGCAATACCCGCCCAGGAAGGTCGAGCTCGATATCGAGCGCGGCCGCCGCTACCTGGAGCTGGCAAAGCAGGAGCTGGGCGTCGAAGAGATTCCACCGATCAGCATCCTGCTGGACGACACCGCCAACGCCAACAGCCAGGCGGAGTACTTCCAGAACGTAATGGCGCGCACCCTGGGCCTGGAGATTCGTCTCGACAAGCAGGTCTTCAAACAGCGCCTGGCCAAGATGACCGCCGGGGACTTCGACATCGTGGCATCCGGTTGGGGGCCTGACTACAACGATCCCATGACTTTCGCGGACCTGTTCGCCTCGTGGAACCTGAACAACCGGGGGCGATATTCCAACCCGCGCTACGACGCGCTGATTATTGAAGCCCAGAAGACCACCGACCAACGCCGCCGCAACCGGATTTTCGCGGAGCTTCAGGATATCCTCTACGAGGATGTGACCATCTTGCCCCAGTATGAGCGTGGCTTTATCTACGCCCAGGACAAGCGCATTGGCGGGGTGCGTCGCTACCACATCGGCGGTGACCCCAACTTCAATTACACCTACATCGTCGACCGCGTGGAAAAGCCCGGGGCTGCTGACTGATGGGTGCCTACGTCGCCAAGCGCCTGCTATCGGGTGTCATCACTATCTGGTTTATAGCGACGGCGACATTCTTCGGCATGCACGCGGTACCCGGCGACCCGTTGCTTAACGACAAGGCGGTCACCCCGGAAATCCGCGCCAGTCTCGAACGCGCGTACGGTCTCGACAAACCGGTGCCGCAGCAGTACCTGATCTTCCTCGGCAATATGCTGCAGGGCGACTTTGGTGTTTCCTTCACCCAGCAGAACCGCAGCGTCAATGACATTATCGGCGAGCATTTCCCGGTGTCCGCCACACTGGGGGTGCTGGCGTTGCTGTTTGCCGCCGCGGGCGGTATCGTGTTCGGCGCCTTGACGGCGCTGTTCCGCGGGCGCCTGCCGGACTACCTGATCATGTTGCTGGTGATCATAGCGGTGTCCGTACCCAGTTTTGTTTTCGCCGGGCTCGGCCAGCTGGCCATCCTGCAGCTCAACCAGCTGGTGGGCTTCAGCCTGTTGCCGGTGGCGGGCTGGGGGACGCTGTCACACATGCTGGTACCTGCCCTGGTGCTGGGTCTGGGCACCATGGCCTATCTCACCCGTCTGATGCGCTCCTCCATGCTGGAAGTGGCTGAGACCGATTACATCCGCACGGCGCGGGCTAAGGGACTCACCCCGCGGCGCATCTTCTTCCGGCACCAGCTTCGCAATGCCATCCTGCCGGTTATCACTGTGCTGGGGCCGGCGATTGCCGCAATCACGACGGGCGGATTCGTGGTGGAACTGGTGTTCGCCATTCCCGGCCTGGGTCGCTACTTTGTGCAGGCCGTGCAGCAGCTCGACTACACGGTGATCATGGGCACCACCGTGTTCTACGGCGCCTTCCTGGTATTGATGGTGATCGCCGTAGACATTACATACGGCTTTATCGACCCCCGCATCCAGGTCAACAAGAGCCTGTCGTGATGAGTAGCTACACCCCCACCGCCGAAGACTTTCAGCCGCTGGGTGCCGCCCGCGAGGGGGATCGCATCGATCGGCCCTCGCTGTCCTACTGGCAGGACGTGTGGCGCCGCCTGCAGGGCAATCGACGCGCTCTGGCCTCCCTGTATATCGTTGTGGGCCTGCTGCTTTTTACCCTGGCAGGGCCCCTGGTATGGACCGTAGACCCGGCACTGCAGGACCTCGAGCAGGTATCGCAACCGCCCAGCCTTGGCCGCACTGCCCTGATCGTCGCCGACAATGCCCCGGCGCCGGCGATCACCCACACCGCCATCAGCAGCGCCGTTGTCGACCGTGACAGCGCACCACAAAACCTGCGGCTGATCGGCACCCCGCACTCGGAAGGTGTCAGCCTGGCTTGGGATCCCCTCCCCGGCGTGGAGGCTTACCAACTCTACCGCCACGAGTACGAACCCCGGGACGCCGACGACCTCGGCCTGCCCCTGGTGATGCTGATGCCGCACGAAGTGAGCTACCGCGATCTGCTGCGCCTGGAAACACGCGAGTATTTCTACTCGGTAGTCGGCGTCTACAAAGGCGAGGAAGCCCGCGCCTACACCACGCTGCCCGTGCAGGTACAACAGGCCATCCTGTTTTCGGAGGCGCAGTTCCGCGGCCTGCTGGACCCCGGCGCAACCCCCGAGGCCGCAGTGGGCAGCTCGATTCGGCTGGAATCGCACCCGCTGGGAACCGACTACCTCGGCCGCGACATGCTCGCGCGACTGATGTGGGGTGCCCGCACCTCCCTGTTTATCGGCATCTGCGCGCCGCTGATTTTTGTCAGTATCGGGCTGGCCTATGGTGGACTGGCGGGTTACAGCGGCGGTCGCCTCGACGACGTGATGATGCGCTTCGCCGATTTCGTGATCGCCCTGCCGTTCCTGCTGTTCATGATCCTGTTCAAGATTGCTTTCGGACTCGGGCCGGGCGAGAGCGGGATTGGGCCCATGCTGCTGGCCCTGGTGCTGCTGAGCTGGCCCGCCACCGCGCGGCTGGTGCGGGGGCAGGTGCTGCAGATTCGCGAAGAAGCGTACATCGCCGCGGCACGCATGATGGGCGCCACGGCGCCTTACCTGGTGATGCGCCATATCCTCCCCAACGTGATGGGTGTGTTGCTGGTGTCGCTGACATTTGCCATACCCACTGCGATATTCACAGAGGCGTTCCTGTCCTTTATCGGGATGGGCGTGGTGCCGCCAACGCCATCCTGGGGCTCCATGTGCAACGACGGTATTCGCACCATGCTCTCGCACCCCCACGAGTTGCTGTTCCCGGCCCTGTTCATCAGCGCCACGGTGCTGGCTTTCAACCTGCTGGGTGATGGCCTGCGCGACGCCATGGATGCGCGCATGCGGAGTGGCGCATGAGTGAACAACCGGTACTGAGTGTCCGGGACCTGGAGGTCGAGTTCGACACTTTCGGCGGCGTGGTACGCGCCGTGCGTGGCGTATCCTACGATGTGTACGCCGGCGAGACCCTGGCCGTGGTAGGGGAATCCGGCTGCGGCAAGTCGGTCACGGTGCAGGCGCTGATGGGCCTGATTCCCATGCCGCCCGGACGCATCAAGGGCGGTTCGGCCAAACTGCTGGGGCGCGAGCTGATAGGGCTCAACCAGGCCCAGCTCAACGCAGTGCGCGGGGCGGATATGGGGATGATCTTCCAGGACCCGATGACATCCCTGAACCCGACCATGCGCATTGGCGACCAGATCGCCGAGACCCTGGTCGTCCACCGTGGCATCTCGCGGGATGCGGCGCTGGCAGAGGCGGTGTGCCTGCTGGAGCGCACCCGTATCCCCGAGGCAGGGCAACGGGCGCGGCAGTATCCGTTTGAGTTCTCCGGCGGCATGCTGCAGCGGGTAATGATTTCCATGAGTCTCGCCTGCACGCCAAAACTGCTGATCGCCGACGAACCCACCACCGCGCTGGACGTTACCATCCAGGACCAGGTGCTGGAGCTGATGCAGGAAATCCAGCGCGAAGACCAGATGGCCATCGTGTTGATCACCCATGACCTCGGCGTGGTCGCCCGCATGGCGGACCGCGTGGCTGTCATGTACGCCGGTGAAGTCGTCGAGTATGGCTCGGCGGACGACATTTTCTACCGCTCCGCACACCCTTATACCCAGGGCCTGAAGCAGGCCATGCCCGATATGCACCAGCACGGCAAGGACCGGCTGGAGGCCATACCCGGCAGCCCGCCAGACCTGTTTGCTCCACCTCCGGGTTGTGCCTACCACCCGCGCTGCCCCCAGGCCATGAACATCTGCAATCGCATCGACCCCGGTGAATACCCGGTGGGTGACGGCCACAGCGCCAGCTGCTGGCGCCTGCATGAGGATGCACCCGGCGCATCAGTCGAGGACGGCCATGCTGGTTGAAGTGCGCAACCTGAAGACCCACTTCCATATCGGCCACAACCGGGTAGTACACGCCGTCGACGGTGTATCCCTGAATATCGCCGAGAACGAGATTCTCGGCCTGGTGGGAGAGAGCGGCTGTGGCAAGTCGACCCTGGGCAAGACCCTGGCGGGCCTGCAGTCCAAGACCAGCGGTGACATCCTGTTCCGCGGCAAACCGCTCCCGGACCGCTACTCCCAGGCCGACTTCCAGCGCCTGTCCACCAACATCCAGATGATCTTCCAGGATCCGTATACCTCGCTGAACCCACGCATGACCATCCAGGAGATTATCTCCGAACCCCTGCGGCTACAGGCGGGCGGCGGCAAGAGCGACTACCGCGACCTGGTGGCCCAGTGGCTGGAGCGGGTGGGTCTGAAGCGCGACCACGCCAACCGCTATCCACACGAGTTTTCAGGCGGCCAGCGCCAGCGTATCGGCATCGCCCGGGCGCTGATCGTCAAACCCCGGTTTGTGGTGTGCGACGAGCCTATTTCCGCCCTCGACGTGTCCGTGCAGGCACAGGTGATCAACCTGTTGCAGGAACTCAAGGAGAGCCTTGGCCTGACCCTGCTGTTTATTGCCCACGACCTGTCGATGGTGCGCTACCTGTGCGACCGTATGGCAGTGATGTACCTGGGTTCAGTGGTAGAGGAAGGCCCCTCTGAAGAAGTCTACTTCGAGCCCAAGCACCCCTACACCCGCATGTTGATCGCCTCCAACCCGGTGGCGGACCCACACAGGGAAAAGGCGCGCGCCCACCAGCCACCCCAGGGAGAGATTCCCTCGCCTATCAACCCAAAGCCGGGCTGCCGCTTCGCAGATCGCTGCCCGGAAGCCAGCCATCGCTGCCGAGAGGAAACACCGGTGCCCAAGTTCATCGACGAGCAGCGCATGATTGCCTGCCACCTCTACTGAGGCGAGACCCGGTGGAAGACGAGAAGGCACGCTTCCTGGCCGAACTGGCAGAGCGCTACGGGCCAGCGCTGGAACGCTTTCTGACCCGCAAGCTGGACAATCCCGCCGACGCGGCGGAGGTTGCCCAGGAAACCTTTATCCGCCTCTACCGCCTGGAACATCCGGACCAGCTCGACAACGCCCGCGCCTTCCTGTTCCAGGTGGCATCCAACCTGGCCGTGGACCAGTTGCGCCGGCGCAGCCTGCACTACCGTTTCCTGAAGGCCGAGATCCGCGACGGCGGCGACGGTGAGGTGATCGAGGGCTCAGCGGACACCGCTTCACCCGAGCAAATCCTTAGCAGCCGGGAGAAGCTGGCGCGCATTTACGAGGCCGTGGACCGGCTGCCGGAAAAGTGCCGGCAGGCCTTCCTGCTGCATCGCAGCTCCGGGCTGTCCTACGGCGACATTGCCAAAGAGCTGGGTGTATCGGTATCCAGCGTGGAAAAATATATCCTGCAGGCACTCAAGGAGTGCCGAAAAGCGCTTTCCGCGTATTACCAGGAGGGGGAGCAGGACAAAAATGGACCTGGGTCGCAAAATTCCTGAAACGGCATTGAGGGATTGTGCGGCTGTAACGTTTAAGTGTCATAACTACACTGCCGCGTAGCATGTAAGTTTTGTTGAACAGTGCCTGAAGAGTGATTCATGTTACATAACGCTCAAAACCGGGTGAAATTCAACAAGCGAGGGGAAAAAGGCAAAGCATGACGGATTCGACTGCCAGCCAGCTGAGCGGGGCCATGCAAGACCAGGCCTGCCAGTGGATCGTACGCCTGCGTGCCGAGGACGCCACCGACGCAGACCGCGAGCAGTTCGCCCTGTGGCTGGCCGCCAACCCCGCCCACCGTCAGGCCATGGACGCCATGCTGGCCCTGTGGGAAGACCTGGAAATCCTCAAGTTCCGGGAGCACCGGGAACACAGCGAGCAAGCCACCGACGGGCAGGGCAGCGATTCTAACTTTGCTACCGATACCCCAGCTCAACCGGGCAGACGCCGCTGGCTGGGCACCGGGCTGGCCTTGGCTGCCTCACTGGTACTGGCGATATTGCTGTCCCCGGGCCTGGGTCTGGGCCCCGATGTGCAGGAGTATCGCACCCGGCTCGGCGAGCAGCTGGCGGTCACGCTGCCAGACGGCTCCACCGTCAAACTGAACACGAGCACCCGACTTCTCGTGAACTACAGCGCTAGTGAACGCCAACTTACACTGGCCCGTGGCGAAGCCTTCTTCCAGGTGGCCCACGACACCAGCCGGCCCTTCCTGGTCACCGCCGGCAATACCGAGGTGCGAGCCCTTGGCACCGCCTTCAACATCCTGCTGACCGACGAACGCAGCGAAATTACCGTGACCGAGGGGGTCGTGCGAGTCACGGAACTCAACGCCCCGGACACCCGGCCCGCCCAGGTTGAACTGCTGTACAGTGACCAGCGCATGCTCGGTAATCGCTCCGGGCTATCGTCCGCCGAATCCATCCAGGCGGCAAACCTGCTGGCGTGGCGCGACGGCAAGCTGGTAGCCCACGACATGGCGCTGGGCGAGCTGGTGAACGAACTGTCCCGCTACCATCCCAACCGCATCTTTATCGCTGAGCCCGACCTCACCCAGACCACGGTCTCCGGGGTATTCCAGCTCGAGGACCTCGACAGCATCCTGCTGGCGCTTGAGCATACGGTGGGCGTGCGCAGCGTGACCCTGGACGACGGCAGCGTTCAGTTGATCAGGGCGCCCCTATAGGCTAAGTTCTCGCCTGTGAAAGCACGGGCGCATCCCTCGATCGCAGCGTGGCTCGCTCGCATTCTTCTGGTACTGAGTTGCCTCCCTGGCACTGTCCTGGCCCAGGCCCGGTACAACTTCGATCTGGCGGGACAGGCGCTGTCCGAATCCCTTATACAGTTCAGCCACCAGAGCGGACTGGCGATTGTCTTTTCCGATCCGGAAATCCGCGGCATACAGGCGTCGCGGGTGTTGGGCCGGCTGACGCCCGACGAGGCGCTGGACGCGCTGCTCGCCGATACGGACTTCACCTGGCGGCTGATTGACGACCGCATCGTCGCCATCTACGACGGCAGCTGTCGCGCCACAGACAGCTGCCTGGAGAACGAGCAACTGCTGGTCGCTCACCCCCTGTACGTGCCCGGCATCGAAGAGCTCTATGTCTACGGCAATCGCGTCACCGGCTCACGCATCAAGCGCAGCACCCTGCAGGGCTCGGCGCCGGTAGACGTCATTTCCTCACCGGATATCGAGCTGACCGGCGCCCAGACCCTCGGCGAAATCCTGCGCTATCATCCCGCGGTCTCCGGGAACGCCACCAGTACCGCCATCAGCAACGGCGGTGATGGCACCGCCACCGTGACCCTGCGTGGGCTGCCCGCCTCCAGCACGCTGGTATTGATCAATGGCCGCCGCATCGCCAATGACGGACTCGCGGGTGAATCGGTCGACCTGAACACCATCTCCCCTGCTGCCGTGCAACGCATCGAAGTACTCAAGGATGGTGCGTCAGCCATTTACGGCTCCGACGCGATTGCCGGCGTGGTGAATATCATCATGAAGGAGGATTTCTACGGCCTGCTGCTGGAACAGTACATCGGTACCGCCCAGCAGGGCGACGGCCAAACCACCACCACCACGGTGCAATACGGCACCGGCTTCCGCAATGGCTCGCTGTTCTTCTCCGCGAGCTATTTCGACCAGGATGAAATTGCCTCCCGTGACCGGCCGGTGTCGGAGTCAGCCGACGGCCGCTCCCGCGGCGGCGCCGACCTGCGTTCCAGCGCCACCCCGAATGCGCGGGTGACCCTGCCCGATGGCCAGACCGTGATTCGCGATGCAAGCAGCGGGGATTATCGTCCGGTCACCCCGGATGACCTGTTCAACTTCCCGGATTTCACGTCCTCGCTGGTACCGTCAGACCGCCTCTCGGCCTACCTGTCGGCCAGTTACGACTTCAGTGAACTGGTCACCGGCAAGCTGGAGCTCAGCTATGTCGGCACTGATGCCCGTGCCCAGCTCGCCCCCACACCCGTGTTTACAGGCTTCGAACAGCAGCCCATCACCGTGGCCGCAGATAATATCTACAACCCCTTCGGCGTCGATCTCAGCGATGTGAGGCGCCGGCTGGTCGAGCTGCCGCCTCGCCAGCAGCAGAACAAGTCCGATGTCTTCCGCATCAGCGCATTGCTGGAAGGCATTTCCGGACGCTGGGACTGGGAATGGAGTGTCGACTGGAGCAAGAGCGATGCCAAGGAAACCACTACCGGCGTCATCAGTGCCGACAACCTCCGGCGCGGCGTTGGGCCCGCGGATGGCTGCCAGGGCCTCGAGCTCGACGGCTGCGTTCCCATCAACCTGTTTGGCCGGCCCGGCACCATAGACAGTGATCAGCTTGATTTCCTGCGCGTGCCTGGCGAAGTCAATGGCGAGAGTATCCTGGCGGGTACCAGCTTCACGGCGTTTACCAAGCTGTTCGAGCTGCCTCATGGCATGGTCGAGTTTGCTACCGGCGCCGAGTACCGCGACGAGTCCACCAAGAAAAAGCCGGACCGGCGCATTGCCAACGTCGGCACTATCGGCGGCACCAACTTCGAGCGCACCAGCGGAGATCGGCGGGTGGCTGAGGTGTACTTCGAGAGCATCGCACCGCTGTATCGCAATGAAGAGCGGGAGCAACAGCTAGACCTGGAACTGGCGCTGCGCTACTCCCACTACAGTGACTTCGGCGAGACTACCAACCCCAAGTTGGGGCTGCGCGCCCAGTTCAACAGCCAATGGATGCTACGCGCGACCTATGCCCAGGGATTTCGTGCGCCCACGCTGAACGAGCTCTACCAGGGTGCAACCGAGTCTCAGGCAACGATCTCCGACCCCTGCACCATCCCGCAAAACGTCGGTAGCCTGCCAGGGTGTGAAACGCTCGCCGACCCCAGCCGCAACCAGTTCCTCACTATTACCGGGGGCAACGAGGACCTGGACGAAGAAAAATCCGTGAGCTGGGGGCTCGGCCTGGTGTGGACGCCGGCCTATGTGCCCGGCCTGTACGCGTCGGTGGATTACTTTGACATCGACACGGAGAACGTTGTCGGCTCAAGCGCCCAGTTCATCGTCAACGAGAACGCTGCCCGCGGCCTGTTTGAGGACCAGGTGATACGGGATGAGCTGGGCAACCTGCAACAGGTCTCGGCCGTTAATCTCAATGTCGGCGAGCGCCGGGTGCAGGGCATCGACTTCAGCCTCAACTACCGGCTGCCCACCCGCGAATGGGGGCAGTGGTCGACGGCGCTGGACGTGGCTTACATGAAGGAATACACCATCCAGCTGGACCGCAACTCCAGTACCTTCGGCTTCGCCGGGAACTTCATCGATCCGGAGTCCGAGGGCCTGGGCGGCCTGCCGGAGTGGAAGGGGACGCTCGGTATCCAGTGGGCAAGACAGCGCTGGCGCGGCAACTACGACCTGCACTTTATCAGCGACATGCGCGAGCAGGTGCCGGGCACCATGTCCCGGCGCAACATCAATTCCTGGGTGGTGCAAGATGTTCAGTTCAGCTACGTGCTCAACGTGCTGCGCGGCCTGCGGGTCTCGGTCGGCATCGACAACGTGTTGGACAAGGATCCACCCTTCGCCGCCTCCGCCTTCAACGACAACTTCGACGGCCGCAGCCACGAGCTGCGCGGGCGTTTCTGGTACGCGAAGCTGAGCCAGCGCATTTAGTCCGGGGCGCGAGAGTCCGGGGCGCGAGAGTCCAGGGCGCGATAGCCCGGGGCGCTGTCGAGGTAGTCGGTAATCACTGCGAGCATGCGCTCTCGCACCGGTCCTGACTCGTTCACCAGGTGGTGCATACCGGTGGGCAGTATTTCAACCCGGGCTTTGGGAAAACGCCGGCGCAGCTCAGGCAGGTTGCGTCGCCAATCCACGGTGCCGTCATTGTCACCCTGCACCACCAGCACAGGCACTTCACAGGGTGGCCGGGCCAGGAATGCTTTCAGCCAGTGCTTCAGTGCGCCTACCCAGCATACCGGGATCTGGTCGTGCTGCAGGGGATCCGTGGGCAGAAATTCCAGGAATTCCGGATCCTGGGAATTCTCCGCGAATTTCCTCGGCACCGCGTCGACGAAGCGGTGCAGCATCTGGTAGGCAAGGCTGATACGGCGCCAGCCGTGGGGCCACACCAACGGCGCCAGCAATATCACCGCATCAAACGCCTCGGGCTGCCCGGCGCACTGCAGGAAATCCATGACCGCGGCGCCGCCGGTGCTCTGGGCGATGACCTGGCGCGGCCCCGGCAGTTCTGCGCTGGCCGCCAACACGTCAAGCATCGCCTGGCGGTACTCGGCGAAATCACTGATCTCCGCCCGGGGTCCGGTGGAGAGCCCGTGGCCAGGCAGGTCGAAAGCCACCACGTTGCTGCCGCGGTCAAGACCGTAACGCACCAGGTGGGAATAGAGCCCGACGTGGTCAAAATAACCGTGCACCAGGTGCACGGTAGCGGTGGCACCGGGCTGCACCCAGGTCTGCAGGGCCAGGCGATGATCGCCAGACTGGATATAGCCCAGGCGGTGACGAAGCTCCGGGTACTCGGCACTGAAGTCCAGGCCGTAGTAGTCGAAGTAGGCGGTCGCATCGGGCAGCTGTTGCCCGGAGGCGAAGGCGGGCAGGTGGCCCGCCAGGGCATGGAAGGCCTCAGCGGGTCCGGTCATCAGCGGGCCAGGAAGCGGTCGATGCCGTCAAAGAACATCTGCACCGAGATGATCACCAGCAGCATGCCCATCAGCCGCTCGGCGGCAATCAGACCGCGCCGCCCCAGCACCCGGAACAGCAGCGGGGAAGACGCCAGGATCAGCGACGACACCAGCCAGGCTCCAAACAGCGCCAGCCCGAACTGCAGGGTCTGGTCGGGGCTCTTGTGTACGAACAGCATCACTACCGCCAGGGTAGAGGGGCCCGCCACGCACGGCGTGGCCAGGGGCACCAGGAAGGGCTCTCCCTCGGGTAGGTCGTCCATATTGAGCCCACCCATGGGGAAGATCATGCGCAGCCCGATAATGAACAGGATGATACCGCCGGCGATGCTGATCGATTCCTGCTTGAGCTGCAAAAGATCCAGGAACCAGGCTCCACCGAACAGGAACAGGATGAGAATCAGCAGGGCGAAGAACAGCTCGCGCACGATGACACGCATGCGCCGCTGCTCGGGCACATCCTTGAGCACGCTGAGGAAGATCGGAACGTTCCCGATTGGATCCATCACAAAGAGGATCGTCAGGAAGGCGGTGACCAGGTCCATCTCAGGCGGGCTTGACGACCTGCTTCAGCTCACCCGCGCTGTAGCGTTGCACCATGTCCGCCAGGGCGATGGGCCTGATCTTGTCAGCATTGCCCGCCGTGCCAAAGGCCTCGTAGCGCGCTACACAGATGTCCTTCATGGCCTTGATGGTTTCCTTGAGGTACTTGCGCGGATCGAATTCCGCACGGTTCTCCGCCAGGAAACGGCGAATCGCACCGGTGGAGGCCAGGCGCAGGTCCGTGTCGATATTGACCTTGCGCACGCCGTGACGAATGCCCTCCTGAATCTGCTCCACCGGCACCCCGTAGGTTTCTGGAATGTCGCCACCGTACTCGTTGATGATCGCCAGCCAGTCCTGGGGCACCGAGGATGAGCCGTGCATTACCAGGTGGGTGTTGGGAATGCGTCCGTTGATTTCCTTGATGCGGTCGATGGCCAGGATATCCCCGGTGGGTGGCCGACTGAACTTGTAGGCGCCGTGACTGGTACCGCAGGCAATGGCCAGCGCGTCGACATCAGTAGCGGCCACAAACTGGGCAGCCTCCTCGGGGTCGGTCAGCAGCTGATCGTGGGTCAGTTTGCCCGCGGCGCCAATGCCGTCTTCCTCACCCGCTTCACCGGTCTCCAGGGAGCCCAGGCAACCCAGTTCGCCCTCAACGGACACGCCACAGGCATGGGCCATATCGACCGCGGTGCGGGTGACGCTGGTGTTGTAGTCGTAATCCATGGGGGTCTTGCCATCTTCACCCAGGGAGCCGTCCATCATCACCGAGGTAAAACCGAGCTGGATGGAACGCTGGCAAACGGCGGGGCTGACACCGTGATCCTGGTGCATCACCACCGGGATATGGGGAAATTCCTCGACCGCGGCCTGGATCATGTGGCGCAGGAAGGGCGCGCCGGCATACTTCCGGGCGCCGGCGCTGGCCTGCATGATGACCGGGCTATTGGTCTCGTCGGCCGCCTCCATAATGGCGCGGGTCTGTTCGAGATTGTTGACGTTGAAGGCCGGAACGCCATAACCATGCTCGGCGGCGTGGTCCAGCATCTGGCGCATACTGATCAGTGCCATATAGTTTTTCTCTCCGTGGGTGAATCTATCGAGGTGCCAGCTCGCGACAACAGGTTCGAGATGGTCGGGGCCGTAAGCTCAATCCGGGCCAGCGACCTACTACTGCAACATTGCCGCCGCCGGTAGAGTGGTTTCTAGCCAGCGGCACGCTCCTGCACAATTGCCACCGCCGGTAAAGTCGGTCCTAGCCAGCGGCACGCTCCTGCAAAATTGCCACCGCCGGCAATGTCGGTCCTAGCCAGCGGCACGCTCCTGCAAAATTTCCACCGCCGGTAGAGTTTTCCCCTCAACATACTCCAGGAAGGCGCCACCCCCGGTGGAGATGTAGGACACCTTGTCTGCGATACCGTATTTGTCGATTGCGGCCAGGGTATCTCCACCGCCGGCCAGTGAGAAAGCCGCGCTGTCTGCTATATCATTGCTGAGCGCTTCGGTACCGCCGGCGAACTGGTCAAACTCGAACACGCCCACCGGCCCGTTCCAGATGATGGTGCCGGCATCACGCAGCATTTCGCCAATCCGCGCACTGGTCTCCGGACCGATATCGAAGATCATATCGTCCTCCGACACATCGGCCGCCGGCTTGGTCACGGCCTCGGCCGATTCCGAAAACTCCTTGCCCGTCACCACGTCGGTGGGCAGCGGTATCTCTGTCTTTTCCATCAGCGCCTGGGCGGCGGGGATCAGTTCGTTCTCGCACAGCGACTTGCCGATCGGCAGACCGCTGGCGGACAGGAAAGTGTTGGCGATGCCGCCGCCGACCACCAATTGGTCTACCTTGTCCGCCAGGGTCTCCAATACCGTGAGCTTGGTAGACACCTTGGAGCCACCGACAATAGCCAGCAGCGGGCGGGCCGGGTTGGACAGGGCCTGGTCGAGCGCGTCGAGCTCGGCCGCCAGCAGGGGTCCGGCGCAGGCCACCGGCGCAAACTTTGCCACCCCATGGGTGGAGGCCTGGGCCCGGTGCGCCGTGCCGAAGGCATCCATCACAAAAATATCGCAGAGTGCCGCATAGCGCCGGGCCAGGGCCTCGTCATTGGCCTTTTCACCGGCATTGAAGCGCACATTCTCCAGCACCACCACTTCACCCGGCGCCACCTCGACACCCTCGAGGCCGTCACACAGCCGGACCGGCGCCTCCAGGGCTGACGCCAGGTAGTCCACCACCGGGCGCAGCGAGTACTCGTCGCTGGGCTCCCCTTCAACGGGGCGGCCCAGGTGGGACATGACGATCAGCCGGGCATCGGCGGCCAGGGCCTGCTTCAGTGTGGGCAGCGCCGCGCGAATGCGCGCATCGCTCGCTACCTTGCCGTCTTTCAGGGGGACGTTGAGGTCCTCGCGCACCAGTACCCGCTGGCCGGACAGGTCCAGGTCGCTCATTTTCAGGATGGACGTGTTCATTCAAACTCCGAAGTCGTCGTGCCATACCAGTGCTGAACCACGTCCAGCATGCGGTTGGCATAGCCCCATTCATTATCAAACCAGACTAGCACCTTTACCAGCCGCTGCCCGCTGACCCGGGTCTGTCCGGCATCCACCACGCAGGAATGCGCATCCTGGTTGAAGTCACTGGAGGCCAGCGGCTCGGCGGTATAGCCCAGTACGCCACAGAAAGCAGTTTCCGCGGCGGCCGCCAGGGCGCTGTTGACCGCATCGACGTCCGTATCGCGCTGTACCGACACGACCAGATCCATGGCAGACACGTTTTGCACCGGCACACGTAGGGCCTGGGCCGTGAAACGCCCGGCCATCTCGGGCAACACCCTTTCCACGCCGCGGGCCAGGCCGGTATCGATGGGAATAATATTGGTGCCGGCGGCGCGGGTCTTGCGCAGGTCGGTGTTGTGATAGGCATCCAGCACCGGCTGGTCGTTCATGGCCGAGTGAATCGTGGTGATGGTGCCAGTGTCGATGCCGATCGCGTCGTCCAGGGCCTTGATCACCGGCACGATACCGTTGGTCGTGCAGGAGGCAGCGCTGACAATGCGATGCTCTGCCGACAGCAGATCATGATTCACTCCGAAGACAATGGTGGCGTCCACATCTGACTGGGCAGGCTGGGAGAAGAGCACTCGCCCGGCACCGCTGGCCAGGTGCCGGGCGGCGATTTCGCGCTCGGTAAAACTGCCGGTGCACTCCAGCACCACGTCGACGTCCAGCTCCGCCCAGGGGAGCTGGCCAATCTCGGGTTGGCGCAACAGGCGCACGGGGTCACCGTCCACCTGCAGCAGGTCTCCCTGCAGGGCCAGTTCGCCACGGAAGCGGCCATGGGTCGAGTCGTAGCGCGTCAGGTGGACAACGGTAGCGGTGTCGGCGATCTCGTTGATAGCCACCACCCGCATCTGCTCCCGGTGCGGGCTGTCGATCAGCGCCCGCAGGACACAGCGCCCGATACGGCCATAGCCGTTGATGGCAAGATTGATCAGAGCAGGATGTCCTCTACCGTCTCGGCCACCACCTCCGGCGTGAAGCCAAAGTGCTTCATGAGGTCACCGGCGGGGGCGGACTCACCGAAGCTGGTCATGCCGACCACGCGGCCGTCGAGACCCACGAATTTGTACCAGTAATCGGCATGGCCGGCTTCCACCGCCACCCGGGCCAATAAGTTGGAGGGCAGCACCGCCTCACGGTAGGCCGCGTCCTGGGCCATGAACACTTCCGGGCTGGGCATAGACACCACGCGCAGCTTGCGGCCCTGTTCTGCCAGCAGGGCGGCCGCGTCCAGCGCAAGCTGCACTTCAGAACCGGTGGCGATTACGATGGCATCCACGTCACCCTCGGGTTCGTGCAGGATGTAGCCACCGCGGCCGACGGCCGCCAACTGTTCGTCCGTACGCGACTGGTGGGGCAGGCCCTGGCGCGAGAACACCAGCGCACTGGGTCCGTCACGATGCTCGATTGCGGCCTTCCAGGCCACTGCGGATTCCACCGCGTCGCAGGGGCGCCAGGTCACCATATTGGGTGTGGTGCGCAGGTTGGTCAGTTGCTCTACCGGCTGGTGGGTCGGGCCGTCTTCACCGAGACCAATGGAATCATGGGTATAGACGAAGATGGATTGCTGCTTCATCAGCGCCGCCATGCGCACCGCGTTGCGGGCATACTCCATGAAGATCAGGAAGGTGGCACCGTAATTGATAAAGCCACCGTGCAGGGCGATGCCATTCATGATGGCGGACATGCCGAATTCGCGTACGCCATAGTAGAGGTAATTGCCGGAGGCATCAGCGGCGGTGATGGGCTTGCTGCCGCTCCACACCGTCAGGTTGGAGCCCGCCAGGTCTGCAGAGCCGCCCAGCAGTTCCGGCAACAGCGCGCCGTAGGCATTCAGACAGTTTTGGGAAGCCTTGCGACTGGCAATGGCCGCGCCCTCCTCCTGGCACCGGCGAATATAGGCCTCGGCCTCGGCAGCGAAGTCCACGGGCAGCTCACCGGCCAGGCGGCGCTTGAGTTCTGCCGCCAGTTCCGGGAATTCGGCGCTGTAGGCATTCATTACCTGCTGCCATTCTTCCTCGGCGGCGGCCCCGGCGGGCCGGGCATCCCAGGCCCGGTAGATCTCGTCAGGCACCTCGAAGGGTGCATGGGCCCAGCCGATGTTGTCGCGGGTGGCCGCGACCTCGTCTTCACCGAGTGCCGCGCCATGGCAGGACTCGCTTCCCTCTTTATTGGGGGCGCCCTTACCGATCACGGTCTTGCAGCAGATCAGCGTAGGGCGGCTGGTGTCGGCGCGGGCGTGATCGATGGCGGTTTTGATGGCGTCGGGTTCGTGGCCATCGATGCCGGGGATCACCTGCCAGCCGTAGGCGGCAAAACGCTCCGGCGTGTCGTCGGTAAACCAGCCCTCGACTTCGCCGTCGATGGAAATGCCGTTGTCGTCGTAGAACACAATCAGCTTACCCAGGCCGAGGGTGCCCGCCAGTGAACACACCTCGTGGGAAATGCCTTCCATCAGGCAACCGTCGCCGGTGAAACAGTAGGTGAAATGCTCAACCACCCGGTATTCCTGGCGGTTGTATTGGGCGGCCAGCACCTTCTCGGCGATGGCCATACCGACAGCGTTGCTGAGGCCCTGACCCAGCGGGCCGGTCGTCGTCTCCACCCCGGGGGCGTAGCCGTATTCCGGGTGCCCCGGGGTTTTGCTGTGCAGCTGGCGGAAATTCTTGAGCTCCTCAATCGGCAATTCGTAGCCCGTCAGGTGCAGCAGGGAATAGACCAGCATGGAGCCGTGGCCGTTGGACATAACGAATCGGTCACGGTTGGGCCAGGCCGGGTTTGCGGGATTGTGCACCAGGTATTGTCGCCACAGGACCTCTGCAATATCCGCCATGCCCATGGGCGCACCGGGGTGGCCGCTGTTGGCCTGCTGCACCGCGTCCATGCTGAGCGCACGGATAGCATTGGCGAGATCGGTCTGGGACGTCATCAGGAAACTCCGGGGTGTCAAAAAAGGGGCGCTATTCTCTCGTAACCGCTCCCCCGGGGCAATGTGAGACACCGCCAAAACCAAGGCCCCGGGCGCCAAACACAAGATTCTCCGGGGAGCGGGTAAAAAAAACCCCGGCGAGGCCGGGGTTGTCGGTTTGAAGTGCTGCTACGCGCCCTCGATTACCCCTTCATCGCGGGGGTCGCCCGGACACTCGCCCGCTTCATCACTGGCGTCGCAGGTGTCGTCCTCGTCCTCATCGTCATAGTCTTCTTCGTCGCTGCGGCAGTCGGTAGTCTCCGCCGCACTGTCGCAATCCTCATCGTAATCGTCATTCTCATCATCGCGGCGATCGCAGAAAACTGAGTCCGGGTTGATACGGCATACACGCCCGATCGGTGGATCTACACAAAGCTCAGCGTCGGGCACCATGGCGCAGAATTCATCAAAGTAGTCCTTGCCACAGAGCGGGTTGAGCGGGTTCTCGAGGCAGTCCTCCGTGTCAGGGAAGCCGGAGCAGAAGGCGTCATCAGGGTATTCTGCGCAGTACTCTGGATCCTTGGCGACCAGGCAGACAGGATTCTGGGGCGCTCTCATGCACAGCTCGTCGAGCCTTTCTCCCCGGCACAGACCGTGGCTTGGCTTTTCTGCACAGAAATCGCTTTCTCCCAGCCTGTTACAGGGCGGCTGGTCAGGAAACAGCAGGCACTGAAGCATCGGAATCCGGGAACAGTCGCGCTCACCCGGAAGGGCCTGGCACAAGTCCTCTCGATCAGGGGGCTCACAGCCTTCTGCATCCTCAGACTCATGGCAGCTCGGGTCATAAAGATCCAGCGGCAGGTCGTGGTCCAGCTCGATAGGGGTGAGCTCTGAAATGCCGGCGTCCTCGCCATTGGCCAGGGCTTCCTCCAGTTCATCGAGGAGCTCTTCATCTCGCAGCTGCTTGCGCCGCTTTTCGCGATCAAAGTGGTCCAGCTTGGCAACATCACTATAGTCGAGCTTACCGTCGCCGTTGATGTCTTCAGTAACCAGCTCCGCGGCCAGCAGGTCTACCGCGTCACGCACCAAATGAGCATCCAGCGCCTTCACCTCGTGGAAGATCGCCGTGGACACCTCGCTGACAACGGCAAAACCACCGACGGCGTTGCCCCGGGTCAGCAGAAAGTCACCAGGAAACAGGACCAGGTAGTAGCACAGGTTCTCACCGCCACACACCTCCAGCAGGTAAGGTGTTTCTTCCCTACGATCCAGCTCAGGGATTTCGTTGACGACACCGTTCAGAAAGATTGCGCCATCCAAGAGGCCCCCGAATCTATCATCGGCCGACGTCTCAGCGGTGTAAAACGGTACAACGCGATTGTCCCAGGTATAGAGGCTCACCGTCGCGTCAGGCCCCAACGGTGAGCTGACACAGCCAGCGAGCAGCGCGAGCACCACAACGGCCAGCCAGCGTTTAAACATTTGCACTGTCATATTTGATTCCTTGAAACAGTCCGTCGCAAGAAGGTATTCCCGGTTGGGGCGCAGCGTCCATAACCTGCACAAGGCGGACGCCAATTGTGTGACCGCTGTCTATGCAAACTGCGCCTCGCCAATCTATATCAAAAAAATTTGATATAGATTGCGCTTCTGCTAGACTTGCCCGCCATGCCCGCACTCACCGAGGCCCGCGAGGAAGCCGTAATCCCGGCTGGCGAATCCCGCGATGCAGACAACGCCATCGAACTGCTTGCCGGCCTGTGCAAGGCCAGCGGTGATTCCCTGCGCCTGCGAATCCTCAAACTACTGCGCCAGGATTCCCTCGCCGTCCAGGAGCTGTGCACATTGCTGGACATGCGCCAGCCGGCGTTGAGCCACCACCTCAAGGTGATGGCCGGCGCGGGGCTGGTCACCAGCCGACGCGAGGGCAACACCATCTTCTATCGCCGCGCCGTCCCAGAGCCGCTGTCAGCGCTGGGCCGGCTACAGGCCGCGCTGCTGGAAAGCGTGGACGAGCTGCCCCTGGAAAGCCTGTTGGAAGGGCGGCTGGTGGGCCTGCGCGACGAGCGCGAGCAGTCTTCGAAGGCCTTCTTCCAGCAGAATGCTGACAAGTTTCGCGAACAGCAGGACCTGATCGCGAGCTATGAGCAATACGCCGATACCGTGGCCGAGGCACTGGCCGAGGTGCCGATTTCCCAGCGCAGGCTGGCGCTGGAAGTGGGCCCGGGAGATGGCGCCTTCCTGCCCCGGCTGGGTGCCGGTTTCGAGCAGGTAATCGCCCTCGACAGCGCCGAAGAAATGCTGGCGCGCTCCCGTGAGCGCGCCGCGGAGGCCGGCCTCGGCAACGTCGAATTCGTGCATGGCGATACCCGCCATCCAAAGCTGGCCAAGCTGCAGGCCGACGCCATCGTGGTCAACATGGTGTTGCACCACAATCCGTCTCCGGCCGACATTCTGCGGGACCTGGCCGACTGCCTGGCGCCCGGTGGCGTGCTGCTGATCACTGATCTCTGCCGCCACGACCAGCACTGGGCCCGGGAGGCCTGCGGCGACCTGTGGCTGGGCTTTGAACCGGAAGAGCTGGCCGCCTGGGCCGGCAGCGCAGGGCTGGCGGAAACCGCCGGCATCTACCTGGCACAACGCAATGGATTCCAAGTACAGGTGCGCCTGTTCGGCCACCACACCAACATCAAGGACTAAGTAATGAGCGAGTATTCCCTCTTCACCTCTGAATCAGTCTCGGAAGGGCACCCCGACAAAATGGCGGACCAGATATCTGACGCCATTCTCGATGCCATCCTCGCCGATGACCCCGATGCGCGGGTGGCGGTTGAGACCATGGTCAAGACCGGCATGGCGATCGTCGCCGGCGAGGTCACCACCTCGACCTACGTGGAACTGGAAGACGTCGTCCGCAAGGTCATTCTCGATATCGGCTACGACAGTTCCACCGTCGGTTTTGATGGCGCCTCCTGCGCGGTGCTCAATGCCATCGGCAAGCAGTCACCGGATATCGCCATGGGCGTTGACGAGGGTGAAGAGAAGGAGCAGGGCGCCGGTGACCAGGGCCTGATGTTCGGCTACGCCACCAATGAAACCGAGGTATTGATGCCGGCGCCGATCTACTACTCCCATCGTCTGGTGGAGCGCCAGGCACACCTGCGCAAGGACGGCGTGCTGCCCTGGCTGCGGCCGGATGCCAAGAGCCAGGTCACCCTGCGCTACGAGGACGGCAAGCCGGTTGCAGTGGATGCCGTGGTGCTGTCCACCCAGCACGATGAGGGCATCAGCCAGCCGGACATACACGAAGCCATTATGGAAAACCTCATCCGCCACGTGCTGCCCGCTGAGTGGCTGCATGATGACACCCGTATCCACATCAACCCCACCGGCCAGTTTATTATCGGCGGGCCTCTGGGCGACTGTGGCCTCACCGGCCGCAAGATCATTGTCGACACCTACGGCGGCATGGCCCGCCACGGCGGCGGCGCCTTCTCCGGCAAGGACCCCTCCAAGGTCGACCGCAGTGCCGCTTACGCCGGGCGCTACGTGGCCAAGAACATCGTTGCCGCCGGTCTCGCCGACCGCTGCGAGATCCAGGTTTCCTACGCCATCGGCGTGGCAGAGCCGACCTCGATTTCCGTCAACACCTTCGGCACGGCGACCGTGGCCGAAGAGCGCATTGTCGACCTGGTGCGCGAGCACTTCGACCTGCGCCCCAAGGGCCTGATCGAGATGCTCGACCTGAAGCGCCCCATCTACACCAAAACCGCTGCCTACGGCCACTTCGGCCGCGAGGAGCCAGAATTCACCTGGGAAAAAACTGACAAGGCCGACGCCCTGCGCGCTTCGGCTTAAGGAGACCATCTCATGAGCACCGCAGAAAAACTCGATACCGTGGCCGACTACAAGGTCGCCGATATCAGCCTCGCCGACTGGGGCCGCCGCGAAATCGCTATCGCCGAGGGTGAAATGCCCGCGCTGATGGCACTGCGCGACAAGTACAGACCGACCCAGCCGCTGGCGGGCGCCAGGATCCTCGGCTGTATCCACATGACCATCCAGACCGCGGTACTGATCGAAACCCTGCAGGCACTGGGCGCCGAAGTGCGCTGGTCTTCCTGCAACATCTTCTCTACCCAGGATCACGCCGCTGCAGCCATCGCCGCCGCGGGTGTCCCGGTATTTGCATGGAAGGGCGAAACCGAAGAGGAGTACGAGTGGTGCATCGAGCAGACCATTCTGAAAGACGGCGCCCCCTGGGACGCCAACATGGTGCTGGATGACGGCGGTGACCTGACCGCCATGCTGCACGACAAGTACCCGGCCATGCTGGATAAGGTGCATGGCATTACCGAGGAAACCACCACTGGCGTCCACCGCCTGATCGAAATGATGAAGGCGGGCACGCTCAAGGTGCCGGCGATCAACGTCAACGACTCCATCACCAAGAGCAAGAACGACAACAAGTACGGCTGCCGCCACAGCCTCAACGACGCCATCAAGCGCGCCACCGATCACCTGCTGTCCGGCAAGCAGGCGCTGGTCATCGGCTATGGCGACGTGGGCAAGGGCTCGGCCCAGTCCCTGCGCCAGGAAGGCATGATTGTCCGCGTGGCCGAGGTCGACCCGATCTGTGCCATGCAGGCCTGCATGGATGGCTTCGAAGTGGTCTCTGCCTATATCGACGGTGACCGCAGCAAGGGCGTGAACCGCGACCTGCTGGCCAAGACCGACCTGCTGTGCACCGCCACCGGCAACTACAACGTGTGCGACAGCGAAGTGATCAAGGCCATCAAGTCCGGCGCCGTGGTTTGCAACATCGGCCACTTCGACAATGAAATCGACACCGCCTACATGCGTGACAGCTACGAGTGGGAAGAGGTGAAGCCGCAGGTGCACCTGGTCTATCGCGACCGCGCCGCCAACGATCACCTGATCCTGCTGGCCGAAGGCCGCCTGGTAAACCTGGGCAACGCCACCGGCCACCCTTCGCGGATCATGGATGGCTCCTTCGCCAACCAGGTGCTGGCACAGATTTACCTGTTCGGTCGCCGCTTCGCCGACCTCGAGGACGGCCTGAAGGCCAACGCCATCACTGTTGAGGTACTGCCGAAGAAGCTGGACGAGGAAGTCGCCGCCCACATGGTTGGCGGGTTCGGTGGTGTGCTCACAAAGCTCACCGACGAGCAGGCGGACTATATCGGCGTCAAGGTCGAAGGTCCCTACAAGCCCGACAGCTACAAGTACTGAGCGAGAAACCAGGTAAGCACCCATGTCAGCCGCCAATATCAGCTTCGAGTTCTTCCCGCCGAAAACGGAGGAAGGCCGCCGTAAGTTGCTGGAGGTCACCGCGCCTGCACTGCAGGCGCTGGGGCCGGAGTTCTTCTCCTGCACCTATGGTGCCGGCGGTTCGACCCGGGACAATACCTTCGACATCGTCGAGCAGATTCACGGCCAGGGATCGACCATCGCCCCGCACCTGAGTTTTGGCGGCGACAATCATGAAGCCATCGGCGAGCTGCTGGACCGCTATGTGGCACTGGGCGTGAATCACCTGGTGGCCCTGCGCGGCGATATGCCCTCGGGCATGGGCGGTCGTACCCAACTGGTGTACGCCAACGAACTGGTAGAGTTTATTCGCGAGCGCACCGGCGATCACTTCCGTATCGCCGTGGGCGCCTACCCGGAGATACACCCGGAGAGCACCAGCTACGACAGCGACGTGCACTATCTCAAGGGCAAGTTTGATGCCGGCGCGGATATCGCGATCACGCAGTACTTCTACAATGTGGATGCCTACTTCTACTACCTGGACCGCTGCCTGGATGCGGGTATCGACAAGCCGGTGTTTGCCGGTGTCATGCCGATTACCAATTTCGAAAACCTGGCGCGTTTCTCGCGCAACTGTGGCGCGGAAATCCCGCGCTGGATTGGCCAGCGCATGGAGGGCTTCAAGGGCGACCCCGACAGCACCCGCGCCTTCGGGATCGAAGTCGTCACCCAGCTGTGCCAGACGCTGATGGATAACGGCTGCCCTGGTATCCACTTCTACACCATGAACCAGCTGGAACCGGTGCAGACCATCTATCGCAACCTGCAGCTGTCACCCCCTGCCGAGGCCAGCCGCGCCTCGCAATGAGCCCAGCGCCGGACGCTCCGCGGTTCTTTACCGAGCAGCCCTTGTCCACCGGTGTCGAGCTGAGCCTGGAAGCGGGGCCCAGCCGCCATATCGCCGGCGCCCTGCGGCTGCGCGAGGGCGCGGCACTGCGCCTGTTCAATGGTAGCGGCGGCGAGTACCTCGCCCACATCACAGGGCTTGGCAAGCAGGCGGTTTCAGTTGCTGTGTCTGACTTTTTCCCGGAAGACCGCGAGGCCAGCCTGCCGATCACCCTGGGCATTGGCATCAGCCGCGGCGAGCGCATGGACCTCGTCGTGCAAAAGAGCACGGAGCTGGGAGTAGCCGCCATCCAGCCCCTGGTCACCGAGCGCACCGAGGTGCGGCTCAAGGGTGAGCGGGAACAGAAAAAGCGGCGTCACTGGCGGCAGGTGGCTATCAGCGCCTGCGAGCAGTGCGGCCGCAACCGGGTACCGGAGATCGCCGAACCCCAGGCGCTGGAAAGCTGGCTTGAACATGCCGCGGCGGAGCTCAAACTGGTGTTGCACCACCGCAGTGAGCAAGGCCTGGGAGCACTGCCGGCACCGGCCTCCATTGCCCTGCTGGTAGGCCCCGAAGGCGGGCTATCGGCTGCTGAAATCAGCGCTGCAGAACAGGCAGGCTTTCAGCCCCTGGCGCTGGGCCGGCGTGTCCTGCGCACAGAAACGGCGCCGCTGGCGGCGCTGGCCATACTTCAATTCCACTGGGGAGACATGCAGTGACAGAACCCGCGGTAAGCAACAAAGCCGAGCTCATCGCCAGACTTAACAATCACCGGCCGGCCATCATTCGCACCCTCGGTGGTGTGATTGTCGATGCCGACGACGGGCTCTGCGTGATGGAGTTCGACATCGGCGAGAACCTCTGCCATTCCACCAATGTGGTCCAGGGCGGCATCATCACCGCCATGCTGGACGCCGCCATGGCCCACGCGGTGTTCGCCAACCACCCCGACGTGACCGGGCTGGCGAGCCTGGAGATCAAGGTCTCCTTCCTGGAGCCGTCCCTCGCCGGCCGCTTCACCTGCCGCGGTCTCATCCGTCGCGCCGGCTACAAAATCAGTTTCCTTGAAGGTGAACTGTACGCCGCTGACGGCACGCTGACCGCGACCTCCAGTCACACCGCCAAATTAACCCGCGGCTGAGCCGTTGCCCCAAGGGCACGCTTGTAGTCGTCGCCTGCAGCCGAAATAATCGGCACACTCGAAGCCGCCGGAGCAGGCCATGGCACAAGGTATCTATCACGCACCCTGGGAGAAAACTTTCGATCGGGTGCTGACCCCGTTGGAAGCGTTCATCCATCGCCAGACCACCAGCGGCGCACTGCTGATGATCTGCGCGGTGGTGGCGCTGGTGCTGGCCAACAGCCCGCTGCAGGAGGGCTACGACAAGCTGCTGCACAAGCCGATCAGCCTCGGCTTTTCCACGGCGACGTTTTCACTGTCGATCCATCACTGGATCAACGAGCTGCTGATGGCCCTGTTTTTCATGATCATCGGCCTGGAATTGAAACGAGAGCTGCTGGTAGGCGAGCTGTCCTCACCCAAGCAGGCCCTGCTGCCCATCATGGCGGCAATCGGCGGCATGGTGGTGCCAGCGCTCGCTTACTGGGTGCTCAATCCCAGTGGCCATGCCGCCAATGGCTGGGGCATACCCATGGCTACCGACATCGCCTTCGCTATTGGCGCCCTCAGCCTCATGGGCAGCCGCATTCCCAGGTCGCTGATTACCTTTCTCATCGCGCTCGCCATCGTCGATGACCTGGGGGCAGTCGCGGTGATTGCGCTGTTCTACACCGATGCGCTGAATTACACCGCCCTGGCCTACGTCGGCCTGTTGACCGGCGTGCTGGTCAGCTTCAACCTGGGGGGCATTCGCCACGGCCTGCCCTATGCCATGATCGGCCTGCTGCTGTGGGCGGCCATGCTGGCCAGCGGCATTCACGCCACGATCGCCGGCATCATCATTGCTTTCTCGATCCCGATCCGGCCCAAGTTTGACGCAAACCTGTTTATCGACAAGGTTCGCGACCTGACCGGCAAGATGGAGCGCTCCATCACCGACAACCCGGATATCATCCACAATAACCAGTTCCGCAGCCTGGTGAACACCCTGGGCGATGGCGTGAACCTGGTACAGGCTCCGGCGCAACGCGCCGAACACGGTTTTCACATGCCGGTGGCCTACCTGGTGATACCCGTTTTCGCGCTGGCCAATGCCGGCATCCCCATCGACTTCGACGATTTCGGCAGCTACCTGGCACACCCTATCAGCCTGGGCGTGCTGGCCGGCCTGCTGGTCGGCAAACCGCTGGGCATCGCCGGCTTCACCTGGGTAACGGTCAAGCTCGGCTGGGCCAGCCTGCCCGACGGGCTTAACATGCGTCACGTGGTGGGTGTAGGCCTGCTGGGTGGTATCGGCTTCACCATGTCGATATTTATCGCCGACCTGGGTTTCGTGGACTACCCGCAGGACCTGCTGCTGGCAAAGACCGGGATCATCGCCGCCTCGGCACTGGCCGGCCTCGGCGGTTGTGCACTGCTCCTGACGGGCAACGGGAAGTCCGCCCATGGCTGAGGTGACGGTCTGGTATCTGCAGCAGACCGACAGGGATCAGCTGAAGGCTGTTGCCAATCCCGGCGGCATCGAAGTGCGGGAAGCCAGCGTCAGGCAATGGCGTTTCAACCGCTTCCTTTATGAGCTGGTCGGCGCACCGTGGCGGTGGCTCGACAAGCTGAGCTGGACCGAGGCCCAGTGGCGAGCCTATGCCGAACGCGAAACCCTGAGGACCTGGGTGGCGTGGGTGGAGGGTAGCCCGGCGGGCTACTACGAGCTGGAGAAGCTGCCAGACGACAGCGTCGAACTGTGTTACTTCGGCCTTGCCGAACCGTTTATCGGCCGCGGCCTGGGCGGCTATTTCCTGACCCGGGCCATCACCGATGCCTGGCACTGGGACGCGGCGCGGGTGACGGTCAACACCTGCAGCCTGGACCACCCGTCTGCGCTGCGCAATTACCAGTCCCGCGGCTTCGAGCTGTATCTCACCAAGGTAGAGCAGCGCTCCTAGCCGGGCCGATTTGCCAGCCAGCGAGCGTGGCACCACTCCAGGAAAGCGGTTGCCGCCTCCAGGGTCTGGTCGGTGCGCACCGAGTGAAACACCTCAAAGGCATGCTGCGCGCCGGGTAGCTCGCCATAGGCAACCACCTGGTCAGAGGTAGCGCGCAGGCGGTTGGCGAAGTGGCGTGCCTCTTCCACCCAAACCAGCGAATCATGCGTGCCCTGCATGAGAAACGTCGGTGGGGCGTCGGCGCGCACCTGGTGCAGGGGCGATGCCTGCCGCCAGGCATCTCGCGCCTCGTGCGCATCGCTCTGCATGACATAGCGGGCGAGGATGTCCTCCATCGACATGGTGCCGCGAATCCCTTCGCTATCCAGGAAGTCATAGACCCCGTAAAACGGCAGCGCGGCCTGCAACCGGGTATCCACTGTTTCAAATCCGGGTTGCCACTCGGCAAGGTTGGGCGTGAGCGCGGCCAGCGCCGCCAGGTGCCCACCGGCGGAACCGCCGGTAATGGCCAGGAATTCCGCGTCTCCGCCGTAGTCGGCCGCATGCTCACGAATCCAGGCAATGCTGCGCTTTACATCGATGATGTGATGGGGGAAGGCCGAACGCGGGCTCAGGCGGTAATTGCAGGCCACGCACAACCAGCCGCGGCTGGCCAGGTGGTACATCAGCGGCAGGCCCTGCTGGTGCTTGGCACCGACCATCCAGCCCCCGCCGTGCACCTGCAATAACACCGGGTAACCGCCTTCCCGCGGTTCTTCGGGCTGGTAGACATCCAGGGTATTGCGAACCCCGTGCTCGCCGTAGCTGATATTGCGATGCACGCGCACCCCGGGACGGCCCATGTTGAAAGGGCGCAGCCACGACTGGGTCTCCGTGGCCGCGTCGAGCACGTGCTGCCGCGCCAGCGGGATATCGCCCCGGTAGTTCCTGCCGAGTGCGTCGCGCAGCGCGGCCTCCAACTGGGCACCGGTGTTCATGGCCTGCACGTGCAGCCAGGCGAGCCCCGCCCAGCTGAACAGGAACAGGGTCAGGCCCCAGCGGCCCGCGCCGCTATCCATGCCGTCGGCCAGCACCACCAGCACACTCAATACCAGCGACCACGCCAGGTGGAACCAGGCCAGCTCCCCGGTCAGCCAGCCGGCAAAGAACCAGGGAATGGCCCCATAGTGAAGACGCCTTGCCTTGACCAGGGCGGTAACGGTGGACAGCGCCAGCAGAATCGCCAGCGCAAGATACAGGCTCATCGCTGTTCTCCGGCAGGGTTTCCCGCCATTCTAAGGCTGCCGGCTGCGGCTTGCACCCGCCATGACAAGTGCGTAACTTAGCCGCTCTTTCCGCAGGAGGTGCCGGCAATGAGCGTCAAACTTGGCGTGGTCATGGACCCGATCGAGAACGTCAACTACAAGAAAGACAGCACGATGGCGATGCTGTGGGCGGCGGCTGATCGAGGTTGGGAAATCAACTACATGACCCAACAGGACATCTTCCTCGACCAGGGTGAAGCACTGGCCAATATGGCGCCGCTCAAGGTGTTTCGCGACCCACAGCACTTTTACGAGAAGGGTGAGGCGGCAATCCAGCCCCTGCACGAACTGGATGTCATCCTCATGCGCAAGGACCCGCCCTTCGACAACGAGTATGTGTACACCACCTACCTGCTCGAGGTGGCAGAGCGCCAGGGCACCCTGATCGTCAATCGCTGCGCCAGCCTCAGGGACTGCAACGAGAAGGTGTTCGCCACCCAGTTTCCGCAGTGCTGTCCGCCGGTACTGGTCAGCGCCGATAACCAGCGGCTACGGGATTTCTACGCCGAGCATGGGGATGTGATCTTCAAGCCGCTGGACGGCATGGGCGGCTCCGCCATTTTCCGGGTCAGGCCGGAAGACCCCAATCTCAACGTCATTCTCGAAACCCTCACTGACTTCGGCCAGACCACGATCATGGCCCAGCGCTTCATCCCGGAGATCAGCGAGGGTGACAAGCGCATCCTGGTGGTCAACGGCGAGCCGGTTCCCTACTGCCTGGCCCGCGTGCCCCTGGCGGGTGAAAACCGCGGCAACCTGGCGGCCGGCGGTAGCGGTGTTGCCCGGGAGCTGAGCGACCGCGACCGCTGGATCGTCGAACAGGTGGCCCCCTCGCTAAAAGAGAGGGACCTGATCTTCGTTGGCCTCGATGTGATCGGTGACTACCTCACCGAGATCAATGTCACCAGCCCGACCTGCATTCGCGAGATCGATGCGGCCTACGGCACTGACATTGGCGGCCAGTTGATGGACTGTATAATGGAGCGACTTGCCTGAGAGGGTAATTCACTACCATGGAGTTCGCGGAACGCAGCAACCCGCAGCACGACCACCTGGGTTTCTTCGTCTTTATCGCCTTCGCCCTGCACCTCATGCTGATCCTGGGCGTCAGCTTTGCCACTGATCGGTCGGACTACAGCACACCGCAGCTGGAAGTCACGCTGGCCCAGTACATGAGCAGGGAAGCGCCAGAGGATGCCCGCTTCGTGGCGCAGGCCAACCAGGCCGGCAGCGGCACCCTGGCGGAACGCGCGGAGCTTACCACCCGCCGCCAGGCCGAATTCAGTGACAACCGCATTCGCGAACTGGGCGGTGCGCCGCTGATCACCGAGCTTGCGCCCCAGGCGCGCGAGGACGCCATCGTCACCACCATCAACGAGGCCCTGCGCCAGGTAATGCAGGAACCGGTGGAGGAGGAACCCGAGCCGGTGTTCTCCGCTGCAATCGATCCCGAAATCCGCAAGCTGTCAGAGAGTATCGCCAGCCTGGAGGCGCGCCTCGACGAGCAGCAACAGGCCTATGCGGAACGCCCGCGCGTCAAACGCCTCACGGCGCTGTCCGCCCGCGCCGCTGCCGACGCAGCTTATTTGCACAACTGGCGCACCCGGGTCGAGGCGGTCGGCAACCAGCACTACCCCACGGCATCCCGCCAGTACGGTATCTACGGTGACCTGCGGCTACTGGTCGCCATTCGCCACGACGGCACCATCAACAATATCGAGGTGTTGTCTTCATCCGGGCACGCGGTGCTCGACGAGGCGGCGATTCGCATCGTACGCATGGCTGCACCCTTCGAGCCGTTCCCGCCCGAGCTGCGGGAGACTACCGATATGCTCGAAATCATCCGTACGTGGAAATTCAGGAAAAACCGGCTAAGCTCGGTTAGAGGATAGGTGCCAGAGCACCTGCCACCAACGCTGCACCGGTACCTGCCCATGAACGACGCCGTAGCGCGCAGCTCAAATGGCGACAGCCTGCGAGATCACTTTCTGTTGGCCATGCCGAGCCTGACAGATGCGATTTTTGCCAACAGCGTTACCTACCTGTGTGAGCACAATGAGCACGGTGCCATGGGCATCGTTATCAACCAGCCGCTGGACCTGTGCGTGGAAGAGGTGCTGGAACACCTCAACCTTTCCGCGGCCGGCCGCCTGCAGCAAACCCCGGTGATGGCGGGGGGCCCGGTGCACATGGACCGCGGCTTTGTGCTGCACCGGCCCGCATCGCGTGACTGGGAAGCGACGCTGGCGGTCACCGATGAAATCTGGCTGACCACCTCCAGGGATATCCTCGAATCCATCGCCGAAGACGACGGGCCTGAAGACTGCCTGGTGGCGCTCGGCTATGCCGGCTGGTCGGCGGGGCAGCTCGAATCCGAGCTGTCTGACAACAGCTGGCTGACACTGCCCGCCGACAGCAGCATTATTTTCGATACTCCCTACCACCTGCGCATGAGTGCCGCGGCGGCACGCCTGGGCGTGGACATGAACCTGCTCTCGGGGGAGGCGGGCCACGCCTGAGCGCCATCAACCCAGGTTCCAGCGCCCACACTGTTCTCGCTTTTGATTTCGGGTTGCGCCAGATCGGTGTGGCTGTCGGCAATCGCTTGACCGGCACCAGCCAGGCGCTGACCGTGCTGCGCGCCCGCGACGGGGTACCCGACTGGGCGGCGCTGGAAGCGCTGGTGGCGGAATGGCAACCGGGCCTGCTGCTGGTGGGCAGGCCGTTGAATATGGATGACAGTGAGAGCGAGCTGTCACGGCGGGCGGAGAAGTTTGGCCGCCGCATCGCCGAGCGCTGTCGGCTACCGGTGGATTACATGGACGAGCGGCTCTCGAGCTTCGAGGCCAAGCAACTGCTGCGGGAGTCGGGGCATCGCGGTGACTACCAGCGGGACCCTGCCGACAGCCTGGCGGCGCAGTTGATTCTGGAGACCTGGCTGGCTGAGCCTCCGGCGAACTGAGCCGCGCCGGTGCCGGCCCGGGGCATCAGCGCATAAAGCTCTGTCGGTCGCCCTCGTCCTCGGCCATGCTGAGCTCGGGTGCCGAGGCCACGCCGTCGGCGCCATCGGCATCCAGCTTGATCATCAGGCGCAGGTCATTGCGTGAATCAGCATGGGCCAGGGCCTTGTCTTCGTCGATGGCACCTTCCTTGAAGAGGCGGAACAGCGCCTGGTCGAAGGTCTGCATGCCCTGTTCATTGGAGTTGGCCATCAGTTCCTTCAGCAGGTGTACCTCGCCCTTGCGAATCAGGTCAGACACCAGCGGCGTATTCAACAACACTTCGATGACCGCGCGCCGGCCCTTGCCGTCCTTGGTCGGTACCAGCTGCTGGGCCACCATGCCGCGCAGGTTCAGGGACAGGTCCATCCAGATCTGGTCGTGCCGCTCGACCGGGAAGAAATGCTGGATGCGATCCAGCGCCTGGTTGGCGTTGTTGGCGTGCAGGGTGCACAGGCACAGGTGACCGGTTTCGGCAAAGGTGATGGCCTGCTCCATGGTCTCCTTGGTGCGCACCTCACCAATCATGATCACGTCCGGCGCCTGGCGCAGCGTGTTCTTGAGCGCCACTTCGAAGCTCTCGGTATCGATACCCACCTCGCGCTGGGTGACAATGCAGCCCGCGTGCTCGTGGATGAATTCGATGGGATCCTCGATGCTGATAATGTGGCCGGTGGAGTTCTTGTTGCGGTAGCCGATCATCGAAGCCAGTGAGGTGGACTTACCGGTGCCGGTCGCGCCGACAAAGATCACCAGGCCGCGCTTGGTCATTGCCAGGTCGCGAATCACCGGTGGCAGGTTCAGGTCTTCGATGGTGGGAATGGTGGTCTCGATACGACGCAGCACCATGCCGGGCTGGTTGCGCTGGTAGAAGGCGCTGGCCCGGAAACGGCCGATGGCGTCACGCGCCACCGCAAAGTTACACTCGTGGTGTTCGTCGAACTCGACTCGCTGGTCGGCGCTCATCACACCGGTGACCACCTTGAACACCTGTTCGGGGGTGAGGACGTGGTCGGACACCGGCATGACCTTGCCGTTGATCTTGAGACTGGGGGCCACGCCCGCGGTGATAAAGGCGTCGGAGGCGCCCTTGTCCACCATGAATTTCAACAGCTTATCGATATCCACTGGCTTTCTCCCTCAGTCTTCCCGGCCTTGTTCCCGCATTCTCTACGAGCGATTGCCTAGAAATTCTCCGGCATTTTGGCCTTCTCTTTAGCCGCCTCGCGGCTGATCAGGCGCTTCTCCAGCAGCCGCTCCAGGCACTGGTCGAGCGTCTGCATGCCCAGCGAGCCACCGGTCTGGATGGCTGAATACATCTGCGCCACCTTGTCCTCGCGAATCAGGTTACGGATTGCTGACGTACCGCGCATGATTTCGTGGGCCGCCACCCGGCCGCCGCCCTGCTTTTTCAACAGCGTCTGCGAGATCACGGCCTGCAGGGATTCTGACAGCATGGAGCGAACCATCGCCTTTTCCGCTGCCGGGAACACGTCGATGATGCGGTCAATGGTCTTGGCCGCGGACTGGGTGTGCAGGGTGCCGAACACCAGGTGGCCGGTTTCCGCGGCTTCCAGCGCCAGCTTGATGGTCTCCAGGTCGCGCAGCTCACCTACCAGGATGATGTCAGGGTCTTCCCGCAGCGCCGAGCGAAGCGCCTCGTTGAAGCCCAGGGTATCCCGGTGGACTTCGCGCTGGTTGATCAGGCACTTCTTGCTCTCGTGGACAAATTCAATCGGGTCCTCGATGGTGAGGATGTGCTGGTAGCGATTGTCGTTGATGTAGTCGATGATCGCCGCCAGGGTTGTCGACTTGCCTGACCCGGTCGGCCCGGTGACCAGCAACAGCCCGCGCGGTACTTCTGCCACGTCCTTGAATACCTGGCCCATGCCCAGGTCGTCCATGGTCAGTACCTTGGAAGGAATGGTCCGGAATACGCCACCGGCGCCGCGGTTCTGGTTGAAGGCGTTGACACGGAAGCGCGATACGCCAGGCACTTCGAAGGAGAAGTCAGTCTCCATGAACTCCTCGTAGTCCTTGCGCTGCTTGTCATTCATGATCTCGTAGATCAGGTCGTGAACCTGCTTGTGGTCCATCGGCGGCAGGTTGATGCGGCGCACATCACCGTCCACCCGGATCATGGGCGGCAGGCCGGCCGAAAGGTGCAGGTCGGAAGCGCCTTGCTTGGCGCTGAATGCGAGCAGTTCCGTGATATCCATAGAGATCGGCTCCCCTGTCTAGCCGTGATGGCAGCGCCTCTCGCGGAGTGCGCAGCGTGAATCGATGTCTTCTTATATGGCCTTTTCGGGCCGTCTTTGGGCTGGACGTCACGCGCTCTCGCGACGTCAGCCCGGATTCCGCCTGGTACGGATGCCGTTGTTCAATGCGGCCATCTCCATACCCGTCCAAAGCCCGATATAATCGTGGTCGCGGGGTGGCTGTTTCCCCTGCCAGGGAGCTTCCAGCCCGCCAAAACTCCCGGTAAATTTCTCTGTAAATCCACCGACAAGAGCTTCGATGAGACAAGTGGTGAGATGAGTGCTAGCTACCTCACCAGCCCGCGCCATGACTGACCTTGCGATAGCCAAGAATATAGCAAAGCTCGAAAATAGAATACGAATCGCGTCACAAAATTGCGGTCGCGACCCGGCCGAGATCTGCCTGCTGGCGGTCGCCAAAACCAAGCCCGCAGCGGCGATTCGTGAAGCCGCGGCGGCGGGGCTCAGCCAGTTTGGCGAGAACTATCTGCAGGAAGCCCTGGAGAAGATGGACGCACTCGCTGACCTGCCGCTGACCTGGCACTTCATCGGGCCACTGCAATCCAACAAGACCCGGCAGGTGGCAGAGCGCTTCGACTGGGTACACAGCGTTGATCGGCTGAAAATCGCCCGTCGGCTCAGCGAGCAGCGGCCGGCCGACCTGCCGCCGCTCAATCTCTGCCTGCAGGTCAACATCAGCGGCGAACAGAGCAAGTCCGGCGTCGAGCTTACCGAGCTGCCGGGCCTGGCGGCTGCGGTGTCCGCCCTGCCGGGAGTGAAACTGCGCGGCCTGATGGCGATTCCCGCACCCAGCGAAGACGAGGCCGACCAACGCGCTCCTTTTGCCCGGCTGCGCGAAGCCCTGGCCGCACTGCAAGCTGACATCCCCGGGCTGGATACGCTGTCCATGGGCATGTCCCGCGACCTCGAGGCCGCGATCGCCGAGGGCGCCACCCTGGTGCGCATCGGTACGGACATTTTCGGGCCGCGCTGAGCCGCGTGTATACTCTGCTGCCCCCGGGAGAATCCCTGCCGGGATGAGCTGGAACGGAAAGACGTGAAGCATCTCAAAGTTGGATTCATCGGCGCCGGCAACATGGCGACCAGCATTATTGGCGGACTGCTGGAGCAGGGTATGCCGGCGGAGAATATTCGCGCCAGCGACCCGACCCGCGAGGCACTGGAGCGGCTGCGGCAGTTGGCGCCGGTGGGCACCTCGCCGGAGAACAGCTACGCAGTGGAAGGCGCCGACCTGGTGGTGCTGTCGGTGAAGCCACAGGCTATGGCGGAGGCCGCCGCCAGCATTCGCGATCCGCTGGCAGCCAGCGGCGCCATGGCAGTGTCGATTGCCGCCGGCATTACCCTGGCCAGCCTGCAGGGCGCGCTGGGGGAGGACACACCCATCGTGCGTTGCATGCCGAACACCCCGGCGCTGTTGCGCGCAGGCGCCACCGCCCTGTTCGCCAACCCCGCCTGCGCACCCGCCCAGCGCCAGCTGGCGGAAGCCGTGCTGGGTGCCGTGGGGAGCGTGTGCTGGGTGCCGGAAGAGTCCCAGCTCGACACCGTGACCGCCCTGTCAGGCAGCGGGCCCGCCTACTTCTTCCTCTTCATGGAGGCCATGGTCAACGCCGGCGAGGCCCTGGGCCTGGACCGGGACACCAGCACCGAGCTGGCCGTGCAAACTGCCCTCGGTTCGGCGCGCATGGCCGCAGAGGGCGAGGTTTCGCTGGAAGAGCTGAGGCGCCGGGTTACGAGCCCGGGTGGTACGACCGAAAGCGCCATACAACACTTTGAGGCAGCCGGCCTGCGTGAGATCGTGCACGCCGCCATGGATGCCGCCGCCGAACGCTCCCGGCAGCTGGCCGGGGAACTGGGATAATGCGATGAACCCGATTACCGAGTCACTGATCCTGCTGGTCAATGTGTTCTTCAACATTGCCATGCTGCTGATACTGCTGCGCTTCCTGCTGCAGCTGGTGCGGGCAGATTTCTACAACCCGATCAGCCAGGCCATCGCCCGTGTCACCAACCCCTTGCTGGTACCGCTGCGGCGAATCATTCCCGGCTTCGGTGGTATGGATGTCGCGGGCCTGGTGCTGTTGTTGTTGGTAGAGATGCTCGCCATTGTCGTGCTGGGCTTCATTTATGGGGCCGGCCTGGTTCCGCCGCTGCTGGTGCTGCTGTGGGCGCCGCTCGGCATCATCAACTTTGTGCTCGGCTTTTACCTGGTGGCGATTATCGTCATGATCGTCCTCAGCTGGGTAGCGCCAGGCACTTCGAGCCCCGCCGTGTACCTCGTCTACCAGCTCACCGAACCGGTAATGGCCCCGTTCAGGAAAGTACTTCCACCCATGGGAGGGCTGGACCTGTCTCCCATGATTGCCATGCTGGCCATCTTCATCAGCAAGAATTTTGTTGTCTGGGCGGCCAACCTGGTCAACCTCCAGCCCGTGCTGGTCATTGGCTTCTAGGCAGACGATGAATTCTCCTGACGCCGCTGACAGCGTCGGGCTGGTCACCCACCAGCACGCCGAATTCCCCGAGGGTCTGACACTGGCCTGCGGACGCGACCTGTCAAGCTTCGAGCTGGTGTACGAGACCTATGGGGAACTGAACACCGACGCCAGCAACGCGGTGCTGGTGTGCCACGCCCTCAGCGGTCACCACCACGCCGCCGGTTACCACAGTGAAGCCGACCGGAAGCCGGGCTGGTGGGATGCCTGCATCGGGCCCGGCAAGCCGATCGATACCCGGCATTTCTTCGTGGTCAGCCTCAACAACCTCGGTGGCTGCCACGGCTCCACCGGGCCGCTCAGCGTCAACCCGGAAACCGGCCAGGAGTTTGGACCGGAGTTCCCTCCCATGCGCGCCCGCGACTGGGTGCACAGCCAGGCGATGCTGGCGGACCGCCTGGGCATCGATTGCTGGGCCGCCGTGATAGGCGGTAGCCTCGGTGGCATGCAGGCCATGCGCTGGGCCCTGGAGTATCCCGACAGGGTGCGCCACTGCGTGGTGATCGCCGCGGCCATGAAGCTCAGCGCCCAGAACATTGCATTCAATGAGATCGCGCGCCAGGCCATTACCTCGGACCCGGCCTTTCACGGCGGCCGTTATCGGCAGCAGGAAACGGTGCCGAGGGATGGCCTCGCCATCGCCCGCATGGTCGGCCATATCACCTACCTGTCAGACGACGCCATGGCGGACCGCTTCGGCCGCGATCTGCGCTCCGGCAATTTCGAGCTGGGCAGCGACGAGGGTGTGGAGTTCCAGGTACAGAGCTACCTGCGCCACCAGGGCAGCACCTTCAGCGAGAGCTTCGATGCCAACACCTACATCCTCATGACCCGTGCGCTCGACTACTTCGACCTGGCGCGCGAATACGGCGACGACCCGGTACGGGCTTTTGCCGACGCCAGCGCCTCGTTCCTGGTGGTGTCATTCAGCACGGACTGGCGCTTTTCCCCGGCCCGTTCCCGCGAGATCGTGGACGCGTTGCTGGCCGCCGGGAAATCCGTGTCCTATGCGGAGATTGAGGCCGACCAGGGCCACGATGCCTTCCTGCTGCCGATCCCCCGTTACCTGGACGTGTTTTCCGCCTACATGCAGAGGGTTCGCCAGGCATGAGACAGGACCTGACGCATATCCAGCAGTGGATCCAGCCAGGCTCACGGGTACTGGACCTGGCCTGCGGCGACGGTGAGTTCCTGGCCCGGCTACAGGCGGAGCGCGAGGTAAGGGGTATTGGCCTTGAGATCGACACCGGCAGCATTACCGCGGGGATTGCCCGCGGGCTCGATATCATCGAACAGAACCTCGACCAGGGCCTGGCCAACTTTCGCGACGACAGCTTCGACACGGTGGTCATGGCGCACGCGCTGCAGGCGGTACGCTACCCCCACCTGGTACTGGATGAAATGCTGCGGATCGGCCGCGAGTGCATTGTGACCTTCCCCAACTTTGGCCAGTGGCGCTGCCGTTTGTACCTGGGCAGCCGCGGCCGCATGCCGGTGTCGAAGTTTATGCCCTACACCTGGTATGACACCCCCAATATCCACTTCTGCACCGTGCGGGACTTTGAAAGCCTGTGCGAGGAGCGCAGTATTCGCATCCTGCAACGGGACATGGTGGGGCCCGCCAACAATGGTGGGGTGCTGGCGAAGGCCTGGCCCAACCTGTTCGCCACCACTGCGATTTACCACATCGCCCGCTAAACGCGGCGCCAGGAGCACTGTATGCGCACCGAGATCAAACCGCATCGCGTCGTGATCGCCAGTGGCAATCGGGGCAAGCTGGCGGAATTTGCCGATCTGCTGGCCCAATGGGACTGTGAGGCGGTACCGCAGTCTGCCTTCAATATCGAGCCGGTCGATGAAACTGGCGACAGCTTTGTGGAGAACGCCCTGCTCAAGGCCAACGCCGCCTCTCATCACAGCGGGCTGCCTGCCATCGCCGATGACTCCGGACTGATTGTGGACGCCCTGGACGGTGAACCGGGCATCTACTCGGCCCGCTATGCCGGTGAAGACGCCAGCGATGCCGACAACAACCGCAAGCTGCTGGCAGCACTATCCGGTATACCTGAGGAGCAGCGCACGGCGCGGTTCCACTGTGCGCTGGTCTTCCTGCGCCACTGGCAGGACCCCAACCCAATCATCTGCCAGGCGGACTGGGAAGGCCGCATCCTGTTTGAGCCGGCCGGCGAGGGCGGCTTCGGCTATGACCCGCTGTTTTACGTACCGGGCCAGAAAGCCAGCGCCGCGCAGTTGGACGCCGCCACCAAGAATCGCATCAGCCACCGGGGCCAGGCCATGGCCCTGTTGCTGGCTGCGCTGGCCAGGGAGCTGGGGTGAATACCCTGGAGCTCCCGCCGCTAAGCCTCTACATCCACATTCCCTGGTGCGAGCGCAAATGCCCCTACTGCGATTTCAACTCTCACGAATACGGGGGCGCGCTGCCGGAAGCCGAATACGTTGAGGCGCTGCTGTCCGACCTGGATAGCGACCTGCCGCTTGCGCAGGGCCGCCCGCTGGTATCGATCTTCATTGGCGGTGGCACGCCCAGCCTGCTGTCCACCACGGCAATGCACTCGCTGCTGGACGGCGTGCGTGCCCGCCTGCCGCTGGCCGAGGACTGCGAGGTCACGCTGGAGGCCAACCCGGGCAGTGCCGAGGCCGACAAGTTTGCCGGTTTCGTAGCCGCCGGCGTGAACCGCATTTCCCTCGGCATACAGAGTTTCGATGACCGCTGCCTGCGGGCGCTGGGGCGCGTTCACGATGCTGCACAGGCAAGGCGCGCGGTCGCCATGGCCCAGGGCTCCGGCATTGCCAGTCTCAATATCGACCTGATGCATGGGCTGCCCGGGCAGACACCTGAACAGGCCAGCGCCGACCTGAAGCAGGCACTGGAATTTGCGCCCGCGCACCTGTCCTGGTACCAGCTCACGATCGAGCGCAACACGGCGTTTTACAAGCAACCACCGCAGCTGCCCGTGGAAGATGACCTCGGGGCCATCCAGGCCGCCGGAGAGTCCCTGCTGTCGGCGGCCGGTTTGGTCAACTACGAAGTATCGGCCTACGCCAGACCGGGCTATCGCTGTCGCCACAACCTCAACTACTGGGAGTTCGGCGACTACCTGGGCATCGGCGCCGGCGCCCATGGCAAGCTGACCCTGCTGGACCGGGGCGAGATTCGCCGCACCGCAAAGAAGCGCCAGCCCGCCGACTACCTCGCCAGCGGCGACGTTCACACCCGCGGCCAGCGGCTCGGCAGCGCGGACCTGCCCGGGGATTTCATGCTCAACGCGCTGCGGCTCAGTGACGGCTTTTCGCCTGCCCTGTACGAAACCAGGACCGGCCTGCCACTGGACGCCCAGTCCGCCACCCTGGAAGCACTCGCCGACAAGGGGCTGTTGGACATTGGCAGGGAGCGGATTCGGCCGACGGCGCTGGGGCGCCGCTACCTGGACAGCGTGGTCAGCGAATTTCTGTAGCGGCAACGCTGCCTAGCTGGCGCACCTGAAATAGAGATCCCAGACGCCATGACCCAGGCGCTGGCCACGCTGCTCGAACTTGGTGAGAGGGCGTGTATCAGGCCGCGGCGAGTAGCGCCCCGGGCCAGCGCAGTTTTCCAGGGCAGGCTCAGCCGACAGCACCTCGAGCATGTGCTCCGCGTAGTTTTCCCAGTCGGTGGCCAGGTGCAGGAAACCACCCGGTTTCAGCCGCTCGCACAGCAGTCGAACAAAGGCGGGCTGAATCAGGCGCCGTTTGTGATGTCGCTTCTTGTGCCAGGGGTCGGGGAAAAAAATCTGCACCCCATCCAGACTGGCCGGGGCGATACACTCTTCGAGTACCAATACCGCATCGTCGCAGTACACGCGAATGTTATCGATCTCGTTTTCCATCATGGCATGGAGCAGGCGCCCGACCCCAGGCCGATGCACTTCGATACCCAGGAAGTTGGTCTCCGGCGACGCGGCGGCCATTTCCACCAGTGACTGGCCCATGCCGAAACCAATTTCCATCACCAGCGGCGCCTCGCGGCCAAAGGCGGCCACGGCGTCCAGTTCACCGTCAGCCAAGGCCAGGCCGAAGCGCGGCATGCCGGCTTCGAGCGCCTTGCGCTGGCCCTCGGTGATGCGCCCGGGGCGCACGACAAAGCTGCGTATCCGTCCGCGCGCGTCGGTACTCACAGCTGCCTGCGTCCAGAACCCAGGGACCAGGCCAGCAGCAACGACCAGCCGGCAATAAAGGACAGCCCGCCGAGCGGTGTAATGGCGCCCAGCCAGCGTATGCCGGTAACGCTCAACAGGTACAGGCTGCCGCTGAACAGCACCAGGCCCAGCGTAAAGGCTAAACCGGACAGGCCCAGCAACCGTGGCGACGCCGCCGTGCGATACAACAGGGCGACGGCGAGCAGCGCAAGGGAATGCGCGAAATGGTACTGAACTGCCGTTTCATAGATGCCCATGGCGCGTCCGTCGAGCTGCGCGCGCAGGGCGTGGGCACCGAAGGCGCCCAGGACTACCGCCAGCAGTCCACTGCCGGCGGCGATCGAGAGATAAGGGGAGTGATTGACTTCAGCTTGCACGGTCGCCGGTCGCCGGCCGCCGATCAGGCTTCCATGCTGGCCCGGAGTTTTTTCATGGCGTTCTGCTCGAGCTGGCGAATGCGCTCGGCGGAGACACCGTACTCGGCCGCCAGTTCCTGCAAGGTGGCCTTGTCCTCAACCAACCAGCGGCGCGCGACAATGTCCTGGCTGCGCTCGTCCAGTTCGGTCAGTGCCTGGTGCAGGCGAGTCTCGCTGCTGTCCTGCCAGTCTGCTTCTTCCACCAGGCTGGCCGGATCCTGGCGGTGGTCTTCCAGGTAGTTGGCCGGCGCCTGCCAGGCATCGTCATTGTCGCTGTCGGTGGGCGCCTCGAAGGCCGTGTCGTGGGAGCTGAGCCGCCCCTCCATGTTCTGCACGTCCTTGACGTCCACGTTCAGGTCTGCAGCGATGGCTTCAGCCTCGGCCTGGCTCAACCAGCCCAGCTGCTTTTTCTGGCTGCGCAAATTGAAGAACAGCTTACGCTGGGCCTTGGTGGTGGCCACCTTGACGATGCGCCAGTTGCGCAGGATGAACTCGTGGATCTCGGCCTTGATCCAGTGCACGGCAAAAGATACCAGGCGCACGCCGCGTGACGGGTCAAAACGCCTGACCGCCTTCATCAGGCCGACATTGCCTTCCTGGATCAGGTCCGCTTCAGAGAGGCCGTAGCCAGAGTAGCTGCGGGCAATGTGCACGACGAACCGCAGGTGCGACATGACCAGCTGACGGGCCGCGTCGAGATTGTTGTTGTGGTAGAGATCCTCGGCCAGCTCCTGCTCACGCGCCTGGCTCAGCACCGGAATGCTGCCCACCGCCTGAACGTAGGCCGCCAGGTTGGCGCCGGGAACAAGCTGATCAATGGGTGCAAGACTGGTTGTCATGGGTCGTCTACTTCCTCCAAAAGGGTTGGCGATTTTAGCACTCAATCTCTTTGAGTGCTAATACCGAAAAAGTTCAGTTCTGGATCACAAAGCCAGCAGAATAATGATACAGATCAGTGGCTTAGCGAGGCTGGACTGCACTCAGGTGACGGGCAACTGCCAGCCAGGCACCAAACAGGCCCAGCAGGGAGCCCGCGATCAGCAGGCCCAGGCTGTCCAGCAGGCCGAGGCCCTCGAGCTGAAAATCGCTCTGGTACAGCAGGGCCAGGGTAGCCATCGGGCCGCGCAGCCACCACAGGGCGATAGCGACCACCAGCCAGGCCAGCAGGGCACCGCCGAGGCCGTACCAGAAGCCGGTGTAGAGGAATGGGCGGCGGACAAAGGCGTCACTGCCACCTACCAGTTTGATCACCAGGATTTCCTGGCGGCGGTTCTCAATGGCCAGCCGAATGGTGTTGCCGATGACCAGCAGCACGCCGAGGCAGAGAATCGCACCCAGCGCCGCGACTGCGCGCTGCGATAGCTGCACCAGGGCATTGAGGCGCTGCACCCATTCCATGTCCAGGACCGCCCGCTCGACACCGGGCTCTTCCTGCAACGCTGCCTGTAGCGCGGCGGCCCGTTCAGCCTGGCCATCTCCGCCCAGCGGCGTCACCAGGACCAGGTTCGGCAGGGGGTTGTCATCGAGATTGCGCAGCACATCGCCAAAGCCTGACAGCTGGCGGAACTCTTCCAGCGCCTGTTCCCGGCTCACCAGCCGAACCCTGGCCACGTCCGGGCGCTCGAGCAGCCGCTGCCGCATCAGCCCGGCCGCATCCATTGACACCTCGGCCCGCAGGAACAGTGATATCTGCGCGGGGCTATCCCAGCCAACACTGACGGTACGGGCATTGTCCAGCGCTACGCTCAACCCCACCGGCAGCGCCAGGGCGATGCCTATCACCAGCCAGGTCATCAGGCTGGACATCGGTGAGCGCAATAGTCGCTGCAGGCTGTCGAGGGCAGAGCCGCGGTGATGCAGCTGCCAGGATTGCAGCCGGTCGCTGAGGCCGGCGCGGCTCTGGCTGGCGCCGCCCGCCATCAGTCGGCCCCCGCCTGGGCGATCAGCCGCCCCCGGCGCAGGGTGAGAATCCGGTGGTGCAAGCGTGAGATCAGCGCCAGGTCGTGGCTGGCGATCAACACTGTCACGCCCACCTGGTTGAACTGTTCAAACAGCTGCATGATTTCCGCCGACAGGGCTGGGTCCAGGTTGCCGGTGGGCTCGTCGGCCAATAACAGGCTGGGTTTGTTCACCACTGCGCGGGCAATCCCCACACGCTGCTGCTCGCCACCGGATAGCGTGATCGGCATGGCCTTCTCACGGGCCAGCAGGCCCACCTTGTCCAGCGCCGCACGTACCCGGCGGCCGGTATCCCGCGGGGAATAGCCGGAGATCAGCAGCGGCAGGGCCACATTGTCAAACACCGAGCGATCAAACAGGAGCTGGTGATTCTGGAACACCACGCCAATGTCGCGCCGCAACTGCGGAATCCGCGCGGGCTTCATGGCCTTGAGGTTCTGGCCATTGACGATCACCTGGCCTCGGCTGGGGCGCTCCATCAGCATGATGAGTTTCAGCAGGGTGCTCTTGCCGGCGCCGCTATGGCCGGTGAGAAAGACCATCTCGTCGCCGTCGATGGTAAAACTCACGTCGGACAGTGCTTCGTGGCCCTCCGGGTAACGCTTGGATACGCGGTCGAAGGCAATCATGCCTCAGGCACGGTCCGCGAACAGTGCGTCGATAAACTCCCGGGCCCGGAAGGGACGCAGGTCATCGGCCGATTCACCAATACCGATAAAGCGAATCGGCAAACCCAGCTTGCGAGCGACGGCGAAGATGATGCCGCCCTTGGCGGTGCCGTCCAGCTTGGTAAGGGTAATGCCAGTGACGCCTACCGCCTCGCGGAAGTGCTCGGCCTGGGCGAGGGCGTTCTGCCCCATACCGGAATCCAGCACCAGCATGACCTCATGGGGTGCAGACGCGTCGAGCTTGGCCATCACTCGGACCACCTTTTTCAGCTCCTCCATCAGGTTGTCCTTGTTGTGGAGCCGCCCGGCGGTGTCGGCAATCAGCACATCGACGCCCCGCGCCTGGGCTGCCTGCAGGGCATCAAAGATTACCGAGGCTGCGTCCGCCCCCGTGTGTTGCGCTATCACGGGTACCTCATTGCGCTCACCCCAGGCCTGTAATTGCTCTACGGCGGCAGCGCGAAAGGTGTCCCCGGCCGCCAGCATCACGCTCTTGCCTTCGGCTTTGAAGCGGCTGGCAAGCTTGCCGATAGTGGTGGTCTTGCCGGCGCCGTTCACGCCGACCATGAGTATGACGAAGGGCCCCTCGGTGGCGGGCTGCAAGGCCCGTTCCACCGGCTCGAGTAGTGCCAGGAGCTCAGCCTGCAGGGCGGCATAGAGTGCGTCGCCGTCTTTCAGGTCCTTGCGGGAGACCTGTTCGGTGAGCCGCCCGACGATCTCCAGGGTGGCATCCACGCCAACATCGGCCTGCAACAGCTCGGTTTCCAGATCCTCCAGGAGCTCGGCATCGATTTCCTTGCGGCCCAGGAACAGGCGACCAACACCTGATGCTAGCTGGTTGCCAGTGCGCCCGAGACCCTGCTTGAGCCGCTGGAAAAAACCTTCGGCCGGCGGGTTCGAACTGTCGACGACCTGGCTCGAGGGGTCTGCGGCGGATGCCGTGGCCGGCGCGTCTTCCAGGTGCGTGGCCGTCGGTTCAGTCTCGCCTGCGGGTGCCTTCGGTGGTTTGTTGCGACCGAATAATTTCATCGTTACTGCGCGGGGAAAACGCGTATCCTAACACCTATGGATAATGCACGTTAATGGGCGGCGGGCGTTCCCGGCGTGGATCCGCGGCGGCAAGCGGTTCGCGGAACAGGGGGAACCCCGAGCGCGGCCAGGCTGGCATGCTGCGCATTATCGGCGGCCAGTGGCGCGGGCGGAAACTGCGCTTCCGGGCCGCCAGGGGCCTGCGGCCCACCCCGGACCGGGTGCGCGAAACCCTGTTCAACTGGCTGGCCCCCTATATCGCTGATGCCCACTGCCTTGACCTGTTCGCCGGCAGTGGCGCCCTGGGCCTGGAGGCACTCTCACGGGGGGCCGGCGCCGTGCACTTCGTGGACACCAATACCGCAAGCCTGGCCCGCATCAATGAGCACCTGGCCGCCCTCCACTGCACGCGCGCCAGCACCCTGGCCGCGGACGCACTGCGCTTGCTGGGGGGTGAGAGCAGGCCCTACGACATTGTCTTCCTGGATCCACCCTTTGAGCAGGGCCTGCTGGAGCCTGCAGCCCAGGCGCTCGAAGCCGGCGGCTGGCTGGCCCCCGATGCCCTGGTCTACCTGGAGGCCGGCATTCGCGAGGCCGCACCCGCCTTACCCGGTAACTGGCAACCGCACCGGGAAAAAACCATGGGAGATGTGCGCTTCAGCCTGTTTGTACGCACAGACCAATTTGTTTAGCATGCGAGCCCATGAAACGCGTCATCTACCCGGGCACCTTTGACCCCATCACCAACGGCCACGTGGACCTTGTCGAGCGGGCCGGGCGCCTGTTTGACAATGTGCTGCTGGCGATTGCCGACAGTCCCAAGAAGAAGCCGCTGTTTACCCTGGACGAACGCGTGACGCTGTGCAGTGACGCCCTGGCGCATGTCGACAATGTGGAAGTGGTCGGCTTCAGCAACCTGCTGACCGAGTTCGCGCGCAGCAAGGGTGCCAATGCGGTATTGCGGGGCTTACGGGCGGTGTCGGATTTCGAGTATGAATTTCAGCTCGCCAACATGAACCGTGCGCTGTACCCGGAGTTTGAATCCATCTTCCTGACGCCCTCCGAGCACCTTTCCTATATCTCATCGTCCCTGGTACGGGAAATCGCCTCCCTCAACGGTGACATCTCCCCGTTTGTGCCTGCCAATGTTGGCGAAGCGCTGGCCACCAAATTCGGCGCCTGATAAGCCTGGACGGCGACCAGGCAAACACCCCGGCAATCCCTAGCTCTGGCACTCGCGACAGTACACCGTGCTGCGCTGGCCGAGCCGGGTCTCGGTAAGGATTTCCCCACAGCGCGGGCAGGGCTCGCCGCCGTGGTCGTAAACATTGAGCTGCTGCCGGAAGTACCCGGGTTTGCCATCACCGCCAACAAAATCCCGCAAGGTCGTGCCACCCTGCTCCACCGCCGCCGCCAGCACCTGCCGGATCGCGGCCACCAGCGCCTCGTAGCGCGGGCGCGACACCCGCCCGGCGCCCCGCCCCGGTCGCAGGCCGGCCAGGAAAAGCGCCTCGTTAGCATAGATGTTTCCGACACCCACCACGACTTTGCTGTCCATGATGAACGCCTTGAGAGGCACCTTTCGGCCCCGCGAGCGACGATACAGGTAGTCGGCTGTGAACTCCTCACCCAGCGGCTCCGGGCCCAGTTCGGACAGCAGGAAGTGCTGGAAGGGATCTTCGAGGCTCCAGAGCATGCAGCCAAAGCGCCTTGGGTCGTTGTAACGCAGGACCTTGCCAGAGGCCAAGACGATATCCACATGGTCATGCTTTTGCGGCGCCTGGGGTTCCGTCAGTACCCGCAGCGATCCCGACATCCCCAGGTGGGAGATCAGCGTGCCTGCGTCCGTGCGGAACAGTAAGTACTTACCTCTGCGCTCGATATCGCGAATTTCCGCGCCGGGCAGGAAGCGGGTCAGCTCCTCGGGAATGGGCCAGCGCAGGCGCCGGTCGCGGACTTCCACAGATTCCACCACCTCGCCCCTGGCATGCGGCAGTATTCCACGGCGCGTGGTTTCAACTTCGGGTAACTCGGGCATAACTTCGTCGATTGTGGGGGCATCATGCTCAGATGCCGGTTTTACGTTCTTCCTGTCCTCAATGTCGATTGAAGAACAAGCTCACTCAAAATGACGCCATCGTCGTTGAAAATGTTGCCAACGTGACGGGCTCGGGCGCCTTTGGGGCCCGACCCCTCGTTCCGTGCCAAAATCAGCAGGAAAATCGGGTCTAATGGATGCCTGATGTTGCTCTAAACGCCCAAGCATACCGCGGTTTCCCGTCAAAACTGGGCAAGATGGCATATTTCTAGTAGCAGGGGCCCAGCGATCATGGCCCATAGTCCTGGTTTGCGGACCGTAGCCGGCCAGGGATGGCCGGCTCCGAGCGAGACAGGGATGTCATGCTTTTAGCGTGTCCGCATACCAGGACTATGGGCCATGATTGCGACCAGCAGGCACTAATCCTCATCTCGCAGCATTCATGCAGGCACAAAAAAGCCCGCCGTAGCGGGCTTCTCGCAGTAAGCAAGGGCTTACTTAATCTTGGATTCCTTGTACATGACGTGCTTGCGAACCACCGGATCGTACTTCTTCATTTCCATCTTGTCCGGGGTGTTGCGCTTGTTCTTGTCCGTCGTGTAGTAGTGGCCGGTGCCCGCAGAGGATACCAGTTTGATTTTCTCTCTCATCGCTCTAGTCCTTTACTTAACTTACGCCAGGTCAGGCCGCAGCCTCAGACCTTCTCGCCACGTGCGCGGATATCAGACAGCACCTGCTCGATACCCTTCTTGTCGATAATACGCATGCCCTTGCTGGACACCCGCAGGCTGACGAAGCGCTTCTCGGACTCCACCCAGAAACGGTGCTGGTGGAGGTTCGGAAGGAACCGACGCTTGGTACGGTTCTTGGCGTGGGATACATTGTTACCGGTTATCGGCCGCTTGCCGGTAACCTGACATACTCTGGCCATGATGACTCACTCTCAATGGCAGCGGCTTAACCGCGCTGAATTCGGGAAATACCGGGGTCCGGCCGTGTTCGCCAGGCACCCCGCAAAACGAGCGCGACTTTATACCAGAAGGCCCCTGGCAAGGCAAGCACTCTCGCTTTAAATTCAATGGCTTGCGTGCCACTCCGGCATTGACGCCAGGGGGCATTACAGCAGGCCGTCTTCAGCGAAGGAAAACGTCGTGCCGCGGCCCACGATAATATGGTCCAGTACACGGATATCGACCAGCGCCAGGGCGGCCTGCAGGCGCTCGGTGATGCGACGGTCTGCGGCACTGGGTTCGGCGACGCCTGAGGGGTGGTTGTGCGCAAAGATCACTGCCGCCGCCTCCAGCTGCAGGGCGCGCCGCAGGACCACCCGCGGATACACCGCGGCGCCGTCCAGGGTGCCGAGAAACAGGTCCTCACAGCTGATCAATGCATGCTGGGCATTGAGGAACAGGCAGCAGAACACCTCTCGAGAGGGGTCCCGCAGGTGATTCTGCAGGAAGCGCCGGGTACGCGCCGGGCTCGACATGACCGCGCCCTGCTGTAACTCCTCCAGGGCGTGACGGCGGGCCAATTCCACCGCTGCCTGCAACTGGGTGAACTTCGCCACCCCCATACCGGGCTCAGCAGCGAGTTCCTCGAGGCTCGCATTCAGCAGGCCATGCCAGCCGCCGAAGCGCAGCAACAACGCGCTGGACAGCTCCATGACGCTGCGGCCGGCGCCGCCGGTGCCTAGCAATATGGCCAACAGTTCGGAATCTGAAAGCGCGGGGCACCCGCGCGCGAGCATTTTCTCCCGCGGGCGTTCCGCCGCGGGTAAGTCTGGTAAGCGCATGGTCTCCTCCCTGAGATCCTGGGCTCTGTGTCAAATCCATTAAGTGGATGCTATCTTTATTGGCCAGAAACCACGCTTGGTCAAGGCCATGGGCCGTCTATACAACCGTAATGTGCTGCTCGGCGTCACCGGGGGCATCGCTGCCTACAAATCCGCGCAACTGATCCGCGATCTCCGCGAGGCGGGCGCCAGTGTGCGCGTGGTAATGACCCATGGCGCCACCGAATTTATCACCCCTCTGACACTGCAGGCGCTGTCGGGACAGCCGGTACACCTGGAGCTGCTGGACGCGGAAGCCGAGGCCGGCATGGGCCACATCGAGCTCGCCCGCTGGGCCGACCTGGTGCTGGTGGCCCCAGCCACGGCAGACTTTCTCAGCCGCCTGGCCCAGGGGCGGGCCGACGACCTGTTGACCACACTGTGTCTCGCTACCCCGGCACCGCTGCTGGTAGCACCCGCCATGAACCAGGGCATGTGGCGCGACCAGGCCACCGGCGCCAACATCGACGTGCTGACGTCCCGCGGCGTGCACATCACCGGCCCGTCGGAGGGATCCCAGGCCTGCGGTGACGTGGGGCCCGGGCGCCTGCAGGAACCGGCGGACATCGTTGCTGCCGCACAGGGATTGTTTGCGGCCGGGCAGTTGGACGGCTTGCAGGTGACCGTCACTGCCGGCCCCACGCGCGAGGCCCTGGACCCGGTGCGCTATATCAGCAATCACAGCTCCGGCAAGATGGGCTTCGCCATCGCCCGCGCCGCCGCGGAGGCGGGGGCGCTGACCACGCTTATCAGTGGCCCGGTGGCCCTGGAGACGCCGGAATCTGTGAACCGAATCGAGGTTACCAGCGCCATGGAGATGTACGATGTAGCCATGGCGCAGATGGGCCAGTGCGATGTTTTCGTCGGTTGCGCTGCCGTGGCAGACTATCGACCGGCCCAGAGCCAGCCACAAAAAATAAAAAAGGGGCAGGAAACCATGCAGCTGGAACTGGTGCGTAATCCGGACATCATTGCCGCTGTCGCGGCTCACAAACAGCGGCCCTTTACGGTCGGCTTTGCCGCCGAGACACAGGACGTGCTGGAGTACGCCCGCAACAAGATGCACAACAAAGGCCTGGACATGATCGTCGCCAACGATGTGGCCCGGGACGATGCCGGATTCAACAGCGACCAGAACGCCGCCACCCTGCTGTGGGCAGAGGGCAGCCTGGACGTACCACTCACCACCAAGGGCGAGCTGGCTCGCCAGTTGGTGGACACCATCGCCGGGCAATGGCGGCAACGCACCGGCAAGGTGGCCTGACCGCGGACCTGGCTTGGGGAACGCCAGCGAACACTGACCCTGGGAAACAGCAGCACTATGGCCAAAAAGAAAAAAGAAGAACTCAGCCCTGAGGCCGAGCAGGGTATACAGGCGGGCAGCAACTACCTGCAGCGGTTCTGGCTGTACGCCCTGCTGGGCATCCTGCTGCCCCTTCTGGCGGGTTTCGCATTCCTGCTGGTGCTGCGCGACACCAATCTGCAGGAGCAGCAGGTCGTGCGGGCGGCGCGCAGCCTGGCCGTACAGCAGGCCGCCCAGATCGAACAGCAGCTCATCCAGTTCCAGGCCCGGCTGCAGGCAGCATCCAATGCACCCCTCGCGCTGTCTGCCATCGCGTCTGGCGAGGAGGAGGACCTGGCGCTGGTGGAGAAAGCCATGCTGGACTACTTCCCGAGCGTGGCCAGCCTGCGGCTAATCGCGCTCGGAGAGCTCGGCACCGCGACCATCGAGGCCAGCGACGTGGGTCTGCGCAACCACATTGAGCTGGACCTGGTGCGGCGTACCTCGGAAGGTGAAACCGTCATCCCCGAGTCTTACCAGTTCGAAGGCCGCTGGCTAACATCCCTGGCCCGCAGCGTGCAGCATCCTCGCCAGCCGGACCGGCGCGCCGTGATCCTGGCTACCCTGGACAATGCGGTCTTCGCTGAAAGCCTGGCGGCCATCGGCGCCGAGCTGGGTCGCAGCAGCCTGTCGCAGCTCTACGATGCCGGCGGCTACCTCAACAGCACCGAGGTGGCAGCCACCGGCAACGGCGCCGCCCAGGCGTTCGCCGCAGATGCAGAACTGAACGGCGGTACCTGGCAGGTACGCTTCACGCCCTCTGCGCAAATGCTTAGCCTTTACCGGATCAGCAGCCTGCCGCTGCTGATCGTGATGGGCGTGCTGGTACTCGCTGCGATTGCCGCCATGGCTGTATTCCTGCTCGCGACGCAGCGCAAGCTGGGAGAAGATGTCGAACAGATTCTCGCGGGCGCCGAGCGCAAGTCGACTTACCAGGTGGGCCTGCCAGCGTTGCTACCCCTGGCCAGGCAGTTGCGCAAGGTGACCTCGCACCCGGGCACCCAGCTCGGCCAACGCACGGCCGCAAAACCAGCAGAGGCCACTGCGCCCGCCCCGGTGGCCGGGGAGGGCAGCGCCGAACCGGCCACCGCCGCGCCTCGGTCCAAGCCGGCCGCGCCGGCCCTGCCGGAGCATATTTTCAGGGCCTACGACATTCGTGGCATTGTCGAGGAGGAATTGAACGACACCCTGGTCACGCGCATCGGCAAGGCATTTGGCACCCTGGCCGGCGAACAGCAACAGCAGGCAATACTGGTCGCCAGCGATGGTCGCACCTCGAGCCCCGCGATCAAGAACGTGCTGGTGAAAGCCCTGCTCGACTCGGGCCGTGATGTGGTGGACATCGGCCTGGTACCCACGCCGCTGCTCTACTTCGCCACCCATACCCTGGATATCCGAACCGGCATCGTGGTGACCGCCAGCCACAACCCCGCCGAATACAACGGTTTCAAGATCACCCTGGACGGCAAACCGCTGGCAGCCGAGGGGCTGCAGGATCTCAAGGCGCGCGCGGTGGCAGGCAAGTTCAGCTCAGGCTCCGGCAGGCTCGCCAAGCAGGACGTGAAGGCTGACTATATCGACGCTGTGCTGGGCGATATCGCCATCTCGAACCCACTCAAGATAGTGGTCGATGCCGGCAACGGCGCCGCCGGTGAACTGGCGCCTGACGTACTGGAAAGCCTGGGCTGTGAGGTGCTGAAGCTGCACTGCGATATTGATGGCAGCTTCCCCAACCACCACCCGGACCCGTCAGTGGACGAGAACCTCGAAGAGCTCCAGGCCAGCGTCGTGCACAGCGGCGCCGACTTCGGCGTTGCCTTCGACGGCGACGGGGACCGGCTCACGATCGTCACCGCCGAAGGCACGATAGTGCGCAACGATATGCTGCTGATGCTGTTCGCCGAGGACGTGGTATCGCGCAATCCAGGCGCTGACGTGGTGTTCGATGTGAAATGCAGCCGACACCTGACGCAACTGGTGTCCAAGCACGGCGGCCGCCCGGTGCTTTGGAAAACCGGCCATGCCTTCATGCGCGAGAAAGTCGCCGAGACCGGCGCACTGCTGGGTGGCGAGTTCTCCGGCCACATTTACTTCGGAGAACGATGGTATGGCTTCGACGATGCGATCTACACCACCGCGCGCCTGGCCGAGTTGATGAGCGGTACCGGCATGGACCTGTCCACCCTGTTGGCCGAATTCCCGCAGACCGCCAACACGCCGGAGATTCGCATTCCGGTGACGGAGGACCAGAAATTCGACGTCACCCGGCGGCTGGCCGAGAGCGGCGAATTCAGCCCCGGCAAAGTCACCAGCATTGACGGCGTGCGGGTGGATTACAACGACGGCTGGGGGCTGTTGCGAGCTTCCAACACAACGCCGGCATTGATCGCACGCTTCGAGGCGAACGATGTCGACGGACTGGAGCGAATCAAGGAGCAATTCCGGGCACAGCTCAAACAGGCTGCCCCTGAACTGGAACCCGGATTCTGATGTTGAAACGCAAATCCGCCCTGAGGATCGCCCAGGTCCTCACCGAGGCGCTGCCCTATATCCAGCGTTTCACCGGCAAGACCATGATCATCAAGTTTGGCGGCAACGCCATGGTGGATCCGGCCCTGCACGAGAGCTTTGCCCGCGACGTTGTGTTGATGAAGCTGGTGGGGGTCAACCCCATCGTGGTGCATGGCGGCGGGCCGCAGATCGGTGCGCTGCTTGAAAAGCTGGGTATCGCTTCCGAGTTTGTCGATGGCATGCGTGTTACCGACAGCGCCACCATGGACGTGGTCGAAATGGTGCTGGGCGCGTCGGTCAACAAGGAAATTGTCTCGACCATCAATCGCAATGGCGGCAAGGCCATCGGCGTGACCGGCAAGGACGGTCAGTTGATTCGCGCACGCAAGCTGGAAGTCACCCGCCAGTCTCCGGACGTTCGCGCCACCGAGATTATCGATATTGGCCATGTGGGTGAGGTCGAACAAATCGACACCGAAGTGCTGAAGATGATCCAGGACAGTAACTTCATCCCGGTCATTGCGCCGATCGGCGTTGGGTCCGATGGAAGCTCTTACAACATTAACGCCGATCTCGTAGCCGGCAAGCTGGCGGAAGTTTTGCAGGCAGAGAAGCTGATGCTGCTGACCAACGTGGACGGCCTGCTGAGCCGGGAAGGCGAACTGCTCACCGGCCTCACGCCCCCCCAGGTCGAGGCACTGGTTGAAGATGGCACCATCCAGGGCGGCATGTTGCCCAAAGTACGCTGCGCCCTGGACGCGGTGCGCAGCGGTGTGACCAGTTCCCACATTATCGACGGCCGCGTTCCTCACGCAGTGTTGTTGGAAGTATTCACCGACGAAGGGGTAGGTACCAAGATTTCAAACCGTGCCTGATTCAAACTCTGGGCAAAAAGGCGCCCTCCCGTCTGCTAATTTCTTGCAGCACCTGGAGGTAGGGGCTAGCATTATTCAGTGTCTCCGATCCTACCCGGCCTGCCTCTGACCCATGTCTCCGCGTAAAACCCAAAGGCGTCAACAGATTCTGGAAGCGCTGGCGCAGATGCTGGAGGCGAACCCGGGGGAACGTATTACCACCGCAAGGCTGGCACGCCAGGTGGGCGTGTCGGAAGCGGCGTTGTATCGACACTTCCCCAGCAAATCGAAGATGTTTGAAGGGCTCATCGAATTTATCGAGGAGACCTTGTTCAGTCGCGTCAACATTATTCTCGCCGAAGAGAGTGCAGCCGGAGCGCGCTGTGAAAAAATGCTAACCCTGTTGTTGGCATTTACTGAGCGCAATCCCGGCATTACCCGCATCCTTACCGGCGATGCGCTGGCCGGGGAAACCGAGCGCCTGCACGCACGCGTGGCGCAGTTGTACGACCGCTTTGAAACCCAGCTCAAGCAGGTGCTGCGCGAGGCGGAAATGCGCGAGGGCATCCGCCCCGTGCTGACGATAAATGCCGCGGCCAACCTTATGCTCGCTACAGCCGAGGGTCGTATTTCCCAGTATGTGCGCAGTGGGTTCCAACGCTCACCCACGGAAGCCTGGGCTGAACAGTGGGACCTGTTGATGGCAGATTTTTTCCGCCCGGCACTACCCGCAACCGCACAGGCTGCACCGGCCTGATCGGCGCGCGCCGAGGCCTGGGCTTTTTTCACCACAGGATCCTTCAACACAAATTTCCAGCACACGGGCGTTCCACCAGCAGCTGCTGACGCTACTGTCACTCGTGTAAGCGCTGGGAATGATTCAGTCGGGCTGGCGGGAGTACTGGCGCCGCAGTTCGACCTTGTCGAGCAGCAGGGCAAAGCGGTCGATATCGCGCTGGTAGCCCTGGCGCACCACGTCCATTTCGTTGGTGCGTTCTTCGATGGCGCGTTCGGTCTCGGTAATCTCGCTGCGCAATCCGTCGATGACGGCGACCACTTCAACCGGCACCTGCTCGCCGCGACGCTCGATATCCGCGGCTCGCTGCTGGTTGTTTTCCACCTGTGCCTTAAGGCTGCGTACATTGGAACGCAGGATACTGATGCGGATGCGCAGAGCGTCCAGCGCCCGGTCGCGTGCCGCCTCGATATCTTCAATGCTGGAGTAGCGCAGTAACAGGGACTCGTCCCATTTGCGCAGACGCTCGGCTTCCTCGGCGGCGACCTTGGCCTGGTACGCCTCGCCGGATTGCTCGGCCAGTTCCTCTTCGGTGAGCGTGCGCGGTACGACGCGGTGCACGCTGCCGTCGGCGTTGAGAATCTCGTAGCCCTTCTGCACGTACTCCGGGGGAATGTTGTAATTGATGACCGTGACGCCTGCGTCGTTGACGTACCGGTACAGATACTCCGCAGCCAGCGTTACGCAAGAAACGACAGCGAGGGCAAGCCCCGCCGCCAGCGCCTTGAGCCGGGTCGCCGCACGTCGTGTCATATAGGGTGTTGTTTCACTTTTATGCCCACAATATAGGCTTTGCTCCAGAGCCAGACAAGTTAGGCCACACCGTACTGTGATCTGTATTCCAGCATTGCCTCCAGCGCAGGTAACTCGCTGCCGCCGCGGTTTTCCAGGTACTCAATCAGGTTTGCCAGATTCACAATACTCACGACGTGCAGCCCGTACTCTGTTTCGATTTCCTGGATGGCGGAAAGTTCGCCCTGGCCCCGCTCCATCCGGTCAAGGCCGATCGCCACGCCCACGCAGCTACCACCTTGTGCCTCAATCATGCCCAGTGCTTCGCGCACAGCCGTACCGGCGGTGATGACGTCATCCACCACCAGCACGCGACCCGCCAGTGAGGCACCCACCAGCACGCCTCCCTCGCCGTGGTCCTTGGCTTCCTTGCGGTTGTAAGCCCACGGCAGGTCGCGGCCGTGTTCGTCGGCCAGTGCAATCGCCACGCTGGCTGCCAGCGGAATGCCCTTGTAGGCGGGACCGAACAGCACATCAAACTCGATGCCGGCAGCCACGATGGCATTGGCATAGCAGCGTCCCAGTTGGGCCAGTGCGGCGCCGCTATCAAAGGCGCCGGCGTTAAAAAAGTAGGGGCTGATGCGGCCTGACTTGAGAGTAAACTCTCCGAACTTGAGCGCTTCGCGCGACTGAGCCAGTTCAATGAACTCAGCCTGGTAGTCTTCCATGCGGCATCACTCCCGTGCCTGAAGGTTTATCGCAATCCGATAATGGGGTATAAATGCTCCCCCGCCGTCGGAAAGACCAACCATAATACCGCGTCCGGGCAGGGCACAGAACTGACACTGGGCATCTGATTACACAATCACGAGCGCGCCCCCACGTGCATTGATGCGCATTGCGCCGCTGACAAAAAACGGCGGCAGATGTAAGCGCCACGAACCGCGCAAAGAACCGCGTCCGCAATAACCCAGCAGGTTTGGGCTGCGCGTCTATGGAATTGTCCGCTTAAGGAGCGAGTTGATGAGGGTTATCAGTTTTTCCGCCGATGGCGTGAAAGGTGCGGCTGATAATGGTTTCTATGACTGGGTCGTCGAGCAGGATGCGGATTTCATCTGCATCCAGGATCTCGGCTGCAGTGAATACGACCTGCAGGCGGACAGCTTTTTCCCCAGCGACTACAACGCGTATTTCTTTGACGCTGTGGACGGAAAGTCCAACGGCGTCGCACTGTACTGCAAGAGTCTGCCCAAGGCCATCATGACCGGTCTAGGCTTTAGCGACTTCGACATGGAAGGCCGATACATCCAGGCCGACTATGCCAACGTCAGCGTCGGCTGCCTGCTGGTACCGCCAGGAGGTGACGCCGGCAGCGACGAGCAGGCGCGCAAATCAGAATTCCTCGGGCTACTGCAGTCACACCTCAACAAGATTCGCAACAAGCGCCGCGAGTTCGTGATCTGTGGCGGCTGGAACCTCGCGCACACGGCCCACGATGTGCAGGACACCGAACGCAACAGCACCCGCAGTGGCTTCCTTGCCGAGGAAAGGCAGTGGATGGACGAGATCCTGGAGCTTGGCTACGTCGATGCATTCCGGGAGATCAATTCCGACAGCGACGAGTTCAGCTGGTGGCCCGAGGGTGGTCGCGAGAGCAACGGCATGCGCACGGATTTCCAGCTGGTATCAGGCGGTATGAAGTACGCAATCGAGTACGGCGCCATCTACAAGGCGAAGACCTTCTCCAGCCACGCGCCCATCATCATGGACTACGACCTGGAACCTGCGGTCTAGTCGTCCCCGTCCAGGGCCTGCTGCTGCAGCGCGCAGATCTGCTCAATGCCACGGGATGCCAGGTCGAGCATCCCGTTTAACTCCTCGCGACGAAAAACCGCTCCCTCGGCCGTGCCCTGGACTTCAATGAAACCGCCATCCGCCGACATGATCACGTTCATGTCGGTATCAGCACCTGAATCCTCGAGGTAGTCGAGGTCCAGCACCGGCTCTCCGTCGACGATGCCTACCGACACGGCGGCGATCACCTGGCGCAGCGGATCGGTTTCGATCAGGCGCTCACGCTGCAGGTGGCGCAGCGCATCGACCAGGGCCACGCAGCTACCGGAGATAGCAGCCGTGCGTGTGCCGCCGTCAGCCTGGATCACGTCACAATCCACGTTGATGGTGTATTCACCCAATTGCTCCAGGTCCACGGCGGCTCGCAGTGAACGGCCGATCAGGCGCTGGATTTCCACCGTGCGGCCGCCCTGTTTACCGCGAGCGGCTTCCCGGTCCATGCGCTCGCCGGTGGAACGCGGCAGCATGCCGTACTCGGCGGTGAGCCAGCCGCAGTTCTGGCCACGCAGGAAACGCGGCACCCCTTCCGTCACGCTGGCGGTGCAGATCACCCGGGTATCGCCAAAGGACACCAGTACGGAGCCTTCCGCGTGACGCGTGAAGTGACGGGTGAAACTGATTGCACGCAGCTCATCGGGTGCGCGGCCGCTCGGTCTTGGCATGGGTAGTCGTCGCTTGAGTGGGGCGCAGCATTATAAGGCATAGAACGGGATCGGGGTCACTGGCGAAACCGGGCAGTGCTGCTAAAATCGTTGCCTTTTCAGGGGTCCGCATGAACGTCAATAGCATGACCGCCTTCGCCAGGGAGAGCGATGATGCCGGCCCCGGCAGCCTGGCGGTTGAAATCCGCTCGGTCAATCACCGCTACCTGGACTGCCAGTTCAAGCTGCCAGAGGCGCTTCGGGGTCTCGAGCAGGGCCTGCGCGAGCGCCTGCAAAAGGGGCTGTCGCGCGGCAAGGTAGAAGTGCTGTTCCGCTGGCAGGCTCAGGCCGGCACCGCTACCGGGCTCGAAATCAACAACGATCAGCTGGCCGCACTCGCCACGGCCATGGGTGAAGTGGCGAGCGCGATCCCGGAGGCACAGCCACCCAGCAGCCTCGATATCCTGCAGTGGCCCGGTGTGGTCCAGGGCGGCGCCGAGGATGCCGAAGCGCTCGCGGCCCGATCCCTGGCCCTGTTTGATCGCGCCCTTAAAACCCTGGTCGACACCCGCGCCCGGGAAGGGGAGAAGCTCGCGGGCTTCATCCGGGAACGGTTGGTCGCGGTGTCCGGTGAAGTCGATGCGGCCCGTGCGCGCATGCCGGAGCTGCTGGCTCAGCAGCACGAGCGAATGCGGGCTCGGGTGGCGGACCTGGGTATTGAGGCTGATCCTGAACGGCTCGAAGCCGAGCTTGCCATTGTCGCCCAGAAGTCGGATGTGGATGAGGAGCTGGACCGCCTGGTGGCGCATGTGGAAGAGGTCGGCCGCGTCCTCGACAAGGGTGGCCCCTGTGGCCGCCGGCTGGACTTCCTGATGCAGGAGCTGAACCGCGAGGCCAACACCCTGTCCTCGAAGTCGCTGGCGACCAGCACCACCCAGAACGCCGTCGAGCTCAAGGTGCTCATTGAGCAGATGCGCGAACAGATTCAGAATCTCGAATGAGCCTGCAAGGCCTGGAGACCGCAGCCCGATGAAAACCCCCGGCAGCCTCTACACCGTGTCAGCGCCTTCTGGTGCGGGCAAAACCAGCCTGGTCAAGGCGCTGGTGGAGCAATGCCCGAATATCGGTGTATCGGTCTCACACACTACTCGCGAGGTACGTCCTGGCGAGCGCGACGGCGTCAACTACCACTTTGTCACCGACACCGTGTTCCTGGACATGCTGTCCCGCGGCGAATTCCTCGAGCACGCCCAGGTGTTCAACTACTACTACGGCACCTCCCAGCCCTGGGTGGAGCAACAGCTTGCCAACGGTCAGGACGTGATCCTGGAGATCGACTGGCAGGGCGCCGCCCAGATCAAGCGCCAGCGTCCGGACGCCGTGTCCGTGTTCATCCTGCCTCCCTCACGGCAGGCACTGCTGGAGCGCCTCACCCAGCGCGGCCGCGACCAGGATGACATCATCCAGCAGCGCATGAGCCAGGCAGCGGACGAAATCTCCCACTATCCGGAGGCTGACTTCATCGTGGTCAATGACGACTTCGACACCGCGCTCGGCCAGCTTATCCACCTGGTCGAAGCGCAACGCCTGCGAGTCTCCGCCCAGGTGATTCGCCATCAACAGCTGCTGACAGAACTGCTGTCGTAAGCCAATGTTTTTGTTATACTTCTCGGCTTCCGCGAAAAAGGCTGAGGCCGGGCGGGGCGCTGCCAGATGCAGGCCCCGGGCTACAGCTATGAGAAATTGACTAGGAATTGACGAATGGCACGTGTAACCGTTGAAGATTGTCTGGAAAACGTCGCAAACCGTTTTGAGCTGGTGATGGTAGCCAGCAAGCGCGCGCGGCAAATGGCCACCGGCGGCAAAGACCCGATGGTGGAAGAAGAATCTGACAAGCCCACCGTGATCGCCCTGCGCGAAATCGCTGAAGGCTTTATCACTCCGGAAATCCTCGAGCGTGAAGATGAAGTGGACGCCGAGGAAGAGCTGCTGGAAGCCATGGAGTCCACCCCCGAGGTCCTCTAGCCCGTCCTACCCTGGCGAGGGGCTGAGCCCGACGCGGGCCGGAGCATAAGTCTGTGAACAGCATCAGCGCCCTCGACAGCATCCTCCAAACCTACCTCACCCCCGAGGAAAGCAACCAGGTCAAGCGGGCCTACTTCTTTGCGGAGCAGGCACACCACGGCCAGTTCCGCCGCAGCGGCGAGGCCTACGTCAGCCACCCGCTGGCCGTGGCCGGCATTCTCGCCGACATGCACATGGACCACCAGAGCCTGATGGCGGCCATGCTGCACGACGTCATCGAGGATACCGGCATCAGGAAAGAGGCCATCGGCGCCCAGTTCGGGCAGACCGTGGCGGAACTGGTGGACGGCGTCAGCAAGCTGACCCAGATCGAGTTCAGCTCCCAGGCGGAAAAGCAGGCCGAGAACTTCCAGAAGATGGCGCTGGCCATGGCCAAGGACATTCGCGTGATCCTGGTCAAGCTGGCAGACCGCCTGCACAACATGCGCACCCTGGGTGTACTGCAGGTAGACAAGCGCCGCCGCATCGCCCGGGAAACCCTGGAGATGTATGCTCCCATCGCCCTGCGACTGGGTATGAACAATGTGCGTATGGAGTTCGAGAATCTCGGCTTCAACGCCCTGCACCCAATGCGCGCCGAGCGCATCTCCGCTGCCGTGCGCCGCGCCCGCGGCAACCGCAAGGAACTGGTCGAGAAGATTCGCCACCAACTGCAGAACTGCCTGGAGCAGGAAGGCCACGGCGCCGAAGTCATCGGCCGCGAGAAACACCTGTACAGCATCTACCTGAAGATGAAGACCAAGGGGAAGAACTTCTCCGACATCATGGACATCTTCGCGTTTCGCATCATCGTCGACTCGGTAGATACCTGCTACCGGGTGCTGGGCTGTGTACATAACCTGTATGCGCCGGTGCCGGGGGAGTTCAAGGATTACATCGCCATTCCCAAGGCCAACGGCTACCAGTCACTGCACACGGTGCTGATGGGCATGCACGGTGTCCCGATCGAAATCCAGATTCGCACCCGCGACATGGAAGAAATGGCCAACAACGGCATCGCTGCCCACTGGCTCTACAAGTCGAGTGAATCCACTGCCGCCAGTGGCAGCCATGCCCGTGCCCGGCAGTGGGTACAGGGCCTGCTGGAAATGCAGCAACGTGCCGGCAACTCACTGGAGTTTATCGAGAGCGTCAAGATCGACCTGTTCCCGGACGAGGTCTACGTATTTACCCCGAAGGGCGACATCATGGAACTGCCACGGGGTGCCACCGCTGTCGACTTTGCCTATGCAGTGCACACCGATGTTGGCAACAGCTGTGTCGCCTGCCGTATCAACCGCCGCCTGGCGCCGCTCTCCGAGCCGCTGCAGAGCGGCCAGACTGTAGAGATTCTCACCGCCCCCGGGGCGCGCCCCAACCCGGCCTGGTTCAACTACGCGGTCACCGCCAAGGCGCGCACCAATATCCGCCACTTCCTCAAGGCGCAGCGGCGCGAGGACTCCATCGACCTGGGCAAGCGCCTGCTGGACAAGGCCCTGATGGCCCTGGACACCCATTACGACGCTCTCGACAGCGCCAAGACCGGGCCCTACCTCGAGCAGGCGGGCTACAAGCACATGGACCAACTGCTGGAAGACATCGCCAAGGGCAACCGGGTGGCTGCCATTACTGCCCAGCAGCTACTGGGAGACTCGCATGACAGCGCCCAGGAGAACGGCGACCCCAGTCCACAGCCGGTAGCCATCCGCGGTACCGAGGGCTTCATGGTGAGCTATGGCAAGTGCTGCCACCCGATCCCCGGCGACGCCATCGCCGGCTACCTGAGCTCGGAAAAAGGCATTGTCGTCCATCGCGAGCACTGCCATAACCTGGCAGAGCTGAGGGAAAACGCCGATCGCCTGGTGGCACTGCGCTGGGACGAGCAGGTGGAGGGGGAATTCGTGGCGGCGTTGCGCATCGAGGTGGAGAACCGCCGCGGTATGCTAGCCGTGCTGGCCACCCGCATCAACAGCCTCGATGCCAATATCGAGAAGATCAGCACCGAGGACAAGGACTACCAGTTCAGCTACGTGAATATGGAAATGTCCGTGAAAAACCGCGTACACCTGGCGCAAATACTGAAGCGCATCCGCGGCCTCAAGGAAGTCCACAAGGTTACCCGTCTCAAGCACTGAAGGAACTGCCATGACCAATCGCGCCGTTATATCCAGCCCCGACGCTCCCGAGGCAATCGGGCCCTATTCACAGGCGGTGAAAGTGGGCAACACGGTTTGGCTGTCGGGCCAGATACCTCTGCAGCCCGACACCATGAGCCTGGTGGAGGGCGACATCAGCGCCCAGGCGCACCAGGTGTTTCGCAACCTGGTGGCGGTGGCGGCAGCGGCGGGCGGCACCCTCAATGATGCCGTCAAGGTCAACATCAGCCTGACCGATCTCGGGGACTTTGCCGCCGTCAACGCAGTGATGGCAGAGTATTTTGAAGAGCCCTATCCGGCCCGAGCCTGCGTCCAGGTAGCGGCGCTGCCGAAAGGCGCGGGCATCGAAGTCGAAGTGATCATGGCGCTGTAACCACAGCTTACCTTACAGAGAAATCGCGGCAGGGCGATCGCTCATTCCGCTGCGAGCATCGCACCGTAGCCGGCCCGGTAGTCGGGGTAGCGCAACTCATAGCCCGACGCCCGCAGCAGCGCGTTGCGGCAACGACGGCTGGCGCCAGGCGGTGAACCTGTTTCACGCGGGTTTGCCACACCCAGCTGTTCTGCCAACCAGCATTCGAATTCATGGCTGAGCACCGGCAGGTCGTCACTGGCCAGGTAGATTCGCTCACGCTGCTTGAGCGTCATCAGGTGCAGGAGGAAGCCGACACAGTCGTCCCGGTGAATCCGGTTGCTGTAGTGGGGAGGCTCGGCGGAGACGATTTCACCACCGGCGATGCGCTGCAGCAGGCGGCTGGGACTGCGACCGTAGATTCCGGAAAAACGCACGATGCTGACCTGGTGGTGGCTCTCCAACAGGCGCTGTTCCGCCGCCACCAGGATTTCCGCCTGGCCATCGGCCGGCGCCAGGGCGGTGCCTTCATCGACCCAGTCACCGCCGGCATCACCATACACCCGCGTACTGGATACATAGATCAGCTGCTGTGGCGGCAGGGCTTGCCACTGGGCCAGCAGGTTCTCGACCGGTCGCAGGTAACCCTCGCGGTAGCCGTCCACATCGCGCGCCGCGGGGGTGGGCGTCAGCAGCGTGATGTCCGCCGGGTGCTGGCTCAACTGGGAGAGGGAGCCGGCATCGGTGTAATCCACCGACAGGGCGGCAAGCCCCGCCGGCAGGGCCGCCAAGTTGCGACGCAGGGCCAGGGGCTCATCGCCGCGCGCGACCAGCTTCAACGCCACGGCGGTACCGATATCACCACAGGCGAGCAGGTTGGCGCGGACAGGGTTTTTTTCACTCGAACTCACTGGTACAACTATACGCCGCCCCCCGGGGCCAAGTTCAACTGCAAGGCTACTTATGTCCTGTTTCCCGCCGGCACTCCCGGCTATCGCTACGCCGAGCAACACCCGCTTGCATGCCTGATGTTGCCAACCAGGCCGTGACCAGCCTGCGCGGCGTTGGCCCCAGGATGGCCGAGAAGCTCGCGGAGGCAGGCATAGAGCGGGTCGAGGACCTGCTGTTTCACCTGCCTCTGCGTTACCAGGACCGCACACGCATCACCCAGCTGGGTGCAGTCCAGCCCGGTGCCGACGTGGTGGTCGAAGGGGAAATCCGCGTTGCCGACATCGCCTTCGGGCGCCGACGCAGCCTGCTGTGCCGGATCCAGGACAACACGGGGTCCTTGAGCCTGAGGTTCTTCCATTTCTCGGCGGCCCAGAAGAACAACCTGCAACCCGGCCGCCGGCTGCGCTGCTTCGGCGAGGTGCGCCGTGGCGCCAGCGGCCTGGAGATGTACCACCCGGAGTACCGGCTGGTGGACGAAGACCAGCCGACCCCCGTAGAGGACGCCCTCACCCCGATCTACCCGGGCGTCGCCGGCATCAGCCAGACCACCTGGCGCAAGCTCTGTGCCCAGGCCGTGGCACTGCTTGCTCGCGCGGCCCCGGCTGACCTGCTGCCAGCCAGGCAGGGCTTTGACCTGAGCCTGGTGGACGCCCTCAGCTACCTGCACGCTCCACCGCCGGATGCACCCCAGGCGCTGATTCGTGACGGCCGCCACCCGGCGCAACTGCGGCTGGCACTGGAAGAGCTGGTCGCCCACAACCTGTCACTGGAGAAACTGCGCCGCCAGCAGCAGGCCCGGGGCGCGCCAGCGCTGACCGAAGGCGAGCACGAACTGGCACAGTTCCTCGCTTCGCTGCCGTTTACGCTGACCGCGGCACAGCAGCGGGTGGTGGATGAAATTCTCCAGGATCTCACCAGGCCGATACCGATGCTGCGGCTGGTGCAGGGTGACGTTGGCTCCGGCAAGACTGTGGTAGCGGCCTGTGCCGCACGCTGTGCCATGGCCTGTGGCTACCAGGTCGCCATCATGGCCCCCACGGAAATCCTCGCGGAACAGCACCGAGCCAGCTTCGCCGGCTGGTTTGAAGCGGCCGGGACCACGCCCTGCCTGCTGACCGGGCGCATCAAGGGCAAGGCCCGTCAATCTACGCTGGAGGCAATCGCCAGCGGAGCGGCAAAGCTGGTGATCGGCACCCACGCCCTGTTCCAGGACGACGTGGCGTTTGCCGACCTGGGACTGGTAGTGGTCGACGAACAGCACCGGTTCGGCGTTCACCAACGCCTGCGACTCACCGAAAAAGGCCGGCAGCCTCATCAATTGGTCATGACGGCCACGCCGATCCCCCGCACCCTGTCGATGGTGGCCTATGCGGACCTGGATTGTTCGGTGATCGATGAATTGCCGCCGGGGCGCCAACCCGTGCAGACCGTGCTGATTGGCGACAGCCGCCGTGACCAGGTGATCGACCGCGTCAAGGCTGCCTGTGAGGGTGGGCGCCAGGCCTACTGGGTCTGCACGCTGATAGAGGAGTCGGACGCGCTGGAGGCCCAGGCTGCCGAAGCCACCTGTGAAGACCTGGTAGCGCGCCTGCCCGGGCTGCGGGTTGGCCTCGTGCACGGGCGCCTGAAACCGTCGGACAAGGAGGCGGTCATGCAGCAGTTCAAGGCCGGCGATATCGACCTGCTCGTGGCCACCACCGTCATCGAGGTGGGCGTGGACGTGGCCAACGCCAGCCTGATGATTATCGAGAACCCGGAGCGGCTGGGCCTTGCCCAGCTGCACCAACTGCGCGGGCGGGTGGGGCGAGGCACCGATGCCAGCCACTGCGTACTGCTGTTCAAGGCACCGCTCAGCCAGCAGGGCCAGGCGCGACTGACCTCCCTGCGGGAGAGCAATGACGGATTCTACATCGCCGAGCGGGACCTGGAGCTGCGCGGTCCGGGCGAAGTGCTGGGCACCCGGCAAACCGGCCTGATGGATTTCCGGGTGGCCGATATCCAGGTGCACGGGGACCTGTTGGAACGGGTGCGCGTGCTGGCCCGCGAAATTGCCGACCAGCGGCCCGCCCAGGTAGAGCCGCTGATCCGGCGCTGGCTCGGCAACGCCGAGCGCTTCGCCAGCGTCTAGGCCTGGCCGAGGATCGGCGGTAGCTGTTTCTGAAGGGACAGTTTCTCCCGGGTGGCATCCCCGGTCAGGGCAAAGCCCAGTAACTCGCCCGCGCTGTTCCGGAATTCCGCCTTCACGCTGTTGCCGTCTTCCGTGAACTGCCACTCGCCTTCGGTATCCGGGGCTACCGGGCTCACCACCACCGGGCAGGCCGGGGTCTTGATCGTCACCGGCATGGCCGGGTAGGCCACCTCGGTGGCGTCGCCGGCCAGGGTCTTGCCCAGCGCCCGGGCCGCCGCCATCAGCGGTGCCACATAGACCAGCACGTGGCCCTCCACCTCGGCGCAGTCGCCAAAGGCGTAGACATTACTGGCACTGGTTTCCAGCAGCCGGTTGGTCTTGATACCGCGACCGACCGCCAGGCCTGCCGCTTGCGCCAGGCCGGTGCTGGGGCGCACACCAACAGCGCACAGCACGATATCCGCTTCGATGGTGTCGCCGTTGTTGAGGCTTACCGAAACGCCATCGCCAGACTTGTTGACTTCCGTGGCCAGGGGGCCGAAATGGAAGCGGGCGCCTTTTTCCTCAAGGCCACGCTGCACGGCCTTGCCCGCCGGTTCCGGCAGCAGGGTTGGTAGGCAGTAGCCCAACGGGTCGACGGTTTCCACTTCGTACCCGCCATTGAGCAGGTCATTGGTAAATTCACAGCCGATCAGGCCGCCACCGATAATGCAGACCTTCCTGACGTGATTCTTGGCTATCGCCTGGCGGAAATCGTCGTAGTCCAGCAGGTCGTTGACGGAATACACATACTCCAGGGCATCACCCGCCAGCGGCGGCTTGATCACCTCGGCGCCCACCGCCAGCACCAGCCGGGAGTAGTGCAGGGCGGTTTCTGAATCGGCCACGTGGACCAGCTGCTTGTCGGTGTCGATGCTGGACACCCGGGTGCGGGTCCAGACCGAGGCATTGAGAGCCTGGCCCATGCTGCCGGCATCGGCGGTGGCTAGGTCGTCGGCGCTGGTGTCCTTGGTATAGCCTGTCGAGAGCATGGGCTTGGAGTAAGCTCGGCCATCGTCGGCCGTGATCAGGATCAGCGGTGTGGAGTCGTCGTGCTTGCGGAATTCCTTGGCCAGCCCGTAGCCGGCAAGCCCCGTCCCGATAATCACCACCGGCGCATGCTCGGTATCCGCCTCGGCCTCCTGGTGATGGGGTACCTGCTCTACCGGCGACTCCTCGATCAGCTCGAAGTCTTCCTTGCCGACACCGCAATCCGGGCACAGCCAGTCCTCGGGAACATCTTCCCACTTGGTACCAGGCGCAATGCCGTCGTCCGGCCAGCCCTTGGCCTCGTCATAGACCAGGCCGCAAACTATGCATTCCCATTTGCTCATAGGCTGGGGTCTCCATGATTCGTGCGGTGTTTCGGGGATGGGACACTATAATCACGGCTGAAAAATGTGCAAGTCACCCGCGCTGTGGCACACTGCCGCCGTGTTTAGCCCGCCCTCCAGTTCACCCGCCCCCACCTGGTACAGCCCCGAGCAGATGCAGCTGCGCGGGCTGCCGCGCGATGTACAGCGCTGGCTGCTGGACGAGACCTCCCTGACCGAGCGACTGCTGCGCAAGACCGGCGGCGAGTTCCGGGTCCAGCGCCTGAGCCAGGCCTGGCGCCGCCCGCTGCTGTCAGAGTCGAGGCTGCTGGCGCTGCCAGCCGGCCAGTGGGCGCTGGTGCGCGAGGTCGTGCTGCGCTGCTTTGACACACCCTGGGTCTATGCCCGCAGTGTGATTCCCAGCGCCACGCTCAGCGGTGAGCTACGGCGCCTCCGGCAGCTGCAGAATGATTCACTGGGCGCGCTGCTGTTCCGCCATCCGGAGCTGAAGCGCGAGGCCTTCGAAGTCACCCTGCTGCCGCCAGCCAGCCACTACATACACCCGGATTACCGGCAGGACACCCCGGCCTGGGCGCGGCGCTCCCGGTTCGTGCTGCGCGGCAATAGCGTACTGGTCAGCGAGGTGTTCCTGGAGCGGTTTCAAGCCTGAGGCAGACCCGTCATAATATGCGGCTTTCGTCAGTCCGCAGCTTCTCATGTCCACCGCTACCTCCCGCTTCACGGCCTACCTGCAGCTGGTTCGCTTCGACCGACCCATCGGCACCCTGTTGCTGCTGTGGCCGACCCTGTGGGCCCTGTGGCTGGCCGCCGGAGGCCTGCCGCCGGTAAAGCTGCTGGTGGTTTTCTCCCTCGGTACGCTACTGATGCGCAGTGCGGGCTGCGCCGTGAACGACCTCGCAGACCGCAACTTCGACGGGGAGGTGGAACGGACCCGACAGCGGCCCCTGGTTACCGGCGCCGTCGCTCCCAATGAAGCCCTGGTACTCGCGGCCAGCCTGGCACTGGCCGCCTTCGTCCTGGTGCTGTTTACCAATACGCTGACCATCCTGCTGTCCTTTGCCGGGGTATTGCTGGCCGCCTGCTACCCTTTCATGAAACGCCACACCCACCTGCCGCAACTGGTGCTGGGGGCGGCGTTTTCCTGGGGCATCCCAATGGCCTTTGCCGCCGTATCAAATGCACTGCCGCCGGCCTTGTGGCTGGTATTTGTCGCCAACCTGTTCTGGACGGTGGCCTACGATACGGAGTACGCCATGGTGGACCGCGAAGACGATCTGAAGGTGGGCATCAAGTCGACCGCTATCCTGTTTGGCGAACTCGATCGCCATGTGATCGCCGCCCTTCAGGCATTGACCGTGATCGCCCTGCTGCTGGTGGGTCAGCGCTTTGAACTCGGCTGGATCTACTTTGTCTCGCTGTTGTTCGCCAGCGGCCTGTTCATCCACCAACAGCGACTGATCCGCGAGCGCCAGCCCGCGGACTGCTTCCGGGCCTTCCTCAACAACAACTGGGTAGGCGCTGCCGTATTTGCCGGCGTGGTGCTTGACGCCTGGAGTCGTGGCACGGCCCAGTGAACGGTGTAGAGCTTGAAGCGCGCTTCCTGCCCTCGCTAACGCAGGTCGACCGGGACGACTGGAACCGCGTTGCCGGCACCGACTACCCGTTCCTGCGCCACGAGTTCCTGCAGGCCCTGGAACGCAGCGGCTGCACAGATGCCGACAGTGGCTGGCAGCCCTACCACGTGGTGCTGTATCGCGGCGAGGCCCTCATCGCGCTGATGCCGATGTACCTGAAATCCCATTCCTACGGCGAGTACGTTTTCGACTGGAGCTGGGCCGACGCCTACCGGCGCCACGGCCGCCACTATTACCCCAAGCTGTTGACGGCCGTCCCCTTTACTCCGGCCACCGGGCCCCGACTGTGCGTGGCGGCCGGCGAGGACCCTGGTCAGTGCCGGGCTGCGCTACTGGCTGCCGCACAACGACTGGCAGACCAGCAGGACCTGTCCTCCTGGCATGTGCTGTTCCCCACCGACGAGGAAGCGGCGACCCTTGAGGCAAATGGCATGAGCCTGCGCCGGGGCAGCCAGTTCCACTGGTTCAACGAAGGCTATGGCAGCTTCGATGACTTCCTCGCCACCTTCAATAGCCGCAAGCGCAAATCACTGAAGCGCGAACGCCGCCGGGTGGAGGAACAGAGCATTGAGCTGAATACGCTCAGCGGGCATGAGATCAGCGAGCGCGACTGGGACGAGTTCTACCGCTTCTACCAGATGACCTATGCCAAGCGCAGTGGGCATGGCGGCTACCTGAACCGGGAGTTTTTTGTACAGCTTGGGGCGACGCTGCCCGAGCACTGCGTGATGGTGCGGGCGAGCCTGGACGGTGAAGCGGTGGCGGGCTCGCTGTGCCTGCGATCAAACGATACGCTGTTCGGGCGCTACTGGGGCTGCGTGCGTGAGCTCGATTGCCTGCACTTCGAGGCCTGCTACTACCAGGGCATCGAGTACTGCATCCGCGAAGGGCTCAAGCGCTTCGATCCCGGCGCCCAGGGCGAACACAAGATTCAACGCGGCTTCACCCCCATCCCCACCGTGTCGGCCCACTGGATGGCCGACCCCGCCTTTGCCCAGGCCATCGACGATTTCACGCGCCGCGAAGAAGACCATATCGAAGCCTATATCCGCGAAGCCTCCAGCTACCTGCCGTTCAAGCAGGGCCAGGACGGGCACAAGGGCGCCGAGCAGGAAGACTCAGGCGGCTGATTTCTGCCAGACCAGCAGCCGGTTGTTGGCGGGCATCTCTGCGTCTTCCAGCAGCCGGTAGCCGGCCGCTACCGCCCGCTCATCGACCGCTTCAAAATCGCGAATACCCCCACCAGGATGTTGCAGCGACAGCCATTCGTCGAAGCGGGCGTTGCTCTCGCTGGTGTACCGGCCGCCGTAATTGAAGGGCCCGTAGACCAGCAGGCGACCCGCTGCAGGGGCATGCTCCCCCAGGTAGCTGAACAGGGCTTCCACCGAATGCCAGGGCATGATGTGCAGACTGTTGGCAGTAAACACCGCCGCGGGAATGGCAATACCCCAGTCCCGCCAGGTCACATCCAGCCGGTGAGGAGCCGGCAGATTGTCGCCCGTGTAGTCTTCACGCCAGGCTTCGATAGCTGGCAGGTTGTCAGCCAGGTCGCTGGGCTGCCAGCGCAGCGTCGGTAGTTGCTCGGCAAAAAAACGCGCGTGCTGCCCGGTGCCGCTGCCCAGCTCCAGTACCACATCCACGTCCGACAGGTGCCGCTTGAGCACCGACAGGATCGGCTGCTTGTTGTTCTCGCAGGCCTGGGAGAACGGGCGCATGTCAGCCGGGGCTCTCACCGGGCAGGAAAGCGCTCATATCGTATTCGGAGAAATCCGGGCGCTGCATGGTGAAGTGAAAGCGCAGCGAGCTGTGGGGCCAGTTGTTGGTGATCTTGCCGCTGGCGTTTTTATACCAGCTACCGCATTCGCCGCCCCAGACCGTGTCCGCCAGGTCCTGTTGCAGTTTTTCGTTGAAGCGCGCTGCCACTTCGCGGTTGGCGTCCAGCAGGCGGATATCATGGGCCAGCATCTTGTCGATACAGCGCACGATGTACTTCACCTGGGCTTCGACCATGTAGATGATGGAGTTGTGTCCCAGGTTGGTATTGGGGCCATATAACAGGAACAGGTTCGGGAATCCCGGCACCGATACGCCGCGGTGAGCCCAGGCGCCATCGCGCCAGGTGTCCGCCAGCCGCTCTCCGCCATGGCCGCGCACCTCCAGCGGTGCCAGGAACTCCGTGGCCTTGAAACCGGTGCCGTAGATGATGACATCCACCGGGCGGGCGACGCCGTCTTCAGTGATCACGCCCTCAGGGCCTATGCCCTGGATGGGCGAGGTGATGATGTCGATTCCGCCCGCTGCCAGGGCCTGGTAGTAGTCATCTGAGACCAGGATGCGTTTGCAACCCAGGGGATAATCCGGCGTCAGCACCCGTCGCAGCGCCGGGTCGCTGATTTCCTGTTCCAGGTAGCGGCGCGCAATCTTCTTCACCAGCCGGTGGCGGATGGAGCCGGGCAGCATGGCACCGAAGAAAAACAGTTCCTGCCGCAGGTACCAGGCCAGCCGGGACAGCTTCAACAGCCAGGGGAAACGCCGGTAGCGTTCCACCTCTGTGGCGCCATAGGCCCTGTCATTGCGAGGCACGATATAGTTGGCGCTGCGCTGGTAGACGTACACCTGCGCCGCGGCGCGGGATACCGGCGGAATAAACTGGATGGCGCTGGCGGCGTTACCAATGACGGCCACACGCTTGCCGGACAGGTCCACCGAGTGATCCCAGCGCGCCGAGTGGAAGCTGGCGCCTGCAAAGCTGTCGCGGCCGGGAAAATCGGGGGTATGCGGACGATTGAGCTGGCCGAGGCCGCTGACCAGGAACCGGCAGGCCAGCTGCTCGCCACCCGCCAGCGTCAGCGTCCAGACGCCGTGGTCTTCATCGAGTTCGGCAGATTCCACCGCGGCCTGGTAGCGAATGGACTCCCGCAGCTGGTACTTGTCGATGCAGTGCTCAAAGTAGGCCTGGATTTCCGGCTGCGGTGCATGCGAACGCGACCAGTCGGGCTTGGGCTCAAAGGAGAAACTGTACAGGTGCGAGGCGACGTCGCAACAGGCACCCGGGTAGGTGTTGTCGTGCCAGGTGCCACCGGCAGCGTCCGTCTTTTCCAGAACCAGGAAGTCGGTAATACCGGCTTCTCGCAGCTTGATCCCCATGCAGATGCCGGACATGCCGGCACCGAGGACGATAACCGAGTAGCGCTCCATCAGGCCTCTTCGCGAGTAAACACCCATTCGCGCGCGGTGGATTCCCCCGCATTATAACGGTAGCCATCGACCTTGAATTTCTTCAGATCGGCAACTTTCTCAACCCGCTTGTCGATGGCGTAACGCGCCATCTGGCCGCGGGCCTTCTTGGCGAAAAAGCTGATCACCTTGTACTTGCCGTTCTTCCTGTCCTTGAACACCGGCGTGATGATGTCGGCATTGAGTTCGCCCGGGCGCACCGACTTGAAGTATTCGTTGGACGCCAGGTTGACCAGCACCTCACTCTTCAGGGACTTGAGCTGCCGGTTGAGCGCTGCAGTGATGTCGTCACCCCAGAACTCGTACAGGTTGCGGCCGCCGCTGTTTTTGAACTTGAGGCCCATCTCCAGGCGGTAGGGCTGCATCAGGTCCAGGGGTCGCAGGATGCCGTACAGCCCGGAAAGGATACGCAGGTGTTTCTGGGCGAAGTTGAGGTCCGCCACCTTCATGGTGTCAGCGTCGAGGCCGGTGTACACATCGCCCTTGAAAGCCAGCACAGACTGCTTGGCATTCTCCAGGGTAAAAGGTTCCCCCCAGTTCATGAAACGCTCGTGGTTGAGCTCCGCGAGCTTGTCACTCACGCCCATCAGGGAGGCGATATCCTGGGGTGATAGTTTCCGTGCGTCGTCGACCAGTGCAGCAGAGCGCTCGAGCAGCGCCGGCTGGGTGGTCTTGCGGGTTTGCGGCGGAGTTTCATAGTCCAGCGTTTTCGCCGGCGACAATACAATCAGCATTCCTTACCTTCCTGTTTACTGTAGCGAGGCTGGCTCGCGCGCGGATATACTGCGCCGAATCATACGCCGGACAGCTATAAAAACCAGCCGGAGCCCGCCGCTTGATGCAAGCACTGCGAGTATTTATACGCACCGTGGATCATTTCACCGAGCAGTTCGGGCGCTGGCTGGCCTGGCTGTGCCTGGCGCTGGCCCTCACCGTCTGCCTGGTGGTGCTGCTGCGGTACGGGCTCGGCGCGGGCTCCATCGCCCTGCAGGAATCCAGCACCTATCTGCACGCACTGGTGTTCATGCTGGGGGCCGCCTACACCCTTAAGCACGACGGCCACGTGCGCGTGGACATTTTCTATCGTCGCTTCAGCGCTCGCGGCAAGGCCTGGGTCAACAGCGTCGGCTGTATCCTGTTCCTGCTGCCCTTCAGCGTCTTTGTGGGCGCCATCAGCTGGCCCTTTGTGACCGAGGCCTGGCGCATACTGGAAGGCTCACCGGACCCGGGAGGTATCCACGGGGTTTACCTGCTGAAATCGCTCATTCCGCTGATGGCCCTGAGCCTGTTGCTGCAGGGCCTGGCAGAGCTGGCCCGGAACGCGCTGGTGCTGGTGGGCGAGGAGTGAGCGAGGCCGCCAACACCACTTCCCTGTGGATGTTTGCCTGTGTTTGCCTGGCGCTCATGCTGGGCTATCCGGTGGCCTATACCCTGGCGGGCACGGCGCTGCTGTTCGCCGCCGGTGGCATCCTGCTGGGCAATTTCGACCCCAGTTTCCTGAGCGCTCTGCCCGGCCGGCTGTTCGGCACCATCAGCAATATCACGCTGATCGCCGTGCCGCTGTTCATCATGATGGGGGTGATCCTGGAGAAGTCCCGGGTGGCCGAGCAGCTGCTGGACAATATGGCGCGGCTGCTGGCGGGTCTGCGCGGCGGCCTCGGCATTTCCGTGGTGCTGGTGGGGGCGCTGCTGGCCGCCAGTACCGGCATCGTCGGCGCCACCGTGGTGACCATGGGACTGCTGTCACTGCCCAGCATGTTGAAACGCGGCTACGACCCGGCACTGGCCACCGGCACCATCTGCGCCACCGGAACCCTGGGCCAGATCATCCCGCCTTCGATTGCCCTGGTGTTGCTGGGGGATATTCTCTCCAGCGCCTACCAACAGGCCCAGCTGCGCATGAACGTCTTCAACCCGAAAACCGTATCGGTCGGCGACCTGTTTATTGGTGCGCTGCTTCCCGGCCTGGTACTGGTGGCGCTGTATGTGCTCTACCTGGTGCTGTATGCCAGCCTGCGCCCACAACACGCGCCGCCGGCACAGGATGTTGAGGGTATCTCCTTCAGCGCATTGCTCAAGGGCCTGGCTCCCCCGCTGCTGCTGATCGTGGCGGTGCTGGGTTCGATCCTGGGGGGCGCCGCCACCCCCACCGAGGCCGCCGGGGTCGGTACCCTTGGGGCACTGGCGCTGGCCTATGCCAAGCGCGAGATGAACCTCTCCCGGCTTCACGAAGTGACACGCAACACCCTGGAAGTCACCTGCATGGTGTTCATGATCCTGATTGGAGCTGCGCTTTTCTCACTGGTGTTTCGCGGCTTCGGCGGCGAGGAGCTGATCCACTACTACTTCGAAGCCATACCCGGGGGCGTCATGGGCGCGACCCTGGTGGTGATGCTGATCATCTTCCTGCTGGGCTTCATCCTCGACTTCATCGAGATTACCTTCGTGGTGGTGCCGGTGGTCGGACCGGTGCTGCTGGCCATGGGGCTGGACCCGATATGGCTGGGCATCATGATCGCCATCAACCTGCAGACCTCCTTCCTGACACCGCCGTTTGGTTTCGCCCTGTTCTACCTGCGCGGGGTAGCCCCCGACAGCGTGCCGACCGGTGCCATCTACCGCGGTGTGATTCCATTTATTATCATTCAGCTTGCGGTGCTGGGGCTGCTGGTCCTGTGGCCCGGCCTCGCCACCTGGCTGCCGGCCCTGCTCAAGCAGTGATGCCCGCACTACCTTCAAAATCGAGACTGCCATGAACGATATCGACAGCACGCCGTTACCCCAGGGCGACCTGGCCCTGCAAACCGTGGCCATGCCGCGGGACACCAATGCCAACGGCGATATTTTCGGCGGCTGGCTGCTGTCGCAAATGGACCTGGCCGGAGGCATAGCCGCCGGCGACGTGGCACAGGGTCGGGTCGCCACGGTGGCGATCGACGGCATGGCCTTTCTTACCCCGGTCCACGTAGGCGCCGTAGTGCGTTGCTATACGGACGTACTGGAAATCGGCCGCAGCTCCATCCGCATCATGGTGGAGGTGTGGATTGATTCGAAGCACGACGGCGAGCCCATCAAGGTGACCGAAGGCGAATTCGTATTTGTGGCTATCGATGAGAACGGCCGCACCCGCGCCGTGCCGGAAAACGGTAGCTAGCGAACTTCACAGGATGGCGTTAGTGTTCCGCGTCGACGCCCGGCGCTGACCCCTGCCTCAAGCGCCCGGCCCTGTACCCACCTACCTTGCGTCAACAGGAGATACCATGACCATCGCTCAATCATTTCTTGGCTGGGGCACTGCCCTGGCGACCGCCCTTGCGCTGGCACTACCTGCCCAGGCCGATAGCGATGCACTCGCCAAGGCCATTGCCGGTAAGCACCGCACCCCGGCCTACGTGGAGCGCGACCCTTACCGCAACCCGCTGAAAACCCTCAGCCTATTCGACGTGCAGCCGGACCACACAGTTGTGGAGATCTGGCCGGGTGGCGGCTGGTATACAGAAATTCTTGCGCCCTACCTGCGCAAAGACGGCAAGCTGATTGCCGCCCACTACGACAGCAGCGACACCCAGGCCAGCTATCGGCCCCGCTCTCGCGCCGGCTTCGAGGAAAAAATGGCGGCCAACAAGCGCGTCTACGGCAAGGTGGAAATCGGCTCGTTGATGATCGACGAGGAAGCCAAGACCGTTGCGATCGGCGCGGCCAAGGCCAACAGCGTTGACCGCGTGGTGACCTTCCGCAACGCCCATGGCTGGCGCAGCCGTGGCATCGATGACACCGTGTTTGCGCACTTCTTCGAGATCCTCAAGCCAGGTGGCAAGCTGGGCATCGTGCAGCACATGGCCGACCCGGAACAGGACTGGCTGTCAAAGAACATCGGTTACGTGGGGCGTGACTACGTGATTGCCAAGGCCACCCAGGCGGGTTTTGTGCTGGAGGCCGAGGGCTTTTTCAACCGCAACCCGATGGACAGCAAGCGCCATGAGGGCGGTGTCTGGCAGCTACCGCCCAACCTGCGTGGCCTGGAGTCTGATGAGGCGAAAGCCGCTTCCCGCGCGATCGGTGAATCCGAGCGAATGACCCTGGTGTTTGTGAAGCCATAAGTCGCGAAGGCCTATTGCCCGGGGTCGGCCTCCAGGTCCCGGGCATTGATGTAGGCCTGTTCCGAGATGCGGTGGTAATTCTTTACCCCGTCGTAGAACTCCCGGAAGGAGGCGTAGGCCTCGGCGGCCATGGGATCGCTCGCCGCCAGTTCTTCCACGGCTTCATGGGCTGCCTGTCTCAGGGCAATGATCACATCGTCAGGGAGCTTGCGCAGCTTCACACCGTGCTCCTCCACCAACTCGGTCAAGGCGCGGTTATTGCGGGCCGTGTACTCGTCCAGCATGTCCTGGTTGATGACCCGGGCGGCGTTTTCAACAATGGACTGAAGGTCGGCGGGCAGGGACTCGAAGGCATCCTTGTTGACGATAAATTCCAGTACCGGGCCCGGTTCCTGCCAGCCGGGGTAGTAGTAGTACTCCGCCACTTCGTGCAGGCCCATGGCGAGGTCATTGTAGGGGCCCACCCATTCAGTGGCATCGATCACCCCGGTTTGTAGCGAGGTATAGAGCTCACCGCCGGGCATGGTGACGGCTACACCGCCGGCTCGAGTGAACACTTCACCCCCGAGGCCCGGTATGCGCATTTTCAGCCCCTTCATATCCTCCAGTGAATTGATCTCGCGGTTGAACCAGCCCGCCATCTGGACACCGGAGTTGCCGCCGGCGAGGGGAATCAGGTTGAAGGGCGCGTAGGCCTTGCGCCACAGCTCAAGGCCGCCGCCGTAGTGCATCCAGGCACTGGCCTCGATAGCGGTAAAGCCGAACGGTACGGCGGTGAAGAACACGGAAGCCGGCACTTTTCCGGTCCAGTAATAGCCTGCCCCGTGGCCGATCTCTGCGACTCCCTGGGACACGGCATCAAAAACGCCAAACGGCGGCACGATCTCGCCGCCGCCATAGACCTGGATCTGCAGGCGACCCCCGCTCATTTCATTGACGCGGCGGGCAAAGTTCTCCGGACCCAGGCCCAGGCCGGGAAAGTTCTTGGGCCAGGTGGTCACCATCTTCCAGTGAATGACATCCTCGGCCAGCCCCTGCTGCCCGGCGGCGCGGCCCTCGCGGTGAACCCGATCGAGCACCCATCCCGCCAGTGCGGCGACCAGCAGAGCGAGCAGGAGCAGGGTGACCAGGGGGAGCAGGCGTCGTTCATTGACAGTCATGGCATCCGTCCTTCTTATACTTATTGTTCGCGCCACCCGCTGCCATGCAGCGAGCGGCATTACTACATGGCCTGCAGGTTGGCGTACTGCACCACCAGCCACTTGCTGCCTTCAGCGTCGAAGTTGACCTCGACCCGGGCGTTGCTGCCGCGGCCTTCAAAATTCAGTACCACACCTTCCCCGAACACCTGGTGGAACACACGCTGGCCCAGGTTCAGGCCGGTGTCTTCCACTTCGGCGGCGAAACCGATACTGGCGGGACGGGTAATAGTCGTATGCAGGCGCACCTCTTCCAGCAACTCGCTGGGAATCTCGCGGATGAAGCGCGAGGGCGCGTTGAAATTCTCATTGCCGTACATGCGCCGGGTCTCGGCGTAGGTAATCACCAGCCGGTGCATGGCGCGGGTGATGCCGACATAGCAGAGCCGGCGCTCTTCCTCGAGGCGGCCGGGCTCTTCCAGCGACATACGGTGGGGGAAGAGGTTCTCTTCCATGCCCGCCAGGAACACCAGTGGAAATTCCAGGCCCTTGGCGGAGTGCAGGGTCATTAGCTGTACGCTGTCTTCATGCTCCTCGGCCTGGGCTTCGCCGGCATCCAGCGCGGCGTTGTCCAGGAATTCCTGCAACGGCGACAGCTCCTCATTCTCCGGTTCGAACTGGCGGGCGGCAGTCACCAGTTCCTGCAGGTTTTCGATACGGGCCTGGCCGCGCTCGCCTTTTTCCTTACCGTGGTATTCCACCAGCTCACTGGCTTCGATTACGTGCTCGGTAAGTTCTGCGAGTGGCAGTTCCGAGGTGTCAGAATCCATCTCGTTGACCAGCACGCAGAAGGCTTCCAGCGCATTGAGCGCACGGCCCGGCAGCAGCTTTTCTTCCACCATGGCACTGATCGCCTGCCACAGGGAAAACTGCCGTTCGCGGGCAAGCTCACGCACCGCATCCACGGTTTTGCCGCCGATGCCCCGCGGCGGCGTGTTGATGACCCGCTCCAGCGCGGCATCGTCGGCTCGACTGACCAGCAGCCGCATATATGCCAGCGCGTTCTTGATCTCCAGTCGCTCATAGAAGCGCTGGCCGCCGTAGATGCGGTAGGGCATGGCGGCACGGATCAGCGCTTCTTCCAGCACCCGCGACTGGGCATTGGAGCGGTAGAGAATGGCGGAATCGGACCGCGCCTGCCCTTCGCCGGTCCAGTCCTCCAGGCGTTCGACAATAAAGCGCGCCTCGTCCTGTTCATTGAAGCCCGCATACAGGGTAATCGCTTCACCTTCATCGCCCGCAGTCCACAGCTCCTTACCGAGCCGGTTCATGTTGTGGGAGATCACCGCATTGGCGGCCTTGAGGATAGTGGAGGTCGAGCGGTAGTTCTGCTCCAGGCGTACGGTGCGCACCGGGTCAAAATCGCGGGAGAAGCGCTGGATGTTCTCGATCTTGGCACCGCGCCAACCGTAGATGGACTGGTCGTCGTCACCCACGGCGACGATGGGGATGGCATTCCCCACCAGCACCCGCAGCCAGGCGTACTGGATAGTGTTGGTATCCTGGAACTCGTCCACCAACACGTGCCTGAAGCGCTCCTGGTAGTGGGCCAGCAGGTCCGGGTTCTTGAGCCACAGCTCGTGCGCGCGCAGCAGCAACTCGGCGAAATCCACCAGGCCGCCGCGTTCGCAGGCCTCTTCGTAAGCCGTGTAGACACGCCACATCGTGTACTCGTAGGGGTCGCTTTGCTGTGCCTCGATGTGGGCAGCGCGACGGCCTTCATCTTTCTGGCCATTGATGTACCACTGGGCCTGGCGCGGCGGCCAGCGCCCCTCGTCCAGGTCCAGCTCGCGGCAGATGCGCTTGACCAGCCGCAGCTGGTCGTCGGAATCGAGGATCTGGAAATTCTGCGGCAGCCCGGCCTCCTGCCAGTGGGCTTTCAGCAGGCGATGGGCGAGACCGTGGAAGGTGCCTACCCACATACCGTGGGTGCCGATGGCGAGCATGTCCTCGATGCGTGAGCGCATCTCTCGCGCTGCCTTGTTGGTAAAGGTGACCGCGAGAATGGACCAGGGTGAGAGGCCGTCAGCCTGGATCAGCCAGGCTATGCGGTGCACCAGCACGCGGGTCTTGCCACTGCCGGCACCGGCGAGGACCAGCATGTTCTGACTTTCGGAGGCTACCGCATCGCGCTGGGCGTCATTGAGCGGTTCGAGAATTCGGGTGACGTCCATGCCCAGCATTCTAGCGAAATCACCCGGGCGCTGCCCCGCTTTTCCACGGCAATTCCTCCGCTCAGCACGCCTGGGTTACCATGACGGCGTTAGCCCGGACACAAGACGGTGACAATGATAAGAATAGCCCTGACAGGCACGTTGCTTGCTCTACTCACTGCCTGCGGCCCATCCCTGGAGGATCGGCAATCGGACGAATCGCGCGGCCTGGCCGGCGAGTCCCGCGGCAACCAGGTACTGGAGCCGGTGACGGATATAATTGACCGCCGCCCGGCACCCCCCAACCCGGACCGCAACGCCTACTTCGGCGACCTGCACGTACACACGGCCAATTCCTTCGACGCCTATTCATTCGGCACCACGGCCACACCCGCAGATGCTTATCGCTACGCGCGCGGCGCCGCCCTGAGGCACCCGGTGGGTTTCGAGGTGCGCCTGCAACAACCCCTGGATTTTTACGCCGTCACCGACCACGCCATGTTCATGGGCCTGGTCAAAGCGGCGGACAAGGACCCAAGGCTCAGCAAATACCCGATCACCGAAGCCCTGCACGGCATCAACGATCCGGACAATATGACCGACCTGAGCCTGCTCTCCCGCGGTGCGGCTTTTTCCAACTTCGTGCCGGCACTCATCGCCGACGTGCTGGAGGGCCGCATCGACGAGACGTTGGTGCACAACATCACGCGCGCGACATGGCGCGAGGCCATCACTGCCGCCGACGAGGCCTATCGACCCGGCCACTTCACCACCTTCGCCGCCTACGAGTACACCTCCTCCAGCGATGACCGCGGCAACCTGCACCGCAACGTGATTTTCAAGGACACGGAACGCCTGCCGGCCATGCCGTTTTCACGGCTCAACTCCCAGAACCCGGAAGGGCTGTGGGACTGGATGGACGCGCTGCGTGAACAGGGCATCGAGAGTCTCGCGATTCCCCACAACTCCAACGGCTCCAATGGCCAGATGTTCAAGCTGGTGGACTGGGCCGGTGACCCGCTGGATGACGACTACGCCGAGCAGCGCATGCGCAACGAACCCCTGGTGGAGATCACCCAGGTCAAGGGCACCTCGGAGACCCACCCGCTGCTGTCAAAGAACGACGAGTGGGCCGACTTCGAGATCGCCCCCTACCGCGTGGCTACCAAGCTTGAGAGCGAACCCGCCGGCAGCTATGTCCGCGACGCCTACCTGCGTGGCCTGGCGCTGGCAGAGACCGGCATCAGCAACCCCTACCAGTTCGGCCTGGTCGCCGCCAGCGATACTCACACCGGGGCTGCCTACCTGGAAGAAGACAACTACCACTCCAAGACGGGGATGCTGGACGGCACCGCGGAGCGGCGCGGTAGCGTACCGGCGCGCTTCCTGCACGGCACCCTGGCAAAGTGGTACGACCCCGGCCTGGTGACGACCGTGGAGGGTCGCGATTACTTTGCTATCTCATCCTTCGAATACTGGTCGGCGTCGGGGACCGCCGCGGTGTGGGCCGAGGAGAACACGAGGGAGGCCATTTACGAGGCCTTCCGACGCAAGGAAACCTTTGCCACCAGCGGCCCGCGCATCCGCCTGCGCTTCTTTGCCGGCGATTTGGATCCCGGGCTTGTTAACAGCACCGAGCTGGTCAGCACCGCCTACCGGGATGGCGTCACCATGGGCGGCGAGCTGCCCGCCGGCGAGACCGCGCCCCTGTTTATCGGCTGGGCCATCGCTGACGCCAATGGCACGCCGCTGCAGAGACTGCAACTCATCAAGGGCTGGATCGAGAACGGCGAACACCGGGAGCAGGTGTTCGATATCGCCTGTGCCGACGGCGGCGTGGTAGACCCGAACACCCACCGCTGCCCGGACAACGGTGCCGAGGTAAAACTGGCGGACTGCTCTACCACCGCCGGCGTCGGTGCCAGTGAACTCAAGACCGCCTGGCGGGACCCGGACTATCAGCCCGGCCAGGCAGCGTTCTACTACCTGCGGGCGCTGGAAAATCCCACCTGCCGCTGGTCCACCTGGGATGCGCTGCGCGCAGGGGTTGAGCCGCGCCACGATCTACCGGCAACGATCCAGGAGCGCGCCTGGTCATCGCCTATCTGGCTGGGCGGCGCACCGTCCGAACGCTAGAGCGGGGGACGTCGAGTCAGAAACACGCCCAGCGCCATCACCACAAGACCGAGAGCCCTCGCCGGGTCGAACGGGAAGCGCGGCACGCCAAACAACCCCAGGTGGTCGATAACGCTGGCGGCTACCAGCTGGCCCAGCAATACCAGGAAGACCGCGTTTCCGACGCCAAGCCGCGGGGATATAGCGGTGATCGATAGCAGATAGAAGGCGATGATCAGACCCGCACCGTAAAAGTACGGCGGGGCCGGAGACAGCGAGACGGGCACAGGTCGCAGCAGAGCAAGCAGCAAGCTGGTCGCCAGCGCGACGCTGAAAAGTATCACCGCCGCATACACCGAGCTCCCCAGCTTGATCCCCAGGCCGGCATTGAGCGCCGCCATCACCGGGATGCCGACGCCGGCAGCCAGCATGGTGCCCGAAAGCAGCCAACCCGGTACTCCCGCTGTCATGATTCCAGCCTCATCCGGTACTCCTCTACAGGCAGGCCACCGATGCCCCAATCCTCCACTTCGACTTCATTGATCACTACGACGGTGGTGGCCGGGTTTTTTCCCAGCACTTCAACCAGAAGTTGCGTGGCGCCATCGATCAATGCCGCTTTTTCCGCCGCTGTCACTCCTTCGCGGGTTATCTTGATATTGATATAAGGCATAACTTTTCCTCAGTCGGCCTGTGTCTGCTCGGTGAAATGGAAGACCTTGGCTATCACCTGCCAGCGTCCATCCGTGCGGACAAGCGTCAGGTAGTCCACAAAATCTCTTGGGGCAATGACACAGCGCACCTTTGCAAACGCCGTATTGGCGCCGGCAAGCTCTATCGAATCAATGGAATCCCTGCGCACTGCCCCGAGAGAGGCGGGCGACTGACGTTTCGCCACAATGGACATGTACTCGGGCATATCGCGAATCAGCGGCGGCGTTTCATCTGCGGTGGCGTAGATGGCCTGTGGATGGAACACCTTGCCGAGGCGCTCAGGATCGGCGTGGTGGAGCCCTTCAAAATAGCGCTCAATAACGCCTTCGATCTCTGCAATCTGGTGGGCCAGCTCGCTCATAGTGACAGACCCTCCGCCCGGGCAGCGGCCGTGAACTCGGGCAGTGTGCGCACATTGGCGACTACCCGTTCCACATCGCTTCCCAACTCAATCTGCAGCTGCGGAAAGCTATTGCCCCAGTTCGCATACAGCACAATCAGGTAATCGAGAAGCGTCGGCGCAGTGCCCACCAGGAAATCGCGGTCACCGAGACGACGATCCACGATCGCCCAGATAGCTGAGACCCGGTCTGCCAGCTTCTGCATCAGCAGTGTTTTTTCCTCACCCTCTTCCATCAGCGCACTTACCGAAAACAGCTTGGAATAGGCGGGATGCAGGGTGGCGTAGTTGAACAGTAGCCAATGCCGGAATTGCTGGCTATCGGGTCCAACCGCTGGCGAAGCATCACCCAGGTGCTTCTCCATCAGGAAGAGCGCGATAGCGGCGCCTTCTGTCAGCAGTTGTTCACCGTCGTCCAGCGCAGGTACCTGGTTGGTCGGCACCAGCTCTTCATAGTTCGGAACATCGTCGCGCGGCACGATTTTCACATCCTGTCCCAACGCTTTCAGCAGCACGTGGATACCGGTTGAGCAGGAACCCGGAATGGAATACAGCGTGTACATGAGTTTTCTCCTTTGAATAAAACATGTGCCCGAGCGGCCGGCGTGCGTCTCACAGCGGCGTCGACCGGGCAGCCTGATGGCGAGCGGGAGAATAGGCGCAAAGCGTGATTTACAAAATAGAATAGTTGGAAGTTATACTATTCCAATGAAGAATATTATGAACGAGCGGCTCCAGCTGCTCGCCACCTTTAAAGTTGTGTTTTCCGAGCGCACGCTGGTCGATGCCGCCGACGTTCTGGGTTGCTCACAGTCCTCCGTCAGCAAGCAATTGCAGAAGCTCAGGGAATGGTTCCAGGATGAACTTTTCGTGCGCACGGGCGGAGGGATGCAGGCTACCGCCAAAGCAGAGAGCTTGATCACCCGGGTGGAGTCGATTCTCAGTCAGCTCGAGGAGCTGAACGAGAGCACCCACTTTGATCCGCAGCAGCTGAGTGGCGCATTCGTCATCGAGACCACCGACGAGATATGCAGGATGATCAGCACCCCCCTGCTGCGTACACTGCAGCACCAGTCGCCCGGGGTGCGACTTTCCGTGCGCAGACTGGCTCGCGACTATGCAATACGTGAACTGGAGAGCGGACGTGTTGACGTAGCGATCGGCGTCAACTGGAGTGCACCGGAACAGCTGATTCAGAAGCGCCTCTATAGTGAGCACTTTGTGGTGGTGATGGGTGCCGGACACAGGCTGGCCAACAAGAAGCTCACGGTGAAGAACTATGCCGAGGCGCTGCACCTGATGGTGGCACCACTGGATTCAGGCCGGGGGATAATCGATGACGCACTGGAAAAACTGCAGTTCAAGCGCCGGCTGGTAGCCACCGTACCGGGCTTTGCAGAGATTACTCCGGAGTTGCTGGCAGATGACTTCCTCGTCACGCTACCCTCTCAGGTCGCTCGCGTTCTTGCCAGAGAAGCGACGATCAAGACAAAGCCATTGCCATTCGAGCTGCCAGCGTACAACTACTACATGTTCTGGCACCGACGCTTCTCCGGTGATCCGCGCCACCGATGGTTGCGCGAAAGAGCCGAGCAGGCACTGGTGGACGCTGTCTGATACCCCGGGGCCTGGTCTGGGGAACTGAAAGCCACGAGCGAGCCACCTGCCGGGAACGCGCCTGGTCATCACCTATCTGGCTGGGCGGCCTGGGGGACGGTAGCCGTTAAAGCCCGTGGGCGGCTGTCCGGGGCCGAGAATCAGCTTGCCGTCTTCGTCCAGCGGGCCGGTGAAGTTACGCTCACAGGCCTCGATACTCGCAAGCCGGCAAGCCCCGTAGCAGTCGATCTCGCCGTGGATATTCTTGAGTACGGCGCCGCCGGGCTGGCTGGAGCAAATGATTTCATCCTTGATACTGCGCTGGCACTGGCCCACTGAGCACACGACATTTCGGTAGCGGTCCAGTACGGCGCTGCCATCGATATGTGGTGCGCAATACACTTCTCCGTAGCGGTCTTTCAGGCAAGGACCCGCACCACACACGGTCTCTATACGGCCATCATCGCGCATGCATTCGGCCAGGGCCAGGAGCGGAGAGAAAATCAGCCCGAGACTGAAAAAGACGGACAACAAGCAACGCATTACATTTACCTCAAGCTACCACAACCCCACTGTAGCAGGGCTCACTGGTTCAGGATAACGCGAACGAGCCCTGACGATGTCACCGCTGCGGCCGGCGTTCTTCCTATGCGTCGCTCTCGGAGGGATCTTCGGCGGGGACGGCCTCGGGCGGGTCGAGGGGCTTTTTCTCCGGGCGCTTCCAGCCGTCCAGGTTGCGCTGGCGGGCGCGGGAGATAGCCAGCTGGTTGCCCGGCACCGTTTTGGTGATCGTGGATCCCGCACCGACGAAACCGCGATCCTCGATTTCCACTGGTGCCACGAGAGTGGAATTGGAACCGACGAACACGCTGTTACCGATCTGGGTGCGATGCTTGTTGGCGCCATCGTAGTTACAGGTAATGGTGCCGGCGCCGATATTGACGCGCTCACCCATATCGGTGTCACCGATATAGCTCAGGTGATTCACCTTGCTGCCGGCACCGATGTCGGATTTTTTGGTTTCGACAAAATTGCCGATACGGACTGCCTCCGCGAGGCGGGTTTCAGGCCGCAGGCGGGCAAAAGGACCAATTACACAGTTAGCGGCGGTCGCAACGCCTTCCATGTGCGTAAACGGTTTGATTTCTGTCCCTGCACCGATGGCGCAGTCAATGAGCACGCAGTTGGCGCCCACCTTGACGCCGTCAGCCAGTGAATTTGTGCCTTCAAAAACACAGTTCACATCGATGGAAACATCGCGCCCGCATTCCAAGCTGCCGCGGATGTCCAGCCGGCTGCCGTCAGCCACACCCACCCCGGCCCGCAACAGCTGGGCCGCCAGGCGGCGCTGGTACTCTCTCTCCACCCGGTTCAGCTGCACCCTGTCGTTGACGCCCAACACTTCGATCTCCGACGGCGCAGTGGACGTCGCCACCGGGATACCCTCCCGCAAAGCCAGACCGACTATGTCCGGCAGGTAGTATTCTCCCTGGGCGTTGTTGTTGCCGACCTGCGGCAACAGCTGCTTGAGGTGATGGGCAGGCGCCGCGAGGATGCCGGTGTTGATCTCGTTGATCAGCCGCTCCTTGGGGATGGCATCGCGCTCCTCGACCACGCCCACCAGCTTGCCTTTCTTGGTGCGCAGAATGCGTCCATAGCCGTGTGGGTCGTTGACCCGGGCGGTCAGCAGCGCCGGGCCGGTCATGGCCTGCGCCAGCAGGTCCTTGAGGGTATCGGGGCTGATCAGCGGGACATCGCCGTAGAGCACCAGCACCATGGCGTCGTCGTCAATCGCCGGCAGGGCCTGCATAACGGCGTGACCGGTGCCGAGCTGGTGGTCCTGCAGCACCCAGTTGATGCGGCTTTGGGCCAGGCTCTCGCGCACCTGCTCGGAACCGTGCCCGACGACCACGTGGCAGGCCACCGGGGCCAGGGCCTCTGCACTGTTGATTACATGCTGCAACAGGGAAACACCACCCACCCGGTGGAGCACCTTGGGCAGGGCTGACCGCATGCGTTTGCCTTCACCGGCGGCGAGAATAACGATATCGAGTTTCATTGTGCAGGGTTCCCCGGGCCGCACCTGCGGCCGATTGTGCAACAGGTTAGCGCATGCTGATGGTGCAGGACATCCATCGGTAAAATCGGCTATCCAACTGGAGAGTGATCCCAAAGGGCATCATACTGTCAGAACATTTTTGACATTTTTGTACGAGCTACGCATTATCTTCATTGGACTCGGGCAATACAACGGCCTTTGTCACTGAAAAATTGACAACGGCAGGAGAGCGGGATGCAGCTCGACAGCCTGCTGGCGCTGGACCTCAGTGAGCGCCAGGTACGCATCTACCACGCCCTGCTACGGCTCGGGCCGGCGTCGATCCGCGACGTGGCGGCGGAAAGTGGCATCAATCGCGGCACCACGTACGAAACCCTCAAGGAGCTGGCGACCCGCGGCATTGTCAGCTACTTCCCGCGCGGCAAACGCCGGGTGTTCCAGGCCGAGGACCCGGAACGCCTGCTGCAGCTGGGTGAGAGCAAACAGCAGGCCCTGAACCAGGCCCTGGAGACGCTGCGGCGGGAGATCATCCCCGCGCTCAAAAGTGAACAGCCGGAAGCCCTGCCGGACAACGTGCGCTTTTACGAAGGCGACGATGGTGTCGAGCTGGTGTTGCGTGATTTGCTGGACTCCACGGAACGGCTCGCAGACCCCGCTTACGCGGTTATCTCCACCAAGACCCTCCGTGAGCACCTGTACCGCCCGTTCCCCAACTTCACTCGCCAGCGGGTAGAGCGCGGCATCCGGGTGCGTGTGATTGCCATCGGCGAAGGCGGCGACGAAGCCGAGCTGGCCGAACGCAAATGGCTGCCCGCCGGAGCGGGCAGCGACGCCTCCTATATCGCCATCTATCCACCGAAGGTGGCCATCATTACCCTGGCCCAGAAGAACTACCCGGTAGTGATTGTGATTGAGTCACCCGCCATCGCCAGCACCCAGAAGCTCATGTTTGATACCTTGTGGGGGCTGCTATAACGTTTGTTGTGGCGCCTCCGGGGCGGCCCCGGCTGTTTCCACCGGTTTGCCGAGTAGCCGATGGCTGCCCACCAATGCCGCCAGGGCCAATAGCAGCACCAGCCACCAGGGCGCACCGTAGCCGACCGGTACCAGGCAGATGAGTATTGCCACGCTGCCCACCAGCAACGCATAAGGCATCTGGGTGCGGACGTGTTCGACGTGATCACAGCCAGACGCCAGTGAAGACAGCACCGTGGTATCGGATATCGGCGAGCAGTGGTCACCCCACACGGCACCGCACAGCACACTGGCAACGGTGGAAAAGATCAGCGGCAGGGATTCCGCCGGCGGCCCGCCGCCGGCGAGAATTGCGGACCAGGTCACCGGAATCACCAGCGGCAGCAGGATCGCCATCACCCCCCAGCTGGAACCGGTGGCAAAGGCCGTGACTGCCGCCAGCAGGAAGGTGCCCGCCGGCACCAGCGGCAGGACCAGCTTGTCGCCGGTTGCCGCCACCAGGAAATCCGCCGTCCCCAACGCCGAGGTGGTATCGGACAGGGCCCAGGCGAGCACCAGGATGATCAACGGTTCCACCATGACGCTGACACCCTTCACCCAGGACTTGATCAACGCCTCCAGTGACATGATGCGCTGGCCCAGTGTCAGCGCGCCGGCCACCGAGGCTCCCAGGAATGATCCCCACAGCAGTGCGCGGTATACATCGGCGGAGCCCAGCCGGGCGCGCAGGGTGTCACCTTCGCCGGTGATATAGAGGCTGGCGAAGCAGCTGCCGATCAGGGTGACAATCGGTAGCAGGGCGTTTACCGCACGCCGCGGTATGACTTCATCCAGCTCCGTATCCAGTGGACCCACCAGGCCCTCACCGCTGGACACTGGCGCCACCTGGCCCGTCACCCGGCTGCGCAGCTCTGCCTTGCGCATGGGGCCGAAGTCCCGGCACGACCAGCTCACCAGGAACACGAAGAAGATCGCCAGGATCGGGTAGAAGCTGTAGGGAATGGAGTTGAGGAATACGCCGGTGGCGTTCATGTGAAAGCCCTCCAGCCCGGCAATGGCCTTGCTGATCAGGCCCAGCTCGTAGCCAATCCAGGTAGTGAGCACGGCAATGCAGGCCACCGGCGCCGCGGTGGAGTCCACCAGGTAGGCGAGCTTTTCGCGCGATATCTGCAGCCGGTCGGTCACCGGGCGCACGGTGTTTCCCACCACCAGGGTGTTGGTGTAGTCGTCGAAGAAGATGCACAGGCCCAGAAACCAGACCGAGAGCTGCCCGCGGCGCACCGTATGCGCCCAGGCCATCACCAGGTTGACGATGCCGTGCATGCCACCGTTGCGGGAAATGATACCTACCATGCCGCCGATCATGCCGGTAAACAGCAGCACCGAGACGTTATCGGAATCCAGCATGACCTGGAAAATCCGCACCTGGAAGGTCTCCAGCAGGGCGGTAAACACGCCACCCAGGCCGTCACCACTCTCCAGCACCATGCCGACCCAGATGCCCAGGAAAATCGACGGGATTACCGCGCGCAGCCACAGCGCGAGGCCGATGGCCAGCAGGGGAGGAAGTATGGAAGTCCAGTCGGCGACCTGGTCGGGAGACATCGGTGGTCCTCTTGTTTTCCGCAGCATATCGGCAAGTGCGGCCATGTGCTAGCAAGCAGGTGGTTCGTCACAAATAGAATCAAGGCACTTGTGCTCCGATGAATTGAACCCACCAAAGGTGCCAGCAAAGAGCTAAGGCAGCTCTAGAAAATACAGCGAGGGCTCTATTGCTAGAGGTTATAGAAGGGTTTAGAAGTGCCGCTTGTAAGATTCTGGAGGCATTGTCCCTGTGCAGTATCCAAAAAACGATTGGGCGATCTAGTGTCCGCTAATTCGTGCTCGCGAGGCGCGAAATTTCTCTTTAAGGATGGACAGTTTTTTGTGCGTTACCGTCGAAGACATCTTACGCGGAATTAGATCAAATGCTCCTCCATACTGATTGTTGTTTTCCTCTATGGCTGCGTCCGGGATCGCATCATCTACATTGTGGAGGAACAGCTGTGCTATCGCTTGCCCAGGGTGAAGCGTGAGTGGCGTTTCTCCTAGGTTTCTCAACTCCAGTGTTAGTGCCCCCGCGAAGCCTGGATGGATACCAATTGCAGTCGCAACGATGAGCCCTAACCTCCCCCACGTAGACCGTCCGACAACATAAGCCATCAAGTCATGCGGAAGCCTCAAATACTCGAGTGTTTCTGCCAGGATGAACTGGTGGGGATGAATCACTAGCTCACCGCCAAGGGGGACATAGACTTCGTTATAAAGTGATTGCAGGACCGGTGCCGCGTCAGAATTTATCTCAATATCAAACTCGTCGATTGCGCCAAACGAAGAGGGGGCAACCAACGCAAACTGGAATCCAAGCCTAACGTCTATCGATGCTTGTCTATCTTTTAATTGTTCGCTTGGCTCCAATAAAGGACTTACAACTAAGCGTTTCTGGAGAGACTGTTCTTGTAGCCTTGCCCGGATCGCACTACCAGATAGTGTTGTCATTCAATAGACCCCCAGCTTCTGCGAGCTTCAGATAGCTCGACTGCTTTGATCAAGACATCATGCAATTGTTCTAATTTTTCTGCGCCACTGTCCTTCCCATTTGTTCTTAGTTTCAAGTCTTCCAGCCCGGTAAGAAGCGCAACCCATCCTACATTTAGGATGGTAGGAAACTCGGTCGGAATGTGAGTGCCATTGTCAACACATTCAATCGGAGGAATAGCAGAAAGCAATGGCTCTAAGTGGTTAGAGAGATCGGAATGAAAGTGCTCGGAGGTATATATCATGTCTTCGGCTACTGCTTTCAAGTACTCATGTACTCTTCGATAGATCACGGGCAGTACCAAGTGCATGGTTTCATGTAGCTCAGAAACTATCGCGCTCTCCATAATGGGAATTTTGCTTCGGCGAAGTTGAGCAAACACATCAGTTTTGAGGGCAGTTGGCCCCATAAGAGGGCTGTTAAAATCCTCTGTTAATGGCATATCCGTGAACTCTTCAAACACATCACAGAACGAGCCTTGATTAAGCTGGTCGAACAAAGCTCTTCGCCTTAGGGTATTGCTGGGGTGTGTTATCGACGTCCCAGCACCACCCAACTGCTGCAAGAAGGCTGAAAGTGCAAAAAAAATAGCGGGACCAGTCAGATAAAACGCAAATGCATCCGCAGCAAGCTCCTCAAACCAGTTGAAGAAAACAGCTTTGTATTTCTGAACTACTTCTAAGCCACCGCTTTTAGATCCCAAGGCCTGGTTGATTGCGTCGATACTTGTACTCGACTGTTGGCTAAAAGCCGCATCAATTTCAGTCGTATCCCAGTTAACCCTATGGTACAAGGCATGCCCGAGCTCGTGTGCCACGATCGCAAAGTGCGGAAGAAGGGAGAATGCTTTACTAGGAACTGTGACTCTTCTTACAGGCCAACTGATTTTATCGATAGCTTCTTGAAGTTCTAGTGATGGATTTCTAATTCCAGAGAAGGTCTCCTTGCCTATAGTCATCAACTCGTAATTCGCTACGAGCTCAGCACGAAAGAATGTTGTCTCCAGAACATTTTGCTTGTCGAACCACCTTTGCAACGGCAAAACGACGGCGTAGGGTAATTCGTCTACACCAGCTCCTCGAAGAAGAGACAGGCACTGATACGCAACATTTCCTAGCCGCGAAGCTTCTCTCACATCGACCAACGCTTTCTGGTCTAGATTATCTCCTTGGCTGTAGTCTTCAATGTACTGACTGGCGGTTGAAAGGAGACCAAAGACTAACTCCAGCCAGAGTCTCGGCCCAATGTGATCACCAGGGTACTGCTTTTTTGAAAGCTCTTGCGCTTGTCTTTGTAGTCTTTCGATGGAGAACTGAACTGCGAGAAGCGCTGCATCGTGTGACATTTCCAACTACCAACAGATTTCTGGATATGAACACTTTAATAGCAGGTACCTGCTCTCGTTACAAAAAAACTAGACGCTTGGCGATAGAAGTGGAAATTCCTTGAGTGTTTTCAACCGGTGGAGAGCTGTAGCCTTAGTACCTAGTGCGCAAACCTCAGTTCTTCTGGCACCGCGGGTATACCAACATTGGCTTGGCTTTCAAGTGATGATAGGAGTTCAGAAAGAAGCGATCTAGTTGAACCGAGGAGATCTTCACTCACTTTGGCACTACCTTGAAGCTGTTGCATTACCTTCTGGATGTTCTCTAACTCCACACGATCTATAGAGCCAGAGTTTTCACCTAAACAGCTGTCAACTAAGGAAAAGGCATCGAAGGCGCTTCGATCATCAGTGCCCACCAAAAATGAGTTACTGCGAACAATATCAAAACCCCTAGTAGCTTCTCGCACAAAGTCCAGGATGCTCTGTAAAACAAACTCGCGTCTTTCTGGAGAGATGTCACCAGCATCAATCACCTGTAAGGCATCTTCTATCACGTGCCTAAAGCCAATCATTGCTGGAAACTGTTGTTCGGTCATTTCACTTCTCCCATCAGGAAAAGATAGCTGAAGCATCAAGGTTGGCAAACTCGACGAGAAAAGCCCTGCTCCCAATCTAAGGTTGATACAATGCTCCCATATCTACCCATATATTGTAAATAGACCCACTATAAACCACTAGATATGGTGCCTTTTGAGTTTCTTAAGCTATTGTTAATTATAGTTTTTATTTTTTCCGAGGTAAGGCACAATCTGGATTATATTTGTGCCCAGATTGACCCATATTGCCCAGAGAAAGCAGCACTAAGCTGCCCCTTGATAGTAACGATGTGGCACCTTTCGGCCAGGATGTTGCTGAGCTGGGGGAGAGAAGGAGGCTACTGATACCTGCCTCGATTGCGAGGCGGGTAGGTTGGATAGATCCTCAGTCAAACGAAACTCATTCACTTATGGTTCTTGATCGTCCTGGCAAGATAACGCTTCTCCCTTGGGAGACGGCAGGGAAACAAGTAGTCGAAAGACGACGTGAGCTAGCTGAAAGCGCACCCAGCTCAATCGAAGCTAGACATGCGCTAACTGCGCTGGAAGATAGATATTTAAAAGCCTCTATCCCAAAGGATCGTAGACTCACTATGTCGCTTGAAATGCTAATCCATCTAATACCAAGTCAGCCTCTAGACATGGCACTCTACTTCTATATTCGAGCGGGATGGGGACAGCTAGAAATACTCTCTGTAGAGCACCGAAACGAGACTAGACAAGAGTTTCTCCCTCTTCTAGCGGATTTACCTTAAGCGGGACTAGCCGCGACCGGCGCGGTTGCGCATTTTCTGCAGGGTGCGGAGCTGGGCAGCAGCCTCGGCGAGCTGCGCCGCGGCGCGGCCGTAGTCGAACTCACCGCTTTGGCCGGCCAGGGCTTTTTCAGCCGCCTGGCGGGCTTCCTCGGCGGCGGCTTCGTCCACGTCGTCAGCGCGAATGGCAGTGTCGGCCAGAACGGAGACCACACCGGGCTGCACCTCCAGGAAGCCGCCGGATACGTAGTAGACCTCTTCCTCACCGTTCTGCTTGACGATGCGGATCGGGCCGGGCACCAGGTCAGTCAGCAGCGGGGCGTGACCGTAGTTCACGCCCAGCTCACCCTGCGAGCCCGTTGCGACCAGGCTTTCCACCAGGCCGGAGAAGATCTCCTGTTCGGCGGAAACGATATCGCAGTGGATTGTCATGGACATAGCGTTTGACCTCGCAGCGAAACCTTACAGGTTCTTCGCTTTCTCGATGGCTTCCTCGATGTTACCGACCATGTAGAACGCCTGCTCGGGCAGGTGATCATATTCGCCGGCCAACAGGCCCTTGAAGCTGGCAATGGTGTCCTTGAGGGACACGTACTTGCCCGGGGAGCCGGTGAAGACTTCCGCCACGTGGAAGGGCTGGGACAGGAAGCGCTCGATCTTACGGGCGCGGGCTACCGTCAGCTTGTCTTCCTCGGACAGTTCGTCCATGCCGAGAATCGCGATGATGTCTTTCAGCTCCTTGTAGCGCTGCAGTACCGACTGCACACCGCGGGCCACTTCGTAGTGCTCGTTGCCAATGATGAGCGGGTCGAGCTGGCGTGAGGTAGAGTCCAGCGGATCTACCGCCGGGTAGATACCCTTGGCGGCGATGTCACGGCTCAGTACCACGGTGGAGTCGAGGTGAGCAAAGGTGGTGGCCGGCGACGGGTCAGTCAGGTCGTCCGCCGGGACGTATACCGCCTGGATGGAGGTGATGGAACCGGTCTTGGTGGAGGTAATGCGCTCCTGCAGTTCACCCATCTCCAGGGCCAGGGTGGGCTGGTAACCTACCGCGGAGGGCATACGGCCCAGCAGCGCGGATACCTCGGTACCTGCCAGCGTATAACGGTAGATGTTGTCGACGAACAGCAGTACATCACGGCCTTCGTCACGGAATTTCTCGGCCATGGTGAGGCCGGTCAGGGCCACCCGCAGGCGGTTGCCCGGTGGCTCGTTCATCTGGCCGTAGACCATCGCCACCTTGGAATCGGTGAGGGTCTCGACATTTACAACGCCGGACTCCTGCATCTCGTAGTAGAAGTCATTACCTTCACGAGTACGTTCACCCACACCGGCGAATACCGACAGGCCAGAGTGCTCGGTGGCGATATTGTTGATCAGCTCCATCATGTTCACGGTCTTGCCCACGCCGGCGCCGCCGAACAGGCCGACCTTACCGCCCTTGGCGAAGGGGCAGACCAGGTCGATCACCTTGATGCCGGTTTCCAGCAGCTCTTCAGAGGCTGCCAGCTCTTCATAGGTCGGTGCCTTGCGGTGAATGGAGGAACGCTCCTGCTCACCGATCGGGCCGCGCTCGTCGATGGGGTTGCCGAGTACGTCCATGATGCGGCCGAGCGTCTCAACGCCGACGGGAACCTGGATCGGCGCCTGGGTATTCTCCACGGACAGGCCGCGAGACAGGCCTTCCGAAGAGCCCATGGCGATGGCGCGAACCACGCCGTCTCCAAGCTGTTGCTGTACTTCCAGGGTCAGGCCTTTATCGCTGACCGTCAGGGCGTCGTATACCTGCGGAACGGCATCGCGCGGGAATTCCACGTCGATGACCGCGCCGATGATTTGTACGATTCGTCCGCTGCTCATGTTCGAATCCTCTGTATTAAATGCTAATTCTTGCTGGGTCATGTCGCGCTGGTTCAGCTATCAGCTGATCGCCGCGGCACCACTCACAATTTCTGACAGTTCCTGGGTAATCGCCGCCTGCCGGGCCTTGTTGTAGATAAGCTGCAGGTCGTCGATCAGCTCGCCGGCGTTGTCGGTGGCGTTCTTCATGGCCAGCATGCGCGCCGCCTGTTCACAGGCGCCATTCTCGACCACGGCCTGGTACACCAGTGACTCGATATAACGAGCCAGCAGGCCATCCAGCAGGTCGCGGGCTTCCGGCTCGTAGATGTAATCCCAGTGATGGCCCATGTCGTCGGATTCCTCCGGCACCAGCGGCAGAATCTGCTCGACCGTGGGGTTCTGGGTCATGGTGTTCACGAACTCGTTGCTGACCAGGTACAGCTTGTCGAGCTTACCGTCGGCGAAGCCGTCCAGCATGGTCTTCACAGAACCGATCAGGTCCGCCAGCAGGGGTTCTTCACCCAGGTCGCGAGTCGCTGCAACGATGTTGCCGCCGAAGCTGCCAAAGAAGCCGGAGGCCTTGGCGCCTATCAGGCACAGGTCCACCGGTATGCCCTGGTCGTCCCACTCCTTCATGGAGCGAATCGCCGCTTTGAACAGGTTGATGTTGAGGCCGCCGCACAGGCCACGGTCGGTGGACACCACGATATAGCCCACCCGCTTGACCTCGCGCTCCTGCATGAACAGGTGCTGGTACTCGGGATTGGCATGGGCGAGGTGGCCGACCACACTGCGGATGCGATTGGCGTAGGGCTTGCCGACTTCCATGCGGTCCTGGGCGCGGCGCATCTTGCTGGCCGCAACCATTTCCATCGCACTGGTGATCTTCTGAGTACTCTGGATACTCGAGATCTTGGTGCGAATTTCTTTTCCGACTGCCATTGGGCTCGCCTCTTACCAGGTCTGGGTGGACTTGAAGGTTTCCAGGGCAGACTTGAACTCGCCCTCGAGCTCGTCGTTCCAGTCGCCGGAGGCCACGATGCCGTCCATCAGGTCAGCGTGTTCTGCCTTCATATAGGCCAGCAGCGCCGACTCGAAATCGCCGACTTTCTCGACCTCAACGTCAGTCAGGTACTCATTGTCAGCGGCGTAAATCAGCAGGCCCATCTCGGCAATTGTCTGGGGAGCATACTGCGTCTGCTTCATCAGCTCGGTCACACGCTCACCGTGATCGAGCTGGGCCTTGGTAGCGTCGTCAAGATCAGAGGCAAACTGGGAGAAGGCCGCCAGTTCGCGGTACTGGGCCAGCGCGGTACGAATGCCACCGGACAGCTTTTTCATGATCTTGGTCTGGGCCGCGCCACCGACACGAGACACCGAGATACCGGCGTTCATGGCCGGGCGAATACCGGCATTGAACATGTCGGTTTCCAGGAAGATCTGGCCGTCGGTAATAGAGATCACGTTGGTCGGTACGAAGGCTGACACGTCGCCGGCCTGGGTTTCGATCACCGGCAGGGCGGTCAGAGAGCCGGTCTGGCCCGTCACCTCACCGTTGGTGAACTTCTCGACGTAGTCGGCGTTCACCCGGGCCGCGCGCTCCAGCAGGCGTGAGTGCAGGTAGAAGACGTCACCCGGGTAGGCTTCACGGCCCGGCGGACGACGCAGCAGCAGGGAGATCTGGCGATACGCCCAGGCCTGCTTGGTCAGGTCATCGTAGATGATCAACGCGTCTTCACCGCGGTCGCGGTAATACTCACCCATGGTGCAGCCGGCAAACGGAGCCAGGTACTGCATGGAGGCCGGGTCGGAGGCGTTGGCCGCCACTACGATGGTGTGGTCCATGGCGCCGTGCTCTTCCAGCTTGCGCACCACGGCGGCAACAGAGGATGCCTTCTGGCCCACCGCCACATAGATACACTTAATGCCGGTGTTCTTTTGGTTGATGATGGCGTCGATGGCAATTGCGGTTTTGCCGACCTGGCGGTCGCCGATGATCAGCTCACGCTGGCCGCGGCCGATCGGCACCATGGCATCGATCGCCTTGAGGCCAATCTGCACCGGCTGGTCCACCGACTGACGGGCGATAACGCCGGGCGCTACTTTTTCCAGCGCGTCGGTCATCTGCGCGTTCACCGGACCCTTGCCGTCAATGGGGTTACCCAGCGCGTCGACAACACGGCCCTGCAGTTCCGGACCCACCGGTACTTCCAGGATGCGGCCAGTGCAACGGCAGGTCTGGCCTTCCGCCAGGCCCTTGTACTCACCGAGGATTACAGCACCGACGGAGTCGCGCTCGAGGTTCAGCGCCATGCCGTAGATGCCGCCGTCAAATTCAATCATCTCCCCGTACATCACGTCGGTCAGGCCGTGAATACGGATGATGCCGTCGCTGACTGAAACTACCGTGCCCTCGTTGCGGGCCTCTGAGCTGACATCGAGCTGGTCGATGCGCTGCTTGATAATTTCACTGATCTCTGACGGATTCAGTTGCTGCATGCTCATTTCTTTAATCCTCTGTCCTAACTTCTTAGGAATTCATTGCCTCGGACAGCTTGTTCAGCCGACCGCGCACGGAGCCGTCGATAACCAGGTCGCCGGCGCGTATCACAACCCCGCCCAGCAGGGATTCATCCACCTGCGTTTCAACCTTTACTTCGCGTTCCAGTTTCTTGCTCAGTACCTGCGCCAGCGTCTGTTCTGTCGAACCTTCCAGTGCGTAGGCCGACAGCACGGTGACATCCACGCTACGCTCCTGCTCGGCCTTGAGCTGCTCGAACAGCTCGCTGATCTCCGGCAGCAGCGGCAGGCGCTTGTTGCCGGCCAGCACCTTGATAAAGTTCTGGTGGTCAACCGCCAGGGTGTCACCACACAGTTCGATCATGGTGACTGCCAACTGCTCAGCGGTTTGGGCGGGGCTGGTAAGCAGTGTCGCCACGCGCTCGTCCATGGACACCGCTGCCGCCGTAGCCAGGGCGCCGGACCAGCTGCCCAGTTCACCCTTGCCGTGCGCATATTCAAACGCCGCCCGAGCGTAGGGGCGCGCCAGTGTGCTCAGCTCCGCCATATCAGAGCTCGGCGGCGAGCTTGTCTACCAGCTCGCTGTGGCGCTGCATGTCGATCTCGGCCGCCAATACCTTTTCAGCACCGGCCAGCGCCAGGGTCGCCACCTGGCCGCGCAGTTGTTCGCGGGCACGGTTGAGCTCCTGGTCGATTTCCGCCTGGGCCGCTTCCTTCAGGCGATCACCTTCTTCGCGCGCCTGGTTCTTGGCCTCTTCGACAATCTGGCTGGCGCGGCGGTTGGCCGCATCCAGGATGCCGGCCGCCTCTTCCTTGGCTTCCTTCAGGCGCTCAACGGCTTTCTCCTGCGCCAACTCCAGGTCGTGGTTGGCACGGTCTGCAGCCGCCAGGCCGTCTGCGATCTTGTCTGCGCGCTCCTGCATGGCGGCCAGGATCGGCGGCCATACTAATTTCATGCAGAACAGGACAAACGCCGCGAAGGCGATGGTCTGTCCGATCAGCGTAAGATTGATGTTCACGCTTCGTTCCTCATCTTAACGACTTTGGGGCTCACCTGATGGCGGCCCCGCTACGTTCAGCCCGATATCAGGCGGCGGTCGGTGCAACCACGAAGATCAGGTACATGGCGATACCAACACCGATAATGGGGATAGCGTCGACCAGGCCAGCACCCAGGAAGAAGGTTACCTGCAGCTTGGGCGCCAGCTCGGGCTGACGAGCAGAGCCCTCAATGAGGCGACCGCCCAGCAGGCCTACGCCGATGGCGGCGCCGAGGCCACCGAGGCCCATCATGATTGCAGCTGCAACGTAAATAAGTTCCATTGTTTTCTCCTAGTTAAAGGTATGTAGCGTCGAGGTGTAACTCAGTAATCTTGTTCAGTGATCCTCATGGGCCATGCTGAGGTAAACGACCGTCAGGACCATGAAGATGAATGCTTGCAGGGTGATCACCAGGATATGGAAGATCGCCCAACCCAACTGCAGGACGCCCGCCGGTGCCATCCACAGCACGCCGGCGCTGTACAGCGCTGCAATCAGGATGAAAATCATTTCGCCGGCATACATGTTGCCGAACAGTCGAAGTCCCAGCGAGAAGGGCTTGGCCAGCAGGCCCACCGTTTCCATGAACAGGTTGATGGGAATGAACACCGGGTGCTCGAAGGGGTGCAGGGTCAGCTCTTTCACGAAGCCGAAGCCCTTGATCTTGATAGAGTAGAACAGCATCAGGATGAAGACGCCCGCTGCCATGCCCATGGTGATATTGGGGTCTGTGGACGGCACGATCTTCTGGTACTCAACGCCTGCGAGCAACAGCAATTCCGGGATCCAGTCGACGGGAATCAGGTCCATTAGGTTCATCAGGAAAACCCACACAAAAATAGTCAGCGCCAGCGGGGCGACCAGCGGGTTTCGGCCGTGGAAAGTATCTTTGACGGTGTTGTCGACGAACTCGACAATCATCTCGGCGAAGTTGACGAAGCCGGAAGGAACGCCGGCGGAAGCGCCAGTGGCCACCCGGCGGAACAACCAGCAGAACAGGATGCCGAGGCCAATTGACCAGGCCATGCTGTCCACATGAATGGCCGTGAAGCCCATTGCCGAGGCTTCCGCGCCGCCGTGGGCCATGGTCCATACGCCACCATCGGCTACCACGGTGCCGTCATAGCGCACGGTGCCCGCCGGCAGCTTGCCATAGGTCAGGTTGGTCAGGTGGTGAACAATGTACTCGGAGACTGTTGGTCCGCCTTCGCCAGCTGCTGCCATGTATCTATCTCTTTTCCTGTCTCTTTTCCGTCTCGGCCAGCGAGCCTCTGCTCCTGGTACCCGATCTTCGGGAGCCGCATTGTGCCGCTCCGTCTACTGCGTGTCTGTACCGCTTTTCTGCTACACCCAGGGCAGTTCTCACTCAGAGCCGTCGCGGCCGGCGTCTCAATAGCCACCATGCGCCGGCGATCTGTATGCAAAGCATCGCGCCATAACCCGCAAATACTGCCCAACCCTCTATGGGTCGTACCCGGGCAAATACCAGCATGAAGCCGGCGATCGACAGCATGAATTTGCCGATCTCTGCACTGTAGCCAGCGCGCACGGCTCGCTGGGCATTGCTCGCTCCGCGCCAGCGGAATACGCCCCGTGCAAACCAGGCATTGGGAATTACCGCGATCAGGCCTCCCAGCCCCAGGGACTTGGCCGCCACAGGATTCCACCCCGCGACTATTGCCCAGAGCCCGAGCAGAAGGACCAGTTGTGCAACAGTAATGCGGTAGACCGGTGGCCGGGAAATGCTGGCGCCAGTGGCGGAGCCCTTTGCTGGATCGCTCATCCGACAACGTTCATCGTTAACGGCTCTTCATCAACGGCTCTTCATCGGCGCGTCGCGAGCCTGTCGCTAACCGCGGCAGGACCCCTCCCGAAAGCGCGCGCATTATAGGGTTTCTGCTACGGGTGTTCAACCGAAAACCCGCGCCAACCCTGCGTTCTGCGGGTGTTATGAGCATGTTCAGGGAAGATGGCCGCACGTTGTGGGCAAGCCAGGAAAGCTAACCCATTATCTAGTGGTGCTCACCTGGCTCAACAACTAGATGATGTGGTACAGCTGATATCACTTGATGTGCTTGAGGATGCCGTCCAGTTCATCCAGCGAGCTGTAGGACAACACAAGTTTCCCCTTGCCGGAAGCACTGTGCTTGATATGTACCGGAGAACCCAGTTTTTGTGCCAGTTGGTCCTGCAACTGGCGCACATTGGGGTCCAGTTTGGGGGCGGCTTTCGGCGGCCGGTCGCGCTCGGCCGTGATCCTGCGTACCAGGGCCTCTGTCTGGCGCACCGACAATCCTTTGGCAACCACGTTGCGCGCGGCAGCGGATTGTTCCTCGCCGGGTAGGCCCAACAGCGCCTTGCCGTGACCCATTTCCAGGTCGCCGTGTTCCAGCAGGGTGCGCACGTCGTCACGCAATGACATCAGCCTCAGTAAATTTGTCACCGTGCTTCGACTCTTGCCGACCGCCTCCGCCACCTGTTGCTGGGTGAGTTCAAACTCCTGCTGCAGGCGCTGCAGGGCGATGGCTTCCTCGATAGGATTGAGGTCTTCACGCTGGATGTTCTCGATCAGCGCCATGGCGATGGCGGCTTCATCCGGCACGTCTCGCACCAGGGCGGGAATGGAATCCAGGCCCGCCAGCTGGGTCGCGCGCCAACGTCGCTCCCCGGCGATGATTTCGTACTTGCCTTCACCCACGGGCCGCAGCACGATCGGTTGCATCACACCCTGGGCCTGGATGCTGTTCGCCAGCTCCTGCAGGGCTTCCTGGTCCATATCCCGCCGCGGCTGGTACTTGCCACGACGAATCAGGTCCACCGGGATGTCCTTGAGTTCACCCTGGTCACCGCTGTCGGTTGCATCAGCGGCGTCAACCGCGGAAGACGTTGCCTGGGAGCCCAGCAGGGCGTCCAGTCCACGACCAAGACCTCGTTTCTTTGCAGCCATTGTCTATCCTGTCTCGCTAAATCGCCTGGTCTAGGTTTCCTGCTCTGGATAACTGTCTGCCAGCATGGCGCCGAGGGTGGCGACTTCTGCCGGCAGCTCACCGGTCTGGCGCCGAATCACCTCGCCGGCCAGCGCCAGGTAAGCCTGTGCCCCGCGGGACCGGGGATCATACTGAATGGCGGGCACACCAAAGCTGGGCGCCTCCGCCAGACGCACATTGCGCGGTATCACCGTCCGATACAGGCGCTCGCCAAAATGCTGTTGCAACTGGGCAGACACATCGTTGGTCAAGCTGTTGCGGGGATCGTACATGGTGCGCAACAGACCCTCTACGTGAAGCCCGGGATTTACCGATGCCGCTACCCGCTCTACGGTGTCCATCAGTGCCGACAGTCCTTCCAGGGCGAAGTACTCGCACTGCATTGGAATCAGCACACTGTCCGCCGCAACCAGACCATTGAGGGTCAGCATGTTCAGCGACGGTGGGCAGTCGATCAGCACGTAATCGTAATCTGCCTGCACGGTATCGAGCGCTTCCTGTAGACGCTTTTCCTTGTGGGGTGTATCAATCAGTTCGACTTCTGCTGCAGTCAGGTCACCGTTCGCGGGCAGCACGTCGAAGGCGCCGGGTTCAGACACACATTTGACGTGGGCAACAGGCCGGCGGTGCACCAGTACGTCATAGATCGAAAGCTCGAGCTCATACTTGTCGATGCCGCTGCCCATGGTGGCATTGCCCTGGGGATCGAGGTCGACCATCAGCACGCGCTTGCGCGTCGCCGCCAGCGACGCGGCCAGGTTGACGCAGGTCGTGGTCTTGCCCACCCCACCTTTCTGGTTGGCGACCGCCAGAATCTTAGCCAAGCACCTTCCCCATTTGCGTATTATTCCAGGCCCACTGTGCGCCAGTTTCAGCTCAACCGAAGCTCAACTTTAGCTCAACGACGTGACGCTCTTCATTAAGCCCCGGCACGTTGATCGGCGTTACCGCCACAAGCTGGGCTGTCGCCGGCAGGGCATCGAGCTCTTCTTCCGGCAAGCGACCTTTCATCGCAAGAATGCGTGTATCTGCGTCGCAAAAGTGCGCGCAGCGAGCGATCATATCGGACAGTGAAGCAAAGGCCCGGGAAAGCACCACATCGTACACAGCATCCGGCGTCCAGGCTTCGGCCCGAGCGTGGCGGACAGCCATATTATCCAAGCCCAAGGCAGTTTTCACCTGAAAGAGGAAGCGTGTCTTCTTGCCATTGCTGTCAAGCAGGTCTGCCGTCACATTTTTACGCATGATGGCCAATGGCACTCCGGGCAATCCCCCACCAGTGCCCACATCGATGAGGCTGTGACCGCCTTGCGGCAGGTGCGGCAGTACGGCGAGCGAATCCAGCAAATGGCGCGTCACCATCTGCAAAGGATCACGCACCGCGGTCAGGTTGTAGCTTGCGTTCCAGCGAATCAGCAGATCCAGGTAGACAAGCAGGGCTTCGCGCTGGGCAGGTGTCGGCGCGAGACCGAGCCTCGCCATGCCGGCATCCAAACGTGGGCCGGCCGCAGCAGGAACGGACATTTGTTCAGGCGATCTGGCGGTCGAGATCGCCGCGCTTCTTCAGGTGAATCAGCAGCAGGGAAACCGCTGCCGGTGTGACACCGGGGATACGTGAGGCCTGCGCCAGCGTGACGGGCCGCGTGTCAGTGAGTTTCTGCTTCACCTCGTTGGACAGGCCATCGATGACCGCATACTCGAGGCCCTCCGGCAAGCGCATGTTCTCGTGACGGCGCAGGCGTTCAACTTCATCCTGCTGGCGGTCGATATAGCCGGCGTACTTTGCCTGGATTTCCACCTGCTGGGCCACATCGCTGGCAGCCGGCTCGCCCGGCAGGGCGGCGGCCAATTGCGCATACCCGAGTTCAGGGCGGCGCAGCAGATCCATGGCGGCGTACTCCCGCGCCAGGGGTTGCTTGAGATGCGGCGCCAGCTGATCAGCGGCCTCAGTACCCGGGTGCACCGTGGTACTGCTCAAGCGCGCCTGTTCCCGGGCGATGCCCTCGCGCTTGGCTTCAAAGCGCGCCCAGCGCCGATCATCTACCAGGCCCAGTTCACGACCACGCTCGGTCAACCGCAGGTCTGCATTGTCCTCGCGCAGCAGCAGGCGGTACTCCGCGCGCGAAGTGAACATTCGGTAGGGTTCCAGGGTACCCAGGGTAATCAGGTCATCCACCAGCACGCCAATATAGGCCTCGTCGCGCCGCGGACACCAGGGGGCTTCATCGCGACATTGCAGTGCAGCATTGAGGCCCGCCAGCAGCCCCTGTGCGGCCGCTTCCTCGTAACCGGTGGTGCCATTGATCTGACCGGCAAAAAACAGGCCGGGGACGGCACGGGTTTCCAGTGAATACTGCAGATCCCGTGGGTCGAAGAAATCGTATTCGATCGCATAGCCGGGGCGAGTGATGTGCGCGTCTTCAAAGCCGGCTATGGAGCGCACCATGTCCTGTTGTACGTCAAAGGGCAGGCTGGTGGAAATCCCGTTGGGGTACAGCTCACGGGTTGTCAGTCCTTCGGGTTCGATAAAGACCTGGTGCGCGTTCTTGTCCGCAAAGCGATGGATCTTGTCCTCGATGGACGGGCAGTAACGTGGCCCGGTGCCTTCAATAACACCGGTGAACATCGGCGACCGGTCGAGCGCACTGCGGACAATATCGTGGCTGCGCTCGTTAGTGTAGGTAATCCAGCAGCAACGCTGCTCAGGGTGCTCTTCCACACTGCCCATGAACGACATGACAGGTGAGGGCTGATCACCCCATTGCTCCTCGAGGCCAGAGAAATCCACGCTACCTGCGTCGATGCGCGGCGGCGTGCCGGTTTTCAGGCGCTCCACGCGAAACGGCAGATCACGCAGGCGCTGGGCCAGTGCATTGGAAGGTGGGTCACCGGCGCGACCGCCGGCGTGATTGTCGAGCCCGATATGAATGCGACCGCCGAGGAACGTACCGGTGGTCAGGACAACGCAGCGTGCCCGAAACTCAAGACCCATCTGCGTGACCGCGCCCACGGCACGTCCATTTTCGATAATCAGGTCGTCGACGGCCTGCTGGAAAATGGCGAGATTCGGTTCACTCTCTAGAATCTGGCGGATGGCGTTGCGGTACAACACCCGGTCGGCCTGGGCACGGGTAGCCCTGACCGCCGGCCCCTTGCGGGCGTTCAGGGTACGGAACTGGATGCCCGCGCGATCGGTGGCGCGCGCCATGGCACCGCCGAGGGCGTCCACTTCTTTCACGAGATGGCTCTTGCCAATACCGCCAATGGCCGGGTTGCAGGACATCTGGCCCAGGGTATCGATGCTGTGTGTGAGCAGCAGCGTACGGCAGCGCATACGCGCAGATGCCAGGCAGGCTTCGGTACCTGCGTGGCCACCGCCAATCACGATTACATCATAGCTGTCACGGTGTGCGCTCATGGGCACTGCAGTCTCGATTGTCCGTTTTGGAAAGGAGCGCGATTATAAAGTGATCAGGTCGGCTGATCAAAAGATGATCATATCAAGATGATCAATTTATAGATGTTTAAAGATAAAAATACTCTTAGGTATATATAGAAGGAATATTGTCGTTATTAATAGGCTCCCCTGGTGCTGGGGAGAAGCGAATATTTAGCTTTTAAATCATAGGGTTAAGAACTTATTAAATGCGGAGTATGGGCTGATTCTGGCGGTGATTGTCACTGTGTAGGCCGGGGATAACACCGGCACCCCGAGCGGACTCAATCCACCGGAAGCGCTGGTTCAAGGTTTACCCACGGGCAGTTAGCCAGGTAGTGCACAGTTTTTCTGGATAACTCGTTTATCCAAAGTCCCGCGAGAATTGCCTGTGGATGATGCGGGAATGCCCTGTGCGTTACTTGCCGATACAGAAGTTGGAGAAGATTTCCCCCAGTAGTGCGTCAGCACTCATGGCACCGGTAATTTCTCCCAGGTATTCGTGACTGCGCTTCAAGTCTTCAGCCAGCAGTTCACCCGCTCCTGCCTCGACCTGCGACTGACCAGCCCGCAGGCATTCCTCGGCGCGCTGCAGGGCATCGATATGTCGGCGCCGGGCAATGAATCCATGGGCCTCATCGGCATCGAAACCCATGCTGCTGGTGAGGTGCCCGCGCAACAGTTCCAGTCCGACGCCCGTGCGGGCTGAGAGGGTGATCACGGTGGTATCTGCCTGCCTGTGGACAGCCGGGTTGGCGCCGGTCAGGTCGCACTTGTTGTGGATAAGCGTGACGGGGATCGACTCCGGCAGCTCTGCATGCAATTCAGGCCACAAGGTGTCGGCATCTGCGGCGCTGGCGTCGACGTCGCTGGCATCTACCACCAGCAAGACGTGATCGGCACTGGCCATCTCCTTCCAGGCACGCTTGATTCCCTCTTGCTCAACCACATCTGCGCTGCTTCGCAGGCCCGCGGTATCTACCACGTGCAAAGGCATGCCATTGATCTGGATATGCTCGCGCAGTACATCCCGCGTGGTGCCCTCGATGGGGGTGACGATGGCCGTGTCCTCACCACTCAAAGCATTGAGCAGGCTGGATTTACCGGCATTTGGCCGACCGGCAATGACCAACTTCATACCGTCCCGTAGCAGGCGGCCCTGGCGAGCGCTGGCTGTCACCGTCTCCAGTTGGGAGATGACATCCTCCAGGCGGTTGGCCACCTGGCCTTCGGCGAGAAAGTCGATCTCCTCTTCCGGAAAGTCGATGGCAGCCTCGACGTAGACTCGCAGGGCCACCAGCTTGTCCATCAACTGGTCGACCTGCCGCGAGAATTCTCCTTCCAGCGATCGGTTGGCGCTGCGCACACCGGCCTCAGTGGTAGCGCTGATAAGGTCGGCCACAGCTTCCGCCTGGGCAAGGTCGATTTTGTCGTTGAGAAAAGCGCGCTGGCTGAACTCGCCGGGCGCGGCCAGCCGTGCACCGAGTTCGCAGCAGCGTGCCAGCAGAAGATCCATCACGGCCGTACCGCCATGGCCATGGAGTTCTACGACGTCTTCACCGGTGAAGGAATGTGGCGCGGGAAAATAGAGGGCTAAACCACTGTCGAGCGTATCGCCGCGGGCGTCCATAAAGCGGCAGTAGTGGGCGTGACGTGGAGTGAAGTCGCGCCCGCAGAGTTGGTGGCCGATTTCCCGGGCGTTGCTGCCGGACAGACGCACAATGCCAATGCCACCCTGACCCGGTGCGGTCGCGACCGCCGCAATCGTATCCTGTTCCAGGGCGGGATTCATATCCGCTCGCCGGGTGTCAGGCTTTGCTGCCCGCTCGCTCGATTTGCCGGGTGATATACCACTGCTGGGCGATAGACAGCAGGTTGTTGGTGACCCAATACAGTACCAGGCCCGCGGGGAACCAGAGGAAGAAGAACGTAAATACGATCGGCATCCACTGCATGATCTTGGCCTGCATGGGATCCGGCGGCGGCGGGGCCAGCTTCTGCTGGAACCACATACTGGCACCCATGATCAGCGGCAGGATAAAGAAGGGGTCCATAACCGAGAGGTCCTGGATCCATCCGAAAAAGGGTGCCTGGCGCAGTTCTACACTTTCCATCAATACCCAGTACAGGGCGATGAATACCGGCATCTGTACCAGGATAGGAAGACAGCCGCTCAGCGGATTGATCTTTTCCTTGCGGTACAGGTTCATCATTTCCTGCGACTGCTTTTGCTTGTCCTCGGCATAACGTTCCCGGATCGCCTGCAGCTGAGGCTGTACCCGGCGCATATTGGCCATTGAACGGTAGCTGGTGGCAGACAGTTTGAAGAAGGCGGCCTTGATCAACACAGTCAACAGGATGATGGCGACACCCCAGTTGCTGACGAAGCCATAGATCTTGATCAGCAACCAGAACAATGGCTGGGCGATCCACCATAGCCAGCCGTAGTCGACGCTCAGGTCCAGGTATTCAGAGATCTCTGCCAGGCGATACTGGTCCTTGGGCCCGGCGTAGAATTCTGCCGCCACGCGCCCTTGTTGCCCGGGAGCGACGCTAATGGCAGGAGAGACAAAGCCCGCGATATTAAAGCCGTTGGCAGTGACCCGGGTACTGTAGTTGTGGGTCTGGTTGGCATCGGGAACCCAGGCACTCAGGAAGTAGTGCTGGATCATGGCGATCCAGCCGCCAGCGATTTTCTCTTTCAGCGGTTTGTCCGCCATGTCTTCGAAATCGTACTTGGCAAAACGCTCGTCGGGTAGCGTGGTCGCCGCGCCCAGGAACGGCACCATGCCCATACCACTGGAGAGTTCCGCTGAAGGGTCGCCACTGCTGTCGCGCTTGATTTGCCCGAACAGGTTGGCCTGCCAGCGCTCCGTGGAATTGTTTTGCACCAGGTATTCAACTTTTACCAGGTAGTCACCGCGGGTGAAGATGAAACGCTTGGTGATGTCGATATCGGCAGTGTCGAGCGCATCGAGTTCGACGACCAGCTCATTGGCTGATTCGGACAGGGTGAAGCTGTCAGCCACTGCCGAGAACGTTGCGCGGCCGGCGCTGTCGATTCCGTTCTCACCGATCAGTCCGCTCTGGGCGATGTAGCTGCGGCGCTGGTTGTCTTCCAGCAACAGGAAGGGAATCTCCGGGCTTTCCAGTTTTGCCGGGTAGTCCACCAGGGCTACTTCGGTGATGTCACCGCCAGTCAGGTCGATTCGGACCTGCAGGCGATCCGTCGTCACGGTGATGGCATTTCCGCTCGCCTGCGCCGGTGCCTCGGTTTTGGGTGCATCGACTACCGGTATGTCATCAACAGCTTCCACCGTCGGTGCCGAGGGCAGGTCGGCGGGCGTCGCTGCCTGGGCCACCGTGCTGGGCGGCAGCGCATCGGGCGCTCTCTCTTCCTTGAACTTCACCCATTCCGTGAGCAGCATGAAAGAAAGCACGGCAATTACGCCAATCAACAGTGATCGAATGACATCCATAGTCTGGTCTTCAGGAACGGTGTGTGTGTGGCGGTACCGGGTCGCAGCCCCCTGCATGCCAGGGATGGCACTTGCCCAACCGACGCAGGATAAGCCAGCCGCCGCGCAAGGCGCCATGTGCTTGTATGGCTTGTTCGGCGTAGTGGGAGCAGGACGGATGAAAACGGCACTGGTTGCCTATCCAGGGGCTCAGCACCAGGCGATAGAGCCGGATTGCAGCGATCATGACAACAGCGGGCAACGCCATCCAGTTCTCGGGAAAACGCTGGCGAGGGAGCTTTGCTCCAGGTTGGCTGACTTCTTTCATCACGCTGCCTTCAAGCTTTATCGCCGACCAGCTTTTGCCACTGCTGCCGCACTATAGTTGATAGGGTTTTGTTGTCCAGCATATCCACGCCCTTGCGCGCCATGACGATCACGTCCAGGCCGGGAGCAAGGTGGTCCTGGTGACGGAACACTTCCCTGACAATGCGCTTGAAGCGATTACGTTGGACGGCGTGTTTTACGTTCTTCCTGGCGACGATCACGCCGAGTCGATGATGGTCGAGCTGATTGCTGGTCGCCAGGAGGAGAAGATACTTGTGGGAGGCACGAGCCTCGACCGCGTTGAACACGCGGCCGTAGGCGGCAGCATCAAGTAAACGTTCCTTCCGTGGGAAGGAGTAGTCGTTCACTGCTGCCAATGCCGGGCATCAGGCGGCGAGGCGCTTGCGGCCCTTGGCCCGACGGCGATTGATGAGCTGACGGCCGCTCTTGGTGGCCATGCGTGAGCGGAAACCATGCGTGCGCTTGCGCTTCAGTACGCTGGGCTGGAACGTTCTTTTCATGACGAAATACCTGGTTAACAAGAATTCAGCGGCTGCAGGGCGTTCAACCCGGCGGGTGGCCGCGCAAAAGGGCGTGTATTCTAGTGAAAGGCGCTCGCAGATTCAAACATAAAATCAATGATATAGCGGCTTTCCGGGTGCTTTGCGCTGGCATGGGCAAGTGTTGGCGAGGTGGTGATTCGCGGGGTCAGGTTGCTGTCTCGGAGAGGGGTTGTAGAGTTTGGCAGCCGTTGAATCGCGTCCGTGACCCAGGTAAGCCTTGAACTGTCGCAAGCGACTGAAATTGCAGGATTTTGTGCTTGAATAAACAACTTTTCTGCCCTTCGACAACAAGTTATCCACAAGTTAAATACAGGAAAAAAATATTTTTTTGTATCCATATTGACAGATTTCTAATGATTGCAAGCTATTGAAAAATATATATAAAAAGCGATTATTACAGTTTTCTGAAGGTGTGGATAACTCCTTGAGGCGGCGCTAGAATGCACTCTCTTGGCAGGAAAAAACTACAAGCATCGGCTTCACCCCTGTGAATGACCGGTTCGGGTGCCGTGACAACCTCTGTAACCCGGTGGACCTGCCAGGAAAACGCTATAAATAACGAGGGGCAATCAATAGCCAAGGTAACTGGGCTAGGGTTTGTATTGGCTCGAGCTTTCATTGGCTAAAGAGTGCTCTCCGATACGTGCTCCCAGGGCTACGGGGAATCGTGGGCGTCGGTGCAAACAGTTTGAGCAGGAATGCTGCCAGCGAATAATTAGAAAGGGGTACACATTGCCAAGTTTGGTATGGGAAAAGTGCGTCAACTGCCTGCAGGAGGAGTTGCCATCCCAACAGTTCAATACCTGGATCAAGCCGCTCAAGGCGGAGCATCGGCAGGCGTCCGGTACAGGGGATTTATGTCTATACGCACCCAATCGATTCGTAAAGGAGTGGGTGATGGACAAGTTCCTGGAGAGAATCAGCGAATTGGCTTCGGAGGCTTCCAGTACGGGAGATTGCCGGGTAGTGCTGGAGATTGGCCGGCCGCAGCGAAACGGCGTATCAACAGATCACCTGCTGCAAGGCAGTGCTGACCCGTTGCGGCGCACAGCAGGGGCTGGCGCGCTTACTGACAAAACCCTGACGAGCCTTGAGGCGGATCGGATGGCCTCGGCAAACCGCGGATCTGGCAACACCGAATCAGACGTACCCCTGCGCTATCGCGCGGATCACCTTGCAGGCCGGCTGGAGAGCGATGTCGAACGGGCAGTGGACCGCCAGTCAACCCACAGGGAAGAGGCACCCACCGAGCCGAGGAAGGCCGGGTTCCGGAGTGGACCGGCTCCCGGTCGTCAGGTTGAGGTGGAAGGCGCAATTCGACACCAGAACTATCTCGTAGACCACTACACCTTTGATAACTTTGTTGAGGGTAAGTCCAACCAACTGGCCTTGGCGGCGGCCGGGCAGGTGGCCGAAAATCCAGGAGGGTCTTACAACCCGCTGTTCCTCTATGGTGGCGTCGGCCTCGGTAAAACCCACCTTATGCACGCGGTGGGCAATGCCCTGTTGCGGCGTAATCCTGAAGCAAAGGTTGTGTACCTGCACTCAGAGCGTTTTGTGGCTGACATGGTTAAAGCACTGCAGCTCAACGCGATCAATGATTTCAAGCGCTATTACCGTTCTGTCGATGCTCTGCTGATTGACGACATCCAGTTTTTTGCCGGCAAGGAACGTTCCCAGGAGGAGTTTTTCCATACCTTTAACGCGCTGCTGGAAGGCGGGCAGCAGATGATCCTCACCTGCGACCGCTATCCCAAGGAAATTGAGGGACTTGAAGAGCGGTTGAAGTCACGCTTTGGCTGGGGGCTGACGGTCGCTGTTGAACCGCCCGAGTTGGAAACGCGGGTGGCAATTCTGATGAAAAAGGCCGTCCAGGCGCGCATCGAATTGCCTCCGGACGCCGCATTCTTCATTGCCCAGCGCATACGGTCCAATGTGCGTGAGCTCGAGGGCGCGTTGAAACGCGTGATAGCAAGTGCTCACTTCACATCGAAACCTATCGACGTTGATCTCATCAGGGATAGCCTCAAGGACCTGCTGGCGTTGCAAGACAAGCAGGTCAGCCTTGATAATATCCAGCGCACTGTCGCCGAGTATTACAAGATCAAGGTGTCTGACCTCATGTCGAAGCGCCGCAGTCGGTCTGTGGCCAGGCCGCGGCAGGTCGCGATGGCGCTGGCGAAGGAGCTGACCAATCACAGCCTGCCTGAAATCGGTGACAGCTTCGGAGGTCGTGATCACACGACGGTGCTTCATGCCTGCCGCAAGATCCGGGAGTTGCGAGAGACGGTTTCTGATATCCGCGAAGACTATAAGAACTTGCTGCGCTCATTGACTACCTGAGCGCGAAGTCTCCTCATCCCTCTTAGCTAACAGACCAAGACTTTCTTCAAGACAAAGGAAACCCTTAGATGAAGTTCACCATTGCACGGGACGCGTTGCTGAAGCCCCTGAACCTGGTAGCTGGCGTTGTAGAGCGCCGCCAGACGCTCCCGATTCTTGCCAACGTGTTAATGGTGCTCGATGGCGAGTGGTTGTCTCTAACGGGAACTGACCTTGAAGTAGAGCTGGTTGGGCGTCTGCGACTCGATTCGGCAAGCGGTGATAGTGGCGAGATCACGGTACCGGCACGAAAGCTGGTTGATATCTGTAAATCCCTTCCTGAAGGCAGTGATATCGACTTTTCAGTCAATGAAGGCAAGGTCACGGTACGCAGCGGCCGGAGCCGTTTTACGCTGTCAACGCTGCCGGCGCGGGACTTCCCGAACGTAGAAGACAGTATTGGCACGCACAAGGTAACCTTGCTGCAGGGCCAACTGCGTCGACTCATAGATCGCACTGCATTTGCGATGGCACAACAGGATGTAAGGTATTACCTGAACGGCATGCTGTGGGAGCTTCAGCCCAAGGGCTTGCGCGTGGTAGCGACAGATGGCCACCGGCTGGCGATGTGTTCATTGCAAAGCGAGTTTCCCGTGGATGAGACCAAGCAGGTTATTTTGCCTCGTAAGGGGGTATTGGAACTTGCTCGCTTGTTACAGGATGATGGTGCTGAGGTGGCGATTGTCATCGGCAACAACCATGTGCGAGCCACCACAGAGGACTTCACCTTTACCTCCAAGCTGGTGGACGGCAAGTTTCCTGACTATGAACGCGTATTGCCTCGCAATCCCGATAAAACGGTGGTGGGGTCTCGCGAAGACCTGCGCCAGGCGTTTACCCGTACCGCCATTCTTTCCAATGAGAAATACCGTGGTGTGCGCCTGACCCTGGCACCGGGCGCCATGGAAATCGTTGCCAATAATCCTGAGCAGGAAGAAGCTGAGGAAACGGTTACGGTAGATTACAGCGGGGATAGTCTGGAGATTGGCTTCAATGTCAGCTACCTGTTGGATGTCCTGGGCGTGGTTGATAGCGAGCAGGTAAAGCTGTCGTTATCCGATCCCAATAGTAGTGCATTGCTGGAAGAGCCGGAAAACGGCGATTCCCTCTATGTTGTGATGCCGATGAGGCTGTAGGCCGGAGGCATTGTGACCTTGCAGCGGCTGGATGTTCGGGGCATTCGTAACCTCGAGGTCCAGAGTTTACGGGAGCTTGGCACCGTGAACGTGTTCTACGGTGCCAACGGTAGCGGTAAAACCAGCCTACTCGAAGCAATCCATATACTCGGTTTAGCGCGCTCCTTTCGTACCGCTCAAATCAAGTCAGTAATTTCACATGGGCAGCAGGCCTGCACGGTCTACGGCGAGATACTCGACTCTCACGGGATGACAGTCACCGTCGGTGTCGAACGCCAAAGGGATGGTAGCCTGGATGCTCGTCTTGCCGGCGAACCTGTCACGACGCGTGCTGATCTAGCGACAGCATTGCCGCTGCAAATCATTTATTCCGATAGTTTTGGCATCCTGACGGGTGCTCCCGTAGAGCGTCGGCAATTCCTGGATTGGGGAGTGTTCCACGTGGAACATCAGTTTCTCGTGGTCTGGCAACACTTTCAGAAGGCCATAAAACAGCGCAACAGCCTGCTTCGTCGTGGTAAAATTGCGCGTCACGAAATGGCAGCCTGGGATCAGCAATTTGCTGAGGCCGGGGAGAAAATCGACGCCGCCCGTTCTGCCTATCTGGAGACGCTTCGGCCCGTGTTTCTGGCGTTTCTCGGGCAATTGTCACCGAAATTGACGAATGTCGAGTTGAGCTATCGTCGCGGTTGGGAGGCAGGTAAGCCACTAAGTGTTGCGCTTGAGCAGTCACTCGAGACAGACCAACAGCAGGGCTATACCCACAGCGGACCACAGCGCGCGGATATCCGCATAACGCATGAAGGAAAGTTGGCGAATGAAGCGCTTTCCCGCGGCCAGATAAAGCTACTGGTCTGTGCTCTAAAACTGGCACAAGGCGAAGTACTCCGGCAAACCGGTTATCGGCCTTGTATTTATCTGGTGGACGACCTGGCAGCCGAGCTGGATATAGAGCATTGCCGGCAAGTAGTCAGCATGTTGTCCCAACTGGAGGTGCAACAGTTTGTCACCTGCATTCAGCGCAAAGATGTGAATGCGGTCTGGCAGGATGCGCAGGCCAGTGAGCTGACCATGTTCCACGTGGAACATGGGCGAGTGCAGAGAGAATCTGATTAGAGCGAGAGTCCAGAACGGCTCCGCCAACAAGTGGAAAGATGATTAGTCTATGAGTGAAGAGCAACAGTACGATTCCTCCAGCATCAAGGTATTGAAAGGGCTGGATGCAGTTCGCAAGCGCCCGGGCATGTACATCGGTGATACAGATGACGGTACCGGCCTGCACCACATGGTGTTTGAGCTGGTCGACAACTCTATCGACGAGGCGCTGGCTGGACACTGCAACAAGATCACGGTCGTCATTCACCCGGACGAGTCAGTTTCCGTAGGCGACGACGGCAGGGGGATTCCCACGGAAGAGCATGAAGAGGGCGTTTCTGCAGCCGAAGTGATCATGACGGTGCTGCACGCCGGCGGGAAATTTGACGACAACTCCTACAAGGTCTCCGGCGGGCTGCATGGTGTGGGGGTGTCAGTCGTCAACGCTTTGTCAGAAGAGCTGGTGTTGACGATCCGCAGGGAAGGGAAGATGTATGAGCAGACCTACCACCATGGGGTTCCTGACGCCCCGCTCGCCATCGTGGGGGACACCGACGCCTCCGGAACAGAAGTACGCTTCAAGCCCAGCGCTGCCACCTTCACCAATATCGAATTCCACTTCGACTACCTGGCCAAACGCCTGCGAGAGCTGGCATTTCTGAACTCCGGGGTGTTCATCCAGCTGGTCGATGAGCGTAGTGGACAGAAAGAAGACTATTGCTATGACGGTGGTCTCAGTGCATTTGTTGACTACCTCAACCAGAACAAAGCGCCGATCAACAAGTCCTTTCATTTCGACATCACCCAGGAAGACGGTATTGGTGTTGAAGTGGCCCTGCAGTGGAACGACTCCTTCCAGGAAAACATCTTCTGCTATACCAACAATATTCCCCAGCGCGATGGTGGAACTCATCTGGCCGGATTCCGGGCAGCTCTGACACGTAACCTGAACGCCTATATTGAACGCGAAGGCCTTGCACGCACAGCCAAGGTATCCACCACGGGGGACGATGCACGAGAAGGCCTGACCGCAATTATTTCCGTCAAAGTCCCCGACCCGAAGTTTTCATCGCAAACCAAAGACAAACTGGTTTCTTCGGAAGTGAAGCCCGCGGTTGAACAGGCAATGAACCAGCATTTTGGCGACTACCTGTTGGAGAACCCGCAGGAAGCGAAATCTGTGGTAGGCAAAATGCTGGATGCGGCCAGGGCTCGCGAAGCCGCGCGCAAGGCGCGGGAAATGACTCGCCGCAAAGGCGCCCTGGATATCGCTGGACTGCCCGGGAAGCTTGCGGACTGCCAGGAAAAAGATCCCGCCTTGTCTGAACTGTACCTTGTAGAAGGTGATTCCGCGGGTGGGTCAGCCAAGCAGGGCAGGGACAGGCGCACCCAGGCAATTCTGCCCTTGAAAGGCAAAATTCTGAACGTGGAAAAGGCGCGCTTCGACAAGATGCTTTCTTCTGCGGAGGTCGGCACGATAGTGACCGCCCTGGGCTGCGGTATTGGCAAGGATGAGTTCGATGCTGACAAGCTACGCTATCACAGCATTATCATCATGACCGACGCCGATGTTGACGGGTCACACATCCGTACGTTGCTGTTGACCTTTTTCTTCCGGCAGATGCCCGAGCTGGTAGAGCGCGGCCACATATACATTGCCCAACCGCCGCTCTACAAAATTGCCAGGGGTAAGCAGCACCAATACCTGAAAGATGACGCGGCGCTCAACGATTACCTCACCCAGTCTGCCCTGGAAGGGGCCTCCCTCTTTGTCAGTGCCGATGCGCCGCCCGTGACAGGGGAAGCCCTGGAAACACTCGTCAATGACTACCGCGGTGTGACCAGGACAATCGACCGACTCAGCCGCCTGTACGCCGCCGACGTCCTCTGGGCGATGCTCAAGCTACAACGTATGTCCCAGCAGGATCTTGAGGATGAAGCTCGTGTCACCGAGTGGGCAGCCAGTCTGCAGGGACAGCTCGATGACTCAGTCATGGACGGCAAGGTTTACACCTGTTTTGTGCGCCGCGACAGTGAACGCAGCATCTACTTCCCGGTGGTGAAGCTGTTATCACACGGTGTCGAATCCGAGACCGAGTATCACCATGAGTTTTTCGGCTCTGGCGAGTACCGTCAACTCTGTGACCTGGGAGAACAGCTCACTGACCTGATTGATACTGACGGTTACATCCAGCGCGGTGAAAAGCGCTTTGAAACCCAGAGCTTCTACGCAGTTTTTGACTGGCTAATGGCAGAAGCGGCCAAGGGCTACAACATCCAGCGCTACAAGGGCCTAGGGGAGATGAACCCGGACCAGCTCTGGGAAACCACCATGGACCCGGAAACCCGCCGTATGCTCAAGGTGACGATCGAAGATGCCATCGCGGCAGACCAGATCTTCACCACCCTTATGGGTGATCAGGTCGAACCGCGCCGGGACTTTATCGAAGACAACGCGCTATCGGTTGCCAACCTGGACGTCTAGGAAGCTACCCTGGCCAGGCTGATACCAGGGTTGGTCTTGCCTGGCGCCCTGGGCTGGCAGCAGGTCTCGTCGATTACCCTGGCAGCAGCTAGCGCGACGGGGCCAGCTGCGAGATGTCCGCCACCTGCAGGAACAGTTGCTGGAGGCTGGCCAGCAAGCCAAGGCGGTTGTTGCGAAGGGTCTCGTCATCCGCCATCACCATCACATCATCGAAGAAGCTATCCACCGGGCCCTGCAGCCCCGCCAGCTCTGCGAGCGCTTCGGTGTAGGCACCTTCAGCCATGTGTGCCTCGAACCCGGGTCGACTAGCTGCTATGGCCGCGGACAGTTGTATTTCAGCGGGTTCTGTAAGTAAGTCCTCGCTTACACCAAAGGGCTCGCCTACATTGCCCTGTTTGCTCAGAATGTTGGAGACACGCTTATTGGCGGCCGCCAGGGCTGTCGCCTCGGGCAGGGCACTGAAGGCGTGTACCGCCTTGACCCTGCGGTCGAAATCCAGGGGTGTGGTAACGCCACGGGCGTCCACCGCCTTGAATACCTCAACGGGAATCTCAGCCTCTTCATACCAGGCCCGTAGCCGCTCCAGCATATAGCGTGTCACCGCCTCGACACAGCCCGGTTCAAGGGTACCTGACGGGTAGTTTGCGGCTGCCCAACCCAGCGCATCGCGCAAATCCAGTGCCAGCTCTTTCTCTACCAGGATGCGCAATACACCCAGCGCTGCTCGCCTGAGTGCAAACGGGTCCTTGGAGCCAGTCGGCGGTTGTCCAATGCCGAATATGCCCACCAGGGTATCCAGTCGGTCCGCCAGTGCCAGGCAGGTGGCGACAGGCGCTTCCGGCAGGCGGTCGCCGGCATAGGCGGGCCAGTACTGTTGTTGCATGGCGTCGGCCACGTCAGTTGGTTCGCCGTCGTGCAGGGCGTAGTAGCGCCCGGCGATCCCCTGGAGATCAGAGAATTCACCGACCAGCAGGGTGAGCAGGTCGGTCTTGCTGAGCAGCGCTGCCCGGGCCGCCGCCTCGGCCTCGGCACCGACCGGTCCGGCCAGGGTCCTGGCCAGCGCCTGCAATCGTTCAGTTTTATCATGGAGGGTGCCAAGCTTTTGCTGGAAGACGATGCTCTTGAGTCGCTCGACCCTCGAGGCCAGGCTTTGTTGCTGGTCGCTGGAGTAGAAGAAATCGGCATCGGCCAGCCGCGGCCGAATGACCCGCTCATTGCCGTCAATCACCTGCGCCGGGTCCCGGCTCTCGATGTTGCTGACAAAAACAAAGTGCGGCAGCAGGCCACCGTTCTTATCGACGATCGGGAAGTACTTCTGGTGTTCCTGCATGGATGAAACCAGGGCTTCCTGCGGTACTTCCAGGAAGCGTTCTTCAAAGCTGCCCGACAGCGCCACCGGCCACTCGACCAGTGCCGTGACTTCTTCCAGCAACTCCGGATCAATACTGGCTTGAGCGCCGAGCGTGTCGGCGGCGGCGATTACCTGGTCCTGGATCATTGCCCTGCGCGTATCCAGGTCGGCAATAACCCTGGCGGACTTGAGCATGTCTTCATAGTCGGTAGCCCGGGACAGGGAAATGGCTTCCGGGGCGTGGAAGCGATGACCGCGGGTTTCCCGTCCCGCCGGTTGATCCAGCAGCTCACAATCAACCACCGTATCGCCGAGCAGTGCCACCAGCCAGTGCACCGGCCGCACGAACTCACTGCGGGATGCTCCCCAGCGCATGCGTTTGGGGATGGGAAGATCGCGCACCGCTGCCGCCAGGATCTCCGGCAGTGCGTCTGTGGCGCTGACGCCAGGGGCAACCGTTCTGATACAAAGCCGCGGGCCTTTGTCGGTATCGGCAATTTCCAGCTGGTCCGGCTGCAGGCCCTGCTTGCGCGCAAAACCAATGGCCGCGGGTGACCAGCTACCGTCTTCCTGCCTGGCCTTGTCGGCCGGCGGGCCGAACATCTCGATATTCTCGTCGTCCGCTTTAAGCGCCAGCGCGTCCACCAGCACCGCCAGGCGGCGCGGGGTCGCAAAACTCCGGTGCGCGCCATAGGCCAGCCGGTGCGCATCCAGACCCTCCAGGATATTGGCGGTGAACGCCTCTGACAGGGTGCGCAGGGCGCGCGGTGGCAATTCTTCAGTGCCGAGTTCGATCAATAGCGTTTCCCGGCTCATGACGCGGCCTCCGCCAGGGCCTCAGCCCGCAAGGCTTCGGGGGCCAGAGGAAAGCCGAGCGCCCGGCGGGCATCGAAATAGGCCTGGGCAACACCCCGGGCCAGGCTGCGTACGCGCAGGATGAAACGCTGACGCTCGGTGACTGAAATCGCCTTGCGCGCATCCAGCAGATTGAAGGTGTGCGAGGCCTTCATCACCATCTCGTAAGCCGGCAAGGGCAGCGACTGCTCGATCAGCTTCTGGGACTGCTGCTCGTAGAAATCAAACTGGTTCAGCAGCTCGGGGACGTCTGCCTCCTCGAAATTGAAGCGCGACATTTCCACTTCGTTCTGGTGGAAGACATCGCCATAGCTGACCGGGCCCTCGGGGCCCACGGTCCACACCAGGTCGTAAATACTGTCCACACCTTGCAGGTACATGGCAATACGCTCGAGGCCGTAGGTGATCTCCCCGCTGACCGGGAAGCATTCCAGGCCACCGACCTGCTGGAAGTAGGTGAACTGGGTCACCTCCATGCCGTTCAACCACACTTCCCAGCCGAGGCCCCAGGCGCCCAGGGTGGGAGATTCCCAGTTGTCTTCCACAAAACGGATATCGTGCACGGAGGGGTCGACTCCCAGGTGGCGCAGGGAATCCAGGTATTGCTCCATGATGTCGGGTGGCGATGGCTTGAGCAGCACCTGGAACTGGTAGTAGTGCTGCAAGCGGTTGGGGTTTTCCCCGTAGCGGCCATCACCGGGCCGGCGGCAGGGCTGTACGTAGGCGGTGTTCCAGGTTTCCGGGCCGATGGCGCGCAGGAAAGTGGCTGGATGAAAGGTACCGGCACCCACCTCGAGATCCAGGGGTTGGAGAATGACACAACCCTTTGAGGACCAGAATTGCTGCAATGCCAGTATCAGGTCCTGAAAGGTCTCGGGTTGAGTTGTTTGGGTGCTCACCGCTGGGCCTGTCCGTAAAAAAGCGGCATATTATACATAGTATGTCGGCGCGGCGAAGGCGCCGCCCACCCGCTTGATCCTGGAATTCTCCACCATGATTGGAAAACTCATTGGCGGCCTGATGGGGCTGCTGGTTGCCGGCTTACCCGGGCTGGTGCTGGGCCTGTTTGCAGGCCACGCGTTTGACAAGGGCCTGGCGCGCAACCTCGGGCTCAGCAGCCCCGCCGCGCTGGCTCGGGCGCGCCAGACCTTCTTTGATACCAGCTTCCTGTTGATGGGTCACATCGCCAAGGCTGACGGTCGCGTCAGTGAGCAGGAAGTGGCCCAGGCCGAGTCCCTGATGCGCCAGCTGGGCATTGCCGGTGAGCAGCGTCACGCGGCCATCGCCCGGTTCAAGGAGGGTGCCGCGGTCGGCTTTGAGCCGGGCCCGAGCCTGGCGCGCTTCAACCAGGATTGCGCCGGCCCGCGACAGGTGACCCACACTCTGTTGGTATTCCTGGTGGCGATGGCCCAGGCTGATGGTCGCATCGACGACAGCGAGCATCACCTGCTGCGCGAAATCGCTGGCGGCCTGGGCTTGGGCGCGGCGGAATTCGAACAGTTGCTCGCCATGGTCGAAGCGCAGAGTCATTTTCATAACTACAGTCCAGGGGATGGACCGGCACCGGCGAATGCCCTGGCGGATGCCTACCAGGCGCTGGGCGTTAACCCGGGCTGCACCGATGCGGAACTCAAGCGCGCCTATCGCAAGCTGATGAGTGAGCATCACCCCGACAAACTGGCGACGCGCGGCGTACCGGAGTCAATGATGAAAGTGGCTACCGAGAAAGCCCAGGAAATACAGGCCGCCTACGAGTTGGCCAAGCGCAGCCGCCAGGCTAATCAGTGATGGCCACTCGCAAGATCACCGCCGCACTGATCCGCTGCTTGCCAAATTGAATATCCGGCGCCCCGGCAGATTCCATGGCGAGCATGCGCCCGGCCGGCACCGGGCCAGCATGACCCATCTGCTCGCGTGCGCTGATAACCGGGCCGAGCTTCACGCCCAGTGTGCCCGCCATGCGCTCCGCCTTGGCGCGGGCATTGACCAGGGCCTGCTCCATTGCATCGAGCTCCAGGGCGGCCAGCTGGCTGTGGCCAGGGCGCGGCTGACCCAGCTGGTGGATATCCAGCCTGGATAACGACTGAAGCAGCGCACCGAAGCGTTCGAGGTCGCGCAGCACCAGCGTGATATCACGCTGCACGATCTGTCCCTTGTAGAGACGCTCGCCATCGCGCCACTCGTAATCGGGCCGAATACTGGCACGAGAGTTGTCGATATCCTCGTCGGTTAAGCCCTGCTCTTTTGCCGCCGCCACCACCTGCCTTGCAGTTCGCTCGACGCTGCGTTGCAGCTTCTCTACATCCTCGCCACTGGCCTGGAGGCTGAGATCCAGGCTCACCATGTCCGGCTCGGCCTCCACCCAGCCAGTGGCGCCAGCTTCCAGGAAGCGCAGTGCATCCTCTGCCTGAACCGATAGCGGGAAACAGAGGGCGATCAGCAGGGCCAGCTTTTTCATTACAGCAGTACTCCAGAAAGCAAATGTCAGGGGCGCCAGAAAGCCGGGGTGAACAGCACCAGCACGGTGAATACCTCCAGTCGACCCAGCAGCATGGCGCCGCACAACAGCCATTTTGCGACTTCGTTGATGTCACCATAATGATAGGTGACGTCACCGAGGCCGGGGCCGAGATTATTCAGCGAGGCAGCGACGGCTGAGAAGGCAGTTTCGAAATCCAGGCCGGTGGCTACCATGGCGATCATCAGGATCACAAAGGCCACCAGGTATACCGCGAGGAAGCTCCACACGGCACTGACCACTTTGGCCTCAACCCGGCGCCGGCCCACCTTGAGTGGAATGACTGCGTTGGGGTGTACGAGCTGCTTGAGTTCCCGCACCCCCTGTTTGCTGATCAACATCAGCCGCATGGCCTTGATGCCGCCACCGGTCGAGCCCGCGCAGCCACCCATAAAGGCGAACACCAGCAGCATCAGCGGCAGGAAGCTGGGCCAGTGAGCGTAGTCTGAAGTACTGAAGCCGGTGGTCGTGGTAATTGATATCGCCTGGAACAGGCCGTTGAGCAGGCCCTGGCCGGTATCAAAACTGTCGGTGCCCAGCAGCACGGCGCATGTAATGGCGATGGCGATAGCCAGTACGCTGGTGAAGAAAACCGTCTCGGAGTCCTTGAAATAAGGGCCGAGACCGCGCCGGCGCCAGGCGGTGAAATGCAGGCCAAAGTTGATGGCCGCCACATACATGAACAGGCAGCACACCAGGGTGATGGCCGGGCTGTCGTAGTAGCCGATACTGGCGTCGTGAGTGGAGAAGCCGCCGATCGCCACGGTGCTGAATGCGTGACAGATGGCGTCGAAACCATTCATCCCGGCGGCCCAGTAGGCCAGCCCACAGGACAGCGTCAGTAACACGTAAACAGTGAACAGGGCCTTGGCGGTCTCGGTAATTCGCGGCGTCAGTTTGCTGTCCTTGGACGGCCCTGGTGTTTCCGCCTGGTAGAGCTGCATGCCGCCAACACCCAGCATCGGCAGCACGGCCACGGCCACCACAATAATGCCGATGCCACCCAGCCACTGGAGCTGCTGTCGATAGAACAGCAGCGAGCGCGGCAGCTCATCGATACCGGTAATGACTGTGGCACCGGTCGTTGTCAGGCCAGAGATGGATTCGAAGATCGCATCGGTCGCTTTGAGGTCAGCGCCTTCGTGGAGCCCGAAGGGCAACGCGCCGAACAGGCCCAGCACGGTCCAGAACAGCGTTGTCACCAGGAAGCCGTCCCGGGTCCGCAATTCCTGTTGTGAGCGACGGGTTGGCAGCCACAGGGCAAAGCCGCTCAGGAAGGTGATACCAAGGGCGCTGGAAAAACCGGTAACAGTGCCGTCCTGAAGGTAGAGGGCGAGCAGCAGTGGCACCAGCAGCGTGAGGCTGAACAGCATCAGCAGGATGCCAAGGATGCGCAGCGAGATCGAAAAGTGCATCGATCAGAAGAAGTTCAGGCCGACCTGGAACAGCTTTTCCACTGCGCCGACCTTGGTCTTGTCCACCAGGAACAGGATCACGTGATCATCGGTCTCCACCGTGATGTGCCGGTGTGCAATAAGCACTTCCTTGCCGCGCACAATCGCACCGATGGTTACTCCATCAGGCAATTCAATTTCGTCCAGTCGATGGCCCACCACTTTCGATGAGCGCGCATCACCGTGGGCAATCATTTCGATGGCCTCGGCGGCGCCGCGGCGCAGGGAGTGCACGTTGTAGATATCACCGCGTCTGACATGTGTCAGCAGGCTGCCGATGGTAATTTGCTGCGGCGAAAGGGCGATATCGATTTCATCCCCCTGCAACAGGTCAATGTAAGCCGGGTTGGTAATCAGGGTAATGACCTTGCGAGCGCCCATGCGCTTGGCGAGCATCGCGGTCATGATGTTGACCTCATCATTGTTGGTCAGCGCGCAGAAGACGTCGGTGCCTTCGATATTCTCCGAGGCCAGTAATTCCGTGTCTGACGCATTGCCATTCAGCACAATCACGTCTTTCAGCTTTTCCGACAGTTCGCGGCAGCGGCTGTAGGATCGCTCGATCAGTTTTACCTGGTATTCACCGTCAATGGCCTCCGCCAGGCGCGAGCCGATGTTGCCACCACCGGCGATCATGATGCGCTTGTAGGGTTTGTCCAGTCGCCGCAATTCTGACGTCACCGCGCGGATGTGTTCCCGGGCAGCGATGAAGAACACCTCGTCATCGGCCTCCACCACGGTGTCGCCCTCGGGAATAATGGACTGGTCGCGCCTGAAAATCGCCGCCACGCGGGTGTCCACCCTGGGCATGTGCTTGCGAATCTCCTTCAGCTGCTGTCCGACCAGCGGGCCACCATAGAACGCCCGCACCGCCACCAGCTGCACCCGCCCGTCTGCAAAATCCAGTACCTGCAGGGCGCCGGGGTTGGCGATCAACTCACGCATGCTCTTGGTGACCAACTGCTCCGGGCCGATAAGCACGTCTACCGGAACATGGTCATTGCTGAACAGGTCTTCGTGGGCAAGGTAGTTGGGCGAGCGCACCCGCGAAATTTTGGTCGGCGTCTTGAACAGGGTGTAGGCGATCTGGCAGGCCATCATATTGATCTCGTCGCTGTTGGTGACAGCGATCAACATGTCGGCGTCTTCGGCGCCTGCGCGTAACAGCGTGCTGGGGTGTGAGGCATGGCCGGTGACGGTCTGCAGGTCGAGCCGGTCCTGCAGGGCGCGAAGCTTGTCCGCGTTGGTATCAACTACCGTGACATCGTTCTGCTCAATGGCAAGGTGTTCCGCCAGCGTGCCGCCGACCTGCCCTGCGCCGAGAATGATGATCTTCATAGTGACGCGGCATCCCCGCGAAATGTCTGGGCCAACAATAAAGAATTAGGGCGCCGAATGTAAGAGCGGCGCAGGCAATCACTCATGCGCACTTTTCCAGCTGTGCATAGAAAAGGCCGTCGCTGCCCCCGGCCGCACTCAATAGCTGCCGGCCCGCGCCCGACACCACGCCCCAGCTCACTTCGAGGGGCTGGCTGCCAGCGTCATCATGCCGGTCGAGGAAACGGGCGACGACCTCGGCATTCTCTGCAGGTAGCACCGAGCAGGTAACGTAAAGCAGCCGCCCACCCGGCTTGAGCAGGGGCCACAAGCCGTCGAGTATTCGCAGCTGTTGCTGCACCAGCCCCGCGATATCCTCCCGGCGCCGCAGTAACTTGATGTCAGGATGGCGCCGGATCACGCCGCTGCCGGAACAGGGGGCGTCCACCAGGATGCGATCAAAGCTTTCGGCCGCCAGCTCCCCGGGCGGTTCGCCTGCATCACCACAGAGGATGGCAGCGCTCAGCTGCAATCGTTCCAGGTTTTCCTCGACCCGGGCCAGGCGCCCGGCATCACTGTCCATGGCGACCAGCTCGCCCAGTTCCGGTTGCCGTTCTAGCACGTGGCAGGCTTTGCCCCCGGGTGCCGAACAGGCGTCGAGAACGCGCTCGCCCGGCTGCGCATCGAGCAATACAGCAGCCAGCTGTGCCGCTTCATCCTGCACGCTTACTTCTCCCTCGGCGAAGCCGGGCAGGGCGCTCACGTCCGTAGCCTTGGCGAGGCGGATGCCGGTATCGGCCAGCTCGCAAGCCTCCGCCTCCAGGCCGGCCGCCTGCAGTCGCAGCAGGTAGTCCTCGCGGCTAACGCGCCGCCGGTTGCTGCGCAGGCACATGGGTGGGTGCCCGTTGTTGGCGGCAACCAGCGCTTGCCAGTGGTGTGGCCAGCAGCGCTTGAGTTCTGTCAACAACCAGTCCGGGTGGCTGGCGCGCTGGCTGTCGCTGAGTCCGGCCTGCAGCCGATCCGATTCGCGCAGGCAGCGCCTCAGTACCCCGTTCACCAGGCGTGTTGCCCAGGGCTTACCCAGAGCGCGGCAGGCGTCTACACAGGTGGAGATGGCTGCGTGATCCGGGATGCGAAGGTCGAGCAATTGGTGCAGCCCGATCAACAGGAGTGCGCGCACGTCCGTATCGCGACGCTTGAGGGGTTTATCGAGGCAACTGCTGGCGATGCCGTCAAGGCGGTGATACTGCCGCAGCGAACCGAAACAGAGCTGCCGCAGCAGGGCCTGGTCGCGCGCCGGTACCTCGGCCAGCGCAGCGGCCAGTGGTGCGTCCAGCGCTTCGCCGCCGTCGATCACCCTTGCCAATACCGTAGCCGCCGCGGCGCGGCAGTCACTCAGCCCCTTGCGCTCCTTAGCCAAGCTTCATGACCCGGCGTTCACTGCGAAGCGAGCGCCGGGAGCCAGCAGCTCGCTGCGGGAGCGCAGCAGCGCGGCGATGTCGAGTGGTTTGCCGCCGGGAAACTGCAGCCGGGTGAGCCGCAGGCCACCGCTGCCACAGGCCACCGTGAGGCCGAATTCATCAGCACTGATGATAGTGCCTGGCTCGCCTTGGGTGTCACAGGGCTCGGCCCCCCACACTTTTATGCGTTGATCACTGAGCTCGGTCCAGCACACCGGGAAAGGGTTGAAGGCGCGCACCTTGCGTGCCAGGTCAGCGGCATCTGCTCGCCAGTTTATTGCTGCCTCCGCCTTGTCGATTTTGGCGGCATAGGTGGCGAGGCTGTCGTCCTGCGCCTCGGCGCCCTCCAGTGCTTCCGGCAAGGCTTCGAGTACCGAGTTCAGCAGCGGCACACCGGTCTCAGCCAGCCGGTCGTGAAGCTCGCTCGCCGTCATGGAGGGATGAATATCGACACTGGCCCGTGCCAGCATGGGCCCGGTATCAAGGCCGGCATCCATTTGCATGATGGTCGTGCCAGTCCGGGTGTCGCCGGCTTCTATAGCGCGCTGGATCGGCGCCGCCCCGCGCCAGCGCGGCAGCAGCGAGGCGTGCACGTTGATGCAGCCGTGGGTCGGGATATCGAGTACCGCCTGCGGGAGAATCAGGCCATAGGCGACCACCACCAGCAGGTCCGGGGCCAGTGCTGCCAGCTCGACCTGTGCTTCATCGGTTTTGAGGCTGGCCGGCTGCAGCACGGCAATGTCATGTTGTTGTGCCAGCTGTTTAACCGGGCTTGGGGTAAGCCGCTTGCCGCGCCCCGCCGGGCGGTCCGGCTGGGTGTAGACGGCGATCGGGCGGTGGCCGGCAGTGAGCATCCCCGCCAGGTGCAGCGCTGCGAACTCAGGCGTGCCTGCAAAGACGATACGCTTCGCGGTCATGGTTTCCCGGCGGCCGGCATCAGGCGCGGAGTCGGTGCTGCTTTTCCAGCTTCTTGCGAATCCGGGTGCGTTTTAGCGATGAGAGATAGTCGACAAACAGCTTACCGTCGAGGTGATCAATTTCGTGCTGGATACAAACCGCCAGCAAACCCTGCGGCTCCATCGTGAAGCTTTCCCCGTTGCGATCCTGGGCAGTAACTCTCACGTGCTGCGGGCGTTGAACGGTTTCATAGAAGCCGGGTACCGACAGGCAACCTTCGTCATACTCGTCGAGCGCCTCGTCGAGCACTTCCACCTGGGGGTTGATGAATACCAGCGGTTCGTCCCGGGCCTCCGATACATCGATCACGATCAGTCGCTGGTGAACATCGACCTGGGTCGCCGCCAGCCCGATACCGGGTGCGTCGTACATGGTCTCGAACATATCGTCGATAAGCTGCGAAAGCTCGTCATCGAATACGGTAACGGGCTCGGCGACAGTGCGAAGCCGGGGGTCGGGGAACTCGAGAATGTTCAAAAGCGCCATGATTGGGACGGTACTCTATGCGACACGGGTCACGGGATTACTTTTCGTACTAATCCTACTACTTACCGGAATACAGCCGTGACAGGTGTCGAATTAACGGATTATGGGCTTGCGCTGTTGTTTGAGCGCCAGCACACTGGCCTATATTATACAGCGAGCGCGGGGCATGCCCACTGCACCTGCGCCAGGACGTGAAACGACACGTGCGACCACACGTGAAGGAATGCAGGTAAAACCCATGAAAACGATACTGATAACCGGGTATCTGCTGCTAGCGACAATGCTGCCAATTGCGGCCCAGGCAGATACTGTTCGGCTTGCAGAAAACGCACCTGAGGTCTACCTGGTCCAGGAAGGTGACACCCTCTGGGGTATTGCCAGTATGTTCCTGGAAGATCCCTGGCTCTGGACCGAGGTCTGGGATATCAATACCCAGATTGACAACCCCCACCTGATATTCCCCGGCGACGAAATCTACCTGGTGTGGGTGGATGGCCAGCCGCGGCTGCGGGTGCGGCGCGGGATGGCGTCGGAAACGGTCAAGCTGACACCGCAGATGCGCATCGAGCCACTGGATCGGGCCATCCCGGTAATCTCCCTGGAGGACATCGGCCCCTGGCTGAGCGGCCACCGCATTGTGATGCCGGAAGACCTCAACAACGCCCCCTACGTGATCGCCGGTGCCAACCGCCACCTGTTGAGCAGCGCGGGCGACCGCCTCTATGCCCGCGGCGAATTGCCCGAGAACGAGATCGGTTTCGGGATCTACCGCCCCGGCAATGTGTTCATTGACCCGGAAACTCGAGAGCAGCTGGGGCTTGAGGCCATCGACATCGGTAGTGCTCGCCTGCGGGAAGATCACGAGGAAGACATCAACCAGTTTGAAGTCACCCGAATCACTGAAGAGGTGCGCAACGGCGACCGCATGTTGCCCAACGAAATCCGCGCCATTTCCGCCACCTTCCAGCCGCGGGCACCCGCGGATGAAGTCAACGGTGTCATGCTGGCGGTGGACTCAGGCGTTACCCAGATCGGCAAGCTGGACGTCGTGGCGGTGAACCGCGGTGCGCGCGAGGGCATCGAAGAAGGCTACGTGCTGGCTATCTACCAGCGTGGCGAAATCGTGCGCGACGAAATTTCGAACGAAAATGTTCAAATCCCGGATGTACGCGCCGGCCTGCTCATGGTATTCCGTGTATTCGAAAAGATGAGCTATGGCATCGTGCTGAAGAGCGACCGCCCCCTCAAGGTCTTTGATCGGGTCACCTCGCCCTAGCCTACTGCCAGGCCCAACCAGTATCTGCGCCCTTATTGCGCGCGTATGCGCCGGCCTAGGCCGGCCTGGATCAAGGATGATCCATGGACCAGGACCAACGATACCACTGGCTGGTGCTTGCGCACCTGCCGGACCTCCCGGCCGGAGCCCTGCGGCGCCTGATAGACCTGTCTGCTGATCCCGGGGACCTGCTGGAGCGCCGTGACCGGGAGTGGCTGCTCGCCGGCGCCGGCCGTACCGCTCTGCGACACCGGCGCGCCTGGTCGAAAGGCAGTGCGCGCGACCCGGTGCGGCGTGCGGCAGAACAAGCCCTCTCCATCCTTGAGAGGGAACGCGCCTGGCTTGTTCCGCTGGGTACGGCGGGATACCCACCGTTGCTGGCGATGATTCACGATCCGCCGCCGCTACTGTACGTGGCCGGTGAGCCCCGGGCGCTGCAGCAGAGCCAGTTTGCGATAGTTGGCAGCCGGCAGTGCAGCAGCAACAGCGCCAGGGCGGCGCAGTGGTTTGCGGCTGATCTCGTGGAATCAGGTTTTTCGGTCTGCAGCGGCATGGCCCTGGGTATCGATGCGGCGGCGCATCGGGGCGCCCTGGATGCCGGTGGCTTTACCCTGGGCGTGCTGGGCACGGGAATTGACGTTTGCTACCCCAGGCGGCATGCAACCCTGCGCGCGGCCATCCTTGAAAGCGGTGCACTGGTCAGCGAGTTCAACCCCGGTGAACCACCTCGGCGCGAGCAGTTTCCCCAGCGCAATCGACTAATCAGCGGCCTGAGCGTGGGCGTGCTGGTAGCAGAAGCGAATTTGCGTAGCGGCTCCCTGATCACCGCGCGTTTCGCGCTGGAGCAAAACCGCGAAGTGTTCGCGCTGCCCCACTCCATTTTCGACCCGGGTGGCCGCGGCTGTCACCAGCTTCTGAAGGAGGGGGCCGGGCTCGCCGAAACCGCTGCCGACGTACTCGGGCCCACGGCATCGCTGCGCAGGGCACAGCGCGAATTCGAAGCCCCGGGACAAGCGGTCGTGCCTGAACAGCTGAGCTTTGACCCACTCAGCGTTGATGAACTGGTGGCCGCTGGACTTGGTACTGTCGAAGAGGTTCTGGTCATGCTGGAGCAACTCGAGCAGGCCGGCTGCGTTGAGCAACGCGGCGGCTTGTACTGTCGGAAGGTGTGCTAGACTTTCGCGCTTTTCCGGCGCTGCGAGTGAGGCGCCGTTTGCCAGAACCAGGTGGTCTCATGCCAACACTCAGAATGTCCCAGGCCGTGCGCGTTCTCAGTGCCGGAGGCGTTATTGCCTGCCCAACCGAGGCGGTGTGGGGCCTGAGTTGCGATCCGGCTGATGAAGCTGCGGTCATGCGCCTGCTGGCCATGAAACGCCGGCCGGTCGAGAAGGGCCTGATCCTGGTGGGCGCCAACATGGCACAGTTTGACTGGCTGTTCGACGGCCTGGACAGTGTAGCCCTGTCAAAGATGGAGTTGTCATGGCCTGGCGCGACTACCTGGCTGGTACCCCATCACGGTCGCGTGCCGCCCTGGGTCTGTGGCGAGTTTGACACAGTCGCAGTGCGGGTATCAGCGCACCCGACCGTGCGCAGCCTGTGCGAGGCTTTCGGCGGCCCGCTGATTTCCACATCGGCCAATGCGGCGGGCGCACAGCCGGCCCGCGAGCAGTTCCAGCTATGGCGCTATTTCGGTGACCAACTGGATGATGTGGTGCCCGGGCGTCTCGGCGGTAACCTGCGCCCGTCCACCATTCGCGACTTGGCTACAGATGCCATAATTCGACAGGGCTGAGGCACGACGCTTCTCACCCATCCGTCACTTTTTATAACAGGAGAACGTCATGCCGGGAGTGTCCACCGAAGCCGTAAAGCAGTACCTGTTGGGTCTGCAGGACAGCATCTGCGAAGGCCTGGAGCAGGAAGATGGCAGCGCGCAGTTCCGCGAGGACGGTTGGGAGCGAGAAGAGGGTGGCGGCGGCCGCAGCCGGGTGCTGGCGGAAGGCGCGGTGTTTGAAAAGGCCGGCGTTAATTTTTCACACGTTACCGGGGCCTCCTTGCCGCCTTCTGCAACGGCCCAGCGCCCGGAACTGGCTGGCCGCGGTTTCCAGGCGATGGGGGTGTCGCTGGTTATCCACCCGCACAACCCTTATGTGCCCACCTCTCATGCCAACGTTCGCCTGTTTGTGGCTGAAAAGGAAGGCGAGGAACCGGTGTGGTGGTTTGGTGGCGGTTTTGATCTCACTCCCTACTACGGTTTTGAAGAAGACTGCCGACACTGGCACAAGGTAGCAGCTGACGCCTGTGCGCCGTTCGGCGACGAGGTCTACCCGCGCTACAAGACCTGGTGCGATGAGTACTTCTTCCTGAAGCACCGCGGCGAACCGCGCGGGATTGGCGGGCTGTTTTTTGATGACCTCAATGAATGGGACTTCGATACCAGCTTCGGCTTTATGCAGGCGGTGGGTGACGCCTACCTGCCGGCCTACCAACCGATTGTCGCCAGCCGCAAGGACACGCCCTACGGTGACCGCGAGCGCCAGTTTCAGCTGTATCGGCGCGGGCGTTACGTGGAGTTCAACCTGGTCTACGACCGGGGTACCCTGTTCGGGCTGCAATCTGACGGCCGCACCGAGGCCATCCTCATGTCCCTGCCACCGCTGGTGCGCTGGGAATATGATTACCACCCTGACCCGGGTTCCGCCGAAGCCCAGCTCACCGAAACCTTCCTTAAGCCGAGGGATTGGCTGGCCCAATGAGCCCCGCCGATCGCTACGCGGTGTTCGGCAACCCGGTGCGCCACAGCAAATCTCCCTGGATACACGCGGCCTTCGCGGAGCAAACCGGGCAGGAAATACAGTACCGCGCCGTGCTGGTTGAAGCAGGCGGCTTTGCTGCTGCTGCGGATGCCTTCTTCGCGGCGGGCGGCCTTGGCCTCAACGTCACGGTACCGTTCAAGGTGGATGCCAGCGTCTACGCCGACGAGCTGACGCCGCGGGCACGGCTCGCGGGTGCCGCCAACACCCTCGCGCTGCAAGCAGACGGCACCATCCTCGGCGACAACACCGACGGTATCGGCCTGGTGCGCGACATGGTAGCCAACCTCGGCTGGCAAATCCGTGGCCGGCAGACCGCGGTACTCGGCGCCGGCGGCGCTGTGCGTGGCGTGCTGGGACCATTGCTACGTGAGCAGCCGGCGGGCCTGCTGGTCGTCAACCGCACCGAACAAAGGGCAACGGCCCTGGCCGAGGATTTCAGCGGTCTGGGCAGCATCGAAGCCGGTGGATTCGAGGCGCTTGAAGGGCGCCGGTTCGACCTGGTGATCAACGGCACCAGTGCCAGCCTTGCCGGCGAATTGCCGCCTTTACCGACCAGCTTGCTCAATGAAAAAAGCTGTTGCTACGACATGATGTACGCCGCTGAGCCCACGCCTTTCATGCGCTGGGCGGCGCAGCATACGGCCTGGGCGGTGAGCGATGGGCTCGGGATGCTGGTGGAGCAGGCGGCGGAGTCGTTCTTCCTGTGGCGCCAACAGCGGCCCCAGACTGGTCCCGTGCTGGCAGAACTGCGTACTGTCATCGCAGGAGGTAATTGATGACCAGGCGATTTATTGCCGGCGCGGTCTGCCCGCGTTGCGGCGAGATGGACAAGCTGGTGGTGGACTCAGAGACCGATGCGCGGGAATGCGTGCGCTGTGGGTACAGTGACCAGCGTCCCAGCGAAACACCCTCCGAACTGCGTACCCGGGTGAATCGGCCCGCCCGACGGGTCGAGGCAGAAACCCAGGCGGTGACCCTGGTCGATCCCAGCGCCCGTCCCGACAAGTCAGGCTCTTCCTGATCCTGGGATTAGCCCTTGAGATGGCCTTCCCGATGGCCGGCAATGCAGCCCTGAACGAACCCTAGGGCAAACCCTCGGTATGGCCTTCCAGGCGCAGGTCCACGGCCACTTCCCTGCTCATACAGGGTAGCTCCAGCAGCGCTTCTTGTGGTTCTACCGGCGCGTTTGGGAAGGGTTCGAACAGCCCACTGCGGCTGGCGACCAACTCCACCCCCTGCCCCACCAGGGTTTCCAGTCTGCTGGCCAGCGGCTCACCCACAAGGTGGTGGGCGATGATGTTGGCGCGGGTCATATCGACGTGCACCAGCGGTGACCCGTGGCTGCGAATGAAGCGGTCGTTCACCTCTTCGATCAGCCGCTGGGCCAGAAAAGCTTCATCCATCAGCGCCAGCATCCCTGCCGTCTCGCCAATTGCGTCGGGCGGCGCCAGGAAAAAGTCCTCGGCCATGTTGAGCAGCGCGTCGACCTGGCCGCAGGTGTCGCGGCTCGCTGCCTGCTCGCGCAGCAGGTCGAGGAAATCGGGCACGTAATCGATGTAGCGTTGACTGAAGGTCTCCAGCGCGCCGAGCGGGTCCTCGGCAGGTAGCACCAGCCTGGCCTCGAGTTCGGTGATATGCCCCGCCAGATGCTGACGCAGCGTCGGCTCGCGCGCATCCCTGGCGCGGGCATCGCGGATCACTTGCCGTATCGTCGCCGTACCCATGGCGTGTCCTCGCAAGGCGGGGATTCACCAAGGCTAGCCCATGCTGCGGGATACGCTAGTCGAGCCAGCCGGCGCGCAGGTCCAGGCGCCGGTAAAACACAAACAGGCTCAGGCCGCGGGCGCCGTTGAAAGCCACGAAGGCCAGCCACAGACCGTGATTTCCCAACCCCTGGCACAGCCACCACAGCGGCAGGTAAACACCCAGCATCGACAGCACCATGCTGTGCATCATGTAGCGGGTCCGGGCCGCACCGATGAACACGCCGTCCAGCAGGTAGGAAGGCGCCGCCACCAGCGGCATAGCGACCACCCAGAACTGGTAGGTCTTCAATACTTCCCTGACCGGCATATGGTCGGTGAACAGCGGGTACAGCAGCGGCGCGGCCACCAGGAACAACAGGCTCAGCAAGCCCGCCGTACCCAGCGTCCAGTGCCAGCAGGCGCGCACCGCGCGGCGGAATCTGGCCAGGTCCCCGCCGCCGGCCGCGTTGCCGGCCAGACCCTCCGCAGCGTAGGCAAAACCGTCCAGGCCATAGGCGGACAGCAGCAACAGGTTCAACATAATGCTATTGGCGGCCAGGGTAATTTCTCCAAGCCGGGTGCTCATGGCGGTGAAAAAGGCAAAGCTGAACAACAGGCACACGGTACGCACGAACAGGTAACGGTTGCTGTCCAGCAGCGCGCGATAGGCAGACAACTGTGTCAGGTCGCCGCGAACCGGCTGCTCGGGCCAGGACATGCGCCGATACACCAGCCACAGCGCCAGGCCGCAGCCGGCGTACTCCGCGCATAGCGTGGCCCGGGCCGCGCCAGCGCTCTTCCACTCGAGAACCACGATAAACAGCACGTCCAGGGCGATGTTGAGACTGTTGGTGAACACCAGAATCAACATCGGCCAGCGGGTATCCTGGTGGCCGATGAACCAGCCGAGTACGGCATAGGTCAGCAGCACCGCGGGCGCGCTATATACCCGGATGCCCACATACTCCGCTGTCAGCGGCTCGAGCGCATCACCTGGCGCCATCAGGTGCAATCCGAGCGAGACCCAGGCCGCCTGGCTCAGCACCACGATCAGGGCCAGCACGATGGCCAGCACGCCCGACTGCAACAGCACCACGGTTTCGCGATGGGCGTCGCCCGCCCCCACCGCCCTCGCCACCAGCCCGGTGGTGCCCATGCGCAGGAAACCGAAGCCCCAGTAGACGAAGGACAGGATGCTGGCGCCAATGGCGACCGCGCCCAGGTAGGTGGTGCTCTCCAGGTGGCCGAGGATGGCAGTGTCCACGATGCCCAGCAGCGGCGTGGAAATGTTGGACAGAATTGCCGGCCAGGCGATCTGCCATATCTTGTGGTGCAAGCGGTCCTGATGCGCCATATATTGGATTGACCTTGAACTTGTTCAGGCTGGGCGCGGGGCGGTTCAAGGCCGCGTATGACGCGGAATTGCGGGCCTCCGGCTAGTGCTCTCGTATGTCAAATCGAGTATACTTCGCCGCGTTTTACCGCACCCGGAACAGTCCCGTGGTCCCCTTTCCAACGCCGTTAGCCGCTGCAAAGCAGGTCGGGGCGTGGGGTCACGACCGGGTCAGGGGGCATGGCGAGTTGAGCACACAACTCGCACCCATAACAAATGAAAATGAGGAGACGCGCAATGCTGCGTAAGGCGAGAAGCGTTTTTTGGCTCGCAATGTTTCCTGTGATGCTGCTGTTGAGCGGCTCATTGAGCCCGGCATGGGCCGATGAGAAAGCCGACCGCAGGCACCAGGTGAACATGGAACCGGGGGTTACCGATGTCGGTGCAGAGATTTTCAGCCTGCATATGCTGATTTTCTGGATCTGCGTGGTTATTGGCATCGTGGTGTTTGGTGTGATGTTCTATTCCATCTACGCCCACCGCAAGTCGCGCGGCGTCACGCCGGCGACCTTCCACGAGAGCACCAAGGTCGAGATCGCCTGGACCGTAGTGCCTTTCCTCATCCTGTTCGGAATGGCCGTGCCGGCCACCTCTACCCTGATCGAGGTCTACGACACCGAGGATGCCGAAATCGACATCCTTATTACCGGTTACCAGTGGAAGTGGAAGTATGAGTACCTGCAGGAAGACGGCGAAAACGTCAGCTTCTTCAGCAACCTGAAGACCTCCCAGGAGGAGATCTACAACCAGGATGACAAGGGCCAGTTCTACCTGCTCGACGTCGATGAGCCTCTGGTGATCCCGGTGGACACCAAGGTGCGCTTCCTGGTGACTGCCTACGACGTCATTCACGCGATTTGGGTTCCGGAACTGGCTGTAAAGAAAGACGCTATTCCCGGCTTCATCAACGAGACCTGGACCCGCGCCAAGGAAACCGGCATTTACCGTGGCCAGTGTGCGGAGCTCTGCGGCAAGGACCATGGCTTTATGCCGGTGGTGGTGAACGTCGTGGAGCGCGACGAATACGACGCCTGGCTGGCGGACAAGCAGGCCCAGGCGGCGGAGATTGCCGCGCTGATGGAGCAGACCTTCACCATGGATGAGCTGATGGCCCGCGGCCAGGATGTTTACAACCGCGCCTGCCTCGCCTGCCACGGTGCCAACGGTGAAGGCGGTGTGGGCAAGGCCATCGCGGGCAGCGCCATCGCCATGGGTCCGCTGGACGGCCACTTCGACATCGTGATCAACGGCTCGCGCAACAATGCCGCCATGCAGGCCTTCGGTGGCCAGCTCAACGACGTCGACCTCGCCGCGGTGCTGACCTTCCAGCGCAATGGCTTCGGCAACAACATGGGCGAGATGATCCAGCCCATCGACGTTTTCAACTACAAGCAAGGCCAGTAGGGGGTATCTGACAATGGGTGATCATCATCACGGTCCGGCCAAGGGCCTCAGCCGCTGGCTGTTTGCAACCAACCACAAGGACATCGGCACGATGTACCTGTGGTTCAGCTTTGCCATGTTCCTGGTGGGCGGCGCCTTCGCCATGATTATCCGGGCGGAACTGTTCCAGCCCGGCATGCAGCTGATCCGTCCTGAATTCTTCAACCAGATGACGACCATGCACGGCCTGATTATGGTCTTTGGTGCCATCATGCCGGCCTTTGTGGGCCTGGCGAACTGGATGATCCCGATGATGATCGGGGCACCGGACATGGCCCTGCCGCGCATGAACAACTGGAGCTTCTGGATTCTGCCGCCGGCCTTCCTGCTGCTGCTGGCCACCATGTTCATGCCGGGCGGTGGCCCCGCTTTCGGCTGGACCTTCTACGCGCCGCTGTCTACCACTTATGCGCCGCCGTCTGTCACCTTCTTTATCTTCGGTGTGCATATTCTCGGCCTGTCATCGATCATGGGCTCGATCAACATCGTCGCCACGGTCATGAACCTGCGCGCGCCGGGCATGACCTACATGAAGATGCCGCTGTTCGTGTGGACCTGGTTTATCACTGCCTACCTGTTGATCGCCGTCATGCCGGTACTGGCCGGAGCGGTGACCATGATGCTGATGGATATCCACTTCGGCACCAGCTTCTTCTCCGCTGCCGGCGGTGGTGACCCGGTGCTGTTCCAGCACGTGTTCTGGTTCTTTGGTCACCCGGAGGTGTACATCATCATCCTGCCGGCCTTCGGTGTGGTCTCACAGATCATCCCGGCCTTCGCGCGCAAGCCGCTGTTCGGCTATGACTCCATGGTCTACGCCACCGCCTCTATCGCTTTCCTCTCCTTTATCGTGTGGGCCCACCACATGTACACGGTGGGTATGCCGATCGCCGGTGAGCTGTTCTTCATGTATGCCACCATGCTGATCGCGGTGCCGACCGGCGTGAAGGTATTCAACTGGATTACCACCATGTGGCGCGGCGCCATGACCTTCGAAACCCCTATGTTGTTCTGTATCGGTTTCGTGGTGCTGTTCACCATCGGTGGCTTTACCGGCCTGATGCTGTCCATTGCGCCCAGTGACTTCCAGTACCACGACAGCTACTTCGTGGTCGCGCACTTCCACTATGTCATGGTCGCCGGTGCGGTATTCTCCATGACCGCTGCGGTTTACTACTGGCTGCCCAAGTGGTGCGGCAAGATGTACAACGAGACCATGGGCAAGACCCACTTCTGGATTTCGTTCATCGGCTTCAACGTCACCTTTTTCCCGCAGCACTTCGTGGGCCTGGCGGGCATGCCGCGCCGGATCCCGGACTACGCCCTGCAGTTTGCTGACTTCAACATGATCAGCTCCATTGGCGCGTTCATCTACGGCGCCTCCCAGTTGCTGTTCCTCTACAACGTGATTGCCACCATTGTCGGCGGCAAGCCCGTGAGTGACGAGAAAGTCTGGGAAGGTGCGGAAGGCCTGGAATGGACGGTTCCGACGCCGGCGCCTTTCCACACCTTCTCCACGCCGCCGCAGGTGCGCTAAAGCGAAATGCGCCTGTTCGGAGACAACCCAGTCGCCCTCACCGTGGCCAAGATGGCCGCGGTGGTGGTGCTGATGTTCTCCTTTGTGTTTGTGGTGATGGTGCCGCTGTACAACGTGCTCTGTGATGCACTGGGCATCAACGGTAAGACCAGCGGCCAGCGCTATGAAGCCGCTGCGATCCGGGTTGATGAAACCCGCGAGATCACCATCCAGTTCATTGCCACCAACAGCGATGGCATGCCCTGGGAGTTTCGTCCCTCGCAGACGATGATGAAGGTGAACCCGGGTGCCGTGAATGACACGGTATTCCTGGCCCGCAACCCATTGGCGAAGGACATGATCGCGCAGGCGATTCCCAGCGTGTCACCGGCTCGGGCAGCCGAGTATTTCCACAAGACCGAGTGCTTCTGCTTCAACAACCAGCCGTTGGGCGGAATGGAAAGCACCGAAATGCCGCTGCAGTTCATCGTCGACCAGGACCTGCCGCGGGATATCAGGACGATAACCCTGTCCTATACAATGTTTGATATTACTGAAATGGCGTCTGGCGCTGTCGCGTCGCGCTAACGGGGAGATTTCAATGGCAACTCAACAGACTGCCGGACACGAAGAATATTATGTGCCAGAGAAGAGTGGCATGGCGGTCAGCGCCACCATCGGCCTGGTGATGACAATTTTTGGGGCCGCAAACATCCTCAATGACATGACCTTCGGTGAGCCGGGCGCGGAAACCAACAGCTGGACTATCTTCACCGCGGGCCTCGCCTGGTTTATTGCCACCCTGTTTGTCTGGTTCCGCTCCACCATCCGCGAAAACATTGCCGGTATGAATTCCGGCCAGCTCAAGAAATCCTACGTGCTGGGCATGTTCTGGTTCATCTTCTCGGAAGTGATGTTTTTCTTCGCCTTCTTTGGCGCACTCTTCTATGTGCGAGTACTGGTGGGCCCCTGGCTTGCCGGTGAGGGTGAGGCCGGTGCCATGAATCACCTGCTGTGGGGTGGCTTCGAGTTCAACTGGCCGATGATGCAAACACCGCAGGAAGCGGTGGGTGGTGTGGCCGGCCAGGCGATCGCCAACAATGGGGAGTTTGTCTCGCCGGGCACCAGCATGGCGTTTGCCGAGGTCAGCCACTGGTACCACTGGTTGCCACTGTGGAACACCATCATCCTGCTGTCGTCCAGCATGACCGTGCACATTGCCCACCTGGGCCTGCTCAAGGGTGATCGCAAACAGTTCAACTTGTGGCTGGGTATCACCGTCGCGCTGGCAATGATCTTCCTGTATATCCAGTACGTAGAGTACTACGAAGCCTACGCTCACTTCGGGCTGACGCTGAACTCCGGGATTTACGGTTCAACCTTCTTCATGTTGACCGGCTTCCACGGCTTCCACGTGGCCATGGGTATGACGATGCTGTTGATTCAGCTGATTCGCTCACTTCGGCATGGCCACTTTACAGCAGACGATCACTTCGGTTTCGAGGCGTCCAGCTGGTACTGGCACTTTGTCGATGTGGTGTGGGTAGGGTTGTTCCTGTTCGTCTACATTCTCTGATGAATCAGCGGTCCCCGGCGAATGCTTCTGCCGGGGGCTGCGTTGACTCCCCCGCTACACCATGCCGCTCCCAGGGTGCCTGGGATTTCAACTTGCCTGAGCTGACCCCGTAAATGAGCACGACCATCAGGGCCACGGCCAGGGACAGCCGCACACCCAGGGAATTGAACAGCCGCCGCTTACGGGTGTCGCCCTGGTCAATCATCAGGAAGTAGAAGCCTGTGCCGAGGCTGGCAAGCAATCCCAGCAGGAGCACAACAATCAGGAACTTGAGGAACATGGCGGCCTCTCCGGGGGGCGTCACAGTATAGCGAAAGCCTATGCCCGGCACAGCAAGACAAGACTGGCGCCTGCGCTGGGATATTGAGTGGCGCACGGCGATCTTTGCCCTGTTGCTGGTGCCGCTGTTCTGTGCACTGGGCAGTTGGCAGCTGGGGCGCGCCGATGAGAAGCGCGCCATCGCGGAACGCTGGGAGCGGCAAGGGCAGCAGCCGGCGGTCGCTGTAGAGCAGCTGGACCCCGATGATGCCCTGCTGGCCTTTCGGCGGGTGCGACTGCGCGGGGAGTTTCTGACCGACCGAGACTTCCTGCTGGACAACCGGATACGCGAGGGCCGCTACGGAGTGGAGGTGGTGAGCCCGCTGCGCCTGGCCAGCGGCGCATTGGTCCTGGTGAACCGGGGCTGGCTGGCGGGTGACCCCTATCGCCGAGCGCTGCCGGACGTTCCTGCAATTGCCGGTGAACAGGATTTGATCGGCCATGTGTATGTGTCGCCCGGGGAAGATTTCACACTGGGCGAACTCGCCGGCGACAGCAACTGGCCCAGGTTGATCCAGGCCCTGGAGCCGAACGCCATGGGCGCCATGCTTGGCGAGAACGTCTGGCCCTACAGCATCCGCCTGCAAGCAGACAGCCCGGCGGCACTGCTGGCGGAATGGCCGCTGGTGAACATACAGCCGGAAAAGCACGAGGCCTATGCGGCCCAGTGGTTCGCCATGGCCCTGGTGCTGGCGGGTTTTGCCCTTTGGAGAAATACCAACCTGTCGGAATGGCGGCAGGCAAGGAAACAGGAACAAGCGTGACAGACCAGACCCAGAAAAACCGCATGGCCCTGCTGCTGATCGCAGGGATACCGGTCACAATCATCCTCGCCTCGACCTGGCTGTGGTATTACGTGGCCAACGGCCGACTCGACCTGGTGGGAATGCTGGGCACGGCCAATATGGGCAGCCTGCTGTCACCACCCGTGGCCATGGCCGACCTGGGCGCCGTTGACGCCAGTGGCCGGGGCTTCCAGGCCCGCGGAGAACGGCCACTGTGGCGCATCATGATTGTCGGTGAGGGCGGTTGCGACCAGACCTGCGAACACCTGGTGTATTACACCCGGCAGATTCACACGGCGATGGGCAAGTACACCAATCGTATCGAACGGCTGTACCTGGCGACGGATTCCGAGCCCGGTACCAACCCCCTGGGCGGCCTGGCAAAGGACTACCCGAAACTCAATCTCCTGTATACTTCCGCTCCCGCCGGGGAAACCCTGCGCGCGGCGGCCGAAGGCGAGCCGGCGTACTTCGTAGTTGACCCGGAGGGTTGGGTGATTCTCGCCTATTCTGCCGAAGCGGATGGCAAGGACATCATGGCCGATCTGAAATTCCTGCTGAAAAACAGCAATGGCTAGCGCTGCGGCGCGTGACTCGACGGTACGCTCTACGCAAAACAGGATAATGCTCACTCCCCCCGATCAACGTAAACCCACTTTCCGGCTGGCACTGTTTGGCGTGTGCTTCGCGATGTCGGTCATCATCCTCGGCGCCTTTACCCGCCTGGTGGATGCCGGCCTCGGCTGCCCGGACTGGCCGGGATGCTACGGGCACGTGCTCTGGCCCAACGACGCCGAGGAAATCGCCACCGCCAACCTGGCCTATCCCGACGCGCCGGTAGAGCTGGACAAGACCTGGCCGGAGATGGTGCACCGCTACCTCGCGACCACCCTGGGCGCCATCGTGCTGCTGATTGCAGCCCTCAGCTGGCGTCATCGCGGGCCCGGGCAGCCGCTCAAACTGCCGTTTTTCCTGCTGGCCTTCGTCATTTTGCAAGGCATGTTCGGCATGTGGACGGTGACCCTGAAGCTCTGGCCCCAGGTGGTTACCGCGCATTTGCTGGGCGGCTTCACCACGATCAGCTTGCTGTGGCTTTTGACGCTGCGGCTCAATAATCACTACTGGGAGCTGGGCCGTGAGGGCCACGCTCGCCTGGGCCGCATCAAGCCGCTGGCGATCGTAGCGCTGCTGGTGGTGGTGGCGCAAATCACGCTCGGCGGTTGGACCACCTCCAATTATGCCGCCGTCGCCTGCCCCGACCTGCCGACCTGCCAGGCGCAGTGGGTGCCGGAGATGGACTTTGCCGCGGGTTTCAATGTGTTCCAGCAGGTGGGCCCCAACTACCTGGGGGGCACCATGACCAATGAGGCGCGGGTGGCCATTCACATGAGCCATCGTATTGGCGCCATCGTTACCCTGCTGGTGGCGGGTGCGCTGAGCTTGCGGCTGTTGCGCGATCCGCTGAAGGCACTGCGGCGCCTTGGGCGCGCAGTGGGCGCAATACTCTGCCTGCAGCTTTTGCTGGGCCTTGGCAACATCGTCTTCCAGTTCCCGGTGTGGGTGGCCACGGCCCACAACGCTGTCGGTGCCCTGCTGTTGATGAGCGTGGTGACAGTCAATTACTACCTGGTGACCGCCCGCAGCACGGCCACTGCGCGGGTGGCGGTGCCGGCTTCCGCCGCGGTAGCGCCAGGCGCTGCGCTGGGGAGTAGCTAGATGGAGCAGGCCCTGCAGCAGGTCAACTGGCGCGACTACCTGGAGCTGACCAAGCCCAAGGTGGTGGCGCTCATGCTGTTGACGGCAGTGATCGGCATGTTCATGGCAGTGCCCGGCATGGTGCCGTGGCAGGCCCTGGTGTTCGGTAATATTGGGATCGGACTTTGCGCGGGCTCGGCGGCGGCCATCAATCACCTCGTTGACCAACGCATCGACCAGGTCATGGCGCGCACCCGCAACCGGCCGCTGGCCAAAGGGCGGGTGGGCGTGCCACAGGCCGTGCTGTTTGCGCTGTCCCTGGGCGTCGCCGGTATGTACCTGCTGCTGGTGTTTGTGAACGCACTTACTGCCTGGCTGACCCTGGCCTCGCTGCTCGGCTACGCGCTGATCTACACGGTGTTTCTCAAGCGCGCGACGCCTCAGAATATCGTGATCGGCGGGCTGGCGGGCGCAGCGCCCCCACTGCTGGGCTGGACGGCCGTGACGGGAGACATTCACGGCCACGCCTTGCTGCTGGTGCTCATCATCTTCGCCTGGACACCGCCGCACTTCTGGGCACTGGCGATTCACCGTCGCGAGGAATACGCCGCTGTGGATATACCCATGCTGCCGGTAACCCACGGCGTGGCGTTCACCAAGCTGCACATCATGCTGTACACCCTGATCATGTTTGCGATCACTCTGCTGCCCTATGTCACCCGCATGAGTGGCCCACTTTACCTGGCTGGCGCCGTCCTGCTGGGTGGGCGGTTCCTGTGGCACGCAGGGCGCCTGATGTGGGGGGATGACCGACGCGCGGCCATCGACACCTTCAAGTTCTCGATCACCTACCTGATGGTGCTGTTCCTTGTGATGTTGCTCGACCACTACCTGTTCCCCGTGGCCACCCTGTAATGGATGCCGCTGCTGCCACGGCGGCCCACCGGGACCGCAATATCAAGCTCACGGTGGTGGGCTTGCTCCTGCTGATTGGCGTGATCGTCGGTGGCTTTGTCTACCAGGTACAGAAGCCCCGGGTGATGACCAGCAGCGAGCTCAAGATCAACGGCGCGTTTATGTTCGACACGCCGCGGGCACTGCCCGAGTTCGAGCTGGTCGATCATCGCGGAGAGCCGTTCACGGCGGCCAGCTTCGAAGGGCAATGGACACTGGTGTTTTTCGGCTTCACCTACTGCCCGGATATCTGCCCCACGACCATGGCTTTCCTCGCTCGCCTCATGGGAGAGCTGGAAGGTCTGCCCGAGGCCGAGGATACCCGGGTAATCATGGTCAGCGTCGACCCGGCCCGGGATACGCCTGAGCGCCTGGCAGAGTATGTGCCTTACTTCGATCCTTCCTTTACCGGTGTTACCGGCGAATTCCTCGAGATTCACCGCTTTGCCACAGCGCTCAATGCGCCGTTTCGCAAAGAAGAGCCCGACGAGGCGGGCAATTACCTGGTAGAACACGGGGCCAATGTTGCCCTCATCAATCCGCGCGGTGACTATCATGGCTTCTTCAAGGCGCCACTGGATCTTGCCAAGATGAAAGTCACCTACCGCTCCGTTCGCGTGGTCTGGGATCTCTAGCATGGCAGCGCCGGTCGTACTGGTTGACGGGTCGTCCTACCTCTACCGGGCGTTTCACGCCCTGCCGCCGCTGACCAATTCCCAGGGCCAGGCCACGGGCGCGGTCAAAGGCGTGACCAGCATGTTGCGCCGGCTGCAGAAGGACTACCCGGAGTCACCCATCGCCGTGGTTTTCGATGCCAAGGGCAAGACCTTCCGTGACGATATTTACGCCGAGTACAAGGCCAACCGTCCGCCGATGCCGGATGAGCTACGCGAGCAGGTGGAACCCATTCACCAGATCGTCGAAGCCATGGGCCTGCCGCTGCTGATCATCGAAGGTGTTGAGGCTGATGATGTGATTGGCACCCTTGCCGCCGAGGCCGAAGGCAAGGATCGTGACGTGGTCGTGTCCACCGGCGACAAGGATATGGCGCAGCTGGTCAATGAGCGGGTCACACTGGTGAACACCATGACCGATACGGTTATGGACATACCAGGCGTCAGTGACAAGTTCGGCATTCCACCCAAGCTGGTGATCGACTTCCTTGCCCTCATGGGTGACAAGGTCGACAACATCCCCGGGGTTGCCGGTGTTGGGGAGAAGACCGCCCTGGCGCTGCTCAATGGCCTGGGCAGTCTCGATGAAATCTATGCCAACCTCGACAAGGTTGCCGAGCTGGAATTCCGTGGCGCCAAAACCATGGCCGCCAAGCTCGAGTCGGAAAAGGACAAGGCCTATCTCTCCTACGAGCTGGCGACCATCAAGACCGATGTGGCGCTGCCCGTGCACGTGGGGGAGCTGGCCAACACCAGCCCGGACAATGAACGCCTGCTCGAATTGTTCAAGGCCCTGGAATTCAAGAGCTGGATAGACGAACTGCAGACCGGCGGCGAGGCCGGTACGGCGATGGCCGCCACAGCCATGGCTGCCACAGAAGCAGGCGATTACGAAATCATCACCAGCCAGGCGCAGTTTGATCGCTGGCTGGCAGCCCTGGAGCAGGCAGAGCTGTTTGCCTTTGATACCGAAACCACCAGTCTCAACTACATGCAGGCGCAGATTGTCGGTGTGTCTTTCGCAGTGGAGGCAGGCAAGGCCGCCTACCTGCCGCTGGCCCACGACTACCTGGGGGCGCCGGAGCAGCTGGACCGCGAGGCCTGCCTCGAGCGGTTGAAGCCCCTGCTGGAGGATCCGGCCCGCACCAAGCTTGGCCAGAACCTGAAGTACGACGCCAGTGTGTTGGCCAATCACGGCATCACCCTGCGCGGCATCGGCTTCGACACCATGCTGGAATCCTATGTGCTGGATTCCACCGGTACCCGTCACGATATGGACAGCCTGGCGCTCAAATACCTGGGCCACAGCACGGTGCACTTCGAGGATATCGCCGGCAAGGGCGGCAAGCAGCTCACCTTCAACCAGATTAAGATCGAAGATGCTGGCCCCTATGCGGCGGAAGACGCCGATATCACGCTGCGCCTGCACCAGGCCCTGTGGCCGAAGCTGGAGCAGGAGGAGCGCTTGCGCTCGGTGTTCGAGGAGATCGAGATTCCGCTGGTGTCGGTGCTGTCCAGCATTGAGCGCAATGGTGCGCTACTGGACCGCGCCCAGCTCGACCAGCAGAGCGCCGAACTGGGCACGCGCATGCTGGAGCTGGAGCAGGACGCCTACGAGCTGGCCGGCGGCGAGTTCAACCTCGGTTCACCCAAGCAGCTGGGAGAAATCCTGTTCGAAAAGCTGGAGCTGCCGGTACTGCGCAAGACACCCAAAGGGGCTCCTTCGACCGCCGAGGAAGTGCTGCAGGAACTGGCGCTGGACTACCCGCTGCCCAAAGTGATACTCGAGCATCGCAGCCTGTCGAAGCTGAAGTCCACCTACACCGACAAGCTGCCCACCATGATCAACCCGGACACGGGCCGCATCCACACCTCTTATCACCAGGCGGTCACCGCCACCGGGCGTTTGTCATCATCGGACCCGAACCTGCAGAACATTCCCATTCGCACCGCCGAGGGCCGGCGTATCCGGCAGGCCTTTGTCGCCCCCGAGGGCTACAAAGTGGTGGCAGCGGATTACTCGCAGATCGAGTTACGCATCATGGCGCACCTGTCCGGGGATGAGGGCTTGCTGACCGCCTTCCGCGAAGGGCTCGATGTGCACCGGGCGACCGCCTCCGAGGTGTTCGCAACGTCCCTCGACGAGGTGTCTGACGAGCAGCGGCGCAAGGCCAAGGCCATCAACTTTGGCCTGATTTACGGGATGTCCGCCTTTGGCCTGGCCCGCCAGCTGCACCTGGGACGCAACGAGGCCCAGGAGTACATCGACCTGTACTTCCAACGCTATCCCGGGGTGCAGGACTATATGAACGACACCCGCGCGCTGGCCCATGAGCGCGGTTACGTGGAGACCCTGTTCGGCCGGCGCCTGTACCTGCCGGAAATCAACGCCCGCAACAAGATGCGCGTGCAGGCCGCTGAACGCACCGCCATCAATGCGCCCATGCAGGGCACCGCCGCCGACATTATCAAGCGCGCCATGCTGCGCGTGGACGGCTGGCTGCGCGAAGATGACGTCGATGCCCGCATGATCATGCAGGTGCACGATGAACTGGTCCTGGAGGTCGCCGAGGCGGATGTCCAGGCGGTCTGCGACCGGCTCTGCCGGGAAATGGGCGATGCGGCAGCACTGGATGTGCCGTTGCTGGTGGAAGCCGGTGTGGGTGGCAACTGGGACGAGGCTCACTGATGCAGCCACAGTTCTGTGGAACTTCTCGGCCTGGCCCGGGTCATAGTAACTGTGACGCACCGTCACGGCGACCGGCCCGGTCGCCACGTCTCACTTTCCCCAGAGACGTTACTTCCCCCGGCTGTTATTAACCCCAACGGCCGGGGTTTTTCTTTTTTTTAGAACCGCTTTTTTACTAGCTATGAAACACCTGCGGAGGCGCTAAGTCGCCGCAGTAGCCTCAATTTCGGGGTGCCGTTGTTTGGCTCAGGGAGGCGATAAGTCACCGTAGTAGCCTCTATTTTCGGGTGCCCCTATTTAGGACGGTGCGGCGCTAGTTCACTGCGAAAGCCACAGCTCCCGGGTGCTTCCGTTTAGCGCATGGAGGCGCTAGTTCACCGGCGTTGCCTCAACCAATGGGTGCCATCGTTCGATGACGTTGAGCGCTTTCCCTCTTTGAGTTACGCAACTGTGGTGGTCCGCCCTCTTGCTGTTGGGAGTTACTCTTCTTCGTCGTAGACCGAGGTGTCCGTAAGCCAGTTGTTGAGGATGGCGCGGAGTTCTTCGTGGCCGGTGTGCTTGAGGGCGGAGAATAGCTGGGTGGTGACGAGGCCGCCGTGGCCGGCGAGTTCGCCGCGGACTTTCATCAGTGTGGCCTTGGCGGGGCCTTTCTTGAGCTTGTCGGCCTTGGTGAGCAGGATGTGCACCGGCATGTGGGCGGTGGTGGCCCAGTCGATCATCATGCGGTCAAAGGCTTGCAGCGGGTGACGCACGTCCATCAGCAGCACCAGGCCGCGCAGCGACTGTCTTTGCTGCAGGTAGCGCTCGATCAGGCGCGTCCAATCGGCCTTGACCTTTTCCGGTACCCGGGCAAACCCGTAGCCCGGCAGGTCTACCAGGCGCTGCTCGTCTGACAGGCTGAAGAAGTTCAGCAGTTGGGTGCGCCCCGGGGTCTTGGAGGTGCGTGCCAGTTTGCTGTTGCCGGTCAGGCTGTTGATGGCACTGGACTTGCCCGCGTTGGAGCGCCCCGCGAACGCCACTTCCCAGCCCTTGTCGGGAGGGCACTGGCTGGGCTGGCTGGCGCTGATGAGGAAGCTCGCTGCCCGGTAGTTGGGCGGCCGGGGGGACAGCGTGAGGGGGTCCTCCGGCGACTTTTTTGGACCTGTCATGTCGTATATAATGCCACAGCTTTTTTCAGGGCAAATGAGCGCGGCTTCCCTAAATAGTGGATGCGCGCTAGTCAGTCCAAGATCCCGGTTTCAAGGTGAAATCCATGACGGAGACTCTTACAAAAGTCGTTCTGGCAGCCTGCTTGACGCTGCTATCAGCCCAGGGCATTGCCCAGGAAGACAAGAAACTGCAGGAGCTGTACGGCAAGAGCTGTGCGGTTTGCCACGCGGCGGGTGCAGCCGGCGCGCCCAAGACGGGCGTTCCCGCGGAGTGGGAGTCACGCCTGGCCAAAGGCATGGACACCCTGGTCGCCTCTGTAGAGAACGGCCTCAACGCCATGCCGCCCAAGGGCATGTGCTTCGACTGCAGCGCGGAGAATTACAAGGCGCTGATTGAATACATGGCCAAGCCGAAGTAGCGGCAGCGCATACAGCAGGCCCTCACCCAACATTCGAATTCAACGCAACGATCCGGAAACTCCATGAACAAGTTCGCACTGGCTCTCCTTTTCTCCGCTGGCCTCAGCGCCAACGCACTGGCGGGTGACCCCGCCGCGGGCGAGGCCCTCACCGTCACCTGCTCCGCCTGCCACAACGCAGACGGCAACAGTATTGTCCCGACCTTCCCCAAGCTGGCGGGCCAAAACGAAGCCTATCTGATCAAGCAGATTACCGACATCCGAGACGGCCGCCGGCCGGTACCGACCATGATTGGACAGGTCGACAGTTTCACCGATGAGCAGGTCGCCGACGTCGCTGCCTACTATGCCAGCCAGGCCACAACCCCGGGCCAGGCGGAAGACAAGATGCTGGCGCTGGGTGCCGCCGTATACCGCGCGGGCGTGTCTGAAACGGGTGTGACTGCCTGTGCGGCCTGTCACGGCGCCCGCGGTTCCGGCAACGCGCCGGCCGGCTGGCCGAAGCTTGCGGGCCAGCACAAGGATTACATTGCCGACCAGTTGCGCAAGTGGCGCACCGGCGCGGAAAATTCGCTGGAAGAAAACCCCAACGGTAGAACCAATGACGGCGATTCACGTCTAATGCGTGACGTGGCCTATCGCATGACCGATAACGAGATAGACGCGGTAGCCAACTTTATTGCCGGACTGTACTGATCGATCGGGAAATGATCGGGAGAGAATGATGAAGAAAATCCTTGCCGCAGTGGCTGTTGCGCTGATCAGCCTACCCACCCTGGCCCAGGAGTTTCGTGAGGGTGTTCACTACGACGTCATTTCACCTGCCCTGTCCACACGCAGTGGCGGCAAGATTGAAGTCGTGGAGTTCTTTGCCTACAGCTGTGGGCACTGCTACAACTTCGAACCGGTCCTTCAGTCCTGGAAGAAGCAGCAACCTGACGATGTGGTGCTGATGCCGTCACCGGCGGTGTGGAGCAAGCCGATGGAGCCCCATGCCCGGGCCTTCTACGCGGCCCAGGCACTGGGCGTGCTGGACAACGTGCACGAAGCACTGTTCGCGGCCCTGCACGTAGACCGCAAGCGCCTCTCTAATGAGGAGGAGATTCGCGAGATATTTGTCGCCAATGGCGTGGACGCCGAAGAATTCAACCAGGCCTTTCGCTCTTTTGGCGTGGGCAGCCAGGTACGCCAGGCGGGCGCCCGGGCCAAGGGCGCGCGCATCAGTGGCACGCCGGAAATGATGGTGGCTGGCAAGTACCGTATCTCCGCCCGCAAGGCCGGAGGCCAGGCCAACATGCTCAAGGTGGTCGATTTCCTGGTTGAACTCGAGCGCGGCTCTGGCACGGTCGCTGCTGAAGAGAGCGCGGCCACCGACTAGTCGTTGGCCCTCACCCAGCCAGGATCAGCGACTTACATCCCGCTGCTGTAGGTCTCGAGGCTCGCGGCACCGCTGGCGCGGATACCGCGAAACGCCGACGAATACTCCTTCAACAAACGCAGGCAGTAGGCCAGGCGGGCCTCGAAGTATTCCTGTGCACTCTCCTTGTTGTCTGCCGGGTCTGCGTTGAAGACCGTATCCACGTAACGAATGATCAGGTGCTCCGGCAGGTAGCAGAGCCGGTTGTTCTTGTAGCTGCTCATGCGCAGCTCTGCCACCGGGAACGAGCCGCCATCGGCCACTGACACGGTGACGATCAGGGCCGGCTTGTGAGCCAGCTCACCTCCCCCGGTGAACACCAGGAAAAAGTTCTTCAGCCCCGCTGGTACCATGCCGTGCCACTCCGGTGCGATTACTACGAAACCGTCGCAGGCGCTGAGCTCCTCGGAGAGGGGCGCTATCCTGGCCTGCCAGTCCGCATCGCCCGCCCAGATACCCTCGTCCCAGAGTGGTAATGGGTTGCTGGCCAGTAGGTAAAGCCATGTGTCGTCGCAGTGCCCCTGGTCGATGAGCGCGCGCTCGATGTAACGCGCCACTTTCTCACTCTGAGAATCCTCGCGGTGGCTTCCGCAGATAATACCGATCTTCATGAAGTGTCCTGGCTTGTCTCAGATGTCCATCCAGTCAGGTACCGGTAATCCACGATTGCGCAGGAATGCCGGGTTGAACAGCTTGCTCTGGTAGCGATTACCGTAGTCGCAGAGGATGGTAACGACGGTGTGCCCGGGGCCCAGTTCCTCAGCCAGTGCCACAGCGCCGGCGATATTGATGCCGGAGGAGCCCCCAAGGCAGAGACCCTCGTGCTTGAGCAGGTTGAAGACCCAGGGCAGGGCCTCGGCGTCACTGATCCGGTAGGCATGGTCTACCTGGGCCTGGGCGATATTTTCGGTGATGTGGTTGATGCCGATACCTTCCATCATCGAACTGCCCTCACCGGGTTCCAGTTCGCCGCTGGTGTAATAGCTGTAGAGGGAGGCGTCCACCGGGTCGGCGACGCCGATTTTCACCGCGGGGTTCTTCTCCTTCAGCGCATTGGATACGCCGGCCAGGGTGCCACCGGTACCTACCGCGCAGATGAAGCCATCCACCTTGCCCTCGGTCTGCTCCCAGATTTCTGTACCCGTGGTCTCGGCGTGGAAGCGCATGTTGGCCAGGTTGTCGAACTGCTGGGCCCAGAAGGCACCGTTGTCGGAGCTGGCGTTGAGCTTCTCCGCGAGCCGGCCCGCGGTGTGGATGTAGTGGTTTTCATCCGCGTAGGAAGTGGCCGGCACCAGGTGCAGTTCGGCGCCGAGCAGCTCCAGGGTTTCTATCTTTTCCTTGCTCTGGGTGACCGGCATGACGACCACGCTGCGGTAACCCAGGGCATTGGCCAGCAGCGTCAGGCCGATACCGGTGTTGCCCGCGGTTCCTTCAACGACGGTTCCCCCGGGTGCAATTGCGCCGCGTGCTTCCGCGTCGCGGAGAATGCCCAGTGCCGTGCGGTCCTTGACGGAGCTGCCTGGGTTGAGAAATTCGGCCTTGCCGTAGATGTCGCAGCCAGTGCGCTCCGAAGCTTCGCGCAGGAACAGCAGGGGGGTGTTGCCAATCAGCGAGGTGACGTCCTGGGCGGGCATGGTGGGGTCCTTCAAACGGTGCGCGCTAGTATGCCATATCCCCGTGCCGCAGGCGCCAGATCAGCACCAGTGACAGCAGGCTGCAGGCCAGGATGGCGGCGGTCATCGGTAGTGGGGAGTCATTCAGCAAGATGCCGACTACCGCCCCGGCAGCGGCTGATAAACCCATCTGGATAAAGCCGAACAGCGCCGAGGCGGTGCCGGCCATTTCCGTGAAAGGACGCAGTGCCATGGCCATGGCGTGGGGCAGCGCGATCCCTACGCCGCCGACGTAGAGCGCCATGGGCAAAACGATGCTTGCCGGGTGAAACCAGATCAGCGGGCCGATGAGCATCAGCAAGGCCCCGCCGGTGGCCGCCACGGTGCCCTGCCACATGACCGTCTCAGAGCGGCGGTGTATGGCCAGCCGGGCGCTCAACGCGCTGCCACCGATGTAGCCTGCCACAGTGGTCAGGAACAGCGCGCCAAAATACTCCAGTGGCACCCCCATCATATCGATAAAGACAAAGCTCGCCCCGGACAGGAAGCAGATCATGCCGGCATAGAGCAACGCGCTGGCGACGGTCGTCTCGCGGAACTGGGCATGGCGCAGCAGAATGCCGTAGTTGCGAGCGATATTGGCCGGGTGCAGCGCCTGTTGCACGGGCAGGGATTCCGGCAGCTTCCAGCCAACGATGATAGCCACCAGCAGGCTGTAGGCAGCCAGCGACAGGAAAATCCAGGGCCAGGGCAATACCGCCAGCATCAGGCTGCCCAGCGTCGGTGCCACCGCCGGCGCCAGGGCCATGATCATGGCGATCAACGCCAGGGCCCGGGCGGCGCCCTGGGGGCCATACAGGTCGCGGGCAATGGTGCGGCCCAGGGTCGGCCCTACACAGGCGCCGATCCCCTGCACGACGCGAAAGGCAATCAGCTGCTCGATGGTGTCCGCCAGGGCGCAGGCCACGGTCGCCACTGCATACAGCAGCAGCCCACCCAGCACCACAGGCCGCCGGCCGTAGCGGTCTGCCAGCGGACCGCAGGCGAGGTGGAAGAGCGAGAAACCGACCAGGTAGGCACTGATGGTGAGCTGCACCCGGGCAGTGTCGGAAGCAAACGCATCCACCATGCCGGGCAGCGCCGGCAGGTACATATCAATGGTCAAAGGTCCCAGCGCCACCAGCGAGGCCAGCAGCACGATGAGGCCGGCGGACCGGTGGTCGGGGGAAGGCTCAGACATGGCTGCGGGATGCTACCACAACCTCCCGCTATCCCCGTCGGTTTGATTTATGGACTGTTGCTCGTGTGCGTATCGAAGCCGCGCGCGCAGCACCATGGACCCTTTCTCAGCGCGCCAGAAGCGTGCCCCGCCTGCCTCCTTGTGCGACGGCCATCCAAGGAGAGTTGCTTCGGATGGCGGTCGCGAACTGGGTATAGGCCTTCACGGACACGCTAAAAGCATGACATCCCTGTCCCGCTCGGGAACGGCCGTCCTGGCCGTTCACGGTCCGTGAAGGCCTATACCCAGCTCACGCCCTCGTGCAGAGTGTGATACTTGGTTGTCTTGTTAGAAGCGCGGATTCGAGGGTCATACCTTCGTGAGCGCGTGTAGCGCCCGGGGGCCTGCCGGGACCGTATGCGGCCAGGGACGGCCGCATCCGAGCGAGACAGGGATGTCATGCTTGTAGCGTGTCCCGGCAGGACCCCGGGTGCTACACGCGCGGACTTACAGGCACCGATGCCTGTCGTGTGTCACTCGGAGTTATTTGTTCTCGAAGCTGAGAACGGTTTTCCACCAGAGTTTGGGAAGCAGGACCTTCCACAGCATGAGCAGGCGGGCCTCGCCCGGGTAGATGATGTCACGGTTCTTGCGGATGCCGCGCTCGATGGCGTCGATAATCTTCTCGGGATTGGCCAGTCGCCCAGTCTTGCGCGCTTCCTGGATGCTGCCCGGCGTATCGGTAGCGACAGTCTGGTCGATCAGCGGTGTGTTGACGGCGGGCGGGCAGACCAGGTGGATGCTGACCCCGCGGCCGCGAATTTCGTTTTGCAGGCACTCCACGTAGGTATTTACGGCTGACTTGGTGGCGCAATAGGCGCCCATTTTCGGCACGATGGCCACGCCGGCGATCGAGCCAAATAGCACCATGCGACCGCTGCCGCGCTCCAGCATGGCGGGCAGCAGGGTCTTGATCATGTAGACCGTACCAAAGAAATTCACCTGGAACAGGAACGCCAGTTTGTCGTTGCTGTGGTCTTCCAGCGCGTGGGCGGGCATCAGCGCCGCGGCGTGTACCAGTTCATCCACTTCGCCCAGGTCACCGCGTATCTCGGCCACCCGAGACTCGATCTGTTCGGCCGAGCTGATATCGCAGGTGTAGCCATGCATGTTGTCATGGCCCTGAGCGGTTTCCGCCAGGCCTTCCTCGTTGAGGTCCAGTGCGGCAACGGTCACGCCGCTGGCGGCCAGGCGCCGGGCGTAAATCCTGCCCATGCCGCTGGCGGCACCGGTGACAAGGGCCAGCCTGTTTCCGTTCTTATCCATACTTCGCCTACTGGCTAATAGTCTTTAGGCAAATCATCATAGGGTGGGTGCTGCGCCTTCTCAAGCGTGATGGTTCAGTACGGAATACCTGTCACGACCGTCGCAACGGCCGCTACACTCAGGCTTTCTGGATGTGGTCCAGCGGCAACTCGGTCTTACGAACCACCGGCCGCAGTACGAAGCTCGACTGCACGCCGGTGACCCCTTCTATGCGGGTGAGCTTGCCGAGCAGGAAGGCCTCGTAGTATTCCATGTCCGGTACGACGGCCTTCACCAGGTAATCCGCGGCATTGCCTGTCACCACCGCACACTCCACGACCTCCGGGAAGGCCTGCACCTGCTGCTCAAAATTCTCGAAGCGCTCGGGGGTGTGGCGGTCCATTTCGATCGTGATGAAGGCCGTCAGCTTGAGGCCAAGCTGGGACTGGTTGAGCAAGGTAACGTGGCGATCGATGATGCCCGACTCTTCCAAGCGCTTGACCCGGCGTGAGCAGGGAGTCGGTGACAGGCCCACGGCGTCTGCCAGCTCCAGGTTGCTGATGCGACCGTTGCGCTGTATCTCTTCCAGTATGCGCCGGTCAATGCGGTCCAGTTTCACTGCTCGTCTCCTGTCGCGGCTGGCGTGGCGACCGGCGCAGCCGCCTGCTCGAAGTAGCGGCGCGCGGCGGCCATGACTCTGGGCGCCAGCAGCAGCGTTGCGGTCATGGTCGGTATAGCCATCAGGCCATAGGCCCCGACGATCAGGTTGAACACCACGTCAATACTGACGCTGGCTCCGAATACTATAGTCCCGATAAAGAAGTAGCGGAACCAGTGCTGGTAGCGGGCGCCGAACAGGAAGCCGAAACAGGTTGCCCCGTAGTACCAGCCGGCAAACATGGTGGTGAGGCTCAAAATCAGCACCACGACCGCCAGCAGCGGTGTGGCCACCAGGCCCAGCTCGGCGCGCAGCGCAGTCAGCGTCATGGCCACCCCGTTGAGCTCACCGGGGGCCTGCCAAAGTCCGGACACCAGTATTACCAGCGCTGTACAGGTGCACAGCAGCAAAGTGTCGATCATCGGACCCAGCATCGCCACCAGGCCTTCCTTTATTGGCTCACGGGTGCGCGCCACGCTGTGGGCCATCACCTCTGTGCCGAGGCCAGCCTCATTGGAGAAAGTGCCGCGGCTCACGCCGACCAGTACCACGCCCAGCAACCCGCCACCGACCGCCTGTGGGTTGAACGCCTCGGTGACGATCAGGCCCAGCAGTGCAGGAATCTCGCCGGCGTGATTGGCCAGCACCAGCAGTGTCATCGACAGGTACAGCACAGACATGGCGGGCAGCAGAGTCACCGCGACCCGGGCAACACGCTGCAGTCCTCCGAACACGACTGCGGCCACGATACCGGCCACCAGCACCCCGACTCCGACATTGAAGCTACCGCCCAGCCCCTGGGCGCCCAGGCTCTCGCGTACCAGGGCAGTGAGCTGGTTGGCCTGGAACATGGGCAGGGTGCCAATCAGTCCGGCGGCGGAAAACAGCACGGCCAGGGGATAAAAAGGGCGGGGCAGGGCCTCGCGGATGATGTACTGTGGCCCGCCGCGCAGCTGGCCCAGACTGTCCCTGCCCCGGTACATGATGCCCAGGCTGCAGGTGAAGAACTTGGTGGCTACACCCACCAGGGCGCTGGCCCACATCCAGAATACGGCGCCGGGCCCGCCGGCCACGATGGCGAGCGCCACGCCGGCAATATTGCCAAGCCCCAGGGTACCGGCCAGTGCCGCGGCCAGCGCTTGGGCATGGCTCAACTCGCCGGGTTCATCCGGCGTATCGTGGCGACCCAGGGTGATGGCGATGGCGTGGCCGACATGGCGATAGGGAAGCAGGCGCGAGTAGACGGCAAAGAACAGGCCGCCGCCCACCAACAGCACGAGCAGCGGTGTACCCCAGATCGTATTCGCAAAAACTGCGGACCAGCGCTCCAGCAAATCGAGCATTCAGGCGCTGAGGGCAACCAGGTGGGCGAGTGTGCTGCGCGCCAGCGCTTCCAGGTGGTAGCCGCCCTCGAGGGTGGAGACCAGCCGGCCATTACAGTAGCGCTCCGCTGCATCCACCAGCAGCTCGCTCACCCAGCGGTAGTCATCGTCTTCCAGCAACAGGCCGCCGAGCGGGTCCTCCCGGTGCGCATCAAACCCTGCTGATACCAGGATCAGGTCCGGACGGTGTCGCTCGAGGGCGGGCAGCCAGTCGCGCTCCAGGGCCAGCCGAAACTGTTCGCCGGCGGAGCCGGCTGACAGCGGTGTCAGCACGATGTTGTCGGCGGACACCTCGTCGAAGCGACCCGGGTAAAACGGGTACTGGAAGCTTGAGCAAACCAGCACCTCCGGGCGGTCGAGGAAGATCTCCACCGTGCCATTGCCGTGGTGCACATCGAAATCGAAGATCGCCACCCGCTCGGCGCCCTGAGCCAACGCCCGCTCCGCGGCCAGCGCAATATTGTTGAACAGGCAGAAACCCATCGGTATGGCTGATTCCGCATGGTGGCCCGGCGGCCTGACTGCGCAGAAGGCGCGCCGGGTCTCGCCGGCCAGCACCGCGTCGACAGCCTGTACTGCGGCACCGGCGGCCAGGCGCGCCGCCCTCAGGCTGTAGCGGTTCAGGGAGGTATCTGCATCAACCCGTACAATCCCGTCCCCGGGTTTGAGGGCGGCCAGCTGCGCCACGTACTCGGAAGGGTGCACCTGGCCAAAGCATCGATCATCGATTTCAGTCGCCGTCACCGGCTCCAACGCACCCTGCCAGTCGCGCTCGCGCACGGCCGCGTGAATGGCCTTGAGGCGCGCCGGGCTTTCCGGGTGATGGTCCAGCATGACGTGCTTTTCGCAGTCGTCGTGGCTGATAAAGAGGACGGACATGTCTGGTATATTAGCGCTTTCGCGAGGCCTATTGATATGAATGATATGACCGTGACGCCGGCGGGCGTTACGCTCGACGACATCCGTGTCGCCCATGCGCGCATCGCACCGCATATTCACCGTACGCCTGTGCTGCATAGCCGCCTGCTGGACGAGCGCGCCGGCTGCGAGGTGTACTTCAAGTGCGAGAACCTGCAAAAGATCGGCGCCTTCAAGGCGCGAGGCGCGCTCAATGCGGTGCTGGGCCTGGACGAGGAGACTGCGGTGCACGGGGTGGCCACCCACTCCTCCGGCAACCACGGCGCGGCGCTGGCCATGGCCGCCGGGGTGCGGGGTATCCCTGCGCATATCGTGATGCCGTCCAATGCGCCGGCGGTCAAGAAGGCGGCGGTGGCGGGCTACGGTGGCCACATCGTCGAGTGCGAACCAACCCTGGCGGCGCGGGAAACCACCCTGGACAAGGTCGTCGCGGAACACGGCAGCCATGTTGTGCACCCCTACGATGATGCCCGGGTGATTGCCGGCCAGGGCACCACCGCCCTTGAATTGTTGGAACAACTCGACGACATCGACGTGGTGGTGATCCCGGTGGGCGGCGGTGGCTTGCTGGGCGGAATGGCCACCACCATCAAGAGCCTGAATCCCGCCATCGAAGTCATGGCGGCGGAGCCGGCCGGCGCCGACGACGCCTTTCGTTCCTTCGGGTCGGGCTACCTTGTTCCTCAGGAAAACCCCAATACCATTGCCGACGGGCTGCTCACCAGCCTCGGCGATCTCAACTACGCCATCATCCGCGAGCGGGTGGATACCATGGTCACGGTCGAAGACGACACTATTATCGAGGCCATGAAACTGCAGTGGACACGCCTGAAGAGTGTGGTTGAACCGTCCGGGGCGGTCACCTTCGCCGCGCTGCTGGAGCACCCGGAGCGTTTTCGCGGGCGCCGTGTCGCCTGTGTGATCAGCGGTGGCAATGTCGACCTGGAGAAGCTGCCCTGGTGAGCACCGAAACCCGCTTCCACCTTGCCCTGCCGGTGACCGACCTGACCGCTGCGGCTGCCTTTTATGGCGAGGTCCTGGGCTGCGCGCGCGGACGCAGCAGCGAGCGCTGGATCGATTTCGACTTCTGGGGCCACCAGCTGGTGGTCCACCTGGTCGACGAGTTGTCCGAGGTGGCCCGCAACCCCGTGGACGGAGAACAGGTACCCGCCAGCCATTTCGGCCCGATCCTGGCGTGGGATGAGATGGCGCCACTGGAAGGGCGGCTGCAGGCGGCTGGCATAGACTTTGTGATTGAACCCACCACGCGCTTCCCCGGGCGCCGCGGGGAGCAGCGTACCCTGTTCGTGCGTGACCCCAGCGGCAATCACCTTGAGTTCAAGGCTTTTCGCAATATAGACATGTTGTTCGCCACCGACGGGCTGGATTATCCCTAGGCGCGGACGATCAGGGTCTACCCTATAATAAACCCACCTTTTTTAATGCGGACCCCGACATGGAATGGATCGTACTGATTACACTGCTGGTGGCGGCCGAGTATTTCTGGCTGGCGGTACTGGTGGGCAAGAGCCGCGGGGAAACCGGGATCCATGCACCGACCTGCACCGGTGATGAGAAGTTTGAGCGCGTTTTCCGAGTCCAGCAGAATACCCTCGAGCAACTGATTATATTTTTTCCGGCCCTGTGGGTCTTCGGTTACTACGTTTCGGCGACGATTGGCGCTGCGCTTGGCGTCATGTTCCTGATCGGGCGCATTATGTACGCGCGGGGCTACGTCCAACACCCGGACAAGCGCGGCCCCGGCTTTATTATTGGCAGCCTGGCCACGCTCGCCCTCATCCTCGGTGGCCTGATCGGCATTATCCTGGAGCTGTTCCGGGGCTAATCTTTCGCCACCACCCGGGCGTATACTGCTGGTGGAGGTGGCGGTGAAAAAATTTCGGACTCTGGCCCTGGTGACGTTTTTCTCGACGCTGGTCGGCTGTAGCAACAGCTTCGTTTACAACCAGCTGGACTGGCTGATCCCCTGGTACCTGGACGACTATGTCGATCTCAACCGGGAGCAGCAACGGGCTTTCAAGCAACAGTTGAGAGAACTGCTTCGCTGGCATCGCGCCGAGGAGTTGGCCCGCTACGTCGAAATTCTGGATGAAATCGAAGCCGACCTTGCCCAGCCGCTGAACGCCGAGCAGATCGAATCCTGGGCAAACGACGCGCTGGCCGCCTACGAGCGTATTGAAGATCGCATGCTGCCGATTGTCTTCGAACTGGGCAGGGACTTGAGCGACGAACAGATGGCCGAGTTCATCGAGAAACTCGAGGACGATCAGCGAGAGCTGGAAGAAAAATACCTGGAGCGCAGCGCCGAGGAATACATCGAAGACACGGTAGAAAGCCTGTCGGAAAACCTCCGTGACTTCCTGGGCCGGCTGACTGATGAACAGAAACTGGTGATTGAAACTGCAGCCTCCGGCTTGCAGCGTTTTGATGCTGCCTGGCTCGACGAGCGTCGCCAGTGGAATGTAACGCTGACCCGCCTGTTACAGCGCGAGCCCGGTTGGGAGGAGGCCATTATGACAGCGCTGCGTGAGCGCGATGCCAATCGCACTGAGTCCTACCGGGAGTCCTACAATCACAATGCGATTATCATCAACCAGGCGATCGCCGATGTGCTGAACCTCCGCACTGAAAAGCAGAGCGGGAGGTTGCTGGGTGAGCTCGAGGACCTGCGCCGCGACCTGCGAAAGCTGATTGCCCAGGGTGATTAGCTGATTAGCTGCTTTGCGAATCAAGCCGCTAACTGCGCGGTTCTTCCCAGCCCGGCGGTTGCGCTGATTCTGGTGTAGATGCCGCTGTTTCAGGCGCTGCATTCTCTTCGTTGAAAGCGCTTTCACTGGAAGCGTCGTCGTAGATCACCACCGTTCTACCCAGCTTGTCGTGAAACCCCTGCTTGCGCTGGTCGAACGCGACCCAGAGGAAACCGATAAACAGCGTCAGGATCGAGATGTAGTAGCCCAGGTAGCGCACGATCAACTGCCAGGTCTCGGGCTTCTCCAAGGTGTCGGCGTCGACGATCTTCGCTTTCAGCATCAGCTTGCCGGGCGTGGCGGACTTGCGCATCCAGAACACCAGGATAGCGATCGCCGGGAAAACGTACTGTAGCACCAGGTCTGCCGGCCCTTGCACCAACCGGGTGTCGGTGATGTCAAAATACGCTTCGCCGTAAATAGAGTAGGCCAGCGGATAGACAATCATCGCCAGCAGTATGGAGTCCACGATGGAGGCCAGTACCCTGACCCAGAAACCCACATAACGCACAGTCATTCATCTGCCCCCCCATCGGCTCTCCCCCGATGGTAGCAAGACCTGCCGGCAAGTGCGCGAACCCAGGTCACCACACAAACAGATTGAGCACCAAAGTAGTGTAAGAATTGACTGATTCCTGCAACCAGCGGCTGGTTGCACCGAGAACAAACGCATTACCAGTGAGCCCGCCCCTCGACAGTTGCAGAGGTCTGAACTTCAAAGCGGTCTTGTAGATAGCCGCCAGATTCCCCCAACCATCGGCCGGCACCACAGCGAACAAACGCAATACCAGTGAGCACGCCCCTCGATACCTGTAGAGGACCGAACGCTAGAGCGGTTTTATGGACAACGTCTTGGTGAAGACCTTGGAATTCCGCTGCAGGTTATAGAGGGACTGCTTCTCCGGCGGCAGGGCCGACAGGCTGCTTTCCTCGAAGCCCTGCTCCAGGAACCAGTGCGCCGTCTGCGTGGTCAGCACGAACACCTCTGACAGCCCCTCGCGGGCGGCCGTCTGCTCCAGTTCTCGCAGCAGTCTCGCGGCGCGATCGCTGCCCCGGTAGTCCGGGTGGGTCACAATGCAGGCCAGCTCACCGGTGCCATGCTCGGCAAACGGATACAGCGCGGCGCAGGCGATGATGCGCCCATCGCGCTCCAGTACCCGGAAGCGGGCGATCTCGGTTTCCAACACGTCGCGGGAGCGTTTGACCAGCACGCCGTCGCGCTCCAGTGGCTCGATCAATTCGAGAATACCGCCCACGTCCTCGATGCTTGCTGTGCGGGCCTGTTCGTAGTGATCCGGGCCCACCAGGGTGCCGCTACCGTCGTGGGTAAACAGCTCCTGCAGCAGCGCGCCATCTTCGGCGTAGGATACGATCTGGCAGCGTTTCACCCCGGCGGTACAGGCCTGCCGCGCAGTTTGCAGCAGGCGCTGCTGCTCTGCGTCGAGGCCGCCGCGCAGCAATCCCAGCGCTTCGGAGAGGTTGCACTGGCGCACCAGGGTGTCGCCGTCGAATATGCCGCGAGCGGCGCCAAACAGCAGCAGCTTCTCGGCGCCTACCGCGGCGGCGGTGCGCACCGCGATGTCTTCCAGCGAGAGATTGAACACCTCGCCGGTGGGTGAGAAGCCGAGTGGCGACAGCAGCACGATGCAGCCTGCGTCCAGCTGCTGGCGGATGGCACGCTCGTCAACGCGGCGCACGCGCCCGGTGTGCTGGAAATCGACACCGTCCACCACCCCGATCGGGCGCGCGGTAATGAAGTTGCCGCCGGTCACTGTGATGGATGCGCCCTGCATCGGCGAGTTGGGCAGCCCGGTGGATAGCATGGCCTCGATGTCGGTGCGCAGGCTCCCGCAGGCGTCCTTTACGTATGCCAGCTCTGTGGTATCGGTAATCCGCACCCCCTCGTGGAAGCGACCCTCGAAGCCGGCAGCACTCATGCGCCGTGCAATTTGCGGCCGCGCGCCATGGATCAGCAGCAGGCGCACACCCAGGCTGTGCAGCAGCGCGATGTCATGGATGATATTCGGGAAATTGGCGTGCAGGGCCGCCTCGCCGCCAAAGACGATAACAAAGGTACGGCCCCGGTGCGCGTTGATATAGGGCGCGCTGTCCCGAAACCAGCGAATGTGCCGAAACTCTTCCGTACTCATGGGAGGTGGGGCAGCAGCCTGGAAAGCGGCAAGACTAGCCTATCGCGTGGGCTGTGCCTACTGGCAGAAGTGCGCTATGAAACGCTTCAGCAGATCGATGCAGGGCTGGAACTGGTCCAGTTCGATGTACTCGTCAGGCTGGTGCGCGCGGTTGATGGACCCGGGCCCCAGCACGATGGTGTCCATACCCAGCTGCTGCAGGTAGGGGGCCTCGGTGGCGAAGGCGACGGCCTCGCTGCTGTGGCCTGTCAGTTTCTCGGCGAGCTGCACCAGCTCGCAGTCCGGTGCCTGTTCGAATGAATCGGCACCAGCGATCAGCGATTCCATGGCGATATCCAGCCCGGTCGTTGCGCCGAGGCCGCTGAGTCTTTCCCGAAGCTCCTCGCGGATTTCTTCGTTGCTCACGCCGGGGGTGACTCGCACGTCAAAGTGCAGCTCGGCACTGCCGCAGATGCGATTCGGGTTGTCACCGCCGTGGGCACAGCCCAGGTTAAGGGTAGGGTGGGGCACGGCGAACAACGGCTGCCGGTAGCGCTGGGTCAGCTCCGAGCGGTAGTTCATCAGCTCACCCAGCACGGCATGCAGGCCGTCGAGCGCGTTGTTGCCCAAGGCCGGGTCGGAGGAGTGCCCGGACTGGCCGCGTATCTTGACTGCCTCCATCATGATGCCCTTGTGCAGGCGCACCGGCTTGAGCCCGGTAGGTTCGCCGATGATGGCCTGACGCGCCCGCGGCTTGCCGGCGGCGGCCAGCGCACGGGCCCCGTTCATTGAGCTCTCCTCGTCTGCAGTGGCGAGGATAATCAGTGGGTTCCTGAGGTCGACGTCGCTAAACGCTTTCGCCGCTTCCATGACCAGGGGAAAAAAGCCCTTCATATCGGTGCTGCCCAACCCATACAGCCGTTGGTCGCGCTCGGTAATGGCCAATGGATCGACCGACCAGCGGCCGTCGTCATAGGGTACGGTGTCGGTGTGCCCGGCCAGTACCAGGCCGCCGGGCCCTGTGCCCCGGCTGGCGATCAGGTTGGCTTTCTGGCCACTCTCATCCACCGCCTGTATTTCCACCTTGAAGCCCAGCGCTTCGAGATACCCCGCCAGCAGGTCGATCACGGGCCGGTTGCCCATATCGAGACTGGGGGTGGTGGAGCTGACGGAGGGCAGGCTTACCAGCTGGTGCAGCAGTGCGACCGGCCCGGGCAGGGAGGCACTCATGGGGCCAGTATACCGTTAGCTGCCGAAGCTCGCCGTGAAGCCGAAGAAAAAGACAATGGCGAGTCCGGCGCCCGCCGGCAGGGTAATCAACCAGGAACCGAAGATCACGGCGATCACCCGCAGGTTGAGTGCGGCGATGCCGCGCGCCAGGCCAACTCCCAGCACGGCGCCCACGAGGGTGTGCGTGGTAGATATCGGCAGGCCACCGGCGGAGGCCAGCACTACGGTGCTGGCGGCGCCCAGTTCAGCGGCAAACCCCCGGCTTGGTGTGAGTTCGGTGATCTTGCGTCCTACGGTGCCGATCACCTTGTAGCCGTAGGTCGCCAGGCCCACCACGATGCCGGCGCCGCCCAACAGCAGGATCCAGCCCGGCATGGCGGACCTGGCGGCGATATCACCGCCGGAGCCAATGGTGCTGGCAACGGCGGCCAGCGGTCCCACAGCGTTGGCCACGTCATTGGAACCGTGGGCGAAAGCCATGGCACAGGCGGTAAAGATCATGAGAATGGCGAACACCCGCTCGACGCTGTCAAAGCGGTGCTCGGGGTCCGGGGTCGTGTCCACTCTCTGCAGCAGGCGGGCGCCTAACAGCGCGACCACAACACCGATGGCGGCGCTGATGGGCAGGGCGTTGGCGAATTTTGAGCCCAGCCCGATGTCCAGTTCCAGCCCCACATGCTTGAGGCCCTTGAGCAGGGTCACCATGGAAATCATGAAGCCCACGGCCCACATGTACATCGGTATGTAGCGCCGCGCCCGGGCCAGTGGTTCGTCAGTATCGAGGATGAGTTTCTGAACGCTGACAAACAGCGCGAAAGATATAGTGCCCGCCAGCACCGGCGAGACCACCCAGCTGGCGACTATGGAGCCCACCTGGCCCCAGTTCACCACATCGGGCGAGATGCCCACTGCGGCGAAACCGACAATGGCGCCGACAATGGAGTGTGTGGTCGACACCGGCCAGCCCATGGCGCTGGCGACCAGCAACCAGGTGCCCGCCGCCAGCAACGAGGCCAGCATGCCGTAGATCAAGAGCTCCGGGCTGCCTACCAGGATCGCTGGGTCGATGATGCCCTTGCGGATGGTGCCGGTGACCTCTCCGCCGGCCAGGTAGGCGCCGAAAAACTCGAACACCACGGCAATCAGGATGGCCTGCTTGATGGTCAACGCCCGCGAGCCCACCGAGGTGCCCATGGCGTTCGCTACATCGTTGGCCCCTACCCCCCAGGCCATGAAGAACCCGAACAGGCAGGCAAGCGCTAACAGCAGCGTGCCGTGTGCAGCGATGATTTCCATGGTGGTGTGAAGACGGGTGTCCGGTGATCCAGAGGCTCTTGGATGGGTCGCAGTATAGGCTTGATGAAAAAAAAGTTACACCGTTCACATTCACTGCCTGTGGTAGCATTTCTTGACAAAAAATCAGTGGGAGCGTCCTATGGTCGCCACATTCGGGGAGCAGCGCATGGAGCAGCACCTCGACCTCAAATCCCTGGTCGTTGAGTTGCATCGCGATGGCCTGCTGTCGGATGAAGACCGCCAGCGCCTGGCCGATGTCAATTCCGGCAGCGTGCACCCGCTGGTATTTTTAGCCGAGCAGGGCATCGAGGATGCCCGTAACGGTCGCGCCCTGGATATGGAAGGACTGCTGAGCTGGCTGGCCGAGCAAAGCGGCCAGCCGGTGTACCAGATCGACCCGTTGAAAATCAATGTCGGTGCCATTGCCGAAGTTATGTCGCTGGCTTTCGCGCAGCGCCACAAGATCCTCGCGGTGGAGGTCTCCGATACGGAAGTGCAGATTGCCAGTGCCGAGCCCTGGTTGTCCGCCTGGGAGTCCAATCTCGAGCACGTCCTGCGCAAGCCCATCAAGCGGGTGCTTGCCGATCCTCGCGACATCACTCGCCATACCGCCGAGTTCTACAATATGGCGCGGTCGGTGGCTGGCGCCGACGCACGCGGCGCCGGACGCGGCACGGCTTCCGCCAAGGTCACCAACCTTGAACAGATGCTGGAGCTCGGCTCGAAGATGGAGCCCGATGCCAACGACCAGCACATTGTGCGCATCGTCGACTGGCTGCTGCAGTACGCCTTTGAGCAGCGGGCCAGCGATATTCATGTCGAACCCCGTCGCGAGGTCGGCAATGTGCGGTTCAGGATCGATGGTGTGCTCTACAAGGTCTATGAGCTGCCGGCCCAGGTAGGCGCCGCGGTGACCAGCCGCTTCAAGATTCTCGGGCGCATGGACGTGGCGGAAAAACGCCGCCCACAGGACGGCCGCCTCAAGACCCGCAGCCCCGAGGGCAACGAGGTGGAACTGCGCCTGTCCACCCTGCCCACGGCGTTTGGTGAAAAGCTGGTCATGCGGATCTTTGACCCGGAAGTGCTGCAGAAGAGCTTCGAGCAGCTGGGACTGGCCAATGACGACCTGCGCCGCTGGAATGGCATGAACGACATGGGCCACGGCATCGTGCTGGTGACCGGCCCGACCGGTTCTGGCAAGACCACGACGCTGTACTCAACGCTGCGGCAGCTGGCCACCTCTGAGGTCAACGTCTGCACCATCGAAGACCCCATCGAGATGGTGGAAGGCACCTTTAACCAGATGCAGGTCAATCACCAGATCGAGCTGGACTTTGCCACCGGCGTGCGGGCGCTGATGCGCCAGGACCCCGACATCATCATGGTGGGTGAGATTCGCGACCTGGAAACCGCCGAAATGGCGGTGCAGGCAGCACTGACCGGCCACTTGGTCATCTCCACCCTGCATACCAACGACGCGCCCAGCGCGATCAGTCGCATGCTGGAGCTGGGGGTGCCGGCCTACCTGATCAAGAACACCGTGCGGGGCATCATGGCCCAACGCCTGGTACGCATCCTCTGTCCGCACTGCAAGCAGGAAGAGGCGGTGGACGTTGACGCCTGGGCGCAACTCACCCAGCCCTGGAAGGTCAAGCCGCCGGCGAGAGTCTTTCGGCCGGTCGGCTGCCAGGAATGCCGCGATACCGGTTACATGGGCCGCCAGGGGATCTACGAAGTGCTGGTGTTGAGCCCCAGGATCCAGGAGCTGGTGTTGCCCCATACCGAGATAGATACCCTGCGCAAGCTGGCCATGAAGGAAGGTATGCGCACCCTGCGCCTCAGTGGTGCCACCCGGGTAGCCAACGGCGAGACGACCATCGAGGAAGTCATGCGGGTGGCACCTACCGTCACGCACTAAGCCGTCATGGCTGACCGACCCGTTATCGGGCTCGATGCCCAGCAAGCCCGGCTGCTCGCGGCCAGCCGCTTTGCCGCAATCCAGTTCGAGCGTGACCCCGGCTTGCTGGAGGAGCTGCGTGCCTCCGGTGACCTGGAGCGCAGCTACGACACCGATGAATTGGGCGCCCGGCTCGCCGGCCAGCTGGCGAACTGCGAAGACGCCGAGAGCCTGGACCGTGCGCTGCGCCTGCTGCGGCGCCGGGAAATGTTGCGCATTCTGTGGCGTGACTTCAACCGCCTGGCCCCCACCCTGGAAACTACCCGCGATACCTCCCTGCTGGCAGAGGCCTGCATCAGCCACGCCATGGACTGGTGGCACGCGGCGCTGGTGGCGCAGCACGGCGAACCGCGCAATGCAGCTGGCACCGCCCAGCGCATGGTGGTGCTGGCCATGGGCAAGCTGGGCGCCCGTGAGCTCAACGTGTCATCGGATATCGACCTGATTTTCAGTTACCCGGACCAGGGCAATACCGATGGCGACAGGCGACCCACCAGCAACCAGGAGTTTTTCATTAAGCTGGGGCAGAAGCTGATCGGCGCCCTGGACCGCAGCACCGTAGACGGCTTCGTGTTTCGGGTGGACATGCGCCTGCGGCCCTACGGTGAGAGTGGCGCGCTGGTGCTGAACTTCAATGCGATGGAGGAGTACTACCAGGACCAGGGTCGCGACTGGGAACGCTATGCCCTGGTCAAGGCGCGGGCACTGACCGGTGATCCTGTGCGGGCGCGCGAATTGATGCAACGTCTGCAACCCTTCGTCTACCGGCGCTATATCGACTTTGGCGTGATCGACTCCCTGCGCGGCATGAAAGAAATGATCAATGCCGAAGTGCGGCGCCGTGGGCTGGAATCTGACGTCAAGCTTGGGCACGGCGGTATTCGCGAGGTGGAGTTTATCGTGCAGTGCTTCCAGCTGATCCGCGGCGGGCGTTGCAGCGCCCTGCGCCATGTGGAGCTGCTGCCGGTGCTGCGCGCGCTGCCCGGTGAAGATTGCCTGCCCAGGGAGGCGGCGGACGAGCTCGAGGCGGCCTACCTGTTCCTGCGCGATACCGAGCACGCCATCCAGGGTTACGAAGATCGCCAGAGCCAGTCCTTGCCGGAAACAGACGAGGCGCGTGCCGCCCTGCTCGCCGCCATGGGTTTCGATTGCTGGGATACCTTCAGCACGGTGCTGAACGGCCATCGCGAGCGTGTCAGCGCGCACTTTGCCGCCCTCATTGCCGCGCCGGAGGAGTCTGGGGCGGCGGATATAGAGGACGATATCTGGCCCAACGCCATAGAGCCCGCGGCGCTGGAAGCGCTGGGATTCAACGATGGCGAAGCGATGGCCACAGAGCTGGCGGCGCTTTGCAACTCAGCGCGCCTCCGGCAGTTGCAGGCCGAGGGCCGTGAGCGCGTCGACCAGTTCATGCCGCGCCTGCTACGTGCCGCCGCCGCACTGGAAGACAGCGATACGGCGCTCCAGCGGGTGCTGCCGTTGGTCACCGCGGTCGCCCGACGCAGTGCCTACCTGGTGATGCTGCTGGAAAACCCCGCCGCGCTGGAAGAGCTGGTACTGCTGTGCGCTGCCAGCCCCTGGATTTCCGCTGAACTGGCGCGTAACCCGGTCCTGCTGGATGAGCTGCTGGATGCGGCCGGCCTTTACGCCGCGCCGGATCGGGCGGCGCTGGGGTCCGAGTTGCGCCAGCAGCTGGCGCGCCTGGCACCTGATGATCTCGAGGGCAATATGGATGCGCTGCGCTACTTCAAGGCCTCGCAACAGCTCAAGGTGGCGGCCAGCGAAGTGACCGGGCGACTGCCGTTAATGAAAGTCAGCGACAAGCTGACTTTCCTGGCGGAGGTTATTCTGGAACGCGCCCTCGCGGTGGCCTGGCAGGATATGGTCGCCAAACATGGCAGGCCATCGCGCAAGGTGGAGGGCGAACGTGAGGCATTTGGTGACTCGGGTCTCGAGGACTGCGGCTTTGTAGTGATCGGCTACGGCAAGCTGGGAGGCATTGAACTGGGGCATGGCTCAGATCTCGACCTGGTCTTCGTGTATGACAACCAGGCCACCGGCGCCACCGATGGCGATCGCGCCCTCGACAGCTCGGTGTTCTACACCCGGCTCGGCCAGCGCATCATTCACATTCTCGATACCCGCACGGCCATGGGTCCACTGTATGAAGTGGACATGCGCCTGCGGCCCCAGGGTAATTCCGGCATGTTGGTGGCGAGCTTCAAGGCCTTCCGCGACTACCAGCTGGACTCGGCCTGGACCTGGGAGCACCAGGCGCTGGTGCGCGCCCGGGTTATCGCCGGCGACAGCGAGCTGGCGGCGCGCTGTGAAGCCGTGCGCCGCGAAGTACTGTGCCAGGCGCGCGATGAGGCCGAACTCGCCCGGGACGTAGCGGATATGCGGCGCAAGATGCGTGAGCACCTGCTGTCAGCCCGGGCCGAGGCTGACGGGGTGTTCCATCTCAAGCAGGGCCACGGCGGTATCGTCGACATAGAATTTATGGTGCAATACGCCGTCCTGGCGTGGTCCCACCGCACCCCGGAACTGTCGGTGTGGTCGGACAACATCCGGATCCTGGAAACCCTGTCCCGGCATGGCCTGTTCTCTGAACAGCGGAGCCGGGCCCTGACCGAAGCCTACATTCGCTATCGTTCCGCGGCGCACCAGCTGGCGCTCCAGCAGTTGCCGGATGCGGTGGAGGCAGCGCCCTTCGATGCTGAGCGCGAAGCCGTGACGGACAGTTGGCAGGCATTGCTGGGGGCGGCGGGGAAGACTCAGCAGGTTTGATCTAGGGCTAGTGGAGACAGGGCATTGAAGACCCTCATTCTTGGCGCAGGTGGGCAGCTCGGGCGAGAGTTGCTGTTGAGCTGTCCGGGCAGCGTTGACATGGTGGCGGCCACGCGGGCAGAACTGGATATTTCTGACCAGGCATCGGTGCTGGCCTTCGTGGCCGATTGCCGGCCAGAAGTGATCATCAATGCCGCCGCCTACACGGCGGTGGACGGCGCAGAGTCCAAGCCCGACCTGGCCGTGGAGATCAACGCTGAGGGCCCCGGTTTCCTGGCGCGTGCGGCAGAACGTTGCGGTGCTCGCCTGCTGCACGTGTCCACCGATTTCGTGTTCGATGGCCAGGCCACCTCACCCTATTCACCCCGCGCCGAAACCCGGCCGCTGGGTGTCTACGGCCACAGCAAGCTGGCCGGTGAGTGCCGGGTTCGGGAAATCCTGCCCACCCAATCCCTGGTGCTGCGCACGGCCTGGGTGTACTCCCGTTTCGGCCAGAATTTTGTCAAAACCATGCTGCGCCTGATGGCGGAGCGCGACAGCCTGCGCGTTGTGAATGACCAGGTCGGTGCGCCCACCTGGGCCCGCGGACTGGCGACCACCCTGTGGGCACTGCTGGAACATCCCGATGTCCATGGCATCTATCACTGGACTGACGCCGGCCAGTGTAGCTGGCACGATTTCGCCGCTGAAATTCAGGCCCGCGCCTTCGCACTGGGCCTGTTGGAGCGAGAGATCGAGATCGAAGCCATTCTCAGTAGCGAATACCCGACGCCGGCCCAGCGGCCGGCTTATAGCGTGCTGGATATCAGCGCCACGGAGGCGCTGCTGGCACATCCCGCACACCCCTGGCAGGACCAGCTGCAGGCGATGCTGGAAGACCTGAAAGACCACCCTGGAGAGGATTGAATACCTATGAGTCGCTGCTTGCTTGTGACCGGCGCTGCCGGCTTTATCGGTGCCAATTTCGCCCACTATTGGTTGGCAGCACACCCCGGCGATCGGCTGATCGCCTACGATGCACTGACTTACGCCGGTAACCGCGCCAACCTGGCCGCGCTTGAAAGCAATCCGGACTTCAGCTTCGTGCATGCCGACATCTGCGACGAGCCGCAAGTGACGGCCCTGCTGCGGGATGAGGCCGTGGAGACGATTGTGCACTTCGCAGCGGAGAGCCACGTGGACCGGTCTATCAGCGGCCCTGACGCGTTTATAGAAACCAATGTGGTGGGCACCCACAGCCTGCTGAAAGCGGCGCGCAGCGTGTGGCTGGATAGTGGCCGAGCGCATCGTTTTCACCATGTCTCGACGGATGAGGTGTACGGCTCACTGGCACCGGATGACCCCGGCTTCTACGAGGAGCAGAAGTACGAGCCCAATTCACCCTATTCCGCCAGCAAGGCGGCATCGGACCACCTGGTGCGCGCCTATCACCACACCTATGGCCTGGAAGTGACCACCAGCAACTGCTCCAACAACTACGGCCCCTGGCATTTCCCGGAGAAGCTGATTCCATTGTGCCTCACCAATATCCTGCGCGGCCTGCCGCTGCCCATATACGGTGACGGCATGAACATTCGCGACTGGCTGTACGTCGAGGATCACTGTCGCGGCATCGAGCTGGTGCTGGAGGGTGGCGCCATTGGAGAGACCTACAATATCGGCGGCAACAATGAGTGGGCCAACATCGATATCGTCGAGTTGTTGTGCCAGCAGGTAGACGCGCGCTTTGCCGAGCGCGGCGAGCTGGCCTCTCGGTTCCCGGATTCGCCGGCCGCGTCAGGCAAGGAGAGCAGCAGTCTTATCGAATTCGTCACTGATCGGGCGGGCCATGACCGTCGCTATGCGATCGACGCCGGCAAGATCAGCCGGGAGCTGGGTTACCGGCCGCAGCACAGTTTTGAAAGCGGTATCGAGGTCACGATCGACTGGTACCTCGACAACGAAGCCTGGTGGCGCCCGCTGCTCAAGGCATAAGCCCGCTGCTCAGCGAACGCTAGTCAAACAGCGGTATTTCGTTCCAGGACAGGCCAGCTTCATCCTTGCCGGAAAGGATCGGCGATTCACCATCCAACAGCGGCCAGTTGATGCCCACGGCAGAGTCGTCCCAACGCAGGGACACTTCTGACTCGGGGTGATAGTAGTCGGTGGTCTTGTAGAGGAAGTCGGCGCTGTCGGAGAGCACGTAGAAACCGTGGGCGAACCCTGGCGGCATCCACAGCATGGTGTGCTCCTCGGCCCGCAGCTCGAGGCCATACCACTGGCCGAAGCTTGGGCTGCCCTGGCGCAGGTCCACCACCACGTCGTAAACCGAGCCGGCCGTGACCCGTACCAGCTTGCCCTGCACCTGCTCTGTCTGGAAGTGCATGCCACGCAGCGTGCCGCGGCTGGAGCGGCTGTGGTTGTCCTGCACAAACTGGATATCGAGGCCAGCTTCGGCGAAGGCGCGGGCGTTCCAGCTCTCCATGAAAAAGCCGCGCTCATCACCGAATACCCGGGGCCGTATCACCACTACCCCGTCCAGGGGTGTGGATTCAACGATCATCAGTCACCACCTCGCTATACAGCGGCAGGCGGCTCAGGTATTCGCCGTAACCTGATTTCTTAAGTGGTGCAGCCAACTCCAGCAGTTGGTCCTCGGAAATGAAGCCCTGGCGGAAGGCGATTTCTTCCGGGCAAGCGACCTTGAGTCCCTGGCGCTCTTCCACCACGCGGATGAAGTTGGCAGCGTCGAGCAGAGAGTTGTGTGTGCCGGTATCCAGCCAGGCAGTACCACGGCTCAACACCTGTACCTTGAGGTCGCCGCGGTTCAGGTAGGCCAGGTTGACGTCGGTGATCTCAAGCTCGCCGCGCGGTGATGGCTTGATATTGTGCGCGATATCGATGACATCATTGTCGTAGAAGTACAGGCCGGTGACCGCGTAGTTGGACTTCGGCCGCGCCGGTTTTTCCTCGATATCAATGGCGCGGCCCTCGGTGTCGAAGTTGACCACACCATAGCGCTCCGGGTCGGTGACGTAGTAGGCAAACACGGAAGCGCCCCGTTCCACCTGGCCGGCGGCCTTGAGCTTCTGGGACAGGCCGCCACCGTAGAAGATGTTATCCCCCAGCACCAGGCTTACCGGCCTGTCGCCGACAAACTCCTTGCCGATGATGAAGGCCTGGGCCAGGCCGTCCGGGCTGGGTTGCACGGCGTAGGTGAGTTCGATGCCCCATTGGTTGCCGTTGCCCAACAGGTCGACAAAGGCCTCCTGGTCACGCGGGGTGGTAATGATCAGCACATCGCGGATGCCCGCCAGCATCAGCGTGGCCAGCGGGTAATAGATCATCGGCTTGTCATATACCGGCATCAGCTGCTTGCTGACCGTGCTGGTCAGCGGGTGCAGCCGGGTGCCGGAACCGCCGGCGAGGATGATGCCCTTGTAATCGCTGTCAGGCATGTTGTTGCTCCTTCCCGGGTCGCAAAGCCGCGCATTATACGTCGAATCTGCCTGCCTCGCTTGACCCACTGAGGTAGCTGGCAGGCCTTGCCGCCACTGGATTTTTAAGTGTTCGCTGATTACACTCGAGCGTTTTGTTTTTGGCAGTTGCCGGGTGTTGTGCAGGGCGGGCCCGAAAGCAATCGAGACGCAATACTCCCAGCGTTAGATAACGGAGGTAGGCGCCGGTCGGGCGCATCCAGATGCAAGCTGAGAATCTTGGCTCGGGCCCCATCGCGCGTAGCGCCAGGCTATCCGGTGTGAACGGCACCGGAAAATTGCCCGTGCGCCCGCTGCGCATCGCGCTGCTGGGCTATCGAAGCCAGCCCTTCGGTGGCGGACAGGGCATCTACCTCAAGTACCTGAGCAAGGCGCTGGTCGATGCGGGGCATTCCGTGGACGTGATTTCCGGGCCCCCCTATCCGCACCTCGACCCGCGAGTGCGCCTGATCAAACTGCCCAGCCTCGACCTGTTCGAAAACGGCCTGGCTTCATTGCGACCGCGGCATCTGCGCTCGCTGACCAATATGATCGAGTGGACCAGCAAACTGACCGGGGGCTTCGCCGAGCCTTATACCTTTGGCCGGCGCGCGGTGAAGTACCTGCGCGCCAACCGCGATGACTACGACCTGGTGCACGACAACCAGAGCCTGAGCTATGGCATGTTGAAGCTGCAGGCCATGGGCATTCCGCTGGTGACCACGGTGCACCATCCTATCACCAGCGATCTGCGTATCGCCCTGGATGCAGCGCGGAGCTGGCACGAGCGGCTACTTATTCGTCGCTGGCACAGCTTCCTGCGCATGCAGAAAAAGGTGGTGGCACGTCTCGACAACGTTGTGACGGTCTCGGAGTGTTCGCGGCGCGATATTGCCGCCGACTTCAAGATCAGCGCCGACACGGTCACGGTAGTGCACAACGGCATCGACATTGCCGAGTTTCGCCCCATGCCCGAGGTACAGCGCCAGCCGCGCCAGCTGATGGCCACCGCGTCCGCGGACGCCCCGCTCAAGGGCCTGCGTTTCCTGCTGCGTGCCTACGCACAGCTGCTGCCGGATTATCCCGACCTCGAGCTGCTGGTCATTGGCAAGCCCAAGCCCGGCGGCGACACCGAGCGGCTTCTGCAGCGGCTGGGCATTGCCGATCGCGTTCGCTTTGAATCCGGTCTCAGCACTGAAGCTCTGGTGACGCGCTACGCGCAGTCGACTATCGCCGTGGTGCCCTCGGTCTATGAGGGTTTTGGCCTGCCGGCGGGTGAGGCCATGGCCTGCGGTGTGGCGCTGGTGTCTACCGACGGCGGCGCCCTGCCGGAAGTGGTAGGTGATGCCGGTGTGCAGGTGCCCGCCGCCAATGTCGAGGCGCTGGCGGCGGCCATTGCCGGCTTGCTGGATGACCCGGTGCGCCGCGACTCACTGGGCCGTGCGGCTCGCCGCCGTATCGAAGAATTGTTCTGCTGGCAGGTAGCGGCGCGGCAGATGGCTCGCTATTACCGGGAGGTGCTGGGTCATGCAGACGGTTGATTTCCGCCACTTCGACCTGCGCCCCGGAGACCGCGTACTGGACCTGGGCTGCGGCGAAGGGCGACACGTCATCTCCGCCTATCTTGAGCCTCGTATCGAGGCGGTCGGGGTGGACCTCAATTTCGACGATCTCCGCACGACCCAGGAGAAGTTCGAGGAGTTTGATGGTGCCAGTGCCGAGTCCAGTTTCACGCTCGCTTCTGCCAATGCCCTCGCGCTGCCGTTTGCCGATGACTACTTCGACAAGGTGATTTGCTCAGAAGTACTGGAGCACATCCCGGACTACCAGGGCGCTCTCAAAGAGATCAACCGGGTGCTCAAGCCCGGTGGCCTGTTCTGTGCCTCGGTGCCCAGGCGCTGGCCCGAGCAGCTGTGTTGGGCCCTGAGCGAGGCCTACCACAAAGTGCCCGGTGGCCACCTGCGCATCTTCCGCGACCGCAGCCTGAAGCTTGAAATCGAAGAGCTGGGCATGTGCCAGTATCACCGCCACTGGGCCCACGCCCTGCACGTGCCGTTCTGGTGGCTGAAGTGCCTGTTCTGGGAGCGCCAGGATTCGCACCCCCTGGTGCGGCTCTATCACCGCTTCCTGGTGTGGGACCTGATGGACCGTCCCTGGCTGACCCGCAGTCTGGAAAGGCTGCTCAACCCACTGATGGGGAAAAGCATCGTCATGTATTTCAGAAAGGTGGCTGCCTGATGTCGGGCCTGTACCTGAGCCGGGGCCTGTTCCCCCACGATTTCCTGCGCCCGACGGTGGAGTTCCTGCTGCAGACCCAGGAAGCGAGCGGTGAGATTCCCTGGTTTGACGGCGGCCACAGCGACCCCTGGGATCACGTGGAAGCGGCCATGGGCCTGAGTATCGGCGGTGAGTATGACGCCGCCGTGCGCGCCTACCGCTGGTTGGCACAGACCCAGCTTGAAGACGGCAGCTGGTGGGCGGGCTACCGCGGCCATGAGGTGGATAACGGCGAGCGCCGGGAAACCAACTTCGTGGCCTACTTTGCCACGGGTGTGTGGCACCACTACCTGATCAGTGAAGACCGCGACTTTCTCGAGGAAATGTGGCCGGTCGTCGAGCGGGCAATCGGCTTCGTGCTGATCCTGCAGACCGAGCACGGCGACATTCACTGGGCGATCAGCGCCGATGGCAGCGCCCGTGAAGACGCGCTGGTCACCGGCTGCAGCTCGATCTTCAAGAGCCTGGAGTGTGCCCACAACATCGCCACCACCCTCGGACACGAACGCCCGGACTGGCTGGACGCGCGTATGCGGTTGGGCGATGCCCTGCGCAACAAGCCCGAGCGCTTTGATCGCACCTGGGAGAGCAAGGCGCGCTATTCCATGGACTGGTTTTACCCGGTACTCGCCGGCGTGTTCTCCGGCCGAGAGGCCCGCGAGCGGCTGGCGTCGCGCTGGGACAGCTTTGTCGAGGAAGGCCTGGGCTGTCGCTGTGTGTCCGACGAGCCCTGGGTAACAGTGGCAGAGAGTTGTGAACTGGTGATGGCGCTGCTGGCGGCGGACGATCACGCCCGCGCCGTGGAGCTTTACAGCTGGCTGCACCAGTGGCGCCTGGAAGATGGCGCCTACTGGACCGGTTACCAGTTTGCCCTCGATATCACCTGGCCCGATGAGAAGCCCACCTGGACCGCGGGGGCTATCATGCTGGCAGCGGATGCACTCACCGAGTACACGCCGGCATCGCGCTTGTTCCGGGATGTAGTACTGCTGGACGACGCGGCGGTGGATGCGGCGCGCGCGAGATACCAGCGCTCCTGAGTTTTTCGGGGTGTCCTGCCCCCCATTACGCGCAGCACAGGGTTCCAGCTTACTACCGCTCTGCTCTTCCGCTTACAACCGCTCTGCTTTTTCAGCTTACAACCGCTCTAGCAGTGCCAGGCTGTTGACCCGCCGGGTTTCCCTGAACAGGCCGGATTCCAGCGCCAGCCGGTATATCGCGTAAGGAGCCTGACCGCCGCTGGCGGCATCCGGGTATACGTCATGAATCGCGAGGGTACCGCCGCGCACCAGGTGGCCTGCCCAGCAGCGATAATCGGTGAGCGCTGCATCCAGGCTATGGCCACCGTCGATAAACACCATCCCCAGCGGGCTGGCCCAGTGCCGCGACGCCAGCTCGCTGGTGGTGACCATCGGTACAACGCGATCGCTCACCCCGGCGCGGTCGAGGTTGTTGCGAAACTCCCGGAAGCTATCCACCTTTTGGCCATCCGCGTCGAGGAGATCGGGGTCGTGAAAGAACTCGCCGGGTTGATGCTCCTCCGAGCCGCGGTGGTGATCCAGCGCAAATAGCAGCGAATCCGAGTCGCCCATCGCCAGCGCCAGGCAGATGGTGGATTTGCCGCAGTAGCTGCCGATTTCCAGTATCGGCCCCAGCGCGCTGGCCGCGGCTGCGGCGGCCGTCAGCGCAGCCGCTTCATCATCCGCGAGAAAGCCTTTCAGCTCGCGCCAGAAGGGCGGTGGTGTGAAGCTCAAGGTAAGGCCTGTGCTTCCCGGTCTGCGCGACCCCGTCAGCGGCTAGCGTTCGCGGGTCGGGTACGGAGACTTGCCGGAGCGGCTGCTGGCCGTGGGCGCTGGCGGCGGGATCAGCTCAGCGTCCAGCCGGTAGACATCTTCCGGGCTCAACAGGCCGGCCTGCTGCTTGAGGCGCAGCAGGTTATTGACGTAGTCATAGCGCGAGTTGGCGTAATCGCGCTGGGCCGAGAACAGGGTGTTCTGGGCATTGAGCACGTCGACCACGTTGCGGGTGCCGACCTCGTAGCCGGCGGTGGTGGCATCCAGCGCCGACTGGGAGGAAATAATGCTGAGGCGGCGCGCGTTCACACGGGCCACGTCGTTCATCACCGTCATGTGCAGGGAGCGGGTATCAGTGACCGTATTGCGCATCTGGTTGATGCGGTTTTCACGGGCAGCGATAAATTCCTGCGCGGCCTGGCGCCGGCTGGCGCTGATGCGGCCGCCGGAGAACAGGGGCACGTCAACGCGGATGGAGTAGACCTCCTGCTCCTGATCCTGGTCGGGCGAGATATTAAACAGTGACGGGGGGTTCTCAGTCCGGGTACCGCGGGTCTCGAAGTCCGAGTAGCTGGCGCGGCCGCTCACTGTCGGCAGGTGTTCGGAGGCAAATGCCTTGGAATTCTGGCGCGCGGCCTCCTCCCGGTAGCGGGCGGCGCTGAGCCGGAAGTTATGATCCAGGGCAAAGTCTACCCAATCTGCCCGGTCCGCGGGCTGCGGTGGTTTGATGTCAAAGTCCTCACGCAGCAGGTAGAGATTGTCGTGGTAGCGCCCGGTCAACACGGAGAGGCGCTCGATGGCGACGTTCAGGTTGTTCTCTTCGGTGATGCGCTCCACCCGGGCCAGGTCGTAGGCGGCCTGGGCCTCGTGCACATCGGTGATGGCGATCAACCCCACTTCGAAACGTTGCTGGGTCTGTTCGAGCTGGCGCTGGAATGCGCGTTCCCGCGCCTGTGCCGCCGACAGGTTGTCCTGGGAGCGCAATACGCCCAGGTAGGATTCCACTACCCGTACAATCAGGTCCTGCTGATCGGCGGCGAAAGTCGCTTCAGCTTCCTTGCTGGTTTCCTTGCCGGCGCGGAAAGTGAACCAGGCCGGCATGTCGAATATGGCCTGGTCCAGGGAAACTTCGTAGCCGTCGCGGTCGATATCGACATTGGTTTCGTTCTCGAAGATCTCCAGTCCACCGTCATCGCCCACATTGACATTGTCTGAGACGGTGTCCGTCTCCGAGTCGGTGAACTGGTAGTTACCCTGCACCTGTGGCAGCAGCGCCGCCAGTCCGATGCGTTCAACCTCGAGGTTGGCCTTGTAGGTGGCCTCGGCGGCCTTCAGCTGGGCGTCGTTCTCCAACGCCAGCTCATAGATTTCGCGCAGTGTATCCGCTTGCGCCATCGAGCAGGCGCCAGCAATGACGAGACTGATCAGTGCGTGAGGGAGAGCTCTCATTGAGGAATCCTTGGGCCCGTTCTTTTCATCAATTTCCTGTTTCACACCCAGCCAGGGCAGTGCCGCTCGAATCGCGTGCCGGCCGACCCACCGGCATCCACCTGCAAAGCGTGCAAAGTCCGTTAAAGTCTGCAAAGTGTGAAAGCGGCCACAGTGTGCAGGTTTACCCTTGTAGATGTGCCGCTCAGGTGCTCAATAATACAGGCAGCACGGTTCGGCTGAAACATGGAATATGTCCCTATTTTGTGCAAAGGTTACTGCTAGACTGCAGGCGTTCGGGGGTTGGGTAGACCCGCTTTCGGCGCTGTTTGCAGCGGCCAAGATGCCGTCGGCGAGGGCTGTGGACAAGCGTGTCCGCGACAGGGCGAGAGTCCCGAGCGGTAAAGCGACCGCAGCCCCTTACCAGCGAGCCCCGGAGAGAGCGAACCTGGGGTCAGCTTTGCAGGAATTGTGCAGACACCGCGCGGGAATAGCGCGGGTTGTACAGAATTGAACACTTGATCTGGGGAGCAGTGCAGTGAGCAAACACTCCTGGCGTTACTCGGTGGATATCGCGGCGTTGCATGCAACCTGTGAATCCAACTATGCGCGCCTGCTGCAGCTGTTTCCGGATTATGAAACCGCCAACACGCGTGAATTCCTGCTTGCTGGCGGTGAACGGGTGCGCATCGACGTGGTTGAGCGCTGCCGCTACACCACCCTGATGAAAATCTGCCAGCAGGGCGGAGATGCTACCAGTTGGCTGATGCCGCCCCGATTCGACCTCCGTGCTTACCACGATGCGCGCATGGTGGAGGTCACGGCGTTCCAGTCACGGCGTCGGGTCGAGGGCCGCTACGACTATCCCAACGCGGGTATGCACGCCCCCGACGAGAAGGCCCAGCAGAACATCTTCCTGTCTGAATGGTTGAGTCACTGCATTGAGCAGGGCTGCAGCCCCCTCGACCTGCCCCCCCTGGTGCCGGGAACTGCCGACGCCTCATGACCGGCGCTGTCATGCAAGTGCTGCCCGCGGGGGACAGCCTGCACCTCGTGCAGATTACCGATACACACCTGAAGGAAACCCCGGGTGGGCGCCTGGTGGGCATGGATACCGACCACAGCCTCAGCCACGTGATCGAGCTGGTCAAACGCGAGCGTCCGCAACCTGACCTGGTGCTGGGTACCGGTGATATTTCCGATCATGGCAGCAAAGCTGCCTATGAGCGCGCGGGAGAGTATTTTTCCCGCCTGGGCGCCCCGGTCGCCTGGTTGCCCGGCAATCACGACTGCGCGGACACCATGCACCAGGTGCTGGGTGCGGATGGCGGCTTCACGAGGGCGGTCGAAGCCGGCGCCTGGCGTATCGTCCTGCTTAACTCGCAGATTCCAGGTGAGGTGGGCGGCGAAATGGGCGAGGAAGAGCTCGACTGGCTGGATAGCCACCTGGCCATCGCCGATGAACAGGGCCATCATTGCCTGGTCTGCCTCCATCACCAGCCGGTGCCGATGGGGTCAGCCTGGATTGACGAACAGATGGTGGCCGATCGTGATGCGTTCTTCGAGGTACTGGATCGCCATAGCTGCGTGCGCGCGGTGCTGTGGGGGCACGTGCACCAGCAGCTCGACAGCGAGCGCAACGGCGTCAAGCTGATGTCAACACCTTCCTCCTGCATCCAGTTCGCCCCGCAAAGCTTTGATTTCAAGCTCGATGACCAGCCCCCCGGCTACCGCTGGCTGACGCTGAACAGTGACGGCAGCATCGAATCCGGCGTTTCCCGTGTGCTGGATGTGCGCTTTGACGTGGACCTGGATTCCAACGGCTACTTATAATCCCCTGCAGTGGCCGCCACCGGCGGCTCACGGCCACCCTGGCAACAGCTACCCGCCGCAGAGCGCGGTAAATCCCGGACAGATGCTGTAAATGAGCAAATATACCGCTGAAGATATCGAGGTTCTCACCGGCCTCGAGCCCGTGCGCAAGCGCCCGGGCATGTATACCGACACCACACGCCCCAACCACCTTGCCCAGGAAGTGATCGACAACAGCGTCGATGAAGCACTCGCCGGGCACGCCAGTGAAATTTCCGTCACCTTGCACAAGAACGGGTCGATTACCGTGGCCGATAACGGTCGTGGCATGCCGGTAGATCTCCACCCGGAGCAGAAGAAGCCCGGTGTCGAGGTCATCCTCACCACGCTGCATGCCGGCGGCAAGTTCTCCAGCAAGAACTACCAGTTCTCCGGCGGCCTGCACGGGGTCGGCGTATCGGTGGTCAACGCCCTCTCCACCGAGCTGGAAGTCACCATACGCCGCGGTGGCAAGGTCTACCGCATGAGCTTCGCCGGCGGTGAGACCGCCTCCGCCCTGGAGGTGGTAGATAGCTGTGGCCAGCGTAATACCGGTACCACCGTGACCTTTGTACCGGATGCCCAGTATTTCGACTCGGTGAACTTCTCCGTGCCACGCCTCAAGCACGTGCTGCGCGCCAAGGCGGTGCTGTGCCCGAAGCTACGGGTCAAGTTCAGGGACGAGGCAAAGAAAGACAGCGAGGAGTGGTACTACGAGGACGGTCTCACGGACTACCTGGCAGATGCCACCATCGACTTTCCGGTCATCCCCGAGGAGCCCTTTGTCGGCAGTTTTGCCGGCAGCAATGAGGGGGTGGACTGGGCGGTGCAGTGGCTGCCCGAGGGCGGCGACGTGGTCGCGGAGAGCTACGTCAACCTGATTCCTACCGCCCAGGGCGGCACGCACGTCAACGGCCTGCGCACCGGGCTGCTGGATGCCATGCGCGACTTCTGTGAGTTGCGCAACCTTTTGCCCAGGGGGGTGAAGCTCACGCCGGATGACATCTGGGACCGCTGCGCGTATGTGCTGTCATCCAAGCTTGAAGATCCCCAGTTCTCCGGCCAGACCAAGGAGCGCCTGTCTTCCCGCGAGGCGGCGGCCTTTGTCTCAGGGGTGGCCAAGGATGCCTTCAGCCTGTGGCTCAACCAGCACACCCAGGAAGCGGAAAAGCTGGCGGACATGTGTATCTCCAATGCCCAGAGCCGGCTGCGCAGTGCCAAAAAAGTCGAACGCAAGCGTGTATCAGCGGGCCCTGCCCTGCCGGGCAAGCTCGCCGACTGCTCCGGCTCCGACCCGGCCCGGGCCGAGCTGTTCCTGGTAGAGGGCGACTCCGCGGGCGGCTCCGCCAAGCAGGCTCGCGATCGCGAGTTCCAGGCCATCCTGCCCCTGCGCGGCAAGATCCTGAATACCTGGGAAGTGGACTCCCAGGAAATCCTCGCCTCCCAGGAGGTGCACAATATCTCCGTGGCGCTCGGTATCGACCCCGCCAGCGACGACCTGTCCGGATTGCGCTACCACAAGGTCTGCATCCTCGCCGATGCCGACTCCGACGGCCTGCACATCGCCACCCTGATCTGCGCCCTGTTCGTGCAGCATTTCAAGCCGCTGGTGCAGGCCGGGCATGTCTACGTGGCCATGCCGCCCCTTTACCGGATCGATGTCGGCAAGGAAGTGTTCTACGCCCTCGACGAAGGCGAGAAGCAGGGGGTGATGGACCGCATCGAGGCAGAGAAGATTCGCGGCAAGGTCAACGTGCAGCGTTTCAAGGGCCTGGGTGAAATGAACCCGCTGCAGCTGCGTGAAACCACCATGGACCCCGACACCCGGCGCCTGGTGCGGCTGGTGCTGGATTCAGGGGACGGCACGCACAAAATGCTGGACATGCTGCTGGCCAAGAAGCGCGCCGCCGACCGCAAGTCCTGGCTGGAAAAGAAAGGTGATCTAGCCGAGGTACTGTAGCCTTGCGGTGATCGGCATCAGGCGCCGCAGCGGTAAATACCGAAGGTCTGTTCCCCGCTCTCAGAGATTTCGCTCTCCGCGCTGATGGTATCGCCACCCATCTTTGCCGCTGAGTTGCGGGCCAGGGTTTGCAGCTCGGTGGCGACCTTTTTGCTGCTGCGATCTATCGATGCCACATCCGCCTTGGTGCTGGATGTCGTACTACCGAGGCGTTCGCAGCTGGAGGGGACCGACGCCACCACGGTGACCGATTCGGCCTCCTCGGTGAGTTTCACCCAGGTGCAGGCGGGGAGTAGGGACAGGCAGAGGCAAAGGGCCAGGAATCGCATGGCGGTATCTCACTCTAGGGTTTGCCAAAGGTTTAACACGCCCCCCTGAGCTGTTCAAGCGGGGTCGGTACTGGCCATCATCACCTGGTTGCGGCCCGCGTCCTTGGCCTGGTAGAGCACCCGGTCGGCGCAGCGAATCAGGCTGGAGCTGTCGAAGTCATCGCCCCGCTCACTGCTGGCGACGCCAATGCTGATGGTGATGGAGCGCTGCCTGGCGCGCGGGCCCTGCCGAATCTGCAGGTCTTCCACCGCCTGTCGCGCTTCCTCGCCGAGGCGTTGCGCGTCTTCCGCCGAGCAGTCGTACCAGACCATGATGAACTCCTCACCGCCGTAGCGGCCAGCCTTGTCCAGCGGGCGCCGCATCGAGTCCTGTAGTGCCGAGGCGACACTGCGCAGGCACTGGTCACCCTGCACGTGGCCGTAAAAGTCGTTGTAGTCCTTGAAGCGGTCAACGTCCGCCATGGCGACGGCCAGGTGCACCCCGTCGCGCCTGGCCTGGCTGCAGATCTTTTCCAGGTCCAGGGCGAAGGCGCGCCGGTTCAGCAATCCGGTGAGGCTGTCGAACAGTGCCATCTCGCTAAGCAACTGCCGGCTCAGGAAGTTCTCGCGACTGGTGTACTCCAGGAAGTAGGCGCCTACCAGGCCCAGCATATTGAAGGCCACGATGATGAAACAGTTGAAGCCCAGGTTTGGCAGTGGGTAGGGAAACAGCAGCTGGGACATGGGGTAGGCAATGCTGATCACAGCACCGGTAAGGGCGGCATGGAAAAACCGCAGGCCGGCCAGGAAGTAGCAGAATGCCAGGATGATCAGCTGGGTGCCGATGGGCGTGTAGTAGTCGCCCTGGCTGATAAGGCCCAGCATGATTGGCGTGCTGGTGCCGTAGATTATCAGCGCGGCCATCACCGCCATTTCCAGCCAGCGGGTGTAGTTCAGGTAGACGGGTAGCGCCAGCAGACACAGGGACAGCACCTGCACCAGCCGGGGCAGGGCGACCGCGGCGAACACTTCGTGGGAGAGGCGGAAGTAATCCGCCAGGCCGAATACCAGCGTCAGGAAAATGGCAAACGGGATCACCCGGCGCAGCTGTGCGGGGTTGTTTTCCAGGTAGAACTGGCGAAAGCCTTGTTCCAGGTCGGGTATGAAATGCAGGGAGCGAAAGCCCAGCGCAAACTGCGTGGAGTACAGTGAGCGATCTTCCCTGAGTATTTCGTTGACGGTTGACTGTGCTGACGCGATATCGCGGTTTTCCTGCACATGCGCCTCCGCGGCGGCCACCCTGTCGAACAGTATTACAGGGTTTCGTAAAATTGTCGCACGCCGGGGTCGTCCGGCATCAGTTCCAACAATTTGCCGGCGTAGCGCCTGGCATCCTCATCCCTCCCCGCGGCTTTGGAGTAGGTCGCCAGTGCCAGCAACAGGTCGGGATTGGCAGGTGCCTCCCGCAACAGCGACCGGAGCTGGGCCAGGGCCGCCTCGGGCTGGCCGCTGTCATGCAGGGCGACACCGTAAACGTAGCGGAATCGAATGCCCGCGGTCTCCAGCTCCGCTGCCCTGGCCAGGTACTCCAGGGCCTGCTGCGGTTGCCCGGCGCGGGTCTCCAGCAACCCCAGGGCGTGCCAGGCGGCCGGCTCCTCCGGTGCAACTTTGGTGGCCTCCAGCAGGCTCTGGCGACCGGCGTCATCGCGACCACCCATTCGATACAGGTCGGCGAGGTTCATGTAAGCCGCTATCAGCTGCGGGTTCATGTCTATCGCATTGCGGTAAGCCAGCTCCGCGGGCTCCATCAGGCCACGGGAGACGAAGAACAGGCCCATCTCCAGCTGGCCCTCCGGCGTATCCGCCTGCCGGCCCATGACGTCGAGATACTCGTTGAACAGCGCTTGCAGGCGTCGTGCATCTTCGGTGGGTAACTGGTCCAGGGGCACCTCGGCCAACAGTCGCGCCACTTCGAGGCGCACGGTCGTGACGTCGTCCTCGACCAGCGGCGCCAGCACCCCATAGCGATGCTGCAGCGGTAGCATTCGCAGAGTGCTGGCGGCGGACCAGCGCAGCATGGGATCTTCACTGTCTAACAACCGCACCGCGGTTTCCAACGCCTCGCGGTTACTGAAGCCGGCCAGTTCATTGACTGCGGTAGCACGCAGGATAGGCGCAGCTTTCGGGTCCTGGGCCAGGGTCACCAAACCGGGTACTGCCCGGCCGTCACCGCGACGCGCCAGCGACAGGCTGCGGGCCGGATGGCTGCTGCTGTCGCTGAAATTCACTCCCCAGTCACGCAGGCGGCTCATGGCCCATTGGGCATCGCGGTCCACATGGCACTGGTTGCAGGCGTTGGGAGTGCCGAGAGCAACGCTGAGGTCGGGCCGGGGGATTCTCATGCTGTGGTCGCGGCGGCCGTCGATCACCATGTAGTACTGCTCTGGCATGTGGCAATTGGCGCAGGCCGCCCCTGGGCTGTCCACCGGGTGCCGGTGATGTTCCGGCGTATCGAAGCTGGCGGGTTTATGGCACTGGGCGCAGACGCCGTTGCCAGGCGCGCGCAACCGGTTGCTGTGAGGTTCGTGGCAGTTTGCGCACACCACCCCTGCCTGGTGCATCTTGCTCTGCACAAAGGAGCCGTACACGTAGACCTCATCGAGAATCTGGCCGTCGGCATGGTAGAGCGGTTCCAGCAGCAGCGCCGGGCGGTGGGTGTCGAGCAGTGGCCGGCCGTGCTGGTAGTCGCCAAGGGTGCCCCGGCGGGCGTGGCAGCGACCACAGCTCTCAACCTGCTGCGAGACCTCAAGCGGCTGGCGACGGGCGGCGATGTCACTGTCCTTCGGCCAGGCCCAGATGCCGCGCTCAGCAAGGGCTATGGGAAAGCCGGCGTCGGGCGCGTTGGCCAGGTTGCCGGCGGTGGCGAGCTTGACGTGAGTGGCGCCCGGCCCATGGCAGGCCTCGCAGGCCACATTGATTTCTGACCAGGTGGTTCGGTAGCTGCGGCTCTGCGGATTGTAGTTTTTCTCCAGGTTGGTGCTGTGGCACTCGGCGCATTGCAGGTTCCAGTTCTGGTAGGGTCCGGTCCAGTGCAGCGGATCGCCGGCGCTAATGTCCTGGCCCGGGTAAAGGTGAAACCAGCGCTGGCCACCGGCGTCTGCGGGCCGCGTGTCCCAGGCAATCCCCAGCGACTGCAGGCGCCCGCCGGGGAAAGCAATCAGGTACTGCTGCAGCGGGTCCACCCCAAACACGTAGGCTACGGGATAATCCGTCAGCTTGCCGTCCGGGCCTTCGGTATTGACCCAGAAGCCGTCACCCTTGCGATAGAAGCGGCTGGGCTTGCCCGCGTATTCGAACAGGGAGTTGTCGAAATCGCCCAGTACCGTGCTCTCATCGGCGACCTGCATGGCGAGGTCGTGATGTGATCCACGCCAGGCCTGGTAGGCCTCTGTGTGACAGCCCTTGCAGGCCTCTGCGCCTACGTAGTCGGGGTTTGCCTGGTAGGCCGGCTCTGTGGCCAGCGCTGGCAGGCTGAGGAAAAACAGGAGGAAGCTCGAGAGTCGCATGTTCAGTGCCCGGTTGGTTCTGACACGGTACACGACCATGGCCGGCATACCAATCTCACGCCTTGCCAGCGCCGGACAAGCAGTCGTGCATCAGGTCGCGGGTGATCGTCCAGGTCGGCACCGGGATGGCAGTGATCCGGAACAGGACACTGCGTGATCAGCCGCCGCGGTTGGCCCTGAGGTGGTTCTCTACCATGTCCAGCAACAGCGTATAGGTGCCGTGCAACATCTCCTCAAGCTGGGCTTCGTCCATGTGGGGGTCGGTGGCGGTGCAGGTGCAGGCCCAGTGGGCTATGCATTCGCTCTCGTCGACTGCCTCGATGCGAGCGCTGGCAACGTAGTCGGTGACTGGCAGCGGAATACCGCGGGGAATACTGTAGCTGAAACTCATGGTGGCGGGGTCCTGGGATTCCAGCACCTCGTCGATCGGGTCCATGCCGTCCATGTGCAGGCGCCGGGTCATGCCGATGCCTTCACCGATCACCTCGACTTCCTTCACACCCGCCCAGTCCATGTTGCCGAAGTCCTCCAGCACTGCCCATACAGTGGCTGCAGAAAACGGGAGTGTGCGTTGAAATGAAATGCCTGCCATCAGTGCATCCTGCCTCTGGAGTCCCGGCAGTATAAGACCAGCGGAACGGTTGGCAATCAGGCGATCAGGGACAGTGCGCAGTACGGGGTGTCGTTCTCGAGTGCAGTTCGCGGAGTCATACTGCTTTGCCACAGGCGTTCGCTGAGGCTGGCCGCTGGTTCCCGGCAACCCTCGTGCAGCCATTCGGCAAGACCGGCGGCCACATCGGCAAAGTGAATCGCCGGAGCACGCGGCGTGCGCCGCAGCCAGCTGGCGAGGCGCACATCGTCGAGGTCTTCCATGGCCGTCGCGTAGCCAAGCTCGGTCAGTGCCAGCGCGTTGGAGAGTTGCTCGGTTTGGCCTGACAGTGGTTTGGTCAGCGCTGGCTTGCCCAGCTCCAGGCACTCGGAGATAAGCTCGAAACCAGAATTGCAGATCACGCCTCGACAGGCGTGCAGGTCATGCTTGAAGGCGGTGATGCTGGTCGGATGCAAGCGCACATTGCCAGCCTGTTCACTGGGCAGTCCGGAAGCGTATTGCACAAACTGGTAGTCGTTGTGGCCTTGCAGCCAGCGCGTCACCCGGGCCTGGTCTTCGAAAGGCAGGTAGACCAGGTAGTGATTACCCTGGTGGGTGTCAGCCTCGCCGAGGTCCAGGATGGGCGGCAGGGTGTGCGCATCGTAACCGTGCCAGTGCAGGCCGAGCCCGGTTTTTACCGGCGCAAAATTGCGCATGATGAAGCGCGACATCCAGTGATCTCCGGCAGCCGGTGCCTTGCCGCCAAAGGCGTACTGGTGGCCGATACCGATAGTATTGACGCCGCGCAGGCGCCCGGCCCAGGCGGTCACTGGCTCGAAGTCAGTTACCACCACGTCGTAATCCTGCACATTCAGCTGCCAGACGTCGCGCAGGAACTGCGGTGCATTGTTGTCGATGGCGGTGCGCAGGTGGCGTATACGTCCGTTGCGCGTAGTAAAAGTCAGCCCGCGCCGGTGCAGGAAGTCCCCGAAGGGCTCCATGTCAAAGAGCTTGTCTCTTTCGCGGCCCGAGAACAGCCAGTCCACCTGCACAGGGTAGTGCGCGAGCGCCTCAGCCATGGCGCGCGCGCGACTGATGTGCCCCTGGCCGGTAGCTTGAACCCCGTAGAGAATCTTCATATCAATACAGTCCGAGCAGTGAGCTGGCAAACAGGGCGATCAGTGTACCCATGCTGGCACCGGCGACGATGTCGCCCGGAAAGTGCACGCCCAGTAGCACCCTGGACATGCCTACCGCAATTGCCCAGATCAGCAGCGGGGCGGCGGCAGCACCGTAGATCACGCACAGGCAGGTGACCAGCAGGAACGCCGCGGAGCTGTGGCCGGATGGGAAGCTGAACTGGTCGGAGGCGACGATCAGGCTACGGAAGCCTGGCACAAACTGCGCCGGTCGGCGGCGCTTGAGACCGTTCTTGAGCACCCAGTAAGTGGGCCGCTCCATCGCCACCGCGAGCGCAAGCACCAGCACCAGGTCGCCTGCATGCACGGCACCCATGATGATCAGCATCAGGGGGGTGAGCACGTGAAGGTAACCGTCGCCGGAGTGGGACACTGCTTTGGCTGGCGGAATCAGCAGGTAGCGATCGCCGTTCCGGAACAGCCAGGCAAATAAACGCAGGTCGGCCTGTTGCAGGGCGCTGAGTATCTGCATGGGCGAACAGTAATCGTCATGCGTTGCCTACCCGTGAACGTTTTGTGTAGCTTTTGTGACAGCCTGCGAGGCCTCAAAACGCATTTGATAGGCGCGTAACTCGGCCTTGATGGTCGGTGCCAGCAGATATAACCCAATAATGTTCGGTAAGGCGATCAGGAAAACCATGGCGTCGGAGAAATCCAGTACCGCGCCCAGCTGCATCGTACAACCCAGGGCGCCGAAGCCGCAGAACAGCGCCTTGAAGACGATCTCTTTATTGCGGCCTTCGCCCAGCAGGTAGGTCCAGCCCTTGAGGCCGTAGTAGGACCAGGAAATCATGGTCGAAAAGGCAAATAGCACAGCGATCAGGGACAGCGGCACCGCGGACCAGGACAGCGTACTGGCAAAAGCCCGGGAGGTGAGCTCAACGCCCTGCACGCCGGCCCCGGCGATATCTGGATGGTAGATAGTGGTGAGAATCACCAGCGCCGTGAGGGTACAGATAACAACGGTATCAATGAACGGCTCCATAAGCGCCACATAGCCCTCGGTGGCGGGCTCGTTGGTGCGCACCGCTGAGTGGGCAATGGCGGCGCTGCCGATGCCGGCTTCGTTGGAGAACACCGCGCGTTGGAAGCCGAGAATCATCACTCCGACAAAGCCACCGCTGATGGCCTGCGGCTGAAAGGCCTCGCTGAAGATGGCGGAGATGGCCCAGGGCAGCCGCTCGGCGTTCAATACCAGGACGGAAATACCGAGCAATAGATAGGCCAGCGCCATGAATGGCACCAGTCGGCTGGTGACCCGGGCGATGCTCTTCAGCCCGCCGATGATGACCAGCGCGACAGCGGCGGCAATACACAGACCAAACAGCCAACCCTTGTCGGCCATGAAGCCCTGGCTGCCACCGGTGATAAACACGAACTGGCTGAAGGCCTGGTTGGACTGGAACATATTGCCGATTCCAAGGCAGCCGATCACGATGGCCAGTGCATAGAAGGCGCCGAGCGGTCTGGCCATGGGTGCCAGGCCGCGATCCCTCAGGCTCTGCTCGAGGTAGTACATGGGCCCGCCGGACACGGTCCCGTCCGGGTTGATGCGACGGTATTTTACGCCGGCGATGCACTCGGCCAGCTTGGTCGACATGCCCAGAAAGCCCGCCAGCATCAACCAGAAGGTCGCGCCCGGTCCGCCCAGGCTGATCACCACGGCAACACCGCCGATGTTGCCGATCCCTACCGTTCCCGAGACCGCGGTGGCCAGGGCCTGGAAGTGACTAACCTCGCCGTGGTGGTCGGGGTCCGCATAGTCACCGCGCAATAGTCTGAGTGCGTGGGGAAAGCCGCGAATATTGATAAAACCGAAGTACAGGGTGAAGAAGGCAGCGGCTGCAATCAACCAGGCCACAATCAGCGGCAGCTCGGCCTCGCCGATGCGCACCCCATAAAAAATGAAGCTGGAGAGCGCCTCGGCCACGGGCGCTACTACGGCGTTGATGGCCGCGTCGATCCCACCCGCGTTTTCATTTACCATGCCGCATTCTAACCTGACGCTGACTGCGCATGAGAAGGCAATGAAGATAGGTATCCTCAAGACAGACAACGTACACCAGGACCTGGCGGACGATTTCGGTGAGTATCCGGATATGTTCATGGCCCTGTTGTCGCCGGTCGACCCGGAACTGGAGTTTGTGGTCTACGACGTCGAGGAAGAGGAATACCCGGCTGACATCGACGAGGTGGACGCCTATCTCATGACTGGCAGCAAGTCGAGCGTTTACGAGGACAAGGAATGGATCCACAAGCTCTCAGACTTTGTCCGCGACTTGCATGATCGCCGTAAAAAACTCGTGGGCATCTGTTTTGGCCACCAGCTGGTGGCCCATGCCCTGGGTGGCCGTACTGAAAAATCCGAGAAAGGTTGGGGTGTGGGCGCCCATGATGCCCTGTTTCATCGCCTGCCTGAGTGGCACGACGGCGAGGACCCGGAGTTTGTGCTGATCGTAAGTCACCAGGACCAGGTGGTGGAAACGGCGCCGGGTACCGAGGTGCTGGCGGGCAGTGACTTCTGCGAGAACGCGGTGTGCCAGCTGGGTGACCACATTCTCACGCTGCAGGGCCACCCGGAGTTCGTCAAGGCCTATTCCAACAGCCTGCTGGAACTACGACGAGAGACCTATGGCGACGACAGCTACTACGGCGGCAAGGCCTCGCTGGCGCGAAACCTGGACCAGGAGCGGGTAGCTGACTGGATCGTGAAGTTCTTGCGGAGCTGACGCCGCGCTATTCGCCTTTTACCTGGTTCTGCATTGACTCCAGGTATTCATCCATTTCAGCGTCGTTGGCGAACACCGCCATGTCCGGCAGTGCCTTGAGAATCTCGAACACCTTCTCAATATGGGGCTTGCGATTGGCAGCAGCCAGGCGCTTGCCGCTGCTCTTCACGTCCTTGGCGGCCTTGAAGATGACCCTCAGGCCGGCGGAACTGATGTAGTCCAGGTCTTTCATGTCCAGCACGGTAACGGCAAAGCCGCGGTCGATCACTTCCTGCAGGCGGGACTCGAAACCGGGCGCGGTGTCGGTATTCAGAGCCCCGACCAGGCTGACGCGGGCGACGGAGCGCTGCTCATCGACTTCCACGTTGGTGCTCAGTTCCATGGTGGTTTCCTTATGTATTGGCAGAGGGTGTATTGGCAGAGGCGGTAGCGGGGGCGCTGTCAACGCAGATACTTGACCAGCATCAGGCAGTTCTCATCGCCCTCGCGCCGGTATGCCTGTTCGTCGGTCAGGCCCTCAAGCAAGTGTACACCAAGGCCTCCGATGGCGGCAGAATCGATATCCTCCCCCAGGGAGGAGCGCTTGGCTTCTTCCAGTGGGTCAAAGGCCACACCGCTGTCGCGGAAAGTCATTCGCACCTGGCCGCCGGTGATTTCCAGCTCCATGGAAACCCCGTGTCCCGAGGCGAGCTGTCCGTACTTGTAGACATTGGTGACCACCTCTTCCGCGACCAGCTGCATTTCTGCCCGTATGTCCAGAGGCAGTTCTGCCTCGCCCATGAGTTGCGCCATCCACGCCTGCAGGGTGGACACGGCGCCGGCATCATCGGTCAGCGTGATGCGGTTACGTGCGCTGCCGGCTTCTCGCGGCTCCAGCAGCAGCAAGGTAATGTCGTCCGACTGGGGCTCTTCGGCCTGGTGGCTATCGACTGCGTCCAACAAGGCCTGGCCCATGGCTTCCAGGTTCTGGCCATGGTTTTCAGCCAGCACCCTGTTCACCTCCTCCAGGCCGAACTGGTGGCGCCCGGGATCAAAGGCCTCGTCAATCCCGTCGGTAAAGACGGCAAACTGGTCTCCGGGAGAAAGCTGCACGGTGTTGAGCGGGAAGACCTGCGCTTCTACCAGGCCCAGCGCCGGCCCGGAATCCTGTTCGAGGGTAGCCGCCTCGCTGCCGCGCACCAGGGTGGGCGGCGTATGTCCGCCGCTGGCGAACTGCAGGGTCAGGGTCTCCAGGTCCAGCCAGCCGATGAACAGGGTAACGAACATGCAGTTCTCATTGCCCTCCACCAGTTCCTCGTTGAGCTGCGCCATGATCGCGCCGGCGTCCAGCGTCGAATATACGTACTGCTGCAGCAGGGTCATGGCCCGTGCCATGAACAGAGCCGCCGGCACGCCCTTGTCAGACACGTCTCCCACCGCGAGGAACAGGCGGCGCCGACTCTGGATGTGGAAAGTGTAGAGGTCACCCCCCACGGACTTGGCCGGGCGCAGGTGCGCCCACAGTTTGAATCCGTCCTCGATAACACCGGCGCGCCCGGCTCCGGGCAGCATCGACATCTGGATGGCGGTGGCGGCTTCCAATTCGCCCTGCAGCCGGTTGCGCGATGCCGTCTCGGCCTGCAGTTCCTCGACATAGCGTTCCAGTTCATCCTGCATGGTGGAGAAGGCATTGACCAGGCGGCCCAATTCGTCGCGGCTGCGTGCCGCCGGCAGTGGCGTGTGGAAGTTGCCGGCGGCGATATCCTCTGTGGCAATTGCCAGCGAGGTCAGCGGCCGGGTAATGCGGCGTGAAACCCAGGTGATTCCGACGAGTAGCAGCACCAGGGTCAGCAACTGGGACAGTACGCTCTTGGTCAGGTAGTCACGCAGTGGGCTGAGGATTTCGTATTCTGAATAGAATGCGCCGACCGGCCAGCGGGTAGAGGCCAGCGGCGCCAGCTTGATCACACACTGCTGGTCCTGGTCGAAGCAGGCAATCTTGTCCGATGCCGCCTTACCGGCGGTCACCTGGCTGATCAGGCCTGCCCAACGCTCGGCCTGTTCCGGGTTGGGCATGGTGCTGGCCCAGGGTTTCAGGCGATTATCCGGGTTGGGGGACACCATCACCTTGCCGCTACGGCTCAGCAGGAAGCCGAAGCCGCGCTCACCCAGTTCCATGCGTTCCAGGTAGTACTGCAGCTCATCCAGGGTGATATCGGCGGTGACCACCCCATAAAAGGTCTGCTCGCCGTCCACCTCGCGAAACATGGGGGCCGAGTAGGTCACCATGTTGACTTCTCCACCGCCGGCGTCGAAGTAGGGCTCCGTCCAGATGGGCTCGCCGCGACTCAGCGCCTCGCGAAACCAGCTGCTCAGCAGGTAATCGTAGACCTCTGTGAGGTCGCTCGATTCGATCTCGCCGTCGCGGTAGAAATAGTAGTGGGCAAACCCCCGCACCGGGTCTTCGGCGAAGGGCGGGTGCAGGGCCAGTGCCGCTCCGAACAGGTCGCTGCGGTCATCCACTGCCTCGCGCAACAGTGCCCGCAGCTCATCTTCGCTGTAATCTCCGCGCTGCACGATTTCTGCCAACAGGTCGGCGGTTTCCTCCAGCACCGCCAGGCGCACCTCCAGGTCGCGAACAGCGTCATCCACCGTCGCTTCAACGCGAGCTTCCTGCGTGGCAAGGATGCGGTCCCGTGAGGACAGGTAGTCGACGGCCGTGATGGCCGTTAGCGTGAGCGCAATGGTGAGCGTGAGCAGCAGCACCAGGCGAGTGGTAAGGCTGTTTACCGGCATAGACCGGGTCCTTGTATGGCCAACGGTATACGATCCTGGGCAGCTAGTATGGCCGATCACCGTCTATGGTAATCCTTTCCATGCGCCTGTGAGCGGGGAAATAGTCGTTCACAGGCTTGTGCTGGGTGCTGCGATTATCCCAGAACGCGATGGCGTCCGGGCTCCAGCTGAACCGGCAGCAGAACTCGGGGCGCTTGATATGTGTGAAGAGAAATGAAAGTAAATGTTCACTTTCATTGCTGGGGAGCTCTGCAATCCGGGTGGTAAACAGCTCGTTCACGAACAGCAGTTTGCGGCCGCTCTCCGGGTGGGTGCGCACCACCGGGTGCACCACCGGTGGGTTGTCTGCCAGTGCCTTGGCCAGGCGCTCCCGGCCACCCGGTTGGGCCAGGCTCTCGCGAAATCCGTGCTCAAAGCTGTGTTCGGCGCTGAGCGGCTCGAGAAACTGCTGCATTCGCGCTGACAGGGCTTCCCAGGCGGCAGTCATGCTCGCAAACAGCGTGTCGCCGCCGCGCTCCGGGACGATTCTGGAGCGCAGCATGGTGACCATCGGAGGGTGCTCCCGAAAGGTCATGTCGGTATGCCATTTTTCGATCAGGCTGGGCTTCTCAGCGGTGCTCTCGAGAATAGTGACCGCGGGGTGTCCCGGCACGGTGTCGTAGGCAGGGTGGGTCTGCAGCGGGCCAAACAGCTCCGCCAGGGCCTGCTGGTGGGCGGCTTCGATGGGCTGCTTGCGCAGGAACAGCACCTGGTATTCAACCAGTGCTTCCCGCAAGGCCGCGTACTGCTCCCTGGTCACAGGTTGGCGCAGGTCAAGATCGCGGATTTCAGCGCCCAATGCGGCAGAGAGAGGCGCAACTGTCAGCATGGCGTAGGACTCTGAACCGGTGTGATCGCGAGTATATACCAGCCCGCGACGCTAGCCGCTCAAACCCGCATGAACACTGACGTGTGTTCATCTGCATGCCGGGCTGCAGGGTTCGACTACGCAATCCGTAGTGTATCGATTGCTTGTTTGCGGGCGCTGTCACAGACTGGCTCAAAAACAAGGCCATCGGGACCGGCAAAACCCTAGAATACACGCGTGTTTCAGGGACAGGCCACTGCGTCACCCGGCCGGAAGCACAATTCGTCGGCCCGCGCTGAACCATGGGTCGGCACAAGCAGGGGAAGCTTATAGCCCGCTCACCGCAAGGTGAGCGGGCTTTGTCGTCGGCCACTGACCCACAAGCGGGTCACTACTCGGGGAAGCTGCGTGAACTGGAAAAAGCGATACCGCCGCCTGGAAGACCGCGTACTGCTGGATGCCGCAGGTGCGGTAACAGTAGCCGATACCACGGAAGCGCCGACCGACGGCGCGGACGACGCCCAGGCCAAGAGCAAGGCAGAGCATCTCAAGGAGCAGCGAGAGCACACCGAGCTGGTTGCCGCTCTCGGCGAAAGCCAGGAGCAACTGGAGGCTGACGCCGGCAATAACGAAGAACCCGAGATCCTGTTCGTCGACAGCCAGGTCGACGACATTGACCAGCTGCTGGAAAACCTCAATGACAATGTCGAGGTGTACTTCATCAGCGAGGATGACGACGGCGTGGCCTTTATCGCCGATGTCCTCGAAAACAGCGACAAGACCTACGCCGCCGTCCATATCGTGAGCCACGGCGACTCGGGTGAGTTGCGGCTTGGCAACGCGACACTGACGGAAGCCGAGCTTTACGGTGACACCCTGTCCCATGTCCAGTCCTGGGGCGACAGTATTACCGATGACGGCGATATCCTGATTTACGGCTGCAGTGTGGCGGAAGGTGAAGACGGTGTGGCATTCATCGAGAGCCTGGCCGCGATTACCGGTGCCGATATTGCGGCCTCTTCGGACGATACCGGCCATGTGCTGCTCGGCGGTGACTGGGACCTGGAGGTGGTCGCCGGTTCGGTTGAAGCGGATATAGCCATTGCTGAAGGAGCACAAAGGAGCTGGTCTAACCTGCTGGTGGTAGTAGACGAGACAGCGACCACCACGGAACTCGCTGACGCGCTGGCTCCGCAAGGTAGCGGCGTTTCCATCACGGGTCTTTCCACCTCAGGGAGTGCGGCCGGCATCGGCACGTTCACGGATCTGGTGGGTCCCGACGGTTCAGGTGGCTCTACGACCTTGCTGGACAGCGGCATCGTTATCTCCAGCGGGCTGGTGGCTGAACTGGACGATCCGGCACTCTACCCGCTGGGCATAGACAGCGACACGCTGGATGGAGATGTTGCGGAAGACCCGGACCTGACTACGTCCTGGGCCAACTCCGGCATTGACAACGGTGACGTGCTGAATCACCAGGACGTTATCACCTTCACCTTCGAAATCACCCCTGATGCCGGCGTCGACAAGCTGGCGCTCAACTATGTGATCTCGACTGAAGAAACCCAGGCTTTCGCCAACGGCATCTACTCAGACCTGTTCGGCGTCTATATTCGCAACAATGATGCGCCGGCCGACGAGTTCCAGGAGTTTGCGTTCACCAGCCTGCGCGCTGAGTTCGACACGGCCAGCGGTGGAACGCTGGTTGAGGACAACAATGAAAACCCGGCGACCTCGGGTGAATCGTTTACCGAACATGACTCAACCAGCGATGTACTGACGGCATCCTTCGACCTGAGCAATGGATTCGTCGATAACCCGCTCGCCGACGGCAGTAACGCCAGCTACACCCTGAAGATTGTCGTAGCGGATTCAGGTGACCCGGGTTATGACTCGGCGGCTTTCTTCGAGTGGCTGGGCTCTTCTATCCGTTTTGATGCCGATGAAAGCGCATCGGGGATCAACTATGACACGGCCTTTGACGTCAGCACCGGCGGCGCGCCGATATCGATTGTCGACGTGGGTGATGTGCGCCTCGACAACTACGATCCCGGCTCCACCATTCAGACGGCGACGGTCACCCTGACCAATGGCCAGGTGGGCGATAACCTGAACCTGGACACCCTTGGGCTTGCCAATATCGATTCTGCGGTGGTGTCCGGAACGGCTCCGGGCGTGGTCACCCTGACCATCGACTTTGATGACACCCTGACTTCCACCGCCGACGTGATAGCGGCACTGGAAGCGGTGACGTTCTCCAATAGCGAAGGCCAGGCCATCGACCAGACCGACCGCGAGGTCACGATCGTCATCTCCGATGCAGACACCAGCAGCGGCGCGACCACCACCACCATCGATGTGATCGGTGTCATGGCCGAGCCGACGGTAGTGTCACAGACGGCGGCGACCCTGGAGCCGGTGATCTCCGGCACCTTTGATGACAGCTTCTCTGACAGCCTGGTGGTGGTGGTCGACGGCAAGACCTTTACCGGCTCGGGATTGCGCACCGGCGGCCCGACACTCAGCAGCGGGCTTAGCGTGGTGGGCAATACCTGGACTGTGGACCTGTCCAGCCCCAGCGATCCCCTGAGTGGCGACGGCACCTTTGAAGTTCAGGTCACCACCAGCAACGTCACCGGCAGTATTGTTGATTCCAGTTCGAACGAGCTGGTTATCGACATTACCGGGCCGAGTGCGCCGCTCGTGAGTCCGCTGGTCACCGACCAGACCAATCCCACCATCAGTGGTTTCTACGACGAGACCGACGGCACCGTCACCCAGGTCGAGATCAATGGCGTGACCTACCTCGCGGCTGGCAGCGATCTCACCGTCAATGTGGACGGCACCTGGACACTCACCATCCCGGCGGGGGATGACCTGCCCGTTGGCACCTACGATGTCGTCGTTACCGCGGAAGATCCGTTCGGTAACCCCAGCACCGATACGAGCAGCGATGAAGTCGAAATCCTAGCCCCCGGCCAGGTCGCCGCGGCAGATGACGTCAATACCGTCAGCGAGGACGGCCCGGCACTCAATGTGCCGGCCGATGGTGTACTCGCCAATGACGTCATCCAGGTACTGGACCCCGCTCGCCCGGCGCTGACCAGCACCGGCGCAACGTCCCAGGGAGTGACCAGCCAGCTCTACCTGAACTGGGATGCGGCCCTTGATACACCCGGGAACAATAACTGGGAAGATGAGGAGCCTGCCGGCGGCGGCAACCTGGACCGGAACTGGACGTTCCGCGACCTGGGCCAGACGGCTGTCAACCAGACTCCCGTCGCTGTCACCAGCGATAGCGCGGTGGGCATCACCAGTGCCTACCAGTTTGACGGCAGCTTTTACGGCGACATCAGCAATAACCTCGATGGCGATCTGAGCGAAAACTCGGCCAATATCGAGCTCTGGCTCCGCGTGCCGGATAGCGGCCTCGCAGCCGGCACCAGTTACATCATCCTGGATATGGGTAATACCAACGACGGCATGAGCCTCGCCTATCGCCCGACCGGGACCGACAACGGCGAATTCGTCGTTTACTACAACGATGATGACGGCGGAGGTTCCACTGGAACTTCTGTGCTGTCACTGGGCTCTTCCAGCGCTTTCGACCCCAGCGCTGACTTTATCCAGCTGGTCGTCTCCCTGGATGACGCAAATAACGAGATCGTCTGGCACATCAATGGCCAGACTGCTGCGGCAGCCGGGCTTGCTACTTCGGGAACGTCACTGGGCAATCTCGACGACTGGGCCTCGACCGGAAACAATAATGATGGCCTTGGCGGCAGTAACCTCGCCAATGACCAGATCGGTGGATCCGGCGGCAACACGGTGGGCACCACGGCAGGATTTATCGGCGAAATTGCCGCTGTGCGGATTTACGGTTACGACACCAGCGCCGTGGGTGCGACTCAGGGCGCTGTGCGTGACCTGCCCCTGAGCGACGCGCAGATAGCCGACAACTACAACGCCTACGCACAGTCCATAGTGGCGAGCATTTCCGCGGTTGATGGCTCTGCCGCGAACATCGGCAATACCGTCACCGGCTCAGGTGGCGGAGAATTCGTCATCAACGCTGACGGTAGCTACAGCTACGACCCGAACGGCGCTTTCGAATCACTGGCCGCAGGTGCTACCGCCACTGACAGTGTCACCTACACCATCGACTCCGGATCCGCCACCGATACCGCTACCCTGACGATAATCGTCACAGGTGTGAACGATGCACCCACGCTGGCCGGTGACCTCGCCGGTGACGTCGATGAAGGCGGCAGTTATGTACTGACCACGACTGATCTTAACTTTACCGACGTGGATGACAGCAGCACGGAGGTGGTGTTTAACGTCAGCAACTTTGTGAACGGCAGCGTGCAGGTAGGTGGTTCTGCGGTCAGCAGTTTCACCTTTGCACAGCTTAATAATGGCGACGTGTCTTTCGTACACGACGGCAGCGAGACGCCCGCCGCGTCATTTGACGTGCAGGTTGAAGATGGCAACGAGGACGGCAGTACGCCGGTTGATAGCACCTTCAACCTGGTCGTTAACCCCATCAATGACCCGCCTGCGCTTGCTACCAACAACGGCCTCAATGTGGTCAATGCCGGCACCGGCTCGATTTCACTGGCGTTGCTGGAAACAACCGACATCGACGATAGCGCAGCGGAAATCATCTATACGGTGACGTCGATCCCGGGCAATGGCACCTTGTTTATCAACGGTGTGGCGGCGGGGGTCAACGACACCTTCACCCAGGCCCAGGTCAACGCCGGCCAGATCACCTATACCCACGACGGCTCTCCGACCGTCAACGACAGTTTCGGCTTCGATGTCGACGACGGTGACGAGGACGGCGGTGGCGCCATCAGCGATGTCTTTGCCATCTCTATTGTGGTCGATGGTACTGCCCCACTGGCACCGACCATCGACCTGCTTGCAGCGTCGGATACCGGTTCATCGGCCACCGATGATTTCACCTCCGACAACACGCCGACCTTCCGTGTGAGCTTTGACCAGAGCGGACCGGTCAACCAGGATGTTGCCGCCGGCGATACCGTGCAGTTGTTCATTGATGGCGCCCCCTTTGGCGCACCGTTTGCCGTTTCACCGGCGGATGTGACTAACGGCTACATAGATATCACCACCGTGGCGCAGCCCGATGGCACGGCCAACTACTCGGTCACTATCACCGACCAGGTAGGCAACGAATCAGCCGCGTCAGCGAACCTGAGTGTGCAGATCAAGACAGATGGTCCCGCCATCCCGTTTGTGAACTTCCAGGCGACCAGTAACACCTCCCCGACAGTCACCGGCACCTTCGACAGCACGAATACCGATACGCTCGAAGTCACTTTTGAAGGTGTTACCTACACGCCCAGCGATCCCGAACTCTCTACCAGTGGCGATACCTGGTCGCTGGCGGTGCCGGGTCCGCTGGCGGATGGAACCTATGAAGTGGCGGTGTCCACCACCGACGAATTCGGTATCACTTCCGTTGATGGCAGCAGTGGTGAGCTGGTTATCAACACGAGTGACACCTTGGTGCTGGCAGACGATTCACTGACTGTCGATGAAGCAAGCACTGGCAGCGGTAATCTGCTTACCAATGACATTATCAACACGCCGGACCCCTCTGGCGAGACGCTCACCACTACCAACCTGGTCAGTGATTTTGATGCTGCAGCAGATACAGACGGCAATAGCACCTGGGAAGACCAGGGCAGTGCCGGCCTGGACTTCACGCTCGGTTCCGGGGTAACGCGGGATACCAACCCCACGACCAACCTGACCTCAATCACGGCGGCCTATGACTTCGACGGCAGCGCGAATTCCACGGCTGTATCCACAGGCTTCCCGTCGGAAACGCTTACGGAAGAGCCAACGACCTTCGAGTTCTGGCTCAAGGTTGACCCCTCGGTGGTGGCTGGTGAGGAATACATCATCATTGAATCGGGTGATGCCACCAACGGTTTCTCGCTGGTCTATGAAGCAGCGGCAGATCCTGCAGATGGTCGCTTTATCGTCTACTTCGACGATGACGACAACGGCGTTGTGTTCACCCACAGCATCGACCTTAACGGCGCCGTCGATCCGAGCGCCGAGTTCATACAGCTCTCACTGCGCATCGTCGACGACAACGCTGCCAGTTTTGTCGATCTGTTTATCAACGGTGGGCCCAGCAATGGCGGACTGCAGTCGACGCTGGCAGTCAACAATATCGATGACTGGGGTGTGGAGAGCGAATCAATAGCACTGGGCTCCATCACTGGCGCTCAGGGTGGCTCGTCCCAGAGCGCCGTGACTCCGAACAATTTCATTGGCCAGATTGCCAACGTGCGCATCTACGATGAAGTGTCGGGCGGCGCTACGCTTTCTGACACGCAGTTGTCCAACAACTACCTGGCCACCATCAACGCGGACCCGTATGTCAGCCAGATCACCGGTGCTTCCACGCAGACGCTGGCGGATCCTGACGGTGGCGCCGCCACCAGCGCTACGGTGACCGGCACCGGGGGCGGCCAGTTCACGGTATTCAGCAACGGCAGTTATAACTACGATCCCAATGGCCAGTTCGAGTCCCTGGCGCCTGGCGACACCGCCACTGACACAATTACCTATACGGTAACCGCGGCCGATGGCCAGACCGACACTGCCACGCTTACCGTCACAGTCACCGGCGTCAACGATCCGCCCACGCTGGTTACCAACAGCACGCTCACCCTTGACGAAGGGGCGACCGCGACCATTACCAACGCGTTCCTTTCTACTACGGATATCGACGATTCCGCGACGGGCATCACTTATGTCGTGGATTCGCTGCCCGCCTATGGCGGCCTGTTGATCGACGGTGTGCTCGCCACCGTAGGGGCCACCTTCACCCAGGCTGATATCGACAACAGCCGTATTACCTATGCACATAGTGGCAGTGAGGAAGACACCGACAGCTTTGATTTTTCCGTCGACGACGGTGACGAAGATGGCAGTGGTTCGATCTCCGGGACCTTCAATTTCATTCTGAATCCGGTGGATGACGGCGGTGTGACGCCGACGACGCTGAATGAGACCACCGCGGAAGACACGGCGCTGAATGGCACGCTGCCGACGAATGATCCGGATGGTCTGCCGGTGACGGGCGCGTATGGCGTGGGCACGGGCCCGAGTAATGGTGTGTTGAGCCTGGATGCGGATACGGGTGCTTACACGTATACGCCGGCGACGGACTTTAACGGCTCAGACAGCTTCACGGTGACGGTCACGGATGTCGACGGAGATGCGACGACGGTGACGGTGAACGTGACGGTGACGCCGGTGGATGACGGCGGTGTGACGCCGACGACGCTGAATGAGACCACCGCGGAAGACACGGCGCTGAATGGCACGCTGCCGACGAATGATCCGGATGGTCTGCCGGTGACGGGCGCGTATGGCGTGGGCACGGGCCCGAGTAATGGTGTGTTGAGCCTGGATGCGGATACGGGTGCTTACACGTATACGCCGGCGACGGACTTTAACGGCTCAGACAGCTTCACGGTGACGGTCACGGATGTCGACGGAGATGCGACGACGGTGACGGTGAACGTGACGGTGACGCCGGTGGATGACGGCGGTGTGACGCCGACGACGCTGAATGAGACCACCGCGGAAGACACGGCGCTGAATGGCACGCTGCCGACGAATGATCCGGATGGTCTGCCGGTGACGGGCGCGTATGGCGTGGGCACGGGCCCGAGTAATGGTGTGTTGAGCCTGGATGCGGATACGGGTGCTTACACGTATACGCCGGCGACGGACTTTAACGGCTCAGACAGCTTCACGGTGACGGTCACGGATGTCGACGGAGATGCGACGACGGTGACGGTGAACGTGACGGTGACGCCGGTGGATGACGGCGGTGTGACGCCGACGACGCTGAATGAGACCACCGCGGAAGACACGGCGCTGAATGGCACGCTGCCGACGAATGATCCGGATGGTCTGCCGGTGACGGGCGCGTATGGCGTGGGCACGGGCCCGAGTAATGGTGTGTTGAGCCTGGATGCGGATACGGGTGCTTACACGTATACGCCGGCGACGGACTTTAACGGCTCAGACAGCTTCACGGTGACGGTCACGGATGTCGACGGAGATGCGACGACGGTGACGGTGAACGTGACGGTGACGCCGGTGGATGACGGCGGTGTGACGCCGACGACGCTGAATGAGACCACCGCGGAAGACACGGCGCTGAATGGCACGCTGCCGACGAATGATCCGGATGGTCTGCCGGTGACGGGCGCGTATGGCGTGGGCACGGGCCCGAGTAATGGTGTGTTGAGCCTGGATGCGGATACGGGTGCTTACACGTATACGCCGGCGACGGACTTTAACGGCTCAGACAGCTTCACGGTGACGGTCACGGATGTCGACGGAGATGCGACGACGGTGACGGTGAACGTGACGGTGACGCCGGTGGATGACGGCGGTGTGACGCCGACGACGCTGAATGAGACCACCGCGGAAGACACGGCGCTGAATGGCACGCTGCCGACGAATGATCCGGATGGTCTGCCGGTGACGGGCGCGTATGGCGTGGGCACGGGCCCGAGTAATGGTGTGTTGAGCCTGGATGCGGATACGGGTGCTTACACGTATACGCCGGCGACGGACTTTAACGGCTCAGACAGCTTCACGGTGACGGTCACGGATGTCGACGGAGATGCGACGACGGTGACGGTGAACGTGACGGTGACGCCGGTGGATGACGGCGGTGTGACGCCGACGACGCTGAATGAGACCACCGCGGAAGACACGGCGCTGAATGGCACGCTGCCGACGAATGATCCGGATGGTCTGCCGGTGACGGGCGCGTATGGCGTGGGCACGGGCCCGAGTAATGGTGTGTTGAGCCTGGATGCGGATACGGGTGCTTACACGTATACGCCGGCGACGGACTTTAACGGCTCAGACAGCTTCACGGTGACGGTCACGGATGTCGACGGAGATGCGACGACGGTGACGGTGAACGTGACGGTGACGCCGGTGGATGACGGCGGTGTGACGCCGACGACGCTGAATGAGACCACCGCGGAAGACACGGCGCTGAATGGCACGCTGCCGACGAATGATCCGGATGGTCTGCCGGTGACGGGCGCGTATGGCGTGGGCACGGGCCCGAGTAATGGTGTGTTGAGCCTGGATGCGGATACGGGTGCTTACACGTATACGCCGGCGACGGACTTTAACGGCTCAGACAGCTTCACGGTGACGGTCACGGATGTCGACGGAGATGCGACGACGGTGACGGTGAACGTGACGGTGACGCCGGTGGATGACGGCGGTGTGACGCCGACGACGCTGAATGAGACCACCGCGGAAGACACGGCGCTGAATGGCACGCTGCCGACGAATGATCCGGATGGTCTGCCGGTGACGGGCGCGTATGGCGTGGGCACGGGCCCGAGTAATGGTGTGTTGAGCCTGGATGCGGATACGGGTGCTTACACGTATACGCCGGCGACGGACTTTAACGGCTCAGACAGCTTCACGGTGACGGTCACGGATGTCGACGGAGATGCGACGACGGTGACGGTGAACGTGACGGTGACGCCGGTGGATGACGGCGGTGTGACGCCGACGACGCTGAATGAGACCACCGCGGAAGACACGGCGCTGAATGGCACGCTGCCGACGAATGATCCGGATGGTCTGCCGGTGACGGGCGCGTATGGCGTGGGCACGGGCCCGAGTAATGGTGTGTTGAGCCTGGATGCGGATACGGGTGCTTACACGTATACGCCGGCGACGGACTTTAACGGCTCAGACAGCTTCACGGTGACGGTCACGGATGTCGACGGAGATGCGACGACGGTGACGGTGAACGTGACGGTGACGCCGGTGGATGACGGCGGTGTGACGCCGACGACGCTGAATGAGACCACCGCGGAAGACACGGCGCTGAATGGCACGCTGCCGACGAATGATCCGGATGGTCTGCCGGTGACGGGCGCGTATGGCGTGGGCACGGGCCCGAGTAATGGTGTGTTGAGCCTGGATGCGGATACGGGTGCTTACACGTATACGCCGGCGACGGACTTTAACGGCTCAGACAGCTTCACGGTGACGGTCACGGATGTCGACGGAGATGCGACGACGGTGACGGTGAACGTGACGGTGACGCCGGTGGATGACGGCGGTGTGACGCCGACGACGCTGAATGAGACCACCGCGGAAGACACGGCGCTGAATGGCACGCTGCCGACGAATGATCCGGATGGTCTGCCGGTGACGGGCGCGTATGGCGTGGGCACGGGCCCGAGTAATGGTGTGTTGAGCCTGGATGCGGATACGGGTGCTTACACGTATACGCCGGCGACGGACTTTAACGGCTCAGACAGCTTCACGGTGACGGTCACGGATGTCGACGGAGATGCGACGACGGTGACGGTGAACGTGACGGTGACGCCGGTGGATGACGGCGGTGTGACGCCGACGACGCTGAATGAGACCACCGCGGAAGACACGGCGCTGAATGGCACGCTGCCGACGAATGATCCGGATGGTCTGCCGGTGACGGGCGCGTATGGCGTGGGCACGGGCCCGAGTAATGGTGTGTTGAGCCTGGATGCGGATACGGGTGCTTACACGTATACGCCGGCGACGGACTTTAACGGCTCAGACAGCTTCACGGTGACGGTCACGGATGTCGACGGAGATGCGACGACGGTGACGGTGAACGTGACGGTGACGCCGGTGGATGACGGCGGTGTGACGCCGACGACGCTGAATGAGACCACCGCGGAAGACACGGCGCTGAATGGCACGCTGCCGACGAATGATCCGGATGGTCTGCCGGTGACGGGCGCGTATGGCGTGGGCACGGGCCCGAGTAATGGTGTGTTGAGCCTGGATGCGGATACGGGTGCTTACACGTATACGCCGGCGACGGACTTTAACGGCTCAGACAGCTTCACGGTGACGGTCACGGATGTCGACGGAGATGCGACGACGGTGACGGTGAACGTGACGGTGACGCCGGTGGATGACGGCGGTGTGACGCCGACGACGCTGAATGAGACCACCGCGGAAGACACGGCGCTGAATGGCACGCTGCCGACGAATGATCCGGATGGTCTGCCGGTGACGGGCGCGTATGGCGTGGGCACGGGCCCGAGTAATGGTGTGTTGAGCCTGGATGCGGATACGGGTGCTTACACGTATACGCCGGCGACGGACTTTAACGGCTCAGACAGCTTCACGGTGACGGTCACGGATGTCGACGGAGATGCGACGACGGTGACGGTGAACGTGACGGTGACGCCGGTGGATGACGGCGGTGTGACGCCGACGACGCTGAATGAGACCACCGCGGAAGACACGGCGCTGAATGGCACGCTGCCGACGAATGATCCGGATGGTCTGCCGGTGACGGGCGCGTATGGCGTGGGCACGGGCCCGAGTAATGGTGTGTTGAGCCTGGATGCGGATACGGGTGCTTACACGTATACGCCGGCGACGGACTTTAACGGCTCAGACAGCTTCACGGTGACGGTCACGGATGTCGACGGAGATGCGACGACGGTGACGGTGAACGTGACGGTGACGCCGGTGGATGACGGCGGTGTGACGCCGACGACGCTGAATGAGACCACCGCGGAAGACACGGCGCTGAATGGCACGCTGCCGACGAATGATCCGGATGGTCTGCCGGTGACGGGCGCGTATGGCGTGGGCACGGGCCCGAGTAATGGTGTGTTGAGCCTGGATGCGGATACGGGTGCTTACACGTATACGCCGGCGACGGACTTTAACGGCTCAGACAGCTTCACGGTGACGGTCACGGATGTCGACGGAGATGCGACGACGGTGACGGTGAACGTGACGGTGACGCCGGTGGATGACGGCGGTGTGACGCCGACGACGCTGAATGAGACCACCGCGGAAGACACGGCGCTGAATGGCACGCTGCCGACGAATGATCCGGATGGTCTGCCGGTGACGGGCGCGTATGGCGTGGGCACGGGCCCGAGTAATGGTGTGTTGAGCCTGGATGCGGATACGGGTGCTTACACGTATACGCCGGCGACGGACTTTAACGGCTCAGACAGCTTCACGGTGACGGTCACGGATGTCGACGGAGATGCGACGACGGTGACGGTGAACGTGACGGTGACGCCGGTGGATGACGGCGGTGTGACGCCGACGACGCTGAATGAGACCACCGCGGAAGACACGGCGCTGAATGGCACGCTGCCGACGAATGATCCGGATGGTCTGCCGGTGACGGGCGCGTATGGCGTGGGCACGGGCCCGAGTAATGGTGTGTTGAGCCTGGATGCGGATACGGGTGCTTACACGTATACGCCGGCGACGGACTTTAACGGCTCAGACAGCTTCACGGTGACGGTCACGGATGTCGACGGAGATGCGACGACGGTGACGGTGAACGTGACGGTGACGCCGGTGGATGACGGCGGTGTGACGCCGACGACGCTGAATGAGACCACCGCGGAAGACACGGCGCTGAATGGCACGCTGCCGACGAATGATCCGGATGGTCTGCCGGTGACGGGCGCGTATGGCGTGGGCACGGGCCCGAGTAATGGTGTGTTGAGCCTGGATGCGGATACGGGTGCTTACACGTATACGCCGGCGACGGACTTTAACGGCTCAGACAGCTTCACGGTGACGGTCACGGATGTCGACGGAGATGCGACGACGGTGACGGTGAACGTGACGGTGACGCCGGTGGATGACGGCGGTGTGACGCCGACGACGCTGAATGAGACCACCGCGGAAGACACGGCGCTGAATGGCACGCTGCCGACGAATGATCCGGATGGTCTGCCGGTGACGGGCGCGTATGGCGTGGGCACGGGCCCGAGTAATGGTGTGTTGAGCCTGGATGCGGATACGGGTGCTTACACGTATACGCCGGCGACGGACTTTAACGGCTCAGACAGCTTCACGGTGACGGTCACGGATGTCGACGGAGATGCGACGACGGTGACGGTGAACGTGACGGTGACGCCGGTGGATGACGGCGGTGTGACGCCGACGACGCTGAATGAGACCACCGCGGAAGACACGGCGCTGAATGGCACGCTGCCGACGAATGATCCGGATGGTCTGCCGGTGACGGGCGCGTATGGCGTGGGCACGGGCCCGAGTAATGGTGTGTTGAGCCTGGATGCGGATACGGGTGCTTACACGTATACGCCGGCGACGGACTTTAACGGCTCAGACAGCTTCACGGTGACGGTCACGGATGTCGACGGAGATGCGACGACGGTGACGGTGAACGTGACGGTGACGCCGGTGGATGACGGCGGTGTGACGCCGACGACGCTGAATGAGACCACCGCGGAAGACACGGCGCTGAATGGCACGCTGCCGACGAATGATCCGGATGGTCTGCCGGTGACGGGCGCGTATGGCGTGGGCACGGGCCCGAGTAATGGTGTGTTGAGCCTGGATGCGGATACGGGTGCTTACACGTATACGCCGGCGACGGACTTTAACGGCTCAGACAGCTTCACGGTGACGGTCACGGATGTCGACGGAGATGCGACGACGGTGACGGTGAACGTGACGGTGACGCCGGTGGATGACGGCGGTGTGACGCCGACGACGCTGAATGAGACCACCGCGGAAGACACGGCGCTGAATGGCACGCTGCCGACGAATGATCCGGATGGTCTGCCGGTGACGGGCGCGTATGGCGTGGGCACGGGCCCGAGTAATGGTGTGTTGAGCCTGGATGCGGATACGGGTGCTTACACGTATACGCCGGCGACGGACTTTAACGGCTCAGACAGCTTCACGGTGACGGTCACGGATGTCGACGGAGATGCGACGACGGTGACGGTGAACGTGACGGTGACGCCGGTGGATGACGGCGGTGTGACGCCGACGACGCTGAATGAGACCACCGCGGAAGACACGGCGCTGAATGGCACGCTGCCGACGAATGATCCGGATGGTCTGCCGGTGACGGGCGCGTATGGCGTGGGCACGGGCCCGAGTAATGGTGTGTTGAGCCTGGATGCGGATACGGGTGCTTACACGTATACGCCGGCGACGGACTTTAACGGCTCAGACAGCTTCACGGTGACGGTCACGGATGTCGACGGAGATGCGACGACGGTGACGGTGAACGTGACGGTGACGCCGGTGGATGACGGCGGTGTGACGCCGACGACGCTGAATGAGACCACCGCGGAAGACACGGCGCTGAATGGCACGCTGCCGACGAATGATCCGGATGGTCTGCCGGTGACGGGCGCGTATGGCGTGGGCACGGGCCCGAGTAATGGTGTGTTGAGCCTGGATGCGGATACGGGTGCTTACACGTATACGCCGGCGACGGACTTTAACGGCTCAGACAGCTTCACGGTGACGGTCACGGATGTCGACGGAGATGCGACGACGGTGACGGTGAACGTGACGGTGACGCCGGTGGATGACGGCGGTGTGACGCCGACGACGCTGAATGAGACCACCGCGGAAGACACGGCGCTGAATGGCACGCTGCCGACGAATGATCCGGATGGTCTGCCGGTGACGGGCGCGTATGGCGTGGGCACGGGCCCGAGTAATGGTGTGTTGAGCCTGGATGCGGATACGGGTGCTTACACGTATACGCCGGCGACGGACTTTAACGGCTCAGACAGCTTCACGGTGACGGTCACGGATGTCGACGGAGATGCGACGACGGTGACGGTGAACGTGACGGTGACGCCGGTGGATGACGGCGGTGTGACGCCGACGACGCTGAATGAGACCACCGCGGAAGACACGGCGCTGAATGGCACGCTGCCGACGAATGATCCGGATGGTCTGCCGGTGACGGGCGCGTATGGCGTGGGCACGGGCCCGAGTAATGGTGTGTTGAGCCTGGATGCGGATACGGGTGCTTACACGTATACGCCGGCGACGGACTTTAACGGCTCAGACAGCTTCACGGTGACGGTCACGGATGTCGACGGAGATGCGACGACGGTGACGGTGAACGTGACGGTGACGCCGGTGGATGACGGCGGTGTGACGCCGACGACGCTGAATGAGACCACCGCGGAAGACACGGCGCTGAATGGCACGCTGCCGACGAATGATCCGGATGGTCTGCCGGTGACGGGCGCGTATGGCGTGGGCACGGGCCCGAGTAATGGTGTGTTGAGCCTGGATGCGGATACGGGTGCTTACACGTATACGCCGGCGACGGACTTTAACGGCTCAGACAGCTTCACGGTGACGGTCACGGATGTCGACGGAGATGCGACGACGGTGACGGTGAACGTGACGGTGACGCCGGTGGATGACGGCGGTGTGACGCCGACGACGCTGAATGAGACCACCGCGGAAGACACGGCGCTGAATGGCACGCTGCCGACGAATGATCCGGATGGTCTGCCGGTGACGGGCGCGTATGGCGTGGGCACGGGCCCGAGTAATGGTGTGTTGAGCCTGGATGCGGATACGGGTGCTTACACGTATACGCCGGCGACGGACTTTAACGGCTCAGACAGCTTCACGGTGACGGTCACGGATGTCGACGGAGATGCGACGACGGTGACGGTGAACGTGACGGTGACGCCGGTGGATGACGGCGGTGTGACGCCGACGACGCTGAATGAGACCACCGCGGAAGACACGGCGCTGAATGGCACGCTGCCGACGAATGATCCGGATGGTCTGCCGGTGACGGGCGCGTATGGCGTGGGCACGGGCCCGAGTAATGGTGTGTTGAGCCTGGATGCGGATACGGGTGCTTACACGTATACGCCGGCGACGGACTTTAACGGCTCAGACAGCTTCACGGTGACGGTCACGGATGTCGACGGAGATGCGACGACGGTGACGGTGAACGTGACGGTGACGCCGGTGGATGACGGCGGTGTGACGCCGACGACGCTGAATGAGACCACCGCGGAAGACACGGCGCTGAATGGCACGCTGCCGACGAATGATCCGGATGGTCTGCCGGTGACGGGCGCGTATGGCGTGG
>CBDDJJ010000002.1:0-1507500 GCA_965229625.1 Halieaceae bacterium
TATTGACATCAATACACAACTCCAACAGGTCAACGCTCGAGACATCATTGCTCGTGAATTCGGCGAGCAAGGCCTTGATCCCCAAATCGGCAAGGAGATTTATGACATCCTTGCCGCCGAACTCAGGCCGTTTTTCGGAAAAGACTTGAGCTGCAGCGTCTCTCTCCCCATGGGGTTAAGCCAGGATGATCTCGCGATGCTAAGAGGCGAACTCCAGCGCGTGATGGACGAAGCCCAAGAAGCGCAGACCGCTCTCCGGGATGAAATCCTGGAGCAGTACATTGAAGTCAGAGTGCGACTGTTCAAGCTCGAAAAAGACCTCATCACCTAGGGGCTACCAGAACCCACGTCTTCAGTTTGTGAAATGACCTTTATTTCTACTAGCGTGGCGCGTTCGTATGACTCAATCACATAAATCTCGCGGTCCGCTTTGAGCATTTGCCAGATCGCGCCCTGAGAAACACGGGCCCGCCGAGCTGTTTCAGTTTGACCAACTCTAGCTACGTACTTTGCTAGCGACTCGGGGAAGCGCGCATGAAGAAGCTCTATGCCCTTAACCATGACCCTATACCTTTAGCTAAACCCTGGGACGCTGAAATGTTCAAGCTCTCCCCTTAAGCCTGGCAAGCTCTCTTTCTAACGCCTCGATCCTGCCGTTGTTTCCCGCCAAGTATTTTTCTACCAGATACAGAACCGGGCGGCTGTCGTCTTGCGATTTAATAAACTCTTCTAGGTTATCCACGGTAAGACGTGCGGAATCGTCCGGTGATTGAGCACACTTCCTGGTGAGCATGGAAGGTGACAAATCCATGTCGGCAGCGACGGCCTTTTGAGGCTTACCCTGTTGATGCACCAATGAAGCTACATACTCTCGGAGCGTCGGAAACGCGTCGACCATGCCGCGCTCAAAGTTAAGAGTTATCTGTTGCAACTTTCTGTTTCACCCAATTTCATCCACTTTCACCCATCAAATGTCGCAGAATTGTTTCCAACCTCAGGAAACAGAGATTCAAAAGTGACCGTTACACCACAAAGACAAAAGGCGCGAATAATCAGTTTTGCATCGTCGACACCGGGGATACGCTGGCCACGCTCGTAGTTAGACCATCGTGATTGGCGCCACCCTACTGCGGACGCTAACTCAGCTTGGTTAAGACCGGCGTCCTTTCGGACCGTCCGAATGGAGTTGATCATTCACGGAAAATATCACGGCAAACATAACGTCACAACACGTACCGGCATTATTTTGGTATCACGATAGGTGTTAACTTCTTCTTATGAGCTCTCTTGAAAACTACGCGACTATAATTGGCAAAGAAATAACCCGGCACCGAAAACGCTTAGGGTTAACTCAACCAGAGCTCGCGCGAAGATGCTCTTGGATGCTAAACGATGATAGCCCAGCGCAATCCAGGATCTCGAACTATGAGCGTGGTACGAGAACTCCTACGTATAGCGATTTGGCAGTGTTGGAGCGGGCACTAGAGCTAAAACGAGGCGAGTTGCTTGATGCGGTTCAAGGCCGCCACGAAGTTCGGGAATCGCCAGCGCCCTACCAAGTGGAAGAGCCGACAGCATACCCGAGCACGGCTAAGGAAGAAGAAAAGTACTCCGATCACTACTCTCCAGGCGACAAAATTAGGGTGTCGCTGCATATGCCTGCCTGGCTATTCAAGTTGCTCAAGCAGTCTGCTGAGCAGGCCGAAGTCAATATCGCTGCAGAAGTGTTGCTTAGGCTCCAAAGGAGCTTTGACTACCCACCAGAGACTGAGGAGTTTACTCGTCTAGTAAAGGCGGCTCAGAACGCAGCACTAAATCTATCTCCCGACAATGGCACGGAGGCACTTTTAGAACTGTTGGACCTAGTCGGAGACATAGCAGAACGTCTAGGTGAGTCCGTAGATGCAGATCTACAAGAAAAGCGCAACGCCCTAGCCCACTCCACCAAATAGACTAGCTATCTGGAACGCTGCTGATTTCGGCAGAACTTCGTTCCTCAAAATAATGCCGTTTCGTGTTTACATATAACACATTATGTTATATTTTTGGAAAAAATCACGAGCTGTGCTGTGGACACATCAAACTCGACAACCGTCAACCCCGACCAATTCGCGACGATTGTCGAGGTTATCTCGGACCTCAAGGATCGTGTAGCTCACATCGAGCACATCCACCTTCGGCGCGAACAAACACTCATCGCAAAGGCGACAGGCCACGTCCCATCCGAGGAAGACTGCCCAGGCATCTGGGCACCCTGCGAAACCCCATCCGAGGTTGCATACTATGCAAGCTTTTGGCACCTCTACTAAGAACCTCGCCGACGCAGTGCACTTCGTGGCTGCGCTCCTGGAACTCCCCAACCTTGCAGTGATCGCCCTTGGCACGACCGCAGCCGTGCTCTTCTGCCAGCTCCTGGCCATCGCGCTGGTGCTCGCTATTTCACCTGATGACCGGAGGAACCCCGTTGAAGACTTCAGAAGCTGAAGACCTGCTGACCGAGGTAGCACGAGCCCATACCGAATTCATGGACGCGCGCGCCGCGGTCGGGAAAGCCTGGTCGCTGCCGGATCGCGATCGGCGCCGAGAAGCTGCTGCAAACCTCGCCGAGGCCTGCCGGGAGTACAAGGTCGCAGTTGAGAACGCCAAGCACCTGTTGTCCCACTCGCAGGTTGAATGCCTGCCGTCCGCCGCGATTGCGCGCTGAGGAGGCCGAGATGTCACCCGCACTGCCACCATTCGACACGCCCGCCACTCATGTGGAGGCGCAAAATTTGCTGAGGGGCTGCATGGCGATCAGAGCAATCGCCCGGCGCCGGCTGCAGGCCATATACGACGACCCCAACTCGCTGCAGATCGATAAAGACCATGCGAGCTCGTTCTTTGGTGCCGCACGCGCTGACCTAGCCTGTGCGATCCGAGCTGTCGAGAAGATGCTGGGCAAGAGCTACGGCCTGGACCGACCGAGATCCCTGCTGCAGCCGAAAGCGCCGGTTTTCTACCTGGTGGACGCTCGCTCTCGATGACGCTTGACCAGGTCAACGCGATATTCGAAGCCGCCGGCGCCGCGGCCGCTCTGCTGAACGTCGCACGACTGTACCGTGACAAGACAGTCCAGGGCGTGAGCCCTGGGTCCGTGCTGTTCTTTACTGCCTGGGGCGCCTGGAACCTCCACTACTACGCGCAGCTCACCCAGCCACTCAGCCAGGTCGCATCACTCTGCGTGTTTTCAGCGAACACCTGGTGGCTGATCTTGCTCGGGTACTACCGGCTGCAGGATCTCCGTGGTGGGTAATGCTCCGCCGCGACCTTTCCCCATCATCAAGCTGCGCCGAGAACGCGGCCCGCTGATCACTGAGCCCGACGGTACCTACAAAGGCACACCCTACAAGCAATTGACCCCGACCGAGCTCGGCGTCACCCGGGACAACGCCGACCAGCTGCTCTGGTTCGGCTTCAGCACCGATCTCATACAAATCACTGTCGGCGGCGTTGCCAGCCTGGACGAACTCAAGCGGATCGTCGACGACAGCATTTCGATAGAAGCACTCATCTAAAGGAAACCGACATGTCCGAAGCCGCTACCGTTGAACCCACCATGATCGCCATCAAGGACCTGGTACCCAGCCGGCGCCAGGTAAGGAAAACCAAAGCCACCGCAGAGGAGGATAAGCAGCTGCTCGCGGGCATTCGTGCCCACGGGCTGCTCCACAACCTCACAGTGGTCCCCGCATCAAAAAAGGGGAAATTCGAAGTCATCGCCGGCGGCCGCCGACTGAAGGCTCTCAAAGTGCTCGTCAAGCAAGGCCACTATGACGCGACTCAGACCGTGCCGTGCGTCGTGCGCGACCCGAACGATCCGCTCGAGGAGCTCGGCACGATGGAAAACGCACAGCGCGCCAGCATGCATCCAGCCGATGAGTTCGAGGCCTTCCACAAGATGGAAAAGCAAGGCGCCACGGTCGAGACGATCGCTGCCACCTTCGGTGTCACAAAGCGAACCGTGCAGCAACGGCTGAAGCTTGCCACGTTGCACAAAGACATCCTGCAGGCCTACCGAAAGGGAGAAATCAACCTCGACGTCTGCCAGGTATTCACGATCGAAGCAGACCAGGCCAAACAGCTAGAGGTTTACGAAGCCCTAAATAAAGACAGCGACTTCGGCATCCGATCGCACCAGGTCAGGCATGCCCTCACCAATCAGGCCGTGCGCAGCGACAACAAGATTGCCAAGTTCGTTGGCCGAGCCGCCTACAAGAAGGCGGGCGGCACGATTCACACCGACTTATTTCAGAGTGAAGAATACTTCGATGACGCTCAGCTGCTTAACTCCCTCGCGGTAGAGAAGCTCCAGGCTTTCCGCGAAGAGCGCGCCGATGGTCACGGTTGGTGTTGGACAGAGATAGCGATCGACAAACCCGACCTGCACGCCATGCGCCGGCTAGACCCCGTCGAGACGGATGAGTCGCGGAAGGTGCAAGAGGAATACGACGCTACCGCGAAGAAGCTGGACACGCTTGAGGAAAAGCAGGAAGAAGAGTGGACCGAAAGAGATGACCAACACTATCAGCGACTAGAGGACGCGCTGGCATCCCTGGAAATCAAGCGAGAAGGCTTGCTCGACTACGATCCGAAGCAGAAGGCTCTCGCCGGTGCCGTGTTTTACATTGCCTTCGACGGATCCGTGGGTATCGATGCCGGCATCGTTCGCAAGAGCGAACTCAAGGCGTTTAACGAGCTGATCGCTGGCAAGCTCAGGGAGCCAGGCAGCAAGAGCAAGTCTGGCGCGGCTAGCAACAGCAAGTCGACAGAATCATCCGGCGCTACAGAGTCAGAGGATCCAGGCGAGGACTACAGCGAGGCCTTGTGCAGCGAGCTGATCATTTCGCGGAACACCATCGCGAAGGTGGCGCTAGCAAAGCAACCAGAGCTCGCCCAGGACCTTCTTTTCTTCACGGTGTGCATGTCCCAGCTCACCAACACCTACTCTCAAGACGCGCTGGCTCTGCGCACCGAAACGACGTACCACATTGATGGCCGCAGCAAGGGTGACAATGACCCGGCGCTCGAGGCGCTATTTGAGCTGCGCAACGGCCTCAACTTCGACTGGATGAAGGTCGACGACGACACCGAGCGATTCCGAAGATTCCGAGAACTGCCCAGCGACCAGAAGTCCGCACTCATGGCAATCAGCGTTGCGTGCACCCTGAGAGGCTCACTCAACCGAAACGGCGGCATGTATCAGACTAACCGCCACGACTTCGTCGAGTGCATCTACTCCCTGCTTCCCATCACCTGGTCCGAGTACTGGCGCCCGACGGCTAGCAACCTGCTTGGTCGCCTGAAGAAAGGGACTGTCATCAGCTTCGGTAAGCCATTCCTGGATGAGCACTGGGCTGAGGAAGCTGCAGGCCGATCGCGGAAGGATATCGCGATCGAGCTCGAGGACGTCTTTGCCGGCAAGGATCCGCGCACTGAGGGCAAGACCGACAAAAACGACCAGGACGCGGCCAGCTGGGTACCCACCGTTTTTCACACTCCAAAGCCATAGCGCGACGCGCGGGAGAGGCTTATGCCAGCCAACAAGATACGGGTTTCACGGGAGCAGCTGCTTACCTTCATCAACGACAACCCGGGCTGCACGAAGGTACACCTGGCGGAGTTCGCCGGCGTGTCCGTCAAAGGCATCGATAACCACCTCCGGAAACTTCTGAAGGCGGGGACGATTACCTCGAAGACAGTGAAGGCGAAGAAGCAATACTACCCGAACCACTTCGATGGTGGTGCCGGCGCGGCCACCAATTCGGGTTCGGCTAGTGCTGGCGCGCGCAACATGGGCTCCAGTATTCGGGATGCATTCATGCAGGCGGTACCCAACGATGCAGCTACTCAGATTTTGGAGCAGATGCTTCCTGGAATCGTCGAACAGGGCCTGAAATTCGCTCAGTTACCGTCCGGCTGGCACTGCACGTTGTGCAGCAACGAGGAGCTGCTCGCCTCGCTCCGCAGCCACATCGACCGGCAGGACTACCTGCAGGCAATGCTCACAGCCGGCGCGATCCTGGTGCGGTCCAAGCTGATACCCAAGTCAGCCACGACGCCAGGATCACCTCCCATTGCGGCACAACCGTCAGCGCCGGCACCACCGCCCGAACCACCACCTGGTGATCAAGAGCGTGGGGGAAACGAGAAAGGTGACGACCGCCAGGACCTGCAAGAGGAAGGCACGGCGGACGCCGACGAGGGCGGCCAGCGGCAAGAGGAATCCTCCAACGGTGACAGCCAAGAAGACGAAGCCGCAGATCCCGAAGCCGCGAACGAGGATGAAGGCGAAGGCGATGAAGAGTCGTCAGGTCTATCCACGGCCGGCCTTTCCTTTCTCGGCCGCAGCCAGCGTTCCCCGGAGGAGATCGCCGAATCCGCGAAACGCGGCCAACGCGTCACGCATCACAAAGGAGTGTGAATCCAATGCCAGATCAAGACATGAGAATTGGCCGCCTGGCGTTCCGAGAACAAGGCAGCGTCTGGGTCGCCTACTGGGCTCAAGACGAAACGATGGACGGCGCAGTGAAGCTCGGCAGCATCAAGATGAACTGCATCGCGAACCCGGAGCGGAAACAGCAGTTCATGGACCTCATGCGCGAGTGCTTCGCCGATGCCGTTGAAGGTGTTGCTGGCATTCGACCCGTTTTCGGCGGCCCCGAGGTCGCACCTGGTCACGAGCGGATGCAGTAGCGATGAGAACTCGGACGCCGACGAGCCCCTATGACGAGTGGGAAGACTGCTGGAACTGCGGCGGCGAAGGCTATTCAGATCACGACTGCGGCGAAGACTGCTGTGTCTGTCTCCATCCAGAGAACAACGTCCCCTGCGACGTGTGCGGAGGCGACGGCGGCTGGTACGTCGGCAGCGATGAGGAGGCTAAAAATGGCTGAAACACTGGAGCCAGAAGCTGAAAAGTGCATCAGGGACAGCGTAGCCGGCCGCGCGGGGACGCCGTACAAGCCGAGCAATGGCACAGAGGGCATGAGCTTTATTGAGTCATTCTGCGACCGATGCGAGAAGGATCGGCTTTACAGAGAGGCGTGCGAACGTGGCAACCCGGATGGTGCTGTTGGGTGCGACATTCTCGCCAGGACAATGCTCTACGACATTGGCGACGAGCAATACCCACCTGAATTCACGCATGGCCAAGACGGCTGGCCGACGTGCACAGCGTTCGAATCTGAGAAAGCGCCTGGCACCGAGCCAGCCACACAACGCTGTAGTAGAACGGCCGATATGTTTGGCGACCAGCCAGCGAGCGAGGCCTAGGAGGGCGGCTAAATGAGTGCAGTAGAAATCGATATCGATGAGCTTCGGAAACTGATGGAGGCAGCGAAGGCCAGGGGGACACTCGAAGCCGGGCTTGATCTGTGTTTCCAGTGGGCAGAGAACGCCAATGCTCGCATTGCCGAGTTGGAGCAGGACCTAGCCTACCGGAAAGAACTTGCAGCGCGCTGGTGCAGCGTAGCCTACAAACACGGCTATGAGCCTTGCCCAGACAACCCCATCAACGCCAGCCCCACAGAGGCCGGTGCCGCTAGAGCACCTGAGCCTGACCGCCCAGCCATCGCTGATTGGCTGGATGAGCAGGCCCAGTGCCTCCATGACTCCCATGTGTGGCCTCCCACCGGCCAGATCCTTGAACCCGAGATAGAGGAAGAAGTGGCACGCGTGCGCCAGTGGGCCACTGATCTGCGCTCCACCAATGCGCTGTCCGAGACTACCTTCCAAAGCCGGGTACAGCCCTGGATGCAAGAGTGCTTCGGCGCCGAAATCGCCGGCGACCGCCAGGAACGTAATCACCGCTTCCTGGAAGAATCACTGGAGCTGGTCCAGGCCTGCGGCTGCACCGCGGATGAAGCCCACCAGCTGGTTGACTACGTGTTCAGCAGGCCGGTGGGCGAGCCACACCAGGAAACGGGCGGCGTGATGGTGACGCTGGCCGCGCTGTGCCTCGCCAATGACCTGGACATGCACCGAGCTGGAGAGGATGAGCTTGCCCGGATCTGGACCAAGGTGCCGGAAATTCGGTTGAAGCACGCCAACAAGCCGCCGCACTCTCCCCTTCCAGCCACGCCTGACGCCGCTACACCACTAGGCGATGAGCAGATAGACGCTGCTATTCGCGCTTGGTTCAACTCCCGCGGCAGCTTGTATTTTACTGATCCAGAGGATCACCCCGACTGGAGTACATGGCGGGAGCGGATGCGCGGAGCGGTCGCAGCCCTATCCACACCGGCATTACCCATGGACGAGTTGATAACTGAGATCGTCGAGGACTTGCGCCAGGGTGATGACGTGATGACGCTGGACGATGACCCACAGCCCGAGAACTGGTCGGAAATGGTGCCCCTAAGTACCGTGGAAAGCCTGCTGGAGAAGCGCCTTCTCGCCGCCCGCCACAAAGGAGAAGGCAATGACTAAGCTGACAAAAGCAGCACAAGACGTACTGGCCGAGCGTGAGCGCCAGGTTAGTGAGGAAGGCTGGTCACATGAACATGACGACAGCCATGGCGACGAATCCCTTGCAATGGCTGCAGCCTGCTACGCCGCACCGAAGCCGATCTACTTGCTGATGCGCCACCGAGAGGGCGAGTTATCAATCCGGGACCCGTGGCCATGGGGCATTAACTTCCGCGGAAACCCGTGCCGTGACTTCACCGGCTGGAACAAAAAAGATAAGCCGCGCCGACAACAACTCGTGATCGCCGCTGGTCTGCTACTGGCCGAAATCGAACGACTGGATCGCGCCGAAGGCTGATCGACACAAACCTGAAAAAGGAGAGAAACCATGCAAGCAATAAGCATCAAGCTATTTGACAGCGTTGAGGAAGCACCCAGTTACCGCAAGCCGGAGCATCTAGGCGGTCAGTTCCTGGAAGCAGTCGTCGTGCTAAACGGCACCGAAGAAGGTGCTCCCACCGTGGACCTAATCTTCGAGGATGAGCAAGGCCAGAAGTATGTGGCGGTGACGACGCTGAAACTACTTCGAGGCATTGTGGACGCAGGTGATGCACGCAGAGAAGCGCTGGACGCTGTTCGGCGTAGCCGCCACTAGAAGAACGGAGGAGAGATCACATGCTGAAAACCATCGCGATCCACACACTGGTGTTCGTGCTGATGAGCATCTGCAGCATGTCATTGACGTGGGTGTGTTTCGCCTTCATTGAAATGAACGGCGACCCAGAGAGCTGGGGCAAGCCGACGCGAGCCTGCTACGTCGTCGTGGTAGCAATCCTGGCAGTCGTGCTAACCATGCGCGCCAACCGGCCCGTTGTGACATTTGACGATTACGTGAGGCTGGACGTGAAGCCGGGAAACAACTGGCAGACACAACCGGTACCCAAACCCACGTCGACGCCGCCATCAACCGATGGACAGCCCGGCGGTGGGCCACCCTCGCCTCCTGAAAGGCGCGTACTGGGCCACTAGCGGCGCGATGAACGCGATCCAGAACCTGCACGAGTACTTCGAGAGCATCCAGTTCTCGCCACTCGTGTGGGTCCTGAAGAAACGCTTCTCGGAAATCACCGGCATGACGATCCCGGCGATCGATGGCAAAATCGCCGAAAAGAAGTGGACGGAGGGCGTCGAGTTCATCCGCGACCCCGACGGCAAGATCCACATCAATCTATTGGAGTACCAGGCATGGGTAGTAAGCGCAGGCGTGGCTCAATCGCAGCCGCCCGGGGAGAGCTCCACATCCGACTCTATTGGCGGAACCCCGAGGATCCAACCCGTACTGACTACCGGTGGTCCATCGCGACACGTCAGGCGGATACTGAAGCCAACCGGGCCACGCTAGAGCACCGACTCGACGCACTCAACGCGAAGATCGAGGCGCAGGCCTTCTTCCCGTGCAAGGAGTTTCCGGACCACCGGATCGCGGCGTACTGCCCCTGCCCCTCATGCGCCGCCATAACGCCGTTCAGCGAGGCGCACAACGCGCCGGCAACGATCGGCCAGCTGCTCACCGAGTTTGAGCGCCACGAGTTCCAGCGCGCCCACGGGCCGCACCGCGTGATCGAGGCCTCCACCTTCGAAACCAAGCGCAGCGCCCTGCAGGCCTTCGACCAGAACTTCACCTGGCGGGATCCGGAGAGCGGCGCCGGCTACCAGTTCGACGCGCTGACCAGCTACACGATCCGTGAGGCAACGCCCGAGGCCACCCAACACTGGCTGCAGGCCTTCCAGACGCGCCAGCAGCTACTCGATGCCGGCAGCCCGCCGGCATCGACGAAGTACCTCAAGAACATGCTGAGCGCGCTGCGCCAGGCGCTCACCTACGGCCAGCTGCGCCGCTACTGGCGCGACCATCCGCTGCTGACCTATACGGGCCCGCTGATCCAGGCCTCGAAGACAGAGCGCCACCAGCGGCTGAACAACGCCATGTTCAAGCCGTTCACGCAGCAGGAGCGCGACAGCATCATCGCCTGGTTCCAGGACTGGTGGCACCGGTGCGATCCCAAACACTACCGCGGCCGCGAGAAGCTTCGGCGGCTATTTCTGCTCCACTACGTGATCATCGGCTTCAACCAGGGCCTGCGATCGCCGTCGGAAATGACTGCACTCCAGTGGCCGGCCGTCGACCTCGAGGCACGGCGTACCGACGTGCGGGCGAGCCGCGAGGCCTGCGGCAGCATCCAGGACCAGGTGGTGCGGCCGTACACCAAAACGCTGCGCCACCGCAGCGTGCCCATGAACGAGCGCGCCCTGGACAGCTTCCGGATCCTGCAGGAGTATCGCCAGGCCGAAGACGACGCCGTGTTCTGGAATCCCCGCGCGGCCGTCGGCAACCCGCTCGCCCTGGACAACGGCTGGGCCCCACTCACGGGCGAGAAGCGGATCCGCTACGTCTTCGACCAGTGCCTGGCCGAGCTCGGGATCCGCTCCCCCAGTGGCCAGGGCCAGTACCGGATGCGGCACACCTTCGTGACGCTGCTCCTGGATCACACCACGTTCAGCGATGAGAAGGTCGCGGCGTTGATCGGGGATGAAGTGCACACCATGAAGCAGCACTATGCCGGCTTCTGTCTGAACCGGTGGCGCGAGATCGGCGATGCCGACGAGATGGATGCGATCAACGTGCGGCCGGAAACCCAGCTCACGGTCATCAAGTAGGGAGAGACGCCATGGCGGACGTCGACGTGAAGTGCCCGGCCTGCGGGGCCGAGTCGAAGATGCAGGTGTTCACCGTCTCGGTGGGCGGCGATCGCGAGTTTGTCACCCGCCACTTGGTGCTGGACCAGGTGCCTGACCCGCATGAGCTCGAGCCCAACGGCCGGTCCGGAGACATCCTGGTCATCAAGTCAGCGCGATCGGAGAGCGTGTACCGCCTGGATCACGACGGTGACTGGGAGCTCATCTATAGCGATAGCGCGCCGGCGCCGGGATCTCCGCTGACTGCGATTTGACTGCAACGTGACTGCAGATTCGGAGGGGGCTTGCAAGTCGTTGATTTGCATGCGATAAATGGTCGGGACGGCAGGATTTGAACCTGCGACCACCACACCCCCAGTGTGGTGCGCTACCAGACTGCGCTACGCCCCGAAAGGCTGGGAATTATACAGGCTATCGCGGCCCGTTCAACGCTTATCCGCAGCCCCACGCTGCCGTGCCTGCCCGCTTACTCGCCCAGCATGGAGCGCAGCATCCAGGCGGTCTTTTCGTGTACCTGCATGCGCTGGGTCAGCAGGTCGGCGCTCGGCTCATCGCCGGCCTCGTCTACCAGCGGGAAGATGGAACGCGCGGTGCGAGCAACCGTCTCCTGGCCCTTCACGAGGTTGGCGATCATCTGGTTGGCGCTCGGTACCTTCTCGTCGTCCTCGATTTCGGTAAGTTCGGCGAAGGCCTTGTAGGAGCCGGGCGCGTGTACGCCGAGGGCGCGGATACGTTCTGCAATCTCGTCCACGGCGGTTGCCAGCTCCGTGTACTGCGCCTCGAACATCAGGTGCAGGGTGTTGAACATGGGGCCGGTGACATTCCAGTGGTAGTTGTGGGTTTTCAGGTACAGGGTGTAGCTGTCGGCCAACAGGCGGCTGAGGCCAGCGGCAATTTCCACACGATCCTTCTCGTCGATACCGATATCAATGCTCATGTCATTGTCTCCGTAATGAGTGACTATGGACCCAGTATAGGCGCCCATTGCCAATCTACAAAGCTAATTGCATAACCGAAATCCATCGATAATTACGATGGCAAGATGCGATAAATAATTCAACAAAATCAAAGAGTTAGCGGCCTTAATTGAAGAGGAGTTAACTCCGTCGGAAAACAAAATTCGGCAGCTCCGCAGGGGCCCTGATACGGGTCAAAGAAACGAGCGGATGAAAACAAAAAAGTGCCCCTCGTCAACGAGAGACACCTTCTTGAAATAGCCGTGGTGCACGGCTGCTATTACTCCTCGATGCTGACCCGGTCGATCTCCTGGGCATCGCGATCGGCTTCACAGAAGGGCATATCGATCCAGCCGGAGTCCGCGTACAGGCGGGTTGCGTCCGCGTAGTGATCAGAGGCGGGATCGGTGGACTGGGAATAGGTGAGGATGGCGTTGGCGTCCGGGCACTCGGTTTCATCCCAGCTCACTGACTGGATGTAGCTGTTGCCGGTGCGGATGTTGGCATAACCCTCGCCCTCCACCAGGCCGGAGCTGATGACGCTGTGCAGCATGCTACCGCTGCCGCCATGGATCGGGATTCGCTCGCCGTCCTTTTCGTCGAACTGCACCTCACCCCAGGGCAGGTCCAGTGCGATGCCGTTGTCCTGCAATACCTGCACCCCGTCGGCGAGGGCCTGGCGCACTGCCTCCATCACATCGGCATCACCGGTGTTGAGGGTGTTGGGAGTATTCACCGGGTCAGCCGGATCAAATGGCACGGCAAACAAGTTGTCCACGTCGTTGGCGATGCGCCAGAACTCATAGAAGATGTGGCCGCCGGTGGAATCGATTGTGTGCCGCGCATCCCAGTCTGCAAGGAGGGTGCAGGCCTCCGCTACAGCGGCGGGGTCACTGGAATACACGGACCAGTCAGCCACCGCTTCGCAGTCGGCGACCAGGTCTGTCAGGATCAACTCGGCCGGGTAGTTCCTGGCGCTGTAGTGACTCTGGCGCACGGTCTCGTTGGAATAGAGCGGTTCGCCCAGGTCATCGCTGCCGGCCAGGCGCTCTTCTGCCTGCACAAAAGTCAGCCGGGTGCGCTTGCTCTGTTCAATGTTCTCAAGGCCAATCACCTGCGGGAAGCCTTCCAGCAACTGGCGCGGATTGGAGAGCCAGTAGCTGTCATTGGCGTTGGCACCGTATTCCCGCGTATCGAGGCTGGGCAAACTGTCATAGCCGAACACGCCTTCCGGGGCACCTTCATCACTGCCCCACTCGCAGTCACTGTCCGACCCGTCCATGGTGATGAAGCCCCCGTCGGTCAGCAGGTTCTGCAGCAGGCCACGCACGCAGCTATTCTGCTGTGCACTGGTGACATGGGGAATGGTGGAGATATCGCCATAAAAGGCATCGCCGAAACGATCCGCGGCGATGGTGTTCACCCAGGGAATACCGATGGTCCTGAGCTCGGCCTTCAATTCGCCTAGGTTTTCCGCCTGCCCCATGCGCAGCCACTGCTCGATGCCTCGCAGGTTATCGAGGTTGGCATCGCGATAGGCGACAATGGTGCCAACCGCGTTGGGCCAGCCGCCGAGCAGGCTGTTGATCGCGCCGAGGTCGACCACGGTACCGTTGTGCGTGTTCCAGAAAGTGTGCTCTGCCGTGCTGACACTGCCATCGTTATTCAGTACCTCTGCACTGACCGTGACTGGCTCGAGGTCGCGGAACTCGCCGTCGTATTCGTACTGCAAGGGGTCTTCCGGGTTCAACGTCAGCTCATAAAAAGTGAAGCGATCACCGGTGGAGACCGTGTGGCTCCAGGCGAGATCCTTGTTGAAACCCAGCACTACCAGCGGAAGGCCGTGCAGCGCCGCGCCCATCACGTCGTACTCGCCGGGAATGGTGAGATGCGACATGTAGAAGCGATCAGGTCCCTGCCAGGGAAAGTGGGGGTTACCGAACAACAGGCCGGTGTTGCCGCCCTGTACCGCCTCGGCGCCCACCGCGTAGGCATTACTGCCCAGCATGTCGGTAGACGGCATGCCCAGGGCCGCGCGGGTCTCGGCAGGGTCCAGCGCGGCTACTTGCCGCAGCGGCTCGTCCAGCGGCGAAGCCTGGACAGCGGCCATTGTTTCCGGCGCCTCGGCAGCGACAATCAGGTCTGCCAGCGGGTCGGCGCTGCCGCGCAGGATGCGCTTGTGCAGCAGGCGGCCCAGATCGTATAGGTCGACCTCGCGCACCCATTCAGCATCGCGGCAGCCCTCTTCGCCCTCGGCCAGGTTTTCGACACCGGTGTCACGCAGGTAGCGGTTGATGCCCGCCACGTAACCCTCTGCCAGTTCCAGCAGGTAGTCCGGCAGGGCGTCGATGAAGATGCGCTCGATGCGCTCGTCGTCGTTGTACAGCTTCATCACCAGGTCGAGGTTCAGGTCGCCATCTTCCAGGTAGCGGGCAGATTCCCCTGCCGAGCGCACGAACTCGGCCATCACAACGCAATAGTTCTGCGTCGAGTAGGCCCAGCCGTAGCCATAACCCAGGCCGCCCCAGTCTTCCGCCGTCACATGGGGGATTCCGAATTCGGTCCAGACGATATCAGCGGCGAATGTCGGCCCCGCCGGTGGCGGTTCCGGTGTCTCGGGGACGAAGGTGTCGTTGGAATCACTGCAGGCGAACAAAACGAGCGGCAGGACTAGCGCCGCAAATACTCTACGCATGAGAGCACTCCTGTTAATTATTATGGCGATGCAGGCAGGCAGCCTATCACCCCGGTGAGCGACTTGAGAAGCGCTCCGGGGTTGGCAAAGGTGTACCGATAAGAGTTTTAGCGGTCCAGCGATAGGGTATCGAGCAGCTCTTCGAGCTCGGCGATGGTTTGCTTGAGGACTTCTCCCGCCCCTTCAGCGCTCTGCTCTTCCGGGCCCTCTTCCATACGTTGGCGGGCGCCACCGATGGTATAGCCCTGGTCATAGAGCAGGCTGCGAATCTGGCGAATGGTTTCGACGTCACCGCGCTGGTAGTAGCGACGGTTGCCGCGGCGCTTGACGGGTTTGAGCTGGGGGAATTCCTGTTCCCAGTAGCGCAGCACGTGAGGCTTCACGCTGCACAGTTCGCTGACTTCGCCGATGGTGAAGTAACGCTTGCCCGGGATGCTGGGCAGCTTCTCTGAGCCGCTATTCGCTTCCACCGTCGAATGCCCTCATGCCCGCGCCTGAGACGGAGCCGACCGGGTTGGCAGGGGTGGCGGAATGGTCCGATCTATTGGTGCTTCCAGTGCCTCCCGCGTCATTGGCTTCGTCGGCGTCTTCGCCTTCAAAGGCCTCAACGCGCGCCTTGAGCTTCTGGCCCGGGCGGAAGGTCACCACGCGACGAGCAGAGATGGGGATCTCTTCGCCGGTCTTGGGATTGCGGCCGGGGCGCTGGCTTTTATCGCGCAGGTCGAAATTGCCGAAGCCCGAGAGTTTCACCTGCTCGTTGCCTTCCAGGCACGAGCGTATCTCCTCGAAAAACAGCTCGACGATTTCCTTGGCTTCTCGCTTGTTGAGACCTAATTCCTCATACAAACGCTCGGCCATTTCGGATTTGGTGAGCGCTCCCATGGTCGTTACCGATCCAGATTCCCTTGGCGGTCGCTATTGCGGTGGAGCCCTTTCCTGATGCTCACCAGGTGCTAGCTCCGCAGCTCCGCGTTGTAAGTTTTTATAAGCAGATCAATCACTTGATCCACACTTTTATTTACGTCCTGATCGCTTAGCGTGCGCGAAGAATCCCGAAAAGTCAAACCCAATGCCAAAGATTTCCTTTTAGGATCAATGCCTTTGCCCTCATATACATCAAAGAGCCTTAAGTCTGTCAGGTAAGTTCCCGCCGCCTCTCGAACATTTGCCAGCAGTTCCCCGGCGGATACTGACTTGTCTACCAGCAGCGCAAGATCCCTGCGCACCTCGGGGTAGCGCGACAGCTCGGTGAAGGCCGGCAGCGCGGCATCCAGCAGGGCCGCAAGGTCCACCTCGAACAGGTAAACCGGCTGCGCCAGGGCGAACCTTGCCTGCAGTTGCGGGTGCAGGGTGCCGATCACGCCGACCTCCCTGCCCTCGCGTTCCAGGACCGCGGTCTGACCCGGATGCAGGCCGGTACGCTCGCCCGCCCGGAAACTGAACTTGTCTGGTGCCGCGGTCAGGTCCAGCAGCGACTCCAGGTCGCCCTTCAGGTCGTAGAAGTCCACCAGCTCGCCGGACTCGGTCCAGGACTCCGGGTAGCGGCGACCACTCACCAGGGCAGCCAGGGTCGGGCGCTGCTCGAGATCACCGTCTCCCGGCAAAAAGCGCAGGCCACTTTCGAACAGGCGCACCCGGTGTTGCTGGCGCGCGGTGTTGTGCGACAGCGCACGCACCAGGCCGGGCATGAGGCTGGTGCGCATCACCGCGAGATCGGCAGAGATGGGGTTCTGCAGTGCCACGGGTGCCAGCTCTGGATCAAAGGCCTTCTGCGCATCCGGCTCGACGAAACTGTAGGTGACCGCCTCCTGGTAATCGCGCGCCGTCAGTTGGCGGCGCAGCTTGCGAATCGACAAATCCCGCTCCGGCCGCGCCGGCATCACCAGGTCGGCGTGAATGTGGCTGACCGGCAGGTTGTTGTAGCCGTAAACCCGGGCCAGTTCCTCCAGCAGATCAGCCTCGATGGCAATATCCACTCGCCAGCTTGGCACGGTGGCTTGCCAACCCTCGTCGGTGGCAGTCACGCCGAGTCCAAGCCCGGTGAGAATGCGTTCTACCTCAGCATCCGGCATGTCGAAGCCGAGCATGCGCGGGATGCGCTCGCGGCGCAGCCGCACCGGCGCGCGTTCGGGCATGTGCTCGTCCAGGCGCGTATCGACCGTGGGGCCGGCCTCGCCTCCACAGATGGCAAGAATCAGCTCCGTGGCCCGTTCGATCACCTTTGCCTGCATGGCGAAATCGGCGCCGCGCTCGAAACGGTGGGAAGCATCCGTGTGCAGACCATAGCCACGCGCCTGCCCAGCCATGGCCAACGGCTGCCACCAGGCGGCCTCCAGCATCAGGTCAATGGTGGACTCGCTGACAGCCGTGGACTGGCCGCCCATGATGCCGGCCAGCGAGACCGCTTTTTCCTGATCGGCGACCACCATTGAGTCGTCGCGCATCTCGATGGTCTGGCCGTTCAGCAGCTCCAGTTCCTCGCCGGCTTTTGCCATGCGCACCACAATGCCGCCAGACAATTTCGCCAGGTCAAAGGCGTGCATGGGCTGGCCCAGTTCCAGCATCACGTAGTTGGTGACGTCGACCACCGGGTCTATGGAACGCAGCCCGCTGCGACGCAGCTTTTCCTGCATCCACAGTGGGCTGGGGCGGGAGATATCGATACCGCGGACCACGCGATTCACGAAACGCGGGCAACCTACACCTGCTTCCAGCGACACCGGGAAGGTGTCTTCTATCGTCGCCGGCACCTCGGTGACCGGCGCGTCGGTCAGTTCGCTGTGGGTCAGCAGTGCGACTTCCCGGGCAACGCCGGACAGGCCCAGGCAGTCTGCTCGGTTGGGCGTCAGGTCCAGCTCGATCACCTGGTCGCTTAGGTCGAGGTATTCACGCAGGTCGGTACCGACCGGCGCATCGGCCGCCAGCTCCATCAACCCGTCGCTCTCTTCGTTGAGTTGCAGTTCGGAGCCGGCGCAGAGCATGCCCTGGGATTCCACGCCACGCAGCTTGGCCTGCTTGATCTTGAAGTCGCCGGGCAGCAACGCGCCCACCTGGGCGAGCGGCGCTTTGAGGCCGGCGCGGGCATTGGGCGCGCCGCAGACAATCTGCACGGTCTCGTTGCCGGTGTTAACCTGGCAGACCCGCAGCTTGTCGGCATCCGGATGTTGCTCGGCTGAGACAATTTCTCCCACCACCACGCCGGAGAAATCCCCCGCCGCCGGGTCGACGGCGTCCACTTCCATGCCCGCCATGGTAATAAGCTGGGCCAGTTCGGCCGTGTCGATGCCCGGGTCAACCCACTCCCGCAGCCACTGTTCGCTGAATTTCATAGCCTGTCCAAAACCGGTTTAACGGAACTGCTCGAGGAAACGCAGGTCGTTGTCGAAAAAGATGCGCAGGTCATTCACGCCATAGCGCAGCATGGCCAGGCGCTCCACGCCCATGCCAAATGCGAAGCCGGCATAGCGCTCGGCATCGATGTTGGAGTACTCCAGCACCTTCGGGTGCACCATGCCGCAGCCCATCACTTCCAGCCAGCCGGTGTGGCTGCAGACCCGGCAACCTTCGCCGCCGCACATCACGCACTGGATATCCACTTCCGCCGAGGGCTCGGTGAACGGGAAGTAGCTGGGGCGGAAACGCACGCTCAACTGGTCGTTCTCGAAGAACACGTGCAGGAAATCGATGACGATGCCCTTGAGGTCGGCAAAGCTCGACTCTTCATCGATCAGCAGGCCTTCCACCTGGTGGAACATGGGCGTATGGGTCAGGTCGGAGTCACAGCGATAGACACGGCCCGGGCAGATCACCCGGATTGGCGGCTCTTCGCTTTCCATCACGCGCACCTGCACTGGCGAGGTGTGAGTCCGCAACACCGTGGCAGTTTCACCGGGGCCGCGGGCGCTATCCACATAGAACGTATCGTGCATGGCCCGCGCCGGGTGATGGGCGGGGATATTGAGGGCCTCGAAGTTGTGGTAGTCGTCCTCGATTTCCGGGCCTTCCACCACATCGAAGCCGATGGCACCGAAAAAGTCTTCCATGCGCTCGATGGTGCGGGTGACTGGATGCAGGCCGCCTGTGGAGGCGGCGCGACCGGCCAGCGTCACATCGATACGTTCCGCGTCGAGCTGCTCGGCGACAGCCGCCGCTTCCAGCGCCTGCTTGCGCTCACCGATCAGGGCCTGCAGTTCCTGCTTGACCACGTTGATCTGGGCACCGGCTTTCGGCCGCTCTTCCGGGTCGAGCTGTCCCAGGCCCTTGAGCAGGTCAGTGACCTTGCCCTTCTTGCCGAGGTACTCGACGCGCAGGGTCTCCAGCGCCTTGCCGTCGGTGGCGGCGTTGATGGCCTCGCGACCCTCGTTTGCCAACTGTTCGAGGTTGTCCATATCGTCCTCAAAAAGGGGTCAGAGCCCTTTTTCACCAAACAAAAAGGGGTCAGAGCCCTTTTTGATTTGTCCCCACGAAGACGGGGACCAAGTCTTCGAAACAAAAAAAGGGGAAAGAGCGTTAACCCTTTCCCCTCTTGTTTACGTGTGCAGCGAACCGTCCGCAGACGGCAGGGTGGGCTTAGGCCAGCGCGGCCTTCGCTTGCTCCACGATCGCTGCAAAAGCCGGCTTGTCATGCACAGCCAGGTCCGCCAGCACACGGCGGTCCAGCTGGATGTCGGCCTTCTTCAGGCCATTGATCAAGCGGCTGTAGCTCAGGCCGTTGGCACGGGACTGGGCATTGATGCGGGTGATCCACAGCGAGCGGAACTGACGCTTGCGCTGACGGCGATCACGGTAGGCATACTGGCCCGCCTTGGTAACGGCTTGCTTGGCCACGCGGAAAATGCGTGAACGCGCGCCGTAGTAACCCTTGGCCTGCTTGAGAACTTTCTTGTGACGGCGGCGAGCCACCACTCCACGTTTTACTCGGGGCATTTGTCTATTCCTCCTTTAATAACCGCAACCGTTACTTCGCCCGCATCATGCGGTCGACCAGCACCTTGTCGTTCTTGTGGATCTCGGAAGTCCCACGCAACTGGCGCTTACGCTTGGTCGTCATCTTGGTGAGGATGTGACTCTTGTTGGCACTCTTGCGCTTATAGTTACCACTGCTGGTCTTCTTGAAGCGCTTGGCTGCCCCACTGTGAATTTTTGCTTTAGGCATAAAAACTCCGCATTTGGATAGATAAATAAAATGAAGCTCTAGGGCATTCACAGGCCGCTATTGCTTCTTCTTGGGGGCGATCACCATAGTGAGTTGTCGGCCTTCCATTTTCGGGAATTGCTCGACAGAACCCAGCTCGGCCAGGTCGGCTTCTACTCGCTTGAGTAGCTCCATGCCAATTTCCTGGTGGGCCATTTCACGACCGCGATAACGCAGCGTGACCTTGGCCTTGTCGCCGTTTTCAAGGAAACGTACCAGGTTGCGTAGTTTTACCTGGTAATCCCCTTCCTCCGTCCCTGGACGAAATTTCATCTCTTTAATTTGTGTTCGTTTCTGCTTCTTGCGCTGCGCGGCCTTCTGCTTCTTGGCCTCGAACACGTGCTTGCCGTAATCCATGATCTTGCAGACCACGGGCTCGGTATCAGTAATCTGCACCAAATCCAGCGTCGCGGATTCCGCCGCGCTGAGGGCCTCGGCCAGGCTGACAATGCCGACCTGCTCGCCATCGGCGCCAATGAGCCTTACCTTGTCCGCCTCGATCTCATCGTTAATCGGCGAACGCTTGCTCTTGGTATCTCTCTTAATCGGTTGTTTCTCCCGTTTTTCGTAATGCCGGGAAAGCTCCCCACGGCACAAATTACTGAGCCGCGGGATTTTATAGAGCTTGGCCCGGATTCACAAGCCTTTTCTAGTGTGAATAACCACCGAAAGCGTTTGAATTACAAAGGCTTAGCGCCGCTCGCTGACCTCGGTCGCAAGGCGTTCCGCAAAGGTGTCCAATGACAGGGTACCGAGGTCCTCTCCCGTACGGGTTCGAACCGCCACACTGCCCTCTTCCATCTCCCGGTCACCCACCACCAGCAGGTAGGGGATGCGCTGGATGGTGTGCTCACGAATCTTGAAGCCGACCTTCTCATTGCGCAGGTCAGCCTCCACCCGGAATCCTTGCGCGGTGAGGTTATCCGCTACCTTGCGAGCGTAGTCGGACTGGTGGTCAGTAATATTGAGGACCACCGCCTGCTCAGGGGCCAGCCACACCGGGAAGTTGCCCTCGAAGTGCTCAATCAGGATGCCGATGAAGCGCTCGAAGGAGCCCAGGATCGCCCGGTGCAGCATCACCGGCACCTGGCGGCTGCCGTCTTCCGCCACGTAATGGGCATCGAGACGGTCCGGCATGGAAAAGTCCACCTGCAGGGTGCCGAGCTGCCACACCCGGCCAATGGAGTCCTTGAGGCTGAACTCGATCTTGGGCCCATAGAAGGCGCCCTCGCCGGGCAGTTCTTCCCAGGGCAGGCCCTTGGCGTCCAGCGCATCGGCCAGGGCCTTCTCGGCCCGGTCCCAGTCCGCCTCTGAACCCACGCGCTTCTCTGGGCGAGTGGAGAGACGGTAGATCATGTCGGGCTCGCCGAAAAAGTCTGCATAAACCTCGTGCAGGAAGTCGATGAACTCGATGGACTCCGGCTGGATCTGGTCTTCGGTGCAGAAGATATGCGCATCATCCTGCACGAAACCGCGCACCCGCATGATGCCGTGCAGCGAACCCGAGGGCTCGTTGCGGTGGCAACTGCCGAACTCGGCCAGGCGCAGGGGCAGGTCGCGGTAGCTCTTCAAGCCCTGGTTGAACACCTGCACGTGGCAGGGGCAGTTCATGGGCTTGATGGCAAAGCTTCGCTCTTCGGAAGCCAGGGTAAACATGTCGTCGCCGAACTTGTCGGCGTGGCCGGATTTCTCCCACAGCGACATGTCGACAATCTGCGGCGTCTTGATTTCCTGGTAGCCGTGCTCGCGCTGGGCCTGGCGCATGTACTGTTCGATCGCCTGGTAGATGCGCCAGCCCTTGGGATGCCAGAACACCATGCCAGGGGCCTCTTCCTGGGTATGGAACAGGTCGAGTTTCTTGGCGATCTTGCGGTGGTCACGCTTCTCGGCCTCCTCGATGCGGTGCAGGTAGGCCTTCAGTTCCTTGTTGTTGCGCCAGGCGGTGCCATAGATGCGCTGCAGCATTTCGTTGCTGGCATCACCGCGCCAATAGGCACCGGCCACCTTGGTCAGCTTGAAGGTCTTGAGTTTGCCGGTACTGGGCACGTGGGGGCCACGACACAGGTCCATCCAGGGGCCCTGGCGGTAGATGCTGATCTCCTCGCCCTCGGGCAGCTCCTCGATGATCTGCACCTTGTAGTGCTCACCCATGTTGCGGAACTCTTCCACCGCCCGCTCGCGGCTCATGACAAGGCGTTCGACCGGCAGGTCATCCGCCACAATTTCTGCCATGCGCTGCTCGATCTTTTCGAGATCTTCCGGCGTGAAACTATGACCGGTGGCGAAGTCGTAGTAGAAGCCGTCCTCAATCACCGGGCCGATGGTGACCTGGGTGCCGGGATAAAGCTCCTGCACCGCCATTGCCAGCAGGTGGGCGGTGGAGTGGCGAATAATCTCCAGGCCTTCTTCATCACGGTCGGTAATGATTGCTAGCTCGGCGTCACCGTCGATCACAAAGGAGGTATCAACCTCATGCCCATCGACCTTGCCGCCGAGGGCAGCCTTGGCAAGGCCGGGGCCGATATCAGAGGCGACATCAAAAACAGAAACAGGATTATCGAAGGTCCGCTGGGAACCATCGGGCAAAGTAATAACTGGCATGGTCTCGAGTCCCTTTCCAGTGGTGGCCCCTACGAAGGGTCACGTGTGGGTTGCTGTCTGAAAGCGCCCGTGAACCTGCCAGCAGCACCATACGTGTAGTGCCTCAACTGGCGTTCACTCACTTTCGAGTGAGGGCCTAGCTTACCACAGCGGGACCCGGCGCCGGCGTGAATATTACTTAGTCCTGCACTGCCTCAGGCGTGGGCTTTCCTGAGGCTGCCCGGTGAGGTGCCGGTGATTTTCTTGAAGGCCTTGGAGAAGGAGGCCTCGGTGTCGTAGCCGCAGTGACTCGCCACCTCTATTATCGATGCGCCCTCTTCCGCCAGCCAGATACTTGCCTGCTGCATGCGCCAGCGCGCCAGGTAGTGCATCGGGGATTCGCCCAGGGTCCGCTTGAAATGCTCGGCAAACGCCGAGCGTGACATGCTGGCTGCCTCGGCGAACTGCGCCAGGGTCCAGCGGTGTCCCGGCTTACTATGAATCAGGTCCAGCACCCGCCGCAGCCGCTTGTCCGCCAGCGCAGTCACCAGGTTGGCCAGCGGATGATCCACCCAGGAGTGCTCGCGCGCCAGCGCCACAAACAGGGTTTCCGCCAGCCGATTCAACATCGCTTCGCTGCCGGCCCTGTCGGCGAGTGCCTCCATGCGAATAAGATCTGACAGCGCCCGGGCTGATGGGTCGCTGCCACAGCGCCAGATGACTACCGGCGGCAACATGGCCAACAACGGATTGCCGGCATTGTGTTTCAGCAGGAAGTGCCCGCACAGCAAACCCACGCCGTCTGCGCGGGGGCCCTGCTCAAAACTGATGGCGCTGACTGCATTTACCTGCTCCGGACAACGTGCGCCGGTGTGGAGTTGGTGGCTGGCGTCCCGGGGGAAAATCACGATATCACCCGCCTCCAATGGCTCTGGCGCTGCCAGCGCCGGCGAGATTACCCGGCAGGCGCCGTGGGTCACCATGTGGAAGCTGGCCAGCCCGGTACCGGAGGTGTCCACGGCCCAGTCGCTACCGCAGTACTGGGCGTTGTGAAAGATGCGGGCGCGAAGCCTGAAGGCCTCGAACAGGGCCGACAGGGTATCCACCGCAGGTTCTGGACGATCGGACATAAAGTCAGGCTACCCGCACATACCCACCCAAGGCAACGAGACCTAGGATAGCTTCCCGTTGCACGCGAATGATCGCTGACACCAACCAACCACCAACGAGGAAGTTCAGACCATGAAAACCAGGATATTGGGAATCATCTTTGCGTTGTTCAGCCTGTCCGCAGTGGCGGGCGTCGACACGGACACCGACGCCAATGGCGTTATTCTGGCGGGCTACGATACCGTGGCCTACCACACGGAAGACCGCGCGGTCGTCGGCAAGCCGACTATCACCGCCGTCTACAATGACGCCATCTACCGTTTTGCCAGCGAGGCCAACCGCGAGCTGTTCGTGGCCAACCCTGCCCGCTACGCGCCGGCCTACGGTGGCTTCTGCGCCTTCGGCGCCACGTTTGGCAAGAAGTTCTCGGTAGACGGCAAGGCCTTCAAGGTTGTCGACGGCCAGCTCTACGTCAACAAGAACCTTTCCGTGGCGGAGACCTGGAACAAGGATATTCCCGGGCACATCGTCGAGGCCGACGAGTACTGGCCCCGTATTGAATCAGTACCGGCCAGCCAGCTGTAAGCTGCAGCCAATACTGAATCTAGTGCTCTCATCAATGCGGCCCTCGGGCCGCATTCGCTGTTTCCGGGGCCGCGCCTCAAACCTGCACAAACCCGGCTTTGAAAAAACTGATCGACTTTAGCTAGACAATCAATTTTTCAAATCGACTGCCGCGCCGTAACCTGCCCGCACCTCAAGCATGCAGGCAACCGTCATGAAACAGGAAACCCAACAACCATCGGCGCTGGACTATCCGGGCTACTGCCTGGCGATGTCGCTGCTCTTTACTGCTGCACTGGGTCTGAGCATCTACCTCCACGCGCTCTAGCTCGACGGGGCATACAATACTGTCGCGAGTTTGGTTACCGGCAATTAGGTACACTGTCGGCAAATTCCAATAAGCGCAGGCTACTCATGCTTTCTCCACACCGCACCTTGACTCGCTGGACTTCGCCGATCGTTGCCCTGGTTGCCACCTGCCTCTCCTTCGGTGCGACAGCGCAAAGTCAGTTCAACGACAACGTGAGTGCCACCAAGCAGGCCGTCGACGACTACCGCAGCCAGCATGAAGCGGAGATTGTGTCTGACTTCGCGGACCTGCTGTCTATCCCCAACGTGGCCGTGAACCTGGCCGACATGGAAGTGAATGCCGACCACATCATCGGGCTGCTGGAACCAAGGGGCTTTGCGACCCGCAAACTGTATGCCGGTGGCGCCCCCTACATCTATGGGGAACTGCTCAGCCCGGGCGCCACAGAGACAGTGATGATCTATGCCCACTTCGACGGGCAACCCGTGCAGGAAGAGAACTGGCAATACCCGGCCTTCACCCCCACCCTGCTCGACGGCCCGCTCCCCGACGGCAAGCCGGTGGACATCGCCCAGGTAAAAGGTTCCTTCGGCCCCGAGTGGCGCCTCTACGCCCGCTCCGCCGGCGACGACAAGATGCCGGTCATCGCCCTGATCCACACCCTCGATGCACTGGCGGCGGCTGGCATCAAACCCTCGGTGAACATCAAGCTGCTGCTGGATGGCGAGGAGGAAATGGGCTCCCCTACCGTTCGCCAGGTGATCGACAAGTACGGCAAACTACTGCAGGCCGATGTGCTGCTGTTCTGCGATGGCCCCATGCACCAGTCGCGTCGCACCCAGATCGTGTTTGGCGTGCGCGGTTCCACCACGGTGGACATCACCACCTACGGCGCGACCCGGCCGCTGCATTCCGGCCACTACGGCAACTGGTCGCCCAACCCGATCATGTCACTGGCCTACCTCTTGACCAGCATGCGGGATGAGTCCGGGCGCATCCTGGTCAAGGACTACTACAACAGTGTCACCCCGCTCTCCGAGCTGGAAATGGAAGCCATCGCCAACATGCCGGACGTCACCGGGACCTTGCAGGACGAGCTATCGGTGCACACCCCGGAGGGCAATGGCGCCCGCATCGAGGAACTGATCTCCCTGCCCGCCCTCAATATGCGCGGCTTCGTGGCCGGCGGCGTGGGCAACAAAGGGCGCAACATCGTGCTCTCCACGGCGACCGCCTCCATCGATCTGCGCCTGGTACCGGACCAGACGCCCGAGGGCACCCGCAAACTGCTGGAAGCGCATGTGGCTGCCCAGGGCTTCCACGTTGTGCATGAGGATCCCACACCGGAAATCCTGCGGGCACACCCGAAAGTGGCGAAGATGGACTGGAAGGACTCAGGCTACCCGGCTCTGCGCACGAAACTCGATCACCCCATGGCCCTGCGCCTCACCGAGCTGATGCGCGCCATAGCACCGGACCTGATCGTCACGCCGACCATGGGCGGCAGCCTGCCCCTGCATGAATTCGGCAGCCGGCTGAGCGCGCCGATCATCATCCTGCCGCTGGCCAATCACGACAACAACCAGCACGCGGAAAACGAGAACATCCGCCTGCAGAACCTGTGGGATGCGATGGCCGTGTACGGTGCGGTGCTGGCTCACTTCGGCGACTAGCACCGGGGAATCCTGGCGCTCGGTCGAGTATCACCCTCACCCCTGGGTGTTCCTTCGCTGTTTCCGGCACGGACCAGGACCGGGGATTCCCGTTTTGAACTGCTTGTACAATGCCTGGGAAATCGCCACTTCATTGATTTGCACGGCTTAAAGCGTCTCCACCGCACTGTTAACGTTACCTGGTTCTTCTCTCAATGAGCGTTCAGCCGACGGAGCCTCGTTGAGGCTCCGGATGCTACGCGCTTCACTACCTGTCAGGTAGTGGAATCGAGGATTCGGACTATGTCAGCAAATAGCATTCACCGAAGGGAATTTCTCCAGCAAGGCGCCACGGTGGTCACAGTGGTATCAGTATGCTTGTGCGGGCTCAACGGCTGTGCCACGTATACGGGAATCAGCGAAACGCCCGCCGCACAGCCTGACGCGATCGCTTATGACGGGGCTGTCCTGAGCATAGACCTGGCCACCGAGCCAATGCTGCAGCAGATCGGTGGTGCGGTGAAGGTGCGCAATGCCGATATGCCAGATGGGCTGATCATTGCGCGGGTGGCGGAAAACCAGTACGCAGTAGCCTCCCTTCTCTGCACTCATCGAGGCGTCGAGTTAGAGTACGACCACGATAAGGCACGCTTCCGGTGTCCCAGTCTCGGCAGCTCAGTCTTCAACCTCGAGGGCGTGCGGGAGAGCGGCATGGCACGAAGACCGCTCAACTCATACGAAACTGCCGTGGAAGCAGGCCGGCTGAAGATCAGGGTTTGAACTCAGGCTCACATCGCCAGCCTGAAAGCTGTTACCTGAAACTGGCCTTTATGATGCCGTGATCGGAGGTGTGGGCCTGCTTGTCATCGACATGATCGTTGAGGATCTGCACCTCCTCCAGTTCCCAGACACAGTCGGTGGAGTGTTCAAAGAACTCTTCTGATACCAGCACATGATCCAGCACTCCACGGTGATTGCTGTGTTCATGGGTGTAGAAGACATCCCTGAAGCTTCTCAGCTGCTCCAGGAACAGCGCGCTGTATAGCGACCTGTCGCCACCGCGAGAGCGCTTGGTCATACGCGGCTGGTCGGTGATGATGTTCAAGGTATTGCTGAGCGGGTCATCGTTCAGGTCCCCCAGCACAACCGTGGGCGTATGCCGGCCTGACATGTGGTCCATCAGGATCATGCGCAGCGCGGTGGCTTCTGCGGTACGTCGAATCGTCGACAGGGCACTGCCCACTGCCTTGCGGTGTGCTGAATCGATGTTCGGGCCAGTCCGCGCCGGCAGCTTCGACTTCAGGTGGCAGGCAAACACGGTCACATCCGGTGTCCGCTCGTCCTCGTGATGTAGCTTGGCCTCGATCACGCTGCGCGAGAAGCGCGTGATATTGACGGTCACTTCATCGTCTTCGCCATCGCCTTCATCAAGCTTTACCAACTGGTCAAAGGGAAAGCTCTTGATCACTCCAATTCTGCCACTCACGGTCCACGGAGATCTGACCAGTAGCGCACAGGCAATGTCGTACCAGGAATCCTTGATGTAGTGGGCCGTATAGTCCCCCAGGCCATCGTGGCTCAGCACATCGTCAAGGCACTCCCTGCTCCACAGCTCCTGGATGCCAACCACGTCGGCATCGAGCTCACGAAGCTTCGACACCGTCCAGTCCCTTTGCAGGGTGTAGTGCTCCTCCGTCACAGGCGTGGCGCTGCGCTTGCGTTTGCCGGCGGCCTGGAAGTCATACACGTTGAACGAGGCGAAGCTGACGGGGGCAGGCATGGGGAACTCCACAAAAACCGAAGGTGCATCTGGAGTGTAGACGGGAATCGCTGGTGTCGGCGCTAAGCGGATGGCCTAGGACTTTGGAGGGAACAATGAAGCAGGCCACCAGACCATGGCCCATAGACTATGATCAGTGTTGGGCTAGCTTCATTTTCATTCTGCTGACGGTCTTCAGCGCCAATGCAATCTCATAGTTTGAGAATGCCAGGCGCGGATTGAAATCCCGAGGCTCAACCTGGGCATGGCTGAAAGATCAAAAAGCAAGGCGCGTGAGGCGCTGATCGGTGGGCTCGTTGCTATAGCACTCAGTCCGGTGGGGATTGTTGTTGGCTATCTACTCAACGACTATCTGGCAAGAGAAAAACTGTTGATAGCTTATGTCGAACTGACCCCATTGACCGACGCATTCACCGTCAACGACGAAATTCGCGGCTTCTTCGGAAGGTCGCGGCGCTTTGAGAACTTTAAGCGTCATATGAGTCTCAGGTACGACTCACCTCTGGTGAACGCGCTCGAGGATGGGCAGGCCATCCGCGGTGAAGACAGAGACGCAGTGATTCACCAACTCAGTCAACTGGTAGCCTACTGCAAGGAAGGCCAGAGCGCGTTGCTGGATCTTGAAGCCCACATCGAAGCGGGGAATGACCTGAGTTCATTTTCTCCGGAACTGGGACGGGTGGCACTGGGCGACGCGGCTTTTTTCCTCCCGCCACTTGGCGATGATTCAGCGAGAGCTGAGGCGACTACTGCCATTATGCTTCTGCGCCGCGATTCTCTCGAAACCATGGCCCAGGCGGCGAGACTGAAAGTCAGCCTCGAGTTCTACACTCCCAGGCGCACAGGCCAGCTGGAAGTGCTGGTGACCATTGTCAATCAGGGCAATACGGACGGCCTGGTGCGTGGCAACGCCGAACTGCAACTGGACACCGGGCAGATCGTTCCGCTGGTCGCGTTTACCGAGTCTTTCGACGCAAACCGGACCTTGCCCGTGGTTATGCATCCGGTACCGAAACGATCAGTATCAAACCTGTTCTTCTACCTCGATACAGCTCGCAGTGCACCGGGCAGTCATGAGGCGCTAACCAGGGCGCTCGATTCCTTCGCGGAGGTTCCCGTATTTGTAAGACTGCGGGACACTCGCGACGAGCCTATTGAGTCCGACCTCTACACACTACCTGGACGAACGCCGGCGGCAGCAAGAGATCAATGACGCCCCTGATCTGGGGTGTCGCGGGCGAGAAGCACAGCCCTGAACTATGCCCGAACCAGTATCGGAGTGACCGCTTCTAAAGTTGGCTCTTGGTCAAAACAAGCACCTCCAATTGCTTCCATTGGGAACAAGGCTGGCAGATATAGACCTGAGTTGGCATGACAACTGCGGCCTGGCAGCCGCGCCAGCAGAACTGATCAGAATACTGCCTGGGTGCCAGCGGACAGCAGACCGCAAAACGATTTCTGTATCGCGCCACTAAGGGTCGTTGTAACCGGTTATTTCAAAAGGTGGTTGCCCGGAATCGAGAAAGGCCTGGGCAATCCGAAACGCCATCCTACCCTCGTAGCTGAACAGTTCAGGGGCAGCAAACGGGTGTGTGAGGTGATCTCTGAGGGGGCTGTCGCCAGGAAGCTCCTCCGGTTGAATAAACTCCCAGCGTTCTTCCGCCGTGCGCATTGAAGATTGAATTTCATCGGTAGTCATATCGGTACGTGCAAGGAAGAATAACTGGGGTTTACCCCCACGAGGAAGCTCACGACTAAACGCCAAAGGTAGAATCTGATCAATTTCAATATCCAATCCAAGTTCCGACTTGATTTCCCGTTGCATGCCTTCTGTAAAGAAATCAAAGAACAGTGTTTGGGTATGCAAAACATCTGGGTACCAGTGGAAAACGCCGGATGCGGAACAGTGAAAACTGCCGCTACGCTTATCCATAACAGCAGTTTCGCCGCCGCGAATCGGAACAAATACTTGCTGCGAGGGCTCACTATAAAGCACAACCGCTACTCCAAGGCTGTTGGCAAGTTTAGATTTGGAAAGCGGAGGCAGGTATCCCTCTCTCAGCTGTTCAACATCGTTGCGGAGGGTTGCGCTGCGTGATTGCTTGAGCATCCCGGATGCCCAATCCATCGTGAGATTTGTAGCGACTTGATCAAAATAGGTGGCCGGCTGAACGATAATCTCGTTCTTGTCGATGTTCCAGCTACATATCCTCACGCTTTGGTTGTTCTCCCACTCATTCGTTTCTTCTAATTTCCGGATTTTGCCCAATTGCATGAAGAGGTTTTTTGCGACTCTCGCATGCGCTTTCAGGCCATCTTCCGGCCGCCCATGAATCTCGAATCGGGAGTTGGCGAGGTGAACTGATGTAGTAGCGGTATCTACCCCTGTGCTGAAACCATCTGTGCCGCGCCTGAGTGGAATGGTCTCTGCGTAAGGCAACAGCTCCGCCGCTGAAAAAGAATGCTGATAGCCGCTGTAGTACGCAAACAGCTCACTAGCATCGGAAACAATGAACGGAGTTGTACGGTCCGAGGAGTCTATACCTGAACGCATAGACGGCATCACGGTAGCGAGCCCAAAGCGAACACCCACGCTGCCATCCAGGCCCATACCGACATTGTCGCTGAACACAGGTTTTTTCTTCCGAAGAATACGAGAGCTGCGCTTCAGGGATGCGAAAATGGCCGTCTTCATCAATTTGGCTCCGCTTGGACCGCAAGAAAACAGCTTGGCCTGAATCCATGAAATTTCAACCGGGCGTACCCGAAAAGAGGGGTAGGCCCTCCTCGGCCTGCGGCCTGCGGGCGTCTTGAATGCTCCTGTGGTCGCAATCTGTCGAATTGGACCAGGGTTTTGTCGGGATAGCGTCAGCGTCAAGCAGCGGCCTTTCGGCCGCTACCAGCCGGATTGATCGGAACAGGCTTGGGCCTGTTCCGACCCTTCGGGCGTACCCGAAAAGCGGGGCAGGCCCTCCTCGGCCTGCGGCCTGCGGGCGTCTTGAATGCTCCTGTGGTCGCAACGTCGAGAGGCGGATCGATGGTTACGCCCTTGGGGGCGTAACCACCCTCCGGGCGTCCTCGGCCTGCGGCCTGCGGGCGTCCAGATTGCTCCTGTGGTCGCAATCTGTCGAACCGGGCCAGTTCTCATCCAGCCGACCTGCAAATGAAAAAGGCCCACCCTTGCGGGTGAGCCTTTGTCATTTGGTAGGACCAGCCAGATTCGAACTGGCGACCTCTACCATGTCAAGGTAGCGCTCTAACCAACTGAGCTATGGTCCTGTTGTTCAGGGCTGGCGATTATATAGATCAGGCTTCGTTTAGAAAAGCCTGCTGCTTGATTTCTGTCATCTCGTCCCGGAGGCGTGCGGCTTCCTCGAATTCCAGGTTCTTGGCGGCTTCCAGCATCTGGTCTTCCATCTGCTTGAGCTTGCGGGCCAGGGCTTCCGGGGAGAGGTTTATGACCTCGGCGGCATAGGCGGCCCGGTCCTCGGCCACCTTGCGGTCGCGGCCGCGCTGGCGGGCCTTGCCGCGGCCGCCCGGGGCGTAGGCGCCTTCCATGATGTCCTTGATGGCCTTCTGGATGCCCTTCGGCGTGATGCCGTGTTCCTCGTTGTAGGTGACCTGCTTGCTGCGGCGGCGCTCGGTTTCCTCGATGGCGCGCTCCATGCTGCCGGTGACCTCGTCACCGTAGAGGATGGCGCGGCCATTGAGGTTTCGGGCCGCGCGGCCGATGGTCTGGATCAGCGAGCGGTCAGAGCGCAGGAATCCTTCCTTGTCGGCGTCGAGTATCGCCACCAGCGAGACCTCGGGCATATCCAGACCCTCGCGCAGCAGATTGATGCCCACCAGCACGTCGAACTCGCCAAGGCGTAGGTCGCGGATGATTTCCACCCGTTCCACGGTGTCGATGTCCGAGTGCAGGTAGCGCACCTTGACGTCGTGTTCGCCCAGGTACTCGGTCAGGTCCTCGGCCATGCGCTTGGTGAGCGTGGTCACCAGCACCCGGTCGCCCTTTGCCACCGTTTCCTGGATCTCCGAGAGCAGGTCATCAACCTGGGTACTGGCCGGTCGCACCTCGACGACCGGATCGACCAGGCCGGTGGGACGCACCACCTGGTCAACCGTGCGGCCGGCGTGTTCCAGTTCGTAGGGGCCCGGTGTGGCGGAGACGAAAATCGCCTGGGGCACCATGCTCTCCCACTCCTCGAAGCGCAGCGGGCGGTTATCCAGTGCCGAAGGCAGCCGGAAGCCATATTCCACAAGGGTTTCCTTGCGGGCCCGGTCGCCCCGGTACATGCCGCCGATTTGCGGCACTGATACGTGGGATTCATCCACCACCACCAGGGCATCTCCAGGCAGGTAATCGAACAGTGTGGGCGGCGGCTGGCCCGGGTCGCGGCCCGACAGGTAGCGGGAATAGTTCTCCACCCCCTGGCAGTAACCCAGTTCGCGCATCATCTCCACGTCGTAGCGGGTGCGCTGCTCCAGGCGCTGGGCTTCCAGCAGTTTGTTGTTTTCCTTGAGCTGCTTGAGGCGGACTTCCAGTTCCTCCTCGATATGCCCCACCGCGTCCAGCACCCGGTCGCGGGTGGTCACGTAGTGGGTCTTGGGGAAGATGGTCACCCGTGGAATATCGCGCTCGACCGCCCCGGTGAGAGGGTCGAAGATGCTGATCTTCTCCACCTCCTCGTCGAACAATTCCACGCGGATGCCGTCCTTCTCGGCGTCGGCCGGGAAGATATCCACCACGTCGCCGCGCACCCGGTAGGTGCCACGCTTGAAATCCATATCATTGCGGGTGTACTGCAGCTCAGCGAGCTGGCGCAGGATGCCGCGCTGGTCGATCTGCTCCCCACGGGAGATATGCAGCACCATGCGGAAGTAGGACTCCGGGTCCCCCAGGCCGTAAATTGCTGACACGGTGGCGACCACCAGGCAGTCGGAGCGTTCCAGCAGGGCCTTGGTGGCAGACAGGCGCATCTGTTCCACGTGGTCATTGATGGAGGCGTCTTTCTCGATATAGGTGTCGGAAGACGGCACGTAGGCCTCGGGCTGGTAGTAGTCGTAGTAGGAGACGAAGTACTCGACCGCGTTATTGGGGAAGAACTCCTTGAACTCGCCGTAGAGCTGGGCCGCCAGGGTCTTGTTGGGGGCCATGACAATCGTGGGGCGCTGCAGCTCCTGCACCACGTTGGCCACGGTGAAGGTCTTGCCGGAGCCGGTCACCCCCAGCAGGATTTGCGAGGCGAGGCCCGCCTGCACCCCTTCCACCAACTGGGCAATGGCCTGGGGCTGGTCGCCGGTGGGCTGGTATTCGGATACGACTTCAAAGGGCTTGGACATGCGCTGCGCCGGGTTCACCACGGAAACCCGCTATTATCGTCGATTTCCCCTCTCATGCCATGTTCCCATCAGTTTCCAATGGCTTAAACTGCTGAAAAAGGCAGCTGGCACCAGGAGGCTGGCCATGTCAGGCGGACCGTCACACTCTAGCCCGGGGGCTTCCACCGAGAGCCGCGTATTCCTGGTCGTGGACGATGACCCCATGGTCCGCAAAATTGTCTCCCGGGGCCTGAGCCAACTGGATGCCGCGGAAATCCTCGAGGAAGAGGACGGGCTGGCGGCACAGGAGGTGCTGCGCAGCCGACACGTCGACGTGGTGGTCACCGACGTGATGATGCCGAAACTGGACGGCCTGGCGCTGATGAAATGGGCACAGGAACACTGCCCCGAGCCGGTATGGATCGTGCTGTCGGGGCTCGACACTTTCGACGCCGCGGTGGAAGCCCTGCAGCTGGGCGCCTTCGACTACCTGGCCAAACCGCCTGAAATTCCCCGGGTCCGGGTGGCCGTGCGCAATGCCCTGGACCAGATCGACCTGGTGCGCGACCGCAGGCGATTGTATGCGGAGCTGGAAAACAGCAATGTGCAGCTCGCCGAAAAGGTCAACCAGCTACAGACCGTGTGCCACGTACTCGAAGACCAGGCCGCCACCATCCAGGCGGACCTGGACCGGGCCGAGATCATCCAGCGGGCCCTGCTGCCCCAACAACCGCCCAGCATCCCGGGCTGGTGCATGGAAACCCTGTACAGCCCGGGCAGCAGCGTTGGTGGGGATTTCTTTGACGCCGTGGTACTCGATGACCACTACCTGGGGCTGGTAATCGCTGACGCGGCCGGCCACGGGGTGGCCGCGGCCATGCTGTCGGTGCTGTTCAAGCTGCGGCTCCGGCGCGTGGACGAAAACGGCGAGCTGCTGCAACCGCAGCAGGTTCTCGAAGCGCTGAACCAGAGCCTCTTCGATATGCTATCGGCTCCCGGCGCATTTATTACCGGCAGCTATATCCTGCTGGATCTGCGCAGCGGCCACGGCCGATTCGCCTCGGCCGGTCACCCACCCTGCGTGGTGAGACCGGCGCGGGGCGATGTTCAAATGCTCGAACGTACCGGTCCGGCGCTGGGCCTGGAAGCCACGCCCAGCTACAGCGAGCGAGAGTTTGAGCTGCAGGCTGGCGACCGCCTGATGCTCTACACCGACGGCGTACTCGAGGGCGGGCCGGACTCACCGGCGATTGGGGACCTGGCTGAGGGGATGGCGGCTGTCAGCGACCGGGCCGACCTGCTGGGCGGATTGTTTGAGCGTGCCGTACGCGACGTCGGCGGCGACCGCGACGACATCACGCTGCTGTTGCTGGAGCGCTGTGAGGGCGCCAGCCACTTCGCTGTCAGCGTCGCCCCGAGAAAGCCTGCGCCGGCACCCCCGCAGGAAGCACCCGCGACTGAGCAGCCCCAACTTGCCGCCGGCGAGGACGGCAATCGCGGCTTCATCGTAATGGTCGGGTCTCTTACCTGGCTTTGCGCCCACGCCTTGCTGGAATCCGCAACCGGACTGCTGGCGGGGAACGACAAGCTGACGCTGGACCTGGCTCGCTGCGAACACATGGATAGCACCTGCCTGGGTACCGTCCACGAAATCGTTACCGCCAACAGCGACAGCGTCGACCTGCAGGGCGTTTCGAATACGGTGCGCGACATGTTCGAAGAACTGAGTATGCGTGCGGTACTCGATCGTATTCAGCCCGAGTTACGGCCGTTGCCGGCGAGCCTGGCCGCCATCGAGACCGCGAGCCTCACACCCCGGCAACAGGGTGCGAGAATTCTCAGCGCCCACGAAACCCTGGCTTCCCTGAGCGATGAAAATCGGGAGCAATTTCGAGCGGTGGTGGATTCCCTGCGGGCGGACCTACCGGACTAGCCCCCGGGCCCGGTCAGACCTGCGTCTCGGAAAGCTCTGACATCAAAGCAATCTTCAAGTCACCCAGCCTGGCTCTGAGGATGTCCAGTTCGGCACCCGCCTCGTCGAGCTTGCCGGATCGCCCGAGGCACTCCAGTCGCAGGGCCGTCGCTGCCGCCGCCATACCGCCGATGACCTGCGACGACCCCTTCAAGGCGTGGGCGGCGCGCTCCAGTTCATCGCCCGCCGCATTGGACACCGCCTCCTCGACCGTGGTCAGCAGGCCCGGATACTGAGCCAGGAACATCTCCGCAAGCTCGCGCAGGAATTCTTCATCACCTTCGAGCTTGCGCAGCGCGTTCTCCCAGGCGAGGCAGGGCTCGTCACTGGAGGGCGGTTCGTCATCCCGCAGAAACTCGACCGGCGTTTCCGCGGCAATGCCCTCCACCGCCTGGATCAGCTCCTCCGCCCTGAAGGGCTTGGTAACAAAGCTGTCCATACCGGCCGACAGGCTGTTCTCCCTGTCTTCCACCGTGGCGCCGGCAGTCAGGGCAATGATGGGCAAATGCCGCCCGCTGCCGTGCTCCCGATCCCGGATAATGCGCGTCGCGGTGAGCCCATCCATCACTGGCATGTGTACGTCCATCAGCACCAGGTCAAAGAACCGGGTAGCGGTGGCTTCCACGGCCTCCTTGCCGTTGGTGACAACTTCGACGCTGTGGCCGCGCCGGCCCAGCAGTTCCGTGGCGACCCGCAGGTTGACGGGATTGTCTTCCACCAGCAACACACGGCGCGGGGCCACGCCCTTCGGCACCTGCGGGGCTTTCCTGTCGATAATAGCCTCGGTGACACCCAGGGCATCAGTGATGGCCCGCTGCAGATTGGAATGTTTGGTGGGCTTGAGCAGCACCCGGGAAATATCCAGCCGGTCGCGCATTTCATCAGTGTTTTCACGCCCGGCCGAGGTGAGCATCAGGATGCGCATGGCCGCATGGGCCGGCTGCTGGCGAATCCTCGCGGCCAGCTCGAAGCCGTCCATCTTCGGCATCATTACATCCAGCAGGGCGATGGCGAAGGGATTGTTGTCACCTTCCGCGCGTTCCAGTTCCGCCAGCGCCTCCGCGCCGCCGCTGACCACCTGCGCTGACATCCCCCAGTTGACCAGCAGTTCCTCGAGGATCATGCGATTGGTTTCGTTGTCATCGACCACCAGCGCTCGCAGCCCCTGCAATTCCTCCGGCTTGATGGCGACAGTCTGCGGCCCCTCGGGCAGTGGGAAGTCGGCGCCGAAATAGAAGGTGCTCCCCTCGCCGGTTTCGCTGCGAACCAGCAAGGCCCCGCCCATCATCTGCACCAGCTGGCCGGCGATCGCCAGACCCAGGCCGGTGCCGCCGAACTGACGCGTGGTGGAAGAGTCCGCCTGCCCGAAGGCCTGGAAAATCTTGCGCTGCTCTGCCTCGGAGATGCCGATCCCCGTATCGCGCACCTCGAACTGCAGGTGAACTGACGCCTCAGCCGTCGACACCAGTTGAAGGTCAACAGCGACCTCGCCGGCATCGGTGAACTTGATGGCGTTGCCCACCAGGTTGACCATCACCTGCCGCAACCGCAATGGGTCACCTACCAGCCAGTCCGGCACATCCGGAGGTATATGAAAGGTCAGCTCCAGGCCCTTCTCGTTGGCGCGCAGGGCCAGGGTCTGGAGGGTATCTCCGAGGACTTCACGCAGGTTGAAGGGAATGGCTTCCAGGTCCAGGCGGCCGGCCTCGATCTTGGAGAAATCGAGGATGTCGTTAATCAGGCCCAGCAGCGTATCTGCGGACCTCAGGATGAGGGAGACATACTCCGCCTGCTGCCCGGAGAGATCCGTGCCCTCCAACAGCTCCGCCATCCCTATGACACCGTTCATGGGTGTTCGTATCTCGTGGCTCATGGTCGAGAGGAAGCGGCTCTTGGCCTCGGTCAGCTCCAGCAACTTCTCGTTGGCGACGCCCAGTTCCAGCGTCTTGCCCTCCAGCTCCAGGGCCAGACGGTGCTTGCCGTTATAGGCACGCAGGATCAGGCCGATGAGCAGCAGGAACAACACCAGGGCAGCCACCGTCGCCAGCAGGATGAAACGCTGGCTCTCGATGGTGCTGAGCTGGGTAACCAATACCGAGCCCTGCTCATCAATCTGCTGCTGCTGCGCGTTGATCGCTGCCTGCTGCGCCTCCAGGCGTTCCAGGTTTTGCGCAATCCTCTGGGTATAGCTGGCGATATGGGCTTCCTTCTCGGCCAGCACCCGCTCCTTATCTTCCAGCTCTGCCGCGTTGTCCGCCAGGTTGCGCGCACTTTCTTCAAGTACCTGCTGGACAACGACCAGCTGGCCTTCCAGGGCCACGAGCTTCTGGCGATTGTCGACCATCTCTGCCTGCTGTTCGGCCAGCAGCGCCTGCTGCGCGGCCAACTGCCGTTGCTGTTCGCTGGCGACCGCCCTGGCCTGCGCCAGTTTCTCCTCGGTTTGCGCGTACACATCGGCCAGGTCGAGCTTGCTGCCGCCAAACGTGAGCAGCTCCCGCGACGGGGTCAGGCCGGCATTGACGATATTGCGCGCATTGATCTCGAAGGCGACGCGGACCTTGGAGGGGCGGGTGAAGTTCACCATCACCTGGCCCCTGTCGCGCGCGCTATCGGTGACGATCAGCGTCTGGCTGCCGCTGAGCGCGCGGTTGATCTCGGCGAGTCTCTGGTTTTCCGCAGGTGCCAGCAGCAGGAGATGGGCTGCCCGCGCTGCGTCCAGTGACGCGTAAGTAGCCACGGAAACCGGCTTGCCGCGAACGCGAAACACGGCCATATCCCTGGAGACGGAGTGCAGCAAGGCCTCATCTTCACCGTAGAAACCCACCACAAAACTGTCGATGGCGTCTTCATTCGGCCAGGTCGTGTTTTCCAGGATCGCACCGACCAAGGTGCTCTTGGCATCCTCAACCGTAATGACTTCGGTTTGTGAGTGCGCAGACAGCGGCAGCACCAACAGGAGTGTTGGCAGGAAGTGAATTAACCGGGCAGCCAACGCCAGCTTGCGCAATAGAGTACTCAGGAATGGCCGTGCTATAGGAAATATAGCAACCGGCCTGCATTAAGTCGAAGCTGCCGCGCGGGGTCAGCGCTCGGAAAGCCGCCTGCCCTAGATATTACTGCCCTGGCTGTCGCGGCCGGCGCCGAGATCGGCACTGCTCATAATGATGTCCTGGTAGCTGCCGCCGGCGGGGATCATCGGGTAGACGTTTTCCTCGGCTTCGACAATCACATCGAGCACATAGGGCTCCGCCGGATCGGCCAGCATGCGCTGGTAGGCGGCCTCCAGTTCTTGGGGACGACTGACTCGCTCACCCTTGACGCGATAACCCGCCGCGATAGTCGGGAAATCCGGGTAGATGTCCATCTCCCCCGCTGCTTTTACCGCCATCGGGTCGGCCATGCCGGAGTCGGCGCGGTGGCCATCGTAGATCATGTCCTGCCACTGGCGCACCATGCCCAGCCACTGGTTGTTGATCACCACCACTTTCACACCGATGCCGTAGCGGCGGCAGGTGGCCAGCTCCTGGATCGTCATGTTCAGGGAGCCATCACCGTCGATATCGATCACCTGGCGCTCCGGGCAGGCAACCTTGGCGCCGATGGCTGCCGGCAGGCCGTAGCCCATGGTGCCGAAGCCGGAACTGGACAGGAAGGAACGTGTGCGGGCGCTGCGGTAATGCTGCATGGCCCACATCTGGTGCTGCCCTACGCCCAGGCTGACGATGGCTTCGCCCTCGGTGAGGTCACTCAGCAGGCGGATAGCATACTGGGGGCTGATGGCGGCTTTTTCAGGAATCTCGAAAGGGAATGCCTCGCGCAGGCTGGCCAGGTAGTCGAGCCAGGCCTCATGGCCGGTGCAATCTGCAGAGTCGATAAGTTGTGCCAGCGCGGGCCGGATATCGGCACAGATCGGCAGCGTCACCAGCTTGTTCTTATTGAGCTCATTGCGGTCGATATCGATGTGGACAATCTTGCCGTCGGCAATAAAGCGCTCCACGTTGCCGGTCACCCGGTCGTCAAAGCGCACCCCCACCGCCAGCACCAGGTCGGCCTCGTTGACTGCTACGTTGGCGTATTTCGAGCCGTGCATACCCAGGCAATGCAGCGCCAGCGGATGGTTCGGTGGGAAAATACCGTGGCCCATCACCGTGGTGGCCACCGGGCACTGGAGCTTTTCCGCCAGCGCCACCAGCAGGTCGGGGCAGTTCGCCGAGACGATGCCGCCGCCGGCGTAGATCACCGGTCGTTCCGCTTCGGAGAGCAGGCGGCAGGTCTCCCCCAACTGCTGGGGGGCGAGGCCGCCGATGCCGGCCTCCGGTGGTTCGATCACCGCGGGAATGCGCGGCGGCGTGTAGTTGCCCTCGGCATCCTTGGGGTAGTGTTGCTGGATATCCTTGGGGATATCGATCAGCACCGGCCCGGGCCGGTTGCCACCCGCCAGGGCGAAGGCCTCGCGCACCACTTCCGGGATATCCGTGACCCGGCGCACCAGGTAGTTCTTCTTGGTGATGGGCTCGGTGATGCCGACGATATCCACTTCCTGGAAGGCATTCTTGCCCAGTAATGGCGAGGGCACGTTGCCGGTAATGGCAACAATCGGTGTGGAATCGCTGTTGGCATCGGCAATGCCGGTCACCAAGTTGGTCGCGCCCGGGCCGGAGGTGGCCAGGCACACGCCGACCTTGCCGCTGGCGCGGGCATAACCCTGGGCCGCGTGGGCAGCACCCTGCTCGTGTTCAGTGCGGACACAGTGAATGCCGAACTGGCCGAGCACGTCGAAGATTTCCAGGTTGGCGCCACCCGGGTAACCGAACAGGGTATCCACCCCTTCCGCCTGCAGGGACTTGGCGAGCAACTGGGCGCCCTTCAGCGCCTCGGCGCGATGCTCGGGCTTGAGATCGTCGAGGGCACCGCCAGTGACGGTGCTTTCACTCTTGTAGGTGACGTTATCGTCGGCGGCCTGCATGGCGCTGAGACTCAGTTGACCGGGACGACCCAGCCGAAGGAATCATCGCGGTCGCCGTACTGCAGGGCCATCAGTTCATCGAACAGCCGCTGGGCCACGGGACCGGTCTGGTTGCCATTGATCTCGTACTCCTTGCCGCGCATGGCCATCAGCCCTACCGGTGAGACCACGGCCGCCGTGCCACAGCCAAAGACCTCGGTGATCTTGCCATTTTCGATATCGGTGAGGATGTCGAAAATATCGAGGCGGGCCTCCTCGACTTCATAGCCCAGGGTCGGCGCCAGCTTCAGGAGGGAATCCCGGGTAATCCCCGGCAGGATAGAGCCGCTCAGGGACGGGGTCTTGATCAACGAGCCCTCGTAGACGAAGCAGATATTCATGGCGCCGACTTCTTCGACGTGACGGCCCTCGATGGCGTCCAGCCATAGCACCTGGGTGTACCCATTGCGGGCGACTTCCTCGCTGACAAACAGGCTGGCCGAGTAGTTGCCGCCGGTTTTGGCTTCACCCACCCCGCCCTTCACGGCACGACGCATTTCGTCCGACACGTAGACCGAGACCGGGTTGAAGCCTTCGGGGTAATAGGGACCCGCCGGGCCAGTGATAATAAAGTGCATATAGCTCGCCGCCGCGCCGAGGCCCAGTTTGGGCGTGGTGGCGATCATGGCCGGGCGGACGTACAGCGATGAACCCTCATCAGACGGCACCCAGGCCTGGTCCAGGGCCACCAGTTGCTTGAGTGCCTCAACGTGAAAGGCCTCATCCACCTGGGGCATCACCATGCGGCTGGCGGAGCGGTTGAAGCGCGCCGCATTGGCGTCGGGGCGAAACAGGTTGATACCGCCATCCTTGCGGCGGTAGGCCTTCAGACCCTCGAAAATCTCCTGGCTGTAGTGCAGTACCGCGGCCGCGGGGTGCAGGGAGAGATGCGCAAAGGGGCGAATCTCGGCATCGTGCCAACCCTGCCCGTCGTCGTAAACCTGGGTAAACATGTGGTCGGAGAAGCCGGTACCGAAAGAATACTCCGCGGGGCACTGCCCGCGTTCCGCCTCGGGCAGGGCCCTGGTGGTGATTGTCATTGAAATACGTCCTGTTCCAAGTCCTGATCGCGCCGGCCCTCATCCCATCACAGGGCCTCGGCGACACTGGTCCGCACTGGTTGCGAACCCGCAAAGATATCGCGCATTGTAGATGGTTTCGAGCCGATTTTGGGCGCGGGACGAGGCGTCCGCCGGCGGCATCGGTGCCGGCGAGCCCATTTTTTGAGAATACGCTGAGGGAAACCGGGCTTTCCTTCCGGGGTTTCAGGCGAAGTAGGCCTCAAGGTGCGACTTGAAGCGCTGGAGATACCTGGCCAACTGCGGTGCTGGTCGGAATGCCAAGACCTCTAGACGAGTTGACCCCAGGCCCGGCGCTATTGCCCGGCTAGAGTATTACCGTGCGGTGACCGTTGAGCTGCACCCGCTCTTCACAGTGCAGGCGCACCGCGTGAGACAGGGCCGTGGCCTCGATATCGTGGCCCAGGTGAATCATCTGCTCGACGGTGACCTCGTGGTCAATGGGCCGCACTTCCTGGGAGATGATCGGCCCCTCGTCGAGGTCTGAGGTGACGTAGTGGGCGGTAGCCCCAATCACCTTGACTCCGCGGTCATAGGCCTGGTGATAGGGCCTGGCACCCTTGAAGCCCGGCAGGAAGGAATGGTGAATATTGATCGCCCTGCCCTCCAGCTTCTCGCACATGTCGTTGGAGAGAATCTGCATGTAGCGGGCCAGCACCAGCAAATCGGCGTTCAGTTCCTCCATCACCCCCAGCATCTGCGCTTCCTGCTGCGGCTTGGTCTCGAGCGTGATGGGCAGGTGGTAGTAAGGCAATCCATGCCACTCTGCCATGGACTGGCAGTCCGGGTGGTTGCTGACCACCCCAACGACTTCGGCCGGCAATGCGCCGGAACGCCACTTGTTCAGCAACACACTCAGGCAGTGGTCATACTTTGACACCGCCACCAGCACTCGCGGCAGGTCGGACTCACAGCGCAGGTGGTAGCTGGCCTGGAACTCCTCGGCAAAGGCCTCGAAACTGGCCCGGAACTCATCGATGGATACCGTCATCTGCCGGTCGTCGAAAACACAGCGCAGGTGAAAGGTATCGGTGACCGGGTCCGAGTAGTTGGAGATCTCCACAATGAAGGCACAGGCATCCAGCAGCACCCCGGTGGAGCGCGCCACCACGCCAATGCGGTCGGGGCACTGGAAAGAGAGAATATAGCGCTGGCTTTCGGGCTGGGTCATCGCGTAATTCCCGGGTCAAAAGAGGGATAATTCGCGATCCGGGGCCCCCGGGTCAACCGAGCCTACACGCCCTGAAATTACCCTTGACCAGTGTAGGGCTGATCATTAGTATACGCGGCCTCCAACGAGTTCATTCCGCCTTAGCTCAGTTGGTAGAGCAACTGACTGTTAATCAGTGGGTCGCTGGTTCGAGCCCAGCAGGCGGAGCCAAACACAGAAAAAGGGTCCCTCATCGAGGGGCCCTTTTTTTGTGTTCCGCCCTGCTGGGCGGAGGCCAGCAGGGTGAGCGCGGGGCCGTCTGCGAGCACAGCTCGCAGCCGCGCGAACGACCGCGGCGATGCAGCGCCGCGGACCGGGGGAGCCAAAGCGGTCCAGAGGACCGCCATGCCAGAGCCCTCCAAAGAATCCTGGATACCCAGAGCCAGCAGGGTGAGAGAGGGGGTTTCGCCGAGCACTGCTCGGCGCCTCTAGAACGCCCTCGGCCATGCAGGGCCGAGGGCCGGTGGGGCCAACCGGTCCGCAGGACCGGCAACGTGATGCCAACTCAATCTTGCTAGCGGCCTTCCGCAAGCACCCCTCGCAGACGCGCGAACGACCGCGGCGATGCAGCGCCGCGGGCCGGGGGAGCCAAAGCGGTCCAGAGGACCTCCAACGCAGAATCCTCCAAAGAATCTTCGATCTCCGTAGCCAGAGCTACCCTTCTACCCAGGTGGGTAGAAGTCACTATTTCTGATTTGGGCTATGGTCAAGACAGGTATAAGTGTAAGAGAAACAAGGTCAGGGCATGCCAGGCGGGTACTCGAAGAGACTGGCCAGCGCGATCTTCAAGAGCGACAGCAAAGCTACAGCCACATTCTTACTGGAGTAACTTAGAATGACTGTTAAGAACCTTTTCGCTGCTGGACTGGCAGCAGCTCTGATTTGTTCAGCACCTGCTCACGCAGCCTCAACGGTTATCGATTTTGAGGGCGCCAATTACAGCACTAACCCGATTACTGATATCTACGATGCCGCCGGCTTCCTCCGAGGCAGCGTTTCGGTCGCTGGTGGGGTTAACCAGGCATGGGTTTATGACACGAACCCCCCGGTAGGCGAGGATCCTGACCTGGAAGCCCCGTTCTACGATGCCGCCCAGCGTTCAAGTGGGAATTTTGATCCCCTGCGCCCGGGCAATGCGCTCATCATTCAGGAAAACAACAGCATTCCTGACGACAACGCGCGGGGCGGCATAATGACCTTCGACTTTTTCGCCCCGGTCGACGTCTACAGTCTTACCCTGCTTGATGCCTCACGCGGCAATGTGACCATATCCGCTTTCGATGCGGGCGGTTCACTCATCGGTTCAAACAACAACCTGTTTAACGGTGACACGAATAGTGCGCCAAATTATTACGAAGTTGTCCAGCTCTCTTACCTCGGCGTAGCACAACTGCAACTCGATTTTGATCACGTATCCGGGGCTGTCGACAATATCAAGATATCCGCAGTGCCCTTGCCGGCCGCTTTCTGGCTATTCGGCTCAGCTATCGCGGCTTTTGGTGTTGTAGCCAGACGCAAACAGGCCGCTTAGCAAGCAGGTCTCTCCTGCTACCCGGCGCGGAGAGTTTTTCCGGTCAGAAGAAGTTAAGCGGGCATAGAGGACCCGGCCAACGGTCGGGTTTTTTTATGGCCGCCTATCTGGGCGGGAAGCGCCTGGCGAGGTGAGCGCGGCGCGGTCTCAGAGCGATACTCGCAACCGCGCTAACCACATTGAAGAAACAGCGCCGAGGGCGAGAGGAGCCACCCCTATCCGCGGGGTCGCCAACAGCATTTACCGTAGAGGCCTGGCCTCAAGCCCCTTCAACTTCGCGTACTCCCGATACCCGGTGAGCATTCCCCGTACACACCTGTCCGGATTCGGCTCAAGCTCGCAGCTTTCCTCCACCAGTTCTTTGCGCTGCTCCCGCACCCATTTGCGCGCATCATGATAAAGCTGCGGGTCGTTTGAAGAGGTCTCAACAGAGACAATGCTCGCGCCTTCGAACGTGATGGTGAAGGTATCCGTTACATCGAAAGCAATTCCGAGCGCCAGTACCAGGTCGTCCTGGACGGTGATCGAACAACTTACAACCCCTCCCCCTGCCGCCTGACACGGGTAGCGTTTGATGACGATGTAGTTTCCGCCCTCGGCCCAGCCCTGGTAAAACAATATGTCCTGCTGCGACTCACCCGCCCCGGCAAGTATGTCCGCGAGCGGGCCGGGGTCAAAGGCATAGAACGCATCGATAAACTGCTCGGCAGCTCGCAGTTGCGACACCCCCGGCTCCTCCGCGGCACTCTGCTGCGAGGGCAATACCAGCGCCAGAACAACGGCACTGAGCCGCAGGACATAAAGACGCTTCTTCAATAGAGCGCTCCCCTGTGAGTGAATTCAATCAGCGGCGCCGGCAGCACGAGGTGCGGGAGCGATTTCGGAAGAGCTCGGTTCCTCAAAGGGCATCAGGAAAAGCTCCCCGTAGGTCGGCTGGGTCTTGCCGATACCCGCTTCCTCCGTATCCGCATCGCTGAAAGTGCCGAACAGCCGGTCCCACAAAATGCAGGCGCAGCCGTAATTGGTATTGCTCTCCTCCATCACCATCGAGTGATGGTGGATGTGGTAGCGATTGGTCGTGAAGAACCAGCCGATGATCTTGGAATTGAGATCCAGGTTGGAGTGAGCCATGAACACGATCACCACGAACAGGGAGCCTGAGGCCAGGGCAACCGATTCCCCGCCCAGCAGGTAGCCCACCAGCATCAGGGGCAATAGCAGGAACAGCGCCTCCAGGGGGTGATTCGCCATGGTGTTCAGGGCGGTGAGATTCTTGAACGCATGGTGAGTGCCGTGGCCCGAGGCCTTCCACAACCAGTTCCAGCGGTGCGCTCCACGGTGATACCAGTAGTTCACGAATTCGAAGCCCATGAACAGCAACAGTACCTGGGCGAGTACGGGCCAGTCACTGGGCCAGATATCCAGGCCGAGCTGGTCCCGGGCAGCCGCCAGCCAGGCAAACAGGCTGGCATCGAAGATGCCTTCAAACAGCTCGCCGATGGTCGTGGCAATCCAGACCAGGCCCAGCACCATCAGCTTGTCGTTGAAGGTTTCCTGCCAGGCCGGTCTCGCAGGTATCAGAATTTCCAGGCAGGTCAGCAGACCAACCACGGAAATCCAGAACAGACCGTGATAGGAACCGCTTGCCCCCAGCAGGGGGGGCGAGAGGGCGAGAACAATCAATACAGGCTGCAGCCAGTACTTGGTGAAAGACCGGATCCACGCTTTTCGGGAATCAGAGACACGATCGGTGCCAAGCTCCATGCCCAGGCCTCCACTTGCTCAGTTCGCCAGCATGGGAAGTGTAGACCATGGGCGTTGATTCGCCTCCCCCGGGAGGCTTTGCACACCTAACACCCCACTGCTAATGTCATTCGCAGATAATAAAAACCTGCGAGACAAGCCATGACCCTTACCGAATCCTATGCCGGCGGCCCTGACAGCCCCGCGGTTCGCGATATCACCATCGGCGACGCCCTGCGCGAGGTTGTCGCCCACTGCCCCGAACGCACTGCCATGATTGCCGGGTCGCCGGACCCGGCCGAACGCCGTCAGTGGCGCTATGACGAACTGCTGGCCGAATCTGAACAGGTCGCGCGCGCCCTGCTGGCGCGCTTCCAGCCCGGCGAGAAGGTCGCCGTATGGGCGCCGAACATCCCCCAGTGGGTGTTGATGGAGTACGGCTGCGCCCTGGCGGGCATCGTGCTGGTCACTGTGAACCCGTCCTACCAGGCGGAAGAGCTGGCCTATGTGCTGAAGCAATCCCGCGCCGCCGGTGTCTTCCTGCTGCCGGAATTCCGCGGCAACCGCATGCTCACTCACCTGGAGCAGGCACGTGGGGACTGCCCGGAGTTGCGCGAGACCGTATTGTTCTCGGAATGGCAGGCCTTCCTCGACTCTGGATCGACAGATACTGCCCTACCCGGCGTCGCGCCGCTGGACCCCTGCATGATCCAGTACACCTCCGGCACGACCGGTTTCCCCAAGGGCGCCCTGCTCCACCACCGCGGACTGGTGAACAACGGTGCCCACACGGTGGACCGGATGGGTGCCGAGGAAGGCTGCGCCTACATGGGAAATATGCCGCTGTTCCATACCGGCGGCTGCGTGCTGGCAGTGCTGGGCTGCCTGTCACTGCGCGGTACCCTGGTGCTGGTGGAGCAGTTTGAGCCCGGGCTGATGCTGGAACTGATGGAGACTTATCGGGCTGGCGCCATGCTCGGGGTACCCACCATGCTGATTGCCATGATCGAGCATCCGGAATTCGAGCAACGCGACCTGTCCAGTGTGCACGCCATCTGCTCCGGCGGCTCGACGGTACCCGCCGAACTGGTGCGCCGCCTGGAGAAGGCAGTGGGCGCCCCGTTCACCATTGTGTTCGGGCAGACCGAATGCTCGCCCGTCGCCTGCATGACCCAACCCCACGACACAATCGAGGACAAGGCGGAAACCCTGGGGCCACCCATGCCCGGAGTGGAAGTGAAGATCATCGATGTCGACAGCGGTGTCACGCTGCCGCCCGGGGAGATGGGCGAGTTCTGTACCCGTGGCTACCACGTCATGCATGAGTACTTTGAAAACCCCGAGGCCACCGCCAACACCATCGATGCCGACGGCTGGCTGCACACCGGTGACCTGTGTTCCATGGACGAGCGCGGCTATTGCACCGTGGAAGGCCGCCTGAAAGACATGATCATCCGCGGTGGCGAGAACATCTACCCGCGAGAAATCGAGGAGCTGCTGTTCAAACACCCCAACGTGGGCGAGGCTGCGGTGGTGGGCCTGCCCAGCGAGCGCATGGGGGAAGAAGTCGCCGCCTTCCTGCGCCCGGCACCGGGGCAGTCATTGAACAAGGATGCACTGTTTGCCTACCTGCGCGAGCACCTGTCACCACAGAAAACGCCGCGCTACTGGTTCGAGGTTGCAGAGTACCCACTGACCGGCTCAGGAAAGATCCAGAAATTTGCCCTGCGCCAGCAGTGGGAGGATGGGCAACACAGCGAAATGGCCTAGGCGGAATCGGACTCGGATTGCCCCAGCGCGGGGTCGGGCCGCGCAGGCCCAAGCCGCTTGCTGTGCCCCTCGGCAATCGGCGCCCCGGAATCCCGCTCCGCCACCGCCTGCTTGAAGCCCACGTCCACCGCGCGCTGGCGGAACCACAGGCCCTCGGGCGAGTGGCGGGCAACGCCGTCAAAGAAATTGGCAAAACGCTGGGTATTGGCGAGTCCCATCGACTCGTAGGCCTGGTTCACCACCATCTTGCTCATCATCAGCTGGTTGCAGGGCACACCCTTGATGCGGTCGCACAGGGCCTGCACCGCCTCATCCAGATCGCTCGCCGGCACTGCCTGGTGCACCAGACCCATCTCCGCCGCCTCAATACCGCTCACCAGGTCGCCGGTAAACAGCATGCGCTTGGCTTTTTCGATACCCAGCCGGTACACCCACATCATGGTGGTGGGAATGCCCCACACCCGCGCCGGCGGATAGCCGATGCGGGCGTCCTCCGCCATGATGATGAGGTCACAACACAGGGCAATATCGCTGCCACCGGCAGCCGCCGCACCGTGAATCTTGCAGATAGTCGGCTTGTTGGCGCGCCACAGTGACATGAAGTCCTCGGTATTGCGCGACATCATCGCGTAGTCGAGGGTCGGGTCCCAGGGCATATCCTGGTTGCCGTGCATTTCACCGGGCGTTTCCGCGTATTCCTGCAGGTCGTAACCACCACAGAAGCCCTTGCCCGCCCCCTGCAGCACGATCACATGCACCTCCGGATCTGCGTCGGCGCGTTCCACGGCACATCGCAGGGCACCCGGCAGCTCGGCATTGATGGCATTGAGGCGCTCGGGGCGGTTAAGGGTGATGGTGGCCACCCGATCGGCCGCCTGGTAGTCCACTGGGGTATCGCTCACGGCGAGTCTCCGCTTGTCTGCTTAAAAACCCCCAGTCTACCCCGCTTCTGTAGAGATTCGAGTTTATGAACAAAAGTTGAACATCTCCCAGCCTGGTCTACCTTGGGGAATACCCTCCCGCAAGCTCGGGGGTACTCCAAAACAACCACGCGATTCGCGAAGGCAGGCTACGATGAAGTATTCAGCAGTAGCGGTAAGCGGTTTCCTGGCGGTAGCAGTTTCATTCAGTCATTCGGCCCTGGCCGAGGATCACGAACCACCCAACATGGACCCGGTGGAGCTATATAGCTGTACCTTCAAGGAAGGCAAAACCATGGCCGACCTCGACGCGCTCGACGCGCGCTTCAAGAAATGGGCCGATCGCAACAACAAGGACCACTCATCATGGCGGATTGTCCCCCTGCTGCGCGCGACAGAGGGAGACTTCGACGTGGGCTATATCGGCTCCTGGAACGACGGCAAGGCCATGGGCGCCGGCATGGACGCGTGGGCGGCAAATACCGATTTGCTGCCGGAGTACACAGCGACCATCGACTGTAACCATGTGCTGATGGCCTCGGCGACGATCGACGCGCCGAACGGCCCGCCCAAGGACGGCATTGTCTGGTTCGCGTCATGCCACATCCAGGACAGCGCATCCCACGAACTGGCCTTCGCAACCCACGAGAAAGCGTCCGCGCGCATGCGGGAGCTGGGTGGCAAGGGACAGAACTGGCTGTTCTACCCCAGCCTGGGCCTCGGTGACCCCAAACTCGACTACTACTCCGTGGTCACCTTCAACAACATGAAGGAGCTGGGTGAAGGCTGGGAGATGTACTACAACGGCGGCGGCTGGAAAGTCGGCGTGGCGGCCGACGCAATCACCCAGTGCGACAGCCCCCGGGTGTACACCGTGAAGTCCATTCGCATGGGGCCCCAGGAGTAGCCCACAACCCTGGCCACTCACCGGAATCAAAGGCCCCACCAAGGGGCCCGCTTCCTTTCACTCATATACCTCCCCTGTCCTGGCCCGTTCGCGGGCCAGCAGAGCTACTCCGGGCAGTGGGCCGGGTCATCATCCTCGAACTGGGAGGGTGAGGTCGGCGGCAGGTTCTTCAGGCGCTCTTCCAGGCGGCGGGCATGGTCCGCCTCTTCCGCCGCGTAGCTCTCGGCGAGGCGCGCCGTTTCCAGATCTGCGGTGGACTCGGCGTACTGGGCGTAAAACGCCTGCGCCTCACGTTCGTTTTCCAGGGCCAGCTCGAGGGCGCGGCGCAGGTCCATGCGATAGTGGATCGCCTCGTAGCTGGTCGATTCCGGCGCGTCCGCCGGCCAGTCGAAGTCCCAGGGGGCAAGGACCGGCAATTCACCAGCTACCGGAATGCTTTTCACTTCCGCCAGGTGCTTGGCCGACTCCGACGCCATGGCCTCGAAAAAATCCGCGACCAGCAGGTTGTTGTGCTCCCGCAGCGCTTCCGCCAGTTCCTGGTAGCGATTCATGGCCTCCTCTTCCATCTCCAGTGCATGGGCGAGAAAGCGCTTGAGTTCCATGGCACCGGTCATACCTGTAACCTCCTCGCGATATCGGCAAGGCTCGCAGGCTCGTGCCGGGACTGCGGTGGCCAGGGCGCACGCGGCTTGTGATACAACAACCCGGTCTCGAAGCCGGATTCCGAGAAAAACCGGGCCGCCGCCTCACCGGCATCAGAGAGCGGCTCGTCCTCACGCTCATGGACAACGGTCTTCCAGTCGGTTTGTTCCGGGCAGAAGGTAATGCACTGGGATAGCACGTGCAGGAAACTGAAGCCCGGATGCTCTATGGCCTCGCTAATCAGCCGCGCCATCTGGTTGGGATTGCCCGAGTAGGCGCGCCCGATCCACGGGGCACCCGCCGCCAGCGCCACCGCCGCCGGCTTGAACGGGCGCACGCCCGGCCCGTGAGGCGTCAGCTTGCTTTGTTGCCAGTCGATGGGTGTGGTGGGTGAGGCCTGCCCCTTGGTCATGCCGTACACCTCGTTGTCCATGGCAATGTAGGTAATGTCCACGTTACGGCGGCAGGCGTGCAGGAAATGATTGCCACCGATGGAAAAGCCGTCGCCGTCGCCGCCCAGGGCGATCACTGCCAGGTCGGGTCGGGCAACTTTCAGGCCCTGGGCCACCGCCAGGCCACGGCCATGCACGCCGTGAAAGCCGTAGCTCTCTGCATAGGCCGGCAGTCGTGAGGAACAGCCGATGCCGGATACCAGCACGGTGTCATCGCGGGACAGCGCCAGCGCCGCCATCGCTTTGGTGACCGCATTCAGCACCGAATAGTGGCCACAACCCGGGCACCAGATGGGCTTGACCCCCGACTTGTAGTCTTTGGCCTTCAATGGAGCGCTCACGACAGACCCTCCTCCTCGATGAAACGGCAAATCTCCTGCGGGTTGAGCGGCACCGGGCCAGGACGGGCATAGCTCACCAGCTCACCGCACTCGCCCAGCTGGCTGCGCAGGTAGTGAAACAGCTGCGCCGAATGATTCTGTTCCACCACCAGGACACGGCTGCAACCCGCCAGGGCATTCTGCATCGCGGCAACGGGCAGCGGCGCCAACAGCCGAATGGCTACCGACCGTGCGGCTAGTCCCGCCGCTTCCAGCTGTGCCGTGGCAGCCCTGACCACCGCGGCACTGGAGCCGAAGCACACCAGCGCCAGTTCACCGGTCCCGCCAATGTCTGCCCAGTCCTCTCCGTAATCGTGCTCCACCAGCTTGCGCCGGCGCTTATCCAGTTGCTGCAGGTGGTCGGACTGGGAGGCCGAGGGTGTCCCCTTTTCATTGTGTTCCAGACCGTCTGCGGTAAAGCGTTGATCGGCATCGCCCGGCACAGCCAGGGTCGACACTCCTGATTCGGTCAGTCGGTAACGAAGGTACTCACCGTCAACGCCAGAGGCCTCCGGCGGCGGCGCCTGGTGACGCCGAGGTTCGCTGACAACAGCGGTGGACTGGCCGAGGAACTGGTCAGACAACACCACGGCCGCGGTCTGCAGTACGCCCGCCAGGTGCACCGCCCAGGCGGTGGTGAACACGCAGTCGCCAATCCCCAGTGGCGACAACACCAGGTGTGGCGCATCGCCATGCAGTCCGTGCAGGGCGATATCCAGGTCCGATTGTTCCGACTTGGTGGGAATACCCGTCGAAGGCCCGCCGCGCTGCACGTTGACGATGCACAGCGGGGTCTCACTGGCCACTGCCAGGCCAATACTCTCGCTCATCAATGCCAGGCCAGGGCCGGAGGTCGCCGTGAATGCAGGCACACCACCAAAGGAAGCCCCGAGGACCATATTGATGGCGGCGAGTTCGTCTTCTGCCTGCACCAGGTGGCCACCGAGTTGCTCAAGCGGGCCGGCCATCCATTCCAGCAGGTCCGATGCCGGCGTGATCGGGTAGGCGGCGACAAAGCGAACACCTGCTTGCAGGGCGCCGTAGGCGGCGGCCTGGTTGCCACTGAGGCACCAGGCGCCCGGAGCACCACTGACCGGTGCGGGGCGTGGCAGTTCAAGCTCCTGGCTGAAGCCGGCGTCGATACAGGCGCGGGCGGCTTCCCGGTAGGCGGGAGCGCGGGAGGCAAGGCGCTGTTCGGCGAGCTCGCCGAGACGCTCGGCCGATAGATTCAGGGCACACCCCAGCAGGCCCAACGCCAGCATATTGCTACGGCCCTCCGGGTGGCTCTCGCTCGCCAGTTGACTGAAAGGCACTTCCTGGATGCGCGCTGATTGAAGTTGCCGCGGGGCTTTATCCGCCGATTCACAGATCACCAGGGCGTCTTCCGCCAACCGAATCTCGTCCTCGAAGCGTTCGAAATTCAGCCAGTCCAGGGCCAGCAGCACATCGTACTCGGTGGCGGCGGTGTAATCCTCCGTCTCGGTGAGTGACAGCAGCGATGCCGCCTCCCCACCGCGAATCTGCGGTCCGAAGGCTTTGCGCAACAAGCCGCGGCCACCATTGGCCGCCCAGGCGCGCAGGAGCATCTCGCCGCAGGAAATGGCGCCGGCACCGCCGGCGCCAGTGATGGCAAGCCTCAAAACGCTCTCGGCCATTCGCTTCTATTCCAGGACTGTTGCAGCCCGAAGCATAGCCCGGCACAGGGTCGAGAAGTATGACGGGGATCAATTCCCGTCGAAGGGGATCAGTGTTGCAGCCACTCAGCGTCGGAAACCAGGCACATGCCACCGTAACGCTTGAGTTTCGGGGCCAGGGCTTCGGTGATTTTTGCGGCCTCGACATCATTGCAGGCAATCAGAATGTAGCTGTTATTCATGGCGTCATTGAGCAGGTCGCCGCTACGCGCTCCACGGTCGCCGGACCCCACAACGTCGCGGATCAGGGAATAGGAGGTGATACCAAGGTCATGCAGTTCCTGCAGCACCATTTTCACATCCAGGGAATCCATGATGATTTCAATGCGTTTGACTGGCTTCATGCATGCACCCATCTGATAACGGCCAGGTAAAGCGGCAGGCCGACAACAATATTGAAGGGAAAAGTCACGGCGAGTGACAGCGTGACGTAGAGGCTGGCATTTGCCTGTGGAATGGACAGACGCATGGCGGCCGGCACCGCAATATAAGACGCACTGGCACATAGCACCGTGAACAACAGGGCATCTCCAACCCCAAGGCCCAGCACCAGTGTCAGCGCAACGCCCAGGCCGGCATTTACCACCGGCACCAGCAGGGCAAACAGGATCAGCCCCGAGCCCGCCTCGCGCAGCGCAGCCAGCCGCCGACCGGCGATCAAGCCCATATCCAGCAGGAACAGCGTCAGCACCCCCTTGAACAGGTCCTCCGTGAAGGGCGCCAGTCCCTGGGCATGGGCATCCGTGGTCACCAGGCCGATCACCAGGCTGCCGAGAATCAGGAACACCGAGCCGTTGACGCAGGCCTCACGCAGTATTCTCGGCCAGGAGAAATCCCCGTCGGCATCCAGGTCGGCGGCAAAAAAGCGATAGAGCACCAGGCCGGTGATGATGGCCGGCGACTCCATGAGCGCCATTGCCGCTACCAGGTATCCGCTGCTGGTAATATCCAGCGCCTGCAGGAAACCGACTGCAGTGATAAACGTGACCGCGCTGATCGATCCATAGGTGGCGGCAATGGCCGCGGCATCGTGCACCGGTACCAGGCGCCGCAACACAAAAAAAGTGTAGACCGGTACCAGCGCGGACATAAGCACCGCGGCCAGCAAGGTCATCGCAATCTCGGCACCCAGGTTGCTGTGGGAGAGTTCAACCCCACCCTTGAAGCCGATGGCCAGCAGCAGGTATAGGGACATGAGCTTGGAGATGGACTGCGGAATCTCCAGGTCCGAGCGTGTGAGCACCGCGAGAATGCCCAGGAAGAAGAACAACACCGCCGGGTTCAAGGCGGTAGATGCGAGCAATTCGGGATTCATAGGGCCGGGCCGTCCATGGCCCGGATTATAGGCAGGGGAATGGCGTCCCACCAAGACAGTGGGACGCCTGCATGTACCAGCCTCAGGCGGCGCTGGATTCGGGTGTTGCCTCCAGCCGGCGGCCAAAGCTGGGTATCAGCGCCGGCACCTTGCGCTTGTACTGGGTATATTCCGGGTGAGCCTGCTCGAGATCGCGCTCTTCCAGTGCAATGCCCAGGAAGATGTAGCCGGTGACGCCCAGCGCCAGCAGCACGTGGGTGACCGTCATCACCGGGGTGAACCAGAAGATGCCCAGCCAACCCACATAAATCGGGTGGCGAACCACGCGGTACAGGGCCGGAGTGACAAACTTGAGGTCCCGGCACTCCCGCTGGCGGAAGGTCGACCACACCTGGCGCAGGCCGAACAGGTCAAAATGGTTGATAAGAAAGGTCGCATACAGCAGCAGGGCCCAGCTGCCGAGGTACAGGGCATTCAGGACCAGCGTTGCCCAGTCACTTTCCACCGCCCAGATCACGCCGCCCAGCGGTGCCCAGTAGTACATCAGCGCCGCCATGGCGAGGGTAGAGAACAGCACATAGGTGCTACGCTCGGCCGCCGCCGGGATGTAGCGCGTGAGCCAGCGCTTGAAGGCGGGCCGCGCCATGCCGCTGTGTTGCACCGCGAACATTGTCAGCAAGCCCAGATTGACCAGCAGCGCGGTGCCCAGGGACAGGGTGGGCGCGGAATCAATGGTACGCGGTACCCACAGATTGCCGACAAAGCCAATGGAATACAGAAAGGTGACGAAGAACAGCAGGTAGCTGACCACGCCGTACACCAGTATCAGACTACGTTTCATTACAGACTCCCATAAGTTATTGAAAATTATTGCCTTTCGGCATGGGAGCGATTATTCGCGGCCGGCGCCCGGAAGTCCTGACGGGGCCCAAACCTTTCGGTGACTTTTCCGTGACGGCGCCCGTCAGGGCGCGTCAGAACTGTTCCGGAGGCGGCGGCAGGCCCACCCTGGACCCGATGTCGGCGAAGCGCGGATCGCCATAGAGACTGGCGAGATTGAGGCTGGAGTACAGCTCGCTGAGGCCGGGATCGCCCTGCCGGAAGGCCCGCTCCAGCCACTCGAAGGCCAGGTCCACCTGCCGGTTCTGCGCATAGACCTCGGCAATCTGGAATGCCGCGCCCTGGGCATCCGTGTCGATCAGCTCCTGCAGGGCCAGCTCCGCCTGCCCGGTGCGGCCGAGGTGATTGAGGGCGATGGCGCTGAGGCACAGCCGCAGGTAGTCCAGCGTCTCCAGTGCGGTCCACTGCAGGGCGTCACTGTAGCTGCCGCTGCGAATATGCCAGTTGGCTTCCAGCCAGGGCACATCGGCATGCTCCGGGTGCCGGGTTTTGAAATCATCCAGGACGCTCCTGGCCTCCGGCAACTGCCCTGCCCGCACCAACCTGATCACCAGGGAACTGGCAGCATTGGCTGAAAGCGGGTCAAGGTCGAGCGCAATGCGGGCCTCCGCCACGGCCGCTTCCTCGCGGCCGGATTTGGCCAGGAAGCGGCCGTAGGCCGAGTGCGCAGAAGCACCGCCGGGATTGATGGCCATGGCCCGGCGATAGGACTCCGCCGCCGCATCGAACTCCCAGAAATGCCGGTGCTGGATTTCACCGATCTGCACCCAGGCCTCAGCCAGTTCCGGGTCGATGCTGAGTGCCCGCCGGGCCAGCACCAGGGCTTCAGCGAAGCCACTCTCTCGGGGCAGGTCGCCGGTGGTCGCGCGCAGGCGAGTGGCATCGGCCAGTGCCACCATCGCCGCGGTGTAATCCGGGCGCAGGTCCAGCGCCTGGCGAAACAGCGTGGCAGCCGCGCCCAGGTCCTGGTTGGCGCCTCGCTTGCGCAGGGCCTGGCCACGCAGCAGCAGGCGATAGGCTTCCGAGTCATCGGAATCGGTGGCCAAAGCCGGTGCCCCATCCGGCAGTTTGAGGCTGGCGGCGAGGATGCCCGACATCTGCTGTACCGTGGCGCGGGCAATGTCGTCGTGGAGGGAGAACACGTCATCGAACTGGCGATTGAAAATCTGCGACCAGAGCTGTGCGCCGTCCTCGACCCGGATCAGCCTGGCGGTAATGCGGAGCTGGTCGCCATCGCGCTGCACGCTGCCCTGTACCAGGTGATCGACCCGCAGTTGCTCACCGATGGCCAGGTACTCGGTGCCGGGCTCCCTGAACCGGGCGGCAGAGCCGGTGGCGATGACCCGCAGGCCTCGCACCCGGGTCAGTGAATTGGTCAGTGTCTCCGTGAGGCCGTCAGTGAAGTAGCCGAAGTCGGCATCCGTGGACAGGTTGCTGAACGGCAGTACCGCGAGGGAGTTGTTATAGGCTCCGGGTTGCGGGCTGACTGGCGGCGGCTGTCTGAACGCCCAGACACCAAGACCCAGCGCCAACAATGCCACCAGAGCGGTTTGCACGGCTACCCCCTGCCACGCAGGCGGTGCGGTGGTCACCGAGGATTGCGCCGCACTCACCTCATGATTGAACTGGTAGCCCTTGCGCGCCACCGTGCGAATCACGTCTTCAGGGAAACCGTGCTGCCGGAACAGGTCCCGGGCCCGCTTGATTGACTGTGTCAGGGAGGCCTCGGTCACCACCACCGACGGCCAGATGGCGTCGAACAATTCATCCTTGCTGACCACCCGGTCCCGGGCCCGGACCAGGTAGACAATCAGGTCAAACACCTTGGGCTGCACGTCGGCCGGCTCGCCATCAAAGCAGATCTGGCGGGCTGCGGTATCGAGCTGCGCCGGCCCCACCAGGAACCGTGTCTGTCCGTCCGCCGGGCCAGGGCCGAACCCCGTCATAGGCTGCCTGGACGCGGCGCGCCAGGCGACCATCGCAGCCAGCAGTGGGGCCGCGGCCAACATCAGCAACAGCAGCCAGCGACCGCTGGTGTCAGGCAATCCCAGGGGTGCCTGCAGCAGGTCCACGACCTGCAGGGCAGCGAAGCAGCAGACCACGTAGATGAGCAGCGCGCGAACCAGCGCTGAAGGATTCCACCCGATATTCAAACAGCCACACCCCCGGAGGCTTTTGGGGAAGGGTACTTTTAATGGAGTAATGAAGAAAGCGCGCCGACAGCGCTGACAGACCGTCCCGATACTTGAACCCCCAAGGGTCAGGATGAGCCAGCTTCCACCCGGAGCAGCCGAATGCCCGCTGCGCTGATTGCCACGCATTTGCGACCTATCCAACGATCGAAAGCAATTTTACCGCTGCGAATGGAGCTATACGGTTTAGCTATAGATTGGGCTGACAAAAAGTATTGGAAAGCATGGCTCCCGTTTCTTACCGTTGCTCATCAAGTAAGTCCCTAACTATAAAAACGGCGGAGCACACAGCATGGCGGAGCGTAATCCCGGTCTCGATATTGATGTATTGATTATCGGCACGGGGCCCGCGGGAGCGAGCGCGGCGGCGCTGCTGGCCACCTACGGCATCTCGAACATGGTGATCAACAAGTTCGGGTGGACCGCGCGCACACCCCGTGCGCACATCACCAACCAGCGCACCATGGAAGTGTTTCGCGATCTCGGACTCGAGGAAGAAGCGGTCAGCCTGGCAGCGCCGGCGGAGTTGATGGGCGAGAACACCTACTGTGAAAGCCTGGCCGGCGACGAGTTCGGCCGCATTCACAGTTGGGGTACGCACCCACAACGCTTGGCGGACTACACGCTGTCCAGCCCGACATCCATGTGCGACCTACCCCAGAATCTCGCCGAACCCATGCTGATCAAGGCGGCGGCCCTGCGTGGCTCAAAGGTGCGTTTCGATACCGAGTACCTGTCTCACAAGCAGTACAAGAATCATGTCACCACCACCGTGCGTGATCGCCTGACTGGCGCGGAATATAAAGTGAAGAGCCGCTACCTGATCGGTGCGGACGGCGCCAACTCCCGCGTTTTCGACGACGCCGGGCTGCCGCTGGCGGGCGACATGGGCCTGTCCGGTTCGATCAACATGGTGTTCGAGGCTGACCTCTCCAAATACGTGGCGCATCGCCCCAGCGTGCTCTACTGGGTGATTCAACCCGGCTCCAACATCGGCGGCCTGGGTATTGGCGTGGTGCGCATGGTCCGTCCCTGGCACAAGTGGCTGGCCATCTGGGGCTACGAGATGGACCAGGGCCCGCCGGAAGTCACCGAGGAGTTTGCTACCCAGATCGTCCACAACCTGATCGGCGACGACACCATAGACGTCAAGATCGAGGCCACCTCTACCTGGACAGTCAACAACGCCTGGGCCACCAACAACACCAGCGGCCGCGTGTTCTGCATGGGCGACGCTACGCACCGCCACCCGCCCACCAACGGCCTCGGTTCCAATACCTCGATACAGGATGCCTTCAACCTGTGCTGGAAGCTGGCCATGGTGCTGCGCGGCGAAGCAGACCCGTCGCTGCTTGACAGCTACCACCAGGAGCGAACCCCGGTGGCCGAGCAGATCGTCAAGCGCGCCAACAAGAGTCTGGAGGACTTCCCGCCCATACTCGGCGCACTGGGGCTGTTCGACGCGGACAACCCTGAGCAGATGCGCGCCAATATGCGCGCCCGCGCCGACAGCACCCGGGCGGCGGCCAAGCAGCGCGCCGCCATCCTCAAGGCGATCAACAGCACACACTATGTCTACAACGCCCATGGCGTCGAGATGAACCTGCGCTACACGTCGGACGCGGTGGTGCCGGACGGCTCGCGGGACCCCGGCTTCAAGCGCGATGCAGAGCTCTATCACGAGCACAGCAGCCGTCCCGGCGCGCCGATCCCGCACGCCTGGTTACAGCGCGGCAGCGACAAGATTTCGTCGATCGACCTGTGCGGACAGGGGCAGTTCACGGTCGTGACCGGTACCGGAGGCGAGGCCTGGGCCGAGGCCGCCGCAAGCCTGGCGAAGGAACTCAAGCTTCCCATCAGCGCCCATGTGATCGGTCCCAAACAAGAGGTCGAAGATCCGTTCGGTGACTTCGCCAGGCTGCGGGAAATCGACGAAAACGGCGCGCTGCTGGTACGACCTGACTTCTTTGTCGGCTGGCGCGCCAGGAAGCTGTCCAGGACGCCCGAGGCTGACCTGCGCGAGGCCCTGCTGCAGATCCTCGGCAGGAGCCCCTGAACCGCACCCTACGACAGAGCGAGGCAAAGCGATGCAAGACAATAAAACGATAGTCAGCAAGCACGAAGCCAGCCCGGCACTGGAAAAAATCACGGTCACCGAGTTCGTCAAACCCCGGCTCGGTGAGCAAATGAGTTTTGAGGTCAACCTGCGCGCCGAATCCCTGCAGGGCATGCAAAAACGCGCCGTGGTGGAGCCCAACCTGCCCACCTGGAGCCCGTTCGAGATCCATTGTGACGAAGGCGGTGCGCTGGGCGGAACCGACGACGCACCTCCTCCGTTGGGCTACCTGTCCGCCGGCATCGCCTTTTGCCTGCTGACTCACCTGACCGCATTCGTTCGCTCCAAGAAACTCGACATCGACAGCCTGTGCATCGAGCAACGCACCAGCTTCGCGACCACCCTGGTTACTGAGGCAGAAGCGGAAGGCGATTTCCGTGGCCGCTGCCTGGGCGTGGAAACGCACATCATCGTCGAAGGGAATCAGTCGCCGGACGACATCAAGCAGTTAGCGCAGGAATCAGAAAACGCGTGTATGGCCATGCAGGCCATCATGAACGCCACCCCCACCAACACCACCATCCACCTGAATGGAGAAGCGGTCTAGCACCACATAACAACGCCGCTTTATCCAGGAGAGAGTAATGATCGCGAAACGCAGCCAAATCTTCACCGGAATGTGTCTTGCCCTGTCGGCGGGCACCGCTTCCGCCCAGGTACTGGAGGAGATTATCGTCTCCGCCACACAGCGCCAGGAGAGCCTGCAGGATGTACCCGTCTCCGTGGCAGCCGTGACCGGTGAGACCATGGCCAATATGGGCGTGGTCGACATCGAAGAAGTCGCCCTGTACGTACCCAACTTTGAGGCCTCTATTTCGACCATCCTGCCGAACCTGTACGTTCGTGGCCTTGGCACGGGTACTTCTCACTCCATCGAGCAACCGGTGGGGCGTTTTGTGGACGATGTCTACATCGGCCGAGGCGCGGCCAGCCTGCTCAGTTTCATGGATACTGCCAGCGTTGAAATTCTGCGCGGTCCGCAGGGGACGCTGTTTGGTAAGAACACGCTGGCCGGGGCCATGATCATTCGCTCCGGCGCACCCACCGACACCTTCGAGGGTGGCGTGAGGCTGAACTACGGCAGCTACGAATCCAGCGGTAATTTCGGCGATGTCGAAGGCTACGTATCAGGCCCGCTGACGGACAACGTGCGCGGCCGGTTGGCGCTGCGCTATGCCGACAGTGACGGCTACATCGAAAACCGGCTGAATGGCCCGGATGGCGGCGAGCGGGAAGACATCGGCGTCAGACTACGCCTGGAGGCTGACCTCGGCGAAAACACCGTGGCCGAAATCAAGTACGAATACGGCGAGCTGGATGCCCGGGGCAATACCTCCAATCGCATCGTCGCGGCGCCGGAAAGCAACCCGGGCCTGGAAAACGCATTCCGTACTTTCTCGCCCGGGTGGGAACGGGGCCTGGACTGGACAACCGACTACACCTGCGCCGATGATCCGCCGGTGGAACACAACCTGCCGGGCTTCTGCCCGCAGCGCGACCAGGAGGTCGAAGCCACGGTACTGCGGATAACCCATGACTTTGCCGCCGGTGAATTCCTGTCCATCACCGCCTACCAGACCTACGAATTCCAGGACAAGTTCTACGCCATCGACATGGGAATCGCCGGGGGCGCCTACAACGCTTACCGGGACGAGGAATTCGAATCGCTCACGCAGGAGTTCCGCTTCACGTCTGAGGTCACGGGCAAGTCCGACTACATCATCGGCGTCTACCTGGAAGACACTGACCTGGAGCGAAACAGCCCTACCGATATCGACTTCAATGACATTCCCGGCGCACCACTGGCGATTCAGCAGGTCGAGTACTTCGACCAGAACACGCAGACAGTCGCCATCTTCGGTCAGTACCGCTACCGCTTCACCGACAGGCTGACGGCCACCATTGGCGGACGTTACACGATCGAGGACAAGGAATACGATTTCGAGCGTTACTACCAGCCGTTTGGCTCGTCCTATAACGAGAGAATTCCCTTCCCTCCGGGTCCGTTCGGCCCGTTGGAAGCGGCCGTACAACGGCCAAACGAGTCGCGGGACGAAGATCGCTTCACTCCATCCCTAAACGTCCAGTACGACATCAGCGATACCGTGATGGTCTACGCCACTGCATCCCAGGGCTACAAGGCGGGTGGTTTCAGTGACCGGGTGTCGGCAGATCCTGATTTCAACATCGAGTTCGAGGAGGAGATCAACAACTCAGTTGAGGTGGGTATGAAGGGTCTTTTTGCCGACAGTAGGCTCGAACTGAATGTGGCCGTGTTCCATATGCAGATCGAGGATCTGCAGGTGTCCTCGTCGGTGCCGGGCACTGTAGCCTTCCAGGTGCAGAACGCTGCCGACGCCATCAGCCAGGGCGTGGAGATCGACGGTCGCTGGTCGGTGACAGACAACCTCCTCATCGGCGGCAACCTCGCCTACCTGGATGCCTACTACGACAGTTTCCCCGATGCACCCTGCACACCGGGACAGGCCGCGGCATCGCCCGGCGCCTGTACCCAGGATCTGGAAGACGAGACGCTGATCTTCGCCCCCGAGTGGAAAGGCACAATTTTCGCTGAGTACCGCACCCTGGTGGGCAACGGCTGGGAGCTTCTGCTGCGCGGTGATGCCACCTACTCCGACGACTACTACACGGAAACCCCGCTCGCCCCGGGAACCTTCCAGGAGGAGTATGAGGTCTACAACGCCGCCGCGTGGCTCTCCAGCCCGGACAACCGGGTTCGCCTGGGACTGGTGGGCAGGAACCTGTCAGATGAAGCCTACAGCCGCTTCGGACTGGCCAGCCCGGGCTCATCGATCTACCTGGCCGAGCCCAACCAGCCACGCCGCTACAGCGTGGCCCTGCAGTACAACTTCTAGGTCCTTCCTGCTGCAGACCAGCCCCGCCATCGCGGGGCTTTTTTATGGCATGCGGAAACGCGACGCCAGAGGCGTGGGGATACAACCGTCATTTGGAAGGAGTGGAAGCGGTCGCCGGGACACTAATACGGGGTGGACTCAGTCGCCTGGCGCGGCTTCCGGATCTTCGAAGGCACCCTTCATCACGGTGAGCGCGCGCAGGGCACGAGGGAAGCCAATATAGGGAGATACCTGCACGACCACTTCCCTGACTTCCTCAACGGTGAAGCCATGGGTCATGGCGGAACGGGTGAATTTAAGCAGGAAGTTGTCGACGTAGCCGATGGTGACAAAGCAGGACAGCGCGACGATGAGGCGCTGGCGCATGTCCAGGCCAGGTCGACGCCACACCAGGCCATAGCCGTATTGCGAGGTGATACCGTAGAGTTCTGCCGTGTGTTCATCCATGGGGTCAGCGTGGCCCCACTGTTGGCGCTCGCCATGCAGCAGGCGCTGGTATTCCGAGGCGGCGACCAGCAGCTGCTCGCGATCCTCCGGAGGTAACAGCTCCAGGCTGGGCTTCACGCCCTTGCCCATGAACACCTTGCCCAACAACTCGCCCATCTCTTCCACCAGGGGCAGGCCGCCGTAGAGACCCGTCTGCAACACCAGTTCCGACACGGCGCGCGGCTCCAGGCCCGCCTCCAGGGCGAGCCCGACTTTCTCGATCATGGCGGCCTTACGGCTTTCCAGGCACAGGCTGGCAAGAATCGCCAACAGGCAGTCGTGGACCGGCAGCACCTGCCGCGCACCGATGGCCTGTACCTGCAGTGCGTCACGAATGGCTTCATAGCCGGGGATGGCATTGCCGGGTTCCGCGGGTTTTCCAGTTCTGCTATCGATATTCACTGCTCACACACCACTAATAGTGCAGGGCGCCCCGCGCAGGGATGCCGTTATCCTTGATCTTCCTGATCCACTCCAGCAGCACGGCGACCGGCGGTCGACCGAAGGGCATGTTCTGGATTGAGACAAACAGCAGGCGGCCCTGCCAGTCCAACAGGTAGAGCCCCGGCTCAAAAAACTCTCCGGGTTCTGTCGCCTTCCTGGCGCTGGACCGGAACAGGCGCAGGGTACGGCCCACGTCCCGGTCCAGGCTGTGGCCAAAACTCAGGCGAGCGCCGGTCCAGGCATCGCGCGCCGCACGCACGCGGTCCTCACCTTCGGCGGACGCCGCGATGATATCGACACCAAGCTGCGCAAACGCCTCGGCCTGGTCCGAGAACTCCCGCAGGTAGGCTTCACAGACGCTGCACTGCAGTCCGCGGTATACCACCAACAGCGTGAAATCCGCACCCAGATCCATGGGCAGGTGCCGGGGGGCACCGTCCACGGTGGCTATGGCAATGTCCGGAAAGCGTTCACCGGGATGAATCAAAGCGCCACCTCAAAGTCTGCATCTGTCGCCTGCTGAACCTGTGCCAGGTCGATGCCGGGCATCAGAGCGGTCAATGTCAGCGAGCCTTCGATAAAGCGGAATACAGCGAGCTCCGTAATGATCACATCCACTGCGGCCAGCGCCGTCAGCGGCAGCTCGCAGCTGGGCACAATCTTGGAGCGGCCGGCCCGGTCCTGGTGGGACATGGTGACAATCAGCTTGCGGGCCCCATGCGCTAGGTCCATGGCGCCGCCAACACCCAGCAGGGGCTTGCCCGGAACCGCCCAGTTTGCCAGGTTGGCCTGGGCATCCACCTGCAAGCCGCCCATGATGGCCACATCCACGTGGCCGCCACGGATCATCCCAAAGGAGGTGGCCGAATCGAAGTAGCTGCTGCCCGGCAGCGCGGTGACCGGAATCTTGCCGGCATTGACCGGATAGTCCATGGCGCCACCTTTGGTGGGCTCGGGACCGACGCCCAGCATGCCGTTCTCGCTGTGCAGGATGATGCCGTGCTCGGGGGTGATCAGGTCCGCCACCAGGGTGGGGATACCGATACCCAGGTTGACGACGTCACCCTCAGACAACTCCGCCAGCGCCGCGCGGGCCATGTTCATGCGCTCATCACTGACCTGTTTGTCGCTGCTGGCCACGCTGGCCGAGGAACCGAGAGTTTCCTCCGAGATATCGGCCTGCACCAGGTAGTCGACAAAGCAGCCCGGCGTGTGAATCTGGTCGGGGTCAAGCTGGCCCTCGGGAACAATATGCTGCACTTCCGCCACCACCACGTCTGCCGCCGTGGCCATAGCCTGGTTGAAATTGCGCTCCGTGAGCCGGTACTGGAGATTGCCGGCAGTATCCGCCGTCCACGCGCGCACAAAGGCCACGTTGCCGCGAATTGCCTCCTGCAGCACCTGTTGCTGGCCGTTGAAACTGCGAGTCTCTCGGGTTTCCGCAAGCCGCGTCCCGGCGCTGGTCGGGGTATAGAACGCCCCGATACCGGCGCCACCGGCCCGCAGGGCTTCTGCGAGCGTGCCCTGGGGAATCAGTTCAGCCTCGATGCGACCGCTCTGGGCGGCCTCTACCGCTTCGCGATTGCTGGTGAAGAAAGAGCCGATGGCCTTGCGCAACTGGCCGTTTCTCAACAGGCGGCCACCGCCGAGCCCCGCTTCACCGACGTTGTTCCCGACATAAGTCAGGCCGGTCACCTCGGGGCGCTCAGCCAGCGCATGTACCAGGTGCACCGGGTTGCCGGTCATGCCAAAGCCGCCTACCAGCAGCGTATTGCCCGACTGGACAAGCTCGGCCGCAGCGGCAGCGGTAATTACAGGCACCGACTTCATACGCGCTCCATCAGGACGGCAATCCCCTGCCCCACGCCCACACACATGGTGCACAGGGCGTAACGGCCACTACAGGCGTGTAGCTCCCTGGCTGCGGTGAGCAACAGGCGTGCGCCGCTGGCGCCCAAGGGGTGCCCGAGCGCAATGGCTCCGCCGTTGGGGTTTACCCGGGCATCGTCGTCGGCGATGCCGAGCTGGCGCAACACCGCCAGGGCCTGGGCAGCAAAGGCCTCATTCAGTTCGATGACGTCGAGTTGATCCACCACCAGGCCGCAGCGCTCCAGCAGTCGCTGGCTCGCCGGCACCGGGCCCACACCCATGAGGCGAGGTGCAACCCCGGCGGTGGCCATGCCCATTATTCGCACCTGAGGTTCCAGGCCGTATCGGTTGGCAGCAACTTCACTGGCGACCAGCAGTGCGGCCGATCCATCGTTGACACCGGAGGCGTTGCCTGCAGTGACCGTGCCGTCCGCCCGGAACGGCGTGGGCAACCTCGCCAGGCTCTCCATCGCGGTTTCGCGCGGGTGTTCGTCCCGCTCCACGACAAGGTCGGCGCCTTTGCGCTGCGGAACATGGACCGCCGTGATCTCCTGCGCCAGGCGGCCCGATGTGATTGCCGCGGCTGCCCGCTGCTGGGAGCGCAGGGCGAATGCATCCTGGTCTTCCCGCGTCACCTGGAATTCCTGCGCAACGTTCTCCGCAGTCTCGGGCATGCTGTCGGTACCGAACTGCGACTGCATTTGCGGGTTGATAAAGCGCCAGCCGATGGTGGTGTCGTACACCTCGGCCGCGCGATCGTAGGCGCTGCCGGCCTTGGGCATGACAAACGGCGCCCGTGACATGGATTCAACACCGCCGGCCAGCGCCACATCGATCTCCCCCGCCGCTATTGCCCGGGCGGCGCTTCCCACGGCATCCATCCCGGAGCCGCAGAGTCGATTCACCGTGACACCGGGCACGGTGTCCGGCATACACGCCAACAGCGCCGCCATGCGCGCGACATTGCGATTGTCCTCGCCAGCCTGGTTGGCGCAGCCCAGGATGACTTCGTCGACCGCGGCTGCGGGCAGCGTCGGGTTGCGCTCCAGCAGGTTGGTGATGGCATGGGCTGCCAGGTCGTCCGGCCGCACACTCGCCAGCGCACCGCCATAGCGGCCGAAGGGCGTGCGGATGCCATCGCAGATGTAGGCGCCGGGCTGCATTGACTCAGACCTCCGGCCGATCGCCGCGCCAGGCCGCCTGCAGGGTGTCGCGTATGGGATCGCGCGCCAGTTCCCGGGGGTTCCAGTAAGGATTTTCCAGAGTGATATCCACAGCGGCCTCGATGCCGCTTTCCGGCATGCCGAGCGCTGCAAGGGACGTATCCGCCCCCATGGCGACCGCGAGGTCGAACAGGGCTGCCGCGGGAGTCGCGGTATCCATTGCCCGCGCCAGTTGGCTCATCGCTTCCGGCACGGCGGGCGCGTTATAGGCCAGCGCCTGCGGCAATACCACCGTATGGGTTTCTGCATGGGGCAGATCGAAGGAACCACCGAGCACGTGGCAAAGCTTGTGGTGCAAGGCCACCCCGGTGGAAGCGAGGCATATCGCGCACAGCCAGGCGCCGTACAGCGCGTCGGTACGCGCTTCACGATTGTGGGCATCTTCGGCAATGACAGGCAGTCCACGATACAGCGCCGCTACCCCTTCCGCGGCAAGCAGCGATACCACCGGGTTGCGGTCTTCTGCATACAGGGCCTCAACCGCGTGAGCGATAGCATTGATGCCACTGGTGCCGGACAGGCCCGGCGGCAAAGTCAGGGTCAGGTCCACATCGTAGATCACCGTCTCCGGCTGAACCTTCGGGTCGCGCAGTGTTGTCTTGCGACCGCCCTCGGTCTGGCCGAGGATATTGGTCATTTCCGAACCCGCATAGGTGGTCGGCAATACCAGCTGCGGCACATCGGTTCGCAGGGCGATGGCCTTGCCAAGCCCGGTGGTAGAGCCGCCACCCACCGACACCACGCCGTCGGCTCCCGCCTCCTGCAGGGCAGCGAGCGCACTCTCGGTGACAGAGACGGGGGTATGCATGGCCGCCTCGCTAAAGCACCCCACGGCAAGGGACCCCAGGTCTGCGGCCACTTCCTGGGCAAGCTCCGCCTGGAAGGGTGTCGACAGCACGAGGGCCCGGCTGATGCCCAGTTTCTCGGCTTCGGCGGCCATGGCACCGCGGGTTCCGCTGCCGAAGATCACCCGGGTGGGCAACCCGTTATAGGTAAAACTCTGCATGGCTACGCCCTCCCGGCGCAACAGAAATGGCTGTACTGAAAGCGGCTGGTCAGGCCAGACCGAGTGCCTGTTCACAGCGGGCTAGCGCCTGTTCAGCGTTTCCGCGCAACACCGCATCATCACTGTCGAGGTCGGCGAGGAAACCGTGTCCGGATTCCGCGTAGACGCTCAGGTCGATGGCCGGGTTGGCCGCGGCGATTTCCGCGAGCCTGGCCACGTTGTCCACGCCCACGGACTGGTCCTGGCCAGGCATGAGGCAGAGCTGCGGCGTCGCCGTGGCGGGCAGGTAGTCAAAGGGCCGCTCCAGCGGGTCGGCGTTCTCCATACCCTGCGGAAAACCGTAGAAGCCCACGAGGTCCTGGCTGGCACCACGCCGGGCCAGTTCAAAGACGTAGCTGCCGCCCAGGCAGAAGCCGACCACTCCCGTGATGTGCCGTTCAGCACAAAAGCGTTCGAGGCTGTCTACGCACGCCCGGTCACGGACCTTGTGACGACGGGCGAACGCGGCTTCCCGGGTGGCCTCAGGCAACTCGCCCAGGCCGGCAAACGGATTCACCAGGTACACACAGGCGCCTTTGCCGGCAAGATGAGTGGCGAGCCCCTGGTAGAAGGCATTGGGGCCGTAGATGTCGGGAATCAGGACCACCTGCTTGCCGGCCCCCGGATCCCCGAAAGCCAGCCCTTCCATCGCCCCGGAGAAACTCTCCCTTGGATCGGGCGTGGGAAACCGGGCGCTCGCCGCTCCGTGACACATTGCCCCGCTCCCTAGGCTGCCTGCGCTGACGCGCTGTCCATCACGATATCGACTTCCATGATGCGAACGTCACCCTCGTACTTTTCCGGGATCACGTTCTGGCCCTCGTTGCACTTGCCGGAGCAGCAGTCGTCACCGACATAGTCGCCACCTTCAAAGTAGGCCTGCAGGGTAATCGGGTGATAGCCCTCCTTGTTCACCTTGAAGTGGATATGGGCCGGGCGCCAGGTGTGGCTTCCCATGGCACGCAGCAAGGCACCTGTCTTGCCCTGGGCGGGAATCTGGTAAGGCACCGGCTCGGTTGTTCGCACGGTGTAGCTGCCGTCCGCGGCGGTGCGTACCTTGCCCCGGTAGTAGTCCACCGGAATGTCGTCGTGGATGCCGCTGTACTTGCCATCCGGCGTGGACTGCCAGATATCGAGGACCGCATCTGCGACCGGCTGGCCGTCGGTGTCGGTGACCGTGCCGCGCACCAGCACCGGCTTGCCCTCGAATTCGTCCATGGTCTTGATCTCACCGTCCACGAAGGGCGCGTCGGGCAGGTAGTAGGGACCCTGCAAATCCGACTGGGTCCCGGCGTGCATGCTGTTCTCGTTCTCGACGATGGCGATATTGAAGAAGACATCGATCATGAGCGGCAGTTCGCCGTTCTGGGCTGTTTCCTGAAGGTAACCGATCGCTGTTCGGTATTCGTCGGCGGTGACCCTGGTATCCGCGAGGGCCTGGCGAACTCCACCGACGATGGCGTCGACTACTTCTTTTACACGATCTGACATGAGGATCTCCGGTATAACGTTGACTGCTGGATAGCCCGGACCGGCGGCAAAGGGCCGGTGCGGCAGATAGGAGAAAATTACCCAGCACACGCCATACGGTCCAATACCTTTTGGCGCCTATAACTATACGATTTGCGTATCGTCCAGCGTTTCCAGGAATCGGAGAAGAATGGGGGACTCCCGGTCCGAGGTATAAATGCAGTTAACGGCGGCCAGTTCGTTCACCCCCTGCAGCCTGAGGAAGCGCACATTTGGCCACTCCAACTGGGCAACGGAGTCCGGAACCGGGCAGACTCCCATGCCCGCGGCAGTGAGTGCCATCGCCGAGGAGAGATCGGCAGTCTCCAGTGCCTGCTGCAGCTTGAAGTTGCGCTGGGTCAGTACGCGCAGGACCTCATCGGCGAAACTCGGCCTGCCGACCTTGGGAAACAGTACCAGTGTTTCACGGCTCAGGGCCTGGGCGGTAATGGTCCTGCGTTTCTGGAAGGGGTGCCCCTCCGGAATCGCGACAATCAGTTTTTCCTCTGCCACGGTGCGCTGGGTCACGGCGTCGTCCTGCGGGAAGAACCGGCCGAAGCCGACGTGAATCTGGCCGTCCTTGATCGCTTCCATTTGCGCATCTTTGGCCAATGGTTGCAGGGACACACTGACCGTGGGGTTGCGAGCCCGGAATTGGCGAATGAGCTGGGGGATCACGGCGTAAATGGCCGAACCAAAGTAGGCGACTTCCAGGCTGCCGATGTCGCCCTGGGCGGCCGCCTGGCTGCGCTCCTTGGCCAACCGACTGCGCGTTAGGATTTGCCGCGCCTCCTCCAGGAAAGCCTCGCCGGCGGGTGTGAGCGTGACTCCCTTGCGGTGCCTGACAAACAGTTCCACTCCCAGTTCCCGTTCCAGTTGCTGGATCTGGCGAGTGATCGGCGGTTGCGACACGTACAGGCGGCGGGAGGCGGCACTGAAATTGCCTTCCTCCGCGACCGCGACAAAGTAACGGATCTGTCGCATCTCCATAAGCTGCACCTCCATCGTCAGGGCGCTCTGGTGCGGATTTTTAGCGATACCGAAAACGTATCGTTAATCCGCAAACATAGTATTTCAAGAATGCCTCGAGCCTGTCTACCATCCTCAGTACAAGACAGAGCGACCGTAAATTCCAGGTTGCCGCAACGAGGTGGTGGTTATGAGTGGACACAGTACTCAACGGATTGAAACGGTTGAGGCGATCATCGTCGACCTCCCCCTGGTGCGTGAACAGCGTTTTGCCGCACTGGATGCACGCTCCCAGAGCATGGTGCTGCTCTTCCTGCGCACCCATGACGGCATTGAGGGCGTCGGCGAAGTCTCCCTGCCGAGTGGCCCCTGGTGGGGCGGCGAAAGCGTGGAGAGCATAAAAGCCAACGTCGACGCCTACCTGGCCCCACTGGTGATCGGCGAGGACGCGTTCGCCATCGACGGCATCATGGGAAAGCTGGACGACGCCGTGTTCGGCAACAGCTTCGCCAAGGCCGGCATTGAAATGGCGCTACTGGACATCCAGGGCAAGGCGCTCGAGCAACCGGTGTACAACCTGCTGGGAGGAAAAGCCCGCGATTCACTGCCCGTCGCCTGGCCGCTGGCCACCGGTGACGCTGGCGCCGAGATCGACGAGGCGCGAGAGAAACTCGACCAACGTCTACACAGGATCTTCAAGCTCAAGATGGGCGCCATGGACCCCGAGGCAGATGTCGCGCGGGCCTGCCGCGTCGCCCGCGAACTGGAGGGTCTGGCGCAGGTGCGCTGTGATCCAAACGGCCGTTGGGATGAGACTACAGCAAGCTGGGCCGTACCGAGGCTGGTTGATGCCGGCGTCGACCTGATTGAACAACCGCTACAAAGGTGGAACCTGGCAGGCTGCGCCCGGCTCACGCAACAGTGCCCCATTGCTCACATGCTGGATGAGAGTGTGTGCAGCCTGCAGGACATGCAGCGGGTAGCAGAATTGCGCGCGGGCAGCCTGATTTCCCTTAAGATCATGAAAACCGGCGGCATGCGTCGCACCAAGACGCTCTCGGAAATGGCCCTGGCCGCCGGCATACCGGTTTATATGGGCACGTTCCTGGAATCTTCCTATGGCACCGGCGCCAATATGCAGTTCTGCGCCACCCTGAAGGACCTGCCCTACGGCGGTGAACTGTCGGGACCGCTGCTGGTTGCCGAATCAATCACCGAACAGGACCCTGAATACCGGGACTTCGAGCTGCACCTGCAGACGGGTACTGGCCTGGGTATGAATATTGACCGGGACAAACTAGCCGCCTTCCGGCGCGATCGCGACTATAGCCTGCATGCTGTGCAGCAGTAGGTTCAGCATCCGCTACGCGCCTGCGCTGTAATCTCACACGACAGAGCAAATATGGATTGACACCCCGCCCCACGCCGCGATAATCAAAACTTCGTTTTGTACTGGGAACTGCAGCTAGCGGCGGAAGATGGACTTGTCAGTCACCAAAGAGCGCCTGCGGCGCCTCATGAAGCGGGAAGACATCACCGTGGAAATGGCGGCGAAGGTGGCCGGCGTGTCACAGTCCACCGTGCGACGCTGGTGCAATCCTTCGGACGAGACCGATATTGGCCTGCATGCCTTCAGCCTGTTTGCCTTCTACTATGACATCAGCATCGACGCCCTGATGTTTCCCCAGGCGCCCGCCGAGGGGGAAGCGCCCCGCGATATTCACCGGCACTGGCGCGCCAATATGGACTGGTGGGATGTGCATCTCACGGCGGAACAGAAAGAAGCCCTGCTGGCAGTCATCGGCGCGGCCTGGAAGATCAGTAGCCAGATCACCGAAAAACAGCTACGGATGACGGATCCGGAGGATTTCGGTAGCGGCAAGAAAGAGTTGGACTAGAGGCCGCGGTCCAGGCGCACGATTTTGCGCTCCAGTTCCGCGTCGGCCACAGCTTCGGACCGTGCTGCCTGCCTGAGTCGCTGCAGGATCTCGGCTAGCCGCCGCAGGTCGGTACGGCCATCGTCCACCAGCTGACGCACCAGTTCGGTATTGCGGCTGGTGAGCGCATCAAGCAGTTTAAAGGTTTCACTCATAGCGTCGATTTTCTACCCCTGTGACCGTGACATGTCCATGCCCTGAACCGGGGACCCGGACAAGTTTTCCATATCTGGAAATTCACTGGCTTCATTGACCCAGAACTGCGCCTCGCTCACCTCTGGAGCCAGCGGATCATTGACCACCGTCTCGCTGCCAGCGGGCGCATCGAAGCGCTCCAGGGCGTATTCCCCAACCGCCTTGCAGCCGGCACCTGCCGCAAAAAAACAGAACACGATAATGTAGACCTGCTCGGGTTTGATTCGTATGTTCACGTCACAGCCCTCCCTTTTCGACATGGATAGACTATGCGTGAAGGCCTGGGGATCAGCCGTGGCAGCGGCTGCCAACTGCATGGCCGCAGGCGCCAGTTACCAGGCCTGAGGTTGCAAGCCTTTTGGCAGGTACAGGGGATGGGCTGGCTGGCCTGAGGCGTTCATTTTCAGGTAGTGAAGCCCTGGCAGCAGGGCCCGCACTTCGGCGGCGCGATCCAGGTAGGCACCATCGTTCCCCCAGGCGGCAATGACCTTGTCTACCCTGCCCGCCAGTTCGAGGATGACCCTGTCATTGTCGCGCCCCACGGGGGCGCGGGCTTTCTTCATATCCCGGGGGTCGGTGGCACGGTAAGCAAACAGGTTGGCGGTGTAGACAGCGCCATAGCCCCAGTCCCGGGCGAAACCGATGCAGCGCACCAGGGTGGGGTCATCAATGCGGGCATCCGCGGTAGAGGGGTTGAGCCCGATGAACATGACCGCCGGCAGGTCCCGGTCCCAGATTCGCCACAGGGCGTAGCGGTATTGGCGGCCTTTGCCGCGAATATCGGCGCCGGCTTCAAGGTACTGCATGGTCGTTCTCAACGGTGGCCAGAGGGCGGCGAGTATACTGCGAACACATCACCAAGTGAGGCAATACCATGACAGTTCCAGGATGTGCCGCTCCCGCCCTCTTTTTTGCTGCCGGCCTGCTGGCCGGCGCAGCGCTTCAGCATTTCACACCCGTCGCCCAGGCCGACCCGGTAGACTGGCAGGAGATTGCCGAGCAGCCGGCATTCCGGGCAGCGGTCATCGAGGTGATCAACTCCTGCATCGTCGAGAACAGCATTATCTTCTGTAACTGATCGCTCGATTCCCGCACTTCGTCGACAGCTCCCACGGCTCGTCGGCCGAAGGCCGCAACTCATCGCAGCGGCGCGAACCGTGTCGCCGACGCCCGGTCACACCTATCGCAGGCACACGCTTGCCAGATTAGGGTCATGAAACCAGGAGTCTCGCCATGCACATTCGCTCTACCCGTAATACCGTTATTGCCGCCGCCGCATTTACTGTCCTGAGCGGCCTCTCCACCATCAGCACCGCCAACATTCCCGAGATCAGTATTCAGTCAATGCGCGTGTCCTACGCCGACCTGAACCTGAGCCAGGCGGAAGATGCGCAAACACTGTACACCCGTCTGCGTCGCACTGCGGAAACTGTCTGTGAAGACACCCACAGGAAGACGCTGCGGGAAATGAACGATCAGAAGGAGTGCCGGGAAAACGCCCTGGATCGGGCGGTACGTGAAGTTGGCAATGCCAACCTCGCAATGATTCACCAGAGTTAATCAGATCGCTCTGGCGAACTGGCGGGCGCTGCCGATTCCCCGGCGCCCGCCGCTTTTATTCCTGCGCGGCCGGTTCCTCTGCCTGCAGCAGGGGCGTGAGCTGGACCATTTCAAAATCCAGCAGCGTGGAAATCTGCCCGTCGACCTGCAGGAAGCGCGCGGCCAGTACCGGCCCCAGGGCCTCTGACATACGCTTGAAGTAACGCTCGCGGCGTTCCAGCCGTGATCGCTGAATTGCGAACGACTGAGCGGCAATGGAGCTCGCGGTGTTGTCGTCCATGCTGTCCCAGCGCTCGGCAAATTCCTGCAGCATCGCGATACGCCGATCCAGCAGTTTTTCCTGCTCGTCTGCGTACTCGCGGTAAATCGGCCAGAAAATCTCCTGCTGTTCCTGCGTCAGGTCCATTGAGGCGGCCACCATGCCCATGCGGCCGGCCCGGATATCCTGTCGCGCCAGCTCGATCAGTTCCTGCTGGGCCATGGTCAGGCTGCTGGCGGCCAGCAGCCAGGCGGTGAGAATGAGCTTGTACATTCAGGCCTCCCGGCGATAAAAGTCGTCGAACTGGTCCATGAAATCACCCAGCATGTCTGCGGGCAAGTCGTTGATGCCGGCCGCTGCCTTGCGGCCACCGCCGGTGGGGAAACGCATGCACAGCTCGTCAGCGCCGGTCTTATTGGACAGCGGCGCGCGCACGCTCACCAGGTAGTTGCCGTTGGCTTTCTCGGTGAGCACCGCGTGGGCACGCTCCGGGTTGTCATTGGCAAGATCGTTGCTGTAGACACCGCTGACCCGGCGCGCCCAGGATTCGTTTGGCAGGATGATCACGGCACTGGCCTCGCTGGCTTGCTCCGGCTGCCGGGCGGCGGCCGACGCCATGTCGTCGCGGTAGCCGGTTTCCAGACGCTCAAAGTCCTCGCGGCTGTCAGCCATAAATCCGAAGGGGCTGGCATGGGCACTGACCAGTCGATACAGCTCGGCGGGTTCGAAGTGCAGGTCATCGAGCGTGGCGCCGTAGCCGTTGTAATTGATATATGTGCCCAGGTCCTTCAAGCGTGACAGCTTGTCCTCGGCCAGGCCCAGCGGCCGCGCCAGTCGCTCGGCACTGTCGAACAGGTTGTCACCGAAGGCACCCACCACCGCCCACTCGACAAAGGCACCTTCCAGGTACCCGTTGACGAGGATGCTGGTGCAGACATCGGGCTCGGTGTTGATGAGCGCTGTCAGGTGCTCTGACTCGGGAATCTCGCCGGCAAAGTGATGATCACAGTAGAAGACACTGGCGCCCGCATCCAGCACCGATACCAGCGCGTCGCGATTCTTGTCGAGGGAGACGTCGAGCACAGTAACGACGTCGCCGGCCTGGGCATCGACCTGTTTAAGCAGGCTGATATCGCGCTTCACACCGGTCACCAGCGTGCTGTCGACAGGCTGGGCATTGCGCATCTGGGTGAGGGCACAGATGCCGTCGGCATCGCCATTGAAAACGTCGTAGTGGGCCATAGCTAGTTTCGTGGGCTATCCAGGTAATCGAGGGGTTCGCTCCCGGGTGGGGAGCACAGTTTACTTGTCTGCGGAGCGGTCGGGGAACAGTTCCTTCACATTGGAGGTTTCGGCACCCACAGTCTGCTGGCGCTTCCAGAGATGATCGTGCATGCCTTCGTGCTCCTCGAAGCCGCTGACCGCTTCCATCAGCACTGCCTTGATGCCGTCGCAGTCCATATGGTCACAGTGGGTGTCCAGGCCGGCCAGCCATTGCTCCAGCCTCTCGAGCGGCGGGAATTCCTCCTCGGCGCGCATAATCATCGGGTGGCCGGTGCCGCTGACGTTGTCACCGAGCAACAGCTCTTCAAACAGCTTCTCGCCAGGGCGCAGGCCGGTGAAGGTAATCTCGAGGTCACCGTTGGGGTTGTCCTCGTCATGCACCGTGTAACCACTGAGGCGGATCATGCGCCGCGCCAGGTCGGAAATCTTCACAGGCTCACCCATGTCCAGCACAAATACGTCGCCACCGGTGCCCATGGCACTGGCCTGCAATACCAGTTGCGCAGCTTCGCTGATGGTCATGAAGTAGCGGGTAACTTCCGGGTGGGTCACGGTCAGCGGGCCGCCGGCGCGAATCTGTTCCCGGAATAGCGGGACTACCGAGCCCGAAGACCCGAGCACGTTGCCGAAGCGCACCATGCAGAAACGGGTGCCGGACTCGCCGCTGGCGAGCGACTGGCAGCACATCTCGGCGAAACGCTTGGAGGCGCCCATGATATTGGTGGGCCGCACGGCCTTGTCGGTGGACACCAGCACAAAAGTCTCGACCCCCGCCTCTACCGCTGCCTCAGCCGCATACCAGGTGCCGAACACATTGTTGGCCACGCCCTCGGCGACGTTGTACTCCACCAGCGGCACATGTTTGTAGGCAGCGGCATGGTAAATGGTGTCTATCTCAAAACTGCGGAAGATGCGCTGCAGGCGGCGCTTGTCCTGCACGGAACCGAGCAGTGAGGCGATTTCGCACTCGGTGCCCGAGGCATCCAGCATGGCGCGCAGCTCGCGCTCGATCGTGTAAAGCGCGTATTCGGAGCTGTCGAGGAGGATCATTTCGCGCGGTCGCGCCAGCAGGATCTGGCGGCACAGCTCGGAACCAATCGACCCCCCCGCGCCGGTAACCATCACCACCTTGCCGGTAATGCAGCGATCGATCAGTTCCGGGTGCGGCGGTACCGGGTCGCGGCCCAGCAGATCTTCCAGCTCGATATCCTGGATCTCGTCGACGCTGGCTTTACCCTGCAGGATTTCCACGAACTTGGGCACGGTGCGTACGTAGACCGGCAGGTTCACAAGGTCGTTGATGATCTGTTTCCGACGTTCCTGGCTGACCGAGGGCAAGGCCAGCAGCACCTGGCCAATATCGTGCTCCTCGATCAGTTCCGGCAGGCGGTCGGGACGTTCCACCTGCACACCGTTGATCACGCTGCGCTGGATATTGGGGTCGTCGTCCACAAAGTACACGGCGCGGAACTGGTCACCGTGGTAGAGCGCCGTCAGCAACTGGCGGCCGGACTCACCGGCACCGTAGATGATGACCTTCTGGCAGGCGGAATAGAGTTTGTCCTGGTAATAAGCGCGCACCACCATGCGGGTGCCGCCGACCAGCAGCAGCGCCATACCCCAGTAGATGAAGGGCAGCGAGCGGGGCACGCTCAGCGGAGCGGGCTGCAGGAAGAAGATACAGGCGCCCAGCACCATGGTGGAATAGGTCACGCCGCGAATGATGGCCCAGATAGCCTGCTGGCCCATGAAGCGGATTACCGCGCGGTACAGCCCCAGGCGCAGGAAGATGACAGCGCTCACCGCCATGGTGACGCTGGCGATGATAATTTCCACCAGGCCGATCGGTAGCGGCACCACATCGGTCTGCCAGTAGCGCAGGGCGCGCGCGGACCAGAGTGCAGTGGCCACAAAGCAGATATCCAGCATCAGCAGCAGCGCCTGCTTGATGTTGCGCGGCAACTCGATCATCTTCTCGATGGCGACGACCGTGCTGGTAACGATGCCTCCGACCGTCCGGTCGGCCAAACGCTTGACTGGCGTCAAACCCAAACTACCCCTTGCCAGGCCCCTCTGCGGGTACCGGGCTTGCTTCCCGATTTCCTTGTGACACGTCCACCCACCACCTGCCACCTGCCGCGAGAGCGCTAACGCTACTTCGCGCTCGCTATTTTAGCCGCTAGCCCGTCTGCAGTTCACGGTAATTTGCCCGCTTTCACCAACGCGGGCAGCAGCGGCCCGTAGGCAAGCGCCAGCCAGAGCGGGCCGTAACCCGGCAACATAGCTGCAGCCAGTGACAGCGGCGCCAGACACAGCAGGTTGTAGGCCAGCATCGCCAGCACCACGCGGCTGTGGCTGCCCCAGTGCCGAGCCAGGCGCTGGTACAGGTGACGACTGTGGGCCTCGGTAATCTTCTCGCCGTGCAGGGCGCGCCAGCACAGCGTATAGGTCGCGTCGCCGATAAACACCGCCAGCAGTACTGGCCAGCACAGCCACGGCAAAGCACCGCTCACCTGCCCCTGGATGGACAGGGCCGCCAGCAGAAAGCCGAGGGGAATGCTGCCGGCATCACCCATGAACAGGCGTGCCGGGGCCCAGTTCCAGTGCAGGAATGCCACACTGGCTGCAGCCAGCAACAGACAGAACAGCGGGAACGCCCCGCCGCTGCCCAGCCAGATCGACAACAGTGCGCCGGCCACCAGCGCAAAGGCAGCTTCCACCGCCGCAATCCCGTCAATGCCGTCCATGAAATTGAAAAGATTCAGCAGCCACAGGCCGTAGAAGGCCGCCAGCGCCTGCCACCACCATGCCTGGCTGCCCAAAAGCAGCCAGACGATCGCGCCACAGGCCAGCGCATACAACAACATACGCAGCACAACCGGCAGTCCCAGGCGATCATCGATGATGCCCACCAGGCCCAGCAGCGCTGCAATGGCAGCCAGGTGCGGATAAGGCGCCGGCCAGCCCGAGGCGGCCAGGGCCGTCAGCGCCATGGCCGCAAACAGTCCCAGCAGGATTCCGATACCACCGCCGCGGGGAACGGGTAAAGCGTGGGCGCTGCGATGGTTGGGTACATCCAGCAGCTGCCAGCGATGTGCGAGTTTCAGGTAGATACCGCAGGCCAGCAGCGACACGATGAAGGCGAGGCCAATAGCCAGAGCGGCGGTCATCGGCCTGCCTCCGCCACCATGGCCCCAGCCAGGTCTTCGAGGCGCTGAGCGGGTCGCCAGGACAGGGTCCGGCACAGCGCGTCGTTACTGTATTCCTGCCCCCCGAACAGGCGTCGGTAGGTCGCCCCGGAGAACGGCGCCAGCTGCAGTACATCGTAAAGACCGCAGGCCATTCGCCAGGCCCAGGCCGGGTAGCGCGCGGCGCCGGGATTGCCCCCCAGTGCGGTAGCCAGGGCAGCGTGGATGCGCTGCAGATCGTAGGATTCACCATCGGTCACTACCAGCACCCTGCCCCGGCCCGGGTCGATCTCGGTGAGCAGGCACAGAGCCACGCACAGGTCGTATAGCCCGACCATGGATCGCGCCTGCCCCGGTGGCGGTGTCGGCATGCCGCGCCGCACCAGGGCGATCAGCCGAGCGAGATTGCCACCCACCCCGGGACCGTAAACCAGCGCCGGGCGCACGACCACAACATTCATAGCGCCCTGCGCGAACTGCTCCAGCAAGCTGTCCTCGGTGGCAAGCTTCCATCGCCCATAGGCATCCTGCGGGTCAATGGCGATGACGCTGGAAAGGAACACGAAGCGGGAAACGCCGGCCTCCGCACAGCGCTGTGCCAGCGCCAGGGTGGCGGCGTAATTATGGGTTTCGTAGTCGGTGTCGGTGGCCGACCGATGGGCGATGCCCGCACAGTGAAACACGGCCCCGGTGCCAGCCAGCTGATCCTCGCTCGGGGCCTCCCGGCCACAGGCCGCCACGCTGACGCCGCGCGCCGTCAGTTGCCGGCACAGCTCGCTGCCGATAAAGCCGGTCGCACCGGTCACAAGGCACTTCATGCTGCCAGGTGGGTTATCGCCGTGAGAGCAGTCATGCTAAGGATCCCAAAAAGAAAAGGGGGGTGTCGCACCCCCCTCGCCACTATACGGATGCCCCGGGGCTATTCCAAACGGATGCGCTCCCGGTTCTTCTCGACCACGCTGGGGCCAATGCCCTTGACCTGTTGCAGGTCGTCGGCGGTGAAGAACGGGCCGAACTCTTCCCGGTAAGCCACAATGGCTTCGGCACGGGTGACGCCCACACCGGTCAGCGCCTGTGCCAGGGTTTCGGCATCGGCGGTGTTGATATTGACCGTTGGTGCCTGGGTGGCCATTGCCACCTCATCGGCCTGGGCCAGTGATGGCGTCAGCAGCGGCGCCATGGCCACACAAGCCACACAAACGGCAAACACGAGCGATGCAATAGATTTATTGAAGAGTGAAGTTTGCGAGTAATCAGACATGACTGGATCTCCTTATCCCTGCTTGTCCCAAATGGCCGGTCTGTCGGCCGGCCGCTTGCAGGTCACAACCTGCAGGAGATCAGTCTAGTTGCGAAGCTGCCCTGCCCAGGGGCTAATTACCATCCGAATCGCTCAAGGACGCGTGAATGGCCTGCAGCGTGTTGATGGGGTCCGCTGCGCGGGTAATGGACCGGCCGATCACCAGGTAGTCACTGCCGGCCGCCATTGCATCCAGCGGGGTGACCACTCGGCGCTGGTCGCCGGCATCATCTCCAGCCAGGCGAATGCCGGGCGTGACCAGGGTGAAGGCCGGGCCGCAGTCAGCGCGCAGCGCGGTACTCTCCTGCGCCGAGCACACCACGCCGTCCAGGCCGCAGTCCTGTGCCATGGCCGCCAGGCGCAGCACACGCTGCTCAGGTGACTCCGTGTAGCCGAGCTCCTGAAGGTCCTCCGCAGACATCGAGGTCAACACGGTGACGCCGATCAGCAGCGGGCGCTGATCGCGCCCTGCCAGCGCCTCACTGGCGGCCCGCATCATGCGGCTGCCACCGCCGGCGTGCACATTGACCATCCAGACACCCAGGTCCGCGGCCCCGCGCACTGCGGCCGCCACGGTGTTGGGAATATCGTGGTACTTGAGATCGAGGAATACCTCGAAGCCGCGCTCCTGCAGGTTGCGCACCATGGCCGGACCGCCGCGGGTAAACAGTTCATTCCCCACCTTGACCCGGCACAGGCCGGGATCCAGCCGTTCGGCCAGATCCACCGCCTCCTCGACGCTGTCAAAATCCAGGGCGACGATGATGGGGCTATCCATGGCTGCTCAGCTCTCCTGCGGAATATCGGCAGTGGGTTGGGATGGGGTCTGCGGGCTCGGTTTGTCACCGGCCGCCGCGGCCCGGGTCTTGTCAATCTTGCGCCTGGCTGCCGCCAGGGCCGTACGCTGGCGCAGGATGATCCCCAGCGAGGTCAACAGGCCGGTTACGCCACCCAGCGCAAAGGCCAGCAAGACCCAGAGGGCCACCGAGCGTTCGGGCAACAGTACCACCAGCAGGTCGAGGGGGACAGTGGCCTCGTTCTGCACGGCAAACAGGGCCCCCAGGCCCAGCATGGCAATGGCGATGAGAAAGTAGAAAAGGTTCCGCAGAAACTGCATCGGGGCGCGGAGACGACCTTATAGGCCGGCCTGCAACCCCATGTTCACGCGTTCGCGCAGCTCCTTGCCGGGCTTGAAGTGCGGGACATACTTGCCGGTGAGTTGCACGGCGTCGCCGGTCTTCGGGTTACGGCCCTTGCGGGGTTCGCGGTAGTGCAGCGAGAAGCTCCCGAAACCGCGAATCTCAATGCGCTCACCCACCGACAGCGTCTGGGACATGTGCTCGATGATAGTTTTGACAGCCAGCTCAACGTCCTTGGCGGACAGCTGGGTTTGCCGCGATGCAATCAGCTCGATCAGCTCTGATTTGGTCATGCTGCCTCCTGCTTCCTGCGCTGACTACGCCCGGCATAGGCAGTTTTTGCCCGGCAGCAGCTTATAACTTATTGATTGGGCTGGATATTCTGCCTGCAATGGCGGGAGGGTGCAAGCCGAGATCGCTATTCCGCCGCCAGCTTCGCCAACACGCCACGGAACCAGGCCAGGGCCGGGTGCTCCCCCAGGCGGCGGTGCCAGATGACCTCGGAGCTGGAGAAAGCGGCCGGCGTATCCAGCGGACAGGGCAGCATCACAAGCTCCTGCTCGGCGCAGAGGACTCGCGCAAGCCGCTCAGAGGCAGTCAGCACAAGGTCGCTGCCGGCAACAATCCGCCCGGCGGGTGCAAAGTGGTTGATAATCATGGCCACATGGCGGGTAAGCCCCTCGCCGGCCAGGGAGGTATCGACAAAACCCCGCTCATCACCCCTGGGGCTCACCAACAGGTGGCGCGCGGCGGCAAAGCGCTGGATGGTGAGCTTGCCCCCGGCGAGCGGGTGCCCGCGTCGCACCAGGCACACATAGCGATCCCGGAACAGTTCGGTTTTTGCAAATCGCTCGGGCAGTTCGCCAAAGGCACTGATGGCCATGTCCACTTCCTGCAGGTCCAGCATTTCCAGCGCACGTCCCGCCATGGGGTGGAGGCGCAGGCTGATACCCGGCGCGTGCTCAGCCAGGTAGGCCGCCACATCGTCCATCAACAGGGTGGTGAAGTAATCGTGGGTCGCCAGCCTGATCACCCGCGTCGAGGCAGCAGGATCAAATTCGGTCGGGTTAAAGGCCTGCTCCAGGGTAGACAGGGCTGCATGCACCGGCTCAGCCAGTTCCAGCGCCCGGGGCGTAGGCCGCACGCCGCCGGGCACCTTCACAAACAGGTCGTCTTTCAGCAGGTGCCGCAGCCGCCCCAGGGCATGACTGGTAGCGGGCTGGGACAGGAACAGGCGTTCTGCTGCCCGGGTGACGTTGCCTTCCGCCATCACCGCATCGAAGACCCGCAGCAGGTTGAGGTCGAGAGCATTTACATTCATAGCATGCATAATACTTATACGATCAATTCACTACAAACATATACGGCCGCCCCCTATTCTGATCCTGTGTTCAACGCAAGGCCCAGGGCAAACCGCCCGGCCACCAAAACACTGAGGAGATAGCATCATGGGTAAACTCGACAACAAGGTCGCGGTCATCACCGGCGGCAACAGCGGCATCGGCCTGACCACAGCACAAACCTACATCAACGAAGGCGCGAAGGTCGTCATCTTCGGCCGCAACGCGCAGACAGTAGAACAGGCAGCCACCACCCTGGGCGCCAATGCCATCGGCGTGCAGGGCGATGTCAGCAACGTTGCCGACCTGGAGCGACTCGCCCGGGAGACCGAGCGCCACCACGGCAAGGTCGACATCCTGGTGGCCAACGCAGGCCTCGGCGTCTTCGCACCGCTCGAAATGATCGACGAGGCGGGTTACGACCACCAGTTCGACATCAACGTCAAAGGTGCCTTTTTCACCGTCCAGAAACTGCTGCCAATTCTGAATGAGGGCGCCAGCGTGATTCTCACCAGCTCCGCGGTACAGGATAAGGGTGTAGCAACAGGCAGCCTCTACTTCGCCACCAAGGCTGCGGTTCGCTCCCTGGCGCGCACCCTGGCCGCAGAACTGGCACCGAAGGGAATTCGCGTCAACAGCCTGAGTCCCGGCATCGTCCGCACTCACTTTGCGGGCAACACCAACCTCGAAGAGGACCAGTTCGAAGGCTTTGTGAACATGGTGGTCGAGCAGGCACCGCTGGCCCGCGCCGGCACCACCCAGGACATGGCCAACGGCTTCCTGTTCCTGGGCAGCAACGACTCGTCCTACATGACCGGGGCGGACCTGCTGATCGACGGCGGCTGGGCCAGCGTCTAGCAACAGCCCTGCCCAATCGGGGTCAGAGCCTTCGCTCTGGCCCCTTTTTTTTGTTTCAGCAACGGTAGATCCTGATGAAGTGCTTCGTAGGGCGGGCGTGAACTGGCCATGCTTCTCCCTGGACACGCTACAAGCATGACGTCCCTGGCATGCTCATCAATACTCACTCCTCGTGAGGTGCTCCGTAGGACGGGCGCGAACTGGTCCAACCTTTCCCTGGACACGCTACAAGCATGACATCCCTGTCTCGCTCGGATGCGGCCGTCCTGGCCGCATACGGTCCAGGGAAAGGTTGGACCAGCTCACGCCCTCTTCACTAACGAGCTGACGGATCCATTGCCCCATTTCAAGGCGCAACAAGTTCTGCGCCTGTTTGTCTGGGAGGAGTAGCGGATGCACTACACAGCGGGAAACTCAGGTTGAGGGTCTACAGCTACAAAGCTCAGACGATTCTCAAGCTCCGCCGGAGCGCGCGCGGTGCCCGGGGGCCTTCCGGGACCGTATGCGGCCAGGACGGCCGCATCCGAGCGAGACAGGGATGTCATGCTTTTAGCGTGTCCCGGAAGGCCCCCGGGTACCGTGCGTGCGGCTTCCATAGGCAGAGTCCTGAAACAGAGCAGCCTGACCATGACGCCAGTGCGAAAAAAAAGGGCCGCTAATGCGGCCCTTTCTAGATCGTGCGCTGAGGAGCTTACTTTTCCATCTGCTGCTTGATCAGGTCACCGATGGTGCCCGGCGAGGCGGTTTCGCCTTCGGACTCTTTCAGTGACTTCACAGCTTCCTGCTCATCGTCGTAGTCCTTGGCCTTGATGGACAGGGACAGGCCGCGGTTCTTGCGGTCAACGCTGATGATCTTGGCTTCGACTTCCTCGCCTTCCTTGAGCACGTTGCGCGCGTCTTCAACGCGGTCGCGGCTCAGCTCGGAGGCTTTCAGGTAGCCTTCAACGTCTTCGGCCAGTTCAACGGTGGCGCCCTTGGCGTCAACGCTGGTGACCTTGCCGGTCACTACCGCGCCGCGGTCGTTTTCAGCAACGTAGTTGTTGAAGGGATCGTCTTCCAGCTGTTTGACGCCCAGGGAGATGCGCTCGCGCTCGGGGTCGATAGAGAGGATAACCGTCTCGATCTCGTCGCCCTTATTGTAGTTGCGAACTGCTTCTTCGCCGGCTTCGTTCCAGCTGATGTCAGACAGGTGTACCAGGCCGTCGATGTTGCCTTCCAGGCCGATGAAGATACCGAAGTCCGTGATGGACTTGATGGAACCGGTGATCTTGTCGCCCTTGGAGTAGGTGGCGGCGAAAGCGTCCCAGGGGTTCTGCTGGCACTGCTTGATACCCAGGGAGATACGACGGCGCTCTTCGTCGATATCCAGGACCATTACCTCTACCTCGTCGCCCAGCTGGACGATCTTGGACGGGTGTACGTTCTTGTTGGTCCAGTCCATCTCGGAGACGTGTACCAGGCCTTCCACGCCCTCTTCCAGCTCGGCAAAGCAGCCGTAGTCGGTGAGGTTGGTGATGCGGGCCATAACGCGGCTGTTCTCCGGGTAGCGGTTGGTGATGTCCACCCAGGGATCTTCACCCAGCTGCTTCAGACCCAGGGAAACGCGGTTGCGCTCACGGTCGAACTTGAGGATCTTGACGTCGATTTCCTGGCCGACTTCCACGATCTCGCTCGGGTGCTTGATACGCTTCCAGGCCATGTCGGTGATGTGCAGCAGGCCGTCGACACCGCCGAGGTCTACGAACGCGCCGTAGTCGGTCAGGTTCTTGACGATACCCTTGATGCTCATGCCTTCCTGCAGGGTTTGCAGCAGGGCTTCGCGCTCGGCGCTGTTGGCCTGCTCCATAACCGCGCGGCGAGAAACAACAACGTTATTGCGCTTCTGGTCGAGCTTGATGACCTTGAATTCCAGCTCCTGGCCTTCCAGGTGCACGGTTTCGCGGACCGGGCGGACGTCTACAAGAGAGCCCGGCAGGAACGCGCGGATGCCATTGATGTCCACGGTAAAGCCACCCTTGACCTTGCCGTTGATAACACCCTTGCATACCTTGTCTGCCTCGTGGGCAGCTTCCAGTTCTTTCCAGCTTTCTGCGCGCTTGGCTTTCTCGCGGGACAGGCGGGTTTCCCCAAAGCCGTCTTCCACGGTTTCCAGCGCAACCTGGACTTCGTCGCCCACTGACAGCTGGCATTCGCCGCTGGCGTCTTCGAATTGTGAGCGCGGGATAATGCCTTCAGACTTCAGGCCCGCGTGTACGGTAACCCACTCGTTGTCGATGTCGATCACAACGCCGGTCACGATGGCGCCGGGCTGCATATCGACGGTCTTCAGGCTTTCTTCAAACAGTTCAGCGAAATTTTCGCTCATTCACGATACCTATATGGTTAGCCGCGCCACCAGTTGGCCCGGGTCAGTTAACATCACCCGGGCCAGGACCATTAGCTGGTCAAGTCCCGAACCGGGTAGTGACATCGGCCATGACCTTTGCGAACACGGCATCGATGGGGGTCGCCGTACTGTCGATGACAATGGCATCGTCGGCCGGCAACAAGGGAGACACTGAACGGGAGCGATCTCGCTCGTCACGTTCCTCGATGTCCCTTAAAAGGCGCGGGAGACTAACACTTTCTCCCTTATCTATCAACTGCTTATAGCGCCTGCGGGCACGCTCCTCGGCACTGGCCGTGAGGAAGAACTTGAGGGGAGCATCGGGGAACACCACGGTACCCATATCGCGGCCGTCAGCCACCAGACCCGGCGGCTGGGCAAAATCCCGCTGGCGTTGCAACAGCGCCTGGCGCACGGTGGGCATGGCGCCCACCGTGGAGGCACCGCGACCGCCCTCCTCGGTGCGGATCGCGCGGCTGGCGTCCACGTCCCGGTAATACACCAGCACTTCTCCGCTGGCGGCCTGCTCAAAGCGCACATCCAGGTGCCGGGCGATCTCGGCGACCCGGCTTTCGTCGTCGAGCCCAACGCCGTCGTGCAGGCAGGCAAAGGCGGTCACCCGGTACAGGGAGCCGGAGTCCAGCAGGTGCCAACCCAACTCCGTAGCCAACATATGTGCCACTGTCCCCTTGCCCGCGCCCGAGGGGCCGTCGATACAGATGACGGGCACCGGGGGAATGGACGCCTCAGTCATCGGCAGCGGAATCCGGGTCGTGGTTTTTCACGGAAATCTGCATCCCCAGGCCACGCGCCAGGGCATCAAAGCCCGGGAATGAAGTGGCCACATTGTCGGCTTCGCTGACGACGATACGGTCCCTGGCGCGCAGCGCCGCCACAGCAAAGGACATGGCGATGCGGTGGTCGTGATGGCTATGCACGGCGCCGCCGCCGAAACTGCCCGCGTCGCCGAAGCCGTCAATGACGATGCCATCAGCCAGTACCTCGGTGGCCACGCCGAGGGCGGCCAGACCCTCTGCCATGGCAGCGATGCGGTCACTCTCTTTAACGCGCAGTTCTTCCGCACCGCGCAACACGGTGCGCCCCCGGGCACAGGCGGCGGCGACAAACAGCACCGGGAACTCGTCGATGGCCAGTGGTATCAGCGCTTCGGGAATCTCGATGCCCTGCAGCGATGCGGAACGTACATGCAGGTCAGCCACCGGCTCGCCGCCCACCTCGGTTTCATCCTGCACGGTGATATCGGCGCCCATCATGCGCAGCAATTCAACGATGCCGGTACGGGTGGGATTCATGCCGACATGGGTCAACAGCAGATCGGAGCCCGGCGCAATACTGGCGGCCACCATGAAAAACGCCGCCGAGGAAATATCCGCGGGAATATCGATCTCACAACCGCGCAGGCTGCCGCCGCCCTCGAGGCTGATCACGCCCGCGCCGTCGCGCTGCACGTCGTAGCCAAAGCCACGCAGCATGCGCTCGGTATGGTCACGGGTCACCGCCGGTTCGGTCACCGAGGTGCGGCCTTGCGCATACAGTCCCGCCAGCAGCACACAGGATTTCACCTGGGCGCTGGCCATGGGCAGGTCATAGTGGATACCGGTCAACGGCCTGCCGCCGCTGATGTGCAGCGGTGGGCGCTCACCCTCGCTGCCGGCAATACTTGCCCCCATTTGCGTAAGCGGCCTGATCACCCGCCCCATCGGCCGTGAGCACAGGGAGGCATCGCCGCTCAGTTCCGTATCGAAGGCCTGGCCCGCCAGCAGACCGGACATGAGGCGAATCGAGGTACCGGAGTTGCCCAGGTCCAGGGGCGCCGCCGGTGCCGACAGGCCATTCAGCCCCACCCCCTGGATAACGACCTCACCCTCGGCGGGTCGCAGGATGTCGACGCCCATGGCGCGAAATGCCTTCAGGGTTGCCAGCGCATCTTCGCCCTCCAGGAAACCACGCACCCGGGTTTCGCCCTCGGCAAGCGAACCCAGCATGATGGAGCGATGCGAAATGGACTTGTCGCCGGGGACACGGGCTTCCCCGCTGATGGTCCCACCGGGATGTAGACTGAATTCCAAGGGGGCTCCTTAAACTTAGCGTTGCTGCTTCCGGATGAAATCTTCCCGCGCCGCGCGTGCATCGGAAAAAGTGGACTCCAGTGCCTCACCGTCTCCGGCGGACACCGCCTCGCGCAGGGTGGCAAGATGCTCGCCAAATTCGTCGATCGCCTGCAGCAGTGGAACCCGGTTGGAGAGGGCAATATCACGCCACATCACCGGGTTACTGGAGGCTATACGCGTAAAGTCCCTGAATCCGCCAGCCGCAAAGCGAAAAATATCGTCGCTCAGCTCGCTGCGTGACAGGGCGTCAACCAGCGTAAAGGCCAGGATGTGAGGCAGGTGGCTGGTGGCGGCAAGGATGGCATCGTGCTGTGCCACCGGCATCTCCACAACGTCTGCCCCGCTGGCTTCCCACATGCCTCGCACCATCGCAAGGGCCTCCGGGTTGCCCTCTTCCAGCGGCGTGAGGATCACCCGGTGGGCATCAAACAGGTCGGGGCGCGAGGCCTCCACGCCGCTGCGCTCGGAGCCGGCGATGGGGTGGCCGGGCACATAGGCGGCAACCCCACTGAGTGAAAGCGTATCGTCGGCGAGGATCGCGTCGCGGGCTTCGAGGTAGGCCGCAACGAGATTCCCCTTTACCGAGGCCACATCGGTCAAAATGCACTCGGCAGGCAGCTTGACCAGCACTTCAGCCATCACGTCGGCGGCTGCCAGGGTCGGGGTGGCGATGATCACCAACTCCGCGCCATTGATGGCGAGGTCGAGATCGGTCTCGAAGGCGTCGATCACGTCCAGCGCCAGCGCCCGCTCGCCGACCTCGGCGTTGCGGTCATAGCCCACCACCTCTGCTGCGAAGCCGGACTGCCGCAGTGCGCGGCACAGGGAGCCGCCGATGAGGCCCAGGCCAATGACCGAGACCCTGCTGAGTTGCGCCACTAAAGAACCGCCTTGGGGTAGCTGCCCAGCGGCTTCAGGAGGATAGAGTGTTCCTCCAGGCCACTCATGATCTCGGCGATCTGCGCGTCCTGCAGGTGGCCCTCGAACTCAATAAAGAAGACATAGGCCCATTTCTCGGTTTTCGAGGGGCGTGTATCGATGCGGGTCAGGCTGACACCGGCGTCGCGGAACGGCTCCAGCAATTCGAACAGCGCACCCGGCTTATTGCGGCTGGAGACGATGATCGAAGTCTTGTCGGCGCCGCTGGGAGGAATCTCGTCGCGGCCAATGACCAGGAATCGGGTGGTGTTGTGGGCCGAGTCCTCGATGTTCTGGTGCAGCTTCTCCAGGCCGTACTGGTCGGCCGCCATATCGCCGGCGATGGCTACCGTGCCGGTCTGCACCGCAGCCAGGCGCGCCGCCTCGCCGTTGCTCGACACCGCCTGCAACTCGACGCCCGGCAGGTAATGCTCCAGCCAGCCGCGGCACTGGGCCAGGGCCTGCTGGTGGGCGCACACCCGCTGAATATCATTGAACCCGGTGTGGGTGCCGGCCAGCAGGTGGTGGTGAATCTGCATCTCCACCTCACCGCAAATCTTCAGGCTGGAGTCCATGAAGTTGTCGAGGGTGTGGCTGACCATCCCCTCGGTGGAGTTTTCCACCGGCACCAACCCGTAGTTGCAGTCTTCGGCTTCCACCTGGTTGAACACCGAATCGATGGTGCCCTGGGGAATGCTGACCACCGCATGGCCAAAGTGCTTGATGGTGGCGGCCTGGGTGAAGGTGCCCTCAGGGCCCAGGTAGGCCACCTGCAACGGGCGTTCCAGCGCCAGGCAGGCGGACATGATTTCGCGGAAGATAAAGGCCACCCGGTCGCCCTGCAGGGGCCCGTCGTTGCGCTCCTTGATGCGGTTGAGCACCTGCGCCTCGCGCTCGGGGCGATAGAACACCGGATCCTGGGCGGGCTCGCCCTGCTCCTGGGCAGTCTGGGCATCCGCCATCTTGATGTCCGCCACTTCCTGGGCACAGCGGGCACGCTGATTGATCAGCCCCTGGATCTCGCGATCGATGCTGTCGATTTCGTCGCGGACCTGTTTCAGGTCCCTCGGTTTGTCCATGTTCGCTGTCCTGCCCTGGCCAGAGCCTTCAGCCTACCTATGTAAAGAGCCTTCAGCCTACCTGTGTAAAGAGCCTTCAGCCCGCTCAAGTAAAGAGCCCTCAGCCCCTTTACAAAAGTAAGCTCAGCCGGCGTTGCGCGCCTCGAAATCCCGCATGAAATCGATCAGCGCATCAACTGCAGCCTCAGGCACCGCATTGTAAAGGCTGGCGCGCATGCCGCCCACACTGCGATGGCCCTTCAGGTTGAGTAGCCCGGCTGCCTCGCTCTCCGCCAGGAAGGCCTTGTCGAGCTCCGGGCTGGCGAGGGTAAACGGCACGTTCATCAGCGAACGACTCTGCTGCTCCACCGGGTTGGCGTAAAAGGCACTGTCGTCAATGAAGCCATACAGCTTCTCGGCCTTGCGCCGGTTCAGGGTTTCCATGGCGGCCAGGCCACCCTGGGCCTTGAGCCACTGGAACACCAGGCCCGCCAGGTACAGCGCAAAGGTCGGCGGCGTGTTGTACATGGACTCGGCTTCCGCCGCGACCTGCCAGTTCAGCATCGCCGGACACAGTGGGTGCGCCCTGCCCAGCAGGTCGTCGCGCACGATCACCAGGGTCAGGCCTGCGGGGCCGATGTTTTTCTGGGCGCCGGCATAGATCACGCCGTAGTCCGCTACCCTGATGGGCCGGCTGAGAATGGTGGAAGACATGTCGACCACCAGCGGTGCCTGTGCCTCGGGCGTCCAGAAAAATTCCACGCCGCCAATGGTTTCATTCGGCGTGTAGTGCAGGTAGGCGGCGCCATCGCTCAGCTGCCAGCTATCCCGCGGTGGAATCGTGGAGAAATTGCTGTCCTCTGCTGTCGCCGCGACATTAACGTCCAGGTAGCGCTTGCCCTCGGCGATCGCCTTCTTTGACCACTGGCCGGTGTTGACGTAGTCCGCCGTCGCATCGCCCTGGGTCAGGTTCAGTGGCACTGCGCCAAATTGGGTGCTGGCGCCGCCCTGCAGGAATAACACCTTGTAATTGTCCGGCACTGCCAGCAGCTCGCGCAGGTCGTGTTCGGCGCGTTCGTAGATGCCGACAATCTCCGGGCTGCGGTGGCTCATCTCCATCACCGACAGGCCCGCGTCCCGCCAGTCCAGCAGTTCGTCGCGGGCCTGTTCGAGCACCGCTTCCGGCAGGGCAGCCGGGCCGGCGCAGAAGTTGTACTTGCGAGCCATCTCTTTTATCTCCCGTTTTTTCGTCGCAGCCGCAGCCGCGCTCCTCTATAGCATTACTGGTCGCATCGTGGCGATGGCGGGCAACTTACAGGCAACGCCTGCCGTCGGCTATGCATGACAACGGATAACCGGTATCAGCCATCGCAATAAGCGCTATTGCAACGAGCAAAATCGCAACTACCAGAATCGCAACTACCAGAATAATGTGGGTCGTGGAGCCTGGCCGCCGCGAGGCAGCCAGGCAATCAGGAATCCCCGTCGTCGCCGGCGTCTGACGCATCACCGGCTTCACCCGGCAGCTCATCCTCAGCTTCTTCGATACGCTCGATACCCACCAGTTGCTCAGATTCCTTGAGGCGAATCACGCGCACCCCCTGGGTGTTGCGGCCTTGCTCCGACACTTCGTCAGCGCGGGTTCGAACCAGGGTGCCCTGGTCGGAAATCAGCATCAGCTCATTGCCGTCAAACACCTGCACAGCACCCACCAGTTCGCCGTTGCGGTCGCTGCACTGGATCGCGATGACACCCTGGGTGCCACGGCCCTTGGTGGGGAACTCGGTGACGTGGGTGCGCTTGCCGTAACCGTGCTGGCTGACTGTCAGCACCCGGCCGCCTTCGGCGGGAATGATCAGGGAGATCATGCGCTGGTCGCCCTGCAACTTGATGCCGCGCACGCCACGGGCAGTACGGCCCATGGCACGCACATCGGTTTCCTTGAAGCGCACGGCCTTGCCCGAGGTGGAGAACAGCATCACGTCCTGCTCGCCGTCGGTGATCGCGGTGCCCACCAGCACGTCGCCCTCTTCCAGCTCCAGGGCCCGCAGGCCCACACTGCGCTGGCGCGAGAAGTCCGTGAGTGCGGTCTTCTTGACCGTACCGTTGGCGGTGGCCATGAAGATGTAGTGGCCCTCGGTATACTCCGCCACCGGCAGGATGGAGGTCACCCGTTCGCCCTCATCCAGCGGCAGCAGGTTGACCATGGGCCGGCCGCGAGAGCCACGGCCCGCTACCGGTATCTGGTAGACCTTGAGCCAATAGACCTTGCCGACGTTGGTGAAGCAGAGAATGGTGTCATGGGTGCTGGCGATCAGCAGGTGCTCGACAAAGTCCTCGTCCTTCACGGCGGTGGCGGATTTGCCCATGCCACCGCGGCGCTGGGCCTGGTAGTCGGTTAGCGGCTGGGTCTTGGCGTAACCGCCGTGGGAGATGGTGACCACCCGGTCTTCTTCGGTGATCAGGTCTTCCACCGTGAGGTCGGCGGCGGAGTCGGTAATCTCGGTGCGGCGCTCGTCGCCATAGGCTTCGACGATGGCCTGCAACTCTTCGCGGATGACCTGCTTGAGGCGGTCCGGGTCGGAGAGGATCTCCAGGTAGTCGGCAATCTCGGCGAGTTTTTCCTGGTACTCCTGAATCAGCTTTTCCTGCTCCAGGCCGGTCAGGCGGTGCAGACGCAGTTCCAGAATCGCCTGGGCCTGGGCCGGGGACAGATAGTATTTACCGTCGCGCAGGCCGTACTGATCCTCCAGGCCGTCCGGGCGGCAGGCGTCACTGCCGGCGCGTTCCAGCATGGCGGTCACATCACCGGGCGACCAGGGCTCGGCAACCAGTTTCTCGCGGGCTTCCGCCGCGTTGGTAGACGCCTTGATCAGCTCAATCACCGGGTCGATATTGGCCAGCGCCACGGTGAGGCCTTCCAGCACGTGGCCGCGCTCGCGGGCCTTGCGCAACAGGTAGACCGTGCGGCGGGTGACCACCTCGCGGCGGTGGCGGATAAAGGCCTCGATGATTTCCTTGAGGTTGAGCACCTTGGGCTGGCCGTTGACCAGCGCCACCATGTTGATACCAAAGACCTGCTGCAGCGCAGTCTGGGCAAACAGGTTGTTGAGCACCACGTCGCCAACTTCACCGCGGCGCAGTTCAATCACCACCCGCAGGCCGTCCTTGTCGGACTCGTCACGCAGTTCGGTGATGCCCTCGATCTTCTTGTCCTTCACCAGCTCGGCGATTTTCTCGATCAGCCGCGCCTTGTTGACCTGGTAGGGCAACTCGTGAATAAGAATGGTGTCCTTGCCGGTCTTCTCGTTGCTAATGATCTCGGTGCGGGCGCGGACATAAATGCGACCGCGCCCACTGCGGTAGGCCTGCACGATACCGGCGCGGCCGTTGATGATGCCCGCCGTGGGGAAATCCGGCCCGGGGATGTGCTCCATGAGCTCATCTACGGTCAGCTCCGAGTTATCCAGCAGCGCCAGGCAGGCACTCACCACCTCGGTCAGGTTGTGGGGCGGGATATTGGTGGCCATGCCCACGGCAATACCCGAGGAGCCGTTCACCAGCAGGTTGGGGATCCTGGTCGGCAGGACTTCCGGGATCTGCTCGGTGCCGTCGTAGTTCGGCACGTAGTCAACGGTTTCCTTGTCGAGATCGGCCAGCAGATCGTGGGCGATCTTCTGCATGCGAATTTCGGTGTAGCGCATGGCTGCCGCCGAATCGCCGTCGATGGAGCCAAAGTTGCCCTGGCCGTCTACCAGCATGTAGCGCAGGCTGAAGGGCTGGGCCATGCGCACAATGGTGTCATAGACCGCGGAATCGCCATGCGGATGGTATTTACCGATCACGTCACCGACGATACGGGCGGACTTCTTGTAGGCTTTGTTCCAGTCGTTGTTGAGCTCGTTCATCGCAAACAGCACCCGGCGGTGAACCGGCTTGAGGCCGTCGCGAACATCCGGCAGGGCGCGCCCCACGATCACGCTCATGGCGTAGTCCAGGTAGGACTGCTTGAGCTCGTCTTCGATGTTTACAGGCAGGATTTCCTTGGCTAAATCACCCATGTATTGCTTATTCCGAACCCCGTTGACGTAAACGACCGATTATACGGACAAAGCATTTTTCGCGCCATTTTTTTCCCGGGATTACAGGTATACTGGCGCCCCGAATCGGCCGCCCAGGGCGGGCACCGAACCCGGAAAACACGCACGCAAATACGCACCCAGAAAGCCGCCGGCGCGAGCTCCATGACCCAAGCAGACACCCTCATCCACGCAGGCCATATCATCCCCGTTGTGCCCCGCGGCAAAGTGCTGGAAAACCACAGCCTGGCGATCCGGGACGGCCGTATCGATGCCATCCTGCCCCGCGAGCAGGCGCAGTCCATCGAGGCGTCTGAGGTCCTGAACCTGCCGGGGCACGCCCTGTTCCCCGGCTTCGTGAACAGCCATGGCCACGCCGCCATGAGCCTGCTGCGAGGTTATGCCGATGACCTGGCGCTGATGCCCTGGCTGGAAGAACACATGTGGCCTGTGGAAATGAAGCACGTCAGTGCGGACTTTGTGCGCGACGGCGCCGAACTGGCCATCGCCGAGATGCTCCGCGCCGGCACTACCTGCTTTTCGGACATGTACTTTTTCCCCAATGTGGTCGCCGAGGCTGCCCAGCAGGTGGGCATGCGCTGCCAGCTCAGCTTCCCGATCTTCGACTTCCCCAGCGCCTGGGGCGCGGACAGCGACGACTACGTCAGCAAGGGCCTGGCGCTGCGCGACGACCTCAAGCACAGCGACCTGGTGCAGGTCGTCTTCGGCCCACATGCACCCTACACGGTGAATGAGGCAGCCCTCGGCAAGGTGGCCATGCTGGCGGCGGAGCTCGATCTGCCAATCCACATTCACCTGCACGAGACGCAGCAGGAGATCGAGGACAGCCTGGCCCAGTATGGGCAGCGACCGCTGGCGCGTCTCAACGATCTGGGGCTGATCGGGCCGCGCACCCAGTGTGTGCACATGACCTCGGTTGAGGAAGACGAAATGGCGCTGCTGGCGGAAGTCGGCGCCCACGTTATCCACTGCCCGGAATCCAATATGAAGCTGGCGTCAGGCCGCTGCCCGGTACCGGCGTTGCTGGCGGCAGGCGTCAACGTGGCGCTGGGTACCGACAGCGCTGCCAGTAACAACGACCTGAGCCTGCCGGGTGAGATGCGCAGCGCCGCTCTGCTGGCCAAGCACGGTGAAGGCGACGCCACCGCCCTGCCGGCGGCCACGGTGCTGGAAATGGCGACCATCAATGGTGCTATAGCCATGGGCCTGCAGGAACACATCGGCAGCGCGGAAGTGGGCAAGCTGGCGGACCTGGTGGCGGTGGATTTTGCCCAGCCAGAGACCCAGCCCCTCTACAACCCGGTATCGCAACTGGTCTACGCCACTGACGCCGAGCAAGTCACTCACAGCTGGGTGGCGGGCAAGGCCCTGATGGCCGAGCGCAGATTGCTGACTCTGAACCTGGACGATGTGCTGACACGCGCAAACCACTGGGGCAGGACCATCGTATCCGGGTAGCAGTATCCAGATCTTGAGGACAATATGAGCAGCCAGGCACCCAGCGAGACAATGCAGAACGTCGACGACAAGGAAATCGCCAAGTTCAATGAACTGGCCTCGCGCTGGTGGGACCGGAACGGCGACTTCAAGCCACTGCACCAGATCAACCCGCTGCGCGCCAACTACATTGACGAGCGCTCGCGAGTGGCCGGCAAGCGGCTGGTGGACGTGGGCTGCGGCGGCGGCATCCTGGCGGAAAGCATGGTGCAGCGCGGTGCCACCGTGACCGGTATCGACATGAGCGAGGCGCCGCTGGAAGTCGCGCGCATCCATCGCCTGGAGTCCGGTGTCGAGGTGGACTACCGGCAGATGACCGCCGAGGCCCTGGCGGCAGAGCAGCCGGACAGTTTCGACGTGGTGTGCTGCCTGGAGATGCTGGAGCACGTGCCGGACCCATCTCAGGTGGTGCGAGCCTGTGCGGAATTGTGCAAGCCCGGCGGTCACCTGTACTTCTCCACCATCAATCGCAACCCCAAGTCCTACCTGTTTGCCATTGTGGGCGCCGAGTATGTGCTGCGCCTGCTGCCAAAAGGCACCCATGACTACACCAAGCTGATCAAGCCGGCAGAGCTGGCGGAGTGGGTGCGCGAAGCCGGCCTGGAGCTCAAGCACATGACCGGGCTGCTCCACAACCCGATCACCGGCAACTACTGGCTGGAAGAGAAAGACGTCAGCGTCAACTACATGATTCACTGCCACAAACCCGCCTGATGTTCCCCGCACATCTCAAGGCCGTGGTCTTTGACCTGGACGGCACCCTGCTGGACACCGCGCCGGAGTTTATCGAGGTGGTACAGGCCCTGCGTGCCGAGCACGCCCTGCCCCCCATGGACCCGGCGGCGGTGCGCGCCGTGGTGTCTGACGGCGCCCGCGCGATGGTGTCACTGGCGCTGGACCTGGCCCAGGACCATGAAGACTTTGAACCCAGGCGGCTGCGTTTCCTGGAGATCTATCGCGAAGACCTGGGGCGGGCGACTACACCCTACCCGGGCATCACAACGTTGATTAAGGAACTGGCCGCGGCCGGGATCAGTTGGGGTATCTCTACCAACAAACCCAGCTGGCTCACCGGGCCGCTGCTGGAGCGCCTGGGCCTGGAACCGGCGCCGGCCAGCGTGGTCTGCCCGGACCACGTCAGCCGCCCCAAGCCCGACCCGGAACCATTGCTGCTCAATTGCCAACAGCTGGGCTGCGCGCCCCATGAAGCGGTGTATATCGGCGATCACCCACGCGACGTAGACGCCGGGCGCGCCGCTGGTATGTATACCATTGCCGCCGCCTACGGCTACATCCACCACGACGACGACCCCGTCAACTGGGGCGCGGACGCCATCGCCCATTCCAGTGACAGCCTGAGGGCACTGGTCGCAGAGGCTTGCATAACATGAACATCTCCCACATTCCCGACGGCTACCAGGCCGCGCCCGGACTGCTCCAGGACCGGGTGATCCTGGTCACCGGTGCCGGCGATGGTATCGGCCGCGAGGCCTCCCTGTGTTATGCGCGGCATGGGGCCACCGTTATCCTGCTGGGGCGCACCGCCAGCAAGCTGGACGCGGTCTACGACGAGATCGAAGCCGAAGGCCTGCCACAGCCGGTGATCTTCGAGGCCGACATGCTGACTGCCAGCGCAGACGACTACGCCAGCCTGGCCACGTCGATTGCCGAAGCCTTCGGGCACCTTGACGGGCTGTTGCACAACGCCTCATTGCTGGGTGAGCGCAGCCCCATCGCCCACTACAAGCACCAGGTCTGGCAGGACGTCATGCAGGTCAACGTCAACGCCCAGGTGCTGCTGACCCAGGCGCTGCTGCCCCAACTGGAAGCCGCCGGCAACGCGGCGATCATCTTTACCTCATCCGGCGTGGGTCGCCAGGGAAGGGCTCACTGGGGCGCCTATGCCGTCTCAAAGTTCGCCACCGAGGGCCTGGCGCAGGTGCTCGCCGATGAACTGGAGAACATCAGCCGTGTGCGCGTGAACTGCCTGAATCCCGGCGCCACCCGCACGCGCATGCGCGCGGCCGCCTACCCGGGTGAAGACCCCAACACCCTCCAGACAGCGGCGGATATCATGCCCAGCTACCTCTACCTGATGGGTGATGACAGCGTCGGAGTGACGGGGCAGACCTTCAACGCCCAGTAGCACGCTTCCACCGCCGCTCCGGCGGCTCGTATACTGGAACCCCATCCTGCAGGGGAAGAAACCATGCAACGCCTGAAGCAGCTCCTGAAGCTTGCCTTGCGCACGCTGGCCGTGCTGGTGGTTGTGCTGCTGGCCATTCTCTACGGGCTTAGCACAACCGCACCGGAGGAGCAGCTATGGCACACGGTAGAGCTGGCTGAGGAGTTCAGCCACCGCCAGTCAGGGATCAACAGCTTCGAGGACTACCTGGCACTCGAGGAACGGCTGTTTGCTGAAGTGCAGGAAAAAATTTACGCGCACACGCCACGCGGCGAAGCGCACCGTCTCGAGCGCTATAGCAGCAACAGCGCCGCCGACCCCGGGCAATGGGACAAGGACTGGAACCGCAGCTTCGAGCTACGCGCCGCGCAGCCGCGCGGCGCTGTGCTGTTGTTGCACGGTATGTCTGATTCGCCCTACAGCCTGAGCGCACTCGGCAAGGATCTGCACACCCGTGGCTACGATGTGCTGGGGCTGCGCTTTCCGGGCCATGGCACCATCCCCGCGGGGCTCCGGGAACTGCACTGGGAAGACATGGCAGCCGCGGCTCGCCTGGCCATGGAGCACTTGGGAACAAGGCACGTGGACACGCCGATTCACATGATGGGCTACTCCACTGGTGCACCGGTCGCGCTTCACTACACGCTGCAGCGCCTTGAGGATGATTCCCTGCCGGCCCCCGCCAGCATCGTGATGCTGTCGCCGGCGATCGCCATCAGCCCCGCCGCCGCACTGGCCCAGTGGAATCACAGGCTCTCCCATCTGCCGGGGCTGGGTGGCCTGGCCTGGCTGGACATCCAGCCGGAATTTGACCCCTTCAAGTACAAGTCTTTTGCCACCAACGCGGCCGAACAGGTACACAAAATCACCCGCCGGGTCGCCAACGGCATTGCCTCGCGTTCAGAGGCTGAGCTGGCTTCGTTCCCGCCGATCCTGGTGCTCAAATCCGCTGTCGATGCCACCACGTCCACCAGCGCCGTGGCGGACAGCCTGCTGGCTTACCTGGCGCCGGATCGGCACGAGTACCTGCTGTTTGACATCAACCGGCGCGCCGCCAACGCCAGCATCCTGGTCAAGGATCCCGGTCCTATCGCGGACCGGCTGCTGCACGACGCGACGCTGCCCTTTACCGTGACCGTGGTGACCAACCGCGACAGTGAGAGCATCGAGTTGATAGCCCGTACCCAGCCACCCATGACGGCGGGACCAACCCGTGAAGTCGAACTGGGTAAAAGCTGGCCGCAGGGCTCGCTGTCGCTGTCGCATATTGCCCTGCCATTTCCGCCGCAGGACCCGCTCTACGGCGCGGAAAGGCATGACGATGAAGATCGGGTCTTCCTGGGCAACTTTGCCATCCATGGTGAAAGCAACCTGCTGCGCATTTCACCAAGCTGGGTGCTGCGAGCCCGCCACAACCCGTTTTATGACTACATGCTGGAACGGATCGAGAGCTGGCTGGCCTATGCGGCCGATGGGAGCCGCCGGCTGCCGTTATCGGCTGCGGGCGCTGGGCTCGAGCCTCACTTGCCCGAGTAGTGGCTGTCGAGGAAACCGCGCAGGCGGTCTGCCCAGACGCGGAACATACGGCGTGCATCTGAAGTATTGGTTACGCTATTGCTCCACTGCATCATGCCACCGGGCCGCGAGGCCGTGCGGCGATCAATGGCGCGGCCAATGATTTTTCCGGTGGCGCCGTCAAACAACTCGACGTAGAGCGTTGCGGCGCCCGCCGTGGTGGAGAAGGAATTGTTGCGGCCTGCACCCCGGGTATCGGGTGCCGTCACATCCAGGTCGATGATAGCCGGGCGCAGAACCAGCACGTGCTCACCGGGTTCATTTACCACGGTGTAACCGTCATCGGCTTCCAGCGCTTCCACGAACACATCGGTCAACAATTCACCCACCGCGGCGCGAATGCTATCCATATCGCTGGCGCTGACGCGCCCGGCCGGGTTGTTGCGGGCCTGGTCGCGCTGCCAGTTGGCCCGGAAGGCCACATAGGGCTCCAGAATCTTGACGTGGGTGTAGACGGTGAAATCCGCATTCGGGTCGATATAGGCGGCCGCCGACGGCGCGCCCTCCACCCGCACCAGGTTATCGAAAGTTGAGTCGTGCTCCTGGGCACCCAGGCCCGCGCTGACCAGTACCAACAAGCCTGCCACCAGCAGGCTGGTCAGAGTAGTGTGATTGCGTGTCGTTGCCATCTTGGCTTCCTCTTATCGTTGATTATCGGATCACGGCAGTCCTGCGCGGGCAGCCGTCGATGGGATTAGTCGTTACAGAAGGCCTCCATGATCTGCCTCGCTACCTCCACCTCTTCCGGCGTCTTCGCTTCGAACAAACGCTCCTTGGCCTGCACACAGCGGTCGGCATCGCGAGACAGTTCCTCGCTGACCACCTCCACCACTTCCGGTGAAGCAGGTGCACACAGGTCATTGTCTACCCGGCGAATATTGGCCACATCGCCGGTTTCTTCCACCGACACGCAGTCGCCGATCCGCACCTCGGTCTGGTCCGTCACTACCGTAACAGCGCTGCCCTCACCGGTACGCACCACATATTGCATCCCGGAACCGCCGTGGCGGCTGTTGCGGGACGCCGCACCGAGTCCGGCGCCCGCCGCCGCGGCCGCGGCCTGGGTGGCGCTGGACTGGTTGCGCGCCAGGGCCCAGCCGGCGGCGCCACCCAACAGGGCACCGCGTCCGGTGCCGGCATCAAACTCCACTCTCTGCGCGGCTTCCACCACACCGATCGTAATTCGTGCGCTGTCACCGCGGCGCTGGGCGTCTACAGTGGCGCTGCCTGCCAGTACCGCAGCCGAGATGAGCATGGCAAAAAGGGATCTAGCGTTCATTGTCTGCTCCTGCATTCAAGATTAAACAAGGTAATTCCAGCGCCCACGCTTGTACAGGACGGCTGAATAGTGAGCGTGAGCCTGTGCTGCCGGAACAAGGATAGCGAATCGCCAGCACCGAAGTGCAATGCCGCTCGGGAAGATGAATCAGCTGGCTTCGCCATGACTGCTGTTCCAGGTGGCGCATGGTGACGTTGGTAGCACTGTGCGTGACTGCCCTCAGTCGTTACAGAACGCTTCCATGATCTGGCGTGCCACTTCCACCTCCTGGGGGGTGGTGGCATCGAACAGGCGCTCCTTGGCACGGTGGCAGCTGTCTGCGTCTTCGGCCAGTTCCTCGCTGGCCACTTCCACTACCTCGGGGGATGCCGGAGCGCACAGATCATTATCCACCCGGCGAACGTTGGCCACGTCACCGGTCTCCTCAACCGACACACAGTCACCGATACGCACCTCGGTCTGGTCAGTGACCACTGTAATCAAACTACCACTGCCGGTGCGCACCGTATATTGCATGCCGGTGCCGCCATGACGCGAGTGCTGTGAGGCTGCGCCGAGCCCGGCACCTGCCGCCGCCGCAGCGGCCTGGGTACCGCTGGACTGGTTACGAGCCAGCGCCCAGCCGAGGGCACCGCCCAGCAGAGCCCCTTTACCTGCGCCCGAGTCGAACTCCACCTTCTGGGCGCCTTCAATAATGCCGAGCGTCACCCGGGTATTGTCGCCGCGCCGCTGTGCGTCGGCGACATTGCTGGTTGCCACAGCGACACAGCTAAGGAGCAGTACAAAAGCAGCTTTGAATTGCATGGGACCTTCCTATTCAGAATGCGTTAACAATGAGTTTATCGAATATGACTCTGGATGCTTCACCGTTATCCAGCTTGGGTAAAAAGTACGAAAAAACACCGTAGTGTGACAGTGGCAAGCTCACCCGGAACCACCGCCAACTACCAACTGACATAGACTTCCATCAACAGGTTGGTTCGATCGGTAAATTCGCCTTCAATGGCGCCGATGATCGGTAAAACCGGTGTGCTGACCGGTGCATCGCCGGTGTCCAGCCAGCTCAGGTTGGCGCCGATGGCCATGCCACTATCTCGGGTGTATTCCACCGAGGCTCCCAGGCCCCACAGGGAATCCACGCGCAACAGCACATTGCGGTTGTCCTCGTCGACGGGGTCGTCCACATATATCAGGCCCAGGCCCACCGACCAGCGAGGGTCCAGGTCCATACCCCAGCCCAGGGTGGCCACCCAGGTATCCTCCAGGTTGTAGGGGTTGACAGTAATGCCGCCGTCTTCCTCCACCACCGCCGTCTCGATATTGAACTCACTGGCTTCGATCCACAGCACGTCCAGTGACAGCCAGTGACTGTTGGCGAATTCGTGGTAGACACCCCCCAACACGCTTTGCGGGAAGGTCACATTCAGCTCCAGGTCGCCCGGGGACTGGCGGTCCGGATCGACATTGCTGTAGTCCGGGGTATCTTCCATGTTGGGTTCATACTCTGAACGCCAGGACAGCCCGAAGCGGGTCCGGGCGGTAGGGGCCCAGTGGGCGCTGAGGATGTAGTTCACACTCAGGTCATCCGGCTCCACTTCCACCTGGCCGTCTTCTTCACCGATGCCATTGAACACCGCCGCTTCCCAGGAATAGATGATGTAGTTGAGGCCAATGCCTGCGCCCAGGGACCACTGGTCGTTGAGCTGGTAGGCCACGGATGGCTGCAAGGTGAAGGCTCCCAGCGACCACTCCTCCGACAGGTAGCGGGTTACGGAATCCTCACCACCGTCGTCGCCGAGGCCACCGGTAGCCGACATGGACACGCCCGCCGTCCACCTGTCATTGAGGGGCCTTACGTAGAACAGCGAGGGGATCCACAGCGTGCTGTCTGACTCGGTTTCAGTGGTCACGCCGAGGCCGCTGGAGGTGGCCTCCCAGGTGCTCTCGCTGTAGGACACAATCAGGCCGGTGCGCCAGGCCTCTTCGTCCAACCGGGTCATGCCGGCCGGATTACTGCCGGTAATACGGGCGTCCCTGGCACCGGCGGAGAGATCGACAAAAACCGGGCCGCCGGCGTGGGACAGGGCTGAGCCCATCAGTCCCAGCAGGATTGCTATCAGGAAGCTTGACTGGCGATACATCCTGCTTGGACTCCTTTCCGGTCTGCGCCTGCCGGGATCACATCAGCTCCGATGCAGAGCTCAACCGGCGGACTTCCTCTGTTTGGACGGTTTTGGTTTGCTGCCCGCTGATTTGCCGGCACCCGGCTTGCGGCTCGCCTTGCGCTTCGGCTTGCTGTCGCTGCGCTTCTCGAGCTGGCGCTGCTCGCGTTTCTTCTGGGCCGGTGTGGCGTCCTCGATGGGCTTGGGCGGCAGCTTGGCGAGCTCGTAGAGACCCTTGACCTCCTTCTTGTCGAGCTCAATGTACATACCCTGCTTGACCCGGGACGGGATGAACACATTGCCGTAGCGGGTGCGTTTCAGGCGGCTGACAACACAGTCCTGGGATTCCCAGAGCCGGCGCACCTCGCGGGTGCGGCCCTCCATGATCACCACGTAGTACCAGTGGTTCTTGCCCTCACCACCGCCGTCGACGATATCGGTGAACCGCGCCATGCCGTCTTCCAGCATCACGCCTTCATGCAGGCGATTGAGGGTGTCTTCGTCGACTTCGCCTTTCACCCGCACCATATATTCACGCTCAATATTGGATGAGGGGTGCATCAGGGCGTTGGCCAGCTCACCGTCGGTGGTAAACAACAGCAGTCCGCTGGTATTGAAATCCAGCCGGCCCACGGAGATCCAGCGGCCATTCTTGAGCCGGGGCAGCTTGTCGAACACCGTCTTGCGGCCCTCCGGGTCCCGGCGTGAGGACACCTCACCGCGGGGCTTGTGGTAGAGCAGCACCCGGGTCTTGTTGACCTCCCCCGGGGCTATGGCCCTGCCGTCCACGGAGATCGATGCTTCACCATCGACCCGGTCGCCGAGGGTGGCCTGGCGACCGTCGATCTGCACCCGGCCGGCCTCGATCCAACGCTCCATTTCCCGGCGCGAGCCCAGCCCGGCGCGGGCCAGCACCTTCTGCAGTTTTTCGCCTGCTTCAGCCATGGCCCTGGTCGCGTGTATCCTCGTCTTCCTGGTCAGGCTCCGCCGCCGGTTCGCCGGCGCCGTCCTGCACGGACGCTTCTGCCGATTCGCCGGCGGACTCGGCCGCGGCCCGCAGTGCGTCCACGCTCAGGGTCTCTTCGCCCTCGGATTGCTCCGCATCAGGGGCATCGGTCGCCTCCCCGCCTTCCGCCACTTCAGCAGCTTCTACGCCTGGCGCCTGCTCAGACAGCTCGGGAATGGGCTCAAAGCCCAGCTCCGCCGTCAGGGTGTCAAAGTCACGTATCTCTGCCAGCGCAGGCAGCTGGTCGAGATTCTTGAGATTGAAGTAGTCCAGGAAGGCGCGCGTGGTGGCATACATCGCCGGCCGGCCCGGTACGTCCCGATGCCCCACTACGCGAATCCAGTCACGCTCGTGCAGCGTCTTGATGATGTTGCTGCTGACCGCCACGCCGCGAATCTCCTCGATCTCGCCACGGGTAATAGGCTGACGGTAGGCGATCAGCGACAGGGTCTCGAGCAGTGCCCGGGAGTATTTGGCCGGCCGTTCGGTCCAAAGCCTGCCGATCCAGGGGCTGAGCTGCTGGCGCACCTGGAAACGGAAACCGCTGGCCACCTCCTGCAGTTCGAAGCCGCGGTCTTCACAGCGCTCGGCCACCTGCTTCAGCGCTTCACGGATATCAGTGTTGGCGGGGCGTTCGTGCTCCTCGAACAGGTCGGCCAGGTTCTGTACCGTCAATGGCCGGCCAGCGGCCAGGATGGCGCCTTCCAGGATTTGTACCAGGCCACTGGTGTCCGCGCTGTCAGTCACACTTCGTCCTCGTTATCTGTATCGCTTGTTGCATAGTTTTCCGTGTCGCCCGGGGGCTCGGCGTCCAGCGGGTCGTTGGCGGCGGTGTCCGGCGGCGGGTGCTGACCGTCGACTGAGGTATCGGCCCGCGCCTTGACGTGTATGGGGCCGAAATTGTCGGTTTGCACGATTTCCACCAGGGATTCCTTGATGAGTTCCATGATCGCCAGGAAGGTCACCACCACGCCCAGGCGCCCCTCATCGACCCGGAACAGGGACACGAAGGGTACGAACTGCCTGTCGCGGAGGGTATCGAGCACGTCCGACATACGCTCCCGGGTGGACAGGGCCTCGCGCTGGATATGGTGGTGCTCGTACATTTCCGCCCGCCGCAGCACCTCGGTCAGCGCTGCCAGCAGCTCGCGCATGTCCACGTCCGGGTCGGAGCGGCTGCGCTGGATATCCGGCGGCTCGGCGCTGCCGGTGAAGACTTCCCGCTCCACCCGCGGCAGCTCGTCAATATCCTCGGCCGCCTTCTTGAAGCGCTCGTACTCCTGCAGCCGACGAATCAACTGGGCGCGCGGGTCCTCCTCGTCTTCCTCAACGCTCTCGGAGCGCGGCAGCAGCATGCGCGACTTGATTTCCGCGAGCATGGCAGCCATCAGCAGGTACTCGGCGGCCAGCTCGAACTGCATGGCGTCCATCAGCTCCACGTACTGCATGTACTGGTCGGTGATGTCTGACACATCGATGTCGAGGATGTCGATATTCTGCCGGCGAATCAGGTACAGAAGCAGATCCAGGGGGCCTTCGAAAGCCTCCAGGATTACCTCCAGGGCCCGCGGCGGAATATAAAGATCTTTGGGTATTTCGGTCATGGCCTGCCCCAGCACCACGGCGAACGGCATCTCACCCTGCTGGGGAGACTGTCGCAAGTCAGCCAATGATTGGGGAGGTATCTGCTCCGCGCTTGCCGCGCTGCTGGGGGACTCATCGGGCGCCTTGCCGGCGGCCGTGTTGGAGCTATCCTCGACTGATTCGCTCACTGTTCACCTGCTGATTATGGAAGCGGCGATTATACCCCCGGGCTCTACAGCCTAGCCAGCAATTGGCGACACCGGGCGCCCCCGCGGGCGGTCCGATTCATGCCGCCACGAACGGTTCGCTCTCGCCCTTGCCGTCGCGCACCAGTACCGGCGCACCTTCGGACAGGTCGATAACGGTGGTGGGCTCCAGCCCGCAGAAGCCGCCATCGATCACCAGGTCCACCTCGTGCTCCAGTACGTGGCGTATGTCATAGGGGTCGGTCAGGGGGAATTCGTCACCGGGCATGATCAGCGTCACGCTCATGAGGGGCTCCCCGAGCGCGCCCAGCAGGTCGAGGGCAATACGGTTGTCGGGCACCCGCAGGCCAATGGTCTTGCGCTTGGGATGCTTGAGGCGACGCGGCACCTCGGACGTGGCCTGCAGGATGAAGGTATAGGCGCCCGGTGTGTTGTTGCGCAGCAGGCGGTAGGCGGCATTGTCCACCCGCGCATAGGTGGCCAGTTCAGAGAGGTCCCGGCACACCAGCGTGAAGTTGTGGTCCTTGTCCAGTTTGCGGATGCGCCGGATCCGGTCCAGCGCGTCCTTGTCACCGATATGGCAACCGAGCGCATAGGCGGAGTCGGTTGGATAGGCGATGACCCCGCCGCCCTGCACAATATCGGCGGCCTGCCTGACCAGCCGCACCTGGGGGTTTTCCGGGTGAATCTGGAAGAACTGGCTCACAGCTCGCACCTCGCCGCAGCTATTTTTGCCGCCGTAAGCAACTCGAGATCACGCGGTAAACCGGACACATCAAACCCCAGTTGCGGACCGTACTCCCAGTGGGCGTGGAAATCGCTGCCGGCAGACGCCAACAGGCCGAGGTCCAGCGCCAGCTTGCAGAGGTCGCGCGTCTGCACATCGGTCTGCCGGCCGGAATAGACCTCCAGCGCTCGACCACCGGCGGCCATGAAGTCCTTCAGGCAGCGTTTCAGCTTGGTACGCGTCATGCGGTACTTCAACGGGTGCGCGAGCACTGCGACGCCGCCGGCCGCCACGATCCAGCCCGTGGCCTCGGCCAGCCCCGGCCAGCAGGTCTTCACATCGCCGATCTTGCCCGCCCCGAGGTATTTGTCGAAGGCCTGGTTGGCGTCAGCCACATGGCCGGCGGCCACCATCCAGGCAGCAAAGTGTGGCCGGCCAATCTGGCTGACACCGGCTTGCGCCTGCGCGCCGGCGAGGGCGCCCGCCATGCCGAGTTTTTCCAGCCGCCCGGCGATCAGTTCCGCGCGCTCGCGCCGCGCGGCGTCGAGGATTTCGAGGCCGGCCTGTAGCGTGGGGTGTGCGACATCCATGCCCAGGCCCACCACGTGTATGCCTACCCCGCTCCACAGGGTCGACAGTTCGGTGCCCGCCAGCAGCTCCAGGCCGGCAGGCAGGGCCTGGTCGTCTTCAAGCAGTGAACAATAACCCGCCACCGTATCGTGATCGGTCAGTGCAAATTGCTCCACGCCCGCCGCGACCGCCTCGTCCAGCAGTGCCCTGGGCGAAAGCGCTCCATCGGAGGCATGACTATGGGTGTGGAAATCAATTATCATGGGGCCAGCATTATCCAGACTCCGCCACACCAGCGATAGCTCTCGACAGGCGTTTTCCGCCGGGACCCAGAATTTTCACAATCACCGAATGCACAGCCGCCACTGACCGCACAGCCTGCAGCCACACCAGCTGATCCAGAGACCCGCCCATGAAACAACTCGCGGAATTCATTCCGATCATCCTGTTTTTCATCGCCTACCAGATGCGCGGCGAAACGGTAAGCCTGGGCGAGTGGCACTACACCATGGACGGCATTTTTTCCGCCACCGCAGTGCTTATCATTGCCACCACGGTGCAGGTGCTGTTGACCTGGGTGTTCACCCGGGAACTGGAGAAGCGCCTGCTGTGGCTGCTGGCGGCGGTCTGCGTGTTTGGTGGCGCGACACTGTTGTTCCGCGACCAGACCTTCATTTTCTGGAAGCCCACCGTCTTCAACTGGGTACTGGCGCTGGTGTTCGGCGCCAGCCACTTCATCGGCGAGCGCAACCTGATGGAGCGTACCCTGGGCACACAAATCACCCTGCCAAAACCGATCTGGGCACGCCTGCTGTGGTTGTGGGTGGGTAACTTTACCCTGGTCGGCAGCCTGAACCTGCTGGTGGCCTACCAGTTCAGCGAGGCGTTCTGGGTGAGCTACAAGCTCTACTCGGCCTTTGGCTTCACCCTGCTGCTGACCCTCATCACCGGCATCATGATTGCCCCGCATCTCAGTGAAGAAGATAGCGCTGCGGCCAAAGCCGCTGCGGAACCCGAATAATGTATTACGCCATCATCTGTGAAGACGTCGCCGACAGCCTGCCGCTGCGTGCCCGGGTGCGCCCTGAACACCTGCAGAGGGTCGAGGAACTGAAAGCAGAGGGCCGCCTGCTGGCCGCAGGCCCCCACCCTGCCCTCGATACCGAGGAACCCGGAGAGGCGGGTTTTACCGGCAGCCTGATTATTGCCGAATTCGACAGTCTCGAAGCCGCGACCGCCTGGGCCGACGCCGACCCCTATGTCACCGCCGGCGTATTTGCACGAGTAGTGGTCAAGCCCTACAAAATCGTTTTACCCTGAGCTCACCCAGAAATACAGGATCCAACGCTCCATGAAACGCTCACTGACGCTGTGGCTCTGCGCTCTGGCACTACATTCCAGTGGTGCCGCCGCGCAGGAGATTCGCTATATCACCGACGTACTCTACGTGCCCCTGCGCAGCGGCCAGGGCTCGCAATACCGGATCGTGCATCGCGGCTTGCCCAGCGGCACCCGCCTCACGGTGCAGGAAGCCAACGAGGAATCCGGGTACTCCCTGGTCGTGACCGACAACGGCACGGAGGGCTGGATGCTGAGCCGCTACCTCACGGAAGGCACACCCGCAGCGGACCAGCTGGCGGTATTGCGCGAGCAGTACGAGAGCCTGCTCGGTGACGAAGGCAGCCTGCGCTCCCAGCTGGTGGAAACCAACGCCACCCTGGGCAGCGCGCAAAGTCGCGTTGCTGAACTGGAGCGGACGCTGGAAACCACCGAGACTGAACTGCAGGACCTCAAGCGCCTGTCCAGCAACGCCCTCAACCTGGATGTCACCAACCGTCGCCTCACCGAGGAAAGGCAGGTCATGCACACCCGTATCGAGGTGCTGGAGGCGGAGAACCAGCGACTCAAGGACAGCGCCGACAGCCGTGCCTTCATGAACGGCGCCATGGCCGTGCTGGGCGGTGTGCTGATCGCGCTGATCGCCCAGCGACTGCGGCCGAAACCCCGCAGCAGTTCGAGCTGGGCCTGAGTGAGCGGCACACCGTATTGCCAGGGGCCTTCGCGGGCCCTGTAGATCGAGAACATGGAGAGACTGATGAAACACTGGATTGCCGGATTGCTGCTGGCGGCAGCCGCCACTACTGCCTCTGCCGAGGACCCGCAGGTCATCATCAAGACCAGTTTCGGGGACATTACCCTGCGGCTGTTTGCCGACAAGGCACCCGTCACGGTGGAGAACTTCCTCGCCTACGCGGAGAGTGGATTTTATGAAGGCACGATCTTCCACCGTGTGATTCCCGGCTTCATGATCCAGGGCGGAGGCATGACCCCGCGCATGGAGGAAAAGCCGACCGGCGATCCGATCAAGAACGAATCGCGCAACCGCCTGCATCACGAGCGCGGCACCATCGCCATGGCGCGCACCGACGATCCGGACAGCGCCACCAGCCAGTTCTTTATCAACGTACGCAACAACTTCCGCCTGGACTGGTCACCCGCCAGCCCGGGCTACACCGTGTTCGGTGAAGTGGTGGACGGCATGTTTGTGGTCGACTCCATCGCCATAGAGCCCACCGGGCCAATGATGGGACACGGCGACGTCCCGGTGACGCCGATCCTCATCAACGAGGTGGTGATCGTGGGGCAGGAAGCCACGGAACCGGCTGAAGAGCCTTCAGCCACCGATGAGGAGCCTTCAGCCAGTGATTGAACAGACCCCAGCCAGCGAATGATCGCCCTCAGCGTCAACCTCAACAAAATCGCGCTGATTCGCAACTCGCGGGATACCACCAACCCCAGCGTGACAGAACACGCGCGCATGGCAGTAGATGCGGGCGCCGACGGCATCACCGTACACCCGCGACCGGACCAGCGCCACATTCGCGCCGATGACTGCCTGGAACTGGGCCCATTGGTGAAAGGCCTGACCCACACCGGCGGCGGCCCGGTGGAATTCAATATCGAGGGCAACCCTTTCGCACCGGCCCGGGCCAGCGACCGCAACGGGGTCGGCGACTACCCGGGCTTCATGGAACTGGTGCGGGAGACCAGGCCAGACCAGGCAACACTGGTACCCGATGGCGATAACCAGCTCACCTCTGACCACGGCTTCGACCTGACAAAAGATGGTCAGCGGGTGGCGGACATCGTCGCCCAACTAAAGCAGTGGGGCGTACGCAGCAGCCTGTTCATGGACCCGGACCCCCAGCAGATCAAACTGGCTGCCGAGACCGGCGCAGATCGCATTGAGCTCTACACCGAGAGCTATGCCGATGCCTGCAAGTCAGACCGCGACGTGGACGCGGTTTTCGAAAGGTTCCAGACGGCGGCTGAAGTCGCCAACCACGTGGGGCTGGGCGTCAACGCCGGCCACGACCTCAACCTCGACAACCTGCCTCGCTTCGCCACGATACCCGGCATCCTCGAAGTCTCCATCGGCCACGCTTTTACGGTCGATGCGATCCGCATGGGCTTCGCCAACGCCATCGCCGCCTACCGTACCGCGCTGGGGCACTGATGCTGCCGGTATTGCAGGGCTGGCAACACTCACGCTGACGGAGCGTTCGCCGCCCGTAGGTCACTCGAGCCCGGCAACGGAGCACTCGCCGGCCCTGGCTTGAGGCCGAACAGCAGCCGCGTGACTCGGAATCGCTTCACCAGTTCGTAACCCACCGCACATCCCAGAACCGTGACGGCCACCAGCAGGCTTGCCTCCAGGCCGCGTGGCAAGGCAAGCGACACCAGGAGATACGCGGCCACCACGATCAGAGTCTGATGCAGGATGTACCAGGGCAGGATGGCCTCGTTCATATAGCGCAGGATCGGACTCGGCCGATTCAGGTAGCGGTGCCCGAGGGCCAGCACCGCCAGCACCCAAAGCCACTGGTCCACCGACACCAGCACCCTGGCCAACAGCAACTGCTGTTCTTCGTCCAGCCAGCCAAGCCCCGGCGGCAGGTAGTCGTGAAATATCGCCAGCACGCCCAGGTAGGCCACGCCGGCTGCCGGCAGCAAACGCCACGCATTGCCGGAGATACGCGCCCAAAATGCCGTACAGTCCGCGATCAGGTAGCCCCCGAACAGGAACAGCAGGTAGCGAACATGGTTATACCAATCGCCGAACAGTGAGTTGTTCGGCGGATACGCATCCGCCAGCGCCAGGCGATTGGCCGTCAGCAACACCACGGGCACCAGCAGTATCCAGATCCAGCCCGGCGAGGCCAGCCGGAAGCGGCTGGCGCCGCGATCCAGTAACGGTTTGAGGGCCACAAACAGCAGGGTGTACACCCAGAGATAGGCCAGGAACCAAAGATGGTTCCAGGTCCAGAGGCCAAGAGGACTGTGCTGGTGTTGCGGGTAGCGCTCGGTACCCGCATCGAGATACATCATGTAGAAATCCAGGTAGCCCGGAGCCACGCTCTCGGATACCCGCAATTCCACATAGAGCTGTGGGGGCACGATAACTGCCATGCTGAACAGCAGGGGCAGCAGCAGGCGCCGGTTGCGCAGGCGCAGCAACGCAAGCGGACCGATCTTTCTGCTCGCAAAGTACAGCGCGGCTCCGGAGACAAAAAACAGCAGCGACATGCGCCAGGGATTGGTCAGCAGCATCAGGTTCTGCAGACCGGTGCTGGGCTGGCTGCTCTTGATGTGCCAACCCCAGTCCGCCACGTAATACATGCCCACGTGGTAGAGAATCAGCAGGCCAAAAGCGATGGTGCGCAACGCATCGAGGTCGTAACGACGCCCGTCTCGAACGCCTGGGATCACATGTTCCATGCTTCAACACTCCTTCCCGTGTAGGCCTGCAGTGTTGTCCTGCGAGTGCGGCGAAGCCACTCCAAGTCCTTGAATTGCATGTAATTTGTGACGAGCGGTGGAATAGCGGGACGGAACTGCCCTACGCCGTTTGTACGGCCACGGACTAGCTTCCATAATGTTTGCATGAGCACCCTGGAACGCTACCTCAAGCACGAAAGACTCTACGTTGCCCTGATGGCGGCCGGCTTGCTGCTCATCAACAACACGATCAATGCCACATCGATTCTCATGGAGGCGAGTCGCGCCGGCGCTGATATCGCCCTATCAGGACCCTTCATCACCGAGTATTCCAGCGCGCTCGCTACCTTGCTGCTGGTACCTGGCATTATCTGGTTTACCCATCGCTACCCGCTGCGTTGGGGTAGCCTGCAGCGCCACCTGATTGCCCACCTGGGCGCTTCAGTACTGTTCTCCGTGGCCCATATCAGCCTGTTCGTGGCCATGCGCAAGATGATCTTCGAGTTGCAGGGCCTGGAATACCAGTTCAGTGACAACCTGTTGCTCAGCTTCGTCTACGAGTATCGCAAAGACGCCTGGGGTTACGTTCTTATCCTGGTGTTTATTCATGCCTACCGTTTCATTCTCAGCCGGCTACGTGGCGAAGCCGTGCCCGTGGCGAACCGGGAAGATGCGCCGATTGATCGCGCACCGGAGCGTTTCCTGGTACGCAAGCTCGGCAAGGAATTTGTTGTGCGCGTGGACGATGTCGAGTGGCTGGAAGCGGCCGGCAACTACGTGAACCTGCACCTGCAGGACCGGGTGTATCCGCTGCGCGCGACCATGGCCGGCCTGATCGACAGCCTCGGCGAGAGCGGCTTCGTGCGCATTCATCGCTCCTGCGGGGTCAACCTGGACTATGTGGACACGATTACGCCGCTGGAATCCGGTGATTGCACCATCAGCATGAAGAGTGGCCAGACTGTCACCCTGTCGAGGCGCTACCGCGAGGAGTTCCGCAGCCTGCTCAACCAACACCTGAATGGTGCGACCGATGCCTGAGCCTGCCATCATCGAGTTCGAACCGCGGTACAGCGAAGCCTGGCGCGAACTCAATCTCGCCTGGATTCGCGAACACTGGGAGCCGGAACCCTCGGACTACAGAGTCCTGGATCACCCTGTGGAAGAAGTCATCAAACCCGGCGGTCACATTCTGCTCGCTGAACAGGACGGCGAAATCGTCGGGACCGTGGCGCTGATGAAGATGGCTGACGGAGGCTACGAGCTGGCCAAGATGGCCGTTGCCGGGCGGGCGCGCGGTCAAGGGCTCGGCGCGCTGCTGGGCCGAGCTGCCATCGCACTTGCCCGGCAGCTCGGTGCCACGCGGGTATTCCTGGAAAGTAACAGCGTTCTCAAACCCGCCCTCGCACTCTATCGCAAGCTGGGGTTTACCGAGGTGAGTGGGGAGAGCTCGCCCTACCAGCGCTGCAACGTGCAGATGGAGCTAAGGTTCCCCCACCCGGGCAACAATACGTAGTGGCGCCCCGCTACCGCCGAGAATCTTGACCGGCAGGGCGACCACGAACACGCCCGTGGGCGGCAACTGCTCAAGATTTGCGACGTTTTCGAAGGCCGGTACGTTACGCGTCATCAGCGCCACGTGGGCGGCGAAGTTCTTCGACTTGCCGTAGTCAATGCTTGCAGTATCAATGCCCACGGCGCCAATTTCCCGCTCGACAGCCAACCAGGTCGCAGCGTCTTCATGCAAGCCGGGAAAAGACAGCGCCGCCACGCCCGCTTCGCCACGCAGGGCCGTTCCCAGGTACTCCGCGGCGTCGGGCCAGTACCGGCTGAAGCCAGTGCGCAGCAAAACGATGCTGCCTGCTGGAATTCTGCCATGCTGAGACTCCCAGGCCTCAAAGTCGGCAATCCGCACACGGTAGTCGCGGTCCCTGCTGGCAGCGGCGCTGACATCCACCACGACCGCATCACCAATCAATTGCTCAAGCGGTACGTCGTCTACGGAGCGGCGTCCCCTGGCAAAATGCACCGGGGCGTCCAGATGCGTACCGCCATGCTCGGCGGTGGCAAAGGAATAGGCCGAGTAGTAGTAGCCTCGCTCGGTCATGCCTTCGAAATCGGTGGTCATGCGAAACGGCGCGGCGGTCGGCCAGAAGACCGCCTGCGCCGACAGGTCGTGAGTGAGATCAACCCATTCCTGCGCCACCGTTGTCACCGGCAGGGCGGCGACCCAAAAGCTACAGCCAATCAGAAACTGTTTCATGACCTGTCCTCCCCAGACACAGCATAGCTGATGGTCGCAGCAGCGATGCCGGAGTCAGGCTGCGTAGATGGACACGCGCCTAAACTCCGCTGACTCGTCCAGGTCGGGCAGTGTGTTGCTCTCCCACTCCCCCAGCTTGCGATAACGCGGGTGGGAGAAGTCGCGAATGCGGGAATCTGCCACCAACACCCGGTCGGCCCGGTCCGCCAGGCGATCGAGCCAGGGCAGGTTGTCGCGATCGTAGAGCACATCGGCCACGAGAATGGTGTCAAAGCCACCCTCGCAGGCCTCGAAACTATCTCGCAGCTCAACTGAGACGCCGTTCAGCGCCGCATTGGCTGCGGTGGCCGTCAGCGCATCCTCGTCAATGTCGCAGGCCACTACCGCGGTGGCGCCCTGCAGTGCGGCGGCAATACCGGCTACTCCGGAGCCGCTGCCGAAATCCAGTACCCGCTTGCCGGCCACCCACCGGGGCTGTTCGCGCAGGAAGCGCGCCAGCACCTGGCCACTGGCCCAGCAGAAGGCCCAGTAGGCCGGGTAGTTCAGTACCGCGTCCATCTGCTCGGCGGTCAGCGCGTGCTGGGGAAAATCCGGATTCAGCAGGTATAGGGCGAGCCCCGGTTGATCCGGCAAGGCCTGGCGTTCGGCGCGGGCAAAAGGCAGGTGCTGCTGCAACAGCCTGGAGAGCTGCGCGTGCTCGCGGTGTACAATGGGCGCCATCGCGCTCGATTCTCCTGTCATGACCTACATCGTACCGCCTTGCGTGGAATCAGTGGATATCCTCTACGCTGACGCGCACCTGTTGTTTGTGCGCAAGCCGCAGTTGCTGCTGTCGGTGCCCGGGCGGCACCCCGCCAACCAGGACTGCGTGATCAACCGCATCCGCAAAACCTACCCCGGCGCCTCCATTGTGCACCGGCTCGACCTGGACACCTCCGGCATCATGGTCATACCGCTGGACGCCCCGACCCACTCTCATATCAGTCGGCAGTTCCAGCAGCGCGAGGTGCAGAAGGCCTACGATGCCGTGGTGTATGGCAGCGTCGCCACCGACAATGGCGAAATCGACCTGCCGATTGCGCCGGATTGGGCCAATCGCCCGCGCCAGAAAATCTGCGCCGAACGCGGCAAGCAGGCCCTGACCCGCTACCAGGTGGTGAAGCGGGAATCCGACCGCAGCCGCCTTCTGCTCAAGCCTGAAACCGGACGCTCGCACCAGCTGCGCATCCACCTCGCTGCCATCGACCACCCCATCCTGGGCTGTGACCTGTATGCCCACGAAGCGGCACTGGAGATGGCGCCGCGACTGTTGCTGCACGCGCGCTACCTGGGCTTCACCCACCCCGCCACCGGCGAATGGATAGAACAGCACTGCGAGCCAGAATTCTGATACAGATCATGCGGGTATGTTCACCAACCGCTAAACTATGGCTATGAGCTGTCGTGAGATAGTTGAGGAGCACATGGACTACGCAAAACAAAAAGCCGCATTGGAGGCAAAGCTGGCCGATCATGAAATCCGCCTGGCGGGAGTGACCAAGGACATTACCAAGACTCTCTCCAGCGACTTTGCCGAACAGGCCACCGAACGTGAAAACGACGACGTGCTGGAAGAAATCGGCAAGGAAACCCAGCTTTCCATTGCCCATATCAAAGCGGCCCTGCAACGCATCGAAGATCACACCTACGGCCTGTGCGCCAGTTGCGGTGAGGAAATCGCCGCCGGTCGGCTGGAGGCGATCCCGGAATCCACCCACTGCGTGAAGTGCGCTGACCAGGCGGGTTAGGTTGTCACCAGGCTGGGATCACCCCAGTTCATCAAGATTTTCCTGATAACTGCACCAATCACTCCAGCTACCGGGGTAGAGGTGGGCGCCGCGCTGCCCGGCCAGTTCCAGTGCCAGCAGATTGACACAGGCCGTTACCCCGGAACCGCAGTACACCACCAGTGGACGATCGTCGGGTAGTACTGCCAGGCGCTGCCGCTGGGCGTCGGGCGACAGCGCAACACCCCGTTCATCGGTGGCGGTCTGCCAGGGCAGGTTGAGTGCGCCGGGTATATGCCCGGCCACCGGGTCGATCGGTTCTTCCAGGCCCTGGTAGCGCGGCGCATCGCGAGAATCCACCAGTTGCGCACCCGTCTCACGCCCGCGGCGCACGGCCTCCATATCGAGCTTGCCACGGTAGTCGCCCACCACCGGCGTCTCGACCGGCGTTGCTACCGGGGTTCCGGTATCCAGGCCACCGCCGGCAGCGCGCCAGGCGGCCAGGCCGCCGTCCAGGAGGCGTACCTCGCCGTAGTCCAGCGCGCGCATCATCCACCACAGGCGGGCGGCAAAGGCGAAGCTGTTGTCATCGTAGGCCACCACCGGGGTAGCGCGATCGATGCCCAGCCGGGCAAGCCGCGCGGCAAAGTCCGCCGCGTCCGGCAACGGGTGGCGGCCACCATGCTCTGCCACCGGGCCGGACAGGTCGCGCTCCAGGTGCAGGTAGTGGGCAGAGGGTATATGGCCCTCCGCATAGGCCCGGGCACCGGCCCCGGCATTGCCGAGGCTGAAGCGGCAGTCGAGCACCACCACTTCATCCAGGCGCTCCCGCAGTGCCTCCGCGTTGATCAGGATTTGTTCAGCTCTCTCTTTAGAACCGTATTCAAACTTCTGTCCAACCAAGTTGCATCCCCGTCTTGTTTGCCTGCGTATGCCCTCCTAGAATCGAATAATCACAGGCGTGGGACAAGTCCTTGGTATACAAGCAGCGCACCGGCAATGACGACATGATCGTCGCGGAACCCAACCGCTCTGCCAGTTGGCAAACCAACAAGATTATCCTGATCCTGATGTGCTGCCTGTCGGGCACCATTGCCATGGGGTTTGCCGCCATCGGCGCCTGGCCGATCCTGCCCTTCGCCGGCCTGGAGATGGCAGCCCTGGGTGGAGCGCTTTACTACGTCTGTTGGAAGCTGCGTTACCGCCATGTCATTACCCTCAGCGGTTCCACGGTACGTATCCAGAAGGGGCACTATTTCCCGAAACGGGAATGGGAAATTGCCGCCGATGAAGCGGCGTTGTCTGTGGTGCCCGAGAAACATCCCTGGGATGGCCCCACCATCAGCCTGTTTACCAAGGGCGAAGAAATTCCCCTGGGCGAGTTCCTGAACCGCGACGACAGCCTCAAGCTGCTGGGTATGCTGCGGGGCCGGGTACGCATCGGCAACCATTCGTCACGCGGCCATCGCCCGTTCTGAGCTGCCGCTTCGCGGCAGGTCTAGAGCAGTCGGCTGATACTCTTTGAGGCCGCAATGATTCCCTGGTCGAAGTACTCTTCGTGGTTGATCTCGATGCGATCGAGGTCATAGAGGTAGTTCACCATCATCCCGGCGGACTGGCGCTTGCCCTTGTCGGACAAATCCGCGGCCCAGTGCAGCCGGTGCAGGCGGGCGCCGTTACCCAGGTGGAAACGCGCCACCGGGTCTCGCGCCAGGCGGCCACTTTTTTCACACAGAAGATAGTGGGCGCAGAGCTTCAGCAGCGCATCACGCACCTCCGCCGACACCACCTTGCCGACAGGCTCACGCACCGCCTCGCGCAAGGACTCGTCTACCAGGTCAGTGAGGTTAGCCCTGGCGAGCCACTGGCAGAAGCCGGGAATCGGCGACAGCGTGACGAAAGTGTTGACGCCGGGGCGCTCCGCCAACACTTCCTCTACCACCTGCTTGATCAGGAAGTTGCCGAAGGACACACCCGCCAGCCCCGCGTGGCAGTTGCTGATGGAATAGAACACCACGGTGTCGGCCGCCGCCACCGCGTTGGCGTCGGCGCTGGCCAGCAGCGGCGCAATCGCATCGGGCACTGCATCGGTAAACGCGACCTCCACGAATACCAGCGGGTCCTTGGGCATGGCCGGGTGAAAGAAAGCGAAGCAGGCGCGGTCGGAATCCAGCCGGCGGCGCAGGTCATCCCAGCCGTTGATGGCGTGCACAGCCTCGTAGGCAATGATCTTTTCCAGCACGCTGGCCGGGGTATCCCAACTGATGCGACGCATCTCCAGGAAACCCTTGTTGAACCAGGAAACAAACAGGTGCTTGAGATCGGAATCCACGGCCCGCAACCCGGGAATGGCGTCCATGGCCTCGCGCAGGTGACCGCGCATGGCGACCAGCGTCGCCGTTCCCCCGGCTGCCATATTCATGCGGCGGAACAACTTGAGGCGCGGCGCCTCGACTGCGCGATTCAGCGCCGCGAGATGTTCGTGATCCGGGGATTCGCGGTAGGCTTCAGCGCTGGCGAGTATCTGCTCGTCATCAACGCCGAACTCGCTCAGCAGACTGTCGAAGAATTGTGGGCGCTGGTCGGAATCAAGCAGCTCATAGCGCCGCGCCACCTCTGCTGCGAGGGCGAGGCCCGAGGCTTCCCCCCGGTGCTGGATCAACTCCCGACAAAGTTCTGTCAGGGCGGCGGCACCCCCCAACTCCGGGTCCGGGGCCGCCATCCTGCGCGACAGGATTTCCCGGCCAACTTCTACCACCGAGGTCAGGGCTTTACTCAGGGCATTCACAGTCTATCCCTCACATTCATGTTACTGCCGTACTTCTCTGTACCATGCCAGCGGTGGCCTCAATCTTCAAAGCTGCCGTGGCGGCCGGCGCCCTCGGCAAAGCGCGTTGCCCCGGCTACGGTCTCGCCGGAGCGGACAACGGCCACTCCCGATTCAAATTCAACCGCGAGGGCGTCAACCTGGTCCATACCCCACTGTTGGTAGGAGCTCATGCGGTCGCCGCGCATGCACAGCTGCGGAAATGCGCTGATCTGTTGCGCCAGGGCCTGTGCCGTTGACAGGGCCTCGCCCTCTGCCACCAGGCGATTGGCCAGCCCGATCTGCAGGGCTTCTTCGGCGCCCACACCGCGCCCGGTTAAAATCATGTCCAGCGCCCGGCTGTGTCCAATCAGGCGCGGCAAGCGAACAGTACCGCCGTCGATCAGCGGCACGCCCCAGCGACGGCAGTAGACCCCGAACACTGCGGTGGTGTCCGCAACCCGCAGGTCGCACCACAGCGCCAACTCTAGGCCACCGGCCACGGCAGGCCCTGACACTGCCGCAATAACCGGCTTGGACAGCAACATGCGGCTTGGCCCCATGGGGCCGTCGCCCTCCGGTGACATGCGATTACCGCCCGCACCACTGGCCACTGCCTTGAGGTCCGCCCCGGCACAGAAAAATCCGCCGCTGCCGGTGAGAACCGCCACATCGGCATCGGGATCAGCGTCAAAGGCACGAAAGGCATCGGCCAGTAGGGCCGCGGTTTCGCCATCGACGGCATTGCGCACTTCAGGGCGATTGATGGTGACGGTGGTGACACGCTCAGCCGTGGCAACTTCTACCTTGCTCACCAGCTGATCTCCACTTCCAGCTTGGATTCATCGGACTCGATCTCCAGCTCGATTTCCAGTGCCACCTGGTCCGCCACATCCACGCGCACGGTTTTGCCGTGGCGAAAAAACTCGACTTCATTGTGGCGGGCCAGTGAATCGGCCAGTTTGTGAAGGAAGGCCGCGGCCTCCTCCCTGCGAAGCTGGTGCTTGTCCTTGATCTCCAGAATGTCCATCACGTTCTCCGGAATGTTTCGGGGTTACAGCGCGCTACCAGGCAATGCCGTACTCGCCTCCGGTATTGCCCGACCCACCCGGCATGGCGCCATGCACAGGGTCGAACCGGCCGGCGGCGATCGGGCTGGCGTTACGCTCCACTACCGCTACATCGTAACCTTTCTGCTGCAAAACCTCGCGGGTATCGGCCGGCACAAACGGCTACCTGCCGCTGGCAGGGCTGGACTGGGTGGGCTAGGTGCTTCGGGCATGAAGTGCGCCACGGGGGCCTGGCGTCCTGAATCCGCAAACGCCGGTGAACGCGATCCGGTGTCTGCCATGCGGCCTGGACACCGCGGTTTTCCATGCCTGGGTGACCTGGCGGAGAGGAAAAGGAGCACTACCGCAAGCGGCGGCAGCACTCAGGTATTTTGTCGGAGAATGGGGCTGAGCTTGCTGTGGCTTTGCAGAACCCGGGCGCCGGCGGCAAGCAACGCCGGCAACCCGTGCACACGTTTGTCACTTCAAGTCAGCCGGCGTTGCTCAGCCTCGCGTGTCATTGTTGTGTACCGCCCGGCGCTGAATCTCCTCTCCCATCTGCTGGCCGCCGCGGCGGATGGCGTCCCACTCGCTCTGTCTCTTGCAGACCTTGCTGGAAATCCGTGATCCGGTAGGTGCGATGCGCTCACACTTGATGGGATCCAGGGGCGCGGCAAGCTGCTGGCCATCGGCAGCACCGTCCGCAGCCAGGGCTGGTGCAGCCTGATTGGCTGCTGATTCCTTGCCGGATGGGCCGGCACAGGCACACAGTGCCACAGCAACAAACGCGGTTAAAACAATCTTCATTACATAGTCTCCTGCAGTACGTAGACCCCCGGCCAATAGCCGCAAGAGCGGGCAATGCGTGGCGCATTGCTGGCCGGGGTGGGGATAATTCCCGCTCGGGATTTACATGCAAGTGCATATATATGCCGCAGGAGCGGCTGTTGTCAAGATAGATGCATTCGCATATAAATGCGGCATGGATGCGCCGCATATACCTGACAAGAAGATTTCAGCCTGGATAGAGTTGCTTCGCTCGCAGAAAACCCTGCTGAACACGATTGAAAAAGCGCTGAAAGAGGCCGGCTACCCTCCCCTGACCTGGTACGACGTGCTATTGGAATTGCGCAAGGCGGAAGAGGCAGGCCTGAGGCCAATGGAACTGGAAACCCGCATACTGCTACCACAGTACGGGCTATCCAGGTTACTGAATCGCATGCAGCGAGCAGGGCTGATCGTTCGCAGCAAGGATCCCGAGGATGGCCGGGGCCAGATTATCGAAATCACCGACCTGGGCCGGCGCGTTCAGGCTGACATGTGGCCGGTATATGCCACCGCCCTCAAGCAGGCATTTGGCGACAAGTTGACCACGAATGAGGCGACTGAGCTGCATGACATGCTGGCCAGGTTCCGAAGCTGCCAGGGGAAGAGCAGGAAGAGCGGCTAGATAAGCCGGTGGACGGTCTATCGTCCCCCGGTGTCAGGATAGTCGGCTTCGCTCAGCTACCGACGCCGTTGTTGTGGGCCGCGCGGCGCTGGACTTCTTCACCCATCTGCTGACCGCCCTGCTGAATCCGATCCCACTCGCTCTGCCGCTTGCAGACCTTGGAAGAAATTCGCGAACCGGTGGGTGCAATGCGCTCACACTTGATGGGATCGACCTTGGCGGCCACTTCTTCACTCTCGGGGGCACCCTGTACGGGTACGACCGGCGCCGCCTCACTGGCCGCTGATTCCTTGCCGGCGCTGCCGGCACAGGCACACAGGGTCAGGACTGCAAGTGAAACAGACAACATTTTCAAGAAAGACATAGCAACTCCCGTCAGCTTTTTCTTGTCAGCTTTTTCTTGGCAACAGCGGACAAGCCGGGTTCAGCTTGCCGCAACTGCCTCGCGGGCGGCGCGACTGGCAGCCCACTTCATCCTTAGCTTGCGAAACCAAGATAGCTTATCGACAAAGAGTACGCCATCGAGATGGTCGAGCTCGTGCTGCAGGCAAACCGCATGCATACCGTCCAGGGCACGCTCAAAAGTCTGGCCGCCGGCATCCTGGGCGCGCACATGCACCTGGGTGGCGCGCATCACGTTACCGACGATGCCGGGCACCGACAGGCAGCTCTCCTCGATAAAACCCAGTCGGGAAGAGTTGAGAATTTCCGGATTGATGTATACCTGGGGGCCATAATCGTCATCGGGTACGTGCACCACCAGCACCTGCTCGAGTACGCCGGCCTGCGGCGCCGACAGGCCGATAGCGCCGCTGTATTCGAGGGTTTCGAAAAGATCATCCACCAGTGACTGCAAGGCACTGTCGAACACCCTCACCGGCTGCGACACCTGGCGCAGGGTCTCATCCGGGTATTCGAGAATATCGAGAATCGCCATTAGCCTAGGCCACGGCTTCCTGCGTGGATTGCTCAGGCGCACGCTTGATCAGCGCCTGGCGCACCAGCGGCGCGGTCGCCAGGATGGTCACCAGCAACAGGCCGATTTCAATACCGTACACCGCCAGGTATCCGGTCGCGCTGGCAGAACCCGCCGCTACCGGACTGAATGCAGCCTCCAGCGCATTCACGATGTCGCGCACGGCGCCGCTGAGGGCCATGCCAACTCCGGCGGCGGTGGCCTGCACTGCACCCCAGGCGCCAAGCGCCAGCCCGACCTGGGCGCGGGGAGCAAGGTTCATGGTCGCGGTCAGCGTTCCATGCGCAAACAGGGCGCCGCCGAAACCGATCAGGAAATTGCCGATCACAAACAGCAGCGGTTGCTGCAGCGGTGCCGCGGCAATCACCAGCAGAAAGGCCGGCACGCCGATCAGCGCTCCGCGGCGCGCAATCACATAGGATTCAGCGCCCGCGGCAATCACCTTTGATGCCAGGCCAAATCCCAGTAACCCACCTGCAGCAAACAGCGCCGTCAGCAGCGTGGTAGCGCTGACGGTGAGATTCAGTACGTGGCCGCCAAACGGCTCCAGCAGGATATCCGCCATGCCAAACGCCATGGTGCCAAGACCCACAATCGCCAGCCGGCGCAGGGTGTGTTCGCCCTCGCAGAATTTTGCCCAGGCGTCGCGGAAAGGCGGGTCCGGCCTCGGTGCCACAACCCCGCGCTCAGGTCTTCGCGGCTCCTGTTTCCAGACCGCAAAAACATTCAGCAGCATGGTGGCGATGGCCGCGGATTGAATGACGCGGACCAGCCGGCCCGGGCTGAAATCCACCAGCAGCGCGCCAAACAGCAGCGCACTGACAATCATGCCCAGCAGCAGCATCACATACATCAGCCCCACCACCCTGGGGTGGGATTCCGGCGGTGTGAGATCCGTGGCCAGCGCCAGTCCTGCTGTCTGTACAGTATGCACACCCGCGCCAACCAGTAGGAAGGAAACCGCGGCAGTGAACTGCCCTACCCAGGGGGCTATATTTCCGGACTCGCCCTGCTTGGCCAGCACCAGCAGCGCAAAGGGCATCAGCGCAAAGCCCGAGAACTGGGCCAGGGAGCCCTTCCAGATAAACGGCACCCGGCGCCAGCCCAACGCGCTCTGGTGATGGTCCGAGCGGAACCCGATCAGGGCGCGCAGCGGCGCAAACACCAGCGGCATGGCCAGCATAATGCCCACCAATGCGGCGGACACATTGAGTTCGACAATCATGACCCGGTTGAGCGTGCCGACCAGCAGCACCAGCGCCATACCGACCGACACCTGGAACAGGGACAGCCGGAACAACCTGCTCAGTGACAGGTCCGGGGTGACAATATCGGCAAAGGGGAGAAAGCGCGGGCTTAGCGTTGCCCACGTATGCAGCAGTTTGAGTCGTAGCCGGCTCATACCCACCTCGCCGCAGGATTAGGAAGAATAGCCCTGGGGCGGCGGCTGCCGCCCCGGAGAACTATTCTTTTTCGCGGTTTCTCGTCCGCCTGGATCAGCCGCCAAAGAAGGCGGGGAACCAGGTGGTGTTCTCAAGAATGGCGAAATGTACTGTGAAAGAAATAAGTGCTACACCACCCAGGAACAGCGGGATGCCGATTGTTGGGTTGACGATGCACCAGATTTTGCCGTTATTCACAGCAGTCTCCTTCGCTTAACCGAGCCAGGGGCTCAATGAATAGACGAGGGCATGTGCGATCAGTGAGATCACAAAAAACACGCGCGTGCCGTCAATGATGTACTTGTGGACCTCTTCTGACTCACGAATAGTCAAGCCAGTCGGCCACACCTTTTCCGAAGTGTTTTCCACGATTGCATCCTCCGATACCTATGGGTTGTCGCGGCTAGTCTGCGAGGCAGCTTTTCGCGTAATTAAGAGCCTAAAAGGGCTCCGGATTATTGTCAAGTTTTGTTGTCTATTTAATGTGTCCATTTTAGTTTACACACCGGGCACAATAAAACCCTCGAACCTGAAAGGCGGCAAACAGGCCGCCTTCCAGGTGTTGAGGGTCAGGACGTCAGGAAATGCTTGCGCTTGGTGAGGGTGGGCATACCGAACATGGACGAAAACGGCGTGGCGCCTTTCGTCTTGAACGACATGCCGAAGGACCCGGTCTTGCCTTCATTGCGGCGGCTCTGGGTGCCCATGCCAATCATCGAAGACAGCGGCGTGGCCTTGGCTGTCAGAGGATTGCTACCCATCCGCAGGCCATCCGTCAGCGGCTTGAACCACCGTGAAAAGTGGCTGAAACCTTCCTGCTTGGTATTCAGGCCCCAGAAATCTGAAAACGGAGTTTCGCTCCGGGTCAGTGTCGGCCACCCGAACAGGGAAGAAAAGGCCGCAGGGCGCTCCGTCCAGGGCACGAACGGCTCCGGCGGCGGCAGATGGGAGAACGGCAGTGGGTTGTAGGCGTCGAGTACCTTCTCGGCTTTCAACATGGTGCCAAAGGGCGGCTGAACCGCTACCAGGCTATAGCCATCGTTGACGTGTGCGGCATAGTAACCCGCGTACTCGCCGAGGATACCACCTACGCGCAAAGCCGCAGCAGAATCGCTGCCAGGCCCACCGGCTTCACCGCCAGCGCTGCTGGGCGGGGTATAACGAGTAACACTATCTCTGGAAAACCCAGCTTCGACCAGAGCTTCGGCGGCATTCGCTGCCTGCTCTTCCGTCTGGTACATCCGAGCTTGAAACAACATGACACACCTCCCGTGCGGTCAGTCTTCGTCCAACTTCTGTTTAGTGTACGGACCGGTTTTGCAACTGGACTTCAAAAGGCCATAATTTTTTTGAGGCTTTGCAATCTGAACTCGCGCACCACGCGCGCGCAGGGTCCAGGTCGGGGCATGAGCCGCTCAGGCAGCGGCCAGCGCCTGGTCTATATCGGCAAGAATGTCGTCGATATGCTCAATGCCAATCGACAGGCGGACCATGTCCTCAGATACGCCCGCCGAGGCCAGCTCCGCCGCATCCAGCTGCCGATGGGTGGTGCTGGCCGGGTGGCAGGCCAGGGACTTGGCATCGCCAATGTTCACCAGCCGCAGGATCAGTTGCAGGGCATCGATAAAGCGGGCGCCTGCGTCCATGCCCCCTTCGATACCAAAACTGAGAATGCCGGAGGCCTTGCCCCCGCAAATCTTCCCGCAGTTGTCGCGGTAAGCGCTGTCGGGCAGCGTGGCGTACTTGACCCAGCTGACCTTGGGGTGGGCCTGCAGGTGCGCGGCCACCTTCTCGGCATTTTCGCAGTGCCTCTCCATCCGCAACGCCAGGGTCTCCAGGCCCTGCATGATCAGGAAAGCACTGTGGGGTGACAGAGCGGCCCCGGTATTGCGTAGCGGTACTACTCGACAGCGGCCGATGAAGGCCGCCTCGCCCATGGCCTCGCTGTAAACGACACCATGATAGGAAGGGTCCGGCGTTGTCATCACCGAAAAGCGTTCACCCTGGGTCCAGTCGAACTTGCCGGAGTCGACGATCGCGCCGCCAATGGTGGTACCGTGGCCGCCGATGTACTTGGTCAGCGAGTGCACCACGATATCGGCGCCGTGATCGAAGGCGCGACACAGCAACGGCGTGGCCACCGTGTTGTCGACAATCAGCGGCACGCCAGCGGCATGGGCAATCTCCGCCCAGCGCTGGATATCCACGATATTGCCAGCCGGGTTGCCGATGGACTCACAGAACAGCGCCCGGGTGCCCTCGTCGATCAGTGCCGCAACCGTGTCAAAGTCATCGGCGTCGGCAAAGCGCACCTCGATTCCCTGGCGTGGGAAAGTGTGGGCAAACAGGTTGTAGGTACCGCCGTACAGTTGCGAGGTGCTAACGATGTTGTTGCCGGCCTCGGTGATCGCCTCGATGGCATACCGGATCGCGGCCATACCGGAGGCCACGGCCAGCGCACCGATGCCGCCTTCCAACTCTGCCAGGCGCTGTTCCAGTACCGCGTTGGTCGGATTCATGATGCGGCTGTAGATATTGCCGGGCACTGCAAGGTTGAACAGGTCCGCCCCGTGCTGGGTATCGTCAAAGGTGAACGACGTGGTCTGGTAGATCGGCGTAGTGGCGGCGCGGCTGGTGGGATCGCCTTCATAGCCCGCGTGCAGGGCGATAGTCTCTGGCTTCATTGCATACTCCTGTACAACAAAAATTATTGGTATCCGAGCAACATGACGCCCTCGCCGGGCGACAACCGGACTTTCCTCAAATATCCAGGTCTGGCAGGTCGCTTCTACCCGGCCGAATCGTAATAGAAGCGCTCGTGCACAATTTTGCCGTCGCGCCACTGGGCGACAACGACTTGCTCGACGTGCACGTTGTTGCCCTCGACGTCGACCCAGTCCATAACATTCTCATACAGGGAAACATCATCACCGATGCCGACCTTGCTGGCTTCGAAGTTCTTGAACTCCTGCACTGAGGCGACAAAAGCTTCTTCTCTTTCCAGGTTTGCCGCCAGCCCCACCGTGGCACCGTAGGCAGGCTCCTCCATCACCACATCATCTGCATAAAACTCGCGCATGGCATCCATGATGCGACCCTGCGCCAGGTACTCGAGCATCTCCTTGATCCGCACGTTGTCTGCCATTGTTTTCTCCTCTCGGTTTACGACACCGCTACCAACTATAGTTGACCTCCACGCCCAGCACCCGGGGTTCAGCGGTACGGGCGCTCTGCTCGGGATCACCGGTGATGTCATTAAAGCTGACCGCAGTCACCTGGGTCGCATAGTCTTCGTCAAACACGTTGCGACCGAACAGGTAGGCTGACCAGTTATCGGCCACATAGCCCAGTTTCAGGTTGACCACCCAGTAGTCGTCGACCGTGGTTGCGGGGTCATTACAGGGCCGGGCGGAGCAGGTTTCGCGTTGCCCGACCTCGTTACCCTCGGTGTCAAAGATGGGCTCGAACTCGACCCGGTTGGGATCGTTGGTTTCCGCCGAGAAGAACTCGTCAGACCAGTTCACATCGCCGCTCACCACAAAACCGGAAGGATGTTGATAGTTGAAACCCAGCGCCAGCGTCCACTCCGGCGCATAGGGAAATTCGTTGCCCGTGTATTCGAAGGTATCGCCGTCGTATTCATCAAACTGGGTGTCCAGGTAACCGATCGCGGCGAATGTTGTGAAGCCGTCGAACCAGTTGCTGTCGATAGACAGCTCACCACCGAACAATCGCGATTCACCGGCATTGTCCGGGACGGTGTCCAGCGGCACGCCGTTGGCGCGCCCGAAATCGCTGGTGCGATTGACCTGCTGGTCCTGCCAGTCGGTGTAGAACAGGTTGCCGCTGACCTGGTGGCGCTGGTCGAACAGCGACGCGCGTACGGACAGTTCGTAAGTCCAGGCTTCCTCGGGGTCGAATTCGTTAAGCTCGCCGCTGACAATCGCGACTCCAACACCACCGGCCCGGTAGGCTTTCTGCGCCGTTGCGCCCAGTACAATGTCCTCGGTAAGCCGATAGCGGGCACCCAGCTTGGGCAGGAACGCATCGTACTCGGCGTTGGTCCTGATCACTTCATCCGGCGGCAATGGGAAAGGTAAGGTCACATCGGTCGTGGTGAAGGTTTCATTGCGAATATCGCGCTCTTCGTCGTCGTAGCGGAAGCCGCCGATCAGCGTGAAGCGATCACTCAGGTCGTATTCCCACTCGGTAAACACCGCCCGGTTCTCTTCTTCGTTGCGGAAATCGCGCTGCTGCAGAATCTGCTCAAACGGGTCGATCCCCAGAAACTCCAGAACTGGCGGCGGGATGCCCAGAAAAGCCACGCTAATACTGAGATTGTCCACGGACTGGTTGTCAAAGTTGCCGGCATAAACGCCCACGATGCCGCGGAGCGGGCCGCCATTGTCGTAGTTGGCCCGTAGCTCGAAAGTCTGGGAGTCATCCTCCTGCTCGCGATCGAGGAAGGACAGCGGCTCCGCCGAGTTGTCGATGTCCTCTATGCGCACGTAGTCGTGTTCATAGAACGTGGCGATAGCGGTCAGGCTCCAGGCGTCGTTGATGCGGTAGTATGCCTGCAAGGTGTTAATCAGGTGCTCCGAGCCCTCCTCGGCCGGCCCGTCTGACAGGTTTACCCGCCGATCCGGGAACTGGAAGAAATCCACCAGGTCCTCACCGCCGGTAGAGTCGGTGTAGCTGATGGTGTAACGCAACTCCAGGTCTTCGCTGGCCGCCCAACGGAGTTTGCCGCGCAGGTTGAGGAAATCTCGTGGATCGTAGTCCTCCCCGCGGGTGGGATTGCGCACCCAGCCGTCGGTTTCTCGCTTGTCGACCGCGAAGCGGGCCGCCAGTTTGTCGTCGACCATAGGGATATTCAGTGCACCCGCGGTCTGGTAACTGTCCAGCTCGCCGTACTGGCCGCGGACGCGCCCCCCGAATTCGTTGAACTCAGCGTCAGCCGTGTTGATGACTATCGCCCCGCCGATGGCGTTCCGGCCCTGGGTAGTGCCCTGTGGGCCGCGCAGCACTTCCACCTGCCCAATATCCCAGGTGGAGTAAGGGCCGAAGAAGGTGGACTGGTTATTTGGCAGCGCTGCGCCATCAACAATGGTGTTGACCAGCAAACCGGCACCCCCACCGAGGCGCTGATCCACGCCGCGAATGGCAAAACCCTTCTGGCCAAAACTGGAGCTCACATTGGGCGTGCGCAGTACCACGTCGTAGAGATCAATGATGGAGCGCTGTTCCAGCTCTTCACCGGTAAACACGGCGATGCTGGTGGTCGTCTCCTGCAGGGTACGGCCGAGTTTTTCTGCACGAACAACCACTTCTTCGAGGCGGTCTTCTCCCTGGGCATAGCTGTGTGCAGCTACCGCCAACGGCAGCACCGCCAGGGCCGACAGGATAGGCTTTGACACGGTAAGGCTTCCTGAACAATTTCGACACGCAACTTTAAATGATAATTATTATCATTTGCAATTAGATGTTGTGCATGATGTAATTTTTCGGGCCTTCAATCGACCCTTCTCCATGTTGCTGGTATTTGCATTGAGCTATCTCGCCGCCTTTGCGCTGTATCAGGGCGATGCCCGCCGCTGTGCCTTGAAAAACGTCGCCCCCGAGATCATCCGCCTGCTACGCATCGCTGGATACGCACTATTGTTGGCGGCGGTCGGCGCCGCCGTCAGCACCTGGGGAGGGGAGCGTGGGATTCCCAGTGTGCTGGTTGCACTGAGCCTGGCTGCACCGCTCAGTCTCCTGCTGGCATCCCGCTGGCCGCAGACCCATCTTGCCAGCGCGCCTCTCGCGCTGGTTGTCGGAGCCGTAGGGCTGGTCCTTTGAGCCTGCGCGGCATTTCCATGAGCGTGCTGGCTTTCCTGTTCACCGCCAGCGTGAGCACGGCATTGATCGTCATGGGCCCAGGTGAGTTTGCCAATCGCACCCTGCTGACCGTGTTGCTCATCCCCTTCATCTGGGGCCTGGCGATGTTCTACTGTTACTGGGACAACCTGAGCTGGCGCCCAGCTCTGATGCTGAGTGTTGCAACCCTGTGCGCGGCGACCCTGATCGCCGTTAACGACGTGCAGCTCTGATGCAGCGGGACCGGCTAAAGCGGATCAACCATCTGCACACCGTGGTCGGCCTTGTAACGGGCTGGCTGCTTTTTGTGGTGTGCTTCTCAGGCTCAGTCGCCATGCTGTATGAGGAAATGCAGGGCTGGGAAAACCCTTCACTGCGCTCCCCGTTGCCCGAGAAGGCGCCAGCCATCAATCCACTGATCGACTCGTTTATTGCCAGCCAGGGTGGTCACGTGGATAACCTGTTTCTGATGCTCCCTGATGAGGCTCGACCTTTCTACACACTGTCCGGAAGTGCTCACAGGGATGACGGCAACGAATTTGTCTCTCAACGATTTGCAGCGAACGATGGCGCGGCAGTGCTGGAAGCAGAGGAAGGGCCAGCACTGTGGCTGCTGCGGTTTCACCAGAATCTACAAATTGAGAGGCGGCTCGGCCGTTCGCTGGTTGGCATTGCCGGTGTCTTTATGCTGCTTTCATTGCTGACCGGTGTCATTATCCACCGCAAGATACTGCGAGACCTTTATAAAATCCGCTGGCACCGTTCCTTTCATCTCAAGTGGAAAGACCTCCACACCGGCCTCGGCGTATGGACACTGCCTTTCAGCATAACAATTGCTTTCACCGGCGCCATTCTCGGCTTGGTGGTATTGTTCCTGCCGATACTTGCCCTGGTCGCTTTCAAGGGCGACCAGGACCGGGCCATTGAGGCGGTGGTTGGACCGCCTCCGGAACCGGCCGGCATTGTGGCCACGATGGCCCGGCTGGAAGATGTGCTGGCCCGTATCAATCGGGAAACACCCTATCGCGCCAGCCGCGTCGGTCTCGAGAACTACGGTGATGCCAATGCGCGTTACAAGGTGTTCGCGGATACTGACAGTGAACTGGTCCGTTTCGTGCAGATTGACACCAGTGCCATCACCGGCGAGCTTGGTGAACCTTCGGTGCTGTTCGGTGCCCTGCCTGAATCCGCTGTCGGGCGCATCTATGCAGCGGTCACGCCGCTGCACTACGGTACCTATGGTGGGATCTTGCTCAAAGCGGTGTACTACTTCGCCGGGATGCTGGTCAGTATTTCTATCGCCGTTGGCACACTGATATACCTGGAGCGCAGAATGAACGGACCGCTGGGCCATCGCAGTGACGCCTTTTACCAGTCCATCAGCCGTCTGAATGTCGGCATCACTGCCGGTCTTGGTCTGGCATCAGTAGCCATCCTCTACACAGACCGTGTCTGGGGAATGCATGATGAAAATCGAGGCTACTCTACGGCTTCGGCTTTCCTTGCAACGTGGGGTATTTCCATCTTGTGGGCGCTTCCGCAGGCAAATGCTCGTCGCGCAGCCCGCCACTTACTCACACTGACGGCGGTACTGGGCCTGGGCCTGCCAGTCCTGGACATCGCTACGGCGTCGCAAGCTGTCCAAAACCACGCGGCACTGACAACCAATGCAATTGTCGCCGTGAGTGGCGCAGTGATAGCAGGATACCTGCTGCTGAGCCGGATTCCGCGTGACGTGCAATCCTCACTGCCAACAGACGCAGAGTTGGGTCACGCTGCGCAAGAGGCCTCAACGATCAGCTCCTGAACGTCATCAGCCTCCGTGACAAGCCCCGGCAACCCGGAGCAATCCGGCTCAGGCAATAAAGCCACCCGACTGGCGCCGCCAGAGCTCGGCATAAAGACCACCGGAAGCCACCAGTTCCTCGTGGCTGCCCTGCTCGATGATCTGCCCCTGGTCCATGACCACCAGGCGGTCCAGCGCTGAAATTGTGGACAGGCGGTGGGCAATGGCCAGTACAGTCTTGCCCTCCATCAGCTGCATCAGGTTTTCCTGGATGGCGGCCTCGACCTCCGAGTCCAGCGCCGAGGTAGCCTCATCCAGCACCAGGATCGGCGCGTCCTTCAGGAACATGCGGGCGATGGCGATCCGCTGGCGCTGGCCGCCTGACAGCTTGGCACCCCGCTCCCCGACCTGGGCATCGTAGCCGCCGCGCCCATCGAAGTCGCTGAGCTCACTGATAAAGTCGTGAGCATTGGCGCGCCGGGCAGCGCTGATGACCTGCTCATCGCTGGCGTGCTGGCTGCCGTAGGCAATGTTCTCGCGAATGCTGCGGTGCAACAGAGCCGTATCCTGGCTGACCACGCCGATCCGGGCCCGCAGGCTCTCCTGGCTCACCCGGGCGATGTCCTGCCCATCGATCAGGATCCTGCCGCCCTCGAGATCGAACAGCCGCAACAGCACGTTCATCAGGGTGGTCTTGCCGGCGCCGGAGCGGCCCACAATGCCAACTTTCTCGCCTGGCTGGATGTGCAGCGTAAAGTCCTCCAGCACGCCGCGTCCCTTGCCGTAGTGGAAGGACACCGATTCAAAATCGATGCGACCCTCTTTCACTTCCATAGGGGGTGCGTCCGGGATGTCTTTCACCATCTGCACCCGGGAAATAGTGTTCATACCGTCGTGGGCGGTACCGAGATTCTCGAACAGGCCCGACAGCTCCCACATAATCCAGTGAGACATGCCATGCAGGCGCAGCACCAGGCCAATCGCCACGGCGATGCCGCCAACGCTGGTACCACCCTCAAGCCAGGACCACACCGAGACCGCGCCCACCGCAAACAACAGCACCGCGTTAATGAAGTCGATGGAGACTTCCAGCCGTGTCGCCAGGCGCATCATGTCGTATACCGTGCCCAGGAAACCGCGCATGCTGTCGCGCGCGTAGTTCTCTTCCTGCCGAGTGTGGGCGAACAGCTTGACGGTCATGATATTGGTATAGCTGTCCACCACCCTGCCGGTCATGGTCGAGCGCGCATGGGCCTGCTCCTCCGCCACCTTGTGCATGCGCGGCAGCAGCTGCTTGAGAATCAGCCCGTAGATGCCCAGCCACACCAGGAACGGCAGCATCAACCAGAAATCGAAGGTAGCCACTAATAGCAGCGCACCCAGGAAATAGACCGACACATAGACCATCACGTCGGCCAGCTTCATGACCGCATCGCGCACACCCAGGGCGGACTGCATGACCTTGGTGGCCACCCGGCCGGCAAACTCGTCCTGGTAGAAGCCAAAGCTCTGCCTCAGCAGGTACTGGTGCGCCATCCAGCGGATGCGCATCGGGTAGTTGCCCATCAGGCTCTGGTGCATGACCAGGGAGGCCAGCAGGTTCAGGCCCGGCAGGGCGATCAGCACCAACAGCCCGATCCACAGCAGCGTGCCGCCCTCCTCCTCGAGGAAGGTCTCCCGGTCAGCGGTAGCCAGCCAGTCGACAATGTTGCCAAGGAAGCCAAACAGGCTGACCTCGATCACCGCCACCACGGCCACCAGCACGGACATCACGGCCAGCCAGGGCCACACGCCGCGGGTGTAGTGCCAGCAGAAGGCCCACAGAGAGGATGGCGGCCGCGCCGGCGGGTCCGGCGGGAACGGCTCTACCAGTTTTTCAAAGAATGCGAACATACCAGCGCAGTACCTGCTGCGAACTCCGGACAGGAACGGGAGTGAACTATAGGGGATTCGGCCCGTCGCGTGCGGTGTGATACTACGGAAGCGGTAGCGTCAGTACAAAAAAACCGTCAGCGATCCAGTACCGCCGGGATGATTTCCCGCTCGATGATCTGCAGCGGCAGCGAGAATACGCCGGTGGTGTAATTCTGCGCAAATGCCGCCACCACCAGGTCCAACTCCTCGATCACCACCAGGAACTGGCCACCGTAGCCGCTGGCGTAGTAGAAGGGGTAGGTCCGTGACCCCTCGCGGAACTCCCCGAGCCACCACTGGTAGCCGTAGCCAACGGCATACTCACCGTCAAAGTTTGCCAGCCGGGTCACGGAGCGGTGCACCCAATCGGTACTGATGACCTGCTGGCCGAGCCACTGGCCATCATCCAGGAATACCTGGCCCAACTTGGCCATATCGCGCACGGTAAGAAACAGGCCGCTTCCCCCCACGCAATGCCCGGTTGGCGTGTTGTCCCACTCAGCGTCGTTCATCTGCAGGGGCTCAAACAGGAAGCGCTCGGAGAATTCGTCGGTCGTCATTCCCGTCACCTGGGACAGGGCGTCACACAGCGAGTTGGTTGCCGCGGTGTTGTAGGTGTAAACCGTGCCGGGCTGCGCCGCCATGGGCAGGTCCAGCAGGGCCTTGGTCCAGTCCTCGTTCTGGCTGGTGAGCGCCACCAGGTCATTGCGATTGCTGGTATACGGCTCACTCCATTCGTCCCACTGGATGCCCAGGCGCATGGTCAGGACATCATCCAGCGTGATGTTGGCTTTGCGCCCGTCGTAGTTGGCGTACTCGGCATAGTCGAAGATTGGCAGGTAGGGAACTTCGGTACCCCCGAAATAGCCCTGGTCGATGGCAATGCCTATCAATGCAGACGTAAAACTCTTGCTCGCGGAGTGCAACACATGCCGCTCCGGGTTGCCATTGCCGATCCAGCGGTCGAAATCATCCAGCTCGCGCGCAAAACGCTCCGCCAGCAGCAACTCGCCGCGACGCGCGATGGCAATACCGTCGATGCCCTCGAAGTCGCCCTGGATCATGCCGTCGACCATGCGGGTGATTCGGCCGGTATCCATTTGTTGATCTTCAAGATCACCGACCTGCCAGCCGTCCAGGATATCTTCCGGGGGGGAGTACACATAGGGTGGTATCCCGCTGCTTGCGCCGCTGTCGACGGGCGCGACCGTGCTACCGCCACCTCCACCACCCCCACCGCCGCAGGCTGGCAGCAGGATTGTGAGAACCAGCAAAGCGCTACGCCAGTCAATCATGATCAATCCCCCTGTTCTGTCACCTCGACAGTCTCGGGTTTTGCCGGGAATTGCAATACCTCCTGTCCCGCCAATGACTCACCCTGGCGCAAATGCCCGGCCGCTACGGCGTCACAATCGGAAACACCTCGTCCGGGCGATCCAGCAGCCCGAAGAAACGCACCAGATCCAGGCCCGAGCCTTCCAGGGATACCTCATCGGAGAACACCGTATCCCTTATGCCGGCCTCTCGTGTCAGCAACTTGATGAACAGGTCGTGGGTAAGCTGCAGCGTTGCATTGGCCTCCGGGTCGGGCTCATTGCTGCGGTGTTGCAGCACGGCGTTCTCCAGGGTCAGGGTGTGTGTCTCGCCGATATCGGTGAACACGAAATTGAAGCTGTAGTCCTCGCCGTCCGCCTTTGGCCCGTTAAGCATCACGGCGATCAGCTGCATGAACTCTGACAGGGGTGTCTGCCGCAGCATGTCGCCGGCGTTGGCGATGCCGACACCCATCTCGGGCGGACCCTGCCTCAGCTCAAGCGCCGCAGACAGGTAGACATCGCGCCAGGGCCCGGACTCTGCCTGGTAGCCGAGCTGATCGTAGGTGCCGGCCAGCAATTCACGGGCCGCGGTATTGCCGGGCTCGGCGAACACCAGGTGATTGAGGATTTCTGCCGCCCAGCGATATTCGCCCGCGGCGAACTCTGACCGGGCGCGGGAAAGCACTGCATCGGCACCGCCCATGGCCTCGACGTAGCGCCCGGCCGACACCGACCGTGGCAGGGGGTCGAGATGGGCAGGGTTACCGTCGTACCAGCCGAAATAGCGCTGGTACACCGCGCGGGCGTTGTGCTTCACCGTGCCGTAGTAGCCACGGTTGGGGAAACTCTGTGCCAGGGATTCGGGCATCTCGATCGCCTCGGCGATCTCTCCCGGCGTATAACCCTGGGCGGCCAGGCGCAGGGTCTGGTCGTGTATATAGCGATAGGTATCACGCTGCTTCTTCAGGAAATCGACAATGTCGGTGTTTCCCCACAGGGGCCAGTGATGGCTGGCAAAGTACACCTCGGCATTCGGAAACAACTGCATCGCTTCATCGATATAGGCGCTCCACTTACGCGCATCGCGTACCTTGGCGCCACGCAGTGTGTACAGGTTATGCATATTGCGCGACACCACTTCTGCGCCGCAGAAGGCTTTCTTTTCCGGCAGGTAGAAGGTCAGCTCCGCGGGGGCTTCGGAGCCGGCGGCATTCTGGAACACAAACTCCACGCCGTCGATCGTGCGGCGATCCCCCGTGGTGCCGATGATATGGTCAGGCACAGCGATGCCGGGGCTACCAAAGGCCGGACCTTTACCCAGGCCCGTATCCACATGCCCCCGTGGTGACCTTTCCAGCTGCCGGCCGTACATGAACATGGCCCGGCGGCTCATGGTGTTGCCGGCAATGACGTTTTCACTGGTGGCTTCTTCCATGAAGCCAACCGGCGCGTAGATCTCGGTGCTGCCATCAGCCTCCAGCACCGAGAGCACACCGCCGAAGTGATCGATGTGGGAATGGGTGACAATCACCGCAGTTACTGGCCGCGGCTCCAGGTGCTCGCGGGCAAAGGCGAGCGCCGCGGCTGCGGTTTCCTTCGTGGTCAGTGGATCGACCAGAATCCAGCCGCGCTCACCATCAATAATGCTCATGTTGGCCAGGTCAAAGCCACGCAGTTGATAGACACCTTCGGTTACTTCAAACAAACCGGTAATGTTATTGAGTTTGGCCTGTCGCCAGAGGCTGGGGTTCACACTCGGCGGTGCCTCGCCCTCAACAAAGGCGTAGCTGGCGGTATCCCAGATCACGGTTCCATCGGCCATGCGAACTTCCAGTGGACCTGGCGACGCGATCAGCCCCCGGGTGGCATCTTCAAAGTCGCGCTGGTCGCCGATATCGAGCGCCTGCGCGACGGCCGCATTGGCGGCTGCGGTAGCCGCCGTGGCCGCCGTGTTGCCCTGGCTGCCGGGGCTGGTATCGCGGGGTGGAGGCTGGTCCTGGCAGGCGGCGAAAGTGAACAGCAGAGGCAGCAGCAGGTAGTTTCTGCGGGCGCGGTGGCAGGTGCCCATGGCGAATTCCTTCGTTATCGCGGGGCCCTATGTATACGCGCTATGCCAGCGCAGTTTCAAGAACGAATACCAGCCGTGTTGGCGGGTAGTTCACCAGGTGCTTTGAGAATGGGGTGGAGAGAGTTAAGGAGAGGTGCCTGCGCTGCCCGCCGATGAACCAGTTGGCGACAGGCAACGCAAAGCCGGCAGGCGTTTGATCAGTTGACGATAACGTCCATCAGCCAGATGCCGGAGACCACGAAGCCGAACAGGCTGATAGTGGTCACTGAAGCGAAGATGGCCTGGTACATGGGCTCTTCAAGCAGGCGCAGGAAACCGCCCTGCTGGCCTTCGACAACGGCATTCACATCACTTTTCAAGTCTTGAGATTGTTGCTGGGTCATGGGGTACTTCCTCGAATCACTCTAACTAATGGCTGCAAAAAAATTGCACGCGTACTCTAGAGTGAACGCTGTTCGAAACAAGTCGCTAATCCCTGCTGCATCATTCGACTTATTCGCAGTGTGAGGCGGCACAGACGCTAGTCATAACCTTTTTTTACACAACCTGCATGCCGGATTGAGTTGTATCGTAACAGCGGTGTGGTAGCGTATTAGCTGTCCAGGTAATGAACACTTCCCGGGTAAGCAGCCCCGTGCGCCTTCTCATCCCCTTTCTTATCAGCTTGGTGTTACCCGCCTTCCCGGCCATTGCGCAGGAGGACATGGCGGAGATCGACCCCTGGGAGTCCACCAATCGGAAAATCTTCGGCTTCAACCGGTTTTTTGATCGCCACCTGCTGCGGCCGGTCTCGGCGGGCTATTCCAAGGTGATGCCAGACCCGGCGGAACGCAGCGTGGCCAACGCAGTCGCCAACATTTACGAGGTCAACCGCTTTTTAAACTCCCTGCTGCAGGGCCGGCCGGACTCTGCCGCCATCAGCACCGCGCGATTTATGGTCAATACCACGGTAGGCGTTTTCGGCTTGTTCGACGTGGCCACCAAGATGGGTATAGAGGTGCAACGCGCCGACTTCGGCCAGACCCTTATGGTCTGGGGCGTGGGCAGCGGACCCTACGTCGTGCTGCCCTTCTTCGGACCGCGCACGGCGCGCAGCGCCACCGGGTATTTTGTTGATACCTATGCGTCCATCCCCGCCGTGGCCTGGGATACAACATCGGCGTACGCCTTCTGGACCGTTGAGGCCATCAGTTTCCGGGCGGGACTGCTGGACTACGACGAGCTGATCACGGGCGATGAGTACGTCTTTATGCGCAGCGCTTACCTGCAGGCGCGGCAGACCTTCCTCAATGGCGGTATCCCGCCAATGGAAGATTTCGCCGACGACGAATACGACCTCGACTGGGACGATGAGCTGTAATGTGCCTGACGCAGGCCTGGGCCGTTTACCCTCTCTGGGTCGGACCACATCTCTGTACTCACTGATCATCGGCCGGCAGGGGGTCGCGCAATACGTCACAGACCAGCAGCACGGTTGCCAGTAACAGGCAGCCAACGCCAATGCCGCTCAATGCCCGCATGACCTGTACCGCCTCCGAACTCAACAGTGCGCCCAGCAGAACGGCCAGTGCGAGGCTGCCGATGCCCGCGTACAGGCTCACCAGGGCATAGCGCAGGAACAGCAATTGCTGTCTCAGCGCGCCCTCCTCGGGAGTATCAACCAGACGCAGGAGTAGCTGTGAATAGCGGTTGGCAGTCGAAATAACCAGCAGCGCCATGCCCGGGATTAACAACACCGGGGCAACCCAACCCCCAAGGCTTTGCTCCATTGCCATGCCTCCGTATCGTGTGCATTCTCACATGCACAAACAGCGTGCTTCAGAATAGTGAGTCTAAACGTTTTACGGCTTATTGCGTCTGTGAAGGCTTCCCGTGCAGAAACGACTTGCGAGCAAACTGTAACGTTCGTGCTTTTACGCGCATCTATACTCCAGTTATCACAGCGGCTCTTCCCCGGGGCAAGAGCGCCAAGATCTACACTAATAACTACAGCAAAAACCCTAAAGGGAGTTTTTAATGACCGACCAGCTTCGCAACATCACCGAGCAGCAATGCACCAACCCGCCCGCGAGCTATACAGACCTCAGCGTGCTGATGCTCAACTGCACACTCACTCGCTCGCCCAAGCTCTCTCACACCGAGGGTCTGCTCAAGGTGGCCGAGGGGATTTTCAAGGCCAACGGGGTGGCTGTGGAAATCCTGCGGCCCGTGGACTATGACATCCCGGCTGGCCTAGAGCAGGACTATACCGGCATGGACGGGTACCAGCGCGATGACTGGCCCGGGATCCAGTCGAAGATCGACGCCTGCGACATCCTGATTATCGGCACCTCCGTGTGGCTGGGCGAGAAAAGCTCGGTCTGTAACCGCGTGCTTGAGCGTATGTATGGCTACACGCACTCCTTCAATGACAAGGGCCAGTACCGTGACTACGGCAAGGTGGGGGCCACGCTCATCACTGGCAACGAGGACGGCGTTAAACACTGCGCCATGAATATCCTGTTCTCCCTGTCTCATATTGGCTACACGGTGCCGCCCCAGGCCGACGCCGGCTGGATGGGGGAGGCAGGCCCCGGTCCCTCCTACATGGATCCCGGTTCAGGCGGCCCGGAGAACGACTTTACCAACCGCAACACCACGTTCCTGGTGTGGAACTGCCTACACCTGGCGCGGATGCTGAAAGACGCAGGCGGTATTCCCGCCCATGGCAACCAGCCGGACGTCTGGGCCGCGGGCTGTCAAACCGGTTTTCACAGCCCCGAGCACCGGCGTTGATCATCGAACTGCTGGAGACTGTCGCGTTTGGCGTGGACCTGGTCGCCGTTATCGTCATGCTGATTGGCTTTCTGCTGTCCATCGTACGGTTTGCGCCGACGCTGGCACGGCCCGCAGCCACCGCCATTGGCGAGGTGCAGGAAATCCGCTGCAGCCTGGGCACCTACCTGGTGTTTGCGCTGGAGCTGATGATCGTCTCGGACCTGCTGCACAGTGTGGTGAGCCACAGCCTGGAGGATCTTTACTTCCTGGCCGCCATTGTCGTGCTGCGCACGGTCATCGCCTACTTTCTCAACAAGGAAATTCAGGAACTCGCCGAGCAGCGGGCCTGAGCGGAGCACACACCGATGATTCCACAGACCGAATGGCACCGTGTAGCGGCGCTGGATGAACTCCCTGAGGGGCGTGTAAAAACCGTCACCGTAGGCACCGTGTCATTGGCACTGGTGCACTTCAACGGCCAGTACAGCGCCATGGACAACCGCTGCCCTCACCAGGGCGGCCCGCTGGGTGAAGGCTCTATTGAAACCGGTGTGGACGGCAAGTGCTGGCTGCGCTGCCCCTGGCATGGCTGGGATTTCGACCCACTCACCGGGGAACCGCCGGGCGGACACGAGGACAGCGGCCAGCAACTTTACCCCGTTGAAGTGCGGGAAGAAGGCGTTTTCGTGGGCGTTGCGCAGGAAACGCCTCACCAGACCACTGTGACCGACGTGATGTCGGAAACGATGGTCAACTGGGGGGTCAAGCGGGTGTTCGGGATGGTGGGCCACTCCAATCTTGGCCTGGCCGACGCGCTCAGGCGCCAGTCCCTGCAGGATCGCCTGCACTACGTCGGCATCCGCCACGAAGGCGCCGCAGCCTTCGCCTGCTCGGGTTATGCCAAGCTCAGCGGAAAACCGGCGGCCTGCCTCACCATTGCGGGCCCGGGCGCCACCAACCTGATGACCGGGCTATGGGATGCCAAGGTGGACAGGGCGCCGGTGCTCGCCCTGACCGGTCAGGTCCAAACCCAGGTGTTCGGCCCGGGCGCCTTCCAGGATATCGACCTCAGCTCAGCCTTCGAAGCGGTGAGCCGCTTCAGCCAGTCGGTGCTGCCCAGCTCCAATCACGCTGAACTGATGTCACTGGCCTGCAAGAACGCTATCGTCGAGCGCGACGTGGCACACCTGATATTCCCGGACGACAGCCAGACCTTGCCGGCCGGGGATGCACAGCCACAGCATCCGGACGGTCGGCTGGGGGCAATGAGTATCGCACCGGATGAGGCCGCCTCGGACACCGCGCTGGCGGCGATTGCCGCAGCTAAACGTCCGCTGATTATCGTCGGCTACGGTGCGCGGGAAGCCATGTCTCCTATCATCGAATTGGCGGAGCGCCTCAAGGCGCCGGTGGTGACCACCTTCAAGGCAAAGGGTCAGATTTCTGACTTTCACCCGAATGCCGCCGGCGTCCTGGGCCGCTCCGGCACACCGATCGCTTCCTGGTTCATGAGTGAAAGCGACCTGATCATCGCCCTGGGATCTTCGTTCTCCAACCACACCGGGATCGAGAAGAAGAAGCCCATTATCCAGGTAGACTTCGAAGCCATGCAGCTCGGCAAGTTCCATCCAGTGGACTTCCCGGTATTGGGCGAGATTGGCCGCACGGTGAGCAGTTGGCTGGACGCCCTGCCGGACTCGGTGGCAGCCCAGGACCAGCTCGGGGAGCTGGCCGCGCGTTGGGTGGCCTGGCGCAGCGAAAAAGCCAGCCGCCAGCAGGATGATCTGGGTCGCGGCATCAATTCGGCATCTGTGTTTGCCGCGCTCACAAATTCCGCCCCGGCCAATGCGGTGATCTCCGTCGATGTCGGCAACAACACCTATTCCTTCGGCCGCTATTTCGAGTGCCGGGAGCATCGGGTGTTGATGTCTGGCTATCTAGGCTCAATCGGCTTCAGCCTGCCGGCCGCTATCGGCGCCTGGTGTGCCACCCAGGATTTCGAAGAGTACGCCGGTCGCAAGGTTATCTCGGTTTCGGGTGACGGCGGTCTGGGCCAGTATCTTGCCGAGCTCACCACGCTGGTGAAGTACAACATGAATATCACTCACGTGCTGCTGCACAACGGCGAACTGGGCAAGATCTCCAAGGAGCAGCGCGCCGGCGAGTGGGAAGTGTGGGAAACCGATTTGCACAACCCGAATTTTGCCGAATACGCGAAACTCTGCGGTGCGATGGGAATCCGGGTTACCGATAGCAATGAGTTGGAAGCGGCACTCGACAGCGCGCTCCAACACAAAGGCCCCTCCCTAGTCGAAATCATGACCGACGCGGAGCTGGTCTAGGAGAATACGATGAGTGATACCACGATATTTTCTGTCGCACCGGGACAACTGGCGGCAGCGCGGCTCTTCAGCCACGCGGCTGTCCAGTGGCCATCCCGCGCCGCGCGGGCCAACCTGCCGGCGGCCGCCGATGACAGCCACTCCAACCTCGGCTGGGACCAGGCACAAAGCGCACTCTTGAGCCATCCCCTCGACCCTGAGCGGCGCCATCAGCTCGGCTTCAGCTTCCAGTCGTTTTCTCTGCTGTGGCTCGAGGATGGTGTCCTGCAAGGGTCGCTGGCGTTACACCAGGCCACCGAGACTGACGCCGGCGCCTGGTGCGACGAGCAGCTGGCGAGCGCCGGGCTTCAGCCTACCGGGCAGGCCAGCATGCCTTACGAGCTTGACCCCGTGGAGTACCGCGATTTTGCGGATGCAGCGACAGCGGAACAGCTCGCGGCACTGGGTGCCTGGTATTCCGTCGCCCAGGCCAATTTCGAGACACTGGTGGCGCGGTTTGGCGACCTGTCGATTACGCAGCCGGCCATACGCTGCTGGCCACATCACTACGACCTGGGAACCCTGTTCGTGTTGGAGGAAGGTGATCCGGAAACGGCACGTTCCGTGGGCCTGGGCTTGTCTCCCGGTGACGGCAGCTATAGCGAACCCTATTTCTACTGCACGCCCTGGCCCACACCGCCCGCGCTACCGACAGCACCCCCACCCGGGCACTGGCATACCGAGGGATTTACCTCGCTGGTGCTACCGGCCAGCGCCGTGGCCGAGGACCTTGACCTGCTTGAATGCCTGGCAACAGCGATAGAGAGGGCACGGACAGCGCTGGACTGAGGCTGCCTGGGCGCTGCAAACGATTTTTTCGATCAATTCCGGTAATAGAACTCGCTTCTGTTGGTAATAGCCCGTTGCTACATTGCTGTTTGGATAGTTGGTGAATTAACCAGAATGAGGCAGTTATGAACAGTTCTATCGGATGCCCCGTCGCGCACGGAGCGCTTACCCGGGAAGAGGGCAGCGCCACGCAGTGGTGGCCCAACACTCTCAAGCTCGACATTCTCAATCAGCACGATACCCGCACCAATCCGCAGGACCCGGATTTCGACTACCGGGAAGCGCTGAAGTCGCTGGACGTGGAGGCGCTGAAAAACGACCTCAAGGCCCTGATGACCGAAAGCCAGGCCTGGTGGCCGGCGGACTGGGGCCACTACGGCGGCCTGATGATCCGCCTGGCCTGGCACGCCGCAGGCACCTACCGCACCGCGGACGGCCGTGGCGGCGCGGGCACCGGCAACCAGCGCTTCGCCCCGCTCAACTCGTGGCCGGACAACGGCAACCTGGACAAGGCGCGCCGTCTGCTGTGGCCGATCAAGAAGAAGTACGGCAACCAGGTGAGCTGGGCCGACCTGTTCATCCTGGCCGGCAACATGGCCTACGAGTCAATGGGCCTGAAGATGTTCGGCTTCGGATTCGGCCGGGACGATATCTGGCACCCGGAGAAAGACATTTACTGGGGAGCCGAGAAGGAATGGCTGGCGGCCAGCGAGAACCGCTTTGCCGATGCGTCGGCGGAAAGCCTGGAGAACCCCCTCGCCGCCGTGCACATGGGCCTGATCTATGTGAACCCGGAAGGCCGCGACGGCAAGCCCGACCCGCTGAAGTCCGCGCAGGACGTGCGTGTGACGTTTGCGCGCATGGCCATGGACGATGAAGAAACCGTGGCACTGACGGCCGGTGGCCACACCGTGGGCAAGGCCCACGGAAACGGTGATGCCGACGCCCTGGGCCCGGAGCCCGAGGGTGCGGCTATCGAAGAGCAGGGCCTGGGCTGGCGCAACCCCAATAGTGACGGCTCCGCCGCCAGCGCCGTGACCAGCGGCCTGGAAGGCGCCTGGACCACCCACCCCACCCGGTGGGACAACGGCTATTTCGAAATGCTGTTTGAACACGAGTGGGAACTGGCCAAGAGCCCGGCGGGGGCCTGGCAGTGGCAGCCTACCGATATCAGCGAAGAAAACATGCCTGCCGATCCCAGCAACCCCGGGGAGCGCCGCATGCCGATTATGACCGATGCTGACATGGCCATGATCAAGGACCCGGAGTACCGCAAGATCTCCGAGCGCTTCTACAAGGACCCGGAGTACTTTGCTGAAACCTTCGCCCGCGCCTGGTTCAAGCTGACCCACCGCGACATGGGACCGAAGGCACGCTATGTGGGCCCGGACGTACCCGCTGAAGACCTGATCTGGCAGGACCCGGTACCGGCCGGCGCAAGCGGCTACGACATCGAGGCCATCAAGGCGAAGCTAGCTGACAGCGGTCTCTCGATCGGCGACATGGTCGCCACCGCCTGGGACAGCGCCCGCACGTTCCGCGGTTCAGACTTCCGCGGCGGCGCCAACGGCGCCCGCATTCGCCTCGCCCCGCAGAGGGACTGGCACGGCAATGAACCGGAACGCCTACGCGCCGTGCTCAGCGTGATCGAGCCGATTGCCACGGAAGCCGGCGCCAGCGTGGCCGACGTTATCGTGATCGCGGGGAACTTCGGTATTGAGCAGGCAGCGAAAGCAGCGGGTGTGGATATCACTGTACCTTTCACCGCGGGACGCGGCGATGCCACCGAGGAGCACACCGATGCAGAGTCTTTTGCACCGCTGGAGCCCGTGCACGACGGCTATCGCAACTACCTGAAAGAGCAGTTCGGCGCCGCACCTGAGGATCTGCTGCTGGACCGCACCCAGTTGCTGGGGCTGACCGCGCCGGAAATGACGGTGCTGGTGGGCGGCATGCGCGTGCTGGGCACCAACTTCGGTGGCAGCAGGCACGGTGTATTCACCGATCGAGTGGGACAGTTAACCAACGATTTCTTCGTGAACCTGACCGATATGGCCTACGAATGGGTGCCCGCGGAAGAGGACCTGTTCGAGCTTCGCGAGCGCAGCTCAGGTGAAGTGAAGTGGACGGCGACCCGCGTTGACCTGGTGTTCGGCTCCAACTCCATCCTGCGCGCCTACAGCGAGCTGTACGCCCAGGATGATTCCAGTGAAAAGTTCGTTCGCGACTTCGTGGCAGCCTGGACCAGGGTGATGGAAGCGGGCCTTGTGAGCTGACAGCTGTGAAGGGCACCGGACGCGCACGTTCAGACAGCGCGGCGGTGCCCTACCCGCTTGATGCGCTAGAACAGCGAGAAGTGCTGCCCGCCGTCGATCACGATGTTCTGCCCGACGACAAAGCGTGACAGGGGGCTACACAATAAGGCCGCCATCGGCGCCAGGTCGTCAGCCTCTGCCATGAAGCCAGCCGGAATCCGGTTGTTGTCCAGGAAGTGCTTCAGTGCCACCTCACGGTCGCGCTCGAGCCCGAAAGCATCCACATAGGCATCAAAGGATTCATCCATGCCCTCGGTGGCGAATATGCCCGGCAGCAGGTTGTTGATATTGACGCCGTGCCGGGCAACCTCGCGAGACACACAGGCGGTGTAGTTGATCAGCGCGGAGCGTGCGGGCCCCGACATCAGCCGCCAGATCATGGGGTTCTTGGCCGAGAAGGTGGCGATGTTCACGATGCGGCCCCAGCCCTTGTCCTTCATCACCGGAATGTAGTGGCGCATGAGTTCAATGGGGCCTATGAGGGCCATGTCCATGGAATTGCGCCAGTCTTCCGGTGTCAGCTTCAGGAAGTCACCGTTCGGGGACGGCGGCTTGATGGTGATGGCGAGAATATCCGGGTCCGGGCAGGCGGCGTACAGAGCAGCGCGGCCCTCTTCCTTTGACGAGTCCGCCACCACGGGTGTCACACTGGCGCCGTACTTTGCGGAGATTTCGTCGGCGGCAGCGACCAGGCGCTCTTCACGCCGCGCCGTAATGTATAAATCGACGCCTGCCTCGGCCAGACGTTCCGCCGTCGCTCGCCCCATGCCGGCGCTGCCGCCGGCCATGATGGCTTTCTTGCCCTGAATATTGAGATCCATGTTCGCCTCCTCGCCCCAGTGAGTTGTGTTGCAGTGCGTGCAATCTTCCCTGACAAGGGCGGCCCGGGCGAGCGCAGAAACGGCCAGTTACCCTGCACATATGGCCAAAGCCATCATGGTGGTGTTAATTAAACAAATGCGTGGCCGTTCAGGCAGAACGGTTGGAGGCAGGCGGGGCGGCGTGAGTGACATGAACGACGCCGGAGACTGCCGGCGCCCCTGGTTCCTCGGTCCTTGCAGGGAAGGTGCTCAGCCCAGCTGCGACTGCAGGTAGTTCTCCAGGCCCATTTTCTCGATCAGTTCCAGCTGCTGTTCCAGCCAGAAGGTGTGATCCTCCTCGGTGTCAGCGAGCATGCCTTCGAGCAGATCCCTGGACACGTAGTCCTGCTCCCGCTCGCACAGGGCGATGGCTTCCTTCACAGACTCGATCACGGCCAGTTCCAGGTCGAGATCGTTCTGCAGCATTTCCGGCACTGTGGAGCCGACCTTGAGTGGTGTGCGGTTGCCCACCAGCGGCACCCCTTCCAGGAACAGGATGCGACGAATCAGGCCGTTGGCATGCTGCTTTTCGTCGTCCATCTCATGGTCAATGCGTTCGTAGAGGCTGTTCAGGCCCCAGTCGGCAAACATGCGCGAATGAATGAAGTACTGATCCATCGCCGTCAGCTCTCCGGCGAGCAGTGCATTCAGCGTATCGATGATCGACTGTTTTCCTTCCATAACGTCTTTTCCCCGGTTCTCCAGCTGCCAGAGTAAGTGAATCCCCGCCTGCCATCACCTCAGACATGCCGGCTGTGCGGGCGTGTCAGCAAGTTTTTGCGCGACTCTTGATGTGTGTCAGCCACCGACGGCGGATGACAGAAGCGCAGGACAATGCATTGCTGGCTCAGGAGGCCTGGCAGCCTAGCGGGGCCGGTAGCTAACGGACACCCGAAGCTGACGAGGTTCGAATACGTGGTAGTGCACATCCTCGACACCGGCTTCGGGCTCACCAGGCAATCTCGAGCCGTAAAAATAGTCGATGTCGTGATCATCGGAATCGAGCACATTAAGCACATCGGCCTGCACACGCCAGTTCCCGCCCGACCATCCCAACGCCAGATTGACCATGGTCGAACCATCCGATTCCACACTGCCGTCTTCCACCAACGGCGCCCCGTCGAAGTAGCGGGCACGCAGCGAGCCAAACCAGCCACTGGGGTATTGGGCCGAAATGGCACCGCTGACCACCGTCTCCAGGGCACCGGGAATCTCGTCGCCTTCCGGGGCACTGTCACTGAACTGCGCATCGGTCCAGGCAAAATCTGCTTCCAGGGACCAGACGTCATCCAGCGCCCAGAAATTGTTCAGCTCGATCCCCCAGCGTTCGCTGCCACGGCTGGGTTCGGTGGCACCCGCGTCCCCGACGAACAGCAGTTCAGAGTCCAGCTCCAGGTACCACAGGGCCAAAGAGCTATTCCAGCCCGGTTTCCACTGGGTTTTGAAGCCCACCTCAGCGCCCTTCGACTCGACCAGCGGATCTACCGGGGTCACGGCGTCACCGGACACCGGATCTACCGCCTGCACCACACCCCGGGCGTCATTGGAGTGAAAGCCGTAACCGGCACTGACATAGGCTTCGGTGACTTCGGAGAAAGCATAGATCAGGCTGGCTTTGGGGCTGTAAATCTCGTCGCTGTCATCACCTGAGTTGGCCGGGTTGTCGGCATCAACGTCGAACCAGTAGAAGTCGCCGCGCAGGCCAAGCACGGCGCGCCAGTTGTCGGCGAAACGCCAGGCCAGCTCGTAGTAAAGACCCAGGCTGGCCTGCTCCAGGCTGTCTTCGCGCACGGTGTCCAGGCGCTGGCGGCGCAGGGTGCGATACAGGCCTACGGTATCAACATCGTCATAGCGCGCCTCCGCTCCGAGGCGGTGGTGGAAGTGATCCTGCTGGCCGCTCACCCAGAAGCGCTGGTAGCTTCCCCCGTAGATCGTGCGATCGTCCCGCTGCTGGAACTGGTCGCCGTTGTCGGGATCGTCCAACAGGTAGGTGAAGTTGGACCACAGGGTCATCTCATAGTCGATGACATAGGCATTCCACTGGGAACGATGTGATTCATGGTCGTAGGTGTACTGGCCAGACAGGCTGTAGCGATGCGTATCTCCGCCCAGGGAATCATCGATAGAGCCCAGTTCGTCGATCAGGCCCTGCTCCACCGCGCGCTCGGGAATCTGGTCCGCCGAATTCCATCTGTTGTCATAGAACATCGCCGTGGCCGACCAGTTGCCGACTTCATCATTCCCAGCCAGCTTTACCAGGCCGTTGATCTTTTCAACGTCTTCTTCGATATCCCGCCAGGGACCATCGTAAACCTGGCCTTCGAAGGCACCGGATAGTGTCATTTCGCCCAGGTCCAACCCCCCTATGGCCAGCACACGGCCAAAGCCGTTGCCACCCGCGGCAAAGGTGAGCCGCTGATCGGGCATCTGGTCAAAGGTCTCAATCCGCACCCCACCGGCGGAGGAGAAGTCACCCAACTCCGCGTGGTAGGGACCTTTCACGAAAGACATCTGCTCGATGGTTTCCGGGATCAGGAAATTGATATCCGTATAGCCCTGGCCGTGGCCGTGCGAGCGCATATTTACGGGCATGCCGTCAATCCAGGTAGCAAAGTCGGTGCCGTGGTCCAGGTTGAAGCCACGCAGGAACATCTGGTTGGATTTCCCGGAGCCGCTGTGCTGGGTGACAATCAGGCCCGGCACCGCTTCCAGCACGTCACCCGGCCGCAGCAGCGGGCGGATGGCGAGGTCCATCTGGCCAATGACGCCTTCCGAGGCACTGCGAGCCTCACCGACCAGCGCCTGGCGACGCCCGGTGACGATGGTTTCCTCCATGGTGCGGTGTTCCTGGTGGGCGTGGAGCTGCAGCGGCACAAGCAGCAAACAGGTGCTCCGTAAAAAGCAATTGAAAGATCTTTTTGTACGTTTACAGCTCACGGGCTCTCTCCTGGTCCGACATTGCGCGCCACGCCAGGTAGCAACTCAGTGGCAGCCCTGGCCAATGCGCTCCACGGTGACGTAGGACACGGCCAGTTGGAAATAGTGCCATGACAGCTGAACCTCCCAGCCCGCGTGGTCCTCCCGGGCACCCGGATACGAGTGCATCGGAACAGCAAGCTTCGATTCCGTGGGTACCGATCCGGTGATCATGCGCGGACTCATGGTGTCACCCGACACCCTTTAGTTATGATATAACGTGTCCCTCAAAGTTCATCTATCGTTCCCTTGCCATGCAACATGCCGCGACATCACTCGCACCATTGAACGCCTGCGCGCACCATGTGGTCGGAGCCCAGCCCGAGGTACTCCAGTGCATCACCGCTAGCAGGGTCAACCTTAGCCTCTGGCAACGCCCTCCCCTGCCTGCCATATCCCGGGAGGTCTCAACCCTGACCGCCGCGCAGCTACCCGCCGTCCGTCACCCAACGTCCAAGCACTCCTTCACGGACGATATCACCGCGCTGCTGCGAGCGCTGGGGCATGACCCTCTGTCATTTCGGTGCCTGCTCTCAGATCTTTGCCTGCTGGCGGATCATTTCTTTAGCGTCAGCGGCCAGCGTGATGTGAAATTTCGTCTGTCGGCGACTGATGACGACAATTGCGGGCGCTTCCACGTCGACACCCGCCACCTGCGGATGATCTGTACCTACCAGGGCCCGGGCACCGAGTGGCTGCGCAACGAGCAGGTCGACCGCTTCCTGCTAGAACGCGGCGCACCCAACGACGCCGTCATACGCTTTGGTGATGCTTCCCGTTTCGAGCCCTTCTGGGTGGGCATCATGAAGGGTGACCCCGACTGTTCCGGGAACGGTCTCGTACACCGCTCACCGCCCGTCGCCGGTTCCGGCCAGACGCGTGTTTTGTTCTGTCTGGACGCGGAGCCCTGAAATAGCCGTATACTCCACCCCTCGTCATTTCAACACTTAGTAAGGAATAGCCCATGGCATTGTCAGATCTGCTCAATATTCGGCAACTGTTTGGTGGCGACCGGAGCGAACCGAGCCCCGAGGTCTACCGCGAACTGCTGGTGATGGTGCTGGCGCGGGCCACTGACGTGGACGCCTACACCGACGCCGCCGAAGTGGAAACCGTGCAACAAGTACTGCAGGAGTACCTCGGCGAGGAAATCAGCAGTGCCGATGTACGCGTTGCCTCCAAATCCGCGCTCTATGAAACGGCACCGCTGGAGAAATACGTGTCTCGCATCGGTCCGAAGCTACCCAAGGAGCAGCGAATCAGCCTGGTGCAGGCCCTGATCAAGGTGCTCCACGCCGATGACAAGGTCGCCAGCGCGGAGGCCGGCTACTTCAACATGATCTGCGAAGCCCTGCAGCTGAGCTTCGCAGAGGTGGCGGGGCTGGGCTCAGACTAGACCCCAATCAAGACGGTTTTTTGATAGTCGCCCCGGGCAGGAGCTGATAGCGTGCTTTCAAACCTACGCTATGAGCCAGGCCCGAGGGCACTCTTGCATCCAGCCGGAGAGTATCGCCGGCCACACCACCGCAGATCGACCTCGTCCGGGCATGAACTGACCTGAGTTGACGAGGTATCAAATGCGCACCAGGGCCCGGCGCGTTGCGAAACCGTCGTGTGCAGGCACCGCAGACGGCGGGTCCTATGCACTGCAACCAGGGCCGGGCTTCAGCCGCCTATAACGTCCAGCGTCAGCAGCAAGCGGGTATCTCCCGCCGGGACGGCGGGCGAGCGATGCACCAGGCCGGCGTTTTCGTTGCCTTCCCACAGCTCGCCTTTAAGCAGGGCCACTTCACCTGCTGCCAGTTGCCGGATATCTTCTGCGCTCGCGTAGAGGCCGGATTCCTGATCCGGCAGACCATTACTGCCTCTACCGAGTTTCGAACGATCAACGGATTGGTGGGGCAGCCACTCGGTGCCGACGCCATGGTAGGTGGTGACGAATCGGCAGGGCACATGGTCAACGTGAAAGCGCGGACACATGGCCTGGCTGAGCGCGGTGAGTCGCAAGCCAACCCGCTCCACTCCCAGCAGACAGCACAGCATTTCCACCAGCTGGGCGGCATCTTCGCTCAGCAACGGTGCCGCCTTGCTGCCAAGCGCCTGCTGGATGGCCTGTTGCGCGCCCTCGGGCGCAACTGACATGGAGAGCTCAATTCCGTGGGGCGCGGCGAGCATCTCCACCACTTCATGCACCAACGGCTCCGGCAGTTCACGCTGCCAGATCACAATATTGGTGTCTTCCTGGTATACATCGGCCAACACCGTGGGGTCCTGACTCTGGCTAGCCCTGCGCTGTGTGTCCCGCCCCCCGTGACCGAAGTCCAGGGCTGTCACCTGGCCTGCATTGGCCTGCCTCATTGACCCATTTCCCAGGCCGGGAACGGGTCTTCCAGGGTGCTCCAGAACTCCTTGCCACGAAGCAGCTCTTCCTCGCTGAGCAGGCAGTCGTCCAGCGCTTGCGTAATGGCGGCCTGATCCAGGCCCTGGCCGATAAACACCAACTCCTGGCGCATATCACCGAAAGGCTCTACCCACAGCTTCTTGATTGAAGCCAGGTATTCCGGGTCCTCGGGCCAGTTCTGCTTTGGTACCGCTGCCCAGAACATGCCCGCGAAACCGTAGCGGGCTATGCCGCCGGCCTGGCTCCACTGCCCGGCAAACTCCGGACGGGTGGCCAGCCAGAAGTAGCCCTTGGAACGCAGCAACTTGCCGTGGTGTGCAGGGCTGTGGAGGAAGTCATAGAACTTACGCGGATGGAACGGCCGGCGTGCGCTGTAGCTGAAGCTGCCGATACCGTACTCCTCGGTCTCGGGTACGTGCTCGCCGCGCATCTCCTGAAGCCAGCCAGGCGCCTGCTGTGCTCGCTCGAAATCGAACAGACCCGTGTCGAGCACATCGTCCAGGTCTACCTGTCCTTCGGCGATGGGGATGATCCTGGCATAGGTGTTGAGGGTTTTCAGGATCGCCTTCAAGCGGTCGACATCCTTGTCGTCCACCAGGTCAGTCTTGCTGATCAGGATGACATCAGCGAACTCCACCTGGTCGACCAGCAGGTCGGCAACGCTGCGCTCGTCCTCCTCGCCCAGTGATTCACCGGTCTCCTGCAGGTACTTCGCTTCCTCGTAGTCTTTCAGGAAGTTGACCGCGTCGACCACGGTCACCATGGTGTCCAGGTTGGCTACATCAGACAGCGACACACCGTCTTCATCAGCGAAGGTGAACGTCTCCGCCACGGGAAGCGGCTCGGAAATGCCGGTGGACTCGATCAACAGGTAGTCAAACCGCCCGTCCTGCGCCAGTTTGGTAACCTCCTCCAGCAGGTCTTCCCGCAGGGTGCAGCAAATGCAACCGTTGCTCATTTCAACGAGCTTCTCTTCGCTGCGGTTCAGGGACACTTCGTTCTTCACGATCGCCGAGTCGATATTGATTTCACTCATATCGTTAACGATGACGGCGACTTTCTTGCCCTGCCTGTTGTTGAGCACGTGGCTCAGTACAGTGGTTTTTCCTGCTCCAAGAAAGCCAGACAGAACGGTGACGGGGAGCCTTGCTCCGGCATTGATTTGCATTGGCGTGAGCACCTGAGAATTATCTTCGATGGAATGATACGTTGTATCATATCTGCCAGATTGGAAGAAAGAGGGCATCGCCCCTTTCCCCAGTTTTCGCTCAGTCAGTGCGCCAGACGGCGTCGCATGGTGTGCGCTGAACGCCCGCCTTGCGAGGGATGTGACTGGCCAGAAATCGGATCCCGCCGGACAGTCACGATAGCCGGGACCCACCGCGCCGCTCCGGGATCAGTGCCGCTCGGAATTTCCTGCTGGTTTAACGGCAGATTTCGGTCGCACGCTCACAGGCGCGTGCGGTCAACTCGGGAAGAAAGGAGTACGACTGGTTCTCTGGTCGATTGTCCAACCACCCCACATAGGCGAGCAGGCGAGCCAACAGGAACTTCGGCATCAATTCCCGCATCTCGTTGGTAAAAGGCCGTACTTCAACATAGCCCTCTATCAGCCCCTCATAGGTATTGAGATAGTCATCATCGTCGAACCACGCGTCGAACACCGCGGTCGCGATGTCATACAGATACCAGCCGAAACCCGCGTCGTCGAAATCGAAAACAATGACTCGATTCTTATCGATCATAATGTTCGAGGCGTGAAGGTCCGCATGGATAACACCGTAGCGATCGGGGTCTTTATCGAGAGCGCACAGGAAGCGGTGTAAATAGCCGCGAGCATTGTCCAGCACCTGCTTCTGCGGTGCTGAGGCGGGAGAGGCCTCCCAGAAGCGCCCCCAAAATGGGTTAGGGCCCATCAGACCTTCCGCATCAAGTGCATGGCGGACGAAGTGTGGTGGCGGTGACCATTCCGAGGAGTGCTTGTGCATGGTTGCCATCATGTGACCGAGCTGCCGGAAATAGCCGCGCCTTGCCGCCGCATCTGGTGAAGTCTCAACAAAGTCGGCGAGCACCGTACCGTCGATCCAGCGAGTCAGGCCAACATACCGGGTTTCCTCTGACCCCGGCATCCTGACCTGGGAATAGTAATCGCCGTTGACCGCTGGCACTGCGATCGGTGTTTCCAGCCCGGCAGCCCTGACCATGTCGTGCCACATGACCTCCGAGTTCAGCTCATCCAGGGTGTGATATCCCGGGCGATGGAGCCGCAGCGCATAGGTGTCACCCCCCGCCTCCGCTCTCAGCACTATGTTCTCAGAATGTGAGAAGACCGAGAGCTCTTGTGCGGACAAACCCCAATCGGAGAGGGCGGCGGCCGCAGTCTCACAAAGCAGTGCGTCGTCGTATCTGGACACCGGGGTCACCCACCCAGCACAGCATGGAGCGCTTCCATGAACTGGTCAGCGTGTTGATGTTCAAACACCAGTGGTGGCCGAAGCTTCAGCACGTTGTCATACGCCCCTGCAGCGCCGATGAGAAACCCACGATCCTTGAGCGCGTCGACTATTTGCCGTGCACCCTCAGCGTCGGGTGCTCCTGTCTGTTGGTTCTCGACCCACTCGATGCCAATGAATAAACCATCGCCGCGGACCTCCCCTATTGACGGGTGTTCGATGCTCCGAAGCTGGTCGACAAGCCGGGAACCCACTTCAGCCACCTGCGCCTCCAAACCCTCGCGTTCGATCACATCGAGCACGGCACTGCCGGCTGCGGCCTGCAAGGGGCTGGAAGCGAAGGTATTGAAATACCCTGTCTTGCGGCGAAAGCTCTCTATGATCCCGGCATCGGCGATGGCCGCTGAGAGAGGCATGCCATTCCCCATGGGCTTACCCATGGTGGCGATATCTGGAGTAAACCCGATAGTCTCGTAACCCCACCATCGGCCGGTACGGCAAAAACCCGACTGCACCTCGTCGGAAATCACCATTCCCCCGGCTGCCCGCACAATGTCGGCAGCGCGCGGCACGTAATCTCGCGCAATCCTTGTCCCACCTTCATTGGCGAAGATTGGGCAAAGAATGAAACACGCGACAGGATTGCCCGCGGCATCCAGCTCGGCGACGGCGCGTTTCACATCTTCCAGGTAATGATCCGTGATTTCCTCATCCGACATACCCTCGCCTGGCGCCCGATAGGCATCGGGAAAGCGAACGGGGTGGATATCGATATCATCCCGCTCGCCGGCAAAAGTGAGCTTGTCTACAAGGTCCGAATTGCCGTGGTAGGCCTTGTCCATGCATATGATCGAACGCCTTCCAGTGGCAGCCCGCGCCGCAGCGATGGCGATTTCATTCGCTTCCGTGCCGGTGCAGGCAAAGACGATGCGATTCAGGGAGGGCGCATGCCTGGCAATCATGCGCTCTGCGTACGCAACCACTCCCTCGTGGAGATAGCGGCTATGAACATTGAGCGTCTGCGCCTGGCGGTGCATCGCCTCAACGACATGCCGGTTGGCATGTCCGACACAGGGGACATTGTTGTACATGTCCACATAGCGCCGGCCGGTATCGTCAAACAGATAGACGCCCTCGCCTCGCACGATATGCAGGGGTGATTTGTAAAACAAAGGCGCCCCTTCGCCAAAGGCGCGGTCACGGCGTTCGCGAAGCGAGTAGTGGGACATCGGTTCTCTTTACAAAGGCAGTTCTCAGTGGTGTGTCGGACTGTCAGCAGCCGGTGCCAAAGGCACCCTTCCCTACCCCCTCGAAAGCCTTCACAAGGACATCGCCGGAGGTGCCGCTGGCAACGCGCTCGGCCAGGTGAATGGCAATGTTCTCCACCGTGCTCACATGGGGCACTACGAACGCCTGGGCACGGGGCAGGCTGATGACAAAATCGCCCTGGGCGGCAGTGTACGCCAGCTTGAGGTGGGCAATGCCATTGTGCTCAAACTCTTCGACGATATGACTGTCCGTCGCGATGTAGATGTCGGCGAGTCGCTCCGCCCACTGAGCCTCCAGTTCAGCGTCGCGCTCTCCATTAACGAGGATTTCGATTCGGGATCGGTGGCCGTGAGCTATGCGCTGGCACTGGCCCTGGTGCTTCTGGAGACCATGTGTGTAGTGAAAGTAGGCGCCCTCGATGGCTTCCGGGCGCAGCTTGATCAGCACGTCCTCCACGTTCTCCGGGAGTATGCTCTTCAACTGGGTCTGCAAATCCTCGGCAAGCTGCACAGGGTCCACCGCTTCCGCCGCCAGCAGCAGCACCGCATCTCGCGGCGACTCATGGTGAATCTCCGCGCCCGAGCTCAACCGGAAAGTCACCGACAGCTGTTCACCAGCGATGCTGGTGCTGCATGCCGAGGAGGCAGCGGGCACCAGCAGGCGGTGGTCAGCCTGCGCGTCGATAAACTGCTTGATCTGCTTTTTGACATGGCCAAAGTCGAACACCATGCCCTGCTCATCCAGCTCGCCGGTCAGCTCGATATCAACGATCCAGGATTCGCCAACCACGCCCCGTTCCCGATCCAGGAACGAAAAATCCATTACCGTCAGATTGTCTACAAATAACCTGGCCAAAGGCGCCTCTAATCTTTCTGCAGCGGAAGCAAAACCGCTGAATGAATCGGGCGCCTATGGTACCAAGCCAACGGGCTTATAGAAGCGCCTTTAGAAGCTTCCGCTGATCGTCAGGCGCGCATTGAGCTCCTCGCCGACAGTCGCCTGGTGCGTACTGTGGGAGGTTGGGTAGTACCTTTCGTCAAACAGGTTTTCGACGTTGAGCTGCATCCGCAGGTTGCGGGAGAACTCGTAATAGACCGCCGCATCAACACGCGTATAGCTGGGCAGCACTGCCGTGCCCCCGTCGGTGATCAGCGACTCATCCTGGTAGGTGGCGCCCAGGCCAAAACCCCACTGGGTGTTGAGCTGGTACACGCCCCAGATTGACGCCATGTTCTCAGGCAGCTCGCGGGGCTCATCACCGTCACCGGTTTCCCCGTCGAAGTAGCTGTAACCGCCACGGAGGTAAAGATTGTCGCCCAGCTGGCCTTCAAGCTGCAGTTCAAAGCCATCGACCTCGAGACCCCGCACTTCGAAGTCCTCGCCCGTGTCGTTGTCGATATCGGCGCGGGTCTGCTCGTTCTCGAAGTAGGCCATGGTCAGGCTCAGGCCCGAGTCGAAGTCCCATTTCATGCCAATCTCCCGGCTCTCGAACTCATCCGGGTCGAGGTCATCCGCATCGCCGTTGATATTGGCGTACTGCTCGCCACTGCGTGGCAGGAAGGTTTCGCTGTAGCTCGCGTAGATGGATATGTTCTCCCGCGGCTTGTAGATCAGGCCACCGCGCGGCGTGATTTCATCATCGTTGCGGCTGCGGGTTTCAGCCGCCGGCACGTTGAAGACTTCGATATCGAAATTGTCGTAGCGCGCGCCAATGACCAGGGAGAACTGCTCGGTGAGCGCGATTTCGTCCTGGATAAAGAAAGAGTAGACCTCGAGATCCACCCGGGTGTCATCATTCAGGTCCGCGGTAAAGTCGTTGGTCACTACCTGGCCGGCTGCGTTGACGCCCACCCCATTGCGCAGGTTGAGCGGCCGCGAGATGGAGAAGATTTCGTTATCATCCTGGGTGCTGTCCCAGAAGGCGTTGTAGCGATCCTGGTCCGAGGAGGTGTCGATGTACTCCGCCCCGAACAGCAAGGTATGCCCGATGCTGCCGGTATCAAACTGGCCCACCAGGTTGCCGGTAAAAATGAGGTTTTGCCGATCCGTGGTGTCCAGGTAGCCGTCCAGTGTCACCTCGTCCGGGCTGTTCTCCTCGTCGTAGCCGGACGCATAGAAATTCTCGTAGACCTTGTCGTAGTCGCCGTAGAACGCGGTGACGTTGCCTTTAACGGCATCTGAGAACTCGTGCTGAAGGCTGGCACGGAACAGGTGCGCCTCGAGCGTTGCCTCGTTGATCTCGCGATCCCCGAAGACAATGTCGTCGAACCGGTCGACCGGCTCACCGTCTGAACCGGTAACAATGCCGCGATCGATAAACTGGCTGTGGTCGATGTATTCGTAGGAGACATCGAGCACCGTGGATTCGCTCAGCACGAACTTCGCCGTGGGATTCACGCCCCAGCGCTCGCCATCGGCAAAATCTCGCTCACTATCCAGTCCCTCATAGTAGGCATTGAAACGAAATGCCGTGTCGTCACTCGCAGAATAGTTGCTGTCGAACTGCAGGTTGTACTCACCAAAGGAATCCATCGACGCGCGGAAGGTGTTGAAGTTGCTGCCCACCATGCCCTTCTTGGTCACGCGGTTGAGAATGCCGCCGGCACCCCCGCGACCAAACAGCAGGGCGTTGGGGCCGCGCAGGATTTCGATCTGTTCGAGGTTGTACAGGGGTCGAAAGTACTGGACGTCGTCCCGGGTACCATCGATGTAAAAGTCGGCCGTGGAGCGAATGCCCCGGAAAACAATGGCGTCGCGATGCGCCTCACCCTGGGAATTGTTGACGCCCGGGGTGTAGTTGATCAGGTCACCGACTGTAACGAAGGCCTGGCGCTGCATCTGCTCCAGGGTGACGATGGAGAGGCTCTGCGGCACATCGAGAATCGGGGTGGGCGTTCTCAGGGCATTGACCCTTTCTGACTGAAGGTATTGCCCTCTTACTACGACCTCTTCCTGGGGTCCGTCCGTATCGGACGAGACGGACTGGGCGCTGGCAGCGGTGGGCAGTACGGCAGCGCCCAGGGCAGCCAGGGAAAGGGAAAGACGCTTCATTGCGGGGAATACTCCGGTATTTCTTGGGGAATTAGAACGTTAGTGCAGGTGCAAATGAAAATCAATCTTATTTGCAGCAAAATACCAGAAAAGCCACCCTCTCAGACTCAGATCGGGGGGCGACTACTACGCTAAATCATGGGCTGAGCTGTAGGTTTATCTGCCACGTCGCACCCCGATCAAAATAAGCGGCAGGCGCGCGGCTATTCGTCATCATCGTCAGTGTCTTTTTCTTTCCGCTGTTGGCGGGCCTCCCGCTCCAGTTCCTTATCCTTCTTGCGGGCCTCGCGCTCCAATTCCTTGTCTCGCTTGCGGGTGTCACGGTCCATTTCCTTTTCCCTTTTGCGAGCCTCTCGGTCCAATTCCTTCTGTTTCTTGCGGGCGTCGCGCTCCTCTTCTTCACGTTCCTGCCTGGCTTCGCGCTCCTCTTCTTCACGTTCCTGCCTGGCTTCGCGCTCCTCTTCCTCGCGCTCCAGCCTGGCTTCGCGCTCCTCCTCTTCTCGCTCCTGCCTGGCTTCGCGCTCATCCCTCTCCCGATCCCGGTTTTCTGCTCGCTCCTGGGCTGCCCGGGATTTTTCTGTTCCCTTTCCACCCTTGTCATCCAACGCGGACGCAGAAATGGGAAGTAGTGCGAGAACGGTGCAAAGTAGTAGAAGGTGCTTCATGGTTTTCTCCATTGCCGCGTGCGTCAGTACACATGGCTGCTGCGCCCCTGCAAAATGGGCGAGTAGTAGGTGATACAAGCTTGATAAGCGAGCAGGCAGTTGCCAACGTTCAAGCCGCTTTCCAAACTGAAAATACTAGCTGAAGAAAAGTAATACCAGCCAGCGATCGGTGCCGGCACCCGGAGTTAGCGTGGCCAGGTACTAGAACCAGGCGCGGAAGCCGGCTATCAACGCGAATTCTCGGGGGTCCCCGCCTTCGCGTTCGACCAGGTCTGCCGTGTCGTTGAAGTCACCTCCCCAACTCACGCCGAGGTATGGCGCGAACTCGCGGCGAATTTCGTAGCGTAATCGCAGTTCCGCGACGGAGTCGAAGAAACCACTGCCAATTCCCACTTCCCTGTCGGAGGACGCTGCCACGTTGAGTTCAAGCCTTGGCTGCAGAATGAGCCGCTGGGTGAGCCGGACATCGTATTCGAGTTCGAGACGCGCCGAGAGCTTGCCTTCGTCGCTGAGGAATAGGGCGGAATCCACTTCGAACCAGTACGGCGCAAGTCCCTGGGCGCCGAACACCAGGTGGCTGCGATTGGGGGACGGCTCAAAGTCGTGCCTGATGCCCGCCTGCAGGTCCCAGAAGGCACTCACTGCCCGACTGTAGAGGAGTTGCAGCTCTGCCTCTTCGGTGCCGTCGCCTTCGACGTATTCGCCCTCGGTTTTCACCCAGAGCTTGTTTACGTCTGTTCCTCGCCAGCCCTGGGCCTCCCAGACTAACGCGTCTTCACTGTCCGCCGCGCTGTACTCCATGCGCTCGGCAATCACCAGGCTGTTGACCTGGTTGCCATGCCCTTCCTTCAACGCCTTTCGTGATGCAGCCATGGCCTGGGGGTCATAGAAGGCGTCAGCTGCGGTCTGGGCATGCAACTCGCCCGAAAACTGCACCAATCCGATGACGATGAGAGTAGCCGGGCGCATCATACCGGCGCAGGCTCATCGACCACGGAAACAACGCGCATCATGCCGGCGTGCATGTGATACAGCAGGTGGCAGTGGAAAGCCCAGTCCCCGACAGCATCCGCGGTGATATCCACCGCCATCTTCTCACCCGGTTTTACAACAATAGTGTGCTTGCGCGGCTTGAAGTCACCCTCATTGGTGACCACCTCGAAGAACATTCCATGGAGATGGATCGGGTGCGGCATCATCGTGTCGTTGACCAGGGTGAGACGCACTCGCTCGTTTCTATACAGCTTGATGGGTTCGTCGACCTCGGAAAACTTCAGGCCGTCGAAGGACCACATGTAGCGCTCCATGTTACTGGTCAGGTGTAGTTCCAGCTCACGCTGCGGCGCGCGAAGGTCGGGATTTTTCTCCCGCGCCCGCAGGTCGGTATACACCAGCACCCGATGATTCACATCCTGCAGGCCGAGGGGGCGCTCGCTCAATCGGTTGACCGGGTTCATGGCAAGGCCTACCACACCGGGGCCTTTGGGGTGCTTATGCTCCTGGCGCGTCGCGCCCTCACCGTGATCCATTCCATGCTCCATGGCGGCGTGATCCATATCGCTATGATCCATGCTGCTGTGGTCCATACGGCTGTGGTCCATGCCGCTGTGGTCCATGGCACCGTGTTCGCCATGGTCCATGGCCATATCTTTCATGGTCAGTGTGGGCCGTGGCCGCAGCGCAGGCACCTCGGCAGAGAGCCCTTCCCGCGGCGCCAGGGTCGCGCGGGCGTAACCGTAGCGGTCGTTGCTCTCGGCCATCAGGGTATAGGCGCGATCCTCGGGCTGCACGAGAACGTCGAAGGTTTCGGCGACACCGATCTGGAATTCGTCGGTTTCAACAGGATCGACCGGCAGGCCGTCAGCCTGCACAACGGTCAGGGGCAGGCCGGGAATCCTGACATTGAAGATGCTCATCGCTGAGGCGTTGATGAATCGAAGCCGAACCCGCTCCCCGGGCTTGAATAGCCCGGTCCAGTTGTCCTGCGGGCCATGCCCGTTGATCAGGTAGGTGTAGGTGGCACCGGTGACGTCCGCGATATCCGCCGCATTCATGCGCATCGCGCCCCACATCAGCCGGTCGTCGACCGTGTTTCCAAAGCCCTGCTCGCGACTATCGCGGAGGAACTCACCGACCGTACGCTGCTGGAAGTTGTAATTGTCGGGCATCTTCTTGAGCTTGGCGAAGACCCGATGGGGATCCTCAAAGGTCCAGTCCGACAGCAGTATCACGTACTCCCGGTCCGCTGAATCCGGGTCCGCACCCTTCGGTTCGATGACCAGCGGACCGTAGTGCCCGCTCTGCTCCTGAAGCCCCGAATGGCTGTGATACCAGTAGGTGCCCGCCTGCTTGAGCGGAAATTCGTAAACAAAGGTTTCGCCCGGCTTGATGCCCGGGAAAGTGACGCCCGGCACGCCGTCCATCTGGAACGGCAGCAAGATGCCGTGCCAGTGAATCGAAGTGTCTACAGGCAACCGGTTGGTGACCTGCAGGGTGACAGTCTCACCCTCGCGCCAGCGCAGCAGCGGCGCGGGGAGCTGGCCGTTCACCAGGATGCCGTTGCCGGCGCGCCCGTCAATACTGCAGGGTGCCCTGTCGACGCTGAGGTCGAATACATTGCCCGACAGCGGCCGCATGCCCTCAAGATTTGCAGATGTACCACTGCGCGCCCAGGGCGGAAGAACCAGGTTCAGGCCGAGTGCGGCCGCCGTGAACGCCCCCTGGCGAAGAAATCGCCGGCGGCCCGGATTGAGATGATCAGCGCTTTGCATTGCCCTATACTAAATACTCCCGGGGGGTATACGTCAAGGCGCAGATATGGATCAGGAACGAGACAAGACACTCAAGCGCCTGGCGCGCATCGAAGGGCAGGTTCGCGGGGTGGTGCGGATGATCGAATCCGACCGCTACTGCATGGATGTGCTCCAGCAGTTGCGGGCGATACAGTCAGCGCTGGCCAAGGTGGAAGATGCGGTGCTCAAGGACCACGCCTCGACCTGCGTGGAGCGGGCCATCGCCTCGGGCGATCCGGACGACCAGCGCCAGAAGTTCAATGAGCTGGTCGACCTGATCTCAAAAACAAAAACCTAGGATCGCAAAACTATACTTGTCTTCCACTGGATCAATCCATGCGCAGGGGAATTTCCGCTGTGAGCGTTTCCCGGTCAGTCACCTAGGCTACCGGCACATAGATAGGACAGTCACCGCAGGCCTTGCTGTCGCAAAGGCGACAGGTGCGCAACCTGATCGTGTCATCATCTGAATTCAGGATCAGCAATTTCGACAGCGCCTGCTGCAGGAAATCCAGTTCCTTCTCGTCGCAGTGATTCAGCAGTTCGCTCAAGCTCGCTTCCCGCCGCTTCAGCAGCCTGCGCCGCAGCGATTTGCCTTTATCTGTCAAATAAAGCCGCACACTGCGCCGGTCTGTCTCGCTGCTTCGGCGCTCAACCAGCTCCTGTTTCACAAGCTTGTCGACCAGGCGGACAGTGCCGGTATGAGTCAGTCCCAGCAGCTGGCTCAGCCTGTCATTCGACAAGCCCGCTACATGGCCTATGACAACCACGGCCGGGGCGCTCTCCCCACCGAGCTGGCTCTCGGCCATGACAGCATCGCGCAGCCGGTCATGCAGGCCCAGGACAACCGCACCCAGCAGATTGGCGGTCCGTTGTTTCGAGTTCTTCATTGGCACTCCCTACAAACGATCGAAAATATTATGTGACTCACACACTTGATTTTCAAGATTTATCACAGTATTATGTGTGCGACTCACACACTATTACAGAGGCAGACCATGAAAACCCCGAATGCGTTCGCTCTTCTGAGCTTAGTTTTCACAATGAACTTCATGCCAATTGCACTGGGAGCCACAGACATGACAACGAGCAAACCCGCAGCCGTGGCTGCCGACGAATCCTTCCAGGGCTCCTGGCCCTATACCGCGCACTATTTCCCGGTCGAGGGAGGACGCCTGCACTACATCGATGAAGGCCAGGGCGAGGTTCTCCTCTTCCTGCACGGTGAACCCACCTGGGGTTACCTGTTCCGACAACAGATTGCCGCACTCCAATCACAGTATCGCGTCGTCGCGGTAGACCACCTGGGCTTCGGGAAAAGCGACACACCGGACGACCGGACCTACTACCTCCAGGACCACATCGACAACCTGGAAGCGCTGGTACTCGGGCTCGATCTTCAGGACATCACCCTGGTGATGCACGACTTTGGCGGGCCCACCGGCATGGGGCTGCTGAGCCGGCACCCGCAGCGCATCAAGCGCATCATCAGCGTCAACGGCCCTACCCCGCTGGGCCAGCCTGACCTGATGGACCGGCTGGTGGCCAATGTAAGGGAGTCCCCCTGGTTTCAATGGATCATGGAAGCCAACGAGAACGGTACGCTGCGCAAGGTGCTGGAGGAAAGCCACTACAGCATTCTCAGCACCCTGAAATTAAATGGCTTCGTGGACAACAGCATCATCACGCCCACCTGGCTGAACGCGTATCGCGCACCCTTTCCGGAAGCAGCCTACAGTCATGGCGTGATCGGCTGGGCCGAGGGCTTCGCACAGGGTAAACACAGGTTTGAAGAGCCGAACGCCGCAGCCACGGCCCACGCCGCGAGCCTGCCGGCGGTGGCCATCTGGGGTCGGCAGGACGCGACCCTTCACGGCAAGCACTTTCTGCCTCTGTTCAGGCAGGCGTTTCCCCGTGGCGCGGTCTACGAAATCGACGATGCCGGCCACTACAGCCCGGAAGATCAACCCGCGCAGATAACGCGCCTGATCGAACAGTTCCTTGAGCAATCAAGATAGGCTGCAACTCATCGCAAACCCGGCGCCATGGAGGGCGCTCTGGCAGGGGTTTTCGAAGCTAGACGTCAGCTTCTTCGTCGCAAGCGGACAGGATTGCGCCGCTAGTACGTATCGAAGATTCGCTGAATCTCTCCAGGATCAATTGTCCTGGTCAAAGCGAGCATGAGTAGGATCCTCGCCTTGTTGTCCTGCTGTCCCCTTGCAACAACCGCAGGAAACTCGTAGACCGGCGGAGACACAATGCGTCCCTCCGGCACCCGTGATGTAACCACCGTTGGAATGCCACGGGCCGCCATGCTTTCAAGTCCCTCCCGCATGCCGGCGCTCATTCTTCCACCCGCGAAGGTACGAACTACCAGACCGTCCATCGGCAGTTTTCCGGAATGCTGGACTACCGCCGCCTGGAGACCGGTGAAATCACTAAGAATCAATACACTCGGGAGAGTATCGACATCGGAGATATCAAATTCCGACGCCGTCGTATGGGGTGGCAACGAGCGACGATAGAAACGCACGCCATCCGGGTCGACGGTGCCGAGGTGACCGGCATTTGACCCGGCAAAGGTGTGTACACGGCGATTGTCCGTCTTCCAGACATCGCGAGCCGCGCTGATGTCTTCATTCAGCACGACCAATACGCCCTGCCCCATCGCCTGGTCGGACACTGCCACCTGCACCGCATCGATGAGATTGGCGGGGCCGTCGGCCGACACCTCGTTGGACGACCTCATGGACCCCACCAGCACCACAGGGCGATCCCATTGCACCGTGAGATTCAGGAAGTAGGCGGTCTCTTCCATGGTATCCGTGCCATGGGTGATGACGATTGCAGCGAGATGCTCGTCATTGGCATAGATTTCATTGACGCGTTTCGCCAGCCGAAGCCAGTGGTCCGGTGTCATTTCCGACGATCCGATAACACTGAACTCCTCCACCTGAACCTCGGCGTGTTCGAGCAACTGGGGAACCGCCTGGACCAGTGCCGGCCCCTCCATCAGCGGGGCGTCGGTGCGGCTGGCGATTGTGCCGCCGGTTGTGAGAATCAGGACTGTGGGCTTCAACTCAGTGTCTTCCCCGGCAGCCGCAAATCCTGTCATCAGGAGAAGCACCAGGACGCTTATTGCTCTCATTGCCAGCCGCCGCATATCTACCTGCCCGGAGCATATCCAAAGGGCATATAAATGTCTGCCAGGTGCGATCACTTTAGCCTGGTTGTATTTTTTCAAGCATGAAATGTAGGCTGCGGTGTAGTGGCGACAAAATAAGGAACTCATCATGCAGGCGCTACGCCTTCTCGTTACCCTCCTGGGCATCTCTTCAGCCAGCATCGCAGGTGCCACCGATTGGCAGGCCTTGGCACAGCGCCAGCAAATCGAGCTACCGAACTTTGAATTTCATACCGGCGACGTGCTGCCGTCCATCACCATGAACGTCTACACGCTCGGCACGCCGCGCCGCGATGAGAAAGGCAAGGTCAGCAACGCGATCATGCTGTTGCATGGCACCGGCGGTAGCGGACGCTCCCTGCTGCGCCCGATGTTCGGCGATGAGCTGTTTGGGCCCGGGCAGCTGCTCGATACCGAGAAGCACTACATCATTTCGCCCGACAATCTCGGCCATGGCGATAGCTCCAAACCCAGCGATGGCATGCGCGCCGCCTTTCCGCGCTACAACTACGACGATATGGTGCAGGCGCAGCACAGGATGCTGATCGAGGGGCTGCAGGTCGACCAGCTTAGCCTGGTCATCGGCACCTCCATGGGTTGTATGCACAGCTTCGTCTGGGGTATCTCGCGTCCGGGCTTTGTGCGCCGTTTCGTACCGCTGGCCTGCAACGCAATAGAAATCGCCGGGCGCAACCGCATGATGCGGAAAATGGTGATCGACGGCTTCGAGCAGGACCCCGCCTATAAGGGCGGAACGTATGACAACCCCGCTGACTTGCGCATGGGTCAAATCATCCGCACCTACACGCTTTCCCTGGCCGGCCCAAACCCCTACCGCCTGCAAGCTGACTACCCCACGCGTGAGCAAGCTGAAGGCGTGTTAGCCGAGCGTGTTGAGCGATCGCTGAATAACCCTGTTGATCCAAACGATACGATTTACCAGTTCGACTCGTCTCGACACTACAACCCTGCCCCGCGCCTCGCGGAGATCAAGGTGCCGGTCCTGTGGATAAACTCGGCTGATGATTTCATTAACCCTCCGGGTCTCGGCAACCCGAAGGTGCTGGCAGCGCGGATGCCCAATGCCAGGTTCGTCCTCATACCGGCGAGCGAAGAAACCCGGGGGCACGGCACGCACACGGCGGCGCGCTTCTGGAAAGATGAACTGGCGAGTTTCCTCGCAGAAAACCCCTAGGGGGAAATTGTCGGGTCGCCGCTTCCAGGCTAGCTGACCAGGATCAACTGTACGTCTCCCGTGATGCTAGCGATCGCCGAAGTGCCGCTCGGCCTGTTCGTATCGCTCTTGCGCCTCTACAGACATGGTGGCAATCGGCCGTGCCTCTAGTCGACCGAGCCCGATCTCCTCGCCCGTTTTCTCGCAGTAGCCATAGGTACCTTGGTTGATGCGCTCGAGGGCGGCATCGATCTTGCGAATCAGTTTGCGCTCCCTGTCGCGGGTTTTCAGTTCCAGCCCGAACTCGGTTTCCAGACTGGCCCTGTCATTTGAATCGGGAAGATTGCCCGCTTCGTCCCGGAGGTGATGAATCGTACGATCCACCTCTTCCATGAGCTCCTTCTTCCAGTTTTCAAGGATCGTGCGGAAGTGCTCGAGTTGAGCGTCGCTCATGTATTCCTCGTTCTTTTTCCGCTTGTAGGGCGCAACGCCATAAATACTGAGATCGAATGCACTGGTCTTGCCAGGTGCTTCGGCCGCAATCTGCTTGCTGGAACCCTGATTCTTTGCCGGCATCTGCACCCTCCTTTATACCATCACTATCGCCGCGATCAGCAACTACCAACGCGAAAGCTGTAATCGACCTGCCCAAACGCACACAAAGCCTGTCGTCCGGGCTCTGAGTCGGCTTAAGACCCGTAACCTGTTCTATCTCTCGGGTAGTTCAGTCCAACACCCGACGAGCACTTGGACATAGCAGCAATAAAATGTAATGTTATATCGTTGCATTTTAAAGCAGCAAGACAAACCACAGCGTGACTCCCGCTCAGTAGTGAGTGGACAAGGCCCTCTCCCGCCGCCGCAGTCTGCGCGCTCGGAGTAGGCTTCGGGTAGCTTGCAGCATCAGCAAGAAAGGTGTGATCAATTTATGGCCGAGACCAGTGCTTTCTATTTTCAAAGCTATGAAGAATGGCACCATGCGATCACAGAGCGTTGCAGGATTGACCTGACACCGGAATACGCGCGCTCCCGACTCGCCGCCTTACGCGATCCCGCAGACGCGACCACCAGCGAATTCACAGCCAAATACGGTGAAGCGTATCTGCGACAGGTCATTCAGTGGTTCGAACACGCCGAAAGGGGTGGTCAGTGAGTGTGCCGGCCATCGAGATGCGTTATCGACGGACACCGACTGGCGCCCGTCATCCAGAACGCCGAAAGAAGCCGGCCGGCGACTTCAGCGGGCAAACTCCGCAGAAGGGTGGCTGAAATGCCGATGATTAACTAGCATTGCTGTGTCTTTTGATGCTTGTCCCCACCGCAGACGTGCCAGAAATGGCGTGTTGCGGAAGTCCATTCCTCGATTCCAGGTAGAGCCATGCACATAATAATGAAACGTCTGCTTCCAGCCATTCTCTGCGTCCTGTGTTCCACAGTCTCTGCGCAGACCCTGACCACGGAGCAGATGGAGCAGTTGCAGTTCCGTCACATTGGCCCCATTGGCAACCGCCTTATTTCGGTGACCGGTGTCCCCGGGGACCCGATGACCTACTACGTCGGTGCGGCTTCCGGCGGTATCTGGAAGTCCACAGACGGTGGATTGAACTGGAAGCCGGTATTTGATGGACAACGCGTGCACTCCATCGGCGCGCTGGCGCTGGCGCCAAGTGAACCCGAGATTGTCTACGCCGGTACAGGCGAGTCCTTTATCCGCTCCAATGTCTCCTTGGGCAACGGTGTGTGGCGATCAACCGACGGCGGCGAGAACTGGTCGCACCTGGGGCTTGAAAACACTGGCCGCATCAGCCGCATCGTGGTCCACCCCAACAACCCGGAGGTGGTCTACGTGGCAGCATTGGGCCACGGCTACACGCCGCAGAAAGAACGTGGCATCTACAAAAGCACCGACGGTGGTGCCAACTGGACGCAGGTGTTGCACGTGGATGAGGACACCGGCGCCTCTGACCTGATCATGGACCCATTCAACCCGCGCATACTGTTCGCGGGGATGTGGTCCCTTGAGATGCGGCCCTGGACGAGAAAAAGCGGCGGCCCGGGCGGCGGCATCTACAAGTCGCTGGATGCGGGCGCGACCTGGACAAAGCTTGAAGGCGATGGACTGCCCGAAGGCGAGGTGGGAAAAATCTCCCTGGCGATGACCGCCGCGCAGCAGGGCCGGCTGTACGCGCTGATAGAGACCGGGGACGGTATTCCGCTGGATGGAGAAGACACCAACACCGGCGAACTGTGGCGCTCGGAGGACCGCGGCGAGACGTTCACCCTGGTCAATTCAGATCGCGACCTGAGCGGCCGTGGCGCGTATTACACGCGCAGCAAAGCTTCACCGGACAATCCCAACGAGATCTACTTCTTCTCAGCCGCCTACGCGACCAGCATCGATGGCGGCAAAACAGCGACGGTCGCCAAGCCGGAAAACGCCCCCAACTGGGACCATCATGAAATGTGGGTGGACCCCACCAACGGCGACCGGCAGATCGTGGTGGGTGATGGCGGGTTGTCAGTCAGCCACAATCGCGGTAAATCCTGGCATCGCGTGCAGCTGCCGGTGGCCCAGCTTTACCACGTGACGACCGATACGGCGGTCCCCTACAACGTGCTGACCAACCGCCAGGATGGGCCGTCGATGAAAGGCCCCAGCAGAAGCCGCATGCAGAGCTTCTTCGGGAGCTTTATCGGCACCGGCCTCTGGCATGACGTCGGTGGCGGTGAGAGCGGCTTCGCTACCGCCGATCCCACGGATCCAGATATTATCTGGTCCAGCGCTTCGGGCTTCGGCGCCCTGGGCGGGGTCGTGGTCAGGTACGACGAGAAAAACGGCCAGTTCCGACAGGTGGAAGTCTGGCCGGAACTCACCGCCGGCACGCCTGCCGCGGACGTCAAGTATCGCTTCCAGTGGACCTTCCCGCTGCTGATTTCGCCACACGACAACAACACCGTCTATGTCGCCAGCCAGTTCGTACACCGCACCACCAATGGCGGCCAGAGTTGGGACATCATCAGCCCTGATCTCAGCCTCAATGACGCCAGCAAGCAACAGTTTTCCGGTGGACTTACCGGCGACAATATCGGCGTGGAGTACGCCAACGTGGTGTATGCCCTCGACGAATCACCTTTGAAGCAGGGGCTGCTGTGGGCGGGCACCAATGATGGCCAGCTGCACGTGAGCCAGGACGGTGGCGCAAACTGGGAGAACATCACCCGGAGGGTTCCGGGCATGCCCAGCTATGGCGCTGTTCGCAATATCGAGGCTTCCCAGCATGACGAGGGCACCGCCTACCTGACAGTTGATGCTCACGAGATGGGTGACTTCAAGCCCTACGTGTACAAAACGACCAACTACGGGAGGTCGTGGAAGAAAATCACGGCGGGTATAGAAGACAGCCCATTGAGCTATGCGCGGATGGTCAAGGAAGATCCGATCAACCCGAACCTGCTCTACCTCGGCACCGAGAACGCCCTGTACTTCTCGTTCGATCAGGGCAAGCGCTGGCAATCACTGATGACCAACCTGCCCTCCAGCCCCATGTACTGGATGGATATCCCCGAGCACTTCAACGACCTGGTGGTGGGTACCTATGGTCGCGGCATCTGGATTCTGGACGACCTCACCCCCATCCAGCAGTTCAATAATGACGTCGCCTCGTCGGAGTTGCACCTGTTCGACCCGAAGGACGCCTACCGCCTGCACCCGGTGTCGGCCGTCATGCAGTTCTTCAAGGAGGCGTCCTTTGGCGACGACCCACCCGCCGGCACCTCCCTTCACTACTGGCAGTCGGAGGAGCCGGATGAGGATGAAAAGGTGTCTCTCGTCATTGCCAATGAAGCGGGCGAGACCGTACGCACGATCGAGCATGAAGGCGTTGTGGGTATGAACCGCGTCTGGTGGGATTTCAAGGAGGACCCCACCACCGAGCTGGTGCTTCGCACCAAACCGACCTATGCCGACTGGTACCCGATGAAGGACGATGGCACTCGCGAATCACAGGTCAAGCCGCTGTCCGTGCTGGCAAGCCCGGGGGTCTATTCCGTCACCCTGAAGTCCGGCGACTTCGAGCAGACACAGAGCTTCGAGCTCAAGAAGGATCCCAATTCAACGGGCAGCCTGGCAGATATCCGCGAGCAAAAGGCATTGCTGGACAAGATCCGCGCCGACTTCGAGGAGATGTCCATCGCTGTCAACGAAGCCGAAAAGCTACGCAGACAGCTTCGCGACCTGATGCCAATGGTTGACGAAGACATGCGCGGCGAACTGGAGGCACTGGAAAAAGAGATCGCCGCCGTCGAAAACCAGATGCTGCAACTGAAACACACCGGCAAGGGCCAGGATGTGATCCGGCTCCCCGGTATGCTGATGGAGAAGCTGGCTTACCTGGCCTCGACAGTTGCCATCGCCGATTTCAAACCGGCGGATCAGTACGTCGAAGTCTACGACAAGCTAAATGCCGAGTGGACCGAGGTTCAGCAAGCCTGGACCACTTTGAAAGCTGGTGAGGTAGCGACCATGCGTGAAAAGCTTATCGAGGCCGGGCCACTGATAGTCGATGCGGATTAGGTGGCACGGCGGATTCAGCTTCGGACTAAGAAAGTCGAGACGACCGCTTACGGCAACGAGGTAACACGTACCCCTTCGATGCAGGCCAGGTACATCAATCAAGGGATCTTCACTGCTCGCAGCTATCCGCGATATGAGTCACCCGCGCCTGCCTGGAATAGATGGGCGTCCTCTGACCATCTTGTCGAAGTAGCTTCGATAAACTCAGCCTGCTGGTGCTATCGTTTCCACCTGGCCAGAACTTGATTTCAGCATCATAAGTCTCGCCTCCCTGGATGCATGAGGCTTTATAGATGAGGAACTGGCGCTTGCGATCGACCTGACTCACCTCACAGCCTTCAAAAAGACTTTCGAATTTGACCTCGGGATCAAAACTGGGCTCTGCAATGCATATAGAGATTTCCTCAGACGACTTTTCGCGCTTGCCACCAAGACGATCATCAATAGTTGATTTACCCTGGTACAAGCCCGGTTGAGTCTCGAAAACGCTCGCAGAGCTTGTCAAAGCAAAAGCCAAAGCGTGGATTAGCAGTAGCAGCCGAGCAAACAACATAATAGCTTCCTCATCACTTCACTTGCCGGGGAACGAAAATTCCGCGCCGAGTACCAGCATAGTTGCCTTAGGAGTAGTAATTTGAGCTACCACCAGATAAGCCAAAGAGAGGCCGCTATAGGTGAAACTCGGGCGGTTCCAGAAGTGTAGAACATATGACCCGAAGTGGGCGGAAGCGGACACCTGGCTACATGAGTGCAGGTAGCCGATGTGAATCGATACCAATCCTACGACGCAAAAAACAACAATTCCGCAAGTGGGTACCGGCAAACACAAATCTCTCCAGCAAAAGAGCGGGAAACCTGGGGAGGGAAAGGACTAGTGTGGCGGTCATTCAGCCAAGATGTGCCCAGGCTGATCCGCCCATTAGCAACACCGGGAGAAAAAGGTCGGCTTTATCTCGCCCGGTTGCCCTATAGGCAACTATGCGTGCCGGCCCTCCAGGCCTTGTTCTCTAGTCTGCCGTCAGCCTTTCCACTGCATGACGGGCCAGTTCTCTCAGCTTCCGCCGGGAACTGCCGCTCCTTGCTCGTAAGGCGATTGTCTGTAGTGTCGCTTGCAACAACTGCGCCGTATGGTCAATTGGGTAGTGCTCGGGCAGTTCGCCCTCTAACTGCGCCCTCTCCAATCTCTGGGCAAACGCGCGATCCAAGCGTTCGATCAAGCCCCGGAGGTCGGCGGCAACTTCAGGATGCGCGACCGCCTCAGCCGGAGCAGTACAAATCATCAGGCAACCCATAGGCGGATTAGACCCGCAGTACACATCAATGGCCTGGTAGAAAAACGCCTTGAGACCGCCACGCAGACTCGTGGAAGCCTGGAGTGTTTCCTGCAATCCCTGGTCGAGCTGCCCACAAAACCTGGCAAGTGCTTTCCGGTAAATTTCATCTTTGTTTCCAAAAGCATTGTAGATACTGGGGCGATTCATTTTCATCGCACCAGCGAGATCATCTAGCGATGTGCCGGACAGCCCCTTTTCCAGAAACAGCAGGATGGCACCGCTGAGAGCCTCGTATTCATTGAATTTTCTGGGCCTTCCTCGCGCCATTTTGTACCTTTTCGAACATAATTATTGACCGGAGTTAATTATATGCGATACGGTACATAAAAACGAGGTGGCCGCCATGAAGATTGAGTTCCCCACAAGTCCTATCGTCAGCAAGCTGGAGGGCTTCCACCTATTTCATTTTGACGGCGCACCCTGCGCGCAGCGAGTGCGCTTCGCCCTGCACGAAAAGGGCCTCACGAGGGGCCGGGAAGTCAGGTTCGACGCGGATGATCCCTCCTCCTGCGCAGGCGAGGATGGGGCATGGGTGAGCAGGCAGGTGTCGCTGGCGAAAAAAGAGCACCTAACTGCCAGCTACGCGCAGATTCAGCCCAATCTCGTAGTACCAGCTTTAGTGCACGATGGTGAATTGCACATCGAGTCCATGGATATCGTGGCGTACCTTGATGACGTGCTGGGCGGCCCAAGGCTTGCGCCAAGGCACGACCCGGCATTACTGGCTGACGCGCAGGCGCTGACGGATTTCGGCAAGTCGCTGCATCGCTCTATCCGTTTCGTGACATTTCGCTGGGGACTTCGAGGCATGGCGCGACTTTCCGACAAGGAGGAGAAACGCTTGAAAGAACTGCTGGCAACCGGTGATGACGCGGAGCAGTTAGCCAGCTTCTACGAAGCTTATGATAAGCAATCGATCCCGGAAGCCGTCTATATTGAGCACCTGGAAAAGCTCAACGCTGCTTTTGCCCAACTCGATCGCAGACTGCAGGATGGAAGAGCATTTCTTACCGGGAACGCGCTCACCATGGCCGACATCCTATGGGCGATGAAAACCCTTCGTCTCATCGAGTGTAACTACCCGTTCAAACAGGTATTCCCAGCGTATGCGCAATGGTACGGCAGGGTGTCACATCGACCGGCTTTCAGGGAGGGCGTGATGAGCAAACACAGGCTGATGAGCTCGGCGTTTCGCGCCAAGGCGAGCGTGGAACACATCCTGGGTATTGGATTGAAGCAAGAGGTCATGCAGCGAGTTGCATGAATTCAATGGATTAATTGCAGGCCTGCAGCGTATTGCACCAAAAAGCTGCCTGAACCAAACCAAAGACCGGGACGCGCTGGCTGGCCCCACTTGCCGAACTCGAATGTGACTCTACAGCCTGCTCGGCGCTCTGAGCAATCGGTGCCTTTGGAAGAGCCCTCATACCCGCCCTACTGCCCTGCGGCCGCTGGGTTTCCTCTGAACTTATTTTCCGAGCATCTCCCGTATTTCCCCACCGACTTCAGCGCTCCAGGGAGTGCCATTCTCAAGATAGCCAGAGTTTGAGAGCACAACGATGATGTCCCCATCAGCATAGGCCGTGATCATACTATTGTGTCCCAGCCAGTCATCGTCACCAATGTGGCTGATCATATAGAGGGCACCGTCCCTTTCGACCACAGCGATACCCAGCCCGTAATACACCGTGCCGAGTCCCTGGACCTCTCGAACAAATCGTTCCGGCGAAAGAACCGGGGATAAAGGGTCTCCTATCTCGATGCCCGACTCGAGCAACCACCTGAGCCACAAGGACAGGTCGGTAACAGTCGAGTACATACCGGTGGCTCCCCGATACCCCCAATTTGGTCGACTGCGGCCTTCGCTGTAGATAGCCTTCGATTGATTCGTCGTTGCAGCGCTGGGTGGAACAGGGGCGATTTCCACATCACCTTCGAATCCCCAGAGCCCGGTAGAAGCCATCCCGGCAGATTCGTACAGGAGAGTCCGCATCAATGTCTCATAGGATTGACCACTGGCAATTTCAGCAATGATGGCGGCCAGACTGAAGCCATCGTTCGAGTACGCGTAGCCCGTGCCGGGCGGATGGAGGAGCTCAGTGCTGAGGATAGCCTGCGCCGCCTCAGCGCGATCGACTATCCCTTCAGCCGCGTATTGCTGGTCAAGCCCCGACGTATGGGTAAGGAGTTGCCGCAAGGTAATTTGAGATTTGTCTTCCGGTACTTCCTCGAGGTATTCACTGATCTTCTCATCGAGATCAAGCGTCCCCTTACCATGCAGTAAGGCGATGACTGCTCCCATAAACTGTTTGGTGCCGGAGGCAATCCAGTAGGCCGGGTCGGACCCAACCATCCCAGCCTCCAATGGAGCGAAAGTCTGGTGAATCAATATCTCACCATCGCGAGATACGAGCACAGACCCACTGAAACCGTGCTCGAAAGATAATTTCGAAATCCTCGCAGCAAGTAATGTGGACAAACTGGTGACATCATTGATGCCATCCGCAGACGCAAGCGCTTGTTGCTCGCCCTCATCAGCGGACACGCTCGCGCACATCATGGTTGAAAGGAACACAGAGACGAGTTTACAAACAGTTTTTCTAAACGACATCCTGGTCCACCCCTTCAACGCGGAGCGCCTGCTGGTTCCGGCAAGTCGCTAAGGCACATCCAGATGACGGTCGCCTCCGGATCAAACATGGTCATTGGAAGCAGCGTAGCCCAACAGCCTCAGACCAGGTGACAGCGGACCGTCAGATTCGAAGCGTGACTATGAGCCGAATTCCTCGCTCTGTGGGAAGACCAATATTGCACTGGGACGATATGCAAAACATGTGGGTGCTGCGCGTTCCCATATTTCACGCAGGCAAAAGCGCCCCGGCCAGTGATAACTGGTCGAGGCGCAGGGGACGAGCCAGGAGATCTCAGAAGAGATTCTTGACGTCGCTGGTAAAGGTGGGGAACGCCAGCTGCGTTTCCTTCAACTTCGAGGCGGTGATGCCATGCTGCATGGCGAGCGCAAAGAAATGTACAAGCTCCTCCGCGCGGTGGCCGACCAGGTGCGCCCCGACAATCTCGTCAGTCGCCTTGTCCACCAGCACCTTCGACCAGGCAACCGTCTCGGCATAGCTCTTCCCGGAAAACCAGTCGGTCATGTCGCTGACGGTGACTTTTATCGAGCGACCCTCCGCATCCGCTTCTGCTTCGTTGATGCCCACCGTCGCGAGTGACGGTACCGTGTGTACCACACTGGGTATAACCCGGTAGTCCGGCTCGATGGCAGCATCCTCGATGATGTTCTGGCCGACGATTCGCCCTTCCCAGGTGGCGAGCGGGGACAGCTGTGGAGACTGCACCAACGCATCACCCGCCACGTAGACACGCGGATTGCTCACCGATCGCAGCGCCTTGTCGAGCTTGATGGCGACACCATCGTGCTCCACACCCGCAGCTTCCAGGTTCAGCGAATCGACATTGGCCACACGTCCGGCGCCGTTGACCACGCGGTCAGCCACCAGGCGGCGGGTCTCGCCATCAACCTCAATGTGAACGGCAACACGATCACCTTCGGCCTCGATACCCAGCACCTTCACGCCGGTATGCACGTTGACGCCGAGACGTTCGGTTTCTGCACGAAGCTGAGCCACGGCATCCGTTTCCAATCGCGGCAATAGCTGCGGCATGACCTCGAGTATCGTCACCTGGGTACCTGCGCGCTGATAGACATGCGAGAACTCCAGCGCAATCACACCCCCTCCAATGAAGATCACATCCTGCGGCTGTTCGCGGTCGGACAACACCTCGTCCGAGGTGACCATCAGCTCAGCGCCAGGAATCGGCAGTGAGCGCGGCTTCGAGCCGGTGGCGATAACAATATGGTCAGCAGTAAGGGTTTCGCCGTTTACTTCGACCGAGTCGGGACCGTTGAAGCGCGCATGGCCCACATAGACGTCACCGCGCTTTGAGGCGACGCCCGCCATCGCGTCAGGTATGAACGAGATCATGTCCTGCTCGCGTTCGATCAGTTTGGACCAGTCAAGTTTTGGTTCACTCACGGTGATGCCATGCACCTCTGCCCGTTCGATCTCGTGCAGCGTGTGAGCGGCAGCCACCAGGACTTTCTTGGGCGTGCAGCCCCGGTTGGGGCAGGTGCCGCCGAAGTCGCGGCCCTCGATGAAGGCAATTTTCTTGCCCGCCTCAGACGCGATGGCTGATACACCAAAACCGGCATTGCCACCGCCGATGATGATAATGTCGTAGTGCTTGTTCATGTTCGAGCTCCTTAAAATTGCGGCGACTGGTCAGGCATTCTCAGCAGTGAAAGCGCCGGCATTGTCCAAGTAAACCAATTCGTCAGACCCACCGATCGGCTTGCCGTCGATCAGAATCTGCGGCACCGTGTGGCCGCCAGTCCGTTCGCGCATCTCGCGTTGGCCATCCAGGCGGTAGGTGACGTCGTATTCCGTGTAGGCAAGCCCTCGCGCGTCCAGAACCTTCCTGGCGCGATGGCAGTACGGACAGTAGTCTTTGGTGTAGATCTCGATTTGCATGGGAATGACTCCTTTTCATCAGTGGAATGAGTTGGCGCTGGCGACTTGCTGACCAGCTGAAGAACGGGGAACATTGTGGCCGGTCCGGGGTAGACGGGCTGTACGCGACCGTTCGCAATTCATGTCCGATCGTCCGCCTGCTTCCACCCCCCCCCAGCTGCTGAGAGCCCAGAATCCAATGAGCGCAGATACCCTTAGCCTGATACTGCGCCGACTGAAGTTGTCGGCAGGGGTTTTTGTGCATGCCAGCTTCCGGGGGGCCTGGGCTGTCGACACCTCAGGCCAGCGCATGGCGACTTTCCACCTGATTCAGCGCGGAGATTCCTGGCTGCACATGGCGAATGCAGAGCCGCGTCCTTTGCATCGGGGGGATTTACTGGTTCTACCGCGGGACGCCGAACACGTGGTCAGTTCCAGTGCCGATGAACCCGACCCGGGTATGGTAAATGCCGCCGAGCCCGTGCCTGCGGATGTGGCGGAAGCGCTGATGCTATGCGGCTTCTTCGAGTTTCAGGGCCGCGCCGCCTGGCCTCTGCTGGATGCGTTGCCTGAGGCGGTAGTGATCCACCGCGATGACCCGCATACGAAACGATTGGTCGACCTGATCATTGTCGAGCTCGAAGCCGAGCCACCGGGCACCGCTGCCACACTGGAGTTCTATGCCAATGCCCTGTTCGTACAGGTGCTACGTGCTGTCATGGAGTCGGGCTGGTGCGAAGGCCTGCTGGGAGCGCTCGCCGATCCGCAGATCGCCAAAGCGCTGGCTGCTATCCATGAGACCCCGGCGAAACCCTGGAGCCTGCAGGATCTCGCCAGTAGGGCCGGGCTCGGGCGCACTGCCTTCGCGGAACGTTTCCGCGAACTGACCGGAGTCACGCCCGCCAGTTATCTCGTTCAGTGGCGCATGCAGCTGGCAACCGACTTGCTCACCAGCACCGACGAGTCCATGCTGGCTATCGCCGAGATCGTCGGCTACGACTCCGAACCCGCCTTCCGGAAGGCATTCCGGCGCGAGACCGGCCGACCACCCGGAGAAGTCCGGCGTGCAGCAGCGCAGCAGGCCAAAAAATGAATCGAGAGCTCTCCGACTACAGCTTGCCAATCCAGAGGGCACTGCTTTGTTTGCAGGCTTTACAGTTTGCGTACATCAGCATCAGCTACTTCACCAGCACATTTGAAAACAGCTTTCCGGTACTGGAATCCTTATTCAAACCTGAGCTATCAATAGTTTGCACGAACACTGGCTGTTGGCAGTCGATGGTGCCTTTTCCAGGGTCACTCTATTGCTCCATGCTCCTGCTATGTCTTCTTTCATTGACCTTTCGGCCCGGCAGGGAGCTTCGTATGGTCTTCGTATTCCTTGCTTCATCGCAGATTTTTATGGGAATGGTTCGCTTAATGGTGGTTCCTGATCACTTTTACCCAGAAGGCAAAGCGATACAGGCAAGCGTCGTGCAGTTCCTGATCGGCGCACTTCTTCTGGTCGCGAGCTTCCTGCCTTACCCAAAAAGAAGTGACACAAGTTCTGCGACAGCGGGACCCTGAGGCGCCTCACACCAGAAGATGAGTCGATGATCGCCTATCGGTCTCCGCCACGCCGCGAGCAACTGATACCGTCCGCAAGCGAGCCCGACAGCGCCTACCGGCAGAAGAAACTATCTGATCAAACCATGGATCCACGGGCTAACGACCCGCGAAATTCACTCGGCGTAACACCGCTCCAGCGCTGAAAACTGCGAGTGAACGCACTTTGATTGGCGTAACCCAATAGCGCAGCAATGTTACCCAGGCTGTAGTGAGCAATCTGCAGATACTCCTTCGCCAGGGCATAGCGCAAACCATCACGTAGACTGGAAAAGGATACTCCCTGCGCGGCCAGGCGCCTTCGCAAGGTACGCTCCGAACATCCCAGTGATGTCGCTATATCTTCCAGGTCGGTTTTTCCTCCTGGCATTGCCAGTGCCAGCGCATCAGTCACACGCCTCTTCAGGGCTGCTGATTCATCGCCTCGCCGCTCCTGCACCCCCAGGGAACCCGCCGCAATACCACCACTCAATATTTCCTTGTCGTAGGTAAGACCCAGATTGTTTGCCCCAAAAGCGATGGGGCTGTGGAAGAAGTGGTCGTAGGGAGTCAGGTCCTCTCCCTTGGCAGGTACGCGTGTAAAAAATACGCCTCTGAGGGGGAAGCGTCCGCCCGTCAGCATTCGCACCGTCGTTACCGTGGACGCAAAGAGATAATCCTGGAACTGACGACGGTACTCCAATTCCGGCAGAGTGACTCGATAGATGAAGGAGACGATATGTGCCTGCCTCTCAATTTCGATCCGAAATCCGCCGACGATTAATGGGAGTTCTCGCGTAATAGTCTGGATTGCTTCCTCAACCGTCTGAGCTGGATCGAGCATAGATGCCAGCGGCCCAATCAGCCGCAGGTCCTGACCACTTGCAAGCCGCAGGGAAAAATCGGGGCAGTCCAGCAATTCAGCAGCCGCCTCGAGCAATCCAATAAACAGATCAAAGGGGAGTAGATGGTTGGGCTCCAGAACATGCTCTGGCGACACATGTGCTTGTTGGCAGATTTCCGCGAGCCGGCCGCCGCGGCTCACGACCAGTTCAGAAAACCCGGCCAGAAAACTGCTGAGCACATAGGGCTGGTCATGCAAACGCGTGGCAACCATCCGAGGTTTATCGTCCAATTTCTACTTGACCGCTAATGATAAATGATTGGCCGTAAATGATAAATATTTGCAGGACGCCTTGTTACAGTTTCAGCACTTGGAACACAGGACGAAGCGGGGCGTAACCAACCATGGAAACAAAACATGTGCTTTGTGCAACCTGCGACATTTCATGTCAGCTCGTAGCAACGCGCAAAACCGGGGAGAAGGACTACACCCTGGCTGGCGACTACGACAACCCAATGGCTCCCGGTGCTATCTGCGCGAAGGGAAGAATCGCGCAATCCACATTCGATCACCCTAACCGACTGCTGAAGCCCTTAAAGCGCAAGGGCAAACGTGGTGAAGGGAACTGGGAAGAGATTTCCTGGGAGCAGGCCCTCGACGAAATCGCCGAAAAGCTGCGTGTTGTCATTGAAAGCTATGGCCCGGAAGCCCTGGCAGTCTCCAGCGGCCCGTGGAACTGCTCAACGGAATCCGGCATGACCCGCCGCTTCATGAATCTACTGGGATCGCCGAACTACGTTTCCCCCGTTGCTCTCTGTCTTGGTAACACGGCGGCGGTCAATCGATTCACCTACGGCTGGATGCCACTTCCCGACTTTGAGAACACACGCTGCATCGTCATCATGGGCCACAACACCCATGCTCAATCCTGGGTCTGGGAGTACGTACGCCAGCGCCTTGCTGAGGAACGAGGTGCCAAACTCATCGTGATGGATCCCCGGCGCAGCCCAGTGGCAGAGCGGGCCCATATTCACCTGCCCATCAAACCCGGTAGCGACATGGCCATGTGCATGGGCTGGATTCGGGTCATCCTCGAGGAAGAGCTATTCGACAAAGCTTTCGTGCGCGACTGGACGATCGGTTTGGAAGCACTGCGTTCTCGCGTAGATCGCGATTTCCCCATGGAGAGAGTCGTAGAACTAACAGGCGTAGATGAGCAGCAGATTCGCGAAGCGGCTCGGATGTACGCCAACGCAAACGGTGCCATCATTCCCTGGTCACCGATAACTGATCAGCAGATAAGCAGCACATCCGCTATCAGGGCCATTTCCATCCTGAGGGCCATTACCGGCAATCTCGATGCTCCTGGGGGCGAGATGCTGATGGGCACGGAGGGGAATATCATTTCCGAGTCTCAACTGGAAATGACCGAACTCCTCACCGATTCGCAGAAGGCGAAACAGATGGGATATGAGGAGCACCCCGCCTTCACCTTTAAAGCTGCGGACCTGTTTGCGGAGCATAGCGAGCGCGTTTTCGGCGAGCGATACCCCAACATCGTCAAGGGCACCCACATGGCCGTGCCCTCCCTGGTGTTCCGTGCCATGGCCAACGGGGATCCCTACCCCATCAAGGCGTTCTTCGCCATTGCGAACAATGCTCTCATGGGCTTCGGAAACCAGCATCTCATTCGCGAGGCCATGCTGAACCAGGACCTCAATGTCTGCTTCGAACAGTTCATGACACCAACCGCTGCCCTATGCGACTACGTACTTCCAGGTGATAGCTGGATGGAACGGCCTAATCTGATGGACACCTACCATTGGGGGACGCTCACCATGACATCTCACCAGCTCTACGAGCCGCCAGGCGAATGTCATAATGTCTACGATTTGTGGCACGGCCTTGCCCGGCGCATGGGGCTGGGTGAACACTTTCCGTGGGCAAACATCTACGATCTTCTCGATCACCGCGTTGCGCCCACCGGCCTGACGTTTGCGGAGTTTCGCGATCGATACAAGCTGCGTATAGAACCCTATCGCTACTACAGCTACAAGAAGACAGGCTTCGCGACACCGTCCGGGAAAGTCGAGCTCTATTCTTCGGCTCTCGAAACCCTGGGATGCGACCCGCTACCCTACTACCGCAATCTCGAAACCAGTGAGGAGTACCCCCTCAAGCTGTTTGTAGGCCTGAGGGAGCCCCAGTACTTCCAATCGGGCCAGCGCCACAATCGGAAACTGCGCAAGGGCAACCGCTTTCCGCGCACCTTCCTTCACCCGGCGGACGCCAAACAATATGGCCTTGCGGAAGGGGACTGGGCAAGCATCGAAACCGTAGCGGGACGTATTCATATGATGGTTGCGATACGTGATGACTTGCCCAGGGGGCTGATTCGAGTACCACACGGGTGGTGGCTACCGGAGGAGGAAGATCTGGGCGCCTTCGAACACAACGACGGCATCGTCATTCCCGACTCCGAGGAATACCGTGACCGAGAGCAGGGTATTCCCCATCTCAAAGGCGTTCCCTGCCGCATCTCGCGCCGCGAGGACTCAAGGGTTTATATCGGCATCGCCGGAGTACGCTGATGAAGAGACTGGATGCGCTGCGAGCAGAGATGATGATGCGTGTTGGCGGGTTTATTCAGCAGCATCATGAATCGGCCTTCAAGCGAGGTCTCGCCAGATTACTTATCTGGGCCAACCGTCGAAGATACAGTAAAGACGCGCTGGATTTTCTTGAAGCGGAACCCTCAATCGACAACTTTGACTTTGACGAGCTGGATTCAGGTAGATCTACGCAAGAAGGTCAGGAGAATAGTTTCAAGCAAACGTAAAGCTGCGCATCACCAACCAGGTTACATGCACCGATTTCTTCCAGCTGTCTATGCAATCAGCGGTGGAGGCTGCTTGCACTTGCTTCGCGCCACCAGGAAATCCACCATTGCCTTGACCTTTGGCACCAGGTATCGCGGTTTCTGGTAGAGCAGGTAGATAGCAAGATCGGCGTTCTGGCTAACTCTCGGAGCGGGATCAAAAAACAGTTCTATCAACTCGTCGCTCTTAAGATATGTCTCGACCGACCAACGTGGCGCCATCATGATTCCGCGCCCTGCCAGGCCTTGTTCTGCCAACCACCTGCCGTTGTTGGATATGGCGACAGCCTCGCCGGAGACATCATGCCATTCTCCCCCGTGTTCGCAGAGCCAGGGTGTCGGCCCGTTGGGGGTGCGGAAAAACAGCCCCTGATGTCGCCGCAAGTCGAATACGTCTTCGGGCATGCCCGCTCGCTTGACGTAAGACGGCGCGACTACAGGAATGAACTCGTTGTCCATCAATCGAATCGCCTGTACCCGTTCGTTGGGCGCGTATCCGCCTCGAATGGCGATATCGACATCGTCCCTGCCCAGCGTTGACAGTTCGTCACTGAGACTCACATCCAGGATGATCTCCGGATAAAGACGCCGGAATTCTTCCAACAGCGGCAGCAGTATCCTCTCACCAAAACTGACCATGGAGCTGATGCGTAACTGGCCCACGGGATGCGCCTGGTAGCTGCGCACCGACTCATCACTTTGCTCCAGCTGGAGCAGAATATCCCTTACCTGGGCGTAATAAATCTGGCCGATCTCAGTCACCTGCACGGCCCGTGTGCTGCGTTTCAGCAAGTTTGCACCCAGGCTGTTCTCGAGATCGGCAATGCGCCGGGATACGGAAGATGGCGGCACGGAGAATTCCGACGCCGCCCGGGTAAAGCTGCCGGTCTCCACGACTTTGGTGAAGTACCGCAAGGCTCTCAATTGATCCATCTAAACCTGCGCCAAAACGTACAGCCTTAATTATTGTCTTTATAGCAATAAAATAACGCTTTTCTGCCTATATAACTAGCAGGAAACCAAACTAATAATGGCCCCAGGATACACACAAGCCTGAACAGGAGAACCCCATGAGCACCTATACCCGCATCAACCTCGCCGCACGCCCTACCCCGGGGCCGATCACGTCGGACCTTTTCGAGGTCGTGGAACAGGACATCCCCACTGCCGGGCCGGGAGAAATCCTGGTCAAGCAGACGCACATGTCGCTCGACCCCGCAATGATTGGATGGATGAGCCCCGACCCGGAGAGCTACATCCCACCGGTGGCGCTGGGAGAGGTCATGCGCGCCTCCGGCCTGGGCACCGTGGTTGAGAGCAATCATCCCGACTTTGCCGTCGGCGACACGGTGCGCGGCATGATCGGCTGGACTGAATTCTTTGTCAGCAAGGGTGATGGCCTGAACAAGGTGCCGCCCGGTCTCGACGCAGAGACCGCGCTGGCAGTATTCGCCCTGCCCGGACTGACCGCCACCCAGGGGCTATACGGTTTTGGCGACCCCAAGGCCGGCGAGACCCTGGTGGTCAGCGGTGCCGCTGGATCAGTCGGCTCAATTGTCGGCCAGTTGGCCAAGGCCGACGGCCTGAACGTGATCGGTGTTGCCGGGGACGATGAGAAGTGCGACTGGATCTGCAGTGAGCTGGGATTCGATGGCGCCATCAACTACAAGACTGACGACATTGCCGCCCGGCTAGACGAACTGGCTCCCGATGGTGTGGATATCTACTTCGAAAACACCGGCGGCCCCATCCAGGGATATGTCTTCGAGCGTATGAACGCCCACGGTAGGATCGTCGTCTGCGGCATGATCGCCGACTACACCAGTGCAGAGCCTTCACCCGGCCCCAACTGGATTCCGCTGATCAAGAAACGTATCAACATCCGCGGCTTTGCAATGCCCGATCACTACGGCGACGTGCCCGCCCTCCTGGAGAAGCTCACGCCTTACGTGATGGGTGGCAAGATCAAGTTCCGCACCCACATCCTGGAGGGGCTGGAGTCCGCCATCGATGGATTGAATCTGTTCTTCACCGGCGGTAACCGCGGCAAGCTCATCGTCAAGCTCTAGCACAACAGGCGGCCGGTGCTCCTTCCTGTTCCAGCACCGGCCGTCATCATTGACGACGCTTCTGACCCGTCTCCGGAAATTCTGTATGCTCGACGCCTTTTGCGGATCAGGCTTCAGCCACCCAGGTAATGAACGCGAACACCAACAAGGTCGGCTTCGTCTCACTCGGTTGCCCGCGAGTGCACTACCTACATACTTGTTGTTCTTCCTACAGGTCAGCCACTTTCCGCAAGAGACAATCCTGGTCTTGAAGAACTGACAGTCCAGTGCCAGAGCTCCACTCCGATTGTGGATTCAATTCGATTGTTTAGGTTTCGACCGCATCGTTAGTCATGCTCGATGCCCCCTCTGCCCTTGGGCGTGAGCACGGCTGAATCGAATATCACATGTTCCTCTATCGCCATGCCGTCCCGCAGGCGAAACCGATCTACACCGAGATACGTTCTCCTTGACCCGTGTATCACAGCGGATGTCTCCCAGGTAATGTAGAGCATGTCGCCACTCCCCGCACAGTCCAGCGGCGTTACCGTCATATCTTGCATTGCAGACAGTGTCTCGCCCATCCACTTTGCATATTCGACACCGGACATAGCGCCCGCACCGGTGAAGTGGATAGTTGCATCGGGTGCAATCACTTCAGGCACACGTGCACCCGAGGGGGCAGCCCAGAATGACTTGAAACGCTGATAGAAATCCAGGTGTTCGGGGCTGAGATTTGCTTCTTGCATAGTGCTCTCCACGGCAGATGTTGATCACGAGTACGCACTATATGTGCGTTGCGCACATATAGTCAATTGAAAATTGTGCGCTCCGCACATATGCTCTCGTCATGCTGGAAGATACTGCGAACCTACTTGGGGTGGTCGGGCTCTCTGTTGCCGATCGTATCCAGACCGTCGCTCTTGAAGTGATGAACCGCGCCGGAGAGACGCCTGCGGCTCTGGTAATCATTGGATACGGTTTTGGCCCGTCAAACGATAAGCTCAAGCGGGTGCTGGGCCTCTCCCACCCGGGCACGGTGCGACTTGTCGACCGCCTGGTATCCGATGGGCTTGTTGAACGGCGAAAAGGGCGTGACAACCGAGAAATTGCCCTCTATCTCACTGAGGAGGGGCACGCCTTACGTGAAGCCCTGCTGGAGGGGCGTGTTGCCAGCATCAAATCGCTGCTGACGCCTTTGAGCAAAAAGGAGCAAAAGTCTCTGGATGCCATCTTGCGCAAACTGCTGATATCGATGCACCCCAATGATCTGGAGCGCCGGCGGCTCTGCCGACTCTGTGATGACAGGGTTTGTAAGAACTGTCCGATACCCGCTGACTTCAGGTCCTCAAATCCAGAAAGCGGATAGGACATTCGATATTTCAAAGATCCAGACGTCCCACACAAATCCCTGACCATTCCACAGGAGAATCTTCTCCCACGCCTTCTGGCTACACCTCTGGGTATTTCAAACCCAGCTTCTCCATCAACCGCTGAAAACGAGCCTCCCCGTGCAGCTCGCGCAGGTTTTCCGAGAACTGCAAGTACACCAACCCGGCGTCACCTAACTCCTCCGCGCGCTCCAACCAATCCAGCGCCTGTTGCCTGTGGCCCATGACATTACTGGCCTCAGCAATCTGGAATGCCCATGCCTCACCATTTTGCTCGATAAAATCGGTCAACGCCGATTCAGCTTTCTCCGTTTGACCAATAGCCTGGTGGACTAACGGCGCGAAAGCACGGGCAACGGCCGCAGAGGGCTCCGATTCCAGGTAGCCCAGCGCCTCTTCCGACTGGCCATTCCTGGCTAAACACTTGGCCAGTTGTGCTCTGATTTGTGGCGCTTTGGGATTTAGCGCCAGTACTCGCCGGCCCTCTTCAATCGCGCCAACAATGTCCCCGGCCGCCGCCAGTTTGAACATCAGGTTGTTGCCAATTTTTACTGATAGCGGGTCCAGCTCACGCGCCTGGACTGCGGTACTTACCGCGAGATCCAGGCGCCCCAGTATGCCCTCGAGATTACCCAGGGCATCGAGCACATCGGGGTTGTTGGGGCTGATGGCAAGCGCTCGATTGTAGTATTCGCGCGCCGCCGCCCAGTCCCGGTCGCGAAACATCGCTATCCCGCCCAGCGTGTTGTAAGCAAGCACCAGGCGTTCATCCAATGCCAGCGCCCGGCGTGCCTCTGTTTCACCCGCAGCCAGACCCTCCGCTTTTGGATCAAACTCTGCCACCGCCCGATAGGAAAGGAGTAAGCTAAGCGTTGCCCTGGCCGCGGCGAAGTCCGGGGCTATCGCCAGGGCCCGCCGTAGCAGCACGACCGCCTCGCGCGTGTCCTCGTTACTTCGCCGGTGCATCATGTAGCGGGCCTGCAGGTACAGGTCATAGGCCTCCGGGGGCACACCGGCAGCGTGTGGACTTACCCCAAGTTGGCCCTCAACCAGGCTGACCTTGAGTGCGTCCACCACCTTGTCGGCCACATCGGCCTGGAGGTCAAAAACACCCTTGAAGGCCCGGTCGTACTTCTCCGACCAGAGCTGATGACCATCGCTGACATCGAGCAACCGTGCTGACACCCTTATCCGTGCGCCGGCCTTGCGAACACTGCCCTCCAGCACATAGGAAACATTGAGCTTCCGGCCAATAGTTGCCAGGTCCAGCTCGCTATCACGCAGTGAGAAGGATGACGTTCGGCCGGCCACCCGAAGCTGATGAATCTCCGCGAGCATGCCCAGCAGTTCCTCCGCCAGCCCATCGGCAAAGTACTGGTTTTCATCGTCATTGCTGAGGTTTACAAACGGTAGCACGGCAATCGCATTGGCAGGCGCAGCATTGAACTCGCCCTCCGCGACACCTTTCCCCGAAGTGGGCGCAGCGGTCATATAGGTAAAGCCGGTCAGGGCGATAGCGAGCACAACGCAGGTAATGCTGAAGATGGTCAACGCGCGACCCACCGGCGCCCCGGACTGTCCGGTTTTATCCAGGTCGGACTGCAGCTTTACGCCCTCATCGGTAACCTCGAACAGCCAGGCGGAAAGACCCGCGAGTGGCAAGCCAGCCACCAGCAGCACCACCAGGGCCCGAAACGCCCAGCCCGGGAGTTCCAGTGTGGGGATGACCACCTCACCGATTTTCATCAGGAACCAGGCAGCGGCAAGGTATGCGCCCAGAACAGGCAGCACCTTTCTTCTCTTCAATTCATTTAGCAGCATGACTAGTTTCTTATTGTTTCTTTGCAAACAACGGTTCACAGGCTGGGACAGTATGAGTGGATGCATTCTACTGCATTCGCAACATGGCGCCGGCTATACTCCGCATTTTTCCCGCTACACTGACTTCATGAGCGATACTTCCAACAAAGTCGGTTTTGTTAGCCTCGGCTGCCCCAAGGCCCTGGTGGATTCCGAGCGCATACTCACCCAGCTCAAACTGGACGGTTATGACATTGTGCCCTCCTACGAGGACGCCGACGTGGTGGTGGTCAACACCTGTGGGTTTATCGATTCCGCCAAACAGGAGTCGCTGGACTCGATTGGCGAGGCACTGCGCGAAAACGGCAAGGTGATTGTCACCGGTTGCATGGGCAAGGATGCCGAAGACATTACCCGGGTGCATCCCGACGTGCTGGCGGTCACCGGACCGCAGGCCTACGAAGAGGTGGTCGGCGCCGTGCACGAATTCGTGCCCGCACCCGCGGTGGAACACAACCCGTTCAGGGACCTGGTGCCGCCCCAGGGTGTGAAGCTCACCCCCCGCCACTATGCCTATCTCAAGATTTCCGAAGGCTGCAATCATTCCTGCAGTTTCTGCATCATCCCCGATATGCGCGGCAAGCTGGTGAGCCGGCCGATTGGCGATGTGATGGAGGAAGCCGAACGGCTGGTGAAGGCCGGTGTGCGCGAACTGCTGGTAATTTCCCAGGACACCTCGGCCTATGGCGTTGACCTCAAATACCGCACCGGCTTCTGGAATGGCCGCCCCCTGAAAACCCGCATGCAGGAGCTGGCGGAGGCGCTGGGGGAATTCGGTATCTGGGTGCGGCTGCACTACGTGTACCCCTACCCCCACGTTGACCATGTGATCCCGCTGATGGCCGAAGGCAAGATCACGCCCTACCTGGATATCCCCTTCCAGCACGGCAGCCCGCGCGTACTCAAGGCCATGAAGCGCCCGGCCGCTGCCGAGAACACCCTGGAGCGGATTCGCGCCTGGCGTGACATCTGTCCGCAGATCACCCTGCGTTCCACTTTTATTGTCGGCTTCCCCGGCGAGACCGAGGAGGATTTTGAGGTGCTGCTGGACTTCCTGGAAGAAGCCCAGCTAGACCGGGTAGGCTGCTTCCAGTACTCACCGGTGGATGGCGCTGCCGCCAACGAACTCGCCGGGCATGTTCCCACCGAGGTGATGCAGGACCGCTGGGAACGCTTCATGGCCACCCAGCAGGCCATCAGCGCCCAGAAGCTGCAGGACAAGATCGGCAGCACCCAGGAAATCTTGATCGACAGCGTGGATGAGGAAGGCGCTATTGGCCGCACCCATGCCGATGCGCCGGAGATCGACGGGCTGGTGCACCTGCCGGGCATTACCGATCTCGCGCCGGGTGACTTTGTGGAGGCCGATATCAGCGGCGCTGACGAGTATGACCTCTACGTCTAGTCATTCCTGAATCCACTGGCTATCACTCCCGCGACAGCTCTCTGCCAATCCCGCGCAGGCGGCAGCTTAACCAGCGCCGGCGATTCGGCCGGCCATGATGCCCGTCAAGATGGCCAGGTAATTGCCCACCGCGTATCCGATCAACGCCATGAGGATAGCCACCGGCACCAGTGTGGGGCGATGGTAGGCGGCCACGACCGGCGCGGAGGCCGCGCCGCCGATATTGGCTGCCGAGGCAATCGCCGCGCTGTGCACATCGACCTTGAAGATATAGGAGCCCGCCAGGCAGAAGGCACCGTGGATAGAGATCCAAATAAAGGCGCCCAGCACAAACCAGGGCGCCTGCGACAAACCCTCAAGTGAAGCCCGCGCACCCATACCCGCGACGAACACATACATGATGGCCATCGCGATATTCTGGGAACCAGGGATATTCCGTGCGGGGCTCACGGACAGGCTGAGGCTGAGGGTTGTCACCAGGAGAATGACCCAGGTGGAGGTGGACAACACACTCTCGATCACCGGCAGCATCGGCGCCAGCAGGTAAGACAGCCAGGTGACACCCATCGCCAGGCAGGCGAGATTCAGGTAGTCACGCATGGTGACCGGCCGCTGCTCCACATGCAGTTCTACCGCCGCGGCTTCCATTTTGGCGATACGATCCTCGGGCACCCGCGCCCAGGCGTTGAACTTCTCCGCGAAGGCGCGGGAGCTGAGCAGGATGGGCAGCCACACCACGTACACCAGGTTGTCCGCCAGTACCGCCAGCCCGACGTGTTCAGGCTCACCTTCCAGGGCCAGGTGTGCGGCCGCCATATTGCCGGTGCCGCCAATCCAGCTACCGGCCAGGGTGCCGAAGGCTTTCCAGGCATCCGGCTGCAGGAAACCGCTGACCAACCAGTAGGAAAACACACCACCGACCACCACGCCGGCGGTACCCATCAACATCACCGCGACACCGCCACCCATCACGCGAATGGCTGCAGGCACGTTGACGGACAGCAGCATCAGGCAGATCGCCATCGGCAGGGCAAACTCGCGCATACCGCCGTAAACCGGCGAGCCGTTCACCAGGATCTTCTCTTCCATGCCGAACAGCACGTCGGTATTGCTGAGGAAGATCGGCGTTGAATAGATAAAAATCAGCGGCGGGATAAAGTCGAATATCTTCCAGCGTGTACGCTGCTCGACAAAGAACCAGAAGGCGGCGATGGCCATCAGGGTGAACATCACGCCGGCGCTGGATTGAATCACACTCTATCCCCTTCTGTTGTTCTTGTTGTGCGCGTCAGTCTGCAGCTGTCAGTGACGGGCTGCAACAGGGTACATGCGATAAACACCCATTGCATTGATCGTGGCCACCGCGATTATACTGGGCGTCTTGACCGTAGGGCTGCATTTCGCCGACTCTGCAGCCCCGTCACTCGCCATAGACATCATCGCAAAGCCAAGGCATGAACCTGCTTCTGTTCCGTGACAGCGACCGCATCGGCGCCGATCGAATCCGCCTCACCGACCATCGTCTGCAACACCTGCGCGAGGTGATCAACGCCAGCGAGGGCGACAGCCTGCGTGTGGGTGAAATCAACGGCCGCATGGGCGACGCAGAACTGGTGAAGCTGGCCCCGGATGAAGCCTTGTTGGACGTGGCCCTGGTCAACGAGCCACCGCCAAAGTTGCCCCTGACCCTGGTGCTGGCGCTGCCGCGCCCCAAGATGCTGCGCCGCATCCTGCGCATGGTGGCGGAGTTGGGGGTGGAGTCGCTGCACCTGATCAACAGCTACCGGGTGGAAAAGAGCTACTGGCAAACCCCGGTGCTGGACCCGGCTGTAGTGGAAGATTACTTCCTGGAAGGACTGAGCCAGTCGCGCGACACCGTGCTGCCCACCGTTGCGTTGCACAAGCGTTTCAAGCCCTTTGTCGAAGATGAACTGACCGGCCTGTTGGAGGGCCGCAGGGGTCTGCTGGCACACCCCGGCCACTACCCTCCCTGCCCACGCAGCGGCGGCCAGCCGACGCTGCTGGTAATCGGGCCAGAGGGAGGTTTCATCCCCTACGAGGTGGAAAAACTGGAAGCCACGGGCTGCGAAACCGTGAGCCTGGGTCCGCGCATCCTGCGCGTGGAGAACGCCGTCGCAGCGCTGGTGTCGCAGCTCTCATAGTCCCGGCTTCAATCCCGCCCGCGCTAGTCGGCAAGCTCAATTCAGGGGGCCAGGCCCAGGCGTCGGCAGACCTGCTCAAGCAGATCAGGGCCCTGGCGCTGCACCCAGCGATACTGGACCTGAACAACCGGCAGTGACAGTTCGAGCAAGCCCTGAATATCGGCGGGGCTGCCATTGATCACCAGCTCGGCTCCGGAAGCCTCGATCGTCTCCGACAACTCCTGCCGCTGCAGTTCGGAGTAGCCCATGGCCGGCAGCACGTCGTCGAGGTGTGGGTGATCAGCGAAGCTGTCGCGAATGCTGCCGACTGCAAATGCCCTGGGGTCGATAACCTCGGCCACACCATACTGCCTGGCCGCCACGTAGCCGGCGCCATGGCTCATACCGCCGTGAGTGACCGTCGGTCCGTCTTCCACCACAATGACTCGCTTGCCCTCAAGCTGGCCTGGCTCGGCAACGCTGAGCTCGAGGTCTGAGAGCACCAGCGTCGCATCCGGGTTGAAACGCTGTTGCAGGGCTTCAATGGTCGCCACATTGCCTGGCGCCGCATTTTCAACTTTGTTGATGACCAGCATGTCAGCGCTGCGGAAGTTGGTTTCGCCGGGGTAGTATTCCAGGCCGTGGCCGGCGCGCAGTGCATCGCACACCACGATATTCAGGTCGGGCTGGAAAAAAGAGAAATCATTATTGCCACCATCCCAGAGAATCACCTGGGCCTCCCGCTCCGCCGCGCGCAGCACCGCCGCGTAATCGACACCAGCGTAGATCACCAGGCCCTGGCGCACATAGGGCTCATACTCCTCTCGCTCCTCGATCGTGCATTGGTGTTTATCGAGGTCGGCGGTGTCCGCAAAGCGCTGCACCGCCTGGGCTTTGAGGTTGCCGTAGGGCATCGGATGGCGCACCGTCACCACGCTGATGCCGGCGTCAGCAAGCCGGCGGGCCAGGAACTGGGTGAGCGGGCTCTTGCCCGCCCCGGTTCTGGTCGCCGTAATGGCCACCACGGGCACCTGTGACTTGAGCGCGGTCTGGCCTGGGCCCAGCAGGACGAAGCTGGCCCCTGCCGCCTGCACGCGCGCCGCCAGGTGCATTACGGCCTGGTGGGACAGGTCGCTGTAGGCAAAAAACACGAACTCCACGCCGAACTCGGCAATCAGCGATTCCAGTTCCGCTTCTTCGCGAATGGGAATATCCGCGCTGTAATGCTCGCCGGCCAGTTCCCGAGGGAAACTGCGAGCGTCTATAAAGGGTATCTGGGTGGCGGTGAAGGCACAGACGCGGAATTCCGGGTGCTGTCGGAAGAAGGTCCGGAAGTTGTGAAAATCCCTGCCGGCTGCGCCCATAATGATGCAGTTAAACATTGCTCTCCGCCTCGATGATCGTGCCCGCCTCCCCGCGCAGGGCCAGGGCGAGATCGTCGGGCTGGCAGATAACCGCCCGCTTGCCGGTGCTGCGCACATACTGGATGGCCGCCTCAACCTTGGGGCCCATGCTTCCCGCCGGGAAATGGCCCGCAGCGGCCAGCGCCGCCAGTTCCGCGGGCCCGGTCTCGCGCAACAGTCGCTGTGATGGCTGCCCGAAATTCTCGTACACTCCCGCCACTCCGGTGACCAGCACCAGCCCATCCGCGTCCAGGTCGGTGGCCAGCAGCGCTGTTGCCAGGTCCTTGTCGACAACCGCTTCCACCCCGGTCAGCTGGCCCTCGGCCTCCACCACCGGAATGCCGCCGCCACCGGCGGCTACCACCACAATTCCCAGGTCCAGCATGGAGCGAACAATCCCCGCTTCAATGACACGTAGCGGCCGCGGCGACGCCACCACCCGGCGACCGCGTCTATCCTGGTCGTACACGAGCGGCATTCCTGCAGCGGCCAACACCCGCGCCTGGTCTGGCTCAAACCAGGGGCCGACCGGTTTGCTGGGATTGGAAAAACCCGGGTCATCGGCAGCTACCTGCACCTGCGTGAGCACCGTCGCCACCGGCCGGCGACCGCCCGTGAGGTTGTGCACGGTCTGCTGCAGCACATAGCCGATCTCTCCCTCTGATTCCGCCACGCACACTTCCAGTGGCAGCCGATATGCCTTGCCGAGGGCCTCTTCAACCCGTGTCAGGATATACCCCACCTGCGGTCCGTTGCCGTGGGTAATCAGCAGCTGGGCGCCGCCTTCGATGATCGCCGCCAGTGGCGCCAGGGCCGCGGCCGCGAAGCTGAACTGGCCTGACATGGTGAAGTCCTCGCCGTCGCTGGCGAAGGCATTACCGCCAAGACTGATGACTAATCTTTCCGACATGGGGACCACCTCCTGACAGGCAGTGTAGTGCCGGGGCGGTGGGAGGTGTTAATTCAGGTGCAGGTCAGAATTCGTAGCGCAGCTCCGCCCCGTACATCAGCGGATTGGCCGCGTTGAAGCCGCCGATACCGGCCGAGTCGACAATGGCGGTACCGCCGACGATGTAGTCCTCATCGGTCAGGTTGGTACCGTACAGCGCCCCACTCCACTTGCCGTCCTTTGACACCCAGTTGATGCGGGCCGACAGGTCGAACTGTTCGTCTTCCAGCCACAGTCCACTGGCACAGCTGGAGGCGTCAAAGCAGTATTCCACGTCTTCCTTGAGGCTGGTCTGGATGCGCGGCATCACCAGGCCAATAGGCGAATCCCAGGTGTACTGAACGGCGAGGAAGTAAGTGGCTTCCGGCAGCCGCGGCAGGTTCTCGCCGGAGCGGTCGTTGGGGCAGGAGTCAATCTGCAGCAGGGTCAGGTCGAAGCGTTCACAGCCCGTGTCTACCGGCTCGTTCGGGTCTCCCACCGTCAACAGCACGTCGTCAAACTCATCCACATCACCATCATTCCAGCTGGCATTGAACGTCACCATCCAGTTGGGCGAGGGAATCCATACGGTTTCCAGCTCCACGCCCATGATGGTGGACTCCGCCGCATTCAACGTCGCCGGCGCCGGGCTCAGCAGTTCCGGGTTTACCACCACGGTGGTGAGCTGGCGGTTCTTGTAGTCGGCATGGAAGGCTGCCGCATTGACGCGCAGCTGGCGGTTAAACAGGTCGAGCTTGATGCCCAGCTCCCAGTTCTCTACCTCTTCCGGCTTGAAGGTCTCCAACTCGCCGGTGGGCGCCTCGGACAGGCCGCCGGACAGAAAACCCTCGCTGTAGGTCAGGTACACCGAGCCGGTGTCGATCCAGTCGCCCGGGTCCAGCAGGTACTGGATGCTGCCCATGAAGGTGGTGTCATCGTCCGTGGTCTTGCCGGTATCCACGTCGCTGAATTCGAAGTCGAAATTGGGGTTGTACTCGAAGACGCTGCGGTCCACCGAGTAGACCCCGTTGAACAGCTCGGTCACCTGCCCGCCATTGGCATCAAGAGTTGATGCCACCGGGGTCAGGATCGTGCGGGTCAGTTCCCGCTCTTCGTCCGTGTAGCGCACCCCCAGGGTGGAGCGCCACTTGTCGGTCCAGGCCCACTCCAACTGGGCAAAGGCGGCCCAGGCCTCGTTGTCGGTTTCCCGGGCGTCCGACTGGGCGCTCAGCGCGAACAGGCCGCCAATCGCCGGGTCGTAGGGCCCGAGGAATGCCGTCTGCTGCTGCCCGTCGGTTTCCTCGCTAAAGTAGAACACGCCGGCCACGTAGGTCAGGCGATCATCCGCGGCGCTGCCGGTGAGCTGGAACTCCTGGCTGAACTGGTCGGTGTCGCGCTTGTTGCCAATCGGGTGGGTGAACTGGGTGCGGTGCAGCCAGGGCAGCGAGGTGTGGTCCAGGTCATCGTCCTGCCCGGCCAGCGTGTTGCGGTAGGCGGTGATGCTCTTGATGGTCAGGCTGTCAGTCACTTCCCATTCGGCGGTGAGTGAAGCCATCTCAGTTTCCGCCTCATAGGTGCCGTCCAGGTCGGAGATCACCTCGTTGGCGTTGCCCGCATCGATATTGTCCTGGCAGAAATCGTTGAGTGTGCGCCCGGTCGACGGTATCACGCCGACGATATCGAACAGCGCCGCCTGCCAGCCCTGCACGTCCGGTACCAGCACACATTTCTGCGGCCGGGTGGTCTGCTCGGTATCGGTGTAGTTGAGATTGAGATCCAGGGTCAGGCTGTCGGTGGCCAGCCAGCGAAACTGGGCGATGGCGTTGATGCGATCCTCGTCCATAAAATCATCGTCGAGGAACTTGTTGTCGACAAAGCCGTCGCGGCTCACGGTGGACAGTGAAAAGCGCGACCAGAAGGTCTCGGTAATCGGCACATTCAACACGCCAGCCACATCCAGGCGGTCGTAGTTGCCGACCCGCGTCTCAATCATGCCCTCCACCGACTCCGTCGGCCGGTTGGTCGTAAACACCAGTGCGCCACCCGTGGTGTTCTTGCCAAACAGCGTGCCCTGGGGGCCACGCAGCACCTGTACCGATTCGATGTCCACCAGGTCCAGCAAGGCGCCATCGGGGCGGCCGATATACACCTCGTCGATGTAGATACCCACCCCGGAATCGATGTTCACCTCGGTGTTACGCTGGCCCACGCCACGGATATAGATGTTGGCGAGCGGCGCCGTACCGTTGGCGGCATGCACATCAATATTGGGAGCAATCTCGTTGAGCTGCCTCAGGTTGCGAATACCCGCATCGCGCAGCGCACCGGAGCTGAGGGCGGTCACGGCGACCGGTGTTTCCTGCAGGCTTTCTTGGCGGCGCCGGGCGGTGACAAACACTTCTTCCAGCACCCGCAATTCTTCGGCGCTGACGTGAATGGGTACGGTGGGCAGAGCGGAACAGGCGAACGCCAAGGCCAGCGTGCGCTTTGTGGGCTTCGGGTGATACATCAGACAACCCCTTACATTACTTATCGTTATCGTTGTGGTGCTGTTTTCCCTGCTTTCGAGCATATAGCAGGCACACCACTGCGCAAGTAGGGAGTTACGACTGGCTAAACCAGCGGGTGTTTTTTCGCCTGGCCTGTTGACAATTCCTGGCCAGGCGAAAATCAGAAGATCCTTGAAGCCTTAGATGCCAGCGCTTCCGGCTCGCAATGCACCCACGGCGAGCAGCAGTGCCAGACCCAACAGGTAGGCAATACCCACTACAGCACCTGCGCCAACGGGCAACGTCTCTGGCTCGAACGGCGTCATCTGGTCGTACTGTTGCAGCGTGATGCGATTGCGTGAAATCACCGCCGGGCCGACGGCTTCACTGATCTCCGCCAGCTTGGTGCCGGCACTGTCCAGGAAGTGGCGGCTGGCGGCGGCATCCGCCTGCGCCAGGCGATACAGGGTGCGCTGGGCAAGCAGCGCAGGCGAAAGGTACTGCAGGGCTGACAGCCCAGCCTCCCGCGCCTCGGCGGCCTCGCGGAAGTCAGCTACCGTGGGCGCCGTGTATTCGCGTACCCGCTCGTTTGCCAGGAAGGTGCCCCGGTAATAGCCGGGCACATCCTCATCACCCACCGACAATTCGGGATGATCGGCCAGGAAGCCGTCGGTCAGCGCCGCTGTCTGCCGCGCCGCCTCAGCCTCCGCGATGCGTGCCACTGACAGGTGCGCCAGCTTTGAGGGTGGCGGATTGAGCGCCTGCACTGCGGAATCCACCACGGCGGGAATAGCGAAGGTCAGTACCAGCCAGCAGGCCAGCAGACGCGCGGCCACAGCCTCGGCCTGCCGCGAGGCCGCTACCAGGCAGAATATCAGCGTGAACCAAAACACCATGTAGGCGACGGAGACGCCGAGCCAGAGCAGGTATTCAGCCAACGTGGCCTGTGCAAACAGGAAACCACCCAGCAACACCAGTAGCACCAGGCCGCATAGCAGCCCGTTGCGCAACAACAGGCGCGCGAGGATAACCTGCCGCAGGCTGACGGCGCTGGACAGCAACAAGCGCGCTCGCCCGCTGGCGAGGTCCGAGGCGATCACGTCAAATGACAGCGCGATCATCAGCACCGGTAGCACCACGATCAGGAAGAACGCAAAGTCAAAACGCCCCAGTGACAGTATCAGCGGGTTGTCAAACTCATAGCGCTCCACCATGGAAATTTCGTTGCGCCAGGCGCCCACTGTCAGGCGCGAGGGCATGATGTCGCGATACCCTACAGCGAGGTGAGAAAGCTCACCCGGCGGATGCGTGGCCGCCTGTCGCACGTCCATGGGCCTGGCGTCATAGGGTGTCGACTCGACGTCACCACTTTCTATGCCGGCCAGGGAGGTACGCCAGTCCTGCATTCGCTGTTCGATTTGCGCCGTGTGCACAACCTGGCCGGCACTATAGGCCTGCTTCCACTGCAACCCGGACCAGACCGCGTACAGCGATGACAGCAGGGCAACTGCAAACACCAGGCGACTGGCAAGGGACCGGCGCAGCCGCAACCATTCAAGTTTCATCAGCGTGGCGCTCATCTGACTCGCTCCATGTCGCCCGCTCGGGCGACCGCGGTTTTGGCAAACAGGAAAGCGGCGATCAGCCACGCCAGCAGCGCGACCAGATCCCAAAGGTAGTGCCTGGCAAAGCGCGACAGCGGCGGCAGGGAGCCGTGGAAGTCGGCGATTTCTTCCCAGAATTCGGGATCACTCTGATAGCTGTAGCCGGCATCGCCGGCGTTGAGCATCATATCGTCGTTCATCTGCTTGATGATCCTCTGCCGGTGCAGTTCGGCCTCTTCCGTGAAGGCCAGGTGATGCACACGATCCGTGCCGGCAAGGCCCGCGGAAATTCGCGCCACGGCCATGGTGGGAGAGACAATCGACAGTGCGGAAAGCGTGCGCTCCTGCGCCGCATGTACCGCCTCCAGATTGCGATAGACCTCGGCATAGAGAGGATCCGCATACTCTTCGCTGAACTGGAGCTCGTATGCCGCAAAGTCGATGGGCAACTCGTCCTCGGAGCTCACACCATACTCATCCAGCGCCTGCTGGCGGGCGGACTCGCGCAGTTCGTCACTGTCCCAGTAAGCCATACCGATACCGCGCAGGGAATTGGAGACCTCGGTCGCATCGGGCTGCGGCGTGCGAGCCAGGGCCAGGTCACCCGCCAGCCGGGGCACCAGCACCACGAACAGGAACCAGAAGGCAAACAGCGCGATAGCGGCACTGCGCCGATTGGGGCTGAGGGCGGATACTCCCAGGGCCAACAGGCAGAACGCCAGCAGGTAAAGACTGTAGGCCACCACCAGGCTGAGTGTTCGCAACACCGGGTCTGGTTGATGGGCTTCCATGTCCGCGGACACAACGGCCAGGACCGATAGCGCGAGCAGTGGGAGCAGCATCAAGAACAGCAGGCGTAGCGCAGCCAGCAGCTTGCCGGCAAACACGGTGTCGCTTGTCACGCCCGTCCCCAGTAACTGCCGCAGCGTTCCGTCTTCCCGTTCACCGGCATAGCTGGGGAACAAGGCGAGCACAATCAACAAAGGCACCAGCGCCTGCAACACCCAGGCGGGGCTCAGGCTCTCGAAGGTGGTGGAAGCCCCCGCCGACTCCGCGTAGCGGAAGGTGGCCGGGTTACGCCGGTGCGCCTCCATCCAAACGGCAAGGCCGGCATAATCAACGGTGCCGGGATCGAAACTCGCCAGGGGAGGCAGCGGTTTAAAGGCGTATCGAGAGAAATGTGCCGCTGAATGAGGGTTCCTGGCACCCTGCCCCAGCCACACTTCGCGGTCGGCATCCAGTGCACTGCCACGTTCGCGGTCAAAGCTTGCCGTGCGCTCGGCACCGATCAACACAGCGCCAAGCATTACCAGCACCACCGCGACAAACACTGCCATAACACGGCGATCCCGGAAAACCAGCTGCAGGTCCTTACCTGCGATCTGCCGGGCGATCATGCGGCCATACCCGCTGCATCGTGCATGTGCGCGAGGTAAATCGTTTCCAGTTCGCTGGCAGTGACTGAAGCGGCGTCGACAATTTCCACCAGTTCCCCGGCCTTGAGGATGCCCAGTCGGTGGCCCACTTCCCGCGCGCGGAATAAATCATGGGTCACCATCAGGATGGCGACCTCGCGGGCGTTCATGTTGCGGAGCAATTCGCAGAAATCGTTCGCCGCCTTCGGGTCCAGGCCCGACATCGGCTCATCAAGCAGCAGCACCCTGGCGCGCTTGGCCAGTGCGATGGCAATCCCCACCTTCTGCCGCATACCCTTGGAATAGGTAGCAGCGCGTTGGTGAAAGGCATCCTGCTGCAATCCTGCCGCCTCGAGACCCGAGACCAGATCGGACTCGCTCACATCCGTTCCACCCAGGCTGGAGAAGAACTTGAGATTCTCGAAACCGGTCAGTTCCGGGTAGAGCGCCACCTGCTCTGGTATGTAGGCTGTGAGGGCACGCGCCGCTTCCGGATCCTCGGCGACGTTGTTGCCGCAGATCAGGGCGCTGCCCGCACTCGGCGACAAGAAACCCAGGAACAGGTTGATGGTGGTGGTCTTGCCTGCCCCATTGGCGCCAAGGAAGCAAAAGGTCTCCCGTGCCGGTACCGTGAAGGACAGGTCGTTGAGGGCGATGGTATCGCCGAATCGCTTGGTGAGCTGTCGCGCTTCAATCATTATTGGTCTCCCGTCGAACCCAGGCATCAAGCGTGCCCGCTAATCTTGCCGGTGCTATTCATCGTTACGCCTGAAATGGCGCACCCCGTGGTATTGCTGTAGTTTCTGGAACAGAGTGCCTGGAGCGCAAAGCCTCCAGACAAGCTGTGCGCGGCTGCGGGCCGCGCACAAACGCTGAGCACTCAGCAGGCAGGGGGAGCCCGTGAACGCAGGATGCAGATCGTGAGCTTTTGCAGCAGTGGCGTGTATGGGTTTCCGGTGGATAACGCTGGCCGGGGCAGCGCCGGCAGGCTCACGGCCAGTGACGGCAAGGCAGGTGAACCCACGTTGGCGGAGCATTCGCAGACCGGCTCACCGCAGTGATGGGCATGCGCTGACTCGACGGTCGGCGAGGTGGCCAGCAACGCCAGGAGGCAGACAAACGGTCGCAAAGCGCTCGCCAACTTGACCAGTGTTATAGGAGCCCGACGTGCATAATGCTGCTTGCCATTCATAAGCGCGCAATGGAGTGGAACGCTAAAATGATACAGTATATCATCTACAGACATGTGCAACTCGCTTTGGTTCCGCGCAACGGCAAGTGCCGGCCGAGAACGTCCAGATACCCCGCTATGAAAACCCTGACGACCGCCCTGCTGCTCTCACTCGCTGCCTGCCCCTGGCATGCGGCGCTGTCGAACGAGCTCGGCGAATACGGTGCCGGCCAGGCCAGTCACGTACACGGTTCGGCAACGCTGCAGATCGTGCTGGAAAACTCGGCGCTGGAAATTCAGCTCAGTTCCCCAGCCGTCAATCTGCTGGGTTTTGAAGGTGAGGCCAACAGCCCCGGCAAGCGTGCCAGTGTAGACACCGCGCGCGACAAGCTGCAGCAACCGGACGGCCTGTTCCGGGTGCAGGGAACCGAATGCAGCCTCCTCGATGACGGGCTGCAAATTACCGGCCTGCCCGATGTGCACGGTGATGAACACGGCGCCGAAGAACATGGCGCGCCTGGACATCGCGACGAAGATCATCACGACGACGATCATCACGACGACGATGAGCATCACGACGATGAGCATCACGACGACGACCATCACGACGATGAGCATCACGACGACGACCATCACGATGATGAGCATCACGACGACGACCATCACAGCGATGAGCATCACGGCGAGGACCACCATGATGGAGACCATCACGATGAGGACCATTCTGACATCGTGGCCGTTTACCGCTTGTCGTGTACCGGGCCGGATGCCGCACAGTCGATCAACCTGCCCCTGCTGAACCTGTTCCCCGGTATCGAAAAGCTGGATGTCCAGTGGATCGTGTCCGGCAAACAGGGCGCACGAACGCTGCGGCAGGGCGAACAAACACTCAGATTCAGGTAAGCGCTTATGCAGGATATCACCGAGACCCTACAGCACGCTGAAGCAAGCTGCGACGCGCATGGCGCGCGCCTGACCACCAAACGCAAGCGGGTACTGGCCTGCCTGCTGGAAACGCAGAGAGCACAATCCGCCTACGAGCTGATTGACAGCGTCAAATCGACCTTTGGCGACAGCATGCAGCCCACCACCATGTACCGAATTCTTGAGTTCCTGGAGTCCGAGCACCTGGTCCACAAACTGCACCTGGCCAACAAGTATGTCGCCTGCTCCCATATCCGCTGCGATCACGGCCACGACGTACCCCAGTTCCTGATTTGCAGCACCTGCGACCGGGTTGACGAAATCCGCGTCGAGAGCGCACTGATACGCAAGCTGACCGAAAGCGTAAAAGGCGCCGGCTATACGCTGATGAGCCAGCAAATAGAACTGCACTGTCTCTGCGGAGACTGCGCGGCGACGGCGGCCTAAGGCGACCTCATAGTGCAAACACCACCAGAATCCAGGGAGATCACTGTGCCCGGCGAGCCCGCAGGGAAGAAGGATTTACCCATGCAACAACTCCAGTCGCGCGCAGATATTTTTGCTATCGGCCTGTCTGTGGGCTGCATGATCCACTGCCTCGCCCTGCCATTGATTGTTGCCCTGCTGCCGGCGCTGCCGCTTGGCATGCTCGAGGACGAACAGTTCCATCGCTGGCTGCTGGTCGCAATACTTCCGACCAGCTTCGTGGCGCTGTTCATGGGTTGCCGGAAACATCGTCAGGTCCAGGTGGTGGCGTTGGGAGCCGCCGGCTTGGCGTTGTTGGTATGGGCAGCCATCTTCGGCCATGACCTGCTCGGCGAATTGGGCGAAAAGGCAGTGACCACCGTGGGTGCGGTGATCATCGCCGCCAGTCATATCCTCAACCAGCGATTCTGCCGCAAGGCCGCCTGCCAGTGCTGAAGCATGGCTGAGCTTGCAATAGCGATACCATGACAGCGGCAGTTCCTACCAACATCATCACCGGCTTCCTGGGGGTCGGTAAAACCACCGCCATCCAGCACCTGCTGTCCCGCAAGCCCGCCGATGAACGCTGGGCCATCCTGGTGAACGAGTTCGGCGAGGTGGGCATCGATGGCAGCCTGCTGGCACGTCGCAAGGAAGCGGAGACGGGTATTTACGTGCGTGAGGTCCCGGGGGGCTGTATGTGCTGCAGCGCCGGGCTGCCGATGCAAATCGCGCTGAACATGTTGCTGGCCCGCGCCAAACCCCATCGCCTGCTGATCGAACCCACCGGCCTGGGCCACCCCCGCGAAGTGCTGGCAAGCCTCGCCGCACCCCACTACCGGGAGCTGATCGACCTGCGCGCCACCGTCACCCTGGTGGACGCCCGCCAGGTCAGGCACGGAGACTTCACCGACCACAAGACTTTCAGGGAGCAACTGGAAGTCTCCGACGTGATTGTCGCCAGCAAAGCGGATCTCTATGCGCCCGGGGACATGCCCGCGCTGCGCAGCTTCCTGGAAGCTTCGGGGATACTGGAAAACAAGTCGCTGCACGCTGTCGAGCACGGCCAACTGCAGCCGGAGTGGCTGGCACCACCCACCCGGCAGGACCTCCAAAGCTTTCCACCGCCACCGGCAGGCACGGCCAGTCAAGGCGCCGGCCCCACGTCCCCGGAGATCCCCGAGCAGGGCTACCTGTGCATGGCCAACCGGGGCGAAGGCTTCCACAGCCGGGGCTGGGTGTTCAGCAACTCCTGGGTGTTTGACGCGCAGAAACTGCAAACCGTTCTGAACGGCATCAACGCGGACCGCGCCAAGGGCGTATTCATCACAGAGCGGGGGGTAGCGGCCTTCAATAAATCAGGTGACGTTGTCACCCGGACAGACATGGACGACTGCCTGGATAGCCGCATCGAGTGTATAGGCAGGGACGAAGAGGCGCTCAGCAGCCTGGAGAACGCCTTGCTCGACTGTGTCGTGTCTCGCTAGGACGCTTACTCGAAGGGTTCCAGCCGATCCACCGCCATGTAGTAAGCCGAGCGAGCCACCTCGTTCTCGGTGAGTGTGGTAGCCAGCTTGCCTTCCAGCCAGAACGGGTTATAGATGCTGGCCAGTTCGAGCCCCTCAGCAAACTCTGCGTACACGATCTGGTTGGGAGGCGGTGGCGGCATATGCAGGCAGGCGCCGAAATACGGCACCAGGAAAAACTTGGTCACCTTCTCGTCTTCCCCAAACTCAAGGGGAACGATAAAGCCCGGCAGGCGAACAGCCGCGCCGTCCAGGGACTCGACCACGCGGGTGGATACCAACGCTTCTTCCCAGCGGCCACCAGCGAGTTCGTTTTCCGCGGCCGACAACTGGCTCGCCAGCACATCCTCTTCCGAGCCATCGACAATCTCATCAATGTACTCGGGCGGATTCATGAGCGCATCCAGGTCCTCCTGGGGCAGCAGGTCGATCCACTCCAGCTCCTTGTAGGCCGCCGCGGCCTGGGCTTTTTCAGTGGCCTGGGCAGTGGCTGCCGATAGAGCGACCAGCACCACGAGCAACAGAGGGGCGAACTGCGCCAGCGCAGCGCGAAGGGTCAGGGAATAAGACAATGGTAAATCCGCCTTGGGGTGTACACAGGAAATCGATAGTTTATATCATAACTTTTCCAGCCCACCCACCGACCCTCAGGAGCTAAAACTGGTCGTCGCCGTCCGGAACCTGCGCTTTCAGTACCACGATGTCGGCGCCCCCCTACTCGATATCCCGGCCTGGTCTGTGGGCCCGGGCGAGCGCGTATTCCTGCAGGGGCCATCGGGGTCAGGCAAGTCAACACTCCTGAACCTGCTTGCAGGCGTCCTGCTGCCCAGCGCCGGTGAGATCGAAATTCTCGGCAAGCGCCTGGACCAGATGAGCGGCGGCCAGCGGGATCGCTGGCGCGCGCAGACGATTGGGGTGGTGTTCCAGCAGTTCAACCTGATTCCCTACCTGAACGCCGTGGACAATATCCGCCTGGCCGCCTATTTCGGGCCACAGCGCGTGGCAAACGATGCCGCGGAAGAGCTGCTGCGGGCGCTGAATATCGAGGAATCGATGTTCCACCGGCCCACATCGCAGCTGAGCATCGGCCAGCAGCAGCGGGTGGCGATTGCCCGCGCCCTGGTCAATCGGCCCGCCCTGCTGATTGCTGACGAGCCCACCTCTTCCCTGGACGCCAGGAATCGCGACCTGTTTATCGAACTGCTGCTCACCCAGGCGGAGGCGAGTGACACCGCTGTCGTTTTCGTCAGCCATGACCCCAGCCTGGCAGAGTACTTCCCGCGCGTTGAACCGCTGGTCGCGCTGAACCAGGCGGCGGGCACCGATCAGGCCGCAGGTGACGGCTGATGTTCCTGCAACTGGCCAGCCAGAGCCTGTGGAGCCGTCGTGGCTCTGTTGCGCTCACCTTCCTCGCCATCACCGTCAGCGTGTTCGTACTGCTGGGAATCGAGAAGATCCGCGAACAGACTCGCGCCAGCTTCAGCAGCACCATTGCCGGCACCGACCTGGTGGTGGGCGCACGTACCGGCGATATCAACCTGCTGCTGTACTCGGTGTTCCGGCTCGGCACGCCAACCAACAATATCGGCTGGAAGAGTTACCAGGACATACTCGGCGCTCCCGAGGTTGCCTGGGCTATCCCGCTGTCCCTGGGCGACTCCCATCGCGGTTACCGGGTGGTGGGTACCAACCTCAGCTACTTCGAGCACTATCGCTACGGGCAGAACCAGCCGCTCAGGCTGGCCAGTGGCAAACGTTTTGATTCCACCTTCGACGTGGTTCTTGGCAGCACCGTCGCCGAAGCGCTCGGCTACTCGCTGGGCGACAAGCTGGTGCTGGCTCACGGGCTGGGGCAGACCTCTTTCAGCGAGCATTCGCAGACGCCGTTCTCCGTCAGCGGTATCCTGGCACCCACCGGCACACCGGTAGACAAAACCCTGCACATCAGCCTCACCGGCCTGGAGGCCATGCACGTGGGCTGGGACGAGGGCGTCAACCTGACAGCCAGGGCCGACAACGCCCAGCAACTGGCGGAGGCCGAGCTGGTGCCCGACAGCATCACCGCCGTGCTCGTCGGCCTGAACTCGAAACTGGCGACCTTCGGCTTCCAGCGCGCCATCAACAATTACCGGCGCGAGCCGCTACTGGCAATCCTGCCCGGCGTCACACTCACCCAACTCTGGGAAACCATGGGGGCCGCCGAGCAGGCATTGCGAGTCATTTCGGTGCTGGTGTTGGTGGCCTCACTGCTGGGCCTGGCGGCCATGCTGCTGGCCTCGATCAGGGAACGCCAGCGGGAAGTTGCCGTCATGCGGGCCATGGGGGCTTCTCCGCGCTACCTGTTGGCCCTGATTGAGGCAGAGGCCATGCTGATCACGCTGGCAGGCTGCCTGGTGGCGGCCGTGTCACTGGAACTGCTGACGCTGATCGCCGGCCAGGCGCTGGGGGACCAGACCGGGCTGCGGATCGCCCCGTCCCTGCCGAGCGCCATCCAGCTGGGCTACCTGCTGATGATCGTGATCGGCGCGATGGTGCTGAGCCTGATCCCGGCGGTGGCCGCCTACCGGCAGGCCCTGCACCAGTCGCTGGCTTGAGTGGCCTCAGGCGGAAGCCACACCCACCGGGCAGGACACGCCGGTTCCCCCCAGGCCGCAGTAGCCGCCAGGATTCTTGGCGAGGTACTGCTGGTGGTAATCCTCGGCGTAATAAAACTCTCCCGCCGGCAGGATCTCGGTGGTGATCTCTCCGTAGCCAGCCTTTGACAGCACCGGCTGGAACGCCAGCCTGGATGCCTCGGCTGCCTGCGCCTGGGCATCAGAAAACGTGTAGATGCCGGAACGGTACTGGGTGCCCATGTCGTTGCCCTGGCGCATACCCTGGGTGGGGTCGTGGCCTTCCCAGAACGTCTTCAACAGGTCTTCGTAGGAAATCATCGCGGGATCGTAGACCACCAGCACCACCTCGTTGTGGCCGGTCTGGCCAGAGCAGACTTCCTGGTAGGTGGGGTTGGGTGTAAGGCCGGCGGCATAACCCACCGCCGTGGCGTACACACCATCCAGTTTCCAGAACATGCGCTCCACACCCCAGAAGCAGCCCATGCCGAACACCGCCTGCTCAAAGCCCTCGGGGAACGGCGGCTGCAGCGGGTTGCCATTGACGAAATGCTGGGCGGGTACCGGCATTGCCATGTCCCGCCCCGGCAGCGCGCTGTCTGCGGTCGGCATCAGGTGCTTCTTGCGAATATCGAAAAGGCCCATGGCGGTACTCCTGCTCCCGTGATGTATGTGATGGGTCTGGGTGGTACGTGATTGTAAGGCATCCGGACCGTCGCTTTGACCACCCCTGCATTGATTTGCTCCCCGCTCAATCACCCCTCCGTTGTCACCCGCCGAGAACTTTCCTGTCATGCAACTGTCAAAGAGAATCGATATATTTCATCCACTTACGCCGCAAATTTAATTGGCGTATAAAGTAAAACTGTGGCAAATTCAGGCCATGAATGAAGTTTATGGCGTGTATGGCCAGCGGAAATGTTAGCAGTTGGTCGCTTTGTGAAACTCACAGATCGACAGCAACCGTAGCGACGACGCAGCCACACCCGGGTGGGTAGATGCCCACCGGTGCGTTCTCATCGAAACTGTGTGCCTGAAGCGCTTTAGCTGGCAGCAGAATCCCTGAGAGCCACGCCTCCCTAAAGAACAAGGCGGTACAAGAAAAATGCAAGAAGCACAGACCTTTAACATGCACGAGTTCTCCAGTCGCAAACTGTGGGAAATGGTCAGCGCCGAGAGCGCCGAGCAGGACGCCTCACCGGAAGAGCTGCTGGCGGCCGTGCGCGAGCTTGCCCATCGTCGCCACTACCTCAGCGAGCTGGAACAAATCGGTAAACTCAAGCCGCAGAACCTGTAGCACGTACTGAAGTCCTGATTGGCCAAGCCCCCCAAAGTCCGGTCCTCCGCCGGCGAAATCGATAGGTTCCTCACTCGCAGCAAGACGCTGGCCGAACGCGCGGCCGGCGGTGCTCGCCTGCTGTTTGCCATCGACGCCACTGCCAGCCGTCAGCCCACCTGGGACCGCGCCTGCCAGCTGCAGGGAGAGATGTTCATGGCCACCCAGAATCTCGGCGGCCTGGCGGTACAACTCGCCTACTTCCGCGGCCTCGGTGAACTGCGCGCCACCCGCTGGCTGGTGGATGAACACGCCCTGCTCAAGCAGATGAACCGGGTGCAGTGCGAGGGCGGCATGACGCAAATCGAACGCCTGATGAATCACAGCCTGCGCGAACATCGCGACACGCCGGTCAAGGCGGTGGTGTTCATCGGCGATGCCTGCGAAGAGAATCCCGAGCGCCTGGCGGCCAAAGCCGGCGAACTCGGCATCGCCGGGCTGCCATTGTTCATGTTCCAGGAAGGTAGCGACCCCATGGTAGAGCGCGTCTTCAAGCAACTCGCCCGCCTCAGCGGTGGCGCCTGGGCGCGCTTCGACCACGCCAGCCCCCATCAACTGGCAGAACTGCTCGGCGCAGTTGCCCGCTACGCCGCGGCGGGCAAGGCCGCCATGCTGGAGCATGGCGGTGGGGATGGCGGGAGCGCTAAACTGCTGCTGGACCAACTCAAGTAGGAGCCACCGTGGCCCGCCTCATCCTGTTACTGGCCATTGGCCTGGCTGTCTGGATCATCTACCAGCGCATCAAGGCCATGCCGCCGGCACAGCGCAAACCCGCTTACCTGAAGCTGGGCATCGGCCTGCTGATCGTGGTGGTGGTGATCGGCGTGGTGACCGGGCGTATGCACTGGCTGGGGGCCGCGATTACCGGGGCCCTGGTCGGCGCCATTCGGCTGCTGCCGGTGTTGGCACAGCTGTTCCCCATTATTGACCGCATTCGTCGCCAGCAGTCTGGCGCCGGCGCAGCCAGTCGTTCCGAGGTCGAAACCGCCATCCTCAAAATGGTGCTGGACCACGAAACTGGCGACCTCAGTGGCCAGGTGCTGGCCGGAGAGTTCGAGGGCCGGCAACTGGACACCATGGACCAGGCCGACCTGGACGCCTTGCTGGCCTACTGCCGCGGGCAGGACCTGGATTCTGCGCGGCTGCTGGAAAGCTACCTGCAGCGCCGCTTTGGCGCCGACTGGGGCGGCGACTACACCCCACCCGCCGATAGCGGCGGCGCCATGAGCAGCGCGGAAGCACTGGCCATTCTCGGCCTGGAGCAAGGCGCCGATAAAGACGCCATTGTCGCCGCCCACCGCAAGCTGATGCAGAAGCTGCATCCGGACCGTGGCGGCAACGACTACCTGGCGGCCAAGCTCAACCAGGCCAAGGATACCCTGCTCGGCTGAACTGCCCGCGGCGGTTTTGCGAGGCACCGGCTTGGATGCCCGCGGGCTTGGCGCTACACTGCGCGCCGTCTGACACCACCGGAGAAAAGAGCAGCACCATGAGTGAGGTTTTCGTAGTTCGCAACCAGCTGGGCCAGTACTGGGGCAAGAAGAAGCGCTGGGTGGACGGCACCAAGCCGCGTACTGTTGCCCACTTCAAGCACGAGGACGAGGGCCTCAATCAACTGGTGGAACTGTCCTCCAAAGACATCGAACTGCGCGGCGAGGTAGCCAGCACGGCCCTGGATGAGCGCGGCGTGCCGATGGTGGAACCCAGTGAACACCTGATTCCGGATGAAGAAGACTTGTTGGCCGAGGCGGCCAGCGACACAGCCAGTGAAGCCGACGCAACCGGCGGCGGCGACCCAAATGGCGAGGATGACATTCCCGCCAGGCCTTGAAACTTTCTCGATACACCGCATATCCAATGCCATGACGCTCGGAAAACGAGCCTGCAATGAGGTGAACTGAGATGCGTATCCTGCTGTTCCTGGCCACCAACCTGGCGGTGGTGTTTGTGCTCGGCATTGTGCTGAGCCTGCTGGGCTTTGATCAGCTGATGGCCGCCAACGGGATTGGGATCAATACCACCGGCACGCTGGTAATCTGCGCCATCTTCGGATTCGGCGGTTCACTGGTATCCCTGTTCCTCTCCAAGTGGATGGCCAGGCGCGGTACCAACACCCAGATCATTGAGCAGCCTCGCAATGAGAGCGAGCGCTGGCTGCTGGATACGGTGGCGCAGCTGGCCGGCGACGCCGGCATCGGCATGCCGGAGGTCGGGGTGTTTCCCAGCCCGGTGTCCAACGCCTTCGCTACCGGCTGGAACCGCAATGACGCGCTGGTGGCCGTCAGCCAGGGCCTGCTGCAACGTTTCAACAAGGACGAGATCAGGGCGGTACTGGCGCATGAGATAGGCCACGTTGCCAACGGTGACATGGTAACCCTGACCATGATCCAGGGCGTGGTGAACACCTTCGTGCTGTTCTTCTCGCGGGTTATCGGCCATACCGTGGACCGTGTGGTCTTCAAGAACGAGCGCGGCTTCGGGCCGGGTTACTGGATTGGCACGATCGTGGCCCAGATCGTGCTCAGCATCCTCGCTTCCATCATCGTCATGTGGTTCTCGCGCTGGCGCGAGTTTCGCGCCGACGCGGCCGGCGCCAAGCTGGCCGGCAGTGCCGCGATGATCGGTGCACTGCAGCGCCTGCAGGCGGAACAGGGCCAGCCCCAGGACCTCCCGGGAGAGCTGACTGCCTTTGGTATCAGCGAACAGTTGAAGGAAGGCGCGGCGAAGCTGTTCATGTCACACCCGCCGCTGCCGCAGCGCATCGCCGCCCTGCAGCGCGGCTGACTGCCATTCACGCGCCGTACTCCGAAGGGACTCCGACAACGAGAAAACTGCTCGGCCTGCTAGCGACCTACTAGTGCCGTTCTAGCGCCCTACCACAGCAGATAGTCACTCATCGGCTGCACATTCAGGCACTCGAAGTCGATGAAGCGGGCGCAGCTTTCGATCATCCTGCCCAGCTGCGCCTGAAGTTCCTCGTCTGATTCGGCATCGTAGAAGGCGTGCGGTGAATCCAGCGCCGCGTCGGGAAAGCTCTCTTCCACGATGGCGTGTATCACTGGCGCGCCCTCACTGAGGGTGCGTACCACCGCGTTCTGCCGATAGGCAAACGTCGACTGGGTCTCGATGGCAATCGACGTGTGACTGCCCTGCCACACCTCCAGCCAGTCCGCTTCCGCTAGATGTGCCGGGCGCGCCAGGAATACGACCTGGGTCCAGCCGCCCATGCGCTGGCGCAGGGATTGCTGGTGTACCAGCGGGGCCGATTCGGTGACCAGGTAGGCGTGGAAGTGATCACAGTGTTGCCCGACCAGGTCTTCGATCGGTTGCCGGTGGATATTGCTGTTCAGCCATACCGACAGCATCGCATCCGCCGCCGGGCACAGCCTGGCCTGGCGCAGTGAACCCCCTGCCGCCACGTCGCTGTCTGCCACCGATACGCGCAGCCCGCGTGCGCCGGCCTCCATGAGCGCCGGAGCCAACTCCAGGAGCCCGTCACGAAGCGCATCCACGTCCTGTCCGGACTGTTTCCACAGCGGGTAGAGAATCTTTTCTATGGCGGCCCCTCAGGGCACGGGATAGGGCGGAGAAATGGTAGCAGCATTATCCATGCGCAGCTCCGCCCCGTTGACGAACCAGGACTCATCCGAGGCCAGGTACACCACCATGTTGGCGATATCCACCGGCTCGCACATCGAGCCGTCGGTGCCCATGGCATCCACTTCTTCCTGGGTCGCCGTGTCCTTGCCCGTCGCCACCTTGACCACCATGGGTGTCTTCACCCCGTCGGGGTGGATCGAATTGCAGCGGATGCCGTTCTTGCGCTCCCGGCAATACAGGGCAACGCTCTTGGTCAGTGCCGCCACGGCACCTTTGCTGGCACTGTAGGCGGCGATATAGGACATACCCTGCAAGGCCGCGACCGACGACATGTTGATAATCGAACCACCGTCACCGCTGGCCTCGATCGCCGGCAGCGCATGCTTGCAACCCAGGAACACGCCTTCGCTATTGACCGCGAAGATCTTGCGCCAACTGCTTAACTCGGTATCGACGGGATTGCCCATGGCCATGAGCCCCGCGTTGTTCACCAGGATATCGAGCCGACCGAAATGCTCCACAGTGCGGGCAACCACAGCTTCCCAGTTGGCCTCATCGGTCACGTCGTGGCGCATGAACAGCGCTGCGTCGCCAATCTGAGCTGCCACCGCCTCGCCGTCGGCGTCGTTGAGATCGGTGAGCACCACCCGGGCGCCCTCTTCCGCCAGGCGGATGGCATCGGCGCGGCCCATGCCGCTGGCCGCCCCCGTGACGATGGCGACTTTGTCCTGCACACGGCCCATGGAGACACTCCTTAACTGGCTGCTGTTGTTAGGTTTTTTGTAGGGGATTTCCGGTGCAATACGCCGCGCCGGGACTGGCAAAAGCTACCACCGTGAGTATGCTAGCATCCACATTTTTGAGGAACGTGACCTGCAATGACTGAGCCCGGTTCAAACTCTCGACTCGTTAGCCTGCTGTACCGGGCAGGTATCGTCTGCCTGATCCTGATGCCGCTGGCGGTACTGGCGGTGCGGCTGGGCGTGCACTTCCGTTTCGGCCTGCTGCTGTTCGCGCTCAGCGGCCTGCTGGCGGGCGTCGTGATCGTACTGCTCATCATAGCCAGCATGCTGCCTGCCGCGCGCGACAGGCGCGGCCAGGTGCTCCTGAAATCGCTGCCCGCGGTGCCACCGGTACTGCTGCTGAGCGCCATTCTCAGCACCGGCGGCCAGTACCCGCCTATCCATGACATCACCACGGACACCGACGATCCGCCCCTGTTTGACGCCGGCGTGGACTACCGCGGCGAAGGCTCCAACCCCATCGACATAAAGCCGGATGTGATCGCCAAACAGAAGGCGTTTTACACCGACCTCGACAGCATCATGAGCGAGCTGCCACCGGCAACGGCATTCGAGCGCGCCGCCGGCATTGCCACAGAGCTGGGTTGGGAGATCTACAACAGCGATCCCACCAACGGCCTGATCGAGGCGGAGTACACCTCCTTCTGGTTTGGCTTCAAGGATGACATTGTGATTCGCATTCGTCGCTCAAATGGCGGCAGCGAAGTCGACCTGCGCTCAGTGTCCCGGGTGGGAGTGAGTGACCTGGGCGCCAACGCCGCCAGGATTCGGGCCTTCGCCGAGGCATTCTGATGTTGCGGAGCTTGCTGGGTGGCTGGCTGCTGCTCGCCGGGGTGGCACTGGCCCAGACGGAACCCACACCTGATTACCTGAGCTTCAAGACCGAGGACGAAGCCAACTCCACGGAAATCTACCGCGGTGCGAGCCCGGCGGTGGTGCATGTCACCAACGTCGCGCTCCAGCGCAACTTCTTCAGCCGCAATGTCATGGAAGTGCCCCAGGGGGCGGGCTCCGGCTTTGTCTGGGACCGCAACGGCCTGATTGTCACCAATTTCCACGTGATTGCCCGCGCCAATCGCATCATGGTGGAGCTGCAGGACGGCAGCGACTGGGAGGCCACTGTGATAGGCGTGGCACCCGAGAAAGATCTCGCTGTGCTGCGCATCGAGGCGCCGGCGGAACAGCTGTTCCCGCTCCCGGTCGGCGATTCCACCGAGTTGGAAATCGGCCGCAAGGTGCTGGCCATCGGCAACCCCTTCGGCCTCGACACGACGTTAACCACAGGCGTGGTCAGCGCACTGGGCCGGGAAATTCGTGCGCCCAACAACCGTGTGATCCGCAACGTCATCCAGACCGACGCCGCCATCAACCCGGGCAACTCCGGTGGGCCGCTGCTCAATTCGCTGGGCCAGCTCATCGGCGTGAACACCGCCATTTACAGTCCCTCTGGTGCCAGCGCCGGCATCGGTTTCGCAATACCGGTGAACACGGTCAGGGAAGTGGTTCCGCAGTTGATCAGCTTCGGCCGGCTCTACCGCCCGGTGATCGGGATTGAACTGGCCAGCGACCGCTGGGCGCGACGCTACCGGATCGAGGGTGTGCCGGTGGTGCGGACCTTTCCCGGCCTGCCGGCGGACCAGGCCGGTATTCGCGGCGCCTGGCGCAACAACCGCGGCGAGTGGATGCTGGGCGACGTGATCGTCGGCCTGGACGGCAAGCCGATCAAATCCAGTGACGATTACCTGAGCTTCATGGAAAAGCGCAAACCCGGCGAGGAAGTTGTCGTGACGACCCGTCGCGATGGCCGGGAAATGGACTTCAGGATCGAGCTGGCAGAGCCTCAATAAAGCGCTTGATGCGCAGCACCGCCTGCTTCAGCAGCGTGCGCGGCTGGGCGAGGCCCACCCGCACGCAGTTCTTCGCGGATGGGCCGAAGGCATCCCCGGGTACCACCGATACCAGCTCGGCATCCAGCAGCGCCCGGGCAAACTCACGGCCGTTCATGCCGGTGCCGTCCACATCGCACATCACAAACATCCCCGCCTTCGGCCGGTGGCAGTGAATGCCAGGGAGCTTCTCCAGCTTTTCCACCACATAGTCGGCGCGCTCGGCATAATCCTGGCGCATGCCGGCCACATACTCCTGGTCATTCTCCAGGGCAAAGGCGCTGGCATCCTGGATAAACTGGGGGCAGCCGAACAGGGTGGCGCCGGCGTGGGCGCCAAGGCGTTCGATCAGGCTCTGCGGGGCGACGACCCAGCCAATTCTCCAGCCGCTCATGGCGTGAGATTTTGACAGCCCGTCCACCATCACCACATTGTCCAGGTGCTCGCTGCTGGCGCGCAGTGAGCGGTGGCGCCCGGAATAGGTGAACATGGAATACACTTCATCACACACCAACCAGAGATTGCGCTCTCGACAGAAAGCCGCCAGCTCGGCGAGGTCCCGCCGCCCGATGAGGCTGCCGGTGGGGTTGCCGGGGGTATTGATGAACACCACCCGGGTGCGCTCGGTCACGGCAGCCTTCACCGCCTTCATATCCAGCTTGAAATCCTGTTCCACCAGGAGCGGCACCGAAACGATCTTCGCATCAATCGCCGCCATGATGGACGGGTAACCCACGTACATGGGTTCGGGAATGACTACCTCGTCCCCGGGGTCCAGTAGACAGCTCATCACCGAGTAGATGGCATTGGTGGCGCCGGGAAAGATGGCCACCTCCGAGGGGCTGCAGGGGTGTTTCGAGGTGGCGGTTTCGAGGTCGGCCACGGCGCGCCGCAGCTTCATCTCGCCCAGGGCCGGTGAGTAGTGGGTGCGCCCCACCCGCAGGTGAGAGACCGCATTATCGATAATCGGCTCGGGAGTGCGAAAATCCGGGTCACCGACGCACAGCAGGATCACGTCCTCGCCATTATTCTTCATGGCCACGGCGCGGTCATGGGTTTCCCAGGCGCCGTGATCCTGGTGCGTCAGGCGCTCAATCTGCTGGCTGAAGCGGGCTTCGAACATGCGGTTCAGGCTTCCGAAAAAAGGCCGCTAGCATAGCGCAACCACATGCCACGCGCACCATCACAGTGCACTCGAAGGGGGTCAGGACAGGGTTCCCCCGTCCACACGGATATCCTCGCCGTTGATGTGCCGGCCATCTTCGGAGGCCAGCATGGCAATTACGCCGGCTACGACGTCTGGGCCCTTGGGGCCATCGAGGGAGCTGATGCGAATAAGCTGCTCGCGCCCGGGCATGTCCGGCATGGCCGGCGCCTTCGTCATCGGGGTCTGGATGTCGCCGGGGCAGACACAGTTGGCGCGGATGCCCTCCTTCGCGTACTCGACGGCGATGGAGCGGGTCAGGGCCAGCACCGCGCCCTTGCTGGCAGCATAAGCCGCCCCCCAGTGCAGGCCCGCAAGCCCCGCCGTGGACGAGGCGTTGACGATACTCCCGCCGCTGTCCTTGAGATGAGGAATGGCGGCACGGTTCATGAAAAAGGTGCCGTCGAGGTTGATGCCGAGCAACTGGGACCAGCTGCTGGCACTGGTTTCGTGAAAGCGCTCGAAGCGCAGGATGCCGGCCATGTGCACCAGGGCGTAGAGGCTGCCCAACTGGTCGACACAGGCCTGCACGCAGGCTTCCGCCTGGGCCTCGTCACTGACATCACAGGCATGGGCCACGGCGCCGTTTCCGATGTCTTCCGCCGTCGCCCGGGCGGAATCCAGGTCGAGATCGGCACAGAACACGGCTGCCCCCTCTTCCGCCAGCCGCCGTGCCGTCGCCTGGCCAATCCCGCTGCCGGCGCCGGTTACCAGCGCCACCTTGTTTTCGAACCGCTGCATGAGAACCTCTTTGTTATTGTCGATATCGCGTACCCGTCGGCTGCAGGCCTACTGTCGTCAGGCCAGCGCCTCGCCCAGGTAGTCTATCGCCACCCGCGTGCGGCGCGGCACGAATTTGCGGCTCGGGTACAACATCCACAACCCGGCATCGAAATTTCCGGCACTCACCTCCCACTCGGGAAACAGGTCCACCAGGGTGCCTTCAGACAGGCCATCGGCGACCAGCCAGTCTGCCAGTAGCGCCGGGCCGAGACCCGCCAGCGCAGCGTCACGCAATGTCAGCGCGCTGGACGTCAGCAGGCGCGGCGACAGGCGGACGCTTACCTGCTCACCACTCTCCTTGCGGAAATGCCAGCGCTCCCGGTAAGCGTCCAGGTCCATCGACAAGGCGACTTCGCCCAGCTTGTCGGTCGGTACGTCCGGACGCCCTTCGCGAGCCAGCCAGGCAGGGCTGGCACACAGTCGATAGCGCACATACCGCAAACGACGGCCAACAAAACTCCCATCCACCCCGGGGCCCAGCCTGAGCGCGATATCCACCCCGTCCGCGACCAGATCGAGCTGGCGGTCGGTGAATTGCAGATTGAGCGAAATGCCGGGGTAGCGCGCAAGAAACTCGGTGAGCAGCGGCATCACGCAGGTCTGGCCAAAGGCGACGGAGGCCGTAATCACCAGGGGGCCCTCGGGCTCTCCCTCAGCATCGGACAGCGCCGCCGGCAGTGCTGTCAGTTCTTCCACCAGCGGCTCAATCCTGGCGAGCGCCTGACGACCCGCTTCAGTCAGGGTGAGACGCCGCGTGGTGCGCTGGAACAGCCGCACACGCAGCTTGCGCTCAAGCTGCGCAATAGCCCGCGACACCACCGAGGGGTCCCGTTCCAGGCGGCGTGCGGCGGAGGCGAAGCTCCCTTCGCGAGCCACCGTTACAAACGCTTCCAACTCCTCAACATTCATGCTGAATTCACACTAATCCATTGTAAAAATCACTGTTTAACAAATTATAGCCACGAATTAGAGTGAATCCTCTTCACCAGGAGGAGCCCAGATGATGCATGGAAAATCCGTTCTGATTACCGGCGCCAGCCGGGGAATCGGTGCAGCCACTGCGCTGCACTTCGCCGGACTCGGCGCCCATGTGACGCTATTCGCGCGAGACAAGGCAAAGCTCGATCAGCTCGTGCAACAGATGGAAGACAGCGGGCGGAGCGCGCTGGGGATAAGCGGTGATATCACTCAGTATGCGGATATCGAGCGCGCATGCGCGCAGGCTGTAGAGCGTTTTGGCCGCCTGGATATCCTTGTAAACAATGCCGGCATTATCGACCCGATCGCTCGCATCGAAGACAGCGACCCCGAGGCCTGGGGCCACGTTGTGGATGTCAATCTCAAAGGGGTTTACCACGCCTACCGGGCGGCGGTGCCTGTGATGGCGGAGCAGCGTTCCGGCATCATCATCAACCTGAGCTCCGGGGCAGCCACCGGAGCGCTTGAGGGCTGGAGCCACTATTGCGCGACGAAGGCCGCAGTGCTGGCATTGACCCGCTGCGGTGACAAGGAACTTGCCCCGCTCGGAATCCGTGTGGCCGGCCTCAGCCCGGGTACAGTTGTCAGCGATATGCAGGACACCATCCGCGCCAGCGGCATCAACCCGGTGAGCCAGCTGGATGCGTCCGCACACATTCCACCGGAGTGGGTCGCCGGGGCCATCGCCTATCTGTGTGGTGAAGAAGGCGCAGACTTTGCGGGCCAGGATTTCAGTATCAAGACCAACGAGGGCCGGGCTCGGGTAGGCCTGCCACCGGTGAACTAGTGCGCCTGGAGAATGGCCAGGGTCATGGAGTCTGGTTCGCCTTCATAGAAAGCATCCAGCATTTCCTGATAGAGGACATCCCCGGAGGCTACCTGGAATAGCGTCATTGAAGAGCGTAGCTTTAGCGCATCCACAATGCCGAGAATGTCTTCCGCCGGCGTACCGCGATGGCTGAGCATCAGCCTGCAGCACTGGCGAAGTCTTGCGCCAAGCTCCGGATGCGCGAGGTAGGCCCCGGCTTCATCAAGGGAACGAATCGCAAAGCGCCGGGCGGTGGCGCTGTGGCCCAGGCCGATAACCTGGGGAAATACAAACCACATCCAGTGGCTGGTTTTGCAGCCCTGTCGCAGCTCGTCCATCGCCTGCTCGATGACTCCGTCCTGGGCCCACAGGAAGCGCTGCAGGTCCACCGTTTCAGCCATCGCTCTTGCTGCGATCAAATACCGCGTGCTCACCCAGTTCCTGCCCCGCCAGGCCGTCGCGCAGCACCCGCTGGTAGAACTCGCGCAGGGTATCCTCACCGTACTCGGGAGTAGCGTCGGCGTCGTAATGCTGCCTGGTGTCGTCCCACAGCAGCATGGACTCGGTGGCGTAGTAGTGACCAATGCGCGCGAACTCCGCCCGCTCGCGCGCCTTGCTACTCAGCTTGCCCAGGACATCCAGGAACCTGGCCACACGGAGGAGAAAACCGGGGGGTATTTTGCGGAACCGCGCCGGCTTGCCCACCAGCTCGAACAGCATCTCGCCCTGCTGGCGCGGCGTCAGGGCCGGCCCCGGCCCACCCAGTGGCGCGATCACATTGTGGTAGTTCACATCCTCGATAGCGGCCACTACAAAGCGTGCCAGGTCGGCCTCGGAGATTGGCTTGCAGGCGGTCAGCTCACCGTCGCCGAACATCATGAAAGGCTTCCCGTTCTGGACCCGCTGCACCTGCCCCGCCAGCGATTTGAAGAAGGCGGTGGGGCGCACAATGGTATATCGCTGGCCGCTACCGGCCAGTTGCTGTTCGAAGTCCAGCTTGGCCTGCTGGAACACCAGCCGCGGTTTTTGCACGCAGATGGCGGACAACAGGATGAAGTGCGCCTCACAGGCGCGGGCGACGGCAAGCAGATTGAGGTTGGCATCGCGGTCGACGCGCCACGCGTCGTCCGGGGCTCCGCTGCGACTGGCTATACAGGAAATGACAACGTCAAACTGTTCGTCCTGCACCACCTTGTGCAGGGACTCGGAGTCGCAGACGTCGGCAGTGCGCAGTTCGGCACCGGCGAGGCAGCCCTGGACCAGGGGGTCGGCCACCAGGCGCCGCACCAGCGCCACGGTCTGGTAGCCCTGGGCCAGCAATTCGCGCACCAACGCGCGGCCGATGTAGCCGGTGGCCCCCGCGACTAAAACACGTTTATTGCCGCTCAAATCCCAGTTCAGCCAGTCGAGCTGCGATATCGGGAGCAGCGCTCGCAGGGTTCACGTTTCGGTCAATTGCCAGAATCTTGCCGCTCGCATCGAGGTAGAAATTCACGCGGAAAGCAAATCGATTCTGGTGAAGGACACCATAGGCAGATGCCACTGTCTTATCCGGATCGCTCAGTAGCGGAAAATCTGCCTTCATCGCCGTTGCAAATCGCTTGTTCTCCTCAAGGGGGTCAACACTCGCCATGAAATAGCGGACGTTGTAGGCGCGAATCAAATGGCCATCTTCTGCAAAAGACTTGCATTCCAGGGTGCAACCACTGGTGAATGCGCGCGGGTACCACGCCAGCACTACACCTCCCCCCTCACCTAACTCCGCCAGCACGGTGCTAAGGCGGTAGGTGTTCCCGTCGGAGGCGGCGAGCTCGAAGTCTGGCGCGCTGTCACCCGTTGACAGCGCGCTGGTCGCTGCAATGGAGAGAGTTGTAACTGACAAACACCCGAGCAGAAACATGACCGCTCGGAAACCAATGCCTACCTTAAACATGCGATATCGCTCCTGGAAATGAAATACTTACAACCGGACACGTGCCCAAGGCTCTACTGTCGCAAAACCTCAATAGTAACCGAGTAAGCTGTCACAGGCCGTTTAATCGTACCGTCCTGCGGCTGCGTATACACCCGAAATAAAGCCCTTCCAAATAGAAAGCTGTGTTTCATCACCCGGCATATAACTGCGAAAGGAGTGATCATGCCTAGAGTTTCACCGCGGGCGCAAACAGGAGCCGCTCTTGCCTGGATAGCCCCACTGCTCCTGATATCCCATTCGGTTTCACTGCTTGCGCAGGAGGCGCTACCTGTGCCGGTGTTTCAGCCCAGCGTGAGGGAAATCGTTGAGTATGATGAGTACGCCGGAAGATTTGAGGCAGTAAAACGGGTCGACGTCCGCGCGAGGGTTTCAGGGTATCTCGATAGTGTTGCTTTCAAGGAGGGCCAGATTGTCGAAGCAGGCGACCTGCTCTACGTCATTGATCAGCGACCATTTCGCATTTCCCTTGAAGCAGCGGAGGCAGCTCTGGCCGAGGCTCAGGCAAACCGGGATCTGGCATCGATAGAGGCGAGGCGATCCCGTGACCTGATAAAGCGCAATGCCATCGCCCAGGACGTCGCAGATGCCAACGAACAAGCACTATTGGCCTCAGTGGCGCGCGTCGCCCTCGCGCAGGCCCAGGTCGCGGAGGCGCAGCTCAACCTTGACTACACAGAGGTTCGTGCGCCATTTCAGGGCCGGGTCGGCGAACAGCTTGTCGACGAAGGCAACCTGATCTCCGGCGGCATCGAGGGTGCCACATTGCTGACGACAATCATCCAGGAAGACCCCCTGTACTTCGTGTTTGAAGTCAGCGAGCAAGATTTCCTTCGCTATGCCAGGCTCAATGAGAGCGGAGGCCGGCCCACGTCGCGGACCACGCCAAACGCCGTCGCCGTGCGGCTGATTGACGAAGACGACTACCTGCACCACGGGGTAATGGACTTCGTCGACAATGAGTTGGACCCTACCTCGGGCACCCTGGAGGGCCGCGCTGTTTTTGCCAACCCCAACGGTTTCATACAGCCAGGCACCTTCGGTCGGGTACGACTGCAGGGCAGTGGCCTGTACAGCGCGGTAATGATTCCCGACAGCGCCATACAGTTCGACCAATCGCGGCAGTTCGTGTTCGTCCTGAAGGAGGATGGCACGGTAGGCAGAAAATGGATCAAACCGGGGCCAATAGTCGAAGGGCTCCGCGTGGTACGCGAAGGACTCGAGGGTAACGAACAGCTTATAGGCGGCAACTATCATCGGCTGCGCATCGGCATGCCTGTCAGCGTCGGCGCCGCAGACTAACGGGGGTTGCCGATGTCGTTCACACACTTCTTTATCGAACGGCCCATATTTGCCGCCGTTATCTCGATCCTGATTACTCTGATCGGCACGATTTCCTATTTCTCTCTACCCATCACGCAGTACCCGGAGATCGCCCCGCCAACCATCCAGGTGACTGCCAGTTACCCGGGAGCCAGCGCTGAAGTCGTCGCGGACACAGTCGCAACACCGCTCGAGCAGGAAATAAACGGCGTGGAGAACATGCTGTACATGCTGTCCCAGTCCACCGGTGACGGCAACGTTACGATTTCCGTGACCTTTGAACTGGGAACCGACCTCGACGTCGCCCAGGTGCTGGTTCAAAACCGGGTCGCTATTGCCGAGCCCCGCCTGCCGGAACAGGTGCGCCGGCTCGGCGTCGTCACCCAGAAGAGCTCTCCCGACCTGATGATGGTCATCAACCTGTTCTCACCGGACGAGACCTACGATCAGCTCTACATTGCAAACTATGCAACGCTGCAGGTGCGTGACCGCCTGGCGCGCATCAACGGCGTCGGGCAAATCTTGCTGTTTGGTGCCAGCGAATACGCCATGCGTATATGGCTGGACCCTGATCTTGTCAACGCAGTAGACCTGACGCCTGCGGAAGTCCTGCGATCCCTGCGCGCGCAGAACATCCAGGTCTCTGCCGGCACCATGAATCAGGCACCTGCGGACAATCCAAACGCGTTTGAGATCGGCATCCAGACCCAGGGTCGTCTGAAGAACCCGCAAGAATTCGAGAACATCGTTGTACGCGCTTCCGAAGAGGGGCGAATCGTAAGGCTCAAAGATGTCGCGCGGGTGGAGCTTGGAGCACAGAGTTACACCAGTCGAGGCTACCTGGCGGGCCAGCCCGCTATTGCACTGCCCATCTTCCAGACTCCCGGCACCAATGCCCTCGAAACCGCCCGGGAACTGCAGAAAACCATGGCCGAGATGGCCGAGAGCTTTCCTCCCGGTCTTGATTACGCCATCGTCTACAACCCCACGGAGTTTATCCAGGAATCCGTGTCCGCCGTTGTCGACACGATATTCGAAGCGGTAGCGCTGGTTGTGCTGGTCATCATCCTCTTCCTGCAGAGCTGGCGGGCGTCCCTGATTCCCATCATCGCCATCCCGGTGTCCCTGGTGGGAACCTTCGCGGTCATGCTGGCGCTTGGCTTCAGTCTCAACAACCTCACTTTGTTCGGCCTGGTGCTCGCCATCGGCATCGTGGTTGACGACGCAATCGTAGTGGTGGAGAACGTTGAACGGCACATGCGTGATGGCATGCCTCCGCGCGAAGCTGCTCATCGAACGATGGACGAGGTGGGTAACGCCCTGGTCGCCCTGGGTCTGGTGCTGGTCGCCGTTTTCGTACCAGCCGCCTTTGTGCCGGGCATCACTGGCCAGTTCTACCAGCAGTTCGCCTTGACGATTGCGACCGCCACCATGATTTCGGTACTGGTATCCCTGACACTGAGCCCCGCACTCTGCGCACTCTTGCTCAAACCACATGATCACAGCGAGGACGCAGGCCAGTCGCGCGGGTTTTTTGCTGTCTTCAACCGAGCGCTCGACAGCCTGTCAAACCGCTATGGGGGGCTGACCGGGCGCCTGGTCCGCCGGGCAGCAGTGGTCATGGTTGCGTACATAGGACTGCTGGCTCTCACGGGCTTCCAATTCCAGCAAGTGCCCGGTGGTTTCATTCCCGATCAGGACCAGGGATATGCCATCATCTCGATAGAATTGCCGCCCGGTGCGGAACTGGATCGAACCGACGCGGTTGTCCGGGAAGTTACCGACCGGCTGCTCGCCATTGACGGCATTGTCAACGCGGTGGGCTTCAGCGGATTTTCAGGTGCCACGTTCACCAACGCGCCCAATTCAGCCACGATCTTCCCGACCTTCGCTCCCTTCGGTGAGCGCCCCCCAATACAGGAGTTGGTCAATCAAATGTGGGGCGTAAGCGCCGGCATCGATGACGCGTTTGTCCTCGTGATACAGCCCCCACCCGTACGAGGCATCGGCAACGCCGGCGGTTTCCGACTGATGATTGAGGATCGGCTCGGGCGCGGCCTGCCTTTGCTTGAGCAGGCCACAGCCGAATTGACTCAGGCGGCAAACGCGAGTGAGGGAATCACCCAGGCGTTCACTCTGTTCAACAACAGAACTCCCCAGCTCTACCTGGATATCGACAGGGAACGGGCAGAGCGGCTCCAGGTGCCGGTCAGCGATGTATTCGAGACGGTAGAAATCTACTTCGGTTCCGCCTTCGTGAATGACTTCAATTACCTGGGCAGGACATTTCGCGTCACCGCCCAGGCGGATTCGCCCTACCGGCGTTCACCGGAAGACCTCCTGAGCCTTTTCACTCGCAATGCCTTTGACGAGCAGGTTCCCCTGGGCTCGGTTGCATCGGCGGAATACCTTACCGGTCCGTACAGGGTCATGCGCTACAACCTCTATCCAGCGGCCTCTGTCTACGGCGGCACCCTGCCCGGCACCAGTAGCGGTGAAGCCATCGCCACCATTGAGGCACTGGCCGACGCGCAACTCCCCAATGGGCTCGCCTACGAGTGGACAGAGCTTGCCTACCAACAGAAGCTGGCGGGAAACACCGGTGTGGTGGTATTCGTCTTTTCCATCATCTTTGTTTTCCTGCTACTCGCGGCCCAATATGAAAGCCTTACCTTGCCGCTGGCCATCGTCCTCATCGTCCCAATGTGCATGCTGTTTGCAATGTTCGGGGTTTGGGTGACCGGCCTGGACAACAATATCCTGGTGCAGGTGGGTCTGATCGTGCTGGTCGGGCTCGCCGCCAAGAACGCCATCCTGATCGTTGAATTTGCAAAACAGGAAGAGGATGCCGGCAGTGACAGGTTTGCAGCAGCCATCAGCGCCGCGCGGCTCAGGCTGCGACCCATCCTGATGACATCCATGGCGTTTATTCTCGGTGTAATCCCGCTGGTGATCGCCCAGGGCCCGGGCGCGGAGATGCGTCAGGCGCTGGGCATCACGGTATTCTCGGGGATGCTTGGGGTTACCCTGTTCGGACTGCTGTTCACGCCGGTGTTCTACGTTCTCTGCCGAGCGCTAGGCCGCCGCCGAACGGAGACCAAAGCCGCACCCAGTCTGGCTGACTAGTCGCGCCAGGCCTGCGGGTCGATATCGATATCCGACCACTGGGCGGGATCGAGCTGTGGAATCTCCACCTGGCTGCGCTGGGTGTCAAAGTCCTTGAGCAGCCGGAATGCGGTGGGTACCAGCAAGCCCACAGCCACGAGGTTGACCACGCCACACAAGGCCATGGTGAGATCGATGAAGCCAAACACGGTACCGAGGTCCTGCAGCGAGCCCCACAGCACCAACACCAGCACCATTACCCGGAACACCCTGAACAGGGTCTGGTTTTCCTCGCTGAAGTAATTGAGGCTGTTCTCACCGAGGTAGTAGTTGTACATGATGGAACTGAAGGCAAACAGCAGCAGGGCCACGCTGACAAAGCCCTCCCCCCAGCTTCCCACATGGTTGCCCATCGCCGCCTGCGTCAATGCCACGCCGTTCACGCCGGCCGCGCCTGGCTGGTAGGCGTCGGACAGCAGGATGATGACCGCCGTGCAGCTGCAGAGAATCAGGGTATCGATAAAGACACTCAGGGACTGCACCATGCCCTGGTGGGCCGGGTGCGGTACGTAGGCCACCGCCGCCACATTGGGCGCACTGCCAAGTCCCGCCTCATTGCTGAACAGGCCGCGTTTCACACCCTGCATCACGACCGCCGCGAAACCACCACCCACCAGTTGTTCGAAACCCAGGGCTGACTTGACGATATGGGCAATGGCGCCGGGCACTTCGGTGATATTGGTCGCCAGCACGAACAGCGCCACCAGCACATAACCCGCTGCCATGATCGGCACCACGAATTCCGCCACGTGGGCGATGCGCTTGATGCCGCCGAAAATGGTAACGCCCACCATCGCGGTGAGTGCGGTGCCGGTCATCCACACCGGTACACCGAAGGAAGCCTCCATGGAGGTGGCAACGATAAAGGACTGCACCGCATTGAAGCCGAAGCCAAAGGTAATCAACAGCAGGATGGAGTACACCACCGCCATACCCGGCCGTTTGAGGCCATGCTTCATGTAGTAAGCCGGCCCACCGCGGTAGGTGCCATCCGGTTCGGCCCGCTTGTAGAGCTGGGCCAGCGAGCATTCGAAGAAGCTGGTCGCCATGCCCATCAGGCCGATCAACCACATCCAGAACACCGCACCGGGGCCACCCAGGGTGATCGCCACCGCCACGCCGGCGATGTTGCCACCCCCCACACGGCCGGCGACGCTGATCACCAGTGCCTGGAAAGACGACAGGTGCCCTTCCTTTTCGTGAATGCCGCGACGCAGCGAGGCAAACATGGCGCCGAAGAAGCGGAACTGGACAAAACGTGAAGCTATCGTGAACCACAGCCCCAAACCCACCAGCAGAACGATGAGCACATAGCTCCAGAGAAACTCGGTGACAGTATGCAGCATCGACTTATTCGCTCACGCCAAAGTAGAAAATGATCGCGACGGCTGGCGGTACTACGTAGCGAATCAGGAAATGCCAAAGCTTGAACAACAGCGGACTGGAGAATTCCAGCTCCTCGGTGCTGGCCCGCGTGGAGACAAACCAGCCGACAAAGACCGCAATCAACAGGCCACCCACGGGCAGCAGGATCTGGTTGGAGAAAAAGTCCATCAGGTCATTGATGGTGAGCCCCGCCACCTTGATGTCACCCAACAGGTTGTAGGACAGGGCGCTGACCACGCTCAGCACGGCAACGCTTCCCACCACCACCAGCGCGCTGGTGTGGCGGGCAAAGCCGTGATGGTCTTCCATCCACGCGGTCACCGATTCAATCAGGCCCACCATGGACGTGATGCCGGCGACCGACAGCAACAGGAAGAAGGCGACACTGAAGAAGTAGCCACCGGGCATCTGCGCGAAGGCAACCGGCAGGGTCTGGAAAATCAGGCCCGCGCCCGCCGCCGGGTCTAGGCCGTTGCTGAACACCGCCGGGAAGATCACCAGGCCTGCCAGCAGGGCCACCAGGGTATCGGCAATGACGATAATCAGCACCGAACCGGGGATGGAAACCGTCTTCGGCAGGTAGGCACCAAAGGTCATCATGCCGCCCATGGCCACCCCAATCGAGAAGAAGGCCTGGCCCACTGCAATCAGGAACACCTCGGGCTTGATGCGACTGAAGTCCGGCTCGAACAGCCACACCAGGGCCTCCTTCATGCCGCCGGCAAACACGTTGTACAAGGCCAGCAGGGCCAGCAGTCCGAACAGTACCGGCATCAGGATAGTCACCGCGCGCTCGATGCCACCCTGTACCCCGGAATAGATGATGTAGCCGGTAATCGCCAGGCCGATCAGCGTCCAGAACAGCATGCCGGTCGGATCGGCCAGCACCGTGGCGAATTCCGCCTCGGCGATACCGCTGTCAAAGCCGGTGAAGCCGGTGCTGATGGCCTTGAACAAATACCACAGGACCCAGCCCACGACGACGGCGTACACGATCTCGATAGTGAAGGCGGCCAGCAGGCCCATATGTCCCACCAGTTGCCAGCCCTTGTGCCGGCCTTCCGCGCTGGCGACATTGCGCATGGCCAGGGGCGGGCTCATCTTGCCGCGGCGGCCAACAAACAGTTCGGCAATCAGGATCGGCACACCAATCCCGAAAACACAGGCAAGGTAAACCAGCACGAAGGCTGAACCGCCGTTCTCACCCGCTACATATGGGAAGCGCCATATATTGCCCAGGCCCACTGCAAAGCCGACCGAGGCCATAAGGAATGCCCAACGCGAGGACCAGTTTTCGTGGCTGCCACCTGACAGGGCCATATTATTATTCTCCGGAATGTAACGCGGTCAGGGTATCGCGTATCAGGGGTTCGAGTCTAAGAACAGGGAAACGGGGCCAGGCCAGGAGACAAGGCGCCAGAGCCTTTTTCCCATGAGGGAAAAAGGCTCAGACGCCATAGAGCGCTACAGCGAGCCGTCCATGCGCTCCACGATGGTGCCGTTCGCGGTGCCGCCGCCTTCACAGATGGCCAGCAGGCCATACTGCTTGCCGGAACGATGCAACTCGTGAACCAGGGTGGTCATGAGCTTGGCGCCGGTACCGCCCAGCGGATGGCCAAGCGCCTGGGCGCCGCCATTGACGTTGAGTTTGTTGATATCGGCGCCGGTGCCCTTGACCCAGGCCATGGGCACGGAACCGAAGGCCTCGTTGACTTCGAACAGGTCGATGTCATCGAGCTTCATGTCGGCCTTCTCCAGCACTTTCTCGGTCGCCTTGATCGGGCCTTCCAGCATGATGATCGGGTCGGTACCCACCACCGACATGGCGACAATCTTCGCCATCGGCTTGAGGCCGTACTTCTCCACCGCTTCGCGGTTGGCCACCAGCACGGCAGAGGCGCCGTCGCAGATCTGTGAAGCCATGGCGGCGGTAATCGTGCCGCCTTCCTGCAGGGGCTCGAGGCCGCGGATCGCATTCAGGGTGGCGTCCATGCGGATACCTTCGTCCTGGGTATGCATCTCCAGGCTGCCGTCTTCCAGCTCCACTTCGATGGGTACAATTTCCTTGTCGAAGCGATTCTCTTCCACCGCCTGCTTGGCTTTCACGTGGGAGGAGAAAGCGAACTCTTCCAGCTCTTCCTTGCTGATGTTGTATTTTTCTACCAGCATTTCCGCGCCGGTGAACTGGGAGAACTGGACGCCGGGGTAGCGCTTCATGATCTCCTCGCCGTAGGGCGTGCCGTGATCCGCCTTGTAGCCATCGATGATGCTGGCGCCGATGGGCACCTGGGTCATGCTTTCCACACCGCCGGCAATCACCAGGTCCTGGGTGCCGGACATCACCGCCTGGGCGGCAAAGTGAATAGCCTGCTGGCCGGAGCCACACTGGCGGTCAACACTGGTGCCAGGGACACTTTCGCCCAGCACTGAAGAGATGCAGACATTGCGGGCCACGTTGCTGCTCTGCGCGCCCACCTGGCTGACACAGCCGAAGATCAGGTCATCCACGGATTCCGGATCGATGCCGGTGCGCTCCACCAGGGCGTCGACTACCTTGGCGCCGAGGTCGATCGGGTGAACTTTGGACAGGCGGCCCTTCTTGCGGCCACCGGCGCTGCGTACTGCGCCACAGATATAGGCTTCACTCATGCTGCTTTCTCTCCTGCAGGTTGAATGGGTTGGGTGGCCTGTTGCAGCCAGGCCAGCTCGTCACCTTCCAGGTGAGGTGAGAGCTTGTCACGCACACGGGCGTGGTAATCGTTGAGCCAGCGGATTTCGTCCGCCGTCATCAGCGACGGTTCCACCAGGCGCAGGTCAAAGGGCGCCAGGGTGATGGCTTCGAATTCGTACATGGTGCGGTCGTCGTCGCTGTCGATCGTCGCCTCGCGCACCACCACCAGGTTTTCACAGCGGATACCGTAAGCGCCGTCCTTGTAATAGCCGGGCTCATTGCTCAGCACCATGCCGGGCTTCAGCGCCACGTCACTGGCGGCCTTGGCAATGCGCTGCGGGCCCTCGTGCACGCTGAGGAAAGCGCCAACGCCATGGCCGGTGCCGTGGTCGTAATCCAGGCCCTCACGCCACAGGAACATGCGCGCCAGCACATCCAGGTGGGTGCCGGTGGTGCCCTCCGGGAAACGTACCTGGTCGAGGGCAATATGCCCCTTGAGCACCAGGGTAAAACGCTCGCGTACCTCCGGGCCGGGGTCGCCGATCGCCACCGTGCGGGTGATATCCGTGGTGCCGTCCAGGTACTGCCCGCCGCTGTCGACCAGGTACACCGAATCCATCGCCAGCCGGGTCTCTTCCGGGGCATTCAGGTAGTGGTAGTGCGGCAGGGCCGCATTGCCGGCCGCCGCGGAAATCGTGTCGAAACTCACCTCCTGGAAACGTGCCTGTTCGGCGCGGAAGGTCAGCAGCTTGTCCGACAGCTCCGCTTCCGTGTGCAGGCGGCCGGCAGCCACCTCAGCATCCAGCCAGGCCAGGAACTTGACCTCGGCCACACCGTCACGCAGGTGAGCATCGCGCATGCCCTGCACTTCCACCTCGTTCTTGCAGGCCTTGGGCATCAGTACCGGGTCGTCGGCCGCCAGCAGGGTCGCCCCCGCGCGCTCCAGCTCGAGCTGGCACCAGGCATTGGCCGTGGCCGGGTCGGCGAGAACGGTTTCCCCCGCCAGGGCCTTGAAGGCGGCCGGCGCCTCAGCCTCCGCCAACACGGTCACGCCGTCACCGACATGGGCCGCGAAGCCGTCGGGAATCTTGTCCGGGTTGGTAAAGAAATCCAGCCGGCCGTCGCTGTGCAGCAGGGCAAAACCCAGCACCAGTGGCAGGGAGGGAATGTCCCGGCCGCGAATATTCAGCAGCCAGGCGACACTGTCAGCAGCGAACACAAGCGCGGCCGCCGCGCCTTCCTCACGCAGCCTGGCGGCAATCGCCGCGCGCTTCTCGGTGCTGCCCTGACCGGTGAAATCCTGGTCCAGCAGCATCGCCTTGTGGATGGCGGGTACCGGGCGGTCCTGCCAGCACAGGTCCACCAGGTTGTCGCCGGTTTCCACCAGCTCGATGTCCTGCTTGTTGAGGATCTTGTTGGCGGCACGCGCCCAGCTGAGGCTGTGCATGCGGGCGTCATAACCCACCTTGCTGCCCACCCCAAGCTGGCCGGACAGCCATTTCACGTGGGGGGTTTCTACCGAGTGGTGCAGCTCGAACAGGTCCTGGTCCACCTGCTGGCGTACCTGCACGGTATAGCGGCCGTCGGTGAACACCGCCGCGCGCTCCGCCATGATGATGGCCACACCGGCGGAGCCGGTGAAATCGCTGGCCCAGTGCAGGCGTTCGTTTTGCGGGGGCAGGTACTCGCCCAGGTACTCATCGGCGCGCGGCACGATCAATGCGTCGAGCCCGCGCTCCGCCATCACGCCGCGCAGCCGCGCCAGGCGTTCCGCTATGTGCTCCATGCTTCGTCCTCGAAAATGTCGGTGACCTGTGAATACCAGTCCACGCCTTCGGCATCGCGCTGGCGCTGCACCAGCCGCCGGCCCATCAGGCAGTTGAGGTGGGCCAGGGTTTCGCCGATGGCGAGCTGGATGGAATTGTCGTCGATGGTGCGCTTGAACAGTGCAGAGAAACAGTCCACTGCACGGCGTGGCTCCGCCAGGTGGTCCCAGAGCCGGTCAAGGTCGCGCTCGTGCCCTTCGATAATCTGGGTCAGCCGCACGTGCAGGCCGTAAAACGGCGCCTCGTGGGCCGGCAGCACCAGCACATCGTCGGGAACGGTTTCGCGAATCTTGGCGCTGGACAGCAGCCAGTCGCGCAGGTTGTCACCGTTGGGCTCGGTGGGAAACACGCTGACATTGGGCGTGATGCGCGGCAGTACCTGGTCGCCGGAAATCAGCAGCTTGAGCGCCGGGCAGTACAGGGCGATATGCTCTGGCGAATGGCCGCTGCCGGGAACCAGTTGCCAGTAGCGGTCGTCGATGCGCAGGGTATCGCCGCCGCGAATACGCCGGTAACCGTCCGGCAGGCGATGCACGGCCCGGCCAAAGCCACCGAAGCGCTTCACGTAGTCAGACAGCTGCTGCTCGTTGAAGCCCGCGGCGCGGTAAAAGCTGATACCCGCCTCCGGTGCGTCGCGGCCGGTGTCGCTGACCAGCGAGCGGCACATGAGAAACTCGGCCCTAGACATCCACAGTTCGCAGCCGAAGCGCTCACAGAGCCAGCCTGCCAGGCCAACGTGGTCGGGGTGCATGTGGGTGCAGATCACGCGGGTTACCGGCTCACCACCCATGAAGCCCTCGAACAGGGTCTCCCACTGGTCGCGGGCGGAACCCAGCGCCAGGCAGGTATCGACAATGGCCCAGCCCTCCCCGTCCCGCAGCAACCAGAGGTTGATATGGTCCAGGGACATGGGCATGGAAAACCGCACCCAGTAAACGCCTTCCGCCACCTTCACCGGTTCACCACGTCCCGGGTCGGCCTTGCGGCCCCAGGGGTAACTGAGACCCCGTACAGTCTCCTGGGCTTTTTCCAAGGGAGGGATTTCCTGCTGCAACAAAACAGCCGCGCAGTATACTACGCGGCTGGACGGATAGGGTACTTGGCGGGATTCAACCGCCGACCGCACACTTAACAGCTTTTAAAGCACAGTCAGGACACCAGGAGATACCATGGCCAAACGCGTATACCTCTTCAACGAGGGCAGCAAGGATGATCGCGAACTGCTGGGCGGCAAGGGAGCCAACCTTTGCGAAATGACCAGCCTGGGCCTTCCGGTTCCCTTTGGTTTCATCATCACCACGCCAACCTGCAGGGAGTTTTTCGACAGCGGCAACAAGCTGCCCAGCAAGCTGGAATCCGAGTACCGGGTAGCGCTGGCCCTGGTCGAGGAGCAGATGGGCGGGCGCTTCGGCGACCCGGAGAATCCCCTGCTGTTCTCGGTACGTTCCGGCGCGCCGGTGTCCATGCCCGGCATGATGAACACCATCCTCAACCTGGGCATGAATGACGAGATTGTCGAGGGCCTGGCCCGCAAGACCGGCAACCCGCGGTTTGCCTACGATTCCTACCGCCGCTTTATCCAGATGTATGCCGATGTGGTGCTGGGCACCGAGGACGAGTGTTTCGAGGAGGTGATCGCCGCGCGCAAGGCAGAGACCGGCAAGGCCCTGGACACCGAGCTGAACGCCGACGACTGGAAAGCCGTGGTGGCGCGCTTCAAGGAGCTGGTGGATTTCCCCCAGGACCCCCACACCCAGCTCAAGGCCGCGGTAGAGGCCGTTTTCCTGTCATGGCACACGCCCCGCGCTATCGTCTACCGGGAGATGAACAACATCGATGAGGACCTGGGCACCGCGGTCTGCGTGCAGGCCATGGTGTTTGGCAACTTTGGCGAGACCTCCGGCTCGGGCGTGGCCTTCACCCGCAACCCCTCTACCGGCGAGGATGCTTTCTTCGGCGAGTACCTGATCAACGCCGCCGGTGAAGACGTGGTGGCCGGCACTCGCACCCCACAGCCGATCACAGCCCTGCATGAGGCCATGCCCGAGGTCTATGACCAGTTGTTCGAAACCCAGGCCCTGCTGGAACGCCACTACCGCGACATGCAGGACCTGGAGTTCACGGTCCAGGAAGGCCACCTGTACATGCTGCAGACCCGCAGCGGCAAGCGCACCGGCCGCGCCTCGGTAAAAATCGCCGTGGACATGGTCAACGAGGGCCTGATTACCGAGAAGGAAGCCCTGCTGCGAGTATCACCGGAACACGTCGAGGCTTTCCTGCACCCCATGGTTGACCCCGCCGCCAAGCAGGACATCGTCGCCAAGGGCCTGCCGGCCAGCCCCGGCGGCGCCACCGGCCAGGTAGTGTTTTCCGCCGACGAGGCGGTACAGGTCGCCAAAGACGGCACACCCGTTGTACTGGTGCGCCGCGAAACCACCCCCGAGGACATTCACGGCATGAAGGTTGCCGAGGGGATTCTCACCGAGCTGGGTGGTATGACCTCCCACGCTGCCGTGGTCGCGCGCGGCATGGGCGTCTGCGCTATTACCGGCTGTGAACACCTGACCCTGGACTACCAGGCCGGCACCGTCACCACCGACGACGGTGTGGTCATCAGGCGCGGCGAGACCATCACTCTGGACGGCTCTACCGGGGAGGTCATGCTGGGCGACATTCCCAAGACTGAAGCCTCATCCTCAGAGGATTTCCAGACCTTGCTGGCCTGGGCCGACAAGCACCGTAAGCTCAAAGTGCGGGCCAACGCCGAAACCCCGGAAGATGCCGCCAAGGCTCGCGAGTTGGGTGCCGAAGGTATCGGCCTGTGCCGCACCGAGCACATGTTCTTCGAGACCGAGCGCATCGACCATATGCGCGGCATGATCCTGGCGGAGACCAGGGAACAGCGCAGCGCCTACCTGGAAAAGCTGCTGGAGTTCCAGCGCGCCGATATGCTGGCCCTGTTCGAGGTGATGGACGGCCTGCCGGTCACGGTGCGCCTGCTGGACCCGCCGCTGCACGAGTTCCTGCCCCATGACGAAGAAGACATGGCAAGCCTGTCGGAGCGCATCGGTGTACCCCTGGATGTGATTCGCGAGCGCTCCCACGGCCTGCAGGAAGTGAATCCCATGCTGGGCTTTCGCGGCTGCCGCCTGTCCATCGTGTTCCCGGAGATTACCGAGATGCAGGCGACGGCGATTATCACCGCCGCCATCGAGGCCAAGGAAAAGGGCCTCAACCCGCTGCCGGAGATCATGATTCCGCTGGTGGTGAACGTACGGGAGATTCGCCGCATCACCGAGGTGATCGAGAAAAGCATTCTCAAGGCCATGTCAGAGAAAAAGGCATCGGTGCCGTACAAGGTCGGCACCATGATGGAAACGCCACGGGCCTGCCTGGGCGCCAAGCGGCTGGCGCCGGCAGTGGAATTCATGAGCTTCGGCACCAATGACCTCACCCAGATGACCTACGGCTTTTCACGGGATGACATCGGCAAGTTCATCGGCGAATACCTGAACCGCAAGATCGTCGACTCCGACCCCTTCGTCTCTCTCGACGTGCGCGCCGTCGGCCGCCTGATGAAAATCGCTATCGAAGACAGCAAGATCGGCCAGAAAGGCATCAAGTACGGTATCTGTGGCGAGCACGGCGGCGACCCGAAGTCGATCAGCTTCTGCCACGAGTTGGGACTGGACTACGTCAGCTGCTCACCTTACCGGGTGCCGATCGCACGCATCGCCGCCGCCCAGGCCAACGTGCTGGAGCCCGTCCCGGAGTAAGGCCAGGGCCTACCGCGCGGGCTCAAATACCCGGACGTAGTCCACCTCCAAGCGCACCGGAAAAACACTGTCATCGATGGGGCCACCGGCGCGGCCCCAGTGGCCGCCCACGGCCAGGTTCATTATCAGGTGGTAGGGGTGATCATATGGCCAGCTCTCCCAGCCATCCCCTTCGTTCACATAGGTAAAATAGGGGATTCCGTCGAAGAACACGCGAATGACATCGGATGTCCACTCCAGGCTGTATACATGGAAGTCGCGCTCCAGCCCATCAACCTCCATACTGCCCTTACGCTGCTCCCGGTTCACGTGATAGTAGGCCCGGTTGTGAACCGTACCGTGCAGGCGGCGCATGTCGTAACCGACATGCTCCATAATGTCGATCTCACCGGAGTTGGGCCAGGCGTCGCATTCGTTGCTGCCCTGCCAATCCGCAGGGTCATCGCTGCAGAGCGTCGCATAGCGAAACGCATCGCTGGGTAGCATCCACAGCGCCGGCCAGGTGCCCTGCCCGCCGGGCAGGCGGGCACGGATGTCCACTCGACCGTATAGCCAGTCCCCTTTGCCCAGAGAGTGAACGCGGCCAGACGTATATTGCGCCTCCCCATAAAGCTCCCGGTGAGCTTCGATCATCAGCAAGGAATTTTCCACCCGCAGGTTTTTCTCACGGACGGTGTAGGCCTGGTCTTCATCGTTAACGCGCCGCGGCTCCCACGAGTCGATATTCCACTTTTTTGGGTCGGGGCGGCCCTGGTAGTCAAATTCGTCGCTCCAAACCAGGTCCCACTTACGGTCATCGGGCCTGCGGGCGCGCAGCGCGAAGGCGCTGAGCACCGGCTCCCCCTTGCGGCTATCCAGCGACAGCCTGAATTGGCCATCCTCCACCATGATGCTGTGCACGGTGCGCAGCAGGGCTGATCCGGACATGCCATCGCGGGCCTGGCGCACGTCCAGCGCCGGTATCGCTACCGCGCCCTGTATCCTCACGTCAAACACCCGATCGCCCATTGCCGTATTCGCCGGCTCGACGAAATAGAGCGCCAGGTCGTAGATGCCGTTGGGCAAAGACTTTGCCAACTCGAGCGCGCCCTCCCGGTAGCTGCCGTATACGCCAGTATCCTGTGCGCCTTTCACCCGATCCACAAGGCCGCGGACAGTATCACCTTCGAGCGTATCACCTTCGAATGCTACGCCTTCAACATCGATATAGGCCTCGCCCCCGAGGTTTACCGCCCACACCACAGCAGCCGAATCGTAAAGCGGCAATGCCTGACCCTGCATGGCCTGCTTCGCCGTTCTGCCCACAGTAAACAGACCCCAGTGCTTCTCAGCGGCCAGGGGTTTATCAGGGTGGCCTTTCCAGGGCTCATCAAACGCTTCGAAGAACAACACGGTCATAGCTTCGCGCTCGGCCAGCGCCCTGAGTTCCCGATAGTGGCGTTGCTGTTCGGGCTCGCCCGCACGATCGCCGAACTCTTCCGCCAGGCTGGCCCAGCCGGCTTCCAGAACGGCCATGGGAACACCTGGCAGGGCCCTTCGCACCTGCGCGAGGTTTTCCTCTGTGTAGGCCAGTGCCCGATCAATATCGCGTCCCTCCCATTGCGGATAGGTATGCACGCCTATGAAATCCAGCTCGGCAGCCAGGGCTGCGCCATGGGCCGCCCACCATTCATAGTTTTCCGCCACAGTGACCGGCAGGGCTACTGCGGCTTTGACAGTGCGCACGTAGTCAATCAGCGAATCAAGTGGTACCAGGTGATCGGTCCACTCCACCAGGGCTTCATTGCCGACATTTAATGCCGCTACGCTTTCCGGGTATGACTTCGCAAGTTGCACAGCACGTGACACCTCTGCTCGATTGGCCTCTCGATTGGCCAGCAGCACGGAGGCCGGGATCGGCTCATCGAGCCACGGGCAGTTCTCGTGATTGCTGATTTCCGCCTCCAGCCATACACCCAGCAGTACCTTGAGCGGAAGTTGCTGTACGCGAATGATGTCCAGCACCAACGCTGAGTTTTCACCGGAGTCGTACAGGCGGATCAGGCGAAACCCGTGGTCCACCAGGATCCTGAGGTCCTCCGCCACTTGCTCACGGCTGGGGTTGCGGGCACCGGCGCCGCGGTCCGGGTGTTGCCCCTCCCGAAATCCGGAGTACGCCACGCCGAAATTCTCACCTGCCAGCAGGTAGCCTTTGACGTCAGGCTCGATTGGGCTCTTGCAGGAGCCCGCCAGCAGGCAGAGCGACACCATCACCAGCAAAACCCGGTTCATCTTGTGGTTCTCCAACCCTTGCATATAGTCAGCCTAAAGCCGGGCTGAAAGCCGGCAACGGAAATTCGGCAAACGGGACCGGCACTGCGATAAGCGGGTTCCAGTTCGCCGGCTAGCGCGCCTCCAGGAAAGTCTTGATCGCATCCCGGTAATTCCGACTCACCTTGAGCTGCACCTCATCGCCAAGGTCCAGCATGTACTCGCCCTTTTTCAGGGGCGAGGCTTTCTGAATGCGAGCCAGGTTGACCACCGTTGATCGGTGAATGCGCTTGAACATATCCGGATCGAGTCTATCCATCAGGCTTTTGAGCGTGCTGCGCAGAATCAGTGTTTCACCTTTCACATGCAGGCACATATAGTCGCCCGCGGCATCCACCCAGTCGATGTCTTCTATGCTGACGAGAATGGTGCTGTCCTGGGTTTTAACCGCCAGCTTTTCATGCAGGAACTGCTCCGGTGCCCTCACCGGGGACTGGGTGCGGGGGTCTGTGCGCGAGGTGACCTTGCGGGCGATTTCGTCGATTGCTCCGAGCAGCGGCGACTTGTTGTCGGTGAGATCCTCATCTTCACCCAGTCTTTGCAACGCCCGCTGGATGGCACGCTGCAGACGGCTCTCGTCCACCGGCTTAAGCAAATAATCCACTGCGTGCAGGTCGAAAGCGTCGAGGGCGTAGCGTTGATAGGCCGTGCAGAAAATGACATTGGGCACCAGCTCCGCCTGCAGACCCTTAACCACATCGAAGCCCGTCATACCCGGCATCTGGATGTCCAGGATCAGCAGATCCGGTGCCAGCTCCCGGGTTTTTTCGATGGCTTCCCGACCATTGGCACACTCCGCCACCAGTTCCACGCCGGGAATATCCTCCAGTAATACACGCAGCAAGCGCCGCGCAAGGGGCTCATCATCCACGATGATGGTGCGGAGGACACTGCCCGCCATCAGGCCACCCGGGCCGGATCAGATTCCGCAGCCATTTGCAGGGGAATAGAAATTCTCACCTGCAAACCCATGGATTCATGATTGTGGACTACAAACTCATAGTTACTGTCGTACAAGGTCTGCAGCCGCTCCACCGTGTTGCGCAGCCCGATGCCACGTTCCAGGTCGGTCTCCAGGTTCTCGACCCCTGGTCCGCTGTCCAGCACCTCCAGCTCTAACTGGTCTCCGGCGACGCGCGCGCGAATCTCAACACTGCCGCCCTCCTCCATAGGGGAAATGGCGTACTTCATGGAGTTCTCTACGATCGGTTGCAGTATCAGCCCGGGCACCACCGCCTGCCTCGCCGCCGGATCAATGGAAAACACCAGCGTGAGGCGGTCCTGGAATCGCGCCTTCTCTATGTCAAGGTAGAGCTCCAGTGATTCCAGCTCCTGCTCGAGGGTAACGTCTTCAAGCTCTTCCTGGTCAAGGGAGTGACGCAGAAAACTGCTCAGGCCCTGAATCATTTCACCGGCCTGGCGTCTCTCACCCAGGCGCACCATGGCGTTGATGGCGTTGAGCGTATTGAACAGGAAATGCGGATTCAACTGGTAGCGAAGCATCTTCAGCTGTGCCTCTCGCGCCAGGGACTCCGCCTCCACGCGCCTCAGTTTCTCCTTGTCACGAAGCGCAGACGCTTCCAACACTTTCTGGTGTTCAACGATCAGCAGCTGGTAGTAGTGGATGCCGTAGTACAAGCCAGTCCAGCTAAGGAATACGAACAGCGAGCCGAAATACCAGTAGTGAAACTCATGCCACAGCGGTGGTTCGCCGGATATGGACGCAAAGGCTTCTATACGCATCGCTGTCCAGGCAGCGCTCAGAACGACAATTGCCAGCAGCGACACCACCACCCGCTCCAGCAGAGGCTTCTGGAACGTAGCCCGATAAATCGGGCGCAGCGGCCAGGAGCACAGAATACCGAGCACCGCCTGCAACGCTATATGCAGCAGGTGCGGCAGACTCACATTGTTATCCATCAAGGTGATGCTGAGAAATGTAACCAGAGAATAGCCAGACCAACCTGCGCACTGGTAGGCCCAGAAGCGGTAGTTCCGATTGTTATAGAAGGCGCGCGCTATGGTTTTTATTATTTCGCTCATGCCGGCATTGTCCACCTCGCCGCAGTGGAGGTCCAGTTCGCCGAATAATAATCGAGCCAGCGCTGCCGGGCAGCAAATAATTGCACCTCCAGGCGTCGCCCGAGAGCGCGTCATCGTCGCTGAGGAGATAATGCGTGAATAGTTTGCTGATAGCCCGCCGCTGCCTGGTCACGGCGCTGTACCTCGGATGCGCTGCCGCTCAGGCAGCGGACTCCCACGACCCGGGGCGCTCGTATTATCCGGCCCCGCGGGCACTGCTGGCGCCCAAAATTGATGGTAGCGGCGACGACAAAGCCTGGAGCGGAGCGCCCTGGCGACCCGTGAACCAGCGCTGGCTGGGGCCCACCTATGACGACGACGATTTTCGCGGTCACTACAAAGTCGTGTGGACAGAACAGCGCATCTACATTCTGTTTGAGTTCGTTGATGACAGACTGATAGATCGCTACCGCGATCCGCTGGTTCAGTACTGGGACGATGACACCCTTGAGATATTTGTGGACGAGAACCATTCCGGTGGCAATCACCAGTACAACCACAATGCCTTTGCCTATCACGTCGCGCTGGACAACCAGGCTATCGACATCGGCACGGACCGCAAGCCGCGCACCTACAACCACCATATAGAAAGCCGCTGGCGCCAGTACCGGGACAACACCGTGTGGGAGGTAAGCCTGCGCATCTACCCCGACAGCTACGACGATGCTGCAGCTGACAACACTCCGGTAACGCTGTTTGCCGGCAAAACCCTGGGCTTCATGCTGGCTTATTGCGACAACGATGGCAGCGACATTCGCGAGAATTTCATTGGCTCTGAGTATGCCGCGCCGCCCCAACCGGACCGCGGCTGGATAGATGCAGGTCTGTTCGGCACACTGGAATTGGTGCACTGACAACACTACAACAGCCCTGCCAGCACAGACCTGGGCAAAGCCTGGACAAGCCCCTCGGAGCGGGGCACAACAGGCCGTGGCACACTCGACTGGCGCGCTGCCAGACGCCGCGCCCAGCGCTGTGAGCGGGCTGTTGAGGCGGGTTTCAACCGGCGTCGGCTGCGGCCGGGGGCGCTCACAAAATGCGGCTGTCCACTTTAACGCAGACCGAATCCCTCTTAACGCAACTCTGTAGTTCCACCCGGGCATGTGTGGGAGTATGCAAGCGTCCTAATTCCAATATAAAGCTAATAAAGGGATGTCTCTGTCATGCTGAAGAACTCTTTTGCAAAGCGTCGGGTGGCAAGTGCAGTCTCACTGGTCCTGGGTAGTGCAGCCTCCATGCCGCTCTATGCACAGGACGCTGATAGCTCCGGCGTCAGTGATTTGAGTGAGTCATCGCCGCGACTCATCGAAGAAGTCGTGGTAACCGGAGTACGCGCCAGCCTGCGCCGTTCGATGGACGTGAAGCGTGATTCCTACGGGGTGGTAGACGCCATCAGCGCAGAGGATATCGGCGCTTTCCCGGATACCAACCTGGCAGAATCCCTGCAGAGAATCACCGGCGTCGCCATCGACCGCCAGCGCGGTGAAGGTTCAGAAGTAACAGTGCGCGGCTTCGGCGGCGCATTCAACCTGGTGACTCTGAATGGCCGCCAAATGCCAACTCACGGTGGCACAGGCCGGTCTTTTGATTTTGCCGACATTGCCGCTGACGCGGTCTCCGGGGTAGAGGTTTACAAGACCGGCCGCGCCAGCGTTGCCAGCGGCGGCATCGGCGCGACTATCAACGTGCTGACGCACAAACCTTTTGATCGACCAGGCTTCAACGCCAGCTTCGGCGCGGCGGCTATCCACGACACCTCAACCTACGAAGGTGACGACTACACTCCGGAAATATCGGGCCTGATCAGCCACACCTTCTTTGATGACAGGGTTGGCATCCTTATCAATGGCAACTACTCCGAGCGCGACTCTGGCCAGGCCTTTGCCCAGAACACTTCCTGGGTCGAACGCGATGGCTCTGCAATTCCGGATAATGGCCAGCAGACCAACCCGCCCGGCGACGGCGACATCGTTGCCCTGCCGCAGCAGATCATCTACCAGCAGGAGGACTTCGAGAGAACCCGCATTAATGGCCAGATCACCCTGCAGTGGCGCCCGCTGGACACCATGGAACTGACACTGGACTACACCTACGCGGAGTTTGAACTGGACCGCCGCTTCAACAATATGTCGATCTGGTTCAGCCCCACCGGCCAGTCCGGCACCTGGACCGACGGCACCGTGGTCTCACCGGAGATCTATTCCGAGAGCGACAACCAGCCGGATTTTCCCATGGGTGCCGGTATCGACGCCTCCAAAAACGAGCGGGATTCCGCCGGTATCAACTTTACCTGGGACGTACTGGACAACCTGACGCTGTGGGCCGATTACCACGACTCTACCGCCAAGCGGGAGCCCAACAGCCGCTTCGGCAGCAGCGCGGTGATCTCCATTGCCAGCTTTGCGCGGGAGTCGGCCACGGTCGACTGGCGCAACGATATCCCCAACACTACGACCGTCGCATCCGATCCTTTGAGCCCGGACGACATGCAGATCACCGGCAGCGTGTTCGATAACGAGTGGGCCGAAATGGACATCAAGCAAGCCCAGTTCGGCGGCCAGTTCCGTTTCAATGAGGGCCGCACGTCGATTGATTTCGGTGTCTCCATTATGGAACTGGACAATTTCGAGTCCACCAGCAATGTGCAGCGCAACACCTGGGGCCAGAACCAGGCTTCAGCCTTTGGTTCGATCGCCGACCTGATGGTGCCGGCCTCCCTGCGCGGCGTATACGACGACATCAGCGGTGGCGGCCAGGTGAACAACAATTTCTTCCTGTTCGATATGGCGGCGGTCGCAGAACGGGCGGAACTGTTGCAAAACCTGCCAGAGGGGGACTCCTGGCATCTGCCCACTGCCAGCACCGACGGTGATTGCGGGACCGGCTTCTGCGCGGACAGCAATCCGGGATTTGGCAACCAGTTGTCGGAGGAGACCAACGCCATATTCATCGAAGTCGCCCACAGCGGAGAAATGTTCGGCCTGCCCTACAATGCGCGCATCGGCTACCGCTATGAGGAGACCGATGTCGAGTCGAGTGCCGAGAGTGAAAACTACACCCGCATCGACTGGGCATCGACCAACGAGTTCACGGCCATTCTCGCCGACGACCTGATACCTTCCGGTCTTGAGGACGACTACGATGTTTCGCTACCGGCCTTCGATTTTGATATCGAGGTCATCGAGGACGTCAAGCTGCGGCTGTCCTACAGCGAAACGATTGCCCGCTCGTCCATGGAGGACCTGCGCGGCAACCTGTCGGTGTCGCAGATCCTCCGGGTGGACCAGGGCAACTTCACCGCCGAGGGTACCGTGGGCAACCCAGGGCTGGAGCCTCACGAATCCACCAACTGGGACTTCTCAGCGGAGTGGTATTACGGCGACACCAGCTACGTATCAATCGGCTACTTCGACAAGTCGGTGAAGAATTTTGTCACCGACGCGGAGTTCAATGATGTGGTGCTGTTCCCGAATCTGGCTCACCCGGCGCTTGGCCCCCTGTATGAGGCTGCGATCGCCGACCTGGGCGCTAGCGCCAACAACACTGATATCCGCAACTACATCTTCACCAATTTCCCCAATGAGCCGGGCGTCGACGTAGCGGGCCAGGTTATTACTGGTGTACAGGGCCGCGACGACCCGGCCTTCTACGACGTGGACTCCAAGATCAATTCAGACGACGAGTTGAACATCGATGGCTGGGAGGTCGCCTGGCAGCACGACTTTGGGGCCAGCGGTTTCGGATTCATCGTCAATGCCACATTCGCCAGCGGCGACCCGGAGTTCAACAACCGCTCCATGGAACCGCAGTTTGCACTGCCTGGCCTAAGCGACACCCGCAATTTCATCGCCTACTACGATAAGAACGGCATCATGGTGCGCGCTGCTTACAATTGGCGCGACGACTTCTTCACAGGCGGTACTACGCAACCGTCGTACACCGAAGAATATGAGCAGTGGGACGTGAATGCCTCCTATGCGGTCACCGACGGCTTTATCGTCTTCATCGAGGCGATCAACGTGACTGACGAGGTCAACCGCGAGTACGCTCGCAGCGGGCTGCAGCTCAACTACGTAGGCCAGACCGGGGCCCGCTACCAGGGTGGTTTTCGCTACAATTTTTAAACGCCGTTCGCCAGGCGACTGCCAGTTGCCGTATGCTGAAGCCGCTGTACCCAGCGGCTTTTTGCTGTGTGGCCTGTGGGCAATGGCATTTGTAAATTCCGGGGCAGCTTGCGACAGCGCGGCCAGCCACCGGTGCCTCTAGAGAGCATGAGCGCTGTAAAAACCATAGTCATTGTTGGCGGGGGAACCGCCGGTTGGCTGACCGCCGCAAGCCTGGCTGCCGAGTACCGCGAGGGCCCGGAAGGGGTCAGCATCATTCTGGTGGAGTCCGACCGCACCGGAACAATCGGTGTGGGCGAAGGTACCTGGCCTTCCATGCGCACCACGCTGGGCAAGATCGGCATAGCCGAAGCCGATTTTGTGCGTGAGTGCGATGCCTCCTTCAAGCAGGGTTCCTGCTTCAGGGGTTGGCTGTACGGCGGCGACGAGTTCTATTACCACCCATTCACGTTACCAGAGGCCTACCCGTCGCTGAACCTGGCGGACTTCTGGCCCAGCTGCCAAGCCGATAGGGCATTCGCCGAGGCCGTGACTCCGCAGTTCGAAGTCTGTGAAGCCCGGCTGGCGCCCAAGCAGCTCGCCGCGCCCAACTATGCCGGCACCCTTAACTACGGCTACCACCTCGATGCCTCGAAGTTTGCCGCGCTGCTACGCAAGCACGCGGTGGAGAAGCTGGGCGTAAAGCACGTTGTGGACCACGTCACCGGTATTGTCGGCTCGGCCGATGCAGACGTGCAGGCCATCATGTGTGAGCGTAGCGGCGAGATTCACGGCGATTTGTTTGTTGACTGCAGCGGCTTTGCCAGCCTGCTGCTAGGCGAGCACTACGGCGTCGGTTTCCTTGACATGGACCATGTGCTGTTCAACGACAGGGCGCTGGCCGTACAGGTGCCCTACCCCAACGACGATGCTCCCATCGCATCGGTGACCCTGGGCACCGCACAGTCATGCGGTTGGATATGGGATATCGGTTTGCCCACCCGCAAAGGGACTGGCTACGTGTTCTCCAGCCGTCACCTCGATGAAGGCGCGGCCCGCGAAGAGCTTATGAACTACCTGCGGTTTTGCAATCCAGAGATCGCCGTCGGGGAGCTACCGATACGACTGATCAAGTTTCGCCCCGGCTACCGTGAAAAGTTCTGGCACCGCAACTGTGTGGCCATCGGACTGTCAGCTGGTTTTATCGAGCCGCTCGAGGCCTCGGCGTTGGTGCTGGTGGAGCTGTCAGCGCGCATGCTTGCGGAGCAACTGCCCGCCAGCCGGCAGTCCATGGGCCGGGTGGCCGACCAATTCAATGCCAAATTCAGCTACCGCTGGCGCCAGGTTATAGAGTTCCTCAAGCTGCACTATTTGTTGTCGCGCCGCGAAGACAGCCCGTACTGGGTCGAGAATCGCCGGCCAGATAGTGTTCCCACCGAGCTGGCGGAGCGACTGGCCGTATGGGAATCCCGTACACCGTGTTTCGCCGACGAGATGCACGTGGACGAGATGTTCCCCGCCGCCAGCTATCAGTACGTGCTGTACGGCATGCGGCACCCGGTAGCCAGTCACTGGCGCCGACGCCGCGCCGGAGACCATGAACTCAAGCGCGCGCAACAAGCGTTTGCCACAGCACGGGACAAGGCTGGCAAGTATCGCGCTCACCTGCCATCAAACCGGGAGCTAATCAGCCGGCTGCGGAAGCAGGGTTTCGCTGCAGACTAGCCGGAACCCGAATACAATCAGCTTACCAACAATAATCAGAGCAGCAGATGCCAAACTACCAGAAACTCAACAACATCGATCATGCTTCCCTGCGAGTTATCACTGACCGCGGCGCGCGCTTTGGCGATGACGTTATGTTTTGCATGACCTTTCCATTTGAAATGCGCAGCCTGCAGGCCATCTACCCGATCATGCTGTACCGGGAACCCGGCGGCGAGGCGCTTTACCCGGTGGCTGTGTTTGGCTTTGAACAGGGCGAAAACCTGTTTCTGGAGGGCGACCGCTGGGATGCGCCGCGCCTGCCTCTGATGATCCAGCGCCAGCCTTTCCTGATCGGTTTCCAGGGCACCGGTACCGGCCGCGAACGTGTTGTTTCCATTGACAGGAATCACCCGCGGATCAGCGAAACCGAGGGCATCCCGCTGTTTCTCGAGCACGGCGGCAACAGTGATTTTCTCGAGGATATGGCCAACAAACTGGAGGCCATCCACCAGGGGCAGCAACAGAACCAATCCTTTGTGCAGCTAGTGCTCAAGTACGAGCTGGTGGAGTCGGTCACGCTGGAAATTACACTCAAGGACGGCTCCCGCAATCAGCTCCAGGGCATGTACATGCTCGACGACGAGAAGCTGCAAACACTGGGCGCAGAGGCATTGGACGACCTCAATCGGCACGGTGCCCTGCTACCCGCCTACATGATGGTCGCCTCCCAGAGCCAACTGGCGAGACTGATTGATCGCCGCAACGCAAAACTGCCAGGCTGATTGATGCAGACCGGTCAGGACAACGCGGCATCAGGCATCCGGCGCCGGGTCGAAGAAGTACACGGCTGTACACCGCCGGATGTCGCCGCGCGGGTAGCGGGTGCCGAGCAGCCCCTGCTGCTACGCGGCCTGGTTGCGGAGTGGCCGGCTGTGCAACAGGGGCGGACAGGCTCGGCCGCCGCCCTCCAACATGTTGCCTCGTTCTACAACAGCCAGCCGGTATCGCTGTTCCTCGGCGAAGCTGACATCCGCGGGCGCTTTTTTTACAACCAGGCGATGGATGGCTTTAACTTCCTGCAAATGGACGCCAACCTCGCCGACGTGCTGCGCAAGCTGCTGGAGCTGGAAGCAGATGCAAACGCCCCCTGCTTTTACGTGGGGTCCACCTCCATCGACCAGTGGTTGCCGGGGTTTAGCGCCCAGAACCCGATGCCACTGGCGGGGCTAGACCCCCTGGCCAGCATCTGGATCGGCAACCGGAGTCGAGTGGCAGCGCACTTCGATTTCCCAGAGAACATTGCCTGCTGCGTGCTGGGGCGGCGCCGCTTCACGGTGTTCCCGCCCGAGCAGGTGGTCAATCTATACCCGGGGCCGCTGGACCTGACACCGGCCGGACAGCAGATCAGCCTGGTGGACTTCCACGACCCGGACTTCGATCGCTTCCCGCGCTTTCGCGCCGCACTCGAGACGGCCCAGGTCGCAGAACTCGAACCCGGTGATGCGCTGTTTATACCGGGCATGTGGTGGCACCACGTCGAGGCAATGGAGCCGGTTAACATCCTGGTCAACTACTGGTGGAGCCTGACACCCGCGGTGATGGGGTCACCCGCCGACGTGCTCAACCACGCGCTGTTATCGATCAAGTCGCTTCCGCCCGCACAACGCCGCGCCTGGCGTGCCCTGTTCAACTACTACGTTTTTGAGGCGCCGGAAGACGCCGCCGCACATATTCCCGAAGCAGCCCGCGGCCGACTGGGTGAGATCGACGATCCCATGGCCCGCCGCCTGCGAGCTGAATTGCTGAATCAACTGAAGCGCTAGCATGACCTGGAGCAGAGCCCCCTATGACCCATGAAAACACAAGTCTGGTAACACGGGTGGTCATTGCCGGCGGCGGCACCGCCGGTTGGATGACGGCGGCCGGCCTATCGACGCTGATTGGCAGGAACCTGGAGATTTCCCTGGTCGAATCCGACGACATCCCCACTGTGGGCGTCGGCGAGGCCACCATTCCCACCATTCTCACTATCAACCGGCTGCTGAGAATTCCGGAGCCGGACTTTCTCAAGGCCACCCAGGGCACCTTCAAACTCGGCATCGCCTTCGAGAACTGGCGCAAGCCCGGGCACCGCTACATCCACTCCTTCGGCGATACCGGCAAGTCAGCCTGGGCCGCCGGGTTCCACCACTTCTGGATGCGCGGCCTGGAACTGGGCCTGGTGAAGGACTACGGCGCCTACTGCCCCGAGCTGCAGGCGGCCGAACACTCCCGTTTTGGCATACTGTCACAGCACAAGCTCAACTACGCCTATCACCTGGATGCCGGTCTCTACGGGGCCTACCTGCGCAAGCTGGCCGAGGCCAACGGCGTGCGCCGTGTAGAGGGGAAAATCGCCGACATCAGCCTACGTGAATCCGACGGCTATATCGCGTCACTGCAGCTCGAATCCGGGCAACAGATCGAGGGGGACCTGTTCATAGACTGCACCGGCTTCCGGGGCTTGCTGATCGAGGGAGCGCTGCAAACCGGCTTCGACGATTGGACTCACTGGCTGCCCTGTAACCGCGCGCTGGCCGTGCAAACCGAGAGCGTCGGCGAACCTATACCCTATACCCGTTCGATCGCCCATCGGGCTGGCTGGCAGTGGCGCATACCGTTGCAACACCGGGTTGGCAATGGGCTGGTCTACTGTTCGGACCACCTGTCCGACGATGAGGCCACCAGCCTGCTGCTGGGCAACCTGGAGGGCCAGCCCATCACCGAGCCAAGGCCGATTCGCTATCGCACTGGCATGCGCTCGCGCTACTGGAACAAGAACTGTATCGCGCTGGGACTGGCCAGCGGGTTCGTCGAACCGCTGGAATCCACTAGCATCCATTTCATCCAGAACGGCCTGATGTGGCTGTTGCTGATGTTCCCCTACCGTGGCATCACCGATTCCGTGGTTGACGAGTACAACGCTACCCTGCGTCGGGAAGCGGAGCACATCCGGGATTTCATCATTCTGCACTATCACGTGACCGAGCGGGATGACAGCGAGTTCTGGCGCTACCTGCGCGAGATGCCGATACCTGCCTCCCTGCAGCACCGGATCGACCTGTTCCGGGAAACCGGGCGGGTCTTCAAACCGCAGGACGACGTATTTGCGGAGAATTCCTGGGTTCAGGTGATGATGGGCCAGGGCATCACCCCTCAGCAATACCACCCCATCGTGGACATGATGAGCGAACCCGAGCTGGGCTCTTTCCTCAGCGATATCGAGAACAATGTGCAGCAAATGGTGTCCGCGCTGCCCGCACACGGCGAGTTTGTCAGCCGCTATAGCCAGCAGGCCGGCAACTGAATTCTCACACCGTAAACAGACGTCGTCCGGCGCCCGGTAGCACATAAAAAAAGCGCTGCTCCACCCGGAACAGCGCCCTTCCGTTCAGGCGCCGGACGACCCGCCGGTCGTCCGCCGTTATAGCCGCTAGTTTTTCACCAGCTTGTAAGTCCAGTGGACGCCTGAGCCGGCTTCGATATTCACCGTCATGCTGCCGTCCTCCTCCAGTGTCACCTCGTAGGTCACCGAGGATGGTGCCTCCGAGGGACTGCCCAGCTCACCGCTGTTGACCGCCTTGGGCAGGCCAAGGTAGGCGCCGGTACCATTCAGGGTCAGCGTGCCCGCACCCTCGTCCCACTCCCAGGTGGCGTCGCCAACGCCGTCATGGGGGAATACCGGCGCTCCGCAGGCATCGGCACTGCCGCTCTGCCAGCCCTCGATCCAGGTCTCATCCTGCAACACGTTGCTGAAGCTGCCGTCCGCCGCCAGGATGTACTGATCATCGAAGTAACAGGCGCGCTCGGTGACGCCGGCACTATCGATTTGCCACCAGGCGCCCGAGTTCTTCTCCGGGCCGACCTTCAGCGCTCCTGCTTCACCTGCCACCTGCCAGGTGCCGACCACGGCCGGGGGTGCCGGCGGCTCAGCCACTTTGACCAGGGTATAGGTCCAGTGCACTCCCGAGCCCGCCTCAATGTTTACAGTCAGGCGGGTCGGCTCCTCGAAAGTGACTTCATAGGTGATAGAGGGCGGCGCCTCACTGGGGCTGCCCAGCTCTCCGGAGTTGGTCGCCTTGGGTAAGCCGATATAGGCGCCAACCCCATTCACCGTCAGCGTGCCGGCTTCCTCATCCCAGGTATACGTGTAATCGCCCATACCGTCGTGAGGGAACACCGGTGCGCCACACGCGTCGGCGCTACCGGTCTGCCAGCCTTCCAGCCAGGTTTCATCCTGCAGCTCAATCTGGAAGGTGCCGTCGAAACTGAAGTCGTACTGATCGTCGAAGAAGCAGGCGCGGTCAACCACGCCGGCATCATCGATTTGCCACCAGGCACCGGAGTTCTTCTCCGGACCTACCTTGAGCGCACCCGCTTCGGCGGCCACCTGCCAGGTACCGGCAATGGTGGGCTCGCCCGGGCCGGGGTCGCCGCCTCCGCTGCCTTCGTTCTCCCAGCGGATATTATCCAGCTCGAAGGACACGCCCTGCTGCTCGCCCCAGGTGGGGAACATGACCAGCCCGGTGTTCACCTTACTCAGATCGAGGCCACTGGCCACCAGGTCGGCAATGGCGATCTCGTGAGTATTCCACTCGCCGCGCACATCGTTGCTGAGATCGAGCACCTGGTCCCCGGACGTACAGGGGAAGAAGCAATCGATCTTGTAGGTGATGCCATGAGTGGTACCCGCCTGTAGCCGCAGATCGAAGATTAACTTGCCTTCGGCAGCAAAGCTCGAAAGGTCGACGCCGGAGGCGGACTGGATGAACCACACACCGTTGGCGCCGTTAGTGCCAAAGTTGACGCTGAGGATCATATCGCGCTCGGGATCGCCCGAGGCATTCTCGGCCCAGGTCACGAGGTTGTTGCTGTCACCCTCGAAGTAGTCGACGCCAGCTGTAGTATCCCAGGCGCCGATGCCGTTGGTCCAGATCGGGTCGACCTCGTCGATGTATACATTGACCACCTCGCCGTCCTCGGCACCGCCGGGCGGCCTTATGCCGCAACCATTGTTTTCTGGGTGGCCACAGGCAATCTCTATATTGTCAACCTGCACGTGGGCGGCACCGGTGGGCTCGAGGACAAAAAAGCTGATGATACTGCCCATATCCAGGGGTTGCTCACCGCTGTTGGCCAACAGCTCATTGATGGGAACGCTAACGCTGGCCCAGGTATCGGCGGGCAGGCTGGACACCTTGAGGTCGTAGTAACCCAGGGCCGGCCAGCCGCTATCCATCTTAATCATCAGTGAGCTGTCGGCATCGGTACCGGCGCTCATCACCTTGATATCAAACTTCAGTTCGCCGGCGTGCAGCTGCCACCAGGCAGGATTGTTGCCCATACCGAAGATGTCAGTTGGCTCGCCATCTTCCGCGTAAATGGAAATGTTGCCGGAATTGCTGGTCACGACCTCGATGACCGTGCCACGCTCAGACTCAGCGGCGGGCACCTCGGAAAAGCTCAGGGCGCCGTCATTGTTCCAGAAGGAAGCGACAGCCAGCTGCCGGGATACGGTTTCGCCCGCAATGCTCCACTCCAGCGCGCTGGCGCCATCCATGTAGATATTGAACTGGTCTTCGAAGGCAGACTGTGCGTTCGGGCCTTCGAGCGTGCGATCAGCATTGGAGTTGCAACCAGTGCCGTCCGGCGTGTCGTAGGTACACTCATAGACACGCACATAATCGACCACCATCTCCGCCGGAATGGCGCCATCGTCCACCACACCCGGCAGGTTGCCGCCAACCGCCAGGTTCAGCAGCATGTGGAAGTCCACATCAAAAGGGGCCGCACCAGCGCCTGCGGTATAGCCGTTGTCCCGGTCCTGGTAGTAGTAGCTGTACCAGGCATCGGCCTCCACGGTTTTGTAATGCTCGCCATCCAGGTACCAGCGTATGTAGCGCTCGGACCATTCCACGGCATACACGTGAAAATCTCCGGCCGGATCGACATCTTCCACGGCGGTGGAGGTAACCCGGTTCAAGGGCCAGGCAAAGCCGTGGTGCAAAGAGCCAAAGACTTCCTCGCCATCGGTCTCGGCGTTGATCACCTCCATGATGTCCACTTCCCCGCTGGAGGCCCAGCCGGCGTAGGGAGAGTCTTCAGGTAACATCCAGAACGCCGACCACAGCCCCTGGCCGGCCGCCGAGCGAATTGCCGCCTCGGCGCGACCATACTTGAAACTGAAGTTGCCGGCCGTGCGAATGCGGCCGGAAGTATAGGGAAACCCTTCCACCAGCTCTTCCGACTTGGCAGTGATCGTCAAGTGACCGTCGGCTACCGTAAGGTTGCTTGCCGAGTACCACTGCTGCTCATTATTCCCCCAGCGCTCCAGCCCGAATTCCGAGCCATCGCCCTCCTGTATGTCCCACTTGGACATGTCCAGCGAGTCGCCGTCGAACTCGTCGCTCCAGACCATGCGCCACTCTTCTTCGGCGGCGGGAAAGAACGCTGCGGTATTGGGCGAACTGGCGCTGTCCGTGCCGCCGCCGCCGCAGGCTGCAAGCAGACCGATGAAAGTTGCTGGAAGGGCTGTGAACTTAAGTATTTTATTTATTGGATTAAGCATGGAAGTCCCCAGTGAGGTTCTGATTATCATAATTTCCACAATGCCTTATCCCACAATGTCCTGGTGGAGAACACCAAAATGCGACATAAAGGATTCCCTGTGGGATAAGGTGGATTCGCCACTACCGATTGGACCCGCAGGCCCACAAATACGGGATTTGAGCCGTGATCACGCACTTTTCGGTTACTCGTTATTGTTATATGCACTGTTCCGCCGAATGCGTCTGAATACCCAGCGAAAGTGCAGCCCCGACACGCTGCGACTTCAGCCGCAGGTTACACGCCACCGGCCACTCATGCAGCGCTTGTGCGAGATCAAGCTATGCAAAACTTTGGCAGACGGCCCTCATTCCGTCCCGTTTGTCGCAGTTGGGGTCCGTTTAGGCGAGAAAAGATAGCGAGCACTGTCCATTCACCGAAGAATGGCGGCGTCAGGTCCAATGTGCCCCAACCTCGCCTTGGCCACCATCGGCCGGGCCGCACACGGCCGGGAGTTAAAAACTACAATTACGAGTGGATCATCAATGCTGCATAACCCGCATATGGAGCAGGCAGAGGAAGCAAGAGCCACCGCGAAAGAGCGCGCAGATGCGCTGATCGCCAGGATGACTCTGGAGGAGAAGATTGGCCAGCTGAGCCAGGTCAATGGTGGCACCGATGGATTGCACGACGGCGTGCGCGAGGGCCGAATTGGGTCGGTAATAAATGAAGTCAATGTAGACGAGGTCAACGAGCTGCAGCGACTCGCTGTGGAAGAAAGCCGCCTGGGTATTCCCCTGCTGATCGGCCGCGACGTAATTCACGGCTTCAAGACCATTTTCCCCATTCCCCTGGGCCAGGCGGCAAGCTGGGACCCGGAGGCCGTCCGGGCGGCTGCCGGTGTCGCCGCTGCTGAGGCTTCCTCTCTGGGTGTCAACTGGACCTTCGCGCCGATGATCGACATCACGCGCGACCCGCGCTGGGGAAGAATCGCAGAGAGCCTGGGAGAGGATCCGGTGTTGTGCAGCCGGCTCGGTGCCGCCATGGTAGAGGGCTTCCAGGGACAATCCCTCGCTAACGGTGACAGCATCGCCGCATGTGCAAAGCACTTTGCCGGCTACGGGGCTGTAGAGGGCGGCCTTGATTACAACACCGCGAATATCCCTGAAAATGAACTGCGCAATGTTTACCTGCAGCCTTTCAAGGCTGTCAGGGATGCGGGCGTCGCGACCTTCATGGCGTCCTTCAGCGACCTCAACGGGGTTCCGGCCAGCGGCAATGAGTTCCTAATGAAACAGGTGCTCCGTGAGGAGTGGGGCTTTGAAGGCTTCGTGGTCAGCGACTGGGAGTCGATCAAGGAACTGACGGTGCACGGCTTTGCCGCCAACGGAACAGAGGCCGCCTGTGAAGCCGCCAATGCCGGTGTCGACATGGAGATGGCCAGTACTCTCTACCGCGACGAACTGCCCGAGCTGATCTCCTCGGGTCGCGTCAGTGAGCAGCAGTTGGACTCCATGGTGTGTAACGTGTTGCGCATCAAGATCGAGCTAGGCTTGTTCGAGCACGCTTATACCGATCCGCACCACTACCCGCCGCCAGTGAATGAAGAGTACCGCCGCCAGGCTCGCGATCTCGCTGCAAAGAGCTGCGTGCTGCTCAAGAATGACGACGCGGTGCTACCGCTGAGCCGCAACGACCTCAACTCAATCGCGGTGATCGGCCCACTGGCCGACGACGGCTACGAACAGTTAGGCACCTGGGTATTTGACGGCGAATCCCGGCACAGCCAAACCGTTCTCCAGGCCATATATGAGCTTGCCGGAGACGCCATTGAGGTGCACTGGCATCAGGGTATGGCCACCTCGCGCTGCCGTGAGAACGACGGCTTTGAGTCCGCCGTGGAAGCAGCGGCCGCTGCCGACGTCGCCATTATGGTCATGGGTGAGGAATCTATCCTGTCAGGCGAGGCTCACTGCCGGGCAGACATCGACCTGCCGGGCGACCAGGAGGCGATGATTGACGCCGTGGCTGCGACCGGCACGCCGGTGGTGCTGGTCATCCTCGCCGGGCGTCCGCTGACCCTGGGCAGCGTTGTCGATAAGGTATCCGCCCTGCTCTATGCCTGGCATCCAGGCACCATGGGCGGCCCGGCAATCGCCGACCTGCTGTTCGGCGTCGAATCACCTTCCGGCAAGCTGCCGGTCACCTTCCCCCGGGTGGTCGGCCAGATTCCCATGTACTACGCCCGCAAGAACACAGGGCGGCCACCTTCGCACGATTCGATCACTCACATCGACGAGATTGACGGCAAGGCGGCACAGACTTCACTGGGCATGTCGGCTTTTCACCTGGACGCCGGTTTTACACCCCTGTTCCATTTCGGCTACGGCCTGTCCTATGCAGAGTTCCACTACCGGGACATGCAGCTGTCTTCCCATCACATCCGTGAGGGTGAAACCCTGCGCCTGAGCGCCACCGTAGAAAATGTCGGGGCGGTGGCCGCCGACGAAGTTGTCCAGCTTTACGTGCGCGACCTGGTAGGCAACGTCACACGGCCGGTCAAGGAACTGAAGAACTTCCAACGGATACACCTCAAGCCCGGCACCAGCCGTGAGGTCGTGTTCGATCTCCATACAGACGATCTCGCCTTTTACAACCGCCGCATGCAGCGGGTCACCGAGCCGGGCCAGTTCCATGCCTGGATCGGCAGCAGCTCGGACCCGGAATTGTGGGCTGAGTTCGAGGTGGTAGAGGACGAGGTGGATAGCGAGTAAACCACGATGAACCAGGCACTTCCCGACAAGGTGGAAATCATGCTCCAGCGGATGACGCTGGCGCAAAAGGTAGGCCAAATGGTGCAGACTGAGCGTCTGGCCATCACACCAGCGCAGGTAAAGGCCTGGCACATCGGCTCGGTGCTGAGCGGTGGCGGCTCCTGCCCAGGCAAAAACCAGGTAGACGATTGGGTGCAGATGAATGACGCTTACTGGGCGGCGTCAATGGAAGAAGACGAAGAGCACCTGCCGATACCTGTCATCTACGGTGTCGACGCTATCCACGGCAACAACAATGTCAGCGGCGCCACCATCTTTCCCCACAACATCGGCCTCGGGGCTGCCGATGACCCGGACCTGATGGAACGCATCGCCCGCGTCACCGCGCGCGAAGTTCTGGCTACAGGAGTAGACTGGACCTTCGCCCCGACGCTGGCTGTAGCACAAGACCCCCACTGGGGCCGGATGTACGAGAGCTACTCGGAGCACCCGGACCTGGTCGCTCGCTACGCGCCGCGCTTTGTGGACGGGCTGCAGGGCGACCTGGGGCGCGATGGCATCGTGGCCACTGTAAAACACTGGGTAGGCGACGGCGGCACCAGCCATGGAATCGAACAGGGCGACACACAGATATCCGAGGCAGAGCTGCGTCAGGTGCACATGGCGGCCTACCAGCCTGCCATTGAAGCTGGCGTGCTCTGCGTCATGGTCTCGTTCAACTCCTGGAATGGCGACAAGTGTCACGGCCACAGTTACCTGATCGATTACCTGCTTAAACAACAGCTAGGCTTCGATGGCTGTGTTATCTCCGATTGGGATGGTATCGACTACCTGGCGGATAACTATTTCGATGCCATTGCCATGGGCGTCAATGCGGGCATCGACTTGTTTATGGTGTCCGAGCACTGGCAGCCCTTCATTGAACACCTGTGCGCACACGTCAATCACGGCACTGTTCAGATGCAGCGAATCGATGACGCGGTGCGACGCATTCTCGGCATGAAGTACGCCATTGGCCTGTTCGACAAACCTCGCCCGGCGCAGCGCTACTGGTCAAACCACGAAAGCTTCGGCTGTGCAGAACACCGAGCCGTCGCGCGCGAGGCGGTCAGAAAGTCCCAGGTGTTACTCAAGAATGACAACGCCCTGTTACCACTATCCAAGCAGGCGCGCATTCTGGTAGCCGGCAAGAATGCCCACAACCTTGGTCACCAGTGCGGTGGTTTCACGGTTGCCTGGCAGGGCACGTCCGGCAACGAATTTGTGTTGAACGGTACCTCGATCTGGGAAGGCATTCGCGGGCTGGCACCCAATGCCGAGCTGAGCGTAGCCGGTGGCGGAGAAGAAGCCGACCCGGAACACCACGATGTTGCCATTGTTGTCATCGGCGAAACCCCTTACGCGGAAGGCATGGGTGATATTCGCGACGGCGATGACGTTATTGTCCAAACCGGCTCTCAGATCAAAGGCAAACTGAAGGTATTGGAGCCGTACGGTTCCAGTCTGGTGCTGGAAAACCTGCATCCCGAAGATCTCGCCACCATCCAGCACATCCGTAGCCGCGGCATCCCTGTAGTCACCGTGATGCTGACAGGCCGGCCGCTGGTGACAAATGCAGAGTTGGACGCCTCGCAGGCCTTTGTCGTCGGATGGCTCCCGGGCTCGGAAGGACAGGGTGTTGCCGATGTGCTGTTTGGCGACTTTACCTTTACCGGCAAGCTCTCCTTTTCCTGGCCGAAAACAGCAGACGCATCAGTCAGGGCAAGCTCACCAGGCTACGAACCCCGCTTCCCACGCGGCTACGGCCTCGGCTGACGGAGGCAAGTACAATACGGCGAAACAATAAAAATATGAACGCCTCAGCGCACTACGAAACCGCACCTCAGGACCGCATCCCACTACCGCAGAAAATGATCTACGGCACGGGCGCATTCGTGAACAATGCACTCGCGGATGCCATCGGCCGCATGCTGATCGTCCTCAATCTGGGTCTGGGAATCAATCCGGCGCTGGTCGGCCTGCTGGCCGCCCTGCCCCGAATAGTCGATGCGTTTACCGACCCGTTGATGGGCTACATCTCCGACCATACCCGCTCGCGCTGGGGGCGACGTCGTCCCTATATCTTCGGTGGGGCGATCTTTGTGGGAGTGGTCTATATGCTGTTGTGGCAGCTACCCGAGGGCATGAGCGAGAACTACTACTTCTGGTATTTCCTGCTCGGTTCACTGGTGTTCTACCTTGGATACACGGTTTTCGCGACCCCATGGGTGGCGCTCGGCTACGAGCTGACACCGGATTACCACGAGCGCACGCGCCTGATGGCGGTACAGAGTTTCATGGGTCAGCTCGCCTACCTGGTCAGTCCCTGGTTCCTCTGGATCATGCAACATGAAGGTTTCGCTGATGACCTTGTCAGCGGCGCCGCAAGGCTTGCCATCATCGTCGGTGGTACGGCAATTGCGATCGGTGTGCTGCCCGCGATTTTCCTGCGCGAGCGCTATGTCGATATCGCGGTGAAGGAACTCCCGTCAGAGCCAAAGGAAAATACACAGTCCGGAGCCGACCTGAAGCGCGTTGTTCTCGAATTCTTCAGCGGCTTTGCAATCACACTCAGGTTCACCCCTTTCCTGAAGCTTTGCGTTGCAACCTTCCTGGTTTTCAATGGCTTCATCATGGTCGCCGCGTTCCAATCCTACGTGATCATCTACTACGTATTTGCCGGCGACCAGGCCCTTGGGGCGGAGTACACAGGCTGGGCGGGAAGCGTTCAAACCGCCAGTGCCTTCTGCGTGATCTTCTTCATCAGCTGGCTCTCCACCCGTATTGGCAAGCGACGCGCCTTCTTCGTTTCCACAGGGGTCTCGATGGTGGGCTACGCGCTCAAATGGGTCTGCTACACACCCGAGCATCCCTGGATGTTGCTGCTGCCGGCACCGCTGATGGCCTTTGGGCTTGGCGGGCTCTTCACATTGATGGGTTCAATGATCGCAGACGTCTGCGATCTCGATGAACTGGAGACCCACGAGCGCCGCGAGGGGATGTTCGGCTCTATCTACTGGTGGATCGTAAAACTCGGCATGGCGGCTGCGCTGGCTATCGGCGGTGTGCTGCTCAATGCCACCGGGTTCAACGTCGAACTGGGACCAGCGCAATCCGCAGACACGCTGTTCCTGATGCGTTTATTCGATGTGTCTATTCCCGTGTTGGGATCAGCAATCGCCATCTGGATGATTGCGACCTACCCGATCACCGAACAGCGTGCCCACGAAGTTCGTGAGGCACTGGAGCAGCGCCGGGGGGCCGCCTGAGGGCCTACCGACGGCCCGCGAGGCGACCACTCAACGAGGAGTTGCGGCCAATGAATGCAAAACACGGACACACGCTGCGTATTGCACTCGCGGTATCGCTGGGCGGTTTCGTATTCGGCTTCGATGCCTCAGTGATCTCAGGCGCGGTGCGATTCGTGGGGCAGGACTTCGCACTCGGTGATTTGCAAATGGGCCTGCTGGTAGGCGCACCGACCCTGGGTGGCATCCTGTCCGCCACCTGCGCAGGCCCGCTGGCGGATTTTTACGGGCGGCGTAACACGCTGCTGGCGCTGGCGGCACTGTATGTACTGTCGGCAGGGTTCTCCGCCTTTGCGCCAAATTACGAGGTGTTGATATCGGCGCGCTTCATTGGCGGTATGGCCTTCGCCTCGCTGGCCATGGCACCTATCTACATTTCAGAAATCGCTTCAGCCCACTCCCGCGGACGCATGGTCGCCATCAATCAGTTCAATATCGTGCTGGGACTCTCGGCGGCCTACTTTGCTAATTTCGTCATACTGCGGCTCAGCGGTCTCGACACCGACTGGGTGCGAAGCTTCGGATTCGCCGCCCACACCTGGCGCTGGATGCTGGGCTTCGAACTGCTGCCGGCAGCGGTCTGGCTGATGCTGTTGTTGCGGGTTCCGGAGAGCCCACGCTGGCTGATCATCAATGGCCGGGAAACTGAGGGCCGCGCCATCCTCCAGACTCTGGAGTTGGATAGCGACCTGGAGACCGAGGTGGCTGATATCCGCCAAAGCGCCCACGGTGAAATCGCCACCCTTGGCGCCAGGATCAGTGATGTGCTGGGACCGCGCCTGCGCCTGGCACTAGTCGTCGGGCTGCTGTTGGCCATCATCCAGCAGATCACCGGCGTCAACGCGATCTACTTCTATGCGCCCACCGTTTTTGAACAAAGTGGTATCGGTACCGATGCGGCATTTGCCCAGGCGGTAGCCGTGGGAGTGACCAACGTCGTGTTCACCATCGTGTCCATGCTGTTGATCGACCGCCTGGGCCGCAAGCCTCTGCTGACTGTGGGTCTGGCCGGCATCGCCTGCAGTATGGTCATCTGCGCCTGGTCCTTCCACAACGCCCGCTACGCCATCGACGAGGGCGCACTGGACCGCTATGACGGCACCGCCCTGGAGCAGAAGCTGGCGCCGCTGGAAGGCCGCGAGTTCAAGAACGACGTGGCACTGAAGTCCGCCATCGGCGATCTCCTGGGCGAACAGGAAGCGCGCAAGCTGGAGTCCGAGCTGATCCAGGCGGCCATACGCATAAAACCCGGCGTCGTGCTGTTTGGCATCCTGCTGTTCGTTGCATCCTTCGCGGTCTCACTGGGACCGGTCATGTGGGTGATGTTGCCGGAGATCTTCCCGAACCAGGTACGCGGTGTAGCCATGGCCATGACCGGGGTTGTCAACAGTGGCGTTAGTTTCGCAGTGCAGTTCGCGTTCCCCTGGCAACTCACCAACCTCGGGGTCGCCACCACACTGGCCGGTTACGCCCTGTTTGCAATCATCGGTCTGGCACTCGTGGCCTGGCTGGTACCTGAGACCCGTGGCAAGACGCTTGAGGAACTCGAAACGGTGTTTAGCAGCGGCCGGGGCTGACCCCGCGCTAGCCGAGGGTCATGCGCAGGGCGTAGAAGGCCAGCGCAAACAGGCAGACATTCGAGCACATGAATATCAGGAAGCGCACCGGCACGGTGTTCACCAGCGCCTGCCAGAGACTGTGCAGGATACGGAAGCCGGTGTATCCCCAGGCCCACCAGATCGCGGCGTCCGGCGCGCCGGTGATGGCGAGGATCGCCACCAGCGGGTAGAAAATCGTCGGCTGTTCCATCAGGTGGTTGTAGTTGTGGGCCACCCAGTTCACCCGCGGCGGCATGCTGGGTTCAATATCGGGATAACGGCCACCGGGCGGCGCCACCGTCAGGTCCACGCCGGCTGCCTTGAAGGCCGGAAAGCGCGTCACCAGTACCCACACCATCACCACCAGCGACCAGGCCACCAGCACGGCGGCCGGTGCGAGTATCTGGGTATTGATCATCAGGTTCATCGTTGTCTCCTCAGTTAATGCGGTGGCGTTCCCGGGCGGCGACTATTCCAGCACCGGCACCTTGCCCACAACTACAAGCGTGGTCAGCGCCAGGGCCAGCAGAATCACGGCCGGCGTGGTCGGAGAGAACCGCACCGCCTCGCCGTAGAGCAAAGGCAGAAAGGTCGCGGCCAGCACCAGCCAGAATGGCAGCACCACGATGGCCAGCATTATCCGCGCCGGCGGTTTGATGGGAACAGTCTTCAAGCGCGTGCGCCCTCACGGTTTTTTTGCAACAGCCTGGCGCCGGCACCATGGCCCGCCAAATGGCGCCGATTATAGCGTCAGTTTGAATAGCGGCAGGTCGCGCCCGGCGACACTCCCCGAGGGGCGCGTGCCCACCTGCACGGCGCCGGCTGCAAGGTAGAAAGCGACTGCATGTGGGTCGCCCTGTATCCACAGGGTTCTGCCACCCCGGGTGCGTGCGCTGTCCAGGGCATGCGCCAACAGTTGGCGACCCAGGCCTGCACCAATATGCGTGGGCTCGACAAACAGTGCGTCCAGCTCAAATTCATCCTTGTCGAGCTGCTCCAGGCAATAAAAGCCCACCGGCGCGCCATCTACTTCGACCAGGCAATAGCTCAAGTGTTCCGCCTGCAGGTCAGTTTCGGTAACGGTGAGTTCCGCCCGGCAGGCCGCCATGAACTCCTCGGAGTAGCCCCAGTGGGCCTTGGAGCGCAGCGCCAACTCCGTCAACTGGCCGGCCTCGGATGGCCGCGGCGGCCGCAGCACGGGTCAGTCTTCCTGCAGGGTAAACAGCTGGGTATTGCCACCCTTGGCGACAACATTGTCGGTGCGGGTCTTCTCGGTGGCGAAGCGCAGCAGGTAGTGCGGGCCGCCCGCCTTGGGCCCGGTGCCGGAGAGGCCCTGGCCGCCGAAGGGGTTCACACCGACCACGGCGCCCACCATGTTGCGGTTGATGTAGGTGTTGCCCACCCGGGTGCCCCGGAACACTTCCCTGGCGAACCCGTCGATACGGCTGTGAACGCCCAGCGTCAGGCCGTAACCGGAGGCGTTGATCTGCTCGAGTACCGGCGCAATGTCGCTGCCCTGGTAGCGAATAACGTGCAGGATGGGGCCGAATACCTCCTCGGGAAGCTGGGCCAGGGAATTGATCTCCCAGGCCTGGGGCGGGAAGTAGTAGCCCTCGGGCAGGTCCCTGTGCAGTTCGCATTTTGCCAGCAGCGTTGCCTCGCGGGCCATGCGCTCGACATGCTGCTCCAGCCGCTGGCGTGCCTCCAGGTCGATCACAGGGCCGATATCGGTAGCTAGCGCCGCCGGGTCGCCGACCACCAGTTCCTGCATGGCGCCCCGGAGCATATCGATGACCCCATCGGCGATATCTTCCTGCAGGTACATCACCCGCAGTGCCGAGCAGCGCTGGCCCGCACTCTGGAACGCGGAAGTGACCACGTCGTCCACCACCTGTTCGGGCAGCGCCGTGGCGTCCACGATCATCGCGTTGAGGCCGCCGGTCTCGGCAATCAGCGGTGCGATGGGGCCGGCACGCTCGGCGAGCTGGCGATTAATGAGCTTGGCGGTGGCCGTGCTGCCGGTAAAGGCAACGCCGCTGATACGTTCATCGGCCACCAGGGCACCGCCGACGCGGGCGCCATCACCGGGCAGGAAGTGCAACACGTCGCCGGGCACACCGGCCTCGTGCAGGAGTTTGACCGCGCGGGCGCCGATCAGCGGTGTCTGCTCGGCGGGCTTGGCCAGCACGCAGTTGCCTGCGGCCAGTGCCGCCGCGACCTGGCCGGTGAAGATGGCCAGCGGAAAATTCCAGGGGCTGATGCACAGGAAGGTGCCGCGCCCGTGCAGGCTCAGTTCATTGACTTCCCCGGTGGGTCCCGGCAGCGGCCGGGGGCTGAAGTGGGCCCGCGCCTGCTGGGCGTAATAGCGCAGGAAGTCGACTGCCTCGCGTACTTCAGAGAGCGCGTCATCCACGCTGCGACCCGCCTCGGTGGTGATGATGCCCATCAGGGCCGCGCAGTCCCGCTCCATCAGTTCGGCGGCTTTTTCCAGGCAGGCGGCACGGCCCTCAGCACCGCGCCCGTCCCAGCCAGGCTGGGCCCGGGTGGCGGCTGCCAGCGCCGCCTCCAGGGCCGCGTGGTCCGATTCCAGCACGGCGCCCAGAACCCGCGAACGGTCCGCGGGACTCACCACCGGCTGCCCTTCCCCGGGCCGCCAGTCGCCATTGACGATGGGGGCAGCGCGCAGCGGCATCGATACCGCTTCAGCCATCCCCTGCAAAATGGGTGGCACCTCGAGGGCATCGTGAAGATCCACCCCACGGGCATTCAGCCAGGGCAGGGGCTGGTCGGCGTAGAGTTCCCGTGGCCGGTGAATTTTCGGGTGCCGGCGCAGCGGCTGGGCCTCGGTCAGGTCCGCGGGATCCTGGATCAGCTCGGCGGGAGATACCTTGGCATCCATAAAGCGATTGACGAAGGAGCTGTTGGCGCCATTCTCCAGCAGGCGCCGTACCAGGTAGGGCAGCAGGTCCTTGTGGTTGCCCACCGGGGCATAGACGCGCACCCGGGTGTCGGGGCTGTCGTCCAGCAACTGGTCAAACAGCAGGCCACCCATACCGTGCAGGCGCTGGAACTCGAAGTCCTTGCCGTCGGCGGTGAGTGCCTGGATCATGGCCACCGTGTGAGCATTGTGAGTGGCGAACTGCGGGTAGATGGCGTCCTGGGCCAACAGCAGGCGCTCGGCGCAGACCTGGTAGCAGAGGTCGCTGTGGCATTTGCGGGTGTACACCGGATAGTCGGGCAGGCCCTGCTCCTGGGCGTGTTTGACCTCACCGTCCCAGTAGGCGCCCTTCACCAGGCGCACCATGAACCGGCGGCCGGTATCCCGGGCCAGCGCGATCAGCCAGTCGGCGGTCGCCGGCGCACGCTTCTGGTAGGCCTGCAATACAAAGCCCAGCCCACCCCAGTCGCTGAGCGCCTCGTCGCGTGCCAGGGCTTCCAGCAGGTCCAGGGATATATCTAGGCGATCGTATTCCTCGGCATCGATATTGAAGCCCATGTTGGCCTGCTTGCACTGCAGCGCCAGCTCGCGAACCCTTGGCAGCAGCTCCGTCATCACCCGCTTTTTCTGGCGGAATTCATAGCGCGGGTGCAGGGCGGACAGCTTCACGGAAATGCCGTTGGCCTGCTCCACGGATTCGCCGCTGGTGCCGGCCGCAATGGCGCGGATGGCCGCCGAGTAGTCGGCGAAGTAGCGCTTCGCGTCGGCCATGGTGCGCGCGCCCTCTCCCAGCATGTCGAAGGAAAAGCGGGTGCCGGGCCGGTTGTCGGCAACGCCTTTCTTTAGCGCCTCGTCGATGCTGCGGCCCAACACGTACTGGCTGCCCATGATGCGCATGGCCTGCAGCACCGCCTGGCGCACTACCGGTTCGCCCAGCGAACTCACCAGTTTGCGCATCCAGCCCGCGGTATCACCGGTGATGTCCTCGTCCAGGCGCACGATGCGCCCGGTCAGCATCAGGCCCCATACCGAGGCGTTCACGAAGCTGGAGGTGGATTTGCCCTTGTGGGCGCTCCAGTCACCGGACTGGATTTTCTCGGCAATCAGACGATCGGCAGTCTCCTCGTCCGGCACGCGCAGCAGCGCCTCGGCGAGACACATGAGGGCAATCCCCTCGCGATTGGAGAGGCCGAATTCCTGCAGGAAGGCATCCAGGGTACCGGCTTCATCACTGCGCGCCCGGCAGTGCTCCACCAGCGCCACAGCCCGCGCGGCAATGGCCTGGCGCTGTTCGGCGCCGAGCTGGCTGGCGGCCAGCAGACCGTCGACGATGGTTTTTTCATCCGCGCAGGCGTCTTCACGCAAGCGCTGTCGCAGGGCATCCAGTTCAGCCAAAGCGTTCCTCCGGGTGCGACCGGTTATTGCGCCCCCGGTAGAGCTTCCACAGGCCGATCAGGGAGGCGCCGATCCAGAACAGTTCGATCACAAAGCTGGCCAGGTTGAAGGTATAGCACAGGCTGATCAGCAGGAAGACCGCCCCGAACAGGTTCATCAGGTTGTATATCAGGCTACGGCTGTGCAGCTTCTCAAGCTGCAGCAGGTAGTAGGCCAGCACCACCAGGCCGGTGCCGGTCATACCGATAATATCGGTTACCAGCGTATCCACTACTCCTCCAGCAGGTCGAAGTCGCTCTTGCTGATACCGCAGTCCGGGCACTCCCAGTCCTCGGGAATATCCTCCCAGCGCGTTCCGGCGGGAATGCCGTCGTCGGGCAGGCCCTCCGCTTCATCGTAGATAAAGCCACAGACCACGCACTCGTACTTCCTGTAAGCTGTTTCGTTCATATCATGCTCCCTGGGACGCCAGTCCGGCGTCAGAACTCGGAATTAAACTTGAGTCGATAACCACCGTCTACTGGCTCCGCCATCAGCTGCAAGGCACGGGACAGTTCTTCATCGATCGGCTGCTTGCTGCTGAGATTGGCATCGACGGCGTATTCGCGGCCGTTCACTTCCAGGCCACCCTCGATGCGAATCGGGCCCGACAGGGTTCTCACCTGGGCCTCACCGGCTGCGGGGGCCGTCACCTGGAAATTCAGCTGGTAATCACCCAGCGGCTGGGAACCGCGTACGCCACGCCAGAAGGCCTGCCGCCAGACCAGCTTGCCGCGCCCTTCCGCCGGTGCGCCCTCGACAAATTTGAGCCGCGGTGACTCCAGGCTCAGTACACCGCGCAGGTTAACCGGCATGAACTGCTTGATCAGGCTGGCGGAGATGGTCATGCGAACGCCACGCAGCAAAATATCGCCGGAAGGGTATACGCGCACGTTGGCGTAGATGCGCTGCTGCCCCCATTCCGTCTCGATGTCCATGGTCGGCATCAGTGCCAACAGGTAAAGCTCCGACAGGCTCCAGCGAGTGCGGCCGAGCTGCAGCCAGCCCTCCGGTGTGGCGACAGCCGCATTGCTTGCCACGCCGTCCCATATCGTCCCGGAAAAGCCCGACAAACGGACCTGGTCTTCAGGGACTAGGTAACCCGCCAGGCGTGCCGGGGCGGTAAGCAGCAGCACAAGCAGGAACAGCAGCGCCAGTGCGGCGCCCAGGAAAATGCGTTTCACGATTAACTGGCGCCCAGCCGAACCGTGGCCTTGACCAGGCCACCGCGATCACCCTGGTTGATGGCCACTTCCTTGACCGCAATGCCCTCGCCGTACTCGATGCGATAGAGCCAGCGCAGCAGCTCGGCAAAGCCCACGTTCTCGAAGCGAATCTGGGTTTCTCCACGGGAATTGGGAGAGATTCGCGTGGGACGGATTCCCACGTCAGCGGTCGACGCGTTGATGAGCTGGTTCATGTTGCGATTGATGCGCGGGCTGTCGCTGGACTTGAGCTGCTTGAGCTCGCTGGCCAGGGCCTGCACCCGCGTCAGCTTTTCCTCGGTGGCGGTATTGCGCAGGACCATCTCGTCGCGCATGCCCGCCAGGGGTTTCAGCACCAGCATGAACATGACGTAGAGCACCAGCACCACCGCTACCGCCAGCAGGTAGGCCTGCTCACGGGCGTTGAACCTGTGGTACCAGTTCAGGAAGGCATCTATGTTCACGACTTCTCACTCACTTTGAGCCGGGCCCGAACAACGTTCCCCTGCCGATTGGTATTCTCGGTTGTCGCATTCATGCCCTGCTCTTCCAGCGACGCCCGAATGGCTTCCACGGCGTTGAAATCCGGTGCCACCAGGTTGATGCGCACATCGCCGAGCTTGTCGCTGAAATTGATGGTCGCCACCTGGGCGCCCTGCTGCTTCGCCACCACACCGCCGATGCGATCCATCAGGCTGACAAAGCTGATCGACTGACCGCCTCCGCGCAGGTCCTCGAGCTGGCGCGTGAGCTGGCGCTCAGCGTCGACCACCGCGCCGCGCGGTACCACCTGCCGGTAGGCGCTTTCGATCTGCCGGCGTAACTGCAGGTTCTCCTTCTCCAGGTTGCTGTAGTTGGCATAGGTGGATCCCACCTGTAGCAGGAAGGCCGCGCCAAACACGCCTGCCACGAGGCGCCACTGGCGCCACCACTGTTCGAGGGGTAGGTTGGCGCCGTAGTCGCCCTGCCGCAGGTTGAGCGGCTGGCGTTCCTCCTCCGCCAACATCAGCGCGGCGGCAAAATTACCGGTACGCCACTGCATGCGCTCGCGCATCCAGGTCGGCAACAGCTCGGTATCGGCGGCCTGGTCGAGGCCGTAGACGATAACCGTGTCCGCCGTATCCTCCGGCAAGGTGCCGAGCATGGACGCCGCCAGCCCGCGCTCTGCAGTAAAACCCTCGTTGGCGGCGCTGCGTACCACCAGTTGTTGGTCCTCAATCACAATACAGAGCTCACCTGCCCGCCAGGGCAACAGCAGGGGCTCAGGCACCCACTGTGCCGCCGAGGGCAACTGCTCCATCAGCGCCTGCCAGCGCTCCATCGCATCGTGAGTACAGGCGGCAACACCCAGCTCCAGCTTGTCCAGTTCGCGGGAGGCGAAGTGAAGGTTTTCTACGTCGCCGGCAAAATCGTCTTCCAGCATGAACGGCAACGACTTGGCGATATGGCGCTTTTCTGCAGCGGAAATGCTGACTTCCCGCAGGCTGACATCACCGCCCGGCACGGCGAACAGCACCGGGGCGCGTCGCGCCGCTGCCAGCGCGGCGAGCTGCTCGCGCTCGCCCTCGTCTTCCAGTGAGCGCGGATCGTCGCTGGACCCGGGCGGGTACCAGACCAGTGTGTTATCCAGCAGGCGGATGACGGCGGATTCGCGCAAGATATCTCCAGGCTCAATCGGGTTTGCTTAGGTGGGTTATGGGCCGACTCTAAAAGGCTCCGCTGCTGCGGAGCAGGGTCATGACCCGCCCCCCCTGGCGGTGGAGTACACTGTAAAGCGTCGCCCTGCGCTCAGCAACTTCCACCTGGCCGGTATACAGGAAGTAATCGGTATCCTCGGCCAGCCCGTTGCCGTCTACCTGGAGACCCGCCAACACCGGGCTCTGCAACAGCGCCTGCACGTTTTCGAAACCCTCTTCCCCGCGCAGGGCGACCAGCGCCTCACCTTCCGCCTCGGACAGCGGTTGCAAGCTGTCATCGGCATTGAGCGTGCGCAGGACGCGGGCCGGCGCGGTCTGGATGTTCAGGCTGCCGTCCCCCCACACGGTCACGAAGGGCTCAATGGCCAGGTACAGCTCCGGCGTCATGTACGCCACCAGGCGCAGCTCGCTGACGCTGCGAAACTGGCGGTTGCCGGTGCGGTAGGAGGGCTCGAAATCGATGTAAAAGTTGTCTTCCGCCCCGAAATCACTGGGGGTGTTGTTTGTGTCGATCCAGTCCTTGATGGCCTCGAGAATCAGGCGCGCGTCCTGCTCGCTGACCTGCACTTCCTCAAAGGACTGCAACAGGCGCAGGAAACGGCGTTGTGACGAGGTGAAAGCCTCCACTCCGTTGACCGCCACCCCGGCACCGCCACCTTCCTCATCGTCGTCGTTGCCGGCATTGGCATTGACGCCGAGGTTGTTGATATACAGGCGCCCGGACAGGTCTTCGATGCTGCCGGACAACATGCCGCCGTTGTCGAGGGCGTAAGGAATCACCGGCTGGGCCCACAGCTCGGTGAGGTCATCCCGGTCGCGCCCGGCCTGGGTGTCAGCCTGCTCATCCTGCACCAGGGCCAGCTTGGCGAGGTCTTCGCCGCCGCGCAGGTAGGCGTAGGATTCGCTGGCGACAAACACATTCGAGCTGCGCTTCATAAACAGCATGAACTCGCTGCTCAGGGCGACGATAAACGTGGCGGCCAGGGAGAAAACCAGCAGGGCGATTACCAGGGCGACGCCGCGCTGCCGGCGCAAGCCACGCCGGCGAGAGCACCCGTCAGAAAGGCGCTTGCGGCATTTCATACAGCCACCTCACTTCTCCCCAGTCTTCCAGTTCCAGGCGCACTTCCACGGCCTCGGGCAGGGTGTTGATACCCTGGCCACCATCGAGCCCCCAGGCATCCGGCCAGTTATCGGTCACCAGTTCATCGTTGACCGGCAGCTCGACCGCGTCGGGCAGGAAGCGGAACTCCATGGTGTTCACGTTTTCAAGCAGGGCCACTCGCTGGGGCTCGGTTTCGTTGGTGCGGTCCAGCACCTGGAACTGCTCCCGGTAGAGGGTGGTGTCCTCCAGCACATAGCGGACTCGCTGCATGTGGCTGCGGCGCCGCCCCAGGGTGTTGAACCATCCGACCCGGGTAAAGGCGAGGGTTTTCTCGACCCGTTCGCCACCGACCAGCGCCGGCACCACGGCACCAAACTCATTGCGCACCGGCCGATCCACAAAATGGGAGAAGTCGCGGCTCAGCAGCCCCCAGGCGCGGTTGACCTCGGAAACCCGTTGCCCCTCAGTGCGCAGTGACTCCGCGCTGTTGAGCGCGGCGCTCAGGCCGGAGTAGGCCATGATGGTAACGATGGCGGTGATCGCCATGGCCAGCAGCACTTCGAGCAGCGTAAAGCCCGCAGCCGGTCTGCTCCAACTCATTGGTCGGCTCCCGGCACATTGGCTGCATAAACAAAGCCCACCAGCGTGTACGAGGGCGTGTCACGCAGCGCCTCCTCCCGGGCCACGGTAATTTCCAGGCGAAAGAAATCCGGTACCTCGGTGGGCACGCTCTGCATCCAGTAGTACCACTCGCGATCCGCCATCTCGGCCACACCGCGCCGTTCACCGCGGAAGAAGTTGCCGCTGCGATTGATCTGCAGCCGCACTTCCGCCATCTTGTTGGTGGCTACCCACTGGGCCATGGACTTTTCCCGCAGGTAGCCGGTGGTATCCACCTGTTGGTAGAGGGCCTTGAGCATGGCCGGCAGGGCAACCCCCACCACCAACAGCGCAATCATCACCTCAACCAGCGTAAAACCGCGCTTATTCCTCATCCTCGTCCTCGATACCGCGGCGGCGCATTTCAAAGCGCCCCAGCAGGTCCCACTCGAGTTCCCACAACACATCGCCGGATGCCACGTCGACCCAGGTCATGATGCCCGGGATCGCCTCGCCGCTGGCGTAGAAGATAATCTGCGGTGCCGGTGGCAGGGTTTCATCGTCGGTAGACTCTCTTTCCAGCAGTTCGGTATCGCCCTCCTCGATCTCGAGGATCACCTCCACGTCCTCCGGTAGCTGGCGCCGGCCGAAGACATCCTGCTCAAAGGGCGCCGCGCGCCAGACGTTACCGGCACGCTGCAACCATTCGTAGCTGTAGACCGTGACATCGCCCGCGCTGTCCAGGCCGACCAGCACACCCATGTCGGTGCCGTTGAGTTCGGCCTCGCTCATCGCGTAGGCGGCGATATCGACAAACTGGTTGGCCGCGCCGTCCACGCGGTAGTGGCGATCACCGGAGTTGAGTGACACCGCCGCGATCGACAGGATCATGCCCACGACCGTCAGGGCCAGCAGCAGCTCCAGCAGGGTGAAACCGCGCTGGCGCTCAAGCACATCAGGTGTCCGGGTTGTCGCCATCCCAGTTTCCGAGGTCGGTGTTCTGGTCCTCACCGCCGGTGAGGCCATCGGCGCCCAGGGAATACAGGTCGAAATCACCGTTGTCGCCGGGGCTCAGGTACAGGTAGGGTCGGCCCCAGGGATCCTGGGGGATACGCTCGAGGTAGCCACCGTCCTTGAAATTGCGGGGAATCGGGTCGAGGCCCGAAGGGCTGACCAGCGCCTCCAGGCCCTGCTCGGTGCTCGGGTAGTTGAAATTGTCGAGCCGGTACAGCTTCAGGGCCGTTTCGATGTTGGCAAAGTCCGCGTAGACCTTCTGCACCCGTGCCTCGTCAGCGCGATTCAGTACCGTCGGTGCAACAACGCTCACCAACAAGCCCAAAATCACCAGCACCACAAGAATCTCTACCAGGCTGAAACCATTCTGCTGCTTCATTCAATTCACCATCGTGTTCAGATCAAATATCGGTAGCATGACACCAAATACGATGCCGGTGACCAGAACGGCCATCAGGATCAGCATCACCGGCGTCAACAGGGCCATGAGCGCGCCCAGCACCATCTCCAGCTCACGCTCCTGGTTGAGGGCGGAGCGCTCGAGCATGTTTTCCAGTTCGCCGGAGGCCTCGCCACTGGCCACCATGTGCACCATCATCGGCGGGAACTCACCGCTCTGCTGCATGGCGCGGTTCAGGCTCGAGCCCTCCTGCACCATCTCCGCCACGACATTGCTGGACTCCCGGAGTACGCGGTTGTTGAGGACTTCTCCGGCGATACGCAGCGACTCGAGCAGGGGCACGCCGCTGGCCATGAGAATACTCAGCGTGGAGGCGAAGCGGGCGGTATCCACCGCGCGCAGTATGCCGGATATACCGGGAACGTGGAGCAAGGTCCGGTGCCAGGCAGTCTTGCGGCGCTCGTTTTTCAGCAGCTGGCGGATGCCCGCTATCAGGCCAATCACACCGATCACCATCCAGGCCAGGTAATTCTCGAAAAAGTCGCTGGTGCTGATCAGAATGCGGGTCAGCAGGGGCAACTCCTTGTTGGAGTGGGAGAACAGGCTCACCAGCTCCGGCACCACGCTTGTCATCAGGAAGGACACCACGCCCACCCCGACGACCACCAGCAGGATGGGATAGATCATGGCCTGCTTGAGCTGCTGAGACGTGTACTGGCGCTGCTCGGTGTAATCCGCCAGCTGTTCCAGCACCGGGCCCAGGAAGCCGGCCGTCTCGCCGGCCTTGACCATGGCGCGGTACATTTCATTGAAAACGTTGGGAAACTCGCCCATGGCATAGGCCAGGGTATGGCCTTCCGCGACCCGCGAGCGCACCTGCAGCAGCAGGCCCTTGAGGCGCTGTTTCCTGGTCTGCTCGGCCACGGCCTGCAGGCATTCGTCGATGGGCAGATTGGACTGTACCAGGGTGGCCAGCTGGCGGGTGACCAGGGACAGCTCCCCCGCCTTGACCCGCGGTGCAAACAGCTTGCCCACACCCGACGAAGGCACCGCCGCAGCGCGGCGGTTGGCCTCGGAAACCTCGACCGGCTTGAGGTGCTGGGCGCGCAGAGAGGAGCGGATCTGCCGCTCGGAATCCCCTTCCAGGATTCCCTTCTGCAGCTTGCCGTCGGCATCCAGTGCGCGGTAACGATAGGCAGTCATGGCTTACCCGGCGGTGGTGACGCGCATCACCTCTTCCATGCTGGTTTCGCCCGCCAGCACCCGGCGCTGGCCATCACCGAGCATGCCGGGCGCGCGTTCACGAGCCAGCTTCACCATCTCCATCTCGCTGGCGTTTTCATGGATCAGGGTGCGCATGGCGTCGTCGATCTCGATCAGCTCGTAGATGCCGGTCCGGCCGCGATAGCCCGTATAGTTGCAGCGCTCGCAGCCCCTGGGCCGGTAAATGGTCTGGCCGCTGCCCGCCGGCAGGCCCAGCCACTCGGCCTCGGCGTCGGTGACCGCGTGTTCTTCCCGGCAGTCCTTGCACAGCAACCGCACCAGGCGCTGGGCCATCACGCCGATCAGCGAAGACGACAGCAGGAAGGGCTCGATCCCCATATCCTGCAGGCGGGTGACCGCACCTATGGCGGTGTTGGTGTGCAGGGTGGACAGCACCAGGTGGCCGGTGAGCGAGGCCTGCACCGCGATCTCGGCGGTTTCCAGGTCGCGAATCTCCCCCACCATCACCACGTCGGGGTCCTGGCGCAGGATGGCGCGCAGGCCGCGGGCAAAGGTCATATCCACCTTGGCGTTGACCTGGGTCTGGCCCACCCCCGGCAGCATGTATTCGATCGGGTCCTCGATGGTGAGGATGTTGCGGGTGGACTCATTGATATGGGTGAGACCCGCATACAGCGTGGTGGTCTTGCCCGAGCCGGTGGGCCCGGTGACCAGGATGATCCCGTGGGCGCTGTGCAGGCCGCGCTCGTAACCCTCGCGCACCTGGTCGTTCATGTTGAGCTGCGCAAGCTGCAACTGCCCGGCCTGCTTGTCGAGCAGACGCAGTACCACCCGCTCGCCGTGGGCAGAAGGGATGGTGGACATCCGGATATCCACCGCGTGGCCAGCCAGGCGTACCGAAATGCGGCCGTCCTGGGGCACGCGCTTCTCGGCGATATCCAGCTTCGCCATCACTTTCAGGCGCGATACCAGCAGCGGTGCCAGCATGCGCTTCGGCGACAGCACCTCCGACAGCACGCCGTCGATACGGAAACGCACGGAGAGGCGGTCCTCAAAGGTTTCGATATGGATATCCGAGGCCTGCTCGCGTACCGCCTGGGACAGGATCGCGTTGATCAGGCGGATGATAGGGGCGTCGTCCTCGGCGTCCATCAGGTCGCCGATCTCGGGAATTTCGTCGGCCAGCCGCGTCAGGTCAACGTCAGTCGACAGGTCCTCGGCGACCTGGGACGCCTCGTTGTTGTCGCGCTGGTAGAGCTGGGTCAGGCGGCGCTGGAACTGGTCCTCACCGAGCTGTTCGAGGGCGAAGGGGCCGCCCAGATAGCGGCGCAGTTCGGCCAGTAGCGGCACGGTGAGCGGGCCCTGGTGCAGAATGGTGGGCACCTCGCCATCCTGCAGCAGGATGCCGTGCTGCTTGGCGAAGGTGAACGGCAGGGAACGAACGCTTTCTTCCATCAGCCCGCTCCGTTGTCTGTGCTCTCCGGCGCCGTGGATGACTCCTTGATCTCCTGGAGCTGCTTAATCTGCTCTTCCCACTCCGGCAGGATGGGCACCTCGGAGTCGTCCTTGAATTCCACGCCGGCATCGATGCGCATCTGCTGCTGGGCGCGGATGTACCGGTACTTCTGGGCGGTGGCGCCTTCCAGCGCCTTGTCGTCGCGAATGATGGTGGGCTTGATAAACACCATCAGGTTGGACTGGGTCACGGTAGATGCATCCTGGCGGAACAGGCGGCCGAGGAAGGGGATATCGCCCAGGAAGGGAATCTTCTGGGTCTGGTCCTGCAGTTCATCCTCGATCAGGCCACCCAGCACAACCGTGCGGCCGTCGCCGGCCAACACCTTGGTTTCCACCCGGCGCTCATTGGTAATCAGGTCGGAGGCCAGCAGCTGACTGCCACCGATGACGCTGGAGACTTCCTGGGAAATATCCAGCTGTACCAGGTCGCCCTCGTTGACGTGAGGCGTCACGGTCAGGGTGATGCCCACGTTCTGGCGCTCAATGGTCTGGAAGGGGTTATTGGGCTGGTTCTGGGCGCCGGTGTTGGTAAAGGAACCGGTCACAAACGGTACTTCCTGGCCCACGGTGATAAAGGCCTCCTGGTTGTCCAGGGTCAGCAGGCTCGGTGTCGACAGGATATTGGCATTGGTCTCGGAACTGAGCGCACTGAGAATAATGGCAATGTCGAGGCTCTCGTCGAGCTGGCCCCAGCCCAGTGACAGGCCAGGTGTGCCGGCCAGCGCAGACAGGAAGGCCTCGCGGTCGAATTCATCGCCGAGGTCACCATCGCCTGAGTCGTCATCACCCCCGGGGTTGGCGATGGCATTGGCGATGCCGCTCGCCCGGTTACTCTCGCCAGAAATAATGTTGCTGCCGAAAGAGCCGCTGTCATCGCGGAACAGCCATTGCACGCCCAGGTCGTCGCCATCGATTATCTCGAGCTCAGCGATGATGGCTTCCACCAGCACCTGGGCGCGGCGGATATCCAGCCTCTGGATGACCGCTTCGATGGACTGCATCTCGTCGGCATCCGCGGTAACGATCAGGGCATTGGTGCCCTCATCCGCTTCAATGGTGGCGCTGGAGTCATTGCGACGGCGGTTGGTGCCCTCTTCCGGGTCCAGCCGGCTGATGTTCTGCATGACCCGCGTCAGCACTTCCGCTATCGCTACCGCGTCGGCGTACTCCAGGTAGATCACCTTGACGTTGCCACTTTGTTCCAGCGGAGTGTCCAGGTAGCCGATCAGCTTGCGCATGCGCGCCCGCTCCAGCTCGTCACCGCTGACGATCACGCTGTTGGTGCGCTTGTCCGCCACCAGCAGGATTTCCGGGTCGGCACCGCCGGCCTGCTTGGCCTCGGTCTTGGCCAACTCCAGCAGCATGCGCACCACGTCCTCGGCCACGGCGTATTCGAGGCCGATAATCTCGGTTTCCTGCACGGCACTCTGGTCCATGCCTTCGATGATGCCGCGAATGCGCTCGATGTTGGCGGCGGTGTCGCTGATGATGATCGCGTTGGACGGCGCGTAGGCCGCCATATGGGCCTGCTGCGGCACGAGGGGCCGTAGTACCGGGATCAGCTTGGCCGCAGAAATGTTCTCCAGGCGAATGACGTTGGTGACGTACTCATCACTGGCACGCACAGCTTCGCTCTCCACCCGCACCGGCGCCGAGCGGGCATCCTTGGACTGGATAACGCGCACCACGTTGCCGCTGCGTACCGCGGTATAACCCTGCACATCGAGAATCGCCAGAAACAGATCGTAGAGCTCGCTGCTGGACACCGGCTTGGGTGACACCACCTTGACCGTGCCCTTCACCTTGGGATCCACGACGATGGTGGTATCGGTCACCTTCGCAACAAACTGGATCAGCTCCTGGATATCCGTCTCCTTGAGGTTGACGGTAAACTCCTGCGCGGAGGCGGGCACAGCGGACAGCAGCAGGCACAGCAATGCCGCGGGCAGCGGAAGCCGGGTTACGATTCCCATGAATGAGTCACTGGTCAAAAAGGTGTCCCATAGTATTTCCGGATTGTGACAGCTCTGTTACCTGAAGTCCCTACCTGGCACCGGACTGGCTCCGTCCCGAACCAGTGCGCCGGCCCGGCTCAGCGTTGCACGCCCTGGGGATCTCCCAGGCCCACGACCAGGGTGACTTCCTGGCCGCCGCGCAGCACATCAAAGCTGGCTTCATTGGCATTGCGCATCACGCGATACAGCTCCATGGCCTTGCCCGGGTCACTCAACTTGATGCCGTTGACCCCGGTGACGATGTCGTTGGCCTCAAAGCCCATGGCGGCAAACTGTTCAGTGTCGCGCCCGGCACTGACCCGGTAACCCTTGAGCTGGCCGTCTTCGCGCACCGCGGCGATATTGACGACCTGGGACAGCGACTGCGGATTGCTGTAGAGGCGACGCCGGTAATTCTCCGCCATCGCCGTCACGTCCTGGCTATTGCGGCGGTCCAGCCGCCGTCGGTCGTTGTCCACCGGTGCGGCCTGCTGGGTGGCACCGCCGGCGGGATTGATCTTGAAGTCGTCCTTGTCGAAGAGCAGAAGCAGCTCGTATTTGCCGGCGTTGTCGATCACCACCCTGTCCTGGAGGATCTTCGCCAGTTTCACCCGGTTGCCCACGGGCAGTTCGTCACCTACCGCGTACTGCGCCTGTTCTTTCTTGGCCTCGATGATGGCGCGGGCCAGTTCCTGGTCTGAGGACGCCACCACGCCCTGCAGCTTCAAGGCCAGCCGGGTTTCCTGGGCATTGTTCTCAATGCCATCGAGGCCGTCCTGTTGAGCCTCCAGCTGCGCCGACAGGGCAGCCTCCTGCTGGGCCAGCCGGGCCAGCTCCTCCGGCGAGGTAGCGGCGGTGCCAAACAGGTTCCAGGCGGCCATCTCGTCGATATTGATGGGCTTGCGACCGGACTGTACCGCCGCTTCGACTAGCGGGTTGATCACGTTCTTCGGGGTGGCTGGGGCCGACGGTGCCGGAACCAGGCTCCATATCAGGTTGACCAGCGCAAACACCATCCACACCGCCGCCAGGCCGATCAGGGCCTGCTTCAGGCGGCGCTGGAGCGCGGGGTCGGAAAGAACTTGCAGGTGGACGGCCAGCTCTTGCCAGGCCTCTTCCAGTTTGGTGCCGGCCGCAGCCAGCCGCTCGGTGTTCACTGTCAGTCACACGTGAGAAGTCAATGCGGCGATTATAGAGTTGGGGTGTGTATTAGGAAACCCGGCGGTGTTAAGAGATGTAAATGAAAAATTACACTGGCGGCGGGTACAGAAGCGCAGTTCAGGCGCTGTTCGGCGGCTCATCCAGGTCGCGGAGCACACCCGGATCATTGACGTCTACCTGCTTCAGGCTATCCCGGTACTGCGTCAGCAGGGAACGGCCGCCACGGTCACCATCCAGGGCCTCCAGCTCCGCAAAAAACCGCTGGCCAAACCCCACGGGATTGCCCGCCTTACCTTGCAACACTGGTTGCACGATGCTGTCTCGGTCCAGCGTCCGCGCCAGGCTGGACAAGGTAGCGGGCGTGACCCAGGCCATATCTCCCAGCACCACCAGCAAACCATCCCAGTCATGGCAGGCCCGCACACCCTCGGCCAGCGTGGCGCCCATGCCGCGCGCAGCCGCTCGGCATTCAATAAACTCGAGCCCCGGCAACCCCAGCATGAGCGGGAGCGCCCCATCCCCGGGGCGTAGGCAGACGCGGCAGGGCAGGCCTGCCGCAGTCACTGCTTCAAGGGTACGCAGTAACAGGGCCTTGCCCTCCACCGGGTAAAGGCGTTTGTCGCTGCCGAAGCGACGGGCGACGCCCGCCGCCAGCACCAGTGCGCCAACGGTCATGGGCGAGCGCGGCGCAGTTGGGTCAGCTCCGCCAGGATGGCAATGGCAATTTCCATGGGCGTCTTGCTGCCGATGGGCAGTCCCACCGGCGCGTGCAACCTGGCCAGCTGTGCCTCGCCCAGGCCCAGCGCCCGCAGGCGTTCGAGGCGTTTCTCGGTGGTGCGCACGGAACCCAGCGCGCCAACGTAGAACAGTTCGTGCTCGAGCGCTTCCATCAGCGCCATGTCGTCGATGCGCGGGTCGTGGGTCAGGGTCAGCACGATACTGTCGCGATCGGTGGCGTGAGCACGCACCGCGTCATCGGGCATACCCGGGATGCGCTCTACCGCCTCACCCTCCCAACGTGCCAGCACCTCGGCACGGGGGTCATTGATCAACACCTGGTAATCCATGGCAGAAGCGAGCTGGGACAGGGTTTCCGAGAGCGCCCCGGCGCCGATCAGCAGCAGGCGGTAGCGAGGCCCGAAGGTCAGGGTAACGGCCTCCTCATCCCGCACCAGGGGTGCATAGGCCGAGGCCGGCCGCAGCTCGCTGGCACCCTCTGCCAGGCTGACGCGCCGCGCCAGGTAACGCCGTTCGGAGACTGCCGCCAGCAGCGCTTCCAGCTCAGGCAGCGCGACCGCCGCCAACGGTTCCAGCAGGATCTCCAAACGACCACCACAGGGCAGGCCGAGGCGTTCGTTTTCCTCGGCGCTGACGCCGTATTCCAGGACCTGCACCCGGTCCAGCTCGCCCGCTACCAGGCGTTCCACCAGGTCATCCTCCACGCAGCCGCCAGACAGGGAACCGGCGGTGTCACCCGCGCCGTTGCAGGCAAACAGCGAGCCCACCGGGCGCGGTGATGAACCGATCGTGGCCACGATGGTACACAGCCAGGCCGGGTCGCCGCGCCTGAGCCAGGTAAGCAGATGTTCCAGGACCTGTTGGTCGACGCTGTGCATTGCCGTCTCGTATTGCTACCGGTAAGGCCCGCAGTATACTCGGGGGCGACAGTCGTTCAGGAGCAAAATAATGACAACACTAACACGCACGCTCGCCCTGCTGGCTGGCCTCGCCTGTATCCAGGCCACCGCTGAAGATGCCAGTTCCCGCATGGTGGACAGCGCTATCGGCTCCGCCGCCAGCAACTACAGCGCCATTGCTCGCGACATCTGGGAATACGCCGAGGTCGGCTACCAGGAAGTCAAATCCAGCGCGCGCCTGCGCGGCGCCCTGGAAGCGGCCGGCTTTGAGATCGAAACCGGCGTGGCCGACATCCCCACTTCTTTTGTCGCCAGCTATGGCAAGGGTGAGCCGGTGATCGGCATCCTCGCGGAATTTGATGCCCTGCCCGGCGTGTCGCAGATGGACGTACCGGAACGCATGCCGGTTCCCGGCGGTACTGCCGGCCACGCCTGTGGCCATCACCTGTTTGGCACCGGCTCCGTGGCGGCGGCCATCACCGTCAAGGAGTGGCTGGAGTCCACCGGTAGCAAGGGCACCATCCGGCTCTACGGCACCCCCGCCGAGGAGGGTGGCTCCGGCAAGGTGTACATGGTTCGCGCCGGCCTGTTTAACGATGTGGACACGGTAATTCACTGGCACGCCAGTGACCGCAACAGCGCCCTGCCCGGCACCACCCTCGCCAATCGCTCCGCCAAGTTCCGTTTCTACGGCAAGGCCTCCCACGCAGCAGCAGCCCCGGAGCGCGGTCGCTCGGCCCTGGACGGGGTGGAGGCCATGAACATGATGGTCAACATGATGCGCGAGCACGTGCCCAGCACCACCCGCATTCACCACGTGATTACCCGCGGTGGCAACGCCCCCAACGTGGTGCCGGAGTTCGCCGAAGTGTTCTACTACGTGCGCGCCCCCAGCCCCGACCATATCCGCCCGATCTGGGCCTGGGTGGAGAACGCCGCTGACGGCGCCGCCATCGGCACCCAGACCCAGGTGGAGTGGGAGATCATCCACGGCAACTACAACATCCTGCCCAACGTGACCCTGGCCCGGGTCATGCAGGACAGCCTGGAGACCTTCGGGGGTATCGAGTACAACCGGGAGGAACAGCGCTTCGCGGAAACCCTGGTCGAAACCTATACCAGCACGCCACCACGGGCCCTTGGCAGCCAACAGCAGATTGCGCCCTGGACTGAGGATATCCAGCGCAGCTCCGGCTCATCCGATGTGGGTGACGTCAGTTGGATGGCGCCCACCGTGGGCTTGAATACTGCCACCTGGGTGCCAGGCACCGCGGCCCACAGCTGGCAGGCGGTGGCCGCCGGCGGCACCAGCATTGGCAGCAAGGGTATGCTGCTGGCGGCTCGCAGCATGGCGCTGACCGCGATTCGACTCTACGAGGATCCGACCGTGGTCGCCCAGGCCCAGCAGGAGTGGCTGGAATTGCGGGGAGGGAAACGCATCGACTACGAGCCTTTGCTCGGCGACCGTGACCCGCCTCTGGATTACCGCAAGTAGCCTAGTCGTCTGAAGCCCCGGAACCCCAGCGCCGGTAGAGCTGGTGCTCCAGCTCAAACTGGTCAAACACCCGGCCCACCGTGTGATCGACGATGTCCTCGATGGTTTCCGGGTCGTGGTAGAAAGCCGGCACCGGCGGCAGGATGATTGCCCCTGCCTCCGCGGCCTGGACCTGCAGGCGCAGGTGGCCCAGGTGCAACGGCGTTTCGCGCACAACCAGCACCAGCCGGCGGCTTTCCTTTAGCACCACATCGGCGGCCCGCACGATCAGGTTGTCGGCGTAGCTGTTGGCAATCCCGGACAGGGTCTTGATGCTGCAGGGCATGACCATCATGCCGGCGGTCTTGAAGGAGCCGGAGGCGATGCTGGCGGCCAGGTTGTTGTCACTGTGGCAGACATCTGCCAGTGCCTTGACCTCGTCGGCAGAGTAGCGGGTTTCCACCGCCAGGTTGGTAACGGCGCCGTCCGACAGGATCAGGTGGCTTTCCACGCCCTCCATGGCGCGCAGCGCCTCCAGCGCCCGAACACCATAGATGACACCCGAGGCGCCGGTAATTCCCACAATTATCTTCTGGCTCATCGGCTCTCCCTCGTTCCACCACCCGCAAAGGCTGGCAGTGTATCGACCTGAAGCTGGGCGGCCAAAGTGGCCGCGGCTCTCACCGCAGTCATTTGCCGACCAACGCGATCATGACACCGGCGGCCACCGCTGAACCGATCACACCGGCGACGTTGGGTCCCATGGCATGCATCAACAGGAAGTTCTGCGGATTGGCCTCCAGGCCCAGCTTGTTGGATACCCGCGCCGCCATCGGTACGGCAGACACCCCGGCAGAGCCGATCAGCGGGTTGATGGGTGTTGAGCCCATGCGATTCATGAGCTTGGCGATCAGCACACCGGAGGCAGTGCCAATACCGAAGGCGACGACGCCAAGGCCGAGAATGCCGAGGGTATTGAGATCCAGGAACTTGTCGGCCACCAGTTTCGAACCGACGGACAGCCCCAGGAAAATCGTGGTGACGTTGATAAGCGCATTCTTGGCGGTATCGCTCAGGCGGTCGACAACGCCACACTCGCTCATCAGGTTGCCCAGGCAGAACATTCCCAGCAGTGGTGCCGCATCGGGTAGCAGCAAGGCCACCAGTACCAGCAACAAGAGCGGGAAGAGTATCTTCTCGGTGCGCCCCACCGGCCGCAGCTGCACCATCTCGATTCTGCGCTCTTCCTCGCTGGTAAGCGCTTTCATGATCGGCGGCTGGATCAGTGGCACCAGTGCCATGTAGGAATAGGCAGCAACCGCGATCGGCCCCAGCAGATCGGGGGCCAGGATACTCGACACATAGATCGCCGTGGGACCATCGGCGCCGCCGATGATACCGATCGCCGCCGCATCGGCCAGGCTGTAATCCATCAGGCCGATATGGGTCAGGCCCACTGCCCCCAGCACGGTAGCGAAGATACCGAACTGGGCGGCGGCGCCCAGGAACAAGGTACGGGGGTTGGCCAGCAGCGGCCCGAAGTCGGTCATCGCCCCCACGCCCATAAAAATAACCAGCGGCGCCACGCCGCTGGCGATCGCCACCGTGTAAAAGGTGTAGAGCATGCCATCGGTATAGCCCGCTGCCGCCACCAGTTGTTGTACCGCCACCTGGGTGGCGGGGGCCGCGGTTTTCATCGCGTCGAGCAGGGCCCTGGCCGGCGCTCCAGCCTCGGCGCCCAGGGTCTGCAGCAACTGAGCCACCAGTGCCGGGTCGCCATCGACGAGGGCGCGCTCCAGGGCCGGCAGCGCCAGGCCCGCGGCGGGAATATTGGCGAGGATGCCGCCGAAACCGATGGGCACCAGCAGCAAGGGCTCGAAGTTCCTGACAATCGCCAGGTACAGCAGCGCAAAACCGACCAGGATCATGACCAACTGCCCGGGCTGCAGGTGCGCCAGGCCGGACGATGACCATAGGCTGTAGAGGTTTTCCACGGCCTGCTCAGCCCAGGGTCAGCAGGGTATCGCCCACGGCGACCTTGTCGCCCTCCGCGACCTGCACTTTACCCACGGTGCCGGCGAGCGGAGCCCGCACCTCGGTTTCCATCTTCATCGCCTCGAGGATGACGATGACGTCGCCCTCATTGACGTGATCCCCGGGTTTCACCGTGACCTTGAAGATATTGCCTGCCAGGGGAGCCGGCACCGGCTGACCGGCGGCAGGTGCCAGGGCGGGTGCAGCAGCCGGCGCCGGTGTCGGCGCTGCCGCAACGTGCTCGATCTCGCCGCCCTCGGCCACTTCCACCACATAGGGGCGGCCGTCCACGGTGACCGTGTAAACCGCGGCACCGCCTGCGGCGACCGGCGCTGGCTCCGGTGCTGGCGCCGGCGCCGGTGGCTCGGTACCCGGTGCGGGCTCGAAAGCGTCGGGGTTGCCGCGGTTTTCCAGGAACTTGAGGCCAATCTGTGGGAACAGCGCGTAGGTCAGCACATCGTCGATCTTGTTGTCGCCCGCGGCCAGGGCGATGCCCTTGTCGCCGGCCAGGGTGTCCAGTTCCGCCGTGAGTTTGTCCAGTTCGGGCTCCAGCAGGTCCGCCGGACGGCAGGTAATGGGCTCGGCGCCCTCCAGCACCCGCGCCTGCAGCTCGGCATTCACCGCCGCCGGTGTGGCGCCGTACTCGCCTTTGAGCACGCCGGCGGTCTCGCGGGAGATCGACTTGAAGCGTTCCCCGGTGAGTACATTGATCACGGCCTGGGTGCCGACGATCTGCGAGGTCGGTGTGACCAGCGGTATGTAACCCAGGTCTTCGCGCACCCGCGGAATTTCCTCGAGCACTTCATCCAGCTTGTCGGTGGCGCCCTGCTCGCGCAGCTGGTTCTCCATGTTGGTGAGCATGCCGCCAGGCACCTGGGCTACCAGGATGCGGCTGTCGACACCGCGCAGGGCGCCCTCGAACTTCGCATACTTCTTGCGCACCACCCGGAAGTAGGCGGCAATCTCTTCCAGCAGCCCGATATCGAGGCCGGTGTCGCGGTCGGTCCCTTCGAGGATGGCCACCACGGTTTCGGTGGGTGAATGGCCATAGGTCATGGACATGGATGAAATGGACGTATCGACATTGTCGATGCCCGCCTCTACACACTTCACGATGGTCGAGGTAGACAGCCCGGTGGTGGCATGACACTGCATGTGAATCGGGATATCACAGGACTGCTTGAGGCGAGTCACCAGTTCGTAACCGTCGTAGGGGCGCAGCAGGCCTGCCATGTCCTTGATGGCAATGGAGTCCGCGCCCATGTCCTCGATGCGCTTGCCCTGCTCTACCCAGGTGTCGATGGTATGCACCGGGCTTAGCGTATAGGCGATGGTGCCCTGGGCGTGCTTGCCGACCTGCTTCACCGCGGCCAGCGCGCGTTCGATGTTGCGCATGTCGTTCATGGCGTCGAAAACACGGAACACGTCCACGCCATTGACGGCGGCGCGTTCGACAAACTTGTCGACCACGTCGTCGGCATAGTGCCGGTAGCCGAGAATATTCTGGCCGCGGAACAGCATCTGCTGCTGCGTGTTGGGCATGGCTTTCTTCAACTCGCGGATGCGCTCCCAGGGATCTTCACCCAGGTAGCGGATACAGGCGTCGAAGGTCGCCCCACCCCAGGACTCCAGCGACCAGAATCCCACCTTGTCGAGTTTCTCGGCGATCGGCAGCATGTCTTCCAGGCGCACGCGGGTAGCCAACAGTGACTGCGACGCGTCACGCAGGACCACGTCGGTAATGCCCAGTTTCTGGCTCATGAATTCTGTTCCTGTTTCGATTGCAAGGTGCGGTCCTGTAGGCGGCCTTCCTGGCGATAGCGATGAACGGCGGCGGTGATCACCGCCATGACGGCAGCGTCAGGCTCGGCCGCCGGGGTGACAGGCTCGGGCGGTGCCGGCGGTGCTGGAAAGACCCTGCCAACGAAGGCGGACATGCCGGTGGTCACGAACACCAGCAGGGTCAGGAACACGACCACTGTTCCCATACCGAACAGCGTGAGTTCCAAACCCTGTGAAATCAGGTCCTTTTCCATTCCCTGCCTGCATCAAGCCGCTGAATCTGCGACCCGCAGTAAAGCGGCAGCACCGCGGGCCTGTGAATACCGGTTACTGAGTATAAACCCTGCCATGCCCCATCAGGACCAGGCGGTGGGAATCACTGCATCGAGCAGTATCGGTCCGCGCTGGGCCATGGCGGCCTCGAAGCGCTCGTTGAATTCATCCGCGGTCGTGACCTGCCAGGCGGGCACACCCATGCCACGGGCCATGGCGGCAAAATCCATGTCCGGCTTGCCCACGTCCAGCATGCTGGCGGCCTTCGGTCCCGGCACTCCACCGCGGGCGCCGGTGCGCGTGAATTCGAGTTCCAGGATGGAGTACTTGCGGTTGTTGAAGATGACTACGGCGATATCGAGATGCTCCCGCGCCATAGTCCACAGGGCGGAGATGGTATACATCGCCGAGCCGTCGCCCTCCAGGCAGATCACCTTGCGGTCAGGGCAGGCCAGCGCCGCGCCAACGGCATTGGGCAGGCCAAAGCCGATGCTGCCGCCGGTCTGGTTCAACCAGTCGTGGGGGCGCGCGGTTTCCGAGTAGACGGTACAGGGAATGCCGCTGGTGATTCCCTCGTCCACCACCACGGCATTCTCGGGCATGAAACGGGCAAAGGCGGCGCCTACCGCATTGACGTCCAGGTCAGCACCAGTGACCAGGTCAGGCAGGTTCAGCGCATGGCACTCAGGCTCAACTTCGCTCTCGCCCACCGCAGCCAGCAGCGCCTCCAGGCAACCCGTGAAATCGTCACCGGGCAGTGCCAGTTGAAGTTCCTCACAGCCCTCGGGTGCAATCACGCTGGGCAGGTTGGGGTAGGCAAAGAAGGACACCGGCGACTTGCAGCCCAACAGGATCAGTTGCTCCACGTCCTTTATATGGTCCAGCGCAAGTTCCGCCAGGTAGGGCAGGCGCTCGATCTTGGCGCGGCCGGCACCGCGGGCAATGCGCGGCGGGAAGGTATCGGTGCCCACCCGGGCGCCGGTCGCCTGCTTGAGCTTGCCCAGCAGTTCGGAATGCTCGGCGGTTATTTCGCTACCGCCCATCATGATCATGGTATTGCGGCCATTGCCGAGCCACTCCACGGCCCTGGCAATATCTTCCGCCGGCACGGGCCGCGGCGGCGCCGTGGGTGCTGCCTGCGCCGCGCCATTCGGGTTATCGCTCCAGGACACGTCCGCCGGCAGCACCAGGGTGGCGATGCGATGCCGGCCCGCCGCTTCCACTGCGCGGGCGCCGTCCTCGGCAATGCTGTCGGGCGTTGCGGCGGTATGTACCCAGTGCGACACCGGCCCGGCGATCCCCTCGATGTCAGACGTGAGAGGTGCGTCATACTGCAGGTGATAGGTGGCGTGGTCGCCGATGATGTTCACCATGGGCTGGTTGCCCTTTTTGGCGTTGTGCACATTGGCCAGCGCGTTGCCCAGGCCTGGCCCGAGGTGCAGCAGGGTCGAGGCGGGCTTGCGCGCCATCCGCGCGTAACCGTCAGCGGCGCCGCTGACCACACCCTCGAACAGGCACAACACACAGCGCATCCCTTCGACTTCGTCGAGGGCTGCCACAAAGTGCATCTCCGACGTGCCGGGGTTGGTGAAACAGATATCCACGTCGCTGTCGACGAGGGTCTTGATCAGGCTTTCCGCACCATTCATGGCAGTGTCTGTTCCTCTCTTAATAAGCGGGGCTTTGTCAGGGCGCGCGCGCCGCGCTGCTGGCATCACGCGTTGCCTTGAACTCGGTGCCCTCGTTCCAGTTGGGCCAGTCACGACCCGCGGCCAGTTCGGCGGCGATGTCGTAAAACAGCACCACGTTGTCGGCGGCACCGCTGAGATCCCAGTCTGGCGAGTACTCGTCGCTGGGCTTGTGATAGTCGTTGGCAACATAGTTGTCCAGCTGTTGCTGCCCCCAGTCGCTGCCGTGGGCGAGGCTGTCCACACCGCGCGTCAGGTACAGGGCCGGCACACCGTACAGCGCAAAGTTGAAGTGGTCGGAGCGATAGTAGTAGCCCTTCTCGGGGTTGGGCTCCTGCACCAGTACTCGGCCCTGCCGGTCGGCCGCTACCGCCAGTAGGTTTTCAAGCTCGCTGTTGCCGAAGCCCACCACCGCCACGTCGCGGGTACGCCCGTCGACGCCACCATAGATATTGTCCATGTTGAGGTTGGCCACCGTGGTCTCCAGTGAGTGCGGAGGGTTCTTCACGTACCACTCCGCGCCGAGCAGTCCAGCCTCCTCCGCCGTCACCGCCAGGAACAGCAGCGAACGCGGTGCGCTGCCCGCCTGCTGGTGCAGCTTCGCCAGGGCCAGCAGCGCCGCCACGCCGGAGGCATTGTCACTGGCGCCGTTGTATATCTGGTCGCCTTCGCCGTCCTTGGTACCGAGGTGATCCCAGTGGGCGCTGTAGACGATGTGCTCGTCGGGGAACTCGGACCCCGGCAGGCGCGCCATCACATTGCGGCTCCGGGTGCTGCTGAGCGTATTGGACAGCGTCGTGGAGAGCTTGAGGTCGCCGAGCGGCAGCGCCTGGAAGCCCGGTGCCGCCGCCACGGCCTGCAGGGCATCAAAGTCCTGCCCGGCTGCGGCGAACAGTTCCCGGGCAACCGACTCGGTCATCCAGGCCTGCGCGGCCACCCGGTCCAGGTTCTGGTTGTCGGCGGTCAAACCGATCTGTGGCCCGGACCAACTGTTGCGCACCACGTCCCAGCCGTAGGCCGCCGGCGCCGTCTGGTGCACGATGATCGCCGCGGCGGCGCCCCGCCGCGCGGCCTCCTCGTACTTGTAGGTCCAGCGGCCGTAGTAGGTCATGGTGTTGCCGTTGAACAGCGCCGGATCCTGGGTCGCGTAACCCGGGTCGTTGATGAGGACGACTACCGTCTTGCCGGTGACATCGAGATCGCCATAGTCGTCCCAGCCGCGCTCCGGCGCGGTGATACCGTAGCCGACAAACACCAGTTCCGAGTCGGCGATCGACAGCTGCTCAACCTGGCGCTCGGTAAACACCACCATTTCATCGGCGTAAGCCAGGTCGCGTGTGAAGTCAGCGCCGCGAACGGACAACACGGCGGCGGGGTCCGTCGTCACGGAGGTGATTGGCACGTCCTGTACCCAGCTATCACCGTTGCCGGGCTCCAGGCCCAGGGCCTCGAACTGCTCTACCAGGTAGGCCACGGTCATCTCTTCACCGGGGGTCCCCGGCGCGCGACCGCCGAAGGCGTCTGAACCCAGTACCTCGGTATGCGTGTGCAGGTCCGCTTCCACCTGGCTGCGCTGCGCATCGAGCACATTGGCCGGCGCCGCCGTCTCGGCAGGCGGCGGTTCGTCACGGGAGCAGGCGGAACAGAGTGTAAGCGCAGCCAGCAGCGTTGCCAGGCCGGCCCGCGGGAACGGGAAGTGCATGGAAATTACCTGTTATCGTGGTGCCGCGATTCTAGCACTCCCGGAAAATTACGCGCCACGACCCGCCGCCATCCGTATAATGCGGCGACAACAATAATTCCCGGACCAGTTTCATGAGCGAAATTGCGATTACTTCCGCTGGCGATGCGGCGGATGAATTCCTGGGCCACCCGCGTGGCCTCTATGTGTGCTTTGCCACGGAGATGTGGGAGCGCTTTTCCTTCTACGGCATGAAGTACCTGCTGTTGCTGTACCTCACCAAGTACCACCTGTTCACCGACAGCATGGGCCTCGACGTGTTGGGTGGCTACGCCGCACTGGTTTATGCCATGCCGGTGATCGGCGGGCTGCTGGCAGACCGTTACCTGGGCATGCGCAAGGCGGTGGTATTCGGCGGGCTTTGCCTGGTGGCGGGCCACCTGGGAATGGCCTTTGAGGGACAGGCCGCGAGCATGGTGCAGGGCGAAGTGGTGCGCGATGACCTTGCCCTGCAGGTGTTCTACTTCTCACTGGCGCTTATCGTGGTGGGCGTCGGTTTTCTGAAACCAAACATCTCCACCATCGTCGGCCAGCTCTACGGCGAAGATGACCCGCGCCGGGACTCGGGATTCACGATCTTCTATATGGGCATCAACATTGGCTCCTTTACCGCTACCCTGCTGTGTGGCTACCTCGGCGAGACTTACGGTTGGGCCTTCGGCTTCGGCGCCGCCGGCATCGGCATGCTGTTTGGCCTGGTGACCTTCCTGCGCGGCCAGAAATACCTGCACGGCCACGCCGAACCCCACGAACCGGAACTGCTCAAGCAACCGGGCCTCGGCCCGATCAACAAGGAAATCACCATCTACCTCAGCGCCTTCGTCGCGGTGTTCGCCGTCTGGCAGATGCTGCAGTTCCACGCCGTGGTGGAATTCACGCTCAATGCGCTGGCCCTGGCGGTACTGGCCGGCCTGGGCTGGTTCCTCACCCAGCGCTGCAACAAGGTGGAGCGCGAGCGCATGTTCGTACTGATCGTGCTGACCATGTCCACCGTGGTGTTCTGGGCGCTGTTCGAGCAGAGCGCCGCGTCCATGACGCTCTATGCCGACCGGGTACTGGACCGCAACCTGCTGGGCGTGGAACTGACCGCTGCCCAATTCGGTTCCATGAACGCCTTCTTCATTTTCACCCTGGCACCGGTATTCGCCTGGCTGTGGACCACCCTGGCACGGCACAACCTCGAGCCGACGACCCCGGTGAAGTTCGCCCTCGGCATTGCCCAGGCGGGCCTTGGCTTCGGTGCCCTGGTGCTGGGCGCCACCATGCCCGATGAGAGTGGCCGTGTGGCCGCCATCTGGCTGGTACTGGCCTACATGCTGCACACCACCGGCGAGCTGTGCCTGTCACCCGTCGGGCTATCGGCGGTGACCAAGTTGGCGGTGCCCAGCGTGGTCGGCGTGATGATGGGTGCCTGGTTCCTGGCCACCGCCTATTCGGAGTTCGTGGCCGCGCAGATCGCCAAGCTGGCCGCCGTGCCGACCGAGAACGGTGCGATTGCCGATGTATCCACGGCGCTGGCGAGCTACACGGCGCTGTTCCAGGACCTGATGTGGGTCGGCCTGGCTGTGGGCGGCGTGGTCCTGCTGCTGTCACCGGTGCTCAAAAAGCTCATGCACGGTGTTCACTGAACGCACCCGAATCAGGTAACCGCAGCGGAATCACACCATGGCTAAAACACAACGCGACTTCGATATCGTCCTGTACGGCGCCACCGGCTTTACCGGCCAGCTGGTGGCCGAGTACCTGCTCAACAGGTACGGGGTAGATGGCGACCTGCGCTGGGCCATGGCGGGCCGCAGCCTGCGCAAGCTGGAACAGGTGCGCGACGAACTCCGGAACGACACTATTCCCCTGCTCACTGCGGATTCCGACGAGGATTCCTCTCTGCAGGCCATGGTGGAGCAGGCGACGGTAATCTGCACCACAGTCGGCCCCTACGCACTGTACGGTTCCAAGCTGGTGGCTGCCTGTGCCGCGGCAGGCACTCATTACTGTGACCTGACCGGTGAGACCCAGTGGATGCGCAAGATGATCGACGATCACCAGGCGGCGGCTGAGGCCTCCGGTGCGCGCATCGTACATACCTGCGGCTTTGACAGCATCCCCTCGGACCTGGGCGTACTGTTCCTGCAGATCGCCATGCAGGCCAAACACGGCGTGCCGGCACAACATGTGAAGTACCGGGTGGTGGACGCCAAAGGCGAGTTCAGCGGTGGCACCGTGGCTAGCCTGATCAACGTCATGGAGGAAGCCGTTCGCGACAAGGCCCTGAGAAAACTACTGGCAGACCCCTACGCGCTAAACCCCGAGGGCAGCCCCATCGGGGATGACGTCAACGACCAGACTATTGCCATCTACGATGAAGACTTTGAGCGCTGGACCCTGCCCTTTGTCATGGCCGCCATCAATACCCGGGTGGTGCGGCGCAGCAATGCCCTGCTGGACCAGCAGTACGGTGAGGACTTCCGCTACGACGAGGCCATGCTGGCACCGGAAGGCATGGGCGCGGTGAAAGCCAGGCTGGCGGCCGGCGCGATGACCGCCGGCACCGCGGCGCTGGCCTTTGGCCCGCTGCGCGCCATCGCCAAACGCTTCCTGCCCAAGCCCGGTGAGGGCCCCAGCCAGGAAGTGCGGGAAAACGGCTACTATGAAATCCTGCTGCGGGGCATACACCCCACCGATCGCGACAAGGATATGGTGGCAAAAGTCACCGGTGACATGGACCCGGGTTACGGCTCGACCTCAAAGATGCTGGCGGAATCCGCCGTCTGCCTGGCTACGGATGAGCTGAGCTGCGGTGGCGGCTTCTGGACCCCGGCCAGCGCCATGGGCGAAGCCCTCATCGCGCGCCTTGAAGAACACGCCGGCCTCAGCTTCGAGATTGTCGAGGGCTAGGCTAGCGGCCGCCGCGCCACCGCCAGCAGGTTCTTGCCCAGCGGCGGCGGCAACAGGCCCTCGAGAAAGCGGCTGACCGGAATACCTACCCGATCATAGAGTTTCACCGCGCCGGTGTTGAGGCCGCCCTTGAGCAGCACCATCGACAGGTACCAGGGCAGCACGCCCAGCATATCCATATAGCGCAACTCGACGATTTCCAGGCCGGCACTTTCCAGCACGGCGCGCAACTGCGGCCGGTGGTAGCGGCGGTAATGGCCAATGCTGGCGTCGAAGTCGCTGTACAGCCACGACAGGGCCGGCACCAGGACCAGCAGGTGACCACCCGGATTGAGCGCGCTGGCGATGGTGGCGGCCTCCCCGGCATCATCTTCGATGTGCTCGAGCACGTTGTCGTAGATCACTGCATCAAAGCCCGGTGCGGCACTGGCCACATCGGCAAAAATCGACTGGTGCACGGCCACGCGCTGATCACCGGCATGCTGTAAAACCAGTTGCTCGTGGAGGTTCGCCGACGGCTCGCAGATGGTGAGCCCGGCAACCCCGCGCTCAGCGAGAATATGTCCTGAGAGGGCACCCCTGCCCGCCCCCACTTCACACACGCGCCCGCGCAGGTAGGGCCGGAAACAATCGAATATCCAGCGCGTGTAGTTGACCGCACTGGCCATCGCGTCCAGATCGTCTGCCGGGTAGTGGAACTGATCGTTCATAGGGACGGCGCCGGAGCAGGCTGGCGCAACCTGTCCCTGAACACCAGCCAGAGTTGCCAGCCTGCCCACACTGCAAGTAGGTAGCAGACCGGGCGCAGGGGTATGCCGTAGCGCGGGAACGGTGAGACCACCATGTGAATTGCCAGGAAGTACAACAGCGACAGCGAGGCAAGCTGGGGGATTAGCAAGGCCTCGTTTTTCCAGCCGCCGCGCCAGCTCTGCCACCAGACCAGCACGCTGCCCACCAGGGCCAGCACCATGGCCGGGGCATGCAGCCAGGCACTGACCCGGTGGGTGCCGGCGAACAGGCCCAACTGGAAATAGGGGGTATTGGATACCGGGTAAATAAACGCATCGCCCATACCCTGCACAATGTCCCAGGACAGCAATGCCTGGGGCTTACCGAACAGGAACCAGCTGAGGTGGCGACCAGGCTCAGCTGAGAAGCGGCGCGCCAGTTCCTGGAGCAGCGCCGGCCAGCTCGCAGCGATCTCCTCGCTGCGCGGGTCGAAGCGATAGGGAAACCCGTAGGAGTCGGGATTACCCTCGAACATAAAGCCAGGGTACATGCCGTGGTGGATGGACCAACGCAGCAGCGAGCTGCCACCTTCCACTGCCGGTGGCGAGTAGCTCAGTGCCCACAACAGCGGCACCAGGACCAGGGCGGCGAGCAGCGTGACAGCGCCGGGCAGTGTACTGCGGCCCTGGTAAAGCAGCAGTATCAGCATCCAGGGCACAAGCAACAGGGCCACCGTGGGCCGGGTAAAGAAACACAGGCCAAACACCAGGCCCGCCAGGGCCGCGGCCGGCAGCTTTCCGGGCTTTTCTATACAGCGCGCCATCACGAGCAGCGCCGCCAACAACAGGAAAGCGAACAGGCTCTCTGTGAGCCAGTAGACGTTGATATTGACCAGGTGCGGCGAGAGCGCTGTCAGCGACGCTACCGCAAAGGCGCCCCACCAGGGCAGGCAGCGGCGTGCCAACAGGAAAGCCAACAGAACCAGAGCGGCGCTCAGCAACGCCTGCGCATACTTGATGGCCTCGGCGCCGGCATCGAGGCCCAGCAGCGCGATAAACGGCACCATAAACACCGGGTAACCGGCAGCCCTGATGCCGTCTGGCTGAGGCGTGATTCCCTCGCTGATACCGCGTGTGTCGCGGGAGTAGACGCCGTGTTCCACCAGGTTGGCCGCATAGGTCATATAGTCCAGGGCATCGGCACGTAGGGGAGCCACCACTTCAGTGAGTCGTACCGCTTCAAACCGCAGAAACAGCGTCAGCAGCGCGAGCAGGATGCAGGCGTAGATTTGCGGGCGCGTGAGCCCTGTGCCGTGAATCAAGAGAGGGCCACTACGGTCAGGTTCGTGCCACCTTAGCTATTCACCGGGTGAGCGTAAACCCGTCTGCGGCAAATCTGTGAAGTGGAAATACCGCAAAAAACACCTTAAAAACAAGGGGGTGCTAACCTTTCCCAGGGGGGCTCCAAGTCACTTCGCACCATGTATAATAGACGCAAGTTTGTTGCATTAAGATTGGTAAACGGAGTTACCAGATGCAGACTTGTAAATTGTTACGTCGTTTTCTCGGCATGGCCTTCATGGCTGGTGTGGCGCCTTTGTGTTTTTCGGTTTCGTCGGCCAGCGCCGCTACCTACAACCTCGTCGATGGAAAGCTGATTGGTGCTTTCGATGTCGATGTAGGAGGCACGCTATACGATGTCGTGTTTGAGCAAGATTCCTGTATCAATCTCTACGGCAGATGTGATTCCGCGACGGATTTTACTTTCCAAACCCAGTCCGAGGCCCAGACCGCAGCCGACGCTCTACTCCACCAGGTATTCAGCAACGACGATAGCTATGACCTGGACCCGACACTGACAAAAGGATGCGTCGCCAGCGGTGGATGCCAGATTTACACACCCTTCGCTATTTTTGAGCCCATCGCTGACCTGGTGCTCGTGAACGCGATGGTCGTCGCCAATTACCCTGCCGGCAGCTCCCCGGACATGACCCTGCAAGGCATCTTCAGAAGCGAGCAGCGGATTCTGGAAGTCGGCTACCTCTATGCCACCTGGACACCCACCACTGTCATCCCCATCCCGGCCGCTGCCTGGCTATTCGGTTCGGCACTGGTCGGGTTTGTTGGGCTCGGCAGACGCAAGAAAACTATCGTCTGAAGCCGCGCAACAGGAAGGTGATCCGACACGCGGGCCGCTACCTCACTCTGATTGGCGCTATTTCGATCGGGACACTGATTGGAGAATATTCAACGCACGCCTATAACATTTCTGAGCCTTGCCCCCCACCTGCGCTTGAGCGCACATAGGCCGCGCACAAGGGACTGGTTACTCTGATACAGGGCGCTGCAGCATGGCGGTGAAATCCGGGAGCCTAAAAATGAAAAAGCGGCCTGAAGGCCGCTTTTTTTGATTGCATCCGCGAGACCCTGGTTAGCTGCGGGCTTTCCTGCGGCCGAGCGCGGCAAACCCACCCATTGCGCTGAGAAACAGGAGCGCCGATGCCGGGAGCGGAACGGGAGTGACTGTCAGGTGTTCCGCACTTACACGGACCACGAAGTCATCGTGGTTGTCATCCGGTCCCGCGCCGTCATCGTCGTAGGACAGAAAAGCGTACATCGAACTGCCGGTCAGGTCGTAGTACAGGCCCATCCCGGTCTGCCCGAGCTGCGCCGGTGCGCCACGGTCTGAAGTGAACATGAATGCATCCGACGCCAGGTTGCCGGTGAAACTCATGGTGAACGACAACAGTTCCGAGTCTCCACAGCTCGAGCTGCCGCAGGCCCAGGCGTCTGCAGACTCGTCGAAGGACTGGGTATCGACGCCATTCGTCGCCGTGAAGGTATTGACGTAGCCGCTCTCCGACCCCCACCTCGTGAAGGTGAAAATCTCATTTGTGCCAGCCGTCACGCTGGAAAGCACGCCGTAGCCCACGTTTCCCGCGCCTCCGAAAGCTGCTGCCATGTCACCGGCGAAATCGTTACCGGGGCCGATGGCTTCAGGTATTACGTTAAACGTAGCGGCAGATGCACCGGCAGACATGGTCGCCGTAACCGCGCTCGCCAGCAAAACATTCCTTAACTTCATAGGACCTTTCCTTGGCCAGCCTCTGCTCGCCTGCTTTCAGCTTTTAACGTAATTTTGCCAAAAGTCGGGCATATCAACGTATAGCCCACACGGGCTACCAGCCAAGGGTATTGCACTGCTGGCCGTCGCTGCAGGACGAAAGCAGAAAATCTGCAACTTATTGTATTTATTGAAGATTTGGTGCCGGAAATAGGAATCGAACCTACGACCTTCTCATTACGAATGAGCTGCTCTACCAACTGAGCTATTCCGGCGGGGAGGGAGTTCGAGAGGGCGGGAAGTCTACCCCCCAACCCCTTGTCGCGCAAGGTATTGCCGCGTAAATTGGCGGCGTGGAAATGTACAACATCAGCTTCAGCGGCGAGACCCTTCCGGGGTGCCACCCCGACGCCGCCAGAAGCCGCCTCGCCAACTATTTCCACCTCGACGCCGACACCGATATCGAGCGTTTCTTCAGCGGCGAAGTCATTATTCTAAAGCGCCTGCTGGACCGGAATACTGCGGTGAGCACCTACCAGGATCTGCGCCGGCTCGGCATTATCGTGAAGATCGAGAAGCTGGATCCCGAAGAGGCCGCTGAGGAACAACGCAAACAGGAACAGCAGCGTGAGGCCGCGCGCCAGAAGCAGGCGGAGCTTGAGCGCCAGGCCGCCCTGCGGCAAAAGGTTCAGCAGGCACGCGAGCAGGCCGAGCGTGAGGCCGCCCAGGAGCGCGCCCAGAAGGCCAGGGAGAAACGGGAAGCCAAAATGCGGAAGCCAGACAAGCAGCCAGCAAAATCGGCGCCTGCTCCCGCCAAGAAAAAGAAAGTCACAAAGCCAGCCGCTGAGAAAAAACAGACAGCGCGCGTTCCCGCTGAAAAAAAGCAAAGCGCCGAACCAACCGCAAAGCAACAACCGGAGCCAGCGTCATCGCACAAGGACGAGATTCGAGAGCAGAAACTGGCAAAGGCACGCGCCGCCCGCCAAAAGGCGGTGCAACAGCAGACCACACGCAAAACCCCGGCCCAGGAAGCATCGAACGCGCAGCAGCCCGCTGAAGCGCCTGCTGCAGCGCGGCCGGCACCCAGGGCGCCCACCCCGGCGCCGCGAACGGACGGCGAAAGGCGCCGTCGCAAGCGCCAACCCGGTGCACCCAATCTATTCGATGTGCGGCTTTCGGAAGGCGCACTCAATGAGGCCAGGAAAAGCGATCAACACTTCAGCGGTGCGCCTACGCTGGGGGCCGCCATCCTGCTGGTGGCCTTTGTGCTGGTGGGCCTGCGCTTCTGGATCGGCAGCTTTGACACACCAGCCTCCGGCCTGGGCAGCGTAGCGGTGGACGGTTCCGGTCGCCCGGCGGTGGTCGTGAATGATCAATTGTTGCGCCACGACCGCGCCGGCAATCCCGGGGAACTCAAGAACCTGTCCACTATCGGGTTGTCCCCCGCCACACCGATCGCCTTTCTAGCCAATGGAGACCTTCTGCAACTGCGCCCCCCGCAGGGCCAGGACCTGCCTGCCTGGTTGCGCGACCTGGTAGGTGTGGAACTGCAGCCGGGCAGGTTGCTGCGATGTAGCACCCGGGAGGAGGCCTGCGAACCCTTCCTGCAACCGCTGGATGAGGCGACATTTGCAGTGAATCGGGATAGCGGGTATGTGCTGGTGGCGGATGTGCCTACCAACCGCCTGATGAAATACGACCTCGACGGCAATGCGCTGGCCTCCCATCCCATTGCCCTCACCGGCCCGGTACACCTGGGCCTGCGCGATGGTGTGCTCTACCTCGCCCAGGGCAACTCGGACGTGCTCAAGGCGCTGCGCACGGAAAATCGCGCCTTCGGCGAGGAACTGGGCCTGTATACCCTCGCGGTAAACGAAGCCCAGGCCACCGGGCATATTTTCCCCGGCGCCCTGGCCTGGCTGGGGGATGCCTGGTGGGTGGTCATGCAGAGCCGTGACAACTCGACCGCCGGCCTGTATCGCTTTGATGCCAACTGGCAGCCACTGGGAGCAGTACCGCTGCCGGCGAGTGCGCGACCCGATCAGCCGGTCTCCTGGGGTGAAAAACTGCTGGTGCCGGATGCCAGCCAGGGCCTGGTCTACCGGATCGCCGCGGACAATACCCTGGAGCGACCCTTCAGCGAGGACCCCATCGGCGAGGCGCTTGCGGCTCGCAGCGCTGAGCTGGAGCAATCCGCCTCTTTGCAGGCGGTGGTTATGCTGGTGCTGTTCTTCGCGGCACTGGGTCTGTTCACCTACGGGGCCGTGAAGTCACTGCAGGGCAAGATTTACCAGGCCTTAAACGATACTAACGAGAAGGCTTTCGACATCGAGAACGACGCCATCGACTGGCTGGAACCCGGGCGCGACGCCCGTGCCCTGCTGAGGCGTGCCGGGTTCGGCCTGGCCGGGCTGACCTTCCTGCTGCTGGCCATGGCCGTGCTCCTGAAACCGGGACTGGGGATTACCGTGGCGGCGCTGGTGGTGCTGGCGGGCATCGGCGGCTATGGCTATGCCATTTACCAGTCCTGGGGTTGCCACCTGGGCAGGCTGGGCGACCAGCTGGTGGTGGTCGACCACAAGAGTACCTACCGGGTAGGCCGAGGTCCACGCATTCAGTACGTGAACAACTACGTGATGATCGAGGATGTGATCGTCTACCTCGGCAACCCGCTGTTACCGCAGTTTGCCCACGAAGCGCTGCAACAGGAATTCGAGCCCATCGTTACCCGCGGTATCAAGGTCGATCGCACCACCCTGCGCCTGAAGCTGATCAACAGCCGCCATCCCATGTTCTACGGCAGCGCGGGCTTGGTCTTTTCGCTCTGCGCGGCGCTCATCATCCTGCTGCTCGCCTGAGCCCGCCAAGGCAAATGGGGTATCCTTGACCTATGAGTCACGCCCACAAACCCCACGTCGGTTTCTTCGTTTCCTGCCTTGCTGACCTGTTCCGGCCATCGGTGGCCTTCAGCGCCATCGAACTGCTGGAGGCCGCCGGCTGCCAGGTGGAAGTACCGGATACGCAAACCTGCTGCGGCCAGCCCGGTTACAACTGCGGTGCGGTGGACGACGCCCGGCCGCTGGCCCGGCAGGTGATTGAAACCTTCGCCGGCTTTCCCTACGTGGTAGTACCCTCCGGCTCCTGCGCCGGCATGATCAAGCACCACTACCCGAAACTGCTGGCGGAGTATCCCGACTGGCATGCCCGGGCGACGGATCTCGCCCAGCGCACCTGGGAGGTCACCAGCTTCCTGGTGGAGGTGATGGATTATTCGCCCACTGTGTCGCCGGTGCAGGGTCGCAAGGTCACCTACCACGACAGCTGCGCGGGCCTGCGGGAACTGGGCATCAAACAGCAGCCCCGCAAGCTGCTGTCGCGGGCCGGTGTGGAAGTCACCGAGATGCAGGCCACCGAAGTGTGCTGCGGTTTTGGAGGTACCTTTTGCGCGAAAATGCCGGACCTGTCCGAGAAGATGGTCGACGACAAACTCAACAACGCCATCGATACCGGCGCCGGGATGCTGCTCGGCGGCGACCTCGGCTGTCTGATGAACATCGCCGGGCGAGCCCGGCGCCGTGACAGCCAGCTGGAAGTGCGCCATGTGGTGGAAGTGTTGGCGGATGAGCTCGCAGGCCCTGCCATCGGCGAGGGCGAGCGATGAAGCAGACCAGCGAACATTTCCAGGATAGCGCCCGCGCGGCGCTGGCGCGAACCGATGCCCGCGAGCGCATGGATATCCTCGGCTTGTTCATGCCCGCCATGCGCGACGCCGCCGTGGCGGAAGTGGATTTCGAGGCCCTGCGAGAGCACGTCAAACGCGTCAAGGATCACACCCTCGACAACCTGGAATACTACCTGCGCCAGTTCGAAGAGCAGGTGGTGATGAACGGCGGCCATGTGCACTGGGCACGGGACTCGGCTGAGCTGAACGCCACGGTGCTGGAGATCTGCCGCGCCGCCGAGGCGCGCCGGGTTGGCAAGGGCAAATCCATGATCACCGAGGAGACCGGCCTTACCGAGCACCTCGAGAAAGCCGGCCTGCATGTCACCGAAACCGATCTCGGCGAGTACATCGTGCAGATTGCCGGCGAACCGCCCAGCCATATCGTCGGCCCGGCCTTCCACAAGTCGGAGCAGGAAATCCGCCAGCTGTTCCTCGACCAGCACAAGCTGGGCCGGCGCCAGCTGGAAGACCCACCCGCCATGGTGGCGGAAGCCCGCGAGGTGCTGCGGGAACGTTTTCTGACGGCAGACGTCGGCATCATCGGCAGCAATGCGCTGATTGCGGAAACCGGCCAGACCATGCTGGTGACCAACGAGGGCAACGGCGATCTGGTGTCGACCTTGCCGAAAGTGCACATTGTCTGCGCCTCCATCGAAAAGCTGATGCCGCGCCCGGAAGACGCCCTGGCCCAGATTCGCCTGCTGGCCCGTTCCGCTATCGGCACCGCCATTACCGCCTACACCAGTTTCTATTCCGGCCCGAAACGCGCAGAAGACCTGGACGGCCCCGAGCAGTACCACGTCATCCTGCTGGACAACCGCCGCACCGAGATTCTCGGCAGCAACTACCAGGACATGCTGGCCTGTATGCGTTGTGGCGCCTGCCTGACCCACTGTCCGGTGTATATCGGGGCCGGCGGCCACGCCTATGGTTGGGTTTACCCGGGGCCGATGGGCTCGGTGCTGACCCCGCTGCTGACCAGCCTGGAGCAGGCCAGCGAACTGCCCAATGCCTGTACCAGCTGCGGGCGCTGTGCCGAAGTGTGCCCGGCGAGTATTCCCCTGCCGGACCTGCTGCGCGACCTGCGCGCCGACGAAAACCAGGCCAGGATCACACCGGCGCGCTGGCGCTGGGGGATGAAACTGCACGGCTGGCTGGCGCGCGTCCCCGGCCTTTACCAGGTCATTACGGGCGTCGCCATTGCGGTGCTCAGCCGCCTGGGCCGCCGGCGCGGCAGCTTCCGCAGCCTGCCGATGGCGGGCGGCTGGACCCAGGTGCGAGATTTCCCGACACCGCAGGGCGACAGCTTCATGCGCCAGTGGAAGCGCAGGAAAAGGCGGGCACGCAGCAATGGCTGACGGCAGCGGCGGCATTCTCGAGTCGGTGCGGCGTCGGCAGTACAGCGACGCCAATGCCGACCGCATCGCCGAAGACCTGGCAGCCCTGGGGCGGGCGCCGGTCGCGCCGCTGGACGAAGAGGACATGCTGGAGCACTTCCTCAAGCGCCTGCAGGTCAACAAGGTGGACCTGGAAGTCGCCGCCAGTAAACCGGAAGCGGTAAAACGCATCGCGCGCTTCATTTACGGGGAATACAACAGCTACCGGGCGGTGGCCGGCAATGATCGCCGGCTGGCCGCCCTGCCCTGGCGTGACGGCGGCGTGCTGGTGCGGTTTGGCGCCGCCGCCGCGGAAGACCCGGTCAGCATCAGCTATGCGCGCTTCGGGATCGCCGAGACCGGCTCACTGGTGTTGTACTGCAACCGCGATAACCCGGCCGCCAACAACTGGGTGACCCGGGACCATATCGTGATCCTGGAATCCCGTGACCTGGTGGCCAGCCTGGAGGATGCCTGGACCGGCATCCGCGCCGACACTGACAGCCAGGGCCTGCCGCGTGGCATCACATTTGTTTCAGGCCCTTCGAGTACCGGCGATATCGTCGGCCACCTGGTAAAGGGCGCCCACGGTCCGCTGCGGCTGCGGGTGATTTACCTGGGCCATGTGCCGGAGGAGCTGCTGGCTCGCACCGGCTTCGATCCCCTGCCGATGCCGTGACTGCTCACCGCTGTCATCCCACGGCACTTGTCATCCGCGCGCGAACCGTCATTCCCACGAAGGTGGGAATCCAGTTTCTTGAGCAGTCAAACACTAGGTCCCCGCCTAAGCGGGGGTGACGAGTTCCGCGGGAACGGACGGCGCTTGCAAGGAAATCTGGCCGCGCCTAGTCCGCGGTAAACAGTTCCTCAAGGAAATTGGCCAGCGACTGCCAGGAACGGCGGTCGGCGGCCTCGTGGTAGACCGTGCCGAAATCCGGGTCGTTGGCATCGGGGTTCGTGAATGCATGCAGCGCGCCGCCGTGGCCGTGCAACTGCCAGTCGGCGCCAGCGGCGTCCATTTCCTCGGCAAAGGCCACCACCTGCTCCGGCGGCACCATGGGATCGGACCAGCCGTGCTCCACCAGCACCCTGGCGCGTATGGCGTTGCCGGTGGCTTTTTCCGGCGGGCTAAGCAGTCCGTGGAAGCTGCAGACACCCGCCAGCGGCAAGTCGGCCCGGGCCATATCCAGCACACACAGTCCACCGAAACAGTAGCCGATGGCTGCCATGCGCCGGGCATCGATTTCCGGCTGGCCCTGGGCCACCTCGACGATGGCGCCCTGGCGCCGGTGCAACAGGTCGCGATCATTGGTGAAACGGTTCATCAGCTCGAAGGCCTGCTCGGTGGTCTCGGCGATAACGCCCTTGCCAAACAGGTCCAGGGCGAAGCCCACATAGCCCAGCTTGGCCAGCTCAATGGCACGGCCGCACTCAAATTCCTCCCGGCCGCGAAAGGCATGTGAGACCAGTACGGCAGGCTTGGGCTCGGACTGCATCTCGTCCCAGGCCATGAAAGCCTCCAGCACTTCTCCCTCGTGCGTGTATTCCACCAGCCGGGTTTGAATAGCCATATCGATACTCCATGCGTGTCCTTGTGGGGTCCGGGTATCTTCCGTATGTTTTGGGACGCTTGCAACGGATATGGAGGAATTATGCACCTGGCTTTCAGCTCCATGAACACCCTGGCCGACCCACCGCCCGCGGAGTTGGCTCAGGCCCTGGAGCAGCGTGGCTTCGAATCCCTCTGGTACGGTGAGCACAGCCATATCCCCTGCTCGCGCAAGACGCCCTACCCGCCGGGCGGTGATCTGCCGGCACCCTACAGCAAGATGATGGACCCCTACGTCTCGCTGATGGCCGCGGCCGCCGCCACCACCACCCTGAAGCTCGGTACCGGTATTGCCCTGCTGATGGAGCGCGACCTCTTCTCCCAGGCCAAGACCATCGCCACCCTGGACCGGCTCTCCGGCGGCCGGGTGATCATCGGCACCGGGGTGGGCTGGAACGAGGAAGAGTTCAGCAATATCAGCCCGTACCCTTTTGACAAGCGCTACGCCGTATTGCGCGAGACCGTGGCCGCGACTCGCGCCCTTTGGACGGAGGAGCAGGCGGCCTACCGGGGCGAGTACGTCAATTTCGACCCGGTCTGGGCCGATCCCAAACCCCTGCAGGCCGGCGGGCCGAGAATCTATATGGGGGCCATGGGGCCGCTGGGCATCAAACACGCGGCGCAATGGGCCGACGGCTGGTACCCGGTGGACATTGGCCTGCCGGATGCCGCACAGGCCGTGACCGATTTCAGGAAACTGGTGGCAGACTGTGGCCGCGACCCTGAACAGGTAGCAATTAACATCCAGATTATGGACACTTCAGACCTCGACAAGCTCAAACTATACCGGGACCTGGGCGTAGAGCGCGCCACAGTCGGTGTGGCGGTGGATATGTGGGACAAGCCCGACCAGGTGATGCCCATGATCGACCGCTTCGCCAGGCTGATCCCGGAGTTGAAAGTCTAAAACACGAGGACATGACAATGACCCGACTGCTCAGCACCCTCTTTTGCGCCCTGCTGCTCGCACAACCCGCGCTGGCGGACAAGAATGACAAGAAACGCGCCGAGATCGACGAGGAAGCGAAGGCTACTCTGGAGCGGCTGTACGAGGAGCAACCCGAAACCCGGGAGATGATTCGCAAATCTGAGGGTTACGGAGTTTTTTCCAACATTGGCGTCAATGTGATCTTCCTGTCTGGCGGTGGCGGTAACGGCGTGGTCGTAGATAACAAGTCCGGCGGTCGCACGTATATGAATATGGGCTCTGCTGGAATCGGCATCGGTCTGGGCGTCAAGGATTTCCGCGGTGTGTTCATCTTCCACAGCCGCAAGGCCCTGGATAACTTCGTGGAACACGGCTGGGATTTCTCAGGCCAGGCCGACGCCGCCGCCAAGAGCAGTGACAAAGGCGGCGAAGGCAGTGTGGCCGCCACCGTGGTCAATGGTGCCTCGATCTACCAGCTCACCGAAAACGGACTGGCCTTGCAGGCCACCCTGCAGGGCACCAAGTACTGGAAGAGCAAGAAGCTCAATACCTACGAATAACGGTGCGGGGCTCGGCGTTTGTCCGAGCCAACCCCTGTTACCAGCCTACCGCCACCGACAGGAACCAGATGTCGTAAGTGCTGTATTCGCCAACCAATCCGGCCACCGGCAGGGCATCATCCCCTTGAATGCGGGCGTCGCCGTAGTCGGCATAGACGAGACTGGTGCTGATCACCTTGCCATCATCACGTTGGTAGTCGGCACCAATGGCATAGCGCCACTGTTCATCGATCGGCATATCGGCACGATTGAACTCGTCCTCCACCGGGCTATCGTCGTAGGCAATGCCAGCCCTGAAGGTCCAGCGCTTGCTGTAGTTGTAATCGAAGCCCACAGCGTAGTGGTAGGTGTCTTCCCAGTTGCGCGGCAGGACGGCGCCGTTGCTTTCAGTGGAAAGGAATACCTCGTCCATCTCGCTCCAGTTGTCCCAGCCCCAGGACAGGTAGCCCGTCCAGCGGTCATTGATGACATGGCTGAGGCCTATGCGGGCCATCGTTGCCAGGGTTAATTCGGTGTTAATGCCCACGGAGCCAATAAAGGCGGTATCGACATTGCCGTCGTAGTCGAATTCATAGTTCGAGCTTATGCGACCGCCAAGATGGGTTCGGGGTGAGAACTCGTAGGCGAAACTACCGATCACCGCGACCTGAACGTCGTCACCGTCGATTTCCGCCTTGCCTTCACCGGGCTGGGGACTGCCGGGAATTGCGGGGATTGCCACGTCCAGTTCAAGTTCCGAGTACATCACAGGCACCGACAGCCCCAGAGACAGCTTGTCTGTGACCTTGAAGCCCACCGACGGCACCACACCCAGCACCGCCATCGATACTTCCTGAGCCTGGAAGCGACCAGCCCAGTCATTGTCGTAATCGGCAGACAGCCCCGTCAAAACCAGGCCGCCGATGCCCCAGGAGATACGATCGTTGTAGGGCCGCGTGTAAAAAGCGCTGATCGAAGGCAGCGGGTCGCCGGCGTCACCACCGTCGCCGTCGCCGTTCACGATACCGCTCTGCTCAATGTCGAACTCGAGGGTCGGCACCAGAACACCACCGGCTATCATCACCTGGGAACCCTCGTGCCGAGTCATGGCGGCCGGGTTGAAAAACGCATCAGACGCGTTGCCGGTACCGGCAGCCTCGCCGGCTGCCGCCCGACCCATGGTGGGCTGATTGAATTCGCTGAGCCACAGGCCACCTGCAGTGGCCGGCATTGCCTGCATACCCGCCACGGCGATAGCGGTGGCAATCAGTTTACGCTTCATCACTTGTCACTCCAGATCGTATTGTTATCTGGAAATCATACCGCCCCACTGATCCGGATCGCTATCAAAAAACCGCCAATCTTCAAGACAATAATTAGCACCACTGGCACACGAAGTCCCTGTGGATCGCGGGCCACAGAAACAAAAGACCCCGCCACAAGGGCGGGGCCAAGGGGAAGGACACGGGGGTTTTCGCTACCAGTGAGACCGGGTACGACTAGCCGGCAGGACGAATCGGCCCTTATTCGTCCTCATCTTCATCATCATCGCGATCTTCGTCATCGTCCTCGTCGTCATCTTCGTCTTTATCCTTGTCATCGTCCCTGTCTTTTTTGCCTTTTCCGTCATTGTCATCTTCTCTCTCGACCCTGACGGAGACCAGGACCGGATCGTGATCACTGGCACGCTGGCTGGTCTCGGCAAACTCGACATTGACATGGACGATGTCCACCCTGAAGCGATCATCCAGCGCATCGCTGAGCAGGATATGATCCAGGGACTGGGAGTTACCCTGGAAAATGAAGGTGTAGCGTTCTTTTTTCCTGACCCTGTCGGTCGTATTGGTGAGTCTCGCGCCAAGGATGTCCTGCACCGGGGAGACAAACTCAAACTCGTTGAAGTCACCCAGTACCACCACGCTGGCATCGTCATCTTCATCAAGGACCGCATCGACGTATTCAGCCACCGCGGTAGCCTGGCGCTGGCGTTCATCCAGGGAACCGTTGACAGTCAGGTCTTCCTGGCGCTGGTCAAAGGGCTGTTCGATGCCGAGTATGGGCGCGCTGCCGCCCTTCGAGGACAGGTGGTTGTTGACCACCGTGACCTCGGTACCGTTGAAGTTGAACACCCCGGCCAGCGGGATCCGACTGCCTTCAAAGGGGTTGTCACGCGGCGTGGGGTCGCCGAAATCAAACAGCGGCTCCACATCACCGACGATGGTAACCCGTTCCGGATTGAACAGGAAAGCCACGCGAATATTGCCACCAGGCTGCCCGCCCACGACGTTGTCTGCGAGATTCGGCGTGTCGCGGAAATCGTACACCGGACCGCCGGCACCAACAATCGCGTCCACCAGCATCTGCAGCGTCATGTCGGCCTTGGTCTCACCATCGTCGTCAGAGCCGCTGTTGTCCTGAATCTCCTGCAGGCCGACGATGTCCGGACTGCCCAGGTTATTGACGATCTGCGAGGCGATGGTATCGAAGCGGCCATTGGCCACATCTGTGTCACCGTCGCTGTCATTGGGATCGAGGTTCAGAACATTGTAGGTAGCTACCGTCAGCCGTCTGCGACGAGGCTTGATGCGGGTGACTTCCGGCACGAGGGTGGACGCCACGACGTTGTCGCTATTGAACGCCGTGGGGTACACCTCGAAGTTGCCAAACCCATAGCCGAGCACGCCGGTGACGTCGCCAAGGCTGGCGCCTACATCCACCTGTGGGAAATCAAAATTGAAGATGCCCGAATCCTCATCGATCTGGATTTTCTCGGGGTTGAAGTCCCTGGGCGAGATGTTGAGCGTGCCGCGCTTGCTGATACCGCTGGCAAATTCGCCGTCATCACCCACGGTGAAGATCTCGCCAAAGCGGTTGGTATTGGAAATCGCGATGGCATCCGGCACGGTGACGCGCATGGCCTCCAGCGACTCAAAGAAGTCTATGCCATCCCGTTCCGGCTGGAAGCGCGTGAACGCATCGTTGTCGATGTTTCGGCGGGGAGGAATTCGGCCGGCTTCGCCAAGCACGACCGGGGTTGGCAGAGGCACGTTTGTATCGAGGGTATTCAGTACCGAAACGGCGGAAATCTGGGTAGTGGAGAGATTGCGCGTGGAAACACCACCGGGCGTGAATTCGGACACGGTGCCACGTACTTCCACCAGGTCTCCCACCGATGGCCGTCCGCCGCCAAACACCACAATGGCATCGGAGGTGGCGATATTGTCGTCGCCTGCCAGGTCCTGGATGTAGAAGCTGGAACTGTCTACCGCCGTCACCACACCTTCGGTTCGCACTTCCTCACCCAACAGGGGCGAGGTGTGGGCTTCACCCTGGATTTCCATGATCGGGGTGAAATCGATCGGTTCGAGGGTCGGCGCATCGCCAGAGCCCTGGGGCGTCCCGGTCAACTGGAAATCGTTGAAGTCCTGGAACTGCGCGAGGTTGCCGTCAGTGGTCTCGGCATCACGCAGGAAGCCGGCAGGCAGGAAGGAGCCGTCGGGACCCACCGTGGGAATGCTCGGCATTATCGCGGTACCGGCACGGTTGGCCGCATCGTTCGAACCATCGCGACTGCCATCAGTAACAAATATCGCCTCGACCAGGTTGCCGTCGTCGTCTTCCAGTACCAGCGTGTAGGAGCTGTTCTCAATAGCGTTGGCCGGCAGCGCGAAGTCCACCTCGGGATCCGTCAGGCCATAGCTGGTCCTGGCAAGGTCGTTGGCAAACAGGTAGTAGCCGCCGGCGTTGATGAAAGTACCGTTGGGAATCACATAGGGGCTGGCGCCGTCGGTCGAGCCGAAGTTGGAGGCGGTCTGGTCACCGCTTTCATAAAGCACAAGCTGCCAGCCACCGATATCTATGGCAGTGCTGCCGGTGTTGTAGAGCTCGATAAACTCGCTGTCCGGGCCGGTGGTGCTGCCCAGTACCTCGTTGACAACCACCTGGGCTGACGCGGATCCTGCCTGTAGCAAGCCGAAAATCGGCAGCAGGCCGCCCGCGAGCAAGGTTTTCTTTGTTTCAAGCATTGCAGTGCACTCCAGTGAGCGTTCTTGGTGTGGGAACCCGTCCACCTTAAGAAGAGTGCTTTACCCCGCCATGATGGCGAAGAGACGTACAGATGAAAGCTTTGCTACAGGCATGTTGCCCGCCACCGGACCCAGGTCGCAGGATTGCGCTTCTTGAACCGATTGTTACGCCCGGACGAAAGCTGCTGCCGGTCGCACGGGGCGCTGCCAGGGACATCCCCCGAGTGCTGGCAAGGCGCGAGCGAAAGTCACCCTGCGCCTGCTATAGTCCAATCACTGCCCGCTAGCACAATGAAATAATCGGAGAATCACATGCGACTGCTGACACTGATTGCGTCCACCCTTCTGACTTTGCTCACCGCCCTACCCCTGCAGGCCGCCGAAGGCACGGTATTGATCACCGGCGCCAACCGCGGCATCGGCCTGGCGCTGGCAGAGGAATTCACCGAGGCAGGCTTCGAGGTGATCGGCACCGCCAGGAACCCAGGCAAAGCCGCCGAGCTGAAGGCCACCGGCGCCCGGGTGGTGCAGTTGGATGTGACCGACCCGGCCAGCGTGGCCGCCATGGCGAAGAACCTGGACGGTGTCGCCATCGATATTGTGATCAACAACGCGGGGGTCGCCCTTGATCGCGGCCGCGAACTGGCCGAGTTGGACATGGCGGCCATCGAGCGCACCCTGGAGGTCAACACCATGGGGCCGATCCGGGTGATGGCGGCCCTCTACCCCAACGTGAAGGCCAGTGATCGCAAGGTGTTCGCCAACATCTCCAGCATGATGGGCAGCATGGAGATGAATACCTGGGGCTGCTGCCTGGGCTACCGGGCCAGCAAGGCAGCCCTCAACAGCGCCAGCAAGACCCTGGCGGCGGACTTTGGCAAGGAAGGCTTCACCTTCGTGGTGTTCCACCCGGGTTACGTGCAAACCGACATGAACGAGGGCAAGGGCAACATCACCCCCGCCCAGAGCGCCGCCGGCCTGACCCGGGTGATCGCCGGCCTCGACGCTGAGGACAACGGCAAGTTCTACGACTGGGAAGGCAAGGAACTGCCCTGGTAGCGTTCACTACTGGACGCTCCAGCTACCTGGAATACCCATGAGCACGCCGCCGGCAGGCGGCTTGTTTCCCTCAGGAAACGGCGAATGTATCGGAAGATTCTTGCCGTAAAGCCCGATCTTTTTGCCCAACGGCCTGATCACCGCGTTCCCGATTGTGTGGCAAGCCTACCGCATGCAGACTCCCGGCAGTCGCGAATATCGCGGCAATTCCATAGTTTGCAATTAAGGTAATGACACATGAATCCATTCAGTAAAAAACACATGGCGAGCGTTATCGTGGCGCTGGCGCTTGGAACAGCCGCTGTGCCGGGTCTGGCGGTAGACGAGTACAACGTGGCGACCGGACTGACCGCGGCCGGCGCGCCGCTGGGTCTGCACGGCGTCGATCCCGTCGCGTTCCTCACCCTGGGAAACCGGGTGGAGGGCTCTGCTCGCTACACAGCGGTGCACGACGGCGTCGCCTACTACTTCGATTCTGAGGAAAACAAGGCTGCGTTTGAAAACAGGCCCACGCGCTATATTCCGCAGAACGGCGGCTTCTGCACCTTTGGCGTATCGGTCGGCAAGAAGTTTGATGGCGATCCGCAGTACGCGGCCGTGATGGACGGCAAGCTCTACGTATTCCTGAACGAAGAGATATTCCAGGCCTTCCAGAAGGACAGGGCGGGCACCATCAAGAAGGCCGCCCGCAGCTGGCGCAAAATCGAGCACACGGCCGCAGCCGAACTCTAGCCATCCCACCCGGCCCCTGCGGGCCGGGTTTACTACTCCCTCCAAGTGCCCGATCCCTACTCCAGACGGTTGCTACTTCGAGTAACCGGCGTCAGTCGGCAGAGTTGGGCCGAGTATCGCGGCGCAAGCTACCGGGCGGCCTCCCTACCTGCCGGTGAAAGGCGCGATTGAAGGCGGACTCTGAGGTGTAACCCACCCGATTGGCGATTTCGATCATCGGCAGCGTGCTTTGCAGTATCAGCCGCCTCGCGACCTGCATGCGCCAGAGCGTGAGATATTCCATTGGTGCCATACCGATGGTGTCGCGAAAGCGCACGGCAAACCGGGTCCTCGACATGGCCGCTTCTCCCGCCAGGGCGTCAAGACTCCATTGCTCGCCCGGACGGCTGTGAATGGCCCGCAGCGCGCCCGCCAGGCGCTTGTCGAGCAGTCCGGCAATACCCTGCAGCGCAGGATTTTCCGTTGTATCGAGGGAGCGCAGGGTCTGCACGAAGATGATCTCGGCAAGCCGGCGCAGGATCGCGTCGCTGCCTGGCTGACCGCTGTCAGCTTCGTGGGCGACAAAGCGCAGGGCGCTTTCCAGCCAGGTGTAATCCACGCCCACAGCTGCGGGTATATGCAGATAGGCCGGCAAGGCGTCCAACAAGGGATGCTGGACATCCGCATCGAAGGCGAAATGGCCGCACACCAGTTTACAGGGAAGGTTGTCCTCGCTACCGCCATACACCAGCGCACCATCACCACGAAAGCCGCTTTTCTCGATAACGTCGTCCAGCGACGCCGGCGTACGCGCCGGATCATCCTTGAGGATATGCGCCACACCGCGAGGTATGACCACAAGGTCCCCGGGGCCCAGTTGCAGGCTGGTGCTTTGCCCCTGCACCTGCACCCAGCACTCACCGCGGGTCACGAAGTGAAACCGCGCCACCTGCTCGAAGGCCGGTACCTGTACCGCCCAGGGCGGCGAGAAGTGGGTGCGAAAGTACAGGCTGCCGCGCAGGCTGATCAGGTCAAGGATGTCGCTGAGAACGTCCAACTGGTACTCCCGGATAATTCAACGGCGTTTTTATAGCGCAAATTTACGCTGGATAGGAACGATTGGCGAAAATTGGAACTCGCGGGCAAAAGCCCGGTACTGGCGGTCAAGTACCGGGCGCAGGCACTCCGTAGACTGGCTGTCGACATCCGGAAGCACCGGAAATCCACATTGAAACGGAGACTGACCATGAAATTTCTAACCCCAACCCTGCACGGTGTCGGCGACTATGCCGCCGCACTGGTTCTGATCATCGCCCCTTTCCTGCTGGGCATTGCCGAGCATTCAGCCCTGGCACACTGGGCCTCCGTCGGCGGCGGCGTGGGCCTGATCGTCTACAGCTTTTTGACAGATTACGCACTTGGCGGAGCCAGGGTATTGCCCTTCGATATACACCTGCTGCTCGATGGCATAGCCGCAGCGTTCTTCCTGGCCCTGCCCTTTGCCCTGGGGCTCACCGGCATCGCGCAAGCCTACTTCCTGGTGATGGGTGGTGGCGTGCTTGTGGTGGTGGCCGTCAGCCAGCGCGTGCCAGCAGAGGCCTAGCCACACCTGAGTTTTGTCACGGCAGGCCGCAATCTACAATGGGTTCACTGCGCGCTGGTAGAGCGTGTAATCCTCCGGCTCGCGCTGCAGGGAGAGGTTAATGACGGCCAGGCGCTGGGCCAGTAACGGCTCCGCCTTGACGTCCAGGTAAAACAAGGCCATTTCCCTGGCGTGCCGCCAGTCCCGAGCGGCCACCCAGCGTTTGAATTTGGCATCGGCTCGATGGATGTCCGCGCGAACCTCAGCGCCGCGCCCAAGGCGCTCGGCCACCAGCAGTTGCCGGACCCGCAGCGCCAGGGAGCGGGTTTCCAGGTCGAGCGCTGCGCACGCCGCCTCCAGCTTGTCCTGCTGCAGTAGAACATCAACCAGCGCCGCTCGTACCTGGGTGCTTTCCGAGCGTTCCAGTGAGTCGCGAAAAAACCCTTCGGCACGCCCGTGCTCGCCAGATGCTGCCGCCAGGTCGCCCGCCACCGCCAGCGCCCAGGCAGAGATATCGTCAGGTGCCTCGTCCATTGGGTAGACCGCTAGCGCGGCGCTGAGACCGCGGTAATGATCAGCGAAGTCACCCCGCGACAGGGCAACCCGGGATCGACAGGTCAGCGCTACCAGCGCCGGGGCTCGGTGCAGGCGCCGGCAGGCCTCCAGGGCTATCTGGCCGCGCCCGCGGACAAGGTGTATCGACGCCTGCAGCAGCAATGCCTGTTGATCGTCGGGCCGGCGCGTCAGCGCCTCCTGCAGCAACCGCTCTGCGCGCTCGAATTCGTGGCGCGACTGGGCCACCATCGCGGCCAGGGTAAAGATATCCGCGCTGGCCTCGTCCCGTTCCAGTGCCGGTAGAAGCACCGCCCAGGCGCGCTCCAGCGCGTGGTCGTCGCCTGTTTCCCGGAACTCGCGCAGGTAGGCAGGCGCGGATTCAGTAGCCGGCAGTGACTGCTCGGGCCGGTGGTCGTGAATGGTATGAGCGGCGGCGCCCGCCGCCGCAAAAGCACTGAGAAACAGCAGAAGCCGTGGCAGCGCCTGAACCAGAAGTCTGTTCATATTAGTGTCCCGATACGGGGAGCCGGAACTCCCCTTGACAGTCAGAAAGAGATTACCGCCGCGATCTCATCCGGCCCGAGGTCAGGAGTCAGTTCCAGCGCGTTGACCGGTACCGGCTCGGCGTCCGCAGCCAGCAAGAATACCTCACTGAAGAATGCGGCCAGGGAGCGCTGTTGCGGAGTGACCAGCAACCGGAAAGTCCGCGTCGCGGAGAGGCCCAGGGTATCGGTCACGGTCACGGTGATGCGGCTTTCGCCCAGCGTGTCGGCCACCGGAGTGAGAGTCAGGCTGCGGCGCGCACCGCTTCCCGCCAGTAGAATACTGTCTACCGGTAACAGGCCCGGATTGTCAGCGGATACCGTAATCTGCAGGTTGTCGACATCCTCATCCGCAATGCTGACATCGAGCGGTCCTATGGACCGGTTCGCCTCCACGCTTTGGTCCGCCAGCGCGCTGATCGTCGGCGCCTCGTTTGGCGCCGCCCGATTGCCGCCGCCACCGTTGCCACCGGAGCAGGCCGCCACCAGGATGGTAGCGGCCAGGGTAGTCAAGAATCTGAAAGTCATTCGTTTCACCTCGTTTGTTGTCAGTTGACCGGCGTCGGCAGTGGTGCGCCCACCGGCGACCCCGGGTAGGGGGTAAGCAGGTAAGGGAAGCTGTTGTCGAACTCGGTGGCGCTGATCGGTGCACCGTCGGTAAAGGGCTGATTGCCCACCACCGCATCGTCCGGGCTGCACAGGCCGAGATTCATGTCGGCGCCGCCCTGACCGACCGGCAGGTCGTAACACAGCGCGCCCATCACCACTCGCAGCGCCAGATCTACGCTGTCATCGCCCGGCCGGCGGCCATTGGGGAAGCCCGCCATATCACCGGCGGCAAGACCAAAGCTGCTCTGCTGTCCCCGCGGCGTGGGCAGGATCTCGGTGTTCAGGCGCAACATCTCTCCAGGCACCACGCTGGCCGGCTGATTTACGCCTGGAAAGCCTGTCAGGAACGCCGCAACCAGGTCCTGACGCGGAAAATTGGTCGGCGCTATGTTGTCGAAGGGCTCGAAGCCGGCGATCGCGTCACTGAGAATCTCATTCACGGGTTCGCGGAACAGGGCGTCGAGTATTAGCGGCAACCCGGGATTGGTGACGAAGGTGAGGAACTGGCCGTCGTCCTTTGGCTCCGCCGCGTTGAAACGGTCCTTGCTGTCGAAGCCGATTACCAGCTCGTTCACCAGAGGAGAGGAGATTCGCGATACCTGGACCCAGGGCCCGCCGGATATTTCGGGGCGCTGGAAGCTGGGACGCGGATTGAATACATTCACCTGGCGCAGGCTGGCCGTGGTCCAGGCGCCGATGACGGGCTCGTTGCCAGCGGTCAGGCAGTCCTTGTGCACTTCCAGGGCAATCGATGTGACATTGTTGCGCGCCAGGATGTTGCGCTCCGGATCCTGGGTCACGCCACCCGGGAAACCGCCGGCGTCGCCCGCCCCGGGGGCGCTATCTCCCTCCAGTGGAACGAAGTTGACCAGGTCAAAAACCTCACCCAGGCTCAACTTGAAGGCCTCGTTGCGCTGGCCTACGAAAACCCGCCCCGGCACCCCACAGCCGGGTATGTCGACCTCGTGAATGAAGCTGTTTGCATAGGACGTGTAGTTCCCGGCCCCCCCGAATGTCTTGGTGCCTGAATAATCGAAGGGCTTGGCAAAGGTCTCTCCGCCGGTACTGGCGTTGCTGGCCGCCTGTTTGCTGCCGCGGCGGCGGTCACCGTCGACCACTGTGATGGTGTAGTTCTCAAAATGCGCAAGGCCGCCGGCGGATTCGGCATCAATCATGTCGATATTGCGCAATACGCTGGAGATTACCTCACCGTCGACAGTGAGCGTCGGTACGCCGGCATCGGGGAGGTCGTCGCTGAACCGGAACTGAAAGGTGATGTCCTCTTCGCTGTCGCCGTCATTGTCGACATGAATCTCGTACAGTGCTTCGCTGTCCAGCGGAAAATAGTGCGGCCCACCGTAGGCCGCCTGCACCGGCAGGTAGTTGGCAATCATCGTCACAAACTCTTCCCGCCCAGGCTCATAGCTCTGGAACAGGTAGAAATCCGTGCCATCTACCTGTGGGTACTTGGTGACGAAGGGGGCTTCCCGGTGGCTGGAGCCCAGCGCCGTGCCGCTGAACAACACGGCGCAGGCAACTCCCAGGGTCGTTAACTTAGCTTTCATAAGTCCTAGTCCTCATTGGGCAAGTGAATTCTTGCTGCCAGCTTTTCGAAACGACTGCGCAATTGGATGCAGATCGACGGAAAAAAATTCACACAAGGCAGACGGCGTTCCGAAGCTGCATCCAGGCGCGCCTGACACACGAATAGCTGCAAGAGAGTGCGAGCCGTGCAAGCGGATTTGCTATAGTCGTCGCATGACCGAGCGAGCACTATCCGGCGACGACCAAAGCGAGCGGTATGAGTTCGACCGGCGCTGCGTAAACTGGATCGCGGCCATGGCCGGCGGCGACGAAGGAGCGCTGAATGCGCTGTACGATGCCACGCTGTCGCGTGTGTACGGCCTGGCCTTGCGCATCATTGGTGATGAGGCGCTCGCGGAAGATGTCGTGTCACAGTGTTACTTCGAGGCCTGGAACGGCGCCGCTCGCTACCGCGCCGACAAGGGCCGCCCGCTGACCTGGCTGCTGAGTATCTGCCGCAACCGAGCTCTGGACGAATACCGGCGGCGCAGTGCTATCGCGCGCGGCCAGGAGGCACACGCCAATGAAGCTGGACACCATGAGATCGGCAAAGACTTGCCGGACCTGTTGGCTGCGACCCGGGACAACGAGCAGTTGAATGCTCAGCTCGCGAGCATCGAAGAGCAGGACCGGCACCTGATCGCGTTGGCCTTCTTTCGAGGTCTCAGTCATCAACAGATTGCGGAGGTCACGGGACAGCCGCTGGGCTCAATCAAGTCCCGGATACGCCGCGCCCTGGCATCTCTGGCTCAGGCGCTTTCAGCAAACGCGGAGGAGAATGGCGATGGCTGACGAAGAGCCGGTACTGCCCGATGTATTGACAGATGCGCTCCTGGAGGCCGGCGCGGCGGTCGAACCGGGGGCCGAGGCAAAAGAGCGTATGCGCCGGGGTCTGCTGCAGCGGCTGCGCCAATCCGGGCCTGACGCAGCGCTGATTACGCGGCCGGCGGAAGAAGAAGGCTGGCTTGAGGCCGCTCCAGGCAACCATGTCAAGGTGCTGCGCCGCGACGAGCGCAGCATGTCGATGCTGGTCCGGCTGGAGCCGGGAGCCACCTTCCCTGCCCACAGCCATCCCGAAGACGAAGAAACCTACGTCATCGAAGGTGCAACCTGGTTTGGAGACATCTATCTGAAAGCCGGCGACTACCACGTGGCCGAGAAAGGTTCCGAGCACGGCGAGGTGCGCACCGACACCGGCTGCACCCTGTTGATTCGCAAAGCCGCTGAATAGGCTGCCAGCGTGCCGGGGCAGGCCTCGCAAGAGACAGGCTCGCCGCCCCGCGGGGCCACCGCTACACAAAGCTGGTGATTTCTTCCAGAGGCTTCTTGACGGTAGCCGCGCGCGGAATCTTCGCATCAGCCGCCGGGTGACCCACCACCAGCAGGATATAAGGCCGTTCGTTACCCGGGCGCTCGAGAATCTGGTTCAGGAACTTCATCGGGTTGGGTGTGTGGGTCAGCGTGGCCAACCCGGCCTGGTGCAGGGCATTGATCAGGAAGCCGGTGGCAATGCCCACTGACTCTGCCGTGTAGTAGTTTTTCCGCTTTGACCCGTCGGCGTTGACACCGTAACGCTCCACGAAAATGGCGATCAACCAGGGGGCGATTTCCAGGAAGGGCTTGTCGGCGTCGGTGCCCAGATCCTTCAGGTCATCCAGCCATTCATCACCGGCCTTGCCTGCGTAGAACTCACGCTCCTCTTTCTCCGCGGCCAGGCGAATCTCTCGCTTGGTGGCGGGGTCGCTGACACAGGCAAAGTGCCAGGGCTGGTGATTGGCGCCGGAGGGCGCAGTGCCCGCCGCCCGCAGGCAGGTCTCGATGAGCTCACGTTCCACCGGCGCATCGCTGAAATGGCGCACCGAGTGACGCTGGCGAATCGAGGCATAATAGGCTGCGGCCCGCGCCTGAGACTCCTGGGGCGACAGCGTTGGCCGAGGCGGCAGTGGAATGGGGTCGTAGTTATAGTCCATTGTCGTTATCCATCGATGGGCTACTGCTGGGCTGCAATCCAGCGGTCGATTTTCTCCTCCAGCACGACCAGCGGCATGGAGCCATCTTCAATCACTTCGACGTGAAATTCCCTCAGGTCGAAGCTGTCCCCCAGCGTGTCCTCGGCCCGCTTGCGCAGCTCGCGGATCTTCAGTTCACCGTGCTTGTAGGCAGTGGCCTGGGCCGGGTAGGTGATGTAGCGATTGACCTCGGCAATCACATTGGCCTCGGCAAGCCCGGTGTTGTCGAGCATGTAGTCGATGGCCTGCTGGCGGGTCCAGCCCTTGGCGTGCATGCCGGTATCGACCACCAGTCGCGCCGCCCGCCAGGCCTCGTAGACCATGCGGCCAAAGCGTTCATACGGGGTGTTGTACATGCCCATCTCCTTACCCAGCAGTTCGGAGTACAGGCCCCAGCCCTCACCAAAGGCGTGAAAGTAGTAGACCCGTCGCCAGTCCGGCAGGTTCGGGTTCTCGGCCTGGAATGCCAGCTGCAGGTGATGGCCCGGCACCGCTTCGTGCAGGCTCAGGGCGGGCAGCTCATAGAGCGGGCGCTCCTCGAGCTTGTAGGTATTGATGAAGTACTGTCCGGCGCGGCTACCGTCGATGGCGCCGGGCTGATAGTAGGCCGTGGTAGTTTTCGGGGCTTCCTGCTCCGGGATCACGCTGAGGCCATAGGGCATGCTGGGGAGGCGCGCAAAGTAGCGCGGCAGGATGCCGTCGATGGACTTGGTGATCCAGCCAATGCGGTGCAGGTAGGCCTCTTCACTGGTGGCATAAAACTGTGGATCCGTGCGCAGGAAGGCCAGGAACTCCTTGAAGCTGCCCTTGAATCCGACCTCGACGATCACCGCCTGCATGTCGGCGCGTATGCGTGCCATCTCGGACAGGCCGAGCGCATGCACCGTCTCGGCGTCTGTATCCAGGCTGGTATAGAAGCTCAGCAGGTGATCATAGAGCTCACGGCCGCCGGGCACGGAAGACAGGGCCACCTCGGGCCGACAGGCCGGCATGTAATCGCGCTCCCAGAATTTCGCGAACCTGTCGTAGGCAGGCAACACCATTGTGTCGATACGCTTGATCGCTTCCTCACGCAGCACTCGCACCTGCTCTGCGGTCAGCTCGGCGGGCATGTCGACGAAAGGCGCGTAAAACACGGACTCTTCCGCACTCTCTGCCAGGTACCCGAGGATGCTCACCTCGTAGCCCTCCAGGGTTTCGCAGGGCTGGGTATAACCGTTCTCGATGGCCCGGTCCAGCAGGGCGATATTCTGCTCGGCGTAGGCCTCGAATGCCTGGAAGCGGGCCAGCAGGTGCTGGTAGTCCGCCAGGCTGCTGCGTGGCATGGCCGCCACCATGGCCGGGAAACCCGTGTGCCAGCCACCCATGGTGGTGATGGAGAGGTAGCGCTGGTTGGACGCCAGGGTCTTGCGCTCTTTTTCCAGCATCCAGGTGAAGGTGGCGTGATTGACCCGCCCAGCCTCGCTGAGGCTTTCCAGGTCGAATTCATACAAGTCGCCCAGTACCTCCGCCATCTTCTGCAGGCGCGCATCAAACGCTTCATCACTCAGGTCATCGAGCTGGCCCGGGTGCACATCACTGCCGAAGAAGGCCACCGACAGCGACTGACTGTCGCTGTACCAGTCCCAGTAGTCATTCATCAGGTCGAACAGTTCGGCGTCGCTGGCTCGGCTCGCCGGCGCGACAGAGAAAGTGAGCAGAAGCGCGGCCAGCGCACTTTTCAGGGACGATGTGGGCATGGATTCTCCAGGGTTTCCAGGGCGGCGTGAATACGCCACGCCGGCCCGGATTATACAGCCTCGCAGGAGCCAGGCGACGCGCAGCAGAATCACCCGATACTTGTCTCAGGACAAAGACAGGCAAGGGCCATTGGGCCAGCATGGGGTATGACACAAATCGCCCTGATCGGCGCCGGCAAGGTGGGCGCTACGGTATGTGACCTGCTGCTGGCCACTGGTGACTACAACATCACGCTACTGGACAGCTCCGAGGCGCAGCTGGCAGGGGTCACTGAGCATGACCGCCTCCGCAAGCAGTGTATGGCGGTGTCCGATGCCGACACCCTGGCCGAAGCGCTGGCCGGCCAGTTCGCAGTGCTCAGCGCCGGGCCCTTTCATATCACTCCCACCGTTGCGGAAGCCGCGAAGGCGGCGGGTGTCCACTACCTGGATTTGACCGAGGACATCGCCAGCACCCGGCGGGTCTGGGAGCTGGCCGCCAACGCCGAGACAGTCTTTATCCCCCAGTGCGGGCTGGCGCCCGGCTTTATCTCCATCGTTGCCAACTGGCTGTGTGAAAAATTCGATACCCTCGACACCGTGCGCATGCGCGTCGGCGCCCTGCCCCGCTATCCCACCAACTCCCTGCTGTACAACCTGACCTGGAGCACCGAGGGCCTGATCAACGAGTACTGTGAACAGTGCGAGGCGATTATGGACGGCGCGAGGATTACCCTGCCCGCGCTCACCCAGCGCAAGTACTTCAGCCTGGATGGCACACGCTACGAGAGCTTCAACACGTCTGGTGGCCAGGGTTCGCTGGCGGATACCCTATCCGGCCGGGTCAACAATCTCAGCTACCAGACCATCCGCTACCCGGGCCACCTGGATATCATGCGTACACTGTTGCTGGACCTGAAGCTGTCCGAACGCCGGGCGCTGCTGAAGGACATCATGGAATACGCCATACCCGCCACCTTTCAGGATGTGGTGCTGATCTTCGCGACCGTCAGCGGTATGCGCGACGGCCAGTTGCAGCAGGAGACCTACGTCAACAAGGTCTACGGCCAGGCCGAGGAAGGCGCCCAGCGCTCTGCTATCCAGCTCACCACGGCCAGCGCCATCTGCGCGATGCTCGACCTGCTGGTGGAAGGCTCGCTGCCGGCGCGTGGCCTGGTGCGCCAGGAGCAGGTGTCCCTGGAGGCTTTTCTGGCCAACCGCTTCGGCCGCATCTTTACGCCGGAATCTGCCCGCCAGTATTCCGTCACCGAGGAGTAGGAGCGCCCCGTGAATCCATCCATGGCCCAATTGCTGCCCGAGGTGCTGGAGCAGCTCAATCTTTCCGGCGTCAGTGGCGAACTCAGCGTGAATTCACCGATCGACGGTGCCCTGCTGGGCAGCGCACCGCTCGACAGCAGCGCCGACCTGGAGGCGAAAATCAGTGCTGCCGGCGTGGCATTCCTTGCCTGGCGGGACGTGCCCGCACCCTGCCGCGGCGAACTGGTACGCCTGTTCGGCGAGGAGCTGCGCGCCAACAAGCAGGCGCTGGGCACCCTGGTGACCATGGAGTGCGGCAAGCTGTTGCAGGAAGGCCTGGGCGAGGTGCAGGAGATGATCGATATCTGCGACTTTGCCGTGGGCCTGTCGCGCCAGCTCTACGGCCTGACCATGCCCTCGGAGCGGCACGGCCACACCATGCGCGAGACCTGGCAGCCGCTGGGCCCGGTGGCGGTGATTTCCGCCTTCAATTTCCCGGTGGCAGTGTGGGCCTGGAATGCGGCCCTTGCCCTGGTGTGTGGGGACCCGGTGATCTGGAAACCCTCGGAGAAGACACCACTGACCGCCATTGCCTGCACCGAACTGCTGCGCCGTGCCGCGGCCCGCTTTGGCGATGCGCCGGACGATCTCGCACACCTGGCGATAGGTGGCGCCGATATCGGCGAAGCCCTGGTCCGCCACCCGGGAATCGCCCTGGTCAGCGCCACCGGGTCCACCCGCATGGGCCGGGCCGTCGGGCCGCTGGTGGCAGAACGTTTTGGACGCTGCCTGCTGGAACTGGGCGGTAACAACGCGATGATTGTGACCCCTTCGGCAGACCTGGATATGGCTGTTCGCGCCATCCTGTTCTCCGCCGTGGGCACCACCGGCCAGCGCTGCACTACGCTGCGCCGCCTGCTGGTACACCGCGATGTGCACGCCGAGCTGATGGCGCGCCTGCAGGACGCCTATGCGCAGGTTTCCATCGGCAATCCCCTGGACAACGGTATACTGGTAGGCCCGCTGATTGATGAGTCCGCCTATGACGCGATGCAGGTTCTACTGGAATCACTGCGCGACGCCGGCCGCCCCGTCACCGGAGGAGAGCGGGTGCGGGTCGCAGACTGTGAAGGCGGGTACTACGTGCAACCGGCACTGGTTGAGATGGATACCCAGGACGCGCTGGTGCGGACCGAAACATTCGCCCCGGTGCTTTACGTGCTGCAATACGACACCCTGGAACAGGCAATTGCCCTGCACAACGATGTGCCCCAGGGTCTTTCATCCTGCATATTCACCCGCAACGTGCTGGAGGCGGAGACCTTCCTGTCTGCCGCCGGCAGCGACTGCGGCATTGCCAACGTGAATATCGGCCCCAGCGGCGCGGAAATTGGCGGCGCCTTCGGCGGCGAGAAGGAAACCGGCGGCGGTCGCGAGTCAGGCTCGGACGCCTGGAAAGCCTATATGCGCCGCCAGACCGTCACGGTGAACTACTCCAGCGAACTGCCGCTGGCCCAGGGAATTGAGTTCGGGACCAGCGGCGAGGGTTAGAAGCTACGCGCACCTGGCCGGCCGCCCCGGCTACGCGCCCCCGGGCTACGCGCCCCGGGCAATAATGCGGCCCTCGTGTTTGCGCAGGTTCACCGGATAGGCACTCTGCTGTGCCAGGCCGGTAATGCGGTCATAACGCTCGTGGGCCGGGATCAGCGCCTGTACGTTAATACCCTTCTCCTCCACCGGCCGGTCATCACCGGGGTCACCCCAGCCGTGGGCAATGCCGAGCGTCCCCCGCGCCACGTCATCGGAGGCTTCGAGAATACCTTCCTGCTGGCCAAAGCCGGAGTCGACGATGACGCACTCCCCGTCCGCAAAGCCGTGGGCGGCGAGGTCGTCGTGTGAGATCAACACCGGGTTGTAGGGCCGCTTCTTTTCGGCGCGGGGCAGATTATGCCCGGTGGTGCAGTACACCTCGGGCATGCGGTAGGTGATGGCGCGGAACTGGAAGTCCCTGTCAGGGCTGTAGCTGCCCGCCACCGGCATGGGCTCGGCGCGTACCTCGCGCAGCTCCGCCATCGGCTCCGGGTTGCCCACGGCAATGCGACGGTCGGCGTGGCCGATCATGTTGGGAATAACGCCGCCCACTTCAGTCTCCCGATCACCGTAGAGCTTGCCGCTGGGGTTTTCCTTGAGATCTTCAAAAGGCGTGCGCGAATTTGCATTCAGCGCCTGCATGATCTCCTCGGCATCGGGCTTGCGGTCTTCCGGCAGGCCCGGAATGGCCGCGCGAATGCCCAGCCGCTCGCCGATCTCCCAGAAGAAGTCCCATTCCTCGATCGTGCCTGCCGGTGGTTCCACCAGCTTGTCGGTGTACTGCATGAACGGCTGCGGATAGAACATGTTCATCATGTGCGGAATATCGTTGCGCTCGAAGGGGTGCTTCACCGCCATCAGGTAGTCGGCGTAGCGCGCAGTGGCCGATTCGAACAGGTCCAGGCAGACCAGCAGGTCCAGGCTCTTCAGCGCTTCCACCGTACGCTCGGTGTTGCTGAACACCAGCGCCGGGTTGCCGCCGTTGACGATCAGCGCCCGCACCTGGCCCTCGCCGGGCGTGAGGATTTCGTCGGTCAGTGTGTTGGTGGGCATCTCGTTGTAGCCGAACAGTCCGGACATGCCGCGAATGCCGCGAATGCGCGACACCTCACCGCTGAAGGTGGGAATCGGCAGCGGCCCCATATTCTCCGGCAGCGGCTGCGACAGGGCGCCGGTGATGCGGGTCATGCCGCCGCGGCGGTCGTAACGGCCGCAGATGGCATTGATCACCCACACCAGGAACACGCACAGGTTCTGGTGTGCGGCCATATGCAGGCCGGTGCCGGTCTGGGCAGCGCCGCTGCTGGCAGTGGCAAATACGCGCGCACCTTCGACAATGGTGTCTTTGGGCACGGTGGTGCGTGCCGCTGCGTAGTCCAGGTCGAAGTCGGCGACCGAGGCCTTCAGTTCCTCGAAGCCGGAGCAGTAGGACGCCACATACTCCTTGTCATACCACTCGTTGTCGATGATCACCTTGATCATGGCCGCCAGCAGGGTGGCGTCCTCGCCCGGTTTCACCTGCAGGTGCACATCGGCGCGGCGCGCCACATCACACTTGCGGGGGTCGATCACCACCAGCTTCATACCGCGCTTCAGGGTGTTCTTAAGGCGCGTCGACGGGTTCGACTGGGGCATGGTCCACAGGTGCGACACGGTCGGGTTGGTGGCCACGTACATGGCCACCTCGGAGTTCTCGATGTCCGGTGAGCCAAAGGGCATGGGTGCGCCAAACAGCCAGCCGGTGGCAATGGACAGGGCCGGGGAATCGATAGTGTAGGAGGTGTACATGCCGCGGGAGCCCAGGGCCTCCAGCCACTTGCCCACGAACCAGGGCCCGCCGGCCGCCGTGCGATGGCCGCCGCAGCCGCTGTAAACCGCAACCGAATGTGGGCCGTACTCGGCGATGATCGCGCGCAGTCGCTCACCGATCTCGTCCAGGGCCTGGGAGGTGTCCACCGGCTGGAGCTGCCCTTCCACCCGCTTCTGGCAGGCGGTGAAACGCTCCGGGTGATTGATACGGTCGACTTCGCTGCGACCCTTGGGGCAGGTATAGCCCTCGGAGATGGGGTTGTCGTGGTCGCCGCGCACGTCGACTACCTTGCCATCTTCCACGTCCACTTCCATGCCACAGAACACGTGACAGAAACGGCAGAAGGTTTTCTTCGTCTCGACAGCCATTGTTGTTATCTCCCCGGCCGTGGCCCGGCCGTATTGTCATCGACGCTTGGATCAGAAAAGGCTTCGAAGGAATAACCTAGCAAAGGAGTCGGGTAAAAACAATCAGAACTGACTGCTTTTAATAGCCATAGCACTGGCACTAGTGACGGCGAACGCCTACGGTAGGAACACAAGTCTTTCCCTCACACACAAGGAATCGCAGTATGTCACTGTCTCTCTACGACACTACCGTTGCCAGCTACCTGCAAGCCCTGGGCGGCGTAACCAATGTCATGGCCAAGGGTGAAGCTCACGCCGAGGCCGGCCACTTCACGCTCGAGGACATGGTCAGCTACAAACTGCGCGCGGACATGGCGCCCTTCAGTTTCCAGGTTATCTCGGTCTGGCACCATTCCGAAAACGCCATCAAGGGCATGCAGGCCGGGGAGTTTGCGCCACCGCCCTCGATGGAGGATATGACCTACCAGAAGTGCAAGGACCTGGTCGCGGGCGCCATCGAATTCCTGCAGGGACAGGACGCCGATGAAATCAATGCCCTGGCCGACAAGCCGCTGATGTTCCGCGTGGGCGGCAACGAAATCCCCTTCAAGGTCAGCGATTTTGCGATGTCGTTTTCGCTGCCGAACTTCTACTTCCACGCCGCTACCCTCTACGACATGCTGCGCATCCACGGTGTACCGCTGGGCAAGATGGACTATCTCGGTCAGCTGCGAGTCGGGGGCGCCTGAGCGATGGCGCTGGAGCTGTGGACTTTTGCCACCCCCAATGGCTGGAAGGTCACCATCATGTTGGAGGAGCTGATCGAGGCCGGCGTCGAGCTACCCGAGTTCAAGGTAGTGCCGGTGGAAATCATGAAGGGCGACCAGTTTTCGGACGCGTTCACCGCCATCAACCCCAACCAGAAAATCCCCGGCCTGGTGGATGGCGACCGCGCCCTCATGGAGAGCTGCGCCATCCTGCTGTACCTGGCGGAGAAGTTCCCCTCCCCGCTGCTGCCACAGGACGAATCCCGCTGGGACGTGATCCAGTGGCTGATGTGGCAGGCGGCCAACGTCGGCCCGATCTTCGGCAACAAGCTCAGCTACACACGCTACATGGAAGACGTGCCGGCCGAGCAAAAGGCCCACCCGCTGGAGCGCTTCAACAACGAGGCGCAGCGGCTGATGCGGGTGATGGACCGGCAACTCGAAGGCCGCGACTACCTGTGCGGCGACCAGTTCACTATCGCTGATATTGCCTGCTACCCCTGGGTGCGGGGCTGGAAGTGGAGCAAGATCGATATCACCGGCCACGCCAATGTCATGGCCTGGGTCGACCGGGTGCGGGCCCGGCCGGCGGTAGAGCGCGGCCTGGCCTATGGCTTCGAGGCCGACGAAATCGACCAGTGGAGCGAAGACACCAAGAAACGTTATGCGGCGGGCGGTGCGTCTATCGCTTCGAACGAAAGCATCGCCAGGGAATAGGTCCTCCTAGCCGCCGCGTTCCTCCCTGAGTGCCAGGCGCCGAATCTTGCCCGCCTCATTGCGCGGCAGCTTCTCAACGATCTCGATGGCGCGCGGCACCTTGTAGCGCGCCAGCTCCTTCAGGCACATCGCTGTCAGTTCTTCCACATCCGGTGGTGCGTCGCTGTCGCGGGGTTCAACAATGGCGTGCACGCGGCGCCCCCGGTCTTCGTCCATCAGCCCCACTACCGCCACGTCCTGCACCGCGGGGTGGCTGCTGATTACCGCCTCCACTTCCGCCGGGAAGATATTGGCGCCACCGGAGATAATCATGTCGGTGCGACGGTCCGCGAGGTAGAGATAGCCCTCTTCATCGACGTAGCCAAGATCCCCCACACTGACAAAGCCGTCACCCACGGTTTCCAACTCTTTGGCACCCAGGTACTGGTATCCGACGGTGCCGTCGCCGAAACGGGAAAAGATTTCCCCAACCTCACCCGGCGGCAGGACCTTGCGGTCCTCGTCGACAATTCGAAACTCGGTGAGTACGCCACGGCCGACGCTGCCGGGGTGCTGCAGCCATTCCGCGCCGTCGATCACGGTAATGCCGGTGGCCTCGGTTGCAGCCCACAGTTCCAGCACCGTCTCCGGGCCAAACAGGTCAATGCAGCCGCGCTTGGCCCAGTCCGGGCAGGCCGCGGCGTAGTGCCACAGCAGCCGCACCGAGCTCAGGTCGCGACCGTCGACATCGGGTTCACGCAGCATGCGCTGCATCATGGTCGGCACCAGGTTGAGTGCGGTGGGCCGGTATTCCTCGATCAGGTCCAGCATGCGCGAAGCATTGAAGCGCTCATTGATGAGGATGCGGCCACCGTGAAACAGCATCACCTGGGTAAAGAAAAACGGACCATTGTGGTACAGGGGCCCGGGCGAATATTGCAGGTCCGTCGGCAAGAAACGCAGCAGCTTGGCGGTGGGATGTTCCCCTTCAGGGAACTGGAACGGCCCCGGCGTGACGATCAGCTTGGGTTTGCCAGTGGAACCGCCGGAGCCCAGCGCCTTGATCGGGTTCGGTACGCCAGCCTCCGGCGGCGTGTCGGGCCAGCCATCCAGGGCCTGCATGTCGGCGCGACTGATGGCGTCGAGGTCTGTCATGTCGCCGACGATGCAGCGCGGTGTGGCCAGCGCGAGCAGGCCGTCGCGCTCTTCCGGCGGCATGCTGTAACTGACGGGCATCGGGGTGCCGCCCGCCTTGTAGGTGGCCAGCGTCGCTACCAGGTGCTCCAGGCCATTGGGCAGGATCACTGCCACGAAATCCCCCGGCTGGACCCCTTCGTCCAGCAGCCGGCGGGCCAGGCGATTGGCCCAGCGGTCAAACTCTTTCCGGGTCAGGGTATCTGCGCCGCCGTCTTCCCGGGCACAGATCACCACCACCTCGTCGGGAGCGCGCTGTGCGAAGACGTGTGCGGCACTACCCGCGGTCAGCAACTCATTCATCGCTTACTCGGACAGGGCGTAGATAACGTCCACGTAGGCTTTCTCGATCTCCGCCAGACCGGCGATGCTGCTGCCCTCGTTGGGCTCGATGATGAAGTATTCGTTGGGAGCGTGTGCACCGCCGCCATGGCCGAGACCCGCCGGCAGCATGGGCAGCCCGAGACGCTCGGTGAACTGGTAGAACGGCGCGCTGCCAAAAATACGTGGGTTGACGGTGGGCGGCTCGCCATACTTGTTGGCCACCTGGATCACCGACTGCACCAGCTCGGTGTCCACCGAAGTTTGCGCCGCCGGGTAACCGCCCAGCATGCGCAGTTCAATATCTTCATAACCCTGGGCGTCCAGGTGGGCGCGGATTTTGGCGAGCTGCTTGTCCGGATCCTGCCCGTAGGGCATGCGGGTATCAATCTTCGCTGTCGCCGTATGCGGCAGAATCGTCTTGGTGCCGGGGCCGGTGTAGCCGCCCCAGATACCATCGATATTCAGCGACGGCGTGTAGATGGCCTCAACGATGGCATCACGGCCGGTCATACCGTCAATCCAGTGATCGACGTCATAGAGGCCCAGGCGCAGCTCATCGTCCCAGCTCGTGGCGAGACCGTTGATCAGGGTCTGCTCTTCCTCGGTAGGCGGACGTACATCGTCGTAGAAGCCCGGCACCAGCACCGTGTTGCCATCTTCGCTCACCAGGGTGGACAGCGCTTTCACCAGGCGCCATACCGGGGAGTCGACAATCACCTTGTTGGAGCCGTGAATCTCCGCCGTGCGCGGGCCGCCCCAGTCACCGCCGGTGGCCTGGGCTTCAAAATAGACAATGCCCTTCACACCCAGCATCAGCGTGGTCCTGCCCGCCAGGTTCTGGCCGGACATGGGGAACAGCACGCCATCCGCCGTCTTCAGGCGCTCTTCATACTGGTCGACAATCTGCGGGTAATTCGGTGAACCGAGCTCTTCCTCTCCCTCGGCAGTAATCATCAGGTTGACGGGCAGCTTGCCCTCGGTGGCAATGATGGACTGCAGGGCATTCAGGAAGGCGCGCTGGGGCCCCTTCTGGTTGGTCGCGCCGCGCGCCATGATCGCCCTGCCCGCCTTGTGCTGGACGATGTTGGCCTCAAAGGGTGGCGACAGCCAGTCTTCGGGGTCCACAGGCTGGACGTCGTACATCATGTACACCGCGAGCGTTTTATCGGCACCCGCATCGTAGTAACCCCAGACGCCCGGGTGCCCATCGGTTTCCACCAGCTCCGCTTCCTGGAAGCCCAGGTCGATAAAGTCCTGGCGCACCAGCTCCGCCATATCGCGAACGCCGATGTTCTGGGCGCTCACCGAAGGCTGCTGCAACCAGCGCTGCAGTTCCGCGACGTGAAACTCGATATGTTTGTCGATGTAGTCATAGACCGCATCGTGGGAGCCCGCGTAGGCGGGGATATCCGCGGCGCTGAATACCGCTTCGGTGGTAATTTCGTATTTGGGGCGCTCAATTGCCCCCGGTATTTCAGTGACGGCTGCTGCAGGTGGCGGGGTGTTGCCTTCCTGGGCGCAGGCAGCAAGTGATGCGAAGACGACAATCATCGTCAGGCGATGGAACATTCGATTCCCCTTGTTGGCGATTTAGGAAACCACAGAGCCTAACCCATATGTCACAGGCCTGACAGCTAGCGGCGAATACCCGGGGATTCCAGGGTCAAACCGCGGGCGCGCCAGGCCAGGTAGAGTTCCAGGCTGGTGAAGATATCGGAGCCCGATGCGTGGGGCTCGGCACGCACACCGGCGTCACAGTCGCGGATACGCCGGTGCAGGGAGCCGAAGGTCTGCCACTCCAGGCGGTAGGCCGGCCAGGCATTGGGCTGGCCCTGGCTGATGGTGTCACCGCGCAGCTTGTCGCCCCAGTGATCGTCGTGGCACTGGTTGCAGGCCAGATTAAGCTGGCCGCGGCGCTGGAAGTAGTAAGCCCTGCCCCGCTGGAACCAGGCGGCCGCCTCTCCGTCTATCGCCACCTTTATCGGTAGGCCCTGTGACCGGCTCGCCACGTAGGCCGTGAGTGCCAGCAGGTCATCCGCTTCGTAGGCCAGCGGCGCTGCCTGCTGATGCTGCTCGCGACAGCGGTTAATGCGGCCTTCAAGATTGAGCAGCTTGCCGGCCGCCGGGTCGTATTGCGGGTAATGGGCGGCGGCCCCCACCAGTGCCTCATCCCGGTGGCAGCTTCCACAGGGCTGTTGGCCACTATTGAACAGTTCCCTGCCCCGCTCCACCCACAGGTAGCCCGGGTTGGCGAAGTCGTCCGACTGCAGTGCGCGACTTTCCCGGGTGAGGAATGCGCTACCCGACTGTACAGCGGCGGCGGGCAGATCCGGCCGGTCGGCGAAACTGCGGGTGTCGCCCGTTGCCCCGGCCGCCACGGCAAGCAGCGAGGCCAGCAGCCAGGCCCTCACAGCACCTCCAGCTCGGTGGTTTCCGAATAGACCTGGTCGTCCTGTCCTACCCAGCGGAACTCCAGGGTGCCCGACTCGACAGCGACGGTATAAAAAGTCAGGAAAGGATCCGCGGCAATGGCCCGGTAGAACTCGCCGGCAAACACCCGCTCGCCGTTGTAGTGGCACTCGAAACGCTTGAGGATGTTCTCCGGAATCTGTTTCCCATACAGATCGCGACGATACCCTGTCTCCATGGGATGACGGATCAGGGCCTTGAGCTCCATCACCTCGCCGCGGCGTGCCTGCTTCGGTGCAGCGATACGAATTGTCGTACTCATCGGCCCACCCCTACTGGATGATACAGGCGGCCAGGGTGACGATGCTGAAGGTCTCGGTAGACCACAGGGAACCGTCGCTCAGTTCGGCAATGGCGCGCACCTTCTGGGAGCCGCCCATACGAATGCGCGTCTGGATGCGGGCGCGCCCCGCCCGCGGCCCCAGTTCGAAACGCGCGATATTGGGCTGCGGGTTTTCCTCGGCGAACAGCACAATGCGCTTCACGTAATCCTCCGCCGTCATCGGGCTGTCGACCTCAACGCTGAGCGGCACGGAGTAGCCATTCTCGGAAATGGGGGGTATCTCCAGTGTCACCCTGCCCGGCAGTATCGGCCGATCACCGAACAGTCCCGCCACCTCCAGGTCCACCTCGCCCGGGGTCGCTGCGGCGACCGGCGCCAGGGCAACGCTCACCAGGGTCGCACCGCGGGCCAGGAACTCCCGGCGCTTGATGTGCTCAGTCATCGGGCTGCTCCAGGGAGGCCAGCCAGGCCACCAGGTGTTCGATCTGCTCAGCACTTAACACGGTTTGCCCACGATAGGCTTGCGCCACTTGTTCCAGCCCTTCACTGCGGTAGTAAGGCGGCATGATGGTGTCGGGATTGAGCCGGGCGGCATCGACGATGCGCAAACGAATCTGCGCCGCACTCAGGCGTGAGCCAATCCCGGTCAGGTCCGGGCCGAGGTTTCCCTGGAACGGGGCATCCAGGCCGGCGACCTGGTGACACAGCACACAGTGCCCGGCCTCGCGCTCGATAAACACGCGCTCACCCTCGGCTGCGCTGGCAGCGACTTCAGCCAGCGGCGGCAGCGTATCCGATGCCTGCGCTAGCGGGCCCAGTAGCAGCGACGCAAACACTATAGACCGGACCATCTACAGGAAGGCCTCCCGCGTGATGGCGCGGAACCAGTCCGCGGCCTGCTGCCCCTCGCGCCGCCGGAAGGCCAACGTCGCATCCGCCGGGCTCACACCGCCCGCGCCCACTACATTGCTGAACACACCATCGGCATTGTTGTAAACGCCGGACACTGAAATCGCCGACTCCAGGGTGGTATAGGAGTAACAGGTGTTCGCCAGCGTCGTGGGCTCTGGTGCCATGTCTGCGAGCATGCGCGCCACCTGGATGGCGCAGACCTTGGCCTGCTGGTTGGCGGAGAAGGCGCTCTTGGGCATGGGCGCAGCAATTGTCGCGTCACCGATCACATGCACACCCGGTGCCAGGGAAGATTCGAAACTGGTGGCGTCAATCGGGCACCAGCCGGTGGCGTCCACGGCACCGGCCCGCTCGGCGATGGCGCCCGCCCGTTGCGGCGGTATCACGTTGATGACATCGCCGCGCTCGGTATCGAAATCCGTGTGCAACTCCATGGCGCCTGCATCGGCGCGAATCACACGACCAAATTCGGAGGCGCTGCGCCACTCGATCATGTCACCGTAGTGCTGTCGCCAGGCAGCCTGGAACAGGCCCTGCTTGGAGAAGGCATCGTTGCTGTCGAGAATGATCAGCTTGGCCCGAGGATTATTCTCCTTGAGCCAGGCGGCGACCAGGCTGGCGCGCTCGTACGGCCCCGGCGGGCAGCGGAACGGCGCAGCGGTCACCGACATCAGCACCACCCCACCGTCTGGCATCGCGCGCAGCTGCTCGCGCAGCAACAGGGTTTGCTGGCCCGCCTTCCAGGCATGCGGCATGCGCTCGGCGGCTTCGGTGCCATAGCCTTCCAGAGCACCCCAATGCAGGTCGATGCCCGGCGACAGGACCAGCCGGTCGTAGCCAAGGCTGGCGCCGCTGTCGAGGGTGACGGTCCTGCCAACCGCATCCACGTCGGCGGCGCGCGCGTGCGCAACGCTGATGCCCTCGGCGGCCAGCGCCGAATAGGCAAAGGTCTGCGCCTCCATGTTGCGCTTACCGGCCAGTACCAGGTTACTGAACGGGCAGGCTACGTAGTGGCGCGAAGCTTCCACCAGGGTGACGTTTGCCGCGGGCAGCAACCGCGCCAGGTAACGGGCGGCAGTGGCACCGCCGAACCCACCGCCTACAACAACGATACTGGCCTTCGCCGTGCGCGCCAGGCCTGTGGGTGAGAGCAGGGTCCCAAAGCCCAGGGACGAGAGTGTGGCCAGTAGCTGGCGGCGTGACAGGGAGTGCTTCACCTTCTACTCACCCAGCGTTCGGGCAATCAACGCGATTTGCTCATCGCTGTAGCCGCGCGCCATCCGGTGCATGGACGACCCTCCCTCAGCCTCAGTGCGGTAGGCCTGCAGTTTGGCCTCCAGCTCCGCCGCCGGCATGCCCTCCAGGCTGGCGATCGCTTCGCCGCCCGGGGCATGACAACCGGAACAGCTGGCCGTCAGCAGCGCCGCCTGGTCGATGCCGGCGGAGCCCGTCGCCACCCCGCCGCAGCCCGCGAGCCACGGCAGGACGCACATGAGCAGTGACCGGAAACGCAATGGGCCTCAGGCCTTGAGCTGCTCTTTCAGCGGCAGGCTGCGCACGCGCTTGCCGGTAGCCGCGTATATCGCGTTCATTACCGCCGGTGCCGCCACACCAATAGTGGGCTCACCCACACCGCCATAAAAACCACCCGAGGGCATGACGATGGTTTCCACCTTCGGCATATCCTCGATGCGCATGGAGGGGTAGGTGTGGAAGTTCTGCTGTTCGACCACGCCCTTGTCGAAAGTGATTTCCTGGTACAGCAGCGCAGACAGGCCGTATACAAAGGAGCCTTCCACCTGGGCTTCGATCTGCTGCGGGTTGACTGCGGTACCGCAGTCCGTCGCGGCGACGATGCGGTCGATCTTCACGTCGCCCTCCTTGCTGACCGTGACATCGGCACAGGCCGCCACGTAGCTGCCAAAGCCATAGGTCACGGCCAGACCGCGGTGCTTGCCATCTTTCTGCCCCCAGCCGGAGCGCTCGGCCACGGCCTTGAGCACGGCCGCACCCTTGGGGTTTTTCTCCATGTGGGCCAGCCGAAACTCCAGCGCATCGCGCCCGGCCGCGGCAGCCAGCTCATCCATGAAGCACTCCATGTAAATAGCATTCTGGTTCATGTTCACACCGCGCCAGAAGCCGGGACGGATCGGCGGGTTGCGCATGGCATGGTCGACCAGCAGATTCTCAAAATCGTAGCTGATGGCGTGATCATCCATGTTCGGCGCGACGCCGTGCTTGAACAGGGTCTGGAACACCAGCGGGTCCATGCCATCCTGCAGCGCCTGCGGGGACAACCCGGCGAGGATGGACTGCCCGGAAATCCGCAGGTGCAGACCGGTCAACTTGCCGTCAGCGTCGAGACTGCCGCGCATCTTAGCCATGGTGGTCGGGTGGAAGAAACCGTGCTTCTGGTCCTCCTCCCGCGACCACTGCAGCTTGATGGGTGTACCCGGGAAGGCCTTGGCGATCTCGATCACCTGGTAGACATAGTCCGGGCGGCCGCGGCGACCAAAGCCACCACCGAGGATGGTCTTATAGACCTCACACTGCTCAATCGGCAGGCCTGAGGCCTCCGAGGCCGCTGCCAGCGCCGATTCACCATTCTGGGTGGGGCACCAGACCTCACACTTGTCCCCGGTCAGCACCACCGTGGCATTCATTGGCTCCATGGGGGCATGGTTCTGGGAGGGCACCTTATAGACCGCCTCCACCATCTGGTCAGCGGCCTCGAAAGCAGCGCCGATATCTCCCCCGGCGTTGCCGACAAAGGCCTCGTTGGCATCCAGGCCGTCTTCCAGCAGTTCGGTGAGCGCCGCGTCATTGAAATCCGCATTCGGGCCCAGGTCCCACTCGATAGGCAGCTTGTTCAGCGCTCTATCGGCCTGCCACCAGGTGTCGGCCACGACCGCCACCCCGCTGGTGCCGAGGGAGGTTTCCACCTTCACTACGCCACGTACGCCGGGCATGTCCTTGATCGCGGCCTCGTCGTAGCTCACCAGCTTGCCACCCATCACCGGGCAATCCTTGATGCTGGCCAGCAGCATGCCGTCAAGCTGGATGTCGGCGCCATAGACCAGTTTGCCGGTGAGCTTCTCAGCGGTATCCAGGCGCTTCAGCGGCTTGCCGGCCACCTTCCACTCGGATTCCTTCTTGAGCTTGACCTCGGTGGGCGGCGCCAGCTTGCCGGCAGCATCTGCGACCTTGCCGAAGCTGGTCTTGCGGCCGGAGCCCTTGTGGTAGATGACGCTGTTTTCGGCGTAACACTCGGCGGCGGGAACACCCCATTGCTGTGCGGCTGCCTCGATCAACATCATGCGGGCGGCGGCGCCGCCTTCACGCATGTACTGCTGGCTACCACGCAGCCCGCGGCTGCCGCCGGTGGAAAACGAACCCCACACCCGTTCCCGGGCCAGGCTCTGCCCCGGGGTCGGGAATTCCCAGGTGACTTTCTCCCAGTCACATTCCAGTTCCTCGGCCACCAGCTGCGCGAGGCCGGTGAGCGTGCCCTGACCCATCTCGGAGCGGGCGACGCGCACGGTGACGGTGTCGTCCGGGGCGATCACCACCCAGGCATTGACCTCGTCGAGGTGGCCATCGGCCGTTGCCTTGCCGGCCGGCAGGATGCCCAGGGACAGGCCCGCGCCGGCCACGGTGGTGCCGACAATAAACTTGCGGCGGGTGACATTGATGCCGTTTACCAGATCATTCATGACTCAACCCCCTCAGGACTTCTTGGCGGCGAGGTGAATGCCCTCGCGTACCCGCTGGAAGGTGCCGCAGCGGCAGATATTGGTAATCTGCGCGTCGATCTGCTCGTCGGTGGGTTTGGGCGTGTCGTTCAACATGCCCGCCACCGCCATGATCATGCCCGGCTGGCAGTAGCCGCACTGGGGCGTATCCAGTTCGGCCCAAGCCTGTTGCACCGGGTGGTCGCCATTCTCTGAGAGCCCCTCGATGGTCGTGATCTCGTTGGCGTCGCTCACCGCACTCAGGGGGTAGACGCAGGAGCGCACCGCGCGGCCGTCAATATGGATAGTACAGGCGCCACACTGGGCGATGCCGCAACCAAACTTGGTACCGGTCATGCCCAACTGCTCGCGGATCACCCACAGCAGGGGGGTGCCCTCGTCGGCATCGACCTCGATGCGCTTGCCGTTAACCTTGAGTGTTTTCATGCCTCGTCAAACCTCGCGACGTGATTTTCTTGTCAGCTATGTGATTAGCTAGTGAAGACTACTAGTGTGGCCCCGTACTGTGACGGTGTCGAGTCAGGCGAAGCGCAGGGTTACAGCTAGAGATACAGCGAATAAGCGTGAAAGTCCTCGTTGACGATCTCGTAGCCCAGCTTTTCGTAGAGGTGCTGTCCAATATGATTACTGTGCGCCGTGAGCAGATCGACCCGCGAGGCCCCGCTGTCCCGCGCGAACTCCGATGCACGGTTCATCAGGGCCTCACCTACCCCACCCTGGCGTACGTCGGCGTCCACGTAGAGATCATAGAGGATCTGGATCTTCATCAGCTCTACCGAGCAAAACGAGGGATAGAGCTGCACAAACCCCAGGCCCTGGTCGCCATCCAGCGCGATAAAGACCCGGGACTCCCCATTGCGAACGCGCTCGCCGATAAACTGCGTTGCCGCTTCGAGATCAGGGGCGCATTCATAGAACTGCCGATAGAGATCGAAAAGTCGGCCCAGCTCGGAAAGGTGGCGGTCGGTAGCCGTCTGGAGATCCATGTTCTGTCCTGTCACTGACTGTGGTCCTGAGTCTAACCGCCCATCGGCGATGACGCGATAAATCGCAGCTTATCCTCGCGCGCTCCAGGACAATGACACCAGCAGAAATATCCCGGCGACGAGCACGGCGGCCATGCCATGCAGCCGCCGGTTGGGAGAAAACGCGCAGCAGATCAGCGGCGCCATGAACAAGCCGTGCTCCACCAGCCCGCGCATCGAGACAGAGCCACTGACAAAAGAGCCCATCAGCGATGGCCACGCCACAAATACAGCCATCAGGGTAAAGAACACGCCGTGTACTCCGTAGTAGTGGCTCTCCAGGTCCACGGGGCCGACGGCCCCAACCCTCGGCAGGATGGCACGTGCGGCGAGAAACAGGGCCGTGGGGCCGACCAGCAGGTACAGGAAGATGAGAAAACTGAATTCCAGCGATTCCCTGAATCCCCAGATGTTCCACCAGGCGGAAAAGTGCGCCAGCAGTGTGACCGATACCCAGACCACATGGACCCAGTAGAGCTTTGCCCGCTGCTCGGCGAGGGCGCTCACCTGGGCGAGGATATGGGTCACGCCCAGCGCCAGGATGACGGCAATCATCGCCGAGAAGTACTCGAACTCTGTCACGACCCGGGACGCCGGACGGGATTCATCAGGGTCTAGAAGGTTGGCACGGGGATGCCCGCCCACTGGCTCTCAGAGGCCTTTCGCCGCTCGGTGATCCTGCCGGCATCCAGGTCCAGCGCCAGGAACTCTGCCGGGCGCAGGTTCAGCACTCGCGACAAGCGCTGGATGCCAGCCGGGTCTGTCGACTGATAGCGGGTGTCTACTGCTACCACATTCAGGCGCCCTTCATCGAAAACCAGCGAGTTTCCATGGGTGCTCGGGTAGCGCAGTTCATCAAGCTGCCCCCCCGGTGCGCGAGCCACGCTGCGCTTCAGGCCCAGCTCCGGAACGCTCCAGGATGCGGGGGCCACGTATATCAGGTCCTGCTGCAGGCCGGCCTCTTCCAGTAGATTCAATACACCTGCCTCCGCGTCCCCGGACAGGGGTGCCAGGAATACCGTCACCCTCGAGTCACTGACATGGGTATGCAGGCTATCGATAACATGGCTTCGCAACAGAGACGCTGCTGCCACGGTCACAAGTAGCAGCACGCCGACCATCAGGGTCAGGCCAACACCGCGGGGCCACCGCTTGCCGATTGCGGGCCAGTCGACGGTGCGCCAATGACGCTCGATCCCAGGCGGCAGGAACATACCGGTACGTGACAGGTACTGCCTGTAGGGCTCGCCAAACTTTGCCAGGCAAATGCGCTCTTCAAGCCGCGCCAGGAAGTGGTACAGGCACAGCATGCAGACAAAAGCGAGGATGACGATATAGCGCGACCAGTACAGCGAGGCACCCAGCCCGACAATGGCCAGCGCCAGGTACTGTGGGTGGCGTATATAGCGATACAGACCACCTTCCACCGCCCCACCGCCTGTCAGCTTGGCCCAGTAAATCTGGCAGAAGCCCACCAGGAACATCAGCAAACCGAGCAGCATCAGCGGCCAGCTCAGCAACAACAGGCCGTTGGCCAGCCAGCAACGGCTATACGAGAAATGCGGCAGCAGGTACATGGTGAGCCAGGCGGTATAGGGGCTGTCCTGCAGGGCATTGAGCGGCGTGGCATAGATCGAGTAGTAGTAGGCGGCAAACGGCGACACCATGAACAGGATCTCCAGCACAATCAGCGTGTAGAGCACCCAAGCGGAGGTCTGTATGGCGCGGTCGGTGCCGGATACGGTCATTCGCTGTCTCCCTTGGCTTTTCCCCCATGAAAAGACCGCAGGGGCGACGAGACAACAGGTAGATCGCCGGTGGGCCGAAAACTGCGCAGCTGGGACAGGTTTAGCGTGAATGGGCGCTACTTTTCGCGAATGGCGCAGTGCGGAGGTACCGCAGTTCTGCAGCAGGGTTATCATCAAGCAATGACGCTTGAGAGTCTCCAGAACTACCTGGGCGCTGCGCTACCGGTCGTGCTCGGACCGCGCCAGAGCTTCCGGCTACTCGGCGTGGTATTCGCCCTGGTGGCCGCTGCCGCCCTGCTGATCCATCTGCTGACGGAGCAGGAAAGCGGGGTGATGCCGGCCCTGAGCCATGCTCTGATCATCGCCCTGACCTACGTAGCCGCCGTGGGCCTGGCCATCTTGCTACTCCGTGCGCTGGACGCCTCGCACCAGGTAGTGCGGGTGTGGCACATCTGGCTGGGCTCCCTCGCCTGCTTCCTGACCGGCTACTACCTGGCGCCTGCGGCCGACGGATTCCCGGATTCCTTCGCGCTTGCCCATGGCCACCACAGTAGCCAGCTCACGCTTGCACAGCTTGTTCCCGTCTGGGCTCTGCTGACCTACCTGTTTGTGCAGCCCTACCTTCACAAGGCGCTACGGCTGGAGTTGGCCCACCTGCAGGAGGTCAACCGGCTGCTTGAACAGCATCGGCGGGATTCGGGGCCTGGCACGGGAGAGGATATTCACTTCCAGGCGGGTCGCACCCACTTTACGCTGGCCAGTGACGAGATTCGCAATATCGTGGTGGAGGACCACTATTGCTACATCTACTACCGCGACGGCGATCACTACAGCAAGCGCGACCTGGCCATGTCCCTGCGGGATGTCAGCGCGCTGTTGCCCCCTGACAACTTTCTGCAGGTGCACCGCTCACATATTGTGAACCTGTCTGCCATCGAGTCGGTGAACAGGCGCGCGCGGGAAATCCGGGTAGTGCTAACCGAAGGCTTTGAAATCCCGGTCAGCCGCCATCGGCTTGACGAGGTATTGCCACGAATCCTTGCACGACTCGAATAACTGCGCCACGAAGTGAACACGCGGCATGGATCGGGCACGGGTCGGTAAGTACCAGACCAATCCGGTCGGGGCAGATACCTGGAGAAGTGATCCCTAGTTGTACGAGGCATCCAGTGGCGCACTCAACTGTGCGATCCACCGTAAATACTCTTCGTCGTGCCCCGGCGCATAGATGTCCATGATGTGTGCGATCAAGCCGTCGCGAAAGCTGACAATCTCCCACAGCGAGGCCGTCGTCGAGAAGCCCTCGCATTCATAGCGGATAGACCCGTATACCAGCACCCGGCTTCCTTCGGCCTTGAACACCGCGGGGGCGGCAAGGCTGCGGGTACAGCGGCGGTCGAAGCCGTCCAGGGATTTTTTTATGCCCCGAAACACGGCATCCCGGCCAGCCAGCGTGCAAAAAAACGGCATATTGCACACCTCGTAACTCGCGTCCTCATGGAAGTAGGGCCTGAGCCGGTCCCAATTGTCATCGAGGTAGGTTTCTTCGAAGTCGGTCGCATAGCGCGCGAACATCTCGAGCGTATTCACAAATTCTCCCCTCCGGCGGGCAAACACAAGGCCCGTCTTTCGTATCGAAGATTTACTTTGGGTTGTCAAAGTAATTTTACTAAGAGTAGTCTAAGTAAAATAGCTGTGCAAATGTGATCATGAGCAAGACAAGCAAGCAGAGACTCCCGGCGGACCAGGCAAAGCAACGTATTCTCGATACGGCGCATCGCTTCCTGCTGGAGGGCGGTGTCAGTGCGGTGAAGGTTCAGGCCGTGGCCAGAGAGTTGGGTATCACTGACGCCGCCATCCACTACCATTTCAAGGACCGGGAGCAGTTGCTGGAAGCGCTACTTGCTTATGGCGGGCGGCAGCTGAAGGACGCGGTCAGCATTGAAACCGACCTGGATCTCGCAGTGCTTGCCAACCGCCTGTCGCACATCTATGGCGAGCAGCGATTCGCCAGGCTCGCCATGTGGTTGTCACTGGCGGACTGGCGCAGTGATGATACCGGCATGTTCTCAGACCTCGCCGACGGCTGGCAGCAGTCAATGGGGCTGACGAAACTTGAAGCACGGCACCGGGTAGCGTTTCTCAACCTGGTTCTGGCGGCGGAGCCCTTGCTGGCAGGCGCGTTTCTCAGGAGTGTGGATCTTCCGGACACGGAGGCGAGCCGCCGTCGCTTCCATAAATGGCTACTGGCGAAGCTGCTGGCGTCGGTTTGCACCTGACGTAACCCTACTCCCAGCTGCTGACATCCTGCCTTGGCGTATACTTGCCGATCTTTGATTTCTGACGGCAAAGGCATGAACCTGAAAAAACTCGCAGCGCTGTTGGGAAACCTGCTGATGCTGCTAAGCCTGTCCAGTACCACGCTGGCGGAGACCCCAATGGACCAGGGCGCCTCGGCAGCGATTCCGATACGGGTCGGCTGGCAGATACCCACCGTCACGCAGGCAGCACTGGTACAGGTTCTCAAACGCACGGACGTACTGGCACGGCACGGGCTCGAACCCAGCCTGCTGCCCTACAGCTACGGCACCCCCGAGGTTGAGGCTGCCCTGGCGGGTAAACTGGACGCGTTCTTTGCCGGCGACCAGCCCACTATCAACCTGCTGGCCCGGGGCGGGAAATGGAAAATCGTCGCCCGCGTCTACACCGACAGGGTCACTGTGATTGTTCCCCCCAAGTCTTCTATCCGGAACATCAGCGATCTGGAGGGCAAGTCGCTGGCCAGCCCGTTCGGCTCGATTGCGCACCGTGAGGCCATCCTGGAGCAACAGCGGGCTGGACTGGATCCAGAACAGGACGTGACCAACTACAACCGGGACATTCTCGAGATACGTAACCTCGTACTCGGTGGCGGCATGGAACAGTGGCAATATCTCGATGCAGCCTCTGTCTGGGAACCTGACGCTTCCAGCTTCGAACTGGAAGGCGTCACCCGGAGCCTGAGCGACACCCAGGCACTGGGTGTACTGGCCATGTCGGATGAGTTTATCTCCGCGCACCCCCAGGCGGCAGTGGAATTCCTGGTGGCGATTACGCGGGCCTGGGATTTCTTCGTCGGCCACACCGAACGGGTGCTGCAGTGGTATATCGACGACACGCACCTGGGCTACGCCCCGCAGGTATTGGACAAGGCCGTACGCATCGACCCCAACTTCACTGCCGCTTCGCCCCGCGAGATCGACCTGCAGCTGACGGAAGCCCATATCGCCACCCTTGCGACCAACGCCGCCTGGGGGGTAGAGGCCTGGCAGGATGGCAGCGAGATTCGCGCCTTCATCGACAAGAACCTGTTGGCGCAGGCGAGGGAGGTGGTGGCCGCCACCACGGAGTTTGAGGAACTTGACGTCATTCTCCCGTCGGTGCGAGAGCTGGACCTCGAAAAAGAACGGGAAACCCACGGTGTGGATGCGCTACCTCTATGGGGCGCATTCCTGTTCATGGTGTTGGTGGCGCTGCTGGCCATCGAGACCGGCTTCTGGTTCGGCAAGCGCCACCAGAGCGTGGCCGACGGCCAGTCCGACCCCTCGATAGGCACCGTAGTGGGCGCAGTGCTGGGTATGATGGCCTTTGTGATTGCCCTGACCTTCGGTTCCGCCAGCGCCCGCTTCGATGCCCGCAAGGCAGCGCTGCTGGAAGACGTTACCGCTATCCAGACCGCCTACTTGCGAGCTGATCTGTTGCCCGAACCCCAGCGCACCACTATACGCAGCCTGTTGCGCGACTATATCCAGGTGCGCGTTGGCATCGTGTATGCCTATGGACAACCTGAACGCCTGGCACTCATCCAGCGTCGGGCCGAGGCGCTGCAGGAAGCCATGTGGCTGCGGGTCGAAGAACTCTCGGAGGATAACGGCGGCGGGCGCATCCAGGTGTTCTTCGCCTCCACCCTGAACGATATGTTCAAGCTGCACACCAAACGCGTGGTGCTCGGCGCTTATTACCGGATTCCCGATTTTGTCTGGTGGATTCTGCTATCAGCATCCGGGGTCGCCATGATTGCGGTGGGCTTCCAGTTCGGATCGGGCAAAGGGCGGCGAATTCACGTCGCAAACTTCTCGCTGGCTATTACCTTTGCCCTGGTCATGTTGCTGGCTTTCGACCTGGACCGGGCGGGTGAGGGACTGGTCACTGTGAACCAGCAGCCCATGATAGACCTGTATCGTGGCGTCAGCGCCGGGGACTGAGCGATGCCCGGCTACCGCTAGTTGGAGCTGTAGTTCTTGCGCTTTTCCTCGACTGCCTGGTCGAGCACCTTGAGCATTTCGATACGCTCGCTCAGTTCAGTGTTCTGCTCCTGGAGGGCGGCGAGCTGCTCGCGCAACTCGGCGTTCGCTTGGTTGGCATCTTCGAGCCGGGTTTCGAGATCGGCGATCTGGCCCTTGAGCCGCAGGGTTTCCTGCGCATGCTCCTCAAGAGTGATGGTCTCGGAATTGCCGCCCAGCTGCGCGCAACCGCCGAGCGTTGTCGTCAGCGCTGCGGCGAACACCAGGCCTACTGTGGATCTGTAAAACGTCATACTCTCTGCCCTGCTATCAGGCGGATTTCGCCATTGCCTTGCGATCTTTCTTGCTGCCACCCCGCGCACTCCGGCGCTCCACCATGAAAACGCTACCTTTTTTGGCCTTGGCGTGCTCCTTCATCTCCGCGGCCACTTCGCCGAACTGGATGTGGTTGAGCGACTTGTTGTCCTTGTTGGTGACCACGGCGATGGAGATGGTCGCCAGCGGGAACTGAACCTCATCGCCCTGGCGGTTTTCACCGACAATATAGCCCCGTTTCTTATCGATGGCATTGTAGAAATCCGGGATTTCCGCATCGAAAGTGTCGACCACGTGCTGGCAGATGGCCTCGTAGGCGTCAGGCGTTGTAATGACCACGAAATCGTCACCGCCGATGTGGCCTATAAAATCGTCTTCGGTCCCATGCTCCGCCACTGCCTGGCTGACGATGTCGGCTGAGGCCTGGATCAACTCGTTACCCCTGGCGTACCCGTAGTGGTCGTTGTAGGCCTTGAAGTTATCGATATCCATCAGGCAGAAAGCCAGGTCTTCTTCCTCGCCGATACGCTTTTCCATCACCGCTTCGATGGTGGTTCCACCGGGCAGCCGTGTGAGGGGGCTGGTATCCAGGTTGGTCTCTTCCAGGTGCTTGAGACGGTCCGCCATGGCCACGAAGGCGTCGGCCAGGTCGCCCAGTTCATCGGTATTGCTGATATCGGGCTTGATGTCGAATTCGCCGCGGGAAATCATTTCCGTGGCGGCACGCAGCTTGTTGATAGCGCCGGATATATTGCGGGTAATGAGGCCGGCTGCCAGTAGCGACAGCAGCAGGCCAGCACCGCAGAGCACCGCAGCGGCCTTGAAGGCCAGCGAGCCGATGGCGGCGGTGGTGTTTGTCTTGGCGTTCTGATCGCGCTGGGCCTGGCCGCCCATTTCCCGGATCACGGCGATCAGCTCGTCCTGCTGGGCCTTTATCTGTTCGTCGTAGGCGGCGGAAAACGTCGTGGACACTCCAGAGGTAGAGCCCGAGGCTTCAAGCAGAAGATTCACATACTGTTGATGCAGGTCGGTGATGTCCTGCACGGGGAAGTCCCGTTCTTCCGGCACGGCGCGAATGCGCTCCAGCTGAAACTTGAACTCCGCGTTGCGCTCCTGCAGAAGATCCATCACCTCCTGGGTACGAAACACGGCGTAGCGCCGGCTGTACAACTCTTCGGAGAAGATCAGGTCGACCATCTCATCGGCGGCAAGGATCACCGGCAGGTCGGTCAGCAGGATGCTGTCATTGATCGAGTTGAGACGATTGAGATTGGTCAGCGCATAAGCGGAGATCACGATCAACAGTGCCAGCAGCGAGCTGAACCCCAGCAGCAGCTTCTTGGCGATCGTCAGGCGCAGGAATTTGGATACCAGCCCGTCAACCAGCCGGCTGAAGACCTGTTCCTTGTTGGTTTCCTGAGTCTGTTCTTCCGTCATCACGTCAACGGTACTGAGGGTCTTTGAGCCCACACTAGTGCAGCGCCGGGCGACTTACACCCAAAAAGTGCACATTCTGTGCACTAATCAACAGTTGGAGTGCCCAAGCTGGGACCCAGTACGCAGAATTTCGGCTGTGGCGATGCCCGACAGGAGGCTTACAGGCCACAGACCCTGTTCACGTAACCGTAGAAGCCTGGTATGCGATTGCTTTCGTTCTCCCGCCAGGCAACCTCCATGTCCGGGTGCATCTGAATCAACCGGCACAAGCCCTGGGTGAAGTACTCTGCCTCTTCCGCATTGATGATGCGCTTGTCATAATATTTCCACGCTGACTCCGTGGAATTGATCACATGTTCAATCAGCACATACAGCGTGAAAAGGTCTTCGGAGCTGAGAGACTCAAAATCCGACTGGGCCAGTGCAAAAACACGCCTGAGCTCGGGGTCTCTCGCCATGGCCAGGCCCATCTGATTGGTCATGTTGTAGATATCAGATATGGCATTGGCCTCGGTGAGTTCGTTGGACCGCTTGAGTTCGTACCCCAGAAAACTCAGCGATCCAAGAATGCCGATGATCCCCATGATCTCGACAAACCGGCCAAATTCAATCAACAGGTATCGCTTGGGTTGCGCTGCCATCGTGCTTCAACGCCCTATTGCGAAAACCGCCATTATATAAGCGTCACCCTCCTGCAAATTGATCTGGAACAGGCCAAGGGGTAGCGATATCAAGCTGGACGGCGCGCGACCACCCGCGCCAGCGCGGCAAGGCGACCGTCTGGCTCGGTGAAGACCCCCTCTTCAGACAACTGGATATCCAGCCCCGGAACAGCGGCAGCGAGTGCGCCCGGCGCAACCCGGAAGGCGGGATTAGCAGGCCCGATGACCTCTTCGTCCGTGGCCATGTGGTTTTCACAGATCAACCAGCCACCGGGTGCCAGGTGCTCGGCAAGCTGTGCCAGCAGGGGTAGATTCACAAAGCGAATCACCAGGATGAGCTGGTAATCCGTAGACAATGCCAGCGGGCCGTCGAGGTCATGCTCTATCAGGCGGATCGGTAGCCCGCGCGCCGTCGCCGCCGCCTCCAGCCTCGCCAGCCCGGTGGAGGAGATGTCGACAGCATCCACCGTAAATCCGCGTTCCGCCAACCAGAGGGCATTACGGCCCGCTCCGCAGGCGACATCCAGGGCCCGGCCGGACGGGATTCGATCGGCCCAGGCCTCCAGCAAGCTGCTCGGGTGAGTGCGTTCGGTATAGGCGCCTTCCGCGTAGCGGCGGTTCCATTTTTCGCGGTCGGCGTTGCTCATGGTTACTCAACGTCAAGGCGTGTTCAGTCATGAAGCATACCAAGCGGCGCTGGATGCAAGGGAGGGAAAAATGGCGGCCGCGCCGTGCAGCGCGACCGCCCAAACCGGTCCAGAGGATTACCGGGAAAGGGCCTGGGCCATGGACCTAGAAGGTAAAGCGAATACCGGCTTCGATGGACTCACCCGCCTCCGGCGCAAAGTTGCGCAGGAACGAAGTACTGAGTCGGATCTCATCATCACCGATGTTCTTCCACTTCAGGAACAACAGCACATCACTGGCATCGGCGATTTGGAAGCGGTAGTCCGCGCCAATATCCCAGCGAGTCCAGCCGTCGGTCTCAGTTTCGAAATCACCGGGATCGTCCTGGTCGCCGGCGTTGAGCACACTGACGTAGGTGTGGAAGTTGTTGCCGGTCCAGCTCAGTTGCCCACCAACACGGTACGGAGGCAAGCGGGGCACATCACCGGCATCATCGAATTCGCCGGAGATGACATCGGCACGCACACCCAGTGCCAGGGCGCCGGCGCCGATGTCAACGATATGGAAGCTGCTATCCAGCTCAACACCGAAGAACTCCGCGTCGTCCTGCTCATACAGGTAAACCGGCGTCTCGTCGACTTCTTCACCGCTGTTCAGCAGGAAGATGTAGTCTTCGAAGCTGTTATAGAACACAGACAGTTCCGCCCAGGAACGCTCCACGTGCCAGTGCAGGGAGACGTCCAGGTTCAGTGACACCTCTTCGTCGAGGTCCGGGTCACCGATCTCGATGGCGCCCGTCGCCGGGTGCGTTACCAGCAACTCATCGTCTATGACTCCGTCGATTCTGGCGTCTGCGTTTGAGAACAGTTCCTCCGCGAGCGGGGCGCGTTCTGAACGCGACAGGGCAAACCCCAGCTGCCAGGTTCCGTCGATATTCCACAGTGCAGAGCCCGAGACGCTGAAAGCGGTGAAGTCTTCCTCGGAGGCACCCACCGAGTCGGGATCACGTTCGGCGTAGTCCACCCGCGCGCCGACCTCATACAGCCAGTCGCCACGGTGCCAGTCTTCCAGCACAAACAGGCCGAAATCTGTGCTGTCGGTCTGGGGCACGTAGCCTTCTTCACCTGCGGCCTCGAATTCATCCGCCCGCGCCTGCAGGCCGATCACACCGTGATCTCCGATAAAACCGTTGTGCACGAGCTCAAGACGGCCTTCCCAGGTTTCACGACTGAAATTCGTGCCCACTTCGCTGCCTTCCAGCTCGTCGTGTTCGTAATCGGTGTAGGTCAGAAACGCTCGAACTGCCTCTGCCCACTCGGTGGGATTCTGCAGGTGGAGCATGGCGTCGTAACGGGTCTGCTCCACATCGAGGCGGACGATTTCCTCTTCCTCCTCCTCATGATCGTGCTCTTCTTCGCCCTCTTCATGCTCCTCTTCATGCTCGTGATGAGCGTGGGCGCCTGGCGGAAGGCCATACTCACTCTCGAGGTGGCTGACGGAGAATCCGGCGAAGCTGCCCTCACCAAAGGCGAAGCTGAAGCCGGCGTTGATCACGTCCGTTTCGCTGTCGGTGTTGGCGATGAAACCGTCGGTGTTTTCGGTTTCTTCTTCGTCATGCTCTTCCTCGTCGTGGCCGCCGAGCAGTTCCTCCTGTTCCTCCACGGCTCTCTCGTCAATAGCCATGCCGGGGATTTCGAGATCGTCCGTTTCGCGTGTGGTACCGCTCAGGTGGAAGGAGAACGTGCCGTTGCCGCCCTCGATGCGGCCCACGCCGGCGTCCATATCCGAAGCTTCGTCGTAACGGTACTCAATCCCGCCTTCAATACCGTCGATGGCCTGGCGCGGAATGCGGTTGTCGATGACGTTGACTACACCGCCGATGGCACCACCGCCGTAGAGCAGGGTCGAGGGCCCTCTCAGCACTTCAATACTGTCGGCCAGCAGTGCCTCCACGGTCACCGAGTGGTCGGGACTGAGACCCGAGACATCCGCAGACAGCACGTTGTTCTGCAGGGTAATCGCCCTGGGGCCCTGCTGGCCGCGAATGACCGGACGCCCGACGCCCGGGCCAAACGTGGCGTTGGCGATGCCGGCCTGGCTGCCCAGCGTCTCACCGATCGTGGTTGCGGCAGCGCGACGCAAGTCTTCCCCGGTGAGGATCGTGACCGGCAGTGCGGTGTCGGCCTCACGGCGCTGAATCGGCGTCGTCACGAGGACGTGCTCCATGCGATTGTCTTCCGCGGACACCGACGATGCCATTTGCGCGGACGCCGCGGCGACCGCAACGTATAACAGACGTTTCATGTTTCTCTCCTGGGTAAACAGTTTGAGGGTTCTTGATCTCGGAAAATTGCGGTGGCGACCGGGAGCCTGGAATAAAAAGCACCAGGCGCTGGACGGCCTGGCGTAACTCGCGCCTGCTGGAGGCTGTGTCTCATTGAAGGGGACACGACGGACCTGCCACTAAGAAAAAAATCTATGAATAAGTGTCAGCGTGGAAGCTTAGTCACAATTAAGATATGTTACAACATATCATTTCGAAGCGATGATGAGTATTCACGGGCATCGTCCTGGCTACTCGTAGCGCGCTCTCGCCCGCTAACCGCGTCAGGCGAGCTGCTGCAAGTCTGGAAGTTCCTGGGAAGTCTTCACTGAGCCGGCACGGCTCGAATCACATAGTCGCGGCCGTAGGGCAGCCCGTCGTGTTTGTCGATAAGCGCCTCTCCGCGGCGGCGCATATGGGCGATATGTTCCAGTAGGGCCGCGGAGAGCGCGCTGTCCGCCAGTTGCTTCACCCGGCTCTCGCAAATGTCCAGCTGACCGGCGAGAAACTGCTCGCGGTAGCGAATGCGAAAGTACCTGGTATCCGTCACCGTCATGCCTGCCCGCTGTAGCTGCCCCGCTATCCATTGCGCCGGGTACTCGCGATAGGGTCGGTCCCTCGCCAACAACTGGCAGGCGTCCCGCAAGCGGCCCAGATCACCCACAAAGGCACCGATCTCTTCAGCGGCGACCACGGGCACGTAGGGCTCGAGCCCGATAACGTAAAAGCTGCCCAGCGTGCGGGCCGCCAGCTTCTGCAACAGTGCCTCCTGGAAGTAAGGCGCAAAGGCATCAACCGCACCGATGAGGTAGTCGAGCAATACCGTATCGAAGCGCTCGCCCGGTAGCAGCGCCTCATCGGCCCAATTGCCGACCATGATCCTGTCGTCGGGTCGGGGCGGCGACGTGAGCGCCTGTTGTGCACTCTCCGCCATGCTTGCCTGAGCGGTGATAGCGGTCCAGCGTTCGCTCGGCAGTGTGGCGATCCAGGCCAGGGATTTGGGGCCGGTACCCGCATCCAGTACGTGGCCCCAGGACTGATCGCCCTGAAGTTTTTCAATGTGTTTAAGAAGCGAAGATGTCTTCAAAAGCTGGCTCGTAGTGCCTGTCCGGTGGTGAGTGCCTGGCGCCGTGGGCGCGACAGGACCATAGCTTAGCGGCAAGTCCAGTGAGGTCCAGCACGACAGGCTTACTCGCCGGTATTGACCACCGGCCTGAGCGCCGCCTTCGCGCCCGAAGTGCCAGGCAGAACGGCCTGGGCAATGCTGACCACCTTTTCGCCGCCCGCCAGGCGCCCCTCAAGACAGTGGCAGGGTGACTCGCCGAAAAGCCCCAGTAGCCCCCAGGGCGAGCCACGCCACATCCAGCCCGCTTCGTAGCCGTTGCCCCAGGGGAAGCGGCGGCCATCGGTACCGCGCGCCGCGGCCTCCCACTGAGCGGCCGAGGGCATTCCCAGGTGAGCGCCGGATTCGAGGCCCAGTTCCACCAACCTGCCCTCCGCGCCATTGACCGCCAGCAGCTCGGGCTCATCGCCGCGACGCAGCACATCCCTGGCGATAAAGAACCCGGGCTGCGCCTGCTGGCGCAGGGGATTCTCCGGCAACCCCTCATCACCGAGCCAATGGGGGACCGGCGGCACCCAGGCCAAGGCCAGGTCAGTTCCCGCCAGCCGGTATCCGGTAGCGGTCTCCTCAACCCCAGCCGGCAGCCGTTCCGGCGTCGGCACCACCGGCTGGGGCGTGGCCAGTGCATGCACCAGCAGAAACGCGTGATCCTCTCGTGCCGGCGGCAAGCCCAGCACTAACCGCCGGATATGCCACCAGCGCCAGGGCTTGAGGCTCCCGGGCGCAGTTTCCGGCAGCGGCTCTTTCATAAACGACCACAGCACCGCCTGTTTGATAGCAAACAGCATGTCCCGATCAAGCTTCACTGGCCCGAGCCGCGAGACCGTGGGTAGGGAACAGCGACTGACGTGCTCTGCCAGCGGCAATAATCCGAAGCGCGCGCAGGCGATCAACGCGGTGGCACGTACTTCCCAATCCGGATCTTCAAGGGCGGCCTGCACCACCGCCTGGACGGCCTCATTGGGCTCCGACTGGTCTGCAAGCATCCAGCGCAGCACCTGGCGGCGATCATGCCCATCCAGGGTCGCATCAAAGGCGTGGTAGGCATCCTGGGGGCTTGCCAGCCGTTGGCCCAGCAGCTCGCTGCAAAGCGCGGTTGCGTCCTCAGCCACGAGCGGGTCCGCATCCTCGCGCAGCGCCAGGATTGCCTCGATGATACGATCGTCCTGGACCTGCCCCGCCTGTCTCAGGCCCAGCCTGCGTGCCTGGGCATCGGTCGACTGCAGCCGCGCCAGCACGTCGTTGGCAGTGAGCCTGGGCAGCGATCGCCACAGGGCATCCAGTAAAGCCCCAGGCATCTCACGGTAGTCCAGCCAGGCCAGGCCCTGGTCGGTGCGGACCCATTCGGCCTCGGCCTCGCCAGCTGCGTGTGAGAACGGTGTCGTATCACCTACTTCCGGCAGTGCCTGGAAACCAAATTCCAGCATCAGGGCAGGAACATCCTGCCCGGAGTGAACGTGCAGAGGGATACGACCCGACAAACCGGTTTCCGCCGGGCGATCCCTGTGCAGGCTCATTGCGCCACGCCGGAACTCAGTGGCCATCGCCGCCGATCCTCCTGATCGAGTATCGCCTCCAGGTGTTCTCCATTGAAAGTCGCTATGAAACCGCGCGGTAAGCCGAGCACCGGCATGACTTCCGGGCGCAGAGAAAGCAGCTGGTGGGCTGGAATGGCCTCCAGTTCATCGCTGTCTGCAGGCTCCACAGGGCCGATGAACCAGCCGGAGTCTCCCTCTCTGACAGCCGACCGGCGCTCCAGGTAGATTCGCGGCTCCAACAGGCACCCAGATGCCAATACCACGCTGTCGGTGTAACGGGTCTCTTCGCCAGTGCAGCCCAAGGCATGGAGCAAGCTCGCCTGCTCTCGCAGTACCCTGAGGGAGTAATCGACCCGCGGCAGCCTCTGCTGAACCCCGGCACCCAGGAAGTCGGGCTCGCAGACGCGAAGCACCGGTGATGCGGTTTGCGTATCCTCGAGAAGGAGGTCCACCCACCCGTATTGAATCAAGCTGCCCGAGCGAAGGGCCGGACCCCTGGTGTGCATTTCCGCAAGCGTGGAAAGCAGCGCCCGAGCCTGTGGCTCAAGATCGTCATCGCACTCCGCCTGGAGGCAAATATCTTCCAATTGACTGCTGACAATCATCGACTTCTCCAGGCTTCCAGCCGGCGCCTTATCTCGTCCCTAACAGCTTTTCGGGCCTGTGCTTCGCGAGCCAGGACTCTTTGACGTCGCGCTTGTGAGATCTGGGGGGCATGCTTGGCCTTACCATCCAACCATTCCGCTACTCCGCTGTCTTGTTTGGAATCGTTCCGCGATGTCTGCAGCGGCGCAAGGTTTTCCTGCATATTAAGAATCGCCAATTGATCTGAGAGCGGCAGTTCTCCAAACCCGTACTCTGCAACAATTTTCTTGAACGGATAAATATGGTCCGGTCTTGCATCTCCCGGGTCCAGTTCCTCACCGGTTATCCAGTCCTTGGGATTGCCACTGGCAGCGCGGTCCTGGCCTGAAGGATTGTCTACAGTCGCCTCTCGTGCGGCCTTATCAGGCGTCTTTCCACGCAGCCTCAGAATCTCAGCGTCCGTAAGTTCTTGTGCGGCTGTAAGCTCACTTTCAAATTGCCGTGCTGCAGCTTCACGTTGGCCTATCAGTTGGCGCTCTCTTGTCTTGTCCTCGATAGTAGACATGCGACGCTGCATGTCATCGCGCAGGTCCGAGATATCCTGGTTGAGCCGATGGATTCGATCAGACAATTCTCGCATACGATCTCGACCCAGCTCAGCCCTCTCGAGATCCTCAAGAGCGCGTTGTTCAGATTGCCTGGCGTCGTCGGCCTCTGCATCCAAACCTCTTGCGCGCTCATCTTCGCCAAGACGTCTGGCGGCCTCAGCCGTATCTTCGGCATCCTGCGCGTGTGATCTAGCCTCTTCCGCCTGCCTCGTCGCATCCGCAGCTTCCTGCGCCCGCCCCTCTGCACGATGGAGATCAGCCTGAGCATCGAGCTCGTCAGCCCTGGCACGGTGTGCATGGGCTTCGGCATCGGCAATTTCGGCTTCACGTTCAAGACTTGCGACTTCGCGACGAGATTCCGCAGCCCGCGCTTCTGCCTCAACCCTTCTTGTTGTGAGCTGCTGGGCGGCGCTGGTGAGCTCCGTGACCCTTTGTTCTGCGCGCCAGAGATGTTCCAGTTGACGGACCACAGCACGCCGGTCATCGAAGTAAAGCCCCATACGTGGTAACTGGCCATTGAGGGTAGCGAGATCATCCACCCAGGATGAGCGCCGGGCAATGATGTCCAGAATGTTTGCGCAACTGGCGCGGGAATCCCTCGGACCTCGGCCCATAAACGTCAGCGCATCACGCAGGCTGCGCACTACCGTGCCAGGAGATTCTGAGCGCGCAATTAGCCCTAACCAGGTTTTGGACAGGTCTGCCGATCGATCTGGTAAACCATGCAGTTCTTCCACTGTGGCGCGCAGATCACGCAGAGTTGCAACGGGATCTTCGACTTTTGCGATATGACCCATCAGCCGCCCAGTGACATGCGGGTCACCGTTCGAGAGTTGGTGCACCTGCTGCCAGTCGTCGACGAGCCTGCCAAGTGCTATGCCGGTCTTGCTCTTCAGTGGCGCGGCAATTTCCACAGCGCGAACTGCGGTACCGGTATCATCCAGGCGCGAGACGATATCCAGCAGGCGTAAACCATGCGGTTGCGATCTCTTGGGCAGGCCGGCAACGATATCCGTCATCTGCCGGATGTTCGCCATGGCAAGCTGTGGATCGCTATCAGCCAGCAGTTGTCCGAGCATGCGACCGGCCAAACCTTCCGGGGGATCGCGGAAATCCCGAATCTGCCCCACCAGGCCCGCCAATTGTTCAAGGTGCGCATGGCCATCTGTGAGATTCCCGGCCTGGGCAAGCAACTGGCCGGTCAATTGAGGAGAAGCCTCTGGCAAGGCATTGAGCGCTCGCCAGGTATCCACGAACTGCCCCACAGCACGGGCGGGGTCGCCGCCAGAGAGTACGGCACTATCCACCACATTGCGCATCGCGCCGAAGTGCATCAGTGCCTGGGATTGCTCCGCTGGATCCAGGTCGCGCAATGCCTGCTGCACTTCCGGTGTCTCGAACTCGGCGATGCGCTGTTGGACCTGGGCATCGGTGAGAGATTCGGCCGCGACAAAGCCGCGGCCCGGTTCGGCCTCGATGCTGTTGACGAAGCGTGCGTGTTCCGCCATCTGTGCCTGCAGGTGTTCTATCTCCGCGGCGATGCGTACCTGCTCTTCCAGGCTGCCGGCGCGACTCAGCGCCAGCGCCCGCTCTTCAAGAATACCGGGCAATTTCTTCAGCTCGAGATCGGCTTCGAAGGCGCGGGTCCCGGGCGCGGGCCGGGGATTGCGTCCCAGCCACTGCGCCATGCGATCGAGCACCTGGCGTATCTGGCCGCTGAGGCCTTGCAGGCGACGCATCGCCCGCACAGTGCCGGCATGCATCTGGATGTCCACCGCCCGCGCGCCGGGGCCGACCTCCACCCACATACCGACGATCAACCCATTATGGGATTCGTAGTGCACCTGCACACTGCGCGGTGGCAGGTCAGGGTTGGTCTCCACATTGACACGTCCGCGCAGGTCCCGCGGTAAAGCTGCGGCGGGATCCGTGACGCGCCCGCCGGTACCGGGAGCAGTCACTTCGGCAAGCCTGCCCACGGCGTCACGCACACTGGCCGGTGACGCGCCCTCCCGCACCACCACGTGGGCCTGGCCATCGCGAATCACCACGCCGGCGTCACCGGTCAGGCGCCCGGTGGCCCGGGTAAACTCAGCATCGCTGAGCCGGGTAATGGGCACATCCGCCAGATCGGCGCGACGTGATTCCGGCAGGGCATCGGTCAGCTCATCGCGGACCGCCTGGCGGGCCTGGGCCTGCTCATGCGCCTCACTCAGGGCCTGCCCGGAGCGGCGGCCCTGCTCGGCATCGAAATCGATGGCGCGGCCACGGTTCATCTCCTCGAACTCAGCGCGCCAGATGCCGGCATCGTCCCGCAGGTGGGCATCGAAATCCGCTTCGGTACGGCCGGGATTACGCTGCAGGAAATCCTGCAGGTGGCCCTGGCGCTCGCTCTGGATAAAGGCGTCAAACTCTGCCGCACTGCGCCCCGGGTTTGCGCCCTGGAACTCCCGCAGCGCGGCCTGGTACTGGGCATCGTTGATCGGTAGCTGGTCCGGTGTCGTCAACCTGGGCCGGGTGCCAATGTCGGGCCCGCGAATGGCAGTGCGCGCGCCACGCCACATCGAGCCGGCGGCGCTCATGCCTCCGCTCATGCCCAGTCCCATGCCGATTCCCATGCCTACCTCGGTGGCCACCCCGGTGAGCACGTTGCCGATCTGGAACCCACCCTCCCAGTTGCGGTCATCGATCATGTTGCTGACCACCGCGGTGGGCAGGGCACCGACCGCGTTTTCCACCGACTCGGAGACACCGATGGCCAGCAGCCGCTGGTAGCCTGCCCGCTGGTGCATCTGCGACAGCAGCTGCGAGCTGGGCATGCGCCGCGCCAGTGGACCGACATCCCCGAGCCGGGCCAGCATGGCGCCAAGCCGCCGCTGGATGCTCTGGATGGAGCCACGGATACCGCTGCGTGTCGCCGAAGACGCCACCACACCCGCGGCCTGGCGAAGCCCCAGCAGGCGATTGCCGATACCCGCGGTGGCCGCCGCCACTATGGCGTCGACGACACCAATACCCACGTCCGTGGCCATGGCTTCCCAACCATAGCGATTACCCAACATGGCCATGCGCACCCCGACCGAAGTCATGGTGCCAGCCAGCGAGGCAATCAGGGCCGCCGCCACCGGCGCAGCGGTACCGCCGGTGAAGAAAGTAATGAGGGCACCCACCGCCACCGCCACCACCATGCTGGCCGTGTTGGCAATCGAGTCGGTAATCGCTGAGACTCGAGCCCGGTGCTGTTCAACCGCAGACTTGACGGCCTCCTGGTTGAAGGCGAACTCGCTGAGAAGGTGATCGCGACGGCGTCGATCCTCCAGTGTAATCACCGGCTCTCGCAGGCGCTCCGCGTTCTCCTCAAGTTGCTGGCGGCGGAACGCAATCAGGTCGTGTTCAGCACCCCCCACCTCGATGCCGAAGAAGTAGGAAGGTTCAGCCAATTCCTCACGCAGGCGGGCGATGCGCTCGGCGTCTTCCAGGGTCATGGGCCGGCCTTCGAGCGCCACCTGCATGTCCAGGGCGTCGTCGCCGCTCAGCTCGCCAAAGCCGAGATTGCTCCAGCCGCCCAGCAGGCCGTCGCGCATGGACTGTCCGCCGTGGTTCTCACGCCAGAGATCGTCCATCTCGGCAATTTCCTCAGGTGTTGCACCCTCGACGGCGCGGCGCGCGGCCGCCTCATCGGTTCCCCACACCCGGGTAGCAAAGTCCAGCCGCTGGTAGCGGCTCAGGTAGCCGCCCTGCTCCAGCGCTGTCAGTGCGTGTTCACCGGTGTCGCCACTGGTCGCCCGTTCAACCGCTGACTCCAGGCTCTCGTCGTACTCCTCCTGGTAGATTTCATCCATTCGAGCTGTATCAGACTCGGCGCGTCGGCGGGCCGCAGCTTCCATGGTGCGCTCGTTCTCGACCTCCAACTGCTGGCGCATTGCGTATATCTCTTCGCCGGTGAGACGCTCGCCGGTATCCAGGAAGTGCGCTTCGTCGCGCTGGCGAATTTCTTCTTCCATCTGCCGGCGCAGCTCCGGCTCCATGTCACGACGCACACCCTCCAACGCGCGGTCATAACGCCGCTCGACCACGTCAATGACCACGTCGTCGCTGGCATAAAAGATCGAGTCGTTCTCGATGGCGATGCGCGCAGCCTCGGCACGCAGCTCGTTGTTGTTGAGCGTGGCCACAACGAGGTCTCGATTGGGGCCTTCCTCAAAGCGCTCTTCCACCGCACCTTCCAGGGTGCGCCAGGGGTAGCGCTCGTTGTAGCGGTTCTCAACCTCGTTGACGCGGCGCTGCATCTCGGCCTGGAACTGGGCATCGGTCCACTGTTCCCTGGTGGCCTGCGCAGCCACTTCACTGCGAATGGTGTCGTAGACTGCGGTGAATTCGTCACGGCTGCCGGCCTCAAACTCGGTGCCATAGGCCAGGTTGAAGGCGTAGCCCCAGGAAAAACCGTGCAGCGACTGATCAACAGCGATGGCGTCCGCCAGTGCTGTGTCGCTCGCCATCAGGGCGTCGGCCCGGTCGGCGTCGTGGTCGGACAAGGTGGCCCAGTCGTTCAGTTCTTCGCGCAGCAGGGGCCCAAGATCGCGACCGTAGTCGCGTTGGTAGGCGGCGACGATGGCCTGGATCTCTTCTGGAGACTTGTTGCGCAGGGTCTGGAAGATCAGGTCTTCTTCAGTACCCAGGCCAGTGCCCAGCCAGGTTTCCTCCATGGCCATATGCAGGGCGGCCGCGTCAGCCACCGCCTGGTCACCGGACAGCAGGGAACGGGCTCGATTGCGTTCCCCGTCAGTGTCCATTTCACTGCGCAAAGCTGCATCCAGCGTTTCCCCGTAGTTGCTTTGGTAGGCCTCGCGAACCGCCTTGGCCTGCACCGGGTTGAGCCCGGCCAGGGCTGCAAAAACATCTTCCTCCTCAGTACCCAGTCCGGTAATCCCCGGGTTGAAGGCACCGTGAAGCCGCGTGGCACGATCTCCGGCATCGAAATCGCCGGAATAAGCCCGGCCGATTTCTTCCAGCGTGCCCCAGTGGAAAGAGCCGTTGAGCACCAGGCCTTCAAGACGGGATTTCAACTCCGCGCTACGCGAGCTGTAGATGCGCTCTCGGATACCCACCGCAACGGCATAGATCGGGTCATTGGGCTCTTCGAAATAGGCCTGGATAACCGCCCGCTCTTCGTCTGTAAGCTGGTTACCCTGCAGCAATTGCTGCTCGGTAATGCCGTCGGCTGCCGCGCGCTCGACCTGGCTCATCATGTCGACGTAGCCGGAGGCGACTTCGGCGTGCTCGGCGTTCTGGGTGGTCTCCCAGGCTTCGGTGTTGGCCTTGGCCTGCCCATACCAGTCTTCGATCATGGCCACGAAGCGATCCCAGAAGCTGGTCTCCTCGCCCAGTTCTGTGGACGCCCAGTCGCGAATCGACAGGCGGGCGGTCACACCGGCCTCGTTGATGCCGTCGCGATGCGCCTGGGTGCGGGTGCTGGCCTGGGTTTTCAGTTTGCCGAACTGGCCGCGGACTTCCCGCTCCTTCTTCTGCAACCACGTGCGGCTCTCGGCCACCAGCTCCTGGATCTGTAGCTGGGTGCGCTCGTCGGGATCCTGGTTGAGCTGGAATTCGTCCTGCTGGACGGCGTAGCGGTAAGCGCTGATCTGGGCACGCTGCAGGCTGTCCAGTTCAGACGCGCGGGATTCCCCGGCGCGGCGGTAGCTGGCGTCCTGGCCGGCCACAAAGGAGTTCACCTCACCCAGCAGGCGATCGCGCCGGCCCTCGATAGCCAGCACCCGGTCGGCACCGCCAGCAGAAGCCTGCACTTCCTCGGCCTGCTCATCCATGCCCCGGCGGGCACCGGCAATCGCATCTGCGACGGCCTGGTTCTCTGCTGTGACGGCGGCGCCCTCGCGGGCAATACTCATCTGCAGTTGCTCTTCCTCGCGACGCCGCTCTTCCTCGAGAAAGTTGCGGCGATCCTGCACCGCCTGGTCGAGGTCTTCGGCCGCAATACCTGCCTGCTCACGAATCGAATCCAGTTGCTGACCGAACACGTTGGCAAAGTCGCCCACCATGTCGGAGCCAAGGTTCCGGGTGGCCGGGACCTCATTGAGGATACCGGCCACAAAAGCGCTACCGCGGGCGCGCTCTATCATGCGCTCAGCCTCACCGTTTGGGTCCTGCAACAGCCTTGCCAACGCCTGGGACAAGGTAGCGCGGTTCTCCGGCGGCACCTGCGCCTGGGCCGGTGGCGGCACATCGATCAGCGGCTGCTGAACGCCCTCCCCGTCCTCCACGCTGGGGGTGGTCATCAACGCTTCCCACTGCTGTTGCAGGCGGGTGCGCGCCCGGTCGCTGGGATCGCTGACCTGCGGGCCCTCGTCCATGAAGGTGCTGAGCTGGCGTATGACGTTGGGCGGCAGCGGTCGGCGACCCATTTCCGGCAAGTTGTCCTGGGGGGTGCGCACCAGCCTCGGCGGCGTCTGGTCAGGCAGGGTCTTGTTGGAGGCTGCCTGCAGTGGCTCCTGGATCGTCGGCACCGGGTTGTCCGGGCTGGACAGTGCGTTGGGCAGGTCCGCCGGCACCGGCGGCATCGCTTCGGCTGCGCTGGGTTCCACACCGTCACGCCTGGCCTGCTGCTCGCGCTCAGCGCGCTCGCGCACGAATTCAGCCTCGCGGGTGGCAGCGGTACCCGCGGTGATCTGCCCTCTCGGTATTGCCTGGGCCCGGGAAGAGACCTGTTGGCGTATGGCCGCCATGCCTGCAGGTGGCGTGGCCAGCCGCGGCGGCGAGGGCCGGCTTTCTTCCAGCTGCTCATCGAGTTGCTGGGTAAGAACTTCGCCGGGATTGTCCTCATTGAGTTCCGCCGGCTCATCCTCCGCAGGCGGTGGCGTTCCGGTCTCACTCTCAGCGTCGGCTTGCTCCGCTTCCGCTTCGGCCGCGGTGTCAACTTCTGCTGCCGTGTCTTCCGCAACGTCTGGGGCGGGCTCACCGGTGTCGACGGTGTCTGCCTCGGCGGCTTCTACGGCGCCGTCACCGCCGCCCTCGGCAGGCGGTGCTCCAGGCACAGGCTGCGCACCGGCGCCTGTCGCACCGGTGTCCACCTCGCGTTCAGCTTCCGCCTCACCGCCGGATGCCTGCAGAAATGTTGGGATGCGTGGTTCTTCTTCCGCCTCACCGCGAGGCCCGCGGCGGGCGAGGATTTGCGCCCGGCGGCGCAGGAAGTGGCGGCGGTCAGCCTCGCCTTCGGGGTTGGGCGCGGGGGCCTGGGGCTTGGGAACAATGCCGACCTTGCATTTCATGGAGCGTCCGCAAGAAACTGCCGCACCTCACCCGGGACCGGCTTGCCCTGTTTGCGGTACTCAGCGGCGACCGCCTGGCATAGCAATGCGCAGTCAATGATATCGGTGCCCGCCCGCACCGCGGCATCCAGCACGATATTGCGTATCTGGCCCCCGCTGATATCGCAACAGGCGGCCAGCATATTGAGCTCACTGTGTCGCAGGCTATGACGCTCACCCAGGTGGGACAGCCAGAGATCCCTGCGCTCTTCGGGGCCAGGTGCCGGGAATTCCATTATTACGTCGAGGCGGCGGGTGAAGGCCGCGTCGAGACGCTGTCGACTGTTGCTGGTGAGCACCACGATGCCGTCGTAGCTCTCGATGCGCTGCAACAGGAAATTGGTCTGGGCGTTGGCGAAGCGATCATTGCTGTCCTTGATGTCCGTGCGTTTACCGAACAGCGCATCCGCCTCATCGAACAGCAGGACCACGTCATCCGCCTCCGCACGCGCCAGCAGGCGGGCGAGGTTCTTCTCTGTTTCACCGATGTATTTGCTGGACACCGCCGCGCTGTCCACGCGGTAGAGCGGCAAACCCAGCCGGGTCGCCAGCCAGGCTGCCGCCAGGGTCTTGCCGGTGCCCGATGGTCCGAAGAACAGCGCTCGCACGCCTGACTGGTAGCGCGTACGCAAGGTGACGCCCAGTCCCTGCGCCAGGTCTTCGCGACGTTTGCAGCGCCGCAAGAGGTTATTGAGCTCCTCCCGGGTGGCGTCACGCAGCACCAGCGCTGCGTCGGGAACGTCATGACTCACCGGTTCCGCCAACCCACCCAGAGCCTGCCGATCACCCCAGGCCGCCCGACGTAAGTCGCTAAATTCCACCGGCCGGCCTTCCAGTTGCGCCCGGCGCCGGGCGCGCTGGGCGAGCGCCTTTATGCGTTGCGCCCCGACCCGGTAGCGCTGGCCCAGGTCCTCCTGCTCAAGTTCCGGCAAGGCTTCGCGCCACAGTGCTGCACGTTCCGTGGCACCGGTGACGGGAATACGCCAGCTCTCGAGACCGCCGTCGTCGCGGGAGAAACGTCCGTCGGGGCCGGTCACTACCAGCAACGGGCCGCTGTACCCGGGCAAGGCCGGCAGATGCACCGTCTCACCGGGCGCCGCCTCCGCTGACAGCACCGGCAGGTGACAGCTGAGTTCACACCAGACACCCTGCGCCGGATCGATGCGCTCACTCCCCAGCCACACGGGCTTGCGCATCAGGCAGCGGGCGATCCCGGCGGCCACTGCGCGCGCCTCGCTGGCATCCACGCAACGCAGCACCAGCCCAGCGCGGGCAATGCCGCGCAAGGCACTGGCCTGCTTGTGCACCGCTTCCAGCAAAGCCGGTGGCAGTGTTTGCGATTCCAGTAGCCGGGTGCCCGGCCACAATCCCTGGGGATGCATTACACTGGCCACCAACTCCGGGTGGAGCCGCGGGCTTTGCTGTACCAGCGGCAAGTCCGGGGCGTCATCCCACAGCAGTACGCCAGCTTCGCTGAGCGGGCCATGACGCAGGCGACCGGCCAGCGCGTCACCCTCAACCAGGTCACCGAGCAAACGCTCTATCAGACCCAGCGAGGGTCGCGTACCGCCGTAGGGATGTTGCAGCGCACCGAGCAACGGCGGCAGCACCGGGTCGCGTTCCACCGCCAGCAACAGCGCGCAGCAGAGGCTCTCTTCGAGCTGGAGATTCAGGGCGCGGGACAGGTCGGCTACAAACTGGTCCGCCTGCGACGGGCGCAACAGCAGAGCTTTCAGACCTGCCCGCGTCCGCGGCGCCGCCGGGTAAGCCGCCAACGCATCGGCCTGGCCACGCAGGCTGTCTGGCAGCAGCGCCAGCAGGGCCTGGGTCCAGAATGCGAACAGCGGCGCGGGGGCGCTTGTTTTCTGAGCCGTCGCCTGAGCGTTTGCCTGAGATGAGGGCTGAGGATCAAGCATCGCCATCTTCCCGCTGGATGTAGTGATACTGGACCACCCTGCCGAGGGCCGGCTGCCAGCCGGGGTCGATATCCAGCCCAAGCCTGCGGATCTGCAGGTCGCTGTCTTCCACCTTCAGGCAGATGTCCAGGTGGGTATCCGTGGCGGCGACCGCCCCGGGACGCTCGACCAGTCGGCGGATGTGCAGCCCGTGGCTGTATAGCCAGCGGGCACTGAGGCGCAGCCAACTGTCAGCCAGCACAGGCAGTTGCTCCCCACCGCGGTCGCTGGCACCTGCCAGGCTCAGCAGCACACGACCCGAGAGCGCCAGTTCTGCCCGCTGACCACCGATCTGACGATGCTGAACGCCAAACCGTTGCAGCTGGGGCTGAAGCAGTTGCCGCCACTCAGGCGGCGCCTGCCACTCGCCGGCGGCTTCACGATCACCAGCGTTCAGCCAGGCCAGCATTGGCTCATCACCGGCCAGCCCCAGCCACTGCCCGAGACGCTTCAACAAACAGGCAGGAAAATCTGCCTCGGCGAGCCAGGGATGTGCGGTCAGCGCTCGAGACAGACCCAGGTGCTGCCAGATCGGCCAAAGAAACAGCAGGCCGGCGGCGGGTGTCGGTCGACCGCCCCACAACCAGCTTCCTGCCCAGTTGAAATCCGTATCCGGAAACGGGCGTCGACGCAGAATGCGCGGTGCGTAGGGATCGGTCTCAATGGGTTCCGGCAGCGTGTCCGCCAGGGCAGGCGATTGGTCTGGCAGGTAATCAGTGAGCATTTCAGTCATCTGCGGAGCGGCGACTGGCACTGTTGTTGGCTCCCTGCGCGAGGCTGGCACCGGCGACGCCGGCGTGTTCCGGGCGAACTGCCGGGCAACGACATCCGCCGCAGGCTCCCGGGTAAACGACTCGAGCACATTCCAGTCCTGCGCCGACAGGCTGACACCGGCCAGTTCATGGCAGGCCAGCAGCAACCACTGCAGCCGTTCGGGCTGATCGACGCCCTGCTGCAGCGCAGCCTGCAACTGCAGTCGAGAACCGGCCGGCAGGCGAGTCAGCAAACCCTGCACCGGCGCGCCCGCCAGTGGCGGCGAGGGCGTAATGGCATGCGCAATCTGCGTCGGGCTGAACCGCGGTTCCGAGGGAACAGGTTCAGCAACAACACGCGACCGGAGCCAGTCGCGCTGGCTGGTAAGACGCGGCGCCGGCAGTCGAGCGGCCAGAGCGGGCAATCGACCCAGTCTGTCTATATGACGCAAAACACTCAGCACGGTCTGCGCTGCGGGCGCCACGCGTTCAGCCGCGGCAATCACCGTGGCTTCGGTCACTTCCACCCGGCGCTCGGGCTCGATACCCAGCACCCGGCGCCAGTACCAGGCGCGCAAACTTTGCCCGCGCGCAATGCGTTCGACGACGGCACACAGCGCAGCGGCAGGCGTCGGAAACCAGACGGCCTCAGCCGTCGGTAGATCGTCACTGGCGGTGACCCGGCGAATGGCGCTGGCCGGCAGTGACCAGAGGCTGCGCTCAATGTGGCGCGACAGTTTGGCTCGCTCCGGCTTTGTGCCGATCACGCCCAGATCCAGTCGGCGAATGTACACCACACCATTGCGCGGCAGGTTACCGAACGACGCGGTGCGCAAAGCATCTTCCAGCTCGACGGCGGCGTGGCGTGCCTGCTCAGGCTGCCGGGCGCGAATGCGCAGGGTCTGCACCTGCCGCTGCTGCACCCCGGCCTACCTGACCGCGTACCCGATCGACGGTGCGGCGTAGAACTGTGCCCTGGCACCCTGTTCCAGGTTGAACTGGCCGTTGCGCTGGGCACTCTGCGTGACCTTGACCCGCACAGCGGCGGAAGACAGGTCTTCCACCACACCCTGGACGGCCATGCGGCTACCGGAATACACGGCGACCTGCATGCCAATGCGAATCCGCCCCTTGTCGAGGTTGAGGTCGATCACATCCCCAGTCTTGCCCACGGTGGGCCTGGGCACATGGCCGCTGATGATGCTGCTGACCGGCGCGTGGCTCGCCAGCAGGATGCAGACCCGCACCAGGTCGTTCATCAGGCGCAGGGCTTCCTGCTCTCCGCTTTCGATGCGCGAGAACAGCCAGGCCACCATGCTTTGCAATTCGCGTCGCAGTTCAAAATCCACCTCTGCCCAGCTCGGCAGATTCTGCAGGTCACGCAGGTCGAAGGGACGATCAAATACGCTGATGGCATCCGCCCATTGCAGGCGCACCGCCGGCAGGACATCGCCACAGCGGTTGTAGAGACAGACGGCCACATCCTCCAGGCGCTCCATCTCTACCAGGGCCGCCCGCGCCATGGCCGAGCGGCCGCGTCCCGCTTCTATCAGGTCGGCCAGCGACAGGTCTTGCTCCGCCTGGTCCTGGGCCTGTTGCCAGTGCAGGTTTTGCAACTGCTGCACCTGGATCTGGGCGCGACGCTGGTACCAGCCTGAGCGGGTGGTGCGGTAGGCCTGCAGCATGGTGCTGACAGCGCTGCCGTAATGCCGGTTTTTATCCGCCCCCTCCACACGTGGCGTGGCGACGCGATAGGTCGGTGTGTCGAGCCACACCTGCGCCCGATTGCGGGCATAGGACAACACGTCGTACAGGAACTCCGGGCGATCGAGCTGGCGCAGAACGGGCTTGACGCTGGGCAGCCAGGCCAGCGGTACTTCACGGAACAGGTCCAGCATTTCCTCCAGTTCGTCGGTGGCCTCGTAGTCTTCCGCCAGGCAGGCGGGTACCGGGTCGACGAACTCGCCGTACAGACGGGTGGAGGGTTGATCGATCATGGCGCTGCCGAGACGTGGCCGCAGGAAGGTGACAAAAGGCACCTGGGTGGCGAGGATTTTCCGGCGTCGGTCGTTGATGCCCTGCACGCGCTGCTTCTCTTCCTCGAACAGTGCGCGTGCCACCGTGACGTCATGGCGCATCTCTGCCAGCAGGTCATCCATTTCTGCCAGTTGTTTCTGCCAGCGCAACAGGTTCTTCTGCAACTGGCCAAGCGTCGCGCGGGACTGCTTGATTCCCAGCCGGTACAGCGCCAGTCGTTGCTCCACCTGGCGGATGGCGGCAATCGCATCTTCCAGGGCAATGATGCCGGCAGAAAAATACGCCGCCTCATCGCCATCCGGCGGGTCGGGATCAAACAGCCCCAGCTTGGTAAAGGTGACAAGGTCTGCGGAATCCAGGCGAATCTGCCTGCGCCGGGTGGCTTCCTCCAGCACGGTATTGAGCGCTGTCACCTCGGTAGCGCTGAGGCCTTCGACCTCAGCATCCAGGGGTGCGGCGGCATTGAGTGCCACAAAATCGACACCGCGGCGCGCGCGGGCGTCGAGAACCGCCTGCACAGGCGCAGCCTGAGCGTCACGTACGCTGGTGAAATCAGCATCCGAAAAAATGCCGACTGCGCCGGTGCGCAGGCTGACCTGGATATCCGCGATGCTGACGGGCACGCGCTGCAGGCTCTCAAACACAGACACCTTGCGCGACAGCGCCTCGTTCTTCGCCTCGACACTGGGTGGCGTGTAGACCCGCTCGTCGATGGTGATGGTGCGGTAAAACATCGGGCGCTCATACAGCCGGCGCTCGATGTTGTTATCGAACAGATCGTAATTGGCCTCAAGGGTCAGTTGCCCGGAATCCAGCAATATGTCGGCGACGCCATCGGGCACCCGGCCGCCCCCGATGAGAATGTCACTCACGCCTGGCTGGGGTGTACCTCTATCCAGGAACATCGCACCGCCGAGATCAGTGGCGGTAAGGCCGCCGCCGAAATCCGGCTGCGAGCGACCACCGCCTGAACTCCCACCACGCGGCGTACTCCCGGTCATATTGACCAACGCGTCATCGTGGGTGAAGAAACGTTCGGTGCCCGCCATCAGGAAGGCATTGGTGATCATGAACTCTCCGCCCTCACCCGAGTCACCCGAACCCGAGGGTTCGGGTTCAGGCTCTGGTGCGGCAGCCACAATCGGCGCAGCGGCCGCCACCGCCGCGGGCCGGGCGATATCGAAGAAGCGCGAAATCTCCAGCGAGCTGGGGGTATCGAGCCGGCCGGTAGTGACATCCTTCATGGCCGGAGACGTGGCCAGCCGCGAGGCTTTTTCGTGCCCCAGCAGCATTTGCCGGAGGCGATAGAGATCGCCCTGCACTTCACCAAAGATCGTTTCCAGCCGATCGTTGGTCTGTTCAATGTCGCTCTGCAGATCCTGGATAAACTCCTCCATGCCCATGAAGTCGGTGCCCGGGTTGTCTTCCAGTTCTGCAATCTGCTCGGTAAAGATGGTGGGGCTGCCGTCAAACCAGTCGTGTAGCTCAATCAGCAGGTCTCGGGCTTCCTGGCCGAAGTCCACATCCAGGTTCGAAAGCGGGTCGGGGATCACGAAGGGTAGCTGGGCTACCTCGTCGGCGACGGAGTCCGGGTCCGGTGACGGGTACTCAGGTATGCCTTCCAGCTCAATACTGCCAATCACCACAGGCGCCATATCACGCAGCGCATTGCGGTTGGTGCGAAACTGCTGGAGCCTGCTGACCAGGCTCCGCAGGGTGCTGAGAAATACCGGGTCAACCTGTTCGCGCTGCAGCAGCTCCGGCTCGTAGACGGCTTCCGGAACCGGCACCAGCAGCTTGACCCGATCAGCCTCATACAGGTCATAGGCTTGTAACGACGCCGCGCCCTCCACCGCTACATCGAGCTGGCTGAGCGGAATGGGTGCCGCCTCTATAAAGTACTGGCCGGGAAAGAACTCGGTGGTGAGGTTGTCCAGGTCCACCAGTTCTTTCGGCAGGCTGCCGACCGGCGGCAGGAAACGGAAGTGATTCACGGCGGGCGTCAGGTCCGCGCCGGTGTCCTGCAGGTCGTAGAGGTGCTGCAGCATCTGCTGCATTCGCGCCTGCCACAGGAACGGCCAGCCGTTGCTCTCCAGGGTCGGCAAAACCGACAGGGGCGCTCCGCCCTGGCGGGTCACCGCGTGGCGATCCAGGAAGGCGACACTGCCGTCTGCATTAAGGCGCACCAGCGCCAGGGCCACACCCCGCGCTTCCCAGGGCGGCCGCTCTCGCGGCGCCGAGCGCTCCCGTTCAAAGAGACGGTAGGCAAGCCGGTTCCTGAAGTGCGCATCGTCGGCGGGCAGGGCCACGTACTCCTCGGGCCATGGCATCCAGGTAACGCGTGCGCCTTCTACCCACTGGCGGTCTTCGAAGGGATGTTGCTCCGGGTCCCACTCACAGGGGTCATCCTCGTCAAAGTCGGCCAAGGTCTCCGCGACGACCGGTTCCAGCAACACCACACCCACCCCCTCCGGCAGGGATTCCGGATCGTCCAGCACGGGAATCTCCGCAATCAGGATGCGCCGCCGTTGGCGCAGGGTCAGGTCCAGCCCGCTGCCCATGACCCCAAGACCCGGTCCGATTTCCAGCCACCAACCGTCCCGCGGAGTGGGCGGCGGCTGGTCCTCCTCACCGGCGGACGGTTCCGGGGCCACGAAAGCGGCCTCCGCCTCCAGGCCCCGAACAATGCCGTCGGAGAGCTGGCGCCCGTAGATGTTGAGATGTTGGCGATGGTGCTGGTCCTGTAATTCCAGCACGTCCGCCGTCAGCGCACGGCCGGTGTAATAACGAGGGCGTCGGTTCCAGGCATCGTCGACGCGCTCCGCCAGCGGCGGGTCCACCGCCAGCAGCCGTTCCTCCGGCTCAAAGCGGCGCGGCTGCAAAATCTTCATTGCTCCAGGCCTCCGCGGGTGGACTCGATAAACTCGGCCACCGCCTCGGCGCTGACCCCGTCGTCGCCAAGGCGTTGGTCCAGCGCCTCGGCGAAGGCGCTGAACTCCTGCTCCGGCAGGGCGCGGGCAATGTAGTCCATCTCCGGCACCCGGTAACTATCCGCCAGTTTGCGGGCCTTGTTGGTATCGACGGCGATAGACGCTTCCAGCCGGCTTACTCCCTCGCCCATGGTGTCGCCGGCAAAGCGCTCGCTGACCAGGCTCACGGCGTGTTCGTCGAGGCGATCTTCTGCCTGGAATTCCCGCAATGCCGATCGCATCAGGGTCTCCGACTGCACAAATTTCGGTATGGTCAGCAATCGCACCATGCCAAGGTCCGCGGCTGCGCTGCCGGCTACCTTGAGGTGGGTAAAGTCGTCATAGAGATCGAGGGTGCGCTGATAGCGGCGCATCTCGGTTTCGTCGGTAAACTCGTCGGCCATCACCCGCACGACCTGGCCGACCACGGACTCCTTGTAGGATAGGTTGCGGCGGCGGATAAACCATAGGAAGGGCTGCGCCCCAATCAGGCCCTGCCAACTGGTCTCGTTGAGACGATCCCGCAGCGGGCTCGGTGCCGGCGAGAAGTCCGGTAACCGCGCCTCAATCTTGCGCATGAAATCAATGGGCTGCAGCGTCGAGCGCACCCGCCGGCCCGGGATCTGCAGCGGTATGGGTACCTGGCGGAGTCGCCGTGACAGGGTGTGAAACTGGCGCCGCGGTACTGGCACCATCACCAGCACCGAGGTGGAAGCCAGGGCCTCTTCATCCTCCGTCAGCTCGATGGGGGGCAACAGCATGCTCTCCTCCGCCAGCTGCGGAATCTCGTCCTCGGGGATCACGGAGATTTCCACGTCCACCGCCTGGGGAAAGAAGTACTGGGTAAAGCTGTCCATGTCGACGCAGGCACTGGGCATCCGCCCGGCGGCCGGCAGCGACACAAAGTGCTCGGCAGCCCCAAACCGCCCCGGCGCATTGAGGTTGCGACGGGATTCCAGCACGTCATCGAGCATGGCGTCGTACTGCTTGAAATGCGCGTGTCGCAGCGGCCGCGGCACCAGCCCGAAACCGAGCACATCACTGAAGCTGGCGCCCATGCTGCGCCGCACCAGGTGCATGTCGATCCACTGTATGCTGCCACGGCTCAGCTCCACCAGTGCCAGTGGCAGGCTGGCGGCGGGAATGTCCATCTCGGCCTGTTCGGTAAACAGGTCGTCGGCGATCTCCGCACGCCGGCGCTCGCTGGATTCGGCCAGGCCCGAAGGCTGGTGATAGGGCACCAGGCTGACCGCCGTCGCCTCGATCACGTCGCCATCCTGGAAACCGCGCTCGCCACCCACGTCTGTCGGGTAGGCGGCGGTTCGGTTGGCGGTGTACTCCAGCGCACGCAGCACCAACAGGAACACACCACTGCGGGTGCGTATAGGCGGCGCCGGGCGGCGCAGCTGCCCGACCTTGGTGTTGAGACTCTGCTGACCGGCGCTGTCGGTCACGTCGATATCCAGGTCGTTGGCCAGCACCACGCGTTCACCGTCGGTGGTCACCCCAAAGCCTGCGCGCACCAGCAGGCGGCCGGACTGGCCTTCCACGCGTTCCACCTGCAGGCCTTCCACCACGCCGGTGCCCGTGGCAACGGCCAGGTCCGCCTGGCGGGTCATCAGGTACTCGGTTTCCCGGCTCAGGTCCTGGGCCTTCAGGAAGCGGCCGTCGAACCAGCGCGGGCGGCGCCGCCGGGTATCCAGGTAGACGGAACCGGCGCGCCGCAGGCGACGCAGCTCTTCGAAATCGATGGGTTGGCGTTTGGCGTGAAAGTCCATAGCTGCTACCTCTGAATACCGTTGATCCAGGCGAGTTCTTCGGTGGAGAACACCAGCCGGCGAATGCTGTTGTCGATGGCGACAGCGACGTTGGGATCGAACTCCAACGGCGCTTCGGTGGCCGGCACCCGCAGGCGCGCGAGCATGACCTCGGTACCGTCCTGGTCCTGCAGGTGTTCGCTGTCGTGGTTGAGCACCCCGCCGGCACCGCCCCACAGGGTGCCCTCGCGCCAGCCCTGTTGAAGCTTGTACTCCATGACCCGTTCCCGGCGCTGGGTGGTGTTGAGGCCACTGAGGCCCGGAAAGTCCGATTCCGGCACCGGCAGTGGGTCATCCTGGTCGCGAATGCGCAGTTCCAGCAGGAAACTGTCTCGCAGTCGGGCAGGCGCAAAGGCATCGGTGGCGTCGCCATTGCCACTGCCGAAGGCAGGCGTTTTGCCGCGCTCACAGGTGGCGAACTTGACGAACACGTCCACCACCACGCCGTCGGGCAGGGTGCCGTCGGTGTTTCGGTAGGCGCGGGCCATGCGGTCCTGGCCCAGCGGGTCGGCCGCCTCGGCGGCAAACCAGGCGTCCAGCGGCAGGCACCAACTGCGGGGTATCTCGATCAGGCGGCCGAGGCGGTCGACCGCAAGTCCGGGGGCTACCCGCAACTCCTGCGGATTCTCGGGCTCGATCAGCACCTCCAGTCCCGCCACCGTGCCACTGCCGTGCAGGTAGGCCAGCAGTCGCGCTATACGGCTGCGATGGTAGGTCTGCTCCGCTGCGAAATCGCCGTCGTCCAGCAGGATGCCGTTGGCGTAGTAAACACGATCCGGATCCAGCGGTTCGGAGAGGGGATCGTCGAATCTCACAGTCATGGTTTCCTCCTGTTCCGCACCCTATTGAGAACCATCGAGACGAGGGTCCAGGGACGGGGTTCGGCGTACCTGGTCCTTGCGGCCGATCAGGCTTGCCCCGAGACGGGCCGTGTCGGCCTCGGGCTTGTCGTCCAGCCAGGTGTTGACGGCTACCAGGCTGCGCAGTCCCACCAGTAGCGGCTCGCCCGCTGCCAGCACCCGGCTGACCAGGTGCGCCGGCGCCTCGGCTTCGACAATGCGCCGTACCAGGCGCAGGTCATCTGCCCCGGTATCGCGATGCACCAGCACTGTCAGGCGATTGGCCAGGCGTTCATGGAAGCGCTGCACGGAGCGCTCCTCAAAGCGGTAAAGGTCGAGTTCATCGGCAAACAGGCTCATGAATTCGCGCCGCCACTCATCGCCCAGGAACAGGGTGTCGCCCACGTAGGAGTTGGCACTCGGCAGGTCCGCCTGCAGCAGCGGGTCGTCTTCAACGCTCAGGTCAGCACCAAGAATGGTGGCGAACGTTCGCCGCAGCCGGAAATCTTCCAGCACCACGATAGCGCCCTGCCCCACCTTGCCGTCGGTGGCCAGGTCCAGCGCCAGCTTCAGCCCTTCCAGCGTGCCGCGCCGGCGATAGGCGCTACCGGCATGCCGCAACATGCGACGCTTGCGCTGCTCCGGCAGCCCGGGCTCCAGCGCCAGGCCCACCCAGCGCGCCAGCCAGTCCAGCGCCTCTGGCGGTGCGGTGGCGGGATTGGTCAACAGGTAGGCATGCGCGATCCGGTCTTCCAGTGGTGTCAGGAATCCCTCGCACAAACCCAGCAGGCGGTTCAGGAAATCCGCGCCGGTGGCGTCGCCCTCGGCGCGCGCATCCGCACCGCCGAGTTCTTCCCGATACAGTGCCGGCAGGTACCGGTCGCGATAGGCAAAGCGCGGGCCGTAGACCCTCACCGCCGCCACCTCCGGGCTGAGGTGGCCGTTGCCATGCAGTTCCAGCGACAGGTCGAGGTAACGGCCGGTCAGGTCGCGTACCCGCCTGCCGCCGGTTTGCACCAGCGCGCTGAACAGGCCGGCCCGGTGGGGCTCAGGTTCACAGGGCAGTAAGCCGACGTGAAACGGCAGCTCCGATGCCTGGTTCACCCAACTGCCGACCGGCATCACCTCGTCGCTACTGATGGCGCCAAAGCCGTGGGGCGCGCCGGGGTGTTCCGGCAAGGCCTCCAGCGTGTCGGCGGCGCTGAGCAGGACCCGCACCGAGGTACCGGGAGGCAGCTTTGCCTCCAGGTAGATGCGGTGCCAGACCGTGCCGGGCTCACCGCTGTCAAAAGGCACCGAGAGTCGCGCCACCGCCTGGCGGCTGAGCGCCGGCATCGACAGCGGGTGCAGGGGGCGCAGCCGCAGCTCATCCTCAGCACCCGCCGCGTAGTGTGGTAAATCCGAGGCTTCTACGGCGAAGCGCCGGTTCAGCATCTCCCCGGCGTTCAGCGGATGGCGTTCGCCTGCCGCAATTGCGTCAGCGCCCAGCAAGCGATAGACCAGCGCCTCGCGCCGGTTCGCGTGACGCAGCGCCAGGGCATCGCTCCCCACCCAGGCCATGTCGTAGGGAGCGCCGCCCCCCGGCAAGTTGACGGTGCGTTGCACAACACCGTGTTCGACCAACGCCACGACGGGATCCGTGTCCGCAGCCGTCGGCCACAGCAGCAGCGCCAGTTCGTTGCCAGCGCCTGCCGCCAGGCCGATGGCCTCGTGGTCAGCCGGCAGTTCGAAACCCGCCAGCACCTCAATCCGCGGAGGGTCGCGGTTCTCTTCACAGGGCTTGGCGGTGTCGGGCGCGTAGTTGACCGTCGGGCGGTCAGGGTGTGGCTGGCCCGTGGCCAGGAGCAGGTCACCGCTGCTGCGCTGCAGGAGATGGCAACCCCCTTCGGCGCGTGGCGCGAGCCGGTCCGGCCGCGCACCCTCGATATCAACCTGAAGTTCGGTGAAGCGCCCGCGCCGGTCGAGCCAGACTAGGGCGGCCTGGCTGCCATCGTCGATCAGGATGTACAGCACACCGTTTGTGTCCAGGCCAATGTCCTGAATCGTCCAGCCGGCCGGTACCGTGTACAGCGTCTCGGTGCCGACACCGGCGCCGCCCGCTTCAACTTCCGTGCGGTCAGCGCTGGCCCGGGCCCAGGTGTTCCAGGCATCGCGCGTCAACGGCAGGCCATCGGCCAGGTCCCTGGCCTCGGCGCGGTCGGTGGGAATGGCAGTCGGGCTGCGCTGGGAGCGCAGGCGGAACACGCGGCGGTGGGAATCCCAGTCCAGGCTGCTGTCCCGGGTTTGGGCCGGATCGGCAAGCATCCAGAAGCGCTGGCGGTTGGCGTCCATCAGCAGACCTCGGGAATCACAGGAATGGGTGTACCGCCGCGCGGCCGCTCCACGCTGCCGTCCATATCATCCGGCGGGCCATCTTCGCTTTCGATCACCAGCACCTTCATCAATTCGGGCAGCTGCCAGGGTTCCAGCGTCAGCTTCTGCTGCCCGGTGCGGGCGTCCGGTGACACCAGCTTCCACTCTTCGTCGCCGGCCTCTTCGAACAGATTGACCCCGGATACCGTGCGAACCCCTTCCACGCGCGCCACCGCAACTTCCAGTTCCTGGTCCGACACAGCGCGGCCCAGCGGCCAGCCGGCACCATCAACGCCGCCCGGCAACAGCGGCCACAGGTAATCCCGCAGGGCATCGCGAACCTTCTGCAGGGTGGCATCGCGGACATGACCCTCACGCAGGGTCACGGCCACCGCCAGGCTGAGGGGCACGTACTCGGGGCCAATGACATACAGCTCCACACCCAGCGGACGCCGCAGGTCCATGAAGGCATGCACCTGCTCCAGCATGACCCGGTCCGGCCGCGGATTGGGCGGCGTGCGGGCGTTGGAGCGAGGCAGCACCATCAGGCTGACCACACCCGCCACATCATCGAGGCGCTGCTGGGGCTTGAAGCGCGGCAGCACCTCAGCGCGGGCGACGCTGACCGTCGGGGTTTCGCGCGCCAGTAGCTGGTAGTCGGTTGCTGTCACCGCCCGGTCGCCGTGTTGCAGGAAGGCGGGAATGCGTTTTTCCGCCTCCTCCAGGGTTTCGGCATTGGCACCGCCGATGGTCGCCACCGGCTGCTTCGCTTTCACACCCGGATGGGAGATGGCACTGAGGTTGCCGGCCGGCAGGTTGCCCACGCTCCCGCCGCCATGCTGCATTCGCGCCACGCGCAGGCGCATACCGCGCGGGGGAATGGAGCCGCGCACGTTGTCACCCAGCAGGACCACGCCGGCCTCAGGATCGAGTTGGTAGGCGCGGTCGTCGCGACCCGCGGCGGCAAGGTCATCGACCCGCGTCCAGGGGCGATAACCCGCCCCCGGCTCTTCAATATCGAGTTGCAGGCTGTCTGCTTCCACCGAGCCGGCGGGAAGCTGGAAGCGCTGGTCGGCATTACCATCGGAGCGGCCCACCACCACCGACTTGAGGGTGCGCTGCTGGCTGATCACCGTGCTGTTGATACCCAGCCAGGAGAACGCCAGGGTGGACACGCGAAACTTGGGCCGCATGCGCACCCAGGCCACCAGGCGGTCGGCAATCTCCGCTTCATCAATGCGCGGTGGCCGGTCACCAACCCCGGCAAAGGTATCCACATCCACATTGTTCTCCGGCACACCGATATCGGAGCCTTCGGGCAGCGCCAGGCGCACGATGCCCGGCTGGGTGTAGCCGTCGGTGGTATCGCGCCGCAGTTCCAGCGTCACGTAGACCGGGTCGCCGTTGGCGCGGCGCCGGGGCGAGGTGATTTCCCACTCCCAGCTATCGCGCAGGTCGATGTTACTGCGCTCGGTATCATCAAAATCGGGCACGTCGAGGCGCGGCTGCAGACCGATATTGAGGAGCTTTTCGCCGTTCTCATCGCGCTCCAGGCCGGCGCGGGCGGCGGTCACCTGCTCCGGCGCCGGCGCCAGCAGCGCGATCCAGGCGCTGGAATCCACCGCGTCGGCAGCGAAATCAAAGCCCTGCGGGTCGGCCTTGCCGTCGCGGAACAGCGGCGTGGTGACATAGGCTTCCGCCCGGCGCAGGTCGTAGACGCTCTCCAGTTCGCCGATGACCTCACTCATGCTGCTCTCTTCCTCATCGTCCAGCCGCCGCTTGGCGTAGACCGTACCGGCCACCGGCAGCACCATGATTTCCTCGCGGGTCTCGAACTCCGCCGGTCCTGGCACCAGCGTGTCCAGCGGTACCTGTACCACCTGGGCCAGGGCCGGATTCGCGGGCTCCAGGGCGAGCAGGCCCCGGGCCGGGCGGGCCGGGCGCAGAGGAATATTCAACAGGCGCAGGAACTCCAGGCGCTGACGCTCGGGGATCAGGTTGGCCCGGTACAGCAGCGTGTCGCCCAGCCAGGCGAACAGCTCGATCAGCGTGCGGCCGGGATCACCCTGGCTGGGGTTGGTCCACTCCGGCGTGTGGCCGGGAATGCGGTAGATCAGCTCATTGACCAGGTCGTCGAAGCCGCGATCATCCAGGCGATAGCTAGGAATGGGCATGGTTAACTCCCCAGGCTCATGGTGAGTTTCATGGTCTCGGACACGCCGGTGCGTTTCAGGCGATAGGCGATCTCCACCCGTACCGCATCGGCGCGGCCCTCAATGGGCCACACATCCACCCGGTCCAGGACCAGGCGTGATTCCCAACGGGTGATGGATTGCACGACCGTGTCGCGGATACGGCGCCGGGTGGTCAGCGTGTTGGGGTCGTGCAGGTACTGGTCGAGGCCCGCCCCGTACTGCGGCCGCATCAGTTGTTCACCGGGCCGCGTCAACAGAATCACCCGGATGTTCTGGCGCACGCTGTCCTCAAGGCTCGGGTAGTGCAAGGCGCCATCCCTCGGCACCGGCAGCAGCGGCCAGCCAAGGGGCGGTGATGGAATACGGGGCCGGCTCATCGCTCACTCACCTCAGTTCTTCTTGGGGAAGGGAATACAGATGCGAATGAAGGCACTCCACCAGAACGCAAGGTTCAGGAGGCCGATGAAAATCTGCAGCACAATGAAGGCGCAAATGGTGATCAGGGGGATGCTGAAGCTGCAGATCATCCCGAAGCCCCAGGAGCTCTTGGCCGGCTCCTCGCCATCCATCAGGCCCTTCACGTCGATGTTGTCCATGATCTTCTGCAGCGACTCGGGCACCTTGAAGGCCACGTTGGGCTTGAGTTTCTTGAGGGCTTCCCTGGTCACGTCCGGCAGCTCCACCACGGTCGGCGGCACGGCGTCGCTGCTCTCGTACCAGGGCACAATCTCGAACGGCTCGGTCGCCTCGGTCCACAGCGCCTTCGGCGGGCAGCCGGGTTCGCAGGCCACGCGAATAAAACACTGCAGCACATAGCGGTAATCACCACTCTCGTAGCGTGACTCCGGCGCCGCCATCTGCGCCCAGCGCCCGCGCATCGCTTTCTCGATGGCGGCGACAATCTTGTCGGCGACGGTCTTGCTGATGGCAGGCCAGCCGGCGGGAGTTGTGATCTGGGTGGCGCTAGGTGGCGGATTGTCCGGATCCTCCGGGCCACCGAGCAGAATGTCGTTGGCGCGCTGCAGGAAGTTACCCAGGCTGCCCCAGGCACTGAGGCTGATTCCGTCCAGCACGCCACGCAGCTCGGCCGCATCGGGCGCGTCGGTATACAGCCCGCATTCATTGGACAGGTACCTCAGCACGCGGAACATGGGTTCAGCAGCCGGGTCCTTGCGCATGGCCGTGGTAATGGTGGTGCCCGTCGGCGGCAGGCCGGCTCGGCTGTTGCCTCCCTGCTTCAGCAGCGGCGGCAGGCGCGCGATGATGTCGTCGCGATCGAAGGGTGCTGCAGGTGGCGGTGCACCCTCCACCCGCTCGGTGCTGGTCAGCGGCACCATGCCGTACATGAAAGTACGCCCGGAGCCGTCGACGACTTCCGGGGGCGCGACGAACAGGCTGGTGGACTGTTCCTGGTAGTCGCCGGCCGCGTCGTACTCGCCGCGCCGCCGGAGCACCTTGTGGTTGCTGCCCAGGCGTCGCTGTCGACGCAATGCGGGCTCCACATCATAGTCACCCATGTCAGCCGGCAGGGGCTTCCAGCCGACAATGCGGCCGTTCTCATGCATCCAGCCCTCGAGGCCGTTTTTGCCGACCCGGCGTACCACCACGCCGCTGGACAGAATCTGTGCGGGATCCAGGCGCGGCATGCCAAACTGCTGGCAGCTGACGTCCAGCAGGGTCACGTTGAACAGGCGATGCACCGGTTGGTACAGGCGCAGGGTGCCATCGTCACGACGGGTCGCCGCCTGCTGCTGGCGCAGGTCCATGCGGCCCTCGTCGCTGCTCAACTGGTCGAACATGCGCTCGAGGAAGGCCTGGTCCTTCAGTTCCAGCACCGTGGGCCTGAGCCGTTCGCTGTTACCGGTGCCGGGGAAGGCACCGTGCAGGGAAACTGTGTGGGTCACCATACGTTACCCGCCCCCGGCGTGTACGTGCTGGCGACCACCGTGGTGGCCAGCAGCGTGTCACACTGCAGCACACCGCTGAAACTGGAGAAGCCCGCATCGACCGTCACCATGCCGGCGCTGACTTCCATCATTGAGCTGGAGATTGCCACCTTGGCGCCGGTATCGATGGTGACCCCGCTGCCGTCGATCGTGACCGTGGCGCCCGAGGCTTCGATGGTCATCTTGCCGCCTTCATCAGTGAGTTTGGCGGTGACTCCCCCCGGGGTTTCGAGGTGAATGGTCGGCTGGCTCTCTTCGACTATCGCGATACGGGTACCGGCCTTGCCGACAAAGCTCCAGCGGTCCACCTCTTCACCACCGCCGCCCAGGGTTTCCGGTGCCGCGTCCCGGCCGTTCCACAGTGAGCCGATGACGATGGGGTAGCGCGGGTCACCGTTAACAAAAGTCACCAGCACCTCGTCACCGACATCGGGAATGAAGAAGGCACCGCGATCGGCGCCGGCAAAGGGCGTGGCGACCCGCGCCCACAGCGTGCCTTCCTGGCCGTCGGCGCCGGTAGTGGTGAACAGGCTGACCTCTACCCGGTTCAGGCCATCCGGATCGTTTACCGACACCACCTCGGCCAGCTGGGCCTGGTCCAGGCGCCGCAGCGGTACCACCGCGTCTTCACTTCGCATCAGCTCGCCTCCCCGAGAAATCCACACTGGCCTTCAAATTCTGTCTGGTACTGGCGAGCCGCCCGGTCGTAGCGATGCAGCACCCGTGTTACGTAGTAGGTATTGGCGAAACGCGGGCCGACCGCTTCCAGCGTTACGTGAGTACCGACCTTGATGGCGGGATTGCCGATGGCAATGCCGTTGACGGTGACAAAACCCCGGGAGCGCCTGGCGAAACTGGCATTCACCACCGCCTGGCCTTCGGCCTGGTCAGCCACGGCCACGCCGCTGAGGTGTTCTACCCGGCTGCCAATGGCCTCCTCCAGGGCATCTGCGCCGCTGGTCCCTTCCCCGGGGCCGGCGTCTGCGCTCTGGTCACTCTCCACCTCGATGGTTTGCCCCTGGCCCGGGTCCCAGTGGGACAGGCTTACCCCCGTCACCTGGTGGTTGAGATCGGCGCAGATGCGCACCGCCAGCAGTTGGCTGCGCATGCGCAGGGTCAGCTCTCCCCGCTGTGTGTCGGTGCGCGGTGATGCCTGCAGCGTGCCTTCCACCAGCTGCATATCGGCGTCGAAGCGCGCCAGCAGTCGGCGCAGGAAGCCGAGGTCGGTTTCATTGTGCTGCAGCCAACTGTCCAGGCTGTCATCGAGCCCGCTGACATCGGTGCTCAATCCCAGCTCCTGGGCAATGCTCTCGACAATGTCGCCGGCCGTGGCGTCAGTAAACAAACGGGTCTTGCGGCTCAGCCGCGCCTTGAGCAGGTCGTCTTCTGCCAGCACCAGCAGCTCAGGTTGTTCCGGTGGTTCGTTGATGAATTCGATGGAGGTGATGGTGCCCCGGAAAATCTCCTGCAGGTCACTGCGGTCGCCGGTGAGAATCACGATCGGTTTGCCCAGCGAGAGGCTGTCGTTGTCGGCGCCCTCGAAGGCGTAGTCATTGCCCTGATCCGTGAAGGTGGCGGTGTTGCGAAAGCGCAGTTCGACAGAGCTCAAACCACCTTCCTGCGAGCGAACGTCCATGCCCACCAGCAATTGCTGGACCATGGCGTTGCGTTCGCCGTCGGTTTCCACCACTGGCCGCGGGTCGTAGATGACCTTGTCGGTCAGGGCTGTCTGGTTGGTCGGCAAGCTACTGCCCTCCTATTCCGCATCCAGGCGATCGCGGCGCCTGTCGATCTGCTCGAGGCAGCGGGCCAGGTCACGTCGCTCTATCCAGGCGGTCTGGCGCCGGGGCGCTTTCTGCTGCTTGTTGCTGAAGCGGCCCGGCTCTGCCGGCGGCGCGGCCGTGGTCTCCGCGACGACTTCTTCGATGATTACGCTCATGCACTACCCCTTCTGTTCCTGCTTTGCTTCTGAATCAGTCATCAAACTTGATGCCTGCCTTGAAGTCGGCATCGATACCAACATCTGCACTCAGGCTGGCTCCGGCGCTCGCACCGGCACCTGCGCCCGCTCCTGCGCCCACACCAATACCCGCGCCGGCACCTACACCGATCCCGGCGCCGGCGCCGATACCGATCCCTGCCCCGGCACCAGCACCGATGCCGATGCCGCCGCCGATGCTCGCGCCGGCTCCCGCACCGAGGCTCAGGGAGGCACCGGCGCTGGCCGATGACTTGAGACCGGCAAAGGCGTCAGCGGTACCGCCACCGGTACTGAACGAGGCGCCGGCTGAGGCGATAGCGCCGCCAGCGTCGATGGATGCGCTGCTGGTAGACGTGCTGAACGCGCTGTCGCCGGCACTGAACGAGGCGCTGCCCGCGCTGCTGAATCCCGCCTTGGCATCGAGGGAAACCCCCGCCGAGGCGCCGGCACTGAAACCCGCCACGGCACCGCCCCCTGCCACTGCGCCAGCATCAAAATCTGCCAGCACCAGCTGATCGGTGTCGGGAAGACGCAGGTTTTCCACCCCATTGAGTGCACCCAGCCCGCGGGCGGCTCCCGGATCGCCGGCTTTGCCGGCCAGGTCGGTCACACTGTCATCGCCACCCATGGGTGCCTGCTGGGCATTGCCGCCACCGGCGCCGAAATCACCGCCGGTGTTGTTGTCGTAATCCACGTTGGTGTTGGGCTCCAGCGAGCGCTCGTGCTGGGTGAGTGACAAAGACACCGTGGAGCGCAGGGGCACGCCTTCGTAGGAGAAGAAGTCGATGGCCTCGCTGAAAGCATCGATGTAGCCCTCAAAGGTCACCGTGCCCCACTCGAAGCGCACGATCGACGGCACCTTGTCCTCGGAGTCGCCGCCGGCCAGGCGCGGGTCCATCATGCGAGCGATTGCATGGGTGCGGCCACGCACATCCTCGCCGCTGGTGGTGGTGTCGAAGACCAGTTCCATGGCGAGGCTGGCGGTGGCCTCGGTCACTACCTGCGCGGGCTGGTCGTCCTCACCGTCCTTGACCTCGTTGCTGAACGTGAGATTGAGCGTCTCCGGGTTGAACTGGACGACGGCTGCGGCGCTGCGCTGGTCATCCGCACTCAGGGGCGCCCCGCTCGCGTCGGTCAGCGGGGTCAGCGTGGCCTGGGTCTTGATCTCGTCAGTCGGCATAGAAGTGGTACATCCCTTCGTGCACAAAGTGCAGTTCTTCCAGCGCCACCTCCTGGGCGGTGGCCACAAAGTCCGCCGCCTTGAACTTGGTCGGCAGCGCGTTGAGCAGGTACCAGCTGTGATTTGTGTCAAGGCCTTCGCTGTCGCCGAATCCCAGCAGGCTGACCTCAGCGTCCAGCCGGAAGGCGTAGGAGCCGTTGCCGACCAGTTCGAACCACTTCCACAGGTCACGGGTTTTGGCGACGCCGCGTTTCAGTATCACCGTTCCGAAGCTGACCCGGCCGGCCCGCTGGGTTTCACCGTAGTTGCTGCCACCGACCCGGATGCTGCGCGGCTCCATGACCGCCTCCAGCCCGGTGCACTCGGCAAAGGCGCCGGAGCAAATCGGTTTGCTGTCACCAAAGTTGGAAGCGCCCTCGGTGCCGACATAGAAGTCCACCTTGAAGCGGAACGCGGGCAGCGGGTATTCGCTCATGCCGCCACCTCGCGTGCCTCGACCTGCCCGAGCTCATTGAGGATCAACGCAATTGAGATCTCGTTCAGCGGCACCGCCGGCTGCACCTGGATTACGCCGATCATGCGGCCGGCATCGATATCCTGCTCCGTCATCACGCTGCGATCGCACTGCACACGGAAAGCATCGCCCGCGGTTCGCCCGCGCAGGCCGTTGTCGCCGTAGATGCGACCCAGCAGCCGCGACAGGTTGCGCTCCACCATGCGCCAGGTCGCCGGGCCGTTGGGTTCAAACACGCGCGCCCAGCCTTCATTGCGGGCCGCTCGCACCAACAGGATGAACAGGCGTCGCACCGCCCCATGGCGCAATGCGCCGTCGGCCCTGGTGGTGACATCACTGAAGAGCTGCCAGCCCCGCGGGTGGCGGCCGAACCAGGACACACGGTCCATCACGCCCTGCAGCGAGTCCATAGACTGCGGCAGGCGCGGTGAGACATCGTAGACCGAGGCCAGGCGCTCCCCACCCACGCTGCGATAGGGTCCCTGGCGCAGTGCTCCCCGCGCCAGCACGCCGGCCAGCGCACCATCAGCGGGTTCAGCGGCACCCGGCAGAGCGCCGGAATCGCGGGTCTTGAGCCAGGGAAATCCGAGCTGCAGGCGCTCGTGATCCAGTGCAGGCAGCAGTTCCTGCTGCAGCACCTCCGGCAACTCACGGCGCAGGTCAGTGTCGGGCCATGGCAGTGCCAGCAACAGCTGCAGATCCGTGCGTACACGCGGCAGGAAGTCTCGCAGGGCAGCGGCCAGGCGCGTCCAGGCACGCCAGGCAATGCGATCACAGCGCGCCGGTTCCGGCGCCATGATCAGCCGCTCCCTGGGCCGGCTCGGCTCTGGCGCGCATTCCACAAACACGGTGTTGGCGGGCGGCAATGGCGGCGGCGACGCCGGCCTTGCCAGTTCTCCCACCAGGTCAGGAAGGTCGGGCAGGCAGACCCAGGTCACCTCATCCAGCCCGTGCAGGTGGGCCGGACCATGCCAGTCTTCCTGGGGCGCGCTGGGCGCCGCCCAGTCGTGCAGGTAGGCGTTGCCGAGTTCGGTGCCATTGCGGGCACCGAGCAGGTCTCGCTCACCCCACAGCAATTCCGACAGGGAGCGCAGGCGCGTCGCACTGTCGGCATCCAGCACCTCGGGCGCGCCCATCGGCACGACGTAGCACTTCTGCCCCCCCTCGCGGAAAAAGGCGCGTATCGCGCAGGCCAGATAGGTCATCAGGCTGTAGTTCTGGTCCTTCGCGGCGATGGGAAAGCCCAGCAGCGGATTGCTGAACACGCTGATGGCGCCGGGCTGCTGCGGCTCAAGCCTGCGCAGCACCAGGTAGCGCTCGCCGTCACGTTCATCGAGGCGCGCCTCGGCGGCCTCCAGTTCACCATTCAGCGCCAACACCAGGTCGGTCCAGCTGATGCTGCCTGCAGACAATGCGACCGTCTCCTGCGTGCCATCCACCACCACGTGTAAGGCGGCGTCGGCAGGCACCTCCACGGTATTACCCGCCAGGGCTTCGCTGCTCACCTCCGCGTGGCTGTCCAACCGCGTGGTGTGAAACAGCGAGGCAAACTCCTCCCAGCTGTGCAGGGGCACGGGCAGGTCCAGCAGTGCGCCACGGTCAATAAAGCGCGTGACCCAGCGACTGTGCTCCAGCCAGTTTTGCAAAGACGGCGATGCCACGCCCTCGCGCCCGCGCGCCAGGCCGAAGAAACAGGCCACGTCCAGGCGATTGGGATTCTGGACCGCCGGCGGGGCGTTGTATTCGAAGCGAATGCCTCTCACGATGACCCCTTAGCCCTCGGCGTAGACGATCCCTTCCGCCGACAGCACCAGCTCTTCCATCGCCACATCCGTGCCGCCCTTGGCCGCCAGGCTGGGCCCGGTGTACTTGATAGGCACCGCGTTCTGCAGGGTCCAGCGGCTGACGATATTCTCGTGGCTTTCGTCCATCATGCTGATGGACACATCGCGCTGCCCTTCCCAGCCCTTGGTGCGCACCACTTCGATCCAGTCCCACAGGTCCTTGGAGCTGATGATCCCGCGCTTCAGGGTGACGTCGCTGACCTTGTACATATTGGGCACCTTGCGCACGTGATTCTGCTTGTCGGTGCCGTCGCGGTACTCGGCCTGGGTGATCTCTACGCCGGCACCGTTGACCTCGGCGAAACCGGCGCTGATTTCCTGGCCGTTGAATTCCACCAGGAAATTGAAGGCGCTATAGGGTGAAGTTCTTTCTGCCATGGTGATTCTCCTTGCTTAGCGCCTCACTGGGCGTCGGCGGTCTTCTGACCGATGCGGAAGATGACAAACTCGGCCGGGCGCAACGGCGACACGCCGATTTCGCAGATCAGCCGGCCGTTGTCCCAGTCGGCCTGGGTCATCGTGGAGCGGTCGCAGCGCACGAAGAAGGCCTCGTCGGGCGTGCTGCCGAACAGGGCCCCGTTGCGCCATTCGTTGAACAGGAACGCGGTGATGGTGTCCACGATGTTGGCCCACAGGCGCGGGCCGTTCGGCTCAAACACCGCCCACTGGGTGCTGCGGTCGATGGAGTGCTCGAGGTAAATGAAGTAGCGCCGCACGTTCACATACTTCCACTCGGGATCGGAGCTGGCGGTGCGGGCGCCCCAGACCCGGTAACCGCGCCCGAAGAAGAAGCGCAGGCAGTTGACACCCTCGGGGTTCAGCACCTCCTGCTGGCCGTGAGTGACCTCGCGTTCAAAGCGCAGTGCCCCGCGCACGATCTCATTGGCCGGCGCTTTCCACACGCCTCGGTTGACGTCCGTGCGAGCGTAGATGCCGGTCACGAAGCCGGAAGGCGGCATATTGATCTCGCGGGGAATAATGTCCTGGCCGGGTCGCCACAGGGGATTGGTCACCGTCACCCACGGGTAGTAGAGCGCGGCGTAGGTGGTATCCATGCGGCTGCGGATGTCCCGCGCCTGGCTGACCTCCTGGGCGTCCGGTGTATCCAGCACGGCGAAGCGATAGCGCAGCAGCTCGCAGTGGGCGATCAGCGCGCTCTGTACATTCTGGAACGCGGTCGGCGCCAGCGCGGAATGGCCGGGTGCGGCAACAATGGAGATATCCGCCAGTTCACCCAGCAGGCCGAGGCAGGTTTCGTAATCCACCGCGCCGTCAGCCGTGGAGGTCACCACTGGCGCGCTGCCGTCGTTGCCGCCGCTGAGCGCAAAGGTGCGCGCGGTTTCGGCGCCAAACAGGTTGCTGCGCAGTTCGAAGGCATCCACATCATTGGCCTGGGTAAACGCGTAGGGGTTCTGCAGCGCGTCGCCACGGGAGCTGGGATTGGCCGCCAGTACCTGACCGATAAAACGCGGGTGGTTGCTGTCGAAGCCCAGCCCCTCATAGGGCACCACGTAACCATCGCCATCCTCGGCCTCAACGTTGATGGTGATGATCTCGGCGGTACCGCTGATGGTATTCACATCCAGCGGGGTATCCGCCTGGTCCGCCCAGGCATTGCCCGACTTGATGTAGTAGGTAGCGGTTGAACCGTCAGCACCCGTCACCGGGCCGGTGGGCAAACCCAGGGCCACCCGCGCGGCGTTGTCCACAACCGCCAGGGTGGTGGCGACGCCGGTGTCCGTGGTGACCAGACGCAGTACGCCACTGCCGGGACGCACGCCAGCCTGCACCGGCACACCACCGTCGCTCAGCAACGCAGAGATTTCCGCCACCGTAACAGCTCCCAGGTTTGCCACATTGCCGGCGCCGGTGGCGTTGACCGCTGCTGAAATCCCCATTTCCGCCGGGCCGTCCAGATCCACACTGGAGCCGGTGCCCGCGGTGTCGCTGCCGATCACCAGGGTGTCTCCACCTTCCAGCCTGGCATAGCCCCCGCGCAATTCGGTATTGATGACTGCCAGCAGTGCCTCCGGCGTGCTGTCACCCGCCGGCAGCGCAATGGTCTGCTGGTTGCCGTCGATGGTGACGATCAGGCTGCTGTCCGCCGGGATCGTGGCGTCACCACCGCCATTGGTGGGAATGGCAGCCTGCGCCTCAGCCTCGGCATTGCTGCCGTTGAAGGTGATCGTCTCGTCGCCGCCTGCCAGGGTGAGGGTAAGCTGGTCGCCATCACTGAGCGTAAACGGCGGCGCGCCGCCCTCCAGTACCGCGGGCTGGGCAGCCCCGGCGCTACCGCTCAACACCCGCAGCAGTGAGCCTTCAGCAGCAGAGTTGAGCGTGACTGCGGTCGCGCGACTGGTCTTTTCATAGACCCGTACCTCACCGTTGTAGCCGCTGCCGGGCTGCCGGCCGACAAAGCGCGCCCGGCCCGCGTTGATAACATCCACCGAGGCAATGCCGTCGGAGGTCACCTCGCCAGCCCCGTCTACCCGCGGTACAAAGCTGCGAGCTACATACAGGCGGCGACCACCGTTGTTGAAAAAGGCACGCACCGCGTGGGCGAGGTAATTGGTAAACCTGGCGTTGGTGTCAAAATCGAGATTCTCTACGCCGCCGTACAGGCGTTCGAAATCGCCGATATTGGTTATCACCTCGGGTGTGTCGTTGAGCGGGCCCTTGCGCGTCGGACCCACGTAGCCGCAGGTACTGGTACTGACCCCTTCAATGGATTTGGGGCGGAAGCTGACTTCCTCTACATAAACCCCCGGTGCTAGGTACTCTGGCATGATCCTCTCCTCACTTTCGGAACCGCTCTATTCAGTCCGGTTAAGACATATCGATCACGACGGCGACGCTCTCACTGCGCCCCGTTCGCAAGTTGAAATCCAGGCTCGGTGGGCTGGACGGAGTTCGTGTCCAGCTATTGGCGTTGTCCTCCACATCCACCGGGTTCACGGGCCAATTCATGTTCGGGTCAACGATGAACTCCAGGCTCACCGCGGTAGACAGCTCCACCACCGGACCGCTGGCGAGGCCCTCGTCATCGCCGCCGTTGCCGAAGTTGGTGACCGGAATGCCGGGCATGGCAACCAGGCACTCGCCACGCTCATCGCTGACGGCCCGCGCCAGCACGGCGCTGTCCTGCTGGCGCACCACACGTACCAGGGCGCCGGGAACCGGCTCTCCCACCGTCGCGGGCGGCGCCGGCGGTTGGGTAATGGCCAGCCAAAACACACTCCAGTTACCGCCGAGTGCGGCGATGGTGCTCGGGTACATGGGGATATCGACCGCCTGGAACAGGCTGTCCGGGCTGTCTTTGTTTTCCGGGTCCGGATCCCTGGGCAGGTCGACGCTGACCAGGCGCGGCACGTACTGGTTGGCGGGATCGCGAACGGCGAAATCTATGCCCTCCGAGCCGATTGGCGTGGCGGGGAGCGGGTCGAAGGCATCATAAAAATTCGCCAGCGCGTCTACCTGATCGATCACATACAGGCCCGAGCGATTACGAACCAGCCGAAAGCCCTCCCCCTCGATGGTAAGTGGACGTGAGATAGGCAGATTGCTGGCGGCGTCGACGAAGCGCAGTGCCCCAAGCACGCGCCGCTCGAGCCTTTCCCACTCAATCAGCCGTCTCATCGATGCCTCCAAAACGCATGCGGCTGGCGACCACCGGCGCCCCGGCCTCCGTCTCATCCGGGTCAATCCGCACCACACGCGCCACATAGGGAATGGACAGGCGGTAGGACGGTTCCAGCGCATCCCAGACGCGCATCAGGTCCTCATTACTCAATTCAAAGGGCAGGAAGTGCACCACGTCTTCGCGCGCCCAACCGCCGGCGGCGGACAGGTTGGACTGATCGAGGATTGGGTGCTGGTTGAGCTGGGACATCACCCAGGCGGTAATCGTCTGTTCCGCCAGCGCATCGTCCGCCCAGATGATCACCAGGAAGTGCAGCGCCACGGACAGGGGCATGGGCCGCTCCGCCGGACGTGCGGGCGGCGGTGCATTGCGCATGTGCTCATCGATCATGACCCGGTACAGGTACAGCGTCACAGCCGTTTCCATATCAGTGGCTGCCGCCAGCTCAGCGCTGGAGACCTGGCGAAACTCACAGCTGTGGTCGGTGCGCAGGGGCTCGGGATAGGTGTCCCGAAGAAAGCGCACCAGCGACTCCCCCACCGAGTTGATGCTGAAGAGGTTAGCCATATCCCTGGCAGTCCTTTACTTCCCATGACATTCCTGTGCATCTCCTAGTGAAAGCGTCGCTTGAACAACACTTCACCGCCGGGCGCCGTCTGGCTCACCAGGTAACCGCGGGCTACCAGTCCTTCCAGCGCCTCTGCCACCACCGCCTCTGACACTCGAGGTGCCTGCTTCCGCAGCCACCAGGACCAGACACCGCGCACGGTATCGGCGGCCTGCGGATGCTCTTCCAGGTATGAAAGAATGCATTCCGCCGTTTCACGGACCGAATTGGCATCCTCCTCCGGCGCCATTTCACTCTCCCGGTGGCACTGACGCACTCACTTGCAACCCCTGTGCCAGCTCGATGCCGTAACCGCAGAGCCCTTGTTTTAAAGGCTTTACTCGCTATCGCTGCAACAAAGGAAACCTGGGGCGGGTATTAATGCACCCTGGCGCACGCCGTCACTCGCAGGGGCTGGAGCTGGTGCATGGGATGGGTCAAAAGGGACCCAGCGGGTTCAGGAAGACGCAGGCATCCGCCTTGCGCAATTGCGAGCACACGGGCGAGCACCGTGCACCCTGCCGGGAGGTATCGGGAATGGTCAGGGGGCGGTTCAGCCCAGGTCGTAGCGCCTGCGATCGATGCCGTGTTTCTTGAGCAGTTTACCCAGGGCGCGGCGCTCCTTGCCGGCAATGCGCGCGGCTTCGCTGACGTTGCCTGCCGCATGTTGCATCAGGTTGGTGAGGTATCCGCGTTCAAAGTTCTCGATCACCTCGGCCTTGGCCGCCTGGAAACTGCGGACAGTGCTTCCGGCGCCGGACTGGCTGCCGTGCTCCTCGTCTCCCTCCGCCTCTACGAACGGGCTGATATCGGACAGGCTGATGACACCTGAGGTAGACAGCAGCACCGCACGGTGCACAAGGTTCTCCAGCTCGCGGACATTGCCCGGCCAGTGGTACTCGTAGAGCCAGGCACGGGCCTCTTCAGCGAGGGTGCGGCGCGGCAACTGGTACTCCTGGCTGTAGCGCTGCACAAAGTGCTCGGCCAGATGCTCAATATCGGCGCCGCGCTCCCGCAGAGGCGGCAGGGTCACGCTGAGTATGTCGAGCCGGTAGAGCAGGTCCTCGCGGAACTGTCCCTGCTGCGCCAGGGCGTGCAGGTCGGCATTGGTGGCCGCCAGCACCCTGACATCCGCGTGCCTGACGGTCGGTGCGCCCAGCCGCTTGAACTCCTGGCTCTGCAGGAAGCGCAACAGGGCACACTGGCCCTTGCTGCTCAGGGTACCGACCTCATCGAGAAACAGCGTGCCGGCATGAGCCTGTTCGACCAGGCCCAGGGATTTGTCCCGGGCTCCGGTAAACGCCCCACGCTCATGCCCGAAGAGTTCATTCTCCAGCAGGTCGTCGGGCAGGGCACCGCAGTTGACCGGAATAAACGGCCCCCGCGACCGGGCGCTGGAATAGTGCAATGCCCGTGCCACCAGCTCCTTGCCGGTCCCGCTCTCACCGAGTATGAGCACCGGGGCCTTGCAGCGCTGGTAGCGCTGCAGAACTGACTGCACCCTGCGCAGGCTGGCACAGTGGCCGACGATCCCGTGGTCCTCTATTTCCGGCTCGCCATCCACCCGCAAGCGGCGCACACGGGCGGCGAGCTCTTCTGCAGAGCAGGGCCAGCACAGGAAGTCCTGCAGACGATCGCAGAAGCTGTGGGTTGTTGGATTGGGGGCATCGAGAAAGACACCCAGCACCGGCCCTTCACGCTGGGGTTGCCACTGGGAAGCCTCGGCATTATCAGAGATGAGCAGCAGACAGACAGGTTCCGGGTCGCCGGCGGACCACTCGGCACTTTCGTCGGGAGCACATTCCAGGCAGTTGAATCCGGCATCGTCGATAACGCCACGCAATTGAGCCAGCGCCTGGTCGGGCACTCCGGTCAGCGGGCACACAAACACCGAACAACTCCCCATAGCTTAGCGCTCCTCCGTGGGGGCGGGCTCTCTAAGAGCCTTATCAGAACCAGTCACGTCCAAGACTAGTAAGCACTAAGATTAGTCACGGCTTACCGAGTCTTCAACGCGAAAACGGCTGTTTTTGTAGTGTAAAAGGCGTGTTTGGGCATCACCTGCAAGTTTCCTGCAAATAGAAAACTAGTGGGGGTATATTTTTGGATTGATCTGTCGCGGGTAGGGGGCGGAGGAGTTTGGACTTATATAGAGCCACTTCATGATGGCTGCCTCCATTGTCTCTCCGAAAATAGTGTGTGCTTTTGTTCAATGCGTTAGAACAAACGCGCGAAACAGTGAAGTCAGCTAGAAAATTCCATAGGATACTGTATCTTTAACCAGTATTTTGCGGACCACCCATGGCTTCCTCCTTGCCGACAGCTTACTGCGGGGGGGCGATGCGTATGCCCCTAACTACAGGACGAAGGGACTAGAGAACTTATGGCAGAAACGCAGATTGAATGGACCGATGCGACGTGGAACCCGGTAGCAGGATGCTCGTTGGCAAGTGCAGGCTGTAAGAATTGTTATGCCATGCAAATGGCTAGACGGCTAGAAGGGATGGGTATTGAGAAGTACAAAGGTCTCACCCAAAAGCGCGGGGGAAAAATCACATGGAATGGTCTCGTTAGAGAGGATACGGCTTCGTTGCAAATTCCGTACAAATGGAGAAAACCAAGAAAGATCTTCGTTAACTCGATGAGCGACCTGTTCCATCCTGAGGTACGCGATGAGTTTGTTCTTGCCGTCTGGAACGTCATGCGGGAAACACCACGCCACAATTATCAGATACTCACCAAACGACCCGAGCGAATGCATGAAATCGTTTCCAGCAAGATTGATGAAGTCCTGCCAAATGTCTGGCTCGGCACGAGTGTTGAGGACCTCGAAGCAACTAAGAGAATAGATCACTTACGTACAACGCCAGCAGCGATACGTTTCATCTCATTCGAGCCACTTATTGGTCCTGTAGGTGCTGTTGATTTAGAGAACATTCACTGGGCTATTGTTGGTGGCGAAAGCGGAGCCAAAGCGCGTCCGATCAAAGAGGAGTGGATTGACGAAATTCATGATCAATGCAGTGTTTACGATACAGCCTTTTTCTTTAAGCAATGGGGTGCCTGGGGGAAAGACAATCAGAAACGCTCGAAGAAAGCTAATGGCAGGGTATATCGAGGTAAAACTTGGGATGAGATGCCTTCTATGATCTCCACTGCAATGTAACAGGGTAGTTCTAGAACGTGACTAGGAAAAGATACGACTGGGATTGCGGAGCTACACTGGAGGACCATACAAAGAAAAAGCACTCGATCCTGAAGGAATACTTTAGGCAATATCTGATAACCCGCTGTCAGTTACCGCAACAAGAAAAGTTTAGGCTAGCCGTGATTGACGGATTCTCAGGCGCGGGGCTCTACAAATGTGGGGCGTACGGATCGCCTCTCATATTTGTCGATGTGCTGGACAGCACCACACAAGAAATCAACTTGCGGCGCATCAACCAAGGTATGAAGCCAATTCAGATTGAATGCTTGTTGGTGTTGAATGACGAAATAGAGGCAGTAACAGATCAGCTTAGGCAAACCATTTCTCCGCTTTTGGCTGGTGTGGCAGAGACTAGTAAGAACCTTCATATCGAAACACAGTTTTATAGCAAATCGTTTGAGAATCTGTACCCGGAGATCAAACAGAGAATTTTTGCTGCTAGATGCAGCAACGTTCTTTTTAACTTGGATCAGTGCGGCTACTCCCACGTTTCACCTGAGACGATAAGGGACATTATCGGCTCGTGGCGATCAGCCGAGGTGATTCTGACATTCATGATTAGCAGCTTGCTGGCGTACCTTTCTCCCAACAAAGATAACTCCGGCGTACCCTTGGACCCGGAAACGCGTAGTCAAATAGACGTCTTAATCCAAGATGAGGCGTTACTAAACAAGCCAGATTGGCTAGGCCGAGCAGAAATAATGGTCTACGAGCAATATAAAAAATGCGCGACCTACGTTAGTCCATTTTCAATCAACAACCCTTCTGGCTGGCGATACTGGCTGATGCATTACGCAAGTAATTATCGAGCCAGACAAGTCTACAATAACGTTCTTCACCAGGATGGCGCGCAGCAGGCTCATTTCGGACGATCAGGGCTCCGAATGCTGTCTTACGACCCTCAAGACGAAGGTCAGCTCTATCTATTCGACAACGACTCGCGCCAGGCTGCGAAGGAGTCTTTACATGATGATATCCCGCGATTGGTTGCTGAATCTGGAGATGCTCTTTCAATGGAGGAATTCTATGCAACCGCGTACAGCGAAACTCCGGCGCATAGTGATGATATACACGAGATGATAATCGAGAACCCTGACATGCAGGTGGTTACGGATGCCGGTGGCGAACGACGGCACGCGCATACGATAAAGACCGGAGATACCTTGAAGCTTAAAAGTCAAAAAAGTATGTTTTTTATGTTTCCCGGTTTTGATGAATAGAGTGCCATCTAGTGCAGCTTTCGAGCCCAGCTCCGGCGAGCTATGAGATGTCTACAAGGCGACAAGTTTTAGAGTTTACATGCTAACGTAACTACAGCCTGCAGCGGCTTATCTAAAGCTCAAACGGCGAGAAGTCAGCATAATCCAAAACACTTTTTTCATAGGCTTGTCTACAGACTTAGCAACATCTTCTACGGCATCACCAGCGTTTTCCCGATGTCGATCGAGATCCTTTTATGCTCGCTTTACTTCATAAAGGTATGACGGAGCGTAAGAACGGGCACGATGCATCACAACACCCTTAGGGGTGTCATGACCCTCCCGGCGTACCTGAAAAGAGGGCAGACCCTCCTCGCACCATGAAGTAGTGCTGCGGGCGTGCAGAATGCTCCTAGGGTCGCATTCTGTCGAACTTTGCAGAGCTTTGCACTGCGACGTTCACTCGCGGACGACACCCCATAAATGAAAAGGCCCCATCCGGAGGATGGGGCCTTTTCATTTAAATGGCGCGCCTGGCACGATTCGAACGTGCGACCGCCTGGTTCGTAGCCAGGTACTCTATCCAGCTGAGCTACAGGCGCATAAAACTGTGTGTATCGCCGAAAGGCGAAGCATACCATCTCGACCAGCGGGCGAGAAGGTCGCGTACTATAGGGGCCAACCCCATATACGTCAAGGGCTTGGACACTAATCCTGCGCTCTGCTACAACAGCGCCATGGATCTCGAACGACTTCAGTCCCTACTCCCCCACAAGGTCTTCAACCGGCGCGTTCGCAAGGCTGCCATCCGGCGCGTGCGCAAGGACCTTATCCTGCACGGCAAGTCCGAGCACGACCTCTCCAAGGATGAACTGGAGTACCTGGTGGCTGATGCCGAAACCGACGTAAAAAGCGACCTGCAGAAAGCCGGGCTGCTGGGAGCGCTGGCCCTGCTGGGACTGGGCGGGTTGTAGGCGGCGCGTGTCACTCTACCGTTTTGCGCGCACTACCGCCCTGCTGACCCTGGCCGGGCGCTACCGCAGCAAGCTCTTCAAGCTATTTATTGCCGTGGCTATCGCCCTGGTCACCGCCTGGGTGTTCGACGATATCGCCCTCTACCTCGATGGTCACAAACCCGAATGGCTGGGGCCGGCGCTGATTATCAAGACCCTGGTGGTCTACGGTGCGCTGGTCTATGCCTTCTGGCAGCTACGCCCCGGCAGCTGGGCTGAACCGAAGCCCGAAAAACCCGCGGCAGCCGCGCCGCCTTCACCGGCGGTGACTGAAGACGTGCCGGGGCCGCTGGACGAGCTCATGGACAAGCCAAAACTCACGAAGCGCAAGGAAGCCATCCTGGACAAGCCCAGGGACAGCCAGAAGCCGGGCGCATGAGTTTCTCTGCCACCCTCGGCCTGCAGTACCCGCTGATCCAGGCTCCCATGGCGGGCGTGTCCGGTGTGCCGCTAGCGATAGCCGTGTGTGAGGCGGGCGGATTGGGCTCCCTGCCCTGCGCCTTCCTGAACAACGAACAGATTGTGGACCAGGTGCAGCAACTGCGCGCGGCATCTGATGCGCCGTTCAACCTGAATTTTTTCTGCCATGCCGCCGCCGAGCCCGATGAAGCCGCGCAGGTTCGCTGGCGCGACGCCCTGGCGCCGTTCTACCAGGCATGGGGTATCGGTGCGTCAGCGTCAACCTCCGGCCCCGCGCGGCGCAGCTTCGGCGCCGAACAGGCGGAACTGGTGGCTGAGCTGAAGCCCGCCGTGGTGAGTTTTCATTTCGGCTTACCTGCGGAGGACCTGCTCCAGGCGGTGAAAGCAGCCGGCGCCGTGGTGCTGTCCAGTGCCACCACCGTGGAGGAGGCGCAGTGGCTGGAGGCGCAGGGCGCGGATGTCGTTATTGCCCAGGGCATCGAAGCCGGCGGTCACCGGGGTATGTTCCTCAGGGAGACCCTCGATGATCAGCCACCGACCCTGGAACTGCTGTCCGGCATACTGGGCGTCGTCAACCTGCCGGTTATCGCCGCTGGCGCCATCGGCGACCGGGCCGCCGTGCAGACGGCGCTGGATGCGGGAGCGGCCGCCGTGCAGGTAGGCACGGCGCTGATGTTGTGCCCGGAATGCGGCACCAGCGTGGTTCATCGCCAGGCACTGCGTGAGGCGCCGACTCGCGGTACCGTGATTACCAATCTGTATTCCGGTCGCCCGGCGCGCAGCATCACTACCGAGCTAACGGAACGCCTGGGGCCGCTGAGCGACCTGGCGCCGCCCTTCCCTACCGCCGGCCAGGCACTGGCGCCGCTGCGGGCAGCCGCGGAAGCCGCCGGCGAGTTTGATTTCTCACCGGTATGGAGCGGCACCCGGCCGGACACCTGCCGCGAAATGCCCGCCGCCGAGCTAGTCCGAGACCTCTTCGTCTGAGGCCGCCGTCAGCAGTTCGTCAGCCAGCGCCAGCACCGCCTCGGCGCTGACCCGCTGGCGATAGCTCTCCAGGAAGATTTTGCCCACCACGGTGCCGTCCGGGGCGATCACCAGGGTACCGGGGTGTGGCAGGCCGTAGCGATCATCTCCCTCGGCATATTTGGGGTTGAGAATTCCCAGGGTCTTGAAGGTCAGGGCATCGATATCCGATAGCATCGGGATGGTGATGCCGTGTTCCGCCCGGAAAGCGCCCAGCAGCTCCGGTGCGTCATAGGTAATCGCCACCAGACCGATACCGGCAGCCTCGAACTGGCCGGCCGCCTCGTTCAACTGGATCATCTGCTTCATGCAGTAGGGGCACCAGTCGAAAGAGCGGCTGGCCATGAACACGGTACCGCGCGGGCCGGCAAAAGGCTCGATCAGGCCGATCTGCTCACCCTCATAGAGAGCGTTCACACCGGGGAAACGGGAACCCAGCGCCGGACCGACGTCGAACTCGTCCTTGTCTGCATCGGTAAACATACCCTCGGTGGCCTTGTCGTAGGCGGCCTCCTTGAGCGGTTCGCGCATCACAAAGACCGTCGCGGCCACCAACACCAGCGCCACACCGGCAATCAGCAGGTATTTCTTCATTCTGGGTTCCTTGTTGTTCCTTCTTTAAGAGTTCAGGGAAGTGCGCATCGTCTGACCACAGCCATCACCCTAAATTCCCACGGCTGGCAGCGGTACCCGCCCGACGACGGATGCTTTACCCTTACGCCTTTTACGCACGGGAGCACACCATGGCCGGCCTGTACTTTGACGAGCTGGAGGTGGGGCAGGTATTCAAGCACGCCCTTACCCGCACCATCACCGAGGCGGACAACGTCTTTTTCACCGCCCTTACCCACAACCCGGCGTTGCTGCACCTCGACGAGGAATACTGCAAGGAGAACACCGAGTTTGGCCAGCGCCTGGTGAATAGCTGCCTGACCCTGGGCCTGATGGTAGGCATTTCGGTGGGCGATACCACCCTGGGCACCGCGGTGGCCAATCTCGGCTGGGACGAGGTGCGATTCCCCAAGCCGCTGTTTCACGGCGACACCATCCGCGTTGAAACCGAAGTGCTGGAGCTGCGCGACAGCAAATCGCGGCCCGATCAGGGCATCGTCACCTTCCAGCACCGGGCCTACAACCAGCACGGTGACCTCGTGGGCCAGTGCAAGCGCAGCGGCCTGCAGCGCAAGAGGCCGGCAGAATGATCCCCCGCTCCTGGTTGTTTATTCCGGCAGACAGCGAGAAGAAGCTCGGCAAGGCCGATGACTGCGGCGCCGATGCTGTCATCCTCGACCTCGAAGACGCCGTCGCCCCGGCCCGCAAGCCCATAGCGCGCGACATGCTGAAGGCATTCCTGGGCGCGCGCCCGGGTGAGCGCTCTCCCCAGCTCTGGGTGCGCATCAACCCGCTGGATACGCCAATGGCGCTAAAAGACCTGGCAGCGGTTGTCCCCCTGCGCCCGGACGGCATCATGCTGCCCAAGGCCGAGGGGCCTGAAGACCTTATCCAGCTCAACAGCTACCTGGACGCGCTGGAAACGGCGGCCGAGATTGAACTGGGCTCGGTGCAGATGCTGCCGCTGGTCACTGAGACACCAGGCGCCACCCTGAGGCTGGCGGACTACGCCGACTTTTCATTGCCGCGGCTCGCGGGGCTGACCTGGGGTGCGGAAGACCTCAGCTCCGCCGTCGGCGCCACCGGCAACAAGGATGAGTCCGGCGCCTGGCACTTCACTTACCGGATGGCGCGCTCCCAGACCCTGCTGGCCGCTCACGCGGCGGGCGTGCACGCCATTGATACCCTCTTCGCCGACTTCCGCGACAGCGACGGACTGGCCATGGACTCACGCCAATCCCGCGCCGAGGGCTTTAGCGGGCGCCTGGCGATCCACCCGGCGCAGGTGGCTGTGATTAACGAGAGTTACCTGCCGTCTGCCGAGGAGGTGGAAACGGCGCGAAGGATTATTGCAGCGTTTGAGGCCGAGCCCGATGTGGGAACGGTGGGGATCGACGGGAAGATGTATGACATCCCGCATTTGAAGCAGGCGCGGCATACGGTGGGGTTGGTGGAGGTTTATGGGGGGTGAGTGTGGTGCGAACTCCGCTTTTTTGTATCTGTGGCAACTGAGCAAGGCCGCCGGCTAAGTGCCTGAAGGGGGGATCGAGGACTGCTTCGTTCAGGCAATGTCTGCAGCGATTTGGCATAGGGCGCCCTGCGGGCGCCTGAAGGATGGATTGATGAGTGCTTCTTTCAAGCAACGTCTGCAGCGAATTGGCATAGGGCGCCCTGCGGGCGCCTGAAGGAGGGATTGATGATTACGCCCTTTGGGGCGTAATCACCCTTCGGGCGTCCTCGGCCTTTGGCCTGCGGGCGTCCAAGTTGCTCCTGTGGTCGCAACTTGTCGAACAAGGGTTCGAATCAAATCCTCCTTCGGAGCCGGATACGAAAACGCCCGGCCAGGGCCGGGCGTTTTCGTATCTGGCGGAGAAGGAGGGATTCGAACCCCCTAGATACTCTCTGACCTAAACCTCCTTATAACACTGTTTTTATTGATATTAATTGCATTTACTGCCTTAGCGCGTCTCATCGAATCTCACCGAATCATGGGCTTCAGTATATACTTGGGTATATAATGATCAGCCAGCCAAGTTCGGCGGAGACATAGGGATTCGAACCCCCCCAATGAAGCACAAGCTATCAGCGACCAAGGTCACCAAGACCACCAAGCCCGGCATGTACAACGATGGTGCTGGACTGTATCTGAAGGTAAATGAAGGCGGTTCCAAGAGCTGGATATTCAAGTGGCGGGACAGGCATACCAGCAAGCTCCGGAACATGGGCTTAGGCTCACTCGATGATGTGTCACTGGCCGGGGCCAGAACGGATGCAGAAGCCGCCAGACAGAGAGTCCTTGCCGGGGGAGACCCGATTCTAGAACGCCAGCAGCAACGGGCGGAGATGAAGACCAAAGCCTCTGCCATGCTCACCTTCGATCAGGCAGCGAAGGAATACATCAAAGCCAAGGTGGAACCGGAAGCGAAGAATCCAAAACACGTACAGCAGTGGCGGAACACACTGGCCACCTATGCGTCACCGAAGCTGGGACATATCCCGATCAATCTGATCAACGATGGACACATACTCTCCGTGCTGGAGCCGATCTGGCACAAGAAGACGGAGACTGCTCACAGGGTACTCCAACGCATGGCCCGCATTTTTGATTGGGCAGCCGTCAGGAAGCTACGGACGGATCACAATCCCGCCCAGTGGAGGGGTCACTTAGATACCCTGCTGCCCTCCCCCCACAAGATCAAGAAAGTTCAGCACATGCCCTCGCTGCCGTACGCAAAGCTATACGACTTCATGCAGGACCTGAGCGAGCGGGAAGGCAGTGCAGCCCGATGCCTGGAATTCACGATTCTGACGGCAACCCGCACCAGTGAAGCGCTCGGGGCAAGGTGGGAAGAGATTGATATGGAAGGCCGAACGTGGACCATTCCAGCGGAGCGCATGAAGATTAAGAAAGAGCACCGCGTCCCACTGTCTGATCAAGCCATGAAGATTCTGAAAGGCCAACAAGGGCAACACGACACCTATGTATTCCCGAGTGACAGCGGCGGGAAGCTGAGCAACATGGCCATGGAAACGGTGCTGCGACGAATGAAGCGCAAGCCGATTACAGTGCACGGATTCCGCTCAACTTTCAGAACGTGGGCCGCAGAGCAAACGTCATTCCCTCACGATGTGTGTGAACAGGCTTTGGCCCACACCATCCAAAACAAAGCAACAGCCGCATACCACCATTCAGATATGTTAGCCAAGCGCCTGAAGCTGATGGAGGCATGGGCGGGCTACGCACACACGAAACCCAAGGGCCAGGTATTGCAGATGGCCTCTGCCTAAATCTCTTTTAGATCGTCAAAACCCCTTTATTTATAGTGTTTCGTGGATTTCGTATTGAACCGACTTGTTGACGGCGTTATAGTTCAAGAGTCGCACTGACGCGCGGCAATACAACTGAAATCAACCCGCCTTAAGGAGATCGTAGCGGTCAACGGTCTTCCGGCGGGTTTTTTTGTGCCTGCCTGTAGACCCACAACAATGGAGTCTGCAATGACTGACAGAATCGTTCGAATGCCGGAACTGCTGAAGATCACCGGCTACAGTCGCCCCACGATCTACCGCCTTATGTCTGAAGGCGCATTCCCCAAGTCCCTCAAGCTCGGCAAGAACAGCATCGGCTGGAAGCTGTCCACCATCCAAGCCTGGATGGATTCGCTGGAGAGCGCGGCATAAAAAAAGCCGCCCTTGTTAGGGGCGGCAATTCGACATATTAAGACGGCGATTCCGGAGTGAGAAAAACCGCCAGCGTCACCCAACAGACCATGAAAGGAGACGAAAATGAGTATACAACAGACGCCCAGCCAGGGCACGAAGAAAACACACGAAACCCCTATTTTTACAGCGTTATCTTGGATTAGAGGTCTTGACGATCTAACTAAGACAGAGCGAAACCTGATGTTCACTCTAGCCAGTTATTCCAATCGTAACCATGAAGCGTGGCCCTCTCAGGAGACGCTTGCAGCGGACTGCAATTTATCCAAACGCACTGTTATCCGAACTACTCAGTCGCTAGAGCAGAAGGGATATATCCGAATCACACCGATGAAGCGGCAGGGACAGAACGCTTACAACAAGTACACCTTGCTGTTGACTGAGAATGAGCAAGGTGACATAGCTGTGTCACCTAGCAAGGTGACATTTCTGACAAGCAAGGTGACACAGCTTTGTCACCCGAAGAGCCATCTAGAAGAGCCAGTTGAAGAGACAATAGAAATATCTGTAGAGAAGAAGGGAAAACCCGAAGGTTTGCAGAAAGAAAACAATGAAATAGAAAAACAAGAAACAAAGGAAGATGGAACACTTAACTCCTTTGGAGGTAGTAAAGAAGTTTCGTTCGCATTTCCAATCACTGCGAAGTTTCCTCACGCCAAACTATCAGCGAAAGCCCGAGTCAGCTTTTGGTGGGAGTGCGTGAAAATGTATCGCCCTGACGCCTACAAACCGGGGAAGCGACTCACGAAGTACGAGAGCACCGCCCTCGCCGACATGTTTCCGTTTACAGACTCAGACTCTTTGCCGACTCGCAGGATGCTGGAACTGATGGTCCGCGACTGGGACACCGTGTCCACGAAAGCGAAGGCTGAGAAATGGATATCGACGCCGCCGAAGCATCCTACTCCGACATGGATTCAAAAGAACGCCGCGCACTGTTGGGATTATTTCGAAGATGCCGCTCACCCACCACATTGAAGGTTCGACAATAAGCCATGCACGTGATTAAGCCAGACGAAGACACCACAGGACTGGAACCCTCGGAAGCGGCCATGCAAGTCATGGACTTGGACTGCCAGCTCACCCTCCCAGTGCTTCACGGCTACTGGCGGGAATACGTGCGGCTCTTCCGTGAACACATGAGGCGGCGTCCGATGAATGGAAGGAAAGCCGCCCATCGGCTAGCCATGCGGAAGTTGGAATCACTGCTGAAGGTCTTCCATGAACCGGAAGAGCAAGCCAAGGCAATACAGGCTTTGCAATTGATTGCAAATGTCCATGAGGAATCTCCACGTACAGACGTCAACTCACGCTGCAAATGAAGGGAAACGGAGCAAAGCAATGCCATCAAGATTAAAGGTCGCGACCACCAAGGAGTTGGGCAAGATGCTGAAGCTGACTCCTACATCAGTATCCGCCAATTACCGAGAAGCCCAGCTCGGGGCACTCGGCACTGACCCCAGCATATTCTACTCGTTGCCGAAGGTGGCCAGGATGATCACCAAGACATCACGCTGCAAGGTCTCAGTGGATGACCTCGATGATCTGATCAAGCGGAAAGAAGCCGTCCGGCTGCTACAGGAAAGCGGCAAGCGTAAAGGACTGGGATCACTGGACTACTGGCGATCACGGCATGTCGGTCCGCGTGTCATCGTTGTAGGCAAGCATCAATCCCGCTACGTACGATCCGAATTCATGGCGTGGCTGCAAGCCATCGGCCCGACACACTCACGCACCGGAAACGGCGCCAATGCTCCGCTTTGAGCGTGGGGCCTGTTGCGTGGGGGTTTAGTTACATTTCTCGCGCTTTAACGAGGTTGACATATGACGGTTGCGGAAGCCATTAGGGAGCACATTGAGACCAAGCTGAGAGTCCCTACCGGACAGAAAGCTGGTGAGCGTATGCTCCTGTACCCGGCCCAGTGGGAGTGGCTACAAGGCGCATTCCAGCCCGATATACAGATGGCGATTCTGTGTATGGCCCGAGGTGGTGGGAAGACCTGCTTTGCCGCTGCCATTGCTCACGCTGGCTTGGTGGGTGTCTGTGATGATCAGCCACGCAGGGAGATCGTGATTGCAGCGCGGACACTAGAACAGGGACGGATTGCCTACCAGTTTGTGGTGGCATTCATTGAAGGATTACCCCCAGAGGAACAGGAGCGGTACACCATCCGAAAAGCTCCCCGGTTGGAGATCACTTACCGGGACCCTGATGGCATAGAGCACACCCTTAAGGTGGCCGCGAGTGATGCCCGCTCCCAATTGGGTGGCAGCCCTACGCTTGTGATCTTCGATGAGCGGGGTCACTGGGAAATTGAAAAGGGTGATCTTGCAGAGTCCGTCCATGTGACCGGGGCCATGAAGGTCGGAGGAAGGGTGTTGAGTATTTCCACCTCTTCGGAAAATGACCTTCATACCTTCAGCCGACAGCTTGACGATCCGCCTCTGGGTACATTCGTTATGGAGTTCCGCCCTCCCCCGAATCTACCAGCCGACGATCTGGAATCACTGCTGCAAGCCAATCCTGGCTCGGAACATGGGGTAGGAGCATCCCCTGAAATGCTTGTAAGAAATGCCCAGATCGCCATCAAGCGTGGTGGGAGTGCCCTCACCCAGTTCCGCTGGCTAGTACGCAACGAACGGGTAGCCGATGAGAACCGCACAGTGGTGCTGACAACGGATCAGTGGCTGGCCTGTGAGGTGACCGAGCTTCCCCCAAAAGAGGGACCTGTAGTGATCGGACTCGACGCGGGAGAGTCAGCGTCCATGAGCGCGGCGGCTTACTTTTGGCCCGAGACCGGAAGGCTGGAGAGTCACGCATGGTTCCCCAATGAGCCAGACCTACTAAGCCGTGGCCAGAATGACCGCGTGGGGGATCGCTACAAGCAAATGGCAGAGCGTCAGGAACTGTCCCTGATCGGCCAGCGAACAGTGCCAGTTGCTCAATGGGTTCAACAAGTACTAGCCAGAGCGTATGGCCAACCTGTCCACTGTCTTGTAGCGGACAAGTTCAAGAAATCACAGTTTCTGGAAGGTGTCCAGCAAGCCGGAGTCCATGCGCCTATTGTGTGGCGAAGGTTTGGGTACTACGACGGCAATGAAGACCTTGACCGTTTCCGAACGGCTTGTCTCGATCTGGAAGTGAAGACCCTACCAAGCCTACTGATGCGTTCAGCAATTGCTGATTGTGTCGTACAGCGAGATGACAACGGCAACAACAGACTGGCGAAGGGCCGCAGCCTAGGCCGCATCGATGCGATAGCGGCGGCCGTGATAGCTGTAGCGGAAGGGAAGCGCCTGTCAGCAAGACCGGCAGCGAGAGCACCCAAGGTGGCATGGGTATGAGCCACAAGGAGTACTTTCGTCACAGCGCCAAGGTGATCAAGGACCGGCGCTGGCCTGCACTGCGATTGCAGGCACTGAGACGCGATAACTTTGAATGTGTAGACTGCGGGTCAAAGCACCACCTACAGATTGATCATGTTAAGTCAGTCCGGGACGCCCCTGAACTGGCGTTTGATCTGGAAAATCTAGCGACACGATGTCGCGTTTGTCACAGCCGCAAGACGCGGTTGGAAGTGTTCGGCCCATTGTCCCCGGAGCGGGAGGCATGGCGAGACTTGGTACTGCAAACGTGAGGACGTGTCATGTTGGAATCCGTAAAAATCCAAAAGCGGCAATCTGAGATTCGCCAAGAACTCAGCACACTCGCTGCGAAAGAAACCCCCGATGAAAATGAACTGCGGAGCATGTCCGATCTGGACAAGGAATACTCCGCCAATGAAACCCGCTACCGGGCGTGTCTGATCGCTGAGGATCAGGAGCGCAAGGAAGCCGGGGAAGAACTGGAAGAGCGATCAGAGAAAGAGTTCTCCGATTTGATCGCCAGCTTCGAGCTGCGACAGGTCGCACTGGCACTGGATGAAGGCTCTCCCCTCTCCGGCCAAACGGCTGAGGTAGTGCAGGAGATGCGCAGCCATGGCGGTTACCGTGGGTACCCTGTTCCACTGATGGCATTGGAACAACGTGTGGGAGAAACCATCGCCAGCGGCACTCCTGATCCCATCCAGACCAAACCAATCACTGACAGGCTATTCCCGGCCAGCGTCATGGGCCAGATGGGTGCCCAAGTGGTGAACATTCCGATGGGTGAAGTCGAATACCCAATATGTACTCAAGGTGCCCAGACCGGCTGGGCCACCACAGAGGATGGCGACGTAGCGTCACCGCAAGCCTACCAGACCATTGACCGCGCACTGGCCCCGGACCATAACCTTGGCTGCCAGATGACGCTGACCCGGAAGACCATGAAGCAATCCGGCAGCGCACTGGAGCAAGCCATCCGCCGTGATATGCGTAGTGCTATTGCTCAGGAACTGGATGCGAGAGTGTTTCTTGGCACGGGTGCGGATGGTCAACCGCTGGGCGTGATCCCCGGTGCGGCCACCTACGGCTTTGCAGAAGCCACGGTGAATGCAGCGGCCACCTATCAAGTGCTGCGCCAGCAGGCAACTCAGTTTTTGATCGCCAATGCCGGTGGCTACAAAAACGTCCGACTGCTGATGCGGACCGAACTGCTGGATTCGCTGGATGATCAGGTGTACGAAGTCGGCAGCGGCATCACCGATCTGGACCGGCTGGCCAACAAGCTGGGATCACTGGTGACCTCCACCAATGCACTGGCAGCGCCCGTAGGCAACCCGGCGGAGTCCACGGCGGTGATGACCACCACAGTGAATGGCGTGGCTCCGTTCTTCGTCGGCATCTGGGGTGGCGTGGACCTGATCCGCGATCCTTACACCAAGGCCGCATCCGGCCAACTTAAGCTGACGGGTCTGGTCACGGTGGATGTCACCGCCAGCCGTAGCGAACAAGTCCGGATCATCAAAGAGCTTCAGTAATGCTGTTTGGTGGCACGGACGGTGAGCTAGAGATTCGCCGAGCCGGGAAGCAAACACGCATAAGCGGGAGCTTCCCTTATAACTCGAAGGCGACGCTTAGCGACGGTGGACGCACCGGGCGACCCCGTAAGGAACGCTTCAAGTCAGGGGCGTTCCGTTACTCTGTGGAGAGCCGGACGCAGGAAATCCACATTCTGGTGGGCCATGACTTCGGCAAGCCACTGGCCAGCAAGTTGTCAGGCTCACTTGATCTGCGGGATACCGCTGCCGCCCTTACCTTCACTGCCACGCTTTCAGATGCTGTGCTGAATACCAGCCATGGGCGGGATGCCATGGCCATGCTGGAGGCGGGTTTAATTGGTGGAATTTCTCCGGGCTTCAGAATCCCGCCACAGCGGACCGTGCCCAATGCGGAGACGGTGGAAGATGAAGACCCCGAGGAAGGCCAAGCGATCATCCGGACAGTGAATGACGCGATCCTGTTTGAGCTGTCACTGGTCACTCGCCCTGCGTATCCGGAAACACAGGTAGAGCAACGCAATTGGACCTTGAGTGAACTTAATTGCAATCCGGTTTGCAATCCAAGGTACCGCTGGAGGCTGTGATGGAATTGCTGCGATTCGAAGAGGCGGAGCCGGATGTCTATCCGACGCTGACCTTTCAACCCAGCCCAGAGTCTTACCCTGAGTACCACGAGTCTGAGGAACCCTATGATCCCCAGCCCGTGCAACTGGTGGCGGCGTACTGGCGGCGGATTGAATTGTGGATCGACCGGCGATGGACGCCACGTCAGTGCGTGTGGACTGTGCGGGGACCGGGCAACTGGAAGCCCCACCTCTCCCCGGTTTCCAACATCGTAATCGATGAGTGGGACGAGACCGGCTATGTGTGGAATGCCAGCACATTGAATCCCAGCCCATTGGGCGGGTATGAACTTCCCTTTCGGGGGACCTACCGCATCACCGCCACTGTGGGTGGTACCACTGAACCCGTACCAGAGCCCGTGGTGATGGCCTACCTGCGATTGAAAGCCTACTACGAAGACGGCAGAAGCCGTGAAGGTATCGCCGGAGCGGCCAGCGAAACCCTTAACCTTGGGGGCGAGATCGAAGAAACGGTACAGCGCTCACCCAACTGGTTGGCCAAAGCCCTGCAACACAGTGGCTGTGCCGATCTGCTGCGCCAGTACCGGAGGCCGCATTGATGTGGCCGTTCAAGCGCAAGGAAAAGCTGGAGACCCGAGCTACAGCCACGGGCTTCACGGCATCGATCCTGAGTGCGCGGGAGAGCTACCTTGCGGGCCAGTCAGGACTGGCGGAGCTGACAGCCACGGTGCAAAGCTGTGTGTCCCTCTGGGAGCACGCCCTGAGTCTGGCTGAGGTGAAGGGCACAGCGCTACTGACAGCGGAACTGCGGGCACTGGCGGCACGTTCACTGGCCCTGAGAGGCGAATCCGTCTTCCTGATTGATAACGATCTGATCCCGGTGAGTGATTGGGACCTGCTGACCAAGAACGGGAAGCCCCGTGCGTACCGCATCTCAGTCTCAGAGGCTGGTGGGGGCACCACGCAAACCGCCCTTGCCTCAGAAGTGCTGCACTTCCGGATTGGCTCAGATGCGGTGGCCCCATGGACAGGGCGCTCTCCCCTCTCCCGCGCCAATCTGACCGCCCAATGGCTTCATGCGATTGAGTCAGCCTTGGCGGAGGTGTACCAGTCCGCACCGCTGGGCAGTCAGGTATTGCCGTTTCCTGAATCTCCGGAGACTGATCTGGAGCAGTTAGGCCAGCAGTTCAAGGGTAAGCGTGGGCGACTCCTGCTGCGGGAATCCGTGAATGTCGCAGCGGCGGGGGGACCCGTTCCTCAGACAGACTGGCGACCCAGCGACCTCTCCCCAGACCTGTCCAAGAGCATGACGAAAGAGAGCCTAGACGCGGCCACTGGATCAATACTGGCCGTGTATGGCGTCCTGCCCAGCTTGTTCAATCCGTCCACCACAGGCCCGCTGGTGCGGGAAGCACAGCGCCACCTGGCCCAGTGGATGATGCAGCCCATTGCCAACCTGATGGCCGAGGAAACCAGCGCCAAGCTGCTGGAGCCAGTGAGCATCGATGTGATGAAACCCTTGCAAGCGTATGACGCTGGAGGCCGAGCACGGGCGGTGACAGCAGTGGTTCAGGCACTAGCGTTGGCCAAGGAAGCCGGGGTGGACCCGGATGAGGCCCTCAAGCTGGTGAACTGGGAATAAATTCGTTATGGGCTACCAATCAGGCGGCCCGTTAGGCGATGAGTTTGCACCTTCTAACAAATAGCTATTTGCTTCCAAATATTCCCTAGCCCAAGGTTGCAGATTGTAGGCCCATCCACGTACCAGGCTCCCCATGTTGGATGAGCGGTAAATAATGTTCTTTGCCTCCAACCCCCCGGCAACCCCATCCTCCATCTTGAAGTACATTGTGTTTTCACCATAGATGAACGGCAAAAGGTATGCTTTCTCATCGGGAGTAAGCTTGTGCAGTTGAAGCTCATCTAGCTCTCGCTTTTTGCGCAGGTTCCGCTTCTTCTTCCTCCGCTTACGAGCCTCTTGAATCGCCTCTCCCACAAACCAGAGACTCTGTGACGCAAGAATAGAGAGCGACACGAGGAGTCCGAGGCCAAGGTGACCTCTATACTCCTGCCGCAAGTTTTCGACTCCCAGTGTGACCGCAAGTCCTTCGTCAATAAAGAGTACAGTTCCGGTCGCTATTGCCAAGCCAAGAAAAACGGCCGGACTGATACTCCTTAGGCTAGATAGTACTTGGGTAATCTGGTCGAGCATGTTTTACAGTGAACGTAGTCTCATACCTGATCAGGGTCATCACCCTCTGGATGAGTTGATGAGGCTTGCGGCGCTTCATCCATAGCCTGCTGCTCCGCCTTGGCTTTCCCGAAATCTCCCCTCAGTGCGCGGACGGCTTTCGCTCGCTTGGCTTTCTCATCTGGCACCACATAAATTTCGTGGAGCATCGCCTTTAGCGCCTCAAGAAACAGGGTGAGGTGCTGGCTGGACCAGGCCTCCCAGCTTTGTTCATGAACATGATCACTGGTCATATCTTTAATATGGCCGAGTATCTCGAAGTGCACTTCGTCGATGTTGGGGAACAAATTCTGAAGTGCTGCAATTTTATCGTCGTAGTTCTCACCCTCAGCTTCGTGAAGGAGGAGAAGTTTATAGATAGCTTTTCGTGTGCAAGCTGACGCGCCAGTCAGATAGTTCATCTTCTTGCAGCCTTCCGCTTCGGTGATCAACTCACGTATCTCTTTCGGTATACGGCTGTCGATGACAAAAAAAGATGTAGGCACCGAGTAGAAGAAGGCTTCATCTAGATCGACATTTATTTTGAATGTGTCAGACCAATTTGGTCTATGGAGGTCTTCAAATGTCAGATGCATAGATACCTTTTGACAACTTGAGCAACATACTCGCCAAATTTCGCATTTCTTATCATTCGACCAGTCGAAGCGCTCGGCCCCACGGTTATAGTATTGGACGTTGCCCCTCTTACAGAAAGGGCAATTGTAGGTGTCAGGAGAAAGGAAATACTTGTTGTCCAGATGTGATTGGTCAGACATAACGGCAGTTGCAACAGAACACTAGGTGATAGGGAGGACCCAAGTATATACGGAGATATACACCGACAGAGGCTTCTCGATAAAACCTCAATGGAATCAATTAATTGGGGAAGGAATTGGCGGAGAAGGAGGGATTCGAACCCTCGATACGCTATTAACGTATACTCCCTTAGCAGGGGAGCGCCTTCGACCACTCGGCCACTTCTCCGGAAGTGGCGGCATCATACCAACAACCGCTCTCAAATCAACTATTCGGGGCGGGTTGAATCTGGATAGCTGTTTTGGCTCTCCTGCAAGCCAATGGTCTAGAACCGCGCCGGAGGCGCGTGTGGATTCAGTCCTTTGAATCTTTGGACTTGTCTTCTTCGTGCTGGATGCGGTTGTAGATTTCTTCCCGATGCACGGCCACATCGCGCGGGGCGTTCACACCAAGCCGTACCTGGTTTCCCTTCACTCCCAACACCGTGACGGTTATGTTATCGCCCACCATGAGCGTTTCCCCGATTCTTCGGGTCAGGATTAGCATGTCCTGGTACTCCTATCCTTGTTTGCGGTACCACGGCCGCTCTGTGCAGAGAAATACTGCACCTGATTTCTAATTATCGCCGAGTTTATCGCAATTGCCAGTCTTCAGACCCCGGCGGCGGCGGAAGATTCCTGATCCAGGCCAAATGCAGAGTGTAAAGCTCGCACGGCCAGTTCGATAAACTTTTCATCAATTATCACTGAGATCTTGATTTCCGAAGTACTGATCATTTGGATGTTGATGCCCACTTCGGACAGAGTCTTGAACATCTGGCTGGCAACACCAGCGTGGGAGCGCATGCCCACGCCGACCAGGGAAATCTTGGCAATCTTGTTGTCGGCCGTCACCTGGCGGGCACCCAGATCCTCCGCCACCTGGCGGATGATCGTTTCGGCTTTGGCCATTTCGTTGCGGTGCACAGTGAAGGTGAAGTCGGTGCTGCCGTCTTCAGAAACGTTCTGCACGATCACATCCACTTCGATATTGGCCTCGCCCACGGGCCCCAGGATGCGGTAGGCCACGCCCGGCGTGTCCGGCACGCCCAGCACAGTGATCTTGGCCTCGTCGCGGTTGAAGGCAATGCCCGCGATGGTGGGGTTTTCCATGTCGCTTTCTTCCTCCAGTCGGATCAGGGTGCCTGGTCCCTCTTCGAAACTGTGCAGTACCCGTAGGGGCACACTGTACTTACCGGCAAACTCGACGGCGCGAATCTGCAACACCTTGGAGCCCATGCTGGCCATTTCCAGCATCTCCTCGAAGGTGATGGTGTCGAGGCGCTTGGCGCCATCGACCATGCGCGGGTCGGTGGTGTAGACCCCGTCCACGTCGGTGTAGATCTGGCACTCGTCGGCCTTCAGGGCCGCCGCCAGGGCAACGGCTGTGGTGTCGGAACCGCCGCGCCCCAGGGTGGTGATGTTGCCGTGCTCATCGACACCCTGGAAACCGGCCACCACCAGCACGTAGCCCGCCTCCAGATCGGCGTGCAGGCGAGCATCGTCGATCTCGCGGATGCGCGCCTTGGTATGGGCGTCATCGGTGAGAATGCGCACCTGGCTGCCGTTGTAGGACTTGGCTTTCACGCCGCGCTTGTTGAGCGCCATGGCCAGCAGCGCGGTGGTGACCTGCTCCCCGGTGGAAACCAGTACATCCATCTCCCGCGGCAGCGGCTGGTCCTGTACCTCGTGGGCCAGGCCGATCAGGCGATTGGTTTCCCCCGCCATGGCGGAGACCACCACGACCAGGCTGTCGCCGTCGCGCCGAAAGCGGGCGACCTTGTCGGCCACCTGCTCGATCTTCTCGACGGTACCCACCGAGGTACCGCCGAACTTCTGTACCAGGAGGCTCATGGGAGTTGGTCCTGCACCCACTCCGGAACCGCCGCCAGGGTCGCGGCCAGGGCACCGACATCGCTGCCACCGCCCTGGGCCATATCCGGGCGGCCCCCGCCCTTGCCACCCAGGCGGCCGGCAAATTCTCTCATCAGGTCGCCGGCGCGCACCTTGTCGGTCAGGTCCCTGGTGACACCGGCGGTGAGTGCGATCTTGTCGCCATCCACCGCGGCCAGCAGGATCACCCCGCTACCCAGCTTGTTCTTGAGCTGGTCCACGGTATCGCGCAGGGATTTCGGGTCGGCGCCGTCCAGCGAGGCCGCCAGCACCTTGGCGCCATTCACCTCCACCGCCTGGCTGGCGAGGTCGCCGCCGGCGCTGGAGGCGAGCTTCTGCTTGAGCTGCTTGATTTCCTTTTCCAGCTCGCGGTTGGCCGCACGCAGGGCGCCGACCTTGTCCACCACATTGCCGGTGTCGCCTTTGACCAGTTCACCGATCTGGGCAAGCTTGTCCTCAGCCACATCAAAAGCGTCTATCGCCTGGGCGCCGGTGACCGCTTCCAGCCGGCGTACGCCCGCGGAAATTCCCGACTCCGACGTGATGCGCATCAGGCCGATATCACCGGTGCGATCCACGTGGGTACCGCCACAGAGTTCCACGGAGAAATCGCCGCCCATATTGAGCACGCGCACTTCCTCACCGTATTTCTCTCCGAACAGGGCCAGGGCACCCGCCTCCATGGCGGCGTCCATGCCCATCAGCCGGGTGGTGACCTCGCTGTTGGCGCGAATCTGTTCATTGACCATGTCTTCGATGGCCTTCAGTTCCTCGCGGGTCACCGCCTGCGGGTGGCTGAAGTCAAAGCGCAGGCGCTGGGAATCCACCAGGCTGCCTTTCTGCTGCACGTGGTCCCCCAAAACGTTGCGCAGGGCCGCATGCAGCAGGTGGGTGGCAGAGTGATTGAGTGCGGTCGCCTGGCGCACGCCGGCATCCACTGTTGCCTCGAGGGTATCGCCGACGCTGATACTGCCTGACAGCATCACACCGTGGTGCAGGTGCTGGTCGCTGCCCTTGGTGGTATCGCGCACTTCAAAGCGGGAGTCACCGCTGCCGAGGTATCCCGAGTCGCCCACCTGGCCACCGGACTCGCCGTAGAACGGGGTACGGTCCAGCACCAGTACCGCTTCATCACCGGTACTGGCGGTGTCGACCATCTCACCGCCCTTCAGTATCGCCGTAACAGTGCCGCTGCCTTCGGTGCCCTGGTACCCGGTGAATTCGGTATGGCCGTCGAGTTTGAGCACATCGTTGTAATCGATTGCGAAGCTACCGGCATCCTGGGAACGCTTGCGCTGTTCCTCCATGGCCACCTCGTAGCCATCCATATCCAGGCTCAGCTCGCGCTCCCGGGCGATGTCGTTGGTCAGGTCTACCGGGAAGCCGTAGGTGTCGTAGAGGCGGAATACCACCTCGCCGGGAATCACCGAGCCGTCGAGATCGGCCAGCGCCTCTTCAAGAATCGCCATGCCGTTGTCGAGGGTGCGGGCAAACTGCTCTTCCTCGGCCAGCAGGGCCTGCTCGATGCGGGCCTGGCCCTCGCGCAGATCGGGGTAGGCCTCGCCCATCTGCTCCACCAGCACAGCCACCAGCTTGTGGAAGAAGGGGCCGGTAGCACCGAGTTTATTCCCGTGGCGGATGGCGCGGCGAATGATGCGGCGCAACACGTAGCCGCGCCCTTCATTGCTGGGCAGCACGCCATCGCAGACCAGGAAGGAACAGGAACGAATGTGGTCGGCAATCACCCGCAGCGAGCTGTGCTCGGTGGAGTCCTGCCCCAGAAGCTGGGCCGCTTGCTTGAGAATGGCCTGGAACAGGTCGATCTCGTAATTGGAATGTACGCCCTGCAGGACCGCGGCAATGCGCTCGAGGCCCATACCGGTATCCACCGAGGGCGCGGGCAGTGGCTCGCGGCTACCGTCAGCGGACTGGTTGTACTGCATGAACACCAGGTTCCAGATTTCCACGTAGCGATCGAGGTCGTCATTCTCACTGCCGGGCGGTCCGCCGGGCACGTCCTCGCCGTGGTCGTAGAAAATTTCCGTGCAGGGGCCACAGGGTCCGGTGTCGCCCATCTGCCAGAAGTTGTCTTCATCCAGTCGAGAGAAACGCTCCGGGCTGACACCGATATCGTTGAACCAGATGTCCGCGGCCTCATCGTCACTCACGTGGACGGTGACCCACAGGCGCTCTGCCGGCAGACCCATTTCCTGGGTCAGGAATTCCCAGGCAAAGCGGATGGCGTCGCGCTTGAAGTAGTCACCAAAGCTGAAGTTGCCCAGCATCTCGAAAAACGTGTGGTGGCGCGCGGTGTAGCCCACGTTTTCCAGGTCATTGTGCTTGCCGCCGGCGCGCACGCAGCGCTGGCTGGAGGTGGCGCGCCGGTAGTCGCGCTGGTCGGCGCCGAGGAACACGTCCTTGAACTGGTTCATGCCGGCGTTGGTGAACAGCAGCGTCGGGTCGTCATGGGGCACCAGCGAGGAGCTGGCCACACGGGTATGTTGCTGGCGCTCAAAATAGGCGAGGAAGGCCTCGCGGATCTCGGAACTCTTCATGGCTGTCTTTGCTTGTGTGCTGTTCCTGCTTACCCCTGGATACCGCGGGCCAGGCTGCCTTCGTCGAAGTCGCGTCCCGCCAGGATGTGCAGGTGCAGGTGGAACACGGTCTGGCCGCCGCCCTCCCCGTTGTTGACCACCAGGCGGAAAGCCTCGCTGACGCCAAGCTGGCGGGTGATCTTGCCCACGGCCAGCATCAGGTGGCCCAGCAGCGCCTGGTCCTCCTCGCTGGCATCCACCAGCTTTGGAATCGGCTTGCGGGGAATCACCAGCACATGCACCGGTGCCAGGGGGTGGATGTCGTTGATCGCCACACAGTGCTCGTCCTCATAGACGAACTCTGTGGGAATTTCACCGCGGGTGATCTTGCCGAAAATTGTGTCTTCCATCGCTGCTGTCTGGTCCTGGTTTTCTAAAACGTGCCGGGCTTTGTGGATTCAGCCCAGCTTCTCATCCGCCGTGAGCTGGCGCGCCTCGTTCTCCAGCATGACGGGAATACCATCGCGAATCGGGTAAGCCAGGCCACTGGCTTTGCACACCAGTTCCTGCTTGTCGCGGTCGTACTCCAGCGGCGCCTTGCTCACCGGGCATACCAGGATGCTCAGCAGTTTCTTGTCGATGGTTCCGGTCATGACGGCTCTCTGTAAATCGGCCGCGCATTATACGCCACATGCGGCGCCCGGCGGTACCGTCTGGAGCCTGCTGCGGGCTAGGGCGCCGCGACCGGTTGCGGCATGGGCGGCGCCAGCAGTTGCGGATCCACACGCCGGTTGCGCCAGTTCATACGCCAGTCCAGGTGCGGGCCGGTGGCGCGCCCGGTGCTACCCACCTTGCCGATGATATCACCCGGTTCCACGCGCTGGCCGACTTCTACCGTCACCTCACTGAGGTGCAGGAAGGATGAGCTCACGTCCATGCCGTGGTCGACGATGATGGTCCCGCCGCTGTAGAACAGGTCTGGCTCCGCCAGCGTCACCACACCCGGGGCCGGGGTGGTAATCGGTGTACCGGTGGGCACCGCCACGTCGACCCCGAAATGGGGTCGGCCCGGGGTGCCGTTATAGACGCGCTGGCTGCCGTATACGCCACTGATCCGGCCGGTGACCGGCCAGGCAAAACCCTCGGCGAAGTCGGTATCGGGACGGCTGACCTTGCGGGCGGAGGCCACCAGCGCCGCCTCACGCCGAATACGTGCCAGGTCGTCCGGATCGGGGGTGACCGTGCGCTGGGGTACGCCCTCTATGCGCTGGATACGGTAGTCGCGCGGCTGGATCGACAGTGTCACCGTGCACGTGTCGACACCCTCAACGCGCAGGCCGCGCTCCCCGCTTTCGTCACGGCCAAAGCCAAACACGAAGGTGCCGTCCGGCGCCACGCTAATGGCTTCATCGTCGAGCATGACTGCACTACCCGGTGCCACCTGGCCCCACAGCAGCGCGCCCTGGCGGGGCTCGGCGTCGATTTCCAGGCAGGCTGCCGCCACCTGGCTCAGGCCCCAGAGGAAACAAACCAGCAACGGCTTCACGTCAACTCAACTCCCGCTCGGCGGCGGCGATGGCCGCGAACTCTTCTTCAGGCGCCTGCGCCACCAGGTGATGGCGACTGTACACAGCAAAATAGACAATCATCAGTAGATAAAATCCCGCGCTCCAGAGCGCGGCCTCGAAATTGGCAAGGAATGTAGAGATAAAGGCTACCACGGCTAACAGCAGGGCCAGACCCGAAGTCGCCACGCCGCCGGGCGTGCGGTAAGGTCGCGCCAGGTCGGGCTCACGCAGGCGCAGCAGGATATGCGACAGCATCATCATGGCATAGGAGATAGTGGCGCCAAACACGGCCATGGTCAGCATCAGGTCCCCCTCCCCCGTCAATGACAGCAGGAACCCGAGGCCCGCCGGCACCACCAGCGACAGCACCGGAACCTTGCGCGTATTGGTGACCGACAGCCGCCGCGGCAGGTAGCCCGCCCGCGACAGCGCAAAGACCTGTCGCGAGTAGGCATAGATGATGGAGAAGAAGCTGGCGATCAGGCCCGCCAGGCCGACCCAGTTGACGAAAGACGCCAGCCTGGAATCCTCGCCGTACACCGCCTGCAGGGCACCCACCAGCGGCGCGCCGTGGTCCTGCATCAGCGCCGAGCCGGCGCCGCCCGGTGCCAGCACCAATACCAGCAAGCCGAACACCAGCAGAATCAGCATGGCGACAATAATGCCGCGCGGCATATCGCGGCCCGGGTCCTTGGCTTCCTCCGCCGCAAGCGGCACACCCTCCACTGCCAGGAACAGCCACATGGCAAAGGGCAGCGCCGCCCAGATACCCAGGTAGCCCTGTGGCAGGAACACACTGGCGCCGGTGGCCTCCGGGTTGGCGGGGATATCGAACAAATTGGCGGTATCAAAATGCGGCACCATACCGACGATAAACACCAGCAGCGCCGCCACCGCCAGCAGGGTAATCACGAACATGACCTTGAGTGCCTCGCCCACGCCCCACAGGTGGATGCCGACGAAGACCAGGTAGCTGGCAAGGCTCACCGGCCAGCCGTCGATGCCCACCAGGGATTCCACGTAGCCGCCGATGAAAACGGCGATAGCCGCCGGCGCAATGGCGTATTCCAGCAGGATTGCGGTGCCGGTCAGGTAACCACCCCAGGGGCCCATGGTGCGGCGCGCAAAGCTGTAGCCACCACCGGCGGTGGGCAGGCTGGAAGACAGTTCAGCCAGGCTCAACACCATGCACAGGTACATCAGTCCCATAATGCCGGTGGCCACCAGCATGCCGCCGAATCCGCCGGTCGCCAGGCCGAAGTTCCAGCCGGCGAAATCGCCGGAGATCACGTAGGAAACGCCGAGTCCCGCCAGCAGGATCCAGCCCGCTGCGCCTCGCTGCAGTTGCCTGTGCCTGAGGTAGTCGTCGCCGACCGATTCGTACTCTACGCCGCCCTGCGCTTCGCCGGTGCTGGCTTCCATGCTGGCTCCAATGCCGCTGACCAAGTGCGCTAACATAGCGAAATGGGACGTTACCGACCACCTCGAAAACGTGGCTCACGCTATATCACACCGGAAGGCGAGGCGGCCCTGCGCGCGGAGTTACACCAGCTCTGGAAGGTGGAGCGGCCACAGGTCACCTCAGCGGTGCACGAGGCGGCAAAGAATGGTGATCGCTCCGAAAACGGTGACTACATCTACGGCAAGAAGCGGCTGCGGGAGATCGACAGCCGGGTGCGGTTTCTGAACAAGCGCCTGGAAGAATTGCAGGTAGTGGATCGCGCGCCGGACGATCGCGAGAAGGTCTATTTCGGCGCCTGGGTCACCCTGGAAGACGATGACGGTGAGGAACAGCGCTACCGCATAGTCGGCCCGGATGAGTTCGACCTGAAACAGGGCAAACTCAGCATGGACTCACCGATGGCGCGCTCACTGCTGGGCAAGCGGCTCGATGACGAGGTACAGGTGAGAAGCCCGGGCGGAGAGCAGCGCTACTACATCACTGATATCAGCTACTCACAGCCCTAGGCGAACACCATCGACGCTAGAGCGCAAACACCAGTTGCGCGGTGACCGGTACCTGGGTGGCGATGTTCTGCAACCCGGCGATGGTGCGCAAGCGCTCCACCCCGGCGGTCAGTTCGAAGTCTGCCGCGCTCACCACCAGCGGCTGCTCGGTGGTCACGTGAATTTCATCGCCGAGGCGGGCCACGTTCACCTTGCTGGCGTAGGTCTTGCTGCTGCCATGCAGGTCCAGGGTGACGTTGACATCCATCACGGTGTAGTCGCCGTTCTCGAGCGCCTTGACCTTGTCCATGTCCACCAGCGCGGTCAGCGTGGCCTTCGGATAGAGCTCGGTTTCAAACAGCATCTTCTGCATGCGCTCGTTGCGGATCGGGATCATGGTTTCCACGTCGACCAGCGGGATCGTGACACTGACCGCACCGTTCTCTATGCCGCCGGTCAGTGAGCTGAAGTGATGTACCTCCGCAATCGCCGCGTTCTTCACGGAGATGAAGCGGATATCCGACTTGTCACCGAGCAGCGCGTGTTCCGCGAGGGCCGGCAGGCTCAATGACGCCGCAAAAAACGTCGCCAGAACAGCCGTGATCAATTGCCTGGTTTTCATGTGCTTTTCTCCAGAGTCAGCGGGATGGGAACAAAGAGTCAGCGGGGTGACAGAATGGCAAAAGCCCAGCCCTGCCGGGTGAGCGGGTTGAGCCTGGCCGCCAGTTCCTGCAGGTAGGCCGGCAGCGAGGCCGGGCGGCGAAACGCCTTGCCGGGGGCCAGCACAAATGCCTTCGCCTCCTGTTCGCGGCCGCCGCGCCAGAAGCGCACCCGCGGCTGCTTGCGCAGGTTTTTTACCCAGAAAGAGCGCTCTCCGCGCCCGGTAGCCACGAGGATATGCCGGCCCAGCTTCATCGCCACCAGCGGTGTGCGGCGTGGCTGGCCGCTCTTGAAGCCGGTGCTCTCGAGCACAATCAGGCCCCCGGGCAGCAGCCGCGGCGAGGCAATGCCGCAGCGCACGGCGGGTTCCACCACCGCGTTGAGGCGGCGGAAAAAATCACGTTCAAATGATGCAGGCAGTGCAAGATCCATAGTGTTTCCAAGTTGCCGGGCGCTATCGCCCGTATGATAAATCGCCTACCATCGGCGCTCACCTGGTGTCCTGTCCGATGAATTCCTGTGCTCTCAGAGCCCACAGGACCAGAGTACCCTATGTACGATTCCAACGCTGAGCGAGATTACCACCGGCGCGTGCAGGAGAGCCTGCCGCGCAACTTTGCCGTGCACCTGGTACACGGCCTGCTGGGGCAAACCGGCTTTCGGCTCGTCAGCACACCCACTTTTGTGCCTGCCTATATCCTGCTGCTGTCCGGCGGCTCCGATGTGGCGGTGGGCCTGGCCCTGTCGCTGGCCGCGCTTGGCGCCGCGGTGACTCCGCTGTTCAGCGCCAGCCTGATCGGCCACCGCCGCCGGGTTCTGCCGGTGGGGTTCTGGACCGGTGGCGCCATGCGGGTGGCGGTGCTGTGTCTGGCGCTGGCTGGCCTGCTGCTGGAGGGCCAGGCGGCGCTGTTGGCGGCGCTGGCGGCCATGGCGCTGTTCGGGTTGTTTGCCGGCATGCAGACCGTGGTGTTCCAGACCTTGCTCTCCAAGGTGATCCCCGTGCACTACCGCGGCCGCCTGATGGGACTCAGGAACTTTCTCGCCAGCCTCACCACCATCGGTGTGGCCTGGGTGGGCGGTAACTACCTGTTGGGTACGCCGCCCAGCTCGGCGGGCTACGGTGCGGTATTCCTGATGGCCTTCGCGCTCACCACCCTCGGCCTGCTGGTGCTGATACTGGTGCAGGAACCGGAGCCACCCACCGTGGCAGACAGGCGCAGCTTCGGCCAGTACCTGCGCGAGATGCCAGGCTTCCTGCGCGCGGAACCGGCCTTTGCCCGCTTTGTTGCCGCCCGGGCCCTGTCCACCCTGGGGCGCATGGCCCTGCCCTTCTACATCCTGTTTGCCGGTGAAAGCATTGGCCTGTCGGGGGAAACTCTGGCCAGCCTGACGGTGGCATTCACCATTGCCGCCACCCTGGCCAACCTGTTCTGGGGCTGGCTGTCGGACCAGTACGGGTTTCGGTTGTGCATGCTGCTCTCCATCGGCCTGTGGATTGCCGCCACCCTGACCTTGCTGCTCAGCGCGAACTACTGGGTGGTGGTGGCGGTATTCGCGGCGGTTGGTGCGTCCCAGGAGGGCTTTCGCCTGGGCTCCATCAGCCTGCCCATGGAATTTGGCAACCGCGAGCAGACTTCCCTGCGACTGGCTATCGCCAATACCGTGAGTGAAGGTGCCGGCAGCATCGCGCCCCTGCTGGGCGGCGTGGTCGCGGCGGCGCTGGGCTATGGCGCGGTGTTTATTGGCGCCGGCATCCTGCTCTCGATCGGTTTCGTCGTGCTGCTCAGCGTGCAGGAGCCGCGATTCCAGACCCAGGCTTGACAGGTGGCGGTCATTCCCCGCGCAAGCTACCTTCATTAACGAGAACTCAGGAGAGCTACCCATGGAAAAAGTCACCGGCATTGGCGGCCTGTTCTTCCGCGCCAGGGACCCGGCGGCGCTGGCCGCCTGGTACGAAGAGCACCTGGGTGTATCACGGGTGCCCACCGACTACGACACGCCACCCTGGATGCAGGACGCAGGCCCCACCGTGTTCGCCCCCTTCTCCGAAAACACCGACTACTTCGGTCGCCCGGAGCAGGCCTGGATGGTCAACTTCCGCGTCGATGACCTGGACGCCATGGCCGCGCAACTGGAGGCCGCCGGCATTAAGGTGGAGCGCGACCTGGAGGAGTATCCCAACGGGCGCTTCGCCCGGGTCTACGACCCGGAGGGCAACCCTATCGAACTGTGGGAGCCGGCAACCCCACAATGAGACCTTTTTTCCTGATCCTTCTGGCGCTGCTGCTGGCCGGCTGCGCCAACAATGCCTACATCACCAACAGCTGGACGGCCAAAAACATCGAGGACTACCGGGACCTGTCCGGTGTACTGGTACTGGCGGTGACGACCCATACTGATATCCGCCAGCGCTTCGAGCGGGAGTTCACGGATGCACTGCAGGCGGAAGGCGTGAAGGCGGTGGCGAGCTACGAACTCAACCCGGCGAAGAAGATTGACCGGGAAGCGGTAGCCGCCATGGCCGCGCAGGCGGGCACCGATACGGTGCTGGTGACCAGCTTTGCCGGCCGCGACGAACAGGAAGTGCTGCACCCGGGCCGCACCTATTATGGCGTGCAGCCCATATACCGCAGCGGCGGCTACTACCGCCACGGCGGCGTGTACGGCGTACCCTATGAGGTGGCCCATGTGCCCGATTTCTACGCCCAGCACAAATCCCTGCACCTGGAAGCCAACCTCTACGCCGTGCGCGACGGCACCCACTTATGGCAGGCGGCCTCCGGCATCGAGGAAACCGGCGATCGCGAGGCGATCATGGAAGCCTTTATCGAGGCTTTCGTGGATCAGCTGGACCGGGACCTAATCCAGAATCGACGAGTAGATGATTGAGTGCAGCTGGCTGCGGAAATTGAAGGTGCCCGAGGGGATCAGCTGGGTCATGAAGATCACCACCAGGTCTTCCACCGGGTCCACCCAGAACAGGGTGCTGGCCAGTCCGCCCCAGTGATACTCACCCACTGACGTCAAGGTACCGCTGGCTACCGGGTCGGTGCGGGTCGCAAAACCCAGCCCAAAGCCGATGCCTTCATTACCGGTCTCGCTGAAACTGCCCCGCGCCCAACCCGCCAGGTCGCCGCCATCCGGCAGGTGGTTGGCCGTCATCATCGCCAGCGTGCGCGGGCCGATAATACGTGCGCCATCGAGCTCGCCGCCGTTGCGCAGCATGCTGCAGAAGCGGTAATAGTCGGCCATGGTGGACACCAGGCCACCGCCACCGCTGAAAAACGTCCGATCCCGGTAGGCGCTGGCCTGGCCATCGTCTTCCAGGCCAATCGACTTGTCGAGGTTGCGCTGGTAGCAGGAGGCAAAACGCTCCACCTTGTCATCGGCAATATTGAATGCGGTGTCATGCATGCCCAGGGGCTCGAATACATGCTCGCGCAGGTACGCGTCCAGGCTCTGTCCAGACAGCACTTCTACCAGGTAGCCCAACACATCGGTGGCTACCGAATAGTTCCAGGCCGTACCCGGCTCAAACTCCAGCGGCAGCGCCGCCAGGCCTTCGATCATGTCCCGCAGGGTCTGGCCGGGCTGCAGGTTGCCGATGCGTGCCTTGCGGTAGCCATGGTCGACATTGGTGGCGTGCATAAAGCCATAGGTCAGGCCCGACATATGTGTGAACAGGTGCCGAATGGTCATTGGTGACTGGCAGGCCACCGTCTCATACATCGGCCAGCTACCGGCCTTGAAGATGCGCAGCTTGCGCCACTCGGGGATGTAGCGGTACACCGGGTCGTTGAGATGGAACATACCGCGCTCGTGTAGCTGCATCAGCGCCAGGGACGTGATCGGCTTGGTCATGGAGTAGATGCGGAAGATGGTGTCATCCTCCACCGGCAGGTCGCGCTCGAGGTCGCGGCGGCCTTCCTTTTCCAGGTAACAGACCTGCCCCCGGCGGGCGACCAGCGTGAGACTGCCGGGAATCTTGCCGGGCTCGATGTAGCGGCTGCGCAGGTGTTCGCCAATGCGCGCCAGGCGCTCGCCACACAGGCCGACTTCGGCGGGATCTACCCGATTCATGGGGACTCCTTGGGGTTCACTAGTGTTTGGATTGCAGGTGTTCGCGAAAGGCCGGCAGTACCTCGGCCTCAAACCAGGGGTTGCGCCTGAGCCATAGCTGGTTGCGTGGCGAGGGGTGCGGCATCACCCAGTAGCGCGGTGCCCAGGTCTGCCAGTGGCGCACACGCTCGGTGAGGCTGCTCTTCTCGTCCAGCTCACCGTTCCAGCTCAGGTAGCGATCTTGAGCATACTTGCCGAGCAGCAAGGTGGTGCGGATGTTCGGCAGCCGCTCGAGGAGAGCATCGTGCCAGGTTTCCGAACACACCGGCGGCGGTGGCAGGTCACCGGACTTGCCTTTGCCGGGGTAACAGAAGGCCATCGGGATAATGGCCACCTTGCGCTCATCGTAGAACTCATCGCGCTCCATCTGCAGCCATTCCCGCAGCCGGTTGCCGCTGGGGTCATTCCACGGGATCCCGGTCTCGTGCACTTTGGTGCCCGGGGCCTGGCCAATGATCAGCAGCTCGGCGTCCTCATGGGCGCGCAACACCGGCCGCGGGCCCAGGGGCAATTCACAGCGGGTGCAGGCGCGAACGTCGGCGAGCAGGTCGATTAGCGGTATCATGGCGCCATCATGCTACTTCATCACCTGCATCGCGGCGAGGGCCCGCCCGTCCTCTTGCTGCACGGCCTGTTCGGCTCTGCTGCCAACCTCGGCATGGTGGCCCGCGGCTTGGCCGAACAGTTCAGCGTCTACTCGCTCGATCTGCCCAACCATGGCCAATCACCCCGCCGTGAGGTGATGGACTACCCGGCCATGGCCGCTGATGTGGCCGCGTTTATCGAGGGCATGGACCTGGCGCCCTGCCGGGTGCTGGGCCATTCCATGGGCGGCAAAATTGCCATGCAGTTGGCACTGGAGCGCCCGGAACTGGTTGACCGCCTGGTGGTGGCCGATATCGCGCCAGTGCAATACCCGCCCCATCACGACGACGTGTTGTCCGGACTGGATGCCGTCGCGCTTGCCGGGCCGGAAGACCGCAAGGGTGCCGACGCGGTGCTGGCTGAACACGTCGAGGATGCCGGCGTGCGCGCCTTCCTGCTCAAGAGCTGGCAGAGGGACGGCAACGGTCGCTGGGACTGGCTGATCAACCGCGCAGCCATCAAAGCCAATTACCGCTACCTGGGCGAACCCAATGTGCCGCCCTCCCCAGGCGGCCATTTCGACGGCCCGGTGCTGTTCATCGCCGGCAGTGAATCCAATTACGTGCGGGCGGAGCACCGGGACGCCGTGCTGGCCCTGTTCCCCAATGCCGAGGTCAAGTCTATGCAGGGCGCCGGCCACTGGCTGCACGCTGAAAAGCCCGCCGTGTTCAACAAGCTGGCGGCCCGCTTCCTGGCCGGCTGACATTGCATGCTTCGCTCCAACTCAGCCTGGCTTCAGCCGGTATGTACGATGCAGTCAATATGCGAATTGGGTATTTGTCAGGCCTTCTTCCACAGAGCAAGCTGGATACGAAAGCAGGGAAAAACGAACCAGCATGTGAAAAGACTACGTTTCAATAGGGTAGCGACACTCGCTCTCATCATCTTCACGTGGCTCGTCTGGGCCTTCCTGCTCGCATTACTCGGCATTGCGTTTGGACCGGGTATTGGCAGCATATTCCTTGCCGCCATTTTCGCTGCGGTCGGTCTCAGCATGCAGGTGATTGCTACCTTCTGCCGCGCGGATATCATGATTGTGCCGCTGTCAGCGGCGACAACGATGCTGGCGACGCTGGTCACCGCAGTGATATTTGAAGGAGACGAAACCTTTGAAGAGATAGTTACCGCGTTCATCCTTTTTATATTACCTGTCGCCGGTGTCATGGCCCTGGTGAAGTGGATGTGTTTTGCAGATAAGGCAGAGCAGCCCAAATCCTAGCCAACCAGCGGATTCCCAGCCCCTGAACGGAACAAATCCACTGCAGCTCGCTGGCATTGCGGGGCTGTTCCGGTACAATCGCCGCCTTGATCACAGAGGGCCTTGTACGTGACCCGCCGCAGCCTTTCCGAACTCGAAAACCACGACGATTTTATCCGCCGCCACGTGGGCCCCGGCCCCGCCGAACAAAGTGAAATGGCCCAGGCCCTGGGCTACGACAGCCTCGATGCCCTGATCGACGATACGGTGCCGGAATTGATCCGCCGGCGCGAGCCTATGGCAATCAACGCACCCCAGACTGAGCAGGCAGTGCTCGCCAGGCTGCGCGAGATTGCCGACCAGAATACAGTGCTGCGTTCCTGCATCGGCATGGGTTACTCGGACACGTTCACGCCCGCCGTTATCCAGCGCAACGTGCTGGAAAATCCCGGCTGGTACACCGCCTACACCCCTTACCAGCCAGAGATTTCCCAGGGCCGCCTGGAAGCTCTGCTTACCTACCAGCAGATGGTGATGGACCTGACCGGCATGGACCTGGCCAATGCCTCCATGCTGGATGAGGGCACCGCCGCCGCCGAAGCCATGACCCTGTTGCAGCGGGTCAACAAGAAGAATCGCAGCCGCACCTTCATCGTTTCCTACCGCTGCCACCCGCAGACCATCGCGGTAGTGAAAACCCGGGCCCAGCCGTTGGATATCGAGGTGATCGTCGGCGACCCGGAGGAGCTGGCCGGGTCCACCGAAGCCTTCGGTGTACTGTTGCAGTACCCGGGCAGCCACGGCGAGGTGGTCGACCTCGAACCCTTTATCGAGCGCGCCCACGGCGCCGGCACGCTGGTTGCGGTTAGCGCCGACATTATGTCGCTGCTGCTGTTGAAAGCGCCGGGTGAGATGGGTGCCGACGTGGTGGTGGGCAACAGCCAGCGCTTCGGCGTGCCGATGGGCTACGGCGGCCCGCACGCGGCCTTCTTTGCCACCCGCGATGCCTACAAGCGTTCCACCCCGGGCCGCATCATCGGTGTCTCCATCGACCGGCTCGGCAACCAGGCCCTGCGCATGGCCATGCAGACCCGGGAGCAGCACATCCGCCGCGAGAAGGCCACCAGCAACATCTGCACCGCCCAGGCCCTGCTGGCGATGATGGCGGCGTTTTATGCCATGTATCACGGGCCCCAGGGCCTGCGCCGTATCGCCGAGCGCATCCATCGCCTGGTCACGATCCTGAAAACCGGACTGGCCGGGCTGGGCTTCAATGCCGACAATGACTTCTACTTCGATACCCTGACTTTTACGGTAGGCGAGCAGCAGGCGGACATCGCCGAGCGCGCGGTAGCGGCCGGCTACAACCTGCGCCTCATCGACTCAGACCGGCTCGGCATCAGCCTCGATGAGACCACCAGCCGCGATGATCTCGCCGCACTGTTCGGCGTGTTCGGCGGCAGCGAAGTCGACATCGATGCCCTGGATGCAGCGGTGGATGACTTGCCCGGCATTCCCGAATCTTTGCAGCGCGAGGCGAACTACCTGCAGCACCCGCTGTTCAACGATTTCCACTCGGAAACCGAGATGCTGCGCTACCTGCGGCGCCTGGAAAGCAAGGACATTGCCCTCAACCGCGCCATGATCCCGCTGGGCTCCTGCACCATGAAACTCAACGCCACCACCGAGATGGTGGCGGTGACCTGGCCCGAGTTCGGGCGCATGCACCCCTTCGCGCCGGAAGACCAGGCCAGGGGCTATCGGCAGCTCGTGGACGAGCTCGAACACATGCTGCTGGAGTGCACCGGTTACGACGCGATCTCCATGCAGCCCAACGCCGGCGCCCAGGGCGAGTACGCAGGCCTGCTGACGATCCGGCGTTACCACGAGAGCCGCGGTGACCATCACCGCGACATCTGCCTGATCCCCAGCTCCGCCCACGGCACGAACCCGGCCAGCGCCGCCATGGCGGGCATGAAAGTGGTGATTGTCGAGTGCGACAAGCACGGCAACGTCGACATGGATGACCTTCGGGCCAAGGCCGAGCGCCACGGCAGTGAGCTGGCCGCCATCATGGTCACCTACCCGTCCACTCACGGGGTGTTCGAGGAAAGTATCGTCGAGCTGTGCGAGATCATTCACGGCCACGGCGGCCAGGTGTATGTGGACGGCGCCAACCTCAACGCACTGGTCGGACTGGCAGCGCCTGGAAAATTCGGCGCCGACGTCTCGCACCTCAACCTGCACAAGACCTTCTGCATTCCCCACGGCGGCGGTGGCCCCGGCATGGGCCCGATCGGTGTGGGTGCCCACCTGGCGCCCTTCCTGCCCAACCATCCCCTGCACAGCGACGAAGGCGCTGACCACGTGGTGGACGTGATTGCCAGCGCGCCGATTGGCAGCGCCTCGATCCTGCCGATTTCCTGGGCCTATATCGCGCTGATGGGCGCGGCCGGACTGGAGCACGCCAGCAAGGTGGCGATACTCGGCGCCAACTACATTGCCCACCGCCTCGACGGCCACTACCCGATTCTCTACACCGGCCGTAACGGCCGCGTGGCCCACGAGTGCATCATCGATATCCGTCCGCTCAAGGAAGCCAGCGGCATCAGCGAGGAAGACGTGGCCAAGCGCCTGGTGGACTACGGCTTCCACGCCCCCACCATGTCGTTCCCGGTGGCGGGCACGCTGATGGTGGAACCGACGGAAAGTGAATCCCTCTATGAGTTGGACCGTTTTTGTGACGCGCTCATTGCCATCCGTGAGGAGATTCGTGCAGTGGAACAGGGCAAGGCCGAGGCAGACACCAGCATGCTGCGCAATGCGCCGCACACCCTGGCCGACATCGTCAGCGACGACTGGGCTTTCCCCTACAGCCGCGAGGCGGCGGCCTACCCGGTGGCAAGCCTCAAGGGCAACAAGTACTGGCCTCCGGTCAACCGCATCGACAACGTCTACGGTGACCGCCACCTGATCTGTTCCTGCCCGTCGATCGACTCCTACCGGGAAGCGGCGATTGAGGAGTAAACGCAGTAGTCCCACGCCTGACTAGCATCATTGCCAAATACCATAATGCTGGTAATGTCGCCTTTCCTACGCGATATTTACCAGTATTATGGTACAAACACCAACGACAGAGCATCTGAAAAGCCTGGGGCAGCGCCTCCGTGCCGCCCGCAAGCGCCGCTTTCCCGGGGATGACATGGCCGCCTTTGCCTTGCGTATCGGTGTTTCAAGATCCACGTTGCAAAAGATGGAAGATGGCGACCTGAGCGTATCCCTGGGTCGTTACTACAGAGCCGCACAACGACTCGACCTGGACGCGGGATTCGAGGCACTGTTTGAGCGACCGCCTAGCCTGTTCGATGACTAGAACGCGCTACGATGTTTACCTGAACACGCCGGCGTTCCCCGGCGTACCCATTGCCGACCTCATCATCGCTGAGAGCGACGGCGCCCTGCTCGGCGTCGGCGTCGAGTACCGTGCCAACTACCTGGCCGCTCCGGGCGCCTTTGCACTCGACCCGGCACAGTTGCCGCTCCCGGGCCCGAGGTTTGAGCTGAACTGCCGACTGGGCAGCCCTGCGCTATTAGACGACTACCTGCCAGACGCCTGGGGCCGGCGGGTGCTGGTGAGTCTGGCCCGCGCCAGACAGCGCCAGGATTTTGATGCCAACAGCGTGGTCGACCGCCTTTCGCTACGACCAGGTAGCGGAACAACTCACCCGACACGTCACGGACATTGAAGCGGCACTGGAACAACTCCTGCGACTGATGCTGTTCAACGCCTGCATTCACAACATCGACGATCACGAGCGCAACTTCAGCCTGATCAATCGAGACGGCCAGTTTGCACTGGCGCCCGCCTACGACATGGTGCCGAGCCTTACCACCGGCGAGTATCACGCTGCCGGCTTCAAATACTCACTCAATCCACCGCTACCCAGCGAAGTAGCCAGTCACGGCAAGATCTTTGGACTGCCAAAAACCAGGATCGCCGCGATCGCCGAACAGGTCGCGACCGCGGTGTCGCGCTGGGAGCACTTTGCCGACCAGGCCGGGGTGAACGACAGGGATATGGGCAGGATTGCGCAGGTGCTGCGATGCTAAGCCGAATGCCGGCGGCCTCAGGCGGTAAGGTAGAGCACCACCGCAGCGTAGGCCGCAAAGCCGGCCGTCAGCGGCTGGAACCAGCCGGGCTTTGCCAACTGCAAACTCATCAGCACCACCCCAATACCGGCGACCACGATTGAGGCCAATGGGGCATTACCCAGCATCCAGATATTGACGTAGGGGCCCAGCAGGAAATAGCCGAGCATGGAGCCGGCGGACACCCGCCCCAGGGACTGGCTGTGGCGCAGGAAGTCCAGCTCCCGGTCGCTGGCCACGTCGTAATCCTCCACCGGCAGCGACAGCTCCGCTGCGCCGTAGATGAACACCGTGCAGGCCACCAGCACAAAGAAGTCGAAAAAACTCCAGTCCGCGTAGTCACGCAGCTCCCAGCCCACCCACCACATTTGCAGGGTGAACACCATGATGCAGCTGGCCCACAGGGCCGTGGCCCAGTGGAACTTGATGCGGTCGTGTGCGCGAATCAGGCCACCCATCTCTCCCAGCAGGCGGGTGATCGCCAGGCCGAGAATAATGGAGATGGTGACGAAGACGTATTCGTGTTGAGTCAGGGAAAGTGCCCCGTGGCGGAGAGCTGTGCGTGACAATGTAGTCAAAAGCCCGGGCGCTGTGAAGGCGGCCAGGGCTGTCGCTGCTGAACGGGCTTGCTACACTCCTGAAGACCTACCGAGAAGGACAGCCCCGTGAAAACACTATCGTCTTATTCCCTCATCCTGATGGCCAGCCTGCTGTTGAGTGCCTGTGGTGGCCAGGATGACAGCGCCCCCATCGAAGAGCGCCTGGAGGAAGCCTCCGAGAACATCAATGAGGCCTTCGACAAAGCCTCCAGCAATGTCAACGAAGCCCTCGATGAAACCTCCGACAACGTCAACGAAGCCCTCGATGAAGCCTCGAGCAACGTCAATGAAGCGCTGGATGAAGCGGCCGATGCGGTACAGGACACCCTCGGGGAGGCCCAGGACAAGCTGGGGACCCGGGAAGGCAGCGACCTGCACTCCGCCATCGCCGCCGACTATGAAGAAAACCTGGGGCCGCTGTTTGTGCACTTCCACCAGAACCCGGAACTGTCCAATTTCGAGTTTGAAACCTCCAAGCGCCTGGCCGCTGAGATTCTTGCCCTGGGGTTTGACGTCACCGAAGGTGTGGGCGGCACCGGCGTGGTCGCCGTGCTGGAAAACGGCGAGGGCCCCACGGTGATGATCCGTGCCGACATGGATGGGCTGCCCATCAAGGAAGACAGCGGTCTCGACTATGCCTCGCAAGCGACCCAGGTCGATGCCAACGGCAATGAGTACCCGGTAATGCATGCCTGTGGTCACGACGTGCACATCACTTCCCTGGTGGGTGCGGCACGCCAACTGGTGGAGCGCAGGGACCAGTGGTCGGGCACCCTGGTGTTGATTGGCCAGCCGGCCGAAGAAAGAATCTCCGGCGCCCGCGCCATGCTGGAGGCCGGTCTGTACGAGTACTTCCCGAAACCCGACTTCGCCCTGGCTTTCCACGTGGCGGCGGATTATCCCTCGGGCAAAATCGAGGTGCCCAGGGAGATCGTGGCGTCCAGCTCTGATTCCGTTGACATCTACGTGCGCGGCGTCGGCACCCACGGCGCGTCGCCACACAAGGGTATCGACCCGGTGCTGGTGGCCTCCCAGATCGTCGTCACGTTGCAGTCGGTGGTGAGCCGCACCATTCCGCCGCTGGAGTCCGGCGTAATCACGGTCGGCGCTTTCAACGGCGGTTTCAAGCACAACATCATCAGCGACCGGGTGCACCTGCAACTCACCGTGCGTTCCAACAACCCGGAGATTCGCACCCAGTTGCTGGACGGCATTGACCGCGTGGCAGAAGGCGTGGCCCGTTCCTTCGGCTTGCCCGACGAACTGATGCCGGAGGTTATCCGTTCGCCAGTGGAGACCACGCCGCCGACCATCAATGACAAGGCGACGGCGATGCTGGTGGAAGATGCGATTCGCGCGCAGATGGGTGACGACGTGTTTTTCAGCAAGCCGCCCGAGGGCATGGGCGCTGAAGACTTCGCCTACTTTGTCGAGGAGGGGCTCGGGGTAAAAGGTGTCTACTTCAGCGTCGGGGGAACACCGGCCGATGAACTGGATACCGCGCCGGGACACCATTCCCCGTTCTTCAAGATCGAACCGGAGCCGAGCATCCGGGCCGGCGTTGAGGCGACGGTCATCTCGGCCATGGCGCTGATGCCGAAGAGCTAGGCGGGAAACCAGTGCCGGGTGCGGTTGGCGAAGTACACCAGCGACAGCATCACCGGCACTTCCACCAGTACACCCACCACGGTGGCCAGCGCTGCACCCGAGTTGAGGCCGAACAGGGAGATGGCGACCGCCACGGCCAGTTCGAAGAAATTGCTGGTGCCGATCATGCAGGCAGGCGCGGCAATCGTGTGAGGCAATTGCATCGCCCGCGCTGCGCCGTAGGCAATCGCGAAGATGCCGTAGGTCTGGATCAATAGCGGTATTGCGATCAGGCCGATTACCAGCGGCTGGGAAATGATTTTCTCGGCCTGGAAGCCAAACAGCAGTACCACCGTTGCCAGCAGGCCTACCACCGACCAGGGCTTTACCGCCGCCAGGAAGTCGGCCAACTCGTGGTGGTCTTTCGTGTCACGTTCCAGCCGCTGGCGGGTTAGCGCCCCCGCCACCAGCGGCAGCAGTACATACAGCACCACCGACAGCAGCAGCGTCTGCCAGGGCACGGCGATATCGCTCACCCCCAGCAGCAAGGCTGCAATTGGCGCAAACGCAAACACCATGATGATGTCGTTCACCGACACCTGCACCAGCGTGTAGTTGGCATCACCGTCAGTCAGCTGGCTCCACACGAACACCATGGCGGTGCAGGGGGCCACCCCCAGCAGGATCATGCCGGCGATGTATTCGTTGGCGGACTGCGGGTCTACCAGGTCGGCAAACACCACCCGGAAAAACAGCCAGCCCAGGGCCGCCATGGTGAAAGGCTTGATCAGCCAGTTGACCACCAGGGTCAGTGCCAGGCCCCGGGGTTTGTTGCCGATCTCGCTGATGGCAGCAAAGTCCACCTGCACCATCATCGGGTAAATCATCACCCAGATGAGTACCGCCACCACCAGGTTGACGTGGGCAATCTCCAGCGCCGCGATGGCCTGGAACAGGGGTGGGAAAAGGTTGCCGAGAAGCACACCCGCAACGATGCACAGGCCGACCCACACGGAGAGGTAGCGTTCGAAGAGCCCCATAGGTAAGGTAGTCCTTGTAAGCGGTACTTTACACTCGCACCGTCTAAACTAGTGACTGAACATTCCAATAGTGGCATATTCAAGAAACGGAATGAAGGCTTATGACTTTTGGCGAGGATACCTCCCTGGCGAGCGTCTACGCGGCGCTCTCCAATGACACCCGGCTGCGGTGTCTGAATCTGTTGCTGCGTAATGCAGATGTCTGTGTTTGCGAGGCGGTGGCCGCGCTGGAGATTTCCCAGCCCGCTGCCTCCAAGGCTTTCAGTGCCCTGAAAGCGGCCGGCATGCTGGACTCACGCCGCGATGCCAACTGGACTTACTACAGTCTGCGGCCAGTACTGCCCGAGTCGCTGCAGGGCATTGTTGACGCCACCGCTGCGGCCCTGGCGGAGCAGCCGTTATGCGACGAAGACCAGCAACGCATGCGGGCGCTGGGCCTGCGCGAGAAAATGGCGTCCTAGCCGGACGCTCCTGGTCGGAAACTCCTACTCTGAAAAGGCAGGCGGCGGTGCTGTACCGGCGAGTATGCCCTCGGTGCGATCTCGCAGGCCCTCTGCCAGACCGTCATCCGGCGTCAGCCAGAAGCGCCCCGCCGCAACCCCCGCGAAGACCTCAATAGCAAAGTCCCTGGGCGATTGACCCGCCTCAACGCGCTCGACCATCGCGTCGCGCATGGCGCGTTCGCCGTCACTGCCGAGTTCGTTGTGCTGCTCCGCGGGCCGGTGCCGCTCCGAGGACCAGATCCCTGTGGCCACCTCGCCCGGGCACAGCACTGCTGCGCTGATGTCGCTGCCCTCCAGCAAGAGCTCCTGGTGCAGGGTCTCGGTCATGGCTGTCACCATGTGTTTACTGCCCTGGTAGGGCGCCATGTAGGGCCACCCGCCCAGCAGGCCGCCGATGGATGAAGTATTGATCACCTTGCCCGGTGCCTGCTGCGCCAGCATGCGCGGCACAAAACTGCGGATGCCGTGCACCACGCCCATCACATTCACGTCCAGCAGCCAGCGCCAGTCTTCCGGGCGGCGCTCCCAGCTCTTGCCGTCAACCAGCACGCCAGCGTTGTTGAACAGCAGGTTGACCCGCCCCTGCTGGGCAAACACCCGGGCGGCCAGCGCCTCCACCTGGCCCGCGTCGGTGACGTCCAGGGCGCTGCAGTGCAGGTTGGCGGAGCCACCGAGGGACTTGAGCCCGGCCCCGTCCAGGTCGGCGGCGTAAACCACCATGCCGAGTTCCAGGGCGCGCCGCGTGAGGCCGGCACCAATTCCGCTGGCCGCGCCGGTAACCACCGCGACCTGCCCAGTCCAGTCGTGCATGAGCGTTGCCCTTCCGGTTGATTCAGGGCAACTATCGTATACCATCTCCGCTTTCCTCAAGCGGGCTCACGGTATGGCACAGCGCTCCATTTGCATCTATTGCGGCTCAAGTCCCGGCGACAACCCGGCTTACATGGCGGCGGCTCGCGCCATGGGTACGCTGATTGCCGAGGGCGGCCACCGGCTGGTGTACGGTGGCGGCCACGTCGGCCTGATGGGGGCAGCGGCGGATGCGGCCCTGCAGGCCGGTGGCGAAGTCATCGGCGTGATTCCCAAGGACATCCTCGACAAGGAAGTCGGTCACGGCGGGGTAACAGAGCTGTTCACGGTGGGCTCCATGCACGAACGCAAGATGAAGATGGCGCACCTGTCCGACAGTTTCATCGCCCTCCCCGGTGGTATCGGTACCCTGGAGGAGATCATTGAAGTGCTGACCTGGAGCCAGCTCGGTTTTCACAGCAAGGCCTGTGGCGTGCTCAACGTCGAAGGGTTCTTTGATCCCCTGTTCCAGTTGCTGGACCACATGGTCGAGCATCGCTTCCTGCGCGAGGAACACCGCGGCCAGCTTCTGTGCGGCGACACCCCGGAAGCCATCCTCGCCCAGGTGATGGAGCACGAGGCCGTCAGCATCGACAAGTGGATGGACCAGGGATGATTCGCGTCGTGCTCGCGATCTATGCCCTGGGCCTGCTGGCCCATCCGATACTGAGCCTGCTGGACATCGAGGGCTACCGCACCTCCCTGAATGACATGGAGGAGAGCCTGGCGGCGACCGCCGCCCAACTGCAAACGGCTGCGGCCATCCAGTGGCTGAGGAACGCCTACCTGGCCTTTGTGTTCCTGCTACTGGCTCGCTATGTCGGTGCGCCCACGAAGCCCGCCGACCTGTCGAAGGCCGGTGGCCTGCTGATGGCCTACCCGCTGATCGATGTTCTCTGGCAGACCCTGGCCCAGGTAGCGATGAGCCTGGATCCTGAAGACGTGGACATCGGTATTCAGCTTCGCCCTGACTACCTGCTGTACTGTATGCTAGGCCTCGGCCTGATCGGCATCGCTCGGGCCCAGGCAAAGCAGAGCAACACCGACAAGTCTAACGAGCAAGGTGCGCAGGCATGATGTCCAAACCCGGTTCCACCGGCTTCAAGAAACTGGTGGATTCGACCCGCTACTCCTGGTGGGGTTTCCAGTCTGCCTGGAAATACGAAGAGGCATTCCGCCACGAGGTCAGGCTGGCGGTGATCATGACACCGCTGGCCTTCATCATCGGTGAGGATCACACCCACTCCCTGCTGCTGTTGCTAAGCGTCGGGCTGGTGCTGCTGGCGGAGATCATCAATACCGCGCTGGAGTCGGTGGTGGACCGCATCGGCGTGGAGCATCATCCGCTGGCGGGACAGGCCAAGGACCTGGGCTCTTCCGCCGTGTTCCTGTCCCTGATGATTGCCGGCATTATCTGGATCAGCAGCATCTACCGTTTCTTCTACGGTAGCGACGGACTGTTCGTCTAGCGCAAATGGGGTCAGAGTCACTTTTTGCTTTTCTTCAAAAAGTGACTCTGACCCCATTTCATTTCACAACTAATCCGAGAACTTCACGGTGCCCTGCCGTTCCCGGTTGACCTCCAGGCGCGTGACATCCGGCCGCGAGTAGTGACCGGCGGGATCGAAATTCTGCCGCTCCTCGAGCACCCGGGTCATATCCAGGGTGGCCACGAATACTCCCTCACGATCTACCTGCGGCTCCAGTAGCCACTCGGCGTCCGGCCCCGCGATACAGGAGCCGCCATTGGCAAAGAAGGCCTCGCCGCCGGCGACAATGTCATCGCGAAACGGCAGGTCGGCCGGTGCGTCTTCCGGCCGCATCAGGCCCGAGACAGAGAGCACGTAGGAGCGCCCCTCCCGCGCCAGGAAGCGGGTAATATCGGCGGTGTTGCGGTCAGAGCCGGGCCAGATCGCCACATGCAGGTTTTCGCCCTGCCCATACAGCGCAGCGCGCGGCAGCGGCATCCAGTTCTCCCAGCAGTTGAGCGCACCCACGGTGAAGGGCCCGCAGCGGTGCACTTGCAGGCCGTGGCCGTCACCGGGCGACCAGCACAGGCGCTCTTCGTAGGTCGGCATCAGCTTGCGATGCACATGACGAATTGCGCCCTCTGCGCCGATGTAAACCAGCGAGCAGTAAATACTGTGCCCGCCACGATCCGCCGCCCGCTCGGCGGTGCCGAGAATCACGGTAATGCTGTGTCGCCCGGCACGCTCACAGACGGCGTCGAGGTGGCCTTCGTCAAGATTCACCGCCTGGTCGAGATAACGCGCGTGCAGGGTCTTCTGGGTGGGCGAGTCGAACTCGGCACCGCCGGTGCGCTCCAGCCAGAACGGATACCCCGGCACCAGGCTCTCGCCGAAACACACCAGTGCCGCGCCTTCGGCGGCGGCTTCGTCGATGGCCGCGAGGACTTTGGCCAGCGTCGCCTCGAGATCCAGCCAGACGGGGGCCAGCTGGGCCAGGGCAACGGTGAGCGTAGTACCGGTCATGCCTAGAGGTAGGCGAACTTGGCGAGGAAGATAAGGGCGAGCACGTAGGCACCGGGTGAGATATCCCGGTGACGACCGACGCTCAGTTTGATCACTACGTAGCTGATGAAACCCACGGCAATGCCGTTGGCGATGCTGAAGGTCAGCGGGATCATCACGATCATCAACAGCGCCGGCACCACCTCACTCATGTCCTGCCAGTCGAGTTTTTCCATGCCGGTCATCATCAGCATGGCCACGTATATCAGCGCACCAGCCGTCGCGTAGGCCGGCACCATACCCGCCAGCGGCGCGAAGAATACGGCGAGGAGGAACAGCACCCCGACCGTGACCGCGGTGAGGCCGGTGCGGCCACCGGCGGCGACGCCGGCGACCGATTCCACGTAGCTGGTCACTGGTGCGCAGCCCAGGAAGGCACCAATCACGCTGGAGGTGGAGTCAGCTTTCAGGGCGCGATCCATATTCTGGATCTTGCCGTTTTCATCCACCAGGTGGGCGCGGCTGGCCACCCCCAGCAGGGTACCTGCAGTATCAAACAGGTTTACGAACAGGAAGGCGATCACCACCGAGACCATGGCCACATCCAGGGCACCGGCGATATCCAGCTTCAGGAGGGTTGGCGCCAGGCTGGGGGGCGCTGCGACCACGCCGCTGTACTCCACCAGCCCCAGTGGAATGCCGGCCAGTGTCACGGCCAGTACACCGATCATCAGCGCGCCGGTCACCTGGCGCTGGCTCAGCACCGCCATCAGCAGGAAGCCGATGGCCGCCAACACGGGCGACGGTTGGGTCAGGTCACCCAGGGTAATCAGCGTGGCCGGGTTGGCCACCACGATGCCGGCGTTCTTGAGGCCGATGAAGCCGATGAACAAACCCACTCCCGCCGCCATGGCGATGCGCATGTCCATGGGAATGCTCTCCAGCATCCAGCCGCGGATGCGGGTGATGCTCATGATCACAAACAGCACGCCGGCAATGAAAACCGCCCCCAGGGCGATTTCCCAGCTATAGCCCATGTCGGCGACCACGGTATAGGTGAAGAAGGCGTTCAACCCCATGCCCGGCGCCAGGCCCACCGGCCAGTTGGCGTAGAGGCCCATGAACAGGCAGGCGATCGCCGCACCCAGGCAGGTGGCTACAAACGACGCCCCGTGGTCCATGCCGGCGGAGGCCATCATCTGCGGGTTCACGAAGATGATGTAGGCCATGGTGACGAAGGTGGTGAGTCCGGCAAGGATTTCCGTGCGCGCATCGGTACCGTGCATGCGCAGCTCAAAGAAGCGGCTGAAAGCGCTCTCGCCCAGCGGGGCGGTAGGTGAGTCCTGGATAGCGTCCTGCTGGGACATGGAAACTCCGTGCGGAAAACCGCGAGTGTACGGAAATGCTTGCAGGAGCGCTATGAGTGGCCGGAGGCGTTGTCAGTGAATCACTGTACTCCACACCATGGTTTGGAGAGTGAGGGCGTTAACTTGTGAGGCATAACCCTTGTAGTAGAACTGGAATTGGGGCATCACGCTGTCTTCGTCATCTGTAATGCGCAGAAAGAGCTTTGGACCTTTGAGCCAATCCTGATCAATGAAATCTTCCCCAAGCTGCCGACGGAACGATTCCTCTGCGCGTGATTTCACTGTCGCCAAGGATGCCCAGAACTCTCTCTGAAGATTGGGCTGTTCCGGATCACCGAAGAAAACATCGAGCAGGATAACGGTTTCACCATCGACGACCATGGTCCCCCTTCCCAGCGACGCACCATGCGCAATCTGTTCAAACCTGACCATGAAAGTGCGCGCATCCCTGCCGCCACCGTGCATAGCAGAGACATGAAAATTCCCTAACACCAGCGCCGATGTATCGCCAATCAGGCTCTCTACAGTGCCCAGATAACGTCTCACCTCTGCGCCAACCGCCGCTTCATCCGTAGAATTTATAGAGCGGTCTACCCGTCCCAGGTCCAGTCCTTCGAGTCTGACTCCTCGCGCGTAAGTAGTGACATCATTGCGCGCCACTTTTACAGGCCGGTTATTCAGATAGGTCCAGCTCGCGGTAGACGACACCGACTCCAGTCTTTGGGAAGGGCCAGTCCTGCTCAAATACGGTGGAACCGGCGAACCTTCGAAGTAAAAACTGCCTTTGGGTCGCGAAGGATCTTCTGCCAGGGTGGCATGTGAGAAGAACGAAACCAGTACCAGTGCCGCTAGATTTTTCATTACCGCGAACTCATGTATCTAATGAAGATCCAGACGCAAGAATTCAGTTTCGAGGGTCAGAGCATTTACCTGCACAATGTAGCCTTCATAGTAGAACTGATAGATGGGCATCACACTGCCATTTTCGTCGGCGATACGGAAAAAAAGCTCCGGGCTCTCCAGTGAAGACTGCTCGATTTCCTCACGCCCAAGCCCGTGAAGTATGGATTTCTTAGCACTGTCCCGCAGAGTCTGCGGAGGAGACCAGGATTCCCTTTTCAAATTTGGCTGCGTTGGATCGCCTAAGAATGCATGAAGCCGTATTACTCTGTCTTCGTCCACAACTACAGTACCCGCTCCAAGTCGCGCCCCGTGGACAAGCTGCTGAAACTGTATCTTGATCACCTGAGCCTTCTGACCGCCGCCGAAAAGCGGAGTGAGCCGTATGTTGTCAAAGGTGTATGAAGAGGTGTCCCCCAATATCGCTGTGAGTGTCGCCAGGAAACGCTTTAGCTCTGCAACTATCGCTCTCCCATCATTGGGATCTACCTTGCGGTCAATGCGCCCAAGATCATACCCCTCCATATTTATCTCTAGCGCATACGGAGTAAAACGCTCATCGAAGATCCGAAACGACTTGTTATTGATTGTCCGATATCTGGCGCCGACAATCTCCGTTTCTCGTCCCAATGCGGGCGTTATGCCGATGTTTCGCGGCGGTGAAGCACCTTGAAACAAGAAACGGCCTGCCGCATTCACGGACCAACTGCTCAGGATAAGGGATGCGAACAAGATGCCGCATCCAGATATAGTCATGGGATTCATAGAGCAGATAACGCTTACTCTCCAACCTGTAACGAGCACTATGCTCGCAGGCAGTAATGCGTTCAAGCTCGGGCGGCTCCATTGCTGGCCCCGGGGGTTGCCTGTGATAGGCTTGGTGCGTCTCACCCCTGGCGACACACGAGCATGGAAAAGTACTACATCAGCGCATCCCAGCTGCTGCGGGATTCCTTTGAACTGGCCTGGAAGGTCTACGAGAGCGGGTTTCGCCCCAATTACATCGTCGGCGTCTGGCGCGGCGGCGCACCGGTGGGAATCGCGGTACAGGAATTGCTCGACACGCTGGGCGTGAAGTCAGACCACATCGCCATTCGCACCTCCAGCTACACCGGCATCGGCGAGCGCAACCGCACGGTGCAGGTGCACGGGCTCAACTACCTCATCCGCCGCCTGGAGTCAGAAGATTCACTGCTGATTGTCGACGACGTGCACGACACCGGCTTGAGCATCGACCAGACCATCATAGACCTGCGCGACGCCTGCAAGAAAAATATGCCGGAGCTGCGCATCGCCACGCCCTACTACAAACCGGGCAACAACAAGACCAGCCGGGTACCGGACTACTTTATTCACGAAACCGACCAGTGGCTGGTGTTCCCCCACGAACTGGACGGGCTGAGCGTGGAGGAGCTGGCTGCCAACAAGCCGGAGCTGGCGGACATGCTGGAGAGGATCGCCGCCGCCAAGAGCGAGGCGTGATCCGGGTACCGTGTAGCCCAGGATCAGTGCTTCGAGAAGCGCCGAATCAATTCCGCGTGGGCCGGGAAGGCCTTCGATAGCTCGGCCTGCTGCCCCAGCGTCATATCCTCGTACTCGAAACCTGGTGACACCGCCTCACTAATCAGGCCGTACTCGCCGGCCACCAGGTGCGAAGCCTTCCAGGTACCCCCTTTCACCGCCATCTGCAGTTGGTGACCCTGGTTCGGGTCCGGGCCCAGTACCACGGTTTCCAGGCGGCCGTCCGGGTGGATCAGGTAGTAGGTGACCGGCGCCCCGAGGTGAAAAAAATGCAGGATATCCGAACGGTTGAGGTGCCAGTGGCCGACGCGTGAATCCGCCGTCAGCAGGTAGTAGATCGAGGTCATGGTGAAGCGCTCACCCTGCTCGATCCGGATCTTGTCGCGATGGTCAGCCTGGAAGGTGCGCCGGAAGTAGCCGCCCTCTACGTGGGGCTCGAGGCCCAGGGCTTCCACCAGTTCATCAGCATCCATTGCCGCGCTCCCGGCCGCCAGGCCAGCAAGCACCAGCGCCAGCACCCAGGAGCAGCGCCTGCTCATTGCGCCAGCGCCGCACGAATGTCATCCCGCACCCGCGTGATGTCCTTGCGCAGGGCCGCTTCGTCAATGGTCAGCACCTCGCGCTCCAGCATCAGTACGCGGCCCGCGACAATGGTGGTGCGCACGTCCTGGCTGTCCAGCACGTAGACCAGGTGCGACATCACGTCATAGAGCGGGCCGTGCTGCAGCCGCGTGAAGTCCACCTGGATCAGGTCAGCCTGCATGCCGGCAGCGAGTTGCCCCACCTGGTCACCCAGCCCGATCGCTTTGGCCCCCATGCGGGTCGCCATGTCCAGCGCGGCCGGTGCCGGGATGGCGGTGGGGTCGGCGGCCTTGAGCTTGTGCACCAGCGCGGCCAGGCGAATCTCCTCCCACATATCGAGATCGTTGTTGGAGGCGGCCCCATCGGTTCCCAGCCCCACGTTGACCCCGGCGTCAATCATGGCGGCCACCGGCGCCACGCCCGCCCCCAGCTTCATATTGGAGGTCGGGTTGTGGACTGCCCCCACACCCTTCGACGCCACCAGTGAAATGTCTTCATTATTCAACTGGATCATGTGCGCACCGATCAGCCACTGATCAAACAGGCCGGTACCGGCCACGTGTTTGACCGGTGAAGTCTCGTACTTTTCAAATACAAACTCGGTCTCGGCGGGCGCTTCAGCGATATGCATGGAGACCGGGGCCCCCAGCTTGGCCGCCATTTTCGCGGTGGCTTCGATATGCTCCGGCACGACCGTGTAGGGCGCGTGGGGAGCAAAGGCCGGCGTGATGCGCGGGTGCCGGCCCTGCCAGGCCTCGACAAACTCGATGGCCGCGGCGAAGCTGTCCGTCCAGCCCTTGAAACCGGGGCTGGGAAAGTCGATGTGCGGGGCAGCCACAATCGCCCGCAGGCCACAGCGGTCCACCACACCGGCGATGGTATCCGGGTAGAAGTACATGTCGACGAAGCTGGTGGTACCGCCCTTGATCATCTCCCAGCAGGCGAGCTCGGTACCAATGCGCACAAACTCCGGGGTGACGAAGCGTCCCTCCATGGGAAACACGTACTGGTTGAGCCAGGTCATCAGGTCAAGATCGTCCACCATGCCGCGAAACAGCGTCATGGAGGTATGGGTATGGCCGTTGATCAGGCCCGGCATGACTATCCTGCCGTCTCCCGGCAGCACCTGCTCGGCATGGAAACGGGCATTGATGTCCTCCCAGGATGCTACGCGCAGGATGCGGTCATCGACGATCGCCACCGCGCCGTCGGCCAGCACCGGTTGATCGGCTTCCATGGTGAGAACGTACTCCCCTCGCACGATCAGTGACACCGGCATCCGCTCCGTCTCCTCGCCGTGGTGGGCCAGGGCGGCCACGGGCCACAGTCCGCACAGCAGAAAAAGTGCTCGAATCACCATGAAATTCGCTCCTGGGGTGGGGATATGTCGCGATCTATCGCAAAAAATGCCAGTTTTACCGCCCAAGCCTTGCAGGTAAATGCGCTGATCTGGCCTAATTGGCGGCACAGTGTAGATGGCAGTCGACACTCTAACAACAATCCAGCCCGCCTCGCACAAAACAACCGAAAGAAACCCCACCAGGGGACATCCATCCGGAGGACACAACCAATGAAATCCCACGTTTCGGCCAGGAAGGGCCTGGCGCTGGCGGTAGCGGCAACACTGTCAGGTGGCGCCAATCTTGCTCAGGCCCAGCTTGAGGAAGTGATCGTCACCGCGCAGAAGCGCGAGCAGAACACGCTGGAAGTACCTATCTCTATTGCCACCATGGAAGGCGAGCGCTTTGTCTCGCTGTTCGAAGGCGGCGCTGACGTCCGCGCGCTGTCCACCCGCGTACCGGGCCTGTATGTCGAATCATCCAATGGCCGTGTGGCACCGCGTTTCTATATCCGCGGCCTCGGCAATATCGACTTTGACCTGGCGGCCTCACAACCGGTCAACGTGGTGATGGACGATGTCGTCAAGGAAAACGTGGTGCTGAAGAGCTTCCCGATTTTCGACATCGAGCGCGTGGAAGTGCTGCGTGGCCCGCAGGGTTCGCTGTTCGGCCGCAACACCACCGCCGGTATCGTGAAGTTTGATTCCTACAAGCCCACCGAAGAGTTCACCGGCCGCGCCAAGCTGGACGTGGGTGAGCTGGGCACGGTCAACTTCGAAGCCGGCATCGGCGGCTCTCTGGCAGACAACGTGCAGGGCCGCATCGCGGTACTGACCCAGAACCGCGACGACTGGATCGACAACGACTTCACCGGCGAGAACGACGCCATCGGTGAAATCGAGGAACAGGCCATCAAGGGTTTCCTCGCGTGGCAACCCACCGAGCGCCTCGACGTGCTGGTTGGCGCGCACCACCGCGACCTGCAGGGCACCTCGGCAATCTTCCGCGCCAACGTGCTGACCACCGGCCGGGACGACTTCAACAACAACTATGACCGTGACACCGTCTTCTTCGACGGCGGCGGCGGCAACCCACAGGAATACGACAACACCGGCGGCCAGCTGCGCCTGGACTATGACTTCGGCGCGGTCACCCTGACCTCCATCACCGCCTACGAAGAAGCCGACGGCTTCAGCCGCGGTGATATCGACGGCGGTAACCTGGTGTTCGGCCCGGGCTTCATCCCGTTTCCGTCCGACACCCAGGACGACGCCGACGTCGAGCAGTTCACCCAGGAAATCCGCCTCACCACCAACGAAGCGGATCGCCTGTTCTGGCAGGTGGGCCTGTTCTACTTCGACGCCGACCTCGACGTGACCACCGCGCCGGGCTTTGTTGACCCGACCACGGTGTCCCACAGCAACGAGAACTGGGCCATCTTCGGCCAGATCGAATACGACCTGACCGACAAGTGGCTGCTGACCGTCGGCGGCCGCTACACCGACGACGACAAGGAACTGACCGCGCCGCTGGGCGCCACCGTCTTCGAACCCATCGATGTACAGGTGGACGACCAGGAATGGTCCGGCAACCTGAGCCTAGCCTACCGCCTGGACGACAACACCACGGTCTGGGGCAAGGTGTCACGCGGCTTCCGTGGCCCGACCATCCAGGGTCGTGATATCGCCTTCTTCGGCGACCCGTCGATTGCCGACTCCGAGACCAGCGTGAACTGGGAAATCGGCTTCAAATCCCAGTTCTGGGACAACCGGGCCCGCATCAACGCCGCAGCCTTCTATTACACCGTGGAAGACCTGCAGTTCTCAGCAGTGGGCGGCTCCGGCAACCTGATCCAGTTGGTTAACGCAGATGAAGGCACCGGCGCCGGCTTCGAAGTCGACTTCGAGGTGGCACCCAATGAGTTCATGGAATTCACCGTGGGCTATGCCTATGTGGACACCGAGATCGACGACAACAACCTGCTGGTGGCGCCCTGTGGCTCCGGCCAGTGTACGGTGACCAACCCCATTGTTGATGTAGACGGTGAGCCCCGTGTGCGCGTGGACGGCAACCCGTTCCCGAACGCGCCGGAGTCCACCCTGAGCTTTACGGCCAGTTTCCGCTATCCGTTGGGCCAGGGCGAGGTCTTCGCCTTCACCGACTGGGCCTGGCAGGGTGATACCAACATCTTCCTGTACGAGTCCGTGGAATACCAGACGGAAGACCAGTTTGAAGGCGGCCTGCGCGCAGGTTACCGCCAGACCTCTGGCGACTACGACTGGGAAGTGGCCGGCTTCTGCCGCAACATCACGGATGAAGAGAACGTTCAGGGTGGTATCGACTTCAACAACAATACCGCCTTCGACAACGAGCCCCGCGTCTGCGGCGGCAGCGTGCAGGTCAGCTTCTGATCAGCGCGTAGCTTTATCCTGATACGGTGCCGGGATACTCTTACGGCACCGCAAGGAAACCCCGGCCCTTGTGCCGGGGTTTCTGCTTTATATGAAGGCGCCTGCTCGGCGTGACCTCTAATCAACTACAACAAGTAAAAGAGGACCAGAAATGCTAATCGTTGAATCCTACCCCGTGGCGGTGGCCATGTGTGTGATCACCATGCTGTGCTGGGGCTCCTGGGCCAACACCCAGAAGCTGGCCAGCTCGGAGTGGCAGTTCCAGCTGTTCTACTGGGACTACAGCCTCGGGGTGCTGCTGCTGACCCTGGTATTCGCCTTCACCATCGGCAGCATGGGGGAGGCCGGCCGAGCCTTTGGCGTGGACATCGGCCAGGCCAGCAATGAGGCCCTTACCTCGGCGCTGATCGGCGGCGCCCTGTTCAATTTCGCCAATATCCTGCTGGTAGTCGCCATCGACATTGCCGGCATGGCGGTCGCCTTTCCGGTGGCCATTGGCCTGGCGCTGGTGATCGGCGTGATCGCCAACTACATGGCCACCCCCGTGGGTGATGCCACCCTGTTGTTCACTGGCGTCGGCCTGGTCACCCTGGCTATCGTGCTGGATGCGTTGATCTACAAGCGCCTGCCCGATGACGGAAACAAGGCCATGGGCAAGGGCCTGGCGATTTCCATCGTCTGCGGTATTGCCATGGGCTTTTTCTACCGCTTTGTGGCCGCCTCCATGTCCTTTGACTTCGTGAACCCGGAAGCCGGCCTGATGACCCCCTACTCCGCAGGCGTCGTGTTCTCCATCGGCCTGTTGGTTTCCAACGTCGTGTTCCTGGTGCCGCTGATGTACAAGCCGGTCTCCGGTGACGTCGCCCCCATGGGTGAGTACTTCAGCAAGGGCACGCCACGCCTACATCTGGTGGGCATTCTCGGCGGTGCGATCTGGGCGGTAGGCTTCAGCTTCAACATCATTGCGGCCGGTTCAGCGGGCTACGCCATCTCCTACGGCCTGGGCCAGGGCGCCACCATGGTCGCCGCCATGTGGGGTGTATTTATCTGGAAGGAATTCAAGGATGCCCCGGAGGGCACCAACACCCTCATTACCGCCATGTTTGTTCTGTTCTTTATCGGCCTGGGCCTGATTATCTACTCGCGCTGAGGTAAGCCATGTTTCGCGTATTCGCTATCCCCCTCCTGACACTCGGCCTGCTGGCAGGCTGCGCTGAGCGGGAGGGTCCCTCCACCCCCAAGTACGACGCCAACGCTACCTCACAGGACAGCACCGGCTCCATCCCCAAGACAGGCGGCGGGCCGATCCCCATCAAGGTGGTGGTAGTCACCATGTTCGAGACCGGAGAAGACAGCGGTGACGATGCCGGCGAATTCCAGCGCTGGAACGAGCGCCGCCAGCTCGACACCGTGTTCCTGGCACCGCACATGCACCACGATATCCGCGTCAACCTCAAGACCGGAGTAATGGGCATCGTCACCGGCATGGGCACTGCGCACTCGGCCGCGAGCATCATGGCGCTGGGCCTGGACCCGCGCTTCGACCTGCGCAACGCCTACTGGCTGGTGGCGGGCATCTCCGGCTTCGACCCGGAGGATGCCTCGCTGGGCTCGGTAGCCTGGGCCGACTACCTGGTGGACGGTGACCTGGCCCACGAGATCGACACCCGGGAGATTCCCGACGACTGGGAGCATGGCTACTTCCCGCTGTTCAGCCAGGGCATGGATGACAAGAACCGCAAAGACTACAGCTTGGGCGAGGTGTTCCAGCTCAACCCGGCGCTGGTGGACTGGGCCTTCGATCTCACCAGGGACATGGAACTGCCCGACCACCCCACCCTCGCCGCCACTCGCGACCTGTATATCGAGCATGAAGTCGCCCAACGCACGCCCTTCGTCCTGCGCGGCGACCAGCTCGCGGCCATGACTTTCTGGCACGGCAGCATGATGAACGACTGGGCCAATGACTGGGTGGACTACTGGACCAACGGCACCGGCGAATTCGTCAGCTCCGCCATGGAAGACACCGGCACCTACCAGTCGCTGGACTACCTGGACCGGGCCGGCAAGGTCAACAAGGACCGCCTGCTGGTGCTGCGCACTGCCAGCAACTACACCATGCCGCCACCCGGCAAGTCCGCGGCCGACTACCTGCGTGAAGAGCAACACGACAGCTATGCCGGCTTGGACGCGGCGCTGGAGAATGCCTATATCGTCGGCAGCGTGGTGGTCGACGAGTTGCTGGAGAACTGGGACGAGTACCGGGACGTGACTCCCGGCAGTGAAACCATCCCGGCAGACACCTACTAGACAGGACTGAGACTATGGAAATCGCCGTAATCGGATCAAGCATGGTGGACCTGATCGCCTACACAGACGAGGTCCCCAAGGCCGGGGAAACCCTGGAAGCGAAGGAGTTCCAGATGGGCTGCGGTGGCAAGGGCGCCAACCAGGCCGTGGCTGCCGCCCTGCTGGGTGCCGACGTCATGATGATGGCGCGGGTCGGCGACGACGCCTTTGCCGACAATACCATCGCCAACTTCCAGTCCTTCGGGGTAAACACCGACCACGTCGAGAAAGTCAGCGGCGTATCCAGCGGGGTCGCGCCTATCTGGGTCGACAAGGATTCACAGAACCGTATTCTCATCATCCCCGGCGCCAACAAGCACCTGCTGCCGGCAGATATCGATGCCGCCGCGGACAGGCTTGGCGCCTGCAGCATGATCATCCTGCAACTGGAGATTCCGCTGGAAACGGTTTATCACGCTATCGACTTCGGCAATGCGCGCGGCATTCCGGTGATTCTGAACCCGGCGCCAGCGACCACCGAGCTTGACCTGGATTACGCCTGCAAGTGCGATTTCTTCGTGCCCAACGAAACCGAGCTGGAGATTCTTACCGGCATGCCGGTGGAGACTGGGGAACAGATTCACGCCGCGGCAGACATCCTGCTCAAGAAAGGGCTGAAGAACCTGGTGGTGACCCTGGGCGAGAAAGGCGCCCTATGGATGCACGGGGACGAAACCGGGCACTTTTCAGCGCCCGCAGTGAATGCGGTGGACACCACCGGCGCCGGTGACGCCTTCATCGGCTGCTTCGCCCACAGCCTGTCGCGGGATGGCGACATCGACAAGGCCATTGGCCTGGCGATCCGCTATGCCTCGCACAGCGTCACCGGTAAGGGTACCCAGACTTCCTACGCAACAGCGGAGCAGTTCGCCGCGCTGTAGCTCTGGATGTAGAAGCAAGGGCAGCGCGGCGCGCCCGCTTACTCGACCGCCTTCTCCAGGGTCAGCGCCATGGCCTCGGAGTAGATCATCACCACGGTGTCGCCGAGCCGGCGACCCTCAAAACGCTCACGGGGGATGTCGCCGATCAGGTGATACTTACCTCGGGGGTCCTCGATCATCGCCGTGCCGGCCACCCGGTTCATACCTTCGATGGTGCACACCGCCTTGACGACCCGCAGGCCGGCAACACCCGGCGGCATATCGAGGTCGGCGATGGCTGCCGCATCCAGTTCCTGCCAGGGATTGGCGCGCTCCTCTGCGGTAGGCTCGCGTACCTCACCGGCCAGCGAGGTCATGTAGGTGGCGACAATGGCGTCGCCCACCGCGAAGTCGTCCAGCCGCTGGATTTCCTCGCTGGCGGTCACGGTGACGTAATCGCCGTGGGGGGTTTGCAGGGTCAGTTCCCGCGTCTCGCGATCGATATCCACGATCAGCGCGGCCACCTGGATGGCGGCGGCGCGTACATTGGGGCCATCGCCGGCGTGGTCATCAGCGCGCGCGCCGCTGGCCAGCACCAGCAGCAAGGCCATGGCCGCGATAGCAATACGATTAAGCGGGACAGTTAACATGGTCCGATCTCCTTATTGGAATTGGTAGTTGAAATTGAGAATTGGAATTGAGAGTTGGACGCGTTTTTGGACGGCGAGACAATCGCCGGGATCGTCTTCAGGAAGGGTAGTCGATTTGTCGGTCCGGGGTGAAGCCTCAGGCCGGAATACTTACAGCGCCGCCTCGCGCTCACGTTCGCTGTCGACGTAGGCGATCCACTGTTCGGCATAGCGAGCGGACTCCTCGAACTCGGCGGCACGGGCAAAGGTCTGTGCCGCATCGCCCCAGCGATTCATGCGCGCCAGCGCCATGCCCTGGATCAGCCAGACATTGCCCTCATCGCGCAGGTCGCCCTTGCGCAACGCCTCGCGGGTGGCGCGGGCGGCATTCTCCCAGTCGTAGGCATCGAGGTAGAGACGGGCCACGCGGACATATACTTCGCCGTCCTCAGCCAGTTTAGCTGCCTCCTCCAGCGGTGGAATCGCCTTGTCGACCCGCGCCGCCCCGTACCACGCCTGGGACAGCAGTTCGAGGGAAGGGCCGTCGGCCTCAATGCGGCCGGCTTCGAGTTCGTTCTCCAGCAACACGGCGGCCTTGTAGGGCAGGTCTTGTGCCATGTACAGGTTGGCAATCAGCTTCAGGTGCTGTTCGCAGGACAACCTGCCCTGCTCCATCAGCGATTCCACCAGCGCCAGCTGGCGCTGCTGGTCGCCCAGTTGGCCGTACAGAGCCGCCAGGTTCATGAAGTGCTGCTCGCGGGGATAGGTGAGCGCGAGCTCATAGGTCACATCGCGCATGGACTCGAAATCCTCGAGTTCGTAGTACACCGCGGCCAGCAGGCCCAGCCAGTTTTCCCTCGGTTTGTCGCCTCGGGCGCGGCTGCGATCCAGGGCAATCCTGATTTCTCCCAGAGCCGCATCATAATCCTGCTTGCCGAAATAGGCATTCCCAGGAGCACACGGTTGGAGGGTTTGTCCTGGTCCGGGATAGTGAGCAAGGCGCGCAGGTGGCCAATGGCGTAGTCGAAGTTTTCCTGCATCAGCCCCAGCCTCCCCAGGGTCAGGCGCAGGTTGGCGAGCATCGAGTCCGGCAGGCGCTCCTGGGCCAGCGCGCCTTCGTAGGATTGCTGGGCACTGACGGCGTCACCTTGCTGAAAGTATATATAGCCCTCGATATTGAGGACGTGGGCGGTTTCATAGGATGACAGCCGCCTGCGATTCATACCCTGAAGCTCTTCCAGGGCGCCGTCGTAATCCTCGGCGTCAATCAGCTCCTGCACTTCGTTGATCTGCTTGAGCACCCGCTCATTCATGCCCACCACGGCTTCGCGGGCCTGGGTGGTGCTGGCGAGACAGAGAAGGATGAAGGTGAGAAGGAGTCTATGCATGGTTGGCCAACCTGCCTGCGGTTGTGAGAGGGACGCACAAGACAAATCTGTGGCAGGGCCTGTGTGCACTCCTTAGCGTCGGAGAAATTGAGCACTGCTCACTCACCTGTCTGCGCTCCCGAGCGTCGGAGATATCGAGTTCATCCAACTCACTCAGCGCGCACTCCTTAGCGTCGGAGAAATTGAGCACTGCTCACTCACCTGCCTGCTTCCCCTCAAAGTAGAACTTGTTGTGGACGCCGCTGACTTCCACGGCCACGCCATCGATCACCCGCGGCTTGTAGCGGAAGCGCTTGGCGGCTTCCACGGACGAGCGCATGAAAATCTCGTCGCTGCACATGTCCGGCACCACTTCCACGTCTTTTACCGTGCCGGCCGTGGTGACGGTGTATTTCACGGTACAGGTGCCGGTCATGCTGCGCGCCAGGGCACGGCGTGGATAGATGGGCGCCACCTTGACGATCGGCAGGTAGTCACCTTCGCCTGCACCCAGGCCGATACCGCCCTGCTCGAGTCCCAGGTCCGCGCCGCCGGTCGACGGTGCGCTCACCGCCAGGGCCGTGGAGCTGTCATTGCTCTGGGACTGGTCAGGGGTTGGCGGTACGTCGGGTGTTTCCTGTGGTTGCGGCCGCTCTGGCTTGCGGTCCTTGCGCTCCACGGTTTCATTGCGCTTTATCCGCACGAAATCGAGCATGCGAATCTTGTCTTTTTCTTCCAGCACCAGGTCGCTGCTGCTGATCAGGAAAGACATGAACCAGGCGAGACCCAGGGCCACCAGGGTACCCACCACGATCCCACCGGCGGCGACCACACCGCGGCCGAGCAGCGGAATGTCCGCGGCTTGCGGCAATGGCTTGGCGGCGACAGGTTTCACGGCAACACTCCGGTCCTAGTTAGCGCTGGCGCCGAGTGCAATTTCGTAGACGCCCGCGCGTCGCGAGGCGTCCATTACCTGCACCAGGGTTTCGTTGCGGGATTCCTTGTCCGCCTGGATGACCACGGTGCCCTTGGGGTTCTCCGCATGCAGGCGCTCGATGATCGAGCGCACGGAGCGGATATCCACCTGGCGCCGGTCTATCCAGATCTTGTCCCTGGCGTCGATGGCGATGAGGATGTTGGCCTTCTCCTCCACCACGGCGGTAGCCGCTTCCGGCTTGTTCACCTCGATACCCGACTCCTTCACGAAGGTCGCGGTAACGATGAAAAAGATCAGCATGATGAACACCACGTCAAGCATCGGCGTGATGTCGACATTGGTATCGTCCTGCTCCTGCTCCATGCCAAGGAAATGCCGCATGGCCCTAGCCTCTCACTTCCGATTCAAAGTAACCGGGCAGGCGCTCCCGCTCGGCCCGGGCGCGGCGCTCGGCAAAGCTGTTGCCGAGCAGGCCGGCGATCGCCACCACCATCCCCGCCAGGGTGGACACGGTGGCCTTGGAGACGCCGGCGGCCATTGAACGGGGGTTATTGGAACCGGTGGTCGCCAGGGCATCGAATACTTCCAGCATGCCCAGCACCGTGCCCAACAGGCCCAGCAGCGGGCAAATCTTGATCAAGGTGCCCAGCAGGTCGTAACGCGCCAGCAGGCCACTGCCCAGGGAATCGATGCTGTACTGGCGCGCCTGCTGCGCAAACAGGCTGGTGCGCTCCGCGCGCGCCAACCATTTGCGTTCCGCCCGCACCAGCTTTACCGGGTAGGCGAAGTAGAAATGGTAGATGCGCTCGAACAACAGGGCCCAGATGGCAAACGCGATGAACAGGATGGTCGACAGGATGGGACCGCCGAGCTCCATCAGGTCGACCAGCCAGGGCAGGTAGGTGTCGAGCAGCCCGATCATGCCGTGCTCTCCTCAGGCAGCCCGCGCCGGGGGTGGGCGATTTTCCAGGTGCTCCTCGGTGCGCTCGGCCACCTGCCCCACCGCCTCGTTCTGGAGAATCTCGGTAATGGTCCTGGCGCGCATCTGCACCAGGTTGTGCAACAGCAGCATCGGAATCGCCACACACAGGCCCAGTACCGTGGTCATCAGGGCCTGGGAGATACCGCCTGCCATCAGGCGCGGGTCGCCGGCACCGAACAGCGTGATCGCCTGGAAGGTGAGGATCATGCCCGTCACCGTGCCCAACAGGCCCATCAACGGAGCCACCGCGGCGATGATCTTGAGGATGGGGATGTAGGCATTGATCCGCGGCAGCTCGCGCATCACCGCTTCGCCCATGCGCAACTCCAGGGTTTCCGCGTCTGGGACGTCTTCGGCCCTGGCGGCGATCAGGATCCGGCCCAGCGCGTTGCCGGCGCTGGGGTTCTGCATGTCGGTAAGCTGCTTCTTGATCGCGAAACCGCGCACCAGCAGGATGCCCATACGCGACAGGGCCAGCAGCAGGCCCGCCACGCCCAGGCCGATAATCGTGTAGCCAATAGCGCCGCCCTGGGCCACCCGCTCCGTCAGGTTGGGCGCCTGGGTCAGGATCTGCAGCAACTGGCCGCGGGTGGGATCCACCGCAAACGGGAAGGTTGCCGCCTTGCCGCTCGCCAGGTCAGAGGGACCCGACATGTAGCGGGTGCCCGGCTGGCGAGCAAACTCCAGCAGGCGGCCGGTTTCCGGCACGTAGCGCAGGAACTTGCCCTCCGACACCACGTTGAACAGGCCGACGCGGGTGACCGACTGGGGTTCTTCCACCCCCTCGGCGTCCACCACGTTGATATCGCGGGTCACAATGCGCCCGGACTCCGTCATCTCGCGCTGCAACTCGAACCACAGCCGCTCGATTTCAGAGATGGCCGGCAGGCGATTGGCCTGGCCCATGCGCCCGGCGAAATCGATCAGGAAGGTATTGCGGTCCGGGTGCTCGAGCTGTGAAAGGGACAGGTAGAACTGGGCCTGGGCGTCACTGGCGGTCTGCTGCAGAACGCCAAACAGCTCCTTGAGTCCGCCCATGCGCTCCTGCAGGCGTTCTTCCAGGTCGGCAATGGTGAGCTCGTTTTTCTCGAAGCGGGACTCCATTTCCGCGCTGCGCGCCTCCAGTTGTTCGCGACGGGCAGTGATCTCGTCCAGTAGTTGCTGCTGCCGGGCCTGCTCAGCCTGGAACTCGCGAAGGCGGCGCTGGTTGTCGGCCTGGTCGGCGGCGCGCCCCTGCTCTACATCCTTGAGCAGCTGCTGCAGGTCGATGGCGGTTGAAGAAGTGGATTGGGCCTGGGCCACCACGGCACTCATTCCCAGGATCGATGCGAATACCGCGGTCAACAGCGTCTTCATAATTGCTCTACCCCCGCCGGGTTGAGGGCCGCGGAAATCAGCTCCGGTGCCACTTCCTGGCGTGCCACCTGCAGGCCGCGGTCAATCAGGCGCCGCCAGGGTGTGCTGCCAAGCGGCTCCCAGCGCCGTTCCACCGAGTTCCAGTAGCCGACATCGCCGGTGCCCACCGTGCGATACAACAGGTTGATGCGACCGATGCGCAGGAACTCAGCGTCAAAGCTGGCGCCATTGACATCCAGTTTGGCGGTGTAGGCTTCGATGGTGCGACCGTAGTCGGTTTCGATCTGGTACGCCTCGAACACACGGCGTGATTTTTCGGCCACCGTGACATCCGAACGGCTCATCAACGCGCGCAGGCTGGTGACGCGCTCCCGGCGTTCATCCGCCAGGAATGGCACATCCAACGCCACGAACTCCTCCAGACTGTCGATCATGCGGGTCATCAGCGGCAGTATCTGGCGCTCTACCGAGGCTACCTCGGTGACCGAGGTTTCCAGGGTGCTGATTTCCTCGGCCTGGCCGCTGAGCTGGTTGCCCAGTAGTTCGATGTAGGTCTCCAGGCTCTCTACCAGCTTGAGCTGGGCCCGGTATTCGTCGAGCAGCTCGCGGGAACGGCTGCTGATAGTATCGATACGCTGCTGGGCGGCCACGCCTTCGCCGGTGCGCTCGATACCCTCTTCCTCTACCTGCTTCAGTGCATCCTGGCCGTAAAGGCCCGGTGCTAGCAGCAGCGCCAGCGCAGTGAGCGCAGGCCAGATCATTCGTGTCATTTCTATCCCCCGATGCGGCAACGACAGTACCGCGAACCCATAGGAACCGGGGATCAGGAAAACAGAGAAATGTGACAGTCCGGTTTCTACCCGGAGGCATCACGGGCAATAACGGGGTTTGTTCGAGGAAAGTTGATTTGGCGCAAAACGCGCCGACCGGCGCGAATCTACTGAACCTACCAGAGCCAGGCTAATTCAGTTAACCGAGGCGCCCAGCGCGATGTCGAAGACCCCGGCACGCCGGGAAGCGTCCATCACCTGGACCAGGGTGTCATTGCGGGATTCGGCATCCGCCTGGATGACCACCGAGCCCTCGGGATTCTCCGCATGCAGGCGCTCGATGATCGAACGCACCGAGCGAATATCCACCTGGCGCCGGTCTATCCAGATCTTGTCCTTACCGTCGATGGTGATCAGGATATTGGCTTTCTCTTCTACCACGGCGGTCGCCGCTTCCGGCTTGTTCACCTCGATACCGGATTCCTTCACGAAAGTGGCCGTGACAATGAAGAAAATCAGCATGATAAATACCACATCCAACATCGGCGTGATGTCGACGTTGGTGTCATCCTGCTCCTGGTCAACCCCCAGGAAATGTCGCATAGGCCTGGCCCTCTCGTCGCGCGCAAACAGGCCACCGGACAGGTGTCAGTTGCTGGCTTTCGCCAAGAATACGCCGTGATGGCGCAATGAAACTTGATTTGGCGCAACGCGGTCCAAAATGTGGTGCCGGTGCTTGCGGATATGCGACTTGCGGCGCTATAAAACGGTCTCTCTTCGCGGAGGTTGCGATGCGCATACGCACTATTGGCACCACCTTTGTCACCACCTTGCTGCTGGCCGCCCTGGTGGCCGGCTGTGCCACCAGTCCCACCGGGCGCCGGCAGCTGCTGTTGGTATCGCCCGAGTCCGCCGTGGTGGAGTCACGCAAGGCCTATGTCAGCACGGTGCGCCAGCTCGATGCCGAGGACAAACTGCTCGATGATCCGCTGTTGGCGGACCGGGTGCAGGTGATTACCGGTCGCCTGGTCGCCGAGGCGGTGCAGGCGTATCCCCACACCCGCGACTGGGACTGGAGCGTGGCGCTGATCGACGGCCCCGAGACCGTGAATGCCTGGTGCATGGCCGGCGGTCGCATGGCTGTCTACTCCGGCCTGTTCGAAAAGCTCAAGCTGACCGATGACGAGTTCGCGCAGATCATGGGCCATGAAATCTCCCATGCGCTGGCCAACCACACCGCCGAGCGCATGTCAGTGGCCATGGCTACCAGCGTGGGCGTGGTGGCCGCGGGAGTGGCAGCGGAGAACCACGGCGCCGCCCTCGCCGGCGCCGCACTGGCGGCACAGCTCGCCATCCAGTTACCGAACAGCCGCGCCTCGGAGTCGGAGGCCGACCAGATCGGCATCGAGCTGGCCAGCAAGGCCGGTTACGATCCGGCAGCCGCCGTTACCCTGTGGGAAAAGATGGAGAGCGTTGGCGGCGCAGGGCCGGCGGAATTCCTCAGTACCCATCCCGCACCCGCCAATCGCCGCGCCAAACTACAGGACATGGTGCCGGAGATGCGCAGCATCCAGCGCCGGGGCTTTGGGCCACCCTACCCGGTCACCATCATCCGTGAGGGGGCCCAGGCCAACTAGGCCGAGGCCCGGAGGCGTTCCTCGACAAAATCGAGACGATCCTGGCCAAAGAACATCTCGTCGCCGATGTACATGGTGGGAGCACCAAAGGCACCCCGGCTCACGGCTTCCTCGGTATTGCTGATCAGCGCCGCCTTGACCTCCGGATCCTGGGTGGCCGCCAGCAGGCCTTCCGCATCCAGGCCCGCCGCTCGCAGCACAGCCTGCACCACATCGGTATCGCCCACGTTCTTCGCATCTATCCACATGGCCGGGTAAATCGCCGCCAGGTAGTCTTCCAGGCAGCCGGCCCGCTGTGCCGCGATGGCACCGCGCTGCAGGGTCAGCGTATTCACCGGAAAGTGAGGATTGAACGCCAGCGGCACGCCGTAGCGGGCCGCAAAGCGCGGCATGTCCATGGACGCCATGTAGGCGCCCTTGGCGGGATTCGCCACCGGGGACTGGTTCTCGGTGGCTTTGAAAACGCCACCCAGCAGCATGGGTTTGAAGTTGATCTGCAGGTCGTACTGGTCGCGCAGCTGCAGCAGGCGCTGCCAGGCCAGGTAGGCAGTGGGGCTGCCGACATCAAAGTAGAAATCCAGGTTCGTGCTCATGGGTGATTCCTTGCGTGCTTCTTTTACGGGTGGGTAATCGGGCTTACCAGCGTTCAATCCAGGGCCGAACGTCCATCTCGAAGGTCCAGCAATTGCGAGGCTGGTCATAGAGGTGAACATAGCTGGCAGCCATATCGTAGGGATCGACGATGCCGTCGGAGGCCTTCAACTCGTCAAAATCGGGAATGTTGTTGCTAACCCACTCGGTATCGACACCGGCATCGATCACGATGTGGCCGACGTGGATATTCTGTGGCCCCAGCTCTCGTGCCATGCTCTGGGCCAGGGCTCGCAGGCCGTGCTTGGCGCTGGCAAAGGCGGCAAAACCGGCGGCACCGCGAACGCTGGCGGTGGCACCGGTGAAAATGATGGTGCCGTGGCCCCGCCGGGTCATGTAGCGGGCCGCCTCGCGGCCGGTGAGGAATCCGCCAAAGCAGGCCATTTCCCAGATCTTGTAGAACTTGCGGGTATCGGTGTCGAGAATGCCCAGTGGCACATTGGCACCGACATTGAAGACCACCACCTCCAGCGGCCCTATTTCTTCCTCGATCCGGGCGAACAATGCCTCCACGTTCTCTTCCTTGCGGGCATCACAGCTGAAAGCGTGGGCCCGGTACCCCTCCGCAGTGAGCTCATCCACCAGGTCCTGCAGTTTTTCGCCATTGCGACGGGCCGCACACACGGTGAGGCCGCGTTCGGCAAAACGGCGCACAATTGCGCTGCCAATGGCATCCCCCGCGCCCATGACCAGGGCTACCTTGTTGATTTGTTCCCCGCTCGCTTCTGTCATCTGGAGTCATCCTCGCAACGCGCTTAATTGTAAGTTTCATTTTGGAACCTAAATTAGGTTCCATTATGGAACTTGTCAAGCTATGATTGCTGAAACACCCGGGAGAGATGTCATGCGTTGGGAAGATATTGATCAGCAGGTCTGCTCCGTGGCCCGTAGCCTGGCGGTGGTCGGCGATCGCTGGACCCTACTGGTCCTGCGCGATGCCTTTCTCGGCACGCGGCGCTTCGAGGATTTCCAGCGCCAGCTCGGGATCAGCCGGCACCGCCTGGCAGACCGGCTCGGCAAACTGGTGGACGCCGGGGTCTTCAACCGGGTGCCCTACCAGCAGCGGCCACTGCGCCATGAATACCGGCTGACCCGCAAGGGACTGGGGTTCTACCCGGTGCTGATGATGCTGGCCCAGTGGGGCAACGAGTGGGCCGACGACGGCAATGGCCCGCCGGTGGAATATGTACACAGCAGCTGCGGTAAAACCATGCACCCGGTCATGAGCTGCAGCGAGTGCGGTGAGCGACTGCAACCCGGCGAGGTCACACCCCAAATTGGCCCCGGCCTCGCAGCCGCCCTGGCAGACGGGGATTCCATGTTCGGACGCGAAGACGCACCGGGTCTACCACCCTTGCTGGAGAAATCTCGCGGCGCGGTCGCTGATCAGAATTGACTTCACGTTTCACAATTGCAGGCTACCCTGTAGCACATGAAGGCCCTATCACGTCGCTACTCCCGTCGCCGTTTACATCGCTGCTTCGCCGCCCTGCTGGCGCTGGCGCTCTGGAGCTGCGCGGCGCAGGAAACCACTACCGAACGCAGCGACGGGACCTTTACGATCGCGGTGATTCCGGACACCCAGAACTACGTTGACTTCCGCCGCCAGCGCAACCAGGGCTTCGCCCTGGACGCCAGGGACCTGTTTATTGCGCAGATGCAGGACATTGCCGAGCGCGAAGAAGTGGTTTTTGTGGCCGCCGTCGGAGACGTCTGGCAGCACAGCAGCGTTGACGTGGACCCGGACCACGAGGCGCGCGGCAAGGGCGCTATCGACCAGCCCATGTTGCAGGGGCTGGACCCCACTCCGAAAACCTGGGCCGTGGAGATTCCTGGTGTCATCGAGGGCTACCGGATTCTCGCCGCCAGCGGTAAACCCTTCGGTGTAGCGCCGGGTAATCACGACTACGATGCAGTCTGGAGTTTGAAAGGTTTCCCGCCGCGAACGGACACCGACCAATTCGATCGTCTCAATGGCGATGCCGGCGTTCTCCATGTTGGCGGCCTCAACAATTTCCGGGCGGTGTTCGGCAAGGACAGCGAGTTCTTCGCCGACAAGGCCTGGTATGTGGACAGCTTTCGCGGTGGTGCCAACGCCGCCCAGGTGTTCGAAGCCGGCGGCTACCGCTTCCTGCACATCACCCTGGAGATGAGCCCGGGCAACCCGGTGCTGCGTTGGGCCGAATCGGTCATCAAGGCGCACCCGGGTTACCCCACGATTATCACCACCCACGACTACCTCAACGCCCGGGGTGAGCGCCGCAGCGTACCCATCATCGACCTGGCCATGGGCGACCCCGATCACCACAACAACGCTGAAGCCCTCTGGCAAAAGCTGGTCAGCGCCTACGACCAGATATTCATGGTGCTGTGCGGACATCACTACGGCCAGAGCCTGCGGGTGGACGAAAACCGCTACGGCCACCCGGTCTACCAGGTGCTGGCGGACTACCAGGCCCGCGGCCAGGCCGGGGTGGATGCGGGAGCGCCGGCGGGCAGCGGCGTCATGGGGCTGGGCGATGGCTGGTACCGCTTGATGCACTTCGACCTGGCGGCAGAGACACCGACGCTGACGGTGGAAACCTGGTCCAGCCACTACCGCAGCCTGTCGGGCGATATGCCGCGCTATGCAGACTGGTACAAGGGCATCGAGCAGCCGGACATGAGTGACGCCGAATTCCACGCCGCCGACGCCTTCAGCCTGGACCTGACCGGCTTCCGGGAGCGCTTCCAGCCGCCCTCCCGGTAGGCGCTAACCCCCAGGCAGCGCGCTTGCATCGCAGCCGCAATCCCGTATGATGCGCGCTGCCTCGCCGGTAGCGGTTCACACCGGCAACCTCCACTAAAGCTCCCAGTACGGAAGATTTATGTCGACCTTTGCAGAGCTCGGCCTGTCCGAGACCTTGCTGAACGCCGTGGCCGAAGAATGCTACGAGAAGCCGTCCCCGATCCAGGCTCGCGCTATCCCGCCGGTGCTGGAAGGCACGGATGTCATGGCCGCCGCCCAGACCGGCACCGGCAAGACCGCCGCTTTCACCCTGCCGCTGTTGCAGCGCCTGCAGGATGACGGACGCACCGGCCACGTGCGCGCGCTGGTGATCACCCCTACCCGCGAGCTGGCGGCCCAGGTGGAGGACAGCGTGCGTCGCTACGGCAAACATGCGGGGCTGCGTTCCTGTGTGGTATTCGGCGGCGTAAAGATCAACCCACAAATCGAGCGCCTCAAGCGCGGTGTCGAAATCCTGGTGGCCACCCCCGGTCGACTGCTGGACCTGCACGGCCAGGGTGCGGTGAAGCTGGACCAGCTGGAAATTCTGGTGCTGGACGAAGCAGACCGCATGCTGGACATGGGTTTCATTCACGATATTCGCAGGGTCATCAAGCTCCTGCCCCGGGATCGCCAGACCCTGATGTTCTCCGCGACCTTCTCGAAGGACATCCGCGAGTTGGCCCGCAACTTCATGCTGGACCCGGTGGAAGTGTCGGTCACGCCCCCCAACAGTACCGCGGACACCGTCAAGCAATGGGTGTTTCCCGTCGACAAGAAGCGCAAGCCCGCCCTGCTCAGCCACCTGGTAAAAGACAAGCAATGGCACCAGGTGCTGGTATTCACGCGCACCAAGCACGGTGCCAACCGCCTCACCAGGACCCTGGAAAAGGACGGCATCGCGGCGGCCGCCATCCATGGCAACAAGAGCCAGAATGCGCGTACCCGTGCGCTTGACGGCTTCAAGCGCGGCAAGGTACAGGCGCTGGTGGCCACCGACATCGCTGCCCGCGGCCTCGACATCGACCAGCTACCCCAGGTGGTCAACTTCGACCTGCCCAACGTCGCGGAAGACTACGTACACCGCATTGGCCGCACTGGTCGCGCCGGTGCCGCCGGCCACGCCTATTCCCTGGTGAGCGCCGATGAGGCCGACCAGTTGCACGGCATCGAGCGACTGATCAGGAAGCCCTTGCCCAGGGAGGAAATCGAGGGCTTCGAACCTGACCACGTGCTGCCGGAAGCACGGCCACAGCGACGCCAGGGGCGGCCCCAGCAGGCGCGTAGCAGCCAGGGCAGCAATGGCGGCGGCAATCACAACGACAATCGCAACGGCAATCAACCCGGCAACCGTCCCGGAAGCCGCCGGCGCCGCCGGGCGCGCCGCAGCAACGCGGGCACGGGCGACTCGCGCGGAAACCGCTAGGACGCTCACTGGGCTCAGACGACGCGACGCGAACTTTCTCCCCGGTTTCGACTCCTAGAAGTAGATTCGTAACCGGGAAGCTTCCATGCCCCTGCTTCGCAGCGCCCTGCTCACCCTTGCCCTGCTACCCACCGCCGCTTTCGCCAACTGGTCATGCCAGAGCGGCGACCACCAGGTGGCACTACTGGAACTCTATACCTCCCAGGGCTGTTCCAGCTGCCCTCCCGCCGATCGCTGGCTCAGTGGCCTCAAGGAACGCGACGACCTGTGGACTCACGTGGTGCCGGTGGCCTGGCATGTAACCTACTGGGACTACATCGGCTGGCGCGATCCCTTTGCTCACCGTGCCAATGACCAGCGGCAACGCAGAATGGCCGCCGCGGCCGGCGCCCAGGTATACACACCGGGCATGTTCCTCAACCGCGGCGAGTTCCGTCGCTGGCGCCGCCTACCGCCTGGCGGCGTGGCGGAGCCGGTCATCGAGGTCGGCGTGCTGCGTGCCGACGCCGAAGGCAACAGCATCAGTATCAAATTCCACCCCAGCGCTGACCTGGACCTGAAGGCGCCACGGGTAGAACTGGCCTACCTGCGCAGCGACCGGCGCACCGCGGTAGAGGCAGGTGAGAACCGCGGCCGTGAGCTACAGCACGACTTCGTCGCCAGTCCGCCCACCCGGATCACCCTGAGTCGCGACGGCGGCTCCTGGTACGGCACCCTGAACAAGGCGCCCCACCCCGATGCCGTGGCCGTCGCCCTGTGGGTGACGGATCGCAACGGCAACTACCTGCAGGCCACCGGGACCTGGCTGTAGCCTCCACAACAAAGTAGATGCATAGCTGCTAGGCTAGGAGGCGTGGCGCAGCAACAGGGGTACCCACATTGAAGACGACCTGGATTGTCGTGGTCGCCGGCCTGGCCTTTGCCGCCGGCTACCTGGCGAACGGACTGACCGGTACCGGTAAAGCAGCATCACCCGACCGCAACCCCCGTGAATACCGCGCGCCGGCAGCTACGCCCTTGCCGGAGCCCATCACTGCTCCGGATGCGGACAGCCCGCCGGAGTTCGCGGACCTGCTGTCGCAACCGGATGTGTTCTCGACCCTGCACCTGGCATTCGAAATAGCGGCCGATGCCGACCTGGAAAAACTCGCGGCACTCGCCACTGAGGCACTGCGCTACGAAGATCCGCTTTACAGTTACAACATCGCCGACATCTTCGTGGAGCGCATGACCGCGATTGACGTCAACGCGTCTCTGGATTTTGCAGAATCACTACCGGAGGGGCGCAGTCGCTATCAGCTGCTGACCAGTATCTACCGGACCTGGCTGCGACAGGACCCCGAGGCCGCCCACGCCTATGCCGATAGTGTCGATGACCCGAGACTGCAGGCGCGGCTGCTGGCCGCCGAGGAACCCCAGGGCCCGACCACGAGCCCGGGCCTGCGCAGCAGTTCGGTCGTCACCTTCGGCAGATCCGGTGGCATCACCTATACATCTCCCTCAGGGCAGAATGCTGCTGAACTGCGCAGGCTCCGCCAGGGCATGCGAGAGATGCGCAAAGGCATGCAACAGGACCCGGAGGCCACAATAGATGGCCTGCTGGCAACGACCGACAGCAGCGAGCGCCAACAGGTGCTACCCCAGGCCATGGCGCTCCTCGCCGAGCAGGACCCCGACATGGCCCTGGACTATCTTTCGCGCTTCCCCAACGAATTGCGCGAATCAGAAGGCATGATTCTGTCAGTCGTCGCCCGGCAGGATCCACAGACCACTGCCGAACTGACAGAGGACTACGCCCGGCGTAGCGGGGATGTTGGACCGCTGACTGCAGGAATGACCGCCTTGATGAAGACGGACCCGGAGCTGGCAATGGCCAGCTATGACAGCGTGCCGGAACAGTTCAAGTCCCAGGTAGCCCTGGCAATGGGCAGCGAGTATATGCAGCAGGATCCCACGGCCGGGTTAATCTGGATGTTGCAGCAACCGGTGGACCAGAGCTCAGTGGAGGTTCTATTAAGAATGGGTGGGCCCGATGTGCAATCCGCCGCGGAATCCCTGCTCTATGAAACCGAAGACAGCGCCGCTCGGGGGCAACTGATGCGAGCGTTGGCAAACTCACGCTTCCGGGAAGACCCCGCAGGCAGGGTCGCCTGGCTCGAACAATTCGAGCAGGAGCCTGGCTTCCAGAATGCCCATCACAACGCCATGGTTCGCTGGGCCGGGCGGGACCCCGCTGCCGCTGCCACTTATCTTGAAGACAATCCACAGTATCAAGGCGATTCCGCCGTCAATATCATCTCCAACATTGCCCAGAACTGGGCAAGACGCGATCCAGACGCCGCCATCGCCTGGGTAGCGTCACTCAGCGATCCGGCACAGCAGGAATACGCCAACAGATCGCTGGTGATGACCCTGGTGCAGCACGACCCGGCCCGCGCGAGGGGGATTTATGACAGCTTGCCTGAGGGCCCAAACAAGTACAGCGCCGGTGCACAGATGGCGCTGCAGCAGTCTCGCTACAACAAGGCCGAAGCCACCCAGATCATGGAAGGGATGGGCATACCCGAGGAGTACATCGACAGGTACACACAGGGAATGTAGCCCGGTACGGCGACCCGGATCATCGAGACCCGGGTGATCCGCACATTTATAAAGCTTGATCTATGACAGAACGCCGCCGCAGCGCCGACAGTAAGCTGGCGCAAAATCATAACAAGGTGCCGGTAATGCTCCGACTGCTCAAAGGACTGACTCTCATATTCACGAGCGCACTCGCTCTCGCAGACGCCACCCCCGAACAAATCGCCAGCCTGGGTGGACCTGTTTACACGCCGGTCGGCGCAGAGCGCGCCGGCAATGCCGATGGCACCATCCCCCAATGGCAGGATGGCCTGCCGGATTTCGGCCCGGAGGACATGGAAGACGGCGGGCTGAAAAATCCCTTCGCCGGCGAGGCGGAGCTGTTTCGCATTTCCGCGGCAAACCTGGACGAGCATCGCGACAAGCTCAGTGACGGCCAGATCACCCTGCTGGAGCGCTACCCGGACAGCTACTACCTGCCGATCTATCCCAGCCACCGGATCGCCACCTACCCTCAGGCCGTCCTGGAGCAGGCCAAAGCCGCCGCTGCCAACGTCACCATGGTGCCCAGCGGCAACGGGCTGCAGAACCTCAACGCCAGCACCATACCGTTCCCCTTCCCGGAGAGCGCGCTGGAAGTGATCTGGAACCATATTGTTCGCTACCGCGGCGGCAGCGTGCAGCGCACCTACACGCAGATACCGGTGACCGCCAACGGCGCCTTCAACCCGGTGGTGTTCCAGGACAAGCTGGTGTTCGGCAGTGCCCTGCCGCCCGGTGAGGTCAGCGAAAACCGACTGTTCCTGTACCTGCAGCAGTCACTGGAGCCGGCCCGCTTCGAGGGCGACATGCTGCTGGTGCACGAGAACATTGACCAGTTCACCGAGCCCCGCAACGCCTGGATCTACAACGCCGGCCAGCGCCGGGTGCGGCGCGCGCCCAATGTGGCCTACGACGGGCCCGGCAATGCCTCCGACGGCCTGCGCACCGCGGACGACCTGGACGGCTACAACGGTTCCCCTGACCGCTACGACTGGAAGCTGCTGGGCAAGCGCGAAATGTACGTGGGCATGAACGCCTACGAGCTGAACCGCAAGTCGCTGGACTACAAGGACATCATCCGCCCCGGCCACATCAACCCGGAACACACCCGCTACGAACTGCACCGCTGCTGGGTGGTGGAAGCCACCCTGAAGGACGGCGAGCGCCATATCTACGGCCGGCGCGTGTTCTACATCGACGAAGATAGCTGGTCCATCGTGCTCAAGGACCAGTACGACGGCCGCGGTGAGCTGTGGCGGGTCTCCCAGAGCCACGGCCTGTACCATTTTGACGCCCAGGTGCCCTGGGGCGCGGAAGTGCAGAACGACCTGCAGTCAGGACGCTACCTGCTGACCGGCCTCGACAATGAAGTGTACGGCCGCGCCTATGTATGGGGCCTGAAGGCCCGGGCCAGCGACTTCACGCCCCAGGCCATGCGCCGGCTGGGGCGTCGCTAGCCTACTCGGGCGGTCCCAGAGCCTGCATGATTTTCTCGATGGACCAATCGTCCGGCCGCTGGCTGGGCGGGTACTCCTGGAACGTCATGAGGAACCGTCGAGTGACGGCACCGGCCAGGTATTGGCGGTGCGCCTTGTCGATCATCCAGTCGTAGTAGGCATTGGAGTTGAGGTCGGCGCGTTCGAAAGGATCACGTCGCAAGTTGAACAGCTTGGGGAAGCGCAGTACCACGAAGGGCTCCAGCCATAGCGCAAAGGTCTTTTCGCGGTTCTCGGCATAAACGGTCTTCCAGTCACCCACCCGAATACCCACCGGCATGCCCTGGTCGTTGAGGTAGACGAATTCCTGGCGCGGGCCTTTGTCCACCTGCCCGGTCAGGTAAGGCAGGAAGTTGTACCCATCCAGGTGCAGCCTGGCGCGCTTGGTACCGATCCGCGTGCCCTTCAGCAGCCGCTCCTTCAGATCAGTATCACCTGTTGCCGCCACCAGGGTGGGCATCCAGTCCAGGTGCGACATGATCTCATTGGACACGGTACCGGCGGGAATCTTGCCCGGCCAGCGCACCATGGCGGGCACCCGGTAAGCGCCCTCCCAGTTGGAATTCTTCTCGCTGCGGAACGGGGTAATGCCCGCGTCAGGCCAGGTGTTGTAGTGCACACCGTTGTCGGTGGAGTAGAACACAATGGTGTTGTCGGCGATGCCCAGCTCATCTAGCTGGTCCAGCATCTCGCCGACCAGCTCGTCATGGGCCACCATCACGTCGTTGTAGAAACCCTGCCCGGATTTGCCGACATGCTTCTCGGCGCGATGCGTGCGAAAGTGCATGCCGGTTGTGTTGAGCCACACGAAGAAAGGTTTGTCGGCCTTTACCTGCCTGTCGACAAACTTCCTGGCCGCCGCCACAAACTCCTCGTCCGCGGTTTCCATGCGTTTGCGCGTTAGCGGGCCGGTGTCTTCAATGCGGCCGTCGGCGAAGGAGTGAATCACTCCCCGCGGCCCGAACTGCGCCTTGAACCAGGGCACTTGTGGATAGTCCTCGTCCTCGGGCTCTTCCTCGGCATTGAGGTGATAGAGATTCCCCAGGAACTCATCGAAGCCGTGGTTGGTAGGCAGGTACTTGTCCTGGTCGCCTAGGTGGTTCTTGCCAAACTGGCCGGTGGCATAACCCTTGGTCTTGAGCACCTCGGCAATCGTGATGTCGCGGTCCTGGATGCCCAAGTCGCGACCCGGCAGGCCGACCTTTGTCAGGCCGGTACGCAAGCCCGACTGGCCGGTGATAAAAGTGGAGCGCCCGGCGGTGCAGCTTTGGTCGCCATAGTAGTCCGTGAAACGCATGCCTTCGTCAGCAATGCGATCGATGTTCGGGGTGCGGTAGCCCATGATGCCGTCACTGTAGGCGGAGATATTGGTGATGCCGATATCGTCACCCCAGATTACCAGTATATTGGGCTGCTCGGCGGCCTGGCTCAGTTGGCCGGCAACGGCCATCCAGGCCGCCACCAGAAGGCGTTTCCACTGCATATTCTTATCCTCTGTTTGCTGTAGTGAACGGCGTGCGGGCGCCCGTTGGCACTGAGTGTAGTCAACCGGTCGAAACTGCCACAAGCCTGTGCCGAACCGCGCACAGGATTAGAAAACGGGAGAATCAGTTAATTTGGCACAAAACCTGCTAAAAACCTGATGTAGCTAGTGCAAGACACTTGAAGTGGCGCTAAATGCACATACACTTGCGCTCGCCTGCACAGGCCTGGTGCAGGGTGTTGGTTTCTAGCCACTCACTGGTGCACGCCAGCACCGACACGAGCATGACGAAATCGCCACATACTAATTCACCAAAACGGGATCAGGAGCCCCGCTGACAATGACAGACCGCGCTAACAGTTTCGACATCGAGCAAGCTGCCACCTACCCGGTACTTGCGGAGTTCGAGCCGGCACGGACGTCAAATCGGCGCCCGGTGTCCGGTGTCATCGATGAGTTGCTGGTGGCCGAGGTGTTCCTCGTGCAGGCCACCATCGAAAGCGTCTCCGCCCTCGGCGACGGCTTGCAGGATGTGCGCAAGGCACTCTATGGCGGCGGCGAGATGGGCGAAGTGCTCAAGCGCACCCGGCACGGGGTGTTTGAACCCTACCGCGAGCGCTTCCAGTTGTTCCGGGAACTCAAGCGCAAGAGTTAGGCTTTACCCGCCTCGAACGCCGCTTTCTGTTCCGGGGTGGCCTCGGTCTGGTACTTGTCTTTCCACTCGCCATACGGCATGCCGTAGACCATCTCACGGGCCTGCTCGAGGTCAATTGCTTCACCGGCCTCCTCGGCGGCAGCCACGTACCATTTCGACAGGCAGTTGCGGCAGAATCCGGCCAGGTTCATCAGCTCGATGTTCTGCACATCCTTCCTGGAATCCAGGTGCGCAAGCAGGCGACGAAACACCGCTGCCTCAAGTTCAATATTCCCTTGTGAGGTGTTGTCTGAAGTGTTGTCTGAAGTGTGATCTGAGTCGGCCATTTGACGGCTCCGGGCATTGATTGAAGACGACTGGATTATCCTTGATTCGCGTCATTTTCTCATCCGTGAAACGGGTGCACACTGGCCGGGTGCTGATTTTGTGGTGCGGGAATTTCCATGGCACTAGACAAGTTCATGGTCATCCTTGATCCAACCTCCGAGCGGCAGCCCGCCTACGAGCGTGCGCTCGCCTCCTGTCATATGACCGGTGCACGGTTACATGTCTATGCCTGCCTGGGCACCAGCCAGCACGAGCAGACGTCACCCTCCGCCGTCGAAAAGTTCCGGTCCCAGTTTGATGCCTGCGTGGAACGGGCCCGCAACGAGGGCATCGAGATCACCGGCGAGTTGGAGTGGGCCGCGGACTGGCGGCTGGCCGCCGTGGCCGCGGCGGCCCGGGTCTCGGCCTCGATGATCTTCAAGCACTACACCCCGCACTCAGACGTGGAGCGCGAGCTGCGACCCACCTATGACTGGACCCTGCTGCGCCTCGCTCCCTGCCCGGTACTGATGATCAAGAACCGGCGCGACTGGAAGAATCGCCGGGTGCTGGCGGCCGTGTGCCCTGGCACCGCCAGCGAGGCCCACCAGAAGCTCAACAACCAGATCATCAGCTTCGCCCAGCGCTTCTCCGATGCCTACGGCTCGGAGGCACACATCATCTCGGCCTTCGAGGACCGGCGCTACGAACCGCGCCTGGATGCACTGGCGGAGAACTGCGGTGTCGCCCGGGAATTCGTACATGTCGTGGAAGGCAAGCCGGCCGACGCCATCCGCGATACCGCCGAGGATATTGGCGCCGACCTGATCCTCGTAGGTACGGTGGGGCGCTCCGGGATTCACGGCACTATCGTCGGCAATACCTCGGAACGGCTGCTCGATCACACCCCCTCGGACGTACTCGTCCTCAACTAGTCGCATACAACGCACAGCTCATCGCAGACAGGCGCCGGTAGCATTGCCGAGCGCTGCACCCTCCCCTAGCCTGACGAAGCAACATCAAGGGGGAGCGCGGTATGACGACATTCATGCTGAATGGCGAGGTATTCGAATTCGCCGGCGCGGCTGACACGCCGCTGCTTTGGGTGCTGCGCGACCACGCCGGCCTGACCGGCACCAAATTCGGCTGCGGCGCCGGCCTATGCGGCAGCTGCACTGTGCACATCGACGGTCGTGCCCGGCGCGCCTGCATCATCCCGGTGGGGGCAGTGGCCGACAAACGGGTCACCACTATCGAAGGCCTCGCCCAGGGCGGGCTACATCCCGTGCAGCAGGCCTGGATCGAGGAAGACGTTGCCCAGTGCGGCTACTGCCAGGCCGGACAGATCATGACAGCGGCAGACTGGCTGCAGCGTATCCCCAATCCCACTCATGAAGACATCGAACGGCAGCAGACACCCCTGTGTCGCTGCGGTACCTACGCGCGCATACGCAAGGCTATTTTCCGGGCCGCGGAGATTCGCCGGGAGGGTGCTGTCACCGTGGTGGAGCCGGATGATCGGGAGGTGAGTTCATGAACGCGCTGAATCGTCGTCATTTCCTGAAAGCCGGCGCCACCCTGGCCGGTGGCCTGGTACTCGGTGTGAGCCTGCCCACACGCAGCGAGGACAAGGCCGGGAGTGTGGGCGAACCAGACCGCCCGCATCTTGCCTACCTGGTACAGATCGAACCCGACGGCCGTATCATCATCGGTGCGCCCAACCCGGAGATGGGCCAGGGCGTGAAAACTTCGTTGCCGATGATTGTGGCTGAAGAACTGGACGTCGACTGGGCCAGCGTCACCGTCGAACAGATGCCGCTGGGCATCAAGCGCGACAGCGAGGGCAACCTCAGCTGGCTGCACGTGGGCCAGGGTGCCGGCGGCAGCACCAGCGTCAGTGAAGGCTGGCAGCCCCTGCGGGAAGCCGGTGCCACCGCCCGCCTGCTCATCCTGCAGGCCGCAGCGGAGCGCTGGGGTGTACCCGTCACAGCACTCAACACGGAGCGCGGCATGGTGTTGCACGCCGCCAGTGGGCGCCGTGCGGACTACGGTGAATTTGCCGCGGCCGCCTCCGCGCTGCCACTTCCCGAAAATGCACCGGCCCTGAAATCCACGTCCGAGTTCCGCATTGTCGGCCAGTCCCAGCGGGTGGTCGATGCCGAAGCCATAGTCACCGGCAAGGCAGGATACGGTATCGATGCCACCCTGCCGGGCCAGGTCTACGCCTCTATCGAGCGCTGCCCCTACCGCGACGGCAGCGTGGCCAGCGTCAACGACAAAGCGGCGCGCCGCGTGCCGGGCGTGATCGACATCGTCCCCATCGAGGGGCCGGCGGCGGGCGAGTTTTTTACCGTACTGGCGGCAGGTGTCGCGGTCGTGGCCGAATCCACCTGGGCGGCCCTGCAGGGCCGCGCTGCCCTGGATATCAAGTGGAACCCCGGACCCCACGCCGACGAATCCACCGCCTCCCTGCGCCGGCAAATGCTGGAGGCCATGGAGCAAGCTGGGCAGGTGGTGCTCGATGACGGCGATGTCGATGCCGCGTTTGCCGACGCTGACGACAGCCTCGCAGCCGAGTACTTTGTGCCCTACGTCTCCCACGCGCCGCTGGAACCCCAGTGCTGCGTGGTGCACGTGCGGGAAGACGGCGCCGACGTCATCGCACCCACACAGTCTCCGTCCGGCGCCTCGCGCATCGTCAACCGGCTGACCGGGCTCGATCGCATGCTGATCAACGTGCACATGAGCCGTCTCGGCGGTGGCTTCGGGCGCCGCCTGACCGTGGACTATGTCGCCGAGGCCACGCTGATATCAATGGCAGTAAAACACCCGGTGAAACTGCAATGGACCCGGGAAGACGATCTGCAGCACGATTTCTATCGTCCCTGTGGCCTGCACAGGCTCAAGGCCTCGCTGGACAGCGACGGCCAACTGACTGGTTGGCGGCACCAGCTGGCCAGTCCCTCGAAGTACTATCGCCGTCCCAACGTCGAAGAAGACCAGATGTGGACCGCCGAGCTGTACCCGGACGACCCGCCGCGGCGGCTGCTTCCCAACGTGCAGCTGCAGTACTACTCGATGCAGTCAGGCGTGCCGCGCGGCTCCTGGCGCGCGCCCGCACACTACGCCAATGCGTTCGCCGTGCAGAGCTTTCTCGACGAACTGGCACAGCGCACCGGCCAGGATCCGCTGAGTTTCCAGCTGGCGCTGCTGGGTGAAGCCAGGGAGCTGCCTTACGAACAGCACGGAGGACCGGTGTTTGATCCCGGCCGGCTGGCGGGCGTGCTGAAACTCGCCGCCAGCAAAGCGGGCTGGGGAGCATCGCTGCCCGCAGGTCGCGGTCGCGGCATTGCCGGCCACTTCACGTTCGGTGGCTACGCCGCCTACGTCGTCGACGTCACGGTATCCAGGGGAGAACTCAGAATCGACCGGGTGGTGGGCGCTATCGACTGCGGCCTGGCGGTCAACCCGAATGGCGTGATCGCCCAGATGGAAAGCGGCGTGCACGACGGCATCAGCACCGCATTGCGCCTGGAGATCACTCTCGAGCAGGGCCGCATCCAGCAGGACAATTTCCACAACTATCCAATCGCCGGGCTGCGCGATGCCCCCCGCGTCGTGGAGACCTACATCGTGGACAGCCCGCATCCGCCGGCCGGCGTCGGCGAGCCACCCATCTCACCACTGGCGCCGGCACTGACCAATGCGATCTTCGCGGCCACCGGGCAGCGCATCCGCGAGCTGCCAATTGGAGACCAGCTAAAGGCGTAAGCCTGTCCCCGCCAACGCCGGGCGGATACCGCCCGTGATTGCGGACTGCGACGAGTAGTTCAAGCTATCTGACCAGCCCCGGCGATTTCCCACAGGGCAATAGCCCGCGCGCTGGCCGCAGGGCGCTTTTGCTATTATCAGCCGCCTTATCGAGCGTGGAGAACACGATGGCAGAAGCAGTAATTGTTGACGTGGTGCGCACACCGATCGGGCGCGGCAAGCCGGTCGTGGGCGACCTCAGCGGCATGCACCCGGTGGCGCTGCTGGCGGAGACCTACCGGGCGCTGGTAGAGCGCAATGGCCTCGACTACGGCGACGTGGAACAGACCTATGCCGGCTGTGTCACCCAGGCCGGCGAACAGTCCAATAATCTCGCCAAGAATGCCTGGCTGCACCTGGGCACCGAGTACACGGCCGGCTGCAGCACCGTGGATACCCAGTGTGGTTCCGCGCAAACCTGCAACCACATCATCTCCGCCCTGATCGACGCCGGGCAGATCGATATCGGTATCGCCGCCGGCGTGGAATCCATGAGCCGGGTCGGCCTCGGCGCCAGCGCCATGCACGGGCCAGGCTACTTCATCACCGACGATTGGCCCTGGGACCAGGCCCAGTCACAGTTCGAGGCCGCCGACCGCATTGCCACCAATCGCGGTATCAGCAAGCAGGACTGCGACGAACTCGCCGTGCGCTCGCAGACCAATGCCATACGAGCCTGGGACGAGGGCCTGTTTCCCCAGGTGATCCCGGTGGAGGCGCCGGTGTTGGGTGACGGTATGCAACCCACGGGCGACACAAAAACAGTTACTCGAGACCAGGGCATGCGCCCCACCAGCATGGAGAGCCTCGCTGACCTGCGCATTCTCAATGAGGGCGGCGTGCACACACCGGGCACCTCTTCACAGATTTCCGATGGCGCCGCGGCGGTGCTGTATATGAGTGCCGACGAAGCCCGCGCCCGCGGCCTGAAGCCCCGGGCCCGCATTATCCAGGGTGTGGTGGCCGGCTCTGACCCCTACTACCTGCTGGATGGGCCGGTCAACGCGACCGAACTGTTGTTCAGGAAGACCGGCATGAACATGGGCGATATCGACGTGGTGGAGATCAACGAGGCCTTCGCTTCGGTAGTGCTGAGCTGGCAGCGGGTGTTCGACGCCGACATGGACAAGGTCAATATGCGCGGCGGCGCGATCGCCCTGGGGCACCCGGTGGGCTCGACCGGGGCGCGCCTGATCGGCGAAGCGCTGGTCAACCTTGAACAGCAGGACAAGTCCACCGCGCTGGTAGCGATGTGCTGCGGCGCCGCCAATGGAACCGGCACAATTATTGAAAGACTGTAGGTCACCGGAATCTGGCTCGGTTCGGCACGACTATAGAAAGACTGTATGGCGCCGGAATCTGGCTCTGTTCGGCAGGATTATCGAGAGACTCTGAGAAAGGTAGGCAACACTATGGGCGATTTGAGCGGCAAGGTAGCTATCGTAACCGGCGCGGGTCGTGGACTGGGCCGCGAAGAAGCGCTGCAGCTTGCGCGCCAGGGGGCGCGGGTGGTGATCAACGACATCGACCGCGAGGACGCGCAAGACGCCGCCGAGGCTACCGCCGAGGAGATCCGCGGCTTCGGCGCTGAAGCCCTGACCTGCTTCGGCGACTGTGCCGACACCGATGACGCCAACACCCTGTTTAAAGCTGCGCTGGACGCTTACGGCGACGTCAACATCATGGTCAACAACGCCGGATTCTGCCGCGACCAGACCATCTTCAACATGGATGACGAGCAGTTCGACTCGGTGGTCAAGGTGCACCTGCGAGGCCACTTTGTGAACATGCGCAATGCCAGCGCCTACTGGCGCGGCAAGGCCAAGCAGGAGGGCAGTGTTTACGGCCGCATGATCAGTACCTCCTCCGAGGCCGCGATTTTCGGCAGCGCCGGCCAGCCCAATTACGCCGCTGCCAAGGCCGGTATCATTGCCATGACCATGGGCGCCGCCCAGCTACTGATGAAGTACGGGGTGACCTGCAACGTCATCATGCCGCGGGCCCGCACGGACATGACCAATTCCGGCATTACCGCGGAGATGTTCGCTGCCCCTGAGCAGGGCTTTGACGCCTTTCATCCGGCCAACGTGGCGCCGCTGGTCGGCTACCTGGCCTCCCCCGAGGCGGCACATATTTCCGGTGAGGTGATGGTGGTCTGGGGCAACCAGGTGGATGTGCTGGAGCGCCCGCGCTTCGGGCCGAGGTTCAACCATCCGGACGGCGCCTGGTCGGTGGAGGCCCTGCACGAAAGCCTCTCCAGCCATTTCAACGCCGAGCACACACCGGTGCTGGACGGCTTCTCCGTTCCCCCGCAGTAAGCTGCAAGGGCTACTGGAATCCAAGCACCTGCAAGGGGGCCAGCGGGTCGTGGCGACGCGCGATCAGGAACATACTGGCGTATAACACCAGCGCCACCAGCAGGAAGGGGAGCTTCCAGGCCCGGGACGGCGCCCGCTTGAGCGCCAGGCTGCCTGCGACGATATAACACAGCAGCAAGCCCAGCTTGACCCACAGCCAGCCGTTGGCGAACACCGCCGCAGGCAGACTCGCCGCCAGCAGCAGGGCAGCCGCCAGCAACACCGTATCAACCCCGTAGCTGAGGTAGCGTGCAGGTGCGCCCATCGCCCAGCCCAGTCTTAGCTGGACGGCGACGCCGCGTAGTGTGAACAGAGCGCCGCTGAACAACACGGCGCCAATATGCAGGTGGCGCAGGCCCGGATACCACTGGGCGAGCGCGGCGGCCAGCGCGGCTTCTCCCGCCAGGGTCAGGACGCCTCGGCGAGGTCTTGCTTGTCCCGCTTGTACAGCGACCGGCGGGGCTTTGCGAACACCCGCTCGATCATCGGCAGGAAGGTCTCCAGCGGCTCGCTGTCGAAATCCTTGTCGAAGCTGTTCTGGTCATACTTCTCACAGAACTCTGCGCAGGCATCAAAGTACGGGTGGTCGCGGAACGCCTCGCGGGCATCCCGATCCAGGCCCACATGATGGAAAAAGTAATAGCCCTGGAAAATCCCGTGGTGCTTGACGATCCAGTGGTTCTCCTCTGACACATAGGGTTCCAGCAGCACAGCCGCTACGTCAGCGTGGTTGGCCGGACCCAGGGTGTCACCGATGTCGTGCAACAGCGCGCAGACCACGTACTCCTCGTCACGGCCGTCGCGCAGGGCGCGCGTGGCTGTCTGCAGGCAGTGCTCTAGCCGATCCACCGGGTAACCGCCGTAATCACCGCGCAGCAGTTCCAGGTGGGTGACCAGGCGCGCCGGCAGGCCGCGCATGAAATCTCCCATGTGTTCGGCGATCACGTCCCAGTCCTCCTTCGAGGCTTCGGTCATGGCGCGAAAATCGGCCTGTTTTTCATTCATGGCAAACTCCTCCGAAAGTGCCGGCTAAGACTATCAAGCTCAGCCGGTTGCCGGCCACTTCAATCGATCCACTGGCGGTGCCGGGCGTAATAGGCAAACCAGGTCAGCAGGCAGGCGATAACAAATACCATGAAGGGCAGCGCCAGGCCCTCCGGCCCGAAGGCTTCCAGTGCATTTCCCAGGGCCAGCGAGTGGAAAATCTGGATCACGATACCGACCAGGCAGATCAGCAGCATGGGCAGGGCCCACTCCTTGCGCAACAGCAGTGCCACGCAACCCAGCAAGCCACCCAGCACCGCGGTTGCATAACCAGCGGTCGCCCACAGGGGGCGCTCCTCGAAATAGATGCGCTGAACTTCGGGCAGGCTGCCCAGGTCCATCATGAACATCTCGTGCAGGAAAGCCGCCACGCCCGCCAGGTTCCACAGCAGACCCAGGATGCTGACAATCCAGAACCACAGGGGTGGTTTCTCACGCATGGTGTTGTCTCCATTATTATTCTGTGAATCCCTGCATCACCCGGTAATGCAGAGCTTCCTTTACTGCCATGGTGCGACAAGCCCGGCAGTTGGACAAGCCGTCAATTTGGCGCGAGACTGCCAGCCATCGTCAGCCAACGCACAGAGACCTTGTTCATGAACAAAGCCCTGTCCCCCTGCGCATTTGCCCTGCTGTTGCCTGCTGGCGCCCTGGCTTATCTCAGCTATCGCCTCTAAATCCCCCAGCACCGGCTACTATCTCGGTCTTCCCGCCTGGGGTTTTCCAGGCTGGACCGGTGAGTATTTCCCGCGCCCCGGCGCCGGCCAGACGACCCTGGGACACTACGCCCGCGTGTTCAATACCGTGGAGGGCAATACCACCTTCTACCGCGTGCCCGACAGCGACACCGTTGCCCGCTGGCGCGAGGCGGTGGCAGGCACGGAGTTCCGCTTCAGTTTCAAGATTCCCCAGCTGATTACCCATGAGCGCAGGCCCGACTGGGCTCAGTTGACACAGTTCATGACCGTGATGGAGCCGCTGGGCGAGCACCTGGGGCCGTTCCTGGTGCAGTGCCCGGCGCGGCTCGGGCCCGCGGATATCGGCGCCCTCGAGCGTTTGTTCGATGCGCTACCCCGAGAGCACCGCTACGCCCTGGAGCTGCGGCACCTGGACTTCTTCCGCCAGCCCGGACTGGTGGAGCCCCTGCTGGAACGCACCGGCGCCGGCCGGGTAATGTTCGACAGCCGCCCAATCTACCGCGGCGACAGCCAGCACCCCGAGGTGCTCGCAGCGCGCCACAAGAAACCCGATGTGCCACTGCTGGACACGATCTACAACAACCTGGTGTATGCACGTGTGGTCCTGCATCCCGATCGGCAGCACAACGGGTCATACGTCAGCGAGTGGCTGGGGCGGATGCAGCAGTACCTGGCGGCCGGTCACGACTGCTACTTTATGATGCACTGCCCCAACAACCAGCACTGTCCCGCCTTCGCCGAGGACTTTCACAACGCCCTGCGCGAGCGCTGCGCACTGCCGGCATTGCCGCCCTGGCCGCTGCCGCGCCAGGATGCGCTGTTCTAGCCAGCGCCCGGAAGCCGGGCCTGATCAGCCAGCAGCTTCAACAGGGTCGCCACGGCCAGCAGCACCAGGCCGACAACATCGGCCAGGGCTACCTTCCCCAGCGCTGCGTTGTAGCCGCCCACGCTCCAGGCGAGCAACAGGAAACCGGTCATCGACACCGCCGCTAGTGCTATTGCCGGCCAGTGCAATAGCGGGAACCAGGCCGCATAAAGGATGAAACCACCCACCACGCCGAACAGTAGCGCCCGGTGGCGCAGCAGGATCTCCAGGTCCGGGCCGGACACCTCTACTGCGTAGCCGGAAGCAATCCTGGCGGCGGAGATCACCCCGATGACCGGCAGGGTGTTGATCAAACCCACCAGAATCAACAGCGCGACAATGGCCCTGTCCACGCCCTAGTGCCCGGTGACCATGCTTTCGAAGAAGGCGCTTGTGGCCGCATCAGACGGATAGAAGGACTCGATGCGCAGCTCGTCGGCGGTGACATCCTGTGGCGTACCCAGCGTTGAGATCACCGAGAACAGGCTGAGGCGCAGGTCACCCACTTCCAGTACCAGCGGTATCACCGGTTGCAGGTTATAGGCAGATGGCGTGGCGTCGCCGCCGGCTTCGGTGAACTCCAGCATGCGGTCGAACAGTGACTGGACCGCCGGGTCGCCGGAGGCAGCCGCCTCGAGGCGCAGGCGGCGAGCGAAGGCGGGACCCATTTCGTCCCAGTTGGCAATGTAGCGGCGCAGACCGTCGGGATGCACCGCCAGCAGGGCAATATTCAACTCCTCACCGAAACCGATCTCGCGCTGCACCGCTGCCAGGTCACCGCCCAGGTCCAGCATCAGGCCGGCCGCCCGGTTCATGCGCTTGATATTCCAGAGGCGGTCCACCGCCATCGCCGGCAGCGGCTCGTGGTGGGTGAGCATACGCTCCACCGCGTCCAGCACCGGTGCCATGCCCGGGTCCTCGAGGCGCGACTCACTGTAAATGGCGTTGAAGCCCGCAGCCTTGAGCAGCGCGTTGCGCTCCCGCAGCGGCACATCCATGGCTTCAGAGAGGCGAATGACCATTTCCCGGCTGGGCTTGCTGCGACCGGTCTCCAGCCAGCTCACATGGCGCTGGGACACATTGGCGGCCAGCGCCAACTCCAGCTGGGACAGTTTGCGGAACTGCCGCCACTGGCGGCATACCTGGCTGAAATTCTGGGCGATTGCGCTCATGGCGGCACTCTTTGCAGGGCAGTCGATTGCGCATTCTCCGATATGCCCGGCAGGTGATCTATAACCTCGGAGGTAATTGCCGAGCCGCAGCCCGGGAGGTGATGCTTGGCGGGCACACAGGTTTCACAGCATCGAGTCTCACGGGAGGACACCATGAACAGCCGAAAACTTTTCGCCATCGTCGTACTCGTTCCCTTCAGCCTGCTGACGGTGTACGCGGTACTGGAGGTGGGCTACATCGGTATATTCGACTACCAGCGCCACAGCCCGGCGGGCTGGCAGGTATTTGTCGACCTGGTGATTGCCCTGCTGCTGGTGTTCGTATGGATGATTCCCGACGCCCGGGCGCGTGGTCGCAATCCCTGGCCCTGGGTCATTGCCACCCTGCTCGCCGGGTCTTTCGGCCCCCTGCTCTACCTGGCCACGGAGAAGCAGGCCGCGGTGGAACCCCTGAGCGCGACCTGACCCGCGCACCCGGCGGCTCAGGCGAGAAACGTCAGTAGTGCGTCCAGCGCCGGCGCGTCGGTGGTGTCTACGCTGATGGTGTAGTGCTGCTCCTCTGCCGCCAGCGCTTCCTGCCGTTCCAACTGCAGGTCCAGCACGTCCAGGTCGGCTTCTGATGCATCGCCGCTACGCGCCGCCAGTCGCTGGCGCTGGACGGCCATATCGGCCTCGCAGTGCAGGATGCTGAAGGGCACTGCCAGCCTGGAGGCCAGCTCGTGGAACGCGTCGCGCTCTTTACGCTTGAGGAAGGCCGCGTCTACCAGCACCGGCCAGCCGGCCACCAGCAGTGCCTCCGCCTGCTGCAGCAGGTGCTGGTAGGTCTCGGTATTGGCTGCCAGCGAGTAGATACCGGCGTCGCGCTCGGAACCGCTGGATTCCAGCGGGGCAAAACCAAACAGGCGCTTGCGCTCAATGTCGGAACGCAGCCTTACCAGGTCGGCGGCTTCCAGCAGGCGCTGGGAAACAAAGGTCTTGCCCGAGCCCGACAGTCCGTGCGCAATCAGCAGGCGCGGGCGGGGTTCTGCGGTGTAGCTCAGGGCCAGCTGCAGGTATTTGCGCAACTCGGCCTGCATCACCGCGTCCCGGTGTTCAAGCTGGGCCAGACGGAGGCTTTCCACCTTGGCGCGCACCATGGCCCGGTAGACCTGGTAAAAACGCAGGACGACCAGGCCCCGATAGTCACCGGTGTGCTCCAGGTAGGCATTCAGCAGGCGCCGCGCCAGCGCTGCCAGGCCGTGGTCGTCCAGGTCCATCAGCAGGAAGCCCAACTCACTCATCACATCGATCCAGCGCAGTGAGGGATTGAACTCCAGGCAATCGAAAGGCACCACATCACCCTGCCAGAGCACGATATTGCGCAGGTGCAGGTCGCCGTGACACTCGCGCACGAAACCATCCCGCAGGCGCGCGCCAAATGCGTCCCCCAGCGCCTCGCAGGCGGATTTGCTCCAGCGTTCGAGTTCCGCGAATACGGGTAGCAGCTCAGCGGCCTGGTGCGGCAGGTGTGGCGCGATCTGCTCGAAATTCTCAACTACCGGGTAAGCCACCGCACTCGCGCTGCCAAACTCCCCCTCCGCATCCGCCACCCCCGCACGGGCATGAAAGTCGGCCAGCACCTCAGCGGCGCGGTCCATGTGCGGCGCCGCGATTTCGCCCTGGCGAGCCAACTCGTCGAAGCCGGCGCGGGTATCGAACTGGCGCATTTTCACCGCGTAGTCGACGACCTCACCGCCACCTGCCACGCGCGGCAGCGCGGCCGTACCCGTGACCGGTACCACTGCCAGGTAAAGATCCGGCGCCAGCCTGCGATTGAGGCGCAGTTCTTCCTGGCAGCAATGCCGGCGTTTTTCCAGGCTGGAAAAATCAAGGAATCCGAAGTTCACCGGCTTCTTGATCTTGTAGGCAAATTCACCCGTCAGGAACACCCAGGCGGTATGGGTTTCTATCATTCCCAGCTCGCCGACCGGATGGGGCCAGGCGGCGGGGTCCATCAGCTGGGAGACGTCCAGGGCCGGCATGGAAATCGTCCGGGAGGGTGTGCAGTGTCAGTCGGCGATTCGCTCCGGGAAGGTTACCGAGAGAATGTACTCAGCCGCCACTTCGACATCGTAGTCCGTCAGCCGGGAATCGCCGCCGCTGGCCGGCATCGCCAGGTAGCCCTGGTCGGCGTGCTCCAGCAGCACCGCTTCCCACAGGTTTGATCGCGGTTGCCAGCTGTCGGCATCGCCGATGACGGGAGCACCGCCTTCGCCGTGGTCATGGCAGCGCGCACAGGCGAAACGATAGATGGCTTCGCCGTCCTGGATGCGCTGGGATGCCGGCAGCTTGTCAGCCACGGCCTGGGCCGCGCCGAGCGCCAGCCCGGTGCTGAGAAAAAAACTCGCGATAAAACGCATGCGCACGCTCCCATGGATAAACCTTGAGGTTTCCACGATAGCAGAGCTGCCGAGGGGAGGCTTGATCTGGGTCAGTCCCCGGAAGCCTGTCCGGCCAGGGTGGTCTGCACGGCGGACCAAGTGGCCACCATGTAGGGCACCAGGTAGGTCAGGCCCACCTTCAGCATTGCGGCCATATCCAGCCCGCCGCTGAGCAATCGGTCACCGTGATTGATCAGCGCCAGCAGCGTACCCACGACCAGCGCCACCTTGAGGCTGCGCCACACGATATCGGGCCGCAGGGCGACGGCGAGCGCCCCGGGCCTGGCTGGCGGTGATGTAGAGTCAGGCATCTCCTCATGGTACGATGCCCGGCTGCCGGCGCGAAAGCTCAGGGCGTATAGCTGCGCAGCTCGCCGGGCGTACCGCCCCCCTCCGAATCAAACAGGTAGAAATCGACCACTTCACCTTCCTCAAAGCTGACCGGCACCGGCCCGAGTATGATGGCGTCATTGCTGCTTTGCAGCACCACGATTTCGTAATCGCCGGCGTCCGGCGTAAAGTCGAAGGACAGCAGGTAGGCCAGGCCGCTCACTTCGGGCGAGGTGTCGCTGACCGGCTGCCCGGGCAGTAGCAGGTAAAAATCCAGGTTTTCATTGCTGGGCGAGGCGTGCACGAAAGACAGCTGGGCGCCCAGGGCGATATTGCGGAGCGAGTCCGCCACGATCTTGCCGTCCGTCTGCAGGTCATCGTCCGTATCGTCGTCAGGGTCATCCACCGCCGTCGCCAGGCCGCTGGTGACCAGCGTGACCTGGTCGCCCGCCGCCAGTCCCTCGGTCTCCTGGTAGAAGAACACGTCCTTGATACCGTGGGGCGTCACGTTGAAGGCGTATTCATCCGGGTCCAGCTGGATATAGCCGGTACTCTGCCCGAAGGCGATGTTTTCGAACAGCGGCTCACCCGCGGTGTCGCCGATGTAGACATCGACCGAGGGATAATCGGAAATACCGTTGATAAATCGCAGCTCCGCCGGGATCGAGTCGTTCACCAATTCCCTGGCCGGCGCAGTCCCGGAAATTTCCAGTACGATAATCGCTTCGTCATCCGCACCGAAGAAATCCGCCACGATGAAATAGCTGCTGCTGTCCTCGTCTATGTCGACCAGGCCGGCGTCATAGACCACCTCTACCTCCCCCGGGAGTGTGAGTTCCAGCTCATAGTCGTCCTCATCGACAATAAACAGCCCTTCAGTTGCGGGAGAGGTCACCGTTACGAGCGGCTGAGAGGTGAACAGGTCCTCGCTCTCATCTGTCAGGTAGACATCGAGGTTAGGCTGACGCTGGCTGAATTGCAGGATCCCCACCCGGCCAGTCTCCTCCTCTTCCTCCGGGGCATCGTTTTCCCAGACGATGAGCTGCAGGTTGTCCATGGTGCCGTGCAAGATGACCAGCACATCTTCCTCCCGGTTCAGATTGACATCTACTTCGATATCCAGTGCTTCGGTCTCACCGTCGGATTCCACCTGGTAGAAAGTAATTTCCTTGTTGCCGCTGATATATTCGAGCATGCCGCTACTGCTGCCGTAGGAGGCAGTGGCAGCCGTTGCCTCTGCAATCTCCATGCCCAGGGTAGGTGAATCGGTCACCAGGTTGATGAACCACATGTCCCCGCCGTTGTCAGCGGCATTGCCATCATTGCCACCGCCATCGTCGCAGGCAGCCAGCAGCGCCGCCATCACCAGTGCCGGCGCCAGTCTCAGAAATCCCATGGTGTTCCCCCGTCAGCATGTTATCGGCGCATGCTACGAAGGAGGCGCGTGAGGGTTCCGCACTGAATCTGTAAATCTGCGTTAAGAATTGCATGGATTTGTAACGCTGCGAGCGCACGCATCGGCATCGTGGTCACCGCTCATTTGAGCTAGACTTTGCGGTCCAACCCCGCAAAAAGCGCCGTCCGCTATCGCCACCAGGATCATGACCAGCGACACACAGCCCAAAACCCCGACACTGCGAGCCATCGAGGGTGCCAATGAGGGTGGCGCCGGACGCAACCCCGGCACACCACTCAACCTCGACGCGGTGGAGGCCCTGCGTGTGAACCTTAGCGCTGTCGAGCGGCGGGTCGCCGCCCTGCCCGGCCGCCGAACGGTGAAGAAGGCCTGGCAGGCCGCCTGGTTATTGAAGGCCGTGTCCCTGATCGACCTGACCACCCTGTCCGGCGACGATACCGATGGCAAGGTCCGCCGCCTGTGCGCCAAGGCGCGCAAGCCCGTGGCCCGGGAAACCCTGGCCGCACTTGGCGTCGCGGACATGGAACTGACCACTGCCGCCGTGTGCGTCTATCACGACATGCTGCCCGCGGCCCGCGCCGCGCTGGACGGCTCGGGCATTGAGCTGGCCGCGGTATCCACCGGTTTCCCCGCCGGCCTCTCGCCCGTGGACACGCGCCTGGCTGAAATCAGCGCGTCAGTGGCCGCCGGTGCCACGGAAATCGACATCGTGATCTCCCGGCGCCACGTACTGACCGGCAACTGGCAGGCCCTGTACAACGAGGTCAGGGCCATGCGCGAGGCCTGTGGCCCGGCGCATATGAAAGCGATACTTGCCACTGGTGAACTGGGCACCCTGCGCAACGTGGCAAAAGCCTCCATGGTGTGCATGATGGCAGGCTCGGACTTCATCAAGACATCCACGGGCAAGGAACCGGTCAACGCCACCCTGCCGGTGACCCTGGTGATGCTGCGCATGATCCGCGAGTACGCCGATATGACTGGCCAGGCGGTGGGTTTCAAACCCGCCGGTGGCATCTCCACGGCCAAGGACGCCCTGCTCTACCTCATGCTATTGAAAGAAGAGCTGGGGCGGGAATGGCTGGAGCCGCAGCGCTTCCGCTTCGGCGCCTCCAGCCTGCTGGGCGATATCGAGCGGCAACTGGAACACACGGCCAGCGGCCGCTACTCGGCGGGCTTCCGCCACCCCCTGGCCTGAGGAGACAGCGTGGGCGTCAAGGAAATCATGGACACCATGGAGTACGGCCCGGCACCGGAGAGCGATGCCGAGGCCCGCGGCTGGCTGGCCAAGCACGGCAACGAATTCGGCCACTTCATCAACGGCGAATTCCTGCGCCCCGAGGGTGATTTGTTCCAGACGCGTAACCCCGCCAACGGGCAGGTGTTGGCCGCCCTGTCCCAGGCTGGCGAGGCCCAAATCGACAGCGCCGTGGCGGCGGCGCGCGCCGCTCAGCCTGAGTGGGCGGCGCTGGGGCCGCACCAGCGCGCCCGCTTCCTGTACGCCATCACCCGCCAGGTGCAAAAGCACTCGCGGCTGCTGGCGGTGTTGGAAACACTGGACAACGGCAAACCGATCCGCGAGAGCCGGGATATCGACATCCCCCTGGTGGCGCGACACTTCTACCACCATGCAGGCTGGGCGCAGCTACTGGCCACCGAGTACCGCGACTATCAACCGCTGGGCGTAGTCGGGCAGGTCATTCCCTGGAACTTCCCGCTGCTGATGCTGGCCTGGAAGGTGGCACCGGCGCTGGCCGCCGGCAACACCGTGGTACTGAAACCCGCCGAATACACCAGCCTGACAGCGATGAAGTTCGCGGAAATCTGCGTGGACATCGGCCTGCCCGCCGGCGTGGTCAACATCGTCACCGGCGACGGCCGCAGCGGCGAGCTGCTGGTGGCCCATGAAGCTATCGACAAGATCGCCTTTACCGGCTCCACCGAGGTCGGCCGGCGGATCCGCGAGGCTACCGCCGGCAGCGGCAAGAAGCTGACCCTGGAACTGGGCGGCAAGTCGCCTTTTATCGTCTTCGAGGATGCCGACCTCGACGCGGTGGTGGAAGGCCTGGTGGATGCGATCTGGTTCAACCAGGGTGAGGTGTGCTGCGCGGGCTCCCGCCTGCTGGTGCAGGAGGGCATCGCAGAACGGCTGTACGGCAAACTCAAGCGGCGCATGGAAACACTGCGGGTCGGCGACCCGCTGGACAAGGCCATCGACATCGGCGCGGTCGCAGACCCGGTGCAACTGGCGCAGATTCGCGAACGCGTCGAAGCCGGGGTGCTGGAAGGCGCGGAGTTGTTCCAGCCGGACTGCCTGGTCGGCGAACATCCCGACGGCTGCTTCTATCCGCCGACCCTGTTGCTCAACGTCGAGTCCAGTTTCCGGGTGGCGCAGGAAGAGATCTTCGGCCCGGTGCTGGTGAGCATGACGTTCCGCACCCCGTCGGAAGCCGTGCCCCTGGCCAACAATACCCGCTACGGCCTGGCCGCCAGCGTGTGGAGCGAGAACATCAACCTGGCCCTGGACATCGCCCCTAAGCTCAAGGCCGGTGTGGTCTGGGTCAACTGTTCCAACCAGTTCGACGCCGCTGCCGCCTTCGGCGGCGTGCGCGAGTCCGGCTTCGGCCGTGAGGGTGGCGCCGTCGGCATGCTGGAATACCTCGCGCCGCGTTGGGAAGCGGGCCTTGCAGCGGCAGAAGAACCCGCCATCCCGGTGAAAGACGATGCCGGTACCGCGCGGGAAGGGATCGACCGCACCCCCAAATTCTATATCGGCGGCAAGCAGGCCAGGCCGGATTCGGGCTACAGCAACCCGGTCTACGGCGCGGATGGTGCGCTGCTGGGCCAGGTTGGCGCTGGCAACCGCAAGGATATCCGCAACGCGGTGGAAGCGGCGGCCAAGGCGGAGGCCTGGTCAAAATCCAGCAGCCACAACCGGGCCCAGGTGATGTACTACATTGCCGAGAACCTCGACGTGCGGGCCGCGGAGTTCGCGGCACGGATCGCCGCCCAGACTGGCGCCAGCAAGCGCAGCGCACGCCGAGAGGTGAACGCCGCTGTGAGCCGCTGGTTCAGCTACGCCGCCTGGAGCGACAAGTTTGACGGCCGCACCCACGCCACCCCCATGCGCGGTATCACTCTGTCGGTGCACGAACCCCGCGGCGTGATGGGCATTGCCTGTCCGCGTGAATTCCCGCTGCTGGGCTTCACCTCCCTGGTGGCGCCGGCGATTGCCATGGGCAATCGCGTGATCGTGATTCCCAGCGAAGCCCATCCGCTCAGCGCCATGGAGATGGTGCAGGTGTTCGACACGTCGGACCTGCCCGCCGGCGCGGTGAATATTGTTTGCGGCGAGCGCGAGTCGCTGGTCACTGTGCTGGCCGAGCACTACAACGTTGATGCCCTGTGGTACCGGGGCAGCCGTGACGGCAGTGCAGCCGTGGAGCGCGCCGCGGCGGCCAACCTGAAGGCTACCTGGGTGAACTATGGCAAGCGCTGCGACTACCTGGACCCGGCCCAGGGCGAGGGCCGCGACTACCTGTTTGCCGCCACCGAACTCAAGACCATCTGGGCACCGTACGGGGAGTAGCCATGCGAACTCTGCTGCCACCTCTGCTAATGATTGCCCTGCTGGTCTGCGGCAAGGCAGTAGCGGGGGAGCAGGCGGAGGTTCAGCTCCAATTTGATCGCTCCGAGTTTGGTGGCGCCAGCCTGCCGATCTGGTCAGAACTGGACGAGTTTGAGCGCTGGGCAGTATCCCGGATACCGGCGGCACAGGCGGGCGATGCGGATGCCCTGCTGGCGCTGTACCTGCTGTCGTCCGGCGAACCCATGCCACTGGCCGACTACTTCGACCTGCGCAATGAGCTGGATGACTGGATAGCCGGCATCCCGCTGTCAGATGGCACCCACCCGGCCACCGATGCTCACCGCCTGTTCGTCGCCATGCACAGCCGCTACCTGGGCACGGACCTCGCCTCGAATGACATGCCTGCCATGTACCGCGAGGAACAGAGCCAGCTCTCGAAAGTGTTCAGCACCGGGGAGTTCAACTGCATCAGCTCGGCAATGCTGTACGTGGTGGCGGCTCGCAAACTCGAACTGCCCGTGGATGGTGTGGTCTTGCCTTCTCACGCCTTCGTGCAGCTGCGACTGCCGGGCGGCACCGTGGAAGTGGAAACCACTTCGTTTACCGGCTTCGACGTGCCCCACGACGAGGCCTTCTACAGCTCCGAGTACAGTGACTGGTTCAGCGCCCGCAGCCTGGCGCCACCCACCTACGAGGATTACCTGGACCGGGACATCGTCAGCCCTTACGAGCTGGGTATCTTCAATATGATCAACCAGCACACTGCCGAGGCCGAGATGCCCTACCGGGACCGCATGCGCCTGGCGGAACTGCGCGGCTACTATCGTCCCTGGGACGAATCCGCCCAGAAGTCACGGCTGGCGTACTACTACCAGGAGTATGTGCACCTGCGGGAAATCGGCGACTTCGACACGGCCCTGCGGATGTACCGGCAGCTTGACGACTACCTGGTGGATTTGAGCGAACGCCGTTTCGACGACGACGAGATTCCCGTGCTGCTGACGGCAGTGCAGGCGCAAATGGCTGATGTGTTGGCCCGCACCGGTGATGAAGACGCCGGCCTGATGCTGGCCAGGCACCTGCTGCAAACCCGGGACTTCCCCGACACGGCGCGCACTGTGGAAAGCCATCTGTTCTCGGTGGTGAGCCGCTACGCCGTGGACCGGGCCGAGCAGGCGGACTATCCCGGCGCGCGGCTGGCCTTCAGCGCCCTGGAATTCCAGTGCCTCAAGAACAAGGTGTGTAACAGCGGCCTGGCCCAGGTCTACTCGGCCTGGGCCATGCACTATGTCGAAGACCGGGACTGGGAACGCAGTGCCGATGTGTACCGGGAATACCTGCTGCTGGACTCATCCAGCAAGCTCTCCCAGCACTTCACCACCAACCTGGAACGGGTCTACCTGAACTGGGCCGCCCACGAAGAGTGGAACGGCGAGTGGGAAACCGCCATGGGCCTGCTCAACCAGTGCACCCAGTTACTGGACACCGCCAGCGAATGCGAGTCGGCCCTCGCCAAGCTCGACTCCCGGCGTTAGTTAGCTATCCAGGGCCTGAGAGCCTTCAGCCCATAGCGAGATAGCGTTAGCTGTCGAGCGATTGATAGTAGTCCGACAGGATCTTCGCCACTTCCGGCCGTGAGAACTCCGGGGGCGGCGCTTCACCGCGGCCCAGCATCTCCCGCACCGCCGTACCGGACAGGAGCACAAAGTCTTCCTTGTTGTGGTCCGGGGCGTCTTTCATCATCACAACCCGGTCCAGCTTCTTGCTGTAGGCGGTGTGATCGGCCCGGTAAATCTCGAGTTCGAGGGCGCCCTCGGGGACTTCCTCGTCGAAGATGGTCTGCGCGTCAAAGCCGCCGTAGTAGTCACCCACGCCCGCGTGGTCACGCCCGACAATCAGGTGCGAGCAGCCACAGTTCTGGCGGAACACCGCGTGCAACACCGCCTCCCGGGGGCCGGCATAGAGCATGTCGAAGCCATAACCGGTGACCATGACCGTATTGGGCGGGAAGTAGATCTCCACCATCTTGCGAATGGAGGCATCGCGCACTTCGGCAGGGATATCGCCGGGCTTGAGCTTGCCCAGCAACATGTGGATCAGGATGCCATCGGTGCCGAGATCATCCATGGCCATGCGGCACAGCTCTTCGTGGGCGCGGTGCATGGGGTTGCGGGTCTGGAAGGCGACAACCTTGTCCCAGCCGTGCTCCTGGATCTCGTTGCGAATCTCGACTGCGGTGCGGAAGGTATCCGGGAAATCGGTCTGGAAGTAGGAAAAGTTCAGTACCTGGATGGGGCCTGACAGCAGCGTGTTACCGAGACCCGTGAAGGTAGCCACGCCGGGGTGGTTGTCATCCAGGGTGCGGAAGATCTTCTCCGCCATGCTGCGAATCTCGTCGTCGGAGACTTCCTCCACCGCTTCGACATCCATAATGGCGAGCACGGGATTCCCTTCAACGTTGGGGTCGCGCAGGGCAACGCGGCTGCCGGCTTCGACACCACTCTCGCGGGTCAGGTTGACCACCGGCACCGGCCAGAACAGGCCATCCGTGGTATGCAGGCTCTCGGCCACGCTCATGGCGTCGGCCTTGTTCATGTAGCCGGTCAGCGGGTTGAAGTAGCCGCCACCCATCATTACGGCGTTGGCGGCTGCCGCGGAATTCAGCAGTAGCGAGGGCAGGCCTTCGGCCTCTGCCACCAGGGCGTGGCGCTTCTCGCTGTCATAGACGAACAGCGGGTTAAGTTCGTCCGAGCCATGTGGCTTGATCATATTCGGTATCCCGTTTACTGGTTGATGATGCCGCGCTCGCGCAGCACCGAGAGAATCTGGTCGATCTCCTCCGCCAGGGTCTGCTGGTCGGAGTGCAGGTGAATCTCGGGCTTGTCAGGCGCCTCGTAAGGATCGTCGATGCCCGTGAAATTCTTGATCTCGCCGGCGCGGGCTTTCTTGTAGAGGCCCTTGGGATCGCGCGCCTCCGCTTCTTCGAGCGAGCAGTCGACAAAGATTTCGATAAATTCCATACCGGCGGCTTCATGCAGCGCACGCACGGCGTCGCGGTCGGCCCGGTAGGGGCTGATGAAGCTGGACAGGGAAATCACGCCGGCATCGACGAACAGCTTGGCGACCTCGCCGATACGGCGGATGTTCTCGGTGCGGTCCTCGGCGGAGAATCCCAGGTTCTTGTTGATGCCCATACGCACGTTGTCGCCGTCCAGGCGGTAGGACAGGATGCCCATCTCGTGCAGGGTACCTTCCAGTTCCACCGCCACGGTGCTCTTGCCGCTACCGGACAGGCCCGTAAACCAGAGCGTGGCACCTTTATGCCCTACCAGCTTTTCGCGGTGGGCGCGGGTAATATCCCCCTCGTGCCAGTGGACGTTGGTCGCTTTCTGCTCAGCCATGGTGGTTACTCCGGTGTTCTGGGAAGGCGGCAAGGTTACGCGGAATGGGCTCGGCTGTAAATTGTGTCGCGCCCTGTTCCCTTGCTTCGAGGGGCGCGTCACTCGATATCCACGGGCCTGCAACGGCTGCAGCAAGAGCACCCGGAAACGGCTGCTGCGCAACTCGACCAAAAATCGCCATGCGATTTTTTGGGACTCGGACAGTGCTCGCAGAAAACCCCGTTTCCGGGTGCTCTTGCAAAGCGCAGCCCGAAGGTTGCAGGCCCGTGGATATCGAGCGACGCGCTCAAGGCCAAAGCCAACAGATGGGCGAGAGCTTGCTCATTGATAATCCAACAAGCTACGCAGGCCACCACCGATTCAAAGACACACTAGAGGCTCGGTCTACCGCCTGATGCAATGGGTGGGGGCTAGCGGCTGGGCAGAGCCGATATCGCAACAATAAGGCTGCGTTTAGCATGGCAGGCGCCAGTGGATAGACTGCGAGCACTGTCCGAGTCCCAAAAATCGCGCAGCGATTTTGGTCGAGTTGCGCAGCAGCCACTGGCGCCTGCCATGCTGCAGCCGTTGCGATATCGGCTCTGCCCAGTCGCTAACCTTCGCTCAGGTTCCTAAAAATGAAACGCTCCCGGTACTCTGCAAATTGGCCAGCCAGCCCCGCTTTGGTAAAACCGAATTGCTCGAAACTGTACTCGTGGTTAGGCCGCAGTTCGCGGCGATTGAAGTCCTGCCAGGCGCGCATTTCGGCCTCGGCTTCTGGCGTGAGGTCCATTTCAATGAAGTCGTAGACCTTACGGATCTCCGCCAGCGGATCGCTGACCGTGTCCTTGAACCAGAGGTCGAGGAAGCGGGGGTTGGCGCCGGCATCGCGCACTGCCATGGTGTGGGCCATGCCGTGGGCGAATTTGCGGGACCACTGTTGCCCTACCTTCACCGGGTCGGCGCTGTCCGAGTAGATGCGCCACAGTTCGAAGATCATGCTGGCCAGCGAGGGGATGGTGTCCAGTGGATCGCGGTGGGACTGGACAATTTTCGCATCGGGAAACACCTCCAGCACCAGGTCCATGTAATGCAGGTGGTGGGGGGCCTTGATGGTCCAGCGCTCGGCCTGTTGGCCGGTCTGCTTTTTCTGCCACTGCAGGAATTTCAGCAACAACTCCAGGTAGCGATAGCCCGGCCGGTGGTCCTGGGCTTCCACCCAGGCGTCGAAGCTGGGCAGCCAGGCGAAAGACTGGATATTGAAGCTGTAGAAGCTCTGCTCCAGCAGCATGATGTCTTCGTCGGGCCCCATGGCGTCCATAGGGTGGACGCTGAGCAGGTCGGGGTTGGCCTCCAGCATGGCGGCCATCTCCGCCTTGCCGTCGACAATCCGCTGGTCCACTCCTGCCGGGTCCCAGTCCAGCGCCGGGCAGGGGAAACGGGTTTCGAACCACAGGGGGGCGAACATGCGCGGATCAGCGGCGATGGTGCGGTGCAGCATGGTGGTGCCGGTACGCGGCAGGCCCACGATGACCAGCGGTGCGCGAATCTGCTCGTCGAGGATTTCCGGGTGCCGCTTGAGCCAGGCCTGCACCCGCAGGCGGGTGGCGAGGATATCCACCACGCGCTGGCGCAGCACTGTCTGGCCGATGGCATTCAATTCGGCGTCGTTCGCCAGAGAGTGCAACAGCTGCTCGAGCGGCTCGCGGTAGCTGTCGTCACCGAAATCCTCCAGGCCGTCCACCGCCTGCGCTTCCGCCACCAGGGTATCTGCGCGCCAGTCCATCATTGTCTCCCCGGCAGCCTAATCACGCCGGTGGCCAGGCCGGTGCCCAGCAGGATCAGGCCACAACCTGCCAGCATGCGACCGGTGACCACTTCGTCGAGCACCATCGCACCGGCGATCATCGCCGATATCGGTACGATGTAGGTCACGGTCACCGCCCGGGCCGGGCCCAACCGCACCAGCAGGCGGAAGAACAGGATGTAGGCGATCCCGGTGCAGGGGATGCCGAGCGCCAGCACGGCGAGCCAGGCGCGTAGCGAGGGTGTCTCCGCTGGCCAATAGGCGATACACAGCGGCGCCAGCAGCAGGGTGGCGGCCATCTGGCTGCCGGTGGCCAACTCCAGGCTGCCGAGCCCCGGCAGCCGGATGCGGGCGTAGTTGCCTGCTATGCCATAGGAACAGGCCCCACCCAGACCCGCGGCGATGGCCAGGCCGGCGCCCGACAGGTCCATCTGCAGTTTGTCCCACACCAGCACCACAACCCCGACCAGGCCCAGCAGCAGGCCCAGCATGCCAATGCGACTGAGCCGCTCCCCTACCCAGGCAAAGGCGACCAGGGCCGTGAACAGCGGCGCGGTCGAATTGATCACGGCGGTGTAACCGGCGGTGAGATAGAGGGTAGCGAAGGTAAACAGGGTGAACGGCAGGGCTGAATTGAAAAAGCCCATCAGCAGGACATCACCGGCCCGTTCACGCACCGGGGCCAGGGAGGCGGTCAGCAGCAGGATGGGCAGCAGGAAGACCGCGGCAATCCCCACCCGCAGGGCCACCAGCGACACCGGGCCGAACTCCGGTGCCGCCATGCGCATAAACAGGAAGGACGTGCCCCACAGCGCTCCCAGCGCCAGCAACTCAAGCAAATCCAGGGGTTTCGCGGGCTCGGTCAAGGCCGCGGGTCAGAAGAAGTAGTTCAGCAGGGAGATAACCAGCGAAAGCGCGACCAGCGGCATGATCCAGCGCGACAGCTTCTGGACCTGCTCAGGCTCCATGGGCTTCGCGAAGCGCTCGCCCAGAACCACCATCAGGGCGACACCGCCAAAAATAAACAGCAGCAGGAAAAACAGTGTATTCATAACTCTCGGTGATCCTCACGTACCGCCGTACCGGCCCGCACACTGGCATACCAGCCGGGTCCATCCGCCAGTTCGCCATCGTCCGCCAGGGGCGGATAGGCCAGGCCGCGCTCGCGGCAGAACTTTCTCAGTTGCGGATGGCCCCACTCGAAGAACAGGCGCTGGCGTGTGTCCGCGTCCAGCCGGCACTGATCGTAGAGTCCCGCCGCCTGACGCTGGCGCTGGGCCTCGGCGAGAATGATACCCGCCGCCACGGACACATTATAGGACTCCACCATGCCCATCATGGGCACGAGGATACACTGATCTGCCGCGGCCAGTGCCTCGGGATCCAGGCCGGCACGTTCGGTGCCCAGCAGCAGCGCTGTGGGCGCGGTGTAGTCCACCTCGCGAAAATCGCAGGCCCCTTCGCCCGGGTGAGCAGCGAGTATCTGCATGGACCCTGCGCGCACGGCCTCCACTGCCTGCGCCAGGGTGTCGTGGCGGCGCACCTGTACCCAATTGTGACTGCCCATGCCGGTGCCGCGAAAGGCGCGGTAGTCCTCCCGGGCGGCAACCGCGTGCACCTGCTGGATGCCCACCGCGTCGGCATTGCGCACGATGGCAGAGGTATTGCGCTGCTTGTGGACGAAATGGGTGATCACCGTGAGATCGGGCTGGCGCCGATCCAGCACCGCGTTGAGGCGGGCAATACGTTCGGGCGTCACAGTGCACGCCCCACCCTGTGTCCGTCATGCATGGCGCCGTGGAGGTAGCCCACGGCGCCACAATCACCGGCGATATGAACTTCCAGCCCGCGCGCCGCAAGACGGTCTGCCAGGTCCGAATTGCCGGTGGCACCGGACGCCAGGATGACTGAATCCGCCGTCAGGGTTTCCTCACCGTTCTCGGCAGCAACCCTCACGCCGCCAGCCTCTATTGCCAGCAGCCGTGTTTGGCTTTGGAGGGCCACGCTGTGCTCGCGAAGGCCATGCAGTACTCGCCAGCGTCGCACCACGGCGAGTTCAGCGCCAAAGTGATCACCCTCTTCTATAACTCTCACCTCGCGGCCGCGTTCCACCAGGAACTCCGCCAGCTCAAGACCCACCAGGCCACCGCCGACAATCACTACCCGCCGGCCGAGGGGCATCCACCAGTGGCTGCAGCGGCGGATCAGCGCCCCACTGCCTGTAATCCCCAGTAACTTGCCCGCCAGCATCATGCCGCGCTGTAACAGCGACAGCTTGCGCACCACGCTTGTACTGCCAGCACCAGTCATCAATTCACGCAGCTCGTCGCCGCTGTAGACATGGGACAACTCGGCACCGGGTACTGGAGGTGCCGGCCTGAGGGCGCCGGTGGCGACCACTACCGCATCTGGCGCGAAGGTGTCCACGACATCATCGGTGACCACAGTATTGAGGCGAACGTCGATGGGCAGGGAGCGCACCTGGCCCACCAGGTAGTCCACCAGCTTCTCATTGGCTGGATAGGGAATACCGGCGAAGAAAGCCGTGCCCCCCAGTCGGCCGGATGCCTCGCACAGGGTCACCTCATGTCCCCGCAGGGCCGCGACCCGTGCCGCTTCCATACCGGCGGGCCCGCCGCCCACCACCAGCACCCGGCGCGCCGCAGGCGCCGGCTGGATCAGTGTTTCAGTTTCGAAACCGGTCTGGGCATTGACCGCACAGATCAGGTGATCATTGAGGTAAATACGGCTCACGCAGGTATAGCAGTAGATACAGGGGCGCACGGTTTGCGGCTGGTTGGCCGCCAGCTTGTTGGGCAGGTCGGGGTCGGCCAACAGCTTGCGCGCCATGGATATGAAGTCGGCTTCGCCGCGGGCAATCACCTGCTCCGCCACCTCCGGTTCCACCCGGCCCACAGCAATCACCGGGATATTCACCGCCTGTTTGACCGCCCTGGCGAAGCCAAGGTAAGCGCCAGGCTCGTGCACCAGTGGCGCCTCGGTAAAGCCGATACCGGAGCTGGAGTTGGCGTAGGCGCTAACGTGGATCGCGCTGGCACCGGCGTCCTCGGCCAGCCGTGCAGTGGCCACCGCGTCGTCGAGGGTGATGCCCGGCTCCAGCCGGTATTCGTGTGCGTCCATTCGCAGCCAGACCGGGAAGTCCTCTCCGACCCGGGCGCGCACCGCGCGCAATACCTCGCACAACAGCCGAGCGCGATTCTCCAGCACGCCGCCGTAGGCATCGTCGCGCTGGTTGGTGTAGGGGGAAAGAAACTCCGCCAGGATGTAGCCGTGACCGGCGTGCAGCTCCACGCCGTCAAAGCCTGCCCGCCGGGCGCGCTCTGCCGCGTCGACGAAGCGTTCGATGAGCCAGGCGATATCCTCCGCGTCGGCCACCTTGTACTCAATCTTCGCGCCCGCCAGCGACTTGACGAAGGCCGCCATTTCCTCAGCTGTAAGCGCCGCCATCATATCGTCCGGCGTATGTTTCGGGAGCGACGGCACCAGCATCGGCCTGCCTGCGGCCATATCGCGCACGGCCACCTTGCCGGCATGTTGTAACTGGATGATGGCGCGGCAACCGTGTTGCTTTACGCGACCCGCCAGCGCGGCCAGCCCCGGCAGGAAGTCGTCGTTGGAAATACCGACCTGGTTGGGGTTGCAGTTGCCCTCCGGCCAGGCAATGGCAGCAACGCCAACAATCACCGCACCGGCGCCACCCCGCGCCCGGGCTTCGTAGTAGGCCTGGATCCGTTCACCACAGTGGCCGTCGGCCTCGCTGAGGTTGCTGCCCATCGGGGCCATGAGGATGCGATTGCGTAGGGCCAGGCTGCCGATATGGCCCTCGGACATGAGATGCTGAAAACTCATTACGTGGCTGTTTCCGATACCCGGTTTCTCATCTGCAACTGGCAGCTTATCTGCCTGGCGAGATCATCCCTCGCCAACCGATTAAAAAACCGTCATTGGGTTAAAAAGAGCAACCAGACTTGTGATGTCGGCATCTGCTGCTACATATAACCCATATGGGCTAGGACAGAGCAAACACCCAAATTTATAGTTCAAGTTCTCCACAATCACTATAACAGGAGCAGCACGATGTCCCGCACCGCAAGCACGCGCATCGCCCGGGTCCAGTCGCCTGCCACAAGCCTGGCACCCGCAAAACACACCCCCCTCGCGCTCGCCGTACTGGCCGCCTCGACGCTGTCGCTGCCGGCCACTGCACAGGACCGGGCAACAGCCCTGGAAGAGGTGGTGGTCACCGCCCAGCGTCGTGAAACCATGTTGCAGGAAACCCCGATCGCGGTGACCGCGTTCACCAGCGAGAAAATTGAGGATATGGGTATTTTCGATATCACGGATATCGGCGGCCTGGCGCCCAATACCAATATCCAGAAGCAGCCCTCATCGAATTCCAATATGTCGATTGCCATTCGCGGCATCACCAGTGGCGAAACAGCGCTGCTGGTCGACCCGAAGGTGAGCTTCTATGTAGACGGGGTCTACATGAGCAAAACCGTCGGCGCGGTCTTCGATATCGTCGACATGGAAAGCATCGAAGTGCTGCGCGGACCACAGGGCACGCTGTTTGGCCGCAACAGCAGTGGTGGTGCCATCAACGTCACCACGGTCAAGCCCACCGGCGAGCTGGGCGGGAACGTCGAAGCGAGCTTCGGCAACGAGGGCTATATGCGCTATCGCGGCAGCATCGACCTGCCCAAGATTGCTGACATGTTGTCCATCAAACTGAGCGGCATGCACATGGAGTGGGATGGCTGGGCCGACAATGATTTCCCCGGCCAGGAGTCCGACCTCGCCAGTGAGGACAATGACAGCTACCGGGTTGCCCTGCGCCTCGAACCCACCGACAACCTGACCCTGGACTACGCCTACGACAAAACCGACAACCAAGGCGTGCCGGTGCCCTTCCAGGTCACGGAGGTGAAAGACAGCATCTTCAACGGCATCACCGACCAACCTTTCCCCTACGAAATTCTCGGCGGCCAGCTCTTCCAGGAAATGGCGGCCCTGGTGGGCGACCCGGATGATCGCCGCGAGGACTACAACCTGGATGCGGTGAGCACCGAAGAGCTGGAGGTGGAGGGCCATACCTTCACCGCCACTCTGGAGCTGGACTCGGTGACCCTGAAGTACATCTTCGGTGATCGCGACACCGACTCCACCTATGACGCCACGGACCTGGACGGCGGCGCGCTCAACACGGCCGACCTGTTCTACGGCGGCGGCCAGGTGGTTCCAACACCGGGCTTCCACGCCGCCATCCCCGATGGCACCGTGGAGATGACCACCCACGAATTCCAGATCATCGGCGACATGTTCGATGACCGCCTGGCCTACACCTTCGGTTATTACTACTACGAGGAAGAGGTATTCCAGGACAATCCCCAGACCTTCGGCCTGCCTATCCAGTTCCTGGTCTCCGACCCAGCGCTACTCGCGGCCTATACCGCAAGTGGGTTCTGCAATGACGTTCCCGGCCAGGGCCCGGTGTGTATCGGTAGTCAGCGACTGCCCCTGCCCTTTCCGGCACCCGGAGCCGACCCCAACCTGAACGGCGCGGTCGATTTCTCCTATGGACAGGACACGGAATCCTGGGCGATTTACGGCCAGGGTAGCTACGACCTGACCGATAGTCTCGAGGTGACCTTCGGCCTGCGTTACACCGAAGACGAGCGGGATGCCTTCCTGTTTAACGAAAGCCTGGGACAGAGTGATTTCAGCGAGCGCCTGCGAAACGAGGATGACTGGGACAATATCAGCTACCTGTTCACCCTCAACTGGGCGGTGAACGATGACATGAACCTCTACGCCACCTACTCCACCGGCTACAACGCCGGCGGCTTCAACGCCCGCGCCTCCACTGAGTCATCCTGGAACGACCCGGTCGACGAGGAAGAGGTGGACTCCTTCGAGCTGGGCATGAAGGCCGACTGGCTCAACAACCGGCTCCGCACCAACGTCGCGTTGTTCTACAACGAGTTCACCGATATCCAGATCACCCAGTTCGAAGCCGGCACCGGCGGCGCCTCGAGCCAGCTGGTCAACGCCGGCGAAGCCACCTACTGGGGCGTCGAGCTGGACATGGTGGCCATCCTCGCGGAAGGCCTGATCATGGACGTGACCTACGGCTACCTCGACTCGGACTACGACGAGTACCTGGCGCGGGACCCCGCCACGGACCAGGAGGTCGACATTTCCAACATCACCACCGTCACCCGGGCACCGGAGCACACGGGCAATATCGGCTTGCAGTACGACTTCGCTCCCTTTGACTTCGGCTCACTCAGCGCCCGCTTCGACGCCACCTACACCGACGAATTCGTATTCCACCCGTTCCAGAACCAGTTCGACGCTGCCCAGGATCGCTGGCTGCTCAACGCCCGCGTCAGCCTCAACGACATTTCCCTGGGCGACGTGGGCACCCTGCGCGTCTCGGCCTGGGGCAAGAACCTGGCGGACGAGGAATACGAAGAATGGGGCATTGATTTCGCCAGCCTGGGCTGGGCCGGCAACACCTTCGGACGCCCGCGCACCTACGGCATAGACTTCGTCGTCAACTTCGGCAACTGATTCACAGCAAGGAAACCCTTGCCACCGTGAGACAGCCCGGGCATCGCCCGGGCTTTTTTCCTCTGCACCAGGGTCAGAGAAAGTTAGCCTGAGAGTGCGTGATATCCATTTCATTTATGAACTTCGTAGGCCGGGCGCAAGCCGGGCATACGCCTGCCCGGACGCGCTAAAAGCATGACATCCCTGTCTCGCTCGGGAACGGCCGTCCTGGCCGTTCACGGTCCGGGCAGGCGTATGCCCAACTTGCACCCTAGTAAATAGCAGAAGTTTGGTGCACCAGCTTCGAAGCCAAAACCCTGATACGGCGAGGACGGAGCGCGCGTGGTGCCCGGGGTCCTTGCGGGGCCGTATGCGGCCAAGTATGGCCCGGGCGGCGATCCGCGCATCCGAGCGAGACAGGGATGTCATGCTTGTAGCGTGTCCCGGAAAACCCCCGGGTGCTGCACACGCGGCGTCAGCGCGCAATTGAGTAGCCAATCAAGTGAGCATAGCGGCCAGCCGCGATAGCGATACTCGGTTGCCGCCGTCGTGGTGGGAGCGTTCCATTGCCTGGATGGCGTTGTCCTTGAGCTGCTCGGCGAGCTGCTCCATGTTGATGGCGGGATAGTTCTGCGGCGACCAGGTGCTCATGCCGATGGCCAGGCTGGCGAACAGGTTGGCGCCGCGGCCATCGTCGATCTCCATGAACTCGGTTTCGCTGCGGATACGCTCACCGATTTCCTGGCCCTTGTCTTCCGGGCAGGCCGGCAACAGCAGCGCGAAGCAGGAGCCGCGCAGGCGTGCCAGGTAGTCGGTGCGGCGCAGCATGCCGGCGATGTGGCGGCCGACGGCCTTGAGTACGAAGTCACCGGACAGGTGGCCATAGTTGTCCGAGATAGTGGGGAAGTCATCGACTTCCAGAATCATCAGGGTCAGTGGCTTCTTGTTGCGGTGGGCGCGTGCCACTTCCCGCCGCAGTTCCATTTCGAAGGCCCGCCGATTACTGAGCCGGGTGAGTGGATCCAGCAGGCTCAGGGACGCCAGGCGCTCGGCATTGGCGCAGTTCTCCAGGCATATCGCAATGATGGCGGCCAGGTGGTTGAGAAAGTCGACTTCCACCTCGCTGGCGAAGGCATCAGCGTCTTCGCTCACCCAGTGGAAGCTGCCGACCAGAATGTTGTCGCGAACCAGCGGTAACAGCAGTGCACTCTGGCCGGTATCGACATTGGCGATGGCACGCAGGGCCCTGGGATCGTCTGACACGATTACCTCCACCTGGGGACGGGCGCCGTAGAGCTGCTGCATATCGAAGGAGTCGCCCTCCAGCGCCAGGTCGAGGCCGAACTCCATGCCTTCCGGCAACAGCTGTTCCAGCTCGCCTTCGGGATCGTACAGGCTCAGGCTCAGGCCGCTGAGGCCGAAGTGTGCCGGGGAGGTATGTAGCAGGACATCGAGCAGGGCCGCCAGGCTGGAGGCCTCCAGCAACATGAGCTCGTAGCTTTGCAATCGCTGGAGAATACGCTCGTTGAGTTCCACCGTGCGCGCAAAGTTGCCCATCTGCGAATCGATGTCGCTGTATGAAAGAGCGTCGGTGGACTTGCGCGTATCCGATTCCTTTCTCGGCGGTTTGCCCATGTTCCTGCCTGTGTTCAGCGCACCGCTAGATGATACACTGTGCGCGCTTTGCAATGCATCGCAACCTGAGGGGTGGCACTGCCTGAGATGCCTACTCCCCCGGGGCGCTGGAGCACAGAAGCTCTTGCGTCAGTCCCGGGGCCGCGTTGGCGAACCCTTTGAACCTGATCCGGTTAGCACCGGCGTAGGAATAGGTGAACCCGCTTTACCCGTTACGTCGTCAACCGGGTCTCTTTTGACACCGCACCATCGCGGTATGACTGGAGAGACTCCGTGAAAAAATCCACACTCTTTTTTGGCCTGGCGCTGCTGCCGCTGGGGCAAGCTGTTTTTGCCAATACCGCCGCCAACGAGAACTTCGAGGAAGTCATCGTTACCGCGGAATTCCGTGCCACTGAACTCATGGACACCAGCGCCAGCATCAGCGTGCTGGGCGCACAGGACATCCGGCAGCGCTCGGCACAGCACCTGGAGGAAATCCTGTCCCTGGCCCCCAATGTGAACTTTGCCGGCGGTACCTCCCGCGGCCGCTATTTCCAGATACGCGGCGTGGGTGACCGCAGCCAGTTCCAGGAACCGCTCAATCCTTCTGTTGGCCTGCGGGTCGACGGTGTCGATTTTTCCGGCATTGGTGCCATTGGCACCCTGTTCGACGTAGAGCAGGTCGAGGTACTGCGCGGCCCCCAGGGCACCTTGCACGGCGCCAATGCGCTGGCAGGCCTGATCGACATTCGCAGCAGTGCACCCACCGAAGACTTCTACCATCGTGTCGACGCCACCGCCGGGGACTACGACACAACTAGCCTCGGCGTGATCAGCAGCGGGCCCATCACTGACGCCCTGCTTTACCGCGTGGCGGTCGAACAATTCAACAGCGACGGCTATACCGAGAACGACTTCCTCGGCGACGACAACACCCAGGAGCGCGATGAGCTGACCGCACGTGGCCGGCTGCGCTGGCTGCTGTCTGATCAGCACACTGTCGATGTCGGCCTCACGTATATTGACGTCGACAATGGCTACGATGCCTTCTCGCTGGACAATCCCAGGGACACTGTGTCCGATGAACCGGGCCGTGACACCCAGGAGTCGCTGGCGCTGTCACTGCAGACCAGCTCGAGCTTTTCCCTGTTTGAGCTGCAAACCCTGTTCAGCTACGCCAACAGCGACAGCGAATACAGTTACGACGAGGACTGGACCTTCGTGGGATTTCATCCGGACGGCTACAGCTCCACGGACAGCTACCTCCGCGAACGCGACAGCCTCAGCGCCGAGCTGCGTCTGGTGTCCAACGAATCCTCGATGCTGTTCAACGGACGGACGGACTGGGCCGTGGGGATTTACTACCTCGCCAACGATGAGGACCTCGACCGGCGCTACACGTTTGCCGGCCCCTTCGACAGCGAATTCGATACGGAAACCTGGGCAATCTACGGCCAGTTGGATACCGCGCTCACGGAGCGCCTGACGCTCATCACCGGCCTGCGGCTTGAGAATCGCGACACCGACTACAGTGACAGCAACGCGGTAGCCTTCAACCCGGACAAGGATTTATGGGGCGGCAAACTGGCACTGGAATACAACTGGCTGGAAACCACAAGGGTCTATGCATCCGTATCGCGGGGCTACCGCGCCAATGGTGTCAATGGCGGCATTCTTGCCAGCATCGATGCCACCGACGACCCGGATATCATCGCCGGCCTCAACTCGGTGCGTGAGTTCGACGAGGAAACCCTTATCAATTACGAGATCGGGCTGAAGTCTCGGCTGCTGGACAACAGCTTGCGCGTGCGCGCCGCCTTGTTCTACATGGACCGTGAAGACCTGCAGGTACGCGGCTCCTTCCTGATACCCCAGGAGGGCGGCGCCACCACCTTTATCGACTACACCAGCAACGCCGCCGAGGGTGAGAACTACGGTGCCGAAATCGAACTCGACTGGCTCGCCAGTGACAAGCTGCAACTGTGGGCGAACCTGGGCTGGCTTGAGACCGAGTTCGAAGACTACGTCAACGTGTTCGGTGAGGACCTGTCCGGTCGCGACCAGGCCCAGGCCCCCAACTACCAATTCTCCCTCGGCGGCCGCTACGAGCTTGGCTGGGGCTTCTTCCTGCGCCTCGAGGTGGAAGGCAAGGACGAGTTCTTCTTCTCCGACCGCCACAACGCCCGCGCCGACAGCTACGAACTGGTGCATGGCCGGCTGGGCTACAGCCGCGACAACTGGAGCGTGGCGCTGTGGGGACGCAACCTCACCGATGAAGATTACAGCGTGCGCGGTTTCGGCGGCTTCGGCAACGATCCCCGCAACGGGTACGCGGTGGAAGACTACTTCCAGTTCGGCGAGCCGCGCATGGTGGGTGTCGACCTGAGCATGAGCTTCTGAGGCCGTCGTGACCAACCCCTGGGAAATCGCCGCCGTGCTGCTGGGCATCAGCTACCTGCTGCTGGCCATGTGGGAAAAGATCAGCTGCTGGTACGCGGCCTTTGTGAGCACGGCCATCTTCCTGGTGTTGTTCTGGCAGGCGGGCTTGCTCATGGAGTCGGCCCTGCAGGTCTACTACCTCGGCATCGCCGTGTATGGCTGGTGGCACTGGCAGCACGGCAACCGGGAGGATGGCAGCCTGGCCATCAGCCGCTGGCAGGTCAAACAGCACCTGCTGGCCATTGCCGCGGTAATCCTGCTGAGCGCCGTATCCGGTAGCCTGCTGGCGCGGTTCACCGAGGCGGCCTGGCCCTTCCTCGATTCCTTCACTACCTGGGGGGCGGTGCTCACGACCTGGATGGTGACCCGCAAACTGTTGGAAAACTGGCTGTACTGGATCGTGATCGACGGCCTGTCGATTTTCCTGTACGTCGACCGCGAGCTGTACCTGACGGCGGCGCTGTTTGCCGTCTATGTGGTGATCGTGATCATTGGCTTTATGACATGGACCAGGCACTACCGCGCTCAATTCGCCTGAGCCTCGAGCAGGCGCTGGACCAGTGGCAACACTGGCGCCCGGCGCCCGCCGCCAGGCCGCTGCCGGTGCGCAGTCTCGGCGCCGGGCGCAGCAATACCAGTGTGCTGGTTGGCGAGGGCCCCCGGCACTGGGTGGTGCGCATTGACGGTGTCCGCAGTGAGCGGCTGGGCCTGAATCGCGACGCCGAGTGGCGCGCTTTGGAGAACGCGGCTGCCGCCGGGCTGGCGCCGCAGCCGGTATACCGCAACCCGGCACTGGGTGTCGTAGTGTGCAGCTACCTGGAAACCAGCCCTGAGACGGTGGATTCCATCGCCGGGCTGGCACGCTTGCTGCGCTCCATCCAGTCGCTGCCTGCCATCAAGTTCCGGCTCGACCCCCTGCAGCGCGCACGCCGCTACCTGGAAGTGCTGGGTGAGCGGGAACTGCCCGCGCCGCTGGACGAAGCCTGCGCGGCGCTGCAGCCCACAGCTCACGTGCTGTGCCACAACGATCTGCTGCGAGCCAACCGCGTGCCAACGGTCGATGGGCTGCTGGCGCTGGACTGGGAATACGCGGCCATGGGAGACCCACTGTTCGAACTGGCGGTGATTGTCGAGGGCGACGGGCTCACCGAAGACGAGGCGCAGGCGCTGCACCAGGCCTGGCTGGGTGAAGCACCCAGCGAGGTGGCGCGTGAGCAGTTGCTCCTGCAGCGCAGCGTCTACCGGGAACTGGCCACGCTCTGGGAGCGCGCCATGGATGTCATAAAAAGTGGATAGCCCGGCCCGCGCAGGGCTTCTACACTGTAGAACGCTTGCAACCTGAGGTAACGCCCATGCACTGGCTGAAGCTGCTCTCTGTCGCCCTGGTCCCCGTCACCCTGGCCACCACGGGCTGCGCCCTGTTCGAGAAAGAGCAAGATATCCCGCTGTCAGAGGTCCCACCCGCCGTCATGGCGGCCGCACAGCAGGCGGTCCCCGGCATAGAGATCGAGGAGGCCCAACTGGAGACCGAAGATGGACAGCAGGTCTACGAGCTCTCGGGCACCGCTGGTGATAAGGAATATGAAATAGAAATCAGCGGAACTGGTGAGATTCTTGAGGTCGAAGAAGACTGAGCCATCTGGATCAACCATCATGCAAGTTCACAAGAATGCCGTAAAAGTCGCCCACCTGCTGGCGACCCTGGGGCTGGCCAGTGCGATGCCGATTCCCGGTATGGCCCAGGCGCCGCGCCACGGGGAGATCCGCAGCATGGACGAGGTACGGGCCTGGGACAGCGATATCGGTGAGTGGGTGAGCCCGGAACAGTTCTGGCTCAATTACGCCGCCACCCGTGGCGGCCTGACCTGGGGTCGCGGCCGCGACTACCCGCCCTACGAAGAGGTCAAGGAAGGCGACCTGTTCATGGTGGAGCTGGATTCGGGCCCCTGCCTGATGGAGTTCTTTCACAGCCGCTGGCGTCGCGCCAACGATGTGCGCCGCTGGGATCCGGAATTCAACAGCTACGGCGGTTGCCCCGACGTCTTCAAGTAACCCGGCACCTGCACCCAGCGAACAAGCTGCAGGTGTTTTGTGCCCCGAGCCCCGTTCAGAGCACCTTCGCGACCGCGTCCGCGAGGTAGTCGACGTTGTCGTTGTTGACGCCGGCCACATTGACGCGGGAAGAGCCCACCATATAAACGCTGAATTCCTCGCGCAGCCGATCCACCTGGTCGCCGCTCAGGCCGAGGAAGGAGAACATGCCGCTCTCACGGCGGATAAAGCTGAAGTCTTCACCCGTAGCCGCGCTCAACTTGTCGCCCAGTAAGGCGCGCACAGCGTTGATGCGCTCGCACATGGCCGCGAGCTCTTCACGCCAGCTGTTGTTCAGCGCCGCGTCGCTCAGCACCATGCCGGCCAGGATTGCCCCGTGAGCGGGAGGCATGGAATAGATCCGGCGCGCGGCCTTGGTGGCCTGGGAGGAAAAAATCTCCGCGGCGTCGCGGTCACGCCCGCTGAAGACAATGGCGCCGGTGCGTTCCCGGTACAGGCCCATGTTTTTTGAGTTGGACGCGGCCACCAACACCTCGGGCAGCTTGTCCGAGAAGTGCCGGATGCCGAAGGCGTCTTCGTCGAGACCGGCTCCCATGCCCTGGTAGGCGGTGTCGATGAACGGCAGCATGCCCTTGTCGGCGGCCAGGGTAGCCAGCACCTGCCATTGCTCGGGCGACAGGTCGGCACCGCAGGGATTGTGGCAGCAGCCGTGCAGTAACAGCACATCCCCCGCGGCAGCCGCCGCAAGGTCCTCGAGCATGCCGTCGAAATCCACCGTGTGGGTGGCGGGGTCGTAGTAGCGATACTCCTTGAATTCCAGGCCCACGGAGCCGATCAGGGGAATGTGATTGGGCCAGGTGGGTTTGCTGAGCCAGACCTTCGCCTCGGGGTTGGCGGCCCTGATCACTTCAGCGCCAATGCGCAAGGCGCCACAGCCGCCAGGGGCCTGCACACTGCTTACCCGCTCCTCGGTGAGCGCACTGTGGCCCGCACCCAACAGCAGTTCGCGGATGCCGGTGATGTAGTGGGCATCGCCCACCTGCGGCAGGTAGGCCTTGGTGACCTCGCGCTCGGTGAGCGCTTCCTGGGCACGCTGGATCGCGGCAAACACCGGGGTCTGGCCGCTTTCATCCTTGTAGACGCCGACGGTGAGATCGATCTTGTCGGGGTTGGGGTCGGCCGCGCAGGCGGCGGCCAGCCCGAGAATAGGGTCGGCAGGGAGGCGCTCCAGCGATTCAAACATGGCTGCGGTTCCGGTCAGTGTTCAGGGATTGCCCCGGCGCCAGGCTCAGGCAGCGCTCGCGCTGGGGACAGCTACCGGATTGTCCAACAGCTTGATGCCACGCTCAACCAGCAGGCGCGTTTCCGGGTCGGTTTTTGCCAGTTTCTCGAGGCCTTCACGCAGATTCTTCGCCAGGGCAGAGCCGGGATTCGCCAGCTCCAGCAATTCCAGCCACAGCAGCCAGGCCTCCGGGGCCTCAGCCTGCACCGACTCGAACAGGGCATTGAGGGTGGCATCGTCAGGCTGGCCGCTCTCGCGCAGGCCACGCACACGCTGGTACAGCGCAAACTCGGTCTCGTCCTGCTCGGTCCAGGGCACCTTGCGGGTCTCCTTGCGCGAGGCGGGCGGATAGACATCGAAGCGCGCCCGGTCGGCGCTACCGGGATAGACACTGGTGATGTGCTCACCGACGGCCATGTCGTACTGCCCCCACTCGGGCTGGAACAGCAGTTCTCCATCGGGCCCGGTGACGGTGCAATCGCTGAAGCTCATCAGCAGTATCCGGTGATGCTGCTTGGTGACACTGTCGAGCACGCCGCGCACGGTGATGCCTGACAGGAATTCCAGCACCACCGGCTCGTGGCGGCGGATATTCATCGCCTGCAGCTCGTATTCGCTGGCGTCTTCCAGCGGCTTCATCAGGTTGCACAGGCGCCCCACCGGGGAACCGAAACCGGCGGCGTGGCAATGCGTGCCGTGGCCATAGAGTTCATGGTCGCGGTAGGCCAGTTGGGTGGGCCCCTCGGTACCGATGTAGATGGCCTGGCCCAGCACATTGGTCAGCAGGCGATTGAAGCGCCCGCTGACCTGCAGGCCCGAGCTGTATTCGCAGGTGGCCACCACCTCGCTGTCGATCGCCACCTCTACCGAATCGGCGCCGCCCTTGCGGTAGCACATGGTCTCCGCGTACTCATCCAGCACCTGGGTGAGGTGACGGCAACTCTTGGTGACAAACAGCTGGGGTTGCTGGCAGGTGATGTCGTAGGAAGTGAGAATTGCCGCGGCGGTCAAAGGCAGCTTCTCGACCTCGGGCGACAGGCAATTCTCGCTCTCACCCAGGGATGACAGCAAACCCGCGCCAAACAACTGGTACTCCTCCGGGCTGCCCACCAGCCCGTACTCGACCGTCCACCAGTGCAGGCGACCGAGCAGCGCCATCTCCGAGGGCGGGTGGTCGATGCTGGCACAGCGCTGCAACTCCGCCTCCGCGGCGGCAATTTCCTCCGCTGTCGAATCCGGGGCTTCCTTGACGATGGACAGCTCGCGAATCGCCTCGTACAGGGCAACGTCGTGGCGGTTGTACATGGCCTTTACCCCGACCTCGCCGAAGCGCTGCAGGTAGTCCGAGTACTCCTCGTCGGCAATGATGGGCGCATGGCCGGCAGATTCGTGAATGATGTCCGGTGCCGGCGTGTAGAGGATATGGTCGATAGAGCGCATGTCCAGGGCGATGGCCAGGATGCGATTCTGCTGGAGCTCCATGAAGGCCTGGGGCGGGATAAAGCCGTCTACCACCACCGCGCGCCAACCGAGGTCTGCCAGGCAGCCGTTCATCTCGTCAATCGAGGGAATGTGTTCCACCGAAATGCCGGTGCGGGCGAGGCCGTCGAAGTAGACCGGGTGCGCCGAATCCTTCAGCTGCGCTACCAGCTGGCGCATGGCATAGCGCCACACGGCCTGGTCGCGGGGTGTATAGCGGGTGTCGTAGTCCTGCTCAGCGACGAACTGCTGCAGGTGTTCGGGAATCCTGGTACGCATGGGATTAGTGTAGTCGGTCACCGCTGGAAGGTGCTTTCCAATACTTCAGGATAAACGCCCTATGGCAAAATAATTTTTCACCAAAAACAAAATATAGATAGAATATTTCAATTATTCACTCAACACGCTATTGATTACACATGGACAGCATCGACTTCCGCATTCTCGAAACGCTGCAGGTCCAGGGCCGCATCAGCAATCAGGATCTTGCTGAAACCGTGGGCATTTCCACCGCCGCTTGCTGGCGCCGGGTGCGGGCGCTGGAGAGCGCGGGCACCATCCAGGGCTATACCGCCCAACTGGACCGACAGCAACTGGGCCTGGCGCTGTGCGCGTTTGTGCACGTGTCACTATCCCGCCACCAGCGCCAGAGCACGACCGAGTTCGAGGCCGCGGTGGCCACTCGCCCGGAAGTGCTGGAGTGTTTTGCTACCACCGGCGATGCCGACTTTATCCTGCGGGTGGTAACCGCCGGGATCGAGAGCTTTGACCGCTTCCTCGAAGACTTCCTGTTCGGCCTGGAGGGCATTGCCCAGGTTCGGTCCAACATTGCCTTGAGGGAGCTCAAGTTTGCCACCGCGCTGCCCCTTTCAGAGACACAGGGCAGCCAGTATAGTTAAGCGGTAACTCTGGCTCCGGGGGGAGACAACAATGTCCACGGCAATGCAGAACAAGGCATTCACCGACGGCTGGCAGGTCATGGACCTGGCCGAAGTGCGGAAGAAGTTTGAGGGCAATCCCGTTGAGTACCTGGAAGTGCTCAATGTGCCCGCCCTCAGCTGTGGACTCTACAAACTCGCCGCTGGCAGCAAGGACATGCAGGCGCCCCACGATGAAGACGAGGTGTACTTCGTGCTGGAGGGCAAAGCGCGCATGCGCCTGCAGAACGAGGAGCGCGAAGTCAAACCCGGCATGCTGCTGTATGTGGGCGCGAGCATGGAGCACAGCTTCTTCGAGATCGAAGAAGACATGTTGCTGCTGGTGTTCTTTTCGGCCTGATCGGCCCCGGGTTCAGACCGGCAACTCGACGGTGACGGTTCCCGTTATGTGATCGCCCAGACGATTGCGCCCCGCAATCGCTACCACTACCTCACCCGACTCCCCGTTCACACTGCTGACTTCACCACTGAACGTCATGCAATCGCCAGGAAAGTTGGGCACGCCTAAACGTATATTCACCGCCGCCAGGCGCGCCCCGGCACCCGCCCAGTCGGTAACGTAGCGCCCTACCAGGCCGTTGGTGGTCAGGATATTCATGAAGATATCGGGTGATCCGAGGGCCTGGGCCGCCACCTTGTCGTGGTGCACGTCCTGGTAATCCCGGGAGGCAATCGCGCCACCGACAATCAGCTTTGCGGTGATAGCGATGTCGAGACTCGGCAGCTTCGCGCCGGCTTTTAGCTCGTCGAGCCTCATTGCCCGGCCGGCCGGTACTGCAGCACGCGAAAGCGCTGCCGGCCCACCACCTGGTCGCGCTGGTTGTAGAAGGTGGCGAGCTCGGTGACAAAGAACCCGGTGCCCAGGGCGGTGGTCTTTTCTTCGGATATCGACTCGCAGGTGGCGCGGTAATAGACCCGGTCCCCTACTTCCAGGTAGCGCTCGTATTCCTGCTCACAGTTCACCGCCACCACCGCCGGGTAGCCGGCATTCTGCATTGCGGTGAGGACCGCCAGCGCATTGCCCTCTCCGGAGCCGGGTGGCCGCTTGCCCGCGTAGCCGTTCATGGTCCAGGCCATCAACATGGTCGGCGGCGCGACGATATCCTTGAAACCGGCGGCGCGGGCCGCGTCGGCATCGGTGTAAATCGGGTTGTCGTCGCCCATGGCCTCACACCAGTGCCGGATCATGGCTGCATTGACCTCATCCCAGGCCAGGAAGGGCCCGAAATCGCCACCCAGGTAGTCGGCAAAGTCCGGCGCGTCGGTCACGTGCCAAACAGGCCCTGGTCCAGCTTGTGGTGGGCCTCACCAGGCTGGTCGAAGTCCGAGATATGGTGAGCGCCATTGAGCTCCGCGTGATATTCACCCGCGCGGCTGCGTTCGTCATAAAACTGGCCGTACCAGCGCCGCACCAGCTTGAACGGACCATCCTTCTTCAACTGCATAATGCGAATCGCCGGACGCTTGTGCCGCCAGACGTCAAAATCCGCGGCAAAGGCATGCAGCGCGCCGGCCTGGATTTCACGGGCGGCGGCGATGTCCTCTTCGCTGTGCGGAACCTGTTTGGCTTGGGCCAGCGCCCCGTGCCACACCTTGGTGAGGCCATCATCGATCGGCGTATTGGCGATCAGCTCAAAGGTCAGCACATCACCGAACTCCTGCTTGGACAGCAGCAGGCCGGGGCCGGTATACCAGGTGGTGGTCGCCAGGTAGGCCTGGTAGGTGTGGTGATAGCCGCCCTGCCGCTGGATGACCACGTGGTCGGCAAACTCGTTCTCGAAATACTCGCAGGGCGCGCCGTGAGTCGGGCCAAGATGCTGGGCATCGGCCATGTTGTCGATGATTTCCTGGCCGTGAATGGCAATCTCGCCGAGGTGATCCAGCTGCCAGCGCACCCAGTGTGGGTCATCCCACTCGCTGAGGAAAGGGGGCTCAAACAGTGGCTCGCCCCCCTCCGGGTCGAACCACATCATCACGCAGCCCATCACGTCGCGCACCTCGTAGGACTGGATGGCGCCGGACTTCGGGCAGGGGCCGTCGTGATAGGGAATGTCGTCGAGCTGGCCGTCGGGGCCGTAGCGCCAGCCGTGATAGGGACAACGAATGGAATCGCCCTCGATCTGCTTGCCATCGGAGACAATCACCGCGCTCTTGCTGGCGGTGAGGTGGGTACCCATGTGCGCGCAGTAGGCGTCCAGCATGACCGGGCGGCCGCTATCGCCCCGGTAGAGGGCAAAATCCTGCCCGAAAAAGCGCACCGCCATGGGGCCTTCGTCGAGTTCTGAGCTCTCGGCGACAATAAACCAGCCGCGGGGAAAGGTGTGGGGTCCTAGCTTGTAATCTGCAGCCTGCGCCATGCTGCGCCTCCGGGTGTTCGCGATTCAGCTCATTATCCTGCCGGCGCCCCGGCGCGGCCAACAGAGCGGGTGTCCATAACTAAACCAGAGCGTGAAGTCGCAGCGCCCGCTTGCGGTGGATCAAGAAGAATCGTGGCGCAGCATCAATCCCGGAAATTATTGAACTGCAGCGGCAGCTCCAGTTCCATCTCCCGCAACAGGGCGATCACCTGTTGCAGGTCATCGCGCTTCTTCCCCGTGACCCGCACCTGGTCGCCCTGGATCTGCGCCTGCACCTTCATCTTGGTGTCCTTGATCGCCTTGACGATCTTCTTGCAGGTGTCGCTGTCGATGCCGTGACGCAGCGTGACCGCCTGTTTGACCTGCTTACCGGAGGTGACGGCGTCACCTACCTCCATGGCCCGGGGATCGATTTCGCACTTGATCAGCGCGCTGCGCAGCATGTCCTGCATCTGCTCCACCTGGAACTCCGCCTCGGCGATGATAGTGATGGCGCGCTCGTCCCGTTCGAAGCTCGCGTCCACGCCCTTGAAGTCGAAACGGTTGGCGACAATGCGCCCCGCCTGGTCCACGGCATTGGTGAGCTGGTGCACATCCACTTCAGACACCACGTCAAAACTCGGCATGAGCCACTCTCCCGGCATTGCATTCAAGGCCGGAATCATAGCACCCTTGCAGCCCCACAGCCTTACAGGACAGCGGGTGATCAAGCGCTGGCATATTCTCGGGGCGGGCGCCATGGGCCGCCTGTTCGCCTGCAAGCTGCTCGACGCCGGCCTTGAGCCGGCGTTGCTGCTGCGCAGCGGCGCCAGCCGCCGGGAAACCCTGCGGCGGCGACGGGGTGAGCGGGAGGATGCGCTCACCTGCGAAGCCATCGGCGTCAACGCGCTGGAAGATGCAGACATCCAGGGCCTGCTGGTCACTACCAAAGCCAACGACGCGGTGGCGGCCGTTCACTCCTGCCAGGCGGCGCTGGCGCCGCAGGCACCGGTGATTCTCCTGAACAACGGCATGGGCGTACTGGAAGCACTGGCGGATACCGGGCTCAACCTGCTGGCCGGCACCACCACCGAGGGCGCTTACCTCGAGGACGGCATACTGGTGCATGCGGGCCAGGGCGAAACGGTCTTTGGGCAGGAGGATGCCCCGGCCCCGGCCTGGTTTACCCCCTTCGCTGACAGCGCAGAGCGTTTCAGCTGGACCGATCAGATCGACGATGCGCTGTGGAAGAAACTGTTGATCAACTGTGCCATCAACCCGCTGACCGCCCTGCATCGTTGCCGCAACGGCGCCCTGCTCGACAACCCGGTGTTGCGCGCGGAAATGGAACTGTTGTGCGAGGAACTCGCCGCCGTGAGCGCAGCCCGTGGCAACGCGCGGGGCGCAAGCTGCGCCCTGGACTGGGCACTGTCGGTTGTGCAACGCACCGCGGCCAACCAGTCCTCCATGCTGCAGGATGTACTGCAGGGCCGCGAGACAGAGATTCGCTATATCACCGGCTACCTGTTGGCAGAAGCCCGGCGCCTCGGGGTGCCCTGCCCGCACAACGAACGGCTCTACCGGTCGCTGCAGCCGCCATAGGGGGAAACCAGCTCGGCCGCCATGACACTGCCTAGCGAGGCCGCAGTGCGGTGATACCCCCAGTGGGGGCCAGATCCGTCTGGTGGCTTTTCGGCAACCGCGGATTGACGCCGTAGAAGAACAGCGATGTCGACAGCGAGGCGTGACAGACATAGACCGTGCCATCGCTCGCCAGGACAACAGCCGCTTCACTGCTATCCGCCAATTCGGTAGTGCCAAGAGCCTGCCCATTGCCCGGGTCGATACTGACCAGAACAACCCGGTGCGGCTGGGTCATGGCAGCCTGACCAGGCACCGTAAACGTGTATCCCAGTACCAGCACTACAAGCAGGTGGTTCGCCCCCACTGTTTGTACGCTGTTGATCACCGCCCTCGGAGAAGAGTCTGTAAAAAAGGGCTCCAACATTTCTCTCGGCGCCAGATAGTCTGCGGCGATGGCATCGTAGTCCCTGGCCCAGCGTGCACGGCCACTGGCAGGGTCCAGCGCGAACAACTGGGATGGCTGCCCGCGCAGTGTATTGGTGCCAGTGTAAACCGTACCGTCTAGTGCAACGGTAGGCGATGCTGCCGGGCCCGCCGGGTGATGCCGCCAGAGAATCTCTCCGCTATCGGCGGCAAAAGCGAACAGTTCCCCCGTGGCATTGCCGGTGTACACGATGTCTTCATTCGGGGACAGGCTGGGTGTGACCGCGCAGCGACCGGTGAACCGGGAGGCAAATACGGTCTCCATCTTTCCCTGACGCTCACGCAGGCCATAGAGCAGTGTCGAGTCCGAGTCCGGACCGGCGGCCGGAATGTAGATCATCCCCGAGCGGACGCCCACAGCCGGTGTATTTGTCACCTGGTGACCGAAGCCGAAGAACGCAGGATAGAGTGTCCGCGCCAGTTCGCCGTCCATCATGTCTCCGGCCCAAAGGCCCGGGGGCACTGGTGGAGGTAAGGGCGGCACCCCCGCCGGGAGCCAACAGGGTTGCATAATGGGCTCGCCGCTGTATCGGTCAAGCAATAGAACGCAGCCATCCAGCGAGACGCCTCCCACGTGACCGAGTGGCGAGAATATTGCTGAAGCAAAGCTCTCGCGCACTCCCATGGACAGCAGATCGGTCTGCCACCGCAGCGATCCATCGGTTTCAAAGCACCAGAATGCATGCTGATCGGCGACATACAGTCCGCCTTCACCGTCCAGCAGTGGCGCAAACGGGCAAACCCGTGCCCCGGGCCGCGGGCCCGCTTCCGGCGCTCCAAGCTCCCATCGCAACTCCCCGCCACTGGTGAGTGCGTGCACATGGCTGTGATCCGCGCCACGCCCGCTACAGACGAACAACTGGCCTTCGCAGTCGATCGAAGGGCCGAACAGGACAGCGCTGCCCTGCAGTGCCCGCCACTCCTGACGGTAATGAGCGTGAGTGGGGTAGCGGAAAGCGTCGGCATTGTGGGGACCACCGTGAATACTATTCCACTGTGCCCCCAGCCAGGGATGAACATCGGAACTCACGTTCCGAGACATTGGTACACGGTGGTGCAGAGGCCCGTCGTACGAGGATCACCAACCAGTTCAGAACCCATCCGATTACAGACGTAGGCCATGGCCAGGTCACGCTCGACGTCTGCGCAAACAAACGAACCACCCCAGCCGCTGTGTCCGAAGCTGCCTACCGCCGGTCCGTACAGGCCGGCCGTGTTTTTTATCACGCCTGCACACCATTGCATGGGTAACTGCAACAGATGGTCCTGGCGTGATGATCTCACGGTACAGAACTGCTCGATGGTCGCCGGGCTCAGTAGATGCCGGTCCTCGAATCGTCCACCGCTGGCAAGGACGGAGAACAGCTTCGCCAGCGCTTCAGCGCTGGCGTGGCCGTTTGCAGCGGGTAACTCTGCATCCAGCCAGATGTCAGTATTCGCCCATGCAGCCTGCACCTGTGGGTTGGCAAGGGCGGAGCGAGCGTCTTCTGGAAGCTCAGCTGGAAGCGCCAGCTCTACTGTCGGCGGCGCGACAAGGCTGGCCAGTCGATCCCGCTCGCTGGCCGGGCAGCCAATGTACAGATCGAGACCCAAACCATGCTGGAACCGCTCCCTGACAATCTGGCGCAGGCCCGACCCGCTGGCACGACGGGCTAGCTCATCCGCCAGAAAACCAAAAGTCATCGGGTGATAACAGGTCGCTTCACCGGGAGCGTGAAAGGCTGGTTGGCTTGCAAGCTGGGCCGCCAGCGATGCCCGATCATAGAGAGCCTCGGGCGCAACGTCGATCCGGAATCCAGCCAGTCCAGCCTGGTGAGAAAGAAGCTGAGCTACAGTAATGGATTCCTTCCCAGCGGCTGCAAACTCAGGCCAGTAGTTCGCCACCGACTGTTCGTACTCGAGATATCCCTCTTCAACCAACAGCGCAAGGGCCAGGGCAACCAGCCCTTTGGTAGTGGAAAAAACGTTCACCAGGGTATCTGCTTCCCAGGCCCCTGGTGCATCTGGATGCCGATGTCCCGCTGCGAGATTTACGATCACCCTGCCGGCCTGTACCACGCAAAAAGCCGCGCCCAGATCGCGGTAGTTATCCCGGCGTTTAAAGTTCGCCCGAAAAGCCTCAATCACCGGCTCGAAACCAGCGGCACAGAGCTCCGCGCCAGGCGAAGCAGCAGTATGTTGGCCGCTCACGGTGACTGTATCTGCAGGCTCACGCCCCAGGTCCGCGGTGCACCGTAGGTGAGGCCGCCATTACCAATGCCGTTGTCGAAGCCATGCAAGCGGTACTCCTCGTCGCTGAGATTTTTACCCCACAGAGCTACTTCATAGCGCTGATCCGCGCTGCGAAACGCCAGTCGCGCTCCCCAAAGCCCGTAGTCTTCAGTGGCCAGGAAAGGTATGTTGACCGCCTCGCGGAAGGTATCGTCCGTGAACGCGTAGTCAGCCTGTGCGGACAGCATGCCCGCGCCACCCAGCGTCCACTGGTAGCGGGCGAGCAGGTTGTAACTCCACTCCGGCGCGTTCGGCAACTCGTTGCCTTTGTCGATAAGGCCGCCACCAGGCGCCTCAAATTCACCAAGTTCCGTGTCGAGAAAACCGACGTTGGCTTGTAGCAGCAGTCCATCGAAGGGTTGCCAGAGCAGATCGGCCTCGAAGCCATAGATATCGGCCTCGTCGACATTGGATAGCTTCAGCACGGAGATATCGCCTGTATCCACCTGTGTGAAGGTCTGTACGTCGCTGTAGTCGTAGTAGAACACGGCGGCATTCAGCTGCACTGAGTTTTCCAGCCAACGTGACTTGAGCCCGGCCTCATAGGCAATGAGAATTTCCTCGTCAAACGGCTCGAGCTGAGAGTCAGAGGTCACAAAGCCACCGCCAAAGAAGCCTCCCGACTTAAAACCACGAGCGATGCTTGCATAAAGCAGCACGTCTTCTCGCGCCTGGTAGTTTAAAGCCAGCCGCGCAGAGGGTTCCGTGGTGCTGATCTGCTCATCGTTGAAGGCGAGATTGACTGGTCCCGTCTCCCCGGGGTTACAGAAGGGGCTGAGCAGGCAGGAACTCCCGAACGGATTCAAATCGTCCATGCCGCCGGTGAACTCCTTTTCCTCGTCAGTCAGGCGCAGCCCTGCCGTGAGACTCCAGCGGTCTGAAATCAGCCAGTCTGCCTGTGCAAACACCGCGGCCGAGCGGGTTTCCTGCTCGGAGCTGATCATTACCCGCGTCAGGAGAAGGTCATCCAGGCTGCCCGGAACGTCGATTTGCACCTCATCCCACGAGAAGAAACCACCCACGATCAGCTGCAGATCCTCAGTAGGACTGAACGCATAGCGAAGTTCCTGGCTAAACTGTTCAATCTCATCCTGAACATCAAATTCGGCCTGTACAAATGGGCCGGCGTCTGTGTCATTGAATGCTTCGCGTTCAAAACTGAGCCAACCACTCACTGAAGTGAGCGTGCCTGGGCCAAGGTCCCAATTGACGCGCAGGGTGCCAGCGAGGCTGTCGCTGTCGAAGCGCGCATCGTTGTTCCAGTCGCCCTCGAAGGGGTCACCGTCAGTATCGGTGTAACCCAGTGCATCTGAGCAGGAATTGGGGTCTATTCGACCAGCGAGGATGGCGCCGCAGGTTTGGGGCGGAAAACTGCCTGGCTCAAGGGTCCCGAAGTTCTCAAACTGCCCCACCTCCGATCTGGATCTCGCTACCTCCAGCTTGAAGGCTACATCGAGGCTCTCGCTGGCAAGCCAGGAACCACCGAGACGCAGTGCATACTCCTCGCGCTCGCCAATGTCCTCACCATTGAGAGTTCGGCTTTCATAGAACCCCTCGCCCTGATCCACGTACTTACCGGCAAGACGGAGCGCGAAGCTGTCATTCATGGCCTTGTTGGCCATGAATTCAGCTTCTGTCAGCTCATATTCACCGGCACCCAGACTGAAGCGCCATTCATCCTCAAACTTCGCCTGACCAGTGAAGAAACTGATGGCGCCACCGGTGGTGTTGCGACCATAGAGCGTGCCCTGAGGCCCTTTGAGTACTTCGATTCTTTCTATGTCATAGAGCTGAAAGGTCAGTTGGGTGGTGGAGGCAAGGAACACCTCATCCAGGTACACGCCAACCGTAGGGTTGTTGTTGGCGCTGAAGTCGTTGAGGCCGACTCCGCGAATCGTAAACACCGGAAAGAGGCCCGGCGAAATTTCTTTAACGTTGATGTTGGGACTGACGGCTTGAATGTCCAGCGGCGTCTCGATCCTGCGGTCACGAACCTCGCTAGCAGTAAGCGCCGTTATGGCCATACCGATTTCCTGCGCAGACTGCTCCCGCTTTTGCGCAGTGACAATGACCTCTTCAATCTGTCCGAAAGAAGCTGGCGCAAACCAACCGATAGTGCCCGCACAGCCTATAGCTATGTGTTGCACAAGAGATATTTTTTTCATTATCCACCTCCGTGATTGCGGTATCAGGACTGTGCGACGAGTCCAAACTCCGCAAAAGGACAGGAAGTGGCAATACAGGGGGGACTTTTTCGCTCAGCTATCGAGCTGCGTAAAGGCGCGATACTCCTGAGGCGAGTATCCAAGTACCCGGCGAAACGCTCTTCGGAAGCTTCGTGCGTCAGAATAACCAAGCAGCTCCGCCGCCGCCTCGACAGTGTAGCCTGCGTGCAGGAGTTGAGGTGCGCTATCTCGCATTACCCGATCGCGAATCTTGGACAAGCTGGTGTTGCGGCGCTGCAAATGGCGCCTCAGCGTGGCGACACTCATCGCGGCAGAATCCGCAATCGCCGACTGGGCAAACACGCCATGTCGCACCGCAGCTTCGACGTAGCTCTCTATGTCATCGCGCGTCACCTGCGCCTTGCGTCCGCGCATACGGTCCAACAGTACTGCGTAGATTCCCTGCCGCCAGGTTGACAGGGGCGGTGCCGTAAATCTGATGTCTTCTATGAGGTCTGGATATACCAGGGTAATGCCATCGCCACGGAATTCCAGCGGACAGCCAAACATGGATAGCAATTGCGTGGACACCGCGGCCCGCGAAGGATGCGTCACAAATCGAACCAGGGGCAGCAACTCACCACTCATCCAACAGAAGGTGCAAAGCCAGGGCATGCAGGCGATTTCGAGGTAAATCTGATGTCGGAGATCAATCTGACGGGGAAATATGGCGTTGAGTGCGTACTCCCGGCGGTGTCGCTTGAAACTGAGCTGCAAATCGGACTGTAAAAGATTGATGACCTCACAGAAAGCTGCCATAGCGGCAGGCAGTGAGCGCTCATGCAAGCTGCGGGCGACCACGATCTCGGTCAGGCCTGCAGCTACGGGCTGCGAGCCAAGCCCCAGCAGCTCATCTCCGGTGGCAGCGATCTGTGCCGAGAACAGCCGCCAAACACTATCGACTCCGAGGTAACTTCGAGGATCAGTCAGCGCATCCAGAGGCACCTGTGCTGAGGCCAGCGTGTCCTGAGTGACGCCTTGCCGTTCACCCAGGACCAGCAAAAGTTCGCCGACCTGCAGTAGAGGCAATGGGGGGCGATGGATCAACTTGGAGGTTGTGCCGCCTGACATGACCAGATTCTGGTGGATGTGCAATTCCTTTACCAGCCGGGTCATGTCTAGAGGTAGCACGCGCTTGACTCCCCGACACCGTCCAACTAGTGTACAGGCGCTGATCCGGTTTCCCGTCCTGCAAGCCAGGCCGGAATTAAATGGGAAGCAGGTGAAAATCCTGCGCTGCCCCCGCAACGGTAAGTGCACCCCGGGCTTGGCCCTGGTTTCTGCACAAGCCCGATACCAGCCCTTCAGTGAACACGATGACGCGGAGGGCTTCATCAGTGGTCTTGCTTGCATGCCACGCGCTCGCTGCTTCAGCGGGAACGCCATCTTGTATGCCACGAACCCCTCCCCAAGCTAATGACGATTGGGGATCCCATGAAAACACGTACTATCCGCAATACCCTGCTGCTATGCGCGGCGGGAACCACCCTGGCGCCGGTGTACGCTGCCGCCCAGGAAGACTCACTCGAAACTGTGGTCGTGCGCGCGGCGCGCGAGCCTATTGATGCGGCCAGTTCCGGCAGCGCCGTGACTGTACTCGACGAGGACTATCTCGCGCAGCGCCAGACGGCTGCCCTGTCGGAGATCCTACGCGCGGTACCCGGCGCGGCGGTAAGCCGCTCAGGGCCGGTCGGCGCCCAGGCGCAGCTGCGCATGCGCGGTGCAGAGGCCAACCACACCCTGGTCTTTATCGACGGAATTCGCGCCAATGATCCGGCCCAGGGCGGCGGGTTCAACTTCGCTCACTTGCTCAACGCCGACATTGAAGCCGTGGAAGTTATCCGCGGCCCCCAGAGCGCACTGTGGGGCAGTGATGCCCTGGCCGGCGTGATCAATGTCCGCACCCGGCGCGGTGGGGACGGCCTGGGCGGCAGCGTCTATGCCGAGGGCGGGGAAAACAGCTGGCAGAATTTCGGCGCAAACGCTCGCTACGGCAACGAGAGTCTGCGCGCGGCGGTCGGTATCGCCAGTGTAGACACCGATGGCGACAATATTTCCCGCCAGGGTGGCGAGGACGACGGCTATGAAAACACCACGCTCAATGGCACCTTGAACTGGGATGCCACTGACACCCTCTCCTTCGACGGTAGCCTGCGCTACGTTGAGGCCACCAACGATTTCGATGAGACCGATTTCAGCACCGGTCTGCCGGCAGACAGCAACAGCGAAAACGAGGTAGAACAGCTGTACGGCCGCCTCGGCGCCACCCTCAGCACCCTGGACGGCCGCTGGCGCCATAGTGCCAGTATCGCGCTGACTGACTCCGACAACGATAACCGTGGTGAATTCAGCCGTTTCCAGACGCAGAGTGAAGTCCTCGTTTATACCCTGCAAACCAGTTTCGACCTGGCAGATGGCCACACCCTGACCGGCGCCTTCGAGCGCTGGGAGGAAGACTACAAGCAACGTGGTGCCGCCAGTGATTTCGGCGAACCCAACCGCGACGAAGACATCGATACCAACTCCTTCATCGTCGAATACCGCGGCCAGCTGACCGACAGCCTGTCCGTACTCGCCAGCGCCCGCAACGACGACAACAGCGACTTCGATGACAAGACCACCGGGCGACTCAGCGCCGCCTGGCAGGTAGCGGACGCCACCACCCTGCGAGGCGCCTGGGGCACCGGCATCAAGAACCCGACCTTCACCGAGCGCTTTGGCTTCTTCACCGACTTCGTCGGCAACCCTGACCTGAAGCCGGAAGAATCCGAAGGCTGGGAGATCGGCATCGACCAGCGCCTGCTGGACGACCGCCTGCAGCTGTCTGCTACCTGGTTTGATGAGGAGTTGGAGGACGAGATCAACGGCTTCTTCTTTGACCCGAGCATTGGTGAGTTCGGCGATTTCACCGCGGTGAATGAGGACGGTACCAGCGAACGGGAAGGCCTGGAGCTGTCCGCCAGCTGGCTGCTGCTGGATGGCCTCAGCCTGAACGCGGCCTACACCTGGCTGGACAGCAGCGACCCGGACGGCAGCGACGAGATTCGCCGCGCTGAACACATCGCCAGTGCCAACCTGAACTGGGACTTCTTCGGCGGCCGCGGCAACCTCAACCTGCAGGTGGACTATAACGGCGAGCAGGATGACTTCTTCTTCCCGCCCACTCCGCCATTCGACGCGCAGCGGGTGGAACTCGACAGCTTCACCCTGGTGACGCTGGCGGGCAGCTACCAGTTGCTCAATAACCTGCTGTTGTACGCCCGCATCGAAAACGCCACCGACGAGGACTACGAGGAAGTGCTCGGCTTCGTTGCCCCGGGCCGCACCGCCATCGCCGGCGTGCGCTACAGCTTCGGGCGCTGATATGAGCAGGCCTGACTTTCGACTGCGCGAAGACCACCTCGTTTTCGCGCTCATTCTCATCGCCGCCGCCCTGCGGCTGGCGCCGCATCCGGACAATATCGCGCCGATTGGCGCGCTGGCGCTGTTCTCAGGCGCTTACCTGAACCGCCAGGTGCAGTGGCTGGTACCCCTCGGCGCCCTGTTTCTGGGTGACCTGGTAAACGGGCTCTACCACGCCACCGTGATGGCCTTTGTCTACCTGGGCTTCACCGCCAGCACCGCGGTGGGCCGCAGCCTGCTGCATCGGCAGGATCAGGTACCGCGCATCGCAGTCGCAACGCTGATAGGCGCGTTGGCATTCTGGTGGCTGTCCAACCTGGGCAACTGGTTGGTATTCGGGCCACTGACGGCTGCGGGGTTGGCACAGTGCTACGTGGATGCACTGCCCTACCTGCTGCGCAGCCTGGCTGGCGACGCGTTTTACGTCTTGCTGCTGTTCGGCGGCTACCGTCTGCTGCGCCGGATCCTGCAGCCACTGCCCGCCACCGCCTGAATACCGCCTGAATGAGAATAGTCTCGCTACTACCCAGCGCCACGGAGATCATCTGTGCGCTGGGCCTGCGCGAGCAGTTGGTGGGCGTAACCCACGAATGCGACTACCCCGCCTCGGTGGTGGGTCTGCCCGTGGTGACACACTCGCGCATACCCGCCGGTCTCAGTAGCGGCGAGATCGACGGCCTGGTGCGTGAGCAACTGACCGGGAACGATGCCCTGTATACCCTGGACATGCCAGTGCTGGAGTCTCTTCGCCCGGACCTGATCGTCACCCAGGCGCTCTGCGATGTCTGCGCCGTGGCTGCGGACGAGGTCAATGCCGCCGCCTGTTCACTGCCCGGCCAACCGGAGGTGATCAACCTCGAACCCATGCGGCTGTCGGAAGTGCTGGATACCCTGGAGCGCGTGTCGGAAGCCGCCGGCTGTACCGCCCGCGGCCGCCAGGTACGGGCGGAGCTACAGGCCCGGATAGATAGCGTCGCTGAGCGCAGCCTGGCGGTTCCCGAGCCACCCAGGGTGGCAATGCTGGAATGGATAGACCCCCTGTTCAATGCCGGCCACTGGACCCCGGAACTGGTCTCCATCGCTGGCGGCCGTGAATGCCTCGGCAATCCCTTCGCACCCTCGGAGCGCGTCAGCTTTGCCCGGCTGCAGGCATCAGAACCGGAGGTGATCGCCGTTGCCCTGTGTGGTTTCGAGCTGTCACGTAGCCTGGAAGATATACCGCTGCTGGCCGACCACCCCGGCTGGCGTTCATTGCCGGCTGTGCAGGCAGACCGGGTGTTCCTGCTGGACGGGAATGCCTATTTCAGTCGCCCCGGCCCGCGCCTCGTCGACAGCACGGAAATCCTCGCCCACGCCCTGCACCCGCACATTCACCCGCCGCACCTCGAGCACGCCCTACACCTGGCCCAGAACTAGCGCCCCGCCCACTATTGGCTACACTTTCGTTTCGTGTCGATGACGGGGTTGTGACAGAAGGCGTGACAGGGGGTATGGAGCAAGCCTTACGCTTCCGGGAACATCACCTGGTGTTGTGCCTGCTGGTCGCCGCTGGACTGCTGCACCTGTCGCCCCTTCCCGCGGTTATGACCCCCATCGGCGCCATGGGTTTGTTTACCGGTGCCTATCTGCGGCGGGCCTGGATGTGGCTGGTACCACTGCTCGCGCTGCTGCTGGTTGACTGGCTGGACGGCCGCGGGTTGGACCTCACCACCGGGGTCTCCTACCTGGCATTCCCTGGCGCAGCCCTGCTGGGCCGGTGGTTCCTCAACGACAACGATAGCAACCGCCGGATTTTCGCTGCGCTGCCAGCAGCGGTGCTGGCCTGCTGGCTGACGGCCACGGCGGCCCTCATGCTGGCCGCACCGCCTGCCAGCTTCACCGCTCTCTGGCTGGAACTGGCAGCAGCCTTGCCCACGCTGACCTGGCACCTGGTGAGTGACGGCCTCTATGCCCTGCTTCTGTTCGGCGGCTACAAGCTGCTGCGGGAAGCCCCCTTCGTGTACTACAGCCCCGAGCTTTGAAGCTCACCCTGTTGGCATTGGCGGTCGTCTCGGTCGCCGCCACCCTGGCCAGTGAACGGCGCCGCCCGGCACTGGAGTGGCTGTTCAAACCAATGGCATCCGGCTGCTTTATCTCCCTCGCGCTCTACTGTGGTGCGTCGGACAGTGACTATGGACGCTGGCTGCTGGCCGGCCTGGTGCTGTGCGGGGCCGGTGACGTTTTCCTGATTGCCAGCAATGACAGGGCCTTCCTGGCCGGGCTGACCAGCTTCCTGCTGGGCCACCTGCTCTATGTGGTGGCCTTTCTGCAACTGCCGCTGAACCTCACTGCCATGCTGGTGAGCCTGGTCCCGGCCATCGCACTGGCCGTATTCAGCCTGCGCTGGCTGTGGCCGCACCTGCCCGCGAACATGCAGCTCGCGGTGCTCGCCTATATCGCCGTGATCTGCAGCATGCTGCTGATGGCCGGCAGCATCTGGGGCTCGGGGCCCGGCCTGCTGGTGCTGGTGGGCGCCTGGGGTTTTGCCATTTCAGACCTGGCGGTCGCCCGCAACCAGTTCGTGCAGCCCGGGTTCAGCAATCGCCTGTGGGGCCTGCCACTGTATTTTGGCAGCCAGATGCTGCTGGCCTTCAGCGTCTCACTCAGCGCCTGAGCGCTACCGCCAGCTGCGCCAGGCCCTGCTGCAGGCGGCGCTGCCAGGCGAGCTCCGATTCCCCCACCAGCAGGCTGCGAGTATCGGTAGCCTCTCGCGTGCCCATCCGACCCAACAACTGGCTGCTGCAAACTTCAGAAGCACAGTTCACCTGCAGGGTCACCAGCATGGCACTACCCTGGTTCACAAGGCGCAGGTCTTCATCCGCAGCGACCGCTTCGCCGAGTAGCGCCCGCAACCGGGCGGTACTGAGACCGGGGCTGCCGCTGATGCTCACACCATCGATGCGCACATACCGAACGGATTCACCCCACCGTCCCGGGTACAGGGCCAGCATCAGCAGGGCCAGGGCAACCGCCCCCACAACCACGCCGACACGCCGCAAGGTCATTGGCGTCGTCTGCGCGCCTTCTGGCACCGGGCCGTAGCCTGACAGCCGGCTCGAACGCCGCGCTTTATCCACCTGGCTCGCCACGCGTGCCAGGGCTGCGGCATCGCCAGCGGGCATTTCCCGGGACATTCCCAGCAACCGTTGGCGCACAACCAGCGCAGAGGCGGGCCTGTCCTGGGGCCGCTTGGCCAACAACGCCAGGACCAGGTCCGAGAGCTCCTGCGGCCAGTCCGCATCTGCGCCGCCGGGCAATGCCGGCTCATGCTGCAGGCGCTGATGCTGCCAGTCGCCACCTCCTACGGAGAATGGGTAAGCGCCATCGAGCAGCCGATACAGCAGGCAGCCGAGGGCAAACAGGTCCGCGCGGGGGTCCACCGGTTCACCCCTTAGCTGCTCCGGGGATACGCTCAGCGCATTTGCGGCCGTATTCCCTCCGTGGGTTCCGCGGCGGTGAGCAAGGCCAAAATCCAGCAGCTTGAGGTGCCCATCACGGGTCACCAGGATATTGCCCGGTTTGAGATCACCATGTACCAGGTCTCGCGCGTGGGCCGCAGCCAGTGCACTACACAGATCCAGGCCCATGTGTACCGCCATGCCCGGACTGACTTCCGTGGCGTCCAGCAATGAAGCGAGGTCACGCCCGTGAACGAATTCCAGCACCACCGCCATCGCATCAGGCAGTTCAAGCACATCGTAGACCTGGGGAATCAGGGGGTGCGACAGTGTCGCCAGGGCCCTCGCCTCCGCCAGCTGTTCAGTGCGTTCTGCCGTATCCGCGGGTAAGGGTCGCAGCTTTAACGCAACCCGCCGCCCGAGGCGCGTGTCTTCCGCTTCATAGACGCTGGCCTCCGCGCCAGCACTGACCAGGCGCAGCAGGCGGTAGGCGCCGATCTCCGATCGCGGCTTACCAGCCACCCGGCAACAGATCCATTGCGCGCCAGCGACGCATCAAACCCGCCCTGGACACCTGCAACTGGAGCGAGGCTTTCTCCAGGTCGCCACCACACTCGTAGTAGCTTGAGGTGATCTCGGCGCCCGGAATCTCGGCAGCAGTGCGCAGTTCCGGGATAGCCTCCATGCGACGGTACAGGGCCTGGCGGGAGATCTGCAATTCCCGGGCAGCGCGGCTCACTTCCCAGCGGGCGGCCAGCAGCGCAGCCCTGACCTGTTCGTCGCTGGGAGGAACACCGGTGGTATCGGCCGGATGCCGTCGGGTAGCTGTCGGCAAGGCGGGCACAGTTGGCAAGCTCGCGAATATTGCCCGGCCAGGAATGCAGCGCCAGGCGAGTGAGCAACTCGACCCACAGCGAGACCTGGGCGGGGCTCTCCTGCGCGGCCTCCATAAAGTCAGCGGGCAGAAAATGGCGAAGCAGGCGCCCGAGGTCCTGGCGCCGCTCACGCAGCGGCGGCAGGTGCATCTCTACCCCACCCAGGCGGTAGCGCAGGGCCTTGCTGAACTGGCCGTCGACATCGGCGTCGGTGGCAGCGACTATGCGGACATCCACTCGCTCGGTCTTGCCGCCCGGTGCCTGTATCTCGCCCTGTTGCAGTGCTCGCAATAGCTGCGACTGGATGGCCTGGGTGCAGGCGCCAATCTCGTCCAGGAACAGGGTGCCGCCGTCCGCCCGGCCAAAGTAGCCTGCGCGATCCTGCTCGGCACCGGTGAACGCGCCGCGCTTGACACCGAACAGCTCAGCCGCCGCCAGTTCCTCGGGGATCGCCGCCACATTCACTGCCACCAATGGGCGGTCGCAACGCTCACTGCGCTCGTGCAGGGCCCGCGCCAGTAACTCCTTGCCGGTGCCGGACTCACCCAGCAGCAGGACCGGGGTGTCGCGGGCGGCGACCGAGCAGAGCTGCCGACGCAGTTGCTGCAGCGCCGGATGCTCGCCAACCAGGCCACAGTCGTCGGGCCAGGGAGAGTGCGAAGCCGGGCGATGCAGCAGCAGGACCACGCGATTGGCAAGACTCAGTACCACGCCTGCCTGCAGGCGTTCGGGCTCGATGGCCTGTTCATCGCTGCAGGTCAGGCCATCCAGTTTCAGCGAGCTGCCGCTGCTGGGCGCATCCACGTACAGCAGTTCCCTGCGCCAACGAAACCGAACCGGTGAACGGCTCAGGTAGCGATCTGCCAGTGGGCGCGCCTCTGCTGGCGCCGTGCCGGTGGGTCGCGCCGGCGCGAAGCCGGGTTCGCGGCGGCTGAGCACCGATGTCCTGTCGGTTCCGTGGGGTGCAAGTTCTGCGACTTCGCCGATGCGGCCAGGGTCCGGGTGGTAAAGGATAGTTAGTGCAAGCAACTGTGGGGAGCCCGTTTCCTCGACCAGTGTGGTTTCCGGCAGGGTCAGGTCCAGGAAATCCCAGGCAGGCACGTTCACTCCATCAATGCAAGTTGACTGCGCAAATAAGTGTAGCAGTTCGCAGGACCAGCAAATCGACTTGCACAGGACTTGCGAATCGAGTGAGATACGCGCATGGGAAATCGACTATCCAAGATCTACACGAGAACCGGGGACGACGGCACCACGGGACTGGGCGACGGTTCGCGTATTGCCAAGAACCACCCCCGGGCCGAGGCCATGGGCACGGTCGACGAGCTCAATTGCCAGGTCGGCATGCTGATCGCACAGTTACCGGAGCAGGATGAACTGCTTCCCATCCTGGAGAGAGTACAGCACGACCTGTTTGACCTCGGCGGCGAGTTGGCGGTGCCCGGCTACGAGTTGATAAAGCCTGAGCGTGTCACCGCCCTGGAGGAGTGCCTCGACAAGTACAATGACGACCTGCCGGCACTGAAGAACTTCATCCTGCCGGGAGGCTCACCCAGCGCCGCCCAGGCACACCTGGCGCGCGCTATCTGCCGGCGGGCAGAACGCAACCTGGTGGAACTGCACCAGCAGGAGCCGATCACGGAAACCGCGCGGCTGTACATCAACCGCCTCAGTGACCTGATGTTCGTATTTGCCCGGGTACTGTCCCGCCGCGACGGCGGCAGTGAAATCCTCTGGCAACAGCAGCAGGATTAGCTGTTACGACGGCTAAGAAGCGCCATACTCCTAGTAGGGAAGGGTAGCGCCGCCATCCATTAGCACATGCTCCCCGGTGACATTGGGGGCACTGTGCGCGAAGTACCAGATATTCTCAGCCACCGTTGCCGGCGTCATCACCTCACCGGTGGCGGCGCGTTCCCGGTAGTAGTTGCGCACGTTGTCGTACATTTCCGCGCCCAGGCCTTCCTGCAGCCAGTCGCCCTCCACAAAGCCCGGGCACACTGCGTTGACGCGAATCTCGGGCCCCAGGTTACGGGCCATGGACTGGTTGATGGCGAGCATGGCGGCCTTGCTGCAGGCATAGGCCAGGCTGGAGCCTACCCCGATCAGGCCGGCCACCGAGGCCACGTTGACGATGGCTCCGCCGGTCTGCTTCATGGTGGGTACCACCGCGCGGATCATCTGGAAGGCGCCGATGCTATTCACGTTGTACAGGTGCTGGAAATCCGCGGCGTCGAGGCCCTCCAGGTCTGCGTGGGCACAGAATTTGGTGGTGCCGGCATTGTTGACCAGAACATCGATGCGGCCCCAGGCATCGATGGCGGCCTGGGCCAGGCGCCGGCAGTCGGCGTCCTCCGCCACGTTGGCCTGCACGGCCACGCTATCCACTCCCTGGGCGTCACAGTAGTCGGTCACCGCTTCGGCACCGGTAGCATTACTGTTGAAATTGACCACAACATTGTAGTGATGGCGCGCGGCCAGCTTCGCCACTTCCGCCCCGATTCCGGAAGACGAACCGGTAACGATGATCACTTTACGATCCGTGTCAGACATGTGTGCTCCTCAGCGTGTGTTTTTGGATCAGAGCAGCAGGACCAGCAGGGCCAGCACGACCACCCAGGCCACGGCGCTGCGGCTCAGCAGGCTCTGCACCTGGCCCACCTCCCAGTCGCTTACTTCGGCAAATGCCTCGGTATCGCCGCTGTCGCCGGAAAACACGGTGGCTTTCAGGCCCAGCGCGGCATGGGCAGCGTCGCCCAGCAGTTCCCCGGTGGATGAGCGGGTATCGCCCAGGCTGGTGGCAAGTTGCTCGCGGCTGCCTACCCAGTCGCCGGTGAGGGCAAAGGTAAATACCAGCAGGCGGGAAGGAATCCAGTCGACCCAGAACTGTAGGCTGTCCAGCGAGCGCTGGCGCTCCGGGTCCTCCATGTAGCGCCGGTACAACAGCAGCAGCCGGTAGGCCAGCGCGCCGGCCGGCCCGAAGATCAGGAAATAGAACATCACCCCGAACCAGCGCTCAAAGCCCAGGTAGCAAATGCGCTCCTTGACGAAACGATGCAGCTTCTCGGGATTGGAAGGGCAGTCCTCGCTGCAGCCGGGCAGCAGCTGTTGTTGGGCAAACAGGAAAGCCGCTTCAAAATCACCCTGCCGGCAGTGGCTGCGGTACTCGTCCACCAGCGCTTCGAAATCACCGCGCCCAAAGCTGTACAGCAGCACCACCACGGCGATCGCCAGCGGCACCAGGCCCAGCGCCCAGCCCTGCACGAAGTCCATAAGCCAGAACACCAGCAGCGCGGGTAACAGTACCGACAAACCCACCTGCAGTTCCGGCATCAGGCCGCTACCGCTGAAGCGCGATACCAGGTCCCGGAACCACTCGTCACGGTGGACCGGTCCCGCCGAGCCCCAGTATTGCAACAGGCCGAGGGCGATCAACAGCGCCAGGAACTTCATGCGCCGCCACTCACTTCAAGTCGCCTCAGGTAGTCGCTCCAGTCAAACGCCGGGCCGGGGTCGGTCTTGCGACCCGGGGCAATATCCGCATGCCCGGTGATGCGGTCGCGGGTAATGGCTGGGTAGGCGTGCATGAGTTCCCCTGTGACGGCGGCCAGGGCCGCGTATTGCGCGTCAGTATAAGCCTCGGTGTCACATCCCTCCAGTTCGATCCCGATACTGAAATCATTGCAGTTTTCCCGTCCCGCAAAGTTCGACACACCGGCGTGCCAGGCCCGATCCGCGAAGCTGACAAACTGGGTGACGGTGCCGTCGCGTTCGATCAGCAGGTGGGATGACACTTCCATGCCCCGGATTTCCTCGAAGTACGGGTGGGCATCGCAATCGAGGGTATTGCAGAAAAACTGTTGCACGCAGCCAGTGCCATACTCACCTGGTGGCAGGCTGATATTGTGAATCACCAGCAGGCTGATCTCGGCATCTGCCGGCCGGGCGTTGTAGTTGGGCGACGGGCAGTGCCTGGCATTATCCAACCACCCTGTCGAGGCGTTTTCACTCGCTGTCATGCAGGCCAGTCTACCCTATCGAACAACGCGCATCGGCATTGGCTATACTCTCGAAAAATTCGAGTCGAGAAACGACCATGCCCCGCCTGCTGATCGCCACCCTACTGCTTTGCCACTGTTTATCCGCCGCTGCCGCGCCGCGACTGGTGCTACAGATTACGGTTGATGGCTTCCGCGCCGACATGCTTACCCTCAACCAGGACAACTTCGGCAAAGGCGGCTTTCGTTACCTGCTCGAACGGGGTGTGGTCTACCACCAGGCCCACTACCTGCATGCCAATACGGAAACCATCGTCGGCCATACCACGCTGGCCACCGGCGCCACCCCGGCAGTCCACGGCATGGTCGGCAATGTCTGGTTCCACGGCGACGCGCTCGGCTACAACATCGAGGACCCTGAAGCACCCTTACTGCCCACCCGCGCGGAGCAGGGTGATGGCTACCAGGTAGACCCCACCCAGTTGCGGGCGCGTACCGACGGGCGCTCGCCGCGCGGCATCCTGGTACCCACCTTCGGTGACACGCTCAGCCTCGCCAGCGGCGGCAAAGCCAAGGTCTTCGGCGTGTCCGGCAAGGACCGCAGCGCCGTCGCCATGGCCGGACACACGGGCACGGCGTACTGGTACTCCACCGACACAGGCGACTACGTGACCAGCAGTTACTACATGGACAGTTATCCAGGCTGGGTGCGGGAATGGAATGCACAGCGCAAAGCCGAAGCCCTGGCCGGCACCGACTGGACGCTGCTGCAGGACCGCTCGAATTACCGCGCCGGCGACCGGGACGACCGCCCCTATGAAGTGGATCTCAAAGGTTATGGCCGCACCTTCCCGCACAATTTCGGGCCGCTGGAGCATCCGCTGTTTCTTACCCGCCTGCTGGTGAGCCCAATGGGCGACAGCTTGCTCGCCGACTTTGCCCGGGCCCTGGTGGACGCCGAGGGCATCGGCGATGACGAGATCACCGACTACCTGTCGGTGAGTTTCTCCGGCGTGGACGCGTCCAATCATTTCTTTGGGCCGTCCAGCCTCGAAAGTGAGGACACGGTGCTGCGACTGGATCGCACGCTGGCGGAATTCCTCCGCTTTATTGACGACCGCGTCGGGCTGAAGAACACGCTGATCGTGCTGTCCGCGGATCACGGCATGGCGGAGATGCCTGAGTATGCCAGCGAACTCGGGCACCAGGCCGGCCGCCTGTACAGCGATGAGGTAGTAGAACTGGCACGGACTGCCGCCGCAGACCTGTTCGGTGAACCAGACCTGGTGAAGGAGTTCTTTCGCCCCTACCTCTATCTGGATAGCGAGAAGCTCGCCCTCGCCGAGTTGGAGCGGAACCTGGTGGCAGAGCGCATCGGCCGCGCCCTTGAAACCCACCCGGGCATCGCCGGTGCCGTCAGTCGCGGCGAGATGGATACCGGCGCTGTCAGCGCCCCTGAACGCGCCGCCGCCTACAACCACCACCCGGACCGCTCGGGAGACATTTATCTCTACCAGGCGCCCTACTGGTTCATGTTCGACCGGGGACCGATCGGGGTCATGCATGGCTCACCCTGGCGCTACGACCAGCATGTACCGCTGGTGTTTGCCGGGCCGGGCATCCCTCGCGGTCAGGTGGAGCGCCTTGTACACCCCTCGGACGTGGCACCAACCCTGTCCGCCCTGCTGGGCCTGCACAAGCCTGCTGGCGCGGAGGGGGCGGCACTGGTGGAAGTGCTGCAGCAGCGCTAGACACCGAACAAACCATGACAAAGCGCGGTGCCATACGTGGATATGAAAAAGAGTTAACTACTTGTGGTACATCATCTCTGCGCAGGCGCGCTGCCGTTTACACTATGCAACTTTATTATCCGACCTCACTACCAGCCACACAGAGTATTCTGGCTCAGGAGATTCTCATGTTACTGACACGCACTCTTGCACGCGTTCTTGCGGCAGCGGCCATCGCTGCCAGCATGGTTGGAACGGCAGCAGCGAAAGAACTGGTGCACGACGCCGAGTACTACGTCCTCAAAAAGCAGAACGGCGAACGCTGGGCACAGGAGGACAAGGTCCTCGACAAGACCCTGGCGGAGTTCCGCGAGAACAACGGCGGCAAGCCGCCAAATATCTTCTATATCCTGATTGACGACATCGGCTTCGGGGATCTGGGCAGCAAGACGCTGAACATGATTCGCGGCTACGAAACACCGAATATCAACAGCCTTGCAAAACAGGGCATGCGCATGGCCCGCATGTACACTGAACCCTCCTGCACGCCCACCCGGGTCGCCTTCATGACCGGGCGCCAACCCCACCGCAACGGCATGGGCAACACGGCGGTAGACATCTCCGGTTTTGGCCTTGCGGCCAAGGAGGTCACGCTGGCGGAGATTCTGTCAGAGGCTGGCTACAACACCGCGCATGTGGGGAAATGGCACATGGGAGACATTCAGGAAGCCTGGCCCAACTACCAGGGTTTTGACTACGCCGTTTTCCCCATCCACCAGCAGGGCCAGCTCACCATCTTTCACGATGACGCTGCCAATGAAGAAGTCGCAGTTGGCATCGGCGACAACAACTACGACGATCGCTACACCATGGACCGCTGGCTGCGAACCGACGCATCGGCGATGGTGATGGGGGTAGAAGGCACTCGCAACAATCCGGTGCGCGAAGTGGGAATGAAAGCGGGCGAGCGTTGGAACGAAGCCAAGTATGCCGACCTCAACCAGCGCTACCAGAACCAGGTCATGGAGCAGTTGCGCAAGCTGGCAAAACAGGACGAACCCTTCTTCCTGCAATACTGGCCGCTGTACCCGCTGACCGGTCCCCGCACCGCCTACGACGAGTACACCACGCCCAACGGCGGCACCTATGTCGAAAAAATGAAGCTGGTGGACCAGTGGGTAGGCGAGCTGATGGCGGAGATGGAAACGCTGGGCGTGGCCGATAACACGATTGTTGTTCTGATGGGAGACAACGGCCACTTCACCAAGTACTCGCCACAATCAGGTTATACCCCGATGATATTTCGCGGCGGCAAAGGCTATACAACCGAGGGTGGCGTGCGCGTCGATGCCTTCGTGCGCTGGCCAGGTATGGTGAAGGCTGACACCGTCGCGGGAGACATTGTCCACGTTACCGATCTGTACACCACTTTCGCTCGCCTGGCAGGCGCCACGGAAGAGATACCGACCGACCGTATCATTGATGGTATCGACCAGACTTCTCTGTGGTTGAACGGAGACACCTTTGGCCGTCGCGACTATGTGTTCCTCTACAATATCAATGCCCTCGAGGCGGTGATCAAGGAGCAGTACAAACTCGCCATACCGGGCGGCAAGATCGAGAATGCCATCCTGGCAGACTTCTACGACCTGTTTCGTGATACGCGCGAGGAATGGCCAGTGTCCACCGAAATTGGCGCCTGGGGTGGCGCCAAGTTCGTGCGCATGATCATGCGCCACCAGATGCGCAAGCAGAAGTACCCCAGCGAGGGCCCGGCCCGCGGCATGCCCTACGAGGGAATCACCAACCTGCGACCCGAATCGAAGGCGGCCGTGCAGGAATTCCTGTTTATGATGAAAACGCCGGGGATGTAAAGCCGGCGCCTGCGCGACACAGTGCTTGCGCCGGCTCAGACGGGTCGGCGCGCCAGGGTGGCGCTGGGCAACTCACCAAACAGGCTGCGGTAGTCGTGGCTGAACTGCCCCATGTGAACAAAGCCGAAGCGAGCAGCCACCTGGCTGATATTGCCCTGTCCTGCTGACAGCAGCGCAAGGTGACAACGCAGCAGGCGCTCACGTTTCAAATAGCGCTTGGGAGAAACCCCCAGGCAGCGCTGGAAGGCCATTTCCAGGCTGCGCCTGCTGGCGCCGATCACATCGCAGATGTCGCTGATAAGCAGCACGTCGCTGAAATCCTGCCGGGTGAAGGCGATGGCCCGGCGCACCAGCCGGGCGGCGGCAGCGGCCGGCAGGCGGCGCTGGTCATAAAGGCAGCGGCCCAACCCGTCGACCAGGGCCTGCGCCATATCTTCTTCCATCAAGCGCACGACCGGATCATCCACCTTCGACTGGGCATACTTGAGCTGAAACTCTGCATAGATACCGGCCTGGCGCACCAGGCGCTGCCGGGTGGCCGGGTCCACCGCCAGCGCGATGCCCTCCGACAGCAGTGCCGCGCCATCACGACTGGCGTCGTCGAGCGTGCTTTCCAGCAGCGCACTGTCGATGGAAAGGGCGAGCACCGAGAAGGTTTCTTCGGTGAGCGCGAACAGTTCCCCGCCCTCGGGAAACACCAGCAGGCTATCCGTTTCAACCTGGTAATCGCGCCAGACGAGGCGGCGGGTGGGTGCCAACGGCAGGGCAAACGTGCGCATCCCATGGGGTGCAGCGCCCTGTTGCAATGAAGCGGTATTGAGATCAACAGCGGTATACAGGAAGCCCGGCGCAGACACCTGCCGCAACGACGTACGGCAGTCACCGCCATGGAGCATATTGAACCGCGTGTCCCAGCCCTGAATAAAGGCGTCGAAGGCCTCAAAACTGTCAAAGTCTTGTGTGAGTTCCTGCGCCATCATGTCACACGATCCTGCGCATTCTTGATATTTGTCTCCCAGCAGCCTTTCTAAAATGAATCCCTTTCGTCCGCAACCCCACCCTGAAGAGAGCAAGCCATGAACAAGCACCTCTTAACGACCGCTTTGGCCATAGCCAGCCTGGTATCGGGCAGCCTGGCGTCGGCGCGAGATGTCGTGCACGACGCCGAGTATTATGTCCTCAAGTCCCAGCACGGCGAACGCTGGGCCCAGGAAGACAAGGAACTCAACGACAAGCTGGCGGCGATGGAGCAGAAGTACGGCCAGCCCCCCAATATTGTCTACCTGCTGTGGGACGATACCGCCTTTGGCGCGGTGGGCTTCCCGGACCTGCAGAAGAACTTCGGTTACTCCACGCCCAATATCAACCGGATGGCCGCTGAAGGCATCAATTTTACCCGTATGTATACCGAGCCTTCCTGCACGCCGACCCGGGCCGCGATGTTAACCGGTCGCACCCCGGTGCGCCATGGCATGGGCGTGGTGGGCATGCCCCATGAGTTTGGTGGATTGCGCGCCGAGGAGGTCACCATTGCAGAAGTACTCTCCAAGGCAGGCTACGCGACCGCTTTCTACGGCAAGGGCCACCTCGGGGACATCGAGGAAAGCTACCTGCACAACCAGGGCTTTGACGACGCCCTGTTTACGCCGATGAACCAGCTCACCTCCCTGTACAACCCACAGGGGAATGCCGTCAATGCCGTACTTGGCTTGCATCCGGAAATCTATCCGCCGGACCCCTACGCCCTGGACAAGCCCGGCCTGGTACCCGAGGGCTGGGTGCAGATTATCGAGGGCAAGAAAGGCGAATTGGGCAAGGAGTGGTGCGGCACGTCCAATGAGTGCTTCGACAAACTGGATGCCGAGGCTATCAAGCGCACCCTGGCATTCATGCGCAAGAACGCCGAGGCGGGCAAGCCGTTCTTTGTCAGCTACTGGCCCAACTTCCTCAACTTCCTGAAGCCGGAAATTCCCAAGAACTCGGTGGCGGGCCTCAAGGTCCCGGGCTCGATGAAGTTTCTCGATGAGACCATCGGCATGTTCATGGAAGAGATGAAAAAAATGGGCATCGCGGAGAACACCCTGTTCATCGCCATGGCTGACAACGGGCCCATGGTGCACAGCCCGCCCCCGGGCTGGGGCATGCTGCCCATGCTCTATCGCGGCGGCAAGGGTGACTTCACCGAGGGTGGCGTGAGGGTACCGGCTTTCGCCTGGTGGCCCGGCACCATCGAACCACAGACGGTAGGCGACATCATTCACGTCACCGACCTCTACACCACTTTCGCGCGCCTCGGAAAGGCAACGAAGCACATCCCCACGGACCGTGTGGTGGATGGCATCGACCAGACCGCACTGCTGATGAAGGGTGATACCTTCAGTCGCCGCGACTACGTGCACATCTACGCCGGGCATAATATCGGCGCCACCGTGAAGGGCCGTTACAAGCGCCACTGGATCGGTGCCGGTGAGGTGGCCTCCTCCGGCATGCCGGAGGCTTACTTTGACCTGTACATGGACCCACGCGAAGAGAACCCGCAGCTGGTGCCGCTGATCCACACCCAGGGCCAGTTCAACCAGATCCTGGCGCGGCACATGCTGTTCAAGAAAAAGTACCCTGACATGCAGAACGGCCGCGGCATTCCCCTTACCGGCCTGAGCAATGCGCGCCCGGAGACGAAGGCGATCGGCGAACGCGTTCGCAAGTTGATCAAGGCCATGCCCTTCGACGTGGAGGAGTACCTGGAGGTCGACCTGCCCGGCAGCGACGCGGTGTCTGACTGGGGACAGTAGCGCAGCGGTGATGGCGGGCCTCACGGCTTGCCGCAGTGTGCCCTGAACCCCTAGCATTGCCTGCATGAGCCCGATGGGCAGGAAACAAACCGGAGTCTTCCCATGACCAGGAGCATTTCGACAGGCGCCGCGCTGCTGGCGCTGCTGATAGGTTTGAGCGGGGCTGTGCTGCTGACCGAGCTTGGACAGCTACTCAACTTGCCACGCGACTGGGTGTTCGGATTTTTTCGCTGGCGGGGGGCCCTGAGCTTTGTCGCCGTTGTGCTGGGCGCGCTGGTGTTGTTTATCCAGCTGCGCGACAGGTCAATGCCGACCTGGCTGCACCGGGGATTCATCGCCGTGCTGCTGCTTTCCCTGTTTATTATCAACTGGTTTGTGCCTTACATCTGGCTGCGCGCCGAGCAGCACAATGCCACCTTCATCGCCATCGCCGAAGCTGACGCACTGCTGAATGACGAAGAGGACGTGCTGGTGCTGGAGATCAACGGTGACGCCCGCGCCTATCCGCGGGAATGGATGCAGCTACCCCACTTTGCCGGCCATGAAGTGGGTGGCGAGCAGGTCGTGATGAGCTACTGTGCGCTGAGCGACCTGCCCCAGGCTTTCAGCACCGAATTCAACGGCCAGCAGGCGGACTACCGGGTCATCGCCCAGGTCAACAACAACCTGATTTTTACGGACACTGAAAGCGGAGAGCTGTTCCAGCAGATGACCGGCCGCGGCGAGTACAGCGGCATGAGCCCCCAGGGTTACCCGGTGCAGCGCATGTCATGGGGCAGCTTCAAGGCACTCTACCCGGAGGGCCAGGTGTTCTTTACCGAGCCAAACTGGTTCGACCGCATCACCCTGGCGATTTTCGATGCCGGGCTGGGCTCCCACTACGAGGGCAAACCGCTGTTTCCCACCCTGGCCATGGACGACGAGCGACTTCCCGCAGGCGAGCCCGTCTGGGGCATGGAGGTAAACGGCGAGGCCATGGCCGTCGCGCGCACTGCCTTCGATGGGACCAGCTTCCATGAGCTCGAGCTGGGCGGTGAAGCCATCGTTGCCATCTGGTACCCGGAGTACGATTTCATGGGCGCCTTCTACGCGCCTGGAGGCGGGACGCTGGATCCTGCCAGCATCGACCCCTATGGCAACACGCCCGGCGGTCAGCTACAGCGTGTGCATCTGTACCCGGGCATCCTCTGGATGGTGTGGAGCCACTGGTTCCCCGGAGCCGAGCTTCTCGAATAGAGAAATGCTGCGCTTTAGAGCCGGGCGGCGACAGCCAGTCCCTCCAGCTCACGTCGACCGGCATCAGGACAGCGCTCAATGATCTCCCAGCCGGCACCCAGGTATGACTCCAGGTCTTCCGGCTGTGAAGCGGACAGCCAGGGCTCACCCTCCAGGTTCAGGGCGGCCCGCGCCAAACGGTAACGGCGCAGGTCATACAGGTGTGAGAACGCGACCCGGCTAGCCGCTGGCATACTGGCATAGAGCTCCCTGAACAACTGCTCCACTGAGCCCTCCGACAGGTAGTACAGCAGCCCCTCGGCCACCGCCACGCTGATCTCATCAGGATGCCACGCCGGGCATTCCGCCAGCACCTGGGACAGGCTCAACTCGGCGAGATTGGAGGCCAACAGCGTCATATTGGGCGGTTGGCCCAGTTGCGCCACGGCGCGCTGCTTGGCTGCACCGGTGTCGGGATGGTCTATCTCAACAAAGCGAAGGTCGGGAAATTCCCGTGCCAACCTGAGACACAGCGTGTCAAAGCCCGCGCCCAGCACCAGCACCTGGCTTGCCCCGGCGCTGATCGCTGCCCGTACCTGCTGGTCCATGAAAATTTTGCGCCGCCCAAGGCCCTCGAAGGCACCGGGCTGCCAGCGCTCGCCCAGGCTTGCAAGGCGTACCGCCCAGGGTTTCCTGGCAAGCTCCAGCGCGACAGGCGTGAACGGGTATTGCCCATAGACCAGGAGCAGCGCCTCACTCAGCTCCGGCAGCCCCGCCGGCAGTCGCTCATGCCAACCGGGCTTGGCGCCCAGGGTGACCATGCTGGCGGCCACATTCAGGGCGGTTCTACTGACTCTTCCGGGTTTCATCAGGGCAGCATAGCAGCCTTCGCGCAGTCGGGGCCTTTGCTACAATCCCCGCCTCGACCCAAGGACCTCCCCGATGCACACACCGGACTCCGCGGCCATGCGCGCCGCCATTGAGCACAGCGTTCGCACCGCCCTGGCTGAGGATGTCGGCGACGGCGACGTTACCGCCGCCCTGATCCCCGCCGACAGGCTGGCGCACGCCCGTATCATCTGCCGGCAGTCCGGCACGATCTGCGGGCGTGACTGGGTCGACGAGGTGTTCCACCAGCTCGACCCTGCGGTGAAAGTGACCTGGCATGTGGCTGACGGTGAAACCGTGAACCCGGAGCGACTGCTCTATGAGCTGGAGGGCCCCGCGCGCAGCCTGCTGACCGGCGAGCGCACCGCGCTCAATTTCCTGCAATTACTGTCCGGCACCGCCACTCGATGCGCGCACTACGCGCGGCTGGTGGAAGGCACCGGCGTCAAGCTTCTCGACACCCGCAAAACAATACCGGGCCTGCGCCTGGCCCAGAAATATGCCGTGCAATGTGGCGGTTGCTACAACCACCGCATCGGCCTGTTCGACGCCTTCCTGGTCAAGGAAAACCATATCGAGGCCTGCGGCGGCATCGCCGAGGCAGTGGCCGCGGCCCGGGACTATGCCCCCGGTAAACCCGTGGAAGTGGAAGTAGAGAGCCTGGAACAGTTCGAGCAGGCACTGGCGGCGGGGGCCGACCGCATCATGCTGGACAATTTCCAGGTCGCCGCACTGCGGGAGGCGGTAAATCGCAATGCGGCGCGGGCAGAACTGGAAGCCTCCGGCGGTATCAACGAGGAGACTTTGCGCCAGGTGGCGGAAACCGGCGTGGACTACATCTCTATCGGCACCCTGACCAAGGACCTGGTCGCCCTGGACCTGTCCATGCGCCTCGATCAATAAGGGGTCAGAGCCCTTTTTCCAGGAGGAAAAGGGCTCTGACCCCATTAGTAGAGCTTGCGCCGCGAGATCAGCACCCCGTTGTTATCGGCGTACACCCAGTCATCCGGGTGGATGTTCACGCCACCCAGGTGCAGCGGGATGCCCTGCTGGCCATGCCCGAGTTTTTCGGTCTTCAGCGGAATGGTGCCCAGTGCCTTGACGCCCAGCGCCATCGTGCGGATTTCATCGACGTCGCGAATCACCCCGTTGATGATCAGGCCAGACCAGCCGTTCTCCAGCGCCTTGGCCGCCAGCATGTCGCCCAGTAGCGCGCGGCGCTTCGAGCCACCGCCATCGACAATGATCACCCGGCCCTCGCCCGGCGTAGCGACCAGCTCTTTTACCAGCGAGTTGTCTTCGTGGCACTTGACCGTGACCACCTTCCCGCAAAATGCATGGCTTGCGCCGTAGCTGCGAAAGTCCAGCTCTACGGCATTGACGTCCTCCGGAAACTCATCGGCAATATCCGGCGTGGGCTTCACAGCCAGTTCTCCGCGTAGTCCAGCAGTGCGTCGCCGCCGGCAATGGCGCCGGCAAAACCGGCCGCCCGCGGCAATACCGACTCGCAGTAGAAGCGGGCTGTCACCAGCTTGCGCTCATAGAACGGGTTATCACTGCCCGCGTCGAGCTGCTGCCGCGCCACCAGCGCTGAGCGCAGCAGGTGCCAGGCACCCATCACGTAGCCGGTCTGCATCATGTAATCGTAGGCCCGCGCCAGGGCCGCCGCTCGATTGTCCTGCCAGTTCGCCAGTATGGTGGCCGTGGATTGCCGCAGGTCTGCCAGCGCGGCCGCCAGCGGCGCGGCCAGTTCCGGCACCGCATCGGCCGCTGCCAGCGTGGCATCGACCTCGGCCAGCAGGGCCTCCATGGCGGCCCCACCATCGCGGCCAAGCTTGCGTGCGACCAGGTCCTGGGCCTGGATACCGTTGGTGCCCTCGTAGATAGGTGCGATGCGAGCATCGCGCAGGTACTGCGCGGCACCGGTTTCCTCGACAAAGCCCATGCCGCCATGTACCTGCACACCCAGCGAAGCCAGTTCCATGCCGACTTCCGTCAGCCAGCCCTTCACCACCGGGATCATCAGGTCCAGCCGCGCCTGGGCCGCTGCATCCTTGCCGTGATGAGCCCGGTCCATGGTGACCGCTTCGGTGTAGGCGAAGGCGCGCATGGCCTCGTTGAGGGAGCGCATCACCAGCAGCATGCGCTTGACGTCCGGGTGCTGAATGATCGGCACACCGCCCTGCACCCGGTCACGGGCGTAGGCGACCGCCTGCTGGTAGGCGCCTTCACCAATGCTCAGCCCCTCCAGGCCAATCTTGAGCCGCGCCTCGTTCATCATGGTGAACATGGCACGCAGGCCGCCGTTAACTTCACCCACCAGGTAACCGATGGCGCCGTCGTTGTCGCCAAAGGCCATAACGCAGGTAGGGCTGCCGTGGATACCCAGCTTGTGCTCCACTGACACCGGGAACACGTCATTGCGCTCACCGAGGCTGCCGTCCTCATTGACGAGGAACTTGGGTACCACGAACAGCGAAATGCCCTTGCTCCCCTCTGGCGCGTCCGGCAGCTTGGCGAGCACCAGGTGCACAATATTCTCCGTGGCGTCGTGGTCGCCCCAGGTAATGAAGATCTTCTGGCCGAAGATGCGATAGTGATCGCCGTCGGGCACCGCACGGGTTTTCATCACACCGAGGTCGGAGCCGGCCCCGGATTCGGTCAGGTTCATGGTGCCCGTCCATTCGCCGCTGTAGATCTTTGTCAGGTACGTGGCCTTTTGCTCATCGCTGGCATGGGAACTCAAGGCCAGGGCCGCACCCATCGACAGCACCGGGCACAGCGACAGGGACATATCCGAACTGGCCCACATCTCGCAGGCAGCGGTCGTGTAGATTTCCGGCAGGCCCTGGCCACCGAATTCCTCCGGCGCCGAGATACCCAGCCAACCGCCCTCGCCCAGCTGTTTCAGCGCCTCCGCGTAGCCGGGTGTAATGGTGACCTTGCCATCAGCACAGCTGGCGCCCTGGGTGTCGCCGACGCGCCGGAGGGGGCCCCAGACGTCTCCGGTCAGGCGCGCGGACTCGTCCAGCAGCGCCGTAGTGAGATCGGCACCCACCCCTTTCTCGGCAAAGTTGTTCACGGGTCCCAGCTTGCTTTCGATATCACACAGCTCATCGATAACAAACTGCATGTCTTCGACGGGGGCACGGTAGTGGCTCATTGGATAGTCCTGGTTCGGTGCTTCGGGAAGCTTGTCGAAGGGTTTCCCGGGACACGCCGTGAATACATCCCTGTAGGCTCGGGCGCGGCATCCCTGCCGCGCACGGTCCCAGGAAACCCTTCGCCAGTCTTCCCAGGACCATCGTGCGCATTGTTGCCTCACGAATTCTACCGACCGGACTCCCGATTTGCCCGGCGAACTCGCAAGCTGGTGATTATCGACGCCGCATGATAATTTTCCAAATCAATCATCTTCATTGTAAGCATTCAGTCAGTGAATATTCAGCGCGTCGATCTCAACCTGCTGGTCTACCTGGACGTGCTGCTGCGAGAGCGCAACGTCACCCAGGCAGCCAATCAGCTCAACCTGTCGCAGCCCGCCATGAGCAACGGTTTGCGGCGTCTGCGCGAGGTGTTTAATGACCCGCTGCTGGTGCGCACCAGCGACGGCATGACGCCTACCGAGCGGGCCCTGGAACTGGAGCCGCTGGTGCGGGACATTCTCGGCAAGGTCGACCAGGCCCTGCAGCCAACGGCGGATTTTGATCCCGCTAACGCCGAGCGGGTGTTCCGCATCATGGCCAGCGACTATGCCGAAAGCACGTTGCTACCCGCCCTGCTGGCCAAGCTGCGCAAGGACGCTCCGGGTATCAGCCTCGACATCATGACCCCCAGCGATGTGAGCTTCCTTGATGTCGAACGCGGCAAGGTTGACCTGGTGATCAACCGCTTTGACTCCATGCCACAGTCTTTTCACCAGAACACCGTATGGACTGACAGCTTTTCCTGCCTGCTGAGCGCCGACAACCCGCTGCTCAAGGACTTTACCCTCGAGAACTACCTGAAGGCACGGCACGTCTGGGTCAGCAAGACCGGGATGGGGGTCGGTGTCGGGGTGAACCCGGAAGACGTGCAACGCCTGGGCTGGGTGGACAACGCACTGGCCAAACTCGGCAAAAAGCGCCACATCACCGTATTTACCCGCCACTACCAGGCCGCCATGATCCTCGCCGAGCGCAACGACCTGGTGGTCACCCTGCCCACCCTCGCCGCCCAGCTACAGCACAACAATCCGCGACTGGTCATCAAGACCCCGCCGCTGGAAATTCCGCCCCTGGAACTGAAACTGGCCTGGAGCCCCCTGCTGCAGCACAACCCCGCCAACCGCTGGCTGCGTCAACTGATCGTCGAAACCGGCCGCGAGATAAGCTGGGAACACTAGCGCCTGCGGCAGATCATGCATTCAGCGTTCTTATGCTGGCGATAAAGGGTATTGATTGGATAAATTTTGGTCTCCCCCTACACTAGCCTTAAATCATCCTGTTCTACGATTCCCATGACCGATCGCATCCCGCAAGCCGGCCTCCAGGTCGCCACCGAAATACAGCAAATTGTCGATGAAATCCTGCCAATTACCGGGCTGGACGCAGACACGTTCTGGCGCGGCGTCGCCGCCATTTTCAACGACCTCACACCGCGTAACCGCGAGCTGCTGGCGGTGCGCGACGACATGCAGGCGAAAATCGATGCCTGGCACCGGGACCATCCGGGCGCCGACTATGATCGCGACGCCTATCGCAGCTTCCTGGAAGCAATCGGTTACCTGCTGCCCGACCCGGGCGAGGTGAGTATCTCGACCGAGAACGTCGACCCCGAAATCGCCACGACGGCCGGCCCCCAGTTGGTCGTGCCGGTGATGAATGCCCGCTACGCGCTGAATGCAGCCAACGCCCGCTGGGGCAGCCTCTACGATGCCCTGTATGGCACAGACGTCATCCCCGAAGACGGCGGCGCCGAGCGCAGCGGCGGCTACAACCCGGTGCGCGGAGACCGGGTGATCGCCTGGGCCCGCGTCTTCCTGGACGAAGCGGTTCCACTGGCTTCCGGCAGCCACGCCGATGCCACGTTCTATGCCATCGCCGACGACGCGCTGCAGGTGCGCCTGGCCACTGGCGAAATCGCCGGCCTCGCCGAGCCTGCCGCCCTGTGCGGCTACCGGGGCGACGCGGTCAATCCTCAGTCGATCCTGCTGAAGCACAATGGCCTGCATATCGAGATCCAGGTCGATCACGATCACCCGGTGGGAAAAACCGACGCCGCCGGCGTGAAAGACGTGGTGCTCGAAGCCGCCATCACCACCATCCAGGACTGCGAGGATTCCATTGCGGCGGTGGACGCGGAGGACAAGGCCCTGGTGTACCGCAACTGGCTGGGCCTGATGCGCGGTGACCTGAGCGAGAGCTTCGAAAAGGGCGGCCAAGCCCTGCAACGCCGTCTCAACCCGGACCGGGAATTTACCGGCCTCGATGGCAGCTCCCTGGTACTGCCTGGCCGCAGCCTGTTGTTCGTGCGCAACGTCGGCCACCTGATGACCACCGATGCCATCCTCGATGCTGAAGGCAAGGAGGTGCCGGAGGGCATTCTCGACGCGATCTTTACCTCTACCATCGCACTCTATGATCTCAAGGGCGAAAATCGCGTCAGCAATTCGCGCAGCGGCAGCGTCTATATCGTGAAGCCAAAAATGCATGGCCCCGAGGAAGTCGCCTTCACCTGCGAACTGTTCTCCCGGGTGGAAGACCTGCTGGGGCTCGAGCGCAATACCCTGAAGATGGGCATCATGGACGAGGAGCGCCGCACCACGGTGAATCTCAAGGCCTGCATCAAGGCCGCCGCCGAGCGACTGGTGTTTATCAACACCGGCTTCCTGGACCGTACCGGTGACGAAATCCATACCAGCATGGAAGCCGGCCCCATGGTTGCGAAAGGCGCCATGAAGGCCCAGGCCTGGATCAATGCCTACGAAGACTGGAACGTGGATACCGGCCTCGCCTGCGGCCTCAAGGGCCGCGCCCAGATTGGCAAGGGCATGTGGGCTATGCCGGACCTGATGAGCGCGATGATGGAACAGAAGGTTGGTCACCCCCAGGCCGGCGCCAGCACGGCCTGGGTGCCTTCGCCCACGGCCGCCACCCTGCACGCGGTGCACTACCATCGGGTCAACGTCGCTTCGCGGCAGGCCGACATCGCCGTGCAGTCGCGGGCTGCACTGGAGGATATACTCGCCATCCCGCTGGCCGCCGACACGCCTGATGCGGCCACCATCCAGCGCGAGCTGGATAACAACGCCCAGGGCATCCTCGGCTACGTGGTGCGCTGGATCGACCAGGGCGTCGGCTGCTCCAAGGTACCCGACATCAACGATGTTGGCCTGATGGAGGACCGCGCCACCCTGCGCATTTCCAGCCAGCATATTGCCAACTGGCTGCGCCACGGCGTGTGCGGCGGTGACCAGGTCATGGAAACCCTCAAGCGCATGGCCGCGGTGGTCGACCAGCAGAATGCCGGCGACCCCGCCTACCAGCCCATGGCACCGGACTTCGACGGCAGCGTCGCCTTCCAGGCCGCCTGTGACCTAGTATTCAAGGGCTGTGAGCAGCCCAGCGGCTACACCGAGCCGGTGCTGCACGCGCGGCGTCGCGAAGCCAAAGCCAGGCAGGCGGCAGGGAGTAGCGCCGCCGCCTGACCAGGGCATTCCTCGCCTCAATCTGCGACCTGGTTCGTAGTGTGGGGCGCCACTCCTGAGTAGACTACGGTCTCATGTATTCACTGCCAGGCAACAAGGGTGAGTGACGCGAGACCTCAGGGCCAGCTTCGCCAGCTGGCCCAGCTTTTACAGTACTTGCGTTTGAGCCCCTACGACACCGCCACCGCCCAGGGCCGGGCCGACGAGCGGCTGCGCAATATTGCCTGGACCAGCCTCAGTGCCGCGGCGGCCAAGGGCGCCATCGCACTCGCCATGCTGGTGACGGTTCCACTGTCACTCGACTATCTCGGCGCAGAGCGCTTCGGTCTGTGGATGACCATGACAGCCATCCTGGCCATGCTGACTTTTGCCGATCTCGGCCTCGGCAACGGGATCCTCAACCTGGTCTCACATGCCAGCGGTCGCAACGCCGACGACGAGGTACGCGCCGCCACCAGCAGCGGCTTTCTGCTGCTTGCACTCAGCGCCACGCTGCTGGCCCTGGGGTTCAGCAGCCTGGGGGCGGGGATAGATTGGAGTGGACTGTTCGGCCTCGAGGGCGAGGCCGCCAGCGACGAAGTCTGGCCGGTCATGCTGGCACTGGCGCTGTGCACCGCCGCCAACCTGCCCCTGGCCGTCACCCAGAAAGTGCAGCTGGGTATGCAGCAGGGCTATTGGGCGAACCTGTGGGACACCCTGGGCAGCCTGGGCGGCATGCTGGGGGTAATACTTGCGATCAGGCTGGATGGCGGATTGCTGTGGATCGCCCTGGCTTTCCTCGGCATCCCGGTGTTGTGCCGGGCTATGAATACCCTGGCGTACTTCACCCTGCAGGCGCCGCAGTTTGCTCCCTGGGGCGGCATTATCAGTACCGCCATGATGAAGCGCCTGCTGGGCGCAGGTGGCCTGTTCTTCGTGCTACAGCTTGCAGTGATCGTCGGCTTCCAGTCGGACAACCTCGTCATCAGCTACCTGCTGGGTGCGGAAGCCGTCTCCGACTACGCGGTGGCGCTCAAGCTGTACACCCTGCCAGCGATGTTCCTGGGCATGCTGGTGATCGCCCAGTGGCCGGCCTACGGTGAAGCCAAGACGCGTGGCGACGCCGACTGGATTCGGCAAACCTTTCGCAGGACGCTGCTGCGAAGCCTCGCCCTTACACTACCGATTGCCGCCCTGCTGGCCGTGTTCGGCGACAGCCTGCTGCGCCTGTGGGCAGGACCGGACGTAAACCCGCCCACCGGGCTCCTGCTGGGCATGAGCCTGTGGTGCGTGTTGCTGGTCGCCGGCAACGTGATTTCCTCGCTGCTCAACGGCTTGCACGTGGTTCGCTTCCAGGTCATCTGCGCAAGCCTGATGGCCAGCGCCAATATCGCGCTGTCGATCCTGCTGGTGCAGCGCGTGGGTATCGCAGGCGCCATCTACGGCACCCTGGTGGCCTACACCCTATTTTCGTTGCTGCCCTGTTGGTACTATTGCTGGCGCCATCTGCGCCTGATCGGCGCGAGTGAAACATTGCAGTCCAGTGATAATTATCCCAACGCTGGCGCACCCTGATACCAGGTCTACCCATGGAAGACACGATACCGGCGGCTTCGACCGACCTCAGCGGAAACGAAGAGAAGTACGTAGTCGAAGCCATTCGCAGCTCCTGGATTTCCTCCAGCGGCAAATTCGTCGAGCAGTTTGAAAAGACCTTCGCAGAGGGCTGCGGCGTTTCCTATGCCATTCCGACCTGCAATGGCACCGTGGCCCTGCACCTGGCACTGCTGGCACTCGACGTACGACCCGGGGACGAGGTGCTGGTGCCCTCCCTCACCTATGTGGCCACCGCCAATGCCGTGCGCTACGTCGGCGCGGAACCCGTCTTTGTCGACGTGGATCCCGACACCTGGTGTATCGACCCGACCCTGCTGGAAGACAGCATCACACCCCGTACCCGCGGGATTATTGCTGTACACCTCTACGGGCACCCGGCCGACATGGACCGCATCAATCACTATGCGGCGGTGCATGGACTGTGGGTGGTGGAGGATGCTGCCGAGGCTCACTTCGCCCGCTACAAGGGCACGCCGGTCGGGGGCTTGTCACAGATAGCCACCTTCTCTTTCTTCGGTAACAAGATCATCACCTGCGGGGAAGGCGGCGCGATTACCGTGAACGACAGCCAACTGGCAAAACGAGCCCGCACGCTCTGGGGCCAGGGCGTGGATCCGGAACGGCGCTATTTTTTCCCGGTGACCGGCTACAACTTCCGCCTTACCAACGTGGCCTGCGCCATGCTGTGCGCCCAGCTGGAGCGCGCCGAGGATATTATCGCCAGTCGCAACCGCGTGTTCGACATGTACATGCAGGCGCTGGCCGACGTGCCCGGGATCAGCTTCCAGCCGCGGGCCGACTGGGCGGAACCCGCGCCCTGGCTGTTCTGCATACTGGTCGACGAGCAAGTCTACGGCCACAGCCGTGACACGCTGATGGAATTGCTCTCCGCGGCCGGGATAGATACGCGCCCGTTCTTTATTCCGCTCCACACCCTGCCGCCCTTCCGCGAGCAATCGCAGGCTCGCGGGGAAACGCTGCCCCACACCCAGCGACTGGCTGACAGTGGCGTCAGCCTGCCGACCTTCAACGATCTGGATGACGGGACCGTGGCACGCATTTGCGCTGTGATCCGGGATCATGCATCGGGCCAATAGGCCGAACCCGTTGCCACAGCTGTTGCAGAGTCATAGCGCCCTGTGAGCAGCGGCCCGCGTATTTGCATTGATGCCCGCCTGGAGTCCGGCCAGGCGGGCGGCATCGAACAGGTGGTGATCGGGCTCGCCAATGGCCTGTCCAGCCTGAGCGACGGAGATGAACGCTACCTGTTCCTCTGCTACCCGGAAGCGGATGCATGGCTCACGCCTCACCTCGGACCCAACTGCGAGGTGTTGCACACGCGCAAGTCCTTGCAGAAGCGCCTGCGCCGCACGGTGGCAAGGCGCTACCCGACCCTGAAGCGCTGGCTGGAACGGCTGGCAGCGCTGTCGGTCGAGCGCGCCGTCAGCATTCCCGCCTCCAGCGGGGACATCGAGGCGGCCGGTGTGGACCTCATGCACTTCACGCTACAGGCCGCCTTTCTCACCGATATACCCAGTATCTACCACCCGCACGACCTGCAGCATATCCACCTGCCGGAATACTTCAGCCGCTATGAACAGCGCGGGCGCAGCCTGGTGTACCGGCGTTTCTGCCAGCAGGCGAGGACCGTGGCGGTAGTCTCTTCCTGGGTCAAGCAGGATGTAGAGACACAGCTGGGCATCGACGCAGACAAGATCAGTGTGGTGCCGCTGGCACCCTCCACAGCGGCCTTTGCTGAACCCGGCGCGGAGACGCTGGAGCGGGTACGCGACAAGTTCAGGCTGCCCGATGCCTTTGCCTTCTACCCGGCCCAGACCTGGCCGCACAAGAATCACCGCGGCATGATCGCGGCAGCTGCACTGCTCAGGCAGGAGCATGGTATCGAGGTGCCGCTGGTGTTCTCCGGGCGCATGACGGATTACCACGCGCAGCTTGAGCGCGAAACACGTGCGCTCAAGCTGCAGGACCAGGTACAGTTCCTCGGCTTTGTCAGCCCCGAGGAACTACGCAGTCTCTACTGCCTGTGTCGCTGCGTGGTGATCCCCACCCGATTCGAAGCGGCGAGCTTTCCGCTCTGGGAATCATTCCTGGCGGGCGCGCCCACGGCCTGCTCCAATATCACATCGCTGCCACGCCAGGCTGGCGACGCCGCACTGGTGTTCGACCCCGACCAGGTGGACGACATGGCAGACTGCCTCCGGAGGCTGTGGCAGGATGCAGAGCTGCGGGCTACGCTGGCGGCGCGCGGCCGGGAATCTGTGGCACGCTTTACCTGGCACGATACGGCCCTGCGCTTTCGTGCGCACTATCGGCGTATACTCTCGCGCGGCCTTACAGACGCCGACCAGGCGCTGCTGGCGGCGGAACCCTTACTGTAGAGGGGACGGACATACCATGAATCTCAGACGTCGACTTCGAGACCTCGTCTACCGCATCAGCTATCAGCTGAACGCCCCCCTGCACCGCGCCATACAGACCAACATTCTGCTCACCGGCCAGTTGCACGCGCAGCGCATCAGGCAAATGGGAAAACTCGACAGGCTGGCGGAGGCGGAGTTCAGGGCATTCTCACAGTGGGGCGAGGACGGCATCATCCAGTACCTGGTCAGCGTGCTGCCCATCGAGAACAGGGCTTTCATCGAGTTCGGCGTCGAAAACTACCTGGAAGCCAATACCCGATTCCTGCTGCTGAACGACAACTGGCGCGGCATGGTGCTCGACGGATCCCAGGCCAACGTCGACTTCATCAAGGGCGATCCCATTTACTGGCAGCATGAGCTGGTCGCCGAGCAACTGTTCATAGACCGTGACAACATCAACGCCGCCTTCCTACGTCATGGCTTCAGCGATGACATTGGCCTGCTCAGTATCGACATCGACGGCAATGACTACTGGGTCTGGGACGCTATCGACTGTGTGTCGCCAGGTATCATTGTCTGCGAGTACAACAGCCTGTTCGGCGCTGAGCTGGCACTGACTGTGCCCTATGATGCCAGCTTTGTTCGCAGTGAGGCGCACTACTCCAATCTCTACTACGGCGCCTCGCTGGCAGCGCTGTGCCAGCTTGCCGATGCCCGGGGCTATGACTGCGTTGGAACCAATTCCGCGGGCAGCAATGCCTTCTTTGTGCGCCGTGAGCTCGACCACGAGCTGCCACGCCTGAGCGCGAGCCAGGCCTACGTTGCCTGCAAGGTGAGGGAATCCCGGGACCGTGACGGGCGCCAGACCTATCTGGCCGGTGACGACCGCCTGAGAGCCATCGGCCACCTGCCGCTCCTGAACCTCGCCAGCGGTGAACAGGCCACGGTTGCCAAACTGTTGCTGTCCTAAGCCCGGGACACGCTGGCCAGGGCCTCACTGAGGCGAACTGCGGAAGACTGCCAGTCCGGCAACGCTCCATAGTCAACACGGCCGCGATCCAGCTGGCGCTCGATCGCCTCGCACAGCGCCTGCGGGTCTTCCGCAGGCACCAGCAGCTCGGGATGAGCGGCGAGAATCCAGCGCGTTGACAGGGTATCGGTTGCTACCACGGGTATCCCGCAGGCCATCGCCTCGTAGAGTTTCACCGGGTAGCTGTGGCTGCCGAAGGCGGAGCTGCGATTACAGGCCACCAGTACATCCATCGACCTGAGCACCGAGGGTACGGCGGCGTCATCGAGGTATCCAAGCGACTCGATGTAATCGGGCAGTGGCACGTCGCTCCAGGTGCGCCCGCTGTGCACGACTCCGATATCCGGACGCCGCCGGCGCAGCAGTTCCAGCGCAGCAAACAGCACATCGACACCGCGACTGCGGTGCATGGAACCGCAATAACCCACCAGCATGCCACCAGGCGCTAGCCCGAGCTGGAGACGGCTGCCCTCCCGATCCCCGGGCTCAAAGCCGCTGGGATCGGCGGCCATGGGCAGTACCAGGCCCGGCCTGTCAGCGCGCCCCGCGCTCATCAGTGCAAGCAGACCGGGGCCAGCGGCGGTGACCAGGTCCGCGCGACGCAGCGCACGACGCCACAGCCAGTGCAGGGGTTTGCACCACGCCATGTAGCTCTCGTAATTGTCATAGGCGTCAATACAGGACTTCACCCGATAGCGGCGCGCATAGAACTCGGCGATGATCCCGAAGTAGGTGTCAGAGAAACCGATCAGCCAGTCAGGGGTGTTTTCGCGCAGCTCGCGTCGCAGCACCGCCAGGTAGCCCAGCGGCCGCCGGACCGGCACCGACAGCCAGCGCATGCCGTGCTGCTCCTGCTCGACGGTCTCAGCGCCCTTGTAGTCGAGCAGCAGTATGGTGACCTCATGACCCATCTCCGCCAGGCACCTGGGCAGGTAGAAAAAGCGACCATAGGGACGGGTCAGCAGGTCCCGAGCCAGGGGACGGCGCTTGCACAGGAACAGGAGCTTCACCGGCGCTTCAGCCCCGGGCCTTGACCAGCAACCAGATGCAGGGCGATGCCCAGGGCATGCGCCGGGCAACGAAGCTTGCCACGCGTGCCTTGATGGATCCCGGCGGCAACATATAGGTCACGCGAAAGCGCTCGGGCTCATCGATCACCCGCGGCGTATAGTTGCGCACCTCGAAAGCCGCCATCAACTGCCTCAGCTGGCGGTGGCTCAGGTGCTTCTCATAGTAGAAACGCCCCTTGCCGGTTAGCCTGAGGTAGAGGTGGGCCAACGGCCGCGGCAGCAGCGACAGGAAGGGCAGGTTGTAGTGGGGCTCATTGATCATGAGCCGCACATTGCCGGAGAAGTAACAGACCCCACCGGGGCGCAATACGCGGTAGATCTCGGCCATGAGGCGGGTGGCGTCCGGCACATGTTCATAGACATGGGAACAGACCACCACGTCAAAGCTTGCATCGGCAAAATCCAGCGCCATGGCGTCGCCCACCTTGAACTCCAGGTTGTCGCGCCTGAAATTCTGGCCGGCGAAGCCTATGGCCTTGCTATCGATGTCGATACCGACAACGCGCCCCAGGTCCGCCGCCAGTCGATGATCAATCACTCCGGTGGAGCCGCCCACGTCCAGGCAGCTGAGCGTATGCAGCGGCTGATCGAAATAGTCTTCCAGCACGGCCAGCGTGGTGAGCGCTTTCTTTTCCCGGGCCTCGATATCGTAGACCGACGGCATGATTTCCGAGTAATCGTACTGGTAGTCCCTGCTCACCTGCTCTCCTTCAGCGCCGCTGCCTCCAGCACCCGCTCAAGCTCCTCATGATAGCGCGGCCAGGAAAAGCCGGCGGCAAAATCCCGCGAGGACGCCTCCAGGGCACCGGGTTTGCCAAGGCACTCCAGCACGGCATCGGCGTACCCGGCATAGTCATCCGGCTCCACCAGGTAACCGCTGTATCCCTCTGCAACGGCATCAACAACGCCACCCACTGCAAACGCCACCGTGGGTGTGCCCGCCGCGGCGGCCTCAATCGCTACCATGCCGAAACCTTCGACGTCACCGGGCGTCGGTACCAGCGGGAACACCAGGACATCGGCGGCGGCGTAGGCTTCCTGCAGCTCCACGTCGTCCACCTGGCCGAGGAAGCGCAGTGCATCGCCCAGCTCATGCCGCGCGGCGAAGTCCAGTACGGCCTGCAACTCCGATCCATGCCCTGCCAGTCCCTGCGCAGGACGATCACCAATCACTATCAGGCAGCTATCCGGCTCCGCCTCGAGCACCGCGGGGAAGCAGGCCTCGACGAAGCGCCGCAGTCCCTTGCGCGGCGTCACCCGCCCGACAAACAACAGCAGCCGACGCGCGCCAATGGCGTGGCGTTCGCGAAAACGTTCAGCGGCAGCAGTGCGATTCAGGTCGGGAAGCTCGGTGCCGGGATGCACTACCGCAATACGCGATGACGACACGCCGGCGGCCTCGGCCAGCGCTGCGGTATTGTGGCTGTTGGTGATCACCCCGTGCAGCCGCCGGAAGGTGGGCACAAACAGGGCCCGGTACAGCCAGTGCTGCGCCACAATATCCAGGCCGTGAAGGTAGACCGCTGTACGCACGGGACGAAGCCACTGCAACAGCAACAACACCGGGCCCAGCAGGCCGCTGCCGCCCAACACAAGTCCCGGGCGCGCACTCAGGCACAGGCGCAGACCATGCAGGATTGCAAGCGGCAGAAACAGCGCCGGGTGCGGGCTCAGCTCCACACAGTGCACGTTGGCAGGCAGGTGGCCGCGGCAGCCCGATGGACCAATGACCAGCAATTCACCGCGCTCAGCCAGCCCCCGGGCGGTGTGCAACATCAGGCGCTCCATCCCACCGACCAGCGGTGGGAGATTCCTGGATATCAATAGCATGGGGGAGGTTCGCGACACCCGGGCCCGTTACTCGCGCTGCTCGATCTTGTAGGTGAGATTGCTGATCTGTTCGGATACCAGGCCAATCAGGAAGACAATCACGCTGGAGACAAACAGCAGCAGGCTCATATTGGTGAAGCGACCCGCGGTGAAGTAGGTAAAGCCATAGTAGGCAAGACCTGCCATGAAAATACTCATGGCGATGGGAAAGAACAGCTTGAGTGGGGAATACAGCGTGCCGATCTTGAAGATGATCAGCAGGAAGCGCGTACCGTCCCTGACCAGTTTGATATGGCTCTTGCCCACGCGCTCCTGGCAATCAATAGAGACAAACGCCACCGAGTAGCCCGCCCGATAAAACGCCATGGTCGAAGTCGTGGGATAGGAAAAACCATTGGGCAGCAGGTAGAGGAATGACCGGAACTTGTCGCGGCGCGCGGCGCGCATACCGGAAGTGAGATCCGGGATGGTATGCCCCACCATCCAGCTCGCAAACAGGTTGTAGATGGCGTTGGCGCCCCAGCGCGCCAGGCTGGCCTGCCCGTCGCCGCCCTGGCGGGCCCCGACGACCATGTCATAACCCTCTTCCATCTTGTAGAGCAGCTTGGCGACATCCTTGACCTGGTGCTGGCCATCGCCATCCATGAAGATAAGCACATCCCCGGAGGCTCTGCGGGTGCCTGTCTTGATCGCCGCGCCATTGCCCTTGCTGTAGGGATGGCTTTCCACAAGCGCACCGGCGCCCTCGGCGACAGCCGCGGTATCGTCTGTGGACCCGTCATCGACGACGATCACCTCAGCCTGCGGATACGCCGAACGAAGTTCGGGCAGAAAACCCGCCAGACCCGCAGCCTCGTTCTTGGCGGGAATAATAATCGACAGCGATTCGCTACTCACAGGCGGCCACCACAGCAAGGCGGCTCGATGTCAGGACCAGGGTGCCTGATACGACCAGGCTGCGCGCTTATCATTCTTCTCTCTCAGTCAGGACCTTCAGGTTGTAGCGCTCCTGCGCATTCAGTCGGCCGCCGTCACGGGCGCGAACCAGGGTAGCAAGGCTGTCCTCGTAGTCAGCTTTCTCACCCAGGATCCCCGCAAAATACAGTCGCATCATCTCCGCTCTCAAGTCGCCGGGTGAACGTTGCAGTAGCCGGTTCACATAGTACAACGCGGGCTCGTACCGCTGCAGGTGATTCTCCAGTATGGCGAGAGACAGGAAAAGCTTGGCGGGCACCAGGCTGGGCTCCGCCTGCAGTATCAAACCACCCCAGTGATCGGCCAGGGCCTCGAGCTCGGTTCCGTCGCAGGCGCCTGCAATGATCTGCCGGGTCAGGCTGTAGCTGTTTTCATTGACCAGGCCATCGCGGAAATCTGCACGAGTCATCTGCCAGGACCGGAACACCTCGTTGGGTATCGCACCCTCGGCGCGACAGTACACCTTGGCTTCTGTCAGCCGGTGCCGGAATCCGCCCTCCGGGTCCAGCGACTCGGCGGCGGCCACGTATTCCAGGGCCACCGCGGCTTCACCCAGGCCCGCCATTTCCAGCGCGAGACCCTCGTTGGCGCGGACCGAGTCCGGGAAGCGGTTCACGGCGACCAGGTGAAAGAGTCGCCCACTGGACCACACCTCGGTCTCCGCCGCGGTGGCCAGCGTGGCGTGGGCCAGCAACAGGGTCAGGACACCGCGTTGCCACAGCGCTGCTGCGGGGATGCGTCCGATCGCGGCGTCCAGCATGCAGACCAGTGCCAGGAACAGACCCACCGCGGGCAGGTAGTTGCGGTGTTCAAAGTAGAGCTCCAGGGCGAACACGCTACCCTCCAGGGCATGGCCGACCAGGAAGAACAGCAACCCGAAGCCAACGCCGCGCCAGCGCCGGTACCTGAGGCTCATGAAGGCCGCCGCCAACACCAACAGCCAGCCCAGCAGCGACCACAGGGTAGCGGACGGAGCAGCAATAGCCGTCGAGAAAGGGTAGGCATCGTGATAGAGCCCCAGCGCGCCCCGGTCCGCCCAGAGCAACTGCGCCAGGTAGTGCCAGAGGATGCGCGGCTGGGTGAGCAGGCGCTCAACCAGTGTGTAGTCGCGGATGCCGTAGGCGGCGAGCACAGAGTCGAAGAACAACAACAGGTAGGCCGCCACCCCGAGCACCCCCAGCGCCAACAGCACCAGGTGGAGCCTGAGCAGGCCGTCGACAAAACTACCCCGGGCCCGGGGATGGTCTCGGGGTTGCAGAATCGCCAACTCCACCAGCAGCAGCAGGGGTAACGCCAACAGCCCGTTTTCCTTGCTGAGTATCGCCAGTACCACGGCCAGCAGGGAGAGTATCCACCAGGGGCTGCGCCAGCTTCCACCGGCCCCCTGCCGGCGCCAGTGCAGGTAGCACGACAAGGCCAGCAGGCTGAACAGTGTAGCCAGCTGCGCCATGCGCTGCACCATGTAGAGCGTGGTACTCACCAGCAGCGGCGCCAGCAGCCACAGCGCGGCGACCCATCGCGCATACTCATGGCGCCTGCTGAGACCCAGCGCGGTAAACACCTGCAGGCTGAACAGCCAGACCAGCAGCCCGGTCAGCAGGTGGATGAGCAGGTTGGTGAGCTTGGCTCCCCAGATACCGCCATCGAGCAGGTACAGGTCAAGCATGAAGCTGGCCATGGACAGTGGTCGGCCCAGCGGGCCGGAAGGATTGTCGGTGAGCACATCGATGGCAAAGCCCTGCTTTGACGCCAGCGCCTGCACCCGCTCGAGATTTGCCGCATCATCCAGCAGCGCCGGGCCGGCAAGGCCGGGCCAGTAGACCCAGGCCGTGAGTACCAGCAGGCCGGACAGGCAGGCTGCGCGCGCCAGGGCGTTCATCATTGCACTGCCTGCTGTACGTTGTGCACGGCGGCGAGGCTTTCGTCCCGGGCCAGCAGTTCGGCGAGCACACGCGCGGCCCGGGCATTCTGTCCCTGGGCCAGGTGCCAGCTGGCGAGCTGGTAATAGCCGGCCGGGTTGGCCGAGGACGTCGCGATGGCTTGCCGACTGAAGACAATCGCCTGGTCATAGTCGCGCCGCACCTCGCCAAAGTAACGCGCCAGGAAGGCCGGATAGCTGGCGTCACCCGGGTAGCGGCTGGCCAGTGTATTCGCAAAAGACACCAGTGTCTGTTCGGGGATTTCACACCAGCCGGCGGCCAGGCAGTTCAGCCACAGCTCCAGTGCATTGCCGTCGGAGGGCTCCATGACGCGCTGCTCCGCAGCGTGCTGCAGGGCCGCCTCGGTCGCTTCGCGGGACAGCCCGGGAAACCAGCGGCTATCGATATACAGCAGGCTGACCAGCGCCGGCAGGTGTTGCGGATCAAGCTCCAGCAGATAGTCGAAATAGCGTCGCGCCGCCAACAGGTGTTCCCGTGACGCGGCCGGCTCCTCGACCTCGTCCGCCAGGCGCATCTTCAGGTTGGCGTAGTAGTAGACGCTGCGTTCAGAGCGCGGGTGGTGGCGCAGCTGCGACTCGTACAGGCGCAGTTCGCTACCCCACAGCACGCTGCGCCAGCCCAGCGCCAAACAGAATGGCAACAGGGCCAGCACTAGCACTAGCACGGCGCGGCGCTTTTCCAGAGGCAGCCGTGTTATCAGAAGACTGACGGGCAGTAGGGCCAGCGCAGCATTGCCCAGGTAACTGCGGTGTTCGTAAACCAGGTCGAGGGGAATCACGCTCGACTCAATACCGTGAGTGATAAGGAAGAAGCCGACACAGAAGCCCACCAGGGGCAGTCGCCTGAGCAGGGCGAAGCTGGCCGCGACCCATCCCGCCCAGGCCGCGACGGCAAGCGTCGTGGTCCAGGGACTGAGCCAGCCCCGGGATACCAGGATATCGTCGTGGAACAGGCTCATGCGCGAGACGTCAGGCCAGTAGAACCAGCCAACGTAGTGCCACAGCACCCGGGCCTGGGTCAGCAGTCGCTCACCGGTATCAATGCCCCGCCAGCTACCGCGCTGCTGCAACCACGCCGGTTCTACCCAGGCCACTGCCAGGGCTCCCAGCAGCGGCAGCAGGCAGGTGGCCGCCGCCAGCCAGAGCAGCAGGCTATACCTGCGGCCCGCGTAGATACCCTGAAACAGTACAGCTTCCAGCAGTGCCAGCAATGGCAGCAGCAGAATGCCGTCTTCCTTGGAGAACACCGCCGCCAGGCCGATGAGCGCCATCCAGAAGGCAACACGAGAAATGTCCACCGTCGCTGCCGGCTGTTCCAGCCAGCGGACGCGCTGCAGGGTGTAAAGGTACAGGCCCAGCACGGTGAACAGCGCTGACAGTTGCTCCATGCGCTGCACCACGTACAGCACGGTCGACAATTGCATGGGATTGAGCAACCACAGCAAGCACGCAGCCAGGGCGCACTGCTGAGCCTGCTCCCGCTGCCAGCGCAGTGCGGGCGCATGCTGCAACAGCAAGACCAGCCAGGCGTAGAGCACCCGGGCGACGGCCAGGTGAATCAGCAGGTTGATACTCTTCTCAAGAAATGCGGACTGACCAATCAACCCGTGTGTCAGCGCAAAAGTGAGCATACTGACCGGGCGGCCGGTCGGGCCGGCGCTGGAACTATCAACAGCCAGCAGCCAGGCCTGGAAGCTCGAAGCCTCGATATCCAGAGCGGTATTCCTGACCAGGGCCACCGTTGAATCGAAGGTCAGGGGTCCGAAAAGCCCGGGCAGGTAGAGAAGCAGGCAAAGGCCAAAGGCCACCCAAAGCCATCGGGATTCAATCATGTGTCAGACATGAATACAGGTGACAAAAAAAACCCGGGCAAGGCCCGGGTTTTCCACTGAAGCAGTGATTAGCCGCGGCAGTTAGCCGGCAGGTACTTCGGCGGTACGGCGTCAGTCGTCGCGTTGGTACCGTTACCGGGACGGCACTTCCACTGCACGGTGCCGCCACGGGTACCGATCAGAGACAGGGAGATGCTGTCAGCGCTGGCGTTGATGTCGCCACCGACGTTGGAAGCCACCTGAACCGTGATAACACCGGTAGCCGCGTAGGCTACTGAGTTCACGATCGGCGTGTTGATGTTGGTGCGCAGACCGGCCTGAGCGGCACTGGTCGGCAGACGGTTGTTGGCAATGTAGAATTCCGTCACGTTGGTCTTGCCTTCACCCAGCAGAGCAATCGGCTCAGACATCTTGGCACGGATAGTGTAATCCTGGTATGCGGGCAGAGCCACGGCAGCCAGAATGCCGATGATCGCAATAACGATCATCAGTTCGATCAGGGTAAAACCCTTTTGAGCTTGCTTGTTCATGTTTTGTCTCCTGAAAAGACGGGTTTGATTACTCTTTATTTAAGCCCGGGGATTCCTTACCGGACGTGCCGGGCTTAATCCCAGCAACACCCCCTTTGAAGCACAGCCCATGCCAACTTTTCACAATTTGCCAGAAAAACCCATTTAATCCTTATTTTTCATAAGCTTATAAATTCGTTAGCCGGTGCTAGCGCCCCCTGGGCTGAGGTAGCTTTCAAGGCCACCACACGTCACACAGTGACAATCCTTGTCAGTCTGTGACGGACCGCACGGACTGGTCACGGCACTCTGTGACGGACCGCAAAAATCGGGCGATTCGACACTGTAAGCCCGCATTTTCCGGGGGTATACTCGAGCGAGTGTTGCAGAAAGGCTACTGTCAACCGGCCACCGGCGCGCCAGCATTACAGGCCGCACAGGTGCTCGTTGTTAGCTTCGGCTAACTTTCGGTAGCCCCAAAAACAAGCGGCCTTAGAACCGCATAAATGAATGAGCTCCAGGCAGCGGTCTGGAGAGCAGCAGACAGGGCGCCAGATCCGGACATGACGAACAAGCCACCCACCCAGCTCAGCGGCCTGGCCGGTCGCCTGGTAGCCGATGGCCTCCTCGAAGCGGAGGACGCACAGGCTGCCGTGTCAAATGCAGCCCGTGAGAAGACCCAGTTCGTCTCGCACCTGATTGAAAATGAATACATCTCCGGGCAGAAGCTGGCGGAGATGGCCTCGGAAGAGTTTGGCGTTCCGCTGTTTGACATCGGCGCCTTCAACCTGGAGTCGATACCCAAGGACCTGGTGTCGCCCAGCCTGGCGGTCAAACACCATGCCCTGCCCCTGTTCCGCCGTGGCAACCGGCTCTACATCGCCGTATCCGACCCCACCAACCTCTCCGCTCTCGACGAAATCAAGTTCCACACCGGCATCAATACCGACGCGGTGTTGGTGGAGGAAGGCGCGTTGTCAGCGGCCATCGGCACCTGGGCGGACGCGGAGGACTCCCTGGGCGGCGACCTTGGCGACCTGGATGATGCCGGCCTCGAAGATCTCGACGTCGAGGCGGTCGATGAAGACGGTGGCGGCGCCAGCGACGACGGCGCCAACGTGGACGAAACGCCGGTGGTGCGCTTCGTCAACAAGGTGCTGCTGGACGCCATCAAGACCGGCGCCTCGGACATACACTTCGAGCCCTACGAGAAAGTCTACCGGGTGCGGTTCCGCACGGACGGCATCCTGCACGAAGTCGTGCGGCCTCCCGCCAACCTGGCGGGCCGCCTGGCGGCGCGTCTCAAGGTGATGTCGCAAATGGACATTTCCGAGCGCCGCGTGCCCCAGGATGGCCGTATCAAGATGCGGGTGTCCAAGAATCGCGCCATCGACTTCCGGGTCAACACCCTGCCGCTACTGTTTGGCGAGAAAATCGTGCTGCGTATCCTCGATCCCTCCAGCGCCCAGATGGGTATCGATATGCTCGGCTACGAGGATTTCCAGAAAGACCTGTACATGCAGGCGCTGGAACAGCCCCAGGGCATGATCCTGGTAACCGGCCCCACCGGTTCCGGCAAGACGGTATCGCTGTACACCGGGCTCAATATTCTCAACACCCCCGAGCGCAATATCTCCACCGCGGAAGACCCGGTGGAAATCAACCTCGAGGGCATCAACCAGTGTCACGTGAATCCCAAGGTGGGCCTGACCTTTGCGGAGGCACTGCGCTCCTTCCTGCGCCAGGACCCCGACATCATTATGGTGGGGGAGATTCGCGACCTGGAGACCGCCGAGATTGCCATCAAGGCCGCCCAGACCGGCCACATGGTGATGTCGACCCTGCACACCAACAGCGCCGCGGAAACCATTACCCGCCTCTTGAACATGGGGGTACCGCCGTTCAACCTGGCCACCTCGGTAAACCTGATTATCGCCCAGCGCCTGGCGCGCCGGCTTTGCAAGGAGTGCAAGGAACCCGCCGACCTGCCGGAGAGCGTGCTCAGGGAAGAAGGTTTTACTGACGAGATGATTGCGCAGGCCACTATCTACAAACCGGTGGGCTGCTCAAAGTGCGCCAACGGCTACAAGGGCCGGGTCGGCGTTTACGAAGTGGTACGCATCACCCCGTCGATCGCTCGCATCATTATGGAGGAAGGCAACTCCATCGTGATTGGCGAGAAAGCCCGGGAAGAAGGTTTCAACGACTTGCGTATGTCCGGCCTCAGGAAGGCCATGTTGGGCGACACGAGTCTTGAAGAAATTAACCGTGTCACCACCGACTGACACACCGTCGATCACACAGAACTAGCACCCAGGCAACGGACTAGGTTATGGCTACCAGCGCATCGAAAGGGCAAATCTTCACCTGGCAGGGCACCGACAAACAGGGCCGCACTACCAAGGGCGAGATCGAGTCGGTCAGCCTGGCGATGGCCAAGGCGCAGCTGCGCCGGCAGGGCATCAAGCCAAAAACCGTCAAGAAAAAGACCAAGCCGCTGTTGGGCGGCAGCGGCAAGAAGATCAAGCCGATGGATATCGCGATCTTCACGCGCCAGTTGGCGACCATGATGAAAGCCGGTGTGCCGCTGGTACAGAGCTTTGACATCGTCGGGGAGGGTCTGGAGAACCCGAGCATGCGCGAGGTGGTCGGCAGCATCAAGTCCGACGTGGCCTCGGGTACCGGCCTGTCCGTGGCGCTGGAGAAATATCCCCAATACTTCGATGAACTGTTTGTCAGCCTGGTGGCGTCCGGTGAGGCCTCGGGTACGCTGGAGACCATGCTTGACCGCGTGGCCACCTACAAGGAAAAGTCCGAGGCCCTGAAAGCCAAGATCAAGAAGGCGCTGACCTATCCCATCGCGGTGGTGGTCGTGGCCCTGGTGGTCACCGCACTGCTGCTGATCAAGGTGGTACCCCAGTTTGCCGAAACCTTCTCATCCTTCGGTTCTGAACTGCCGGCCTTTACCCTGTTTGTACTGAATATATCCAACTTCACACAGGACTGGTGGTTCATCATCCTGATTGGAATCATCGTCACCGGCGCGGTCTACAAGGAAATCCACAAACGCTCCTTTGCCTTCCGCGAGGCGCAGGACAAGTTGATGCTGAAGATGCCGATTGTCGGCGACATCGTCTATAACTCGGTGGTGGCGCGCTTCTCACGCACCCTTGCGACGACCTTCGCCGCGGGTGTGCCGCTGGTGGACGCGTTGGAATCGGTGGTGGGCGCAGCCGGCAGCATTCCCTATGCCAAGGCCATTCGCCAGATCAAGGACGATGTGACCACCGGTGCCACCCTCTACAATTCGATCAGTTCCACCGGCATGTTCCCGCTAATGCTGCTGCAGATGGTCTCCATCGGTGAGGAATCCGGCGCCCTCGACGAGATGCTCGAAAAGGTCGCGACCTACTACGAGGAAGCGGTGGACAACGCGGTGGACAGCCTCAGCTCCTTGATGGAGCCGCTGATCATGTCTGTCCTCGGTGTCCTGGTGGGCGGCCTGATGGTGGCCATGTACCTGCCGATCTTCATGCTGGGTTCCGTGGTCTAAGCGGCTACCTCCCTCCGCAACATGGAAATTGTCGCTGCCCTGAATCAGCAGCCGCTGCTGCTGTATGGCTTCCTGATGCTGCTCGGCATGACCGTCGGCAGCTTCCTCAACGTGGTGATCTACCGCATCCCGGCGATGATCGAACGGGAAGAGCACGCCTACTGCACCGCCCTGCTGGCAGATGCCGAACCGGAGCCGCTGGAGCCCTTCAACCTGGCAACGCCCGGCTCACGCTGCCCACACTGCGGCCATCAAATTCGTGCCTGGGAGAATATCCCGGTGCTGAGCTACCTGCTCCTGCGCGGCCGTTGCAGCAATTGCGCCGCCCCGATCTCGGTGCGCTACCCCATCATCGAAGCCTGCTGTGGGCTGATCTCAGTGCTGCTGGGCCTGCAGTTTGGCGGCCTCAGCCCGGAGCTCGGCCTGGCACTGGTATTCACCTGGGCCCTGCTCGCGCTGACCATGATCGACATCGACACCATGCTGCTGCCGGATGCCATCACCCTGCCGCTGCTGTGGCTGGGATTGCTGGTCAACCTGTTCGGGCTGTTTGCACCTCTGCAGGACGCGGTGATCGGCGCCATCGCCGGTTACGGGGTGCTGTGGGTGGTGTTCTGGGCCTTCAAGCTCTTCACCGGCAAGGAAGGCATGGGCTACGGCGACTTCAAGCTGCTGGCTGCGCTGGGTGCCTGGCTGGGCTGGCAGGCCCTGCCGATGATTATTCTGCTGTCGTCTCTTGTGGGCGCGGTGCTGGGCATCCTGGTGATGCTGCTGCAAAAGCGCGGCAAGGACGTACCGATTCCCTTCGGCCCCTACCTGGCCATCGCCGGCTGGATCGCGCTGGTCTGGGGTAGCGACATCATGGCCTGGTACTGGGCCAGCTTCACCACCGCACCGGTCAGCTAGTGGCAGCGCGATCATCCCGCCCCGTGGTCGGTGTGACCGGCGGTATCGGCAGCGGCAAGACTGCGGTAACAGATCGCCTGCAGGCGCTGGGCATCACGGTGGTGGACGCGGACCTGGCGTCGCGCGTCATCATGGAGCCGGGCCGGCCGGCCCTGGCCGCCGTGGCGGCGCGTTTCGGAAACGACATTCTGCTGCCCGACGGCCAGCTCGATCGCGCCGCCCTGCGCGCCATCGTGTTCGCCGAACCCGAGCAACGCCAGTGGCTGGAACAACTGACCCATCCGTTGATCGGTGAAGAAATCGTCAGCCAACTCGCGGCCGCGGACTCCCCCTACGTGGTGCTGTCGTCACCCTTGCTGTTGGAAACCAGCCAGAAGGCACTCTGCGACACGGTGGTGGTCGTTGACGTACCGGAGCAGGTGCAGTTGGAGCGGACCATGCAGCGCGACGCCAACGCGGCCGACCAGGTTCGACGCATCATGGCAGCCCAACTGCCGCGGGAGCAGCGCCTGGCGGCGGCCGACCGGGTGATCGACAACAGCGGCGACCTGGCGGCCCTGCAATCACAGGTGGAAAGCCTGCACCGCGAGCTGCTGGAGACATTCGGAGACGCAACCGAACACTAGCTGCGAGTTGGTGGCTGGAGGGTGAGGCAGGCGTCGACGATCGGCTGGTTGGCGGCGGGAAAAGCGTAACCTGACAGCGTGCCAGGCGCGCACCAGCGCAGGGGCTGGCCTTCGCGCCCGTCGGGCTCACCACGGAAGCCGTCGATCACCCACACATCCAGGAATACCTGCTTGTCACTGTAGTCGTGCTGCACTTCCAGCAGGGCGCGACAGGAGGTCACACGGATTCCCAGCTCCTCGTGCAGTTCGCGGTCCAGCGCCGCCTCTACGGATTCACCGGTCTCGACCTTGCCGCCGGGAAATTCCCACAACCCGCCCTGGTGAGAGTCGGCGTGGCGCTTGCTGATCAGGATCTCGCCGTTAGCGTTGAGGATTACGCCGACGGCCACGTGTACCCGCGACATCAGGTGCGATACTCCGCGTTGATGCGCACGTAGTCATAGGACAGGTCGCTGGTCCACACGGTCGCCTCGGCGTCGCCGCGACTGAGCAGCACCTGGATATGGATGTCGTCAGGCGCCATGGCCGCCACGCCCTGTGCCTCCTGATAGTCGGGTGCGCGACCGCCATTGATGGCGATCAGCACATCGTTGATCCGCAGCTGCACCCTGTCGACATCCAGACCGGGCACGTCGGCGCGGCCAATGGCTGCCAGCAGGCGGCCCCAGTTGGGATCGCTTGCAAACAGGGCGGTTTTCACCAGGGGCGAGTGGGCAATGGTATAGGCCACTTCCAGCGCCTCGTCTTCACTGGCTGCCTGCGCGACTTCCACCGCCACAAACTTGCTGGCACCCTCTCCGTCCCGCACCAGGGCCTGCGCCAGCTCCAGGGCCAGCGACTCCAGCGCCTCTCGCAGCGGCAGGAGCCGCGGGTCGCCGGCATCGCGAAGCTCCGGGTTGCCGGCACGACCCGTCGCTACCAGCATGGCGGCATCGTTGGTCGAGGTGTCGCCGTCCACGGTGACCCGGTTGAAACTGCGCTCCACGGTATCACGCCAGAGTGTCTGCAGCAGGTCCGGCGCAATGGCGGCGTCGGTGGCGAGGTAGGCGAGCATGGTGGCCATGTTGGGGCGAATCATTCCCGCGCCCTTGGCCATGCCGGTGAGCGTCACCCTTACGCCATCGAGGTCGAGCTGGCGAGACGCTGCCTTGGGGCGCGTGTCCGTGGTCATGATGCCTTCGGCCGCGGCCAGCCACTGATCATCGGCTAATGCCGCCACTGCCCCTGGCAGGGCGGCCACAATCGGTTCCACCGGCAGCGGTTCGCCGATCACGCCGGTAGAAAACGGCAGCACGGCCTCGGCCGCCGTATCTGTCTCTGCGGCCAGGGCCCGGCAGCAGGCCAAGGCATCGTCGAGGCCGGCCTGGCCGGTACCGGCGTTGGCATTACCGGTATTGATCAGGAAGTAGCCCGGCATACCCGCAGCGAGATGCGAACGGGCGACCTGCACCGGGGCGGCGCAGAAGGCGTTGCGGGTGAAGCTGCCCGCCACGCGGGCACCTTCGCCCAGCTCCATGACCACCAGGTCGAGACGGCCCGGCGTCTTGATGCCGGCGCTCACCGCCGCCAGGCGGATGCCAGCTACCGGCAGGACGACGGCGGCCGCGCTAGAGGCGGCCACAGCACTGCTTGTATTTCTTGCCGGACCCGCAGGGGCAGGGCTCATTACGCCCTACCTTGGGCTGCTCCCGTACGAAAGGTTGCTCGGCCGGGCCACCGCCTGCAGCGGCGCTCATGCCTCCACCCGCAGCCGCCGCCTGGGCGGGCTCGACCGCTGCCTCCTGGGCCATGGCCGAGGCTTCGGCATGCTGGAAGGCCAGCTTTTCCTTCGCGGCCTGTTCACGACGCCGCTGCTCCAGCAGCTCCGCTTCATCGCGGCGCTGGATCTGCACGTGGCAGAGGAAGCGCGTCACCTCGAATTTGAGGTTGTCCAGCAGCTGCTGGAACATCTCAAAGGACTCGCGCTTGTATTCCTGCTTGGGATTCTTCTGGGCATAGGCGCGCAGGCCGATGCCCTGCCGCAGCTGATCCATGGTGGCCAGGTGCTCCTTCCACAGGGTGTCCAGCACCTGCAGCATGATCTGCTTTTCCAGCCGGCGCATGTCCGGTCCGACCTCGTCACACTTGGTCTGGTAGGCCTCGGCGATGGCGGCCTCGACGCGCTCGCGCACGCCCTCTTCCGCCAGGTTGTCATCCTCGTCCAGCCACTGCTGTACGGGCAGCTTGACGGCGAACTCGGTTTCCAGCGATTTTTCCAGCCCGGCGATATCCCACTGCTCTTCGAGACTCATCGGCGGGATGAACTCGCTGATCGCGTCGTTCACCACATCGCTGCGCACCGCAGCAATAGTGTCGGAAATATCCTCCGCGTCCAGCAGGTCGTTGCGCTGCTGGTAGATGACCTGGCGCTGGTCGTTGGCGACATCGTCGTACTCCAACAACTGCTTGCGCACATCGAAGTTGCGGCCCTCCACCTTGCGCTGGGCTTTCTCGATGGCATTGGTCACCATGCGGTGCTCGATGGCTTCACCCTTCTCCATGCCCAGGGCCTGCATGAAGTTCTTGACCCGGTCCGAGGCAAAAATGCGCATCAGGTTGTCCTCCAGGGACAGGTAGAAGCGCGAGGCACCCGGGTCACCCTGGCGGCCGGCCCGGCCGCGCAGCTGGTTGTCGATCCGGCGTGATTCATGGCGTTCGGTGCCGAAGATATGCAGGCCGCCGGCAGCCAGTACCTGGTCGTGGCGTTCCTGCCACGCGGCCTTGAGGCTTGCCACCTTGTCGTCGCTGGGTGCATCCAGTGCCTTGACCTCAGCTTCCCAGTTGCCGCCCAGCACAATATCGGTGCCGCGGCCCGCCATGTTGGTGGCGATGGTGACCGTGCCCGGCACACCCGCCTGGGCGATGATCTGTGCCTCCTGTTCGTGGAACTTGGCATTGAGCACCTGGTGTTCGATCTTCGCCTGCTTGAAGCGCCGGGACATCTCCTCGGAAGTCTCGATGGAGGCGGTGCCCACCAGCACCGGCGCGCCGCTCTCGATGCAGTTCTTCACATCTTCGACGATGGCGTCGTACTTTTCGTCCACGGACAGGTAGACCAGGTCGTTGTAGTCGGTACGCTGGGTGGGAACGTTGGTGGGAATAACCACGACTGCCAGGCCGTAGATCTGACGGAATTCGAAGGCCTCGGTATCGGCGGTACCGGTCATGCCGGCGAGTTTGCCGTAAAGGCGGAAGTAGTTCTGGAAGGTAGTGGAGGCCAGGGTCTGGCTTTCACTCTGGATGGCCACACCTTCCTTGGCCTCGATGGCCTGGTGCAGGCCTTCCGAGAGGCGCCGCCCCGGCATGGTACGGCCGGTGTGTTCGTCGATCAGCACTACCTGGCCGTTCTGTACGATGTACTCGATATCCCGGTTGAACAGCGCGTGGGCGCGCAGCGCAGAGTGCACGTGGTGCAGCAGGTTAAGGTTGGTGGCCGCGTAGAGGCTGTCGCCTTCTTCCAGCAGCTTTTCCCGCACCATCAATTCTTCAACGAAGAGATGGCCGGTCTCGGTCATCTCCACCTGGCGCAGCTTTTCGTCGATGCTGTAGTGACCTTCCAGCCCTTCGTCGTCCAACTTCAATTCAGGAATGATGCGGTTGATGCGCTTGTACAGCTCCGAGCTGTCCTCGGCGGCGCCGGAGATGATCAGCGGCGTGCGCGCCTCATCGATAAGGATGGAGTCCACCTCATCGACGATGGCAAAAGCGAGGTTGCCCTGCATCTGGTCTTCCTTCATGAAGGCCATGTTGTCGCGCAGGTAGTCGAAGCCGAACTCGTTGTTGGTGCCGTAAATGATGTCGGCCTTGTAGGCCTCGTGCTTGTCGGCCTGGGGCTGGCCGGAACGGATCACACCAACCTCCAGGCCCAAAAAGCGGTACAGCGGCCCCATCCAGTCCGCATCGCGAGTGGCCAGGTAATCGTTGACGGTTACCAGGTGGACGGGGTTACCCGTCAGTGCATTGAGATAGGCGGGCAGCGTCGCGACCAGGGTCTTGCCCTCCCCGGTGCGCATCTCGGCGATCTTGCCCTCGTGCAGGGTAATACCGCCAATCAACTGCACGTCGAAGTGGCGCATTCCCAGGGTGCGCTCACCGGCCTCACGCACAACCGCAAAGGCTTCCGGGAGCAGTTTGTCGAGTTGCTCGCCGTCAGCGAGGCGCTGGCGAAATTCTTCGGTCTTCGCGCGCAATTCCTCGTCGCTCAGGGCGGCGGTGGATTCGGTCAGCTCGTTGACTTTTTTGACCACCTTGCGCATGCGCTTCAGCTCGCGGTCATTACTGCTGCCGAATATCAGTTTCAAGAACTTGGAAATCATGGGACCCGTTCAGTGCGTGTTGGGGGTGAATATGGGGACGCCGAGACGAATATCTATCCGCCCGGCCGGGATTTTAACGCGATTTCGGGGTCAGCGCCGGGTGCGGCGCACGTAAGTTGCGGGGTCGACGGGGCGACCGTTCTTGTAGACCTCGTAGTGCACATGCGGGCCGGTGGAACGGCCGCTGGAGCCCATGTGCGCTATGACCTGACCCTTGCTGACAATGTCGCCAACCTTGACCAGGTTTTCTTTATTGTGGGCATAGCGGGTGGAATAACCCCCGCCATGGTTGATCTCAACCATTTCACCATAACCGTAGCGCTCACCGGACCAGGTGACCACACCCCCGGCTACCGCAACGATGTCCGAGCCCAGTTTGCCCGCAAAATCAACGCCCTGGTGCCACATGGACTGGCCGTTGAAGGGATCCTTGCGCTGCCCGTAGGGCGATGACAACCAGCCCTTCTTGATGGGCCGGCCTGAGAGGAAGATATCTTTCTGGAGCTGACGGTTGGAAAGTACCGCCTGCAGGAAATCGAGCTGCTGTTCGCGGTCGGCGATACGCGCTTCAAGATCACCCATTTCCGATGCCAGGGTCGAGGGCATCGCCGTATAGCCCTCGGCGTCTTCGCCGGTATTGAGCGGACCACCCAGTGCCGGTGTCTGACTGAAGTCGAACTCACCATCGTCTAGCCCGGCAAGTCCCGTAAGGCGGGTACCCATGGCGTCGAGCCGCACCAGGCGGGCTTCCATTTCGGCCACAGTCAGGGAAATCGATTGCAGGCGACGCTCGGCGTCGGCGCGCAGGTCGGCGATGGCCTCGTTCTGGGCCTCGACTTCGTCCTGCAGGGGAGCCAGTGACGTGGGCATGGCGACAACCTGGGCGATCTGGTAGCCGAGGCCCACCATACCCAGCGGCAGGCCGATCGCGCACAGTGATAACACCGTGCGGGACCACTTCCCGAGCGAGATAGCCCGAGAGGCGCCCAGCCTCTTGTCGACAAGAATGATATTCATCCTAAATTGGTCTTGAATCCCCAGAAGTCGTGAATATTGTCATAACTGCTTGTGAAATACTACGACTTAAAATGCGCGCTGTGACCTGCGAAAGCCACTGAAAACCCGCGAAATTTGGGCGTTTTGGGACCTTATTCACACAATTGGAGCGGTGACTAGCGTTTTTGCTCCCCGGGGCGGCGTGAAATCGCCCGGAAATGTGACGGCCGGGTTGCAGGCGCAACCCGGCCGCGCGGCAGCGGAGCCAACCAGGGCAAGGGGTCAGCCAGGGCTGACCCGCCGCCGCGGGGTCGCGCCTTCACGGCCCTTGTCGGACCGTTCAGCGCATCCCTCGACCGACTTCAGTCAGCCTGGCGGCGCAGGAAGGCGGGTATGTCGAAGTAGTCTTCCTGTCCGACTGCCGCCGCCAGCCCGGCTTCCCTGGAGGCTTCGGCAGATGCCGCGCTATCCTCTGACGCGGCCCGGCGGCGCACCGGCGCTTCCGCCGGGTCCGGCTGCTTGGGTGCACTCTCCACCACCTGCAGGGGTGCCGCGCGCACCACCTCTGCCCCCAGGCCCGTGGCGACCACCGTCACCTTGAGGTCGTCGGCCATATCCGGGTCAATCACGGTGCCCACCACCACGGTGGCGTTGTCCGAGGCAAACTCCTCGACCGCGTCACCCACTTCCGAGAACTCGCCCAGGGACAGATCCAGACCCGCGGTGATATTCACCAGGATGCCGCGGGCACCCTCGAGGTTGATGTCCTCCAGCAGCGGGCTGCGGATCGCGGCCTCGGCGGCTTCACGGGCGCGGTGCTCACCACGAGCGGCACCGGTACCCATCATGGCCATGCCCATCTCTGACATCACCGTGCGCACGTCGGCGAAGTCGACGTTAATCATGCCCGGGCGAATGATCAGGTCGGCAATACCCTGCACCGCGCCCAGCAATACGTCGTTGGCTTCCTTGAAGGCTTCCAGCAGCGAGGTGCTCTTGCCCAGCACCTCGAGCAGCTTCTCGTTGGGAATGGTAATCAGCGAGTCGACGTGCTGCTGCAATTCCTTCATGCCGTCGTTGGCGATGGCCGTGCGTTTCTTGCCTTCGAAAATAAAAGGACGCGTCACCACGGCGACGGTGAGAATTCCCATCTCCCGCGCCACCTCAGCCACCACCGGTGCAGCCCCGGTGCCGGTACCGCCGCCCATGCCGGCCGTGATGAAGACCATGTCGGCACCGCGCAGTGAATCGGCGATGCGATCGCGGTCTTCCATGGCCGCCGCGCGTCCGATGTCCGGGTTGGCACCGGCGCCAAGGCCCTTGGTGATGTCGCCTCCCAGTTGCAGCACGGTGCGGGCATCCACATCGTTCAGCGCCTGGGCATCGGTATTGGCGCAGATGAAATCAACGCCGTCTACCCGGTTATCGATCATGTGCTTGACGGCGTTGCCACCGCCGCCTCCCACGCCGATTACCTTGATGACGGCACTCTCTGGTACGTTGTCGATCAGTTCAAACATTTCAAGTTTCTCCCCTTTTTTGAATCTGGCGGTGCATGCACCACCGGTTTACAACAAGGCTCCTGCGACGTTCCTGCAGGCGCCTAAAAGTTGTTCTTAAACCAGCTTTTCAGTCGCTCCAGCGGACTCGGCGGCGCCGGTCCCCGCGCCGCCGGTCGCGGCACGTTGTCATCCTGGCGCGCTGCGCCGTACTGAAGCAGGCCCACACCTGTGGAGTAGATCGGGTTGCGAACGATATCCGTCAGTCCGGTCACCGTCTGCGGAAAACCCACCCGCACCGGCATGTGGAAAATTTCCTCGGCCAGCTCGACCACGCCTTCCATCTTCGAGGTGCCGCCCGTCAGCACGATGCCCGCGGGCACCAGGTCTTCGAAGCCGGAGCGCCGCAGTTCCGCCTGCACCAGCGTGAACAGCTCGTCGTAGCGCGGCTCCACCACTTCGGCCAGGGCCTGGCGGGACAGGTCTCGCGGCGCACGATCACCCACGCTGGGCACCTTGATGGTCTCTTCTGCGCCGGCCAGCTGGGTCAGGGCGCAGGCATACTTGATCTTGATTTCCTCGGCGTGCTGGGTCGGCGTACGCAGCGCCATCGCAATATCGTTGGTGACCTGGTCGCCCGCGATGGGGATAACCCCTGTGTGGCGGATGGAGCCTTCGGTAAAGATGGCGATATCCGTGGTGCCACCGCCGATATCCACCAGGCAGACGCCCAGCTCCTTTTCGTCCTCGGTCAGCACCGCGTAGCTGGAGGCCAACTGCTCGAGGATGATGTCCTCGACGTCCAGGCCACAGCGGCGGATACACTTCTCGATGTTCTGGGAGGCATTGGTGGCACAGGTCACCAGGTGCACCTTGGCTTCCAGGCGCACGCCGGACATCCCCAGCGGCTCCTTGATGCCTTCCTGGTTATCGATCACGTATTCCTGCGGCAGGATGTGCAGTACCCGCTGGTCAGCCGGGATGGCTACCGCCTGGGCAGCGTCTATTACTCGCTCCACGTCCAGCGCATAAACCTCGCGATCACGGATGGCGACAATGCCGTGGCTGTTCAGGCTGCGGATATGACTGCCGGCTATGCCGACGTAGACCGAATGAATCTGGCAGCCGGCCATCAGCTCGGCTTCCTCCACCGCACGCTGGATGGACTGGACGGTGGACTCGATGTTGACCACCACGCCCTTCTTGAGCCCCTTGCTGGGGTGCGAGCCGATGCCCACCACTTCGATCGTGCCGTCACCGGCAATCTCGCCGACTATCGCCACGACCTTGGAGGTGCCGATATCCAGCCCCACGATCATCTTCCGGTCCTGTGCGCTCCCCATGAGCCCCTCTCCCTCGGTCCTAGGTCTCTTGTTTTTTATCTGTGCGCCAGGCAACCGCAGCCCCCTGGCTATAGCGCAGGTCCACCCGCGCCAGCTCCGCACGCCGCTCGACCAGCCGCGCCCGGTAAATCGTCTCCAGCCGCCCGAGCTGGCTGGCCAGCTCCTCGCGGTCGAACACCAGTTCGCCCCCCTCGACCAGCTCGGCCGTCAGGCCACCACGGGCGTTCATGCGCATGGCCGCCACCCGCAATCCCAGGGGCTGCAGCTTTTCCTGCACCCGCTGGTAGTGGTTGATCACCTCGGCCTGGCTGCCCGCCGGGCCTGACAGACCCGGCAGTGCGCTGACATCGACGCCGACCTCAGGGCGGAACACTTCGCCCGCGTGGTTCAGGTAGGCGTCGTCACCCCAGCGCGCTATCGGCCGCTGCTCCTCCACGCGCACTTCGATGGCATCGGGCCACTGGCGCCGGACGATTGCCCGATGCACCCAGGGCAGCGCTTCCAGGGGCTCACGAATCACCTGCAGGTCCACCCACAGGAAGCCACCGCTGATGGAATCGCTGATCACACCCATGAGCTCGTCCCGCGACACCTGCTGGATATCTCCGGTCACCACCACGCGGTTTACCGGCATCCGCGAGAGCTGCCAGCCCGCCAAACCGAGCAGCGACAGCAGCGCGAGGCCCAGGCTCGCGGACAGCAGGCGGCGCAACAGAGTCGCGCCACGGCGTGGCCGCCGCCTGGCCGTTGACTTGCGAGTTGCGCCGGTCGCCATTACCCCTCCAGGCTCAGGCAGGCGATGCGGCCCACCAGTTCGTTGAAATCCAGGTCCCGCGCGGCAGCGGCCATGGGCACCAGGCTGTGACTGGTCATCCCGGGCACGGTGTTCACTTCCAGCAGGTAGAAAGCGCCATCGCTGTCGCGCATGAAGTCCACCCGGCCCCAGACCCTGCAATCCAGGGAATCGAATGCGGCCATCGCCAGCCGCGCCAGCTCTGCTTCCTCCGCGGCGTCCAGGCCACAGGGGCACAGGTAGCGCGTGCTGTCCGACAGGTACTTGGCTTCGTAGTCGTAGAAGGCGTTGTCGGTCTCGACCTTTATGGCGGGCAGTACCTCCTCCCCCAACACCGCTACCGTGTACTCGGGCCCACGTATCAGACGCTCGGCAATCAGTGGGCCGTACTCACGACTCTCGCGCCAGGCCGCCTCCAGTTCCGCGGCAGACTCCACGCCGCGGGTGCCGATGCTGGAGCCGCCGGCGGCCGGCTTGACGAAGGCGGCGCCCAACTCATCCATTACAGCCTGCCAGTCCGTGCTTTCGCCCAGCTCCACGAAGGGCTGGGTAGGCAGGCCGAGGCCGCGCCAGAGCCGCTTGCAGCGCGGCTTGTCCATGGCCAGCGCCGAGGCCAGCACACCGGAACCGGTATAGGGCAGCCCAAGGGTTTCCAGCATGCCCTGCAGGGTGCCATCCTCTCCGCCGGCACCGTGCAGCACGATGAACACCAGTTCGCTGCTCAACAGCGGCTGCCACCAGTCGGGCTCAGCGGTATCGACGCGCGTCACGCGGGCACCGAGGTGCTCCAGGGCCGCCGCCACCGCGGCACCGCTCTCCAGCGACACCTCGCGCTCGGGTGAGTTGCCTCCCAACAGGACCGTGACCGGCAGGTCGACCAGGCGTTCGAGGTTCATGCCCCACCTCCGCTGAAATCGTAAGCGCGCAAAGTCTCAGCCACCTGCACTACGTTGCCGGCACCCTGGGTAAGCACGATATCGCCGGGCTCCAGCAAGCTGGCCAGCAGTGACGGCATCGCATCCCGTTCATCCACGTAGATGGGGTCGCGCTGACCGCGCTGGCGAATCGAGCTGGCCAGCGACCGCGAGTCGGCACCGGCCACCGGAGCCTCACCCGCCGGGTAGACATCCAGCAGCAGCAACAGGTCGGCCCGCGAGAGCACCTTGACGAAATCGTCATAAAGATCACGGGTACGCGAGTAGCGATGCGGCTGGAAGATCATCACCAGCCGCTGTTCCGGCCAGGCCTGGTGCACGGCATCGATGGTGGCCGCCAGCTCCGTGGGGTGGTGCCCGTAGTCGTCCACCAGGGTGGCGCTTCCGGCCGGCAGCGCCAGCTCAGCGAGAATCTGGAAGCGTCGGCCGACACCCTGGAATTGCCTGAGCCCGGCCACAATCGCCGCGTCGTCCAGGCCCTCATCACAGGCGACCGCCACCGCCGCCGTGGCGTTGAGCACGTTGTGCAGCCCGGGCATGTTCAGCTCCAGCGCCAGTACGCTGCCGTCGGGCCGGTGCACCTGGAAAGCGGTGGTGAGACCGCGCTTGTCCACCTCCATAACGCGATAGTCCGCCGACTCGCTGAAGCCGTAGGTCAGCGTGGTCCGGCCGACCTCGTCGAGCATGCCGGCGATGACCGGGTCGTCCACACACAGCACCGCCACGCCGTAGAACGGCAGGTTGTGCAGGAAACCGACAAAGGTGTCGCGCAGCTGCGCGAAATCGCCGCCGTAGGTGTCCATGTGGTCGGCTTCGATGTTGGTCACCACCGACACCATGGGCTGCAGGTGCAGGAAGGAGGCATCGCTTTCATCTGCTTCGGCAATCAGGAAACGGCTGGCGCCGAGCTGGGCATGGGTGCCGGCGCTGTTTACCAGGCCACCGATTACGAAGGTCGGGTCCAGGCCGGCCTCGGCGAAGATCGAGGCGATCAGGCTAGTGGTTGTGGTCTTGCCATGGGTTCCCGCCACTGCAATCCCGTGACGATAGCGCATCAGTTCTGCCAGCATCTCGGCGCGCGGCACCACCGGGATGCGGGCAGCGCGAGCGGCCACCAGCTCCGGGTTATCCTCTGTCACGGCGCTGGAGATCACGACCACGTCGGCACCTTCGACCTGTGCGCTGTCGTGGCCGATCGCCACCGGGATGCCGAGTTCACGCAGCCGCGCGGTCGCCGCGCTGTCACGGATATCCGAGCCGCTCACCTGGTAGCCGAGATTGCGCAACACCTCGGCGATCCCGCTCATGCCGGCGCCGCCGATGCCGATCATGTGAATGCCTTCGATGCGGCGCATCTCCGGCACCTGGAAGTACGCTTCACCGGCCACGGCGCACCTCCTCGCAAACATCAGCCACCTTCCGGGTGGCCGCCGGGCTGCCGGCAGCCAGCGCGGCCCGGGCCATTGCGCCCAGCCGATCGGGGGCGGCCGCCAGTTCGGCGATCAGGCCCGCCACCGCAGCAGCCGTCATCTCCGCCTGCGGCAGGGTGATCGCACCGCCGGCCTCGGCCAGCCAGTCGGCATTGCGGGCCTGGTGGTTGTCGATAGCATTGGGCAGTGGCACCAGGATTGCCGGGCGACCAATAATCGTCAGCTCAGACAGCGTCAGGGCACCGGCGCGGCACAGCACCAGGTCGGCCCAGCGATAGGCGCCGGCCATATCTTCTATATAGGGAAGGATTTCCACCGCGCCGGCACGTTCGCCGTAAAGCTCCGTCACGCTGCCTGCGTGGGCGGGGCCGGTCTGGTGGCGCAACTTCACTGCACAGCGCGCTGGCAAGGCCGCCAGCGCCGCCGGCAAAACCTCATTGATCGCCCTGGCACCCAGGCTGCCGCCCACTACCAGCAGTCGCAGCGGGCGCCGACCGTCGTAGTCATAGGGGGCAGCACCGTCTTCCAGCAGCTGCGCTCGCACCGGGTTGCCGAGCTGGCGGGTTGCCACATTGGCGCCGAAAGCCTGCGGATAAGCCGTGCACACTGCCCGCGCGAAACGCCTCAACAGGCGGTTGGTAGTGCCTGCGACCGAGTTCTGCTCATGGATCACCAGCGGCACCCGCAGCAACCAGGCGGCCAGTCCGGCGGGGCCGGAGACATAGCCGCCCATGCCCAGGGCGCAGGCCGGACGCAGGCGCCCCATCAGGCCCAGGGATTGCAGCAGCGCCAGGCCAATGCTGAACAGGCCGCGCAGGCGCGCGATTGCTCCCTTGCCACGGATCCCGCTGACGCGAATCAGGTGCAGGGGGAAACCGGCCTCCGGCACGACCCTGGCTTCCAGGCCGCGCTCGGTGCCAAACCAGTCCACCGCATAGCCGCGGTCGCGCAACTCGCTGGCCACGGCCAGCGCCGGGTAGACATGCCCCCCGGTTCCGCCGGCAAATATAGCCACTCGCCTAGCGCTCACGGCGGCGCCCTCCCGGAGCTGGCTTGGCGGGGGCCTGGTGCGCCTCTCGTTCCACGCGCAGCACCAGGGCAATCATGGCGCACACGGCGATCAGGCTGCTGCCGCCGTAGCTGACCAGCGGCAGGGTCAGGCCCTTGGTGGGCAACAAGCCGGTACTGACCCCGATGTTGATAAAGGCCTGGCTGGCGATGATCAGCGCCACGCCGTAGCACAGCTGTGCGCCGAAGCAGTCCCCCGCCTCCACCCGCTGGCGCGCCACCTGGAACATGCGATACACCAGGGCCAGGAACAGGCCGATCACCAGCAGCGCACCCACCAGGCCAGTCTCTTCCGCCCAGATGGAAAACACAAAATCGGTATGTGCCTCGGGCAGGTAGAACAGTTTCTGCACGCTGTTGCCCAGGCCCACGCCGAACCACTCACCGCGACCAAAGGCGATCAGTGACTGGGTGAGCTGGTAGCCGGAGTTGAACTGGTCGGCCCATGGGTCGGTGTAGGCTGTAAGGCGCTTGAGGCGGTAGGGCTCACTGATGACCAGCAGGGTGAGCGCCAGCACGCTACCCAGCACCACCAGCAGGAAATGCGCGAGCCTGACGCCGGCCAGGAACAACATGCCAAAGGCCGCCCCCACGGTGACTACCGTGGCCCCGAAGTCCGGCTCTGCCATCAACAGTAGCGTCACGGCGAACACCACCGCCATGGGTTTGATGAAGCCCTGCCACTCACTGCGCACCTGCACTTCGCGGCGCTGCAGGTAGCCAGCCAGATAGATGACCAGGAACAGCTTGGCGAACTCCGAGGCCTGCAGGGTCAACGGTCCGAAGTCCAGCCAGCGACGGCTGCCATTGACCTTCACGCCGATACCGGGAATCAGCACCAGAGCCAGCATCGCCAGGCCCAGGAATAGCCAGGCCCAGCCGGTCACCGCCCAGAAGCGGATCGGAATCACCAGCACAATGGCAGCGCTCACACTCGCCAGCCCGAGGTAGACGAGATGGCGGTGGGCATGGTGCATGGGATCGCCGTAATAGGCGGCCGCGTACTCCACCGAGGCGGAAGTAATCGCGACGTAGCCGATCAACAGCAGCGCAACCGTCGGCAGCACCAGCTTGAGATCCAGCGCATAGCGCGCGGACTCGGCAGGCAGCCTGACAGCGGTGGCAGTCGCTGCGGTCATGCCTCACCCCCAGCCAGGTAACGCGCGACACTCTGGCAGAAGGCCTCGCCGCGCTGGGCGAAGCCGGTAAACATGTCAAAGCTGGCGCAGGCCGGCGACAGCAGCACGATATCGCCCTGCTCGGCGCAGGCGACGGCCGCATCCACGGCGGACTGCATGTCGTCGACTCGCTGGCGTGGCAGTCCGGCGGGCAGGGCTGAATCCAGCAGCGCGGCGTCTTCACCCAGCAGGACCACCGCGCGACAGCAACGGCCGGCCTCCAGCGCCAACTCCTTGAAGTCGGCACCCTTACCCTGCCCGCCCAGGATCAGCACCAGGCCATTCTCCATTCCACCCCCCAATCCGCGCAGGGCAGCAATGGTCGCCCCGGGATTGGTGGCCTTGGAATCATTGACGAACCGCAACCCGCGAGCTTCGCCCACCAGCTGGCTGCGGTGGGGCAGGCCCGGGAAGGTACGCAGCGCTTCGCGCATGGCCTCCGCCGGCAGCGCCAGCAGCTCACCCATGGCCAGCGCCGCCAGGGCGTTGGCCAGGTTGTGGCGACCCACCAGCCGCAACTCGGAGGCGCGCATGAAGGGCTCGAACTCCCTGAAGATCCAGCGCTCGCCGTCCTGCTCACGCAATCCGTAGCCGTGCCGGTCCGGCGCGCCCAGGCCAAAACTCCAGCTCGGGGTGGAATCAGCCTGCAGCGGCCGCGACAGCGGATCCTCGCGATTGAACACGACGGCACCACAATTCAGGAAGATGCGGTGCTTGGCGGCATGGTAGGCCTGCATACTGTGATGGCGATCGAGGTGATCAGGTGACATGTTCAACACCGTGGCCAGGGCCAGGCCCAGCTTGCCGGCCCGCTCCAGCTGGAAGCTCGACAACTCCAGCACATAAAGTTCTACGTCGTCGTCCAGCAGGTCCAGGGCGGGGGTGCCCAGGTTGCCGCCCACTGCCACCCGCCGACCCGCGGCGCCTGCCATTTCGCCGAGCAGGGCCGTGACCGTGGATTTGCCATTCGACCCGGTGATTCCCACTACCGGCGCAGTCGCCTCTTCGCAGAACAGGTCGATATCACCGCATACCGGCACGCCGTCGGCGATAGCCTCGGCAATCGCCGGCTCATCCAGACCCAGGCCCGGGCTGACGACCAGCCGGCCGGCCGCCTTCAGGCGCTCGGCATCGAGCGGCCCCAGCTCGACGGGCAGTTCAGGGTGCTCTGCGAGCAAGGCGTCCAGTCCCGGCGGCGCTGCCCGCGAATCGACGACTGCACAGGGAATACCCCGGCGCCTGAAGTAGCGCACGCAGGACAAACCGGTGCTGCCCAGTCCCACCACCAGGGGGCTTGCAGAGCTCGCGATGAGGTTTTCAGCCATGGCGACTCCCATTTCCCTAGCGCAGCTTCAGGGTGGCCAGGCCAAACAGCACCAGCATCACCGTGATAATCCAGAAGCGCACGATGACCCGCGGTTCGGGCCAGCCCTTCAGTTCGAAATGGTGGTGGATGGGCGCCATGCGGAAGATGCGTTTGCCGGTCAGCTTGTAGCTTGCCACCTGCAGGATCACCGACACGGTTTCCAGGACAAAAATGCCTCCCATGATGAAAAACACGATCTCGTGGCGGGTAATCACCGCCACCGCACCCAGGGCAGCGCCGAGGGCCAGGGCGCCAACGTCTCCCATAAAGACCATCGCCGGATAGGTGTTGAACCACAGGAAGCCCACCCCGGCGCCGGCCATGGCTCCGCAGAACACCACCAGCTCGCCGGTGCCGGCGATATAGGGAATGTGCAGGTAGTCGGAAAACTCCACATGGCCGGTGACATAGGCGATGATGCCCAGCGCGGAACCCACCAGCACGGTGGGCAGGATGGCCAGGCCATCGAGGCCGTCAGTAAGGTTTACCGCGTTGCTGGAGCCGACAATCACGAAATAGGTCAGCAGGACGAACAACGGCCCCATATCCCAGGCAAAGTCCTTGAAAAACGGCACAAACAGCTGGGTGGCTTCCGGCGTTTCGACATAGAAGTAGAGATACAGGGCCACACCCAGGCCGGCGACCGACTGCCAGAAGTACTTCCAGCGGGCCGGCAGGCCCGTCGGGTCACGGCGCATGACCTTGCGCCAGTCATCCACCCAGCCGACGGCGCCAAACACCAGCGTGACGAACAGCACCAGCCAGACATAGGGGTTGCCCAGGTCGCTCCACAGCACGGTGCTGACAATAATCGCCACCAGTATCAGCGCCCCGCCCATGGTTGGCGTGCCGCTCTTGCTGAGATGAGACTCGGGGCCGTCATCGCGCACGGCCTGGCCTATTTGGTAGTAGTTGAGGCGGCGGATCATGAACGGACCCACCAGCAGCGAGATCGCCAGCGCCGTGGCCACCCCGAGAATGCCGCGGAAAGTGAGGTACTGGAACACGGTAAAACCCGAGTCGAGCGTTGCCAGGTATTCAGCCAGGTACAGCAACATCTACTCGCCCTCCCCGTTGGCGGACGCCGGCAGCAGCGCCGCCACGACCGCTTCCATACCCGCGCTGCGGGAGCCTTTTACCAGCACCACGTCACCGCTTTGTGCGAGCTGCGGTAGCGCCGCCAGCAGCGCCTCCCGACTGCCAAAATGCTCGGCGCCGGCACCAAACGCCTGCGCCGCACATGCCGTGTGCGGACCCGCCGTCCACAGGGCGTCGATACCGGCTTCGCGGGCGTAGGCACCGACCTCGCGATGCAGGTCATCTGCGGCATCGCCGAGTTCTGCCATGGTGCCCAGTGCCAACACCCGCCGACCGGACATGCCGGCCAACACATCGATAGCGGCGCGCACTGAACCCGGGTTGGCGTTGTAACTGTCGTCAATAAGCGAGAGCCCGTCACGCCCGCTGCGACGGACCAGGCGCCCGCCGGTGGCCGCCAACCCGGCGAAGCCGGTTGAGATCTGCTCCGCGGTGGCACCCGCGGCCCAGGCCGCCGCCCCCGCCGCCATGGCGTTGGCCACACTGTGTCGACCCGGCAGCGGCAGTTCGACGGCAATGGATTCGCCCTCGATATGCAGCTTGAAGCGCGAGCCCTGCTCCTGCAGTTCCAGGCCGGTGACGTGCACCGGGGCCGAACTCGAGAAGGCAAACTCGAGGCGCCGGGCATCACCGGCCAGCCCACGCCAGTAGTCGGCGAATTCACTGTCCTGGGGGAAGATTGCCACTTCCGCGCCGGACAGGATGGCGCCCTTGGTCTCGGCGATACCCTGCAGCGAGCCCATGCGCTCCAGGTGTGCGGGCATGACATTGAGCAACAGCGAGATGCGCGGCCGGGCCAGCGAGGCCAGGTAGCCAATGTCCCCAGGCTTGCCGGCACCCATTTCAATGACCGCGAAACGGTGCTCGGGTGCCAGCCGCAGCAGTGTCAGTGGCACGCCTATTTCATTGTTCAGGTTGCCCTCGGTGGCCAGGGTCGGGCCCGCTTCTGCGAGAATGGCGGCCAGCATGTTCTTCACCGAGGTCTTGCCGCTGCTGCCGGTAATCCCCAGCAACTCGCCAGCGAACTGATCGCGGTTGTAGGCGCCCAGCGCCCCGAGCGCGAGCTCGGTATCGGCGACCTGCAGCTGCGGCAGCGCCGCTTCACTCGCCTGGGACACCAGCGCCGCACTGGCCCCGGCGTCGGCGACGGCAGCGAGAAAATCGTGGCCGTCGAAGCGCTCACCGCGCAGCGCCACAAACAGTTGCCCGGGCGCGATGGAGCGGCTGTCGGTAGACACCGACGTCACCGCCACGTTGTCACCGCGCAGGGTCGCATTGAGGGGAGCCACCAGTTCTGCCAGCGAGAAGTCACGCATCACGCCGCACCTCCCAGGGCGCGCCGGATCTCTGCGACATCGCTGAAGTCCAGCCGTTCATCACCCACCTGCTGGTAGTTTTCATGGCCTTTGCCCGCCACCAGCACGCAATCTCCCGGCGCCGCCGTCGACACTGCCAACGCAATGGCCCGGGCCCGGTCGGGCTCCACCTCGTGGCGGCCTTCGATGCCGGGCAGGATGTCTTCGATAATCGCCAGTGGTTCTTCATGCCGCGGATTGTCACTGGTAACAATCACCCGGTCTGCCAGCTGGTCAGCGGCCTGCCCCATCAGCGGTCGCTTGTCGCGGTCGCGGTTGCCACCACAGCCGAACACACAGTGCAACTCGCCTTCGGTGTGGGCGCGTAGGGCACGCAGGGCCTGGGCGAGGGCGTCCGGCGTGTGGGCGTAGTCCACCACCAGCTGCAGTTCGCGCGCGTTGTCGACGTACTGCATGCGACCATCCACCCCCGCCAGTTGAGGCACTGCCGCCAGCGCCTGCTGCAACGGCATGCCGGCCACGCAGGCGGCACTGATGGCGGCAAGCAGGTTCGACAGGTTGAAATCACCTGCCATCGGGCTGTGCACCAGCCCCTCGCCCCAGGGCGTGCGGACGGTCGCTTCCAGCCCGCCGTGATGGTAGGCGATATTATCGGCGCGCACCTCGGCGTCGCGCTCCAGCGCATAGCCGAGCACTTCTACCTCTGGCGCCAACACTGCCAGCATGGTGTCTGCCCAGGGGTCATCACGATTGACGATGGCATGACGCAGGCCTGGCGTGGCAAACAGGCGAGCCTTGGCGGCGGCGTAGCTCTCCATATCGCCGTGATAATCCAGGTGATCGTGGGTCAGGTTGGTAAAAATGGCGGTGTCGAAGACCATACCGCTGACGCGCCCCTGGACCAGGCTGTGCGAGGACACTTCCAGAACCGCGGCGGTGACCCCTTCGGCCCGCCACTCTGCCAGCTGGCGCTGCAGACTCAGGGCATCCGGTGTGGTGTTGGTGGCATCCACCGCGTCATTGCCCAGGGTGGCACCCAGGGTACCGATCACGCCGCAGTGCCCGGCGTGTCCGCGCAATAGCTGCGCGAGCACCCTAGAAGTTGTGGTCTTGCCGTTGGTGCCGGTCACACCCACGGTCAGCATCTGCTCGCTGGGCCTGCCAAAAAAGCGTGAGGCGATAATGCCCGCCTGGTTGGCAAGATCGGTGACCTCCACCAGCGGCACCTGCCCCGCCGCCAGGCGTTGCTCTGCACTGACGCCGGCTTCAGCCACCACGGCACAGGCACCGGCCGCCGCTGCGGTCCCGATGTAGTTGCGGCCGTCGTGCTGTTCACCCGGCAGGGCGAGGAACAGGTCACCGGGCTGAACCTTACGGCTGTCGATCTCGACACCGTACACCGGCAAAGCCACCGACTCGGCGATACCCAGCAGCAGGCGGAACAGCGGTGCCGCATGCCCCGGTGTCCTGGGCATGGCCATCATGCGTCAGCTCCCGGCGTCGCGCTGCGACCTGCCAGCGCAGCGGCGGGCTGGTCGGGCACCACGTTCAGGAGCCGCAGGGCACCCTCGGTGATGCGGGAGAACACCGGCGCCGCCACCTCGCCGCCGTAGTAGCGGTCTCCCCTGGGCTCATCAATCAGCACCACCGTAACCAGCCGCGGGTCGCGCACCGGGGCGATACCCGCGAAGAAAGCCAGGTAGCGGTCATCTGCATAGCCGCCGCTGCTCACCTTGTGCGCAGTACCGGTTTTGCCGGCCACGCTGAAACCCTCGACGCGGGCGCTGCTGGCGGTACCCTCTTCGCTGGTCACTCCGTGCAATACCTCGAGCACCTGTCGTGCCACCCTTGGATCCACCACCTGCCGGGCATCGACGGCGGCGGTGTTTTCAAGCCACAGCAGGCTGGGCGTGACCAGCCTGCCTTGATTGGCAAGCACGGCGTAAGCACGCGCCAGCTGCAGGGGAGTCACCGCCAGTCCGTAACCGTAGGCCAGCGTGGCGCGCTCGATATCCCGCCAGCGATCCCTGAAGGGCAGCACGCCGGCACTCTCGCCGGGGAAGCCGGTGCCGGGGTTCTCGCCGAGGCCAAAGCGCGTGAAGGTCTGCCACACCGCCTGCTCATCCAGGTTCAGTGCGATCTTGACGATACCGACCTGGCTGGACTTGGCGACGATTCTAGCGACACTCATTTCGCCGTAGTTGACCGGGTCCAGCAGCACCTTGCTGCCAACCTGCACCCGGCCCGGTGAGGTATCGATGACCGTGTCCGGGGTATACAGCCCACTCTCCAGCGCAGCCACCAGGGTCAGCGGCTTCATGGTGGAACCGGGCTCGAAAACGTCCGTGAGGGCACGGTTGCGCGCACTGCCGGGCTTGAGGCCGCTGCGCCCATTGGGGTTGTAGGTCGGGTAATTGACCAGCGCCAATACTTCGCCGGTGCGGCTGTCGAGTGTCACCACGGTGCCGGCCTTCGCGCCTGCGGTGGTGACTGCCCGCTGCAGTTCACGGTGGGCCAGGTACTGCAGGCGCAGGTCGATACTGAGCCTGAGATCGCGCCCGGGCTGGGCCGCACGCAGCTCGCCGATATCCCGCACCACCTCACCATGCAAATCCTTGATGACCTGCTTGCGCCCGGAGGCACCCTTGAGCCAGTCCTCGAAGGCCAGCTCCATACCCTCAATACCGCGATCATCGACATCGGTCATGCCCACCACGTGCGCCGCCACTTCACCCGCCGGGTAGTAGCGCTGGTACTCACGACGGCCACCGACGCCGGGCACCTTGCGGCGCAGCACGGCGCGAGCCTCCGGCGGTGTCATATGGCGCTGCAGGTACATGAACTCCCTATCTGCGTAGTTCTCCAGGCGCTGCGACAACGCGCCACTCTCCAGGCCAAGCGCTGACTCCAGCTCGGCAATGCGCCCCGACTTCGCCAGCTGCTGCGGGTTGGCCCACAGGCTGATCACCGGGGTGCTGACGGCCAGCGGCTCGCCGCGACGGTCAGATACGATGCCGCGGTAGGCCGGAATCTCGGCGCTGCGGACGTAGCGCGCCTCACCCTGATCCTGCAGGAAGGCATAACCGCGGTCGCTGTCCAGCACCTGCAGGCCCAACACCCGCCACACCAGCAAAGCGAATAATAGGGTGATAAATGTGGCCATAAGGTGGCCGCGCCAGGGCGAAACCGGGTTGATGGAGGCACCGCTCACAGGGCTTGCCCCCGGGGCAGGACCAATTCGAGCTCGGATGCCCGCGGCGGGCGCATATCCAGGTCCTTGCGAGCCAGCTGCTCCACCCGATGATGGGCAGCCCAGGTGCTCTGCTCCAGCAGCAACTTGCCCCACTGCTCCTGCATATCCCACTGGCTCGCCTGCAGCCCCTGCAGGCGCGCGTAGGCCTGGCGACATTCGTGGGAGGCATCGACAATAGACACGGCCGTGACCACCACAGCGATCAACAGGCCGACGTTGATGGCCACCCAGCCACGCGCTGGCCTGCCGGCGACGCGGTTCATGCGGCCACCTCGGGCAGCCGTTCTGCCACCCGCATCACGGCACTGCGCGCGCGCGGGTTGGCGGCGATTTCTTCCGCCGACGGCTTGATCGCGCGCCCGACCGCGGCGAGCTGCCGGTTTACCTGGCTGTCCCTGACCGGAACACCGCGTGGTGGCTGCTCCCCGCGACTCATGCGCCGGATGAAGCGCTTGACCATGCGATCTTCCAGCGAGTGAAAACTGATGATGACCAGCCGCCCACCCGGGCGCAGCAGGCCCACCACCTCACCCAACAGGGCATCGAGGTCTTCGAGTTCACGATTAATCCAGATGCGGATGCCCTGAAAAGCACGCGTCGCCGGATGCTTGTGCTTCTCCCAGCTCGGGTTCGCCTCGGCCACGATTTTTGCCAGCTGGCCGGTGGTTTCAATGGGGCCGGCTTCGAGGGCGCGCAGGATGGCGCTGGCAATGCGACCGGCATAGCGCTCTTCGCCGTACTCGCGCAATACGCTGGCAATGTCACCGTGGGAGGCGGAAGCCAGCCACTCGGCTGCCGTCTGTCCCTGGGTGGTATCCATGCGCATGTCCAATGGCCCGTCCTGGCTGAAAGAAAAACCGCGTTCGGCCTCATCCAGCTGCGGGCTGGACACGCCGAGATCCAATAAAATGCCATCAACTGCGCCGATCCCCTTTCGGCGCAGTTGATGGGGAAGCCGGGCGAACGAGCCGTGTTCAAAATCGAACCGACCGTCACCCTCCTTTAACTGTTTGGCGATAGCGATCGCCTCCGGATCCTTGTCGACGCCCAAGAGACTCCCCTCCGCGCTGAGCGCTGCAAGAATTGCGCGACTATGCCCCCCGCGACCGAAGGTACCGTCGACGTAATAGCCATCGCGCACCGTCACGAGGGCTTCCACCGCCTCTCGCAACAACACCGTCTGATGCATGCCGAGCCCCTACAGCGTCAGCGACATCAATTCTTCGGGAAGCGCCTTGTCCGGGCCGGACTCGGACAGCGCCTGCTCGCGCTCCGCCAGCCACAGCTCTTCGGACCACAGTTCCAACTTCTTGCCCTGCCCCACCAGCACCAGCTTCTTTTCGAGCTTTGCGTAGTCGCGCAGTGGCGCCGGCAGCAGGATGCGGCCGCTGCCGTCCAGCTCAAGATCCGTGGCATAGCCGATAACCAGGCGCTGGAAGCGCTTGACCGCGGGATTCAGGGCGGGGAGATCCTGGATCTCCTGCTCGATTTGCTCCCATACGGGCAAGGGGTAGATGAACAGGCACTGGGATTGGGTATCGATGGTGGCCACCAACTGGCCCTCGCACTGCTCCATCAACGGCTCGCGCTGACGGGCTGGCATAGCCAGCCTGCCCTTGGCGTCCATATTGATGTGCTGCACACCGCGAAACATTGCCACTGATCCCCACTGACCGGTTTTCGGTAACCCCTCATCACCACCGAAAACCAGAAAATCCCACTTATTCCCACTTTTTGACACTATAGGGACGCACGAGCGACACTGTCAATACAGCTCCGGCGAAAAAACCTTGGGATTTCAGTGAATTACGTCAAAAAAATGGGAATTCAGGCGAGAATTTAGCGCACTTTTTCAGTCCAAAAAAGTCACCAAAACAGCCTCATAAGCCGCACTTCTGACACTTTACTTTAAGTAGAAAACCAATTTCTTCTTAAAAGTGTGCACTGTTATTACAAAAGCGTCTAAAAATCCGCGACGACGGCAAAATCGCCCCTGTTTCAATGGCTGGTCTATCTTGGAGGAAGGTGAAAACCCACACTCGGGGGCAGCATGGCAAAGTTGAAGCACGAGGCAGAACTGGTCAGCGAGGCACTGCGCATCGGTGAGCTCTACGCCCGCAAGCGCGGCGTCGGCGCCTTCGATGCCACTGACTCCGCCCACGACAAGGTCACCTACCTCTACCGCCTGCTGGTGCACGACAAGCTCATCCAGCCCCTGGCCAAAGGCCAGGAAAAGATTCCCGAGATGAAACACAAACTCGCCCTGTGGATTTCACGCCAGCTCCCTGACGACCACCCTCTTAAACAGGACTGATCCACCCACCGAACGTTAGGCACCGTTAAAAGATCATCGCTTCGAACCCGCACGCCCTGCCTGAGGAAAAGCTTGTCGCACTGAAGACGCGCGTACAGCACCCGGGGGGCTTCCGGAACACGCTAAAAGCATGACATCCCTGTCTCGCTCGGATGCGGCCGTCCCTGGCCGCATACGGTCCCGGAAGCCCCCCGGGTGCCGCACGCGCTCGCCGAGAGGTGTACCCAAAATCCTGAGCTTCGATTTCCGCTCGCCCGAACCTCGGATCGTTAGAGGGCGCGACGGAGCGCCAGCCGAGTTAGCACAACATGGTCACCGCCCGAAGCGGTAGAAAGCTGACCTGGCACTTCCACCACTCTTGGGAGCGAAAGGCTGAAGCAGTAGAAGGAAATCAGTGACGCAGCGCCTCCACCTCCAACTTAGGGGCAGAGACCCAAAGCGATAGAAGCAAAACGGCGACGTAGCCCCTCCACACCCAATTCGAGGCGAAGCACTAAAGAGATAAAAAGGAAAACAGTGATGTAGCGCCTCCACCCCATCTTAGGGGCAGAGACCCACAGCGATAGAAGCAAATGGCGACGTAGCCGCTCCACACCCAATTCGAGGCGAAGCACTAAAGATATAGAAGAAAAACAGTGAAGTAGCGCCTCCACCCCAACTTAGGGGCAGAGACCCAAAGCGATAGAAGCAAAGCGCTGACGTAGCCGCTCCACACCCAATTCGAGGCGAAGCACTAAAGAGATAAAAAGGAAAACAGTGATGTAGCGCCTCCACCCCCATCATAGGGGCAGAGACCCACAGCGATAGAAGCAAAGCGGTGTCGTAGCCCCTCCACACCCAATTCGAGGCGAAGCACTAAAGAGATAAAAAGGAAAACAGTGATGTAGCGCCTCCACCCCCATCATAGGGGCAGAGACCCACAGCGGTTTTAAAAAAAAAGAGCTAGTCGTAAGCCGGGTTCTGTCGAGGACGATCATTCATCTGCGACAGGCGTCGCCGCCTGCCTGTAGCGACCTACCCGAATCCACTGCGGGCCGCAGCTCAGGATTCCTATTTGGTCTTGCTCCGAGTGGGGTTTACCATCGCCACGCCTGTTGCCAGCCGCGCGGTGCGCTCTTACCGCACCTTTTCACCCTTACCACGGCAACCGGAGTCACTGTGGCGGTTTCCTTTCTGTTGCACTTTCCGTGGGCTCACGCCCCCCAGGTGTTACCTGGCACCCTGCCCTATGGAGCCCGGACTTTCCTCCGCGCTTGCGCACAGCGATCGCCTGACCAACTCCGGGCGCAAGGTTAACGGGAAATCAGGTACTCGTACAGCAGCTTCTTGCGCAGGCCAAAGGCATCCGCCACCAGGCCCGCGGCCTGGCGCGGTGGCAGGGTTTCCGAGAGCAGCTCCAGCATGCGGGAGATTTCGGGCGTGATCTCGCCTGCGTCTGCCGGCGCTCCTTCCACCAGCAGCACAATCTCGCCCCGGGACTGGTTGCTGTCGGCCTCCACGGTTTGCACCAGCTCCGCGAGCGACGCCCGCAGCACGGTTTCAAAAGCCTTGGTGAGTTCCCGCGCGAGCACCGCCAGACGCTGTTCGCCGAGCACGTCACGCATATCCGTCAGCGCGTCCAGCACCCGGTGCGGCGCCTCGTAGAACACCAGGGTAGCCGACCCCGTCGCCAGTTCTTCGAGCCGCGCCCGGCGCGCGGCGCGCTTTGCCGGCAGGAAACCCTCGAACAGGAAGCGGTCGGTGGGTAAACCCGCCACCGACAGCGCGGCAATGGCGGCGCTGGCACCGGGGACCGGCACCACGGTCCAGCCGCGCTCATGGGCATGGCGCACCAGCCGGTAACCGGGGTCGGAGATCAGCGGCGTGCCGGCATCGGAGATCAGGGCGACGCTGCCACCACTTTCAATGCACTGTTCCACCCGCGCCAGGGCGCGAGGATCACTGTGGTCGTGGTAGGCCATCAAAGGTGTATCGATGGCGAAGTGTTTGAGCAGCGGCGCGCTGTGCCGGGTATCTTCAGCGGCCACCAGGTCCACCGCCTGTAGAATCTCCACCGCCCGGGGTACCATGTCCCCGAGGTTGCCGATGGGTGTGGCGACCACGTAGAGTCCGCTTTCCATCCCGCCCCCGTTATCGCCGCGCGACCAGCGCAGCATTTTGATCGTTGTTGTTATTAATTGCCGTTATCGAATGTTGTTTCACAGAGCGCCGGCAGCCATCCTAGGAAAAACAGCCCATACTGACCACATGGATCCGAACCACTCTTTCGCGACGCCCAGGCTGGCGAGATTCAATCAAGCACTGCCCAAACAACAGATGTCAAAGCAAACTCTAACCAAGCAAACACCAACCAAGAAAAAAATGCCCAGGCCCCGGTTTTTCAAGCCCCTGGCGCTGCTCTGCTGCCTGGCCACAGGCGGCTTGCTGGGGGGCTGTGCGTCCCAGCCGGCCGGCCAAACCGGCATCGACGGCCCCGCCGATGAAATCGTTACTCTGCCGCCGGACGGCGGCGAGGAAACCCTGTTCACGGCCCGGCTACTGGAGGCTGAGCAACTGTTGGCGCGGCGTCAGCTGCTGCCCGCGGCCAGCATACTGAGGGACCTGGACGACAGCAAGCTGACCACCGGCGAGCGGGTACGGACGCTGGCGATGAATACGGAGCTGCTCTACCTGCAGGGCGACACGGCGGCGGCGCTGGCGGGCCTGCGCCAGACGATTCCGCTTTTGGGCCCCCTGGATACTGCGCTGCGCGACCCGCTTGATCGCTGGCAGCTACGCCTGGTGCTGACCGAGGAAGGTTCGCTGGCTGCGGCGCGGCTGGCTGACCAGCTGTTGCTCGCCAGCGAAGACCCGGCCCGCGAAGCGGCGCTGGTGGAATTCATCTGGCACAACCTGCAACGCAGTGCCCTGGCCAACCTGGAAGCGGAGACACAGCAGCCGCTAAGCCGGCACTGGCGCGGCTGGCTGGAACTGGCGCTGTTGGCAGCTGACGTCATGGAAAGCCCGGACGTACAACTGGCGCAACTGGACCTGTGGCGAGAGCGCAATGCTGATCACCGAGCAGCCGAACAGCTACCGGGCGGCCTACAGGCGCTCGACGGTGCGACACCCCCCCGGCGCATTGCCCTGCTGCTGCCGCTCGGTAGCGGTGCCAGCGAGCGCGCCCGGGCCCTGCTGCAGGGCTACCTGGCGGCTCAGTTCGAGGCGCGCAAGCGCGGCTGGCCTGAGCAGGAACTTATGGTAATGGACACCTCGGCCCAGCCGGATTTCGCCGCGGCCTACCAGGTCGCGGTCCGGGCCGGCGCGGAGCTGGTGGTCGGTCCGCTGACGCCTGAGGCACTGCTGGGCTGGCTGCCCGAAGCAGAAGCCCAGGTGCCGGTCATGACCCTGGCCTGGCATCCCGACGCGGACAGTTTTGCGCAACCGCCGGTGGATGTTCTGACCGGGGAGCCGACTATCCTTACGCCGCCCGTGCAGTTGGACCTGGCCGCGGTCGATGAAGCCCGCCAGCTGGCGCGGCTGGGTTATGACAGCGGAGCGCGCACGGCGCTGCTGGTGCGACCCGCCGGTGAGTGGGGCGATCGCATCAGCGACGCCCTGGGGCAGGCGTGGACCTCGCGGGAAGGTGAGCTGCGGGCCGTTGCCACGTACAGTGGCCAGGCCGACTACTCCAGCAGCCTCAAGGAAGCGCTGAGCCTGAGCGAAAGCGAGGCCAGAGCCACACGGCTGCGCCGACTTCTGGGTGAGCCCACCGAGTTCACACCGAGACGCCGCCAGGACATCGACGTGGTGTTCATGCTGAGCGAAGCTCCCCAGGATGCCCGTTCCATCAAGCCGCTGATTGCCTTTCACTACGCGGGTGACCTGCCCGTGTATTCGAACTCGGCGGTGTTCAGCGGCCGCGTGGACCCGCAGCGCGACCGCGACCTCAATGGCATCCGCCTGCTGGAAATCCCCTGGCTGCTGGATAGCGAGGGCGCCATGCAGCAGGCCCTTGCCGCCGGCGGTGGCGAGGAGCTCTGGGCCAGCCTGCACGCACTGGGTGCCGATGCGTTCATGCTGAACTGGCGGTTGGCGCAGCTGCGCAGTTCCGGCAGCGCGCGGGTGCGTGGCAACACCGGCCTGCTCAATATGGACGCCGTGGGCCGGGTACACAGGGAGCTGGTACCCGCGCAATTTGAAGGTGGAATTCCGCAGGCGCGCTGATCCGGCGAGTCTCTGATCGACAGGATTGTGACAGGGAGGTCACATGCAAACTGGCAGACGGTTTGAAGACCGGGCGGCTCGCCTGCTACGCAAGGCCGGACTCACGCTGGTCACTCGCAACTATCGCTGCAAACTCGGGGAAATCGACCTGGTCTGCCGGGAGGGGGACACCCTGGTATTTGTTGAGGTGCGCTACCGCCGCCCTTACGGCTACGCCTCTGCAGCCGGTTCGGTCACCGCGAGCAAGCAACGCAAACTGCTGGCGACCGCACAGCACTACCTGCAGACCCATCAACTATCCGAGTCAACGCCCTGCCGTATTGACGTGGTCGCAATAGACGCCGGACAGCGCCCCGGAGAAGATGAGATACAATGGCTCAGAAATGCCATTGGCAGTTAAGGAACACCCGCACAGCATGAGCACATACGAGGTGATTGCGGAAGATTTCCAGCAGGTCATGGAGCTGGTGTCGATCTCCGTCGACGACCTGGTTGACCCGTTGGAGCGCGCAGTCGAGGCCATCAACCAGGCGCTGCTCGGCGAGCACAAGATACTCTGCTGCGGCAACGGCGCCGGCGCCGCTGTCGCCCAGTTGTTCAGCATCGGCCTGGTGCACCGCTACGAGCAGGAGCGACCCGCCCTGCCCGCGCTCAGCCTCAGCGGCGACGGTGCGACCGTCACCGCACTCAGCACCGCCAGCAACAATGAAGTGTTCTCACGGCAGGTTCGCGCCATCGGCCAGGCCGGCGACGTGCTGCTGGCGGTGGCGGCCAGCGAGAACAACGGCAGCCTGATCCAGGCGATCCGCGCAGCCCACGAACGGGAGATGCTGGTTGTGCTATTGAGCGGTGGCGACTGCACCGATGTCTCCAGCCTGATCCTGCCGGAAGACATTGAAATTCATGTGAACTCTTCTCGCGGTCCAAGGATCATAGAAATGCAGACCATGATTGTTCACTGCCTTTGCAAACTGATAGACCAATCCCTGTTCGGCAATGACTTCGGTAACTGAATCGGTATAGCGAGCCCATGATGTACAACGTTTCCTCCCTGGCCCCGGCCCTCGCAATCTTCCTCAGCCTGGCGCTGGGCGGCTGCGGCAGCTTCTTTGCCGCCATCGGTCCGGTGGAGGAAGACCCCGGCAAGCGTACCAAGGGCGCCCGGGTGGAGGACGAATCCATCGAAACCAAGAGCCGGCGGCATATCAATGACCTCGGCGAACAGTTCCGCGATGCCAATATAAGCATCACCAGTTTCAATGGCTACGTGCTTATAACCGGCCAGGTGCCCCAGGAGTCGATGAAAGCCAGGGCTTCGGATGAGGTGCGTGATATCCGAGGTGTGCGGCGGATTTACAATGAGTTGGTGGTGTCAGGCAACACCTCTGCACTGACTCGCTCCAGCGACACCTGGCTTACCACCAAGGTGAAATCCTCGTTGCTGGCCTCAGAGGAAATCCAGGGGGGGCGGGTGACCGTGGTCACCGAAGATGGTGTCGTCTACCTTATGGGGCTGGTATCGCAGTCGGAGGCGGAACGCATCGTCGACGTCGCGCGCTCCACCGGCGGTGTGGAGAAAGTGGTACAGATCTTCGAGTGGATCGACTGACCAGGCCTGCCCGGCCCGCTTGAGCCCAAGCTACCGCATGCCCGAGCCGGGCCCTACTTGACCACCTTCAGGCTGGGACGCTTGTCACCGCCATTGCCCTTGCCGGGCCCGCCGCCGTTGCCACCACTGCCGGGCGGACCATCCGGTGGTTCCGGCCAGGGTGAATCATCGCGGTCAAAGACCATGCCCTGGCCGTTTTCCCTGGCATAGATGCCGACCACCGACGCCATCGGCACGAATACGTCGATCGGCACACCACCAAAACGACCATTGAAATGCAGGGAGTCGTTGTCGATCACCAGGTCGACCACGGCGTTGGGAGAGATATTGAGCACAATCTGGCCGTCTTTTACGTATTGCCGGGGCACGTCGACCCCGGCTTCTTCCGCATTGACCAGCACATAGGGTGTGCAATCGTTGTCGAGGATCCACTCGTACAGCGCCCGCATCACGTACGGCCGGCTGGAACTCATGGTCATCGTTGAGGAGTCCGCCCGGCGCCCCGCTAGAGGCGCATCTCCCGCTCCTGTTCTGACAGGCTCGACTGGAAAGCGTCGCGATTGAAGACGCGATCCATGTAGGCCAGCAGCGGCTTACTCTGCTTGGTGGCACGAAACTCGATGCCCAGGGTCGGCAAGCGCCACAGCAAGGGGGCCAGGCAGCAATCTACCAGGGTGAATTCGTCGCTCATGAAAAATGGCTTCTCCCCAAAGATCGGCGCCACAGCCAGCAGGCCTTCACGCAGTTCCTTGGTGCACTTCTCCACCACGTTTTCCGAGCGGGTGTTCTGGATCTGGTCAACCAGGGCACACCAGTCTTTCTCGATGCGGTGGATGTAAAGGCGGCTTTCGGCGCGCGCCACCGGATACACAGGCAGCAGCGGCGGATGGGGAAAGCGTTCGTCCAGGTACTCCATCATCACCTTGGACTCGAACAGCACCAGGTCGCGATCCACCAGGGTCGGTAGCGAGTTGTAGGGGTTGAGTTCGGCCAGCTCCTCAGGGGGATGGCCGGCGTCGACTTCAACCACGTCAACGGTGACGCCCTTCTCGGCGAGCACAATGCGCACGCGGTGACTGTAGTGGCTCTCGCTGTCTGAGAAAAAGGTCATTGAAGACCGCTTGGCGACAACACCCATGGTACTCCCCCAGGAATTGGTATTTTAGTGATGAGGGGTGCGCTTTAGGGGCACCCCGGTGACGCCGCCTAGTGGACGTCTTTCCAGTATTCGCGGTTCAACAGCCAGGCGAACACGAAGAATATGCCAATGAACAGCAGCACGTAGACGCCAATGCGCTGTCGCTGCACTGCCGCCGGCTCACCGACGTAAGCAAGGAAGTTGACCAGATCGTAGACGGCTTCGTCAAATTCCTCGGGGTTCATGGCGCCTTCCTGCACCAGCGTGAAGTTGCCGCAGGGATCATCCAGGATGTCCTGGTTGGTCAGCGGGTCGCGTTTCACACCACCGTTGGCAGCATTGACCGGGCCGGCCGCGCAGGCCTGCAGGCCCTGCAGTTCGATCAGCGCATGAGGCATACCGACGTTGGGAAACGCCTTGTTGTTCACGCCCAGCGGACGAGACGGGTCTTCATAAAAAGCCCGCAGGTATGTGTAGAGGTAATCCGGGGACTTGGAACGCGCGATCAGCGTCAGGTCCGGCGGGACCACACCAAACCACTGCTTGCCAAGGGTATCGGGCATGGCGTTTTCCATCAGGTCCCCAACCTTGTGGTTGCGGTCCAGCACCAGGTATTCCTCGGCGATATCCACCGGGATATCCAGGTCATCGGCGACGCGCACATAGCGGGAATACTGCAGTGAGTGACAGCCCGAGCAGTAACTCTGGTACAGGCCCGCCCCGTGCTGCAAAGATGCCGTGTCAGTCAGGTTGGGCTCCATGTGGTCCAGTTCGATACCCGGGCCGCTGGCCGCCACAGCTTTCAGCGGCAGCACCGTGAGCAGCGCAACCAGGATCAGCACGCCCAGGGAACCCCAGACACCGATGCCGCCGTTCATGGTGACGCGTTCCGGCACCGGCTTGGTCTTCTCGACGCTGGTCCAGACCGGCATCAGCAGGAAGAACGCGAAATAGATGATAGAGCACACCTGCGCCAACAGCGTTCGACCCGGCGTCGGTGACCATACACCCAGCACACCGAGAATCAGGAAGGACACGGTAAACAGCAGCAGCATGACCTTGGTCATATTGCCCCGATAGCGCCAGGACTTGACCGGGCTGCGATCCAGCCAGGGCAGCAGGAAGGGAATTGCCACCGAGGCGGCGAATGCAATGAAACCCCAGAACTTGTCGGGCACGGCTCGCAGCACCGAGTAAAACGGCGTGAAATACCACACCGGTGCGATGTGCTCCGGTGTCTTCAGGTTGTTGGCCTCTTCAAAGTTGGCGTACTCAAGGAAGTAGCCGCCCATTTCCGGTGCGAAGAACATGACCGCGCAGAAAACGAAGAGGAAAACACCGATGGCCTGCAGATCGTGCACCGAGTAATAGGGGTGGAACTTGATACCGTCCAGCGGTACACCGTTCTCGTCCTTGTGCTTCTTGATGTCGACGCCGTCCGGGTTGTTCGAGCCCACCTCGTGGAGCGCCAGGATGTGCAGCACCACCAGCGCCAGCAGCACAATGGGCAGGGCCACAACGTGTAGGGCGAAGAAGCGGTTCAGGGTGATTCCGGAGATCAGGTAATCGCCGCGAATCCAGGTGACGATATCTTCACCCACTACCGGGATAGCCCCGAACAGGGAAATGATCACCTGGGCACCCCAGTATGACATCTGACCCCAGGGCAGTACGTAGCCCACGAAGGCCTCGGCCATCAGCACCACGAAAATCAGCATGCCGAACAGCCAGATCAGTTCACGCGGTTTCTTGTAGGATCCGTACAGCAGCGCACGGAACATGTGCAGGTACACCACCACGAAGAACGCCGACGCGCCGGTGGAGTGCATGTAGCGCAGGATCCAGCCATAGTCCACATCACGCATGATGTACTCGACGGAGGCAAAGGCATCGGCGGAACTCGGCGTGTAGTTCATGGTCAGCCAGATACCGGTGAGTAACTGGTTGACCAGTACCACCAGCGAGAACACGCCGAAATAGTAAAAGAAATTGAAGTTCTTGGGCGCGTAGTACTCGCCCATGTGCGTATTCCACGCACGCATGATAGGCAGGCGGGTATCTACCCAGTCACGCAGCCCGATCAGAGCGTTATTCATTTATGCAGCCTCCTCATCGACACCAATCACCAGCGTGATGTCGTCCTCAAAGGAATACGGGGGAACCACCAGGTTGGTTGAGGCCGGCACCCCGGAGTAAACGCGACCCGCAAGGTCGAACTTGGAGCCGTGGCAGGGGCAGAAGAAGCCGCCGAGCCACTCATCGCCACCCAGGTCGGCAGCACCGACCTCGGGGCGGAATTTCGGTGCACAGCCAAGGTGCGTGCAGAGGCCGACAAACACCATGATCTCCGGCTTCAGGGAGCGTGCCTCACCCTCGATATAGGCGGGCTGATCGGAGATCTCTGACTGCGGGTCCTTGAGGCTGCCATCGAGCTTGGCAAGACTGGCCACCTGTTCCTCGGTCCGGCGCAAAACGTAGACCGGCTTACCGCGCCACTCCACGACGGTCATCTGGCCTTCCTCGATCTTGCTGATGTCGAACTTGACCGGCGCGCCGGCCGCCTCGGCCTTGGCGCTGGGGTTCCAGGAACCGACGAAGGGCACCGCGATACCCACGACGCCAGCTACACCGACCGCACTGGTAGCGGTGGTCAGGAACCGGCGACGACCAGTATTTACAGTATCACTACTCATGTAGCACTCCCGTAGTTGCATTCACGCTCAACACCGCTCCGGCGGGGCCTGTACCAAGGACGTTCTCGAGGTCTGAATCGAGCAGCTTCCCAGGCCAAAGCCAAGGTTTCCCGAGGGCGTGAGGGGGGACGAAATTAAGCCGGTGCAAATGGTAATGACTTTGCCCTGCCGTGACAAGGAAAAGCACCTAAGTGCCGGTATTTTCGGGGATTTCTTGGGCAAGATGCGGACAGAAAAAACGCCCGGAACCGTTTCCGGCCCCGGGCATTTCGGAGTAACAAGCTTTCGAGCTGCAGCCGCTCCTGCAGCCGCGCTTGCAGTCGCGCTTAACGCTTGGAGAACTGCGGACGCTTACGCGCCTTGCGAAGGCCGACCTTCTTGCGTTCTACCGCACGGGCATCGCGGGTAACAAAGCCAGCGCCGCGCAGGGTGCCGCGCAGGGAGTCGTCGTACTCCATCAGCGCGCGGGTGATGCCGTGACGAATCGCACCGGCCTGGCCGAAGCTGCCGCCACCTGCCACGGTCACGTTGATATCGAACTTGTCTTCGGTCTCGGTAAGCTGGAGCGGCTGGCGCACGATCATGCGGGCCACTTCGCGGCCGAAGTACTGGTCCAGGGGCTTGCTGTTCACGGTGATGTTGCCACCGCCGTTCTTGAGGAACACGCGCGCCGTGGAGGTCTTGCGGCGGCCAGTGCCGTAGTATTGAGTCGCTGACATAAGTAGACCTTAGATATTCAGGGGCTGGGGCTGCTGAGCAGTGTGAGGATGCTCGGCGCCAGCGTAGACTTTCAGTTTCTTGAACATCGCACGACCCAGCGGGTTGCGCGGCAGCATGCCCTTGACGGCGCCCTGGAGAACGCGCTCCGGTGCCTTGTCGATGAGCTTCTCGAAGGACATGCTCTTCAGGCCACCCGGGTAGCCGGTGTGGTGGTGGTACATCTTGTCCGTGGCCTTGGCGCCTGTGACCTTGATCTTCTCGGCGTTGATCACCACGATGTAGTCGCCGGTATCAACGTGCGGGGTGTACTCGGCCTTGTGCTTGCCGCGCAGGCGGTGCGCGATCTCGCTAGCGAGTCGGCCCAGGGTCTTTTCCGAGGCATCGACTACGAACCAGTCGCGCTGCACATCTTCTGCTTTTGCGCTGTAAGTCTTCATTCTGCTTTCTACTTAGCCTCCAGGAGGCCTCCATTTTCGAGAGCGCGAATTCTACAGTCGGCCCCTGCCCATTTCAAGCCCAATCCACCGGGTTTTTCTCAGTAATTCACGAGCTTACGCCACCCTTACCGGGCCTTTGAAGCGGAACTTTGATCCAACCCGTCGCTGGCCACGACAGGCAGGTCGAGGGACCTGAATTGCGCGGGCGACAGCCACTCCCGACACTCAAGCACCAGACCCCGGCGCAGGCCACAGAATGCAAGGCTGTAGTCGCCCAAGTCTGCCAGCCACTGGCTGCTGCGCTCTGCCGCGCCCGGGGCGAGACACACCAGTGCCCCACCTGCGAGCCGGTAACCCACCTCCCCCAGCGCGGTTGGCAGGGCGCCGCCATGGGCCTTGGTCCAGGCCTCCTTGAGGGTCCAGAGGCGATAGAAGTGCCGCCAATAGTCATCTCCATCCAGAGCGGACAACTCAGCGACTTCCGGGCCGGAAAAATAGCGCCGGGCCAGTCGGTCTACCCGGCGTTGTCGGTCGAGGAGCTGCACATCGACACCCACCGGCACCCCTTCGGTAACGATCATCACCAACCAGTCGCCGGAATGACTGAGGTTGAATTCCAGCCCGTGCCCAGGCCCCAGCGCGGGTTTGCCGTGGGGACCGGTCTCAAACTGCCAGTCGGCCGGGGCCAGGGGCCCATAGCGGGACAGCAGGTGACGTTGCCATACCCGGCCCAGCGCGGATTCAGGCCGGCGCGCTGACTCCTCCACGCTGAGTACCGAGGCATCCAGGCTGGACGCCGCATCCAGAGAACACAGCCAGAGATGGGCCCGATTCGGCCCGAGTCGCTCAGAAGCGTTGGATTTGCTTGCCGATGATGCGGTCACGCACCTTCCAGAACAGGTTGTCGGGGTTGACCACCACGATAAAGATGCGCCGCAGGCGGTCTTCCGGGCAATTGATCGGGCGTACCGCGTGCCAGGCGTGGTCTGTGCGCAGCATCAGGGCGCTGTAGTTGCCGATGGAATCCATCTCGTGCACCGAGTCGAACTCCTCCAGCGCCGGTGCCGAGTCATAGCTCAGTCGCCCACCGTCATCCAGCACCAGGGTGGAGCCACCCCATTCCGGCAACCAGTCATCTTCCGAATTGAAGTAGAACAGGTGTGAGCCGTGTTCCCGGCGGGCATCGCAATGGGGCGAGACGTCGCGACCGCTGGGTGTGTAGTGCCAGTGAAAGCGGAATTCGGCTTTTTTGGCACCCAGCAGGCGCTCAATTTCGCGGCGGTAGTCGTCGCTGCACAGTTCACCAATGAATTCCTTCCAGGGCAGCGGCACCTCTGTCTCCGGTGTGTACTCCAGGGAGTAGCGGTCATGCGGTGCCTGGCCCGCGCGGCGCTCCTTGCCGAAAATCTCACCAAAAGTCTCCAGCGGCGGCATGTTGTGCAGCAGATCTTCAAAGCCCTGCTCGGTGAGCAGGCCTTCGGTGTTGAAAAACGGATAGGGCTTGGTCGCCATGAACTCCTCGCGGCCGAGCGCGCGGAGTTTCTCGATATCCAGGTACTTCATTGCAGACAATCCTCGTCGACAGTCTTTGCCAGCAGACGCCGTTGCGCTACCTCAGGCCGCCAGTGCCGGCTGTTCGGTCAGGGGCGGCGTGCGCTCCAGCACCTCAAAGGCGTCGTGGCGCACGTGGTTCTTCGCCATTTCCTCCCGCACCAGGGCCTCACTGACGTGGCCGTTGTCCAGACACTCCTTGAGCAGGCCGAAGAAAAAGGCTTCCTGGTTGCTGTCCGGGTGTGGGTGGTAGTGGCCCAGCAGGCCATACTCACCGAACAACCTGGCGCGCAGGCGATTCAGGGAGGCCAGCAGCGGCTTGTCCTTGAACTTGTCCGCCGGCGTGTAATCCACCGGCAGGCCGGTTTTCCAGGGCTGGGTGCGGCGCTTGGTGTTGTGCAGCAGTCGCGTCTCGGCGTCCAGGTGATCAAAGTCGTTCCAGCAGTCTTCCAGGTAGCCGATGGTGTCCGGGTCCTCATAGGCCAGCACCATCCACTCCTTGTAGTCCTTTTCGAAGCGGAACAGCGCGTCGAAATCCGCCTCCACGTCCCAGTGTGAGAGCTTCGCACAGTCCATCAGCATCACGCTGGTGGCCACCTGGTAGGCCTTGCCCTCCTTCGCCGAGCGATGGCGCCCCAGCACGGCCTTGCCCTGCATGTCGCGATCCAGCAGTTCGTTGATATCACCCACCGCGAAAACGTCCGGGTCAGTGACCACGGCGCGGCCGCTGAAGTTCATCAGCCGGGGCGGCAGGAAGCGCAGCGGGGTAAAGGACTGCAGGTCATCCATGCGCCAGTCCCGGGTGGTGCCGCCGCGCAGGAAGGTCTTGCCCTCCTTCTCCGCGAGGAAGGCGTGGTCGCGGGTGTGGATGAAGCGCACATCGAAGGCCTCGGGATTGCGGGAGTTGCGCTTGAAGGAATACTCCGCCACCAGCGCACCCAGCCACTGCCGCTCATTTGTATGTATAAAGACGCATTTTTCCATGTCAGGACTCGCTCGCCTGTGCCGCTGTCGACTGCTGCTCGGCGCTGGTATAGCCGAACACCGGAAGCAGGCGCGAATCTACCATGGCGCCCAGTTCCGCTACTTGATCGTCGTCAAAGTAGTCCCGGTACCCGCCCACCTTGGCCTTGCGCACCTTGTAGGTGTTGGGATCGTTGACGTCCTTGGCCTGCACCCGGGAACCACTGCGCCAGAAGTAGTTTTCCTGTTCCTTCTTGCGCAGGTTTTCCACGGAGGCGAACTCGGCCATGTCTTCCAGGTATTCGCGGTTGGGCTCCATACCCAGGAAGTCCACTACCCGCGCCATCTCGGTAGCCGCGTCGGCACGCAGGTCTTCGTAGCGCACCACCAGCAGCTTGTCGATCTTGTCGAGTTCGGTAGCCCAGGCGTTCATGAAGTCGATGATGTGATTCAGGCCCTGCCCCTCGTGCTTGACGAAGTCGTATACGGAGATGTCCGCATCGTGCTCGGGATAATTATTCATGGACTTCTTGTCCGGGCGCATGCGGAACTTCCACTGGAAGAACTGTGACACCGCCACATCGCGCGGATCGCGAACCAGCAGCACGGTCTTCTTGTGGTAGAAGTCTTTCTTGGAATCCAGGTTGCCGGTGAACTGTCGCAGGTAGTTGTCGTGGGTGAAGAAGATCTTCGGTATGTCGCGGTTCAGCCGCTGGTAGTTGTCGAAGCCCATCAGGATGTTGTCGGGCAGCTTGTAGACCAGCTGGTAGTAGCGGGAAATCATGACCCGCACCCAGGTGCGGCCGCTCTTGCCATAGGAGGCGAAGATGTAATCACATTGGTTGTACTTCCAGAATTCCTCGCGACCGCGGCGCCAGCGCTCCAGCTTGTGGCCCTGTTCTTCGGGCAGGAATTTCTTGATCGCGCGGACCAGCCACTTGATCAGTCGCTTGATGACAGCGTGCATGTTTTGTCCCCGGAACCGGGCAGGCTAAAAAACGCGCAGGGTAAAGGATGCGTGGTCCATGCACAAGATTCTGTGGTATTTTTGCCGCCTTTCGCCAGCCCCAAGTTATTGATCTCAATGGAAATCAGGCAAATTCGAGGATTCCTGCTCGAGCGTGGCATGCTGTACCTGTACAGCCTGTTCATCGTCGGTTATTTCCTCCTGCCCATGGCCTCGGGGCACCGCCGGCTCTATTACCTGCTGGTGTTTCCCGCCGTGGCCTTGCTGTGGCGCGAGCTGTATCACTTCTATCGCGGCAATCTGCTGCTCGCGCTGTTGTTCGCCTACGCAGGCTGGATGATGCTGACCCTGGCATGGACCGCTGACTTTGCCGCCGCCGGCGCCGGCTGGCAGCTGTGGTGGAGCATCAACCTGCTCTCCTTCGTTGCCATCAGCGGCTACCTGTGGGTCAACAATGCCGAACGGGTGGACCGCTATACCCGACGCCTGCCCTGGCTGGCCGCCGCCACCGCTCTGGTGTCCATCTTCGTCTGGTACGCGCAGCACCCTTTCCCGAGCACCCGCCTGGAGCCCCTAGGCGTCATGCACCACCAGAACAAGTCAGGGGCCGCCTACGGCCTGTTCCTGGTGCTGAGCGTGCAGCTGGCAATCAACGATCGTCCGCGCCGCTGGGCCTACTCCGGCCTGGCCGTCGTGCTCGGCGCGCTGGTGTTGCTGACGCAGTCCCGCACCGCCCTGGCGGGGGTTTGCATGGGGTTGGTGATACTGCTGGGCTGGCGGGCCTTATTGCTGGCACTGGTCGCCGGGGCGGCCAGCCTGGGGCTGCTCGCCAGCAACCCCGCTGACTGGGTCAGCCGGGTGCAGAGTTTCTCGTTCCGGCCGGGTATCTGGCAGCAGGTGCTGGCCGATATGCCCGGGCACTGGCTGATCGGCCAGGGCTACCTGGTGGACCCCCACGTCAACGCCTACAACCAGGTGTTCAACCACGCCCACAACAGTTACCTGGCCACCCTGCGCGACGGTGGGCTGGTAGGGCTGGTGCTGCTGATGGCACTGCTGGGGACCGCACTGGTGCAGGCAGTCGGTCTTCTGAAGAGTCGCGGGGAACGACTCTATCTCGCGCTACTCTTATACGGTATGACTTGCATCTTCATGGACTTCGACCGCCTGTTTGTGCACCCCAAGGAAATGTGGCTGTACTTGTGGCTACCGATTGCCCTGGTGGCGGCCGCCTATCCGCATCGGCAGCAACCTGACCTGCCCCTGTCACGCGGGAGCCACCAGTGAGGCGCTGCCTGCTGATACTGCTCCTCAGCCTGCAGCTCACCGCCCAGGCCGACCCGGCGCTGCCGTCTCCCCTGCCGGAGTGGCACTCCCTGTTGTTCGAGGAGAAGGCCTTCTGGGCTACCGCCCGTTCTGAGCTCAACCTGAATCCCTGCCCACAATCTCCCGACGCCTGGTGCCTGGAGGCCAGCAACAGCGTTGCCAACAACCGCGAGCGCATCAGCCTCAGCGCCCGCCCCGATGGCAGCCTGCTGGAACGTCAGCGTTTCAGTGAAGGTAGTGATCGGCGTCGCAAACAGTGGCTGTACGGCATGAAGGGCATTACCCGCGAGCGATTGGAGCCGGATGCAGGCGGCGAGTGGCGACTCACCAGCCGGCGTGAACTCGCCTACCCCGAAGGTGGACAGAGGGTGACGGACCCGCTGTTGCTGATCGCGCTGCTGCAGCCCGGCCAGGCGGGCCAGACCTTCCTGGTGAACACCGACCTCAACTTCTACCAGGTCAGCGCCGAGCCTGCAGGCGAAGACCTGGTGGAAATCGATCCCGGCCTGGCGGCCTTTGGCACCCGGCATCGCGATGTGGATCTGCTGAAAGTCACCGCCCGGCTGCTGCAACCCGCCGCCGACAAACCTGACTTCAGCCTGCTGGGCCTGTCCGGGGAGCTGCTGGTCGCCTTCGATCGCGAGACCGGCCTGCCGCTGCAGGTGCGGGGCAAGGCACCTCGCCTGGGCTACGTGGCGTTGACGCTGAAATCCGTGGAGCTGCGGGAACCCTCACCGTGACGGCGGTAAACGCGGGTGCGCCGGTGGGATTGGTCAGCAACCCCGGCAGTGGCCACAACCGCGACCAGTTCCAGCAGTTCCGGCAGCGCATCGACGCCACGCCCTCGATCCATCACATCGTCACGCGCAGCGCGGAGGAGATCCCGGCGGCGCTCGCCAGCCTGGCCGAGCTGGGAATCGAGGTGCTGGCGATCAATGGCGGCGACGGCACCAACTCGGCCCTGCTGGGACAGCTGCTGGAAGACAAGTATTTCACCACGCCGCCCGCCGTGGTGTTACTGCCTGGGGGGACCGCCAATATGAATGCGGGGGATGTCGGCCTGCGCGGTTCCCTGGGGCGGGCGGTCAGTCGCTTCTGCGACTGGTGCGCGGGTGATCGCGCCCTGGCGGAGCCACCCCGGCAACGGCGGCTAATGCGGCTGGCAATTGGGGAGCAGCGCCACTTCGGTATGTTTCTCGGCGCCGGCGCGGTCATCCAGGGCACCGAGTACGCCCATCGCGAAATCCATTCCCGCGGCCTGCGCGATGATTTCAGCCTGGCCCTGGGCACGCTGCGCACGGTATGGGGTGTGGTGCGCGGGCAGCCGGAGTTCACCGGTGACCAGCGCATCGGCCTGAGCCTGGACGGCCAGGCGCGGCAAGATCATGAGGCCCTGATCCTGGCAGTCAGCACCCTGGAACGGCTGGCCTTTGGCATGCGCCCATTCTGGGGCGAGGGCTCCGGGGCGCTGCGCCTGACGCTGATGGAGCAGGGCTGCAGCCGCTTTGCACGCACTTTCACCAGCATTGCCCGCGGTAAACCCAGCCGCAATGCGGTACCCGCCCAGGGTTACTTCAGTCACAATGCCGACAGGGTGCAATTGTGGATGGAGGGCGAGGTGAACCTGGACGGTGAAATCCTGCCTGTGCATGGACAGCTGGAAATCAGCGCCACCGAGCCGCTGACATTTATCAGGCCGTGAACGAGTACCCCACGGTAACCGGTCCGGATACTGAGAGCCACCCGGCACTCGGGCTGCTGGTCTCAACCCTGCAGCAGCGTCACAACGAGGCCATCGCCGCCGTGCTGGTGTATGGCTCCTGCCTGCGCAGTGGCGATATCTTCGATGGCCTGCTGGATCTCTACCTGCTGTGCGATGACTATCCCGCGGCCTATGGCCGTGGCGTGCTGGCCCTGGCCAACCGGGTGCTGCCACCCAACGTGTTCTACGCCGAGCAGGCCTGGGAGAACCAGGTATTGCGCAGCAAGGTCACCGTCATTTCACTGGCGGACTTTCAGCGCGGCTGCAGCCGCGCCTGGTTCCAGTCCTACATCTGGGGTCGCTTTGCACAGCCGACGCGCATTGCCTGGAGCCGCAGCCCGCAAACCCGGGAACAGGTCGAGGGCTGCCTGTTGGACGCGGCCTATACGCTGCTGCACAGGGCGCTGCCGGCCCTGCCCCGGGAAGGCTCCCTGGCAGAGCTCTGGGAGGGCGCGCTGGGATTGAGCTATGGCACCGAACTGCGCACGGAACGCAGCGGCCGCGCCCGGGAACTAGTAATCGCCTCGGCAAATTTCTACCAATATGTCACAGAATTCCACGCCGACTCCCTCGTATTCCCGTTTCATGTGTATGATGAGCAGTACGCCAGCGAAATACCCGCGCGCCAGAGGACGGCAGCGCACTGGGCATGGAGGCTGCGGGTAATACAGGGAAAGACACTGTCAGTGCTGCGCCTGGTCAAGGCACTGTTCACGTTCGAGGGGGGACTCGACTATATCGCATGGAAGCTTGAGCGCCACTCGGGAGAACCGATTGAGATCCCCGAGCGCGTGCGCCGGCGTCCACTGGTGTTCATGTGGGGGTTTTTCTGGGGCCTCTATCGCCGCGGTATATTCAAGTAGCTCTGTACATGTTCTGCATTTTTTTGCAGATGATAGCCAGGGTACTTAAAGCCAAGCCATGACAGTCAGCGCCACTATCGACCTCCGGGTCGCCATCTGTGTCTGCACGCACAGCCGCTCTCAGGGCCTGATGCGACTGCTGGTCGCACTGCAGGATATCGACCTCAGTGGCTATAACCCCAGCTCGGTGGAACTGATTGTGGTCGACAACAATCCCAACCCCGAAACCGAAGCCATTTGCCTGCGTGCCGCGCCGCGCCTGCCGATCTCGATTCACTACGTGTCCGAACCACGTTCCGGTATCACCTATGCCCGTAACCGCGGCGTGGCCGTGGCGCTGGAGCGGGGTGCTGACTTCCTGGCCTTCATTGATGACGATGACCAGCCCCAGTCAGATTGGCTCATCCAGCTACTGGATCGCCAGGCGGTGACCGGCGCCGACCTGGTGTTTGGCACCTGGGTGCTCGATTCCTTCATGCCGCAATGGGCGCGGGAATCCGGCATTTTCCGCTCGCCGGTCAAGGCCAAGCACGAGAACAAGGGCGGGCGCTATGGCCTGCCGGGCTGTGCCTCCACCTGCAACGCGCTGGTCGGTCGCAGCATTCTCGAGCGGGTCGCCACCGTCGGCCCTGTTTTCAACCACACCTTCCGTTTCAGTGGCGGCGAGGACAAGGATTTCTTCATTCGTGCCCACGAACTGGGTGCGAACCTGGCGTCGGCTGATATGTCGGTGATCCACCGCAACCATGAGCCCGAGCGCTATACCGCCCGCGGGCTGCTCAAGCGCGGCTTCAAGAACGGCTGCTCCCAGGTCAGCATGGCACGCGCCCACGGCACCGGCACGCGCGCCTTGAAGCTGCTGGCCACCTCCCTCAGCAAGATCCTTATGTCATTGTTTTTACTGCCCTTTTCTGTGTTTTCCAAGGGTATGCTGATGCACAATCTCTACCGTATGGCAAAAGCCTTCGGGGTGCTCTACACGTCGCTCACCGGGCGCAGCATCAACTACTACTCACGCTGATATTTACACTTATAGCAGCGGCCCCCACATAGAAAATGTGGGCGCTTTGCTTTATAGTTGCGCGCCTATCAACACCCCTGCCAAGCGTTTATGAAAGCCTGCGTATTCATTCAGACCAATCACAAGCAGATTACCGGTGCGATCGTTGCCGAACACGCCCTGCGCCGCTACTCCACGAACAATGACAAGTTCGACGTCCAGATCATGGACAGCCGCGATTACCCGTTCTTCGCCGAGTTCGAGGGCAAGGAGTACCTGCGCGATGGGGTCAAACGCACCTGGCTGAATGACGACCTGCAGTCCTTCACCCCAACCCGCTTCATGCCGCCGGCACTGATGGGCTATGAGGGCCGCGCCGTGGTCATCGACCCGGACATCTTTGCCGCCGCCGATATCTGGGAATTGTTGAGCCGCGACATGCAGGGCAAGGCCATCATGTGCCGCATGCGCTCCGGCCCCAAGGGCCTGGTGGACCGCTGCATGGCCTCCAGCGTCATGCTGCTGGACTGCGCCCAGCTCACCCATTGGGATGCAGAAGCCAAGTTCCGCGCCATGTTTGATTTCACCCAGGACTACCAGCCCTGGGTCTGCCTGAAGGAAGAAGACCGCGACAGCATCGACTTCTTCGAGGCCGAGTGGAACGACTTCGACAAGTTCACCACTGACACCAAGATGCTGCACACCACCCGCCGCAAGACCCAGCCCTGGAAAACCGGCCTGCCCACGGACTGGCGGCCCGCGGAACGCTTCCGCCTGTTCCCGCCTGCGGCCTGGATCATGCGCGCGCGCCGCAAGCTATTCGGCGAGTACGCTTTTCTCGGCAATTACAAGCAGCACCCGGACCAGAACCAGGAGAATTTCTTCTTCGGTCTGCTCAAGGAGTGCATCGCGCAGGGCAAGATCAGCGAGGAATTCATCCGCAACGAAATGGCGCAAAACCATGTGCGCCACGACGCCTTCGAAGTGCTGGCGCGTATCCCCGACCTGCCGCCGGCCACGCAACACCCGCTCAGCGAGGTGGCAAGAGCCGCCTGACCGCCGCCGCGGTGCGGGCCAGTTCCGCGCCGGCGTCCAGCAAGCCTGGCCCGTCTGCCTCTCCCGCAGCGCCACACTGATCAAAAGCCGACTCCGCAGTCAGCCAGCGGGCACGCCCATCCGCCACCAGGGCGTGCTGGATGCGCCCTACGTCACGCCGCATGCGCCGCGGGCCCAGGCGCATGGCCAGACGATGGCTGAGGGGCTTGTACCGGTAGTTGTGGGCCTGCCGCCACCAGCGCGAATCCCTATCCGCCATGTCAAAGATGTACAGCGGCTTGCCGGTGTCGGCGGCCTCCCCCAGCATGGACATGGACTCTCCCGTCACGATGAACCCGTCAGCCATCGCCAGCAGTGCCTGGTAGGGATTCTCGCCGCCCCAGGGGAAACACCGGGCCGCCGCGCCTGTACTCGCCCGCAGGGCTTCGAAGGCCGAAGCGGGCGTGCGCGGGCTGGCGACGCAGACCAGTGACCCGGCCGCGCGGTGCGCGAGCCCTGCAGCCAGTTCACCGAGCCGCGCCCCTTTTTCCTCGGTCATCACGAACTTGCCGCTGTCTCCGCCCACCATCACCGCGATCAAGGGGCCATCACGGTTACTGAAACGCCCGGCCCAGCTTTCAAGCCCTTCCACCTGCCGAGCAGCGGGCCGGTGCAGCGGCAGCCGGTTGTGCAGAATGTTGGGCCGCTCGGGCAGGAAATACTGGGGCGTCGTCACCACCAGGTCCCAGACATCCAGCGGCGCCCAGGGTCGGCCGATATGCACCAGCCGGCTGCGACCGCCTGACTGGCGCTGTATCCAGCGCGCCACCGGTTCGTTGCGACGGCCGGCCGTGAGCACCAGGTCCGGCCAGGGCGGTGACAGCTCGCTGGACGCAGCCCGGTCTATCCCGGCCAGCGTCACGCGCAGCAGCAGATGGGGCACCAGTTCCCAGCCGCGGGCGAGGATCTGTTTTTCCGTGAATCTGACACCCAGGGCTTCTGCGAGGGCGCGCACCTGTGTATTATCGCCGGCCTTTCTGCCCAGCAAGCACCAGACATTTGGCTCGTGTTCGCTCATGGCGCTAGACTATCCCAAGCTTTGAACTGCCGGAAACAATGAAACCCACGGTATTTATTCACACCAACCACAAGCAGATGCTGGGCGCGTTGGTAAGCCGCTACTCCCTGAAGAAGAACGCCCGCAACCCGGACGGCTTCGATGTGAAGTTCATCGAGACCCGGGATTTTTCCTGCATGGCCGAGCATGAGGGCAAACGCTATCGCCGCGATGGTGAGATGCGTCCCTGGGTCAATGAAGACCTGCAGTCCTTTACGCCGTTGCGCTTTGCACCCCCGCAGCTGATGAACTACCAGGGCCGCGCCGTGGTGATGGACCCGGATATTTTCGCCCTGGCTGACGTCCAGGAACTGCTGGACCGCGACATGGCTGGCAAGGCCATCATGTGCCGCCCCAAGTCGGGCCGCAAGGGTCGCAAGGGCGCCTGGGCATCCAGTGTCATGCTGCTGGACTGCGAGAAGCTGCAGCACTGGCAGTTCGAAAAGAACTTCGAGGAAATGTTTGAACCCGACGTGCAGCGCGACTACATGGACTGGGTGTCGCTGAAGCTCGAAGACCCTGACACCATCGGTGTGCTGGAAAACGAGTGGAACGACTTCGACACGCTCACAGCAGACACCAAGCTGCTGCACAATACCAAGCGCAAGACCCAGCCCTGGAAGACCGGCCTCAAGATCGACTACCGCCCGGCGGATACTTTCCAGTTGTTCCCGCCCCGCCACTGGTTGCGTCGTGCCCGTCGCGCCCTGTTTGGGGACTACAGGTTTGCCGGTACCTATGCCCGCCATCCGGACCCGGCCCAGGAAGCCTTCTTCTTTGGACTGGTGCGGGACTGCCTGGATGACGGCGAGATCACCGAGGCCCAGCTACAGGACGAAATTCGCGCCGGCCATCTGCGCGAAGACGCTTTCGACCTGGTCGACGCTGCCCGGGCCGCCTGAGTCCAGCCATGGCCCACTACGACCTGATCGTACTGGGCACCGGCGGCATCGGCAGCGCCGCCCTCTTCCACGCTGCCCACCGCGGCCTCAGCTGCCTTGGCCTGGATCGCTTCCCACCCGCCCATGACCGCGGCAGTTCCCATGGCGAGTCACGCCTGATTCGGCTGTCCTACTTCGAACACCCCAACTACGTTCCGCTGCTGCGACGCAGCTATGCCCTATGGGATGCGCTGGACCCTGCGCTGCTGACCCGCAGCGGCATTCTCTACGCCGGCCCAGCCGAAGGGGAGACCGTCCGCGGCGTGCTGGCGTCGGCCAGGCAACACAAGCTGGTGGTCAACGATGTCGATCCCCGCGATTTCCCGCAGTTTATGATTCCCGATGGCGCTTGCGCCTTGTTTGAACCCGACGCCGGCTGGCTGCCGGTGGAAGACTGTATCCGTGCCCACCTGGCGAGCGCCCTGCGGCACGGTGCCGAGCATCGCTGGGGCGAGAGCATTGAGGGCTGGCAGGAACGGGACGCCGGCATCCAGGTGATCACTGACCGCGCCAGCTATTCCGCAGATCGACTGGTGATCGCCGGTGGCGCCTGGAGCAGCCAGTTGCTCGCGGCGCTGAACCTGCCACTGACCGTTACCCGCAAACACCTGCACTGGTTCGATTGTGACGACCAGCGCTACCAGCAGGGCTTTTTCATCGAACTGCCCCACGGCCAGTTCTACGGGTTCCCGGCAAAAGACGGTCGCCTCAAGCTGGCGGAGCACAGCGGCGGTGAACCCATCGACGACCCTCTCGACGCCAGGCGCGAGCGCGACCCGGCGGACGATGCACGCATAGACGACTTTGTCGCCAATCACCTGCCCGGCGTGAAGCCGGTCCGCCTCGACCATGCCAGCTGCTTCTATACCATGACACCTGACGCAGACTTTATCGTGGACCACTATCCGGGCAGCGAACGCGTGGCGTTTGCCGCAGGTCTGTCCGGTCATGGTTTCAAGCTGGCCCCGGCGCTGGGTGAACTGCTGGTCGACCGGGTGACCGGTACAGAATCAGAGTTCGACACCGCCTTTATCGCAATGCGGCCATTTGCCGCCTGAGGAGTCACCCATGGCCCATCACAGCAGTTCCGCCGAGCTCGAGGCAGGACTTGAGCACATTCGCGCAGCACCCGCCGAGTCGGGCGAGCTGATGATGATCGTGCGGCGACCAGCGACCAACCAGCGCGAGGTGCTGGAGGAGGCAGCGCTGTGCACCGAGCGAGGCCTGGTCGGTGACAACTGGGGCAGCCGCGGCTCTTCCCGGACTGATGACGGCACCGCCCACCCTGACATGCAGCTCAATATCATGAATGCCAGGGCCACCGCACTGATCGCCGGTACCGAGGAGCGCTGGCCGCTGGCCGGCGACCAGCTCTATGTCGACCTGGACCTGAGTGAAGACAATGTCCCGCCGGGCACCCGGCTTGCCATCGGCTCGGCGCTGGTGGAAGTGACCGACCAGCCCCACCTGGGTTGTGGGAAATTCCGCGAGCGATTTGGCGACGACGCACTGCGCTTCGTGAACTCCGAGGTCGGTAAGGCGCTGCACCTGCGAGGCGTCAATGCCCGCGTCCTGCAAGCCGGGTCCATCCGTCGCGGTGATCAGGTCAACAAGTTGGGATAAAAGGCTGCGAAAGCGCTGTCCTAACCGCCCTCGTCTTCATCGTCGTCCTCGTCATCATCGGTGACGGCGCCATGAGCGCCGCTGGCGACTTCGAAAGGTACTTCGACAACTTCAACGGCGACCGCGGTGGCAGCGCCCACCACCGCACCGGTGACGGCCATTGCCGTGCAGGCGGGCAGGCAGGCCAGCACCAGCAGCAGGGCGACTAAGCTGCCTGCGGCTTGGAAATTACCCATGGTCTCACTCCAGGCACCGCCTCTGTGTGCGGCTTACCTTTCAAGGTACCCGGGCTACGGGTTGAAACAAGGGTATTAGTACCGAACCACTGAGCGGCTCAGGAGTACTCGAACAGGGGGTGCAGGGTGTCCAGAAGCTGCCGGTCGATGGCCTGCACTTCTTCATCGCTGAAATAGTCGCGGTAGCCGCCCACCTTGGCGCGCCGCACCTTGTAGCTGTTGGGATTGTCCTTGTCCCTGGGCATCATGCGTCCACCGGCCAGCCGGAACTGCTGCTTGCTCTCCATTTTTTTCATGTTCTCGTAGGAGGAGTACTCCACCGCGGCATTTACGTGCTCATCGCTGGCGTCCACCTGCATGAAGTCCAGCATCTCGCGCAGTTTCTCATGAGGGTTGGAGCGCAGCTCCTCGTAGCGCAGCAGGAAGAAGCTCTCGACCTTGCCAGCCTCGGTCGCCCACAGGTTGAGGTAGTCGCATACTGCCTTCATGCTGCCGCCGTTGTCACCGGTGACAAAGTCGAACAGGCTGATATCCGAGCCCCGCGGCGGATAGTTATTGATCGCGACCTTGGAGGGCTTGATGCGGAACCGCCACTGAAAGAACTGGGACACGGCCACGTCCCGCGGATCCCTGGCCAGCAGCACCACCTTCTTGTCGTAGAAGGGTTGCTTGCTGTCAAAATCGCCGGTGAAGTCCTTGATGTAGTTGTCGTGGGTAAAGAAGACCTTCGGCACTGCGCGGTTGAGGTTGTGGAAATTGTCGAAACCGAGAATGGCGTTGTCGGGCAGGCCATACATGACCCTGAACAGGTGCGAGACCATCACCCGCAGCCAGGTGCGGCCACTCTTGCCGAAGCTCACCACCACGATATCGGCGCGGCGCAGTTTGTCGTACTGTTCGACGCCGCGCAGCTTGCGCTCCGCCTCGAGAATCTCCGCCTCGGAACTGCCGCGCATCCGCCAGTGCAGGATGCGGCGCGACAGCTTCTTCCTGGCCGTCTGCAGGGCCTGCCGCAGGTTCTGGATCGCCAGTTTCACGCGACCTTCTCTCCCTCTGGGCTGTAGCCAAACTGCGGGTCGAGCTCCGCCACCATGGCTTCAAGCTGCGCGCACTGCTCGTCGGTGAAGTAGTCCCGGTAGCCGCCGACCTTGGCCTTGCGCACCTTGAAGGACTGCGGGTTGTCCTTGTCACCCGGCTTGACCCTGGCGCCAGACCCCTTGAAGTGACGCTCCTGCTCCATCTTCTTCATGTTTTCGTAGGCGGCAAACTCCACCGCTTCGGCGATCTGCTCGTCGCTGATCTGGGTGCCGGTGAAGTCGAATATCTGCCGTAACACGGCGGCAGGGCTGTTACGCATATCCTCGTAGCGAATGACCAGCACGTCCTTGAGCTCGGGGATAGCCCGCGCCCAGCCGTTGAAGTAGTCCACGATGCGGGGCACGCCGGCGTCAACGTCCTGCACAAAGTCCCAGACGTCGATATCGGCAGCGTGCGGCGGATAGTCGTTGATGAATTTCTTGTTGGGCCGCATGCGAAACTTCCACTGGAAGAACTGGGACACCGCGACGTCGCGTGGGTCGCGTACCAGCAACACAATGCGCTTGCCCAGGAAGTGGGCCTTGGATTCCCAGTTGCCGGTGTAGTTGCGCAGGTAATTGTTGTGCGTGAAGAACACAGCCGGCAGCGAAGCGTCGGCATCGCGGAAGTTGTCAAAGTCCAGCAACTCGTCGGAGGCCAGCCCCACCTTCAGCTGGTAGGCGCGTGACAGCATGACCCGCAGCCAGGTGCGACCGGATTTTCCCCAGCTCATCAGCACCCAGTCGCAGCGTTCCAGCTTCTTGAATTCCTCGCGACCTCTCAGCCAGCGTTCCAGGCGCTTGCGGCGCTGTGCCGGCAGCCAGAAGCACAGCAGCATAATGAGAATGCGCGCGGCGGCGCGGGCTTTGTCGCCCATGGACGGGAAATTCTCCGGCTTGAAAAGGCGGCGCATGATACAGGAATTCTTGATTTGCCGCACTATTACCGGGCGTCCCGCTTGCTGCGGTTTTACGCGTGCCCGTACAATTCGCGCATGTCAATGATCAACCTCGATGCACTCCGCACGGCGGAGCTCAACAGCGACCCCTTCGACTTCATGGTGGTGCCGGGATTCCTGACGGCGGACACCCTCGCGAGGGTGAACGCGGACTACCCGGCAATCGATACGGCGGCCAACCACGCGCTGGACAACCTCAGCTGCGGCCCAGCCTTTGCAACGCTCATGGATGAAATCCAGGGCCAGGCCTTCGCGGAGGTGCTGGGCGAGCGTTTCGATATGGATCTTGCCAGCCTGCCAACCACGGTCACGGTTCGCAAATTCTGCGAGCGCACTGACGGCAATATCCACACCGATCACAAGAGCAAGGTCATCACCGTGCTGGTGTACTTCAACGAAGGCTGGGACCACGAAGACGGGCAGCTGCGTATGTTGCGCTCTAAGTCCGACATCGAGGATTACACCGCGCAGGTGAAGCCGCTGGGCGGCACCCTGCTGGCTTTCCGCCGCACCGACCACTCCTGGCACGGCCATACCCGCTTTGTCGGTGAGCGCCGCATGGTGCAACTGAACTACCTGGACCAGAGCCCCCTGGCGGTGGCCGCACAGCGCATCAGCCGCTTCGGCACACACTTTATGAAGAACGTGCTGGGGATGCGCTAGGGGCGCGGCGATCCGCTAGCCCTGCTCGGACGCCTGTCCGGACGTTCGTTCCGCAATCTGTTCTGGAATCTGTTCTGGAAAGAGCGCCTCAATCCGCTTGATCACAATGCCCACGTCGTCGGGCAGCGGCATTTCCCGGGTACGGAATGCCTCTCCTGCCCACACCGCGTAACCGTTATCGACCAGCAGCCGGTGAAAGGCCCGGAAATCCCGGGTGGCGCTGAGCACCTTGAAATAATCGATGTAGTAAATCCCTCGCGCCAAGGCATGGCGCAGGCGATCGAAGGCCGTGCTCAGCTTCGGCCTGAACAGCCAGTGGGCCAGCGAGCGGCGCAGTTGGTCTACTTTGCCCAGCCAGCCCCCGGGCAGCGGGAAGATGGCCAGCGGCTTGTGCAGGTATATGACCTCCACCATCATCGACACGCTGTCGCCTGTAACGATAAAGCCGTCGGCGGATCCCAGCAGCGCGCGATAGGGATTGTCGGTCGCCTCCGCGGACCACTCGAAGTAAACCGCCTGCTCCGGCAGTTCGGCGCGCAGCACCTCCAGCACCTTGGGCGTGGTGCGACGGCTGGTGGTGATATAGGGCGTGCCGCCCAGTTCATCGATGACCCAGCGGGCGGTGGCGACCAGCTCACGGGCCACCTTGCGGTTCATGATGAAGGGGTTGGTCTCGCCGCCGATCAGCATGGCGATCATCGGTCGCTTGAGACCCGCAAAGCGCTCGCGCCAGGCGTCTGCCTCGCCGGCCACATCCTGCTCGGCGATGCGCATCAGTGGCAGGGTCGTGGCCTGGAAGTTGTGCAGTGGCGGCATCTGGTTTTCCGCGCTGGCCACCACCAGCGAGAAGTCGAGCATGTGCCCGGACGGCTTGCCCACCAGAACAATTTTGGTCCGGTTGCCGGACTGCTGGCGCACCCACAAGGCCACCATCGAGGGCCGGCGCCCAACAGTGATGATCAGGTCGGGCCAGGGGCCTTCCAGCGGGTCGGACTGCTCGAGGTCCAGGTGATCCAGAGATGGTCGGTAGCGCGGCTTGCCCAGCACCCACTCGGGCTTCATGTGCACATACTTGTGCTCCACCGGCCAGGCCAGGGCATCCACGATCGTGTCGACCTGCCCGTTATCGCCCCGCTTGTCACTGAGGATGACCCAGGTGCGCGGTGGCATGTCAGTCCGCTTGGCAGTAGCCGAGCCGCGGGGAGATGTTCTCCCGCACCAGCGCTTCCAGCTCGGCCACCTGCTCCGCATCGAAGTCGTCACGGTAGCCACCGACCTTGCCGCGCCGCACCTTGTAGGTACTGGGGTCGTACTTGTTCACCAGCTTCATGCCACCCTGGCTGAACGTTCCGCTGGTTTCCAGCTTCTGCAGGTTGTCGAAGGAACCCCACTCCACCGCGGCGCGCACTTCGTCCTCGGAAAAATCCTCGCCCATGTGCTGGACAATACTGTGCAGGGTCGGCACCGGGTCCGCCCGCAGGTCTTCGTAGCGCACCATCAGGCCCCGGGGCAGCTCGGCGATCGCCTCGGCCCACTGGTTCTGGTAATTGATCAGGAACGGCAGGCCGATATCGGAATGCCGAACAAATTCCCACATCTGCACCGTACGCCGGTCGATTGGGTGATCGATGGAATGGTTGATCAACTCCTGCTTGGCACGGGACTGGCGCTTGGTGAACTGGTGGTACCAGCTGACGGCGATGTCGATCGGGTTGCGCGCCAGGAACAGCACCGGCTTATGGCGTAGCGGGTTGTCGGCAGCACCGATGGCGAGCAGCTTGCCGACTTCACTCTCGTAGCTGTAAACACCGTTGGTGGCCGCCAGCCGGGGAATTTCCGGGATTTTGCGGGCGAATTCGTCGGTGTTGATCAACTTCGACTCGGGCAGGTTGTAACGCAGCTGGTAGAGCCTGGAGATCATCACCTTGAGCCAGGTATTGCCGCTCTTGGGGTGGCCGATGATCAGGAATTGTGCCGCCTGCGCCTTGGCCAGTTCCAGGTTCGCCAGGTGCTTGCGGCGCAGTGCCACCCGGGTTTTCGCGGGCAAGGGCTCGGTAGGAATGAGAATCAGCGCCTTCTTGACGCCGTCGCTCAGCTTGAACATCTCTTTGTCTCGTGGACTGGTGGAGAGGAGCGGGAGACTTCGCCGGGTAGGCCTCGCCGGGGAGGCCCGGCCGGGTAGGCCCCGCCGGGTAGGCCCCGCCGGGTAGGCCCCGCCGGGAAGGCCCCGCTTTGAAAAGCGCGCAATTATGCGCCAAGCCGGCGGAAATGGCCAGATGCGCAGGCCGCGCGGAACTCTCTTGACCTCAGCCCGGTCACAACGGCCAGTGCGTTACAATGCGCACCAATCAACCCCCGCGGACAGGGACCGCTCGCTTGATCGTCGATCGTTACATCAGCCTGGAAATCCTGCGCCCCTTCGTATCCGGCCTCGGGCTGTTGGTGCTGGTGTTTATTGGCTACTCCGCATCGGTGCAGCTCGGGCTTGCCGCCCAGGGCCGGCTGGACATGCTCACAGCGTTCAAACTGGTCGGGCTCAACACGCTGGTCACGCTGGAAGTGCTGCTGCCTTCCGCCTTCTTCTTTTCGGTGCTGGCCGCCATCGGCCGCATGTACCGCGACGCGGAGATGAATGCCCTGTATGCCGCGGGACTCAGCCGCGCTCGAATCCTGGAGGCGGTATTCAAGCTGGCCGTGGTGGTGGCCATTCTGACCGGCGTGATCTCCATTCTCGGGCGGCCCTGGGCCTACCGTGAAAGCTACCGGCTGGAAGCCCAGGCGGCGGCACAGTTTGACCTGAAAAAAATGTCCGCCGGCGAGTTCGTCAACATGCAGGGCAGCGACTACACCTTTATTGCCGAGGGCCTGGACCTGGAGCGCGGCCTGCACAAGGGCGTGTTCATGCAGAAACACTACCCGGGCAAAGGCCGCGAGGAGATCATTATCGCCGAGTCTGCCGCCCTGCCGACCCTGAACCCGGGCCAGGCGCTCACCGCGGAGTTTCACAATGGCTACAACTACCTGCTGGACAAGCGCAAGCGCCAGGACATTACCCTGAAGTTCAAGCGCATGGAGGTGAGCCTTGCCAATGAGGAAGCCCGCGAGCAATACCGGCGCAAGGCGGAAACCACCCTCACCCTGTCGCGATCCGCAGAGCCCAAGGATATCGCCGAGTACCAGTGGCGCATCACCACCCCGCTGGCGACCCTGCTGCTGGCATTGATAGCGGTGCCCCTGGCGCGCACCGCGCCCAGGGAATCGAGGCTGCGCAGCTTCTTTGTGGCGCTGGCGATCTACATCGGGCTGCTGAGCCTGACAGCGGTCATGCGCACCGGCATTGAGCAGGGCACCGTGCCGCGCTTCCCGGGCCTGTGGGCGGCCCACGCAGTGGTCGTGGTCATCCTGGTTCTGCTGGTGAATCCGCCGCGCTGGCGGCGACGGCCCAAACAGGCCGCCGGCACGTGATCCTGCACCGCTACATAGCGGCTAACCTGCTGCGAGGCTGGCTGATGGTGTTGCTGGTAGTGGGCTCGGTGTTTGGCCTCATCGCCTTTATCACCGAACTTGAGCGCACCCGCTTCGACTACGATGCGCTCGCTGTCGCACGCTACACGCTCTACACCCTGCCCCAGCAGCTGGTAGGCCTGGCGCCCGTGATTGCGCTGCTGGGCAGCATCATGGCGCTGGCCAATCTCGATCGCTACAACGAGCTCACAGTGATCAGTTGCGCCGGCGTGTCGCGCAATTCCCTGTTGACCGCGGTGGCGCTGCCAACCCTGGTATTGATGGGACTGCTGTGGGCCAGCCAGGAATTTGCCACCCCTCGCCTGCACCAGTACGCCGAACAGCAACGGCATTTCCTGCGCTATCGGGGTGATGTGCGGATTCCCGACGGCGGGGTCTGGTCAAGACACCAACGGCGTTATGTGCACCTCTCGCGCCTCGAGGAAGGCGGCATACCCGGCGGCATAGACCTCTACGAATTTGACGAGAACGGCGAGCTTAGCCGCACCCTGCATGCGCGCACGGCGGAGGTCCTCTCCGGTCGACGCTGGCTGCTGAAACGGGTGCGGGAAAAACGGCTGGTGGACGGCGTATTCCAGACCCGCGGCTACGAGCAACTCGAGGTCGGTGGCATGTGGGAGGAAGACGAGCTGCCGACACTGTCACTCACGCCGGACAGCATGACCCTGTCAGTGCTCTACAACTACAGCCAGTTCCGCAAGGCCAATGGGCAGGGCTGGGAAACTTATCTCGGCGCTTTCTGGCAGAAACTCGCAATGCCCCTGACAGTCGGCGCCATGGTGCTGCTGGCCACCCCGATCGCCGCCAGTCTTGGCTCCCGTCGCAACAGCAATTTCGGCTTCAATCTCGGGGTCGGGGCACTGGTGGGTATCCTGTTCTACCTGGGTGCGCAGATCATCTATGCGCTGGGCCAGTTGCTGGCCATCAGCGTGCCGCTGGTCGCCTTCCTGCCGACAGTCATCGTTTTCAGCGCGGCGCTGTTGCTGCTCAGGCGGATGCGCTGGTGAAACCGGAGCCCGCCAGGCCGCAGCGTTTGAGAAGCGGGCGCGCACTCGGCATAATGCCGCGCTTTGCGCAGCGCCCGACCGGGTCACCCCCATGAAACTGATGCTCAGCTTTTTCCGTGCCTACCGGCTGCACACCGTGCTGATGCTGGTGGCCCTGCTGCTGTCGGGCATCGCCGAGGGCGTGGGCCTGTCTGCCCTGCTGCCGCTGCTCAATATTGCGGTGGGCGGCGAAGCCAGCTCGGCGGCCAGCGAGCTGGGGCTGGGCGCCCCCAGCGAGGCCCAGTCAGGCTTCGAAGCCACGGTGCTCAGCACCCTGGACGGCCTGGGCATCCTGCCAACGCTGGGCAATATGCTGCTCATCATCGTGGCCGGCGTGGCCCTGAAAAGCTGTTTCCTGTTGTTGGCCCAGCGCCAGGTCGGGTATACCGCCGCCCAGGTCGGCACGGATTTACGGCTACAGATGCTGCGCGCGGTGTTGCGCAGCAAGTGGGAGTACTTCCTGCACCAACCGGTGGGCAAGTTGACCAACTCACTGGCGACTGAAGCGCAACGCTCGTCTGCTTCCTTTGTCCACGGCGCCACCGCCATCACCTTCCTGATCCAGGCCATTATCTACGGCGGCGTGGCCTTTGCCCTGTCCTGGCGAGCGTCCCTGGTGGCCATCGGCGCTGGCGCCGTCGTCATCGGCCTGTCCCATTTCCTGGTGCGGATTACCCGCAAGGCGGGCCGCAAGCAGACCAACCTGATGACCTCACTAATCGCCAACCTCACCGACACCCTGCAGTCGGTGAAACCGCTGAAGGCAATGGCCCGGGAGCACCTGGCGGATACAGTGCTGGCCCATGAGACACGGCGGCTGAACAAGGCCCTGCGGGTGCAGGTGCTGAGCGCCGCGGTACTGGATTCCGCCCAGGAACTGATGTTTGCCCTGTTCATCTGCCTGGGTATCTACGTGGCGCTGGAAGGCTACGGCATGGCGCTGACCACGGTAATGGTATTGGTAGTCACCCTGGGCCGCGCTTTCAGCTTCCTCGGCAAGGTACAGAAGCAGTACCAGAAGCTGGTCCAGGGCGAGAGTGCCTACTGGGCCATGCTGGACAGCATCGAGGCCGCCAACTCTGCCCGCGAACAATTACACGGCGGTGAACGGCCGAGCCTGGCGCAGGGCATCCGCTTTGATCACGTCAGCTTTTCCTACGACAAGCACAGCGTATTCAAGGACCTGGAGCTGGATATCCCCGCCGGCTCCCTCACCACCCTGATCGGTCCCTCCGGTGCCGGCAAGACCACCATTATTGACCTCACCATCGGCCTGCTGCGGCCTGACAGCGGGGAGATCCAGCTTGACGGCCGCTGCCTGGAAGCGCTGGATATTCGCGCCTGGCGCGACATGATCGGCTATGTTCCCCAGGATACGGTATTGCTGCACGACAGTATCCTGCACAACGTCACCCTGGGCGACCCGGCACTGACGACCGACGACGCGGAGCGCGCGCTGCGCGCGGCCGGTGCCTGGGATTTCATAGAGCGCTTGCCGGAAGGGGTGGAGACCGTGGTCGGAGAACGCGGCGGCAAACTGTCCGGCGGCCAGCGCCAGCGCATCGTGATTGCCCGCGCGCTGGTCAACCAGCCGCGGCTGTTGATTCTCGACGAAGCCACCAGCGCCCTGGACCCGGACAGTGAGGCGGCGGTGCGGGAATCCATGGAGCAGCTCAAGGGCCAGCTGACCATACTGGCCATTTCCCACAATCGCGCCATGGTGAGCGCCGCAGACCGGGTTTACCAGCTGATTGACGGCAGCGCCCGGCGCCTGGAAGTCGATCCGGAGCTAGGCCTCACCAAGTAAGGCTCGGGCAGCCTCAACGGTACGCGCCAGATCGCTGGCGGGCTCCGGCAACTGTGCCGGCGGATCACCCAGCCAGCCGGCCCGCCGCGTTGCGACCAGGCGCTGGTGAACCAGGGTGATGTCTCTCGACAGACGCTTCCAGAACAGCCGCATCAGCAGCGCATAAAGCGCACCGCCGAGCCGGAAGTCCCTGGGGACCGGGGAATTCTCACGCATGCCGCCGAGGTCAAAAATGAACACCGGCTTGCCAGTGCTGCAGGCCTCGGAGAGCATGGCGATGCTGTCCCCGGTAACCACCAGCCTTTCGGCCAGCGCCAGCATCCCCAGGTACGGGTTCTCGGGATCGCTCTCGCGCCAGCGGTAGAGCTGGCAGGGCACATCGATATGGCGTTCGAGTTCCGCGATGGCGGCGGGTGGTGTACGCGCACTGGTCGACACCAGCAGTGAACCTCCGTGTTGTCGCACCAGCGCCGACACCTCGCTGGCCAGCCGCTGCGCGGCCCGCCTGCCAAAAGTGAACGGGCCACTGTTACCACCGATATTGACGGTCAGGTAAGGCCCCGGCAGGTGGGCAAACTCGGGGGCCCAGCGCTGCGCCGCCTCGGCCAGGCGACCGGAATCGAGACCGTGGAGCGTGAGTTCATTGTTGACCACATTGGCGCGATCCGGAACCCGGTACTGCGGCGTGGTGACTACCATGTCAAAGCTGTCCAGCGGCCCCCAGGGGCGACCCAGGTGCAGGTACCGGGTATGGCCGCCGGACTGGTCGCGGATCCATCGGCACACAGGCTCATTGCGCACGCCACAGGTAATCACCAGGTCCGGCCAGGGCGGCGCCAGCTGCGCCCGCGCCTCGGTGGTGATCCCGCTGACGCTGCTGGCCCCGAGCACATGCGGCAGTATTACGGCGCCACGGTAGTCCAGCGCGATCCGCCGGCAGGGCCATTCCAGGGATTCTGACAGGGCGGCTGCCAGCGCGCGCACCTGCCCGCGCTCACCGGCGCGGTAAGCGTCTATTAACCAAATCGCTGGCATTGAGGATGTTCCGTGGGTATAGTTCCGGCTTCGAAATCTAGCGACTTGCCAGAAGCGGCGCAAGGGCACAGGCAGGATGGCCGACTACCGCGAATACCTTGAATTCATGTATGGCGCACTCGGGTCTCTCAACAAGAAGAATGTTGAGCTGACCGAGACCACCGACCTCGTGGCAGATATCGGCCTCAGCTCCCTGGAAGTGATGGAATTCATCGAGAAGATCGAAGACCACTTCGATATCTCCATTCCCCTCAATATCCTCCCAGACGTCAACACCATCGGTGAACTGGCCCAGAAAGTCAGGGACCTCAACCCCTGATCGCTGACGGCACAGGCATGCCGCTGCAAAAAAGACAGGGTGCAATCAATGCTGTTTGATAAATTCCAGGAGATGGCCGACTTCCAGGCGGAGCTGGCCAGCAAGAGCGTCAAGCCTTTTGGCGCGGTGACCGAAGAGCTGCTATCCGCGACTGAGGGCATGGTCCAGGGCAAGCGGGTCATCCTCGCCGGTACCAACAACTACCTTGGACTCTCCTACGATGAGCGCTGCATCGCAGCGGCTCACGCCGCCCTGGACAAGTGGGGCACCGGTACTACCGGCTCGCGCCTGGCCAACGGGTCCTTCGCCGAGCACCAGGCGCTGGAAGCTGAGATGGCGGATTTCTATGGCGTGGACCACGCTATCTGCTTCAGCACCGGCTACGCCGCCACCATGGGTATGACCGCGACCCTGGCCGGACCCGGCGATGTCATCCTGCTCGATGCGGACAGCCACTCCAGCATCTATTCGGGCGTGAAGCTCTCCGGCGCTGAAGTCATTCGCTTCAAACACAGCGACCCGGACAACCTGGAAAAGCGCATGCGCCGGCTCGGTGAGCGCACCGGCAACACCCTGATCATCGCCGAGGGTATCTACAGCATGCTCGGCGACGTTGCACCACTGAAGGAAATAGCCGCCATCAAACGCGAGTACGGCGGTTACCTGATGATCGACGAAGCCCATTCCATGGGTGTCATGGGAGAGACCGGGCGCGGCGCCGCGCAGGCCGCAGGCATCGAGGAGGATGTGGACTTCTTTGCCGGCACCTTCAGCAAGAGCCTGGGGGGCATCGGTGGCTTCTGCACCAGCCGACACCCGGAGCTGGAAGCCATTCGCTTCTGCATTCGCGCCTATATCTTCACGGCATCCTCGACACCGTCCGTGGTGGCATCCACCCGCGAAGCCCTGCGCATCGTTCGCGCAGAGCCCGAGCTGCGAGAAAAACTGTGGGACAACGCCAGCCGGCTGTACACAGGCCTGACCGGCCTTGGGCTTTCCCTGGGCCCCGCGGTCAGCCCGGTGGTCGCCGTGCAGTTGGCGGATCGCGCACAGGCGATTGAGTGCTGGCGAGCCCTGCTCAATTCAGGCGTTTATGTCAATATGGTGGTACCGCCGGCCACACCTTCGACCAACTTCCTGCTGCGCAACAGTGTGAGTGCGGCCCACTCCACGGCACAGATCGACCAGATCATCGGCGCCTACGCGGCCCTGCTGGACAATGGCCTGATCAACCCCGACCAGGCAGCTTGATGGACAAAATTCATGTCACCGGCAATGGTCCGTTGCGCGGTGTGGTTCGCATCGCCGGCGCAAAGAACGCCGCGCTCCCGGTTATCGCCGCCGGCCTGCTGAGTCCCGAACCACTGTCACTGTCAAACATTCCAGCGGTGAAGGATATCGACACCGCGCTGCAACTGCTGGAGTTGCTGGGCTGCGCCGTCGAGCGCGACGGCAACGCGCTCAGTATCGACAGCAGCCAGGTAAATGCGGTACGCGCGCCCTACGAGCTGGTCAAGACCATGCGCGGCGCTATCCTGCTGCTGGGCCCACTGCTGGCGCGCTTCGGCGAAGCCGACGTTTCGCTGCCCGGCGGCTGCGCCATCGGCTCGCGCCCGGTGAACGAACACATCGCCGGCCTCGAGGCCATGGGCGCGGAAATCAACATCGAAGGCGGCTATATCAAGGCCAAGTGCAGCCGCCTGCAGGGCGCGCACTTTGCCTTCGACATCCCCTCGGTCACCGCTACCGAGAACCTGATGATGGCGGCCAGCCTGGCCGAGGGCGTGACGGTGCTGGACAACGCCGCCCTGGAGCCGGAAGTCGAAGACCTGGGTCGCCTGCTCAACAGCATGGGGGCGAAGGTCTCGGGCGCAGGCACCGGGACGGTCACCATTGAGGGTGTTCCGCAACTGCACCGGGCTGAGCATGCGGTACCGCCTGATCGCATAGAAACCGGCACTTTCCTGGCGGCGGCCGCCGCCACCCGCGGCTCCATCAGCGTGCTGGATACGCGTCCCGAGTTCCTGCAGCACGTGCTCGCTAAACTGGAAGCGGCCGGGGCGGAGGTGGAAGCCGGTGACGACTGGATCAAGCTCGACACCCACGGTCGGCGCTGCAAGGCCGTGCATGTGAGCACCGCGCCCTACCCTGCTTTCCCCACCGATATGCAGGCCCAGTTCATGGCGCTCAACGCGCTGGCTGAAGGCACCGCCACGGTGATCGAAAACATTTTTGAGAATCGTTTTATGCACGTGGCCGAGCTGCAGCGCATGGGCGCGGATATCGAGCTGCAGGGCCATACGGCGATCGTGACCGGTCGCGAACGCCTGCAGGGTGCACCGGTCATGGCCACTGACCTGCGGGCGTCCGCCTGCCTGTTGATTGCGGCGTTGGCGGCCGAAGGCGAAACGGTCATCGACCGGGTCTATCACCTCGACCGGGGCTATGCGAACATCGTCGACAAGCTCGCCGAGCTTGGCGCGATTATCCACCGCGCCTGAACCCAGCCAGGGACGCCCAGGCATGGCGCTGCAATTTGCCCAGCTCTCAGACCCGCATCTCTCAGACCTGGGAGACGTGCGCCTGTCGCAGTTGCTCAGCAAGCGTTTTCTCAGCTACCTGTCCTGGCGGCGCCGGCGGCGTTTTGAACACCGGAGAGAGGTCCTCGACGCGCTGGCCAGTGATCTTCAGGGGCTTGAACTGGCCCAGCTGCTGATCACCGGCGACCTCACCCATACCGGCCTGCCCGAGGAGTTTCGGCAGGCGCGGCAGTGGCTGGAACAACTTGGCCCCGCTGACCAGGTGGCTTTGGTTCCGGGCAATCACGACGCCCTGGTCAATGACGATCCGCAGCAGACATTTGCCCTCTGGCAGGACTACATGGCGCCGGACCCGGGATACCGCGACGGCTTTCCCAGCCTGAGACTGCGCGGTGACCTGGCGTTTGTCGGGCTTTCCAGTGCCTGTCCCACACCACCGTTGATGGCGAGCGGGCGTATTGACGAGCAGCAGCTCACGGCATTGGGTGCGCTGCTGGAAGAGACCCGCGGCAAGTTCCGGGTCGTCTATGTGCACCACTCACCTGTGCCCGGGGTGGACAAGTGGCGCAAAGCCCTGCGCGGCGCTGACAGGCTGGTGAAGCTGTTGGGCGACGCCGGCGCAGAGCTGATTCTGCACGGCCACGGCCACCGGGCGCGGCTCGATTACCTGCCCGGCAGAGAGGGTCAAATTCCCGTGGTTGCGGTGCCCTCTGCATCGGCCATGGGCCTGTACGGCGCAGACCGGGCTGCCTACAACCGTTATCAGGTGGAACGGGATGATGCGGGCTGGCGCCTGACTGTGGAGCAGCGCCAGTTGCGCGCTGATCGCCAGGGTTTTGAAGCGGCGAACGTCGAGACACTGCGACTCGACAGGGCATCCGAGTAGCGCCTGGATGTAGTGGAGCAGCCGGCTGGCCTATGCGTGCGCGGCCTGCCCTCAATTCGCGTGCCTGCGCGGCACGCCCCGACTACGCATGCCTGCGCGGCCCGCCCGAACTAAGCGTCCCTGACTACGCGTCCCGGACTAAGCGTCTCTGACTACGCGTCCCGATCTACAGCCTTTTCCAGCGAGCCTTTTACCAGCATCAGGTCGGCGATGGAGTCCACGTCAATCGCGGCGTTGGCATAGGGCAGAATGACGGCGCGCATACGCAGGCCGAGGCGCTTCGACAGCTTGGCCAGCGCGTCTTCCAGCGGCAGCAGGCCCAGGCGGTAGCGAATCACGGCCCACCATCCCAGCAGCCCGATCACCAGCAGCGGCTTCTTGCGCTCCTGCTCGATCTTGCGCCAGAAATTCGCGGCGCGCCTGCCCTCCGGCGTCAGGAAAGCAAACAGGTTGCAACCGCAGAATTCGCCATCAGCGAATCGCAGTACCGTCTTCTTGATGCCGGGATAGGCTTCGGTCACCAGCGCGTGCGGCGCCAGGCCCACGGCCACGTCGACATCATCCGCCAGGCTCTGGCGTCCAAAGGCATCGACAATTTCCGGGGTCAGCAGCGGGTGGTCGGCGGTGGTCAGGAGAATGGGCTTGTCGCCATCGACTGACTGCATGGCCTGATAGGCGCTGGTGGAAGGGCTGGATTCAGGCGCCCGCCAGCTCACCTGGCCGGAGTCCACCAGTGCGGTGATGCCGGCATCGGTCGCCAGTTCGTCGGCCTGCGGGCCCGCCATGGTGATCTCGGACACCACCTTGGAGGCCATCAAGGAGTCCAGTACCCGGCGCACCATGGGCGTCCCGTCAATGTCGATCAGCGCCTTGCAGCCGGCGGGCGATTCATTGACCAGGGAGTCGGCCTTGGTGCGATCGCCCGCCAGCACAATGGCTGTCATCTGGTGGGATTCGGGGTCCAGTTGCATGCGGGGGTCCTAGAGGTCTTTTTCGTAGACGCGGTAGCGCTTGTACGCCTGGCCGCCGATGGTCTCAATTATATTGCGCATCCCGTCGTTGTCCTCAAGTATCCAGCCCATCTCCACGTCTTTCACGCCGCGGGCGTGCAGGGCCTTGCGCACCGCATCGATCACCATGAAGGCCAGGGTCGGGCCCAGGCGCGAGTGCTGGAATTCCTGCTTCACCCCCATCAACGGTACACGCGCGGTGCCGGGATGCCGCACCTTCAGTCGCCACAGCAGCTTGAGCCAGCCAAAGGGCAGCAATTTGCCTTTCAGGTCTCTCGCCGCCTCGTTGATGTTGGGCAGCGCCACGATGAAGGCCACGGGCTCGCCGTCGTACTCCGCGATCTGGATGTAATCGTCAGGCATCAGCCGGGTCAGCGTCCTGACCGTCTCCGCCCAGTCCTCCGATCCCAGGGGCACGAATCCCCAGTTGCCCTGCCAGGCGTCATTGAATATTTGCAGCATCACTGCCGCCTCAGCATCGATCCGGGAACGATCCAGGCAGCGCACGGTAACGCGGTCGGATACCCGCTCCGCCAGTTTCACCATCACCCGCGGGGCTTCGAAGTCGGGGCGGATATGGTAGGCCAGCAGGTCGCGGGCACCCTGGTATCCGGTAGCTTCAATACTGGCGCCATAGAAGCGCCTGGCATGCCCCATCAGCACAAACGGAGGCGTGTCGAAGCCGTCGACCAGCAGGCCCACTTCCTCGTTGATATGCAGGTTCAACGGCCCGCGCGCCTTGAGCATACCCTCAGCCCGCAGCCAGGACTCAGCCGCCTCGAACAGTGCCGCGAACACCTGGGGGTCGTCTTCCGCTTCGATCATGCCGAAATACCCGACCCGGTCGCCATGATGGGCCTGGTGCAGTTCATCGACCTGCGCGGTAATTCGCCCGACGACCTGGCCGTCGCGGCGGGCAACCCACCCACGCCAGCGGGCATGCTGGAAAAAGTGGTTCTTCGGTGAAAACCGCTGGCGCTGTTCGAAGGTGAGCGGCGCGATCCACGCCGGGTCGTCCGCATACAGTCGGTGGGGAAGTGCGAGAAACTCGCTGAGCTGTGCCGGGGTTTCCAGCGTCTCCAGCGTGATGGTTGCCGCAGACGGGCCGTTCATGAACTGTCTACTCGATCTCTGCCTGGCATGGGGCGCGCAGTATAGCCCCGATTGTGCTGACGACCAAACAGCCAGCAGGAAAACGGCTTAAATTACAGTGGCTTGCAGCGGCACAGGAGTTCCTCCCCCGTTTGGCAGCTGCACGGATATGAGGTGGGCGCTGCCGGGACTTATACTCACTGGCTAGCCGGGTCCACACCGACGCCACCGAGCTTCCAGGAGGCCAACAACTATGAAACCACTCGCTTTACTGCTGTCACTCTGCCTTTGCCTGCCCGCGGCCGCCCAGCAGACCCCCGGGTTTGATTGCGAGGCAAGCGAAAAACACCGCCAGTTCGACTTCTGGGTAGGCGACTGGGCGGTAACCGACAAGGCCGGCAAGATTCTGTATGGGCGCAACCGGATTACCAAGCGCGAAAACGGCTGCATGCTACTCGAGGAGTACGACACGGGGCAGGGGTTCAGCGGCTCCAGCATCAACTACTACAACCCGTCCGATGGCAAATGGCACCAGCAGTGGGTCGACAACGGCAACTCGATTATCAGGACGTCGGGAGAGCTGAAGAAAGGCTCGATGGTGATGCGCGGCAAGATCTTCTACCTGGAGAGCTTCAGGACCGCAAAGTTCAGGGGCAAATGGACGCCACTGGATGACGGCCGCGTTCGCCAACTGTTTGAGGAAAAGGACTCCCAGGGCGATTGGCAGGTCTGGTTCGACGGTTATTACCAGCGAATCCCGGCGGACTGATAGCGACCTTCCTACCCGGCCTCGCCCAGTGGCCCGCCGAACCGCCAGTTTTCCCCGGTTTCTGAAACCCCGGCTAGGCCAACCACCAGCGCAGCGTCGTTTCTACAACAACGCGCTGGAAAAAACGGCTTAAATAACATATAGTTGCGGCCTGAAATCGACCGGCCCGGCGATTTACGGGGTAGCTGTTCTGCGAGAGGCATGACGCACACACCCGTTATGAAACGAACGAGCTCGGCAATCCCTCAATTGGGGCATCTGCTCGACCGGATCGATTGGTATTATTACCTATAAGTTACAGTGTTATCAGTGCTACCATTTTTGCTCATCGGGTGAAAATAAAAAAAGGCCTGAGAGCATGGCGCAAGTGGTTGTACGCGGTAGAACCCGAAGCAGGGATCGCCGCGACAAAACAGCTGATCGGGCTGGCACGACCACAGCAGCGCGTAAGACCACGTGGGGGCAGGAATCTGGTCTTCAACTCGTCCGGGAGATGTACCGGGACGCGAGTTGGGGATCTGTTTGATTTTTTATTGTTAATGCGTCGATAGTGCGCCGGCGGTAGAACCGCCAAAAATGAGGGGGATTCATTTTTGCAACCTAACGCTACGCCGACGAACCACGCCCTGGCCTTTCGCGCGGCAGATTTCGACACATTGACCGAAGCCCTGGACTATGCAGCCCAGGGCGATACCGGGTCCAACTTCTACACCGGTCGAGGCGAGATCTACGCCAGCATCCCCTATCGCGACCTGCGCCGGCAATCCCAGGTGCTGGCTCGTAAACTGCTGGGCCTTGGCCTGTACAAGGGTGATCGCGTCGCCCTGGTGGCCGAGACCGACCCGGAATTCATCCGCTTCTTCTATGCCTGTCAGTACGCCGGCCTGATCCCCGTTGCCCTGCCTGCGTCTGTGAAAGTGGGTGCGCACAGCGCCTACGTGGCCCAGCTGCAGCGCCTGCTGGAAGCCAGCGATGCCGCTATTGGCGTTGCCTCCGAGGGCTACCTGCCCTTCCTGCAGGAAGCCAGTGAAGGCTTGAACATCCGCATGGTGGAAGAGCCTGAAGCGTTCCACGCACTGCCGGACACCGGCATGGCCCTGCCGCAGATCAAGCCCAGGGATATCGCCTACATACAGTACACCTCGGGCAGCACGCGCTTCCCGCGCGGCGTCGTCATTGAACACCGGACCGCCATGGCGAACCTGCAGGCCATCATGCAGGGCCTGGCCATGAGCGGCGACGACCGCATGATGTCCTGGCTGCCCTACTACCACGATATGGGGTTGGTCGGCTTTGTACTGGTGCCCATGTCCGCCCAGGTGTCCATTGACTACCTGGACACCCGTGAATTCGCAATGCGCCCGCGCCAGTGGCTGAACCTGATGACCAAGACCAGGGCCACCATCTCCTTCGCGCCGTCTTTCGGTTATGACCTCTGTGCACGCCGTGTGCGCCCGGGCGATATTGAGCAATACGATCTCAGCAGCTGGCGCGTTGCCGGTATCGGTGCCGAGATGATTCGCCCGCAGACGCTGGAACACTTTGCCGACATGCTCGAGCCTGCCGGCTTTGACCGCCGCGCCTTCCTGGCCTGCTACGGCATGGCGGAATGCACCCTGGGCATCAGCTTCTCACCGCTCAACACCGGCTTTACCACCCACCACATCGACAGCGACCACCTGGCAGATCACCACGAAGCGGTGCTGCTGGAAGAATCCGAGAACAGCGGCCGCGGCCGCCACTTCGTCAACTGTGGCTATCCGCTACCGGGTTTCGAGGTGGAAGTGCGCGACGACGACGGCAAGGCGCTGCAGGACTGGCACAGCGGCGTGATTTACCTGCGCGGTCCCAGCGTAATGTCTGGTTATTTCGGCCTGCCGGAAGAAACGAATCACGCCCTGTGTGAAGACGGCTGGCTGAATACCGGTGATATTGGCTACCTGGCCGACGGCATCATCACCATTACCGGCCGCAAGAAAGACCTGATCATCATCCACGGTCGCAATATCTGGCCGCAGGATCTCGAGCACATCGCTGAAACCCAGCCGGAAGTCCGGGTCGGCGACGCGCTGGCGTTTTCCGCACCCGACCACGAAGGCGATGAGCTGTGCGTGCTGGTCGTGCAGTGCCGTGAAACTGACCCCAACAAGCGCAACAACCTGGTGCGTCGCCTGACCGCACTGGTACGCATGGAACTGAGCCTCGACTGCTACGTCGAACTGGTGGCTCCGCACTCCCTGCCGCGCACCTCCTCAGGCAAGCTGTCTCGCTCCAAGGCCCGACAGGACTTTATCGCCGCACATGACGATGAACGCCTTAACGCGGTCGCCGAGGAAGTTCGCCTGAGGGTCGCCACGGCTTAAGCCGCGCTGTGGGCAAACAGGTTGCGCTGACCGGCGCGACGGGCTTCATAGGACAACGTCTCTGCGTCTACCTGCTCCGGCAGGGGTGGCGCGTGCGCGCGCTGGTGCGTGACCCCCGCAAGGCGATACAGCTTCCCGAGGCCGTGGAGACCGTGGCCGGCTCGCTGCAAACCCCCGATGCGCTGCAACTGCTGTTCCGCGACGCCGACGCGATTATTCACCTGGCAGGCGTCGTGCGCGGCAACAGTGCGGAAGATTTCATGGCGGCCAATGACCGGGGCACGGCAGCCGCTGTCGCAGCAGCTAGCCGCGCGGCACCGGGCGCCCGCTTCCTGCAGGTGTCTTCCCTGGCAGCGCGCGAGCCCCAGCTTTCCTGGTATGCGGCCAGCAAGCGCGCCGGCGAAGACCGCGCCAAGGCCAGCACGCTGGACTGGGTGGTACTCAGGCCCCCGGCCATCTATGGGCCGGGCGACGAGGAAATGCGTGCCATCTTCGACTGGATGGCGCGCGGTATCGCCCTGGTCCCGGGCAGCATCGAGGCGCGCACGTCCCTGTTACATGTTGACGACCTGGTACGGGCCATCGACGCCTGCCTGCAAAGCCCGACAGCCATCGGCCAGGTATTTGAGCTGGGTGACGGCAAGAGTGGCGGCTATGACTGGCGTGAAATGGCCACTATTGCAGGCGCCGTGTATCACCGTAGTGTCCGTCTCTGGAGTGTCCCCGCCAGGCTGCTCGACGCGGTCGCCGCCCTCAGCCTTGGACTCGGGCGCCTGACCGGGCGAGCCACCATGCTGAGCCCGCCAAAACTGAACGAACTGCGCTTCGACAACTGGGTGACGGATAATCTTGCGATCAGTGAGTCCACCGGCTGGGCGCCGCAGATCACGCTGCACGAAGGGCTTCAGCGGCTCGACGATTCGGCACTATCACACAAAATATGACACTAAATTCCAGGCCCGCGAGCGGCGCGCTTTCGCTATAATAAGCGCTTGATTTTTTTCCAGTTTTCTCGAGCAAATGGCAGAGTTCATCATCGGCAGCCCCCTGCGCAAGGTCGCGCGCCGGCACCCGCGCCTGCAGCGCGCCCTGTGGCGGCTGGATTTCGCCCTGGTGTGGGTCCTGGTGAAGCTGTTTACCCTGCTGCCGGTGGACTTCGCCTCACGGCTCGGCCGGCGCGTTGGCGGCTGGATCGGTCCGCGCATGAAACGCAAGACCGCCATCTACCGGGAGAATTTCGCGCTCGCCTTCCCCGAACTTGACGATGCCGCCCTCGAGCAGTTGACTCTCGATGCCTGGGGCGCGGCCGGCCGGGTGCTGGCCGAGTACCCCCATTTGGAGAAAATCCAGCACGACCCCGACCGCATCGAGGTCGTTGTCAAAGCACCGGGCTTTACGCGCCCCTGTGTGGTGGCAACAGCTCACCTGTGCAATTGGGAAATCGTGGCATCAGCAATGGCCAGGCTTGGCATGCCCAGCGCCAACCTCTACTCACCGCCCACCAACCCCTACCTGGACAAGATGCTGGCGGACAGCAGGCGTGCGCTCGACTGCGAGCTGTTACCGCGAGACAACAGCGCGAGGCTTCTGATGCGGGCACTCAAGCGGGGACGGACCGCCGGTGCAGTCATGGACCGCCGAATCGATGAGGGCCATCCGGTGCCGTTTTTCGGCCGCGACAAGCTCAGCACGCTGATGCCCGCCAAGCTGGCCTTGAAGTTCAGCTGTGATTTCGTGCCAGCACAGGTGGAACGGCTGGCGGACGCGCGCTTCCGGGTAACGTTCCACGAGCCTGTCCGGGCCACGGACCCCAGCGCTACTGAGCACGAACAGGCGGTAGATATGACCGCCCAGGTGCACCAACATTTTGAGTCCTGGATTCGCCAGCACCCTGAGGACTGGTTTGCTTCCAAGCGCTTCTGGGAAAAGAGAAGTCACCCCAAACCCGCCGACCTGGCCGGGAACGATTCTGGTATAGACAGCCATGCAGCCTGAAACACACAACACCAACGCCCCGAATTCCGATCAGCCGGGCGCCACCGCCCGCAAGCAGGGGGAGCACCAGTCCATTCGCCTGTTCGAAAACGACACACTGGAGCGGCTTTCCCATGTGCATCCGATCACGCCCCTGCTGTTCTGGAGCCCGGTGGCGGCCTGGTTGCTGTGGCGCAGCATCAGCCTCTACGACTTTGGCCTGGCCGCGCTGCTGATGATAGCCGTGGCCGGTATGTTTGCCTGGACGCTGGCCGAGTATCTCCTGCACCGCTACGTGTTCCACTACCCGGCAAAAAGCCGCATCGGCAAGTGGTTCGTATTCATCTTCCACGGCAACCATCACCACGACCCCAAGGACAAGACCCGGCTGGTGATGCCACCCGCGGGTGGTGTGCCGATCATGGCAGGGCTGTACCTATTGTTCGGGCTGCTGATTCCGCAGCCCTGGCTGCAGCCCTTCTTTGCCTTCTTCATTATCGGCTACCTGTGCTACGACTACATTCACTACGCCACGCATCACTTCCCGATGCGCAGCCCGCTGGCCAGGTACCTGAAGCACTACCACCTCAAGCACCACTTCTCCGGTGAAGGTGGCCGCTACGGAGTGAGCTCACCGCTGTGGGATCACGTGTTCCGTACCCTGCCCGCCAGCAGCGAGCGACAGGGCGCCGGCCAGGCCTAGGCGCACCGATTCTGTGCGTGCAGCCGTGCCGGCGTACTGATGCCTGAGTACTACCTGGTACCCAAGCGAGCGGCCCGCGCCTGGCCGTGGCTCGGTCGCACCGTGCAGCGGCTGGAGGCAGCCGTGTTCCGCGGCATCTTCTGGCTCCTGGACAGGCTCTCACCGGAACGTGCCAGTGCCTGGGGCGCCGCCCTGTTCGGCTGGCTGGGCCCCTACAGCGACAAGGCCCGCAAGGCCGATACCAATCTATCCATTGCCTTTCCCGAGCAGACTGACGACTGGCGGCGGGAAAAAGTTCGCGGTGTATTCCGCAGCCTGGGTAAATCGACTGCCGAGCTGATCAAGCTGGGGCAGATCTGGCGTGAGCGGGACGAAAGAATCGAATTCGAGGTCGCGCCGGCGGCGCGAGACTATCTGGCCGGCGATGGCGGCGCAGTGTTTGTCACCGCCCACGTCGGACCCTGGCAGCTGACCAACCTGATCTCGCTGCACCTGGGCCTGGAAATCAGCACCATTTACGCGCCGGAATCCAATGCCGCGCTGCGTGAGCAGATGTTGATGCTGCGCGAGTCCTTCGGGGTGAAGCTGATTCCATCAGATGCCGGCGCCCGGCCGCTGCTCAAGGAACTCAACGCCGGGCGCTGCATCGGCATGGCCATGGACACCCGCCTCGATACCGGTGTGCTGATCCCGTTTTTTGGCCGCGAGGCACTGACCAATACCACGGCCGCCCGGCTGGCCCTGAAGACCGGCAGCGCGCTTATTCCCATTCGCGCCGAGCGCCGCGGCAAAGCCCGCTACCGGGTCCAGGTCTACGACCCGATACCCGTTCCCGACGATGGCGATACCGATGCCAGGGCGGTGGCAATGACATTTGCCGTACACCACCATTTCGAAGAGTGGATTCGCGAGCAACCTGACCAGTGGATTTGCCTGAAAAGGCGATGGCCCAAAGCCCACAAACTCTAACTATCGAGAACCACCCCTTGGGGCTATAGCACCCGACTCCAGCAAGCGGTTCGCGACGCCTGAGGCACTTGCCGTCACGCGCGATGGGAGCGTGCCAGGTACTCTTCTGACTGCATCTCCTGCAGTCGGCTCTGGGTGCGCTGGAACTCGAATTCAAGGCGCCCGCCCGAATAGAGCTCCAGGATGGGCACTTCCGCTGACAGGATCAGTTTGACATTGCGGTCGTAGAATTCATCGACCAGGTTGATGAAACGGCGAGCCTGGTCATCGCTTGCCTGCCCCATCTTCGGGACATTGCCGACCAGCACCGCGTGGTAGATGCGGGCAATCTCGATATAGTCGTTCTGGCTGCGGGGGCCGTCACAGAGTTCGGTAAACTCGAACCACACCACGTCGTCCGCCACCCAGCGACTGCTGAGAAAACGGCCATTGATCTCCAGCCGTTCCCACTGCATCCCCGCCTCGGGGGCCAGGCTCTCAAAGCTGCGCAACAGGCTCGCATTGGCTGTCGCATCCAGCGGGTAGTGGTATAGCTCGGCTTTCTGCAGCGCCCGCAGGCGGTAGTCGACCCCGGCATCCACGTTGACCACCTCCGTGTGGCGCTTCACCTGCTCGATGGCGGGCAGAAATCGCTGGCGCTGCAGCCCGTCCTTGTAAAGCTCGTCGGGGACAATATTGGAGGTCGCCACCAGGGTCACGCCGCGCTCGAACAGCGCCTCCATCAGGCCGCCGAGAATCATGGCATCCGTGATATCGGAGACAAAAAACTCGTCAAAGCACAACACGCGCGCCTCCAGTGCGAGCCGGTCGGCGATATGCTCAAGCGGGTTGGTCTCCCCCTCCAGCGCCGTCAGTTCCGCATGGACGCGTTGCATGAAGCGGTGGAAGTGAATACGCAGCTTGCGCTCGAATGGCAGGCAGTCATGGAAGGTGTCCACCAGGTAGGTCTTGCCGCGGCCCACGCCACCCCACAGGTACAGTCCGCGAATGGGCTCGGGACGCTCCCCGCGCCAGCGCCGCCAGGCGGCCACCAGCGCCGGGCGCCGCTGGTCCTCGTGTTCAGCCGCTACCAGCTGCTGGTACAGCGCATCGAGTTTCTCCACCGCGCGCCGCTGGGCGGGATCCTCCTGGAAATCTTCTCGCTCCAGGTCCCGGGCATAGCGCTGCAGTGGGCTGGTGTCCTGACCCATCATGGGCGCACACTTTAACGACCACCCCGGGGTGGCGCAACGAGGGGTGATCAGTTCGCGGCTTAGCCGCTATACTGGCCGTTCTGACACAGCGAGGTAAACCCGTGTACGAATTGAGCAGTCTTCTCATGACCGCATTGATCGCGTTGCTGGTAGGCGGCGGCCTGGGTGCACTGATTGTGCGCCGCTACACCTTTGATGGCCGCAAACAGCGGGAGCTGGAACGCAGCGTGGACAAGCTGCTGCAACAGCAGAAGGACTACCAGCACGAGGTCGTCGAACACTTCACCGACACGGCCAAGCTGCTCAATAACCTGGCGGAGAGCTACCGCGACGTACACAATCACCTGGCCAGCGGGGCCAGCCAGCTGTGCGCCGATGAGGCCGGTACCATCCTGCGCACCATTCCGGAATCCGGCCTCTCCCAGATCGGCGCTGAGCCGGAGCCGGAGGCGGTACAGGCGCCGCTGGACTACGCGCCCAAGACGTCGCCCTACGCCACCGGCGTCCTCAACGAAGAGTTCGGCCTCGAAAAGGGCGCGCCGGACACGTCAGAGGGGGAGCAATTCCTCAACGGCGAGCCGGCCATTATTGAAGAGCCCGCCGTCGTCGAAGAGATCGAAGAAGTCGAGAAAAGCGCCTGAGGCGCCGCGTCTGGGCAGCCTTTCTAAACCGGGTTGTCTATATCGATAAACTGGTGCTCCAGCCCCAGTTCGGCGGCCACTGCCTCACCCAGCGCCTGCACCCCGTAACGCTCGGTGGCGTGATGCCCGGCGGCGACAAACTCTATGCCTTCCTCTCGCGCCACGTGGACGGTCTGTTCCGACGCTTCACCGGTCAGGTAGAGATCTGCGCCGGCTGCCACAGCGGCCTCGATGTAGCCCTGGGCGCCGCCGGTGCACCAGGCAATGCGCCGCACCCGCCGCTGGCGATCACCAATATGCAGTGGCTCGCGCTGCAGCTGTTGCGACACGGTGGCCAGGAAGTCCTCAACCGGGGTGTCTGTCGCCAGGCGGCCGATATTCCCCACCGCGCCGGGATCACCGGGGTGTAGCGGCCCTTCGACCGCTATGCCCAGCCGGACCGCCAGGGTGGCATTGTTGCCGTAATCCGGATGTGCATCCAGCGGCAGATGGTAGCCGAACAGGCTCAGGTTGCTCTCCAGCAGTGCCGCGATACGGCGTCGCTTCATTCCGGTCAGCACGGGTGCCTCATTGCGCCAAAAGTAGCCATGATGCACCAGCAGCGCATCCGCGTCGGCCGCAATAGCGGCATCTACCAGTGCCTGGCAGGCGGTCACACCACTGACCAGGCGTCGGACCTCGCCGCGGCCCTCGACCTGTAGTCCGTTGGGCGCGTAGTCACGGAAGCGCTCGGGTTCCAGGATTCGATCAAAGGTCGCGCTGAGTTGTGACAATGACACGCCCATTCTGCATGCTCCCAATTTGTGCCAGGTGTATAATTTCGCGCTCCTGCATCGAACGGGCTGTCAATGCGAAGCGTCTTCCAGTTTATCACCTGGCCCGCCATGGCCGGCATCCTGGCCGCCGCCCTGATCCTCCAGTGGACCGCCGACCAGAAGCCGGCGACCCGGCCGACCGCCGCGGAGCTGGTGCAACAAAATCCGCGGATCAGCTTTGCCGCAGCCGTGCAGCGCGCGATTCCCTCGGTGGTCAATATCTACACGGCCAAACTGGTGCAGGAGCGGGTACCCCCTATTCTCGAAGACCCTGCATACCGGCGCTTCCTCAACAGCAACAATCGCCGCCGCGAGCGCCTGCAGCGTTCGCTGGGTTCCGGGGTGATTGTTTCACCGCAGGGTCTGATTCTTACCAGTGGCCACATCATTTCCGGCGCCGACCAGATCCTGGTGAGATTGCACGACGGTCGCACGGCACTGGCGGAAGTGGTGGGCAGCGACGCCGACACCGACCTGGCGGTACTGAAGATCGACATGGAAGACATCCAGGCAATCAGCTTCGGCAACCCTGACCAGGCGCGCGTCGGTGACGTGGTACTGGCCATCGGCAACCCCTACGGCTTCGGACACTCGGTATCCCAGGGCATTGTCTCGGCCCTGGGCCGCTATGGGCTGAGGCTCAGTACCTACGAGGACTTCATCCAGACTGATGCCGCGATCAATGAAGGTAATTCCGGTGGCGCCCTTATCGACACCGAGGGCCGGCTGCTGGGCATCAATGCCGCGACCTTTTCGCGCAGTCGCGAGTTCACCGGCATTGGACTGGCCACCCCCGCTGACCTGGCCATGGGTGTCGCCCAGGACCTGGTAGCCTATGGCCGGGTGATTCGCGGCTGGATGGGGCTGGATGTGCAGAACATCTTCATGACCGGCTCGGATACACCCTCACTGCTGGTGACCGGCACTCACCCTGACGGCCCGGCTGCCCGCAATGGTATCCGGGAAGGTGACATCATCACCCATATCGACATGGAACCGGTGGTCGACGGCCGCCTGACCATGACCCAGATCGCGCTGCTGCGGCCGGGAGATGCGGTGGAGCTGAGCCTGCTGAGGGGCGTCGAGGAGATCAACCTCAACGTCATCGTCGGTTCCCGGCCGCCGCGCAGCAGCTAGCCCGGCCGCGGCGCTAGTCGCCTTCGTGCTCTTCCAGGCGGTACTCCGCCGACAGGGCGTGGGCTTCCAGTGACTCGCCGCGCGCCAGCGTGGCCGCCACCGGGGCCAGCTGTGCAATGCCCTCCCGGCTGCAATTGATTAGCGAGCTGCGCTTCTGGAAATCGTACACGCCCAACGGTGAGGAGAAGCGCGCGGTCCCCGAGGTGGGCAATACATGGTTGGGACCGGCACAGTAATCCCCCAGCGCCTCGGCGCTGTAGCGGCCCAGGAATATTGCTCCGGCATGACGGATGGCAGGCAGCAGTGCATCGGGGTCAGCCAGTGACAGTTCCAGGTGCTCCGGGGCCACCTGGTTGGACACTTCCGCCGCTTCAGCCAGGTCTCGGCATAGCACCATGGCGCCGCGACCGTCCAGCGAGCTGCGGATGATCTCGGCACGCGACATGTCCGGGAGCAGGCGCTCGATACTGGCCTCTACCGCATCGAGAAACCCGGCATCAGGAGACACCAGGATCGACTGGGCGTTTTCATCATGCTCGGCCTGGGAAAACAGGTCCATGGCAATCCAGTCCGCCGGCGTGTTGCCGTCACAAATGACCAGGATCTCCGAAGGCCCGGCGACCATGTCGATACCGACCTGGCCAAACACCCGGCGTTTGGCCGTTGCCACGTAGATATTCCCGGGGCCGACAATCTTGTCCACTCTCGGCACGGTCTCCGTGCCGTAGGCCAGCGCCGCCACAGCCTGGGCACCGCCGACGCCGAATACCCTGTCGGCACCGGCCAGCGCTGCCGCTGCCAGTACCAGCGGGTTGATCTCACCGGCCGGTGTCGGCACCACCATGATGACCTCGCTGACGCCGGCCACCTTGGCAGGAATCACATTCATCAGCACCGAGGACGGGTAGCTGGCCTTGCCGCCCGGCACGTACACACCCACCCGGTCCATGGCGGTAATCTTCTGGCCCAGTACGCTGCCGGTGCCGTCCTGGTAATGCCAGGAATCGCCGAGCTGGCGACGGTGGTAATCCTCGATCCGGCGGGCGGCGATCTCGAGGGCGCCACGTTCCTCTGTGCCCAGCCCATCCAGTGCCGCCTGGAGCCGCGCCGGCGCGACCTCAAGCTCCGCCACGCTGGGCTTTTCGACCTGGTCAAAACGCGCCGTATACTCGAGCAAGGCCGCATCGCCTCGGGCAATGACAGCGTCAACGATGGCATCCACGGCGGCCACCACCTCGCGGTCAACGCTGTCGTGCCAGGCAGTCAGGCGCGCCAGCTGCGCGCTGAAATCCGCATCCCGGGTATCCAGCCTGCGCATCAGCTCACCGCCTCCTGCAGATCCGCGACCAGCGACTCAATACCACCGTGGTGGCTGCGCAGGGAGGCCTTGTTGACCACCAGCCGCGTGCTGATATCCGCAATCAGGTCCAGCGGCTCCAGGCCGTTGGCCTTGAGTGTATTACCGGTATCAACGATATCCACGATAACGTCCGCCAGACCCATCAACGGCGCAAGCTCCATGGCGCCGTATAGCTTGATGAAGTCGGCGTGCCTGCCCTGTGCCGCAAAGAAGCGCCGCGCCACCGTCGTAAACTTGGTCGCCACGCGCAGCCGACCCGGCCCCGGTGACCAGCCCACGGGCGCCGCCGTCATCAGCCGACAGCGGGCGATTCCCAGATCCAGCGGTTCATAGAGGTCTTCGGCGCCCTGCTCGAGCAGGATGTCCTTGCCCACCACGCCCAGGTCGGCGGCGCCATGGCGAACGTAGGTGGGAACGTCGGTACCTCGCAGCACCAGCAGCCTGACCCCCGGGCGGGTACAGTCGAACACCAGCTTGCGACTGGAGGCGATATCCTCAGCCGGCTCGATACCGGCCCTGGCCAGCAGGGGCAGGGTTTCCTTGAGGATGCGCCCCTTGGTCAGGGCGAGGGTGAGTACACCGGGCACGGCGACGGGCTCAGCCGTGGAGCGCCTGCCACTCGGCCGGCGTATGGGTACGAATATTGACCGCGTGAATACTGCCGCTGGTAATCAGCGGATTGAGTACCTTGTATACTGCCTGCTGCTTCTGCACGGGCCGCAGGCCTTCGAACATATCACCGATTACCAGGATATCGTAGTGACTACCCTCACTGCGCACTTCCACTTCGCAGCCCGGCAGTTCCTCAGTTAATAACGTCTGCAGTTCCTGCGCCTGCATGATTTTCCCCACAGCGAAAAAAGCGTGAAGTTTAGGAGAATTGACCGTTAATAGCGAGCCAGGAGAGTTTTCCCTGGTCGGACAGCCCTACCCGGGTGGCCCTTCCCAGGCAGCCCTACCCGGGTGGCCCTTCCCGGGCAGCCCTACCCGGCCGTCCCGTCGCTCTCCGGCGTCGTCCAGTTGTCGATCACCGCATTGATATCGCCGTTGGCGTCCTGGGCGGCGGCCTGGAACTGGTTGCGGTAGATCACACCGAGATTGATGGTCTCGACGATCAGGTTGCGCAGCCGCCAACTGCCGTCCTTACCACGCCGCATCTGGTACTCGATCACATAGGGTTCAGGCGCATCGCTGTAGATCAACTGGCGAATTTCCGCCTTGTTGCCGAGCTCCCCGGCATCTTCAGGGCGCTGAACTTCCACCCGGCTGCCGCCGAAGGCGAGCAGGCCCTTGCCGTAGGTTCTCACCAGCCCGTCCCGCATCACCTCGGTGAAGCGGCTAACCTGGGCACGCAGTTCCTTCTTGCCCTCGTCACTGAGCGACTGGTAGCGCTTGCGACTGGCGTAGGGGCCCATCACCGCGCGGGAGAAATAGGCAAAATCAACAACCTCATCCAGCACCGACTGCAGCTCCCGGAAATAGCGCTCGGGGTCTTCATCTGCATAGCTGCTGGCTTCCGAGACCAGGGCCATGACCTGGTCGGTGGTGCGCTCAATGACCTGGTAGGCATCTTCCGGCTCCTCGGCCACGGCCGAGGCGAGCGGCGCAATACCAGCGGCGATCAACAGGGTCAGCGCGATCGCAGTGAATCGAGTGATGTTGGGGAGCAGCGCGGTCATAGTCATCCTGTTAGCTTGCACATTTCCTGGTTTTGATACGGGGCTGATCGGGGCCGGGTGTCCATTTCCTTAGCCCTGGCGCGCTTATATAATGCAGCGCCTGCGGCATGATACGATGCCTTGACGAGCTTGGACTGCTACGTGGGTCACTACCCGAGCCGATAAATTGGCTACTGTGCGGCCTCTGTTGTATGTCATGTGTATGACCACTGTAGCCTTTACAAGTTCGCGCGGCGCAAGTCCGCACAGGTTTGTCACGGCTTCGCGGCGAGCACACAGGTTCAGGCGGTCGCTTTCAGCAGCGGCGATACTGTAACAGGAATAGTAACTTTATGCTGATCGCTTCGGCCGCCATCCTGGTCGGCTTTATCATCCTGGTCTGGAGCGCAGACCTGTTTGTCGCCGGAGCCGCCGCCATCGCAGAAAACATGGGCATGTCGCCCATTCTCATCGGTCTTACCATTGTCTCGCTCGGGACCTCAGCCCCGGAAGTGCTGGTCAGCATCAATGCCGCGCTGTTCGGCGCCGGCGATCTTGCCGTGGGCAACGCCATTGGCTCCAATATGGCCAACGTTGGACTGGTGCTCGGCATCACCGTGCTGATTGCCCCCCTGCCGGTACACAGGAACCGGCTGCGCCGTGAGCTACCCACGCTGCTGGCGGTCACCCTGGGCTGTGGCCTGCTGCTGCTTGACCTGGAATTGGACTGGATCGACGGCCTGCTGATGCTGGCGGCCCTCGCTTTCATCCTGTTTGAAATGATCCGTTCCCAGTCCCACGACCCCAATGCCGAGGAAGAAGCCAACGTCGAGGAACTCCCTCACATGACTCCGACCCGCGCCTGGGCCAGCTTCGGTATCGGCCTGGTGTTGCTGGTCATCAGCTCCAAGGTGCTGGTCTGGGGCGCCAGTAATATCGCCCTGGAACTCGGTGTCAGCCCGCTGGTCATCGGGCTGTCGATTGTCGCCGTGGGCACCAGCCTGCCGGAGCTGGCGGCGTCGCTGGCCAGTGCCATGAAGGGCCATGCTGAAATTGCCCTCGGCAACGTGATGGGCTCCAACCTGTTCAACCTGCTTGGGGTAATGTCCCTGCCGGGATTGTTTGAAACCCAGTCCCTGGGCCAGGAAGTGCTGCTGCGCGACTACGCCTCGATGCTCGGCATTACCCTGTTGCTGGCCGGTGGACTCTACGCCACCACCGTAAAAAGCGCTGTCACCGGCGGCCCACCGCGCGAACACCAGATCGGCCGCGCCATGGGCGTACTGTTTCTCGTGCTCTACGCGCTGTATTATTACTGGCTTTACAACACCGCCCGCTAAGCCCCCCGGGAATCATCCGTGTCCAGACCCGAAAACCCCGATTTTCTCGGTGCCGTGCGCCGTACCGTCGAGCTAGAGCGCGACGCTATCACCGACCTGCTCGAGCGCCTCGACGACTCCTTCACCCGCGCCTGCGAGATTCTCATCAACACCCAGGGAAGAGTTGTGGTGACCGGTATGGGCAAGTCAGGCCACATCGGCACCAAGATTGCCGCTACCCTGGCCAGCACGGGCACGCCGGCATTTTTCGTTCACCCCGGCGAGGCGAGCCATGGCGACCTGGGCATGATTACCAGCCAGGACAGTGTGATCGCCCTGTCCAACAGTGGCACTACCAGCGAAGTGGTCACCCTGCTGCCGTTGCTCAAGCGTATGGCTGTGCCGCTGATCACCATGACCGGCAATCCGGATTCTGTGCTGGCCCGCGCCGCCGAGGTCAACCTGGACACCCGGGTGGCCAAGGAAGCCTGCCCCATGGACCTGGCGCCAACCTCCAGCACTACGGTGAGCCTGGTGGCGGGCGACGCCCTGGCCATCGCCCTGCTGGAAGCCCGCGGTTTTACCCAGGAAGACTTCGCCTTTTCCCACCCGGCCGGCGCACTGGGCCGCAAATTGCTGCTGAAGGTTGACGACATCATGCATGGGGGCGATGAACTGCCCGGCGTCCCTGCAGGCACACTGTTGGACGAAGCGCTGGTGGAAGTGAGCAGCAAGGGGCTGGGGCTGACGACCGTGCTGGACGCCGAGGGCCGCCTGCTGGGGGTGTTCACCGACGGTGACCTGCGCCGCGCCCTGGACAATGAGATGGACATCCATGCCACCGCGATCGAGGCGGTGATGAGCGACCACCCGGTCACCATAGACAAGGAAATCCTCGCCGCCGAGGCGCTGCACATCATGGAGGAGCGCAATATCACCGGCCTGATCGCCGTCGATGAGCAACAGCGTCCCACCGGCGTGATCAAGCTGCAGGACATCCTGAAGGCGGGCGTGGTATGAGCCTGGCCCTGGAAAAGGCCCGTCGCATTCGCCTGCTGGTCCTGGACGTCGACGGTGTGCTCAGTGACGGCCGCCTGTACTACGGCAATGTGGGAGAGGAACTCAAGGCGTTCTACACACCGGACGGCCTCGGCATCAAGATGCTGCAGGCTGCGGGCATCGAAGTGGCCATCATCACCGGGCGGAGCTCCAGCATTGTTGACCGGCGCGCCGGGGAACTCGGGATCGAGCGCATTGTCCAGGGAAGAGATGACAAGCTTGATGCGCTACGGGAAATTCTGGCAAGCACCGAACTTTCCCTTGAGCAGGTGGCCTATATGGGTGACGACCTGCCGGACCTGGGGGCCATCCAGGCAGTGGGGCTGGGCATGACCGTGGCCAGCGGGGATGAATTCGTTGCCTCGCAGGCGGACTGGCGCAGCCAGCATGACGGCGGCCGGGGCGCGGTGCGCGAAGCCTGCGAGTTCATCCTCGACGCGCAGGACCTGCTCGAGAAGGCACGCCAGCCCTTTATGCACACGGACGCGAACAACGCCGAGTCGTGAACTTTTCCACGCCCGGGCGCTTCAAGCGGCACTGCAACAGGCTCTATACTGACGCAATGATGGTTTTCATGGGCACAAGACACAGCCGACACCGCGGTTCGGGATTGCCCGCCATTGCGGCCCTGGCAAGCGCCCTGCTGCTGTGCTGTGGCCAGCTCCAGGCCCTGCCCGACGACACCGAACAGCCCATTCATATCACCACCGACGAGGCCCTGCGCGATGAGAAGACCGGCCGCACGGTGTACCAGGGCAACGTGGAGCTGGTGCAGGGGACTATCAAGATCACCGCTGATCGCATTACCTTCTACCGCCTGGAGAATGAAGCCGAGCGCATTGTCGCCGAGGGCTCTCCAGCGCGTATGCAGCAACAGCCGGAACCCGACAGCGAACTGATGCATGCCCATGGCGATATCATCGAGTATTTCCGCAGCGAAGAGCGTGTGCAGCTCAGGGAAAACGCCCAGGTAGACCAGGACGGGTCCATCGTACGCGGCGACCTGATCGACTATTTCATCAATGAGCAACTGGTCAAGGCCGCCGCGGAGTCCAACGGGCGCGTCACAGTCGTCATTCCTCCGGAACGGCTGGAAGAAGAGGAAGAATAGGCACAACTCCTTTGGCCGTTCTCACCGCCAGCAATCTTGCCAAGAGCTACCGCGGCCGGCCCGTGGTTCGCGATGTCAGCCTGGAGATCGAAAGCGGCCAGATTGTCGGCCTGCTGGGTCCCAACGGCGCCGGCAAGACCACCTGCTTCTACATGATTGTCGGCATCATCCCGGCTGATCGCGGCCTGATTACCATTGACGGCCAGGACCTGACGCGGCTGCCCATGCACGGGCGCGCACGCAAGGGCATCGGCTACCTGCCCCAGGAGGCCTCGATCTTCCGCAAGCTGTCGGTCAAGGACAACCTGATGGCGATCCTCGAACACCGCCGCGACCTGAAGCGCAGCCAGCGCCGGGAGCGGGTAGAGGAACTGCTGGATGAGTTTCACATCACCCACATCCGCGACAGTGCCGGCATGTCACTGTCCGGCGGCGAACGTCGACGGGTGGAAATCGCCCGGGCGCTGGCCAACGAGCCCGACTTTATCCTGCTGGATGAGCCTTTCGCCGGCGTCGACCCGATCTCGGTAAACGACATCAAGCAGATCATTTCGCACCTGCAATCCCGGGGTATCGGGGTCCTGATCACCGATCACAATGTGCGCGAGACCCTGGACATCTGTGAGAAGGCTTACATCGTCGGCGAGGGCCATATCATCGCCGCCGGCAGCGCCGAAGACATACTGGCAGACGACCAGGTGCGCGATGTCTACCTCGGCCACGAGTTCCACCTCTGATTGCGCACGGAACGGGCTTAATTGAGCCTCCAGCCTGGGGATTCGTTCACATTTTCAGCAACTTTTCAGACCCCGACTGTGCTCCCGCAAGAATCCCATGCTAGTTTCATGCCAAAGTTGCCTCGCCAGAGTAGCAGGGCTACACTGACCGCAGGGAGCAGCAGACTTATATGAAACAGTCCCTACAATTAAAGCTTGGCCAACAGCTGGTAATGACACCCCAGCTGCAGCAGGCTATCAAGCTGCTCCAGCTCTCCACCATCGACCTGCAGCAGGAAATCCAGGAAGCCCTGGAATCCAACCCCATGCTCGACGTTGAGGAAGGTACCGACGCTGAGCCCGTCGAGATGGCCGACCTGGAAACGCGTGCCGAGTCCGAGCCGGTGACCAGCGACGAACGCGAACTCTCGGATTTCGACGCCCAGATTCCCGATGAACTGCCGGTGGATACCCAGTGGGAAGACGTCTACCAGTCCCCGGTGGGATCTGGCCCTGCCCCGACCGCCGATGGCGACTTCGATTTCGACAGCCGCAATTCCAGCGGTGAAACCCTCGGTGACCACCTGCTGTGGCAGCTCAACCTGACACGCCTGTCCGACACTGATCGCGTGATTGCCATTGCCATCATCGACGCCACTGACGACAACGGCCGGCTGACCGCGCCTATTGAGGACATCTGGTCGGGGCTGGCCGCCGACCTCGAGGTCGAGCTCGACGAGGTCATGGCGGTGCTGCACCGCCTGCAACAGTTTGACCCGCCCGGTGTGTGCACCCACGACCTGCGGGAATGCCTCCAGGTACAGCTCCACCAGCTCCCCCCGGACACACCCTTTCTCGCCGAGGCCCGGCTGGTCGTGAATCGCTACATGAACCTGCTGGGAAACCGCGACTACGCCCAGCTGATTCGCCGCAGCAAGATTCGCGAACCGGAGCTGCGTGAGGTGCTGGCGCTGATCCAGTCCCTCAATCCCAACCCGGGCCAGATGATCGGCAGTGACAATACCGAGTACGTGGTGCCCGACGTGTTTGTCAGCAAGAAGAACGGTGCCTGGGTGGTGGAGCTGAACCCCGATATCGCGCCACGCTTGAAGATCAACACCGACTACGCCGGGCTCGTGAAGCGGGCCGACAACAGCGCGGACAACACCTATATGCGCGACAGCCTGCAGGAGGCGCGTTGGTTCCTCAAAAGCCTGCAAAGCCGCAATGAAACGCTGATGAAGGTGGCGACGCGAATCGTTGAGCACCAGCGCGGCTTCCTGGAATACGGCGAAGAAGCCATGAAACCGCTGGTACTGCACGACATCGCGGAGGCGGTGGAGATGCATGAATCCACCATCTCACGGGTGACCACCCAGAAGTACATGCATACCCCACGCGGCATTTTTGAACTCAAGTATTTCTTTTCCAGCCACGTCAACACGGCCTCTGGCGGAGAGTGTTCCTCAACGGCCATCAGGGCACTGATCAAGAAACTGATCGCCGCCGAGAACCCGAGAAAGCCCCTCAGCGACAGCAAGATCACCAACCTGCTGGCCGAACAGGGCATCAAGGTGGCACGCCGGACTATCGCCAAGTATCGCGAGTCCCTGGTAATTCCACCGTCCAACGAGCGCAAACGCCTGGTGTAGGCACCGGCCGGCGCGCATGCGTAACAGGAGCGACATATGCAAATCACAATCAGCGGTCACCATGTAGAAGTTACGCCCGCCCTGCGGGAATACGTGCTCACCAAGTTCGATCGGCTGCAACGACATTTTGACCAGATCACCAATACGGATGTGACCCTGATTGTGGAAAAGCTTGTTCAAAAGGCGGAGGCGACCGTGCACGTGTCAGGCGCGGATATTTTTGCCAACGCCGAATCCGAAGACATGTACGCCGCCATCGACATGCTGGCAGACAAGCTCGACCGACAGCTCATCAAGCACAAGGAAAAGATTCGCGGCCACTGATGTTCCAGCTAGACCAGTTCCTGGACCCGGCGCTGACATTTTGCGCACTGGCCGGCACCAGCAAGAAAAAGGTGATAGAGACCGCCTCTGCGCTCATAACGGAACAGCAGACTGCACTGGATGCGGAGGAGCTCTACAACAACCTGCTGGCCCGCGAACGCCTGGGCAGCACGGCACTGGGCGATGGCATCGCCATCCCCCACTGCCGTCTCAGCAGCTGCGAGGAATCCGTCGGCTGCCTGATCACCCTGGAGCAGCCGGTGGATTTCGATGCCAGCGACGGTCAGCCGGTTGATATCGTATTCATTCTCATCGTCCCCGAAGAAGCCGCCCAGGAGCACCTGGACATACTCGCCGGCCTCGCCCAATTGCTCAGCGAGGTGAAATTCTGTGACGCACTGCGGGACGCGGCGAGCGACGATACGCTCTACCAGGCCGCGGTGAGCTTCGGACACTAGGCCCCCGTGCGCCTGGTGATTATCAGCGGTCGCTCGGGATCGGGTAAAAGTACCGCGCTGCACGAGCTCGAAGACGAGGGCTTCTACTGCATCGACAACCTGCCGGCAACCCTGCTGCCGGCGCTGGTGGAACGCGGCCTCTCCGAACCGCTCTCACCTGCCGGCCTGGCAGTCTGTATCGACGCCCGCAATGCCCACCCGGACCTCGCTGACTTTTCCAACCTGCTGGCGGAACTGCCTGGCAATGTCGACAGGGACATACTGTTCCTCGAGGCCGAGGACGCCAGCCTCATCAAACGCTTCAGCGAAACCCGGCGACGCCACCCACTGAGCGCAGAGGATACGCCGTTGGCCGATGCCATTGCCCGGGAACGGGAGATCCTGGCACCCATCGCCAGCGCCGCCTCGCTGGTGATCGATACCAGCCAGATGACCATCTACGAACTGCGCTCGGCGATACGCGAGCGACTGCTCGGCGCCCGGTCCGGTGACATATCGGTGCTATTCCAGTCCTTCGGCTTCAAGGCCGGGCTACCGAATGACGCCGACCTGGTGTTCGACGTACGCATCCTGCCCAACCCGCACTGGGAAAAGTCCCTGCGCCTGAAAACCGGGCGTGACCCGGAAGTGGTGGATTTCCTGGAACAACAAGCCCTCGCCAGGGACCTGTTTGAGGAGATTGCCAGCTTCCTGCAAAACTGGCTGCCGCACTACCGGGACGGCAACCGCAGCTATATCACCGTGGCCATCGGTTGTACGGGTGGTCAACATCGGTCAGTATACCTTGCAGAAAAACTCTATCAGCGTTTCCGGGAAGAGTACCCGGGAGCGAATATCAGGCATCGCGAAATGCAGGGCCAGGCCAGTGGCCACAACCAGGGCTGAGCATGCTCCGGCAGAACATTACAATAATCAACAAGCTGGGTTTACACGCGCGTGCGGCTGCAAAGTTCGTCAGCTGTGCGACCTCCTTTTCCAGTTCTATCCAGGTGGGCCAGGACGGCAAGATGGTGGACGGCAAGAGCATCATGTCGATCATGATGCTGGCCGCCGGCAAAGGCACGGAGCTCACCCTGGAGATCGACGGCGCGGACGAGGACGAGGCCCTCGCCGCCATCACGCAGCTCATCGAGAACCGCTTCGACGAGGGCGAGTAATGCGGCTGCGGCTGTGCCACCCTGACGCGGCCGCCTGCTGTTAGATGGGCCAGGCTGTGGAGACAAATCGCACCCAGGCCCAGCTCGATGAGCTGACCCGGGCGTTGGGCAGCGGGACGTTCGTCAACGTCCGGCATATGCTCAATGCCCTCCCCGCCACCGACATAGCCCGCCTGCTGGAATCCTCCCCGCCACCGACCCGCGCGGTGCTCTGGCAACTGGTTGACGAGCAGGATGAAGGCGAAATCCTCCAGGAACTGGGCGATGAGCTGCAGTCGCAGTTCCTGCGCGGCATGGACGCCACCGAAGTGGCTGCCGCCACCGAGGGGCTGGAACCCGACGACGTGGCCGACATCCTGCAGCGCCTGCCCGAGAAGGTCTTGCAGGAAGTCCTGCGGGTTATGGACGAACAGGACCGGGCCCGGGTCGAGCAGGTACTCGAATACCCGGAAAATACCGCCGGCGGCCTGATGAATACCGACACCATCACCGTGCGGGCCCGCCATACCGCTGATGTTGTGCTGCGCTACCTGCGGCGCCACGAAGAGCTGCCGGCCATGACCGACAGCCTGATCGTGGTGAACCGATCGGACATGCTGCTCGGCGTGCTACCCCTGCGCCGCCTGCTGGTGGCGGACCCCGCGTCCACGGTGCGGGAAATGATGGACGTCGAGGTGGAGGCGATACCGGCGGAGATGGAGGCCGGCGAGGTGAGCCAGCTGTTTGAGCGCAACGGCTGGGTGTCAGCGCCGGTGGTTGACGACAGCGGGCGGCTGCTGGGTCGGATTACCATCGATGACGTGGTGTACGTGATCCGCGAGGAAGCCGAACACTCCTTGATGAGCATGGCGGGCCTGGACGAGGACGAGGATACCTTCGCCCCGGTGTTTAAGACCACGCCGCGCCGGGCGGTGTGGCTCGGCATCAACCTGGCTACCGCCTTTATCGCCGCCTCGGTGATCAACCTGTTCCAGGGCACCATCGACAAGGTCGTGGCGCTGGCGGTATTGATGCCTATTGTCGCCAGCATGGGCGGCATCGCCGGCACCCAGACCCTGACGGTGATGGTGCGCGGTATTGCCCTCGGCCAGATCGGCTTCAGCAACCAGCGCTGGCTGCTCAATCGAGAGTTCATGGTCGGTGTGTTGAACGGCTTGCTTTGGTCCGCAGTCGTGGCGCTGGCCGCCTCCGCGTGGTTTCACGACTGGCAAATTGGCGCCATCATTGCCGCTGCAATGGTCATCAACCTGGTGACGGCGGGCGTCGCCGGCACGCTGATTCCGCTGTTGATGAAACGCTACCGTATCGATCCCGCCCTGGCCGGCGGCGTGGTGTTGACCACGGTGACCGACGTGGTCGGGTTCATGTCTTTCCTGGGTCTGGCCACCCTGGTATACGGATAAGCGCCATGGACGAATTTGAAGACGAGTTCCAGCAACACCCACCCAGCAAGACCGCGCTGAAGCGCCAAATGACCGCCCTGCAGAAACTCGGGGAAACCCTGGTGGAGTTGAGCGACAGGGAACTGGCAACGATGCCCATCGAGGATGAGCGTCTGCGCGAAGTGATTCAGGAGGCGCGCGGCATTCGCAGTCACAGCGCCCGCCGGCGCCACCTGCAGTACCTCGGCAAGCTGATGAGGGATATCGACCCGGCTCCGATCGAACAGGCCCTGGAGGCAATGCACCAGCGCCGCCGGGGCAATGCCGAGGCCTTCCACCAGCTTGAGCAATGGCGAGACCGCCTGCTGCAGGAGGGTGACCCCGCGGTGCAGGCATTGCTGGAAGAATTCCCGGCAGGGGATCGGCAATTGCTGCGCCAGCTGATCCGCCAGCATCGCAAGGAAACACAGGCCGGCAAGCCACCGGCCGCCAGCCGCAAACTGTTTCGCTACCTGCGGGAACTGGCTGGCGAGGCCCAGGGACGCCTGGAGCCCTAGGTTTCCGGATCTTCCGGGGCCGTCTCCGGCTCCGGTGCATCCACTGTCTCGGCGCCGTCCGCAGTCTGGATTTGCGGGCCCGACTCGTCGGGAGCGTCCTCCAGCTGCTTGCGCGGCTCCCGCGCCGAGTTATCAAAGATGCGCTGAAAGTTCACCTGGGGGTCGGCCCAGTCGCCATCTACCCGGTATACGGCACTGGAGAAGCGATCCATCTGCTTGTCGAACAACTTGCTGATGACGTAAACGCCGGCGGCCGCCGGCAACCCGCTGACCAGTGCAAACATCCATGGCAGGTTGCTGGCGATGGGCAGGGTAGCGACCAGTTCACCGTCTACTGTCTCCTCCCGCACATCGGCCAGGCCCACGAACTGGAAGCGGCTGGCGCGTCCGCGCACGTCGATACCGGGAACGTCGATCACCCCTTCCCGAAACAGCAGTTCACCCTCTATGGAATCGAAGGGCACGCCTGACTTGTAGACATGGCTCAGGTCGAGGCTCAGCTTGTTGACGAATTCGGTGAGGTTGAGAATCGCCACCACCCTCAGGGTGCCGGAGGTCGCACCGGAGGTGTTCAGGAAGCGTCCCTCCTGCACATCCAGGGTCATGCGGCCATCGGCGGCGGCCAGCGCAAACTCGGTGGGGCCACCTGGCCAGGACAGCTCCAGGCCCACCTGGCCGGAATTGGTCTCAACAATCTGCTCGTACTGGTACTGTTCGAGCACCTCGCCAAAATTGACGAAATTCAGCTCACCGAGGAGGCGAGTTCGCTCGCCGTCCGCGCCCCGCAGCCAGTCCAGCCGCATGGGCGTATCACGGCCCAGTTGCAGGCGCCTGATTTCCCCACGGATGTTCTCGAAGTGCAGGTTCTCGCCACTCTGGCGCAGCGTGAAGGCGAGCTCACCCCAGTGATCCCCTGCCTCGTGCAGGTCAGCGATGGCCACCGTCAGCGGCGGAAACTCAAAACTGTCGGCCGGCAGACCTTCTTCGGCATTCATCATGGCGGCAAAACCGGCTACCTCCAGGCGCTGAAAGTCGAGGTCCACCGCTGCCAGGTCCTCGGGCAGCGTAACCCGCCCCGCCGTCCAGGCGGTCTCAAAATCGATCTCCCAGCGATCCTCGAATTCCGTGCCGTTGAGCCGCACCTCGTCAACCTGCTTACCGAACAGCTGCAGTTCCGCCACTTCCAGGTCGCGCAGGGTGGTCAGGATGACCGTCGGTTCAGCTTCATCATCCGGGAAATAACGCTCGATAAAGGCATCCCACTCGTCCCAATCCATATAGACGAGCTCACCGCCCAGCAGGAAACGGCCGGGTTCGCCAGCATCCAGGGGTGCCCCAAAGCCAAGCGTGCCCCCCGTGACACCGGCTTCCTCGCCCAGCTCAAGATCCAGGAACGCCTCTTCGTCCATGGCAATCTGCACCCGCTTGTCACCTTCCGCCAGCGGCATGCTCAGTTGCATACTGCGCGCTTCCTCCGCGGTCTTGGCCCAGGGGCTTGGCAAATCCAGGGATACGCCGCGCAATTCACTGTCCACCTCGAGCTGTGCTGAACCACCCGTTGGCACTCGAATATGCAAGCTGGCGTCGGCCTCACCATCGGCCAGGGCGAGAATGTCCAGTTCCAGCCATTCGCGCACATCACGGGCGCTGGCGCGACCGCGCAGCGCGAGGTCGATTCCCTCCAGCTGACCGCCGCGGCGGCCCTGGGTCAACTGCCCCTCCACCGGTCGATTCCAAAGGGTGCCGGTCATCTTCTCGGCTCGGAAGCCGTTCCAGGTGTCGTAGCTGAGAGTGGTATCGGCATCGACGATGGTGAGGTCAAGCTCACCCATATCCACATCCACCGAGCGCAATTCCGTCACCAGGTTGACCTGCGGCTCCTGGGTGTCATCGCTAAGATTCATCGCCAGCGCCAGTTGGGCATCGAGTGCGCCATCCAGGGACCAGTCCCGGAAGGTGTCGCCCACGATATCGCGCAGCGGCGACTCGTTGACCACGGCCAGGCCGTCCGCCGCAGTGCCACGCAGCGATGCCGACAGGGCAAGTTGCAGCTGCTTTTCGGCGTCCTGCCGCAGTTGGATGCGGATGTCCCTGGCCTCGGAGCTGAGGATGCGGCCGCTCTGGGCATAGACATCGACGTCCGAATCGTCGATCAACACCAGGCCGCGCAGTTCCTCCGCAGCGGGCCAGCGAGGGTGGTAATCAACCCGGGTATCCTCAACGTCAAAAAACAGCTGGATGGAGCGATACCTGGGATTGCGCACCAGGCTGCCGCGGAAAATAAACCCGCCTTCGGTGATCAGGCCCTCGCCGATGCTCGGCTCCAGCCATTCGAGCAGTTTAGGGTTGAGCTTGTACGGCAGGTATTTGCGCCGGTACTGCGGTGCCGTGTCACGCAGACTGACCATCAGGTCCATCTCCGCTCCCGCCGCGGTTTCAATCCGCGGCAGTTCCAGGGAAAACAAACCGCGGACCTCGCCTTCATCAGCGACCGCCGTAAACGGACCGCTGCGCAGGCGAAACGCGTCCGGGTCGACCCGCCACTGCAGCTCAGCGCTGAACGACTGGTAGTCAAGGTGCTGGCGAAACACCTTGGGGAAGGCCATGGAAAACTCCGAGGAGGCGAGCTGCACGCGACCTCCCTCCCTGTTCAACACCGCGAAACCCGTGGCATTGTCCAGCCCTGGCGCGCCCCGCCAGGGCTCCACATCGATGCCCCGGAAGTTGGTCGACAGCCGCCACTCGCGGTTGGTCTCCATGATGTCGCGGACGCTGAATTCAACCTGTTCCAGTTCCCCGCTGGGTGACAGGCGTGACAACACGTCCTGGGCCGTCGCAGGTAGCAGACCGGCACCCGCCAGGTAGTCCGACAGGGTGCCCAACTCGAGGTCCGCCAGGCGCAGGGTGATATCGCCATCGCCATAGCGGCCGGTGAGGCGCGGGATCAGCACCTTGCGGCCGGCGCCGATCAGTTCGATGTCGCGGGCCCGAAAATCCCAGGCCTGGTCCCGGTAATCCGCCGCCATGGTCAGGCCAACACGCTCAAAGCTCCAGGCCCCGCCCTCGCTATCCTGCGGCTTGATGGACACGGCTTCACCCGCCAGCTGGTTGGCCACCTGCACCTGTCCCTGGTCGAGCCTCAGCCAGAGGTCGTTCTCGACCCGGCCGGACAGGGGCTCAAGGCCGGCGGTGGCCAGCAGGTCGTCAAACAGGGCCAGGTCGCCCAGCTCGGACTTGAGGTGAAACAGCCCGCTGAAGCTGCGGAAATCGGTCAGGCTGCCATCGCCCTCGGCTGCCAGCCGAAACCAGGCATCGCGGTCCGGCGCCCGCAGGCCGAGTTGGACGCGGCGAAAATCGCCGTCGCGGCGCAGCTCTGCCTGCACGAATGACACCCGGGTCTGGCCTTCGCGATCCAGTTCCAGCGCCAACTCATCCAGCGTCAGCTCCTCGGCATTGAAGATGAACTCATTGAGTGTCTTGGTGAGATTGCCCTGGTTACCCCGCGGGATGCCGGCGATGGACAGCTGGCCGTTCTCGTCGACGTCTACATGGATGCGCCCGCCGCGGGCGGTAAGCGCAAACAGGCGGGGTGACATGCTGCGCACGGTGTCGAGTACATCCAGCTCGAGGGACAGGTTGTTGAATTCCAGCCCCACCACGGTTTGGTCTTCACCGTGGATACGCAGGCCTCTGGCCTCGAGGCGCGGTGACAGAGAACGCCAGCTACCGCTGAGTTCGTCGATCTCCAGGACAAAGGGCAGGCGCTGGTTGGCGGCATGGAGAATCTGGGCCTGGTACTGGCCTACGTTGCCCATCAACAGTCGCCCCGCGCTGCTGTAAACCGCCAGCAGGACGATGAGCAGTACGATCAGTGACCAGAGCCATGTAGTGAGCCGTTGCAGCACGTTTACGTTAATACCGATTCCTGCGCCGGCGATACTGATCCGGCGCTATACAAGCTTTAGAGCAGTATAATGTCGAACTGTTCCCGGCTGTACATCGGCTCCACCTGGAACTGCAGTGATTTGCCGGCCAGTGCTTCAAGGTCTGCTACCGTGGCGGAGTCTTCGTCCAGCAGGCGGTCAACCACTTCCTGGCAGGCCCGCACCATCAGGGTGTCGGCGTCGTAGGCCCGCGCCTCCCGCAGGATGTCACGAAAGATCTCATAACACACCGTCTGGGCCGATTTGAGACTGCCGCGCCCGCTGCACACCGGGCAATCCTCACACAGCACGTGGCTCAGGCTGTCGCGGGTCCGCTTGCGGGTCATTTCCACCAGGCCCAGCTCGGAGACACCGGTAATCACCGTGCGCGCCCGGTCACGCGCCATCGCCTTCTCCAGGGCCCGGAATACCTGGCGCCGGTGCTCTGCGTCGCGCATGTCGATAAAGTCGATAATGATAATGCCGCCCAGGTTGCGCAGCCGGATCTGCCGGGCCAGGGCCGTGACGGCCTCCAGGTTGGTCTTGTAGACCGTCTCCTCCTGGTTGCTACGGCCGACGAAGCCACCGGTGTTCACATCGATCGTGCTCATGGCCTCGGTCTGGTCAATGATCAGGTAGCCGCCGGACTTGAGCGGCACCTTGCGCTCCAGGGCCCGACCGATTTCATCCTCCACGCCATAGAGGTCAAACAGCGGCCGCGAGCCCTGGTAGTGTTCGAGTAGCGGTGCCAGTTCCGGGACATAGTCGCTGCAGAAGTCGTGCAGGCGCTGGTAGGCCTCTGCGCTGTCCACCCGGATTCGCTCCAGCCCGGGGCGTGCCAGGTCGCGCACCGAGCGCTGGTAGAGCTGCCAGTCTTCGAACAGGCGGGCGGGCGCGTCCTGCTCGGCGCCGCGACGACTGACCACGGACCAGAGTCGTTTGAGAAATCGAAGATCTGCTTCCAGTTCTTCACGACCAATGCCTTCGGCGGCGGTACGCAGGATATAACCGCCCTCTCCCATGGACTGGGCAGCACTGGCCTCATCGAGCTGGGAGCGCAGGCGCGAGCGCTCATCGTCGTCCTCGATCTGCTGGGAGATGCCGGTGTGCTGGGTGCGCGGCATGTAAACCAGGTAGCGGGATGACAGGGAAAGCTGCGTTGTGAGCCTGGCGCCTTTGCTGCCCAGCGGTTCCTTGATGACCTGCACCATCACCTGCTGGCCCTCGCGGAGGTGCTCGCGGATATCCTCGGCAACGCGGCCGCGAACCTCCAGGCCCTCTGCATCGAGCGGGTGGATGTCGTTGACGTGAATGAAGCTGGTGCGCTCCTCTCCGATATCCAGGAACGCCGCCTGCATGCCGGGTAGGACTCGCACTACCTTGCCCAGGTAGATATTGCCGACGATACCGCGGGTGGCCGCGCGCTCGATGTGGATGTCCTGGAGCACCCCGTGATCCACCACGGCGACCCGGGTTTCCAGCGGCGAGACGTTGACCAGCAGTTCCTCACTCATCGCCGTCCCCGTTGCGCTCCAGGGCAGTGGGTACGCCCACGCGCTGCAGCAGCTCCCAGGTTTCCGCCAGTGGCAGCCCCACAATGCCGCTATAGCTGCCGGCCAGGGATTCGACAAAGGCGCCGGCAAGCCCCTGGATACCGTAGGCGCCGGCCTTGTCCCAGGGTTCGTCGGTCAGCAGGTAAGCCTCACACTGCGCGCGCTCCAGGCTGCGGAACTTGACCCGGCTGTCGCTCAGGGCCTCTTCCACCCGGGCGCCCAGTCGCACGCACACCGAGGTCAATACCTGGTGTTCACGGCCACTGAGTCGCGCCAGCATGGCCAGCGCATCGAAACGGTCCTCCGGCTTGCCGAGTACCTGTCCGTCCAGCACTACCGTGGTGTCTGCGGCCAGCACAGCAATGTCATCTTCCAGGCTGGCCTGTACGGCGGCGGATTTCTCCCAGGCCAGGCGGGCCACGTAATCTTCTACCGGCTCACCGGACAGCTGGCGTTCGTCGATATCAGCCGGCTGCTGGCTAAAGCTCACACCGAGCTGCCGCAGCAGCTCCGCGCGGCGCGGTGATTGGGAAGCCAGTACCAGCTCGATCATCGGCCTAGGCTACCTGGAAGCGGCGGCGTACGCCGCGCAGCAGGGTCAACATCGCTGGCCACAGCAGCGCGCTGAGGAAGGCCGGCAGCAGGAACAGAATACTCACCGCACCTACACCAGTCAGGTTCTGTATCCACTGGGCCACCAGTTGGTTGATACCCACCATGACAAAGATCACCGATGCCTGCTGCAGCATGTTGAACACCCGCAGTCGCTGGTAGAGCACCAGCGCCAGGTAGGTCACGACACACAGGGACAGGGCGTTCTGGCCCAGCAGCGAGCCTTCCAGCAGGTCCAGCAGCAGCCCGACGGTGAAGGCCACCACAATGCCCACGCGCTGCGGCAGGGCGATGGTCCAGTAGATCAACACCAGGGTCACCCACTCCGGGCGCGCCCAGCGCAGGTCCGTTGGCAGCGGGTAAGCCGTCAGCACAAAAGCCACGGCGAAACTGAGGGCGATCACCCAGGTGCCCTGGGCAGGTTGCTGCACCACGGGCTACTCCTCTGCCTCCGCCTCGCTACGGCGGGTGAATACCAACAGCACGTGCCGACTGCGGTTGAGCGCCGCACTGGGTTCTGCCGTGACCCGGGCAAACGCCTGGCCCGGGTCGATGACGACTTCGGTGACGGTGGCGACGGGGTAGCCTTCCGGGAAGCGCCCGCCGAGACCGGAGCTGACCAGCAGGTCGCCAACGGCAATATCCTCGGTACTGGCCACATGGCGCAGGGCCAGCCGATCGAGCCGACCGATACCTTCGGCGATAGCCCGCACCCCATTGCGATTGACCTGCACCGGCAGGGCGTGGGTGGCATCGGTAATCAGCAATACCCGCGAACTGTTGGGTGCCACTTCGACCACCTGCCCCATCAGGCCGTTGGCATCGATCAGCGGCTGGCCATCGAACACGCCGTCGCGACCGCCCTTGTCCAGCACCACTAGGTGCCGCGCCGGGTCGGGGGAAATACCCACCAGTTCAGCCACCAGGACGTCATCCTGCAGCAGCGCCGAAGAATTCAGCAATGCCCGCAGGCGCACGTTCTCGGCCCGCAGCGCCGCCATTTGCTGCACCTGGGCCTCCAGCAGCAGGGCTTCCGAGCGCAGCCGCTGGTTGTCATCCACCAGCTGGGCGCGGCTCTGCACGTTGTCCTCACCCCAACTGGAGAACCGTGCCGGTAGGTCGGACACCCAGTAGAACGGGAAAGTCACCGCCGATAGCAGGGCGCGAGTCGCCGCCATGCGGTTGAGCTGCATATCGGCGGTAATCAGCACGGCCGCCAGCACCCCCGCCAGGAGCAGGCGCGCTCCGGGTGAAGGTTCCTTGATGAAGAGGGGTTTGATAGGGGCTCCTCGCGCTCAGTGTCCGTCGGCAGGAGCGCCGCCCTACTCCGTGGAGAGCAGGTCGATGGTGTGCCGGTCCATCATCTCCATGGCCAGGCCGCCACCACGCGCCACGCAGGTCAGCGGGTCCTCGGCAACGATCACCGGCAGACCCGTCTCGTCAGAGATCAGGCGATCCAGGTCACGCAACAGCGCGCCGCCACCCGTCAGCACGATGCCGCTCTCGGCGATGTCTGCGGCAAGTTCCGGCGGTGACTGTTCCAGCGCCGATTTCACGGCCTGGACAATCTGCGCCAGCGGCTCCTGCAGGGCTTCGAGAATTTCGTCGCTGTTGAGCGAGAAGCTGCGGGGTACACCCTCGGCGAGATTGCGGCCACGCACATCGATCTCGCGCAATTCGGAACCGGCGAAGCCACAGCCCACTTCCTGCTTGATGCGCTCGGCGGTGGAATCACCAATCAGGCTGCCGTAGCGACGCCGCACGTGGCTGACGATGGCCTCGTCAAAACGGTCGCCACCGACCCGCGCCGAGTCGCTGTAGACCACCCCGTTGAGGGAGATGATGGCAATTTCCGTGGTACCACCGCCCACGTCCACCACCATGGAACCAGTCGCCTCACCGACCTGCAGGCCGGCACCGATGGCCGCGGCCATGGGCTCCTCGATCAGACGCACCTCGCGCGCTCCGGCGCTCAGTGCAGACTCGCGAATCGCGCGCCGTTCCACCTGGGTGGACTGGCAGGGGACACAGATCAGGACCCGCGGGCTGGGGCGAATAAACTTGCTCTCGTGCACCTTGGAAATAAAGTGCTGGAGCATCTTCTCGGTCACCTGGAAATCCGCGATCACCCCGTCCTTGAGCGGGCGGATGGCGGTGATATTGCCGGGAGTTCGGCCCAGCATGCGTTTGGCATCGGATCCTACGGCTTCGATGGTCTTCTGGCCGTTGTGGACACGGATGGCGACCACCGAGGGCTCGTCGAGGACGATGCCCTGCTCGCGGACATAAATAAGCGTATTGGCTGTTCCCAGATCAATGGACAGATCGTTGGAAAACAATCCACGCAGATTCTTGAGCATTAACTTTGACTACCTTGTGAGTCGGCCGACGAGCGTCGAACGAATGCGATGTAACTGTTCACCCCTGCACCCCTAATGCGGCTGTTGCCTCTCTTCCTGCCCGGGCCGGTTGTCATCAGTGTTCACTGGCTGCCCTGGGCAGCCATTGACAACCATCGACCAGTACATACACCGGTACACTTGCCGACACACTCACCGACACACTCACCGGCGCATAGACCGGAAAGCCAGGACCTGAAAGCGGACTCAACGCTTTGTTATATAACCGAGGTTTTTAATGCTCTTGACTCTACCAATCGCGGGGATTTTGGGCAAGGAACAAATGTGATAACTTTCGATTTCTCAAAAACTTACCCCCTATTTGCCCATGTCTGTCGACCAGGCGGAAATTGAAAAAATCGCCCAGCTGGCGCGCATCCGTGTTGCCCCCGCTGATATCAGCGAACTCACTGACCGTATCACCGGCATCCTCGCCCTCGTCGACCAGATGCAGGCCGTGGATACCGACGGTGTCGAGCCCCTCGCCAACCCCCTGAATGCCAGCCAGCGACTGCGCGAGGATGCCGTCACGGAAACCGACCGGCACACGGCCTTCCAGGCCATCGCGCCGGCGACGGAAGCAGACCTCTACCTCGTTCCCAAGGTCATTGACTGAATGACAGCCCCTACCCTCACGGCGCTCAGTGCTCAGCTGGGCAGCGGCGAACTGTCCAGCGTGGAAGCCACCCGCGCCTGCCTGGCCCGGATCGCCGCCCACAACGACACACTCAATGCCGTTATCACCGTCACTGAAGAACAGGCCCTGGCGCAGGCGGAAGCTGCGGACGCCCGCCGCGCCGCGGGCGATGCCGGTCCGCTCACGGGCATTCCGCTGCTGCACAAGGATATTTTCTGTACCGACGGCATCCGCACCAGCTGTGGCTCCAGGATGCTCGACAACTTCCTGCCGCCCTATGACGCCACCGTGGTAGCGCGTCTCAAGGCTGCCGGTGCGGTGATGTTGGGCAAAACCAACCTCGACGAATTCGCCATGGGTTCCTCCAATGAGAACAGCTTTTACGGCCCGGCGCGCAACCCCTGGGACAGCAACCGAGTGCCGGGTGGTTCATCTGGCGGGTCCGCCGCGGCGGTAGCCGCGGGTTTTGCCCCGGCCGCCACCGGCACCGACACCGGAGGCTCGATTCGCCAGCCCGCGGCCTTCTGCGGCATCACCGGCCTCAAACCGACCTATGGCCGGGTATCCCGGCTCGGCATGGTGGCCTATGCCTCCAGCCTCGACCAGGGCGGCCCCATGGCGGCCAGCGCCGAGGACTGCGCGCTGCTGTTACAGGTGATGGCAGGCTTTGATCCGGCAGATTCCACCTCCGCAGAGCGGGAAGTAGACGACTACAGCACAGGCCTGGGCGCTGACCTCACGGGCCTGAAGATCGGCCTGCCAACGGAGTATTTCGGTGAGGGCCTGGATGCCGGTATCGACACCACGGTGCGCGCGGCCCTGGCCCAGTACGAGGCCCTCGGTGCCGAACTGGTGGAAATTTCCCTGCCGCGCACCCACCTGGCGGTCCCGGCCTACTACGTCATTGCGCCTGCGGAGGCCTCCACCAACCTGTCGCGATTCGACGGCGTGCGCTATGGCTACCGCTGCGAGGCACCCGAGGATCTGCTGGATCTCTACACACGCACCCGGGAAGAGGGCTTCGGTGCCGAGGTCAAACGCCGCATACTGGTCGGCACCTACGCCCTGTCGGCCGGCTACTACGACGCCTACTACCGCAAGGCGCAGCAGATCCGCCGCCTGATACAACAGGACTTCCTGAGTGCCTTCGACAGCGTGGACGTTATCATGGGGCCGACCACCCCCCACCCTGCCTGGGTGCTGGGCGAAAAGGTCGACGACCCGGTGGCCATGTACCTGGAGGATATCTATACCCTCGGTGTAAACCTCGCGGGCCTGCCCGGCATGTCCATCCCCGCCGGTTTTGCCGGCGGACTCCCGGTGGGGCTGCAGCTGATCGGGCCGCACTTCAGTGAGGCACGGCTGCTGAACATCGCCCACCGCTTCCAGCAGAGCACGGACTGGCACACGCGGAGGCCTGCGCTATGAGTGACGGCTTCTGGGAAACCGTGATCGGCCTTGAAGTGCACGTACAACTGGCCTCCGAATCAAAAATATTCTCTGGCAGCGCCACGCGCTTTGGGGCGAGCCCCAACTCCCAGGCCAGCGCGGTAGACCTGGCAATGCCGGGCATGCTGCCGGTCCTGAACGAGAAGGCGGTGCGCTACGCGGTGATGTTCGGCCTGGCCATCGACGCGGAGATCGGCCGCCGCTCAGTGTTCGATCGCAAGAACTATTTCTACCCTGACCTGCCCAAGGGCTACCAGATTTCCCAGTTCGACCACCCCATCGTCGGGCGGGGCCACGTGCAGATCCAGCTCGCTGATGGCAGCGGCCGCGAGATCGGCGTGACCCGCGCGCATCTGGAGGAAGACGCCGGCAAATCCCTGCACGAGGATTTCCACGGCATGAGCGGCATCGACCTCAACCGGGCCGGCACCCCTTTGCTGGAGATCGTGTCGGAGCCGGAATTGCGTTCCGCGGAGGAAGCGGTGGCCTACCTCAAGACCATCCATTCCATTATCACCTACCTGGGCATCTCCGACGGCAACATGGCCGAGGGGTCCATGCGCTGCGACGTGAACATTTCGCTGCGACCGCGCGGTGAGGAGGCGTTCGGGACCCGTACCGAGATCAAAAACGTCAACTCCTTCCGCTTTGTCGAAAAGGCCATCCAGGTCGAGACCGAGCGGCAGATGGATATTCTCGAGGACGGCGGCCGCGTGGTCCAGGAAACTCGCCTGTATGACGCCGACCGCAACGAGACCCGCTCCATGCGCAGCAAGGAGGTGGCCAACGACTACCGCTATTTCCCGGAGCCGGACCTGCTGCCGGTGGATATCGATGAAGCCTATATCGATGCCCTGCGCGCGGCGCTGCCGGAACTGCCCGCCGCCAAGCGCCAGCGTTTCGAGGCAGAGTACGCCCTGGGCAGCTACGATGCCGCGGTGCTTTCCGGAGAGCGCGCCCTGGCTGACTACTTTGAGGCGGTGGCCGCCTGCGGCGATGCCAAGTCGGCCGCCAACTGGGTGCAGGTGGAAGTGCTGGGCGCGCTGAACAAATCCGAGCTGGCGATGTCAGACTGCCCGGTGCCGGCCACCGAGCTGGCCACCCTGATCAGCCGCATCAACGACAACAGCATTTCCGGCAAAATCGCCAAGCAGGTATTCGACATCCTCTGGAATGAGGGCGGGAGCGTTGATGCCATCATCGAGGCCCGGGGCTTCAAACAGGTCAGCGACAGCAGTGCCCTGGAAGCCATGGTGGCAGAAGTCATCGACGCCAACCCCGAGCAGGTGCAGCAGTACCTGGCCGCCGATGAGGGCAAGCGCAAGAAGTTGCTGGGCTTCTTCGTCGGCCAGATCATGAAAGCCTCGAAGGGCCAGGCCAACCCGAAGCTGGTCAACGAGATTCTCGCTGCCAAACTGGACGCAGCCCCCTAGGTCCCCGCGCGAGCGGCGACACAGCAACTACACAGCCAGGAACTGAGAAACAGTGAAGAAAGACAAGGAAAAGGTACTCGACGAGGTATGGACCGAGGAGCGCGTGAAGAGCTTTCTGAACGTGCGCTCCCACGATGAGGTCGAGGAGGATTTTCACATGCTGCTGAAAGCCTACCAGAGCATGCGTGCCGAAGACTTCGCCAAGTTCGTGGACTTTTTCACCGCCGACGGCCGCAGCGTCAACAGCCGTGGCCCGGATGGCCAGACTGTGCTCAGCATCATCGAACAACACCGTCGCTCGGGCGAGTACGGCGACATTCTCAGGCAGGCCGGAGCAGAATAGCTCCTAGTACTTTCGCTCTCCGCGGAACCGCTCGCGATTGCGCTGCTTGGCCTCTTCTCCCTTGCGCAGCAACACGTAGGCCGCTCCAGTGCCACCGTGGCGTGGTTGGGCGGAATGGAAGGCCTGCACGGCCTCCAGTTCCGCCAACCAGTGATTCACGAAACCCTTGATGACGGACGCCTGGCGACGGCCTTCCGCATTGCTGTTTTCACCCTTGCCGTGTACCACCATCACCGTCCGCAGTCCCAGCTCGCTGGCCTGGGCGACGAAGTCATACAGCTCCCTGCGCGCCTGCTTGACCGGCATGCGGTGCAGGTTGAGCCGCGCCTCAGGTTCGTAGCGGCCCTGCTTCAGCTTGCGAAATACGCCGTTTTGCACCCCCGGTCGCTTGAACTCCAGCACGTACCAGGGGTCCAGCGGCTCAATGCCTTCGTCGGCCAGCGGGTTGACCGGGTCGGCTTTCGCTGCCGCGGCATCGCGCCGGGCCCGGGCGCTGTCCTCGCTCGGCCCCTGGCGCCTGAGCGACACTCGCTCGGCGCGCGCCAGCGGTTTTACACCGGCCATCTCCTGCTGGAACAGGATGTCCTCGTCTTCATTCATGGTGATGCGTATTATAAGGGACTTTTGCCACGACCCGGGTTGGTAACAGTGAACGGCAGTATTTCAGCAGGCATCGGCTACTTCATGCGCGGCGCGAGCCTGCTCAAGCACCCACGGCTGCGCCCCTTCATCATTATCCCGCTGGCGGTGAACGTCATCATCTTCGGCGCCCTGGTCGGCTACAGCATCGCCTGGATGCACGCCACCATGGAGAGCATTATCGGTTGGCTGCCCGGCTGGCTCGACTGGCTGACCTGGTTGATCTGGCCGCTGGTGGGTGTGTCTCTGGCACTGGCCACGGGCTATCTTTTTACCGCGGTGGCGATTCTCATCGCCTCGCCCTTCAACGGCCTGCTGGCGGAGAAAGCCGAAGAGGTCATCACCGGTGAGGAGGTGCAGGGGCCGGAGACCATCGGCCAGGCCTTCATGATCTTCCCGCGCGCCATTGGCCGCGAGTTGAGAAAGTTCGCCTACTACCTCCCGCTGCTGCTGATTGTGCTGATCGTCAGCTGGATTCCACCGTTCAACGTGGTGGCCCCCGTGCTGTGGTTTGTATTCGGGGCCTGGATGATGGCTGTGCAGTACGTGGACTACCCCATGGACAACCACATGACGCCGTTTGCCGATCTCAAGGAAGTGCTGCGGGAACGGCGTCTGTCGAGCCTGGGGTTCGGGGGCATCGTCGCGCTGGTGGCGGGGGTACCGCTGCTGAACTTCTTTGTGGTGCCCGCCGCCGTCTGCGGTGCGACCCTGTTCTGGTGCGAGGAGTTACGCTCCAGCCAGCGGCGGCTGGGCGCAGGCTATCAATAGCGCGCCAGCAAATCCTCCGGTGGGTGCTCACAGTCCAGCTTGTGACCCAGCAGCTGTTCGATATCGGGCAGCAGGAATGCATCGTCCTCACTGGCGAAGCTGATCGATACCCCCGTGGCACCAGCGCGGCCGGTGCGCCCGATGCGGTGCACGTAGTCTTCCGGATCTTCGGGCAGGTTGTAGTTGATCACGTGACTGACGCCTTCGACGTGGATACCGCGGCCCGCCACATCGGTCGCCACCAGCACCTTTATCTTGCCGCGCTTGAAATCATCCAGCGTGCGGGTGCGCTTGTTCTGGGGCACCTCACCGGACAGCACCCCACAGGGTAAGCCGGCCTTCTTGAGCCGCTCGAAGAGCCGTCTGACCTGGTCGCGGCGGTTGGCGAACACAATCACGCTGGCCGCCTCGGGTGTGTTGAGCAGGTTGATGATCACCCGGTAGCGCTCGTCGCTGGAGCACATGTACACCCGCTGGTCCACACTGTCTGTGGCCACGTGCTCAGGCTCAATTTCCACGTGCACCGGCTCATAGGTCCACTGCTGGGAAAGATTGATGATGTCCTGGTCAAAGGTCGCGCTGAACAGCAGGGTTTGGCGATGGGTTTTCTGCGGAGTAGCGCGCACAATGCGCTTCACCTGGGGAATAAAGCCCATGTCCAGCATCCGGTCCGCCTCGTCCAGCACCAGGATTTCCACCCGGTCCAGGTAGATATCGCGGCGGCCCATAAAGTCGATAAGGCGGCCCGGTGTGGCCACCACCAGGTCGACGATGTCGTTTTGCAGGCGGTTCAGCTGTTTCTGGTAGTCCATGCCGCCGATCAGGGTAGCGATCTTGAGACCGGTATAGCGCCCCAGTTCCTTGGCATCTGCAGCGATCTGCATGACCAGCTCACGTGTCGGTGCTATCACCAGCGCCCGCGGCTCGCCGACGAAACGCTCGCCCTCCAGCGGGTTGCAGAGCATGTCGTTGAAGATGGTGATCAGGAAGGCGGCCGTCTTGCCGGTACCGGTCTGGGCCTTGCCGATGGCGTCGTTACCCTCGAGGGTATGCGGCAGCACCTGGGCCTGGATCGGAGAACAGTATTGGAATCCCAGCTTGGCAATACCGCGCAGCAGTGACGGTTCCAGGTCGAGATCCAGGAAACGGGTCTCACCCTCCTTCTCCGGCACCTGGTAGTCGTCCAGGTCTGCGCCATGTTCTGCCTTGCTGTTCATCTATCTCCGTGGGCCACTGCCCGTCAAAAAAGCGCCGCATTCTATCACTATTGTGGGCGTCGGTCTGCGCGACCCTGCCCGGGCGGCCCTACCCGGGCGGCCCGATCTGCGCGACCCTACCCGGGCGGCCCGATCTACGCGGTCCGACCTGGGCGGCCCCGCCTGCGGCGCCCGACTTATGACACAGATTCCCTGCTTCGCCTGTGGTCTAATACGCGCCGGCCGCCGCGGCCCTGCCCTGATCTATACGACCGAGAAATGAAACACCGCTCACCCCTGATGACCGAAACCCGGGAAATGCTCGGGCTCGCCACTCCCCTGTTCATCGCGCAGCTGGCGCAGATGGGCACCGGCGTGGTCGATACCATCATGGCGGGGCGCTACGGCTCGGTGGACCTGGCCGCGATCGCCATCGGCTACAACCTGTGGCTGCCCATTTACCTGGTCGCCCTGGGTATCATGCTTGCGGTAACCACAATCGTCGCCCAGCACTACGGTGCCGGGCGAATCGAGCAGATCCGCAACATCCTGCCCCAGGCCTTCTGGGTGGCGGCTGTACTGGGGATCATCTCCGCGCCGCTGTGCTACTTCCCGGGCCCCATCCTGTCGCAGCTCAATCTCGACCCGGTCACTTTCGAGAAGAGCCAGGGCTACCTGCAGGCCGTGGCCTTCGGCCTGCCGGGAGCGGCGCTGTTCCAGGCCCTGCGCTGTCACATGCAGGGAGTGGGTATTGTTCGCCCCTTTGCGATCGCCAGTGTGATCGGCTTTTTCGCCAACATTCCCTTCAACTACATGTTCATCTACGGGAAATGGGGCATGCCAGAGATGGGCGCCGTCGGTTGTGGCTGGGCCACCGCCGCTTCCATGTGGCTGGGCCCGGCCCTGATCGCCTTCTACACCGCCCGCTCCAGGCAGCTCAAGGACTACCTGCCGCCGCTGCGCTGGTATCAGCCTGAGCGCAGGGCCATCGGCGAGATACTCCACGTGGGTGCGCCCATCGGGGCGACCTTCTTTTTCGAGATGGCGGTGTTTTCCGTCATCGGCTTGATGATCGCGAGCGTCGGCAACCAGGAAGTCGCCGCGCACCAGATTGCCATCAACATCTACGACGTGGTCTATATGCCGCTGGTCAGCATCGGTTCCGCCATGGCTACCCGCATGGGGCACGGCATAGGGCGCGGCGATCTGGATGCGGTAAAACTCAGCCTGCGCAGCGGGGGAGCGGTCACATTGGCCTTTTGTACGGTCATGGCGGTCGTCATGACCTGGATTCCCGACCCGATGGCGCGTATCTACACAGAGGATGAGCCCATTCGCCTCATCGCCGTCGGGCTGTTGAAACTGGCCATCCTGTTTATCGTGGTGGACGCCATCGCCGTGGTGAACGCCTTTGCGCTGCGCTCCTTCAAGGATACCCGCTATCCCTTCCTGGTCATGACCATCGCCTACTGGATGGTGGCCCTACCGCTGGGCTATGTGCTGGGGTTGGGGGATAGCGATGACAGCCTTTACGGGCCCATCGGTTTCTGGTGGGCGATGATTGTCGGTGTCGCCATCGCCGCCGCGTTGAACGTGCTGCGGACCCGGGTCTGGCTCAATCGCCCGCTGGCGCCCGACCCCCACTACAGTGCGGACAGTCCGGAGCTGCTGTAAGCCTGACCTCACGCAGCTGCATGCTCCAGCCGTCGAGCAACAGCAGCCGGCCTCGCAGCGGCTCGCCGTAATCGGCCAGGTATTTCACCGCCTCCAGGGCCTGTAGCGAGCCGATCACACCCACAACCGGCGCCAACACGCCGTTCTCGGAGCAGCTCAGGTGTTGCTCGTCGGACCCATCGGGGTACAGGCAGCGGTAGCAAGCTGTGCCCTGGGCCACGTCGAACAGGGTCAACTGCCCTTCACTGCCAATGGCCGCCCCGGACAGCAGCGGTTTACCCGCGGCAATGCAGGCCTGGTTGAGTTCCAGCCGGGCGAGGAAACTGTCGGTGGCATCCACTACCAGGTCCGCGGCAGCGACCTGCTCGGTCATACGCTCGCCGCTGAGGTGCTGATCCAGCGGTACCACGGTGGCGCTGCCGTTGATCGCGGTGCAGGCCTCCGCGGCCGACACCGCCTTGTTGCGGCCGATATCGGCTTCACTGTGGGCGAGCTGGCGCTGCAGGTTGCTCTCATCAACCTCGTCGCCGTCCGCCAGTACCAGCATGCCGACGCCGGCGGCCGCCAGGTACAGGGCGATGGGGCAACCCAGGCCGCCGAGGCCCACCACCAGCACCCGGCTTGCCAGCAGCCGCTCCTGCCCCGTCACGTCAAAATCCGGCAGCATGATCTGGCGGCTGTAGCGCAGCAATTCCAGGTCGTTGATCACGACGTGCACCCGCCGCTGATGCGTTCGATGCCCGCCAGGTCAGCGCGCGATGCCACAGCGGCAAAACCTGCCGACCGCAGCAGTTCACGTACCGCAGCCGCCTGATCGTAGCCATGCTCCAGCAGCAACCAGCCCCCCGGCTTGAGAACCCGCAGGGCGTCCTGCAGGATGCGGCGGATCGCGTCCAGCCCATCACGGCCCGATACCAGCGCCGCAATGGGTTCGAAAGGCAGGTCGCCGGCTTCGAGGTGGGGATCGCCTTCTGCCACGTAAGGGGGATTGCTGACCACCAGGTCGAGACTGCCGTCAGCGAACGCCGCACCCCAGTCCGACTGGAGAAGTCGCACCGGCAGGCCCAGACGGCGACGGTTGAGATCGGCGACATCCAGTGCCAGGGCGCTGACATCGGAGGCACTGAGCTGCCAGTCCGGCCGCTCGCTGGCCAGTGCCAGGGCGATGGCGCCGCTGCCGGTGCCCCAGTCCGCGACCGCGGCCTCAGCCGGCAAGGGCAATTCCAGCGCCCACATCACCAGGGTTTCCGTATCCGGGCGCGGTATCAGCGTGTGTTCATTGACCGCCAGCGCCAGCGACCAGAATTCGCGCTGACCCACCAGGTAGGCGACCGGCTGCCCGGCTCGACGCTCGACCAGCAGTTGTTCGTAGGCGGCGCGCTGTTCCCAGGGCACGGGCTGCTCACCGTGGCTGTACAAATAACTGCGGGGCTTGTCGAGGCAATGACACAGCAGCACCTCCGCCTCCAACCGACCGCTGTCACCGGGCAGGCCATGGCGCGACAGCAGTTCGCGGATGCTGCTCACCCGCCCTCGGACAGGGCTGCCAGCTGGTCAGCCTGGTGCTCCTGGCGCAGGGGTTCGACCACCGCGCCCAGGTCCCCCTCCATGACCTCGTCGAGTTTGTAGAGCGTAAGGTTGATGCGGTGATCGGTAATGCGGCCCTGGGGGAAGTTGTAGGTTCGAATCCGGTCCGAGCGATCACCGGTGCCCACCAGGTTGCGCCGCTCCTCAGCCTGGGCGGCGGCCTGCTGGTCGCGGGCGCTGGACATCAGCTTGGCCTGCAGCAGGGACATGGCGCGGGCACGGTTCTTGTGCTGGGAGCGTTCATCCTGGCACTCCACCACGATACCGGTTGGCAGGTGAGTAAGCCGCACGGCGGAATCCGTCTTGTTGACGTGCTGGCCGCCGGCGCCCGACGCCCGGTAGGTATCGACGCGCAGGTCCGCCTTGTTGATTTCCACTTCGTCCAACTCGTCGGCCTCGGGCAGGATGGCGACCGTACAGGCCGAGGTGTGGATGCGTCCCTGGGACTCGGTTTCCGGGACCCGCTGCACCCGGTGGGCGCCTGACTCGAACTTGAGATGCGCGTAAACATCGCGACCCACCACCCGGGAGATGATTTCCTTGTAACCGCCGTGTTCGCCGGGACGTTCGCTGACCACTTCCACCTGCCAGCCCTGCTGCTCGGCGTAGCGGCCGTACATGCGAAACAGGTCGCCGGAGAAAATAGCCGCCTCATCCCCGCCGGTGCCGGCGCGAATTTCCAGGAACACGTTGTGGGTATCGTTCGGATCGCGGGGCAGCAGCAGTTTCTGCAGCTCCAGCTCCAGGCTTTCGCGCTGCTGCTCGCCGGAGGTGATTTCTTCTTCCGCCATGGCGCGCATGTCGGCATCACCGTCTTCCAGCAGCAGCCGGGCCTCTTCCAGGTCGGCAGCCACCTGCCGGTAGCGGCCAAAACACTGCACCACGGTTTCCAGCTCCGAATACTCACGCGACAGGTCGCGGAAGCGCTGCTGGTCGGCAATCACCTCGCTGTCGCTCAGCAGGGCGCCCAGTTCTTCATGGCGATCCGCAAGCGTTTCCAGCTTGCTCACTAGGGACTCTTTCAAGGGAACTAATCCTCGCCGGCCTGGGCGACTTCACGGATGCCGAGCAGACCGCGGGCGAGCTCCAGCACTTCGGGCTTGCCCTCGGCGCTGGCCCGACGCAATTCGATGGTGGGGCTGTGAATCAGTTTGTTGGTGAGCGAGCGCGCCAGCGCATTCAGGACCTGCTCGACCGGCTCGCCGCGCTCCACCGCCCGCAGGGCTTTCTCGATTTCCGCATCGCGTAGCTGTTCGGCCTGGCTGCGGAAGGCCTTGACGGTGTCTACCGCATCCCGCGAACGCAGCTCCTGCTGGTACTCGCGCACGCCTTCGGCAATGATCAGGTCGGCCTTGCGGGCCTCGTCCTGGCGGGTCTTGAGGTTTTCCTCGACGATGTCGCGCAGGTCATCGACGCTGTAAAGGTAGGCGTCCTTCAGATCGCCGACCTGGGCCTCGATGTCCCGCGGCACGGCCAGGTCTATCATCAGGATGGGCCGGTGCTTGCGCTGCTTCAGGGCATGCTCCACCGCTCCCTTGCCGAGAATCGGTAGCTGGCTGCCGGTGGAGGAAATCACTATATCGGCATTGATCAGTACCTCGGGAATATCCGCCAGCAACACGGCTTCGGCACCAAAGCGATCGGCCAGTTCGCGGGCCCGGCCCAGGGTACGGTTTGCCACCACGACCTGCGAGACACCGGCTTCTGTCAGGTGCCGGGCCACCAGGTCGATGGTTTCACCGGCCCCGACCAACAGCGCCCGGGTACTCCCAAGGTCAGTAAAGATATGCCCGGCGAGGTCCACCGCCGCGTAGGCGACCGATACGGGGTTTTCGCCGATCGCCGTGTCGGTGCGCACACGTTTGGCGATCGCAAACACCCGCGGGAACAAGCGCACCAGCTCCGGGCCGACGGTGCCGGCCTCTTCTGCCACCGCGAAGGCAGACTTGAGCTGGCCGAAAATCTGCGGCTCACCCAGCACCATGGAGTCGAGCCCGCTCGCCACCTGGATCATATGCTCCAGGGCCTGGTCGCCGAGATACTCGTAGCAGCTGGTGCGAATCAGCTCCGGGTCCAGCTTGTGGTACTCCGCCAACCACTGCAGGGCGTTCTCCAGGGCGACCTCACTGTTGGCCTCCTCGGTGAAGAACATCTCCGTGCGATTGCAGGTGGAAAGAATGACCAGCTCATTGGTCCGCAGCCGGTCACAGCCCTCTTGGAGAGCCTCCACGAGTTGCTCCGGCGAGAACGCCACCCGCTCGCGCAGGTCCAGCGTCGCCGAATTGTGGTTAATACCCAGGGCTGTCAGTTTCATAGCTGTGTTCAACTTACAGAATCCGGCCCTAACCTGCCAGCCGGTCGCGGGCGCGATTTTAGCAGGCTTGGAGAGCGCCTGCAGATGTCTTGTGACCGCCCGGTGTGCCCAGTGGGCAGGGCTGGGCGCTTGTGTCATCATTAGGGGATGCGGTCCACACTCCTGATTCCCTTTTTCCTGCTTCTCACTGCTTGCGCCACCACCGGCGAAGGCGGGGCAGGACTCGACCCGACCGAGAGCACGCCGGCAGTCACTGAAGCGGCAACCCCGGCATCGGAAGCGCCCGAAGCTCCGCCTGAAATCCCGGAACGGGCCTTCCCGGACGAGAGCATCTATCCCCTGCTGGTGGCTGAGTTCGCCCTCCGGCGGCGGGAATATGACCTGGCACTGAACACCTACATGGAACAGTCCCGGGCACTGGAAGATGCCGGCATTGCCGCCCACACCGCGCGACTGGCGCAATTCATGCGACGGGACGGCGAGGCTATCCGCGCCACCCAGCTCTGGGTGGAGCTGGAGCCCGAAAACCTCGAGGCGAGACTGACCCTGGCCAACCTGCTGGCGCGGACCGGCCAACCGGGCCAGGCCCTGACCCATATGGAAGCGATTATTCGCGCCGGTGGCCTGGCCAACTTTACCTCCCTGGTGCGCGGCTTCAATGCCATGGACCCGGGCGCCCAGCGCAGGCTGCTGGACCGGGTGGCCGCCCTGCTCGACGAGTTCCCCGACAACACCCAGCTGAGGCTGTGTAAAGTGCTGATGCTGGAAGGCGTTGGCCGGCAGGAACAGGCGCTGGCGCAGCTGCAGCCGGTGTTCGATGACAACCCCTACCAGGCCCAGGCGGTGGTCATGGATGCCAAGCTGCGCCTGGACCTCGACCGGCGCGAGGGCGCTTTCGACCGGCTCACCGCCGCCCTGGAAGAGCAACCGGAGAACACCCGCCTGCGCCTCCAGTACGCCAGGCTGCTGACACAGACTGATATGCGCGAGGCGCAGCGGCAGTTCCAGATTCTGCTGGAAGCGGCGCCGGAAGACCCCGACCTGCTGTTCTCCATGGCGCTGATCCAGCGCGAGATGAATGACCTGGAGGCCGCCCGCGAGAACCTGGAGCGCTTGCTGAGCCTCAATGCCCGTACTGACGAGGCCCACTACTATCTCGGCAAAACCGCCGAGGACCAGCAGCGCCTCGACGACGCCATGATGCACTACATGGAAGTGCAGCCGGGCCGCGATTTCGGCACCGCCAACAACCGGCTTGCCCACCTGATGCTGGCTGCCGGCCGCAGCGCCGAGCTGGGCGCCTACTTCGATACCCTGCGCGAGCGCTATCCTCAGCTGGCCGAGCAACTCTATGCCCTCGAGGTGGAGAAGCTGATGGGCGGACAGCACCTGGCCGAGGCGTCGGCCGTGGTTGACCGTGCACTCATTGATTTCCCGGACAGCGTGTCGCTGCGCTACTCGCGTTCCATCGTCGCCGAGCGGCTGGACAACCTGGCCGAAGCGGAGGCCGACCTGCGCAGCATCCTGGCCAGTGACCCGGACAACTCCACCGCCCTCAATGCCCTGGGTTACATGCTGGCCAACCGCACGGAGCGTTACGAGGAAGCCGCGGACCTGATCGCGCGCGCCCTCGCACTTAACCCGGATGAGCCGGCCATCCTCGATAGCTGGGGCTGGGTGAAGTACCGGCTGGGCGAGTACGATGAGGCACTCGAGTACCTGCAGCGCGCCTACCGCGCCTTCCCGGACCCCGAAGTAGCCGCCCATCTCGGCGAGGTGCTGTGGGTGATGGGGCGCGACGAGGCGGCAGTCGCCATCTGGGATCGCGCACTGACCAGTAGCCCCGAGCACAAAATCCTGCTGGAGACCATCCAGCGGCTGGGTGTCAATCTCGCCGACCGCTGAATGTCGCGCACCACTGCCTGCCTGTTGCTGATCGCCCTGCTGGGCGCCTGTGCCAGCACGCCCACTCCCGACAGTGACTGGAACCTGCACCGAGAGCAACTGGCGGCGCTGGAGTCCTGGACTTTCAATGGGCGGATTGCCGTGCGCACCACCGAGGGCGGCGATACCGCCTCACTGCGCTGGCAGCAGCAGCGCGACGATATCAGTATGACCCTGGCGGGCCCCATGGGAATGAAGCAGACGACGCTGCTGCGCGAAGGGGGCCGGCTGAGCCTGCAACAGGGCGACCAGACCCTGCCCCTGCTACCGGGCGACGACCCGCTGCAAAGGGAGTTTGGCTGGAGCCTGCCACTGGACTATCTGCCCTGGTGGCTGCGGGGGCTGCCGGCACCGGGGCCGTCCCGCGAGGCGTTGGCCAACGGCCGCCTCAGTTCGCTGGAGCAGGCAGGCTGGCGCCTGGACTACGCCGATTACCAGGCGGTAGACGGTATACAGTTGCCCCGCATCATCCGCTTCGAGCGGGACGAGGTCAGCGGCAAGATCCTTCTCAAGAACTGGTCGCTGGCGCCGTGAACCCACTGACGCTGCTGTCACCTGCAAAACTGAACCTGTTCCTGCACATCACCGGCCGCAGGCCCGATGGTTACCACGAGCTACAGACCGTGTTCCAGCTGCTGGATTTCGGGGACAGCATCAGCATCGAACCGGCCGCTGACCTGACGCTGGACTGTCCGGGCCTGGACCTGCCGGCGGACGCCAACCTGGCCTTGCGCGCTGCCCGCCGCCTGCAGGAAGCCACTGGGTCCAGCCAGGGCGCCAGCATCCGGATCAGCAAGCGGATTCCCGCCGGCGGCGGCCTGGGCGGCGGCAGTTCCAATGCCGCCACCGTACTGCTCGCTCTCAACCAGCTGTGGGGGCTCGGGCTCGCGACCGACAAGCTGGCCGCCCTGGGGCTGGAACTGGGCGCGGACGTCCCTCTCTTTATACGGGGGCGAAGCGCCTGGGCGGAGGGTGTCGGCGAGCAGCTGAAGCCGCTGGAAATACCCCACCGGTACTACCTCGTACTCGACCCCGGCTGCCCCGTTTCCACCACGGAAGTTTTTTCCCACCGGGAATTGACACGCAACACCGCTCCCATCACAATAGCGACCTTTTTTGCGGGGGGTGGGCAAAACGACTGCGAAACAGTGGTCAGACGCCTGCACCCGGAAGTAGATAAAGCATTGAATTGGCTGGGGAAATTCTCCCCAGCGAGACTCACGGGCACCGGAGCCTGTGTGTTTTCAAGCTTTGATTCCTGCGCGCAGGCAGAGGCCGTACTGGACCAGTTGCCGGCTCACTGGAATGGCTTCGTTGCCGCCGGCCTGGACCGGTCACCAGTACTGGATGCATTGGCCGGTTTCGCCGGCCAACCGGGCACTGGCAAAGCTGACTGACAAATTACTGGGGTGTCGCCAAGTGGCAAGGCACCGGGTTTTGATCCCGGCATTCGTAGGTTCGAATCCTACCACCCCAGCCATTTTCTTGTCCCGGGCACTGCCCGGGACAACAATCAGCCCAGGCAAACCACCGGTACACCGGTGAGCAGGAAAGGAATCAGACAGTGACCGCAAAGATGATGGTATTTACCGGCAATGCCAATCCGGAGCTTGCCGTCAAGGTCACCCGTAAGCTGCATATCCCACTCGGCAATGCCGACGTCGGCAAGTTCAGCGACGGTGAAGTCGCCGTAGAGATCAACGAGAACGTGCGCGGCAAGGACGTCTTCGTCCTGCAGTCAACCTGCGCGCCGACCAATGACAATCTGATGGAGCTGATTGTCATGATCGACGCACTCAAACGCGCGTCGGCGACACGGATTACTGCGGTCGTGCCCTACTTTGGCTACTCCCGCCAGGATCGCCGGGTACGATCGGCACGGGTTCCCATCAGCGCCAAGGTGGTGGCCGACATGATGGTCAGCGTCGGCGTGGACCGGGTCCTGACCGTGGACCTGCACGCCGAGCAGATCCAGGGCTTTTTTACCTGCCCGGTAGACAATATTTACGGGTCGCCGGTGCTGAATGACGATATCGAGCGCTGCGACTACCAGAACCTGGTGGTGGTCTCACCAGATATCGGCGGCGTGGTGCGGGCGCGGGCGGTGGCTAAGCAGCTACACGAGGTAGATCTCGCCATCATCGACAAGCGGCGGCCCCAGGCCAACGAGGCCCAGGTGATGAATATCATCGGCGAGGTCGAAGGGCGTACCTGCCTGCTGGTGGATGACATGGTCGATACTGCCGGCACCCTGTGCCGGGCGGCGGACGCTCTGAAGGAAAAAGGTGCGGAGAAGGTACTGGCCTACTGCACCCACCCGGTGTTGTCAGGCAACGCCATCGACAACCTGAACAACTCCCAGCTCGACGAGCTGGTGGTAACGGACACGATTCCGTTGAACGGGGCTGCGGATGCCTGCACACGTATTCGCCAGCTCACCATTGCCGACCTGCTGGCGGAAGCCATGCGCCGGGTCAGCAACGAGGAAAGTATCAGCGCGCTGTTCACCTGAGCAGCGTATTTTGCCACCCGCTGGGGACGCCGGTCGCAGGCCAGCCAGCGTAGATTGAAGAAGAGGTACAGACAATGTCTGACTTTGAACTGACCGCCGAGGTCCGTGACGACATGGGGAAAGGTGCGAGCCGCCGCCTGCGTCGTCTCGCCGACCAGATACCCGCCATTCTCTATGGGGGCGACAAGCCGCCGCAGCCGCTGTCCTTTGTCCGCAAGGACCTGGAGCACGCGCTGGAAAACGAGGCGTTCTACTCTCACGTGCTGGTACTGCACGTGGGTAAAGACAAGACGAAAGCCATCCTCAAGGACCTGCAACGTCACCCCGCAAAGGATCGCGTCATGCACGCCGACTTCCTGCGGGTCAGCGATGACGTCGCCATCAAGGTCAACGTACCGCTGCACTTCCTCAACGAGGAAAGCTGCTACGGCGTGAAGATGGAAGGCGGCATGATCCAGCACACCGCCAATGAAATCGAAGTCCTGTGCCTGCCCGGCGACATGCCCGAGTACATCGAGGTCGACATGGCTGAGGTGAAAGTCGGCGACATCATTCACCTGTCCGACGTGACGCTGCCCAAGGGTGTTGAATCTGTTGCCCTGAGTCACGGTGAAGACCACGACCTGTCGATCGCCGCCGTGCTGGCACCGAAAGGCGGCAGCGCCGACGAGGACGAGCTGGAAGCAGCTGCCGAGAGCGAGGAAGCGCCGGCCGGCGACGAACCCGCCGACGATGCAGGTTCCGAGGAAGACAGCGAGAGCTGATGTCCCGCCGCGCCGCCACGGCGGCGCGGCCCTCACCCCTCCACCTTCTGCTCTCCACCCGGACTACAGGGTCAGGTTGCCATGCGACTCAAACTTGTCGTGGGCCTCGGGAACCCCGGCGACCAGTACCGGGGTACGCGGCACAATGCAGGCGCCGATTTCATCGACGCGCTAGCCGAACGCTATGGGGTATCCCTGCTGGCGGAGAGCCGGTTTTTCGGGCGCTGCGGTCGCATCCAGGCCGAGGGCATGGATGTACGCCTGCTGGTCCCCACCACCTTCATGAATCGCAGCGGTGCTGCCGTTGTGGCGATGACAAACTTTTTCAAACTCTCCCCCCCGGAAGTTCTCGTCGCCCACGACGAACTGGACTTTGATGCCGGGGTCGCTCGCCTGAAGGATGGCGGTGGCCACGGTGGACACAATGGTCTGCGGGATATTTCCCGCGCCATTGGCGATAACTACCTGCGCCTAAGGCTCGGCATAGGCCACCCGGGTACAGGTCGCAATGTCAGCAACTACGTGCTCGGCAAGCCCAGCGCGGAAGATCGAGACCTGATTGACAGCAGCATCGAGGAGTCCGCCCGGGTGTTGCCCCGCCTGGCCGCGGGTGACTGGGCCAAGGCCGTGCAACAGTTGCACACCGCCACCAAATCAACGGAAGAGAAGCAAGATGGGATTTAAATGCGGCATCGTCGGCCTGCCCAATGTCGGCAAGTCCACCCTGTTCAATGCACTGACCAAGGCGGGGATCGAGGCAGAGAACTTCCCCTTTTGCACCATCGAACCCAATGCCGGTGTAGTGCCGGTGCCGGACCCGCGCCAGGACGAGATAGCGGCGATCGTCGGCCCCGAGAAGGAAATCGCCACTACCATGGAGTTCGTGGATATCGCCGGCCTGGTGGCCGGCGCCTCGAAGGGCGAGGGCCTCGGCAACCAGTTTCTTGCCAATATCCGCGAGACCGACGCGATTGCCCACGTGGTGCGATGCTTTGAGGACGGCAACGTGATTCACGTGGCCAACCGTGTGGACCCGGCCGGGGACGTTGAAGTCATCAATACCGAACTGGCCCTGGCGGACCTGGAAAGCTGCGAGAAGCAGTTGCAGCGCGTCACCCGCACCGCCAAGAGCGGTGACAAGGAGGCCGTGGCACTCAAGGCGCTGCTGGAAGACAAGCTGATCCCCCATCTCAATGAGGCGCAGCCGGTGCGCGCGCTGGACCTGTCTGACCAGGAGCAGGAACGGGTACGTGGCCTGCACCTGCTGACCACCAAGCCCACCATGTACATCGCCAATGTCGACGAAGAGGGCCTGGCCGGCAACCAGTGGACCGAGCAGTTGGAAGACATCGCCGCGAGTGAAAATGCGGTAGTGGTCATCATCTGTAACAAGCTGGAGGCGGAAATCGCCGAACTCGAGGCCGAAGAGCGAGCCGAGTTCCTGGAAGAGCTGGGCCTTGCAGAAGCGGGGCTGGACCGCGTGATTCGCGCCGGCTACCAGCTGCTGGGCTTGCACACCTACTTCACCGCCGGGCCCAAGGAAGTCCGCGCCTGGACCGTCAAGGTCGGCGCCACTGCGCCGGAGGCAGCGGGCGTCATCCATACCGACTTCCAGAAAGGTTTCATCCGCGCTGAAGTGGTGAGCTACGAGGACTTTGTCAGCCACCGCGGCGAACAGGGCGCCAAGGATGCCGGGCGCTGGCGGTTGGAAGGCAAGGACTACGTGGTCACAGACGGCGACATTATCCACTTCCGCTTCAACGTCTGAACGATGCACTGAACCCCTTCAAACGTGAAGGGGTTCACGAAACTGGCAAACAAATCCCGCCAAACCCTGTTGCGGCGCACTCCTGAAAGCTAGCATCTCCTAACCTATTGCCCGCGGGGCACATTGGGAGGGCGATACAGATGCAAAGGCGACCAGAACCGCCCGTCAGTGCGAACAGGGGCGGCGAAATGCTGAGCGAACGCCTGCCTGGCATCAGCCGGGCACGACAGCTAAGGGGCGGCCGCGGCAATCATGTCGCGGCGTTTGCCCTGTTTTGCATAATGCTCACCAGCACCCTGCTGCCTGTCAGCAACTTTGCCCGAGCAGAAGAGGAGCTTGCCGCCCAGCAAGTCTCGGCACTGCTGGATTCCGGCAAGCAACTGGTACTCAACAATCGCTACCAGGACGCCTACCAGTTGCTGGCCCCGCATGAGCTGCAGCTCGCCGGCAACCCCGACTACGACTACCTGTATGGCACGGCCGCCCTGGATAGCGGCAGAGCCGACCTGGCGATTTTTGCCCTGGAACGTGTGCTGGCTGAAAGGCCCAGCTTTGCGGGCGCGCGACTGGAGCTGGCTCGCGCCTATTTCGCCATCGGCGACAATGAGACTGCCCGCTATCACTTCGACTACCTGCAGGGCCAGAACCCCCCGCCCAATGTGCAGGCGGCCATTACCAGTTACCTGCGCGCCATTGACCGGGTCGCCGGCGCCTACAAGCCGATCCACCTGCCCAATTTCGCCGCCGGCTTCGGCTGGGACAGCAACGCCAACGCGTCTACCGATGTGGAACAGTTCCTCGGTTTCATCCTCGACGGCAATAACGTGGAAACCGACTCCTCGTTCTACTTTGCGCGGCTTGGCGACTACTACAGCCGCCCGCTGACGCCGGAAGTAAAACTGGTGCTGAACGGGTCAGTCGGGCAGCGCAACTATCCGGATGCCAGTTTTGTAAATTCCACCGACGTGAATGCCAACGCCGGGCTGGAGTGGAATTTCGGCGACACCAAGATCACGCCGACGGTGGGCGCCGCCCTCAACTGGCTGGACGGTGACAGCAACCTTGATCGCTATACCTTCGACGTGGCGGCCAGCCACTCCCTGACCGACGACTGGAAGCTGCTGGGGGGATTGACCGCCGCGGCCTGGCGTTTTACCGACGACCTCGAGTTCCGGGATGCGGATATCTTCAACGCCCGCGCCGGCTTTGAGCACTACCTGGACCCGGCTACCGGCAGCGTGATCTCACTGATGGGCATGGTCGGCACCGATGACACCACCGACAGCGACTCTCCCTTCGACAACGACCGCTGGGCGCTGGCGTTTTCCGGCAGCCGCGTCATCGCCCGGGGCATGTTGCTAAGCCTGGATGCCGGCTTCAAGAATACCGACTTCAACGGCATCTTTTTTGGTCGCCAGCGCGAAGACGACCAGTGGAACGCGGCGCTGTCCCTGCACCTGTTTGACTGGCCCGCCCAGGGCTGGCGCGTGATCAGCCAGGTGGGGTACACAGAGGTAGATTCCACCGTCGATCTGTACACCTTCGACCGCACCGAGGTGGGCCTGAGCTTCCACCGTACCTTCGAGTAGGCACTCTCAGATCCACAAGCCCAGGCACAGGCTCACCTGCGCGGCCGAGTGGACTCCAACCACCCTGGCTACTCCCGAGTCTCCATAGGCCGCATCCCGGGTGCTAGACTGGCGCTGTCCCGGTCAGGCGAGACACCACGATAAAACTTTACGGCTTCCATATCCTCGCCGCACTGGCACTGCTGGCGCTGATGCTGCTGCACATCAGCGGTGCGCTGCGCATGCCGCTGCTCGACGAGATAGAGGAATACCTCTACGACGAGCGCCTGCGCTGGACGATGCCCAACACCGTTGACTCGCGCATTGTGATTGTCGACGTCGATGAACGCAGCATCGCTGCGGAGGGCCACTTTCCCTGGCAACGGGACAAAATGGCAAACCTGGTCAACACCCTCTTCGACCACTACGCAATTCGGGTGCTGGCCTTTGACATGCTGTTTGCCGAGCCCGAGGAATCCACTGCGCTACAGCTGATCGAGCAGCTGCGCAACACACCGGGCGTCGAGCTACCGTTCGACGAACTGGAAGCGCGCTGGCGCACAGACCGGGCCTTCGCGGACTCCGTGGTGGCGCGCGACGTGGTGCTGGGCTTCGTGTTCAAGTCCTACGTACCCGAGCGTGAACCGGCCGAGACCGGCGCGCTGCCGATTCCCACCCTGTTCGCCGAACAGCTACAGGGCATCGACATTCCCTTTTACGAGGGCGCGGGCTTTACCGGCAACTTTGTGGAGCTGCAGAACGCCTCGGAGTTTGGCGCTTTCTTCAGCTACCCAAGGCTCGACGACGTCACCCGCATCACCCCGCTGCTGGAGGCCTACCAGGGTGATATCTATGAAGCCCTGGGACTGGCGGCGGCACGGCTCTACCTGGGTAATCCGCCACTGCAGCTGGAATTTGCCGAAGCAGACGAGCTTTCCGGCCTCACCCTGGAACGTCTGCGGCTCGGCGAACGGCGCATACCGGTTGACGAGAAGATCCAGGCCTATATCCCTTTCCGGGGTCCGCCGGGCAGCTTTCCCTACATATCCGCCACCGATGTGCTCAACAAGCGCGTGAGCCGGGAGCGACTCGAGGACAGGCTGGTGATGGTCGGTACCAGCTCCGCGGGGCTGCTGGACCTGCGCGCCACGCCGGTCTCGGACGCCTATGTCGGCGTGGAGATACACGCCAATATCGCGTCCGGCGTTCTTGACGAGCGCTTCATGAGCAGCCCGGCATACAGCGCCGGCATGGAATTCGTCCAAATCGCCCTCAACCTCGCCGTAATGACCGCGTTGATGCCCGTCCTGTCACCGGTGCTGGCCGTGCTGCTGATCGTGGCGCTGTTAGCACTCAACGTGGGCCTGAACGTGTACCTGTGGAACGCGGCACAACTCATTTTGCCGCTGGCCTCCGTGCTCACCACCCTGCTGGTGATGGCCTTCCTGCAGATTACCTATGACTATTTCGTTGAATCCCGGCGCAAACAGCGGCTGGGGCGCATGTTTGGTCAGTACATCCCGGTTGAGCTGGTCGAGGAAATAGACGCCAGCGGCGAAGAGCTCAGCCTGCAGGGCGAAAACCGTGTAATGTCCGTGCTGTTCTCCGACGTACGAGGCTTCACCACCATCTCGGAGAGCCTGGAGCCCACCGAACTGACCCAGCTCATGAACGAGTTCCTGACCCCGATCACCCGCATCATCCACGACCATCGGGGCACGATCGACAAGTACATGGGCGATGCGGTAATGGCCTTCTGGGGCGCCCCGCTGAAGGACGAGCAACATGCCACCCACGCACTGGAAGCCGCGCTCGACATGGTCGTAGCCATGGAGCAGGTCAGCGAACGCTTTGCCGCCCGGGGCTGGCCGCCTCTCAAGGTAGGTATAGGCATCAGTTCCGGCCCCATGAACGTCGGCAATATGGGCTCGGAATTCCGCATGGCTTACACGGTCCTGGGGGACGTGGTGAACCTGGGCAGCCGCCTCGAGGGCCAGACCAAAAACTACGGGGCCAATATCATCATCGCCCAGGACACTGCGGCCATGATCAGCGGCTATGCCCTGCGCGAGCTCGACCTGATTCGGGTAAAGGGCAAGCAGGTGCCCATCACAATCTACGAACCGCTCGGTCGCGAAGCCGACCTCAGCGAGCCGCATGCTGCCGATCTTGCCCTATACCACGAGGCCCTGGGACACTACCGCGCCCGCGCGTTCGACACCGCCAGAAGCCTCTTCGAGGCGTTGGAAGCTCGCGACTCCTCGGTCCTGTACCAGCTCTATTTGCAACGTATCAATGCATTTTCTACCCAGCCCCCGCCTCCTGACTGGGATGGCGTGTTTGTAGCGACGTCCAAGTAAAAATCCCCGTGAACCGGTTCACAGAACCGAGCGCTTCAGGTGCGTTCTTGCAGAGCGATAACTAACGTATCAGCTTGAGGATTAGTGCCAGCACAGCGCTGGCAGGACGGAAACATGAACCGACTGGCAACAGTCATTGTGTTCATTGCACTGCAGCTCACAGCCGCCGCCAGCCAGGCAAACAGCGTGGCCGGCCGGGTATTGTTTGCGTCCGGCCCCAACTCCGTGGAGCGCGATGGCCCGACCGTGGGCCTGCTGAAGGGCTCATTTGTGTTCGAAGGCGACACCGTCCATACCGGCAAGCGTGGTCGCCTGCAGTTGCTGATGGTGGACGGCGCACGCATCTCGATCCGCTCCAACACCGTGTTCAGCATCCAGGACTACGAACTCGCCCAGAACACCACAGATCCCATCGCTGTCGCCAGTGACGACGGCAAGGTCACGCTGCGGCTCGTCAAGGGTGCATTCCGGGCGATCTCCGGGGAAATCGGCAAGAGCCAGGTGCCCGCCAACTACCAGGTAATCGCCCCGGTGGCCACAATGGGCGTGCGTGGCACCGACTATGTCATGCGCTGGTGCGACGGTGACTGCAACGGCGATGACGGCGAACCACCGGCGGACGGTCTCTATATCGGGGTCAATGTCGGCGCCGTCTGGACCCAGAATGCCGCCGCTGAAACCGACATTCGCGCCGGTGAGTACGTCTGGATTCCCGCCGCCGATGTGCCGCCGGAATTCCTGTTGGGTCCGCCTTCCGTGCTGCTCGCCCGAGTCCAGCAGGACGAGGAAGATGAGGACGAGGAAGAAGACGAACAGGAAGAAGCCGCCGCCAACAAGAATGACGATGACGCAGACGGCGAAGATGGCGACAGACAGGAAGGCGGCGATGGTGACGAAGGCGAAGCCAGCCGCCGCGAAGACGAGGCACCTTCGGACAGCGGCGATGGCAACGACGGTGACACGGGCGACCAGTCTCCGGAGCAGCCCGAGCAGACCATCACTGCGCGCAATGAAGAGGAAGACATCGAACTGAGCCTGGAGGATGGCTCAGTCGCGGACGATCTAGAAGAGCTGCAGCCTGAGCCCGCGCCCGAGCCGGCGCCAGAGCCTGCACCGGAACCTGCACCCGAGCCTGCGCCTGAACCGGCCCCTGAGCCTGCGCCGGAGCCCGCACCGGAACCTGCGCCCGAGCCTGCACCTGAACCGGCCCCCGAGCCTGCTCCTGAGCCTGCACCGGAACCCACCCCTGAGCCTGCACCAGAACCCGCTCCTGAGCCCGCACCGGAACCTGCTCCAGAGCCAGCGCCAGAGCCTGCTCCGGAACCCACTCCTGAGCCCGCACCTGAACCGGAACCACAGCCGGAGCCTGAGCCGCAACCGCAGCCCGAGCCGCAACCGAAGCCCGAGCCGGAACCGCAGCCCGAGCCGGAACCCCAGCCCGAGCCGCAACCCCAGCCTGAGCCGCAACCGCAGCCTGAGCCGCAACCGCAGCCTGAGCCGCAACCGCAGCCCGAGCCGGAACCCCAGCCCGAGCCGGAACCCCAGCCCGAGCCGGAACCACAGCCCGAGCCGGAACCCCAGCCCGAGCCGCAACCCCAGCCCGAGCCGGAACCCCAGCCCGAGCCGGAACCCCAGCCCGAGCCGCAACCTCAGCCCGAGCCGGAACCGCAGCCCGAGCCGGAACCCCAGCCTGAGCCAGAACCCCAGCCTGAGCCGGAACCGCAACCTGAGCCCGAACCCCAGCCCGAGCCGGAACCGCAACCTGAGCCCGAACCGCAGCCCGAGCCTGAGCCCGAACCGCAACCCGAGCCGGAACCCCAGCCTGAGCCGGAACCCCAGCCTGAGCCGCAACCCCAGCCCGAGCCGGAACCCCAGCCCGAGCCGGAACCCCAGCCCGAGCCGGAACCCCGACCCGAGCCGGAACCGGAGCCTATCTCATTCCGGGACCCCTACTTCGATGACGACGAACGCGAAGACTACGAGGATATAGGCGGGAACAGTAATGACTTTAATGACGGCGTGCTCGACGGCAACGCCGGTGGTGAAAACCGCATTCTTGGTGCCTACAACGCGGCCGTGTCATTGGAGGGCTTCGGGACTGCTTCTGCCGCTGCGGAACTGTTCGATGCCGCAAGCCCGGAAGGCAAAGACGAAGCGACCGGACTGAATTGGGGACGCTGGGACAGCGGTTTTGCCGGTGCGCCCAGGGATGCACACTATGTTACCGACAGCAATGTGGATCGACGGATCATACTGCCTCAGAAAGGATCCCTTGAATACAGCCTGGTGGGTGGCACAGCAGCAACCGATAGCGAGGGTAATTCCGGCAAGCTGGTCGACGGCATCCTGTCCGCAGATTTCACCAACCAGACTGTCATCAACAGTCTCGAAATCAGTATTGGCGGTGACACCTGGCACGCGAAGGGAACAGGCGATATCAATGCCGGCGCGCCCGTGTTTGACGGCAACTACACAGTGAACCGCGACTCCGGACCGACGGGCAGTGGCGCCTTCTCCGGCTTCTTCGGCGGCAACCCGTTGACCTCAGGCGATTATCTGGGAGCGCCTTCCGGTGCAGGCGTGGGTTACACGCTCGATGCGGGCGGCGTGAGCGTCGAAGGCGCTGCCGCCTTCCAGGCCAAGCCTTGATGCCATGTAGGCCGCTGCCCCTGGGCAGCCTTCAGCCCCGCCTCGCGCGGGGCTTTTTCTGCCGATTTTCCTGGTTGTTCACCTGAAGGTTTGGCAGGTCAGGAAATCTTGACTTGGCAAGGCAAAATCGGCAAACTTCGCGCCTCTCGCGCTGGCGAGACGCGTGGGGAGCAGCCCTCTCCAGCGGTCCCCGATGTGGCTACGTAGCTCAGCTGGTTAGAGCACAGCATTCATAATGCTGGGGTCGGTGGTTCAAGTCCACCCGTAGCTACCACTCTCCCCAAGGTGCATTCCGAAGACATAGGTTGCACTTTATACCGGAGACATGGGTAACACTTTTGGAGCGAACGGGTTCTCCGCTGGCTCCACCCGATTCTCGTCTTCGTCAAAGTATCCTAGATCATAGTCCATAAAGCTGACTAGCCAGATCTTGTCGGCGACCTCTCGCACACCGATGTGCTGGCCCGCCAGGGCCCGACAGAGATTGATCTTTCTACCGCCGATGCAGATCCTCCCGCAGTACGTCACCTGGATGGTGCGATCATGATAGGGGTACTCAGGCGGCTCAGGCCGATGGTATTCACGGGCCGACGGCGTATACAGCTCGCCGGGGTACTTCATCCCCAGCGCCTGGTGAGGTCGCTCGTTGTTGTACTCCTCCATCCAGTTGTCGAAGCGGTCCTGCTGTTGAAGGAAGTTGTAGCTCACCGGCTTGGTGGCCTCTTTCTTGAGCGTCAGGTGCATGCGCTCGTGGCGGCCATTCTGCTGGGGGTTCCCCGGCTTGATCCGCTCGATGTTGATGCCCAGGCGCAGCCACCAGACCGATAGCTTGCTGAGCCCATGGAGGGCGGTAGGGCCTGCAAATGGCACGCCGTTGTCGGTGCGGATAGCGGCAGGCAGCCCGTACTCCCTGAACACCCGCTCGAAGCTAGAGAAGGCAAAGACCTCCTTGGTCGACTCAAGCCCCTCACAGGCCAGCAGGTAGCGGGTGCAGTAGTCGGTGATTGTCAGTGGGTAACAGTACTTCTTGTTGCCTAGCAGGAACTGGCCCTTGTAGTCCGCACACCACAATCCATTGGCTCGCTTGGGGTCAGTGAGGTGGGTGTTCTGGGCTTTGTAGCGCCGGCGTTTGCGTCGCTTCACCAGACCATGGCGTTCCAGCACAGCATGCACGGTGCTCTTGGCGGGCGGCTTGATCATGGGGTACTCCCTGATCAGCTTCTCCCGGATCTTGGGTGCGCCCCAGTTCGGGTATTCCTGCTTCAACTGGAGGATCGAGCGCTCAGCCTGGAACGGCAACTGGTTGGCATAGCGCTGGGGCCTTCGACTTCGGTCCTGCAGGCCTTCTACGCCGAGGTCTTTGTATCGATTGAATATCTTGTAACCGGTCTTGCGGGAGATCCCGAAGTCCCGGCACACCACGGCCATCTTCTCGCCTTCCAGCAGGCGGGCCACAAAGCGGACTCTCTCATCCATAGCGCTACACTCTTTCCAGGGCATCTGAGGGCCTCCCCAAATGCCTAAATGTGTAACCTATGTGTCCGGTATATTCTGTAACCTATGTGTCGGGTAGCTCACAAGACCACAAGACAAGTAGCTAGACTTTAGGGGTCAACCTGCCGTAGCGGCCATCGCCGCTTTTGGACACCAGCGAAATCTGCGCTGAGCGCATCACAAACGCCGTCAGGCCCAGCAGCAACAGGATCATCAGGCCAGCCAGCCAGCGGCGATAGCTGACTCCCTCGTAGACACCCCCGCTACCAATTCCCTGCGGTTCCGTCGGTGGATATGGCAGACCATAGCGCAGCGCCAGCAGTTTGACGCCCGAGAGGTTGACCACCGGCACACCGTCGGCGAGGAAACGCGCCATGACCGAGGGCGCCTGGAATGCTCTCGCATCGACCGAGCGCGACAGGCCAGTGTCAAAGTAGTGATCAACGCTGTCCGGTCCCGTGGTCGCCGACCCGCCACCGACATTGATCAGGGCGCGCACCGGCTTGTCCTGGTTTTCGCGATAGATGGCGAGCCGCTCAGACACCGATTCCTCGAGATTCTCGGGCATGAGCAACGGTATACCCGCGCGCTCGATGCTCTCTGTGAGCCGTGCCACACCCTCCTTCGGCAGCCCCACACCGCGATCCTCTTCTGCGCCAAGCGTTGCCAGTACGGCTTTTTGGGAGTGGATGCCGGCTTCACGGAGTTCGCGCGCCATATCGATCCAGGTCATACCCGGCACATTGGCGCCCCATTGCGACGCCGCCGCAGAGACAATGATCACGGCGTCCAGTTCAAGCACTTCGATGGCGCTGTACACCGCCAGATTCAGCGTCGGCAGTGAACCCGATACCGCCACGGCCACACGGTCACCCGGCTCAACACCAGCCTCAGCCAGCATCCGCACCACTGCCGCCGCCCAGTTGGGATTGATGGTTGCCCGCTTGGCGAGCAGATGGCCGCTGTTGCTGGTAATCGGCGAGGACGCCACGCCGATGAGCCCGGAGCGGAGAGGGTCGAGCTCGGGATTGATCGGTTCAATGCGCGCCCGGAGCGGGAGAATGACGTCCATTCCCTGCTTCATCAGACGGGAGGCGCGCAGCATTTCGTCGTAATACAAGCCGGTGCGATTGACGGTGAATGATTCCACGGTGAGCAGGGCAACCCCGGACGCCACCAGCAGCATCAGCAATACGCGCGCGGGGACATGAGAGGGACGCCAGTAGAGTTTGCTAACCATCAATCGTCTCCCTGTAGCCACTGCTCGATCACGGGGCCCGTTGACCCGTAGGCCGACTCATAGTCCTGCAATGCATCGGGCACCACCACAATCAACGTGAGCCGCACCAGCACCGCCGCCAGGAACAGTCCCACCAGGGTGCGAAAAACTCCCTGCCGCTCGAACCAGATCGCAATCAGGCCCGGAATGATGTAGCCGATCACCGCCAGGTCGACATAAGCGCCCGGCTGCCCCGACTGGGCCTGCGCCTGCGCCAGTGCCGCGCCCGAGGACATGATCAAGGTGCTGCCGATCACCAGGTCGAAGAAGCTTCCCAGCAGGTAGCCGATGAGAATCATCAACGCGGTTTTGCGCCGCCCGTAAATCACCACAAAGCTTGCCAGCGTTCTTACCGCAAGAAAGGTCAGAAATGCAGCCAGCAGGGTCACGGCGATGCTGAAGGGCTGCATCAGCTTGAGGGCGACATAACCCGGAACCACCAGCCCGCCGGCCGCCAGGCCAAACGCCTCGGTCAACAGCAGCGTAAACAGCAGGCCGATGCCGATGGACACGGCGAGCAGGTTGAGAGCGGTCACGCCTGCGCCTCCAGGGATGCGCGGTTGGCAAAGAAGCGCGCCAGGGTGGTGCCTCCGCCCTGCACGTTGCACATACCGACTATGAGAGGGTCCCGCCGCGACTTCTCCAGCAGGGTTTCAAAGACCTCATCGGTGTCCTCACCCTCGACAATGGTCATATCCGCCGGCATCAATCCGCGCGCTGCCGCGGCCCGGGCAAACAACAGCGTGCCGCTGCCCATAAGGACGTAGTGATCAGCGGGTGTCCAGCGAGCAGCCACTTCCGCAAGCTGCTGCGAGCGCTGAGGCCGATCAAACCGGCAGTTCACCAGCGCAATCTTGCTGCGGCCCTCACCGTACTTCTCGACGACACGCTCCCAGATCATTTCGGTGGACTCGGGATCGTTGGCGGCAAAGGCATTCACGAACAGCAGGGAGCGCTCGTAGAAGTGGACTTCAAGGATGCGGGTAGCCCCTATTTCCGGCTCAAGCGTTTGCATACCCCGCAGGGCGACAGCACGTGGAACGCCAAGATCCGTGCAAAGCTTGAGCGCAAGCGCCACGTTTTCAGCGTGTTCCGTGTATTGGAAAGTGTCGAGTTCAGGCTCTGTAATCGCCGCCACGTCCTCGGGGCTGGTCGCGATCAGCTCAGAGTTCCGGTCCGTTGCTGCTTGCCGGAACAACTGCAGGTAGTTTTGCTCCGCCGTATACAAACGGGCGCCCCAGGGTGTCGATCCGGCCAGCGCGCAGGCAACGTCTTCCGGCCCGGGCCCCATGATATCCAGGTGATCGGCGCGCGCATTGGTAATGACGCCGTGGGTGGATTTCATCATATGCCGCTCGGTCAGCATCTGGTATTCAGGCTGCAAGGCCATGCACTCCATCACCACCACGTCGGGCTTGAAGCCGATCAGCCTGCGCAGCACCCGCATCTGTTCAATGATATTGGGCAGGTCGGAACGGTGCAGTGGATACTCGGTCCCGTCGGGCGCGCACACTGAGGCGAAAGAGCCGGTGGTCTTGGTGCATACCCGCAACCCGCCGGCTCGCAGGCCCGCTGATATCAACCGGGCGACACTGGTCTTGCCCCGGGTGCCGTTAACGTGAATGCGGACAGGAAACTGCCGGAGGACGGCCCTGTGCATCAGCATCTCCACGGTACCCAGCGCAATCAGGATCAAGGTGATCGCGCCCAGAATGGCAAGCGGGAGGTATGGTGGCATGGTGAACCCGGCTCCTTGCTAGCGAGCACGAAGGCCGTGCGCGGACGAAGGATTCCCGCCCGGGCGCGACCAGTTCGCGGAGGGCGAGTCTACCACTCCACGTCGATCACCCTCACGGCAATATTCCCATTGATACTCTCCGTAGCACGGCTCTGCGTATCCGCCGTGTACTCGGGCTGGGCTTTGATGTGGCGGCGTAGCTCAGCCGCTTGGAGACCCGCTTTTACAGTGCGGCCCCACACCCCCTGGCCCTAGCTCTCGTCACTCACCAGGCGAACACTGGCGTCTGCGCTGATCAGCAGGGTACCGCCCGAGCCTGTGGATACCAGACGCTGGATGTCTTGCACCGTCACCGCGGGCAAGACTACACCCCAGCCGACCGAGCCGCTGTACAAACCCTCGGCATGCAGCCGCAGCCGCGTGGGTACCGTCGCAGCATCCATCTGGTGATAGCTCTCAGGTGCGTCGACCTGCCGGAATGTGCCGTCTGGTTGCAAACGGTGGAAGCTGCCGTCGACCACCGCAAACAGCTGGATTTGCCCTCTCACCAGCAAATGGCCAAGCGCATCACCGGACTCGAACTCCAGCGTGAAGCCGCGCCTGTCCGTCTCCGGCGCTGGGCGCTCCGGGGTTGCGGGTGATTCGGTAACTTGTGGGTCCGGAGCTACCTGCCGGGCAGGCGGCGGCGAGCTTGTGGGCTTATCCACGGGTGCCGGCTCTGGCAATTGTTGCGTCGGCACAGGTTCCCGCTGAACACCATTCACCAGTGAAAAAATCGCGACCAGGCACAATCCGAGTATGGCGATGAAACGCATGACATCGGTCTGCAGGGCCTCCAGCTCGTCGCCGGCATTCACCCCCTGCTGCCAGTGTGGCTTCATTGGGCCTCGCTCACGGCTTCCACGGGCTCTGTACGGCGCTCCAGCTTGTCCTCGATACGCCGCAGCACGGCCAGGTTTTCCTCGCCCGGCTCATTCGCCGCGCGCATGTACACGGCCGCCAGCTTCTCACCGAACCAGACCGACTTGCCGGCGCGCATCAGGTAGCCACCGATGCCACCGACGATGGTGGTGCTCAGGGCCAGCAGGATGCCGCCGTCCACCATCCGTTGCAGCACCTCGAAGGCCCCCTGCTGGGCGGCATTGCCGGGCTCGCCCAGGGCGAACAGCAGGGCGTCGCGCATGCCGATGGCCGTCCAGATCACGCCGATGCCGAAGAACAGGCTGGCGCAGAGGTCCAGCAGTTGTTCGTGGCGTACCACGCGCGCTATCGGCGGCTCAGCCACTGCCAACAGCCCGCGCAATTGTGACAGCTGCCTGGCGTAGGCAAGCAGCACCAGGGAGAACAGCACCACTGAACCTTTCAGGTTGAGAACAGCCATCTCCCATAGATCTACCAGCAACGCCAGGCCGTGCTGCAGGAGTATTCCCGGGTCACCCTCAGGGTGCAGGTCAGCCGCGGACAGCAGACCTACTGTGCCCAGCAACAAGCCACCCAGCAGGCCGGCCAGGAAATGGCCTCCCGAATGCCACATTACAGTGATTGCTCGCAGGCGGTGCTCACTGCCTCGAACACCATATTGAGATCGTTGTAATGATGCTGCGCCTGACGGAAGCGCGCCTCGTCATCGAGCACCTCGAGCATACCCTCGCGCTTGAAGGCCAGCTCCTCGCGCATGGCCGCGTACAGGGCGTCTTTCTTGCGCAGAGATGAGCAGCTGCTGCGAGGCTCAACCTTGACCACATAAAACTCAGGGTCGAAGTAGCGACTGAAGGTTTCCTGGGCCTGTCGCTTCGAGATAATGCCAATGTCGACACTCTCCCGCAGCAGACCGGCAAACCGCGCCTCGTTCTCGGCGCCCGGCGATCCCTTCGCGGCCTGCAGCAAACGATCCCGATAGCGCGGGAAAGAGTAATGGCAGGCGGGCACCTTCAGTTTGTCGGATACCTCGGCAAACAGATGATCGATGTTATTGGTGCCACTCAACTGACACTGGGAGACATCCTGCCGGGGCTGCTGGCTGCAGGCGGCGACGGCTAACAGGGCCGTCAACACGCCTCCGGCGCGTATGAGTTTTGCAATCGGTTTCATATCAATATCCTCCTGGTTTCCACACCATCAATTGACCAGCAAGTCGTGGTACTTGTCCTGGGTAGTCTCCTCGTCGAGCCCGATTTCAGGAATCTCGCGAGCCTGGTCGACGTCGCCCCACAGCAGCGATTTCACATCGGTGACCGTGGCGCTGATCTGGTCGGTGAGTTCGCCCCACTCCAGCTCCAGTACCAGCTCGGTGCTCTGGGAGCCGATCTCCGCCTCGATCAGGTCGAGGAAATACATGGACTGCATGGAATCCATGTAGATCTGGGAAGCGAGCACCGGCAACGAATCGCTCTGCTGTCCGCCGCGCTTCACCAGCTCGTAGTAGCGTGCGAACATCTTGCTGAGCTTGCCCTGGCGGCTTCCCTTCGACTGCACCGGCGACATGCCCTGTACGCTGGCGGTGCGACCACCGAGAATTCGCTGAACATCGCCGGGGGTCATCTTGCGGCCGATCTCGGAGCGCAGGCTGGTACCCATGGAATCGACCGTCGAATCGAGGCTGGCACGCATCCTGGGAATACTTGCCTGCATCACATCCAGCATCTCCTTGTAGCTGCCACGAATCGCCTTGCGAAGCTGCAGGCAACCGGGATCGCTGCTGTTCTCGCAGTGGGTGCTCTCGTAGGCATGCTTCTGCTTTTCCAGTTTTGCCACCACCTCGTACATCCCGCTCTCCATGTCGCGGGCGGCGCGTGATGTCTCGCTGAGGTTCTCTACCACCGAGGTCGGAAACAGGTTGATTTTCGGCCGTACCTCCGCGGGTTCGTTGACCCGCCCGTGGGCGGGGCCGACCGCTATAGCCCAGCTACAGGCCAGGACCAGCAGCGAGTGTTGAAAACGGGGTTTTGTCGTGTTCATCGTTTGTCCTCCTAGAGGGAAATAGAGCTTTCACTGTGGAGCCGGGCCGCGAGCAGGCCGCTTGCCCCAATGGCGTCCAGCGCACGCCGGCGTGCAGCGTCGTCGCTGTAGAGCAGTACCACCTGGTGCTGACCCGGCAATTCGCTGCGCTGGGCCAGCTCCAGGCCAGGAATCTGCGACTGCAGATACAGCTTGTAGTCCCGGGCGCGATAGGCCTCATTGAATGCAATCAGCACCTGATAACCTGCGCCATCGCGGACCGGCGGTGACACCAGTTCACTGCTCGGGACGTGGGGCTGATCCAGCACACGTTGCAGGTGCTGGTAGATGTACTGGCTGTACCAGCGCGCTCCCTGGGTCAGCTTCTTGCCGGCGATACGGCCGGGGCCGTAGTTATAGGCAGCCACAGCCCGGTGCAGGTTGTTGGCAAACAGCTCGTTGAGCTCTGCGATGTAGCGGGCACCGGCGTCGATGTTGGTACAGGGATCGTAGAGGTCCGCCTCGCGGATGATGCCGAGGTGGTGGCTGGTAACCGGCCAGCGAATCTGCATCACGCCGATGGCGTCCTTGTCTGAGCGCGCAGCGGGGTCGAAGCCACTCTCGCCACTGGCAATGGCCAACAGCAGGGGTTCCGGTACACCGTGTGCCGCGGCTGCCCGGGTAAAGCACTGCCGCCAGCGGAAGTCACCGACCGGAACCAGATTGTCCGCATTGACGGCAAACTCCGCCCAGCGCTGCTCCAGTTCATCCACGGCCGGCTTTACCGGCGGATCGACAGGCTCTTGCTGCTCACCAGACTGTGCCGCTGGAGTCTCTGCTAGCGCGCCATCAATCGCGGCGTTTGCTGGATCCTCCTTTGTCTGCGCCACTATAGGCACCACCGTCTGCTCATTGGACGCGGCCTGGTTGTCTATCGGTGCATCCACCGCGACGGCGGTTTCATGTAGTGGCAGCAGTCGGTTCAGGTGCCGGTTTATCACATCGCTGTATTGCGTCGTCAGGTAGCCAGCGATAACAATTCCGGTGACCAGGCCAAAGAATGTTGATGTCATGATTTGTCCTCCTCAAAGCGCCCAGCGAACGTGCTCGATAACGGTGTCCCCGCGGGCCCGGAAGTCTTCGAAACCCTCCAGGCTGCGAAAGCCCGCACACTTACGGGCTCCGAACCAGGGATTGGGACGATGTTCCGCATCCTTGATCACCAGCGGCTGCACCAGGCTCTGGCCCGCTTCAAGCCGGCCGGCCAGGCGCCCGTAGCCGTCGTGCCGGTACTGGGTGGGTTCCGAGATGCAGTGCTGGTAGTGGCCGCCGGACAGGCTGAAGGAGTAGTCGATCGGCCACTCGGAGCGATTCTCCAGGCGTAGTCTTACCTGCAAGTCGGCACTACCGGCGCGTTCCCTGCCCAGCGAGGCATCGAGCATCTCGACAGCGAGATAGTCCAATGCCGGGCGGCGCTCGTGGGTTGGGACGGATGGTGCTCCAGCCTGCTTCCAGTCGGGCGCAACACGAGAAGGCGCGGCAGGAGCCTGGTAGCGGAAGTACGCCACCGCCTGCACCGGCGCCAGCGCACTGGACTGGGGTAGGCCCTTTAACCAGAGCTGCCAGACGTCCTCGCTGAAAGCGGTGACCTTCGCGACAAGCCGGTAATCGGGCGAGGTCTCGGTGAAACCAAACTCGGCGTAGCTTCCCAGCAGGTGCCGGCTGTGGTGCAGCGTGTCCGCGAACACCGGTGGTAGGCTACTTGCGTCAAACCACGCCAGGTCGAGCCGTGTTGCCACCTGGGGCCGCAGCGAACAGGCCAGCTGCCGCTGCAGTTGCTGCGCCGCCTGCTCGATATCCCCAGCGGCCCAGGGGGCGGCCAGGCTGCCGTCAGCGGCGGCGGCCAGCGGCTGCTTCAGCGTTTCCCGCTCGGCCCCGGTCAAGCTGCCACGCCACTCCCAACTAAGAGGGGAGCCGTCAGTTGTGCCGGGCTCGACCAAGGCGATTCGCACCTGCCCCTTGCGTTTACCGGTAGCCACGGCGGACACCAGCAGGCGCAGGCGTTGGCTGTCCGGCGAAGTACACTGCAGGTCATTGATACGGGCGGGCGTCGCGGGGATGAATACCGGAAGCGGGGCCGAAGAGTAAATCTCGATGCCTTCCCTGCCCCGCAGGTTGATGGTGAGCACCTTGACCAGGGCGTCTGCCAGGCCGTTGGCGTCCGCGTGCAGCAACTGCAGGGACTGGCCCTGGTAGCGCGGGTGCCGGGAGAGCACTTCACGAAGTTCCGGTGTCACCACGTCGCCCAGCCAGCGCGAGAGTTCGCTGCGACTGGCCGGCAATGCACTGGATGAATACACCAGTAATAGCGCCAGCAAGCTGCCAGTCAACCAGAATGCTTCGCCTTGTCTCCCCATGGTACTGCCTGTTCCTTAAAGCCTGGGCACAGGTTGCCACCGGGTCCCTGAACAGTTCCTGAATGGTTTGGGGAAATTACCGCTGGCGTCGAAAGGCGGGTATTACGGGGCCTTCAGGCCTGGCAGCCGGACGATAAACAAGGCGCCGCCGAGGCGGGAGTGGTCGGTATGCAAACTGCCGCCATAGGCGCTGACGATCTCCACCACGATGGATAGCCCAAGGCCGTGCCCCAGGTTGGCGGTGTCTGCGCGAGCGCCCCGGCGCAGGATCTCGGATTCATAACCCGGCGGGATACCCTCGCCATCATCGCCCACCGTGAGCAGCAGCCAGTCCTGGCCAGACGCCGATTCAACCCGGCACTCGACAGCGATACGCTGGCGGCAGTGCTTGATGGAGTTCTCGAGGATACTGCCAAACAGGTCCTGCAGGTCCGGCTCCTCGCCGAGGAAGCTGGCGTCCCTCGCCAGCCCGGCAGTATCTATCTCCAGCTCGAGCCCACCCGCCGGTCTCGGCAAGCGCCGGTAGGCATCGACGATGCGCTGCAAGACCGGTTGCGCGACCACGGCCTGGCCCAGGATGTCCGGCGCACGCCCGTCAAGGCGCGCCCGGGTGAGCCCGCTCTCCACGACACCCAGCATCCGGTCAACCTGCTCCTGTACCAGTTCGCGATAGGCGTGGTCTGACTCTCCGCTGTTGCGAATCACCATCAACGGTGTCTTGAGCACATGGGCGAGCCGGTCCATGGTGCTGCGGACTCGCTCCCGGCGCCGTTTTTCGCTGTCCAGCAGCAGGTTGATGTTGTGGGTCAAAGGCAACAGTTCAGGCGGAAAATCGCCATCCAGTTGGTCCTGCTTGCCCTGCTGGAGCTCGTCGACGGCACCGGCGATACCGCGCAGGGGCAGCAGACCCCAGCGAACCACCAGGCACTGGGTAAACAGCAACAAAGCTGCCGCCAGCAGGCTTAACAACAGCAGGTTGTCCCGATAGGCCTCGCGAGCGGCGATCACGCCGGCCTGGCTCTCGATCACCAGGAAGATGGCGTCGGGACCGCTGCTGCCCCAGGCAATGCGGGTGGCATGACAGAAGTACTCGCCGTCGAGCCTGCAGGCCAGCAAACTGGGCTCAGCGCCGGTCTCCGCCAACACTGCCCGTGCCGTCTCGGCCACGGCCGCCAGCGGGTCTTCGATGGCGCCGATCTGGCCCGCCGATGGGCTCGCCCACAGTACCTCCGCCTGCGGGGACAAGATGAATGCATAGAGGCCCGAGTCGAGCAACTCCAGTCGCGACTCGTCCAGCGCGCCCACAGTCCAGGTGGTGCCGTCCCACTCGGTCGCCTTGGCCAGCAACAGCTGCATCAGGCGCAGGCGTTCCGCCTCGGCATCGAGCTGATAGCTGGCAAACGCGCGGTCCAGCAGCCAGGCAGTGAGGCCCAGGAACAGGGGCAGGATCAGTAGTGTCGCTGCGAGCAGTCGCAGCTGGATGGAAATCGGATTGCGCGAAATCGCCATGCAGACGCAGGCTGCTCAGGGACTCTCGCGAAACAGGTAACCGTGGCCGCGTACGGTCTCGATGGGCAACAGTGACTTGTCGGGATCGATCTTGCGCTTGATGCGGCCCACCAGCCCCTCGACACTGTTGGCTTTCGGGTCCGCACCGGGGTCGCGCTGGTAGCTGTCGGCAATGGTTTTCTTGGACTGCACCCTACCCGCGTTGCGCCACAGGTGTTCGAGGATTTCGTACTCCGCTTTGGTGAGCTCTACAGGCTCGGCGCCGCGGGTCACCACCCGCTTATGCCGATCGAGCTGTAGATTGCCAAATGCCAGTACCGGGCTGTCGAGCTGGGGATCACCCAGCACCCGTCGCAGGACCGCGTCGATGTGGGCAAACAGCTCCTCCAGATAAACAGGTTTCTTGAGGTAGTCATCCGCGCCCGCCTCCATGGCCTGCACGATGCTTTCCACGTCGTTGCGGGCAGTCAGCACGATAATCGGCACCTTGTTGCCAGCCTTCCGAAGTTCGCGAATCAAGTCCAGGCCCGACATGCCAGGCAGGCCGAGGTCAATCACTGCCAGGGTATAGTCAATCTCACTGGCTTCGAACAGGCCTTCCTCGCCGTTGCCGACAAATTTCGCGTTGTAGCCGCGCTCGTGGAAACCCTTCGCCAGCTGGTCTGCCATACCCACATGGTCTTCGACGATCAGGAATCGCATCTAGTTGGTCCGCCTCGCCCTGCCGCTCTTGCGATCGTACTCGTACCAGATGATGCGGCGGCCGCGAACCTGGGCCTTGATGGCCTGTTTACCCGAATCCCTTGGTTCGACCTTGAGGATTCTGACGCAGCCCGACTTGCGCTCCTTGGCATCACAGCCTTCGAGCTTCTCAATGGCGCGCTGCGCGCCGGGGGCTTGCGCCTGCACCACTGGAGAAAACCAGGTACAGGCGGTAACTATGAGAGCGAAAAGCAACACAGCGGGCCGACAAACGTGAGATTTGTCATGCGGGCTGTGGTCAGACAGGTTTAACATCCAGCGCGATCCACTCCCCTGGATCGTAGTCCATGCGCGTGTAGAACTCCTCGCCATTGTAGCGATAGCGCACCGCATACTCTACTACCTCACGCCGGGCGCGATCGTCCTGGTACCCGCAGGGACCATCCACCACAACCCGGCGCCTGTGCTCGAGTTGATTGCCGAGATCGCGGCCAATGGACGCGCCCAGGACGCCGCCTGCAACCGCCGCGACCCCGGGGTCACCGTGCCTGTCACCCAGCCGGTGCCCGACGGCGCCGCCGATGATTGCGCCCAGCAGCGTTGAGGTGTAGCTGCCCCGGGGGCGATGCTCATCGACATAGCGGACGCAGCTACCGTGCTGCCGGCCGGAATCGACGTAGCGATAGATCGGTTCAACGCTGAGAACGCGCCCGTACACCACACTATGATGCTGGGAGCGACCTTCGCCGTACCTGTTTCCACGGGGTTGCTTCACCGTAACGACGGTTTTCACGACCGTCGTTTCATGGGGGTGGCTGTAGTGCTCCTTGACGACAACCCGGGTCGACTGGCCGTGGTGCGCCAGCGCTACAGCCGGCCCCAGTGCCGCCAGGCAGGTGATAATAGCCATTGTCCGTTTCATGCTGCGGCCTCCTCTGTACCGTTGGGTACAAATTAGCAAGCGCATGCTGAACAGTTGCTGAACCAGGGTGACGAACTTCCACCTATCCCTAACGAAAAAGCCGCCCTGGTGGGCGGCCTTCGCTCAGAAGTAACAAGCCTGTCGCTTAGGCGGCAAATCGTGGTCTTTTCTGCCTGGTAGCAAATCCGAAGAAACCGACAAGCGCTGAGGCAAACAGCCAGGCTGCCGCAGGTATGGGGATCACCGTAGTTGTGAGAGATTCACTGTAATCACCGTCTCTGCCCACGGAGCCAACGTGAATACCAACTCGTAAATCACCTGATCCGAGGGCAGCCAGGATCAACGATGCGTCAGTTCCAAAAAAAGTAATGCCGAACCACTCACCATTATCGATGCCATTCTTGTTGTCTCCGGAAGGGTTTTCTGCCTGAGTGCTGAAGTCAGAAGAAAAAGAAATCGGATTCCCGGCAGGGAAGTTATCACCCGGCACTTCGATCGACTGAAAATCAACTCCACCGCCCGAGGCCGTTCCGCCACTTTCATCAAACAGGTAGTCAGTCGGATCGAGCAGATTCAGCGCGTCATCAAAAAATATCTCTTTCACTGCCGCGTTGGCTCCATCACCCACATTGAACTGGAAGTAGGTGTCGGGGCCCGCGCCCTCAACGTCAACCGTTATCAGCGAGGCAACCGAACCGCAATCACCGGAGTTGTTGGTCAAACACCCAAAACCAAACGTCGCGGCGTGTGCGTAGTTGACCGAACAGAGCAAGCATAGGGCTAACTTAATGATTTTGTGCATCTTTTACCCACCACGCGTATATTTTCCCGTTGAGAGTATATTTCCACACAAAGCCTATGGTAATAGCCCAGGTGGGTACATGCAGCGCGCAGTTACTGATATCTCAGATCAAACATCTGTCGCGAGTGGCGACGCCTTGCAAGGGTTGAGTATCCCGCGTCAGGTGACTGCAGGCTGGTCTCGGAGAACTTGCGGTCTCAGGAGGGTTTGTCCCACCGCACCCCGATCGTGTAGGCGTCCCTGGGAAAATTGTCGCAGGCACTGATGCCTGAGGAGCGGTTGTCACCGTCGATTTCTCCCGCGCGAGCGGAATTGAATTCACCGCCCTGTTTCACTGCTGTATTGCTTTTTCATCCGCGGAGAAGCAACCACCACCAAATCCCGAGGGGTCGAGTTGCGCCCTGAGACTGACACGGGCCGGAACGCGCAAAGGCACCGCAAGAAGAAGGATTAACCGTCAATCAGGCTGCGCGCCTCGTCGATTTCCTGGCGTGCATCTCGCATAAAATTGATCGCATAGTCCGGGCACAAATCCGGGCCCAGCAATCTCTTGCAAGCGGGCACTGCGGTGATGGGTGGCAGACTCAGCTTGCCTATTGAGGCGTGATAGTTCGAACTTACCACCAGATCACAGAGGTCGGAGCGTTCAGCCTCATGGTCGTATGCCCAGTCTCCGCAGTTCCTGGCACAGGTGACCAGTTCTTCGGGGAACCCCCAGCGCTCCAGCACCAGGGAACCGACCTCCCCCTTCAACTCGTCAACGGTGGCGTGTATCTGAGCTTCGTCGCCACAAATTTCCGGGTAGTTGGTGAGGTAATTGAACACGGACAGAACCCCGATATTGGAGATCAGGCCGGCGAGCATGCCCTGCTCACGCGTGAACCCGCCGCTATGGCGCGCCAGCACGGCAGCGATTGCACCTATGTAGACGATCCTCTCCCAGGTACTGCGCATGACGGCGGACAGACCCGGCAGACTACATATAAACAGGTCCCGCATGGCGTAACTCAGCACCAGTTGCCTCGTAGTGGGAACACCCAGCCTGATTACAGATTCAACCACACTGTTGCAGGGCTCGTACCCGCGGTACAGCGCACTGTTCGCCGCCTTGCTGATCTTCGCCGCCATCGCAGGGTCGGTACTTAGGATGTCTGCAATGACCTCTGCCGGCACCTCCGAGTCACCCATCACGTTGCGAATCTTCATCGCCACATCCGGGATACTTGTGAGCGTAAAGCGATTGGCCGCAAGATCGGCGTGAAAGCTCTCCAGCAGCTCCGCAGTCTCCACCGTGTAATCCCGGGCGAAGACGAAGTCCTCGGGCAAGTACTCGATGAAATCTACGTCGCCGGTGGTAACGGGGCTCTGGTTGACCGGGGTCAGCTCACCGAGCACCTCCGGATCGAGCGCCAGATAAATGCAGTCGGTCACTGCCAGAGCAGAGTATTTCCTCGGCCGGAGGCCTGTTACCACCCGGTTGGCGCAGTCAGTGCCACCCAGAAGCTCCCGGGTAGAGCCGTCCTTTGCGCTCAGCCGTAAGTTGCCCTCCAGAAGCAGGTAGTCCATGGGATCAGGAGCATCAACTTCGAACAGGTAGCCCCCCTTGCCCAGCACCTGGGGTTCCAGCTTTTCCGTTAAAAGCACCAGTTCATCGTGGGCGAGTGTCGAAAACGCGTGAAAGCGGCTCAGCCTCTCCGGAGTCAGTCGCTCCGGTTGAACCACAGGCACGAGGTCAGCCTCTATCGCCTTCTCGGCGCGGGTCTTGCCCGACGCGTGTCTCTGAAAAAATCCAAGCATCACAGTTGCCTCTACATAGTCCAGGTCACCAACAGTCGGCGGGCTACACTCCCTGCGTTCACACGTTTCCACGCCCTGCGTTCGCCAGCCATAAAACTGCTGACGGGTAAAACCAGTGTGCTCCGCAATCGCACAGTGCCGCCAACGGCGCAGCTGCCAGACAGCGTGTCCAGCGGGGATAGCCAGCCGCGCTGCTCTGGGCGCGAAACAGGCAAGTCGAGTTGACCAGACAGGGCCATGTAAATCTCTCAATAGGGGCTGCTAACAACGCTATCGACCGTCTGCAGCAGTCCTTTAGAGAAATTCGTAACTCATTGAATACCAATAACTAAATCTAACACCCGCGCTCAGTAGCGCGCTGCTCGAGACGGCTACCTGGACTCGCCGAGCGTGCGCAGAGCATCTTCGAGGGCATCGATATCGAAGGGCTTGTGGAGACGAGCCACGATGTGCTCCGGCAGTGACTCAAGGACATCCATGTGGCCTGACATCAGGATGACCGGCAGGCCGGTATCCCGCAGGTTTTCGGCAAGCGTAAGCCCGGAGGCGCCGCCAATCCGATAGTCGGCCAGCACAAGATCGAAGCCTTCATCGACCCTGGCTATCGCTTGTTCAGGCGTTGTTACCAGGGCACAGCTGTGGCCGAGGTGTTCAAGCATAGCCTCACACACCCCGAGCATGGCGTGCTGGTCATCGACAACCAGAATATGGAAGGAATCTGATTTTCCAGGTCGGGCCTCCCGGCACTCGACTTCTGGCTCTCCCTCTACCTGGCAGTCAAAGGCCAGCGAGAACGTTGTCCCCTCCCCGGGAATCGATACCATATCTATTTCACCCCTCATGCCATCCACCGTTTCCTTGACCATATACAGGCCCAACCCTGCGCCCTGCTGGGACGGTTTGGTCGTAAAGAACGGCTCAAAAATGCGTGTCTGCTGTTCCACTGGAATGCCGGGGCCGTCGTCGCCCACCGACAGTACCACGCGCCCCGGTGCCGGATTAGACAAACGGATGGTAATGGTGCCGCCGCTGTCTCGCATCGCATAGCCTGCATTGGACATCAGGTTCATGATCAGGGATTCCACGCGCACTTCCTCACCATGCACGAGAGTACAGTGGGCATCAAAGACCAAAGCGGTATCAACGCCCGCAGGGAGTGAACCGGTAGTCAACTGTACAGCCATTTCCACAGTGCGATTCAGGCACAGGTAACCCGGCTCACTAGGTTCGCGGCGACTGAAGTCCAGCAGGCGCTGGGTGAGTTTCTGTGCGCGCTCCGAGGCCTCGCGAATTGTCTCGACCGCACTGGCGACCCTGGACGGCTCCCGCATCAGCAGATCGGAAAAGCCCAGGATAGGGCCCAGGAGATTGTTGAGATCGTGGGCAATGCCACCCGCCAGCATGCCCACTGTGCGCAGTCGCTCCGCCTCTTCTATCCTGCGCTGGGTTTCCTTCAGCTCCGTCACGTCGCTCATGAAACAATAGTGACCTGTATGCCTGCCATCAGCGTCCGATGTTTTTACCAGCAACAGTTTTTTATAGAAGATCGAACCGTCCTTGCGCAGGGCTCGCGATTCGACATTGACCTGGCCGTCTTTAAGCATTGCCATGTAACCGTCTCGACCGCCGGGGAGATCTGCCTCGACCACGGTTACCTCCCAGGATTTTCCCACCAGTTCCTCAGGTTGGTAGCCGAGCATCTTCGCGTATCCGTCCCGCACAATCCGGAACTTACCGTCAGTGTCCAGCCATGATATGCCAGTCATCGAGTTCTCAACGGCAATCTGCAGCTCCTGCGCCGTCGCATCGTTGGTAAATGAATATGCTGCTCCAGGCAGGCTGGCGATTCGCTCTTCCACGCTAAGCAACCTCTCTCACGAAGTCGGTCCGGGTATTCGGGGCTAACAGTATATAGTGCTATGGAAGCAGGCAATCCCGTGCCGGGCGCGCATTCGCGGGGCCGACTCCGGTAGTCAGTCGAGTGAGGCTCACAAAGCACTCGCGATAGTATTCACAAGCCGATCGAGGAAGCGAGCCTGCAGCCTGGCGCGTCAGCGGCGAATCTCCACCACCTTGCCTGCCTGCGCGGGCTTGTCATGCGGCTCAGTGAAGACTGCACGGTTGCGACCGCCTGACTTGGCCCGGTAGAGCGCCTGGTCGGCCTGCTCGACAACATCACTCCAGCAGGACACATTGCTCGATGAGTTTGCGATCGCAGCGCCGGCACTGACCGTCAGTCTGCCAAGCGGGCTGGCCGGGTGCGGCAGCCGGCAGTCCGACACCGCATCAACCAGTCTCTGGGCGCAGCGTGCACTGTTCATCGCATCCACTGCCGGGACAAGCAACAACAATTCTTCGCCCCCGAACCGGTACAATCTGTCGTTGGTGCGGAGTTCCTCACGAAGAAATCCCGCGACCTGTTTCAGCGCAGTATCGCCAGCCTGGTGGCCAAAGTGATCGTTGTAGAGCTTGAAGTAGTCCACATCGATCAATACCACGCCGTAGGGCCGTCCGAATCTTTGGTAGGCAGCGTGAGTATGAACCAGATCTACCTCCATGGCGCGCCGGTTGCCGATTTCCAGCAGGTGATCTTCCATGGACATGGCCTGCAGTTCCTGGTTTACCTGGAGCAATTCCCGGGTTTCCCTGGCAACCGACCGTTGAATAGTCGAAGCGTGCAGTTCCACTACCTGGAAATGGGCGTTGGCCAGGTCCCGGTTGGTGACAATACCTACCAGCCTGTCGTCATCATCGACCACAGGCAGATGCCGGACCCTCTCGGTGCGGGCGACCACAACGGCTTCATAGAGGGTCTCGTTTTCGTTGACCGTGATGACCGGTGACGACATGAAGTCAGTGACACTGGAGCGCAATAGGCCGAGCTCGTGTTGCGAAGCCACCAGCACGCGGGCAAGATCACGTTCGGTAATGATGCCTTGCGGATAGCTTTCACAACCGACCAGCATGAAGGATGAGGAATTCGCCACCATGAGTTCTGCAACCTCACCGAGAGTCATTGAGACATCTGCAGTCGCAGGTACACCGCACATCAATTCCCGGACATACACGTCACCCATAGCCACACCCCTTGTCAGACACCTGTTAACAGTGATGTCGGTTGGGCCGGCGATAACTTTAGGAATGTTTGCTACTGGGCACGGTGCCGTTGGCGTCTACGGACAAGCTTCGGTGCCCAGTGGGCCAATGCCAAGCTCCTGCCAGATTTGGCTCACCAGTGCAGAAGGGGCAAAGGGCTTGCGCAGAACCTGAGCCTCAGCCAGATCAATGTCCAGCGCCTGGAGGCGGCTGTCAACATAGCCAGACATGTAGAGTACTGACATACGCTTGCCGCGGGCCCTCAGTTCGTTCACCAGCGCAGGGCCACTCATGTCGGGCATGACAACATCGGAGATCACGATGTCGAAGGCCACATCATCTGCGGCGCGCAGTGCATCCTGCCCATGTTGCGCAAGGGTAACCCTAAAACCCTCAGCTTCCAGTGCAGTGCGCAGTAGCACGCCAGCCGATTCATCATCCTCCACGATCAGTACCCGAGTCTGGCCGGCCTCCCTGGCCCCGTTGAAGACGTCGACGTCAAGCTCGGGGAGTGATTCGGTTTCGGGCGGGTTGACCAGTGGCAGGTTGATCAGAACCACGGTGCCAACACCAGGGGCGCTCTCGACGTGGATACCCCCCTTCGCACGCTGCACCACGCTGTACACAGAGGCCATCCCAAGCCCGGTTCCCTTGCCGGTTTCCTTGGTCGTGAAGAAGGGCTCAAATACATGCTTTACCTGCTCACTGTCCATACCACAGCCGTTATCCCGAACAGACAGCAGCGCTTCCGACTCCCCGTCGCCTTCATAGCGCATCAAGGACAGCGTGATCTTGCCACCACTGCCCAGCGCGTCCCGGGCGTTGCTGATCAGATTCAGCACTATTTGCTCTACGTCCCCAGGTGACAAGTTGACCGGCATTGGCTCGCCTGAAGATTCGAGCGAAAATACGACGTCCTCACCGATGACGCTGTGCAACATCTCGGAGAGCTTGTAGACAACATCCGATAGATCGGAAACCTCGTGCTCTTCGGTTTCCTTACGGCTAAATACCATAAGGCGTTCCACCAGGTCCGCTGCGTGCCTGGCGGCATGACTAATGTAGTCAACATAGCCAAGCAACCTGGGCGAATCCCTGAGCTGGGCGCGCAAAATCTCGGAATAGCCAACCACAGGCATCAGCTGGTTGTTGAAGTCGTGGGCAATGCCACTGACCATCTTGCCAATCGCGTCAATTTTCTGCGTGTGCTTGAGCTCTCTCTGTAATTGCTCCCGCTGGGAACTGTCACGCCAGCTAACGTGGAGGTAGATGGGGTTTTCAGGGTCCAGAACGGTCAGCACTGCCTCAACGGGAAACGGCGTGCCATCCAGCCGCAGGTGTTTCCAGTCGAACCTGTGCGAGCCTTGCTCCAACGCGATGGCGACGTTGTTCTGATGCTTGACCGACGACAGTGCCCCGTCGGGCTGTTTTTCGGGCGAAATCTGCCAGGGCTGCAATTCCAGTAATTGCTGCTTGCTTTCGGCACCAAGCGCGCGAATCGCCGCTTCATTGCAGTCGACGAAGGAATTGCCCTTCATCACCAGGATGGGGTCCGCGCAGTGCTCGAATAGCATTTGGTGCCAGTTGCCCGGCTGGGTGTCATAGCGCTGTGCAGTCATCGGACTTGCGGTGCCTCCATTTTTCGCAGGTGGCTGGTAGGTGCCGTACGCTGCTTTCGCAGCACGCAGTAGCGCCTCAGAAAACAAAGCTATGCTTCGTTTCCAGGTGCTGGACGCCAGTACTTTTCAATGCCCCGGGCGAAAGGCGGCTAGATACCTGACTGCCTATCACCCGTTGAAAAAGCCCCATCTGATTCGCCGGCTCGAAATGTGCAGACATCCTTGAACAAAGGCTGCCACCGCGACCGCAAAATCCATGGTGCGTGATCTATATACCCCCGTTCGGCAGGTCGACGCCATCCCCTGGAAGCAATATCTCTAGAAGTGTGAACCCGTTCTCACTCGAAAGAAATTTCCTCTAAAGAATCCGCCCTGAATGCCGACAAGCCAGTGACGCCCTCCGTGAGGGTTGAGCGGCACAGGATTACCAGGCACAGGGGGACACATGGAACACGAGCTCCGTCTACTCATTGATGAGGCCCATCCGTCGGCGGAAGATCGGCACCTGATTCTTGTGGCCGATGATTCACCACACAACCTGGATACGCTCTATGAAAGCCTCCACAACGAGCACTCGGTCCGCGTAGCAAGGGATGGGCTCAAAGCCCTGGAACTAGCAACCTCTGAACCCCGCCCAGACCTGATATTACTGGACGTCATGATGCCAGGGTTGAATGGCTATGAGGTCTTCGAACGCCTGCAGGCGGACCCAACGGTTGCTGATATCCCGGTCATCTTTATCACGGGTAAGACCGAGAGCGCAGACGAGAGCAAGGGACTGAGCATGGGCGCCGTCGACTATATCTCCAAGCCGATCGTGCCAGACATCGTGCGCGCACGGGTCCAGACCCACCTCACCCTGGCGGATACCCAGCGTGCCCTGGAGTACCAGGTTGCCGACCGCACCCGGGAACTGGAAAAAACACGTCTTGAAGTCATTCGCAAGCTGGGCGCTGCAGCGGAATTCAGGGATGACGAATCCGGTAAACACATTATCCGCATGAGTAGCTACAGCCGACTGATCGCGCTGCGCTTCTCGGAACGGGAGTCCTTCGCCAACCTGATCAACAGCGCCGCACCGATGCACGACATCGGCAAGATCGGGATTCCCGACAATATCCTACTCAAGCCAGGTCGCCTAAACAGTACCGAATGGGAGGTGATGAAGCAGCACGTTGAAATCGGCGCCGCCATCATTGGCGAATCCGAACACCCGTTGTTCAAGACAGCTCGACAGATCGCCCTCTATCACCATGAAAAATGGGATGGCAGTGGCTACCCGGAGGGATTGGCCCGGGAGAAGATCCCGCTACCCGCCCGCATCGTCGCAATTGCCGATGTGTTCGACGCACTGACAAGCGAGCGGCCCTACAAAAAAGCCTGGAGCATCGACGAAACCGTGGAGTTTGTCTACGAGAATCGAGGCGCCCACTTCGATCCGAATCTTGTCGACGTCTTCCTTGAGTGCATGGACGACATTCTCAGGATTCGGAAGAAGTATCTCGACTGACGGTGCCGTGAAGTCTTGTGAATCGACAATCCCACCCAACCAGGTCTTTCAGCTGTTCTTCACAACGCTGCTGCTATTCGCCCTTGGTGCAAGAGCCTCGGATGACTTTGCAGCAAAGACGTTTGACGAACGCGAGCAGATTGCCACGGCGCTGCGCTGGATCGAAGTCAACCCCCTGCTCGGTCGCAGTGAAGACGTTGACCAGATCGAGACCGATGCCAAGGAATTTGCGGCCCTTGGCAACAGCAGCGGCGCAAAACCACAGCGTGTTGCCCTCGCACCCGCTTCTGCCCTCGATGAACTACCGTTCGCCGTTGTGGGGAAGTTGTTCTTCCGCAAACCAAATGGGCGCCCTGCCGCATGCAGCGCCGGCTTTGCGGGCGACGATGACATCCTGGTTACCGCAGCCCACTGCCTCATGCAGCGCGACGGGACATGGAATTCAGATCCCATTTTCTATCACCTGTTCGGATCTGAAGATAGAGAAGTGTTCGAAATCGAGTGCATGGCAACGATGAACGAATGGCGAGAGCTGCGGGGAGGCGAGCAATTGGCCTACGATTTCGGTTTTCTCAAAACCGGGCGGAAAAGCTCCCGCGGTTCGCTCGGCGTCAGCAAGGGCCTGCCTGCGGAGCACTTGCAACTGGTGGGCTACGCGGACAGGTATCACGAGGGCAAGCGGATGATGACGGCGACCGTGCCCTCTTCCTACACACACTCCGGGTTGTTGATTACCAGTGGCAATACCATGGGAGATGGCAGCAGCGGCAGTCCCTGGACCGCGATGGGTGCCGTCTACTCCGTCTCTTCTTTCTTCGTAATCGACAAGCCCGACGTGATGTGGGGCCCCAGATTCACCAGTGACACCCTTGAGCTAATGAACTATGTCCGCCGCGGCTGCCAATAAAACCGGGGATCAAACCTCAAAACGGTCGCTGATCCCTACCGACCCTGAGTTCCGTGGCGCGCGTGTGCTGATCAATCCCGGGTTCCAACTGCGTTTTATGGCCTACATGCTGGCCATCGCCGTGTTCGGCTTCGCCATAATCTTCCTGTCAAACCTGAATTACTTTGCCGAGCTCTCACGCATGGGTGAAGAAATAGGCCTGACCGAGAGCCATCCATACTTCAAGCTTATCCAGGAGCAGAAACGCTTGCTGGCCACCAGCTATGCGGTGGCCACAGCCATTGCGATGGTTTTCATCGCGCTCGGCGGCTTCGTGCTTTCCTACAAGATCGCCACGCCAATCTACAAGATGCGCAGACATATGCAGCTGTTCCGCTCAAACATCGAGCAGCTCCCCGAGTTCAACCTGTCTGACAAGGACTTCTTCCCCGAACTGGAGGATATCGTCAACGACTCCATCAACGATTTCATGCTGCAGCTGGACGCGATGAACAGCCAGCTCACGGAGCAGGAACGAGTAAAAGCACAACGTCTGCGTGATCCTGAGGACTACAGGTAGCACCTGATGTCCACCGAGGCTTACATCGCAGCTTTAGCCGAAAACTCAGATCTACAGTCTTCTGAGGCTTTTCGCTGGTCGCCGCACCGGCACTGAACCACGCACTTCTGTTACTTGGCAATGCAGGAAGCTAGATGATGAAAGAGCATATTCCCCACTCAATCAAACAGATCTGTATCAAGGCACTGGTACTGCTAACCCTGAGCTCCAGCCATGCGAGCGCAGACCTTGCAGCCGATCTGTTGGAAAAACGGGCCGGGCTTCTGAATGAAATAGCCCGGCTTGAATCCCTTTCCAGCGCCGGCACGCTAGAAGATGGGGATTTGTTCCGGCTCGGCAAGCTCTACTACGCAAGCCGAGACTTCGAACAGGATATCTACCAGCGCAATCGCCTGGCGGTGCAAGCTGGCAAGTACTTCTTCCGCTACAAGCAGTTCGCCGGTCTGCTGGCCCAGAAGAACATCGGGCTTTTCTGCATTGATCGTGTACGGCGTTCGCCGGCGGAAGGCCGTGACCCGGGTAAAGAATACCGCCACTGCTCGGTACTGGTGTCCACTTACTTTACCGCGGATGGCGCGTTAAAGCCCGATTTCACAATGGAGCGCATTATCCTCGCGGCTATGGCAGATGAACTGATCTACGATATGGCCAATCGCTACCTGAGCTGGCGCGCTGATGACTTGCTGTCGCTCGCCACGGCGTTGCGGGAGAATCGACTTGCACCGCGAGATCCCGCTGACGTGCAGCGCGCTCTTCGCATGAACCTGGACAAGCGCTTCACTGAGGCCCTGGCCGGTGACTCAGAGCGCCTACGCAAGACGGCGCTGGAGGGTGTCTACCTCCTCGACAAGATGATATTGGCGGCGGCGGAAGGTAGCCGACAGAACCTGCTGGAGCAGAGGGAACAACTGATGCTTACCGACTCTGGCCGCGAAGCACTCGCACTGAAGGTGGTCGATGAAATCCTGGGGCTCGCGGAGCGTGCCCGCTCCGCGGTGACTGCCCACCGGATCGTTAACGGCGGCCTGCCGTCAGATCTCGAGGAAACAGGTTTCGCTGACGAAGACCAGCTCGACTATGTGGCGGGAATTTCCATGCAGTCTAACCACCTCGCTGTCAGTCTTTCCGGCAGTGGAGAACTGCCACCGTCCATGCGTGGTCAGCGCATCGTATGGTCACTGGAAAAGCAGGGTACTCGTGTGAACGTGCAGTGCTCGCCGCACACTACGCTCGAGAAACGTTCTCTCAGGGTAGCGCTGGGCTGCCCAAGCTAGGCAGCCAGCTCCGCGAATATTTCGTCCAACTGCACGCGGGCACCGTCAAAGTCGTAATCCTGAATGCAGGCGAGCACCTGGACGAGCCGCCTGTCTATAGAGGCGCCCCTGTATTCCGAATCGATTTTACGGGCCACGCCGATAGCAGCGGCATCATGTGACTTGAGCAGCTTGTGCAAGGCCTTCAGTCGGTCTACCTGCATTGCAAGCATCCGTCGGTCGAAATATGGGTCATCTATCCCGGTTTCGCTCCATTGTCCCGTGGGGACCACCTGCTGGATGGCGTCCAACAATGCCCTGAGCGATGCCTCTGCCTCGTCGAGCTGTTGGTCTTCGGGTCGCTCGCCGCGACAGCAGGTAGCTTCCAGCGCTGCAGCCTGTTCGGCAACCTGCAGCGCACCGATCTGGCTCGCATTGCTTTTCAGGGAATGCACCAGTCTCTCGGCGGCTGCGCCGTCAGCCTCAGCGCAGGCCTGGGCGAACTGGTCAAGGAATCCATGCCAGGTGCGCGAGAAACGATCGAGCTGGCGCCTGAACAGAGCCGCGTCGCCCTGGCTTGCGCGACCGGCGGCATCAGCGTCGATACCCGCTATCCGGTAGAACAGGCTTTGCTCTGCCGAGGCGGACCCTGCGGTGCTGGGCGGACTGCCCACAGCTGTTGTAGTGGGCACCGACGCCGGGGGAGTGATCCACCTCGCCAGCGTGCGGTACATAGCATCTACATCGATAGGCTTGGGAATGTGATCGTTCATACCTGCATCAAGAGCACGCTCTCGATCACCGGAGAGTGCGTTGGCGGTCATGGCCAGTACCGGGAGCTCGCGGTGCCGTGGAATATTGCGAATCTGCCCCGCTGCGGTATAGCCATCCATCACCGGCATCTGGCAGTCCATCAGCACAGCATCAAAATCGGCTTGCTCGAGCAACTCAAGCGCCTCTTTGCCGTTAACCGCCGTAGTGACGTGTATACCTACCGCCTGTAGCAGCTCAATCGCCAGTTCACGGTTCATCCAGTTGTCTTCTGCCAGCAGGACTCTTGAGCCATGCAGCGCAGCCCTCGCTGCCTCAAGTTCCTGGTCTACCGGGCATGTGGCGTCGGCCGCCTGTTGTAACCGCGCGGCAATAGTCTGCACCGCAGCGAACAGGCTTGAGGGCGTTACCGGCTTTGTGAGCACAGCGTCTATCTGTACATCCTGCGACTCGCACAAGCCCTTGGTACCTGTGCTGTTGGTCATCAGGATAACCCTGGGGGGATGCTGCAGCGGTCGAACCTGTTGAAGCTCGTGCACCAGGGACAGACCACCCGGGTTGGACATGCTGTGATCCACAAACAACAGATCGTAGGGGCGTTCGCCATCCGCGACGCGTATCAGGGATTCCGCAGCGCGCATACTACCTACTGCGCCGGCTTCACAGCCGAAGTTACTCAGGACCTCGGTGAGAATATCCCGGGCGGTGGCGTGGTCGTCAATCACCAGCACTCGCAGCGCCTGCTGAGAGGGTGGCAGCACGCTCACCACCGCTGGCTCAAGCCTGGTCAGCGGCGCGATAAATCGAATACTGCTGCCCTCGCCCTCGGCACTGCTGATGCGGAGATCTCCGCCCATGCCCCGGGCAAGCTGGCGGGAGATCACCAGACCCAAACCGGTGCCGCCGTAGGTGCGTGTGGTTGAGGAGTCTGCCTGCGTGAAAGACTTGAAGAGACGCTGCTGCAACTCCTCTGACATGCCAATGCCCGTGTCCCTTATCTCGAACTCAAGTACAGCTTGATCAGCGGATTCCTGCAGTACGTTGACCGTCAATAAAACCTCACCCCCTGAGTCCGTGAACTTGATCGCATTGGCAAGGAGATTGATTAGAACCTGCTGAATTCTGAGTGGGTCTCCCATGAGCAGCCCTGGCAGCTTCGGGCTTACTCGAAGGTTGAGCTCGAGCCCCTTCTCCTCGGCACGTATTGCCACGATGCCAATCACATCCTTCAGCACGTCGCCCGGCCGAAATTCCACAGACTCAAGCTTGAGCTTGCCCGCCTCGATCTTGCTGAAATCGAGGATGTCGTTGATGATGCCCAGTAGCGCAGTGGCGCTCCTGTGGACACGCTCGATGTATCCGCGCTGCTGTCGATCCAGATCGGTGCCCAGCACGAGGTGGCTCATACCGATAATGGCATTCATCGGCGTGCGAATTTCATGGCTCATGTTGGCCAGGAAGGTGGACTTTGCCGCGTTGGCTTGCTGGGCCCGGTCCTTTTCCTTCGCGACCTCAACGGTAAGGCGCTCCAGGTCTTCCTGCGACCGTTTGACGACAAACACAATGGCGGCCAGTGCCAGCGAAAGCGGGACAAAGGTGATTATGAGCAAGCGAGCGTTCTGAACGGCGTCATGCATGAACTGCAGACGCTGCTGTTGTAGCGTTTCGAGCTGGCTCATGACCCTGGCGGCACCGACGCGCCGCTCTTCCTCGTGCGCCATCAGGCGCAGGCAGGCCTCGTGAAATTCATTTGCCGTGCTGGACAAGGCAGACAGCTGCGCAATGAGAAGGTCCCGATTGGCCATGACTTTCCGATCTGAAGCAGCGGCTTCCGTGGCTTTGAGATTTGCTGTCAGCCTGTCCAGCTTGTCCCGCATGGCATCGAACTCAGCGCGCTTTCCGGCAGCGGAGCTCACAAACCACTGCCTTGCGAGGTGAGCTTGCGCATCGACCAGCAAGACCAGCATCTCGTCGGTGAGCACAGCCTGGTGGCTGAAGGTAGTCAGCGCTTGCCTGATTTCAAGGTATTCCGCTTCAAGGTCGCTGAAAAGCGCATCCGTTTGCAACTTGAGTGACAAACTCGCCGATAGAACCTGCACATGGCTCCCCAGTGCATCAACCAGCGCCTGCAGCTCGGCGCGCTCCAGTGGGTCCTCGGTGGCCGCCAGCCGTGATCCGGCTTCGCCCACTGCCTGATCAAACAGCGCAATGGCATCTCTTGCATCTACGTAAGAATCCTCGGCGTCAAATACCGCCTCGCCGTAGTGGCCACGATCAACCAAAGCGTGCAGAGCACCGGCGTCCCCGTACTTCTCCAACGGGGACACCAGTTCGCCGAGAGTGACCATGGTGAGAATGCCCGTAAGCACAACTGCAGCGGCCGCAATGGCAAAACCAAGCGTGAGCCTGCGACGAATGCGCAGCGAGTCCGGAGAGGCACTCTCTTCCTCACTGGCCTCCTCACTGACGTCCCAGTCATGCCAGATCAACTGCCTGGCGAAGGTTTTCTCATCCAACGGGGTCACCCGTGGGGAATACGGGCTTCCCCAAGCCCAAATGCGTCGATACTCTGGGAGAAGACATAGGCTGCCTTTTCTGAGGTGTTTAACGCTTATCGACGCAGCCGCTAGCTTCTTGAATCGATAACCCGCACGTAGAGCTGCGGTGATTGCCCGGGAGAAGCCGGCGTACCGTAGACCCGCCGCCCAGGTGTCGGCGTGGGCCCAAGTACCTGCAACCACTCACCCAACGGACCTGAGATCACAGAGTCATACTGTCTCTGGCCATCCCTGCTTTTCTGGTAAAAGCTGATCTTGAGCCTGACGCTGTCACCATCCACCTCAGGCGTAACTTGCACGCTGTCTACCTCGGCCGGCACAGTCTCCACCTGCGTCCAGCGCCAGCCCCCGGCCCTGAGCTCATAGTCGCGTCCACTTTCCACCCGCAGTGTGACGGTTGCACCGGATACAACCCGCAATGAACCCCAGGCGGGGATCGACTCGCTGGTATAGACACGGCTCTGTGACTGACGCTCTGCACTGAAGTCGATCCGCAGTGATTCCTCAGCCGCTGCGGTACTGGAGAACAGCATTGCCAGGCAACCGGCCACCGCGGCGGCGGGAATGAGAAGCTTCGTCTTCATGGGTGACCATCATAGCCCAAAGGATTCGAAAAAAATTACTGTAGATTTCCCGAAAGCTGCCGATACGTAAGTGAATACACAAATCCATCAGTGATTGAGGAAAGTCTGTGGATCTGGCAACGCTTCTGGGTTTTCTCGGCGCATTTGGTGTAGTTGCTGCCGCCGTTGTTTTTGGTGGCTCGCCGACCGTTTTCGTCAACATTCCTTCGATTCTGATTGTGCTCGGCGGCACTTTCCTGGTGGTGCTGATGAAGTTCAGCCTCGCCCAGTTCCTGGGCGCCTTCAAGGTGGCCACTCGAGCATTCATCTTCAAGCTGGAGCAGGCTGAAGACGTGATCCCACAGATCATTGAGCTGTCCAATATGGCTCGCAAAGATGGAGTGCTGGCTCTGGAACAGGCCGAAATCAGCAGCCCGTTCCTGAAACAGGGCGTGGATATGCTGATCGACGGCAGCAAGCCAGAGGTCATCAAAACCCTCATGGTCAAAGACATGCAGCTCACCGTCGAGCGCCACCGCTGGGGCGCCAAGGTGTTCGAAGCTTCTGGAGACGTGGCCCCGGCCATGGGCATGATCGGCACACTGATCGGACTGGTACAGATGCTGTCCTCGATGGACGACCCCAAGTCGATCGGACCCGCCATGGCGGTTGCGCTGCTGACGACACTGTATGGCGCCGTTTTCGCCAACATGGTGGCCCTGCCCATCGCCGACAAGCTGGCAATGCGCAAGGTGGAAGAAGGTCGCTTCAAGTCAATCTGCATCGACGGCGTGATGGGGATTGCCGAGGGCCAGAATCCTAGGGTACTGGAGCCCATGCTGAAGACTTACCTTGCACCCGCCCGGCGCAAGGGCAGCGGCGACAGCGAAGACCAGAAACAGGCCGCCTAGCGGATCGTCGATATGACCGACTTCGCGATTGAGGAAGAGGAAAGCAGCGGCGGTGCGGGCTGGATGGCCACCTTCGCTGACCTGATGTCACTGCTGATGTGCTTCTTTGTATTGCTGCTGTCATTTTCCGAGATGGACGTGCAGAAGTACAAGCAGATAGCGGGCTCAATGAAGCAAGCCTTCGGCGTTCAGAACGAGGTCGAGGTCAAAGACATCCCCAAGGGCACCAGTGTCATCGCGCAGGAATTCAGCGCCGGGCGCCCCGACAATACACCGATAAACAAAGTTCAGCAGCAGACCACGGACACCACCAAGGCCACGCTGGACGTGCGCAGCAGGCCGCCCGGCGAGCAGGACACCAAGGGCGAAGGTGCTGCGGACGCTGCCGCCGCAGAAGCAGTGATGCGTGAGTTGCTCAGGCGCGAATCGGCAGAAACCGCAGGCATGCTCAGCCAGGAACTCAGCGATGAGATCAGCGCTGGCAAGATCGACGTGGAGTCCGGCCTGAGTACGGTGACCATTAGAATTCGGGAACGGGGCTCTTTTCCCTCCGGTTCGGCCACACTGAACGCCGACTTTCTACCGGTAATGGCCAACCTGCGCGAGGTGCTGAGGTCCGTCAAAGGAAAGATCGCCGTTGAAGGCCACACTGACGATATCCCCATCAACACTGCGCGCTTCCGCTCCAACTGGGATCTGTCAACCGAGCGCGCGCTATCTGTGGCCCATGAGCTGTTCAAGGACCAGCAGATCGGCGCCGAACGCTTCATGGTTGTCGGTTATGCGGCGACCCGGCCACTGGCCGCGAACGACGACTGGAGAAGCCGCGCTCAGAACCGTCGCGTGGAAATAGTCATCCGGCGCGGACTGGAAGACGCCGAGTCTACAGATATTGACGCCCTGACACGTGAGCAACCTGATCTCCTCAAACAGGTGGAAATGTCCGAGACGAAAACCATCAGAGAAGTCTCCGAGCGCGACGACGAGGCCTACGAGGTAGTCAACCCATGATTGATGCCGCAGCAGAGCGTCGACGCTACTTCCGGATTGATGACCACGTACGGCTGCGCTACGAAGTTATCAGGAGCCTTCGCCACCTGCCTGGCCATGAGCCGAGCCGGGACGGAGCGCCCGAAAGGGTCCTGCTCGATGAGCTGGAGAGCGAGTTCAACAGCAGTCTCAATACACTGTGGCGGGAGAACCCGGTGGCGGCGAGGGCACTGGCACAGCTCAACCGCAAGCTGGACCTGATCAGCAGCGGAGAAAAGCTGGGGGGCGTTGGTGTTACCGCCCTGGTTACCGAGCCGACCCCGGTCAACATCAGCGGCTGCGGGATCGCCTTCGAGGTAACAGAGACGCTCAAGCGGGGCCAGTTGCTCGACCTGCACCTGACCCTGCTGCCTTCTGAAACGAACCTGCGTTTGGTGGCACGTATCGTGGACCTGGAGCCCCTGCGAAAGAACCAGGGCGACGAGCGCTACCTGCTGCGTGCAGAATTTGCAGACCAGGAGTCCCGGCAGCAGGACACGCTAATCTCGCATATCGTACAGCGGCAGCACGCATTGCGTTCGGCGGGAGACGGGTAAGCCAAAAAGAGCCGGGGCGGCATGGGCAACAAGCCAGCGAGACAGGTGATGAAGCAACTAAACAAAGCCTTGTTTTATATAACTTGCTCCGCCGCGCAGTATCCCCTAACTTAGCGGCCAGAAGGACACCGGCGATGCAGTACCCCTCAGACGCGGGTAGATCAAGGACCGAGATTCTCCAGGGCCCCCATGCTCAAGCTTCCCAAGTCATGACACCGGAAAAGACACCCGGCTTTCAGAATATATGCGAGCCCAGCTCCGTTTCGATTGGCAGCGGCAGCGGTGAGGGCGTGATTTACTGGCAGCTCGTTCCGCCGGTGGATACGGAGAGTCATTGCGAGGCACAGGTCCAGGGGCTGCGCAACGGCCTGCAGATGAGTTTCTGCAACGATGACCTGGCGTCTATCCTCGGCGTGAAAAGCACCGAAGCACTGCTGGCAAAAAACGGGATAGACACCCTCAAGGCTATCGGTGTTGAGGGCAAACTCCAGGAAATGGTCGAGTCCAACTACCAACTGGAAGAGTTTCTCGTGGTGCACGGCAACGCATCCGGCAGGGAGCGCAGCTACCGCGTTAACACGCACTGCATCATCCAGGATGGTTTGTTGATAGGCGTCTGGAACAGTCTTCGCGACGATACCGAACGCCTGCAGCACGCCCGGGAACTCGAGATGTCCCAAAAGCTCCTGTCCGACAGCCAGACCATGGCCGGCGTCGGCACCTGGTGTAGCGATTTCCACGGCAATTTCGAGTTTCAATCTCCGCAAGTTGCAAAGCACTTCGGGCTCCCGCCGGATCGGGAATACCCATTTTTCGAGACGATTGAGCGCGTTCACCTTGCAGATCGAGAGCGACTGTTAGCTACGCGCGAAGCAGCCATGCGCAGTGACGAGGTCCAGCGGGTTGAATTCCGGGTATTGGACGACGACGGCGCCGTACGCTACCTGCTTGCGACCTCGCGCAGCACCTTCGACGAGCAGGGGCAGCCGCAGCGTTGGATGGGTAGTGTTCAGGACATATCTCGCTACAAGCTGCAGTCCGAGGCCAGGGAAAGTCAGTACCTGTACCTCCCCGACCCCCTCTTCAGCATCAAGTTGGACGTTCTCATGGACACCAACATGGAACCCGGCGCCCAGATCAAGCACGTTTACGAGCATGCGCGTCTTGTCGACTGCAACCATGCACTGGCGAAGGTGCTGGGCCGAGAGCGCGAGGACATACTCGGTGCGCGCCCTGGATTTCTTGCATCCTTCTGGGAGGAATTTGGGCTGAAGTTTTGCCGCGAGGGATACCACCTGGAGAAGCAACGCTTCAGTGTCAGTGCGCCTGACGGAGATTCGACGCTGTGGTTCGAAGTCAATCTCACCGGGGTTGTCGAGCACGATGCACTGGCACGGATCTGGGTGCACTGCCGGGACATTACCGAACAGGTCCAGATGCGTATGAGCCTTGAGGATGTCGTCAAAGCACGTACCGAAGCCCTGCAAAAGGAAATCCAGATCCGCCGTCGGAACAACGAGAAACTGCGCAAGCAGGCGGTCCTTGTCACCCATATGTCTGAAGCGGTGATCGTTACCAATCCTGATCGGTGCATCGGCGAGTGGAACAATGGCGCCGAGGGCATGTTTGGCTTCAGCCGGGATGAGGCCAATGGGAGGCAGCTCGATGAACTACTCGGTCTGGGGCCGGACTCCATGGGAATGGGTGGCGACGAGGAATCCTGGATGGAAACCATGGATGGCTGGCGCGGTGAGTTGACCTGTATATGCAAAGATGGAGCCGAAATGATCTGCGAGTCCAGCGTCACCTTGCTGGATGACGACGAAGGCCAGCCGCTGTCACTCATCCATGTAATCCGGGACGTGGGTGAACGCAAACGACAGGAGGAAGAACTGGCTACAAGCAAGGCGGCAGCGGTGCGCGCCAACCTTGCCAAGACCCGTTTCATTCGCGGGCTGAGTCACGAGATGCGCACACCCCTGAATGCTATTCTCGGATTCGAGCAGCTTCTGGAGCGCCTACCAGAGCAACCGCTGAGCCAGAGACAACTGAACTACCTGCGCCAGATTCGTTCCGGTGGTGAACACCTGCTTGAACTGGTGAATGAGGTGTTGGACCTCGCCAGGATCGAGGCCGGGGAGATCGGCATGGAGCCGGAAGTACTCGATCTTGGCAAGCTTATCGACGAGTGCCTGCAGCTGCTGCGGCCGCAGGCTGAAGAGCGGGAAGTTTCTATCAGCGGGAACTACCACGACGGCGGGCAGATCATTGCCGACCCTAAACGGCTCAAGCAGATACTGTTCAACCTCATGTCAAACGGCGTGAAGTACAACAGCAGGCCGGGGACTCTCGACGTCAGCGTCACCGTGACTGCCGATCACCGTGTGCGCATCAGTGTGTCAGACAGCGGCCCGGGAATTCCCGAGGAATCCCTGGAGAGCCTCTACGAACCTTTCAATCGCCTTGATGTAGCAGACATAGACACCAACGGCACCGGTCTCGGCCTTACCATCACTCGTGAGCTGGTAACGGCTATGCAGGGCGAAATGGGCGTGAACAGCGTTCCAGGCAAGGGGTCCGAGTTCTGGATCGTACTGGATCGGATGCCTGACAGCGGCAACTGAGGTATTGTTGGGGCATGGACACCCCGGACAAGAATGCTCATCTCAGCCCCTTGCTCTCAGACATCCAGGACTACGGCCCAGGTGATGGCAACGGGTCGGAGCGCGACGCTGAACTGGGCGCGCGAACGGAGAATGTTAGCGCAGACCTGAGCGATGGTCCGGCGCAGTCCGCCCCGGCTCATCCTGACCACGGCGGCCGCTGGAGATTCTATGGCCTCTGGGCGCTGTGTTTTATTACCTTGTTTGGCGGCTTCGGCGCCTTTGTGTGGCAGCAGCTACGAGTCGACGAACTGCGGGCCGAGCTGCATCAATCCAGGATGGATTCACAGCTTGCCTCCAGGCTGGCGGCAGAGGATACAGCAAACCTGAGAGCAGCCCTCACGTCACTGGAGGAGGACAAGCTCGCACTGGAGTCAGCGCTGGCAGAGGCACGGAGCGTCGACCCCGCTGCGCCTGCAGTAGCCCAGACGAGCGATGGCAATGATGTGACGCCTGATGAGACCGTCAGCCAACAGGCGATGGCGCTTGCGGACCCAGAAAGCAGCGCGGCGAGCACTGCCCCCGTAAGCGGAGATTCGGCAAGGCGGGCACAGGTCTCTGCCCCAGTTGAAAAGCCGGCTGCTGTCCCTGCGCCAGAACCTGCCGCGGAAACCACCAGCACACCGGCAGCCCCGGAGCAGTCAGATTGGTATGTCAATGTCAGCACCGTCAGTTCCAGAGCAGCCGCACAAAGCTGGCTCGCAGAGCACACAGACTCACCGGAAAACACCGAGGTTGTGGCTATAGAGCGTGCCGGCCAGACCCTGTTCAGGATCAGGATTGGTGGTTACAGCAACCGCGAAGAGGCGCGATCCGCCGCATCACGCTTTGGTCAGCAATGGCAGATTGAGAGCATCTGGGTAAGCGAAGACTAGCTGCACACTCCCAGTGCGACCGACTGTCGGTGGTACCTGAAAATCAGCTTTTCCAGTAGCTGCTGTAAATGCTCGCCCGGCAGCACCAGTTTTATCTGCCAGGATTGCTTACTGCTATCCGTCGCCAGGTGCCCATGCAATACCAGCGGCACGGCCGCCAGAGGGCTGAGGTATAGCTCCACTCGCACCGGTGTGGGTTCGGCGTCTCGCGCGGCTTGTGCCAGGGTCCCGATCGTCGACGAGTCCAGTCCATCTTCCATTTCTCCAGACAGTTGTTCCGGCGTCAGCGTCACGGAGGCTGGCGCAGGGAGCGGTTTGCCGCCGACCATAGCCTGCTGCAGGCAGCTGAGTATCAAGTCCAGCTTGAGTTCGATTCGCTGCAGTTCAGCACTCTCGATGTCCCGACCATCCACTTCGTGGTGATCCTGCAGTGCGATGCAGGCACGCAGCAGTAGTTCGTTGCCAGCGACCTGCTGGAGCATGGCGCTCATATCCGGCAGCGCCGCTACCGGAGAAAGGCGCAGGGGGAGTCTTTGCCGGTAGGTGAGTCCCGCGCCGGAATCGCGCTGTCCGGGGATATCACTCCCCTGTGTCATCCCTTGAGTCCCCGGACCATGCCATAGGCACCCGTGCTGCCGCGGCGATGCCTGAGGCCGGCAATGTCATCCATCACCGCGCTGCGCGCATAGGACACTTGCTCAACCAGACGACTGTTCAGACTCAGCAACAGCGCGATGGCCTCGGTGACGCGCTCCGACGAATCAGCATCCAGCGAAGGGCCAAAACAGCGCTCCATACGCTGCTGCCGTTCCTGCGCGAGCAGTTCCAGTCCATCCCAGTCCTCGGCACCCGCACAGGCGAGCATACGCTCGGTACACTGCAGCAGGTCTGCCAGGCGCTGCTCGACACCGGCGTCAGACACGACGCTGCTCCGCGGGTGCGATGCCATCCCAGCCGGCCTTGAGCTCAATCACCAGGCGGGTGACCTCGTCAATCGCCGCTCCATCAGATTCGGTATTGGCATGCAGTAGCCGTAGCTCCATATGGTTGTACAGGTCTACCAGCCTGCCACCCAATTCGGCGGCCTGTGACTGATCAACACTGGCACGCAGGCAGTCGACAATAGCAATACTGCGGGAAATGGCTTCTCCCTTCTGCTGTACCTGTCCACGCTCTATGAAGCCACGGGCTCGAGCAAGCCGCTCCAGCAAGCCGTCGAAGAGCATGGCCACCAGCGTGTGAGGGTCGGCGCTATCGACCTGGCTGGTCACGCCCACCTGTTTGAACTGCTCCAATGCAGCGAAATGATTCATCCGAGTATCTCCTCCTGGGTTCAGGAATCCGAGGAGCTGGCCGGACCCGGCAAGGTCGCCAACTGCTGTGTCAGGAAAGTGCTGGTGGTCTGGAGCTGCGACAGCAGCGTGTCCAGAGCGGTGAACTGCGCTCGGTAGCGCGCTTCGATGGTTTCAAGTCGCAGTTCCAGCGCCTCGCGCTGGTCACTGACCTCGTCCACCTGGCGCCGCAGGCCGGCGCTGCGGTTCTCGATAAGCCCGTCGCTGACCAGAAATCCATCCAGTGCCCCGTCGAGCAGGTCAAACAGGCCGCGTCCGAAGCTGACGCTACCGAGCTCACCGCTGGCGCCGGCAGTGATTTCCAGTTGCAGGCCCGCCGCAGACGAACCTTCATCGGCGGTGAGCAGCTGGCCGTTACCGGTGGCGGGTTCACCGTTGATAGTACCGGCTACGTCAGTACCCGCCATACCGGCCCCCAGGCTCAAGCCCAGTTCGGCGGCGGTTTGCGTCCCCACCGAGGTAATCTCTACCGTGGATGACTCGCCATAGCTGGTGGAGGTGAGGGTCAGGCTACTGGACAGAGCGGAATAGCTGACAGCGACACGCGCACTGATCGACTGGCTGACCGCCGCTGCGTTGATCTGGGCCTGCAACTCGGTGGCAAGGCTGTCACCCGTGCTATAAGTACCCTGGGTGAGCGTAATGACGCCGAGATCTATACCATCCAGCTTGACGCCCAGCTTATCGTTGTCAGCATCGACGAGCAGGTCGTCGCCACCGAACGTGGGCAAGGCGCTCGCGCCCAGCAGTTGTCCCTGAGTCGCTGGCTGTGTGACATTGACGGCAAACTCGCCCACAGCCGTGTCCGCGCTGCTGCCGAGGTAGCGGACCTCGTTGCTGCTCGGCCGACCAACGGCTGAAAACAGCGCCGCAACGCCGTCACGGTCATTCTCAAGCGCGTCGCGCAGAGCCGCTTCATCCAGCGACAAGGTGCCATCAGCATTGGTGGTGATCCCAATCTGGGACAGGCGCTGTAGTTCGCCGGTAACGCCTGCGGGAACTCCGCGCAGAATACTCTTGATGCGATTCTCCACGGCATTAACCGTAAAATCGCCCTGCAGGATGCCGCCTTCTCCACTGTCCGCGTTGTAGCCCGCAAGGCCGGTGAACGTGCGCTGGAGTTCATTGAACTGATTGATGAAACCCAGTACACCCGACTCCACCGATGCCAGGTCTCGAACCACCTCCAGAGATACCGGCGCGGTAGTCACTTCCTTGAGGTCCAGCGTGACACCGTCGAGGACATCGCTCACGCGGTTCTCGGCACTGCTGATGGACAGACCATTGATGCTTAGCAGCGCGTCCTCAGCCGCGACAGTCTGCTCCAGGTTTGCAGCGCCGGCGTTAAACGCTAGCCGCGACAGCCCCAGCGTGTCACCGTCGTTGCCGTCATCGTCACTGACAGAAATCTCCAGGCTGTTCTCGGCACCGGTAAACTCGGAACTCAGCAGCAGGCGATAGCCACGGCCGTCGTTGACCACCGAGGCTCGCACCCCGGCATCCGCATCATTGATCGCGTCGCTGATGCCTTGCAGCGTATTGTTGCTGGGATCGATCTCCAGGGTCAGGGCACCACGATTGGTGTTCTGGGTGAAACCCAGGTAGCTGCCACCGCCGTAGTCGGTAGTGCCAAATCTGATCGTCAGGCTGCCGGTGCCGATACCGGTCGTATCACGGTCGGCGAAACTACCACTCGCCAAAGACTGCCGGGTCGCCAGCCGATTTACTTCCAGGTCGTACGCTCCCGGCGCCGCGCTCGCTGTTGCACTGGCAAAAACCTTGCCTACATCACTGCTGTTGGCTTTGATGGCGTTGTAAAGACTGCTGTCACCCAGCGATTGCACCGCGCTTCGAAAGCTGGACAGCGCTGATTGCAATTGCCCGAAGCCGGACAGGGAAGCCTGCGCAGAGGCCTCCGCACGGTTCAGGCGCAATTCCGGCGCCTGACGCTCTGCGGCGACCAGCTGCGTCACCAATCCTTCGATGTCGAGTCCGGAACCCAGACCTGTCGCTGTGATCATGTTTGCTCCAGCAGTTGTTTTCCCGGGTGACTCATTGTCCGCGGCTGACTGTCAATGAATGGAGTCCCCACGCCGTCCAGCGGCAATGCGCCAGCGGCAGAAACTGTCGTACCGGAAACAATGCAGTTTCCGTTCCAACTCTGGTTTTCCCGTTGGTCAGGCTTCGCCGTCGATCAGGATGCCACGGGTTTTCGGCTCAGGTGCCTCACTCAGCACCTTGGCAAGGGCCAGCACTTCCTCTGCAGGAATCTGGCGTATTACCTGCTCTGTTGACTGGTCCATGACCGTAATCACCGTCCTGCCGGTCTGGTCATCGATATCGAACTTGAGCTCCCTCGAGACGTTCTGTACGAAGCTGGAAATCGCGTTGGTGGCTTCGATCACCGCCATCGACCTGGCCGCATCGACTGCCTGCGGTGAAGCTTTGCCACCGGCGGTAGCGTCTTGCCGCTTGCCGTCGATATCCGCGACCTGCGGATCGCCGCTTGATCGCCCCACGGTCGTCAGTGTGGGCTGGCCGATCTGCTTCATGCCGTCAATCTTCGTCATGATGGATCCTCCCAGTAAAAAAGGTGTGGCCTTGCGGCCACACCTGTCACTCCGTTTACTGCCTTTTCTTCAGAGTCGTGTTTACTGCAACAGTGCCAGTACGTTCTGCGGCAGGGCGTTTGCCTGGGCCAGCATGGAAGTACCGGCCTGCTGCAGAATCTGGGCACGCGTCAGGTTAGCCGTCTCCATGGCGAAATCGGCATCCATGATGCGAGACCGGGCAGCAGACAGGTTTTCAGACGTGGTCTGCAGGCTGGTCACGACGGACTCAAAGCGATTCTGAACAGCACCCAGGGTAGCGCGGCTGCTATTGATCGTGGTCAGAGCCGCGTCAACCGCAGTAATGGCTGCGTTGGCACCAGACACGTCGCTGATATCTACTGCACTCAGCGCAGTACCGGTGGCAGCAATAGCGATGCCCGTACCCAGGCCGGCGGCGTTGCCGGTGAAGTCCACCGTGCCGGTCACGCCGTTGGGCGCTACGTAGCTGACGTCGACAGTACCGCCGGTGGTTCCCGCAGCCAGACCGAAGTTGGCGGCAGTAGCACCCGTGGCGCCGGTAGCGTCAAAACCGCCAATGGTGATGTTGCGACCATCCGCGCTTGACAGCGTCAGGCCGGATCCCGTGTCAGTAGCGCGTACGCCGGTGACGGAAGACTGGGCATTGATGGCTTCCACTGCATTGGTGCGGTTGGTCGCCAGGTTGGTGGTGCTGGCAATGCTGATCGTCAAACCATTGATATCCACTTCCACAGAGCCGGCAACACCTGTGCCGCTGCTCGCCGTAGTGACTGAAGCGGCGTTGGCACTGGCGCTCAGTCCCTGTACGCCGGAGGCGTTGATCGCGTCAGAGATCGCCTTGGCATCCACCGCGATGGAGCCCAGGCTGACGCTGCCGCCGTCTACGTCAACACCGGCAGCACCCGCCGTGTCGCTGGCCGTACCGATAGCCTGATTGCTGAGGCTGAAGCCCTGGAAGGTACCCAGGGAGGAGGTACGGGAGCTGGCGATACTGTCAATGCTGATGGTCTCACCCGTGTTGGCGCCTACCTGGAAGACCTGCGAGCTGAAGGTGCCATCCAGCAGCTTAACGCCGTTAAAGTTGGTCTGGGTGGCAACCCGGTCGATTTCAGCCACCAGCTGGCTGACTTCTTCCTGCAGGGCAGCCCGGTCAGATGCAGAGTTTGTGGCGTTCGCCGATTGAACTGACAGCTCGCGGATCCGCTGCAGGTTGTTGGTCACCTCACCCAGCGCGCCTTCGGCGGTCTGGGACAGTGAGATGCCATCGCTGGCGTTTCTGACTGCCTGGTTGAGGCCGCGGATCTGTGCGCTAAAGCGCTCACTAATCGCGAGGCCTGCCGCATCGTCTTTGGCACTGTTGATTCGCAGGCCGGAAGACAGGCGCTGCAGAGAAGTCGTCAGTGAAGACTGCGACGCGTTCAGGTTGCGTTGTGCGGTCAGGGACGCAACATTCGTGTTGATAACTTGTGGCATAACCATTTCCTCTCGTTTTGATCCGCCACGTTCACCTGAACGTCCTAGCGGTCAACTGACTGATAAGTCGGTTTAGTCCAGCAGCTCCTGCTGCCTTCACCTACTGTTTCGGTCGTGGAGGAAAATCCTTTAGGAGAATTCGCCGCTAAATGTGCAGTAAATCACTGTATTTACTGTAGTTGGGAAGCCCGGCAACGCGGAAGTTCCCCAACTTACAGATAATTGAAGAGCGAAAGGCCTTGAACGCTGGCGTAGGTCTGCTGTGCCGCCTGCAGTGCCACCAGTTGGGTATTGAAGCGCGAAATCGCTTCGGCATAATCGAGGTCGCGCGCGTCCGACAACGCCACCTCCAGTTCAAAATCGAAGTCTTCATTAATGGAGCGTTGACTGTCGATGATGTTCATTCGCGAGCCTACCGATGCGCGCACTTGATTGATGTGCTGCAGTGCCTGGTCGAGCTCGTTGAGAGACCGGTTTATTGCGTTCTGTTGCTCAGCGGAGGATTGTGGTGTGCCTCGTGGCGTTTCCAGCGCCGTAGCCAGATCGCCTACCACGTCAAAAATACTGCGCCTGGAAGATGGGGTGATCACCACGCTGTCACCGTCTGCAGGTGTACCCACAAAGTCCAGCTGTATGTTGGCAAACTGGATGGCATCACCCTCTGCCCAGGTGCCGGTGGCGACAGTTGTCGGCGGGGTACCGGTAGTGACCGCGTAGCTGATCGGGTCTGCCGGCGTTGGCTGACTGAAGCTCAGGTTGTAATCCGCAGGCATGAAGTTGCTGCCCGCGCTGGCGCTATTGACGATCAGGCTGCCGGTATTACCGGGCGCCACATCCACGTCAATGACGCCATCACCGGAGGGTGAAGACAGGAATACGGCGGCGCCGCTGTCACGCACCGCGACGCGTGTACCCTCACCCACCTGGATTTCGCGCACCGCCTGATCACCGCTATAGGTGACTGTGCCGGCGCCGATGGCGAAAGGCTTGCTGCTTACCTCACTGCCACCGAAGATGTACTCACCCGTGGCATCGCGAGTATTGGCCAGGCTGACCAACTCAACCAGTCGCTCACGCAACTCCACTGCAATCGCTGCGCGGCTGTCATCGGAATTGGTGGCATTGGCAGACTGCACCGCCAACTCCCTGGCGCGCTGCAGGATATTGTCGACGCTGTCCAGGGCAGCACTTTCCAGGCCGAGCTGGGTTTCTGCGGCATCAGCGTTGTCACGATACTGAGACAACACCGTGCGGTTGGTCTCGATGCTGGCAATCTGTACGGCGGAGCCGGGATCGTCCGAAGGCTTGAGCAGGCGCAGCCCGCTGCCCACCTGCTCCTGGCTTTGGTACAAGCGAGCCTGCTGATCCAGCATGGTCTGTAGGGAGTTATTGAAGGCCTGTAGCGTTGAGATTCTCAAGGTGCAGCCCCTCTACTAGCGTCGCGTTGCGTTCAGGAGGCTGTTAAACACCTGATCCGCGGTGGCGATGATCTGTGCCGCCGCCTGGTATTGTTGCTGGAATCGCAGCAGGTTCGCCGCCTCTTCATCGAGGTTCACGCCACTGATCGAGGACCGGGTTTCCTCCGCCTGGACCAGTAGCGCGGCCTCTACTTCAAGGCCTGCTTCAGCCTGCGCGGTGCGAGTTGCCACTCCGGACAGCAGGCCGCTGTAGACATCCTGGAAACTGGCGGTGCCACCTTCGAGCCGTGACTGATCGCGCAGTGCGCCCAGCGCGAGTGCATTACTGTTGTCACCGGAGCCTGAACCGGTGTTGTTGATACTGATCACGTCCCCTGCCGCGGGCACGCCAGACAGCGTGAAACTGACCCCGGTGAGCCCCAGGGATACGCTGATGCCGTCAGCATCCGTCGCGGGGTCGTAAGCCACTGTGGTGGTGATCGCACCGGTGACATCGTATCCGGGCACCCCTGGACCCAGGGCATCGGGATTGAACGTCATCGTGACAGTGCCCGCCAGGGGCAGGTCAATCGTATCGGCAATTTCCGGAGCAGCGATCGCTGCGCTGCCGCTGTTACCGAGTGATGCCTCAGCGCGCAGCGGAGATGCCGCGGCTAGTGCTCGGGGATCAGACGCGATAGCCGCGAAACCCGCGGCACCGGCACGCCCGGGCCTGATCAAAAAGCTATCGTTGTTGGCAGGTACTCCGGCACTGACATCTACATTCAACCCGTCCATTTGCAGCGGCCCGGCGCCACTGATCGACTGCGAGTCTGAGAGGCGGGTCAGGGTCCAGTTGCCAGCGGCAAAGTCGAGCCGATAGCTGTCCGACTGCAGTTGGTCGGCGTCGACGATATTGACGGTCGGGGTCGCAGAGCCCGCGTTGAGCGTATTGCCCGCCACGGGGATGCTGATCTGTGCCAGCAGGTCAGTGCCGAGGTTTCCATTGAGATCTGTGCCCAGCCGCTGCTGGGCGTTGAGGGTCTCGGTGATGCCCAGCGACAGCAGGCCGAGCTCTTCAAGGGCAGGATCAAGCACCTCTGCGCGTACATCCAGCAGGCCGCGAAGCGCACCGCCGCTGATTTCTCCATTGATGCTGACCCCGCCGGGAACGCCGACATTCAGGCGTGATGCATCGTAGGGATCCGCCACCGCCGCCAGCTGCTCTGTGCGGCTGCCCACTACCAGCGCCTGTGCACCACCCACGAAGAGGTTGATAGCGCCATCGTCCTGTTCGGTCAGGGTCACGGACACCAGCCCGGACAGTTCCTGGATCAGGCCATCACGCTTGTCGAGAAGATCATTGGGCGTGCCTCCGCCCGCGGATGCCACCACGATACTGTCATTGAGCTTGGCGATGCCGCTGGCAAGACTGTTCACTTCGTCCACAGCCGCCTGGATGCGCGCGCTGATTTCGGAGTTCAGGTCATCGAAGCCCTGGAAAACACTGCCCTGTCGAGCGGCGAGGCTCTGCAGTTCAGCCAGCACCACCTCGCGCTCTGCGATACTGGTCGGGCTGTTGGCCATGTCCTGAATCGCGTTGAACACCGAGCCCAGTGCCTCATTGAGGGCAGCGCCACTGGTGCCCAGCAGGCGGTCCATGCGCAGACTCAGCTCGCTGTAGGCCTGATACCGACCAGAGCTGGTGCTGTAATTGAGCACTTCATTGCGGGCGAACTGGCTGTAACTCCGGCTGATGCCGGTCGCGGTGACACCGCTGCCGACAAAGCGACTGCCGGCCCCCTGCGCGGGCAGGGTGGCCAGGTCTACACGCTGCCGGCTGTAGCCTTCGGTGGCGGCATTGGCAATATTGTTGCCGGTGGTATCCAGCGTCAACTGCGCTGCGCGCAAAGCCGAGGCGCCGATACTCAATAGATCAGCCATGGGAGCTCATCCGCTGCATCTAGTTATCCTCCTGACCTGACTTATCGACAGATTGCCCCTGAACTTGAGCCTCAATCATTTTGGCCAGCCCAAGCCCGCCCTGTCGGGAGATGTCGAGGGCGACCTGCTGGTCGTGCAACTCCTGGTACAAATCCATTCCGTTGCCTCCCATCAAGCCGCCTTCAGGTAGCGCGTCGCGCATCGACTTGAGCATCATTTGCACGAACAGCGCCTCGAACTGCTGCGCCGCTTCACCTGCCGATTCGGCCTTGTCTCCCCGCGCCTCGTTGCGCAGAGCAGCAATGCCGGCAAAATCCATCGGTGAAATGGCGGTGTTTTTCTCGATCGACATGCCGACCTCCTAGATCACTATCAGTTCTGCACGAAGCGCCCCGACCTGCTTGAGGGCCTCGAGTATGGCCACCAGGTCACCCGGCGCGGCGCCGACATCATTGACGGCGCGCACCAGGTCATCCAGAGAAGCACCCGAGGAAAACAGGAACATGCCGTTGTTGTCTTCCTGAATCTGCACCGTGGAATCCTGGAGGATTGCCGTTTCACCGCGGCGCGCAAAAGCGCCGGGCTGGCTTGCCGTCACGTTTTCTGCGACGGTCACCGTCAGGTTGCCGTGGGTGATTGCTGCAGGCGCAATTCGCACCTCGGCGCCAATCACCACCGTGCCGGTGCGCGAGTTGACGATCACCCTGGCCGCGGCGGCGCTCGGCTGCACCTGGACGTCCTGTAGAGCGGCCACAAACGGTACCCGAGCCCCCTCATCCAGCGGGGCACGAACTCGCACCGTGCTACCGTCAAGCGCCATCGCCGTGTCGGCGCCAAAGATGGTGTTGAGGGTATCTGTCATGTTGCGTGCGGTACCGAAATCCGGCGCATTGAGCTGCAACAGGATGTTCTCCATCGCTGCAAACGGGCTCGGCACTTCGCGCTCGACGGTAGCGCCATTGGGAATCCGACCTGCAGTGGGCACATTGACCACGACCGAGGAACCATCAGCGCCCTGGGCACCGAAGCCACCCACGACCAGGTTGCCCTGGGCCATCGCATACACTTCACCGTCGGCGCCCCGCAGTGGCGTCATCAGCAGCGAACCGCCGCGCAGCCCCCTGGCGTTGCCAATCGAAGATACTGTCACATCAATGGTCTGGCCCGGCCGGGAAAACGGCGGCAGGCTGGCGTGCACCATTACAGCGGCCACGTTCTGAAGCTGCGGCTCAATTCCTGGAGGAATCGTCAGCCCCAGGTTGTTCAACATATTGCGGAGGCTCTGCACCGTGAACTGGGTCTGGGTCGTCTGGTCGCCACTACCGGGCAAACCCACGACCAGGCCATAACCCACCAGCTGGTTCTCGCGCACGCCGGCAATGCTGGCCAGGTCCTTGATACGCTCGGCAAAGGCGAACTGAGAGGACAGCAGCAGCGCCAGCAGGATAATCGGTTTCATGTTGGACTCCCTAAAACGGCCAAACCGGGCTCATGAAGAAGCGCGACATCCAGCCCACCGAATTGGCCTCGGCCACCGCGCCGTTGGCACCGTAGGAAATGCGCGCATCTGCCACCTTTGTCGAGGCGACCACGTTGAGCGATGAAACGTCCTGGGGGCGGACGATGCCCCGCAGCCGCACGTATTCGTCGCCCTGATTGATGCTGATCCACTTCTCTCCCTGGACCACCAGGTTGCCACCCGGCAGCACATCCGTGACCACGACGGTGATGGAACCATCCAGGCTATTGCTCTGTCGGCTGGACCCTTCACCGCTGAAACTGCTGTCGGAATCCAGCGTGGCACTGAGCGTGCCAAAGGTTTCGCCGCCGACCTCGGGCACGCTGATGGCGTTGCTGTTGTTCTTGTCGATGGCCGTATCGGCAGACTTGCTGCCAGCAGTGGCTTCCTGCAGCTCCACAGTCAGAATGTCGCCGATCTGCCTGGCGATAACGTCCTGGAACAGGGCGAGCTGTCTGCCCGTCTGGAAGATGCGGCCGTCGGTGGGCTTCTCCTGCGCATACTTCAGATGGTAGGGCGCGACATAGGGCTCGGGTGGGCCGACCTGCGGCTGCGTTACGCAGCCGGTGACGAGCACAGCCATCAGCAACATTAGCAAGGGGTGTTGTGAATAACGCATGGGAAAGCGCACCGCTACACGTTATTGCTGACGTACTGCAGCATCTGGTCACTGGTGGCGATGGCGCGGCTGTTCATCTCGTAGGCCCGCTGGGTCTCGATCATGTTCACCAGCTCTTCCACCACGTTCACATTGGAGCTTTCCACAAAGCCCTGCAGAATCGTGCCTAGCCCGTTGAGCCCGGGCGTAGACACCTGCGGCGCGCCGCTGGCATTTGACTCCAGGAAAAGGTTCTGGCCCATCGGCTGCAGTCCAGCAGCGTTGACGAAATTGGAGAGCTGCACCGTGCCGATAACCGTGGCACCGCCACCGCCCGGCAGGTTTGCACTCACGGTTCCGTCCTTGGCGAAGGTAACTGACAGAGCGCCCTGGGGAATGGTGATAGCCGGATCGAGGGTATAACCACTCGCGGTCACCAGTTGCCCCTGGTTGTTGATCTGCAGGGAGCCGTCCCGTGTGTAGGCAAGGTTGCCGTCGGGTAACAGAACCTGCAGAAAACCCTGCCCCTCGATGGCGAGGTCAAGCTGGTTGTCAGTCTGGGTAACGTTGCCCTGAATGAATACTTTCTCGGTCGCCACTGTGCGTACGCCGGTGCCGATCATCATGCCGGACGGGATCAGCGTGTCCTGTGAGGACTGTGCACCCGCCTGCCGGAAATTCTGGTACAGCAGGTCTTCGAACACGGCACGGCCGCGTTTGAAGCCTGTGGTGCTGGCATTGGCGAGATTGTTTGAGATCACCGCCATCTTGGTCTGCTGTGCGTCCAGCCCGGTTTTTGAGATCCATAGTGCCTGGTTCATTGTCTATTCCTCTGAATGCCAGTGCTTACTGAAGCTTGATGAGCTGAGCCAGGTGCTGCTGCTTCTCGCCGGCAAGCTTCATCATTTTTACCTGTGACTCGAAGGCGCGGGCCAGGTCGATCATGGTCACCAGCGACTCCACCGCGTTAACGTTGCTCCCTTCCAGCGAGCCCGACAGAAGGCGCACATCCGTCGAAGGCGCGGATTCCGCGCCCCCTTCCAGCCTGAAAAGCCCATCCAGTCCTCTCTCCAGTGCTTGTGCAGGCGGGCTCACCAGTTTGATGCGGTCGATCACTGCCAGGGTATTGGGTGGCTGGCCCTGTGCCAGGATCGATACCGTCCCGTCACTGCCAATCTCCAGCTTGTCGTGCGGCGGAACGCTGATGGGTCCGGCATTGCCCAGCACCTGCTGGTTCGCACCATTGACCAGTCGTCCAAACTCATCGACTCGCAGGTCGCCACGACGCGTATAGGCCTCGCTACCGCCCGCTGCGGCAATGGCAATCCAGCCTTCGCCGGAGATAGCAACGTCGAGGTCGCGACCGGTGGAGCGAATGGCGCCGGCTGACAGGTCGGGCCCGGTGGTGCGGCGCACCATGCCATCGGGGCCCTGCTGCAGCAGCGAGATTTCCTTGCGAAAACCGTCTGTGCTCACATTCGCCAGGTTGTTCATGGTGACCTCCTGGCGGCGCACTATATCCCGTGCCCCACGCATGGCCAGCAGCATCATTTCACGCATCGTATCGTCCCCGTCTCAGCGCTTAACGCAGGTTGATCACCGTCTGGGTGATCGCGTCCTCGGTTTGAATGACCTGAGCGTTTGCCTGGAAGTCGCGCTGGGCGACAATCATCTCCACCAACTGCTCGGTGACCTCGACGTTGGAATCCTCCAGCGCTCCGGACTGCACAATACCGAGGCCGGAGGTGCCGGGCGCTCCCAGGGTCGGCTGACCGGAGGCAAAGGTCTCCGCCCAGTTGGTGTTACCGAGGGGCTGCAGGCCATTGGTGTTGGGGAAACTGCTCAGCGCGACCTGCCCCAGTGCCCGGGACTGGCCATTGGTGAAGCGCGCGAACACCACACCGGTATCACCGACTTCCACGCTGCGCAGCTGGCCCGTGGTAAACCCGTCCTGGGTGGCAGAGTTGACTGCAAAGTCGCTGCCGAACTGCGTGCTGCTGGACAGGTCGAGGGTGAGCGGCTGCACCGTGGCGCCATTGGGGTTGCCCAGTGCATCCAGCGGTGTCCACGCAGCGACGTTGACCTGCAGCGGTAGCGAAGCCGCGGGAATCTGGCCCGCGCTGTCAAAAGTCAATGTGTCAGGGCCCGAGGTTGTCACGCCATCAATCATGGAGTGCACCTGCCATTCATTGGGCGTCGCAGTCTTCACGAAGAACAGGCTCTGCACGTGAGAGTTGCCAAGACTGTCGTAAATGGTCAGTGCAGTGGACGCGTTGTACATGTCAGGGCTGGGTGCGGTAGGCGGTGAAGCGAAGGCGTCAAAGGGGCCGCCCCAGGCGACCGCCGGCGGCGTCGCCCTGGAATCCAGGTTGACCAGCAGGTCTGCGCGGCTGGTTGCGCTCGGCTGGATCAGCGATGCGTCGATGCGCAGGTCTTCAGTCTGACCCGTGGCGAGACCGTCGTCGTCCGTGACATAGGACACCAGGCGGTGTCCCTGGGCATTGACCACGTAGCCGTCACGGTCCGCCTCAAAGGCTCCCGCGCGGGTGTAGAGCAGAGAGCCATTGTCGTTCAGGGTGAAAAAGCCGTCGCCGTTGATCGCCATATCCAGCGGCTTCTCCGTGAAGGACAGGGTGCCCTGGGAGAAAGACTGGTTGACGCGAGCCAACGCGACGCCCTGGCCAATCGCATTGGCGTTGGAGCCAATGCCGGCGGTAGCGTAAACGTCGGCAAAGTCTCCGCGGGAAGACTTGAAGCCCGTGGTCCCGGCATTGGCGACATTGTTGCCAATGATACTGAGGTTGGTACTGGCGGCCCGGAGGCCGGAAACTGCTGTGTCAAAACCCATGGTGTTTTCCTCCTGCGCGCGCTGCTTGAGCCCGCTTATTTGAATTCGTAAATATCGTTGAGACCCATGCTGAGGCCATTGCCCAGCTGCAGGGATACATCGCGCGTCAGCGGGTCCACGCCCACACTGTCCACGCGTCCGTACAACTGCACCGGCAGGCTGGCAGGCGCGCCACCAACGCTGCCGGTTATCGCAATGCTGTAGGTCCCCTCGGGAACCGGGTTGCCGTCCAGGCCAGTGCCATCCCAACTGAAGGTCTGACCACCCTCGGCCAGGGTGCCCAGCGACTTGCTGGCGACCGTGACGCCGTTGGCGTCAAGCACCTTGAGCTGGGCACCGGTAGCAGGGGTGGTCAACATCACCTGCCCCTCCACCACACTACCCGCCGCGAGCTGAACCACGCTGCCGTCAAACAACACGTCCTTACCCAGTAGCGAGGCTGCGTCGGCGATTTCGTTGCGCTGCAGGGTTTCAGCCAACTGCTGAAAGCCCTCCTCCATACCGCTGATACCTTCCACCATCGAGAACTGGGCAATCTGTGCCAGAAAATCGCCGTTGTCCACCGGGTTGGAGGGATCCTGGTTTTCCAGTTGGGCAACCATCAGCTTGAGGAAATCCTCCTGGGCGAGCTGGTTGTCACTGCGGCGGTCGCTGTCCACCGCCGATGGCGGCAGGACACTTTGAATCGGGTTTACGCTGTCCATGGCTGCTGACCTCAGTTACCCAGCGCCAGGGTGCGCTGCAGCAATTCGCGCGAGGTCATCATTACCTCGACGTTTGATGAATAGGACTTGGAGGCAGAGATCATGTTGGCCATCTCCTCCACCATGTTGACGTTGCTGTCGTAGACATAACCTTCGGCGTTAGCCCTGGGGTGGCCAGGTTCGTAGCGTTCCTGTATGGGAACGCGGCTCTCCGTCACTTCGCTGACCTCGACACCGGCGACGGCGTCCGCCTCCGCAAACAGCGTCGTGAACACCGGCAGACGAGCCCGGTAGGCGCCCGCTTCTGAGGACGCCACAACCTTGGCGTTGGCCATGTTGGCGGAGACTGCGTCCAGGCGAATGCTCTGGGCAGTCAATGCTGTTCCGGAGACATCAAAGATATTCATCAAGCTCATGCCTATTCTCCTGTCAGGGCCTTGCGCAGACCGCGCAGCGTGCCGTCAAAAAACTGTGCGCTTGCCTGAAATTTGACGGCGTTTTCGACGTAGGCGGCTTTCTCAACCTCGATCAACACGCTGTTGCCATCAGGACTCAAGTTCTCTACCTCGCGTTCATGAACCGCCGTCTCCGCGCCCCGGGGCCCCGAGATATGGGCCGCGTGGGTGGTGCGTAACTCACTGCTGCCAGGCCGGCCAGCGCCATCAAGCGCCGCCGAGAAATCCAGGTCGCGGGCCCGATAGCGCGGCGTGTCGGCATTGGCGATATTGCCGGCGATCACCTCAGCTCTCGCTGAGCGCACTGCCATTGCACGTCCATGCAGGCCCAGGTTGTTGTCTATCCAGTTCATTCCATTCGTCTCATTCAGCGCCGGCAGTGGGTCGGCCGTTGCGGTTGCCTATGAAGTTTGCAATGGGCGTGCCAAGTTTTTTTATCGTTTAGAATCAAAGGGATAGCGCAATCACGGCGTTGGCCGAGAGGGGATATAGGCAAGCCCCTTCCTGCAGATCGGCAAGCGCTTGCCGCCCCGGGCAGCAACCGGCAGGGCCCGACACCCATCGTTGCTGCCTGCGCGGCCCCTGTGGCATTGGCGACTTGCTGGCACGGGCTTTGCATACCTCCTGTGGGCAAAACGGACATTAACGACGGGAGAGCGGCAAGCGCTATGCAGCCACCGGCCCTCGCCCCTGAGAGGACAGCAATAATGCAGATACCATGGCGCCGATACCTGATAGCCGCATTGTCAGTAGCCGCGATGCCCTGCTCGGCTGGCGAGCAGTTCCAGGATCTCAGTCAGATAGCCCGGGCCGCTGAGGCCCACGCCCAAACGGCGGCCCGGCAGCAGCGGTACCGGGATATACGGGTGCGGGCGCTGGCGCTGGATGCCCGACTCTCGCTTGGCGCCTGTGGGCATCAGCTCGAGACCTTCTCTGCGCCCGGCCCAGCCGCCGGACGCTCGACGGTGGGTGTGCGCTGCAATGCGCCCAAACCCTGGACGATCTACGTGCCAGTGCAAGTCGATGCATCTGTAGAGACCGTGGTACTGCGCGAGTCTCTCCCCCGTGGCAGCATTCTCGCCGCCGGCGATTTGGCCGTGAAACTGCAGCCCGCAGCGGCGGTCTACGGCGAGCTGGTCAGCTCCATTGCCAGCGCGACGGGCAAGCAGCTACGCCGCAACACCGCTGCTGACAAGGCGCTCACGCTGAGAATGCTCACCGCTCCGGAGGCGGTCGGCCGGGGCCAGACCACACAGATCCTGTCGGTAGTCAACAATATTGAGGTGGTGATGAACGGCACCGCCATGAGCAAGGGCAGTGCTGGCGACGTCATCAAGGTGCGTAACAATGCCTCAGGAAGGCTGCTCGAAGGGGTGGTCACTGCCGACGGCCGGGTCCGTGTGCACTAGCTCACGGAATAAATGACACATTCAGGGTAAAGTTTTATTTCGCGCTGCCGATACATTGCACAATGAAAGCTGTATCCGCTCGCATTAAGGAGCGAAAACTATGACCGGAGACATTAAGACCACGCCAGATAGCCTGCAGTCGCTCTACAGCCCGCAGGATAGAAGCGTCAGCAATGGCCGTGAACAGGAGATTCGAGCGCCGGAGGCGGGCACGCCGCGGGCCGATTCCGTAGAGCTGACCGACAAGGCGAGGCAGCTTCTGCAGTTGGAGGACAAACTGGCCCAGTTTCCCGCCGTAGACAGTCAGCGCGTGGACGCCGTGCGCCAGGCAATTGCCGACGGCAGCTACCGGGTGGATGCCGACCTGATCGCAGAGCGCATGCTCGCAAACGAGGCCCAGCAGAAAAAACTTGAGCCCTGAGGCGCCGAGCCATGAGCGTTGATACACAGGAGCTGTCTGCCCTGCTCGGCAAGGAACGCCAGACACTACAATCGCTGGCGATGCTGCTGGACAGGGAATTTGAGCTGGCTCAATCGGGCGCCGATTCGACGGCAATTCTGAGCGAGAAGCAGGCGCTGGTCGCCAGGCTGGATACCGAGACCGATGGCCGGTTGCGCTGGCTCGAGCAGCGCGGACTCCCCACTCACGGCGACGAACTGCGCGCAGCTATTGCGGACCTTGAGGGCGCCGGACTACTGGGCGACGAACTCAGGCAGTTTGAAGCGGAAGCCCTCGCCTGTCGCGAGCGCAATCGCCAGCTCGCCCAGTTCAACCTGCGCCGCCAGCGGGCGCTGCAGCGCGCGCTACGCCTTTTCCAGGAGCCAAACGAAGCCGACAGCGAAGGCTACGGCGCGCCCGGCCAGCCAGTCGAACCTTCCGCTGGGCGCCTGTTGGGCAGCGCCTGAGAAAACCCGGGCACAACACATCATGCTTATCACACCGATGCCCCCCGATGCGGAAAACGTGACCAGTCCGGCCAGGATTCTGCAAATCCTGGATCAGCTACATCACCTCGGTTTTGAATTGTTCGCAAAAGCGCCGGGCGACGAAGCGCCATGGCGCACCTCGATAAGCAAGGCGGATGCCGATACAGGCCGCGTTATCTATCATCAGCTCACGCCGGCCACCTGGCAACTAGCCGATCTGGCGGAACCCCTGGAGCTGCATTGTCTGGAACCGGGTTGCCGCCTGCTTTTTCGCTCTGTGCTAACCCCGGCGGGGGAAGCCAGCGTCAACTACTTCGAGTCCGATCTACCCCACCAGCTGCTCTATCACCAGTTGCGCAAGCAGTACCGAATAAGCCTCGCGACCCGGCGCACGGGGATTTCCCTGTCCTTCAATGAATGTACCTGGACCGGCGAACTGATCAACATTTCCGAAGGTGGCTGCCGTGCCCGCGTCAACGCGGATAAGGAAGTATTTGCAGCGGGGCAGCACATCGAGCGCTGCCGCATCTGGGTCGATGAATCGCTCGATATACAGTGTGAAGTGGAAGTTCGTCACCGGCAGGCCATGCCACAACAACTCGAGCTCAGCCTCGCCTTCCGCTCCCTGGCACCTCAGCACGCTCAGCGTCTGCGCAGGTCGCTGGCCGCCCTGCAACGCGCCAACCTGCGCCAGGGCGTCGCCAGCATCGGCTGATCCGTCACTCTGGCACGAGTATTGCTCTATTTCTGAGGCACGCAGCGGTGAGGCCGTCGGCCCATCATCGCGAAGACTACTGTAAAAGCATAGAGGAATTGGCAATGACTTCAGCTTCGATCTCCGTCTCAGAAAAGCCAGCATCGCCTGCACAGCTCCATAGCACCATCGCAGCGGTCACAGAGCTGGAGAACGCGCTGGAAAAGGTACTGGAGTTTACCGGCTTTGCGTTCGACCCCGACCAACCGCATCGGGGTCACCACAGCGGTGAGCGGGGCGCACACCGTTGCCACTACCGCATTTCACTGCCCGGAGAGGTTTTCGTCGGTCATCTTGAAGTCAGCCGGGCCTGGCCATTCCGGGAATCGGAGCTGCGACTGTTGGAGTGCTGCCTCGCCGACTTCTACCTGCGGCTCAATCTGTTGGTCCCGCAGCATCAGCAGGTGCTGGATCAAGCGGCCGGCGACCGGACACCCTGAATACATAGGCCAACACCGTCGCAACCGCCACGTAGAGCTCCTCCGGAACTTCATCACCCAGTGGCACTGCCGCAAGCGCCGCACTGAGTCTCGGGTCCTCGACCACGGGAATACCATGCCGGCGGGCCAGCGCTTCTATCTCCTGCGCCAGGGCACCACTGGCGCTCGCGACGACGCGGGGCACAGTGTCCCCGTCGTAAGCCAGCGCTGCCGCGCGGCGTAGTTCATCTGCCCCGGTCACACACCGCCTCCCAGGGCCGATACGTCACGAAAAGTGTCGGCACGCTTGTCCGTGGCGGACTCCGCCCGGGGCCGCGATATCATGCTATCGACCTGGAAGCCTTGTAGGGACAGGGCCTCTTGAAGACTCCGCAGTTCGCCGTGAAGAACCTGCACCGTGGCGGGACGTTCTGCTTCCAGCGAAACGGATATGCGCTGCCCTCGCAGGTAAAGCTGCACTTCCAGCGCACCCATGGACTCGAGTTCAAGCGCGAATGCCACTTCCCAGCTGCGTTCACTTGACTGATTCGGGGCTTCCCGGGAGCGCTGGTGTCGCAGGGTAATGGCCACTGGCTGACACTTCTGGCCCCAGACCATTGGGAGCTCCAGACTCCAGAAAAAGTGCCCTTGTTCCGCCATGCGAATGGAGTTCAACTGACGCAGGCTGAGATGCGCGAGCAGTCCCTCAAGCAGCTCTCTGAAAGCCTCGTCCAGCACGCCGTTGTCGCCACCGAGGAGTCGCCACAGCAATAGCTTGAAATCGTTGCTCACGACAGCGGGAAGCAGTCCGGGCTCCGCGGTGGCGGCAGCCAGCCGCGCTTCAAGCAGCAACCCGGCGTCGCGTATGGCGTCCCGCAAGTGTCCGGGTTGAACCAGGTCCCCAGGGCTCAACAGCCTGGAGCGCAGCAAAGCCTCTGGCCTGAGCAGCGGCGCGTCATCATCGCCGGAAGATAGATGGGCAAGCAATCCGGCCAGCGGTTGCTGTCGCACTGCCATCCGCTGCAGCGTTGACACGACCGGGTTCTCGCCATCGGCCGCTCCTGCCTCATCATTGCCTGGCATGGAACGCAGCACGGCATAGCGGGGTCCGTCATTCCCCACCATCATGCGCAGCAGCAGTTCCTGACCTACCGCCAGCTGCATTCCCGCGCCAAGGCGCAGGGTCTGGGCACCGGCGCGAACCAGAAAGGCGCCGTCCGGCTCCACCTGTTCAACCCGGGCTCGAATTAGCTGGCCGGGATGCGGCACCCCGCCGCCAGGGCGCTCGCGGCCCAGGGCAAGCCCGGCTACCGGGCTCAGCCGCATGTCTCCGTTACCCGCGTCGAGCATGTCGGTTTCCTCGTCATTGCTCCTGGTGTCTTTATCGGCGCGCCGATCAATTTCTTTAATTCCAAAAGATAGTTTTGGATGTTGGCAAGCAAATTGCTGCTACCCCCTGTGAGACCCGATACGACGTCTCTATGACGAGTTATTGACGGCTGGTATCGGGAATTGCAGGGAAATCCACAAGAGCGTCAAGAAAATGTCGACCGCACCTGAACCAGCCGAGATGCGTGCTGAAGGGACCAGTCCCCCACCCGCCCCCGCATTGAGCGGCGCCCAACGGGCTGCCCAGTTGCTACTGGTACTCGGCGAGGACAAGGCCGCGCAGATCCTCCGTCAACTCGAGCCAGCAGATATACAGAAAGTCGGCGCGGCTATGACTGAGATCAACACGGTAGACAGCACCGCTGTTAGCAGCGTTCTTTCGCACTTTGTCAGCCAGTACGAAACCGACAGCTCGATCCGGGTATCACCCGGAGATTACACCCGCAATGTCATGATCCAGGCCCTGGGTGAGGAGCGGGCAGTGGGCATCCTGAGCAAAATCAGCATGGGCGCAGACACCCGGGCCCTTGAATCCCTGCGTTGGATGGAGCCCCAGGTCATCGCCGGACTGATCGAAGGTGAGCACCCGCAGATTCAGGCCATTGTCATCTCTTACCTTCCCGCGGACCTCGCCGCCGAAGTCCTGGCGGCCATACCCGAAGAAGCGGGTACTGACATCCTGGTGCGCGTGGCGTCGCTCGATACAGTCGACCCCAAGGCCCTGAGCGAGCTGAACCTTTCGCTCCAGCAGCAGGTCGATGGCGTGGTCTCCAAGCAGGATTCCGCCACCGAAGGCCTCAAGGTGGTAGCGAATATTCTCAACGCCATGAACCCCGATGCCCAGGAACAGGTGATGACCAGGGTGCGCGAAGTGGATGAAGAACTCGCTTCAAAAGTCCAGGAGCGGCGCTACGTGTTTGAAGACCTGCAGAAAATTCCGGATCGGGATTTCCAGGTGGTACTGCGTGAACTGCCTACCGATCGCCTCGCCATCGCCATGAAAGGCGCTGACCAGGAGCTGCGCGAGAAAGTGTTCCGCAATATGTCCAAGCGCGCCGCGGAAATATTCCAGGACGACATGGATACTCTCGGCCCTGTGAAGGTGGCCGATGTGGAAGACGCACAGCGCGAAATCGTGGAGATCGTGCAAAAGCTGTCGGAAAACGGAGACATCACTCTCTCCATAGATGCGGATGACATGCTGGAGTAAGCGATGAGCGACCTGCTATCCAAAGATGAAGTCGACGCGCTGCTGACGGGCGAAGAGGATGTGGGCGCTGAGGCCACTGGCGAACAGCGCCCGTACGACCTCAGTCTTACCAGCCAGCGCCTGAGTGGCTGGAAGAAGCAACTGGGGCTGGTAGATGACAACCTTGGCCGCTGCCTGGGGCAACGCCTGCTTGGCCTCCTGCACAAACCCGCCCACGTCGCCATGGAGGGTGTGCGCCTGCTGCGCTTCAACGAGTACGTGGACAGTCTGGAACTACCCACCGGTCTTACCAGCTTCCGGCTGGAACCCGCCGGTGGTGTGCTGATGGTGGTGATGGATGCGCACATGGTGTACAGCCTGGTCGAGAGCATGTTCGGCGGCCACGGGCGCCAGGTTGCGATCCATTCGCGTGGTTTCTCCACCACTGAGCAGCGCGTACTGGAACTGGGGCTACAGAGCATACTCGCCGCGGTGCGTGAAGCCTGGCGCCAGCTGGCCGACCAGGAATTTGCGGTCTGTGAGAGCGAGCACAACCCCCAGGCCTCCAGCGTTTTTGAGCCCGATGAAATTGTCATGATCCGCCGCTACAGCATCCACTACGACGGTGGCGGTGGCGAGCTGGGGCTGGTCATGTCCGATGACCTCGTGGAAGCACTGTTCCGTACCGGGACTGTGCACCATGCACCCGCCGGCAACGGTGGAAAGGAGCTACTGCGCCGCCGGGCCAGGGAGCTCGAGGCGACGGTTGCAGGTGTTATCAGCGGAGTGGAACTCCCGCTCAAACAGCTACTCAGGCTGCGACCGGGTGACATCCTGCCCATCGAATCCGCCGAAGCCGTCGACGTTACCGTCAATGGCGTCAAGAAGTTCACCGCCCTGGTTGGCGATGTCGACGGCCGTGTTGGCCTGAGCATCACCGGCCTGGAGGAAAAATAGCAATGAGTGACACCCAGTCGGAAGCCGCCGTGGCAGCGCCCACGAATCCTGTCGAGCTGCGACCCAGCGGCGGGCTCAGCGTGGTAGGTCGCGACCTGTCGATGCTCGAGGACATCCCGGTGGAACTTGCCATGGAGCTTGCCAGAGTCGAGATCACCATCCGCGACCTGCTGGCGCTCGCGCCCGGTTCACTGCTCACGCTGCCCGGCGAGAGTCTGGATGGCGTGACCGTGATGGCCGGACGGCTGCGCGTGGCGCGCGGTGAAATTACCAGCCAGAACCATTGCTATGGCGTCAGGGTATTGGAACTGACAGACACTGCTGATACCGGAGACAAATCGTGAGGATCTCAGTGCCTACAGGACTGCTGCTGTTCGCCCAGGGCGCGTATGCAGACGAATCAGGGTTCCAGGGTCTCAGCGGCGGCAAACTGCTTGAAACCACTTTCGGGCTGTTACTGGTACTGGGCCTGATCTTCATATTGGCGCGAGTGCTGCAGCGCATGCAGGCGAGTGTCGGCGGCGGGAACAAGCTGCTGGGCGTCGTATCCAGCCTCAATCTCGGTACCCGGGAGCGCATCCTGCTGCTCCGCGCAGCCGACAAGTACATCCTGGTCGCGGCAACGCCGCATAGCATGTCCGCCCTGCACGTCTTCGACGAACTACCAGAACCCGCGATTGAACAAGCGACGGTGGAAACAGGCTTTTCCAGCTTGATGCAGTCCCTGAAGGGCGGGGGCCAGCAGCAGTGAGAACAGCGCCACTCCTTGTGCTGGGTTGCCTGGCATTTGCAGCCAGCCCGTCGGTGTTTGCCCAGGATACGGGTATCACCCTGCTGACCCTTACCGACGCCGGCGACGGCAGCCAGACCTACAGCACCAGCCTCAATATCCTGCTGATGATGACCGTTCTGAGCCTGTTGCCGGCGGCGCTGATATCGATGACGTCGTTCACCCGCATCGTGGTGACACTCGCCATCCTGCGGCAGGCGCTGGGAACCATGCAAACGCCTTCAAACCAGGTATTGATCGGCCTGGCCCTGTTCACGAGCCTGTTCATCATGGCGCCGGTGCTGGAGACGGCGTACCAGGACGGCCTCAAACCCTATATGGATGGCCAACTGGGATTCGAGCAGGCGGCCATAGCCGCCAGTACGCCGTTCCATGAATTCATGACCCTACAGACGCGCGAAACGGATGTAGCGCTGTTCATCGAACTCGCAGATATTGAACCCGTGGCGTCACCGGAACAGCTGCCCTTCAGGGTGTTGCTCCCGGCATTTCTGACCAGCGAACTAAAGACGGCGTTCCAGATTGGCTTCCTGGTCTTCATTCCGTTCCTGATCATCGACCTGGTGGTGGCGAGTGTCCTCATGTCGATGGGCATGATGATGCTGTCACCGATGCTGGTCTCGCTGCCCTTCAAACTGATGCTGTTTGTGCTGGTGGACGGTTGGGCGCTGGTGATGGGCACGCTGGCGGCGAGCTTCTAGATCATGGACGCCGACATGATCCTGCAGATTGGCCGCGAATCGCTCTACGTCACAGTCTTGTTAGCGGCACCGATGCTGCTGGCCGCACTGGCCATCGGATTGTTGGTCGGGATCTTTCAGGCCGCCACGCAGATCCAGGAACAAACCCTCAGCTTTATTCCGAAGCTTATCGCACTGGTCATCGCACTCCTGCTGGCCGGCCAGTGGATGATCAACAACTGGCTGTATTTCTGTCGCCAGCTGTTTGAACAGATACCACTACTGATCGGCTAACCATGACCCTGAGTACTGTCGACATTTTCAACTGGCTGGCGAGCTTCCTGTGGCCCTTTGTACGCTTCAGCGCGATGCTGCTGGTAGCACCCTTCTTTGGATCCCGGTCAATTCCCGTGCGCAGCCGGGTGATACTGGCAGCACTCCTGGCGCTGGTTGTGGCGCCGCTGATGAACCAGCCAGAGGTGAAACTGCTGTCCGCAACCGGCTTTGTCCTCCTGCTGCAGCAGATACTCGCCGGCGTATTGCTGGGTCTGCTGCTGCAGGCTGTGTTTGCCGCCGTCGTTATGGCGGGCCAGACCATCGCCACCACGATGGGCCTGGGTTTTGCTTCTACGGTAGATCCCCAGAACGGAATTCAAGTCGCAGTCGTGGGCCAGTTCTACATGATCATGGCAACGCTGATTTTCCTGGCCGTAGACGGACACCTGGTGATGATCGAGCTGCTGGCAGGATCTTTCCAGATTCTGCCAGTGAGCACCCAGGTAATCCCGGTGGAGCGGCTGATGGGTGTTGTAATCTGGTGCGGCCGCATGTTCGCCGACGCGGTGCTGATCTCACTGCCGGTCGTGGCGGGCGTACTGTTGGTCAACCTCGCGCTCGGTATCGTCACCCGGGCCGCGCCACAGCTTAATATCTTCGCCGTGGGCTTCCCACTCACCATCATCGCCGGGTTCTCCCTGATGCTGCTCGCCGTGCCAGTGCTGCAGCCTGTGTTCACTGAAATCCTGCAGGAAAACTTCCGCTTTATGGCGGAAGCACTGCACCCCTGAGGTCGGCATGGCAGAAGAGACTTCCCAGGAACGCACAGAGGAGCCGACACCGAAACGGCTACAGGATGCGCGCAAAAAAGGACAGGTGGCCCGGTCCCGGGATTTCAACACCACTTTATCCCTGTTAGCCGGTGGCGGTGGCTGCCTGTTGCTGGGCCCAGCCATGTTCAATGATCTGATTTCCATGCTGGGCTCCAGCCTGACTCTGGAGCGCGGCATCATTTTCGATGTGAACGCAGCTCAGCGCATGTTCCATGACGCGCTGCTGCAGTCTGCCGTTGCACTGGCACCGCTGCTGGTGTTGCTGTTTGTCTGCAGTCTGCTGGGTCCGCTGGCTATGGGCGGACTGGTAGTGAGCGCCGAGTCGCTGCAGCCAAAACTGGAGCGGGTTGACCCCCTGAAGGGCCTGAAGCGGATTTTCTCCGCCAATGGCCTGGTGGAACTGGTCAAGGCCATCCTCAAGTTCCTGCTGGTGGGCTCCGCCGCCGTCGCCTGCCTGTGGCAGCTCGCAGACTGGCTGATCGCCCTCGGGCTGGGACCCGTGAGTCTCTCCATCGCCAAGATCGGCCCGCGTTTTGTCTGGTGCTTCCTGATGATCAGCGCCGCCATGCTGCTCGTGGCTATGATCGACGTGCCATTCCAGCTCTGGGAGCACAGCCGCAAGCTGCGAATGACCCGCCAGGAAATCAAGGACGAAATGAAGGAGTCCGAAGGTCGGCCAGAGGTCAAGGGCCACGTGCGCCGCTTGCAACAGCAGGCCGCCCAGCAGCGCATGATGCAGGACGTGCCGACGGCGGATGTGGTGATCACCAACCCCACTCACTTTGCCGTGGCTCTGCGCTACGTGGACGGCGAGATGCGCGCACCGATTGTCGTGGCCAAGGGACGTGACCTGGTCGCTGCACGCATTCGCGAGCTAGCCGAATCGAACCGCGTCACCATTTTCTCGGCGCCGCCTCTGGCGCGGGCGCTCTACGCCGGAGCCGACATTGGTGAAGAGATTCCCGCTGAGCTGTTCATGGCAGTAGCGCGCGTGCTCGCTTATGTCTTCCAGCTCAAGAACGCCGGTGACTATGGCCCGAGAGTCACCCCCCCTGACCCGAATTCACTCACACCAGACGCCAGCACCGATTGAGGAACTTGAACCATGACTGACGTAATTGCCAGCGGGTCCAGTACGACCGCCTTCCTCGCCCTGACGCGGAAACAGCTACTGATGGGTATGGGTGCACCACTGCTGATCATCATGTTGCTGTCCATGATGGTGCTACCGCTGCCACCGCTGGCCCTGGATTTCCTGTTTACATTCAATATCGCGCTGTCGTTGATCGTGCTGTTTGCAACGGTCTACACCCAGCGACCACTGGATTTCGTGCTGTTCCCCTCCATCATCCTGGTAGCCACCCTCATGCGGCTGGCTCTGAACATCGCATCGACCCGGGTGGTGCTGCTGGAAGGCCACACCGGTACCGCCGCTGCCGGCAAGGTGATCGAAGCTTTCGGAGAGTTCGTGATCGGTGGTAGCTACGCGGTTGGCCTGGTGGTGTTTGCTATCCTGGTGATCATCAACTTCGTGGTCGTCACCAAGGGCGCCGGTCGAATCTCCGAGGTGACCGCTCGCTTTACCCTCGACGCCATGCCCGGCAAGCAGCTGGCCATCGATGCCGATCTCAACGCCGGCCTGATCGACCAGGACTCAGCCCGCGAGCGCCGCGCCCAGGTGGCACGGGAAGCCAGCTTCTATGGAGCAATGGATGGCGCCTCAAAGTTCGTCCGCGGCGATGCCGTAGCGGGGATCCTTATCCTGCTGATCAATGTTATCGGCGGCTTTTGCATTGGCATCATCCAGCATGAACTGAGTGCAGCAGACGCGGCGCACAACTATGTACTGCTGACCATCGGCGACGGCCTGGTCGCACAGATTCCCTCCCTGTTGCTATCGACGGCCGCCGCGCTGATTGTGACCCGAGTGAGCGACAGTGATGCCATGGGCCAACAGGTCATGGACCAGCTGCTTGCCAGCCCCAAGGCGCTGACCGTCTCGGGGGCAGTTGTCGGTACCCTGGGCCTGGTGCCGGGCATGCCCAACTTCGTCTTCCTGGCACTGGCGGGCGCACTGATCGGCAGCGGCTACCTGCTTTCCCAGCGCAGCAAGGTGGACGTGGAGCCTCTGGACGGCGAACTTGAAGAAGCTCCCGCGCCGGAAGACCGTGACCTGAGCTGGGATGACGTGCACGGCATTGACATCATCGGTATCGAGGTGGGCTACCGCCTGATTCCCATGGTCGACAAGAACCAGGGCGGTGAATTGCTGGCGAGAATCCGCGGCGTACGCAAAAAGCTCTCGCAGGACCTCGGCATGTTGATCCAGCCCGTACACGTTCGCGACAACTTCGATCTGCCGCCCAACGGGTATCGCATTACGCTTTTGGATACACCGGTAGGTGAAGGCGAAGTACAGCCCGGCATGGAGCTGGCGATTAATCCGGGACAGGTATTCGGTGAGCTGCAAGGAATAGAAACCCACGACCCCGCCTTCGGCCTGGAAGCTCGCTGGATCGATGCTGCCCACCGGGACGAGGCCCAGACCAAGGGCTATACCGTAGTCGACTGCAGCACGGTGATCGCCACCCATCTTAACAACCTGCTCAAGCAGCATGCCGCTGAGCTGCTGGGCCATGACGAGGTGCAGGAGCTATTGAATCGCCTGTCGCAGTCCGCACCCAAGCTGGTCGAGAGCCTGGTACCGGAGATCATCAGCCTGGGCGTGTTGCTGAAAGTGATGCAAAACCTGCTACAGGAAGGCGTATCACTGCGGGATATGCGCACCGTCGCCGAGGCACTGGCGGAACACGGCGTCGACAACCAGAACGCCGATATTTTGACGGGTCACGTCCGCAGCGCCATGTCCCGGGCTATCTGCAAGCGAATTAACGGCGCAGAAGCGGAAATCCGCGTGTTTACCCTCGATCAGGAGTTGGAACGGATCTTGCTGTCCTATTTGCGCGGTGACGAAAACGCCGCTCTGGAGCCACAACTCGTGGAAAACATGATGCAACAGGCAAAAGAACAAAAAGCTCGTCAGGAAGCCCAGGGGGACAGCGCGGTGCTGCTGGTAGCCCAGGAAATCAGGCTATGGCTGTCACGACTCCTGCGACCGGGTAACCCCGGTCTGCATGTGCTCGCCTATAGCGAAATCCCGGCCAGCAAGCAGATCAAAGTAGTAGGTACGGTCGGCCAGGCGGCAATTGCTGCCGCCTGATTGCCGCCCCGAGGACGAGAAAATGCGTATCAAACAGTACCTGGAGCCCGATATGCGCAGCGCCATGCGTAGCGTGCGGGAAGAACTTGGCGCAGAGGCTGTCATCATCTCAACTGCCACCGTAGAGGACGGTGTTGAAGTGCTGGCTGCCCTGGACTATGACCCGGGGTTGGCGTCGCAACTACAACAAAATCTCGGACAACAGAATGCAGCGGTGCGACCCGCGGAGCGAACCCACGAGCGGGACCTGGCGGCGGCTGCGGGTTCGGTCGCATCCGCCTCGGCTGACCCGGTGCTCAACGACATGCAGGCAGAGCTCTCGCGCTTGCGCGGCCTGTTCGAGGAAGAACTGGCGGAAATCAGCTGGCAGGAGCGCGGCCGTCGCCAGCCTGGCCGGCTGGCGCTGCAGAACCAGTTGCAGCGTATGGACATCGGCCGCGAGTTGTGCCGAGAGCTGCTGGATGAGGAGCCCATCGGCAAAGACTTGAACCAGAGCCTGCGCAACGCGCTGCGCCGACTAGCGGGCCAGATACCCATCTACGCGGAAGACCTGCTTGAAGAGGGCGGGGTGTTTGCAATGCTGGGCCCCACCGGTGTAGGCAAGACCACCACGGTAGCCAAGCTGGCGGGGCGCTTTGCCCTGCGCCATGGCCGCAACGAGGTGGCACTGATTACTACCGATCGTTTCCGGGTCGGAGCCCAGGAACAGCTGTACACCTTCGGCAGCATACTGGGCGTACCCGTGCGAGCGGCAACCAACGCTGCCGATCTGCACAAAGCGCTGGACAGCGTCGCCGACCGCAAGCTGGTGCTGATCGATACTGCCGGCGCCAGCCAGCGCGACAGGGGCTTGATGGACCAGCTTTCCACGCTGGCAAGCGCCCGCTCGGAGATCCAGCCGCTGCTGGTGCTGTCCGCCATCGCCCAGCAGCAGGTGTTACAGGAGACCATCCAGGCTTTTTCCCACGTCGGCCTCGCCGGCAGCATCGTCACCAAGCTCGACGAGGCTGCCAGCCTTGGCCCGATCATTTCCATGCTGTGTCGACATCAGCTTCCGGTCGCGTTTCTGGGGAACGGCCAGCGCGTCCCGGAAGACCTGTTGCCGGCACGGGCAGACGCCCTGGTCAATCAGGCCATTCGCCTTGCACGGGGTGACGAAGACGGTAATACCGGGGAGCTTCGCAGTGGCTGATATCACAGAACTTCCGGCTCAGGCGCGCAGTCTGAAACGCATAGGAGAGTCTCATGTACCCCGTGTTATCGCGGTAGCCAGCGGCAAGGGTGGCGTGGGCAAGAGCAACCTCACGGTCAACCTTGCCAGTGTGTTCGCCCGCCGCGGGCGATCCGTGGTACTGATGGATGCAGACCTGGGGCTCGCGAATTCTGACCTGTTCCTCGGCGTAAGCCCCGACTACGACCTCCAGCACGTGATCTGCGGTGAACGTCGGCTGGAGGAAATTATTGTCGAAACCGAACCCCACCTGCGTCTTATTCCGGCGGCGTCGGGCGTTCAGCGGATGGCTGAACTGAGCGCGGCAGAGCATGCTGCACTCATTCGCGCCTTCGGGGAGCTGAGCTTTGCAGTAGACATCCTGCTGATCGACACGGCAGCGGGGATCAGTGACAGCGTGATCAGCTTCAGCAATGCTGCCCAGGAGGTGATCGTCGTGGTCTGTGACGAACCCGCTTCCCTCACCGACGCCTACGCGCTGATAAAGGTTCTGAACCAGGACAGGGGCGTGCGCCGCTTCCAGGTGGTCAGCAACATGGTCGGCAGCGCCAGCCAGGGGCTGGCCCTGTATGAGAAGCTGGCCAACGTTGCAGACCGCTACCTGGAGTGCAGCGTAGGCTACCTCGGGCATGTGCCGCTGGACGAGAAACTACGTCTCGCCGTGCGTAGACGCAGCACGGTGATGAAGGCCTTTCCGGACAGCAAGTCGGCACAGGCCTTCCACCAGGTGGCCGACCGCATTGAGCGACTGCCTCAACCTCAAAGCTCCGGCCATATCGAGTTCTTCTTCGAAAGGATGTTCGCCAGCAATGCCGCAAGGGCGGGGGTCGGACTATGAACCTGACTGCTGAGTACCAGCAGGAGCCGGCAAATTCGCACCTGTTCGAGGAGAACATCGAGCTGGTCCACCGTATTGCCCATCACATCCTGATGCGGCTGCCCTCCGGGCAGCAGATTGAAGACTATATCCAGGTCGGCCTGATGGCGCTCTGGGAGGCGGCGAAGCGCTACCGGCCGGGAGAAGCCGCCAGCTTCAGGACCTTCGCCGGCATCTACATCCGCGGCGCTATCTACGATGAACTGCGCCGACAGAGTTGGACGCCGCGCAGCACGCAGGCCAAGTCGAAGCGCATAGCTGAGGCCACCAGGGCCGCTGAGGCCCGCTATGGCCGCACCGCGAGCGGCGCCGAGATCGCCGAGGAATTGGGCGAAAGCCTGGAAGACTACAACGAAATGCTGGCCGACTCGGCAGGTGCCTGGCTGGTTCCGCTGGATACCGTAGACCTTGACGCCACAGAGCTGGGCGAAAATGACAACCCGGCAGCAGACATTGAGGACAAGGCCTTTCGAGATGCGCTCGCGGCCACCATTCGCGAGCTGCCCGAAAGGGAACAGCTGGTGATGTCGCTGTACTACCAGGACGAACTCAACCTCCGCGAGATCGGCGAAGTGATCGGCGTCGGCGAATCCCGAGTCTGCCAGATCCACAGCCAGGCGGTCGCTCGCATCCGCGCGCGGATGGCCAATGGCTGGGTCGGACTTGAGTCCTGAGTCCAGCGGCACACGCAACAGGATCTCGGCTCATGGACTTTCTGACCCTGCTCGGTCTCCTGGTGGCACTGGCTGCGATAATAGGCGGCAACCTTCTCGAGGGCGGTCACACGGGTTCGCTGATACAGCTCACCGCCTTCGTCATCGTATTTGGTGGCACCTGCGGTGCGGTGCTGGTGCAGACCCCCCAGCACCTGTTTGTGCACGCAATGCGTCGCCTGCCCTGGGTTGTGGTTCCGCCCCGTGATGACGGCAAGGCCGCCATTGCCAAGATCGTGCGCTGGAGTCACCTGGCTCGCAAGGAGGGTTTGCTCAGCCTTCAGGCTGCCAGCGAAGACGAGTCCGACAGCTTTGTTTCCGGTGGGCTGCAGATGCTCGCCGACGGCAACGAGCCGGAAGCCATTCGGGCAGCGCTGGAAGTAGAAATGTCCACTATAGAGACATTCGAACTGGGGGCCGCAAAGGTCTGGGAGGGCTTCGGCGGGTATGCGCCAACCATCGGCATTATTGGCGCCGTTATGGGCCTCATTCACGTGATGGACAATCTCAGTGATCCCAGCGCCCTGGGTCCAGGCATTGCCGTCGCCTTCGTCGCCACCATCTACGGGGTCGGCCTGGCAAACCTGTTGTTCCTGCCGATCGCCAACAAGCTCAAGGCCATCATCAATGGCCGCATGCAGTACCGCGAATTGCTGGTGGACGGCCTGGTGTATATCGCCGAGGGTGACAGCCCACGCAGCATCGAGACCAAGCTGCAGGGTTACCTGCGCTAGCGCACATGCCCAGACGCAAACCCGAGCCAAAGTACGAGGAGGAGAACCAGGAGCGCTGGATGGTGTCTTATGCAGACTTCATTACGCTTTTGTTCGCGTTTTTTGTGGTCATGTACTCAGTATCTTCAGTCAATGAGGGGAAGTACCGTGTACTCTCCGAGAGTCTGAACTCTGCGTTTCGACCCAGCCCTACTGCAGTCGCAGACGAGCCGGCGGCTGCCGCCGGCAGTGCTGCAGAGTTGGTGCAGCCCTTGTCCGAGGCGAAACAGGAAATGGAGGCACTGTCTGGAGAGATTTCCAAGATGATGAGCCGCTACATCGAGGATGACCTCGTCGCCGTACGTCGTAACGACATGTGGCTGGAGATTGAGGTCAAGACCCGGCTACTGTTCAGCAGCGGCAGCGCGCTTCCCTCGCCTTCCGCCCGGCCTGTCCTCGACCAGTTGGCCGGCTACTTCAGCCTGGTGCCAAATGCTATCCAGGTCGAGGGCTATACTGACAACGAACCAATCAGCACACCGCTGTTCCCATCGAACTGGGAGCTGTCTTCTGCGCGGGCCGCAGCAGTAGTGAGGCTGATGGTTGAATCCGGTGTTGAGCCGGAGCGCATGGCCTCGGTTGGCTATGCTGAATTCCGCCCCATTGCGGACAATAGCAGTCGCGAGGGGCGTATGCGCAACCGCCGGGTGGTAATCAAGTTGATGGCGGATGTGGAGTCAGATAGCGCCGAGCGTCTGCAATCGCTGCGGGCCCTGCAGGCGCAGGTTGACTCAGGGCAGCAAAAATAGCCACCACATCACTAGTGCAAAGTGGAGCTTACTATGTGTTACTCTCTGCCGCGCTGTAAATTAATTATAAAAAAACAATGATAAGGCTACGCTGCGAGCGCGGTGGTTCAAACCATCGCACGGGCATTCTATTGCCCAGGATTCTTACCGGGACCATTTTTGGGAGCGCTGGCTCTTTAGCGTGCGCGTCTTCCACGAATTCCCTTGCCAATTCACAGGACAACGAGCTACTCCTGGCGGCGCTGGCCGCATTGGTAGCGCTGAGCATATTCCTGGCCATCAGGTTGCGGGCGGAGCGCGCCCGACGCCAGCAGGCTGAGCGGTTGGCCGACGATGCCAATGAAGCCAGGAACCGCTTCCTTGAGCGTCTCAGTACTGCGCTCAGGACGTCACTCAACGTCATCCTTGGCTTCGCGCAGCTTCAGAAAGCGCGTCTGACTGCAGATTCACCCACCGATACCGTGCGCAGCACCCAGGCAACGCTCGAGGCGGGCTGGAAACTGCTGGAATTACTCGATGATATCGTGGATATCTCACAGTTGGAGCAGCAGTCTCTACGCATCAATACCGAAGACTGTTGCCTTGAGGAGCTAACAGGTCGCGCTCTCAGCCTGGTAGCAGATGAAGCCCGTAGCGCCGGAGTCACCCTGGTCGCCGAGCCGACCTCCCTGGCGGTGCGCGCCGACTATCAGCGCCTGAAACAGATACTCGTCAGCCTGTTGCGCAACGCCGTTCAGTACAACCGGCCAGACGGCAGCGTTACTATCAGCAGCGAGCTCAGTGGCGAATACGTCATCTGTCGAGTTCAGGACACCGGTGGCGGGATTGCCGACGCCGAGCTGGAGACGATATTTGAGCCATTTGCACGCTTGGCGCTGGCTGAGCAGGCCCACCCGGAGGGCGCAGGCATAGGGCTAGCCCTGGCGAAACGGTTGTCTGCGCTGATGGACGGCAACCTGGAGGCGGAGTCCACCATTGGTGAAGGCAGCACCTTCAGCCTGCGACTGCCAGCCGCGACCGGAACCAGTACTCCCGTCAGCGAGGGAGCTGCCCAGACAATTACACCTCCAAGCCGGCAACTGACTGTGATCTACGTGGAAGATCATCCCGCCAGCATCGACTTGATGGAAGCCATCATGGAGCCTCTGGAAAGTGTACGTCTACTTACATCTGCAACGGCTGAGGTTGGTATCGCCATGGCCCGTGAACACAAGCCGGACCTGATTCTGCTGGACATCAATCTCAGCGGTAGCGGCATGGATGGCATTGCCGCCGCCCGGGCTATCAGGTCGGAGCCCGGATTGGCGGACACCCTGCTCGTGGCGCTGAGCGCAGATGCGTCAGAATCCAATATCCGCGAAACGCTGGAGGCCGGGTTTAATGAGTTCGTGGCCAAACCACTGGATATAGACCGGCTGTGGCGGCTGCTCAAGGACGCCGGGTCGCGAGAAGCGATAGACCTTGCGTCAAATTTCCGTCAGCAAAGGCTCGCGTCAAAGGACAATTGACGGCAACAGAAAATTGACGCATAGTCGGGCGCACCTTTAGCTGTCACCCCTCCCCTATGCCAGAGAAACTGCTGTTGATATCCGAGAATCCGGACGTTGCCGGGGAGTTGGATACCATCCTGCGTTTCCTCGGCCTGGAAATGACCCTGGTCAAGGGCACGCGCGAGCTGCACAAGGCGCCAACCGGGGAAGACTACGAACTGGTCATTCTAGACCTCGCGACCAGCCGGGACATGCGCGAGGCTATCGACCATCTGGAAAAAGCCGGCGAAAAGGCTCCCTTGTTCGCCCTGCCCAGCGGCGGCGATAACAGCGCTGCCTTGCTCGCTCCGGGGCTCAAGGGCGTAATCCAGCACCCGTTCAGCTACCGCAACCTGCTCGGCCACCTGCGCGCCAGCCAGGGCAGCGAAGAGCGCCCCTCCAGACCTCCAGGCGGTTCCAGGGAATTGATCGGCGTCAGCCCGGCCATCAGGGAAATCCAGACGCTGTCCGCACAGGTGGCCAAAACTGACTCCATTGTGCTGCTGCTGGGAGAGTCGGGTACCGGCAAGGAAGTTGTAGCACGCAGCATTCACGGCCAGTCACTTCGCGACCAGCAGCCGTTTGTAGCTGTCAACTGTGGCGCCATCCCGGCTGAGCTGCTGGAATCAGAACTATTCGGGCATGAGAAAGGCGCGTTTACCGGTGCTGCTTCCTCTCGCCGCGGGCGCTTTGAAATGGCCGCTGGTGGCACCCTGTTCCTTGACGAAATTGGGGACATGCCACTGGATATGCAGGTCAAACTGCTGCGGGTGTTGCAGGAGAACTGCTTTGAGCGCGTCGGCGGCAACAAGACGATAGAGAATTCGGCGAGAATCATTGCCGCCACCCACCAGGATCTCGAGAAGCAGGTTGAAGATGGCCGCTTCCGACTGGACCTTTATTACCGTCTGAACGTCTTTCCCATAGAACTCACGCCATTGCGCGAACGGCCTGAGGATATTCCGCATTTGGTAGAGGAGTTCGTGCTCCGGCTCGAACTCGGAAAGCAATTACCCGTGGAGATCACTCCGGAAGCTGTGGAAATGATCAGCCGGCACCCGCTGCCCGGCAACGTACGCGAGTTGGAGAATCTCATCGAGCGGCTGGCTATCCTGCATCCAGCCGGCACGGTGGGCGTCGCAGACCTGCCACAACGCTACCACGATGCCGCTGAGGCATTCACAGCTTCCCGGCACAATGCAGTCGATCGGGAGCGGAAGGCACCGCAGCTGAGTGCCGTCGATAACGTGGCCCCTACCGCGCCACCGCGCGATCCCTTCAGCGCACAGGCAGCGGTACTGCCGGAAGACGGCATCAAGCTCAAGGAGTACCTGTCCTCGATCGAGCGCGAGATGGTCCTTGCCGCGCTTTCCCAGAATAACTGGGTCATCGCCCAGGCCGCCAAGCAACTCGGCCTACAGCGCACCACGCTGGTAGAGAAGATGCGCAAGCTGAACATCAACAAATCAGCCTGAAATCGTCAAAAAGCCCTTCACGACTTGCGGCTGATCGCCAAATTCTTGACTAACACCCCCCGCAAACCCCGCTAAATACAGGCTCTTCACAGTTGGCACGGTAAATGCATTCCCTGTGCTGAATGCATTGAAGAATTGTATTTGAGCGAACATGAGCAACCCCAGCGTCCAGCCGATGGCCGACCGCAACGGTTCCATCCTGCATCTTGAGCAGGTGATGGCCGAGTTCAATCGCGTCTCTTCAGAACTGGGAGGCGCGTGGAGCGAACTCGAGAACCGCGTGGCACGCCTGACTGGCGAACTGGCGGCGGCGCGCAGCGAGAGGCTGCGCGAACTGGCGGCCAAGGAGGCGCTGGCCGACAAGCTCACGGCTCTTATGGAAGCCATGCCCGCGGCAATCGTGGTTATCGGCGCAGACGATCGCATCGAAGAGCTCAACGCAACAGCGCGCATGCTGCTGGGTGCCTCCCCCGAGGGCCGCTGCTGGTCCGAAGTGCTCCGCGAACTCGGCGGCCGAACAATCTCCAGCGGAGAATTCGACAGCGTCGCGGGACAGCGACTGTCGTTGGCGTACAGCAAACTGGGGGGTCATTCTCGTATTGCGTTGCTGACGGATATCACCGAGGGCCACCGGCTCAGCCAACTACTGCAGCGAGAACAGCGCCTCAGTGAGCTGGGCGATATGGCCGCTCGACTGGCCCACCAGCTGCGCACACCACTCAGCTCAGCGATGCTGTACCTGTCACAGCTTGGCAACGACCCGGCGTCGGACGCCGTGCCTGTCATCAGCGCGCGTGCACTGGAACGATTGCGGGATATCGAGCAGTTGATTCATGGCATGCTGCGCTTCATCCGCGGAGCAGAGGAGCCCGTAGCCGAGTTTTGCCCGAGCGCCCTTGCCCGGGAAGTGGTTTCGGCAATGGCGGCACAATTCTCAGCCGCCCGCGCCCGCCTCAGCCTGGACATCGCGGATCATGCTCCCCTCATACGCGGTCGCCGTGAACTACTGAGCAACGCCCTTGGCAACCTGTTAGACAACGCACTGGCAAGCTGCGGTAGCGACGCAAGGATTTCCCTCACGGTAGATGCCGGCGACCGCTGTGTACGGCTGTCGGTGACCGACAACGGCCCGGGCGTTGAGCCCAGCCTTGAAGAGTCGATCTTTGAGCCCTGGTTTACCACCCGCGTGCACGGTACCGGCCTGGGCCTCGCCATCGTGCGCAGCGCCGCCGAGGCCCACGGAGGACGGGTTGAGCTTCAGCAGCCCCTCGATGGCGGCAGCTGCTTCACCCTGATTATTCCGACTCACCCCGCTACTGAAGGCAGTTCCGAGGATTCACCATGAATAGCGAACAGACCATCCTGGTCGTGGAGGACGATGACGCCCTGCGTGATGCTCTCCGCGAGACCCTGCGCGCCGCTGGCTACGGCGTATGCGAAGCAAGCAATGGCAAGCAGGCACTGGCAATGTGCGAGAGGTTGCGCCCGGCGCTGGTCCTGACCGATATCCAGATGCCGGAGATGGGCGGGCTTGAACTCTTGCGAGCAAGCCGACAGGTACTTCCCGAAGCGCCGGTGGTGCTGATGACGGCCTACGGGGAAGTGGATGTTGCTGTTGCTGCGATGCGCGAGGGTGCCGCCGACTTTATCGCCAAACCTTTTGAGGCTCCACAACTCATCGAGCTGATGGCGAGACTGGTCCCCGCGGCGCCTGCGGAGACGCCGGTGCTGGCCGATAGTACCAGCCATTCCGTCGCCGACCTGGCCCTGCGCGTCGCCCCCACAGATGCGTCCATTGTCATCAGCGGAGAATCAGGTGTCGGCAAGGAGGTCTTCGCCAGGCTGATTCACGATCACTCGGCGCGCGCGAAACAGCCGTTTGTGGCCATAAACTGCGCCGCCATTCCGGAGAACATGCTCGAGTCCATGCTGTTTGGCTATGAGAAGGGTGCGTTCACAGGTGCCTATACCTCGCGGGCCGGTAAATTCGAACAGGCTAACGGCGGCACCCTGCTACTGGACGAAATCACCGAGATGGACCTGGGTCTGCAGGCCAAGCTGCTGCGAGTGCTGCAGGAACGGGAAGTGGAACGCCTGGGCGGCAAGCAGCCCGTTCCATTGGATATTCGGGTGCTGGCCACCACCAACCGGGATTTCGCCGCCGAGGTGGCCGCCGGACACTTCCGGGAGGATCTCTTCTACAGGCTCAACGTATTCCCGCTGCACATCCCGCCCCTGCGCGAGCGTCCGGATGACATTCTGCCCATGTGCCGCAGATTCATGCAGGAAATTGCTCCCGGTGAAGGTATCGAGCTGGATGACTTCGCGGCCCAGCTGCTGGTCAACTACCACTGGCCTGGCAACGTCCGCGAGCTCCACAACGTCATCCAGCGAGCACTGATCCTTCGCAATGGCTCAGTAGTGAACGCCGGTTCCATCCTGTTCGAACCCGGTGGCACGCACCCGGCCGCCGCACAGAGCGGCGCGCTGCAGCGCGGGCCGCAGGCAGCTGCGGGAGAAGACACCGAGGCGCCTCTGGCAGACGATCTCAGGACCCGTGAGATGGAATTGATTATCCAGACCCTCAATGAAGAGAAAGGCAGCCGCAAAGACGCTGCGGCCAAGCTGGGAATCAGCCCCCGCACCCTGAGATACAAGCTCGCTCGCTTTCGCGAGCAGGGTGTGAGCATACCCGGTGCCGCAAGCGCCTGAGATCGAGGAGAGAACAACCGTGAACGACGTGAATATTGATTCCGTACTGGCGCAAATGCGCGCCCTGACTGAGACCGCCAGAGGTACCCCCTCGAAGCCGGCGGGAGAAAGCCCCGACGGCCCCGAGTTCTCACGGCTACTCAAGGACTCCCTGGACCAGGTGAACGACCTGCAGAGCAAATCCCGCGAGCTGAAAACCGCATTCGAGGTCGGTGACGATAGCGTCAGCCTGCCCGAGGTCATGGTGGCAGTACAGAAGGCGTCGGTGTCATTCGAGGCCGTGACCCAGGTGCGCAATCGCCTGCTTTCCGCCTACCAGGAAATCATGAACATGCAGGTCTAGACACCTGCGACAGGGACTGAACTGCGATGGAAACAACAGCAAGCGCTTCTCCACTGCAACAACTGAGTTCTCTCAGCCAAATGCACTTCGTGCGCCAACTGGTTCTGATGGGTGGCCTGGCCGCAAGCATCGCCCTCGGTGTCGCCGTGGTGCTCTGGTCGCAAACTCCTGAGTACCGCATTCTGTTCAGCGGACTCGCCTCAGAGGATGCGGCGCGGGTATCCGCGGTGCTGGACCAGGAGGGGCTCGACTACCGTATCGATCCGCGCGGCGGCAACATCACTGTGCCGGCCTCGGATGTTCACAGTACCCGGCTGATACTGGCCCGCAGCGGGCTACCGAACAAGGCAAGCAGGGGTTTCTCAATTCTCGACCAGAAGCCGGCGCTCGGCACCAGCAACTTTATCGAACGCGCACGTTTCAACCGCGCGCTGCAGGAGGAACTGGTGCAGACCATCAAGGCCATGCAGAACGTGCGCGACGCCCGGGTCCATCTGAGTATCCCCAGGCAGACCTCCTTCCTGCGTTCGCGATCAAATCCCAGCGCCTCTGTCATGCTGAACCTTTACCCCGGTACGGCGCTGTCCCAGGTGCAGGTCGCTGGTATCAAGCACCTGGTCTCTGCCAGCGTGGCGGACCTGGACACGACCCACGTATCGGTAGTGGACCAGACCGGCTCGCTACTCAGCGTGGATGAAGAGTCTGAATACGCCATTTCCAATGCCAACCTGCGCCTGCGGCGCGAGGTTGAGCAGGACTACGCGGCAAGGATCGTACAGATTCTGTCGCCTATCGTGGGCGCCGACCGCGTGCATGCCCAGGTGTCTGCCGAACTGGATTTGACCAGCAGGGAGACGACCACCGAAGACTATACGCCCGACACCATACTCCGCAGCGAGCAAGCAGATATCGAGGAAACCAACCGGGAAACCGAGCCTACTGGCATCCCTGGACTGCTACCCACCGACCCTAACGCAGAGCAGAACGCGGAGGCGGAAGCCGAGGTTCGCACTGTGAGCAACAAGCGGCGCACCACCAGGAACTACGAGGTGGGCCGCAGCGTCAGCCATGAGAAGCGCACTCCCGGCAGCATCTCGCGGATATCCGTAGCCGTCCTGATCGATTACCCGAATGCGCCTATTACACCAGCAGAGTCTGCTGACAAAGGCGGAGCCGGAGCAGACGGTACGGCAGCCGGCATAGACACTGAGCAGTACCAGCGCATCGTTGATCTGGTAAAGCAGACCATCGGCTACAACGAGGCCCGCGGAGACACCGTGAGCGTGATCGATTCGGATTTCCTGGCTACGCCGGAGGAAGCCGAATTCACCGTCGAAGACAATCTGCTCGACAATCCACTGCTGTGGAAGGGACTGAAACTAGGTGGTGCCACACTGGTCGTGCTGCTGCTGATCTTCGGCGTACTGCGTCCAGTGCTGAAAAGCAGCGTCGCCACCAATAGCTCGCTGCCGGTGCGTCAGCTGCATTTCGCAGGGACTGGTGAAGACGAGATGGCGGCGCTCGGTGCAGACCGCGTCAGCCTCAGTGCTGCCCAACCCCACGGACTACCGGGAGCTTCCTCCGGTGCACACTACGAGCAGCATCTGCAGCAGGCGCGCAACATTATCGACAGTGAACCGGAGCGGGCTGCACGCCTGATCCAGGGCTGGGTGGCCGATGAACAGCGCTGATGAACAGGTAACCCCCTGGCGTAGACCACCACTGAGCAGTAATGCCGGAGAGCCCGGCCTGGCGCAGATATATGCAGAGGAGCTGGCCACGCTGCGCACTGAGGCCCAGCGACAGGGATACGCTGATGGTATTGCACAGGCTCACGGAGAAGTCCGCGCGCGTGTTGACGCCGGACTGGCAGAGCTGGACGTGATAGTCGGCTCACTGCAAAGACCCTTCGAAGAACTCGGTGACGATGTCGTGGAAGAACTGGGCAGGCTCGCCGGGCACATCGCCAAACAGCTGCTGCGAAGAGAGCTGAAGACGTCTCCGCAAGCCATTATCGGGGTGATCCGCGAGGCCGTCGCCAGCCTGCCCGATAGCCGCGAGGGTGCAACGGTATACCTGCACCCCGAAGACCTGTCCCTGGTCGAAGAACTGACTGACATGACCGGCCAGGAGCGCGGTTGGGAATTACTCAGTGATCCCGCAGTAGCGCGCGGTGATTGTATGGTCGTCCGGGATGCCTCTCTGGTGGATGCCTCCCTCGATGAGCGCGCCAGGGCGGCGATGCTGCAGGTGCTGGGCGGTGAACGCACCGGGGACAACATCGATGAGTAACAGCGCGGATCTGCGCGCGGCACGGAGCCGCAGGCTGCGCGGCGGCCTGGCCCGCTACGCCAGCCGGGATATTGATCTCGCCCTGCCGGTGCAGGGCCGGGTGTCCGAACTGGTCGGGCTGACCATGGTCGCGGAGGGCTGCCATGCACCAGTCGGCAGCCGCTGCCGTGTCATTTGCCCGCAGGACCACGAATTCCAGGCGGAGGTAGTCGGCTTTTCCCAGGGCAAGCTCTACCTGATGCCGATCGGTGAACCCAGGGGCCTCGGGCCCAGCGCCAGAGTCATTCCCCTCGGCAAGGCTACCGAAGTTCCCGCCGGTCGCCGCCTATTGGGCCGGGTGATTGACGCCACCGGCACGCCGCTGGACGATCTTGGCGAATTGCGCTGTAGCGGCCGCGTTCCACTGCAGGGCCCCAGTATTAACCCCTTCCGGCGTACACCCATCAGCGAACCGCTCGATGTGGGTGTGCGCGCTATCAATGCACTGTTTACCGTCGGTCGCGGCCAGCGCATGGGCCTGTTTGCGGGCTCGGGTGTTGGCAAGAGTACCCTGCTGGGGCTGATGACTCGCTACACCGATGCCGACGTTGTTGTGGTGGGACTGATCGGGGAACGTGGCCGGGAAGTCCGGGACTTCGTGGAAGATATCCTCGGCAGCCGCGATCGGGAAAAGGCTGTCGTTGTGGCCTCCCCGGCAGATGATCCGCCGCTGATGCGCATTCATGGTGCCTGGATGGCCACTGCGGTCGCAGAGCATTTTCGGGCCCAGGGACTGAACGTACTGCTATTGATGGATTCACTGACCCGGTTTGCCCAGGCCCAGCGGGAGGTCGCCCTGGCCATCGGCGAGCCGCCGGTCACCAAAGGTTATCCACCTTCAGTGTTCATGCAGATTCCGCGACTGGTGGAGCGTTCGGGGAATGGCAGTGACGGCAGTGGTTCGATCACCGCGATCTACACGGTGCTGGTGGAAGGCGATGACACTTCGGAACCCATTGCGGATGCAGCCCGGGCGATCCTGGACGGCCATATTGTGCTGTCTCGCGCCCTGGCGGAAGCGGGCGTCTATCCTGCCATCGATATCGACGCCTCCATCAGCCGGGTCATGCCTTCGATTACCGGCGCCAGCCACCAGGATATGGCAAGGCGCTTCCGGCAGTTGTATTCGACCTATGGCCAGAATCGTGACCTGATCAGCGTCGGCGCGTATCGACAGGGTAGCGACCCGATGATCGACGCGGCGATTGCCGCCCAGCCGCAACTACTGGCCTTCCTGCAACAGGGTATACAGGAGCAGGCAGACCTGGCCGGCAGCCTCGCCAGGCTGCAGGCGCTGACCGACCAATGGAGTTCACCGTGAAGCGCAGCGAGCGAATGCAACGGGTCACAGAACTCGGTGAACGCAAAGCAGAGGATGCCGGCCGGCAGTTGGCCGCGGCACGGGAGGCCGAGGGCAGCAGCCGTGCGTTGCTGGAACAGCTACTGGATTATCGCAGGGAGTATCAACAGCTGTTTGAGGCACGCAGCGCAGACGGGATGGACCCGCAGCGCTATCGGAACTTCCAGGGCTTTTTCCATCAGCTGGATCGTGCCATTGCCGAGCAACGGCGAGCCCTTGCATCCAGCGAACAACAGGTCGAGCAGCAGCGCTCGGTATGGATGGAAAAGCGTCAGCATACCGAAATTCTGGCCAGGCTCAGCAGCCGACTGCACGAGGAAGAGCAACGTGACGAGAATCGCCAGGAGCAGAAACAGGCCGATGAGCGCCATGCGCAAGGCCAGCCCAAGCGCTAGAAAAACTGGCACGCAAACTGCATGAGTAATAGCAATACCAACAGGAAAACGTGCTGCCAACGCCTCGGCTGTGCTTGTGTGACGCGAATGAGGCAGCAGCAATGCAGAAAACGGGACGAGAAGCGAAGATGATAGATCTACAACTGGCAGGCATGGACAGGCCAATGAGCATGAGCACCGATATGCCTCTCCAGGCTGCTTCCGGCAGCAGTGCCGCAGCCGTTGAAGGCTTCGCTGCGTTGCTTACGACCGCCCCAGCCCCAGAGGACCTGCAAAACGCGGCGGCTACAGATTCAGACGAGCCCAGTCTCCAGGCCAGCGCCGGTGGCGACGGCATGGAGCGCCGGGAACTGGTTTTGAACGCCGAGCTCACTCACGGCGGAAGCGACGATCAGCAGACGCTCACAGGCACCGCACCCAGGCCAGACAGCCAGTGGAGACCGGAAGCGAGCGGCAGCCCGTTGCCGCCCGGAGGCGAGGACTTGCCCCTGCCGGATCCCTGGCAGGAAGCACACATGGCAACTGTAGCGACGGCGACAGGTCCGGCAGCGGTACCGACGGTTCCGGAGAACACGCGACCTGCTACAGGTGAGCCGTTGCAGACTGCTGTAAAACTGACACAGGAAAACAGCCATGGCGCGGCTGCCACGGGGGGACCTCAGCCTGGCGAAGAGGCCTCGGACATACGGCCAACGACAGAACCATTAACCCAGGAATCTCGCCGTTTTGAGCAGGCCATGCGCAGTAGCGCAGAGGTCAGCCTGCAAACCACTGGCGAACCGACCACTGTCAGCACCAGTGGCGCGGGCGTGGGCGCCACCGAGGTGTCCAGCGGCGCCCGCATGACCCTGGTGGGCGGTCATGAGCAACGCAGCACGGAAGCACCCACCCAGCCCGCTGAGACTCGCGAAGCCAGCGGCGGCGAACGCAACCCGCGAATCTCACTGCAGCAGACCGCCGGTCAACCCGGCTGGGGCGAGGAGATGCGCAGTACCCTGCAGTGGCTGAATCGCCAGGGAGTGCATCGCGCAGAGTTGCAGCTACATCCTGCTGAACTCGGCAGCATCGATGTGCAGATCACGTCGGAGAATGACCAGACCAGCGTGGTTTTCGTCGCGGCAAACCGCGGCGCACGTGAACTACTCGAAGCGGAGCTGCCGCGTCTGCGGGAGCTGTTTTCCCAGGCTGGGGTTGAACTGAGCCAGGCCGAGGTATCTACCGGTGATCGCGAGGAAAGTGCGCAGGCTGACAGCGACGGCCAATTTGACCGCGGTCACAAAATTGACATCAAGAATCCCGCCGAGCCGGTCGATAACCCAATGGGTGCCGTGAGTTCTCTGGCCGCGAACGCCGGCGACGAACGCGGGCTGATTGATTACTACGTTTGACCCGGGAGGCAAATGCGATGAAGAAGATTCTGTTGATCGTGGGACCGCTGCTGTTGCTGGGAACAGGCGGTGTTGCGGCATTCCTGATACTCGGCGACACGCCGGAACCTGCGGAGGGTGAGCCGGTCGCCAAAGTCGAAACCCTGGCCGATCCGGTCTACGTAAAACTCGATCCGCCGCTGGTCGTTAACTTCACCCACCGCGGCGACCTCCGCTACCTGCAGACCACGCTGGAGGCGATGCACCGCGACGAGGATGTCATGGAAAAAGTCATGCTGAACCTGCCGCTGATTCGCAACAACCTGATCATGATGTTGAGCGACCAGTCCTACGATGACCTGTTCAGCAAGTCGGCGAAGGAAGAACTGCGAACCAAGATCAACGCCGAGGTTTCAAAGGTCGTACCGGCGGAACCACCGGTAGAAGTGTTCCTCACCAGCTTCGTGATGCAATAGGAGGCTACATGAGTGTTGCAATAGCTGCACCGGACGATACGGAGGTCAATCTCGACGTTCTGCTTGACGTCCCGATTACGCTCTCGGTGGAAGTCGGCCGTACCCAGATGACACTTGGCGAGCTGCTCGATACCGGGGAAGGCTCGGTACTGAAGTTGTCGCGGCTTGTCGATGAACCACTGGACATCCTGGTCAACAATGCACCGATTGCCCAGGGCGTCGTGGTGGTGCGAGACAACAAGTTCGGTATTCAGATCACCGACATCATCAGCCCACAGGAGCGGGCCCGTAACCTGGGTGACGAGGCCGAAGCGACAGCCGAGCCGGCGGACAGCTGACCGGCGCATGAGCCTGCGCCACAGCACTGATCCAGTCGCAATCCTGCAGCGAGCTAAAAGCGAAGCCTGACTGGTAACTGCCGTCGGGCATCTTTCTCAAGTATCTGCAACGACCCTGCAGGTATCGCTCTGCGTAGCCGGCATGCTCTTCCACGAAGATAGTCACCGGCACCGGGCGGTGGGTGTAGCGTTTGGACCTGAACAGCACGCTCTTGATCTCTCCAGAACCGCACAACAAAACACCGCCTCGAGACAGGTTGAGCAAGCTGATCGTCGTCTCACCACCCCGGTAATCATAGACTCTCGCCTCAAGATCAATCGACCAGCGCTGATAACGTCGGCGGTTACGCGTGAAATCTGTTTGAATTGCAGCCACAGCAGGTCTCCCAGGCGCCAAACGACCGGGGCTGGGCGTCATGCCATCCCCCTCCAACCGTTATCGCCCTGGGCGAAGAAAACTTTAGCTGTGGACAGTACACGTTCTGCACTGCGCACCCGTTACAGGATTTGTATCCGGAATCAGCCCATCTCAGACTGACAGCGAGAAAACCACCGTCTCAGAACGGTTTATCCCATCGCACCCCGATCGTGTAGGCGTCCTTGGAAAAATTGTCGTAGGCACTGTAGAAGTTGTAGCTGAAGAAACCCGACACCCCCATCTGGAACTGGGCCGACAGGTTGAAGCTGGCATCAATAAACGCATCGTCGCGCGCCTCCACGTCCACGACGATACGGTCGCTACTGAGAGTGCTCTCTTCGAAAGGGTTATTGGCCAGCCGCAGGTTGATGGTTTCATCATCATCTTCGGTCTCGATGACGTAGCTGACGCGCAGGCCGGGAACCAGTACGCCGAAGCGGGTGTTGATGGCGTAATCGAGCTGGGCACCGGCGGAGAAGCGCAGGCTTTCGACTTCGCGATCGTCGACGATGAAGTTCCAGGCTTCGCTGCCGGCGGAGCTTGTTTCCGTGTAGCCATCAATGCTGCCGTCGATATAAGTCAGCGTCGCGACCGGGCCAAAGCGCCAGCCGCCCCGGTTCCAGGTATAGCCGGTATTGAGGCCGAAGAATAGCTGGTCGCCGTCCGTGTCTCCCGCGTGGGTGGAATCGAATTCGCCGCCCACATCCACATAGGAGACATTCCGCTCCAGGTCAAAATCCGATTCACCGTAGCTGAACATACCGTCCAGGAACCAGCGCTCGGTGATCTGCCAGCCGCCGTAGAGGGACACCGCCCATTGCTCCACCTCGGACTCGCCGCGCCCGGCATCGTAGTCCACATCCACCTCGCCGTAGGAGATCGAAGCGCCGGCGAAGAAGCTGTCGGAAAAGCGGTAGTCACCGCCGATCATCAGGTTCCAGGTGTCGAAGTCATAGGCGGTCTCATCGCCATCGGCATCCCTGTCACCGGTGTCGATGTCGCCCTGCAGGAACAGACCCAGTTTGCCGAAGTCGGCAAAGGCTTCCTCGGAGGCGCCTGCCCCCAGCAGGCCCTCGAACACAGACTGCATGGCCGCGGCAGGCACCGTCTCATCCCCCACGCGCACATTCAGGCCGGAGACGGAGACGCCGCCGCCTCCGCCACTGCGGCGCTCCCGGAAGCGGTTGCGCAGCTGGCGGAACTGGGACTGGGTGAGTTCAACAAAGTAGTCCTGCAGCGCGGGTAACTGGGAATTGAGGGCCTCGTCCAGTGCAGTTGCCGCCTGAGACTCACTGGTTTCGCGGTTTTTCAGGTTCGAACAGGCTTCACGCAGCTCCTGCTGGGCATCGGTAAGGTTGCCGGCATCGCCCTCCTCGACCAGGCGCGGGCAGATGTCGTCCAGCCGGCCACCCAGCAATTGCTGGGACCGGCCAAGGCCGGCCAGCTGGCCCAGCTCGTTGCCAAACAGCTGAGTCTCCGCGCAGCCGTCATCATCAATGATGGCGCCCTCCTCGGTGCCCGGACACGCATCCAGGGCGTCGTTTACGCCATCTCCGTCAGAGTCGCGCTGCCCTTCACTGCAGCCCTCTTCGTCGACCGCTGCGCCTTCCGGGGTATTGGGGCACTGATCGATATCGTTGTCGACGCCATCGCCATCATCATCTTCGAGCTGCGAGATTATGCAGCCGTCCGCATCCACTTCCGCGCCCGGCGGTGTGTCGGGACACTGGTCGCGGTCGTTGCTGACGCCGTCACCATCATCGTCGAGCTGTGAAGAGCTGCATCCGTTGTCATCTACAAGGGCGCCGGGCGGCGTGCTCGGGCACTGGTCGCGATCGTTGGCGATGCCGTCCCCGTCGTCGTCGAGCTGCGAGGGGCTGCAACCGTTGGCGTCCACCTGTTCTCCAGGCGGGGTGTTCGGACAGGCATCGTCCGGGTCGAACACGCCATCGCCGTCCGAGTCATTCTCGAATATGGCCTGCACGAACACATCGTCATCCATAGCGAGCGTACAGGTACCGGTACCGCTGCAGCCGCCGCCCTCCCAACCCAGGAATACCGACGTCTGCGAAGTCGTTATTGCACTGAGGGTGACCTGGGTATTCAAAGGATAAGCCTGAGCGCAGTCGTCCGGACAGTCGATACCGGGATCACTGGTTACGCGGCCTGAGCCGCTCCCGCTCAGGGTTACGAACAAGGTCGCGGATGCAGGCGAAAACGTAGCACTTACCGATTGCACTGTGTTGCCACCGGCAGGGTCGCCAGCAACCAGCAGGGTACAACGGGGGTTAGTGCCCGCAGATGCACAGTCACCACCCCAGCCATCAAATTCCCAGCCACCGGCGGGCACCGCGGTCAGGTTTGCTGTGATGTCACTGGTGCCCGAGTCAAACTGGCAACTCGGCTCGCCGGATTGGTCGCAGTCGATGCCGGTGGCAGCGTCGGTCACCCTGCCGTTGCCGTTAACCGTCACATCCAGCACGTTGGCGTCGGCCACGGTGGCGAACAGCGCCCACAAGAGCCACAGCGCGCTGAGGGGCGCGCGGCATCGCCGGTTTTTGAAGGAGTTTGACGACGCTGATTTCATAGTGTGTGTCTCCGCGTCATGGCCGGTCACGATCAGCTTTGTCGGACGAAGAAGAAGTCGCCCACTTCGTCACCGGCGCGTTTGATGGCCTTGAACTCGGGGCTGAGATCCGGCTGTCGCTCTTCCAGCTCATCCAGTACCTGCAGAAACAGCACGGGGGCGGTGAGCACCGCATCGTTGCTCTCCAGCACGTCAATCAGCGCATCGGCGAACACGGAGTGGTCCTGGCTGCCGACCTTCTGCAGTGGAAAATCCTTGCCTGAGGTCATCAGCAAGCGTGAACGGTTGGGGTAACGCAGGTCCACGTAGGCCTCGCTCCTGAGATTGGCCATGTCGGTAGCGAGCAGGAAAGCGGGGTTATCGGCCAATAGGCCGGCGAAGGAGGAGTCGGCCATTACGATAATGCGCCTGGCCTTGAGTCTGGCCAGGTGGCCGCTGATCTGCTCAGTGGGGACCCAGAAAGTATCATTGGGCGCGGGCTCGGCGTTGATCGGCAACCAGTACCCCACATCGTAGGCGCCGCTCTGGCGCCGATTACCGTGGCCGGAATAATAGATCAGCAGGTTGTCGTCTTCCGTCAGGTCCTCATTCAGTCGGTTCATCGCCCGCAGCAGTGCTGCGTCATCAGCGTTGGGGAGCAGCCGCACTTTGAACCCGTAGCGAGATTCCAGTACCCCCGCCAGGCGCTGGGCATCGCTGACCGGTGTTACCAGGTCGTCCAGCAGCTCGTAGTCGGCGTTGCCGATCACCAGGGCATAGTAGCGCCCGAAATTACGGCCGGCGGCGCTGACCTGCTCCGGCGGCGACTGGGCAGCCTCATCGACCGCCGCCTCCACCACCGCGGCGCGGCCTCGCGCCTCGCCGCGCACTTCCGCTGCCGCCACGGCCACCTCGGCCGCGCGCCGCTCCGCTTCCCGCGCCCTGACGTTCTCCTGTGCCTGCACCACCAGCGCCCGGGTGGCATCACTCTTCAGCACCAGCGCATCGTCGCTGACACCCCAGGCCTGCCGGTAGAGGTTCAGTGCAGTGACCTTGTCCTGAGCCACACCTTTGCCGGTTTCGTATAAGGTGCCCAGGTTGAACAGTGCCGTCTTGTGGCCCTGGTCGGCGGCTTTGCGGTACCACAGGGCCGCTACCTCGTAGTTGGGGTCGGTTCCCAGGCCCTGTTCAAAGATCTCACCCACGGTATTCTGGGCCTCGGCGTCTCCCTCCTCCGCAGCAGGCAGCCAGATCTTCAGCGCAGTCTTGTAGTCAGCCCGGTCATAGGCCACGTACTCCCCGCCACGCACCCTGCAGTCCACGGCGGTGGTGCGTATCGGTCTGCGAGGGGTCATGTAGCTGGTGGTGCCAAGCTGGCGCAGCTGGCCGGGGAGCAGGCAATCGACGATATAGAGATCCTGTACCCGGGCGTCCGCGGGTATCTCAACCGTAGGCTGCTGCGCACAGCTTGCCAGCACCACGCAAAGAAGCGCAGCGATGGCGTGATATCTACCACTGTTCACGCCGAACCACCCTGTGGAGCCGCTCAATCCGGACTTGTCCGGCCCCATGAGAACGCTCCAGTTGATTTATTATTGGTGAAATCAAGATAGGTCAAAAGCTGGACAGACACAAATGCGAAGCTGCGTGATTGGAGTATTGGCAGTGTGCCTTGCAGGCTGTGCTGGCGTTGATCCGGTCGATGCGCTTTCCAAAGAACCCGGCATGCATATGGCGCGCCTGAAAGCCCGCGAATTCGAACTTGTGACCCTGAGCCATCGACTCCCCAACCGCATTGAACAGTTGCGAGTTTATCTGGGCAGCGACGGCAGGCCCTGGATCGATAACCGCCCCGCCGCAGACCCCACCGGTGGGAGATCGCTCGCGCTGGAATTAATGCTGGAAGACCCGCAATCGGCTCTGTACCTGGGCCGACCCTGCTATCACGGAGGCGCTGACCTGCCTCCCTGCGAGCCCTCTCTGTGGACATCGGCACGCTACTCGGAGCCCGTGGTTGCCGCGCTGGTCGATGCGTTGCAGCAACTCGCGGAGCGGCACGAGGCCCACGAACTGACACTCATCGGCTACAGTGGCGGTGGCACGCTCGCCGTACTCGCCGCATCGCGGCTGCCGTCCATGAAGGTCTCAGTCGTGACGCTGGCAGCGAATCTCGACCCTGAGGCCTGGGTGGCTTTCCACGGGTTTCTGCCGCTTGAGGGCTCCCTGAGTCCGGTCAGCGCCGTGCCGTCCCCAGCGGCGTTTCGGCAACTCCACCTGACCGGGAGCGAGGACGCGCGGGTACCCGGCGTTACCGTGCAGCGCTACGTGGAACGGCATCCGCACGCGCGGTTCCTGGAAATTGAGGGATTCGACCACATCTGTTGCTGGGTGGAACACTGGCCACAATTGCTCGAAGACCTCGCGCTGCCCTGAGCGCTTCCCTCAGGTCGGGATTCAGGGCGATTCCGCAGCCAGCAGTTCTTCCCGCAGCGCTGCAAGCCCCGGGTGGTGGGCGAGGTACTCATTCTGGCGATAGCCATCCAGCATGGTCAGCAGGTAAGCGCGCTGGCGGGAACTCTCCAGATTCTCTGACAGTTCAATCAGGTGCTGTGCCAGCCGGTCCAGGCCCTTTTCAGCATCCAGGTTACGCGGGTGCAGGTCGTAGGCGGCCATAAAATAACGCGAGGCGCCGTCCCAGTCCTGAATCCCGGCGGACTGCCACCCCAGTTCCAGGTTGCGCGTGATCTCCGCCTGTGTCATCGGTGGCAGGTGGTTGAAGGGAACTTTAGGTCCCTCAGGCTGCATCGCCTGCCAGCCAAAAAATCCCGAGCTCAGGGCCAGGACCACCACTGCTGCCGTCAGCAGGCGATTGCGTTGAGAGACACCGGAAAACTGCTTAAGGAACTGCTCGGCGGATTCTGTCCTGTCAGCCCGCTTGAGCTGCAGTGCACCAGAGATCGCCCGCCATTGGTGGCGCTTTATGTTTTTCAGGGGTTCCGGCGTGAGCCCCGCCAGCAGAGCCTCCTCGGCCGTCTTGCCGCCGTAGGCGTGCCGCCCGGAGAACAACTGGTAGGCAATCAGCCCCAGTGCGTACACATCATCCGCCGGGTGCGGCTCGTCGCCCTCCTGGATCATCTCCAGAGAGGCATAGCGCAGTGTCAGGCCGCCCAGTTCGCCGGCATCGAAACTGTCCTTCTCCACCGCCGAGTCCATGATGCGGGCAATGCCGAAGTCCAGGATCTTCACACGCCCATCCGTGGTCACGAAGACATTGCCCGGCTTGAAATCGGAGTGCACAACGCCGAACTTGTGGGCGTAGGCGAGGCCGGCGGCCATCTCCCTGATCAAGGTATCGGGCGTGGGCGCCTTGCCAGCCCTGTAGGTGACCGACCGCCAGTCCGAAAGGGGCGCGCCCTCCAGCAGTTCCATGGTCATATAGACGCGGTCGCCGTCGCGGTCGAAGTCGTACACCGTGAGGACGTTGGGGTGTGCCAGCTGCTGGGATTTCTTGGCCTCGCGCTGCAGACTGATCAGGGCCATGGGGTGGCGGGAGAATTCCTCGCCGAGAAACTTGATGGCAACCCAGGGGTTATCGTCCTGGGCCTCGACCTTGCGCAGATCCCTGGCCCTGAAAACCTGGCCCATCCCGCCGCGGCCCAGTTGTTCCTCGAGGATGAAACGCGACTTGAGAACGTCAGCGTCGGGAGGAATGGATGCGGCTTCGCTCGCGGTGGGAACGTCCATCTCGCCCGCGGCCGGTCTGCGCACCACTGTCGCTGCGTCGCGCACGACCGTGGCGGAGGCGTCACCCACCCCGGCTTCGTGGTTGACCTCGGTCGCGTCGTTGTCGTCCCCGGAGGTGCCCATAGCCCAGCGTTATGACACAAAACCCACATGAGCTCAATGAGGTTCTCACAGGCGCCGGTTCAGCGCATGCCAGGCACCCCCGGGGCATTTCGCCTGTGCGCTAAGCAACGCCAGCCCATCGCGGCTGCATCAATGAGGAACCCACCGAGATATGCGTTGGTATTGAGCCGTGTGCAACGGGTTTTGAGGGCGTAGCAGAACAAGCTGGAAGGTCAGGAATACTAGTACTAACACGTTTCGAGAGGAGAGCCGAAAAACGCGATCCAAAGCACTGTGACCAGTTTTCGCACAAGCGAGTACTCTCGACAATCGATTAATACTACTTATACTTTTAGCTCACATTTCGGAACGCTTTAGCGCAGAACTCACGGCGAAATATGTGTAACCGGGGCAAGTCAGGTACCCTTTTCGGCGTACTTTGTCCATGGCCTGACAAGGCTCGATACAACACAAAATCCGCTACTTAGAATTCATCATCGGAAAGCAGTGCTTCTGGTTTCCGGAGCGCTTACAGGGAGGAACAATGCGCTATCTGGTTGCAGGGAATGGAATGCTGGGCCTGTCTACGGCCTTCAGACTCACCCAACAGATGGGTTCCGACGACAGCATCGTCATTGTTGCTCCGGAGGCGCGGCCATACTCCGCAACGCTGCCCGCCGCGGCGATGCAGAACTCCTTTGCGGAGATAGAAGTCGGCACGCTGGATTCCGAGAAGGATCTTTATCGATTCGAGCTCAGTCACTGGGCGACACGCATGTGGCCCGACTTCGAGAGGGAACTGATCGACGCGGCAGGTAGTGACATCCCCTACGGCTGCTCGAAATGCGAAATCTTCAGCGGTGGCTGCTTCGGCCAGGGAACTTATGTTGTCAACAATACCGCCATGAGCGAGGTTGATGACCTGAATTTCGCGGCCATGATCACAGCCCTCGATGACTTCAATGAACAGTATGAGTACGTCGATCCAAAGACGATCCCGAACTATCACCCCGAGGAACGCTTCCGCGCCACCCAGGCGATCCTGATTCACAACGAGGGTTGGTTCAACCCGCGGCTCATGCTGGAGAAACTGGAAGCGATACTTAACAGGCATCCCCGTGTCGAGTTCATCAATTCAACGGTGGAAGGGCTGGTTGGGAACAATACCTCGGTAGTTGACGCCAAACTCGGCAACGGTGATACGGTATCTGCGGACTACTTTATCCTCTCGGTGGGCGCGACTCTCTCCGATATCCTGAATGGCAGCACTGATGTTCCGGTGAATGTGCAACCGGTGTTTCACAACGTCGGCTCGTCCATGGAGATCAAGAGCAGCGAATATCCCCACACCAAGTGCATTCGTACGCCAAACCGTGGTTTCGCGTGCGGCATTTACACGGTTCCCTATTTCCAGGGACCGAACGAGCCCAATGATCACATTATTATCGGTGCGACCAGCTTCATGATGCCGCAACCGCATAACACGGTCCGCCTGTATGCGCTGGAGGGCTTGATGCGCAGCGCGATGGAGCAGATCAATCGCAACTTCTACCGAGCGGAGGTGATCCGCACAAATGTCGGCTCTCGCCCCATCGCACAGGACACGTATCCACTGCTCGGTAAAACGCAGGTGCCCAACCTGTCGATCATCAGCGGTACCAACCGCGATGGCTTCCACATGGCTCCGGTCATCTCCAAGCTCGTCGTAGATCAAATGCTGGATAGGGTCATCGACGAGCGCTTCGAATGGTTTGCCCCCGATCGCGACGTTATCAAGGAACTGGACCGGGAATCGGCGATATCAATGAACGTGATGAACCAACTGGGCGCCATGTACCAGCATGATTTCATCCCGCCTAAAGGCAGGTTCCCCGAGAGAATCGAGGGCATTCTGCGGGCCGATGTAGAAGAGGTTCACGACAAGGTGGGCGCACACGACTGGGGTATTCCGCCGATCATGATCGATATGTACAAATACGGTCACGCTACCTGACCCCAGGCAGGCGCGGCCCAACTATAACTCTATAAGTTGAATAGAGACGGGCTTCCCACAACGCGGGTCCTCACCCTGGAAATTTGATGGAACTTCTGACAAAGCAATCCGATTGTGAGGCCGCCTTATCCAGTTTGAAAAACTCGATTTTGGATAGCTATCGCTACAAAGCGATATTGAACAGGCACTATCAACCCGATGCCTACCTGTTTTTCGCTGATGGTGACGACCTCATACCCCTGGTTCTGAAAGACAATCTGGTGACTTTCTACGGGGGAACTCGACACAACTGGAGCAACGCATTGCCAGGCAATCCAGCATTGATCAACGAGATGCTGGTTTACCTTCTTGAGAAGGACCATGCATTCCAGATACTGCCAATCAACAACGATTGTTTGCCTGGCCTCGACAGCCAACACAAGATGTTCGATGTTCCTTTCGAACCGGAATGGCAACTGGGTAACGTCCATCGCTATGATCAGGACGCCTTCCTGGACTCTCTTTCCGGAAAAAAGCGCTGGTCTTACAAGCGAGTTCTGCGAAACATGGAGAACTATGAGTTCGAAACTGTTTCACATGAATCCTTCACAGCAAGTTTCTACTCCATCATGGAAGCCCACTGCCGCTACTTTAGCGAGCGCGGAAAGCGTTCTGCGTGGCACGGCATGGAAGGTTTGCTGGCCGAGCTGTTGGAGCACTTCGCGGAACACGAGCAATTACTCATTCGGCAGGTCAGGCGTGAAGAGGAGATCGTGGCAGTCTATACGATCGTCTACAACTCCGAGGAAATGATCTACTACTTTGGTGGATCCCTAAAAAAAGATGATCATTACGTATCGAAGGCCATGTACTTCGATATGCTGGACAATGCAAAGCAGTTGGCATCCCGGCTAAATATCCCGGCACTCAATGGTCTCAGAGGTGCATTTACAAACAAGAAGTCCTTCGGTTTTGCACCGATTCCCCAGTACGCGCTGGTCAAAGATGACAGGTGGGTTGTTAGAAGGGACCCGGATATTGGTGAAGAGCAATACGACGCAATCTACGGAAGGCGATTCGGGATAGAGGGTCATGTCTGAGGGCGGCTAAGGATGCCTGTTACTACCCTGCTGCTACTTTCGCGACCGCACATCGCGCAGTCACAATTCTCGTTCTGGCGCGCCTGCTTTTCGATGCGCTCACTACCCTGAGGGGATTCAAGATCGCCTGGCAATATGCCGTGAATCGGTGAACAACGACAAGATGAAGAATAGATCCCTGTTCGAGTTGTCAGGTACCAGTACCGTGCTGCTCTTGGTCAGTATTTTGGCTGTCGCCGTCCTCGCGTTCATCCCGAGCTACTTCACCGTATTGAGCGCCACTTCCCTCTCGATGCACATCCACGCCTTCCTGATGTATATCTGGCTGGGCGGACTCGTCTCCATGGCTATCCTCATTCGCAGCGGTCAACGCAGCTGGCACCGGAGAATAGGCTATGCATCTCCCCTGGTGGTGGTGGCGATGCTGTACTCCGGCTTCATCGTCACACTCGAGTCGCTCGATGTGGGACTGTCCGAGCTCACCCCGGAAGTGCTTAGGTTCAAGCGGCTACCCGTCTTGACGCTTATTGCATTCAGTATTCTCTACCTGCTTGGCCTGGCGTTCAGGAAGCACCCCCAGGCTCACTTCAGATTCATGATCTCAACAGCGATATTACTTATTGGTCCGGCACTACGCAGGATATTGCTGCTGATTCCCTTGACCAAGCCGGCTTACATCAATCTCAGCTTCCTACTTCTGGGTGCTCTAACGCTGGCACTGATCGCGCTGGATATTCGCAAAGGTTACGTCAGAAGCCCCTACTTCGTGACTCTGGCGTTGCTCGCACTGGTGCTGATCGGTTTTCGTTACTGGAGAGCCATCTTCGCCTACTAGCGTTCCTCCAGTGACGGCGCGTAAACGCCACAAAGGGCGCAGTGCAGGATTCACTTTGAGAGCCCAGGGTATTGTGGAAATGACTCGGTCTGGGTGAGCACCTGGCAGGGGTCGGCAGTCTACACAAACTCACCCGCCCGATAGGCGGGGAAATAGCCGTTTACGGGTTTGCACGCCGCCGCGGACAGCGCGTGATAACGGTCAGAATCCAGTATGCGACCGCAGAGGTAAACAACGCGAGTATCATTTGACCAGCCTTTCTTGAACCGGGTCAGGCCGTCGTCGACGTCGGAGTCGATGCCGGCGCCTGCACCCAAATCCAACCAACCGAGTCCACCTTCACGGAAATACTCGATCGCTGTCCAGAACAGGGCAAACGAAGCCCGCATTTCGTAGCCAGCCTCACTGTAGGCGCCGAGATGATAGTAGGCGACGTCGCCCATCCGGTACCATAAGAGCATCCCGATCGTGGTGCCTTCATAGTGCGCTCGAAACGCCACCATCCCCGGCACCTGCATTTGCTTTTCAAAAGCCTCTCGAGAAAACGCCACCATGCCACTGATATCGTGGCGGCTAACGAGCACACTATAAAGCGCGTCCCAGTCATCCAGGTATTCGATAGGCCGCGTGCAAACGTCAATTGAGACTGACCTGAGCGCACGCTTGGCATTCCGCTTGTGATTGGAAGATATGCCGCTCAAGTGATCGTTTTGCAGGTCAACCAGATGGTGGTGCTTGAAGGGCGTGAATAGATCTTGAAAACAAGCGCGCAGCGCCTGTGGCTCAAAGTCGCCAAAGGGCTCCGTGACAAGAACGACGCTAACCAGTGATGTGTCCTTCTCAAGCAGTGTCAGGTCCTCCGAAAGGCCCGACCAGTCCTGGCAGAAGAATCGGGGATAGGGCCCCATGGCATCGCTGTCGTGTCCGGAACCGATGGGCCTCTCAATAAGAGTCCCGCCACTACCCGGCAACTCGATCGCACGACCCAGCTCGAAAAACGACCTCGTGTAGTCACTATGGCAGTATCCACTTACCACTTCGCTATCCCTCGCACCCGAGCACTAAAAAACCTGAGTGGCCTTTTAGTAGCTTTACCGCGGCTTTCATCCTTTACTGAACCGCCTTTCGATCAAACGCGAAAGGTAAATCGATAAAGATCAGTCCGCGCCAGTCGCGCCCCTGGGCTTTGCGAAGGTCAAGCACAACACCTGACCAACGTCACTGAATCGTTTTTCAGTGTACTGGGGCGACCCGTACCCACTTGTTATCGAAGAAGTGGCGGATACGAGTGCGGTAATTGAACATCATCGCGTCTGCGATTGACAGGCTTGCAACAAAATCGTCACAGATTTGTGGATACTCTATGAGACCGGTCTCAAGAAAACCATGCACGAGACGGGAGACAGCTAAACCTGGAGGTTCTGCGAGTTACATCGCTCCTATAGAGTTTATGTATACATCCGCGCCCGAGCGCCTACGAATATCGATCACGTGCTCGTGACTGCATTGATCTGTTCTCTCGAACTCAATCTCCAGGAGGATATCAACAGGTATCGCTACGTCGGAATTGCAATCGCTCTGCCCCGCTACGGTGAAGCAACCCACCGCGCGCGAGCACAATGAACGTTTGCGTTTGATCTTGCCTCACCAGGTGTACCGGGGGGTGTTGTTGACCAGGATCTGATTGGCATGGTCGGCAGGCTGAAAAAGGCCGATGCAGGAATAACGCAGGAAAAGAAACAGAGCTTCACGATTGCTTAGTTGAGCGGCGTCCAGGTCTTGCGCAATCGATCAGCGCTGAGCAGCAGCCATCTTACAACACTGAACTGAGCACCCAGGTGCAATATGCGGTCTTTAAAACTCGCTTGGCCCTCGTCGAGCAGCTTTCTTGTTTTCTCAGCATCACCTTCCAGGAACGCCAATTTCATGGACAAGCGGCGTATCTTTTTTCGACATGCCGCGGCAAGGTCTTCAGACAAAGAGTGCTTTTCGCAGAGGTATAGCCGCATTTCGGCGCCGGATATCAAGAATTTGGTGGCCTTGACTTGATCTCGACTCCTGCTGGCCGACTCCGTAAGCGCATTTCGAACCGACATGGATTCCTCTATGAACTGCACCTTCGATGCCAGAGCGATTTCAGCCCACAACTGCGTATCCCCCATCAAAAACGCGCCACCGTATAGATAGGGGTCGGATGCGGTGATCTGTCTTACAAGGGCGGCTCGCGCAAGCACCGTACACGTGAGGATTCCAGCGCGCCCGGACAGGATGTCTTCCGCGTCAGGGGTCGCAGACACAGGAAGGCCGAGCGAATGGGTGTAGGAGACCGTGGTAGCTCCGGTAGCCGGCAAGTGACGGTCATAATCACTATAAACCAAGCCTAAGTCCGGATCCTGCTCCATCATATCCACTTGGGATTGGAGCTTGTACGGGGCTTTCCAGCAGTCATCTCCATCACAATAGGCAAAGTACTCCCCGGATGCCGCAGCCCGAACACGTTGCGCGTTCGCGTCTATTCCGACATTTTTGCTGGAGGTAACCAGTCTGATGACTTCGGGGAATGTCTCAGCATAGCCACGGACAATCTCGCCGGTACGATCAGTGGAGCAGTCCTCTCCGATCACAAGCTCAAATGGGAATGTCGTTTGCTGAGCAAGAATGGACTGGATAGCTTTCTCAACATATGGCTCGTGATTGTAGGTAATCATGAGGACGCTGACGAGTGGCCTGCCGCCTCGCCGGCTGAAGCCGCTCTGGGTATCGGACGAAGGGTCGTCTATCTCTCCCGCGCTCATTCGTTATCCTCCACCGTAGCTCCCAGATTATTCCGATGATTCCCTACAGTCGGAATATCAGACCAATCATTCCTTGTTCAAGCACGCCAAAGAGTAGCATCATCACCATCCCCGTTCCTGGCGAGGCGCGGCCACCGTCTTGATCGAAGCCGCAAATCCTGCGCACATTCGGGTGTGCCAGTAACTCGGATCCATTGGCCCTGAGCTAGAGGCTCACAGGAGCCATGGGGTGGCACAACGTCCGGTCCAAAGTGCGAACTTAAAGCCCTTGCCTATCCACAGTTGCCTCATGGACGAGGACAGAATGGCACCAGAAAGACGCTTCGTCTCCGGCTACCGCCACCGTCACCACCGGGCGCCGGGCATTGAATCGCTCAGGGAGATGTATGAATCACGCTCCGGGCTGAACAGTACATGGCTGAGCTTTTACGTCACGCTCCAACTTGTTGCTCACGCTCGTGAACTCGATCACAGAGTTCACTGTCATCATGGCGTTCTCTCAGATAATATTTGATTAGAAAGGCCTCAGCCACGAGAAGCCTTCCCGGATTGCGCTTACACATGTATTCATGAGCCGGTCAGGATTGTGAATTGATTGAGAGATTGAAGGGCGCGTGTACCGGCACGGCAAATCGGACTCCACGATGGCGCACGGGATGCTGTAAGTATCTCCAAAAGCTGACAACCTGGCCGATTAGCACGCACCACTATCGCTGCTAGCAAGCAGCAGAGAACCCATGCGATATGTCAAAGAGAATTGAAACCAACATACTTGCGAGCAATCCGCTGGGTGACAACATGCAAGAAGACACCCTGTATGTCACCCAACCCTATCTACCCCCACTGGAGGAGTTGCTGCCGTACCTCCATACCATCTGGGATAGGAAGATTCTCACGAACAACGGCCCTTTCCACGAACAACTCGAGAGCGAGCTCGCAGATTTTCTAGGCGTCCCGGGTTTGGCCCTGTTTACCAGCGGCACCATAGCCCTGGTCGCTGCGCTGCAAGCACTACGCATTACCGGTGAAGTCATCACGACGCCGTACTCCTTCGTTGCTACGGCGCATTCACTATTGTGGAATGGAATCAAACCTGTCTTTGTAGACATAGATCCAGTAACACTGAATATGGATCCGAGCAAGATAGAGGCTGCAATTACACCGCAAACGACCGCAATCCTCCCCGTACATTGCTATGGCAACCCCTGTGACGTGGCTGCCATCCAGCAGATTGCGGACAACTACAACCTGCGGGTTGTCTATGACGCTGCCCATGCCTTTGGGGTTGAGACCTCATCCGGCAGCATTTTGGCGCATGGCGACTTGTCAGTCGTGAGCTTTCACGCGACCAAGGTTTTCAATACTTTTGAAGGTGGCGCGATAGTCTGCCCGGATGAAAAGCGAAAGGTACATATCGATCATCTAAAGAACTTCGGCTTCGTCAACGACACCACCGTGGTCGCCTGCGGCATCAACGGAAAGATGAACGAGTTTTGCGCGGCGTTGGGTTTGCTGCAACTTCAGCATTTTCACGCTGCCATGCAGAAGCGGAAGCATATCGACAGCTTGTATCGCGAGCATCTCAAGAACATACCGGGAATCCATTGCGTGCCGCGAACCGAGCAGGTCGTCGACAACTTCGCCTACTTCGCGATTTTGCTTGGAGATGAGTATCCCATGGGTAGGGACGACCTCTTCAACAGCTTGAAAAGTGAAGGCATCGTCGCTCGCAGGTATTTTTACCCGCTCATTTCCAGCTTTCCCATGTATCGAGGCTTGCAGTCCGCGGAGCCAGAGAACTTACCGGTGGCAAGCAAAACCGCCGAGCGTGTTATGTGCCTGCCAATTTATCCAGATCTCGACGATGCGGATGTACTTCGAGTAGTGGACTTAATCAATCATTATTCTTCACACTGATAGCACCCACCGACTCAGATGTTATCGGGGGCCAAAGCAACAACAGTGCGTTCAAGCAAGGCGACAGAGGAGCCGTTGCTGAGAACGCGTGATGCAAGGTAGGAGTATGTCGCTTACATTGTTGGGTTACATGCACCCCGAATACGCGGCTTCACTGTCGGAATTTGGGACTCCAAGACATCTACCGCGCTGCGGTGGCTGGGTCCTGGTGCGTCCGATTCCAGGCACGGCCTACAGCGATGCGATGGGGTGCTACCCCCAGTTCTCCTGTCTTGATTGGTCGAGGCTTGAGGAGGATATGACCGAACTGGCAGAGGATCTGGTGTCGCTTACTATTGTGCCTGGTTGTCTTGATATTCGTGACGAGGATCGCGCTCAGTTGATGGCGGGCTTCGATCACGCAGTGGAATTCAAGCATCACTATGTCGCAGACCTGACGCAACCCTTCGCGGAGTTTGTCAAGAAATCGCACCGGGCGACGGTGCGTCGTGCTCAGAAACATGTCGACGTGTCGGTCAACGCGGATCCTGCGCGGAACCTTGAAAAGTGGATCGAACTGTACTCGACGTTGACAGAGCGCCACGGTATCCGTGGAATCCGACAGTTCTCGGCTCAGGCCTTCGAACGGCAGCTTTCAATCCCCGGTATTGTTGCATTTGAGGCGTATGCTGAGGGTGAGCTTGTCGGGATGGACCTGTGGTATCAGCAAGGCGATATTGCCTATGGGCACCTGGCTGCCTTCAGTGACCGAGGATACAAATGCAGAGCTTCTTATGCGACCAAATGGGCGGTACTGGAGCACTTTTCGGGGCTGGTGCGCTGGGTGGATTTCGGCGGCAGCCCGGGCGGAAGCAAGAACGAAGAGGATGGACTTTCGCAGTTCAAGCTCGGTTGGTCTAATAAGAAAGTGGGGTCGTTTATCTACGGACGGATCTTTCAACCATCGGTATACGAAGAGCTATCCAGCAATACGGCTTTTCAGTACCCAGGGTATTTCCCGGCTTATCGAGGGGGTGAATTTTAGTGGAAGGCAGCAGTATCAGTATTGTCGTGGTCGCATCGACCAGTGGCTCTGTCCTGAACGAAGTACTCAAGAACGAATTTTTCAGGAATTGCGTGCATTCAATAGTGACGGACAGACCCTGCCCATCCACCCAGGTAGCACAAGCGCACGGCGTCGAGACGGTCAATCTGGAGAACACCGGGAACGAGTCATTCGGTGACGCGCTGCTTGAGTATTGCGAGAGAAACAAGCCCGACTACGTTTTTGCGTACTATCTCGATTTTTTCTCCAAGCGCTTTCGAGATGCCTACAAGGACCGGATTGTTAATTTCCACCCGTCAGTGCTTCCTGCTTTCAAGGGGATGGATGCATTCAATGACAACATCAGTTACCACGCCAGGTTTTTGGGCAACACGGTGGAGTTCATCGACCAGGTCATGGATGAAGGCAAAATCATAATGCAGACTGTCTGCCCAAACGATTTGACGAAGTCCGTGGCCGAGAACCGCCACGAGGTATTTGTTCAACAGTGCAAAACGGTCATTCAAGTGGCCAGGTGGCTGGCCGAGGGGCGTATTTCAGTAGACGGGCGCAAGGTTACCGTCGAAGGCGCCAGATTTGACAGCGCACAGTTTTCGCCTGCGTTAGAGTTCGAAGATGCGATCCTGTTGGACCCACCGGCCCCGAATTTTTGATCGTGTTTCACCCTAAGCGTATAAGACAGCGGGAGGGAAAGTTATGTACGTAGGCAATGTTCACAGAATCGAGAATATCTTTGAGGCGCTCCAGGACGAAGACAAGATTAAGGAAATGCGTGAGTCGATTCTCGACGGTGACGTTTATGTAGTAAGGAGCTACGTGCCACGAGAAAAACTTCTGTCGATCCGCGAATACATGACGAGCATCGGCCGGAGCTCGTTACCAAACTATCGTCCTGTCGAGCGTGGAGCCCCCAATTTCCATCGCATGGATAGGTGGGACCCACGCGCACACGTCAAATGCTGCTTCCACTCGTTCTCGTTTTTCCCGTGGAATCAAGATGTGTTCAACCTTTTCGAACTTTTCGCACCGATTTATCACCTGAAGAATCGAATCAGTGACCTGGCAGCGGAGACATTCCTGAGCGACGAGCCGGACCTTGGCTGCACCGCGCGCATTGCCTTTCATTGTTACCCGGTCGGCTCTGGCGGGCTAAACAGACACCAGGACCCTTTCGACTATCACCAGATTACCGTTCCGATTATGCAGCTTTCCGAAAAAGGAACCGATTTCATAAGCGGTGGCGTTTACGTAGAGCGTGAGACCGGTGAGCAGGTTGTACTGGATGACATCTGTGAGTTTGGCGATATCGTCTATTTCAACTCCCAGATATTCCACGGTGTTGCAAGGATTGATCCGGAGGAAGCGGAGGACTGGACATCGTTCAAAGGTCGATGGATGGCTTTGTTTGCCGTCAACAAGCTTTCCGATAATGATGCGATAGGTCATTCGGTCGATCTCGAAGAGGCCGAGCAAGCAGCAGCCCAGACAACCACCTGATACTAGAGACAACATGAGGGATCTGGGGATGGGCGCGACGGTGCAGCCGCAATATAGAAAGGACCCGCTGCTTGAGGAACGGCTGAGCGAGCTGACTTCCCTGCTTGTCCCGGCAGAACAGGAGGCGACCCTAGCGTTCAAATTGCCGGAACGCCCTACTGTGTTTGTCATGGGGCCTGGACGCTGCGGGTCGTCCGTACTAATGCAGTGGCTTGCAAGTACGGGTAAATTTGCTTACCCAACAAATCTCTTGTCCCGTTTCTACGGCGCTCTCTATATCGGGTCCCGCATACAACAGATATTGACCGAGCTTGACCATAGAGGGGAGATTTTCGACTTCAACGATGAGCAGCGGTTTTCCTCAGACCAGGGCAAGACCAAAGGCGCGCTGGCCCCGAACGAGTTCTGGTACTTCTGGCGTCGGTTCTTTCCGTTTGATATCGGCGGCTTTCTGACCGATGAGCAGTTGGAACAGGCCGATGGAGCCGGCTTTGCGGCTGAACTGGCCGCCATGGAGTATGCGTTCCAGAAGCCCGTCGCTATGAAGGGGATGATTGCGAATTGGAATATTCCTTACATCGCAGAGCTTCTCCCTAAATCCATATTCATTCACGTCACCAGGCATCCGTATTACAATGTGCAATCCAAGATTATTGCGCGCGACAAGTATTTCGGTGGTCGTCAAAGAGAGGGCTGGTATTCCTTCAAGCCGGAGGAATACGAACAGCTGAAAGACCTGGATCCTATCGAGCAAGTAGCCGGGCAGGTCTTCTTTAGCAACCAGGCTATTGAGAAGGGGTTATCGAGCGTCAAGCCTGAACGCGCCATTCGCGTTAGCTACGAGACCTTCTGTAACAGCCCCAGGGACACCTATCACAGTATCGTGAAGGCCTTTGCCGACGGCGGAGATAATCTGGATATAGAGTATCAGGGACCGAGCAGCTTCCCTTGCTCCAATGTCGATCGACTGTCGAACCCTGATCGCATCGCCACTATCAAAGCGTATGAGAGATTCTCAGGTGTCCGCATTGAACCGTGAACGACGGCCATGGGAATACACCGCGCATTCAAGGTTCTCTAGCCAGCCACTCAGCTTACTGCTGCGGCTGCCACAACTTGCGCAATCTGTGGGCGAGAAGCAACGGCCACCTCACAACTTTAAACTGAGTGCCCAAGTGCAGCGTTAGATCCTTAAGACTCCTCTCGCCATCGCGCAGAAGCTGTCTGGTCGCTTCTGCATCACCTTCCAGGAACGCCAATTTCATCTTCAAGCGCCGCAGCTTGTTTCTGCATGTACTAGCGAGCTCCTCAGACAAAGAATGCTTCTCACAGAGGTATAGCCGCATCTCGGTGCCCGATATCAAAAACCGTGTAGCCTTACTTTCGTCGCGACTTCTGCTGGCTGATTCCAAAAGCGCGTTTCGAACGGACATGGACTCGGCAATGAAATGCACCTTGGATGCCAGGGCAATTTCGGCCCACAACTGAGTATCTGCCATTCGAAACTGCGTACTGTACAGGTAAGGGTCGGAATTGATCATCTGCCTTACAAGGTCAGCTCGCGCAAGCACCGTACAAGTCAGGATTCCTGCGCGACCGGACAATATGTCTTCCGCATCCGGCGTGGCGGAGACGGGAAGTCCGAGGGACTTGATGTACGCAACCGTTGTTATTCCAGTCGAGGGCAAGTGACGATCATGATCACAATAGACTAGCCCAACATCGGAATCCCGATTCATCACATCGACCTGCGCCTGGAGCTTGTACGGCGCTTTCCACCAGTCATCTCCTTCACACCAGGCAAAGTATTTCCCGACGGCTGCATCTCGAACTCGCCTGGCGTTCTCCCTGCCTCCAACATTCTCGCTCGAAGTAATGAGCCTGATGACTTCAGGAAACTGTTTAGCATAAGCACGGACAATCTCTCCGGTACGATCTGTGGAGCAGTCTTCTCCAATTACGAGCTCAAATGGGAACGTTGTCTGCTGATCGAGTACGGACTGAATTGCTTGCTCGATGTACGGCTCGTGATTGTAGGTGATCATCAGGACGCTAACGAGCGGCTTGCTCTCAAGAGAACTTCCACCGCCTGCCTCATCGGGCGAAGGGTTGTTTCTTACCTCCCCGGCGCTCATTTCGCTATCCTCCGTCTTAGTTCCGCGATGGTATCCATGAAGGCCTCCAGCCGGAATATGAGACAAATCGCTCCGTAAACAAGGACGCCCAGGGGTACCATCAGCGCGATCTGCATACCCGGCGAGGCACTTAGCGAAAACTGGGTAGATGCCAGGTAGACAATTATCCCCATTGCCGTAGCCGCTGCGCCATAAGGAGCGACATCGCGCATTTGCCTTGCTATGCCGTAGCCTGATATCTCATCGGCGTAGCGCGCGTTTATGAAATACCCAAGTAGCGACAAGATTATCTGGCCGGCAATCATGGCCTCGATACTGATTTTCCACGTTATAGCGATATTCAGGACAACAAGGGCTTGCTTGATAATCTCCAGCCTCAAGAACAGGTCAGCTCTCCCCACAGATTTCAGCAGGTTCAGATTTATCAGGCTTAAGGGAAAGGCAAGACCGGCTATGCAAAGCAGGCGCAGGAACGGCGCAGCATCAGACCATTGTTGCCCCAGCAAAAGAACGATGATTGGTTCAGCCAGAACGGCCATGCCAGCCAGCATTGGAAGGCTAACCATGGCAAGCTTGGTGATAGCCTCTCTCATCCCACGCTCGAGGCGCTGCCGGTCGTCCTGAACCTGGGAGAAAACCGGCAATGCGACGCGGCCCACGATCCTGGTGAGAGATTGAATGGGCACTTGTTGCAACAACTGAGCACGGGTGTAAAACCCGAGGGGGGCGGCGCCATAAGCTTTACCAATTGCGACCAGGTACAGGTTGCTGAAGATTCGTTCCATGGCGGCCGCCGCCAGAACTCTCGACCCATAGGAAAACAGCGCGCTGAAGGAATCTCGGCTGAACCGCCACGACGGCCGCCATGGGTACATGAACCAGAGAAGCAGTGCCCGAACTGCCGCAAAGACGATCTGTTGGGCAACAAGACTCCAAACGCCGTAGCCGTTGACGGCCATGCCGACCGCCAGGAGTCCGGATACCAAGAGAGCGCCAAACGTAGATCCGGCTAGGGCCTTGAACTTCAGATTACGCGTCATTTGAGCAATTTGAATTGCGGCGAACCCATGAATCACGAATACGATTGCCAGCGCCTTCGACATTGGCTCCAGCAACGGTTCGCCGTAAAAGGCCGATACGTAGGGTGCGCCCAATACCATTGCCGCAGCCATGCACACAGCCAGTCCGATGTTGACGAGGAACGCTGTATCTACGTCTTCGGTCGTAAGGTCCTTTTTCTGGATAACAGCTCCAGTCATCCCTCCCTCAACGACCAGGGTGGCGAGAGCAATCAGAATGGTCAGCATGCCAAGAAGACCGAAATCCTCGGGCTTGAGTAATCTCGCCAGAACAACTGCGATCAACAGTGTGATGACACGATGACCGACCGACTCGATCGAACTCCAGATCAATGCAGCGATGGTCGCGCTTCGACGGGATTGGGTCATGCCGACGGACGTGGGAAAAATAAGGAAATCAAGGTCTACCTTGCTTCAATTAGTCGATGAGAAAGACCGAACCTGTCTATAGGCTGCCTTGAGATTACATTGCGTGAACATACAGATGTAATATTCAACGCCAGGGCTGAGCTGTGAGGTCGAAACAGAAGCAGGAGCACCTTCCCGATGCCGTTCGCATCGCAATCAAGTCGTTCAGCGGCACCTGCTCGAAGCATCCTGATTCAACACTATTGCTCGGTGGAACATGTTGCCGCAAGGGAATTTGAATTACAAAATTATGCACGGCCAATCATCTGGGAAAACACATGACGACCGAACAAGCGCTTGCATCGGCAGCAGCTAGAGCACTGGCACAGAAGATTGAGAGCCGCGATGTTGTCGTTGGCGTCATGGGCCTCGGCTACGTAGGACTACCGCTAGCGACAGTCTTCTGCGAGAACGGCATTAAGGTGATCGGTTTCGATATCGATGACAGCAAGGTGTCGATGATCAACGAAGGACAGTCGTACCTGAGTACCGTTCCAGCGGATTCCATTCAAAAGTGTCTATTCGACAAGCGGCTGGAGGCATCTTCCGACCCCTCGATCGTGGAGCAAGTTGACGTCATCATCATCTGCGTCCCCACGCCGCTTAACAAGTACCGCGAGCCCGACCTGTCTTTCGTCGAAAACACCGTCAAAATGACGCTCCCTCATCTGCGGCCAGGGAAGATGATTGCGCTGGAGTCAACGACGTACCCGGGAACGACGGACGAGATCATTCGTCCGCTGGTGGAATCCGCAGGACTGAGAACCGGCAGCGAAGTATTCCTGGTGTACTCGCCGGAGCGCGAAGATCCGGGCAATACCCGTTTCAATACCGCCACAACGCCAAAAGTCGTTGGCGGCGAGAACGCAGACGCACTCGCGCTTGGGTCGCTGCTGTACGGGAAGGTAGTCGAGCAGGTGGTCCCTGTCAGCAGCCTCGCTACGGCTGAAGCCGTCAAGCTAACGGAGAACATTTTCAGGGCCGTCAATATTTCCCTGGTCAACGAACTGAAAGTCACGCTCGAAAAAATGGACATCAACATATGGGAAGTCATCGATGCCGCCAAGACCAAGCCATTCGGCTACATGCCCTTTTATCCTGGCCCCGGGCTGGGTGGTCACTGTATTCCCATCGACCCTTTCTATCTGACATGGAAGGCGCGAGAGTTCGGCATCTCCACACGGTTTATTGAACTGGCCGGTGAGATAAACAATTCAATGCCCGAGTACGTCATATCCCGACTGCGCACCGCGCTGGATGAACGGCTGTGCAAAGGCGTCAAGGGCTCGACCATTTTGCTGGTAGGCCTGGCGTACAAGAAGAATGTCTCGGATACTCGCGAAAGTCCCGCGCTGTTGATTCTAAGAAAGCTGTTGGAAGCCGGCGCTGACGTTGAGTACTACGATCCCTTTGTGCCGCATGTACCTGCAACCCGCGAGTATCAGGATCTCAAGGGAATTCCCTCTCTGACTGAAGAAGCCCTGGTGTCGAAAACGTTCGATGCGGCACTGATCTGCACGGACCACGACTGCATCGATTATGAAGCTCTGCTCGAGGCGTGTTCGGTAATCGTAGATACAAGGAACGCAACCCGCGCCCTGACGATCGCCAGAGACAAGATTGTGCTCGCCTAGCGTCTTCAGTGACCGCGGGTATGCGCTCGAATCCAGCGGCAGTTTTCCTGAAAAGAAAATGAAAGACCCTTTTCTTCATAAGGTCATTTTCGTGTCCTATACTTCTAATGGAGCGAACTCCAAAACTGTGGCCCGAGCACGATAAGGGTCACGGTATTTCACGCCCGGCTTTGCCCCTGACAAGGGGTAGTCCAACGGGCGAAGCGCTACTGGGGCGTCACGCAGCATAACAGTGCAAATGCGGGACGTAAGCGAGGCAATCTGGCGTGTCAGGACGCCGGCGACTGTCAGAAATTTTTACAATAAAGCCTGGAATTGCGGCTAAGGTACTGATTTTCCGTGTGTGGCACGATCAATGCATAGCACACAGGGTGTATTTCAAAGAGTGTGAATTTCTTGCTGTTGCGCGCCCTAAAATGGCGCATGACAGAACAGCCGTCTAGGCTGTAATAAACCTGCGCGAGACATGAAGACTCGCCGCAGTTGAAAGCAGGCAGCGGCCGAAGAGCTCAGCGCCTGCAGCAAACACTCATAACGCAATAATTGGCTACTGTTGAAGAGGGGTGTGAAGATCGATGGAACGATCCACAGTTAAGCGGGTAGGGAACTCCGCCGGGGCGGCTAAAAGTGACATTGTCGTACGTCTGAAGTATGACAGGCTTTTTCAGGCGCTAAGCTCCGCCGCGGCCGTTCGAACGCATCTGGATTATTATCGCTGGCTGCAATCTGATATACATGCATTCGTCCCGCACAGGAGCCTTCTGGCAGCCTGGGGGAATTTCGAGACGGGTGAGCTCAAGTTCGACATCGCGTCTTCCCTGGAGGGCGACACAACCCACAACCTGCACCAGGTCACCGGGTTGGGTCGGGTCATGGCTCAACTGTTTCGAGGCGTGCGAGCTTCAGGCAAGAGCTGGGTCGTGCTCAGGGATGTCCGCAATGAAGCAGTCGCGCACGGCTTCGACGTGCAATCTGACTTCTATCGTAAGCATCTGGACTATGCGAAGGCGCTGCTGGTGTACACCATGCACTGCGAGCGTGGCGGGCACGACTGTATGTATATTTTCTCAGTCTCCGAAGAGCGGGTAGATTTTGACCCCATGGTGCTGGACCTCATGATGCCTCATATTGACTCTGCTCTGCGCAGGATCAAGTGCCTGGCGCCCTGCCAGCATACGGGCTCGGAAGTCAATGACACGGGCCTCTTGAGCGACCGTGAGCACGAAGTGCTGAACTGGGTTAGCCAGGGCAAGTCCAACGAGGAAATCGGCACCATTCTCGGCATCAGCCGCAATACCGTGAAGAATCACCTCAAGCGGATTTTTGCAAAGATGGGCGTTACCGCCCGCTCCCAGGCGGTCAGGGTTTACGTGGAGAGCCGGGCCTAGTAAGCGTTCTTGCTGAACAGCGTAAATGCTGTTCTGGCAAGAATTGTGAGGTCCAGCCACAGCGACCAGTTGTTGATGTACTCCATGTCGCAGCGCACCCTCATCTCCATGGCCTCCAGCTCCGCGGTCTCGCCGCGATAGCCCCTGACCTGCGCCAGCCCGGTAATACCGGGCTTTATGCGATGGCGCGCCAGGTATGCATTGATACGCTTTGAATACTCTTCGTTGTGCTGCACTGCGTGGGGCCTGGGGCCTACCATCGACATCTGGCCAGCGAGCACGTTGAAGAACTGCGGCAACTCATCAATGCTTGTGCGACGGATGAAACGCCCTACCCGGGTTATCCTAGGGTCGTCTTTGGTGGCCTGCTGAACCGCACCATCTTTCGGGGCGTGTGCCCGCATACTGCGAAACTTCCAGATCTTGAACTCCTTGCCGTCCCAGCCGGTGCGGACCTGACGAAAGAACACCGGGCCGCGAGACTCAAGCTTGATGGCCACTGCAGTGACAAGCATGATCGGGCTAGCGAGGATAAGGGCAATTGATGCCAGCACTTTGTCTTCGATGCTCTTGAACAGAACGTGCGTGCCCATCAGGGGCGTCTCGGATAGCGTAATGATAGGGATACCCGCAAACTCCTTCACGCTGTGGTTGACGAGGTTCATGGCGAAGATATTTGGGGCCCAATGCACGTCGACATTGGCATCAAGCAGATCCTGGTAGACATCTGCGATAGCGGGAGATGCATCCAGGGATACTGCGATATACACCGTCCTGATGTCGTTTTCAGCGACCAGTGAGCGCACGTTCTCCAAACCACCGAGAATCTCGATCCCCCCATCTTCTCCGGCGAAGGCCGTAGGACCTTCATCGGCGCGCGCATCACTCAGCTTGATCTGCCCAATAACCTGTTCCGGAATCCACGGATTGCTGTTGATACGGTGCGTAATGTAACCGGCCAACTCCCCTGTGCCGATGACCAGCGCATTGACCACCTCTTGCTGCGCCACGCTGCGGGCCTGTACGTACCTGAAGGCCAGGTGTGACAGCACCTGCAGCAGGTAGCCACCCACGAAAAGAATGCCGAAGATAAGCCGCGAGAACTCTTCTGAAGTCTTGGTACTAAAGGCGATGGCTAGCACCACAGCAATGGCAATGGCCCAGGCCTTGCCAAGGTTGATGACCTTATTCGTCATCATCACATTGCGGCGGTAGATGCCCATCCGGTCGTAAACCACGGCCATCGCGCCCAACAAGGTCAGCGTCATCAATACATAAGGCATGGTGAGCGCGCCGTTGAGCCAGATAGCCAGCCCAGCCACCAAACCGATGATGATCGATCCGTCAGTCATCGCCTGGAATGTGTTTGACAAACTGTTCCGACGTTGCAACAGCGGCCGTTGTGAGGGGATGACGGTGCTCATACTGTATTCCGACGCCTGCCAGGGAGCGCTCGAGGTCATAAGGATCCCTCCTGATTCACTCGAAGCTGGTCTATTGTAGCTTCGAATCTACTGAAAATCATTACTAATCAACGCTTTACAATCATTCCGATACACAGCTAGTTGCGCTCTGAGCGCCGAGAGGCCTGATGCGAACCACTGTACGAGCGCAAGTATTTAGCGCCTATATTCTATTCTGACTGAGTTTCACGATCACGCCACCCCGTTAGTCCAGGTGGGCTATTGGGCAGATGCGGGCCCCAAGCTATCTTCTATTACACATGGAGTTAGTAAGGACTTTATGTAGTGGGTACTAGTTTTTTCAGTCCGACACATGCGGTCCTTACGACAATTTGAGCGGTAATCGAAGGATCGGTGGCCCAGTGATTTCTAAAGTCTTTTCTGCCTGCTTTTTAGTTGTGGCACTCACCCTGCCTTCTGGCCAGGTATGCGCCTCGTCATTGATATTCCCAGACGATTTCAGGGGAGAGTTTTCGATCGGTGAAGGGGAAACTGTCGTGTTCGGCCGTGACGACATCACCGGGCCATCTACCGACTATTATCGGTTCACGCTTGTGGACGTTACCAACACCATTACGACGTCCTTCAGGCTCAACGAGATTGCCAGCGGCGGTTTCACCCTGGGCATTTTTTCCGACCCCCTGGAAACTCTGAATCCCGTCGATTGGACCGAGCTCGGCTCTATCAACGGCACGGACGTTTTAACGCTGAGTGGACTGGACCTCAACACTCCGTACTACATGGCTGTGTCATGGACCACCGTATTCGGTAAACCTGCCGGGTACGCTGCCCGAATAAAAGCCGTCCCGCTGCCTACCGCCGCCGTGCTGTTCGGGTCCGCATTGCTAGGCTTCGCAGGTTTCGCTACTCGTCGCCGCATCTCGTGAAGTTTTAGCCAGTTCACACATTTCGGGGAAATGCCCGCATTCCTTTTGAGGGCGCGGGCATTTTCGTATATAACAACTAATAAATCGCTTACTAGTGCACGCAACCACGCGGTGCACAAAACAGTTCGTTGCTGGGGTCGGTCTAGTGAGTTACGACAGAGAAGACCAGGTACCATTAACCCCTGATTACCTCGGGATACTCAAGCGCCGCAAGTGGCAGATTGCCATACCGGCAGTAATCCTGCTGGGTGTGAGTTTCGCCGTAATTCTCAAGCTTCCCCCGGTGTACCGTTCCAGCGGCACGATCCTTGTCGAAACTCAGCAAATCCCTCAGGATTTCGTGCGCTCAACGGTCACCAGTCTCGCCTCAGAGCGCATCCAGATCATCAAGCAACGAGTGATGACGAGGGAGAAACTACAGGCTCTGGCAGACAAGCACGGGTTGTTTGTGCACGAGCGGGACGACTTCCCGGTCTCAATGAAGATCGACCGAATGCGCGGGCAGATCTATGTCGATCTCATTCGCCAGGGCAATGGTCGCCGCGGCTCGACCGCCATTGCTTTCACACTCGCTTACGAAAGCCGCAATCCCAGGACTGCCCAGGCCGTCGCGAATGACCTGGTCACGCTGTTTCTTGAAGAGAATGTGAAGTCGCGCACCGAGCGGGCCACGGAAACCACGGAGTTCCTGGAAAGCGAGGCCGAAAAACTGAAGCGGCAGCTCGATGAAATCGAAACGGCGATCGCCGACTACAAACAGGAAAACAAGGACGCTCTACCCGAACACCTGTCCATCTATATGAACAGTATGGAAGGAGCTGAAGCGAGTATTCGCAATGTGGACCGCGAGATTCGCTCTCTTCGCCAGCAAATGGATCTCTACAGAATCCAGCTCGCCGGACTGGAGAGCCAGCGCCAGAACGCCGGCCTGGACAGCAGCAGCGCGAGTGTGAGCCTCGCCCAATTGAAAATCGAATATGCTCGTTTACGCTCCCAGTACAATGACAATCATCCCCGCATCCAGCTTCTGGAGGAGGAGATTCGCTACCTGGAAGAGAGTATCGGGGACACACCGATGTCAGGCGACAAATTCGAACTACGCTCTCAGATGGCAGCGGCCGAGTCGAGAATAAGCTCGCTCGAGCAGGAACGGCGTGAGTACGAGTCGAGGGCTGAGGACCTGCAGGAGCGGATTCTCCGTATTCCGCTGGTCGAGCGGGGTCTCACATCCTTGAGCCGCGATTACCAGAACGCAAAAGTCCAGTATGACCAACTGTTCAGCAAAGGCATGCAGGCGGGCATAGCCGAAAGCCTGGAGGAAGGTCGCAAGGCAGAACGATTCTCGGTGATTGAGCCGCCACTGTTGCCAGACAGCCCCGTTAAACCGGATCGCAAAATGCTGCTACTGGCCGCCATAGTTATGTCATTCGGTGCGCCGATCGGCCTCATCGTGTTACTGGAACTGCTGGACAAGAGCATCCGGGGTGTCCAGCGTGTCATCCAGGTGACGGAGCAGCCACCGCTGGTGGTTATTCCCGTGATCACCACGGCCGCAGAGGACTTGGTGGCAAAACGAAACTTGCTCTTGTTGCTGTTGGGGCTGACGGCGGCGGGCATAGCCGGGGTGCTCGCCATCCATTTCCTGTACATGCCGCTCGACGTTGTGTCGCAGAAGGCACTGCACCGTTTTGGACTGGGGTAATCGCGATGGCTCCGCTCGGTAACATGTGTGTTCGCTGCCGGAAAACTGAAGACAGCAAGGACTGCTTGTGAAAAATATTGAAAAAGCCATCGAACAGCTTCAAAAAAAGGAGGAGGAAGCTGATACGCGTGGTACAGCCGATCCGGTTGACGAGCGCAACGAGCGGCCATCTCCTTCCGGCCATCACGCCGTGCCTGAAAAGATTGAATACGACCAGACCCGCACTCACAACATCAGTTCGGAGCAACTGGCCGCCAACCGCGTAGTCGCACATCTGGAGCATGACCCCAGGTCTGTGCCCTTCGACATGCTGCGTACCAAAGTTCTCAAGAGCATGCGCGACAAAGGGTGGCGCACCCTGGCAATCTGCTCCGCCACGCCAGGGGCGGGTAAATCGCTGGTGGCTTCCAACCTGGCTGTGAGTATGGCCAAGGAAGGAAACTACACGGTACTGCTCGTAGACCTCGACCTCAAGAACCCCAGCATACACCGGTACTTCTCGATCGAGCAGGAATTGGGGGTCGAGGCACACCTGGAAGAAGGCGTACCGCTGAGCGAGATACTCGTGAATCCGGGCCTGGAACGATTGACCATCTTACCGGGCAAGAACCGGATAGCTCACTCCTCGCGGCTTCTATCCAGCAAGGCCTTTGCGGCACTGCACGATGAAATTCGGACTCGATACGAGTCCCGCCTGATCCTGTTCGACCTGCCACCCTTGTTGGTGTCCGATGACGCGCTGATCTTCGCGGACAAGGTGGACGCCAGTCTGCTGGTAATTGAAGAAGGGAAGAACACCGAGGAAGAGATAAAGGATTCCCTGGCGCTATTGCAGTCAACGGACCTACTGGGCTCCGTATTGAACAAGAGCGATGCCAGCACCAACTCCTATTATTATGGCAGCGTGTGAAGGTCGCCCCTGATCGTTTGACTATGCGGCGACACAACCTCCTGCCCTTCCCCCAATAAGAACTCCAGATACTTGCCAGCCCCTTATAGACCATGAGTAAGAAGCCAGAGCGCCCCCCAAGAGTCGCGTTTTTCGGTGCAGCGCCGGATACGCCCAATATGGGCGTCTCCGCTCTGTTTTACTCGACGATCTACTTGCTCAGCCAGAAGATTCCCAAGCTTGAGTTTGTCGTCTTTGACAATGGCCTGGGTGAAAGAGAGAAGGTGATCGAGGTCCCGGAGCGAGGGCCCGTCACAATCACCCTGTTCGGAGCACGGGTGGGCAGAAAATACTATCGGCCGGAAAATCTCGCCACTATGTGTTTTGCTGCCAGACTGGGGGGTCTGGGCAAGGTGTTCAATCGGGCGATCCAACTAATCGATTCATGCGACGCCGTGATTGATATTTCCGGTGGCGACAGTTTCAGCGATATTTATGGCGACAAGCGCTTCCTGAGTGTCCTGCGCCCGAAAATGCTCGCCCATCGGCTGAACAAGCCGCTAATACTCCTTCCCCAAACCTACGGGCCGTACAAGAGTCCGAAAGCGAAAAAGCTTGCGTCCGATGTCGTTCAGGATTGCGAGGCCGCCTGGGCACGGGATGAATTCAGCCACCAGAACCTGTGCAAACTTATCGAAGGCAATTCGGAAGGCAAGAACCTGCACGGCGGCGTAGATATGGCCTTTGGCCTGCCCCCTGTGGATGCTGGCGACAGACTAAGCACTGACACCAAGGCTTTCATCGAACGCCAGGATACATCGGCAGCCCTTGTTGGCTTCAATGTGAGCGGGCTCATCTATAACGATACCCAAAATGCATCCCGGCACTACGGATTTCAATGCGATTACCAGACCCTGGTGCTGGAATTCCTTGGCCAGCTGTTGGCCGGTCGACCAGAGGCCAAGGTCTGCCTTATCCCGCATGTCCTGTCACCCCCAGGCCACTATGAATCAGATATCGCAGCCGCTGTAGACGTGGAGAAACGCCTGATCAATGAGTTCCCCGGCCGGCTAATGTCAATTCAGGGGGAGTTTGACCAGAGTCAGCTGAAGTGGATCATCTCAAGGATGGATTGGTTTTGCGGCACCCGCATGCACTCCACGGTTGCTGCACTATCCACTGCCGTACCTGTTGCCTCGATCGTCTATAGCGACAAGGCACGGGGAGTTTTCCGTTCATGTGGGCAGGAGCAGAGTATCTGCGACCCAAGGCACTCCGCGCCTGAAGAAATCGTCCAGAAACTTCTTGCTTCCTTTGACGCCAGGGACGACCTAAGAACCCAGTTGGCCTCCGAGCTGGGCGCTGTACGAACACGGCTTGATGAGCAGATTGTCAGCATCTGCGCCGATATAGAGCGCGCTGCTGGCGTTGTGAGCTAGTCCAATATGAAAATATTTCGCAATCTCTCAAGTAGCCCGTCTCAGACCTCGATCCCGAGTCGGGCACCCCGTGGCAGGTCTGTTAATGAACAGATTACTGTAGCGAAGGCAATGATTCAGGAGAGGAATGCCAACCGAGGCAGATCTGGTGAAGCATGAGTGACGAAACCGATATTCTGATGATTACCTACAATCGCGCGGAGTACACCCGGATGGCGTTGCCGAAGCTGATTGATTCCGCGGACGAGTTCACGCGCATATGGCTTTGGCACAATGGTGATGATGAGGAAACGCTCAGCGTCGTAGAGGAGCATGCGAAGGACCCCCGCGTCTATCGCTTCCATCACAGTCGCGAAAATGTCCGCCTTGGGCCACCCACAGCCTGGTTGTTCGACGAATCCAGGGGTGCCTACCTGTCCAAGGTCGACGATGATTGCCTGGTTCCCGAGGGCTGGCTCAAACGGCTACGGGCCTGTCATACGGCGAATCCCCATCTCGGCGTGCTTGGATGTTGGCGCTTCCTGGACTGCGACTACGACGAGCACCTCGTCAATCGCAAGCTCCGTGAACTCGAAGGTGGACACCGGCTGATGTCTCATCCCTGGGTAGAGGGGAGTGGATTCCTGATGAAGCGTGCGTGCCGGGAGGAGATCGGCAGCCTTGGCAAAGGCGAATCCTTCCCCAACTACTGTCTAAGGATCGCCCTCAGTGGCAGGGAGAACGGTTGGTATTTCCCGTTCCTGTGGCAGGAACACCTCGACGACCCGCGCGCCCCAAACAGCCCGATCGCCACCGACGAGGATTTTCGGAGGCACATACCCCTCTCCGCCACGAACTTCGGCGCCAGCACCATCGAAGAATGGGATGCGCAACTGCGTCGTTCCGCCCGGACGATTCTGAAGGGGTCGAGTAACCCACACAGCTATGTTGGATGGCGATCTATTCCCGGGCGAGCCAGGAAACGCATAGAACGCAAACTCCGCGATTGGCGGTCAGCGGCACGATCAGGGAAGCGCGGCAATGCATGAGCCGGAGCAAATATCTCCGGCCACGACGAAAGCGAGCTGAGGTAAGTGGGAGATCACAGGTGGCGACCAGGATAGAAACCATTTCTGACGTAGTGGAGCGCCAGCTCTGCACAGGGTGCGGCGCATGCGCCTATGTCAGTAAAGGTGGTTTCGAAATGGTAGACATTGGCGACCTGGGCCGCAGGCCAGTCACTGACGGACCGGTGCAGAACGAGTCAGACTGTCTACGTGCCTGCCCAGGCATCGCGCTGAGTCATCCACCTGGCCTGGAAGACGAAGAGGGGTTGGACTCCACGCTGCTGCGAGACTGGGGCCCGGTTCGCAAGGTGTGGGAGGTTCATGCGGCTGATGCCGACGTCAGATACACAGCCTCCAGTGGCGGTGCCGCTACAGCTATTGCCCAATACTGCCTGGAAATCCTTCAGTTTGAGGGTGTACTCCATACCGGCATCGACAGCGACAAGCCCTACCTGAATAAAACTGTTTTCAGCAAGACTGTTGAGGAACTCCGGTCCACAGTGGGCTCCCGCTACGCGCCCTCAAGCCCTTGCGATGGCCTTGGATCCGTGGAATCGGCCGAGGGCAAATGCGTCTTTATCGGCAAACCCTGTGACGTAGCGGGAGCGAAACTTGCAGCCGATGAGAACGATGTACTGGAGAGCAAGCTCGATCTTACGATCGCTTTTGTCTGCGCCGGGACACCTTCCACGTACGGGACGGAGCAGTTGCTGCGCAACTGCGGGGTTGAAGACCTTGGCTCCGTGCAGAGTCTCAGATACCGCGGTCACGGTTGGCCGGGGCGCTGGACGGTTGAGTTTCAGGGTGACAACGGCGAGGTGCTTTCACATGACCTCAGCTATGAGGAATCCTGGGGATTCCTGCAGCGGTATCGCCAATGGCGCTGCTACATATGCCCGGACCACACCGGCGAGTTCGCCGACATCACAGTGGGTGACCCCTGGTGGAGGACGCCTGCTCAGGATGATGTCGGAAGATCACTGATCGCTGCCAGGACCAAAAAGGGCGAGGCAATCATTCAGGATGCTATAGCCAGGGGTTACCTGTCAGTTACCGAGACCGGATCAAAAATCCTGCCACTGTCACAGCCGAACATACTCCGTACCAGGTCGGTTATCTGGGGCCGGCTGCTGGCACTGAAGCTCACTGGATCAGCGGTTCCAGAGTATTCGGGCTTTCATCTGTTCACGCTATGGAAGGAACAGTTATCTCCGATGGAAATGCTCAGATCCGTGCTGGGTACGTTCAAGAGAGTGTGGAGGAAACGACTGTTCCGTCGGATCAAAGTTCAATCCGGCGATGCGCACTAGCATCCTAAGCGTTTCCTGACGCGCCAACTCAGCGCTGACGCAACTGTCACGCGGTTCTCGGCGCTCTCACTGCTTTCTTGTTTTCAAGACTGCGGCCGTAACGCATCGCCGGGCCCTCAAAGAACCGCATAGACAGCACGGCGGATACATGTGTCGCTACCATTACAAAAATGACCATTGGCCAGAACGGTAGCTGTAATTCCGGAAAGAAACGGCCAAGGAGAAGCGCTATTCCATCGATGATGAAGAGATGGAACAGGTAGATAAAGTACGAGTGAAAGCCGACAGAAGACGCCGTGTTCAGTCCGGGAATGCGTGCAAAGCGATACGACTGCAGCTCAGTTTCGAAGAGACTGATGAAGAAACAGGTGCCGAAGGCCAGTGACACATACTGCATCGTACTCCACAGAGCCGGCCAGGAAACCGAAATCATGATACTCAGCCCCGCCAGCAGAGCCAGCGTGAGCGTCAGGTTCGGAAAGCCCCGCTTTATCAGGAACGCCACTACTCCACCTATGGCAATCGAATCGAGGCGTGCAAGCGGCAGAAAATGGACTTCGACATGCCCCGTCAATTGCAGGTAAAGCCGGAGCAGAAACGAGCCCACAATGCATGCGACGAGAAAATGGACCAGCAGTCTCGGGCGAAACCAGGTCGCCAGGCCAAACAAAATGTAGGCAAACTCTTCTATGGATAGTGACCAGGTAATCTTGTAAGGCTGGAAATCGCCTTCAAAAAATATGAACCAGGAAGTAAGAAAGGTGTAAGTAATCCAGATTCTGCCCAGAACGTCCTCGTCCAGAGAGAACAGCAGGCTTGAAGCCAGGTATAAAGTCACTGCGACGAAATACAGGGGCAGGATTCGAAACGCACGCCTGAGGAAGAAAGTCCTGATCTTGTCGCCGTTGTCTGCTCCCAGAAGGTACAGGGTTATCAAGTAACCGCTCAGCGAAAAGAATATGTCGACACCATAGTGGCCGTAGTCCCGGAAAAGCGCGGTAACAAAGCCAAATGTCGCAGATTCATAACGATCGGCCAGGTGATAGACAACAACGGCAAACACTGCGAAGGCCCGGATGCAATCCAGTAATACTGAGCGGCGCTTCTGGAAAGATTCGCGATGTGGTTCTCTTATGCTCAAAGCCGTTTTCCGCCCATATGTGTTAGTACTGTCAGCTGCTCAAATCTGGTGCTGTTCTTTCTCGCAACCAAAGCGGCGCACCGCCGTAGTGGCGAGGCAAGGTAGACGATCTCACTCTCCCCTGGTCGCCATCCATACCCCGGCACCAAACATGAATGTGACTATAACCGACATTCTCTCCCAGACAGCAACGCTGAGAAGTGAAAAGCAGAGGCTGCCCATCATAAACATCCAACCCAGCCTGAGATGCACCATATCTATATCCCGCCTGAACTTGCGCTTGCCGATGATTATCATCGCGGCAAGAATCGCCCCGAAATAGAGAAGAAATGCGGGCACGCCAAACGTCACCGCAATAAGCAGCCAGTAGTTATCCAGGCTGCCGCTCAACCAGGCCGGAAGACCGGGCAGGCGGTAGAAACCGAATCCGAGAAACGGATCATTTGAAATCTGGTCAAAACCAGCCCTCAGCAGCATTCTACGCGCATTCGCCGTCGCCGAGTTGAAGGCGAGCCGCTCGGCAAGAGCGTAGAGGCCCGAGCGGGTGGATCCCAGTTCGATTACCACGTAGAACGCAAGCATTAGCCAGCCAAAGATTGACCAGCGTGATCTCACAGTTTTTGTGATCGCGTCCCACATGAACAGGAAGTACTGAGCGCCCATCGCAAGGACAGCTCCGCTGGACATGGATAAAAGACAGGCGAAACTCGAAACGCCCGTACGAAACAATCGCCTACCCGGGCCCAGGGTACCGCGCAGCCCGACGTAAACCAGCGGGATCGCCAGGGAGCAGAAAACCCCGAAGTGTATGGGATGGTCAAAGACCAGTTGTACCCTGGCAATACCGAATCGACGATCCTGACCACCAATCCCAGCCACTTCCACGCCAGGAATATAGTCAAACCAACGCAACAAAATCGGATCATCAACAATCGCTTCATACAGCGCGAAGGGGAACGCGCAGACGATAATCAGATAGAGAAACCTGATCAGTGCAAGGAAGTCCTCCTTGCTCCGAATTGACGCTCGAGAACTGAGATAGCCTCCCAGGAGCAGTAGCGCATTTGCACCGGAGTATTGAAGCGCCACCATGGGTGGATGGTTGACAAACATGGAGACTGTCATCCAGACAATGAACCCCAGGAACAATTTGTCTATGATTAGCACACGGCCGAACCTGCCCTGGACCAGCTGGAACAGGCCCCAGGGAACCACCCAGAGAAACAGGAGTTTAGCCGGGCTCATGATCAGCGTTCCCACCGGGAAGCTGATTGGCATCAATGCCGATAAGAGCGCGATAAACGCAAGCCTTGGGCTTCTTGTCCTGGCCATTTAGTGTTTCAACACTCAATCAAGCTGGTCTTTTCACCGAGACAGTCTGCGTCATTGATGGTCCCTCGTGAGATTCGCAGGCCATGGCCCAATCCAGCCTCGCATCGGCAACGGGCGCTCCAGGCACCCTCATGCGCCAAGTTTCCTGGCAAGGTAAATTGGATCCACACTCAAGCCGTTCTCGCGGATCACATCCGCTGGGACCATATCCTCGATACGCTCTTCACTGACGCTGAATCCCGCCTTTTCAATGATGGATGAAAAGTCCCGACCATAGCGGCGAACATGATTTGTTTCCCGACGATCAGGCTTGTCGTAGTCATAGGATTGTTCCACTGACAGATCGATGGGAACCTGGAGAATCGCTTCTCCATCAGCCTCCAGCACCCTGTGAATTTCCTGCAAGGCCTTTTTCTCGTCGGGGATGTGCTCCAGGACGTGAAAACACAGGAAGTAATCAACACTGCGGTCGTCATAACGCATGGCAGTAATGTCGCCCTGCTCCATGGCGAATCTTTCAAAATCGAAGCTGATGTAATTGGAGTTGGACTTTTTCATCAGGCAGAAGTCCTGGAAAGTCCTCATGGGCGCTACCTCCACTACACGTGTAGAGGGATCAAAAAACCGTGTTCTCCGCTCCAGTACGACTGCCAGCGTTCGATGCCTATCCTGACACAGGCATCTCGGACAGGTCGTTCCAAGTTCAAAGTAACCAGACCCCACGTTGGGATAGAATGAGTGTCCTCTCCAGCCACAGATATTGCACTCGACTTTCCTGGATACATCCAGAGGTGTCTTGAAAACCAGCCTCAAGCTGCCGTTTATCGCATTCGCAAAAAAATCCAGATCCCCATGAAGGAGCGATTGCAAACCAAACCGGGCCCATCGAAAGAGCAGACGCAAGCGGCCGGCCTTGATGGGTGGAGTAATTACATGCTGAGAAGGTACATCTGTCTTATCCATGACCTGGACCTCTTCTCCGAGATGTTTTAGGTACGTTAGGCAACTTGTTCACTATAACAGTCCAGGCTAGGCGATGGCCTGCTGAAACATCCAGACAGCTCTTGTCAGCCTCAGTCGAAACAGCGTGAGTATTCCAAGCATCCGCTCACGAGTAGTCTGTAGCCTGGGGGAAGCGAGAAAACGGGGTGCATGGACAAAAGCACTGATCGGCATCAAACACGCCAGGCAGACCCAGCGAATTCTTGCGAAGGGCTTCCCACGTTGAAGCCCCCATGTCTCGTCGGTAAGTCGCTTCCACTTGTTCTTCAGCGCAGCCCAGTCGGTTCTCGCTGGGTGAGCAACTATCAGCTCGTCCACATAGACAAGCTCATAGCCGTGTTTTACAGCTCGCTGGCACCATTCCAGATCCTCGGACACGCCGACTGTGAAACCACCAATTTCGTCGAAGATTTTTCTCGTGGTTATTAGATTCGCGGTCGCCGAAAACCCCTTTTTCTCAACATACAGCCGTTGATTGAATGCCAGCACTGCTTCGAATGCCTCAGCGCCGCTCCTGGGTGGATCCGATTCATCAAAAACCTCAATGCGGCCGCCGATTAGCTTGTCAGCGGTCAAAAACCGCAGCCCTGTTTCAACCCAGTTTTTGGATGGGATACAGTCCGCATCCAGAAACATTAGAATTTCGGCCGATGTTTCTCGAACACCGCGATTTCTGGCGGCAGCGGCGCCTTTCTCATGCTCCGTCAAAACTCGGACACCGGGGAAGGACTCACCCTGCTCAATCGGCGGAGGCTCAGAACCGTTATCCACCACAACGACTTCTACGTCGCTCAGGTCATTCTCATGGAGCGCAGAAAGGCAGCGCGACAGGCGCGTATGGTCGTTGTAATGCGGCACGATCACCGCTGCCCTGGGCGAATCTTGAGTTTCCGTCACCATGTTAGACGTTTGGCCACATCTGCAAATGGGCTCCAGTGTCTTGCTCAGATTGCCATTGTGTTACAGAAACGGCCTTTTTGCGCCGTTATTCATCAGCTAGTGCGACGCGGTTCCGAAAAAATGCCGGAGCTGGTAGTCCGGAAGGCCCTGCGAGCGCTATTCCAGCTGGCGACGCTATATCAGCTCCCTGTAGAGCGATACCAGGGCTTCGGCCTTCTCATCCCAGTTTCCAAACACACTCGCCCGCGCCAACGCCCCGGCTGAAAGCTGCATGAGCAGTTCTCGGTCGGCATCCAGGTGCAAAATCGCGTCAGCGATGGCTCGAGGAAACTGCTGTCTGGTTTCTACCTCGAGGTTGACACCACAGCTGTCATTCACAATGTAGCCCGGTCCACCAAGGTTCGTGGTGATTATCGGAATGCCTTTTTCAAGTGCTTCAAACAGCACTCCACCCATGGGCTCCCGAAAACTGGGAAACAGGAAAATGTCATGGGACTCATAGAGTTCGTTGACCGTTTCCCTGGGCACGCGCCCGAGAAAATCAACGTGCTGCTGTAGCCCCAACTCTTTGGCTTCTCTCTTACAGCTCTCCAGATCTGGTCCATCACCCGCGACCGTGAGGCTGACCTCGGCTGTATCCAGCACATGCGGAAGCGACCGGATGGCATCTCTCAGGCCCTTGGTTCGAATCACGCGCCCAACGAACAACAGCTTCAGCGCACGGTCGGTCCGCGCTTTGGGCAGGCGTTGCTCATCCACATCGCCGGCACGCTCCAGGAAGACTTCGAATCGGTTCAATTCGATGGAAGCCAGATGCTCCTGTACATAAGGCGCGACACCCAGTATCAAACTGGCCCTTCTATAACTCTCCTGTAGCCCGCCATCGTACTTGAGCAAGGTCTTGTCGAGCTTTCTGAGACGCCCAATCAGAGTGCTTTCAACTACTTCGCTGGCAAAGTCCCCCGGCGTCTCCAGACTCCCCCCCAGGGGACCGATCACGTAGGGAATATCGAACTTGCGGAAGGGACAGCGATGACGCATGGCTTGCGGCAACAACTGATGGGCCACGTCAAAGCGTTCGCCACTCCTCAGAGCATCCTGTAGCCAGCGCTCGGCGTTCCGCGTTAACAATGGCCAAGCCGGTTTCGCCATTGCGTAAAATCTCTCAAACCTGGACAGCCACTCGGGCTCATCCCAGGTCACAACTTTCGCATGGGGTAATTGATCCCGAACCGGACGACGGCCCTTTCTCTGCAGGGACAACAGGGTGACATCCGCATGCCTGGACAGCGCTTCGACCATCTTGTACCCGGAATACTGCTCGCCGACCTCGGTGCCATCCAGGCTGCCTAACACCAGAACTTTCATAATGTGCAACCGCTTGATGCCCAGTGATCAATCGGCCCTATGCGGGCCAGGTATCTCTCAGATTGAGGGTGACTTTAAAAAAATGGTCGAACCTGGGTCGCGCGCCCCTGACCCGTAAGGCGGACAGGACGCCATAACCCAGCGCTCTCGAGGAATTGAATAGACCCAGGACCAGGAAACACAGTAAGGCTGCCGGCAAACCCGAATGCTTCTTGTGCAATCTGATCAGCCCGCTTGTCAGCAGTATGTCTCTTCGGTAGCTGAGCTTTTTCGCGCTCCCACTCCCGTGGTGAATGATCTCCCCCACCGGACTGAACACCAGCCGGAAGCCTGCCACTTTGCAGCGGTGGCACCAGTCAGTCTCCTCCCCATAAAAAAAGAAGCTGTCATCCAGTGGGCCAACCTGCTGCAGCACCGGTGTGGGGATCATCAAATAGCAGCCACTGATGACGTCAACATCGCGCTCGTCGTCACGGTCCCAGCTGCGCATCAGGTAATGATCCGGGACAACGCCGCTTCGATCGAGGCCGAGTGTCTTGATCAGAAGCCTGAACAGCGTCGGATAACCGGTGCAGGTTTGTTGTGTCGTGCGGTCTGTATTGAGCACCCTGCAACCGAAGGCGCCTACATTGGGATTTTGCTCGAGGTAACCGAGCGATTTTTCGATAACGTCTCCGAGGACGATGGTATCGGAGTTCAGGAGCAGAACGTAGTCGGCTTCCACCACCTCGAAGGCCTGATTATTGGCAGCCGCAAAACCTACATTGTCCTTGTTCTCGATGAGATGGACGTCGGGGAAGTGTTCTTTGATGACATCAACAGACTCGTCTTCAGAGTTATTGTCAACCACCACGACGCTGGTAGCCTGCCCGTCGATCTTGTCGTACACGGACTCAAGACATTCTCGCGTCATTTCTGCCGTATTAAATGACACGATGATGATGGCCAATCGCTTCTGAGTAGTCATTGTTCCCCACGGCTGTCAGGCGAGCACACCGCTCTACTCGCCCGAGTAGCTCTATTCCCTCAGCTCTCTTGCAATTGCATTCTTGCTTTACTTTTCTTGTATAGACCAGTCACTCAATCTGGTCGCCTGGGCGTTAATACTCCGCTGTCCACCCACGGTAGCCGCTCTTGCTGGCATCGGTGGGCGCGCAAAACCCCGAAACCACACAGAGCAGATTACTCAGAAACCTGGCCGAACTAAAGCGCATTGATGCGTATGTGTAAGTGAACCCCGGTGATCTCTCCACCGACTCAGCTTCACTTAAAGCACAACGAGCACCCCTATGGCGGGCAGAGATGCGCGCCGCAAGACTGCCACCATAAAACAGTTTCATAGTAGAGCAGGGGCGAGGTTGGCGGATGCATACTGGTGCCAGCCCGGAAGTGACTCAGCTCGCTGAAGCGCGCTTCAAGCAGCACGCGAACGGCAACAAGAGTTCGCCGTGGCAGCAGGGAACCAAACAATGGCCTGGGTCGTACCCGGCCATTCAGTTGATATTTGCGGAGCAGCTAACGCGGATTGTATCGCATCGCCTGCTGAGTCAGGCGTTGTCCAGTGTCGCCGCCCCTAGCGATTACAAGGGTCAGACACCCCGACAGTGAACGGACCGCAGGGAGCTTCACCGGAACCGCCACCCGGATCGGGCGCGGGTGTATCTGACAGTGAATCCCAGAGCGTTAAACCGGGCCTGCCTCGGAACAGGTCACCGGGACGCCCCTGAAGGTGATAGTCGGATACTCTCCACCTCGGCTCCGGGGAAGGATGCCCCTTGGCTGCCGCCTCATCAATCGTCACGCAGCTTCCGTTAGCTTCTCCCCAGGTATCACCGAAGTAATTGCAAGTGCTCGCAGCATTGGACTCGGTGTACGGGTCACAGCTCTGACTCTCTCGAGGATCAATTCTGACGCATTGGTCACCCGCGACATGCCAGCCTGCACCGTCCATGATTCGGTCAGCAAACTCTACCAACGGTGGATAATTCGCCACCGAATTGAACTCCGGCCATATCTTCATCGCCAGTGCAATGCTGACGTAGGTGCCGGTCGAACAGCAGCTCGCATACGATACGCCTGGAGTTTCTGCTGGACCATCGATAAACCCGTAAGGGTCGCCGCAAGTGGCTTTTCCGCGCTCCCCATTCAACACCCTTCGGGTGTAGTCGACCCAGTAGCGTCCCCGCCCACCGAATGAGCCCTGACGGCAGCCGTCTTCCCCCGGGGCGCTACCCCAGATCGCCACACCGTTTACGTTCCTGCGCACCTGGTACAACTCGGTGAATTGAACGCTTCCTCCATCCTCAAACGTTCCGGCACCGGCAGAAGCCGCTCGGATGTTGTTCCTTATAGTTTCATCCCGCGCCAGGGCGCCCAGATAGACCATAGGGTGCCAATACCCCTGATGCTGGCCGGCACCTCCCGTCCACTCTACGCCTTCCAGGTAGGCGCCATAGATATCCAGCCCATACCGAATCAGGGAGTACACCGCCTGGCGCTTTTCCTCCGTCAACGGGTCGTCGCCAAAGGTGCTGAACATGTCCATGAGATTCTGCTCAGAACGGCTGGCCGCATAGTTGTTGAGCCCACGGGCTCTAGGTGCCCAACGCCGCCCCGTATCGCCATTCAAGCCGGTGTAAAAGTCCGGATACGGCGACATCCACCGGCGTTTGACGTCATCATAGGTAACGGAAAGGTCAATCTCCGGGTAACTCGGCAGTCGCGTCAGGTCAAGATCAAATGTCCTCAGCCAGACTTTCTCGGAGCCTGACATGCTGGGCCTGAACGTGTAGCGCCCAAGGCCGCCGTCATCCGGCAGGTCTTTGACGACGGTTAATGTGGCATAGGTATCAACGCAACAAGAGCCGACCTGGCTCGTGTAACCACAGTCACCGCCGGTAAACTTTTTCGCTTTTACATAAACCGAATCGTCCGCAGGCGCTGCTATTGGGAAGTTGCGCGACAGATCCAGCCCTGAATTGTACGGTGCATCATTACTCGCGCAGGAGAGCAGGCCCTGCTCTCGAGACAAAGCCTTGCTCCCTGTGGCTGGATTCCGTTCCAGCCCACTGGAGGAATCATCAGGGGAAACAGCCAGGATGCGCACATCCCCGCCTGAGGGATGACGAACCCACGGGTCACCGTCCAGGAATCGACCTACCTGACACTCTCCCCCGTCGCATTCGAAGTTCCATGTGAACGTCGTACCATCGGTGCTGGTACTGGCGCTGTTGCCAGTACAGGGAGAAGCCCCATCAACACTGCCGCAGTCCGGGCCGTCCTGCGCCTGTGCGGGTGAGCCGAGCAGCGTTGTGGTTAGTAGGAAAGGTGCGGAAATTCGCACAAATGAGGATAAATTCATCTGCCAAAGCCTGATCAGCATGCGTGTAATACAGAGTACGGAATTTAACCACACGCCGTTTATCGTTTCATTGAAATCTAGTGATAATTACCGTTTTTGCGACCAAAATCCCAATTGCGCCAGACGGCCAATGTTTCTTTCAGGGACGAAATATGTCTGACTCTCAAAGCTTGTGAACGATAACTTCGACGTTGTATCGTTTCGACACGCGATTCCGGCCCCAGCTCACCGCATTCATAGCTCAATAAACGCCAGAGAATGCAAGGTGTGCCGCCGCAAGTGCAGGCAATATCTAGTAGCAACGGATTGTGGCGCCAGTCGTTGGACTCTGGCGTTGCAATGGAGTTACAGGTAGAGCCCGATGAGAACTGTAATCATCCCGTGTCAGAACGAAACATCTCCTGTATTGTTGACCTTACAGATGCATATGTCCGGACTGCCTGACACAGACGTCATCCTTACCTTGCGCAAAGACTGGGAACCAGGTGAATAAGGTTTTATTGATTTCCTCCTCGGGAGGGCACTGGGTACAGATGCTGCGTATGCGGCCGGCCTTTGACGGCATGCACCAGGTGTTTGCCTCAACAGACCCTGCCCTGGGCACCCAGGTACCTGGCCACAGCTTTTATTCCGTTCTCGATGCCTCGGCCTGGCAGAAATTCCGCCTGGTGCTGCAGTCCATCCAGGTGCTGTTCATACTGCTGCGCGTCCGCCCAAACCTGGTTATCAGTACCGGCGCTTCTTCCGGCTTCTTTGCGCTCCTGTTCGCGAGTAAACTCGGAATCCGGACAATTTGGGTAGACAGCATCGCCAATTCCGAGGAACTGTCTCTGAGTGGCCGGCGCGCAGGCAAGTATGCCGACCTGTGGCTTACCCAGTGGGAACACCTGAGCCAACCTGGCGGCCCAGGCTATGCCGGATCAGTGGTGTGATCTTCCTGACGGTTGGTACGCAGCTGCCATTTGAGCGACTGGTCGAGGCCGTCGACGACTGGGCGGGTGACCATCCCGATATCGAGGTGATAGCCCAGGTGGGTAGAACACTTTACCGGCCTCGGTGCTTTGAAGTTGTTCCATCGCTTGGCCCTGAACAGTACTATGAGACGTTCGAAAAGGCGGACGTCGTCGTCTCTCATGCGGGCATGGGTACGATCATCTCCGCGCTGGAAACGAACAAGCCACTGCTGTTGATGCCGAGACTTGCCGCGCTAAATGAACACAGGAACGATCACCAGCTCGGAACCGCCGCTCACTTTGAAAAATACGACCTCATAACTGTCGTGAATGACGCCGTTGAGCTACGTGATCGCTTGGATGGGGTACTAAAGGATTTACCAAATATGCCTTCTCAATCACCGGAGATCCAGGTGTCTCCAGAACTGATCGCAAGACTGAAGAGTTTCGCCTCGCAGGGTTAGGTGCGCGTTATGCATCCATCCGGCAATCAGCAGAACAATCAATCTGGGTCCTTCCCGCTGCTGTTGCCTGCGGCGCTGCTCATTTGCCTGCTCTTCGCTTTTGCCCTGCCGCTCCAGTGGTTGGTCAACTTCTGGTTGAATAGTGAAGAGTACAACCACGGTCTTTTCATTCCGATCATCATTGGCTATATCTGCTGGAAAAACTGGGCCGACATCGCGCAGGCGATCCAGGGCAATCACTGGTCTGGTGTCCCAATTGTATTGCTCTCCGCCCTGGTATTCGCTGTCGCCCTCCTTGCCGACATCGAGGCGGTAAAGAACTACGCGCTGATCCTGGCGCTCGCCGGTTTTCTGCTCGTGATTGGTGGCTACAAGATGCTGGTGAAGAATGCTTTCTTTCTTCTCCTGTTGTTTTCAGTTATCCCCATACCCTACCTGCTCCAGGCGACGTTAACGGCGCAATTGCAGCTTGTTTCCTCCCAAATTGGTGTCGCCTTTATTCGATTGTGGGATATTCCCGTGTTGCTGGAAGGCAACGTTATCGATCTCGGTGACTACAAGTTGCTGGTAGAGGAAGCCTGCAGTGGCCTGCGCTATCTGTTCCCGCTGTTCAGCATGGGGATGATCATTGCCTACTTCTATCGTGGCCCCCTGTGGCAGCGAATCCTGCTGGTGGTGTCCACAATTCCTATTACCGTAGTGATGAACAGCTTTCGCATTGGTGCGACTGGCGTGCTGGTAAACAGCTATGGCAACAGCGTCGCCGAAGGCTTTCTTCACGATTTCGAAGGCTGGTTCGTATTTATGGCGGCCTTTGTACTTTTCCTGCTCGAGGTGTTCGTGCTGGGTCGCTTGAACAATCCCGGAGCCTCGCTGGCAGACATGTTCGAGTTCGAACGCGATGCCGCCAGCATTCAACCCCGCGAAAAATCTGGCTCCGGTAATCAGTCCAGGGAGCCCGGCAAACTGCCGGTGATTGCCTCAATGGTGATTTTTCTCACTGCCGGCGTGTGGGCCTTTGCTGCCAGGAATACCGTTGCGCAGATTCCAGACAGGCAGGACTTCCTGGACTTCCCGTTGGCCTTCGAGCAGTGGAGCGGTTACCCCCAGTACCTGGACGAGCAGACACTCTCGGTGCTCAAGGCAGACGACTATTTTCTCGGCGATTACAGCCCGGCGGAGTCACAGGCCGTCGGACTGTACATGGTGTATTACGGACAGCAAAAAGACGGCAGCGCCCTCCACTCACCCAAGGTATGCCTGCCCGGCGGTGGCTGGATCATCGAGTCAGAGGCTGTATTGGGGCTCGAATTGAGCACTTTTTACGGGCCAGTGAACAGGGTCGTGATTCGCCAGGGCAACTACCGCCAGCTTGTCTACTACTGGATTCAGCAACAGGGCAAGGTATTTTCCAACGAGTATATCGCGCGCGCTTCGCTGCTGCTGTCCGCCATCCGTGACAAGCGCACCGATGGTGCACTCATCCGATTGAGCACCATGGTTGAGAAAGATGACCTGGCTGCGGCCGACGAACGCCTGCAACATTTCCTGCAGGACGCAGCACCAAGAATGGAGCGCCACTTCCCTCTGTAGGCCGGCATAAGGGCCCGTGAATTGCCTGGGCGAATCCGCCGTGAGACAGTTCACAGGCTCTGCACTTCATTTGGTTATCGGTCGGGAATTTGTGGCATAACTGTGGCCGACCGGGAAATAGCAATAAAGGGCGGTCGAGCTGATTATTAGAAGGAGAAGTCTGATGGGGCTTTTATTCCGCCGCCGGGGGTTACTGGCGATCGCAGTGATTCTGGTTGCCGCATGCAGTTCCCCGGAGGAAAAAATTGAGCAGTTCCTGGCGGATGCCGACGCGCTGCTCAGTCAGGGCGAGTACGTCAAAGCGGACATATCCTACCGGAACGTGCTGCAGATCGACGCGAACCACGCGGAAGCGCTGCACGGCGTCGCCCAGGTCGCCGAGAAACAGGGTGACATGCCAAAGGCTTTCAGCGCTTACTCCCGCCTCGTCGAGGTCGCACCCGAGCACGTGGAGGGCCGGGTAACTCTTGGCAAAATCTACCTCGCGGCAGGCCAACTCGACATGGCGCTTGAGCAGAGTGAAGTGGCCAGCGAGCTGGCACCGCAGGATGCCAGCGTGCTGGCGCTGAAGGCGGCCGTGCGTTATCGCCTGGCAGACCTCGAAGGCGCTACTCGCGAGGCGCACCTGGCGCTGGAGGCCGACCCCGGGAATACCGATGCGCTGCTGATTCTTGCCGCAGAGCGCCTGGCCGCTGGCGACCCGGAAGCCGCAATCGGTTTCCTGGACAGGGGGCTGGAGGGCAACGAAGAAAACGTCGCCCTTCAGGCCTTCAAGATCGAGGCGCTGGGCCAGCTGGAAAGGCTTGACCAGGCAGTGGATATCTTCAACCGCCTGATCGAGTTCTACCCCGACAATTTGGCTTTTCAGCATGCCCTGGCGCGCCTGCACCTGCAGAACGATGACATCGACGCGGCCGAGGCGGTATACCTCACCCTGGCCGACACGGAGAAAGACCAGGTACTAAATCGCCTGAACGTTGTCCGCTTCATGCTGAGCTACCGGGACAGCGCCACCGCCGAGAAGCAGTTGCTAACGTACATCGAGGCTTCACCGGACGAGTATGACTTGCGTTTTGGGCTGGCAGAGTTCTACCTGCAGAGCGGAAATGCGGACGGCGCTCGCGCCGTCTACGAGGAAATTGTGCAGCGAAACGGCAACGGCCCCAATGGGCTGGCCGCAAAGAATCGCCTCGCCCTGATGGCGCTGGCGGACGGCGACCAGCCCACCGCCGAGCGCTTGCTCGAGGAAGTGCTCGCCGCGGACACGCGCAACACGCAAGGACTGATAAATCGCGCCAATATCCAGCTGCGGACCCGTGAAACGGATGCCGCGATTGCCAACCTGAGGGCCGTTCTCAAGGACGAACCTGACTCCTCGGCAGCGTTGGTCTTGCTGGCAAGGGCTCACATCCAGTCGGGCGCCCCGGAGCTTGCCCGTGACTACTACCTGAGAGCAATTCGCGCCGATCGCGCTGAGGTGCCAATTGCACTGGAGTATGCGGGCGTCCTCATTCGCGACCAGTCCTTCGACCAGGCCGAACAGGTGCTTGAACAGGCGCTGGCCGTGGAGCCCAACAATGCCGGTGCGCTCAAGGCCATGGCACAGGTCAAATTGAGCAAACGGGACTGGGCAGCAGCCCAGCAATTAGCGGACCGCTTGAAGCAAATGGAAGGCGAGCAGGCCACTGCGGACCAGATACAGGGCGTCGCTTTGCGGGGGCTGGAGCAGTACCAGGAGAGCATTGCAGCATTCAAGCGCGCGCACGAGGCCTCGCCCGCGGCCTCGCGACCGATGGCGGCGCTGGTGGGATCCTACCTGCGCTTGGGCAAGAATGACGAAGCCAGAGCGTTTCTCGAATCGGTATTGAAGGTCGACAGTGACAACGTTTTCGCTCACATCTTCCTTGGGCAACTCGACCAGCTAGAAGGAGACGGCCAAGCCGCTGAGCGCGCTTTCCAGGCGGCCATCTCCAGTGCACCAGACAACCAGGCGGGTTATGCCAACCTCGTGGGGCTTTACGCCAGCGCAGGCAGGTATGAAGACGCCAGGGCAATATTGGACCGGGGCCTGAAGGAAAATCCCGACGATCTCAATTTGCGCATGAATCTGGCAGGCGTGCTAGAGCGCGCCGGGGACGTGGAAGGTGCTATTGGCGTGTATGAAGGGATTCTTGCAGACAACCCGAATATAGACGTGGCAGCCAACAACCTCGCCAGCGCCCTCACAGACTACCGCACCGACGAGGAGAGCCTGAAGCGCGCCCTGGAGCTTGCCAAACGCTTCGAGCGGTCCGATATGCCCTACTACCAGGATACGCTCGGCTGGGTATATCACCGCCTGGGCGATGACGAGAACGCCTTGCCGTTGCTGGAAGACGCAGTCGCAGCCTTTCCGGAGCTGGCAATATTTCGCTATCACCTCGGTATGAGCTACCTGAGCGCCAACGAAAGCGGTAAAGCGAAAGCAGAACTTGAGCAGGCCCTGGCACTGGCCGGTAGCGGATTCCCGGGCATGGACGAGGCCCGACGTGCGCTCGAGAGCCTCTCTGCAGCAGAGTAGCCCTTCGCGAGCGAGTGTTCGCCGAATAAGACTAAATTTGTTTTATTTATCAGTCGGTTAGCTCTTGTCGCAGGGGCCGGGCACCCCACGCCAGCGCCCCCGATCGATGGTCAGGCCGTGAGGCCTGTGTTAAATTTTGCCTGTTCTCTGTGTGGTAGTTGCAACGTATGTACGAGTCATATTTCGGGTTCAGCGAGAAGCCTTTCTCACTTCTATGTGATCCGGCTTTCCTGTTCCGCAGCAAGTCACATGGGCAGGCATCGGCGATGCTGACCTACGGATTGTTGAACCAGGCCGGCTTTACCGTGATTACCGGCCCCGTCGGCATTGGCAAGACTACCCTGATTCGCAGCGCGCTCCGCGACACACCGGAGGAGGTTGTAGTCGGGGTCATCAGCAATACCCACCCTGACATGGGCAACCTGCTGCAGTGGGCCCTGCTGGCCTTCGATCAGGAATACAAATCGGACAGCCGGGTCGAGCTCTATGACTGGTTCATGAACTTCCTCCGCACTGAACACAACGCCGGTCGGCGTGTAGTACTGGTAATTGACGAGGCGCAGAATCTGGCGCCAAAAGACCTGGAAGAGTTGCGTATGCTCTCCAATATCAACTCAGAAAAGGACCAGATACTACAGTTGATACTGGTCGGGCAGCCTCAGTTGCGCGACATGTTGCGGGACCCGGACCTGCTCCAGTTCTCCCAGCGGGTCGCTGTTGACTACAACGTACAGCCTCTCGACCAGCAGGAAACCGCCTTGTACATCTTCAATCGCTGCCGGGTGGCAGGCGTCAAGGGCAGCCTGTTTACACATTCCGCGGCGGAACTCATCTACCATGCCAGCCAGGGCATACCACGCGTCATCAATGTTATCTGCGACACGGCACTGGTCTATGCTTTTGGCGAACAACAGCGGTGGGTGGGCGAGGAGATCGTTATCCGCGTGATAATGGACAGGAAGGACAGCGGCCTGATCTCACTGGGTGACCTGCCGCAGCCCATTCTCGAGCAGTACGGCCTCACGCCCGAAGGGACGGAATCCGAAGAACCACCTGCCGAAGTAGCTGACATCGAAAAGGCGCGGGAAATGCAGTCCATGAAAAACGGGCCCGGAGAGCCGGCGTAACCCCCAGCAGCCCTGTAAGCAACCTGCCTGGCGTCTAGAAACTGGGAGGGAATGTTAGAAGGGGATGTTCAGAGTAGCGATGACTCGATTCTCCGTGAAGGTGTCACCTTCGATCTCAGAATCGCGATCGGTATACAGGTATTCCAGCGATACACTGCCTTGCTCACTGATGTTCCAGGTATAGCCAACGGCCCCCGTCCACGTTTCCGAATCGTTGGCAAATGCAACGTCCTCCGCGTTGCCTGCTAATCGCTCATCCCACAAGAGTCGAAGATACGCATTTCTAGTCCTGCCCATAGTTCGGGTTAAACGGATAGACACACTATTGAATTCCGATTCCTGATTGATATCGGTACGCTCCTGCTGAGAGCTTCTGCCCTGTAAATCGATACTGTGCCTACGCCCCGTGTAGACATACCCCAGCGTAAATCGCTCTTCAATGATGGGCGCTCGCGCGAGCCCGGTCGGGGCACTGAAGCCTGCGAGCTGGCTGCCGAAACCGATACCGCCCCTATCGTCGACTTCTACTGTCTGGGAACTCGTGCCACCGATGCCACGAATGTTACGCGTAAAATTCAAACCCTTGGAATACTGTGCGATAAACACAGATCGCCTATGGCGGTAGGTGAAGTCGAGTCGCGGCGTAGACCCGAAAAATCGATCACCGGTTCCAGCCGCCAGGGAAAGACGGCTGCTGGGCGTGTACAGGAAGCCTACATCCCAGAAAGAGCCGTCAGTGTCCTCGCCGGTATCCTCTACCGCCGTTGGAAAATCATTGTCTTCCTCGCCAACACTGCCATTGATCTGGAACTTCGAAGTGATCTGGTAACCCACTTGTAGCGTTACAGCACGCAACTCGCTCGTATCGTCCTGATCGTTGACCTGCTCTTCGAACTCTACTTTGGTGTCGTACCCGGAGACGGCCCAACTGAACGGTGTGCCATTTGCAACACTGGAGAGCGACGCATCTACAGTGTCAACTGTACTGTCACCGACAATATCTTCAGAATTTTGTTGCTCATCATAGCTATAGCCCAGGCGAAAATTGGCGACGCCACCAACTCGTCGTGCTATGTAAGGATTGAGCTGATACTGGGTGGTGGTATTGAAGTTGGCACTGCGGTTGAGACCATTGTTGCCAGCGGCCCTGAATTGGTTGAGATCATTCTGCCGCGCGCGGGCGCTGGCATTCAGGAACAACCAGTCTTCAACGATCGCCGACTGGCTGTCGAACTGTAGCGCAGGAATTGGTGAGTCCGTCCGGTTTCCCTGAGGGTCATCACATTCGGTATTGTTGTTGTCCAGGGTATGGAACTGGAGTGATCCGGCAAAGTTGACTATCGCGCGTTTGCCGACGCCACTGAAGTTGAGTGACGGAGTAAGGCTACCGATCCATTCGCTCTGCTTGTCGTCAGCATTGAGACAGACGTTGTCCGTAAAGACTATTTCTGGCGCAATCCCAAAATTTGACTCCCACTCGGCCGACCACGCCAGCGGTTGAATGCACCCCGCCAGCAGAATACCGGTGCAAAGGCATGTACGCTTCACCATTGGCCCAGCTCTTTCGGCGTCCACTTGCATGGCTACCTAATCCCCGCGGTATCAGAACCAGGACTCAGGAATGATAACGATGTCGCCAGGGAACAAAGTTACGTTTTCGGAAATATCTCCGTCACGGATCAGATCATCCAGACGCACTCGAAAGGCGTCCTGGCGGCCATTGAAATCACGCACGAGCACCGCACGATTGCCCGCGGCGAATTCCGTCATCCCGCCTACCTCAATCATCAGGTCGAGCAGCGTCATGTGTTTGCGGTAGGGAATCGATCGAGGCTGCTGGGCCTCCCCGACAACGGCCACCTGCTGCTCGGGCACACCGACAAACCCGTTGACTATCACGCTGACTACGGCGCTCTTGACGTACTTCGAATAGGCGGCTTCGATATCGCGGGCCAGTTCGGTGGATGTCTTGCCGCTGGCGTCTATGTCCTCAATCAGGCGAGTCGTGAATTTTCCGTCTGGTCGAACCACACCGCTGGTCGTCAGTTCCTCATTACCCCAAACAAAAACCTCCAAAGTATCTCCGGCACCGATTACGTAATCGTAGTCCGGCGAAAAATTTCTCTGGTCGGCAGCTACCGGTGGATAGGTCGTACCGCAGCCTGCGCAAAGAGCCATCAGAGCAACCACCACGAAGCTGAGACCAAACCCTTTGTAACGCATCAAACTACAAGTCATTTTCATCCCCAAACGCTCAAAGTGAACCTGTTTCAGTCTAGCACGCGTAGCATCAGCGCGTTGTAATTCAGCAACCAGCCGCCTGTTACTCCACCGTCACGGACTTGGCGAGATTTCTGGGCTGGTCAATTTCACAGCCACGCAGCCTGGCAATATGGTAGGCCAGTAATTGCTCTGCAATCACGACAGGAATCGTTGCCACGTACTCTTCACAGGGAGGCACGGTAATGAGGTCGTCACAATGTGCGCGGATGTCTTCGTCGCCCTCGGTAGCAATTGCAATAACCGGCGCCTTGCGCGCCCTGCACTCCTGCATATTGCCTATGGTCTTGACCTTGCCCGGGCTGTCCGGGACAGCAACCACCACTGGGATATCCGGCGTCAGCAGGGCAATTGGTCCATGTTTCAGTTCGGCCGCGTGATAGCCTTCGGCGTGGACGTACGAAATCTCCTTGAGCTTCAGTGCGCCCTCCAGCACAGCCGGGTACATGTAACCACGGCCAATAAAGAAAGCGTTCTCGATCGCGGCGTACTTCGTGGCAATCTCGGCAATCTTGTCCTCCTGCGCAATCACGGCCGAAGCGAGTTCCGGTAGCCCGGCTAGCTGCTCGACAATACGCCGGCCCGACTGGGCCGCCATACGACGGGTGCGCCCAAGCAACAGGGACATCATGGCCAGCACAGCCACCTGGCAGGTGAACGCCTTAGTTGATGCCACACTGATCTCAGGACCGGCGTGCAGGTAAACTCCCCTGCCGACCTCACGCGCGATCGTAGAACCGACCACGTTGCAGAGACCCAGGATGGTCGCGCCCTTGCGATTCGCTTCCCGGACAGCGGCGAGTGTATCGATGGTTTCCCCGGACTGGCTGATGGCGATCATACAGGCATTACGCTCGATGATCGGATTGCGGTCGCGAAACTCCGCTGCCTGTACGACGTCGCTGGGAATACTGGCGAAGTCCTCGAACAGGTACTTCCCCACCATGCCGGCGTACATCGATGTACCACATGCGGCAATCGTTATCCTGTCGATCTGAGCGAGGTCAGCAGGCCCAAGCTGCATGCCACTCAGCTTGGCCGTGGCTTCCTCCGGCAACAGCCTGCCGCGCATGGTGTTAGTCAGCGCATCTGGCTGTTCATGGATCTCCTTGAGCATGAAGTGCTCGAACCCACCTTTCTCAATCTCCTCAAGATTCCAGTCAATTTCTGTCGCCGACCTGGACACTGGCAGGTTCTTGAGGGAGGTGATTTCAAAACTGTCGGGCGTCGCCATCACGACATCACCGTCGTCGAGGTAGACCACCTGATTGGTGTGACTCAGCAGCGCGCTTACGTCGGAGGCAATCAGGGTTTCATCCTGCCCGATGCCGACCACAATAGGACTGCCATTACGCGCCGCAATGATGACCCCGGGGTGTAAGGAGGAAACGACTACCAGGCCGAACGTTCCCTCGATCTGAGACAAGGCCTGGAGCACCGCTGCCTGGAAGTCTCCTTCATAGGCATCCTCGATCAAGTGGGCAATGGTCTCAGAGTCGGTTTCACTGGCGAAACTGTGGCCCTCGGCCAGCAGCCGCTCCCGGATTGCCCGGTAGTTCTCAATGATCCCGTTATGGGCGATCGCGAACTGGCCGGAGGGGCTCAGGTGCGGGTGTGCATTGGGTTCGTTGGGTTCACCATGCGTTGCCCAGCGAGTATGGCCGATGGCCAGCTGCGCCCCCTCAGCAGTCCCGCTGAGTTGTTCCGCAAGCCTGGATTCCAGGGTCGACACCTTACCCGCCGTCTTGACACAGAGCAGAGGGTCACCGCTTCCAGGCACGATCGCGATACCGGCAGAATCATAGCCCCGGTATTCGAGCCTCTTCAGCCCTGAGACGATGATGCCAGGGGCAGCTTTGGTACCCGTGTACCCGATAATGCCGCACATATCGAGATTTCCTATCCGCAAATTTCATAAAGAACGCCCAGCATGTGCAGTACATGCACCTGCAAAAGCGCCAAACACGCAGAGTGTAAAGCGGATCGAGGCACAGCAACAGCAAACGCGCGGCGCAGCCTGATTCCGTGGGATTGTGAAGTAGTTCTCACATTGCGATCCATCAAGCGGCATGAATCGCCAACAAGTGTGAAGCAGTTAGCAACTTACCGCTGTGAAGCTTCCGTCCGAGGCCCAATGCGGCGACATTAGCGAGTACTAAATTACTTGGCTTACAGCCGACGTCGCGGAGCAAGGTGCTCCCTGACAGAAACTGTGAGCAGCGAGTGCGAAACAAATAGCAAACAATGCTTTCTGATATCAGCCTCTACAGCTACCTGGCCCCTGCCGTAGCCTACCTCGTGCTCACCACGCTACTGGTGATTTCGTGGCGCGGCAGCACTCTGGCTACCTTGCTGGTCCTGGCTTGCGGCGCGAGCACGCTCTGGGCGTTTACAGCAGCTGCCCAAACTGCGACGCCACTGATCCCCACGGAGCTCTGCAGGTTGGCTCAACTGCTGCGTACCGGCCTATGGTGCCTGTTCCTGCTGAAACTGCTAGAGCAAAACCGACAGGCCGTACAACGAGCATTGAGAACCGGCCTGATATTGACAGGCGTGACCGCAACTATTGCACTCCTCGGCCTGCCGCTGCTCGCGGGGCCCCTGGGTGTTCAGGCGGGTTTTACTCAGAATCTCGCCCCGTTTGTATGGGCAGCCCTGGCACTGGCCGGCTTGCTGCTGGCTGAGGAGATCTACCGCCATGCCAAGGCGGACCAGCGCTGGGCTGTCTGGTGCCTGTGCCTGGGGATGGCTGTAGTGTTCGGCTTCGATCTGTTCATGTACTCCGGCGCGCTGCTGAGCGGACAGACGAGCCCGCAGATCTGGCAGGCGCGCGGGCTCATCAATGCGCTCGTTGTGCCACTGATAGCGATTTCCGTGGCTCGCAACCTGAACTGGAACCTCCATATCCACCTGTCCCGGCACGTCGTTTTCCAGGGCGTGATGTTTATGGGTACGGGGCTCTACCTCATCCTCATGGCAGTCACCGGGTACTACATCCGTTTCTACGGCGGCGCCTGGGGCGGCGTGATCCAAATAGGGTTCCTCTGCCTGACGGGGGCCGTGCTGGTCATGCTGCTATGCTCCGACAGGATTCGCGCCCGGATTCGCGTATTCCTGAGCAAGCACTTCCTCAGCTACAAATACGACTACCGCCGGGAATGGTCGCGGTTTACCGAGAATCTCACCTCAAGTGACGAGCGCATCCCTCGCCGGGTGGTATCTGCTCTCGCGCAACTGGTGCAGAGCAACAGCGGCTTGCTATGGCTGAGAGCGGAAAGTGGTTTTGAGCTGCTTGAGCAGTGGAACACTGAGGCACCGTCGGGCGCGCTGGACAAGGCACTCGACAACGTCGCGCGCTTCTCGGAGCGCCAGCAGTGGGTGATCGACGTTGGCGAGTATAGGCAGTCGCCCGGGCTGTACTCCGGGCTTGAACTCACAGAGGCACTGCTCGACCGTGAACAGGCCTGGCTGCTGATCCCGCTATTCTTTGGCGACAGCGTGATTGGCATCGTGCTACTCGACAGGCCTGAGCTGCGACTGTCGGTCAACTGGGAAGACCACGACCTGCTGAAGGTCGCGGGCCGCCAGGCAGCCAGCGAGCTGGCCCAGTACCAGTTCAACCAGCAATTGGTCGAGGCAAGGCAGTTTGAAGCCTTCAACCGGCTTTCGGCCTACGTGGTCCACGATCTGAAAAACATACTCGCCCAGCAGTCGCTGATCGTCGCCAATGCGGAGAAGCACAAGGACAATCCCGATTTCATCGACGACATGGTCGGCACCGTGAACAACTCCGTTGACCGGATGAAGCGGCTCATGGATCAAATGCGCAGCGGCATGCGCGGGCTGCCCTCTCGCGACACGGAGATCAACGAACTGTTGGCCGAAGTGGTCGGCCACCACTCTGGCCGGGAACCGACACCGAAGCTGAAGTCCAATGTCCAGCTGCTGACCACCCCGGCCGACCGGGAGCAGCTGGCAACGGTGTTCGGCCATATTATTCAGAACGCGCAGGAAGCCTGTCGGGAAAATGGTCTCGTGGAAGTGGAACTGGAGTACCAGGACGACTTCACTGCGGTCGTGTCGGTGCGAGACAATGGCATCGGCATGGACGAGGATTTTATCCGCGAGCGCTTGTTCCGACCCTTTGATTCCACGAAGGGATTGACCGGCATGGGCGTGGGAGCCTTCGAGAGTCGCGAGTATATTCGCTCTCTTGGCGGCGACATCGAGGTCAGGTCCACGCCCGGGGAGGGCTCGCTGTTCCGCATAGTGATACCATGCCGGCCTTCCGAACTGGGAGTTAGCGAGTGGCCGATGCAAGAAACCACCTACTGATCGTTGAAGACGACAAGGGGCTCCAAAACCAGCTGCGCTGGTGCTTCGAGAACTTCGATGTGGTCATCAGCGGCGATCGCAAGGATGCAATCCATCAGCTGCGTCGCCACCAGCCCAACGTTGTGCTCCTTGACCTGGGCCTGCCGCCCGACCCCGGCGGTGTAACCGAGGGTCTGGCCACGCTCCAGGAAATTCTCTCTCTGGCGCCTGAGACCAAGGTGATCATCGTCACCGGGGACAACGACCGGGCAAATGCCATAGAGGCGATTGGCCGCGGCGCCTACGATTTCTACCAGAAGCCCGTTGAGCAGGAAGTACTCACGCTCATTGTCGAGCGAGCACACCGGGTCCACGAGCTGGAGGCCGAAAATCGACGGCTGCAGCGCTTCGAGCAAAACTCGCCGCTGGACGGCATCATCGCTGCCAGTCCGCAGATGCTGAAGGTCTGCAGGACAGTGGAAAAAGTCGCGCCCTCAGACATCACCACCCTGTTGCAAGGCGCCAGCGGCACGGGTAAAGAAGTATTTGCCAAGGCGATTCACCAGCTCAGCCCGAGGTCCGGGGAGAGGATTGTTGCCATCAACTGTGCAGCAATTCCTGGCACGCTGCTGGAAAGCGAGCTGTTCGGCTATGAGAAGGGCGCATTCACCGGCGCCAGCAAGCAGACGATAGGCAAGATTGAACACGCCAACGGCGGCACCCTGTTTCTCGACGAGATCGGCGACTTGCCGCTGGAACTACAGGCCAAGCTGCTGCGCTTTCTCCAGGAGCGAGTCATCGAGCGGCTGGGTGGGCGCAAGGAAATACCCGTCGACGTGCGCATCATCGGCGCGACCCACCAGGATTTGCAGCGCCTGATCGAGGAAGGCAAATTCCGCGAAGACCTCTACTACCGCATCAGCGAGATCACCATCGATATTCCCGCGCTGAAGGACCGCGACGGTGATGCCATTGTGCTCGCCCGCGCTTTCCTGGAGAAATTCAACCAGGCGTATAAAGGCAAGGTGCGCGGTTTTGACAAGGGCGCAATCCTGGCGATAGAGCGCTACGGCTGGCCAGGTAATGTGCGCGAGATGGAGAGCCTCATCAAGCGCGCCGTGATCATGGCAGACGGCAACCAGATCACCGCCGAAGATCTGCAGCTCGACCAGGCGGAGGGAGAGCCCATCCCCTTCAACCTGCGGCAGGTACGCGATGACGCCGAGCGCAGGGCCGTAGTACGAGCACTGCTCTACTGTGAAGACAATATTTCAGAGGCGGCCAAAGCCCTGGGAATCACCCGCCCTACCCTTTACAACCTGATGGAGCGCTACCACCTGAAGTCCTAGCTATCCGGAGCACATCACACCGGGTGATCCGGGCTAGAGAAGCTCCCGCGCCTGCAATTCCGGCTTCAACACCGCTTCTACAAAACCGTCTACAGCGCCCTGCAGCAGGGTCAACACTTGCGCAAATTCCGCCTCTTTCCCGTAGTACGGATCCGGCACGTCGATGGCGTCCTCTGGCGAGGCAAATCCCAGAATGGGTGAGAGGCGGGCGTGGGCCTTTTCCCCCGCCTGCTCACTAAGCCATGCCATGTGCGTACCGCTCATCCCGAGGATGTAGTCAAAGCGCTGAAAATCCCGAGGTTCGACCGCCCTCGCACGGCAGCGGCGGATATTGATGCCGAGCTTCAGCAACTGCACCTGGGCCCGGGGATCCGGCCGTTGTCCAGGCCTGCCGACGCGGATACCGGCGGAATCGACCAGCACTCGCTTGCCGACACCCAGCTCTGCCGTGCGCTGCTTCAGCAGTCCCTCTGCCATGGGCGAGCGACAGATGTTCGCTGTACAGACGAGTAGCACGGAGAATGCGGGACGGGAAAACAAGTCAGCGGCCTTCAAGTCGATTACGGTGTTATGCGTCTGTGTTTGTCGTCGGTTAGCGGCAGCTTTCGCGATACAGGCCGCATAGCTGCCGGTGCCACCTCGTCGAAAGCGCCAACCGCGAAGCAACAGGCTGAGCCGCCAGCATAATGCGCAGTCGACACTTAGCCAATCCATGCATCGATAGTCGCTAAAGCCAGCCAGGGCCGCCTCTATTGCGAGGCTATGCGGTTACAGGCTTTGCGAATGGCGCAGGACTTTGTTGCAAGAGCGCCGTTGAGCTGTCAGAAATCTTTACACTTACTAGCGAAATCAGCAGCACCTCTCCCCCAAGCCACTGATTTCTATACATTTCCTAATCACGGCTTGAATTTTGCTAAGTATTTGTAAAACAAGAATTCCTACTTTACGGGTTAAGGCAGCTTATGCAGGCAGTGTTGTTGACACTGGGAACACTCGGTTTTTGCGCGGTGGTATTTTCGGTCTATATGGTCATCGTCGCCAACCGACGGTATATGCCCCAGAGGGTTGAACACCCGCACGTACAGTATCGAACCCGCTCTGGAATGGATCGGCGCCGAAGTACATCTGACGTCGTGTTTCCGCTGAAGCTGCCGGGCGGTGAAACTGTTATGGTCGACCGCAGACGCGGTGAACGCCGCCGGGCTCTCGCCTGACAAGCGACCACCCCCGACCCACCCTCGGGGCTTTCCCTATCAGACACACACCAGCCGCTTCCAAGTGGCGTATTTGCCAAACGGATCGCAAATTCTGCGCTACTAAAGTGTTACTCTGACAGAGTTTTCTTCGCTGCAACACTTCCAGGATTTTCCGAGGCCACGAGCGCTCCATGGATCACGAAACCGTCCAGCTAGCCATCGTATTCGCAGATATCAGCGGCAGCACACGCCTGTACGAAACCCTGGGTGATGAGGTGGCTCGAGAGCTTGTGGCCCAGTGCCTGGAGTTGATGACCCGGGAGGTCGACCAGCATCAGGGCTCCGTGATCAAGACCATCGGTGACGAAATCATGTGCACCTTTCCGTCGGCGGACCTCGGCGTCAAGGCGGCAATGGCCATGCAGGAAGCCATCACCGGCGAACTCCCCGTCATCAACCCCCATACGCCGGTCACCATGAAGATTCGAGTCGGCCTGCACGATGGCCCCGCCATTCTCGAAGACGGCGATGTGTTCGGCGACGCTGTCAATACGGCGGCGCGCATGGCGGGACTGGCCAAGGGCGGCCAGGTGATTACCACGCGGGAGACCGCAGATCAGTTGTCGCCGGCACTCAAGTCCAGCACCCGGTACCTGGATCGCATCCCGGTCAAGGGCAAGGCGGATGATATCGACATTTTCGAAGTCATCTGGCAGCCGGAGGACCTCACCCGCATCGCTACCAAGCTTTACCAGAAGGCCCCGCCAGAACCGGATATGCAGCTCCGGCTGAATTATCGCGGGCAGGAGCGAATCGTCACAGCCGATACAGGCACATTTATCATAGGCCGCGGCCAATCAGCACATCTTGTGGTGAATGACAGCACCGCCTCGCGCGACCACGCGCGGATCGAGTGCCGGCGTGGCAAGTATACGCTCACTGATCAAAGTACCAACGGCACCCACGTGTTGACCCATGACGGCCCGGTTTATCTGCGCCGGGAACAGATTACCCTGCACGAACAGGGCAAGATTGCTCTCGGCCGGGACTTTGATGAAGCGACCGAAATCGTCATCTTTGCTGTCGAGTCGGCGCATCCGGACCAGGTCCCCCACCCGGATGGCATTCCCGAACCCGCCATCGAAGCTGACGACCAGGATACCCAGCGAAGCAACTAGCCAGGGTCGCCACCCGCCGGCCTCGCGACTGTTTTTCCCTGGCTACGCCCAGACCGGTATGCTCTCCGCATAGTTGGTATCCATGTAGGTATCAGAATGCTGTCCCATATCGCGCTTATTCTGTCTATCGTTACGCCGGTATTGCACATCCTCACCCTGCTGGCCAACAGCGACGCCACCCTGCAGGACCCGATCAGTACGCTCAGCCAGGGCCCATGGGCAGTGCTACATACCACCAGCCTGCTGTTGTTTGGCGCTGCCCAGATCATCCTGGGTGTTGCTTTGGCGGGGCGCGACCGTGGCTGGTTCTGGCCCTACGCGCGAGGCGGCCTGATCGCCTCCGGGGCCTCGCTGTTCTACGTTGCCTATTACTTTGCTGTGTCGGGGCCGGACACACTGCGAGGACCCAATGCAAACGATCCGCTGTGGTTAGTGGCCTCCCTCGCAGGCCTCACCATGGGCCTGCTCCAGCCGGGCTTGTGGCGTATCCAGCCGGGGCTGGGCCGCTTCAATGCAGTGTGCCTGTGCATCTGGCTGCTGTTGATACCCGCCGTGCTGCTGATCGGCACGATTTCGCTGGGCGTCTACGAGCGCACCGTGGGTGCCATCTATGTTGTCTGGGTAGCAGGCGTGAGCTATGCCGTTTCCCAATGCCGCCGCAAGGAAGGCACACAAAGCTGACACGCGACAGCAATATTCGCCCGTGGCGGTGTACCAGCACCTCATGGAACCGCCCCACCTGATCCACCCTTGAGATAGCGGTAAACCCAACGCCCATTAGCGCTGGTGGCGGTTGACTCAAATTATATAAGCACTAATATATTAGTCCTGTTATATAGACATGGACTGGCACGTGAAACCTGCTGATGGATTGGGCACCCAGCTCCGGCGCCTGCTTGAGTTGCTTGATGGTGATCTTGAGGTTCTCTATAGGGAGGAGCACCCTTTCTACGTGCCCCGCTACACCCCAGTAATGAAGGCGCTGGCGGTGCAGGAGCCCCTTACCATCAAGGATATCGCCGCGCGTTCCAGTATTTCCCACTCTGCTGCCAGCCAGACCATTACCCGCATGGTCGACCTGGAACTGGTGGAGTTGGCGGTTGAAGGCGACCGCCGCTATCGGACCGTGCGCCTGTCACCGGACGGTCGCGCGTTGTTGCCCTGGCTGCAGGAACGCTGGCAAGCGACACAGCGTGCCGCCGGCCAACTGGACCGGGAACTCACCCACCCGCTGAGCCAGTTGCTGGCAGAAGCTATTAGCAAACTCGAAAACACGCCTTTCAAGGAACGGATTCAATCGCTATCCCCCACCGCCAAGGACAACAGACCGTGAAGCCTCTGCCTGGAATACTCGCCACCCTGCTGTTGGCCATAACCACGGCTGCCTCGGCAAACCCGACGGATGAGAATACGCGGCAGCAGGTGTTGTCGGCGGTGATCGCCCACCTCGAGGATGACTATGTTGATCCGCAGGTGGGGCAACGGGCTGGCGCCAGCCTGCGTGAGGACCTCGCGGCAGGAAAATTCCATTCCTTCACCGACGCGGAGCACTTTGCCACTGCAGTGAGCACAAGGCTGCAGGAACTGACCGGTGACGGTCACCTGAACGTCGAATACTCGCCCTCCCCGATCAGTGCTTCGGCTGAGGCGGAGCAGGAATACGGTGATGAGCAAATGGAGCGCTGGTACGGCGCCCATATCAACTACGGGGTGAACCGCATCGAGCGCCTGGAAGGCAACCTGGGCTACTTCGACCTGCGCGTGTTTCCGCCGCTGGCAATGGGCGGCGACACTATCGCTGCTGCAATGAACGTGCTCGCGGACCTGGACGGGCTGATTATCGACCTCAGGAACAACGGCGGAGGCATTGGCGCCACCGCTGACCTGGTAGCCAGCTACCTCTTTGACGGCGGCCGGCACCCGCTGACGGGCATGTACGACCGACCCACCGACACCCTGACCCAACGGTTCACGCTGCCGTACGTGCCGGGTAAGCGCTTTGGGAAAGATAAGCCCGTATATGTGCTGACCTCAGGCAAGACTTTCTCCGCCGCTGAGGCACTGGCCTACAATCTGCAGGCCCTGGACCGCGCTACAGTGATCGGCGAAGTGTCCGGTGGCGGCGCCCATCCTTTCGACTATCTGCCCGTGCACCCCCATTTCGTGCTGTGGTCGGTCACTGCCCGCAGCGTAAATCCCATCACCGGAACCAACTGGCAGTCTGTCGGTGTGCAACCGGATGTTGAAGTTCTGTCGCAGGATGCCCTGGATGTGGCCGTGGCGGCCTTTGCGGACCACACCTCGAAGTCAACCGATTCCTCGCCTGACAAGGCGCGCTAACCGGCGCCTGCTGCCAACTGGACGACGCTATTCGAATCCCGGACAGTATCGTTTCGTGGTCGCCGGCGAGGAGAATGCCACAGGTGAACGGCAGGTGATCGTGACTGATGACTTGCTGTTCGAACAGGATATTCAACAGGCCAGCCATTAGTTTCCCGTCGCCGGACGGAATCAAGCGCCCAGGCTTCTAGCTAGCGCACCTCGTCGAAGGCCGCCGCGATAATCGGAATAAGCTGATCGCGGGCGCCGCCGCTGCCGACGCTGCCCTCGTTACCCGTGTAGTCTTCGAAGAAGACAACGCCCGCGTACTGGCGCTCGGTATCGATCCAGGACAGGGATCCGTAGAAGCCGCCGTCGGTGAACAGGGTCACCGGTCCGTCTCCAACCCGTGGCTCCAGCCACCAGCCCATGCCGTAGCCGCTGCCATCGGCATCCTGGGTCCGGGGCAGGCGCATGGAGGCAACGCTGTCTGCACTGAGCACGCGGTTCGCTCCGCACAGGCCGTCATTGAGGTGCAGGGAGAGAAGCTTCGCGTAGTCGTCCAGGTTGCTCATCATGCCGCCTTCCTGGTTGGGGTTTTCACGCCCCACCAGGGTCTCCGGCATACCGTCCCAGGCCTCGGCAAAGGACAGGTTGTTGCCGTAGGTCGCGATCTCCATATCACAGGGCTCGGCGATGTACGCATCCCATAGCTGGTTCCAGGTACCGCCGCCGACAATCTCCGCCACCGCACCGGATAGCTGCCACTGGCTGCCACCGTAGTCGAAAGCGGTATCCGCCGGTGTGCTCACCAAACCCGGTAAGGGCGTGGTGAAGATAGTCTCACCGCACTCCTGCAGGGTGCCAAACGGCAGGTACTGGCACAGGTGGGGTGCATACAGCGCTTGGTTTACAAACAGGTTGACCAGGCCGGGAATCCCCGAGCGGTTGGCCACCAGGTGCTCGGTGGTAATCGCCGGGTCCCATACCCCCTGCCAGGGCAGGTAATTGGCGATTGGCGTGGTGATGTCAAAGTCGACATTGTCGTCATCATCGTGCAGCGCCATTAGCAGCGTCACCGTCGGCACCTTGCTGGTGGACGCCAGCAGGACCAGGCTGTCCTCGGTCTGGTTGCCGAAGGCCGCCTTGTGGACGACGCCCAGGTCCCGGTCGACCACGATATAGGAGCCGCCGGGGAAGGCCTCCTCGCTGGCGACAAAGTCGGCCATCCAGGCATCTGCTGCTGTGAAATCGGGCAGTACCGGTTCCGGGATGAAGGTATCGTTGGAGTCGCTACAAGCGGCAAGGACAGGGAGGCAGAGCCACCCCAGCAGGCGTTGTTTCATAGGATTTCCCCACATTCTTATTATGGGCCGACAGGATCGGCTTGACCGAAGTATAGATTTCAATGCCGGGGGAGTATAGCTGTCGCGGATTCAGCACCTTCGCGCCAGGTGGCGCAGCTTTACCTGTTCATACCGCGACAGGATTATCTTGATCTAACGCAGCGAATCCCCTGCAACGCCGGCTACGCGTTTCCCGCGTGCGGTGGCACTGGCTAGACTGGCAGTTCATTTAGACTGCGACCAATTCAATGAGTATCACCCGGGCTGCGATCGCCTCCGAATCCCACTACACCGTTGACGCCGGCAGGCAGATTGCCGAGGCAGGCGGGAACGCCGTGGATATCGCGGTGGCCTGTGCCCTGGCGGCAACCGTCTCAGAGACCATCATGTGTTCCCTGGGCGGTTCTGCCTTCATCGCCGTCAAGGTCGCCGGCCAGCCGCCGGAATTGATTGACGGCGCCGACGCCATGCCGGCGACGCCAGACGGCGGCGCCGGCACCGCCTGGCAGCGCGCGCATATCCCCTACGGTGACGGTATTACTGTCAACGTCGGCCATGCCTCGATCGCCGTGCCAGGCATGTTGCGAGCGGTCGAGCTCGCCTGGCAGCGACACGGCTCAATGCCCTGGCGTGACATCGTCACGCCGGCGCTGACGCTGGCGCGATCGGGGCTGATCGCCAGCCACACCCTGGTCAAGTGGCTGGAGATGGCCGGCGAAGCGGTGTTCTTTGCGCAGCAGGAAAGCCGCGACAGTTTCTTCCCGGATGGTGTAAACCCGCTGGGAAGCGGTGATTTCTACACGCCGCCCCACCTGGCAGACTCCCTCGACCTGATCGCCCGGGAAGGGGCCGATGCGCTCTACCGCGGCGATATTGGCCGCGCCCTGGAAAAGGAAGCCCTGTCCAATGAGGGCTTCATAACGATGGCGGACCTTGGGGCCTACCAGGCCGAGGTGCGCCGGCCAATCCTGCTGAATTCCCACGGCTACCAGCTGGCGCTGAACCCCCCGCCGGCCATCGGCGGTGCCATGGTGGGATCGATGGTGCAGATGTATGACAGCCTCTGGCAGCCGGAAATGAGTGACGCCCAGCGGGCCCTCGCCATCGCCCGGGTGCAGCAGGCGATGTTCTCCCTGCGCCAGCAGGAAGCCAACGCACACTGGGGGGCGGCACGCGCCGGGCAGATCCTGGAACGGGACTGGCTGGAGAGGTACCTGCACAAGCGCTTTTCCCCGAATACCATGCACCTGAGTGTCGCCACCGATGACGGCACCGTGGTGGCCATCACCATGAGCAATGGCTACGGCTCGGGAATTTCTATTCCGGGTACCGGCATTCCCACCAACAACAGCCTTGGCGAGCCCGAGCTGAATCCGGCGGGTTTCTTCGCGATCCCCGCTGGCGGCCGGCTGGTGTCCAACATGTCACCTACCGTGGTGTGGAATGAGGCGGGGAAAACCCTGGCCATGGGTTCCCCCGGGGCCAGCCGCATCACCACCACCATCTTCCAGGGCTGGCAGCGCTTTGCCTACGAGAACATGAGTTTTGAAGAGATGGTGCGGGCGCCACGCCTGCATGTGGAGTGGGTAGACGGGGTGTTCACGCTGCAGCACGAACCCGGTATCAATACCAGCGCTGCCGGGAGTGAGTTCCGGCTTCGCCCCTTCGACGACATCGACATGTACTTCGGCGCCCTGCACGTCGCAGGCCGCGAGGAGAACGGTGAACTGCACGCACTGGCCGACAGCCGCCGGGATGGCAGCCAGGTCATTACCTGAGAGCCCCTCCTGCGCGCGCAGGACCCTAGCCGCCAGGCTTACCGGTTGTGAATGTGAAGGCCTTGTTGTCCTTACGCAATGACTCGATGCTGCGGCCATCACAATCCGCCAGGTTGGCACCGTCGACAACGCCGTCCGCGCTCACCATCAACAGCACCGGGTCCGACGTGGAAGATTTGTAGAGCGTCCTGCCATCGCGCATATAGGCGCTCACGTAGAAGACCATCCGCTCCCAGGGCAGCACACCCGTCGGGTCCTGAACAGAGCAAACAATCACGTCCGGCATACCGGATATGATCTCGGTCCTGGCGCTGCTGGCCGCCAGGGACAACAGGGCGCCAACGGCGACCCCGGCGATGCGGGTAGAAGTATTCAGTCGCATATCAGGTTCTCTCCTGCCAAAAGCTCGAGCATCCAATGCGCCCAAGTATATGAACAATCGGGCACTTCCGGGCAAGGCCTTGTCGGCAAGCCGGTACTCTGGCGCCTTGTTTCGCGCCCCGGCAAAGTCGATTATGCTGGCCCACCTTTCATCAACGTGCCAACTCCACTTCAGCATCCGTCCATGCGCCTGATCATCGCCCACGGGCATATCTTCAAGAACGCCGGCAGCACCCTGGACTGGAGCCTGCGCCGCAGTTTCGGGGATGGCTTCCTCGACCACCGCGACGACGAGCGCATGCTCGGGGACGGTACCCGGCACCTTGCCGAGCTGGTGGCGCAACAGGGCTCGCTGCAGGCCATCTCCAGTCATCACATGCCAGGCACCATGCCTGAGCTGGAGGGATGCCGGTTTGCCCAGCTCTATCTCCTGCGCCACCCGGTAGAACGCGTCCGCTCGGTTTACGCATTCGAGCGCCAGCAGCAGTCAGACTCCCTGGGCGCCCGCACCGCCAAGCGCAAGAATTTCGCAGACTATGTCGTCTGGCGCATGCAACCGGGAGTGCCACGCGTGATCCGCAACTACCAGACCCTCTATCTCGCCGGCGAGCATGACTACCCTGGAACCGCGGAGCCTGGGGCGGAGCTGTTTGCCAGGGCGCTGGATCAGCTGCAGTCCGGCGCCCTGGTGGGAATCGTCGAGCGCTACGACGAGAGCATGGTGGTGCTGGAACACCAGCTGAAGGATTCCCTGCCAGCACTGGACCTCGCCTATGTCCGCCAGAACGTAACGCCAGCAGAACGGACCGAGCGCGACCCGGCCCGCATCCTGGCGCAACTGGGAGAGCTTTCGGACACGCTGATCAGCAAGAACAGCCTTGACCTGGACCTGTACCAGCTGGCAGAGCGGCGGTTGGATGAAACCATTGGCAGGATCCCTGAATTCGAACAGCGTCTCGGGGAATTCCGCGCACGCTGCCAGCTGCTGGAGTCGGGCGCCTGAACCGTGCACATGCTCGCCATACCGGGGTTTCCGGGGATGGGTGCGTGCGCTAATCCTCGATCCGCCCCAAACCGAACAAAAACTGAACAGTCTTTTCTGCCGGCTGAACCAAGTCGGCCTTCATCGCGTCTAATCTGGAGGTTCCCGCGTCCAAGAGGTACATGATGCTCAAGTCCAAACTCTGTATTGCGATAGTCTGCCTGGGGCTGACCGCCTGCGAACAGGCCCAGTTGGTGGGCCCGGTTGGCGGCGGTGAGGTCACCGTCAGCGAGTTCCGTTCCGGCCAGACCGTGCTCACCGGGCTAAGCACCACCGATGAAAACAGTCTGGTGGCGCTGGTGGGCCAGGAGACCTATGACAGCTACAACGCCCTGCAGCTCATGTCGTTGGTGGGTATCAACACCTTTGCGAATCCCGATTTTGAGGATTCCACCTGGTACGTGATGGCGGTACAGGGGGGCTTTGACTATGACGCGGACGGCAATCGCCTGGCGGACCAGGCTCCGGTCCAGACCTTTGGGACCTTGCACGCCCTGGTCACCGGTGATGAGCTCAACAGCGGTGGTTTCCTGATTACCCCCGTCACGGAGGCCGCTTACCGCTACGCCCTCGATATCGCCGATTCGACCTCTGACGATGAACTGCACTCCGCCCTCGATGCCATCGCGAGCGACCTGGTTGGGGACATCACTCTGGACGATGACATCGACTATGACGACATGCTTGCATGGAACCGCTCGCTGCACAGCCAGCAGCTCAGGGGGGATATCGGCACCCTGACCAGCGCCATCGGTGGCGGGGAAAATGTGTCTGTGGTGACCGCGGCAGCACTGGCGCTATTCAGTTCCGACCCACCGGGTGGTGAGCCCAGTGCCGAGGAGTTCTTCGCCCAGTCCGCCTCAGATGTCGTGCAGACGCGCTGCGGCTCCTGTCATCGTGTGGGGGGCATAGGGACACGCGGCACCAATCACGTGCTACAGCCAACCTCCAACAGTGATCACATCGCGCTCAATACCGAGATGTACCGGGCGCTGGTGGACAGCCGCGGCGTGCAGTACATCCTCGACAAGTCCATCGGGCAGCGTGGCCATGGCGGTGGTAACCGGCTTGGAAGTTTCCCGCAGGAGTTCGATATCCTGGAAACCTTCCTCAGGCTGCTTGAAAGCTAGCGAACACCCAGTCTTTGCGCGATAGCTGGCGGCAAGCGGAAACCGCGCCGCCACCTCGTAGCAGTAGATGTGAGGCTGCCGCGCGCGCCTCCGCAACTCTTCTGCTGTCCGCCCGGCAGATTCAGGAGGCCCTATGCTAGAACGAATACTGCAGCTCGATGCCGTAGTTTCTTGGCTCGAGCACCGTAGCACTTCGGAAGCGGCCCACCAGCGGCCCGTCCTGATTCATACGGATCACGTCGTCATTGTCCAACGCGTTTTTCACGTAAGCCATGGCCTGCCAGGTTCCTTCAACCGGCCGTAGGGTGAATTGCAGGTTCAACTGTTCCCAACCATCAAACTCGTCCGAAGGCTTGTTAAATTCGTTGGCGTAGAAATCGTCCTGCAGGAAGTAGTCCGCCCGTACGCTGACGTCATAGTTACCGAACAGCTGGGCGTTGTAATCGACACCGATATTTACCGAGTATTCCGGCGCGTTTCGCAGGCTGTTGCCGTCCAGGTCCTTGATGAGCAAGCCATCATCCGTGAACAGGATGTCGCCGTTCTCATCCCGAGCTGGCACGGTCCCTGGCGCAATGCCATTGGGGTCGCCCTGGTCAGCAGATATGAAATCATCAATCTCGAGGTCCAACCACGAGAGGTTGAGGTCGATAGTCCAGGCATCGGCCAGTGCGAAGCTGAACTCCGCCTCGGCCCCCATCACCGTGGCATCGCCATTGACGGTGAGCGCTGACACCTCGGTAATCTGGCCGATCTGCATATCTTCATAGTCGTAGTAGAAGGCCCCGACATTGGCCCTCAGCTGACCGTCCAGCAAGGTATTCTTGGTTCCCATCTCGAAAGCATTGATGTACTCCGGATCAAACACCAGCCCCCCTTCCGGACCACCCGGGTTCAGGCCACCGGCCTTGTAGCCACGCGCGGCGCTGGCATACACCATGCTGTCGTCGGTGATGGAGTGCTCCAGTGTGACCTTGCCCGTGGTCTCCTGCCAGTCGTCTTCCGCCTCCACCCACTCGGGATCCACGAAAATCAGGAATTGCTGGCGCGTGCGAATGGACTTGTCGTCATCGGTGTAGCGAATTCCCACCGTCAATCGTGTTCGCTCGCTGACGTCGAAGTAGGCCTCACCAAACAAGGCGTAGGATTCGGTTTCGATCGGGTCACTTTCGACATTGAAGAATTCGAACTCCCTGGGTAAACCGAGCGCCCGCTGGCCCGCGGCCAAGGTGGGGTGGGTGATAAGAGTTTGAGAGTATCGATCCTCCTCGTAGTAGAACGCGCCCACCAGGAAGTTGAATGGGCCATCATATTGGGAGGAGAGCCTGAACTCCTGCGTGAATTGCTCGGCGTCGAGAATATCGCGCCGGCCTGAGCGAATGAGATCAGTGGTGATCTCGTCCTGGGCATTGGCCCGGTAGGTGAGCGGTTCAAACAGCCGCACATCGGTAGCGAAGCGGTCAAAGTCTGCAAACACATCGCCCTCTGTATCGTAGTATCCCGTCAGCGATACAAACTGGTACCTGTCGAAATCGTAGGTGAATTGCAGCGACACACCCAGCTGGGTCGCCTCATAGCTTGGCTCCTGGTCCATATTTACCTTGCGGAAACTACGGGGGTTTACCGCATCGGCAAAATAGTCCCCGGTGGGCATCAGCGATCCACCCAGCAGAGCCCGGTTGATGGTCTGGAAGATCGATGAGCTGACATCCGGCGTCTCGAAGCCGGCGGAGAGCGCCGAACAACCAGTTTCCGCATCCTTGGTACACACACCCTTGGTGCGCAATGAGCGATTGCTGTCTTCATCAAGATAGGAAATCACCAGGTCCGCGGTCAGGCGATCCGTGAAGTCAAAGGAGGTGCTGCTGCGCAGCTCGTAGCTATCCCGTCCATCCACGTCGTCACCGGTGTAAACATTTTCGGTAAAGCCATCGCGTGTCAGATACATCCCAGCGAAACGTTGGCGCAGGCGATCGCTTACGGGGATATTCACGGCGCCCTTGAATCTGTAGGTGTCATAGTTGCCCGCTGTAAACGACGCAAAGCCACCGAATTCGTCGTCAGGCCTACGGGTGTGGATATTGATCACTCCCGCTGTCGTATTGCGGCCATAGAGCGTCCCCTGCGGGCCGCGCAGCACCTCCACACGCTCGATGTCGAAGTAGTCGTTGGTGAGAAACAGCGGCGCGTTCAGGTAAACATCATTGATGTGATAGCCCAGCCCGTCCTCAGAGGTGCTGGAGATTGCATTGTTGCCGACGCCGCGAATCGAGGTGCGAAGCCCGTCCACCACCAGGTTCGGCACCGAGAACTGCAAGTCAACCAGGCCTTCAATTCGTCGCAGTTCCAGCGTATCGCCGCTAAATGCGGAAATCGACATGGCGACGTCCTGCAGGGATTCCTCGCGACGCTGGGCCGTCACCACAATTTCTTCGAGCAACTCCGTGTTTGCGGCCAGGGCCGCCGGGGCAGATATGCCAGTCGCCGCCAGGGAAATGGCGCAGGCCAGCGGTGTGTGCAGGGATGTCAGTCTCATGATGAGGATCTCACTGTTATTAGCGTTATCTAGGGCAAGGTGTAGGCAATGACGTAACCGCCCCGCCCATCGCGTGGATTTCGGGAATCGGTATAGGTACCGCTGCTCGGGTCCCGGGGATATCGCCAGCTCGGGTTCGGCACGGTGACAATCAGGTACTGTTTGCCGGTGCGCGTCGAGTAATAACTCATCGGCGTAGCCTGCCCGCTACCGGGCAGCTCGGCGGACCACAGCACAGCACCGGTGTGCAGGTCGAAGGCGCGCACGGTGCTGTCCATGGTTGAACTCAGGAAGATCAGGCCGCCGCGGGTGGTCAGAGTCCCAGCCCGTATGGGCGTACCCACCTGGAATGGCAGCCCGGTCCGCCAATTGAAGGGCCCGGAATTCTTCATGCTGCCGACCGGCCGACTCCACAACAGCATTTTGCTGTTGAGGTCGATCACAGCGAGGCGAGACCACGGCGGCTCGAAACAGGGCACCTGCGTCCCAAGCCGCGACATGAACGGCAGGGTCAGGCCGTAGTAGCGAATGCGTCGGTGGTCGTAGGGATTGTCGGGGTCAGGCGAACCCATGGCCGGTCTGGGTTCCGCGGGGTCCATCCACACCGCGGGGTGATCATCGCCCAGCAGCAACGCCGCCCGGGCCCCGGCATCAGCCACCTGTTCGGGAGTGACGAGCAAGGTACGATTGGCCAGCAACATCGGGGATGCCACTAGCAGGCCATGATCAGCGTCGACCGACACACTGCCCCAGTTGAAGCCGCCGAAATTGGCGGGAAACTGCAAGCTGCCGCCGGGAGTCGGCGGCGTAAACAGGCCCTCGTAGCGCAGCATGCGGTACTCGATGCGACACACCATCTGGTCCAGCGGCGTCAGGCCCCACATATCGCGCTCTTGCAGGAACGGATGGAAATGGGGCAGTGGCGAGGCTGGCTGGGTGGGTGCCAGGTACTCTCCGGGCGCCGGGTCCTGCGGTACTGGACGTTCCGGCGTCGGGTGCACCGGAGTACCGTGCCGCCGGTCCAGCAGGAATACTTCACCTGTCTTGGTGGGCACTGCTACGGACGGGATGCGTGCCCCGTCAACCACCACATCAACCAGCACCGGCTGGGCCGGCACATCGTAATCCCAAATGTCATGATGCACCGTCTGGTAGCTCCAGCGAGGACGGCCGGTGTCGGCATCCAGCGCCACCACGGAGGATGACCAGGCATCGTCAAACTCGCGCCGCGCGCCACCGAAATAGTCCGGTGCGGCGTTGCCGGTAGGGGCATAAATCAGGTTCAGCGCCGGGTCGAAACTCATCAGGGACCAGACGTTGGGAGTGCCGCGAGTGTAGGCCTCCCCGGAGGCGGGTTCGCCGGGCTCGTCGGGCCGGCCCACATCCCACGCCCACTGAAAGTCACCGCTCACCGCATCGAAGGCGCGCACCACCCCCGAAGGCAGGCCCAGGTTCTGGGAGTCGACAACCAGCCCCCCGACCACCAGTCTGTCACCGGCGACCAGCGGCGGCGACGTGTGATAGTACTCTTTCGCCTTGTGCTCACCCATGCCGCGGCGCAGATTGACCGCTCCGCGCGTGCCAAAAGAATCGCAGCGCACGCCGGTGAGGGCATCGACAGCGATCAACCTGGCATCGATCGTCGCGGTCACGATACGTGTGGGGCACTCTCCACGATAGTCCGTCGGCGCCTGGTAATAGCTGATACCCCTGCAGGTGCGGGCATACTGATGCTTGTCGGGTGCGGCTGCTTTAGGATCATGACGCCAGATCTCGTTGCCGCTGTCGGCATCGATCGCGATCAGCACGTTGCGGGCGCCACACAGGTAGAGGTAACCGTCGACGTTCAGCGGCGTCATCTTGAAGTCATCTTCGACCCCGGTGCGAAAGCGCCAGGCTTCCTGCAGCATCCCGACATTGGCGGCATTGATCTGCTCCAGTTCCGCAAAGCGTGTGCCCCCCACAGTGTTTCCGTAATGACGCCAGTCCCGGATGGGCTCCGCCGGCAGGTCCGTGTGCGTGAACTCCACGCTGCGCACCTCGTAGCTCCAGTTCGCCGCTACCGCCAGTAGCAGGCAGCTCAGTATTCCGGGAAGCAGGATGGCGAGCGGCGCGGGCCAGTTCCTCTCCAGGGGGTTGCCCAACGAGGCCCGGTAGCCCGGCGTCAGGAACCAGATGGAGATGACCAGCCAGAAAGCGAGGCGCGGTAGCAGCGCCAGAAAATCAGGGCCCGACTCGTACAGCGCCCACAGTGCAGTCAGGAACAGCAGTACGCCGTACAGATGAATAGCGACGATGCGCCCCTGCACCAGCCACCGAGTTGTCAGCAGCGCCGCCAGACCTGCGCAGAAGTAGTACACGCTGCCTCCCAAGTACAGGAGGTAGACACCAAGCACTGTCATCAGCGCGCCGCTCACACCGAGCAGGCCTACAGTGCACCAATGTCCCAGTCTCCAGGTCATCGCGTCGATCACATTGGAAAAATACTGTGGCCGCCGTCCATGACGATGCTCTGGCCGGTCATGAAATCGCTGTGTTGGGACGCCAGAAACACAGCCACCCCTTCCATATCCTCTAGCGCACCGATCCGGCCAATCGCCGACCGGCGCCTGCAGGCATCCTGAAACTGCTTGCCCGCACTCAGGCTCATCTCGGTTTCGATGAAGCCCGGCAGAATTGCATTGACGCGAATGCCGGCATGGCCCAACTCAACGGCGAGCGCCTGCACCAGGCCGCGTACCGCCTGCTTGGTCGTGGAGTAGCCAGCGGCACCGGCGATCCCCAACAGCGCCGCGACCGATGAAGTAACAACCAGCCTGCCGCCGGTACGCCTCGCCAAGAGGTGCTCGGTCACCGGTGCCCAGGTGTGGACCACGCTCATGAGATTGAGATCGACTGTAGCGAGCCAGTCGGTGCGGCTACTCTGATGGCAAAGCCCGCGGAAACCGCCACCGCCGGCATTGGCAAAGCAGCTATCTACCTGGCCAAAGCGCTCCAGCGTCTTAGCGAAGGTCTCGGCAATCTGCTCCTCGTCCGTCACGTCGCACACGTACGCCTCTACATCACCTCCGAGTGATTTCAACTCGTCGACGGCAGTGGCATTCTTATCGGCGTTTCTCGCCCATATGGCGACACTGCCGCCACACTTCACCAGTCCCCGCGCGAAGGCGAGCCCTACCCCGCCGTTGCCGCCCGTTACGATCGCGACCTGGCCGCTCAAATCAAACATCTGGCCTCCTAGATACCATTGCCTTGAAAGTTCATTGATGACACTGCCGCATCGTCATGAACCTGTTGCAGACCCAACAGGTTTCCGTCCAGGTCACGCGCGTACTGTATGCGTCCGCCTGGGGTCGACTTTACTTCGCCTTCCAGCATGCCCCCGGCCTCACTTACCCGGCGAGCCGCAGTTTCGATATCGGTGACGTCAAACACAATCATGTTGAAGCCGAGCGCATCCAGCGGTCGCGGCGTCGTGGGTCGTTGCGTGGGGTGGCTGTGGTACTGGATGATCTCCAGTTCAAGGTTTCGCACCTGGAACCACGCCATCTCGATTTCCGCGCCTGCAAGCCCGGAAACCTGCTCCAGCTTTTCCCCTGAAAGATGCATCCAGCGACCCAGCCGACGCGGCGAAGGCTCGTTGAGCAGTACGGAGTAAAACGCGACGGCAGAATCAATATCCGGCGTCGCCAGTGAAATGTGCCGAATTCGGTAGTCGTGGGCGGGGGGCGAGTCCAGTTCGAGTGCCTCCACGTCAACGTGTTCCACTTCAAATAGTATGCCGTCGGGGTCGTGGGCATAGGCGTAGCGCACAGGGCTGGATGAGCTCAACCGGACCATATCAGGCGCGCCGATCACACCGGCACCGGCCGCCAGGAACTTCTGGTAGGCCCCGGTTGTCTGGTTGACCTGGAAACACAGGTGAGCAATGCCGGGACCGTTGACCGGCACGGCGGCGCTGTCAGCCTCAGGGCTGAACTCCATGAGTCGCAATTGCGCGTTGCTTGAGCGGAGCATCTGCGAGCGCAGGGCCAGGCCCGAGCTGCCCGGCAATTGAGTCGTGTCGAGTTCCGGCGCGTCCACAGATTGCAGCGCTACCGGCTCGGCATAGAAACGGCTGGCGCGCTCAAGGTCACTTACCGTGGCGCCAACATAGCCGACGCCCAGGACCACGTTGTTGGCGGGATCGGGCTCGGCGCTGCAGGCCGCAAGTAGCAGCGCGAGCAGCGCCCAGTAAGCTCTAGTTATTATTTTCATCATGTCTCGACCATTTAAGGAACGCGGACAACCCGCGCCCACAGCAAGGCATGAATGAGTTTATAGCACCTTATTGAACTATAAGTCCAATAAAAGATTTATTTTACGCAATATATGGCCGTTTAAGACTATTTATTCTCTTTTATTGGAAATTAAATACATTAAGGCAGGGTGGAAGACAGTCACCGCTTGATTTTTTGTTTTCGCAACAGGTAGTCGGTTCGCGCCATCGTGACGGAACCCATGATCATTGAGACCGTCAGTTCTTCGACATCTTCGCGTTTGAGCGGGCCTCGCATCAGATAGCGGCCCGCGGCCGCGGGCAGGCCGAAGGAGATATCTGTTGCCGCTAGTGCCAATTCCAGCGGCATGTCAAAGTGCTCCGCCACGATCTGGCCAAGATAATCCACCGCTGTGGATCGGCTGAAGTCAGTCGGGTCATGCATGTCTGACAGGCTGGGCTCGGCCTGCAGACGCTCTATCAACAAACCCCGATCCTCGATATTGGACAGGTAAACGTGGGTGATATTGCGCACCAGATCTTCGAACGTCACCGCCCGCTCAGCGGCCTCAAACTGCTGGCGCCGCAGAGCCTTGAGTTCCCGATCGAGCAACTCCCTGAGCAGGTCTTTGAGGCTGTCAAAATAGTTGTACACCAGCGATTTGCTGACGCCAGCACTCTGCCCGATGCGCTCCAGGGATATTTGCGCGACGCCTTCGCGCCGGATAATCTCGGCCGCTCCATCGAGAATCATGGAACGACGCACCTCGGGACTGTAACGGCGACGTCGTGGAGTTTCTGCTTCAGTCACTGGTCTTGGGGAGTCCTTGTCGGATTTCCCGGTACTATACAGGCGCGCATACCCGGTGCACATTAGATCCAGTGTGGGGCATCGCGGCGCGAAGTGGATTGATCAAGAGCGCGAGACAAAAAAAGCCCCCTCGCGGGGGCCTTTGGCTTTCAGGTAGCCGGCGCGAGCTTAGTCTTCGACCAGCGTGACACCGTCGACATCGATGCCGTCGATAATGTTGGAGTCACGGACCGTCAGGCTGCCGGTTCCGGCGTCTTCCTGGACCGCTTCGATCCCCGTGTTGTCGCTATCGTCGTTGAGACTGCTTTCAGAGCGTTCGACCAACATGTCCAGGTCACCCGCATCAGCCTCCTCGTACACGGAACCCTTACCGCCGTTACCCGTGGTCTTGTTGCCGGTGGCCTTCCCGATCACGCTGCCGCCGTCTTCTTCCGAGAACTTGAAGCCATCGTCGGTGTTGCCGGTGGCCACGGTGTCGGACAGGGCGATGCTGATGTGGCCCTCACCCTCCTCGTCGATGTCGACGCCCTCGTCGAGGTTATCCACTACAGTGGAATTACCCATGACCATACGGATGCTGCCGGGGCCTGCTTCGTCGAGGTCGATGCCGTCGTCGAGATCCAGCCCGAACGCGTAGGCTTCAACAAAGCCGGATTCGTAGAAATCCACTTCGCGCTCGATACAGCTGTCATCCGGGGAGCCGGTGACGTCCCCCGGGATGTCCGCTTCCGTCGTTGTCCCGTCTTCGAATTCGGCCTCATCCGGATCCGGCAGGAAGGCCTCCATGACGGCGGGGTCACAGTAGTTGCCGTTCAGGCTGAAGGTGTTGTTGGCAATACGGGTACCGATGCCGCCATCCTGGCCCTCATCCAATTCCACGCCATCCGCACCCACGCCGGTGAAGGTAGAGTTGCTGGAGGTGAACAGGATACTGCCTTCTCCGCGCTCATCGACGCGCAGGCCGTCGGCGTCGAACTTGCCGTTGCCCACGTCCTCCACGGTGACATCGAAGAAATTCACGACGATGGAGGCAGGCGAGCCGCCGCCGGCGCCACCGCTACCGCTACCACAGTCATCTGCCAGGTCGCAGTCCGACACGTGGATGCCGTGGTTGGCCACACCGCTCACGGTGACACCGCTCAGGGTGAGGTAAACCCCTGAAGTCTGGTCATCGCGAATGTCCAGGAAAATACCCTTGCCCGCGGTCTCTCCTTCATCGTCGCCGCGATTCTCAATACTCCAGCCGCCAGGGCCCGCGAAGTTCAGGTTGTTCACAAACAGGTTGGCACCGTTGTCCAGCACGAGGATGTCAATGTTCTCTGTGGTGCGCACAGTTTGCGAAGATCCGTAGATCTCCAGTGGCGTCACACCACTGTAGACCAGGGGCGTCATGATCATGATGTCTTCATCCGTCTCGATGAAGATTTCGCGGGCACCGCTTTCCAGCGCGGCTCGCAGGGAGCCCTCACCGGCATCGTTGCCGTTGTAAACATAGGCCTCTGTGGCCCAGGCACCCTGACTGGCAAAACCCATGCTGGCCGCGAATACCGCGCTGGCCAGAACGGAACGATTCTTGTTGGTTTTGTGGAACATGCCGCCGTGTCTCCCTTTATTGGCTGGTTGGCTAAACCAACCAAGCTAACAACGGCAGATGAACGCTCCGTGACGCACCGATTTCAGGAATGTGACGTGTCTGCAGGACGTCGCAAAAGCCTGGGTACTCGTGGACCTACCTCTATAGAGCCGACTCAGCGCTGCAGAGAATCAGCGTAGGCCGCCAACACGGTAGTTTATGGTGGCACCGAAAATCCTCGGTGCAGCCATCAGCCTGGGGGTTGCCTCATCAGGCGCGGTGACCGAGGCCAGGCTGTTCTCCAACCAGTACTCTTCATCCAGAAGGTTCCTTACCCAGGCGATGAGTTCCCACTGTCCCTGAGCGCTCCTGTAGGTGATAGAGGCATTCAGTACCTCCCAATCCTCGATGTCGGCGTTGCCAAACCCATCAGTGGTGTCATCCTGCCAGACATAGTCAGCGTGCAGCGTCACGTCTCCGCCGGGAATCGGGAAACTGTAGTCGGCGAACAGGCTGTACTTGTATTCGGGAACGCCATTCACCTGCTCGCCTTCCAGCGCTGGAGTTCCCTCAAATTCCGTGTACTCGGAATCTATGTAGCCGAAGCTCATCCCGAGCTGCAGCCCGGCGGCAGGTAAACCCACCAGGTCCCACTCAAAACCCATGATTTCCGCATCGGCATTCAGCGTCACCGGTGTAGCGGTATCGCGGGCGATGCCCGACTGTAGGTCTCTATAGTCCATGTAGTAAATCGACATGTTCGACTGCAGGCGGTCTTCAAAGTAGCTGCCCTTCAGGCCGAGTTCAAAGTTGTCCACGTTCTCGGGATCGAACGGCGTACGAGCAATCGCCTCAGTCGGCGCCGTTCCCTGAAATCCACCACTCTTGAAGCCCTGGCTGAACAGGAAATAGGCCAGCACCGAGTCGCTGACGTCGTACTCCAGCCCGAACTTGAAGGCGACATCGTCCCAGCTTTCCCCCGTCGTTACATCGTATATCTCGTCAATAAGACCACCGTTCTGGCCCGGGGGAATCAGCCCCGGGAAGCCCGGAAAGAAAAGATCGAGGGTGGGGTCGATGATGAAGGTTTCCCCCGAAAAGGTTTTCTCCTCATAGGTATAACGTGCCCCCAGGGTGACTCGCGCACGATCGCCGAGATCATGGGTAAGCTCCCCAAAGACAGCGAAGGCTTCGGTTTCGATTCCCTGATTGAAGCCAAGCTGCGCCTCAGAGAACGGTAACTGGCCAGGGAAGAACAGCTCGAACACCTCGGAAGTGAAGACAGCATCGCGGCTGCCATCCTCTTCGAAATAGTACAGGCCCAGCAGCCAATCAGCTTTTCCGCCGAAGGACCAGTCGCCGTCGCGGCGCGAAGTAATGCGGACTTCACCGCTCCACCAATCGCTGTCCTCATCGTGGTTTTCGTTGAACAGGTTCTCTGGAGAGTGGTCCCTGTCCGCTGAGAAACGGGTTTCAGCTTCTCGATAACCGAACAGGTACACCGTGTCCAGGTTGTCGCCCCCCACGTTGAGTTGCAGCGTAATACCACCGGTATCCATGGACTCAAAACCGGTGTTGTCGAGGTTCGCCTCGTAGGGATCATCGCCCGCGGGCTCGGACGGATAGCCCGGCGCCAGATCGTGGATTACCGAGCGAAACCCCGGCTCCAGCAGGGCGAACATGCGCGGATTCGGATCATTCTCCTGGTAGTCCAGGGTGAGCTGCAGTTCCACATCATCGCTGATCATGACGTCCACACCCGCGCGGATCGCCTGCGTATCCTCGCCGGTTCCGTCATCGCCGTTGAAAACGTTCTCCATGTAGCCATCAGATTCCATGCTGACTACCGATAGCTTCCCCAGTACCCTGTCCTCCACCAGCGGACCAGTGAGGTAAGCCTTGGCATTGAAAGTGTCGTATTCGGCAACTTCAACGGAGAACTCCGCGCCGGGTTCATTGGAAGGACGCCGGGTTATGTAGTTGATTGCGCCACCGGCACTGTTGCGCCCGTACAGCGTGCCCTGAGGGCCTCGAAGCACCTCGACCCTGTCGAGGTCAAAAAGCAGGCCGTTGGCAGGACCCGCCCTTGGCACGTAAACACCATCGATGTAGACCGCCACCCCCGATTCGACGGAGATATCGTCCACGGCTGCGCCCACGCCGCGGATCGTATAACGCGTGTTGCCGATACTTTGTGTTCTTACAAAGAGCCCGGGAACAAAATTCTGGAGATCATCGACGCGGCGGATCCGCAGAGCGCGTAGCTGCTCTTCACTGATGGCCGAGAGAGAGGCGGCCACGTCCTGCGCACTCAATTCCCGGTGAGTGGCGGTGACCAGAACTTCCTCCAGCACCAATTGTTCAGTTTCCGCAATTGCGATGGGCGAGGCCAGCAAGCCCCCAAGGATGCTTGAGGCAGCGCGACGCCAGGGTACAAGGTCTTTCATTATTGTCAGTCCCCCGTGCGGTGTCGTTGCCGAACTGCGCCGAATCAGGATCTACCCTTGCTTGCCGCCACGCTCCGAAACGCGGGCGGTCGCGGGGCAGAAGAAGTGAAACGGGAAACGCCACAGGCGCAATTCATGGCTTAGCGGCACCACTACTTATTGATATTGTCAATGACAATATCATACGCATAATATTGGCAATAGCAATATTAATCGCTGGCTGTGCGGAGACCCTGCAGGAGATAGGTTAGGTACTCATCGATAAGATCCTCTGCCGATGACTCACCCATAACCACGGGTGGCAGGCGACGGCCGGCGAGAATCGCCGAGAACCCATGGCACAGGCACCAGATCATGGACGCCAGATGCTGTGGGTCGCCCGCAACGACCAGGCCCCGGCCCTGCCCCTCAGCGATGCTCTGGGTCAGCACATCGAGAGCGCCCACTGAGAGCTTAAACAGTTCCGGATATTTCTTTCTGCTGTACTCCCTGAACATGACCTCGGAATGCGCGGGATGCGACAGGTTAAAGTCGATGTATTTCTTGCAGCCCGCCCGCCAGCGCTGCTCCCACTCGACCCCGGGGACCGACATGATCTGAACGATCTCGTCGGTCATCATCCGAAAACCTTCTTCGGCGATCGCCGCTAGCAGCGCTTCCTTGTCGGCGAAGTGCATGTAGGGTGCGTTATGAGAAACTCCAGCCACCCGCGCCAACTTGCGAAGGCTCAAAGCGTGTATTCCTTCCTCCGCAAGTACATCAATGCCGGCCTGCACCAGGGTATTGCGGAGATCACCGTGGTGATAGCTGCCTGATCGCTTGTTACCACCTCTCGTACCGGATTCTTGTTTCTTCATAGATCACCCTTTATATTGGCGGTAGCAATATAAGATATGCTGCCCGTAGGGTAAAGCGTGGTGCTTCATGGTCCACGGCTCACCTGCCGCAGCGCGCCGCTGCGGCGGTCGAATCAGGGCGGAGGTGCTAACACATGATGTCTGGCAGCGAGCTAAAACCCAGGAAGCAACCGACACAAAGACGGTCCAGGCTTACCGTCGACGCCATCCTCGAGGCGACAGGCCTGCTTCTGAAAGAGTCCGGGCTTGAATGCTTCACCTGTAATCACATTGCGGAACGCGCCGGCATCAGCATCGGCTCCCTGTACCAGTATTTTTCCAACAAGGAAGCCATTATCGCTGAGCTGCGACGGCGCCACTTCAGCATGGTGAGAACACGCCTGAAGACCGCCATCCAGGCCTGCCAGGGATGCTCTTTCAGTGAGCAGCTCCATCACATCGTGCGAGTCAACGTGGCCATTCACCGGGATGACCCGGTGCTTCACCAGCTACTTTCGGACCGGTATCGCCACATAGGGTTTGATGCGGATAACACAGAGCCTCGAGAAGATCCCGCGCTACTCGGCTCCGAACCGGCGACCAGTGCACTCGTGAACGATCTCGGATTCAGCGAGCAACAGGCGAAGACCAGCGCGATAGTCATTTCCATTATCGTGGAGTCACTCACCCACGCAGCCATCGTTGATCAACGGCTACACCTGGAGCCGGATGAGCTGGTGGAGGAAATCGTCAAGGTCGTGATGGGGTACCTGTCACAAGTCCTCACCCCACAAGAAGGGGCGTAGCCAATTGAGTACATAGGGCATTTCCAGGTGGCGTGAAGCGCAGTGCCCGGGGTGATCGCCAAACAGCGCCAGGGTGGGTCGTCGGGTCACTTCAGTGGCCAGCAGGCTGTCACTGGTGGGAACAATCGGGTCCTCCCGGGTATTAATTGACAGGATCGGTACCGACGTCTGCTCGCCCTTCCCCAGAATGCCCTGGTTTACCAGTGATATCGGCATACTCTTGCTGGCAATATCCAGCACGCCAGATGAAGCAGCACCCACCCGCTCAACGTACACTTCAAACTGGAAACTCCGGGTTTGCGCCTGGAACTCAGGGGAAGACGCCAGGCCCGCTTCAATCTGGGCCACCTGTTCAGCGGGTAAAGACTCCGCTGAGTAGGCGGCGACGAGCGCCGCCAAATCGACGTCTGGAGGTACAGGGAATAATTCCAGTGCGTGTACGGCATGCACAAGGCCACAGCTATTGACCGCCGCTGCCAGGTGCTGCTGATGGGTGACAGCAAACTTCACAACCGGCAGGCCACCGAGGCTTTCGGACCAGGCCGCAATCCGCGCATGATCAAATCTCGATTCCTCGAGTATTCGTTCCAGCACCGCGGCGTGATGCTTGTGGGCGTCGCGATCAACAACTCCATCGTTGCCGTTGCCTGGCATGTCGAACGCCACCATGGCAGCACCGCGGCGATTCAGTTCATCAGCCAGTGGAAGGAATTCGATACCGAGCACGTCCATGCCGCCGGTCTTCATCACCACCGGGTGTGGCCCGGGGCCCTCCGGAAGGTGCACAAACGCGCGAAACGCAACGCCATCTACCTGTAAGCGCCAGGTCTCAAATCGCTTCCCCAGGTGCCGCCCCGCTGACTCATAGGCGTCAAAGGCTCTACCCAGAGCCTCGCGCGAATGAGGTTTGTTCAGGTGCGGATAGCTCGCAATCAGGTAATACACGGCGGCGCGCCGCAGGGCAGCAGCCGAAGGCCGAACCCCAGCGGCATCGAGTTCTTCTTCGGCAGTGCGCGAAAACTCGTAGGTCCAGTGGCCCGGGCCGTAAGAGAGCTGGGTATCCGCCAGTTCCTGCCAGCGCCGCTCACCGTCGCCCGCGCGCACGCGCTCCAGCGTGGCTTCGATCCTGGTAGGGTCAGCACCCTCCCACTCCCACATAGCCATACGCACATCGCGGTACCAGCCAGACGCGTAGCGAGCGTCCCTGGCTTCGGCGGAAATCAGGTCATCATTGCTTGCCGCCAGCGCAGCAGCGGCAGACAACGTCAGCAAAACCACCAGTAACTTTCCCATCGGCCCGTCTCCCTCATCGACTGACGTCATTGTGGAGGGTGGCAAGCCCCGCTCCAACTCGCATTCTAGGGTCGGCCGTATGTGCTTGATAAATAGAGAGAAAGCCGGGAGGAAACAGCCCCGGCGTGAGCCTGTCATCGCTTTAGCAGCGCCTGCACAACGAGCCTAACTGAAACTCTCCTCGCGCTGCCAACCTGCAGGGAAGACTAGCCTTCGGTGCCGGTGAAGATCCGGTTGCGGCCGGCGGCTTTCGCCGCATAGAGATTGCGATCCGCCGCTTCCAGCAGGCTGGCCGCGTCGCCCGCGTGTTCCGGCACCATGGTGGCCGCGCCGATGCTCAGGCTCAAGCGGCCGAGATCCGAGCCCCGATGCGGGATGTTCAGGACAGCAACGGATGCCAGCAGGCGCTCCGCCACGTTCCAGGCGCCCGCTGTATCAGTATCGGGTAGCAACACCACAAACTCCTCGCCACCGTAGCGCGCCACCAGGTCGGTAGGCCGGGATAGTGAGTTGGTGAGGGCGCCAGCCACCTGCACCAGCACCTCGTCGCCCTTGAGGTGACCGTAGCTGTCGTTGAATGCCTTGAAATTGTCGATATCCAGAATCAGCAGGGACAGGGTCGACTTGCGGCGTGCGTGGGCAGGCCATTCACGTGCCAATGCGGTGTCGAACTGGCGTCGATTATTGATCTGGGTGAGGCCGTCGATCATCGCCATCTGTTCCAGCCTGGCATTGGCATCGCCCAGCTCTGCCGTACGCTGCTGCACCTTCTCCTCGAGGTTGGTGGAATAGGTCTCCAGCTCCGAAGTCAGCGATTCGACCGCGGCGAAGGCCTGGGCTGATCGGCGAGACAGTGCATAAGACTGGATGATGATAAAAATGAACAGCCCGAAGCCAATCAGGAAGTGCGGCGTATTGAACACATCCCGCGAACTCAACAGGTCTGCCACCGCGGTAAAAATAAGAATGGCAAAGCCCACCAGGAAGGCCGCCGCCTCTTCGCGGCGCTCCAGTGCGGCCCGGGCCATGGCATACAGGCCCAGCCCGCAGGCCAGCAACAGGTAGATCTGGAATACCGGCAGCCATACCGAGTAAACGCTCAGCGGGGCCACTACGACACCAGCGGAAAAACCGAGGCCGACCACGTAGATCACGCGCATTGCCCAGGTCGGGTAATAACCCGGCAGGAGGCGGGCAAAATAGGCGCCAAACGTGGGAATGGCCAGCAGGAACGACAGGTACTCCAGCCTGAACAGGGCATCGTGGGAGATACCGGGCCATAGTTCGGTGATATAGCGCTCGTCCGTTGATAGCAGGCGCGCGGCGGCAATCAGGCAAACCAGCCCAAAGAACAGCGGCGAGGAGTCCTTGCGACGCAATGAATACAGTCCCAGGTGATAGAGGCCGATCGCGCCGATTGCACTCGCCAACGCGATGGACAGCCCCAGGGCCTGTTCATAGTGCCGCCGTACGTCATTACCGGCGCCCAACACCAGGTACTCCCAGACGCCGCCGGAGCGGTAGTGGAAGTTTGCCACGTGAATCACAATGCGGTGCTCAGGGCGCTCGACGGCCGGTAGCGCAATCACCTGCCGGTGAAAGCCGGACTGCGTGCTGGCCGCATCTCGCCCCACCCGGCCTGCGCCGTGCAGCAGCTGGCCATCGACGAAAACGCGATAGGCGGTGCCGACGTCGCGCACCTTGAGGGAGAGCGGCGGCGCATCCGGCGGCAGCAACACGCGCAGGAAATAAGTGGCGTAACCATGGCGCCTGTAGCCATCACCGCCACCTTCATCAACCCGCCACTGGTCAGGCACGCTGGTCGTAGCGTACTCGAGTGGCCATTGCGCCTGTAGTTCTTCGGGCGAGAGCAACGCGTTCCAGTGAAAGCCCCACTCCCCGTTCAGGCCCACCGCGCCCTGGCGATGAAAATTCCAGTCCCGCAGGTCGAGTACGCCTGACTCTATGCGGCCAGACCCAGTGCCGCCGCTGACCCCACAGCCCACCAGCGAGGCAAGTAGCAGGCACAACAACGCCAGGCGGCCGCGGCTTTCCGCGGACACCGGGAAGCGCTGACCACCCGCCAGTATCGCCAATAGATTTCCCCTGTTCGCTCGCCGCTCATTGTGCCATAGCTGACACGTGCATCCCGCTCCAAGTCACTAGTACTCGCAAGCTTTCAGCACTGGGGATGGAGGAGCCTTGAAATGCTCAAGCCGTGACAGGTGATGTATGCTGAGGGAAGCGCGGACACCCGGGCACAGGCTATGAAGGTCTGCTACAAGGGCACCACAGTACTCAACGAATCGCCAATGGTGGCGGTCATCGACGACGTGTTGAGTAAGTCGCAGTGCCTACAGTTCATCGAACTGGCGCGGGAATCGATGCAGCGCGCCAGAGTGTCGCTGGAGGAAGAGTCCGGCATCGTCGATGGCCGCACCGGCAGCAACACCTGGCTGGCCTACGACAAGTTCCGGGCCGCACAGTCTTTTGGTGAGCGGGTCAGCGCCCTGGTGGGCATTCCGCTGGACAAGGCCGAGGCCATACAGGTCATTCACTATGGGCCGGGGCAAAAGTACGGCGCCCACTTCGACGCCTACGAACTGGACACAGAGAAAGGCCAGCGCTGCTGCAAGTACGGTGGCCAGCGCCTGGTCACCTGCCTGGTGTACCTGAACGATGTAGAAGCCGGCGGCGGCACGCGCTTTCCGAAGCTGGATCTGGAAGTGTCGCCCAAGGCCGGCCGCATGGTGATTTTCCACAACGTCGAGGACGGCGATTATTCGCGCCCCCACCCCGCCTCCCTGCATGGCGGCGAGCCAGTGCACGCCGGTGAGAAGTGGGCCATGAACATCTGGTTCCATCAGGCCAGCATGCGGGAGCTGTTTGACTTTGCGCCAGCCTGCAGCGGCGATGGGGTTAAACACTGGTATGCCAACCGGGCAGTGGATCTGTTCGAGCAGGCATTCTCGCAGCTGACCTCCGCTGCGGATCGCCCTGTTTTCAGCTACTGGGATACCTGGTTTGGCCCGGAACCCGGTGCCCTGCAGCAACACAGCGGGCCAGTGGCCAGGCTGGTGGACCGACGCATCACCAACCCGCTGGCGGACAAGGGGCTGCTGCCAGGCTTGTTGCTGGATGAGGGGCTCTCTCACCTGGCGCCGCTGAGCTTCGACTCTACGGCGGCTGCGCTGAGGGAATTGCCAGATGCCAGGCTGTTCTTCGTCAAGCAGAGGGTCGGGACTGCCGGACAGGGTGTACGCTGTGTCACTAGCGCGGAACTGAAGCACCTGGAACTGGGTGAACTGGAGATCGTGCAACAGGCCGTCACCGGGGTGCGAACCCACGAAGGACGCAAGTTCACCCTGCACGCGTATGTGCTCGTTAGCCGCGGGCGAGTGGAGGCCTACCCGCATGGGATCGTCATTGCGCACGGCGCGCCCTACGACCCGAGCAGTGCGGACCACGGTGTGCAGGTCGACCACAGCGGTTTCCTGCAGCCCAACTCCAGGATCACCCTGTTAAGCACCGAGGAAATGCCCTGGAGCGAGGAGTTTACGACGCAGTATCGAGAACTGGTACGTGAGCTGTCGCCAGCTCTGGAAGCCGTGCGTAGCGCCTGCGCAACCGATGCCTACTCGGTGTTGAGCCTTGACCTGCTGTGGACGACGGGCAACGAGTTGAAACTCATCGAGATCAAGGCGCATCCCAACTTTGTGCACACGCGCCATATCAATCAAACGGTGATCGTTCCGATGTTAAACCGGCTACTACAGAGAGTGCTGGAACCCGCTGGCGACTAGCCGACCGCCACGGTACTGGATCGGCGATTGAGCGTATCGGAGGGTCTTTCTCCAAACCGGCGTCGATAGTCCTGCGCAAACTGGCCGAGGTGCCAGAACCCGGAGTCCGCTGCGATATCACGGATCTGGCAGGCGCTGGGATCGGCCTGCAGCAGGGAGGAGCGAGCCTCCGCCAGACGCAGGGATTTGATCAATGCCGCCGGTGACATCCCGAAACGTTCCCGGAAAGCATATTGCAGCGTTCGCTCACTGACATGGCAGACATCGAGTAGCGCCTTCGCTGTCAGGCTGCCGAGGTCTGTCGACTCAATGAACTCAAGGCCACGGCGAACCGCCCGCTGCCTGGCGTGCGCTGAAATCCGGGGCTCAGTGGCTTGACTGCAGCCCCCAAGCCAGAGCGGCAGCAGGGCACGCAGGATGTCGTCCAGGTGATGGGTAAGACTCGATCGACCCATGCGCACCGCATTCAGTCGCAAGCGGATCTCTGCAAGGACGTGTTCCGGTACGGGAAACGTCTCAATACGTTGCCCGGCCGGCGGTAGATCGAGACCCAGGCTGGCGCCGAGTACGGCAACATAGTCCTCCGGCACCGACACCGTGTGAACGCGAAAACCCTGCGGGGAGATGCTGCGCAGTTCGCCACCCAGTGGAAACACCCAGGCCATGGATGCCGTCAAATCGTGTCCGCGCCACCAGTAATGTCGATCGCTGGGTTCCTGCAGGTTGAAGGTGATCAAGCCGTCCGGGGGGCCGCCCGCCATTTTCAAGCCCGCCGAGAATGCGGCATACATATACTGGCAGTCGATGTCACCCGCCTGCACGATGATGCCGGCACGTTCCCCGGCCGCCCGCTCCGTCAGGGGATTGAGCTCGACATCCCAGGTTTGGAGTGCCTCACACACCTCATCAACATACTCGAAGTGACCTTGAATCAGTTCCATAGCGTGTAGCTGTGCCTGTGGCCCGTCTCAGGTTTGCGGTATTTCGATAACGCATCGGAGAGTTTAGCAGCAATATTAATACCACTGCAGAAAGGTACAGGTTCTGTGTATGGGAACAGGCGATTCAGGTGAAGGCCGCGAGCCGACTCCGCCAGAGGCCAGAAGCGGACGTCCGCCCTTCGCCCCCGGGGAGCGTCGCGACCGGCGCGTTGTGACCTTCCTGACACAGGAGCAGTACGCGCGGCTCCAACAGCGCGCGCAGATTGAAGATCGATCGATCTCACTCTGCGTTCAACGAATGCTTGCGGCAGAACTCAAGTCCGGAGACAGCTAGCCGGGACCCGAGAGGAGAACACTATGAAAGCTATCAATTTACTGCTGGCCCTTGTCAGCCTGCTGACCTTCTCACTGCATACAAGTGCAAGAGACATCGTCTTTGACCCCGAATTTCAGCGCATGCGCGCGGAGTTCGGTGACCAGTGGGCAGCCGATGACCAGCAGGTACAGCGGAAATTGAGCGCACTGGAAGCTCGCTTCGGCAAGAAGCCCAACATCGTTTATATCATGGCGGACGATGTGGGTCTGACAGAGCTGGGCAGCTACGGCGGCGGCAAACTGCGCGGCGCACCCACACCCAACCTGGACCAGATGGCGCAGCAGGGCATGCGCTTCCTCAACTTTTACTCCGAAGTCGAGTGCTCGCCGTCGCGCGGTTCCGTGTCCACGGGGCGCCACCCGATTCGCAACGGCCTGTTCAACATCACCCTGCCCGGGCAGGTCGGCTTTGGCCTGCACGAGGACGAGGTAACCATTGCCGAAGTGCTTTCGAAACAGGGTTACTACACCGCGCACTTTGGCAAGTGGCACATGGGCGGCGAGGAAGAGCAATACCCCACCAGCCAGGGCTTCGACGAAGCCGAATGGTCAGAGGGCAACCCCCCGTGGTGGGTACTCAACAAGGATGCCAAGTTCACTGACGACGCCGGCGGCTTTTCCAACCGGGTATTCATGAATGATCCTGGCCCCGAGGGTTTTCCCTATGACACCGGCGGCGTGATGCGCGCCAAAAAGGGCGGCGACGCGGAAATGGTGTACCCCTACTCACTGGAGAAGTACAACACCTACGATTCCGAAGTCGCCGATCACGTGATCGACTTCATCAAGCGCCGCGCAAAGACTGACAAGCCCTTCTTCGTGAACTTCTGGGGCAAGGGTAACCATTTCTGGGGCGCCCACCCGGACTTTCGAGACACACCGGCGCAAACCACCACCGCCAGCCAGATGGTGGAGCACGACTACAACACGGGCCGCATCCTCAAGACACTGATAGAGCTGGGCATCGCCGAGAACACCCTGGTGATCTGGACATCCGACAATGGCCCGATGTACACCGTACATCCCCACGGTGGCTACTCACTGCTGCCGGGCTCCAAGGGCGAGACCCGGGAAGGCGGAGTACACGTGCCGGCCATCGCCTGGTGGCCAGGCATGATCGAGCCGGGCCAGAACCCCATGGACATCGTGCAAATCACCGACTGGTTTACCACCATCGCCAGCATCGCCGACGGCAGCCGGCACATACCACGCGACCGCGTTATCGATGGTATCGACCAGTCCGGCCTGCTGCTGCTCGGTGAGGGCAAGGGCCGGCGTGACTACATCTTCCACTACAACCGTGAAAACCTGGAGGCGATCCGCAAGGACCAGATCAAGCTCAACCTCAAACCCACCAACCCCGGTTTCCACTTCTTCGAGGTGTACAACCTGCTGCACGACCCGGCCGAGCGCTTCCCGAATGAAATCGGGAACGGATTCTGGGCGGGGCCGGGCATTTCGAAAATGATCCAGGAGCACATGCTGCAGATCCAGCGCTACCCACACCGCAAGGTGAAGGGCTTCTACCGGGACTTCGACACGTCCTTCGACCCGCAGACCACCCCGGTATACTCCCCGAAGTCAGTAGACTGGTGAGCGTCGGCGCGACTCAGGCGTAATAGTCCACACCCATGAGTTCGCGCATGCGCTCGGCGTAAGCCGCATTGTCCAGCGCGGCAATGCGGCGCCATTCCTCGTCGTCATTGAGCGCTGTGTAGGCACGCCAGAAATCATCGGCATCGGGACCTACAGGGTAGCGGAAACGCGGCGTGTCATTTTCGATAGCATCCTGGATGGCATCAGCGCAGTCTTTGGTGGTGGCGGCGCGACCCAGGCCGAACTCACCGAACTTCATCAGTCGGCCGAAGGATTCACCGTAAGCACTGTCTTCCGGGGGCGGAGTACCTTTCTCCCACATGGGGGTCCAGATGCAGCCCGGCTCGATCAGGGAGACATGGATATTGAAAGCGGCCAGTTCCTGGCTGAGAGCGATGCACATGGCCTCCACCGCAGCCTTGGACGAGGAATAGGTGCCGTGACAGCCGAACACGTTGACCGCGGCCAGAGAGGATACATTGACCAGGCGGCCACTGCCCTGCTTACGTAACTGCGGGATCACCGCCTGCATCAGTGCGAAGGTACCGAACACATTGGTCTCATAGACGGCTCGCAGTTCATCGAGCGGAGTCTCCTCCAGGGCGCGGCCCCCGCCGATACCGGCGTTGCTGACCAGCACGTCCAGCCCGCCCTCCCGGGCAAGCAGTTCGTCGACCGTCGCCGCCATACCGGCCGGGTCCAACAGATCGAGCTGCACCACGTCGAGATCGAGGCCGTCGCCATCACGGGCTGCAATTAGCTCACTGGCGCTGTCGGGGTTACGACAGCCCGCCAGCACCCGGTGCCCGGACCTGGCCAGTTGCAGTGCACTTTCAAGGCCAATACCGCTGTTGGCACCGCTGATCAAAATCTTCGCCATGCTGTTATCTCCTGCTTACTTGGACTGGCGTACGCCACCACGGTGCAACATGGTGGCGGCCTCGGTTTCGAAAAAGGGTGGCTTTTCCAGGCCGCTGCTGGTTTGCCCGGCATCTACCACCAGGGTGTGGCCGGCCACGTAACGCGCTTCATCCGACAGCAGGTAGACGATGGCGTTGGCGATATCCTCCGCCTGTCCGGCGTAGCCGAGCGGCGATGTTTCTGCGAGCTTTTCTGTGGTCGCGTCGTAGTCTTCCGGGTCGTTGGCAACCACCGCACTGGTCATATCGGTCACGGTGTTACCCGGTGCCACGGCATTCACGCGAATTCCCAGGGGCGACAATTCACTGGCGGCTGACCGGGTGATGCCCACCACGCCGTGCTTGGCCATGGTGTAAACGTGAGGCCCGAGGCCACCCTGCACTCCCGCCGTGCTGGCAATCGACACGATCGCACCGCCGGATTCCTGCATCGCGCGCGCCGCGTGCTTGATACCCAGGAACACCGCCCGCGCCAGGATCGACATGGTGAAGTCAAATTCCTCCGCCGGCGTGTCCATGATCGAACCGATGGCGCCAACGATACCGGCGTTGTTGACCATCCCGTGCACGCCACCAAAGTGATCCACGGCCTTCTGGACGGCGCCGGCAATGTCTTCTTCCCGGGTGACATCGGCATGAACAAAGGTCGCGCGCTCGCCCAACTCATCCACCAGCGCCTGGCCCCGCTCATCCTGCAGGTCCGCCACAACGACATTGCCGCCCTCGGCAATCACCTTGCGGGCAGTCGCCGCTCCAATACCACTGGCAGCACCGGTCACAACGACCGTCCTGTCTGCGAGTCGATTCATCTTATTATTCTCCTTCACCAGATGGGCCTTCAGGCCCGGTCAAATATCGCGGACGCTAGAGTGTGCCAGAGACAACCCGGCCAACGAAACTCCCACGAACTTCAGGGATAAGTCCCAAAGGGAAAAACAGGACACAGGTGGACTGAAGTAATGCAAAATTTGAGTGAAGACGGCTAGGGGCACCGACTCATCAAGAAGCGATCACTGTGAAGTAGCGCCTCATGAACTCTAAGAGTCCATAAACCCGAGCGGTCGTAAAGAAAAGCCGCGATCACAGTAAAGTAGCGCCACGTGGCCTCTTGGAGGCTATAAACCCCAAAACGCTCCTAAGACCTGGATTCCCGCCTACGCGGGAATGACGGCGATGATGAAGGTGGCACACGTTAGTCAAGAAGGATCACGGTGACGTAGCGCCTCATGACCTCAAAGAGGCCATAAACCCCAGCGGTCCTGAAGAAAAGAAGTATCACGGCGACGCAGCGCCTCGTGACCTCTAAGAGGCTACAAACCCTAGCGGTCCTAAAGATAAGAACGATCACGGTGAAGTAGCGCCTCGTGACCTCTAAGAGGCTATAAACCCTAGCGGGTCTATAAAAAAAAAGGGGACGGTGCGCACACCATCCCCCTTCGTTCAGCCTTTCCAGCCAGCGCCTCCGCGATTTGACTCGCTTCGCCGCCCTGCCTTCAGGGCTCGGCCTCGGCTTACCTCCTACGCGCTCGCTTTTACACTCGCCCTTCGGAGAACCGCCTGTACCGGCCAGAGGACCGAAGTCCCCGATATTTTTTGACGCTTGGCAACGTCCACCCGCAGTGGCAATCCGGTTGCTCGCCTCTACGCGTTCGAGCGACTCACCTCTGCCTCGCCCTGGCCCACCGTTCCCGCCCGAAGGCTATCCCGGCTGGCCTGCTCGCTCCTCCGTCCTTCCGCGCCCTTCTGCGTCCGTTCACTTTCGATCCCTTCCGCTTCCCGGTGCTTCCGTCCCGAGGGACTCGCTGGCTCGGCAGCGCTTGCTGCCCGTTGACCACTCTTGGCGTGTGGTCCCGCCCCGGCCAATCGGGGCATGGCTTTCGCGGTTTGCGCATTTCCGCAGCCACGATTTAAGTCTACACACTCCCGGCGGGGCGTCCAGCCAACAAGCTGTGGGTAACTTGTGTAAATGATGTGGCAATCGAAGTTTTTTTAAAAAAAGTGCTTTTCAGGCAGTTTTCGGCCGTCTGTGCGGCCACCAAATACCCTCAATCTGCGTTCTTACCCTCCATATTCTCCCCAAGCTGAGTGGCCACCTCCTCGGCCACCTCCCGGCACAGTTCATCAATGCGCAACTCACCCTCCCGGGTTTGCGCGCCCAGTGCCAGCGCCACAAGCATGCTGGGGGTGGCCGCTGGCCCGCGCAGGCTCTGCTGGAACAGGTAGGCCTCCTCCCGCAGGGCTTCAGCCAGCGGCAGCTCCGCATTGTTGATGGACTGCTTGCACAGGGTCACGGCCTGCGGGGGCCAGGCCGCGATTCGGCGGGCGAAGGCGCGAACCCAGCCGTCCATGGCCTCAGCATCTGCGAAAACCCTATTGAGGTAACCCCAGTCGCAGGCTGTCTGGGCATCGATATCCTCACAACCCAGGCAAATCTCCATGGCCCGGCCGCGCCCGACCAGGCGCGGCAGGCGTTGGGTGCCGGTACCACCGGGCAGAATCCCCAGGGCCACCTCCATCTGGCTGATGCGGGTGCTTTCCCTCACGCCATAGCGCATATCGCAGGACGCGGCGAACTCGCTGCCGCCGCCCCCGACACGGCCTGCCAATAGCGCAATGGTGGGCTTGGGCATGGTACGCAGGCGCTCACACATCAGGTGGAAATCATTGGATGACGCCTCGTAGCGCGCCGGCTTGTCGGTGGGAAAGGCGAGAATCATCTCCAGGTCGAAGTGCGCGATGAAGAACTCGGGGTCGGCACTGGCGAAAATCACTACTCTCACTGCCTCGTCTTCTGCCACCTGTTCCGTAACAGCACACAATTCACCAAACAGCGCGGCGGTCATAACGTTGGCCGGTGGATTGTCGATGGTCACCGTCATTACCCCACCCTCCAACGAGGTGGTGAGTGTTTCAAAGTCGTAGCTCATGGCGTGACGGAACCTTCAGGGCGATACCAGATGGGTGAACTGTAGGCTCGTTCCCGGGTCACCATCGGCACCCACTTACCGATCGCCAGGTCAAAGTAGCGGCCATCGTAGGCGGTCCAGCGTGGCGTCTCGATCTCCAGTACACGAACGTAGTAAAAAGCCTGCTCCGCGGGATCAAAGTCAGGATCTGTCCACACAGTCGCCAGGCTCACGGCACCTACGCTATTGCGGTAAGTCGCGTTGGCCACGTCCACGGTGGAAGGCAACGGTGGCGCCTTGCTGGTGGCGGGGTCCACTTCGCGGCCGTCGGACAAGGCCACGTCGTAAACCTGTTCGTGAAGCTCTCCCCCGGAATCCAGCCAGCCCTTGATGATCTGCACGCGGTCGAGGTTGGCACCATCCGGGTCCTTCAGCGCGTGCACAAGAAAACTGGGCGCGGCATCTTTGGAAAGCCCGGCCAGGGTGCCTCCCATTGGCACGCCGCGGCTGTAGCCGAGCCGGGCGAGGTCCGCAACCTGCTCGTCGCCGGTGGCAAAGCCCTCACCGCCGAAGAAGCGCAGGGCAATGCGGGGGCCGGTGCTGGCATACACCTCACGCCGTGCCAGCGCATCAAACAGGGCCTCGCGGGTGTTTTCCTCCGCCCAGATCGCCGCATAGCCCGACGCCGCCAGCCGCCAGTTTGACCACAGCGCACCGCCCATCTTGTTACTCATGCGCTCGGCTGAAGGTTCGGAATCCCGGAACTTGCCCCAGAAGTTGTCATCGTCGGCGGTGGCCAGGGTGGTATGGGAATCGGTGCTGCCGATCAGGCCGAAGGCGAATGGGTCGGCGCCCAGCTCATCGGCGAGTTTCAGCCCCAGCTTCAGGGCCGGTCGGGCATATTCATGGGCCAGCATCTCCGGCCGCTTTTCCACGGTGCGGGCAATGTTGTCGCCGTCCCAGGTCTCGAAGTCGGCAAACTCATCATCCGGTGACAGGAAGGGATGGGCCTCGCCATCACCTTTCACCTGGGTGACCTCATAGACCGGCTCCCAGCGGGCACGCCGCTCGGCGTAGTCCTTGTCCAGCGGTTCTCCGCCCACGGTCTCCAGGGCAAACATCAGGCCGTTGGACACGTTGCCGTTGTGGGGAATTGCCATCACCCGGCCGCCGGTCACATCCTCATACCGCTGCATCGCGGCCCAGAGCTCCTCCGGGTCGCGGCTATCTAGGGCCGAGTAAGGCGCCAACTGGGCCGCCCGTTCGGCACCGTCCCGGAACAGCACCACCCGGTGCAGGTTGTTCCCCTCGATCATCGAGGTCCACTCGTAGCCGACGAAGGCGGTAAACAGGCCAGGTACATTGTGCTGGTCGGCGGTGGCACTGATCTCTGCCCAGATGGAGCGGCGAATACGGTCCGGCAATTCCTGCTCGTAGTCGGTGGCCTGCAGGCGTTGTAGCCAGGCATCGATAACGGCACGGAGGTTGCCGGTTTCATCCAGCAGGGCGCGCCACTCCTTGCCCAACTCTGTGCTCAGCAGCATCGGGTCGCGGGCCATCAGCCGCGGGAACACGCCGATGAACTCAGCGTGGTCCGCTACCAGCAGGAAGTCCAGCGGCCGCCGCAGCTGGGCCTGCAGCCCGCCGCTGGTGGGCACCGCCTCACCACGGGCGAAGCGGAACGCATTCTCCGGCGTGAGACGGGTATTGCCGAAGGCGAAGGAATCCGGCGACTGGTTGCTGTGCACATGCAGGTCGCCCCAAAAAAGCCGGGTATGCTGGCTGGCGGCCAGCGGGGGTGAGTATTCCTCGGCGAATGCAACGGCATTCAGTAGCAGCAGTACTGGGAAAAGCTTCTTCATATTATTGTTCCGCGTGCTCTTGGGGACGGGCTGTGACTGGAATGTAAATTATTGCCCGGCCAGTAAAAAGTTCTTGCCGTAATTTTCAATCAGGCTAGACTGTTTTTTATCCCATCGCTTAATAATAACTAGAGGGTATAACAATGAAGTCCAACAGAACTTCACAGTCACACTTCGTGCTCAAGCCCATCGCGGCTGCTTTTCCCGCTATTGCCATGCTGGCAGGCCCGTTGGTCAGCCCGGTGGCGCTGGCACAGGATCGCGTGGCGCTGGAAGAGGTCATCGTTACCGCCCGGAAACGGGAAGAATCCATCCAGGATGTCCCCATCTCCGTAACCTCGGTCGGCAGGGAACTCAAGGAGGCGAGCATCCGCCGGCTGGAAGACATCCAGTCATTCACCCCTAACGTCTATATCCGCAACACGGCGGGTATCCCCGGCGGCGCGGCGATCAGTATCCGCGGTGTGTCCTACCAGGAGACGGACAAGACGCTGGACCCATCCATCGGTGTAATCATGGACGGTTTGTACCTGGGTACCTCCAGTGGCGCGCTGCTGCAGAACTTCGACACCGCGAGGGTGGAAGTGCTGCGCGGACCCCAGGGTACTCTGCACGGTAAGAACACCACCGGCGGCGTGCTCAATATCATCCGCAACGACGTCACCATGGAATGGGGTGGCGAGATGATCCTGACCGCCGGCGATGACGGTCGTGAGGATTTCCGCGGCGTTCTGAACGTGCCGATGATCGAGGACAAGCTGGGTACCCGCCTGTTCGCTGCCAGCATCAACAGCGATGGCTGGGTAGAGAACAGCACGCTCGGTGGTGAAGACGCCTGGGGCGATGACAAGCTGCTCTATGGTTTCGCCACCGAGTGGCGCCCCACCGAGAACTTCGACATCAAATTCCACTACGAGAGGATGGAGGACGAGACCGACACCGGCGCCTACACCAATATGAACCAGCCCGAGGATCTCACCTGCATCCTCGAAGGGGTGTTGTGGCCGGTCGGCTGCCAGACCACGGACACCGGCAGTGACGAGGACAACAACTCCACCAACGACCGCAACCTCAACGACAGTGAGTACGATACCTATATCGTGACCATGAACTGGGAGTTCGAGAACTTCCTGATCACGTCTATTACCGGTCGTCGGGAGATGAACGAGGAGTACCGCATCGAGTTCGATGGCTCGCCGGCCAATCTGCTCTACTTCGACTACTTCAACGACTGGAACCAGACCAGCCAGGAACTGCGCCTGACGGCGGATATCAATGAAGACCTGACCATCATCGTCGGCGGTTTCTACTGGGATGTAGGTTATGAGCAGCGCTGGAATGTGCACGAGCTGAACTACACGCTGGAACTGCTGGGCATCCCCCAGGGCAATCCACCCTTCAGCCTGACGCCCAATTCCATCAACTACAACGGCCAGAACCAGAACACCACCTCCTATGCGGGCTTCTTCTCAGCCGACTGGGACATCAATGAAAAGTGGAGTCTGAGCGCCGGTATTCGCTACACCTACGAAGAAAAGGACTTCAAAGGCGGCGACGGCACCTTCTATGAGGGCGGTGAGCCGGTACCGGACCTGAACTTCGAGTTCTTTGATGACGACTGGTCTGAAGCACTGCCCCGGGTTGGCGTGCAGTACCAGTACAACGACGACGTGATGTTGTTTGCCTCCTACTCCGAGGGCTTCAAGTCCGGTGGCTTCTTTGGACGCCAGGCCAACTTTGATATCGACCCGACCTACGACCCCGAATACGTGGATACCTGGGAACTGGGTATGAAGAGCACCTGGGCCAACGGGCGCATCATCTTCAACCCGACTATCTTCTTCAACGACTACCAGGACAAGCAGGAAGAGATTCTCATACCCATTGACCTCAGCAACGTGGCCACAGTGGTACGGAACGCCTCGACCCTGGAAATCTTCGGCGCCGAACTGGAATTCCAGATGCAGGTCACCGAGGCCTGGAATGTGCGCCTGTCCTACGGTTACCTGGATGCCGAGTTCGATGACTTTGTTGCCGACATCACCGGCGACGGCGTAATCACCGACAACTCCTACCTGGAGCCGCGCAACACGCCGGAGCACACCATCGGCGTCAACACCTCCTACACCATCCAATTGGGGCCGGGCGAGTTGGTGGCCTTTGCTTCCTACCGCTGGCGGGATGAGGTGCAAACGATTGCCGGTCCGGCACAGACCGACCCTAACCCAACGACCAATGACCCGCTGGGTGAGCTGGATTCCATCGACAACCTGGATATCAACCTGAACTACATCTGGAACGACGGCCGCTACCGTATCACTGCCTACGGCCGCAACGTGACTGATGAACGTGAGCAGGTTGTCACCCGGATTCCGGGCCTCACATCCTGGGGCTACTGGAGCCAGGGCGAGAACTACGGCGTGGAATTCGCCTTCAACTTCTAGGCGGAGGAATCGAGCCGCGGGCTGGCCTCCAGCCCGCGACTATCTTGAGAATGTCAGGCAGGTACCTGGTCGGCAATCTTGCCGAGAAGCTGGTCAAGATAGTCGGCGCTTTGCAGTTCGATGGCTGACAACTCATCGAGCTGCTCACCCAGCTTAGGGTAAGCCTGCTTGAGGTTTTGCCAGGCACCCGCACCCTGGCGCTCGGCGTTGGCCTGGATGGTCATCTGTTCGATGGGCGAGTACTCCGAGAACACCTCGTAGTAGGTATCACGGGCCGCCGGGATGGCTGTCTTCACCAGGTCGCGATGGGCCGCGGACGGCGGGAACAGCGCTTCCACCCGGTCGGCAATTTCATCCTCGCGGGCGGCGCATTCCAGCAGGCCGGCGCGATGCTCCGGCACCGCCTCGGCCCAGCCGCGGTAACGGTCCGCTGCAGTGCGCTCGAGCTGCGAGAGCATATAGGGGTAGGCATCAGGAGGCATGGCATCGAGATGCTCAGCGAGCAGCTCACCAAAATTGGGAATCGTGACTGCGTTCATACACCAGGTCCTCCGTGTGATGAACCAGCATAGTAAGGACAAGTACCGAGAGTGACAACATGACTGAACAAGCCACCAATTACGACGACGTCAAACAGTACCGCCTCGACCCGGAACGGGAAGAAGAGCTGGTCAAGACCGGCGGCGAATGCACCTTTATCTGGGCCAACAAGGCCGGCCACCCATTGGGCGTCACCACCGCCTATGTGCCGGCCAAGGGCAAGATCTGGATGACCGCCACCAAAGAGCGGGTGCGCATCAAGGCCATCGCCCGCGACGGCCGCTCGTCGATTGTGATCACCAGCAAGGGCACCCCCATGGGCGGCGGCAAGACCGTGACCTACAAGGGCCACACCGTGATCCACGACGACCAGGAAACCAAGCACTGGATGTACCGCCTGCTGGCGGACGGCATGAAGGCCTCTCAGACGGAAGACGAAGGCAACGAGTTCACCGCCGGCCTGGATCCGGAGATGTTCATCCGCTTCCTGGATACGCCAGAGCGCATCGTGCTGGAGTTCACCCCGGAAATGTCCATCCCCTTCGACGGCGACAAGATGGCGGCAGGCACAGCACAGGCCTACGCCGAGTTTGCCAGGCAGGACGCCGAAGCTCGCGGCGAAAGTTGATAAAGGGGGGCACTCCCCCTTCCTCAAGCCGGCAGGAAACAGCCGTGGAAGCCCAGCGGCAGCACCCGTTCCATATCCGCCGTGGCCACCGGGCCATCAGCCAGTCGTCCCGCCTTGAGCACCGCAATGCCGCTGCGGCTCTGTTGGTAGTCCAGGAAGCTGTGTAGCAGGTAGCCCTGTTCCGGCCCGGGTACAAACAGGGGTTCTTCCACCACCACACCCTCGCCATAATCAAAGCGCTCGCTGGCGCCGGAGCGCGGGTCCACCCGCACTACCGCAGAGGCCAGGCGGGAGTCCGCCGCGCCCTGCCCGGCAGCACCGGACAACATCTGCGCCGCGAACGGACGCCGCGGATCGTAGCCGGGAAACTCCATGTCGATGCCCAGCGGGGTTATTTCAGCGCTGCCACGGGACAGCGACAGCGTGTAGTGCACCAACTCGGAGGCATCGTGATAGGGCCCGGGTTGCTGCTGCGCAAGGCGGTACATGCCCACGCTGACGATATCCAGGTCTTTATAGGCACAGGCGGTGAAATGCATCTGCTCGCCCTCTTCCCAGCCGTTGCCGAAATGGAAGACGAAGGTGGCCGGCACTTCGATGGTTGCTGTCAGTGAGAAATCTTCGCGATCAAACACCAGCAGTTGGCTGGGTCGCGTCGGTTCCCAATGCAAACGGTCGACGAAGTTATTGCCCGCGCCGAACACCGCGGAGCTGTTGAGCGCAATCAGGTAGCGTGGCGTCAGCACGAAGTCGTGCATATAGCCCGGGAAATCGAGCGACACGGCCGCGGATTTCTTCAAGCCACCATCGGCGCCCAGGTGGTAGAGGACCAGCGTCGGACGCTGGGCAAACAGCACAGAGCCAATGTTCCAGAGGTCACCCTGCTCATCAAAGTGCGGGTGCGCCGAGAACGGTACGCCCTTCAGGCTGTCATCAAAATCCAGGGTGCCCAGGGTCTCCAGGCTATCGGGGTCTACCCGATAGGCGGAGCCCGCCTCCCACATGGCCAGCAGTTCACCGTTCAATGGCTGTACGTTGATGTTGGCAACATTGGTGCTTTCGTTATTGCGTACCGGCAGGGCGTTCTCGAACTTTGTTCCGGCGCCACCGTGCAAAAAGCGCCCGGCTTTTTCTTCCTGCTCAAAACGCTGGGTGCGAACAAACCTGCCCCGGTGTTCAACACCGTCGCTACCGATGCGGAAGGCCTGCACCATCCCGTCGGGATCAAACCAGTGCTGGTAGCGCTGCATCCCACGCGCATACAGGGCCGGGCCATTGCGATACAGGGTACCCCGGCACTGGGCCGGAAATGCGCCGCGCACTCGCATGGCCTGCGGAGCCAGGTCTTTACTCACACCCTGGAAGCCCAGTGCCCAGGGCGGCGAAGCCTCGGCATGCACAGCCGCCAGCAGTGCCGGGGCCGCAGCCAGGGCGGCAAGGCCCTGGAGAAACTCGCGTCTGTTCATGGCTAGCGCACCCGCACTTCTATCTGCAGGTCTGCTTCGAGACTGACCGCGGCTTCCTCGAAAGACGGTGGGCCGAAGCGCCCGGCGTTGTTACTGAAACCGTAGCCCTCGGTAGGGATACCCAGCATGTTGCTGTCCAGTTCGCCGTTATTGTTGGCATCATGGTAGAGCTTTACCGCGTAGCGGCCCGCGGGCAGGTTATGTACGGTGACCTTCAGGCTGTCGCCGTCGACCCGGTTGCGAACGGACAGCAGTGGGTTGGTATCCGACTGGTAACTCTCTTCACTGTCAAACAGTACCCACCTCACCTCGCCGGTGGGCTCGCTGATATTGCTTATCAGTATCGCCAGGTCGGCCGCCGCCACCGGCTGCGCCAGCAACACCAGGCTGGTGATTCCAAGCAGTGGTATACGCATCATATGTCCTCCGTGATGGGATTGCTCACAGTGCCCAGCGTGCACCATCCCGCCTGATCGAGCAGGTGCCGGAAGTCACGAGCTCCAGGCTGTCCGGGTATGACTTCTGGCACGGTGCCTGCGAGGGGGATCTGCACTATGATCTCGCTGATGAAACCCCATGCCATGACAGTGGAAGAAAGCCTGTTGAACGTCTCCGGGCTGTTCGCGATCAGCCTGGTGGCACTGGTAACAGCCATGTACCAGGACTTGTGGCCCAGCATGCTTGTGCACGCGACGTTTGCCCTGGCTTTCCTGCTGGGCGCCTACAAGCGCCAAGTGCCCCTGATTCCGCACCAGGGGGTCGTCGGTGTACTGGTGATGTTCCTGCTGTCGGTGATTGCACTGGCGCTGTTCGGCAACACCATTATCCTGATTCTCTCAGTGGTAATGATGGCGAGCGCCCCCTATCACCTGAGCGCGCGCCACAGCTGGCTGCTACTGGTAGTTGCCAACGGCATATATTTCGCCGTTCTCAACGATGTGTCACTCGTCTCCGAATACGCGGTCGCCTGGTTGACGCTATTGGCACTCCAGGGCTTCGCTATTACCTCCAGCCTGGCTCGCCAGCGGGAAGTGGAAACCCAGGAGATTCTTGCCCGCCAGAACAGTGAATTGCTCGCCGCCCGCGCCGTGATGGCCCAGCAGAGCCAGGCCGAAGAGCGCCTGCGCATTGCCGGCGACCTGCACGACACCATCGGGCATCAGCTCACCGCGCTGCAGTTGCAACTGGAAGCACTCGCCCACCAGGCACCGGAGGCGCTCAAGCCCCAGGTGGCCAGCAGCCAGGCACTGGCGGGCGACCTGCTGGAAGATATTCGCAGCATCGTCCGGCAGATGTCAGAAGAGAAGCGCGACGATCTCGCCGGCGCCATTCAGGAGTTGGACCGGCTCGCACCCGGCGTGGATATCCAGGTGGTATCCACGCTGCCGGAGCTGGAACCGGCCCTGGCCCAGCAGTTGGTGTTCTGCTTCCAGGAAGGCATTCACAATGCCATCCGGCACGGAGGGGCAACACACATTGAAATCAGCTACCAGAACGCCCGCTTCCAGATTCGCGACAACGGCCGCGGGTTTCGCGGCCACATGAACGAAGGCTTTGGACTCGCCAATATCGGCCAGCGGCTGGCGCCTTTCGGTGGCCGGGCGCAGCTATCGAACACTCAACAAGGCGGCTGCGAGCTCGCCCTCTACCTGGCGGAGGCAACGGCGTGATTCGCGTCGGACTGGTCGATGACCAGGCGCTGGTGCGCGAGGGTATCGCTCGTCTGCTGGAACTGTCTGGCGTTGCCACCACCGAGTGGCAGTGCGAAGACGGCGAGTCGGCCGCGGAGATGCTCGAAACACGCCCGGTCGACGTTATGGTCTGCGATATCCGCATGCCAAAGCTGGACGGCATCAGCCTGGTGCGCAGGCTCCGCAGCGCCGGCAGTTCGCAACCGGTGCTGGTGTTGACCACCTTCGACGACCACCAGCTGTTCATGGACGCGCTGGCCGCCGGCGCCAACGGTTTCCTGTTGAAGGACGTGTCACTGGAGAAACTCATCAACGCCATCCAGACCGTTGCCGAAGGTGGCTTCATCGCTGAACCCCGGCTGGTGACCCAGCTCTCCACCGGCATCGCCGACGCGCCGCCGGCGGACCCTGACCTGCTCAGCAAGAAAGAGCGCGAAATCCTCAAACTGGTAGCCGGCGGTCTTTCCAACCGGGAGATCGCCGAGGTCATTCACCTGGCGGAAGGCACGGTGAAAAACCACGTCTCCAACGTCCTCACCAAGCTCAACTGCCGCGACCGCACCCAGGCGGTGCTCTACGCCATCCACTGGCAGCTGATATAGCACCAGTACCTGCGCAAAGTAGCTCCGTAGGTCGGGTGCAAACCCCACATGTTTCTGGTGAACCGCTGGGCCGCCAATAATCGAGCCTACAAGCCGCGTGCGCGGCACACGGGGCCCTTCCGAGACACGCTAAAAGCATGACGTCCATGTCTCGCTCGGATGCGGCCGTCCTGGCCGCATACGGTCCCGGAAGGGCCCCGCGCACCGCACCCGCTCCGCCGGTGCTATGCCAACTTCAGAGCTTCAAATCCGGACACCTGGAACCGCGCGCTGATCGAGGGTGTGAGCTAAGTGCACGCCGTCACGGACCGTGAACGGCCAGGACGGCCGTTCCCGAGCGAGACAGGGATGTCATGCTTTTAGCGCGTCCGTGGGGGCGTGCACTTAGCTCGCGCCCGGCCTGCGGAGCACTTCTGCAAGGTAGCGAAAAATAAAAAAGCGGCGCATAAATGCGCCGCCTGGAGAGCCGCCCTGGTATAAGGGCGGTGGGAGATTAGCGAACGGCGACGTTGCCGCTGTCAGCGCGCTTGAGGTCGAAGCGGTCCAGGCTCATGACCTTGGTCCAGGCATCGACGAAGTCGTCGACGAAGCGGGCTTCGCCGCCTTCCTCGGCGTAGACTTCGGCCACGGCGCGCAGCTCGGAGTGAGAACCGAACAGCAGGTCCACCGGTGTGGCAGTCCACTTGACCTTGCCGCTGGTGCGGTCGCGGCCTTCGTAGATACCGGCCTCGCCCTTCGACTTGCTCCACTGGATGTCCATGCTGAGCAGGTTGACGAAGTAGTCATTGCTCAGTGCACCCGGCTGGTCGGTGAACACGCCATGCTGCACACCGCCGGAGTTGGCGTTCATGGCGCGCATGCCGCCCACCAGTGCGGTCATCTCGGGAACGGTCAGGCTCAGGGTGTTGGCCTTGTCGACCAGCATGTTGGCCGGCGACAGCAGGGCGCGGTCGTCGAAGTAGTTGCGGAAGCCGTCAGCCGCGGGTTCCAGCCAGCGGAAAGAATCGGCGTCCGTCATCTCCGTCGTGGCGTCGGTGCGACCCGGAGTGAAGGGTACGGTCACGTCGTGGCCCGCCTGCTTGGCAGCCTGCTCCACGCCGACGGCGCCACCCAGTACGATCAGATCGGCCAGCGACACCTGCTTCCTGCGGTTGGAGTCGTTGAAGTCCTTCTGGATGCCTTCCAGGGTGCTGAGCACATTGGCCAGTTCCTGCGGATCGTTGGCCGGCCAGGCGTTTTGCGGGGCCAGGCGGACCCGGGCACCATTGGCACCGCCGCGCATATCGGTGTTACGGAAGCTGGAAGCCGAGGCCCAGGCCGCCTTGACCAGTTCGGTGCTGGACAGTTCGGACTTGATGATTTCATTCTTCAGCCTGCGGATATCGCGCGCACTGATGGTGTCGTACTCAGCGGTCGGCACCGGGTCCTGCCAGATCAGCTCTTCTGCGGGCACTTCGCTGCCGACATAGCGGGCGCGCGGGCCCATGTCGCGGTGGGTCAGTTTGAACCAGGCGCGGGCAAAGGCATCCTCGAACTCGGCCTGGTTTTCCAGGAAGCGCTTGGAGATTTTGCGGTACTCCGGGTCTGCCTTGAGGGCCAGGTCCGCGGTGGTCATCACCGGGGCGTGGCGCACGTTGGGCAGGTGGGCGTCGGGCACCAGATTAGCCGCATTGGGGTCATCCGGAATCCACTGGGTGGCACCGGCCGGGCTCTTGGCCTTCTCCCACTCAAAGGCGAACAGGTTCTGCAGGTAATTGATGCTCCAGGCCGCGGGCGTTACCGTCCAGGCGCCTTCCAGCCCGCTGGTAACGGTGTCTTCCGAGTGGCCTTTGCCACAGCTGTTTTTCCAGCCGAGACCCTGCTTCTCAACACCCGCCTGGGCAGGTTCGACGCTCAGGCACTCTTCGGGGCTGTGGGCACCGTGCATCTTGCCAAAGGCGTGACCACCGGCAATCAGCGCCACGGTTTCTGCGTCATCCATGGCCATGCGGCCGAAGGTCTCGCGTACATCGTGGGCGGAGGCCACCGGGTCTGGGTTGCCATCGGGACCTTCCGGGTTCACATAGATCAGGCCCATCTGCACCGCCGCCAGCGGCTGCTCGAGCTTGCGTTCGCCGGAGTAGCGGCTGTCGGGCTGGTCGCTGGTCGCCAGCATGACTTTTTCCGGGCCCCAGTAGACCAGGTCTGCTTCCCAGTCATCCTCACGGCCGCCGGCAAAGCCGAAGGTCTTGAAGCCCATGGACTCCAGGGACACGTTACCGGCCAGGATCATCAGGTCAGCCCAGGACAGGCTGCGGCCGTACTTCTGCTTGACCGGCCACAGCAGGCGGCGGGCCTTGTCGAGGTTGCCGTTGTCGGGCCAGCTGTTGAGCGGCTCAAAGCGCTGCTGACCGCCGCCGGCGCCGCCGCGGCCGTCAGCCACGCGGTAGGTACCTGCCGCGTGCCAGGCCATGCGGATCATGAAGGGGCCGTAGTGACCGTAGTCCGCCGGCCACCAGTCCTGGGAGGTCGTCAGAACCTTGTCGATATCCTGCTTGACCTCAGCCAGGTCGAGTTGGGCAAACGCGTTGGCGTAGTTGAAATCCCCCATGGGGTCGGATGTCGGGCTGTGTGCCCGCAGGGGTTGCAGGTCGACCTGTTCGGGCCACCAGAACTGATTGGATTTGGGCGCTCCCTGGGCGGCGGCCGGGCCGCTGCTGACCAGGGGAACTGCGACCGCTATCGCGGCCAGCAGTGGGACGGTTTTCTTGAGCATGGGACGTGCTCCTCGCTGTACGTGTCGTTATAGGCTCCCCGGGCCAGTGGTCATACCGGGGGTATAGGGATTAAACATAGGACGGCGCTAGCTTTCAGTAAAATAGATTCCGGAAGCAAAGATGATCGAGAAATGCGATGGGACCAAACAGCCCGTCACAGGAGCACGCTAAGGTATTGTTTTCAAACAGGTTTGGAGCGATATGGAGTGACTTATTCGGCGACCGCGTTGGCGCCCAACAACATCCGGTCTTCGATCAGCAGGCTGCGGAACTCGCGCTCCTGCAGAGGCTCACTAAAGTAGTAGCCCTGGATCTCGTCACAGCCAAAAGCCTTGAGGGCCTGTAGCTGGGTTTCGGTTTCCACCCCCTCGGCCAGCACCTTCATACCGAGGTGACGAGCGAGAACAATGGTGGAGTTGATGATCGCGCGATCGGCACCATCGGTGGAGATATTCTCGATGAAGCAGCGGTCGATTTTCAGGGTATCGACCGGAAGTTCCTTCATATAGGACAGTGACGAGTACCCGGTGCCGTAGTCATCCATGCTCACCTTTACACCCAGGGAGCGAATCTGTTCGAGAACCGTCACGGCGGAATCCATGTCCTCGACCAGCAGGTTTTCCGTAATCTCCAGTTCCAGGTCGTCGCCCGGCAGGCCGTAGCGTTTCAGCGCTGAGCGCACCTGGGTATACATATCGGTCTGGCGCAGCTGTGCGGCCGAAACGTTGATGGCAATCCTCGGAGGCATCATGGCGTGGTCCCGCCACGTGCGGAGCTGGCGGCAGGCCTGTTCAAGGGTCCAGTCGCCAATGGCCGTAATCAGTCCCAGGCCTTCCGCTGCGCCAATGAACAGGTCGGGGCGTATCATCCCTCGCTTCGGATGGTTCCAGCGAATCAGTGCCTCGGCGCCGGTGATTTCATGGGAGAAGGTGTCCACCTTGGGCTGGAAGTACAACTCGAACTCATTCTTTTCCAGGGCACTGCGGATATCGTTGGAAAGGCGCATCAGTTCCTGGAGCTCCTCGTTGAGCTCGCTGGAGTAGAACTGGAAAATGCCGCGCCCCAGCCCCTTGGCGTGATACATGGCAGTATCGGCGTTGCGCAGCAAGGCCTCGGGATCGTCGCCGTCCTTGGGATAGATGGCGATGCCGATACTGGCGCTGCCGCGCAGTTCGTGGCCATCAATCATGATCGGCTCCGAAGCCGCGCCTAGTATACGGTCCGCCATGCGGCTGATGGAGGCAACGGTCAGGTCGTGATCGGCACCACCCATCGCGGTAATGACAAACTCGTCACCACCGAGCCGCGATACTGTGTCGTCAGCCCGCAGGCATTCCTTGAAGCGCTCGGCAATGACCTTGATGTAGCGGTCACCCACCGGGTGCCCGAGGGTATCGTTGACCAGTTTGAAATTGTCCAGGTCGACGAACATGATGCCGAGATTGCCGCCCTGGCGCGCGACGCGGTTCACCGACTGGTCGAGCCGGTCCAGGAAGGCCATGCGATTGGGCAAGCCAGTGAGGGCGTCGTAGTGGGCCTGGTGGAAAAGCCGGGTTTCCCACTCGGCGTTGGCCAGCGCCACCGCGATACGGTCAGCGTAATTGTTGGCCAGGGTGATGTGGTCGACATCAATCAAAGGCGGCTGGCGATGGCCCAGCATAATCAGCGCAATGACTGCGCCCTCCAGCTTGATCGGCAGCAGTTCAAAGCTGCAGTCTCGAGGGATGTTGCTGTCCAGGATGTAATGCGGCAGCTCGCCGTCGGAGCCATCGATCAGTACGTGACCGGTCACGGCCAGCTCTTCCAGCTGCAAGGGGCCGATCGTCACTTCGGTGCTCTGGAGATCACCGGCAAAGCTGTCGCTGAGCCGGTAGATTTCGCCGCGCTGTTCACCTTTCTCCAGCAGCACCATGGCGAGATAGTCTGCCGGTAGCACCGCTGGTGTCTTCTCCAGCACGATCTTGACGATGTCCTCCTTCTTGATACGCGAGAGGATCATCTGGTCGATGCCGGACATGGATTCCTGCATCAACAGTTGGTGGGAGACGCGGGCTGACATCACGTTAAAGGCCGTTGCCATCTCCTCGAATTCGTCACCGGATTGCACCCGCACGGGGGTGTCATAGTCCTTGCCGGTCACTCGCTGGATACCCGCCATGATCTCGCCCAGGGGGCTCATTTGCCGGCGGATCAGGTAAATGCTGGCCAGTGAAATCGACAGGATGCCAAGCGCGGCGAAGCCGAGAAACTGGCGCCGAAACGCCATCGTGTCCGCCATCAACTGCGCGCTGGGCCGCGCGACCACCGCGCGCCAGTTATGGGCGCCATAGAGTGATCCCAGGTACACGGAGCGGAAGCCGGCCGTGTACTCGCGATCGCCAGCGTGGGCAATGGCGATGCCCCGCTGGCTCTTCTGGTAGGCGTCGAGGCCGGCGAATGCCTGGCAGACTTCCGGATCTGAATAAAACAGGGCCTGGGCACGCTCATCGTAGATACAGTTGGTATTGCGCAGGTCACGGCTGTCGCTGTCGCCGATGGCTATGCTCTCGGTCACCAGCGCACCGACCAGGTTGGGTTGTGCAACGCCGTTGCCAATGGCTCGCAGGATATAGACCTGGGAGCCCTCGCCTTCCCAGCCGACGCGGGCGAGGATCAGCTTGCCCTCGCGCAGGCGTTGCCCGGCATCCTCGCGCGACCGCATGCCGCTGGCGACTTCCAGGGCGGACCAGGGGAAAACATGTAGACGATTGCCGCCCGGCAGGGCGATCGCGTCGCCGCCCGCCTCAAACTCGCGCGCCTTTGCATCGGCAAAGTGGTTAAGTTGTTCCGTCAATACCACCAGGCGGCCCAGCAGCGTGTCCACCAGCATTGCCGCCTGCTCGTCCTGCAGTTGACCAGCCTGCAGCTCGGCGCGCTCGCTCACGTAATTGAGCGTCAGCCCGGCCAGCAATGCCGTCGGGATCAGCGCAAACAGCAGGAAAACGCCGAAAAGCCGTCGAGTGATCTTGCTTAACCAGGGGGACTCTCGCATGGCTGAATACCGCTAGTAGTCGCCTGCAAGCCCGATGAAAGCGCCGTCGTCGGCGCGTATGCAGTCATCCAGGCTTTCCGATGCGGAGACGTTGGCACGGTATGCGCCGTCCTCCCCCGCGCTGAACAGGTCGTAGTCCGAATTCAGCGGCTTGAGGTTCTTCTTCTTGCGGGCTGTGGGCTTTTTGCCTTTGGTTTGGTTGCCAGCCGAATCCTGGTTCACCTTGCCGCTCTTGTCATTGACGTTGCTGAGATCAAGATATAGATAGCCGTTCCCCCACGGGTCCAGGGGAATGCTGCCCAGCTCCGCCAGATCCCATGGATAGGCGTAATTGAAGGCCTTGAACCTTTCCAGGCGCATGGCGATATCACTGAGGTCTGCCTTGCACTGGGCCACCAGGGTCTTTGTCTGGTAGCTCTTGTAGGAGGGAATAGCAACAGCGATCAGAATGCTGAGAATCGCCAGGGCGATCAGCGTCTCGATCATGGTGAAACCGCGGTTGTACCCGCGCTTCATCACCGCATCGCGGTGCATACAGAGTCTGGTAGCCACAATAACCCCCTTCCGTTGGGACGCTTGTGTCCTTATCGTTGCCAGCGAGTCTAGATAGTAAGCCTGGTTCAGTAAACGGAATGGCGGGGATGATTCGGCCAGTTTTTGACCAGGTCGCGAAGTGCTTCACACATTTCCCCACCACGGGTGGCAAGCCCGCAAAATAAAGCTGTGGGAAAAGTAAACTAGTGACTACTAGCTAATGCGGGATATGTCAGCCCGTGCCGGTCCCACCCAGCACGGCCTGCGGGGCCTTGCCGCGGCGCCGGTCGACGGCCCGCGCCAGGTTGCGCATGACTTCCACCGTGGCATCCCAGCCCATGCAGGGATCGGTAATACTCTGCCCGTAGGTCAGTGCCTGGCCATCCACCACGTCCTGGCGGCCCTCCACCAGGTTGCTCTCAAGCATGATGCCGAAAATGCTGCGGCTGCCGCGCGCGACCTGGGTAGCGATATCGTGGGCCACGTCTACCTGGCGGGCGGGCTTCTTGCGGCTGTTGGCGTGGCTGGCATCGATCATGATGCGCGCTGGCAGGCCGGCGGCGGTGAGCAGGCCGGAGGCGTCCTCCACCGAGAACATATCGTAATTCGGGTGCTTGCCGCCGCGCAGGATCACGTGGCAGTCACTGTTGCCTGCCGTCTGGAAAATCGCCGAATGACCCTGCTTGGTAACCGACAGGAAATGGTGAGGATTGGCAGCGGACTTGATGGCATCGACGGCAATCTGGATATCGCCATCGGTGGCATTCTTGAAACCCACGGGGCAGGACAGCCCTGACGCCAGCTCACGGTGGGTCTGGCTTTCGGTGGTGCGGGCGCCAATCGCCCCCCAGGCGATCAGGTCGGCGATGTACTGGGGGCTGATCAGGTCCAGATACTCCGAACCCGCCGGCAGGCCCATGTCCGCCAGGTCGAGCAGCAGCTGCCGCGCCAGGTGCAGCCCCTTGTTGATCTGGAAGGTGTTATTGAGGTCGGGATCATTGATCAGGCCCTTCCAGCCTACCGTGGTGCGTGGTTTCTCGAAATAAACGCGCATTACCACCAGCACCTGGTCCGACAGTTCATCCGCCAACACTTTCAGACGGGCACCGTATTCACGGGCTGCATCGGGATCATGAATCGAGCAGGGCCCCACTACCGCCAGCACCCGGTCATCGCTGCCGGTGAGGATGCCGTGAATGGCACGCCGGCCGGCTCGCACCGTCGCCGCTGCCGTCGCGCTGACCGGGACACTCTCGATCAGGGCGTCGGGAGAGATCAGTTCCTTGGTACCGGTAATTCGCAGGTCGTCTGTGGTAATGTCCGGAGTCATCTCAATGGCTTCTCAATGGTGTGCAAATCGTCGGCGCCGGCGCACCGTCTGGGCAGCGTAGTATACGGTGCCAGAGCGCCCAGGCGTAGTACCTGCTAACCGCAGATATCCAGCGTTTGTGTGGAAATGTCACTTTTTGGTCTACCGCAGCCCCGTTTGCACGTGTAAAACACGCACCATGAGTAAATATAGGCCCGGTCGCCGGGTATTCATCGGCATCATGTTGGCCGCCTGGCTGGGCGCGGCAGCGCTATTGGGTCAGGTGACCTGGCTGCTGTGGCAGGAATCTGTGGATGCCGAGGAAGCGCGCGTGGCCGAGCTGGCCGAACAGCTCGGCCAGCGGGCCGAGCTGATGATAGTCGAGGCGCGGGCGCTGCTGGACCGTTTCAACAACTCCGACATGCCTCGCTGCAGCGAGGCGCATCTCCGCGCCATGCATGAGGCTGCCATTGGCCGGCCGCATATACGCGCCATCGGCTACTGGCGGGCGGTCGACCGGGTCTGTGGCGTGGGTTATATCCAGGCCGTGGACCTGAAACCGGCTCGCGCCGACCGCCTCTATGAATCCGGGGTGATCGCCTGGTGGCCTTCCTCGCAGACCGAGATTGGCGGGGTGGAACTGTTCCTGATGCGCTACGGCGACCACGACGTGGCCATCGACCCGCGCATGCTATTGCAGCCGGCCCAGGACCCGGGCCGCCAGGCCGGGCTGTGGGTGGAGAACCTGCCCATGGCCAGCACCGGCGACCCGGGCAATATTCCCGAGCCCGCAGACCTGGAACTGGGCCTGACCCTGGACAGCGCCAACAACCGGATCGTATCGCGCTTCACCACCGGCACCATTTTCCCGATGGATATCGTGGCGGTGGAGACGATCGACCGTTTCTGGAGCCGCTACCTGCCGTTTATCGCGATGGCCGTGGCTATTGGCCTGTTGCTGGCAGCCATCTGGATTTACCTGGTATTCCGCTATTCTCGAAGCCGCATGAGCCTGTCTTCCGAGCTGCGCAACGCCATCAACCGCGGCTACATCACCGCCTTCTACCAACCGATCCTCGAGCTATCGACCGGGCGCTGCATCGGTGCCGAGGCCCTGGCGCGCTGGATTCGACCGGACGGAGAAATGGTGAGGCCGGATGTCTTTATCCCGCTGGCCGAGCAGAACGGACTGGTTCCTGACATCACCATGGCCGTGTTGTCCGCCACGCTCCGGGACCTCGGCGACATGCTGCGCGCCAACCCGCTGCTGAAGATCAATATCAATCTCGCGCCCGAAGATCTCAGCGATGAGACGTTCAAGCAACGGCTGCGGGACCAGTTGGTCAATGCCGCCGTTCCACCCCAGTGCATCAAGCTGGAAATCACCGAGCGCGCGATGGTCAACAGTGACCGCTCCCGTCAGCAGGTGAGGGAGCTGCGCGATCGCGGGCACCAGATCGCGGTGGACGACTTCGGCACCGGCTATTCCAGTCTCGCCTACCTGCAGAGCTTCGAACTGGACACCCTCAAGATCGACAAGTGCTTTATCGACGCGGTGGGAACCGAGGCCGTTACGCACAACGTGGTCAGTCACGTGATCGAGATGGCCGGCTCCCTGAAGCTGGATACGGTGGCGGAAGGCATCGAGTCACCGGAACAGGCCGACTGGTTGTCGGCGCAGGGCGTAGCCTACGGGCAGGGTTTTCTTTACAGTAAACCTATCCCGGCCGAGCCCTTTCGCGCCTACCTGCAGAAAAACCTGGCGATCCACACGCGCCGCATGGATGTCGAGGTAGAAGCGGTACTGGCCTGACCGGGACCAATGCCCCGGGGAATGTGCCAGTGCACACGACGACTGTGAAACAAACTGTTATGCGCGCCGCGATCGGGTTCGCGGCCGCCGTGCTGTTGGCAGCTTGCAGCGGCGACGGCAACGAGCGACCGCCCACGGTGGAGACCGCGCAGCCGGAATGGACCCGGGAATCAGGCGCCATTCCAGGCGCGACACCCGCACCCACACCAACTCCCGCCCCGGAACCGGCGCCGGTTCGCCCCGCCGCCCCCCAGCAGCTGCCTTACCTGGTGAGCACCCCCGAGGACGCCGACACTGACAGCGTGGGGCATATGAATGCGCTGCTTGCCAGTGACGCCAAGATTCTGCACCCCAACGAGGTGGGTTATTACGTCGACACCCAGGAGGCGAGGCTGGTGCAGTTGTTGCAGGATACCGACGTTTCCGCCAGTCGCAGCGGTGACGTGCTGTTCATCACCATTGGCGGCGGAGATACCTTCGCCAGCAACGGCACACAGCTTTCCGAAAGCGCTCGTACCCGGCTTGAGCCGGTGGCGCGGGTACTGGAGGAATACGACCGCACCCGCATTTCCGTTTTTGGTTACACCGACGACATTGGCGAGGATGCCTATAACCAACAGCTATCCGTTCGTCGCGCACGCGCCATCGCCAGGCTGCTGGTGGACAGCGGTGTCGCACCCGAACGCCTGTTCATCGTCGGCTACGGTGAGCTGGAGCCGGTGGCTGACAACGAGACCGAGGCGGGGCGCGACCGCAATCGGCGCATTGAGCTGCGCGTGGAGCCGCTGACCCGGCCGGTAGCCGTCCTCGCGGAATAGCCGGCTGGCGACTACCCTAAAATCACTATCAACCGCCGAAGGCAATCGCGTTAGAATGCGCCGCTTTTACCGAGCGGGAGAACCAGCTTGCCCACCCTGATCCGTACCCTGTTGGCCACCAGCCTGCTGCTTCTTGTTGCCTGCAGCGCCGAGCGCGATGCGACAGAAGCCACTCCGGATGCACCGGCCGGCCCCAGCGCCTTCCGCCAGTTCCTCGACGCCAACTACGCCATCGACATGGCCCAGAAGCCGCGCACCGCTTCCCGCCGAGGCCTGCGCGACAACAACCGCGAGTGGGACCCCTACTCGGAAGCGTTTTACGACACCCAGCGCCAGCAGTGGGAGGAACGCCTGGCGACCCTGTCCCGCTTCGATCCTGCAAGCCTGGACGACGGCGAGGCCATCTCCCTGCAGCTTTATGAGCAGGAGCTGAAACGCAACATCGCCAGCGACGAATTCCGCCACCAGAAATACGTGATTCATCACTACCGCGGCGTGCACACCCGCGTGCCGACCTTCCTGGCCAATATGCACCCGGTCAACAGCGTGCAGGACATGGAAGACTACATCGCCCGGCTCAATGCCGTGGAGACACTGTTCTCCCAGGTGATCGAGCAACTCGCGATTCGCACCGACAAGGGCGTCTTCCTGCCGCGCTGGTCCTATGCGAAGTTGACGGACACCATTGCCAACACGCTCACTGGCGCGCCATTTGATGACTCGGGTAGTTCCAGCTTCTGGAGCGACATCCAGCGCAAGCTGGACGGCCTGGAGATTGAACCCGAGGAACGCCAGCGGCTGCAGGAGGCGGCGCGCATTGCCCTGCTTGAGGTGGTCAGGCCGGCCTACCAGCGGCTCAGCGCGGCGGTCAGCGCGCAGGCAGAACTCGCGCCTGAAGGTGACGGCGTGTGGAAGCACCCGGACGGGGAGGCCTACTACGCGGAGCGCCTTGCCTACTTCACGACCACCGACCTCAGCGCCGAGCAGGTCCATAGTATTGGCCTGGAAAACGTGGCGCGCATCCACGCCGAGATGCGCGAAATCATGGAGAAGGTGGGATTCGAGGGCGAGCTCCCGGAATTCATGACCTTCATGCGCGAGAGCCCCGACTTCTACTACCCCAATAGCGACGAGGGCCGGGCCCGCTACATGATCGAGGCTACCGAGATGATCGACACCATGCGCGAGCGGCTGCCGGAATACTTCGGACTGCTGCCCAAGGCCGACGTGGTGGTCAAGCGCGTGGAGCCCTTCCGGGAACGGGCCGCCGGCAAGGCGTTCTACCAATCACCTCCGGAAGACGGCTCCCGGCCGGGCATCTACTACGCAAACCTCTATGACATGAAGTCCATGCCCACCTACCAGATGGAGGCGCTGGCCTATCACGAAGGCATTCCGGGCCACCATATGCAGCGCGCGATCTCCATCGAGAAGCAGGACATTCCCGCCTTCCAGAAATACGCCAGCTTTACTGCCTACACCGAGGGCTGGGGCCTGTACACCGAGGAATTGCCCAAGGAGATGGGCTTCTACAGCGACCCCTACTCCGACTTCGGTCGCCTGGCCATGGAGCTGTGGCGCGCCGCCAGGCTGGTGGTCGACACCGGTTTGCACCACAAGCGCTGGAGCCGCGAAGAAGCGGTGGAATACCTGGTAGCCAATACACCCAACGCGCGTTACGACGCCGAGAAAGCCATCGAGCGTTATTCGGTGATGCCCGGACAGGCCACCGCCTACATGATCGGCAAGCTGAAGATTATGGAATTGCGTGAGAACGCGCGAGCCGCGCTCGGCGAACGGTTCGATATTCGCGGCTTCCACGACGAGGTCTTGAAGGATGGGCCAGTGCCGCTATACGTACTGGAAGAGAAAATTGATCGCTGGGTGGCAAGCCAGCAAGGCTAGGCCACTTCTGCCACGCCAGAACAGGGAGATAAACGCATGAAGATTGGTGTTCCAAAAGAAATAAAAACGCTGGAATTCCGCGTGGGTATGACCCCGGCCGGGGTGCGCGAACTGGTGCACGACGGCCACGAGGTCATGGTTGAGACCAATGCCGGTGCCGGCATCGGTATGAGCGATAGCGACTACACTGCCGCCGGCGCGCGGGTGGTCGCCACCCCGGAAGAGATCTTTGCCGAGGCCGAGATGATCATCAAGGTCAAGGAGCCTCAGCTCAACGAATGCGCCATGCTGCGAGAGGGCCAGGTGCTGTTCACCTACCTGCACCTCGCGGCGGACCCGGAGCAGGCCAAGGCGTTGCTGGAATCCGGCTGTACCGCTATCGCCTACGAAACCGTCACCAGCGACGGCCAGGGCCTGCCGCTGCTGACGCCGATGTCGGAAGTGGCCGGACGCCTGTCCATCCAGTGCGGCGCCTATGCACTGCAGAAAGCCAACGGCGGTCGCGGCGTGTTGCTGGGCGGCGTGCCGGGCGTCGAACCCGGCCGTGTGGTAGTGGTCGGCGGCGGTGTCGCCGGCCTGTCCGCGGCGGATATGGCCGTCGGTCTCGGCGCCCAGGTCACTATCCTGGACCGCTCTATTCCACGCCTGCGCTACATTGACGACATCTTCGGTGGCCGGGTACACAGTATCTATTCCACCAAGGACGAAGTGGACCGCCTCATTCCGCAGGCAGACCTGGTCGTGGGCTCAGTGCTGATTCCCGGGGCTTCAGCGCCCAAGCTGGTGTCCGAGCAGAACATCAAGGACATGAAACCCGGCGCGGTGGTGGTGGACATTTCCATCGACCAGGGGGGCTGCTTTGCGACCAGCCGACCGACTACCCATGCGGATCCTACCTACGTGATGCACGACGTGGTGCACTATTGCGTTACCAATATGCCGGGCGCGGTGCCACGCACCAGCACCCTGGCGCTGACCAACGCCACCCTGCCCTTCACCCTGCAGCTGGCCAACAAGGGCTGGCGCCAGGCCCTGCGCGACGACCGCCACCTGGCCAATGGGCTTAACATCCACGCCGGCCAGGTGACCTACCGCGCCGTGGCGGACGATCTCGGCTACACGCATATCGCGGCAGAGCAGGCCATCGAAAGCTGAGCGACTCCGGGTTATCTGTTTCGCGCAAGGGGTGCTAACCTAAGGGAAAAACAAAACTCCCGAGGGTATTACCATGCGTGCAACAAGCATCCTCCTGGCGGTTTCGCTGGGCACCTCCCTATTGGCCGGCTGTGGCGGCGAGGTGGAAGTGCCGCCGCCGCAGAGCCGCCCTGTCAAGGTCTTCACCGTTGAAGGCCCGGGCAGCGAGGCGCTGCGCAGCTTCCCCGGCAATGTACAGGCTTCCCAGCGAGCGGATTTATCCTTCCGGGTACCGGGCACGCTGCAGGAGATCCTGGTGCGCGAGGGTGAGAACGTGGTCCAGGACCAGTTGCTGGCACGGCTTGATCCCACCGATTTCAAGATCGCCCTGGAAGACCGCCAGGCGACTTTTGACAATGCGGAGCGCAACTTCGAGCGTGCCAAGGAACTGATCAAGGACGGCAATATTTCCAAGCTGGACTACGACCGCATGGAGGCGGAGTTCCGCACCACGCGTGCGGCTCTGACCCAGGCCCGCCAGGACCTGGAGTACACCGAACTCCGCGCTCCCTTTGAGGGCACCATCGGCCGTCGTGAGGTGGAAAACTTCGAGGATGTGATATCCAAACAAACCATCTTCCGCTTCCAGAACCTGGACCAGATCGACATCCTTATCGACCTGTCGGAGTCACTGGTGCGCAGCATCTCGCCAGACCCCGCGGATACCCAACCCGGCACCGCAGCCAACCGACGGGTGGACGCCATCGCCTCTTTCGAAGGGCGGGGCAATCTCGCTTTCCCACTGTCGATCAAGGAGGTGGCCACCAAGGCCGACCCGCAGACCCAGACCTTCCGTGTCACCATGACCATGCCGCAACCGGCAGAGTTCCTGGTGCTGCCGGGCATGACCGCCAACGTGCAGGTGGACTTCTCGAAAATCATGGAGGCAGACGCGGCGAAGTGGGTACCGATTACCGCGGTGCAGGCTGACGGTGCCCTGGATGCACGGGTCTGGAAGATCGACCCCGACACCATGACGGTCAACAGCCACCCGGTAAAAATTGGCCGCATGAGCGGACGGCGTATTGAAGTGACCGACGGGCTGTATGGCGGCGAGGAAATTGTCAGCGTGGGCGCACCTTACCTGTCGGAAGGAATGCGCGTAACCCGCATGGCAACGCGCGAACAGGCGGCGCCCCGTGAGGACGAAGCCTCATGAATATTGGCGAGTATTCGGTCAAGAACCCGGTCAACGCCTGGCTACTGGTCGTCATCCTGGTGGGTGGCGGACTGCTGGCCTTCGACGAGATGGGCAAACTGGAAGACCCGCCGTTTACCATCAAGTCCGCCAAGATCCTGGTCCCCTACCCCGGCGCTACCGCCCAGGAGGTGCTGGACGAGGTGACCTACGTGATGGAAGACGCCCTGCAAAGACTTCCCCAGCTCAAGCAGATCGATATGTCCGTGGCCCGGCCCGGCCTCGCAGACATTCTTATCGATTTCAAGGATGAGTTCCGGGCCCAGGATTTCCCCAACATCTTTGACGAACTCAGGCGCCGGGTAGCCGATGCGCGGCCAGACCTGCCGCCAGGCGCGCAGGACCCCATCGTACTCGACGATTTCGGCGACGTGTACGGCGTGTACGTAACGCTGACCGGAGACGGCTATTCCTGGCGTGATCTGTTCGATACCGCAGACGCACTGAAGAAGCAGCTGGTGCTGATTGAGGGTATCAGCAAGGTAGTCATCGACGGCGAGCAGCAGGAAGTGGTGTACGTGGATATCTCCCGCGCGCGCATGGCCGAACTGGGTATTTCCTTCAGCCAGATCACCCGCGTGCTGGAATCCCAGAACGTGGTGGTAAATTCCGGCAACGTGCGGGTGGACGATGACTATCTTCGCATCAGCCCAACCGGGGCCTTCCAGTCGGTGCAGGAAATCGGCGAGCTGATGATTGCCTCGCAGGACCGCACGCTCATTCGCCTCAAGGACTTTGCCACCATTACCCGGGCTTACGTGGAAGTGCCTGCAAAGCTGTATTTCGTCGACGGTAAGCCCGGCCTCAGCATGGGCGTCTCTATGGCCGCTGGCCAGAACGTGGTGGCGGTGGGCGAGCGCCTGACACGACGGGTTCTGGAACTGCGAGAGATTGTGCCGGTGGGCATGGAAATCGGCGTGACCTACGATCAGCCTACCGAGGTCAATACCTCGGTGAACGGCTTTATTGTCAGCGTCGGCCAGGCGGTGGCCATTGTGATAGCGGTGTTGTTGCTGTTTATGGGGCTGCGCACCGGCATCATCATCGGTGCGGTGCTGCTGATCACCGTGGCCGGCACCCTGTTCGTGATGAACATTTACGGCATCGAACTGCAACGTATTTCCCTAGGCGCGCTGGTGATCGCGCTCGGCATGCTGGTCGATAATGCCATCGTGATCGCCGAGGGCATGCTGGTGCGTATGAACGCCGGCATGAGTGCCGCCAAGGCCGCCAGCGAGGCGGTGGGTAAAACCATCTGGGCGCTACTGGGCGGCACCGTGATCGGCATACTGGCCTTCTCGGCCATCGGCCTGTCGCCGGATTCCACCGGAGAGTTCGCCAGCTCGCTGTTTTACGTGATCCTCATTTCCCTGTTCCTGAGCTGGGTCACCGCGATCAGCACCACCCCGCTGCTCTGCAACCTGTTGCTCAAGCAAGGCGATGGCAGTGATGACGATGGCGATGCGTACTCGGCAAAGCCGTTCCAGGTCTACCGCGGATTGCTGGCAAGCGCGGTCAAAGTGCGCTGGCTCACGGTGATGGTGGTGGTGGGCTTGTGGGTGGCCGCATTGATCGGCTTTGGTTACACCAAATCCGGCTTCTTCCCGGACGCCAACACGCCCCTGTTCTTCGTTGACGTTTATTCGCCGGAAGGAACTGACATACGGTCTACCCGGGACGACACCCTGCAGGTAACCGAGTTCCTGCGCAAGCAGCCCGGCGTGGTCAGCACGTCGACCGTGGTGGGTGGGCCCCATCAGCGTTTTACCCTGGTCTACGACTCGAAGGAGCCCTCATCGGCCTACTCGCAAATCATTGTGAAGACCGAGCGACGCGACCAGATCCCGGCCATCCAGGAAGCTGTCGAAGCCTACATGGACACAGAGATGCCCTGGCTCGATCCCATCATCAAGAACCTGCGCATCGGCCCGGGGCGCGACGCCAAAATCGAGGCGCGCTTCTCCGGCCCTGACCCGGAAGTGCTGCGCGAACTGGCGGAAAAGGCGAAAGCCATTTTCCGCGATGACTACGATACCAAGGACGTGCGCGATGACTGGCGCAGCCCGGTCAAGGTCGTCACCCCGGTATTCAATGAACAGGTCGGGCGCCAGCTCGGTGTTACCCGTGCAGACCTGGGCGCCGCCCTGCAGTACGCCTTTGAGGGCCAGATTGTGGGCACCTACCGGGACGGCATCCACCTGCTGCCCATCAAGGTCAGGGCCCCAGCCGACGAACGCGGCGACATCGACCGGATGCGCGACATCCAGGTGTGGAGCCCGGTGCTGCAGAGGGCCGTGCCTGCCGGTCAGCTGATCTCCGAATATCGCACTACCTGGGAAAACGCCGTGGTGCGCAGCCGCGACCGCGCGCTCACCATCATCGCCTCCTGTAATCCCATCAGCCCGCTGGCGGACCCGCTGTTCTCCAGGGTGCGACCGCAGATCGAAGCCATCGAGCTGCCCAGTGGCTATATGCTGGAGTGGGGCGGCGAGTACGAAGACTCGGTCAATGCCCAGGCAGGCCTGGCGGGCTCTCTGCCCGGCGGCTTTACCCTGATGATCCTCACCACCATTTTGCTGTTCGGCAAGCTCAAGCAGCCCACTATTATCTGGCTGACGGTCCCGCTGGCGGCGATCGGCGTCACCGCGGGCCTGCTGGCTTTCGACGGCGCCTTTGACTTCATGTCGCTGTTGGGCGCGCTGTCCCTGGTGGGTCTGCTGATCAAGAATGCCATTGTTCTGATCGACGAAATCGACCAGCAGATCGCCGAGGGCGTGCCGCGCTTTGATGCCCTGCTGGACGCTTCCGTGAGCCGTATGCGACCGGTGATCCTGGCAGCCGCCACGACCATTCTCGGCCTGATCCCGCTGCTGTCCGACGTGTTCTTCGTCAACATGTCTATCACCATGATGGCCGGCCTCGGCTTTGCCACCGTGCTGACCCTGATCATCGTGCCGACACTGTATGCCATCTTCTTCGGCATCAGCGTCGACGAGGTGCGGGGCAATGAAGCGGCGGAGTCCCCGGCCCGGGAATCAGGCGAGCCCCAACCCGCCTGAGTGTAGCGGCACGCAAAAAAAAGCCCGGGCATTGCCCGGGCTTTTTTCTTTTCAGGGTTCCTAGAACGTGAAGCGGATACCCGCCTCAATGCTCTCGCCGGGCTGCGGCGCGAAGTTGCGCAGGAAAGAGGTGCTCAGGCGTATTTCCTCGTCGGAGATGTTCTTCCACTTGACGAAGGCAAGCATCTCGGACTCGCCCATAAGCTGCATGCGGTAGTCGATACCCGCATCCCAGCGGGTGTAGCCGTCAGTCTCGGTTTCGAAGTCACCGGGGTCATCCTGGTCATCCGCATTCAGCACCCGCACATAGGCGCCCAGGGCATTACTGCGCCAGGATAGCTCTCCACCGATACGCATGGGCGGCAAGCGGGGCACGTCTCCTGCGTCGTCGAACTCTCCGGTAATCATGTCACCGAAGATGCCGAGGGCCACTTCGCCACCGGCCAGCTCCGCAAGCCGGAAACTGGACTCCAGCTCAAGCCCATAGAACTCTGCATCATCCTGCTCGTAGGCATACACCGGCGTCTCCTCGAACTCCGTGCCGGTGTTCAGGAGGAAGATGTAGTCCTCAAAGGTGTTGTAGAACAGGGTCACCTCGGCCCATGAGCCATTGCCTTGCCAGTTCAGGGAGATGTCAGCGTTCAGCGAGACCTCGGTGTCGAGGTTCGGATCGCCGATTTCGATCACACCAGTGGCCGCGTGGGTCACCAGGTTGTCATCAGCGGCGGAGTTGTCGACGTTGGAAAACAACTCCTCCGTGGACGGCGCACGCTCGGCGCGAGACAGGGCAATGCCCAGGCTCCAGGACGGGTTAAAGGTGTAGATCGCCGCACCCGACAGGCTGAAGCTGTCGAAGTCCTGCTCGTCGCTGGTCAGTGCTTCAGGGTCACGCTCGACATAGTCGTAGCGGCCGCCCACTTCAAAGGTCCAGTCGCCGGCATGGAAGTCCTGGATGTAGAAAAGGCCCCACTCGGTGGAGTCGGTCTCGGGCACATAGGCTTCGTCACCGATAGCTTCAAACTCATCCATGCGCCACTGCACACCCAGTACGCCGTGGTTCTCAGCCTGGCGCACCAGTTCCAGGCGGCCCTCCCAGGTCTCTCGCTCGAAGCGGGTGCCAACCTCTGAACCTTCGAGTTCAACATGCTCGTAGTCGGTGTAGGTCAGGAAAGCACGCGCCACGTCGACCAGGCCGGGGGCAAGGTCATGCAGGTGTAACTGCGTATCGTAGCGTTCCTGCTCGAGGTCAATACGAATAGTTTCTTCCTCTTCCTCCTCGTGCTCCTCCTCTTCGCCCTCGTGCTCTTCCTCGTGGCCATGCGCGCCTGGAGGAATGCCGTAGTTGGTCTCGTAGCTGTTATAGGCGATACCGAAAAAGCCCTTTTCGCCAAACTGGTAGCTGGCACCGATGGTGAACACATCGGCATCCCCATCCGTATTCTCAATTGAGCCGTCGGAGTTCTCGAGCTCTTCTTCTTCGTGTTCTTCTTCGTGCTCTTCGCCGAGCAGTTCTTCCTGGCGTTCCACCGCAGCCTCATCGATGGCCATGCCGGGAATCTCGAGGTCATCAAAATCACGGGTGGAGCCGCTCAGGTGCACACCAAAGCTGCCGTTACCCGCTTCCAGCTTCGCCGTGCCGGTATCCATGCCCGGCGCATCGTCATAGCGATACTCGATGGCACCCTGCACACCTTCGATCGGGGCGCGGGGAATGCGGTTATCAACCACGTTGATCACCCCCCCAATGGCGCCACCGCCATACAGCAGCGTTGACGGACCGCGCAGCACTTCCACGGATTCCGCCAGCATCGGCTCGATGCTCACCGCGTGATCGGGGCTGAGGCTGGATACATCTGCCGCGGCAATGCCGTTGTTGAGGTTGATCGTGCGCGGCCCGCCCTGGCCGCGAATCACCGGGCGGCCGACGCCCGGGCCGAAGGAAGCGTTGGAGATACCCGGTTTGTCGCCCAGGGTCTCACCGAGGTTGGCGGATACCAGGCGCTGCAGTTCCGCACCGGTCAACACTGTCACCGGCAATGCGGTCTCGGCGGCTTTCTTGTGAATGGGTACGGATACGAGCACATGCTCCATGCGCTCATTGGGGTCTTGTGCCATGGCCTGGCTGGCGGCGCCCACCAGGACCGCGATCAGGGTGCGTTTCATGTTTGTCTCCTGTTAATTTAAGAATTGCGGGTTCAACAGGAGAGAGCTGGGGGCCCTCGGGCAGCGAGGTCGAAGTGAGTGGTGAAAGCGAACTGCGCGTTGACCGGAATACTGACAGCTGCCTCGGTCCAGGCGACTGGATCTGCGCTGTGTACCGCGTGCGCTGCATAGCTCGTATCGACCTGGTGCTGCAGGCAGTCATGGGCGGCGCTGTTATCTGCGTGAAAGTGCGAGACCTCAAGGGTTTGCACGCACAGCAACATCGCCAGCAGCAGTGCCGCTGGCAGAGCAATACCTCGCTGTTTCAAGGCTTTTTTCATCGATGCGCAACCCTACGCCATTAGCATGGCAGGTTCCAGCATTTACAGGGGCCTAAACGCGACATAACCTGATACAAGTCATAAGAATATAGAGGATAAAGCTATGGGCATGCTGATCGCAGGAGTGCTGTTGTGGAGTGCGCTTCACCTGGTCCCGGTTATCGGCCGAGGGCCGCGACAGGTTGCCATCGAAAAGCTCGGCGAAGGCGGCTACAAGGGCGTTTTCTCGCTGTTGATGCTGGGCGCCATCGCGCTGATGGTGTTTGGCTGGCGCAGTAGCCTGCCGCGCTCTATCTACATCCCCAACGATACAATGCACATGGCCGGTCTGGTACTGGTCGTTATCGGCTTTATCTTTATGGCCGCCGCCAATCGACCGAGCCGCTTCGGCCGCCTGGTGCGCCACCCCCAGCTAACCGGTGTATTCCTGTGGGCCATCGCGCACCTGCTGACCAATGGCGACAGCCGCTCGCTGGTGTTGTTCGGCGGCCTGGCCGCCTGGTGCATCATCATGATTCCGCTCATCAACCAACGTGACGGCCCATGGACCAGGCCCGAGGCGCCCCCCTGGGTGCGGGAGATTGTCGGCGTGGTTATCGCACTGGTGGTGGTAGGGATCGTGGCCGCCATCCACCCCTGGATCGCCGGCGTGCCGGCTGTTGTCTGGTAGCCGTCTCGGGTAATACGAGACTTCACACCACCGGAAATAAACCCGTCGAAAGCTGTCGCGGTTAGCGTCAAGCACCTGGCATGGACGCTCTAGGTGGCTATATTCACTACACTCTTTCGATATAATGGTGATTACTTGCCTTATATATCCAAATTTTTGGAGTATTTGGCATGGAATACTCCCAATGGCGCTCTATACTACCCGCCTGACCACAAACTGACTGGACTCAAACCATGAGCCGCTTCGACTATCGCAAGTACCCGGCCTACCAACCGGTCCGGATGACCTCCCGCCGCTGGCCGGATGCCACAATCACTGCCGCCCCTCGCTGGTGCAGTGTCGACCTGCGCGATGGCAACCAGGCCCTGATCGAACCCATGACCGCGTCCCAGAAGTCGCGCCTTTACGACCAACTGGTCAGGGTGGGCTTCAAGGAAATCGAAGTCGGCTTTCCGTCTGCCTCCAGCCACGACTACCAGTTTGTGCGCGACCTGATCGAAAACGACCGGGTACCGGAAGACGTGACCCTGCAGGTACTCACCCAGGCGCGCCCGGAATTGATCGAGAAGACCTTCCAGGCGCTCAAAGGCGCCAGGCGCGCCATTCTCCATGTCTATAACTCCACCTCGACGGTCCAGCGCGAGAAAGTCTTCAAGATGGACCGTGCCGGCATCATCGAGATCGCGGTCAACGGCGCTCGTATGGTGAAGGCGTACGCCGCGAAGTATCCCGAGACCGACTGGACCTTCCAGTACTCACCGGAGAGCTTCACCGGCACCGAGATCGACTACGCGGTGGAGGTGTGTAACGCCGTCATCGACGTCTGGCAGCCCACCCCGGACAACAAGTGCATCATCAACCTGCCCGCCACGGTGGAGATGAGCACTCCCAATGTTTATGCAGACCAGATCGAGTACTTCTGCGATCGGGTCAACAGCCGCGATGCCATTATCGTGTCCACCCATACCCACAACGATCGCGGCTGCGCCGTGGCTGCCAGTGAACTGGCCATCATGGCCGGCGCTGACCGGGTCGAGGGCACGCTGTTCGGAAACGGTGAGCGCACCGGCAACATGGACATTCTCACCATGGCCATGAACCTCTACAGCCATGGCATAGATCCCGAGCTCAACTTCGAGCACATGGACCAGATTATCCAGACCTACAAGGACTGCACCCAAATGCCTGTTCACCCGCGACATCCCTACGCGGGCGAACTGGTCTTCACGGCATTTTCCGGCAGCCACCAGGATGCCATCAAGAAGTGCCTGGACTCGCGCAATGACGATGAACCGTGGGAGGTGGCTTACCTGCCTATCGACCCCGCTGACATCGGCCGCTCCTACCAGGAGGTGGTGCGCATCAACAGCCAGTCCGGCAAAGGCGGTATCGCCTACGTGCTGGACAGGGATTACGGCCTGCAACTGCCACGCTGGCTGCAGATCGATTTCTCCGCCGCCGTACAAAGGCATGCGGAGCGCATCGAAACTGAAGTGGCGCCGGAAGACATCTGGGACCTGTTCCAGGCCACCTATTTTGACGCCGGCCCCTGGCGGCTCGGCAACTACCAGGTCAGCCGTGAAGACGGCGTCGACAAGCTGCAAGCCGACCTGATCAAGGACGGCATCAGCCATGCCCTCAGCGGCACCGGCAGCGGCGTGGTGGAAAGTTTCGTCAGCGGCATGGAGGGCTTTATCGGCAAGCCCATCGTGCTGGTGGAGTACTCAGAGCACGCGCTGAGCCACTCGGCTGACGCAGAAGCCATCTGCTATATCCAGCTCAATATCGATGGCCAGCGGGTGTGCGGCGTGGGTTGCTCCGGCGACATTATCCAGGCCAGCCTGGACGGCATCCTCGGTGCCATCAATACGGCGGTAAAAAGCCAGGTCGCTGCGGCCTGATCGTTTCTGGGTGGGGGCGCCCGGCCAGGGGTGCCCGACCAGGGGCACCCGGTCAGGGGCGCCCGACCAGGGGCGCCCGCCACGAAATCCCCCGGAATGTGCGCCAGCTCACGCGTTCCGGGCCGGCGTGCAAACTTTTAACACTCCCGATAGGCAATATTTACCTAAACTCCTGCGCCATCCTCCCTAGAATATCAATAACCCTACGAAACACCGGGAAAGGCCCGGCTCGTAGCCAGCACCAGATATCGAGGAAGTCATGGAACAGGGAAACAACGGGGCCCGCAAGGAAAAGCGTGCCACCTTCGCAGAAGTCATCGGGAGCATTCGTTTCGGTAAGGGCCAGTCAGCCAATGCAGGTACGCATTGGCCAGAGCCCGGCTTCGCGGTCAACCAGTCGCAGCACAACGGTATCGCTGCACCGGACGACTACAAGCAGCTGGTTCGTTCCAGCAACTGATTTCTGACGGCGGGGGCCCGCCGTAACCGGGCCTCATCTCTCCGGGGCATTCACTGCCCCGACCACCACCTCTATGCTACTTAGCCGCGGCGCCTGCCTCGCAGCAAGCTCTTGATCTTGTCCATGAAGGTCTCGTATTTGAGGTCGCTGAACTCCCCTGCATCCAGAAAGATACGATCACAGGTCGGGCACACTTCCAACCAGATATGGGTCTGTACCGGGTCCGTTACCTTGTCCATGCAGGTGTGGCAGATCGGACACTCGATATCCTCGATCTTGTCGTATTCCTTGCCCACGTTCGGGTGGCCTATGTCGAGAAAGGCTTCCACCATCCACTCCGAACGCATTGCGTTCAGCACTTCGGGTTCCACCAGCAGCCCATAGCACTGGGTGCAACGCTCGAGGGAGATCTTTGGCCCGTACAACTTGGTTTCCATAGCGCCACCGCATTTCGGGCATTCGAGGGAGTTGGCTGTATTGTCGTCCATGCTTGTCTCGGGTTCTCGGCTTGTGCCTGGCGTCTGGCAGTGGCTCTAGCCTAGCGGATGCGCACCAAAAGGCCAGCCATGCTGCCCATTCGTACAGAAAGCCGCCCACTCATACAGCCAGCGCATCCAGCGGCCTGCAGCGCCGGTAAGCTCAGTATCGAATTCAGCGGAGAACGCAAGATGAGCTTACTGATTCTAGTGATTACCCGTCGCCGGTCGCGCCTTGCAGCCACCCTCGCGGTACTGTTGCTCACCGGCTGCGCCCATGGCCCGAAAACCAGCGATCCCTTCGAGGCGACCAACCGCCGCGTTTTCGCCTTCAACGAGCGCGTGGACGCAAGCGTTCTGGCACCCATCGCACGCGGTTATCGACGCCTGGTCCCCGGACCGGTCAGGCGCGGAGTGAGCAACGTGTTTGCGAACCTGCGCGACCTGGGCGGTTTCGTGAACGCCGGCCTACAGGGAAATCTCCCGGGCGCCGCGAGCAATGGAGGCCGTGTCGCCATCAATTCCACTGTGGGCGTATTTGGCCTGTTCGACGTGGCATCTCGCGTTGGACTTGAAGGCTACCGCACCGATTTCGGCCATACCCTGGCCAGCTGGGGCGTCGATCGCGGCCCCTACCTGGTGCTACCACTGCTTGGCCCGGCCACGGCGCGCAGTGGTGCAGGGACCCTTGTCGATCTCGGCATGCAACAGCAGTGGCCCCTGCCGGGTGGACTGGGCATCACCGCAGCGGAAGCCGTGGACACCCGCGCCGCCCTGCTCGCAGCGGACGCCATGGTCACCGGTGACCGCTACCTGTTCGTGCGCGAAGCCTACCTGCAATACCGTGCCGGCCTGGTCGGGGAAGCACCAGCCAGTGATGGCTTCGTGGAGGACGACGGCAGCTACGACTGGGGCGACTAGCCGCGACGCAGGCGTGCAACCCGCCTGTGCTAACATCCGCGCCTCTCAGCTTTGTACAGGCGCGACCGTGAGCAAAGACGACATCTACGCCAACCCCATCGACGAGCTACCGGCGTTTCGCTTCGATGACGAGGTGGTGCGCGTCTTCCCCGACATGATCAAGCGCTCGGTGCCTGGCTACAGCACCATCATTGCCATGACTGGCCTGCTGGCAGGTCGCTATGCCAGGCCAGGCACCACATGCTACGACCTGGGCTGCTCGCTGGGCGCTTCCACCCTGGCCATGCGCCAGCAGGTCCGCGGCGAAGGCTGCCGGATTGTCGGTGTCGATAACTCCAGTGCCATGATCGAACGCTGCAATAGTGTGATCGATACCGACAGCCACGAGCTTCCCGTCGAACTGGCCTGCGCTGATATCGAAGACATCGACATCGAAAACGCTTCCGTGGTCGTGCTCAACTTCACGCTGCAGTTCATTGCGCTGGAGCGGCGCAGCGCACTGATGCAGCGTATCTTTGACGGACTGCAGCCCGGCGGCATCCTGGTCCTGTCGGAGAAGGTGTTGTTCGCCGACCCCCATCTCAATGCCCTGAACATCGAGCTGCACCACGACTTCAAGCGCGCCAACGGCTATTCCGACCTGGAAATTGCCCAGAAGCGCCAGGCGCTGGAAAACGTGCTGGTACCGGAAACCCTGGATGAACACCGGGAGCGACTGGCCGCCGTGGGCTTCAGCAGTTGCGACGTCTGGTTCCAGTGTTTCAACTTTGCGTCCCTGGTGGCCCTGAAAGCACCCGATTCCGATGATTGACTTCAGCCCGCTGGTCCGACGCTGGCAGGATTCCGAGCTGGCGCCCTGGGCGGCCACGCTGCTGGACGACATCGGCGAGCAGTTTCATGCCGAGCGCTACGGCGACCTGCCACGCTGGCAAAACGCGCTGGCATCGCTGCCCGATGCAAACGCCTCGCGCATAGACCTGGCGTCCGACTGTGTCACCGTGGGCGCGGCTGATGACCTCAGCCCCACGGCTCGCACTGAGCTGGAAGCCGCGCTGCGTGACCTGCACCCCTGGCGCAAGGGGCCCTTCGAACTGTTTGGTGTGCACATCGACACCGAATGGCGCTCCGACTGGAAGTGGCAGCGGGTGACGCCGGCGCTGGACGACCTCGCCGGGCGCCGGGTGCTGGATGTAGGCTGCGGCAGCGGCTACCACTGCTGGCGCATGCTGGGCGCCGGCGCCTCCGAAGTGATCGGCATCGACCCCACGCCGCTGTTTGTCCTGCAGTTCCAGGCCCTGCAGAAGTACATCCGGCGCAACGAGGCCTGGGTACTGCCGCTGGGTATCGAACAGCTTCCGCCGGGACTTGCGGCCTTCGACACCGTGTTTTCCATGGGCGTGCTGTACCACCGCCGCTCACCGATCGAACACCTGATGGAATTGCGCGATACCCTGCGTCCCGGTGGGCAACTGGTACTGGAAACCCTGGTCGTCGAGGGCGACGCCAACACCTGCCTGGTGCCCTCGGGCCGCTATGCCCGCATGGGCAACGTCTGGTTCCTGCCCAGCACCGATATGCTGCTGCTCTGGCTCAACAAGCTGGGCTTCAGGCAGCCCACGCTGGTTGACGTGAACGTCACCTCGACAGACGAACAGCGCAGCACCGACTGGATGAGCTTCCACTCACTGGCCAATTTCCTCGATCCCGAAGATTTCACCCGTACCATCGAGGGCTACCCCGCCCCACGGCGCGCTATTGTCACTGCCCGCAAATGAGGAACACTCAAGCCGCTTCGACGCAAACACCCTGCAGGCGCTTCACCAGTGTGGGGATAGCATTGAAGGCCTCGCGTTTCGACGCGTGATGGCGGTCGTCACCGAACTCCTGGTACTCGATGGCCAGGAAATCAAAGCTTTCCGCACCGAGGTAGCGGGAGCAGGTTTGAATATGGGGCACCAGATGGTTATGTGCCGCGTTCTGGCCGCCGGGCTCGAAGCCAAATTCCCCCCAGGACGCCAGCACCACAACTTGCTTGTTGGACAGCAAAGGTTCCAACGGCTTGTCGCCGCGGGCGAGATCAAAACTGAAGGTGCGGTCGATGCGAATGATCTGGTCAAACCAGGCCTTCAGCGCCGCGGGCATGCCGTAGTTGTACATGGGGGCACCGATAAGTATCAGGTCCGCTGCTTCGACCTCGTCGATCAGCTCATCGGATAGGGCGAGCAAATCGCGCTGCTCGCTACTGCGACTCGTCCCTGCGAAGGCGGCGGCAATCCAGTCCTCAGTTACCGCTGGCGGAGGCAATGCACCCACGTCACGGCGTGTGATCACTGCATCTTGGTCCCGGTACAGCCACTGGGCCACAAATGCATCTGTAAGCTGGCGGGTCAGGGAACGCCCCTGGCGGGCGCTGGCGTCGATTTTGAGCAGATGGCTCATGGATTGTCCTCCTATCAGTGAATAAATAAGTTCTATTCACTCATCAATCGCTTGAGAGGATTATTGATGCTTGCGATGGATGATGACAAAGGAGAAAATCCCAGCTATAAATGAATTTTACTCATCTATAGATGTTCGGAAGACTACCGCCACTGCCCGCCCTGCGCGCCTTTGAGGCGGCAGCGCGGCTGGGCAGCTTCAAATCCGCCGCAGAAGAGCTGTATGTCACTCCCACTGCCATCTCCCACCAGATCCGGTCCCTGGAATCGACCCTTGGCGTAGGACTGTTTGAGCGCAAGACGCGCAGCGTGGAGTTGACCGAGGTGGGCAGGGCACTGGCACCGGCGCTGACGCGGGGATTCCTGGAAATCCGATTTGCCCTGGAAAATGCGCTCGAGCAAGTGTCGGTCATCAATCTGTCCACAACACCAGCATTTGCGACATTGCGGTTGGTGCCGGAGCTGCCGAGGTTTTATGAACTGGAACCGGATATCCGGGTAAAAATCGACACCAGCACGCAACTGGTGGACCTGTATCGCGATCGGGGCACGGACCTGGTCATTCGCTACAGCGTCGACCCCCCGGAGGGGCTGGCCAATGTCCCGCTAATGACCGAGCAATTTATTGCGATGGCAGCCCCAGCCCTCGCCGGGACGGATCTCACAGGTGACGGAACGCTACTGGAAACCCGCTGGCAGCAGCCGGTGCTGGGTGGGGTAAGCTGGAGCGACTGGTTTGAAGCCGCAGGCCTGGCGGCACCCGACGAGAGACGTCTCGTCACCTTCGAAGAAGAACTCTACGTGTTGCAGGCCGCCATTGCCGGTCGTGGTGTGGTGCTGGCCAGTTCCGCACTGGCGGCGGACTTCATTGCCAGAGGGTTGTTACAACCGGTCAGAGACGACGTCGTCCTGCCCGGGGCCAGTTACAGAGCGCTAGCCTTGCCGAGAACAGTGGCCAATCGCAAGATCCAAACATTCCTGGACTGGCTGAAGCTCACCTTCGGCAGCACGCCAGACCCACAGCAAACTAACCCCCTGGGCTAGTGTACCGATCAGTCGTCCAGGTGATCGTCGAACACGAAGTGGAGCACATCCCGGTCGGTGCGCGCGAAGTGCACGTTAATATCCTCGCGCAGGTGATCCGGTAGTTGCTCAAAGTTCTTCTTGTTGGCCGCCGGCAGGATCAGCTCGATGACATTGACTGGGCGGGCGGTAATCACCTGCCCTCCCGGTTCCGCAACCTGTTTTCCATTCGACAGTTACGCTAGCTGTTCTATACTTTTTCCGCGAAGCCAAACGACCGATGCGCACACTCGCGCCCGGGCCGTCGCCGGGCTCGACCTGCCATCGCAGGAGGGGCGGTATGGGTATCCATGGTTGGATTCACCGTGTACGTGGCCGTGCCGGGTTGGCCACAACCCTAACGGCAGCACTGATGGCCTCGATGCTTGCCGGCTGTGCCTCCGGCGGCGCAAACAACGACCCTCCACCCTCGCCACCCGTGGTTCCGGATCCAAGCCCGCCGCCGGTCGTAGTTGAGCCCTCTGCAACCCATCCGTGGCTACCCGGTGACCTGATTGTCCCCGTCGACACCGTCGAACGCCCGGCCGCCAGCGTCGATCTTGAACTCGCCAGCACCCCGGATCTCGATGACCCACTGGCAGTATTTGCTGCGGTGTTTGCCGCCCTGCCCCGTTCCGTCGACGTCAGGCCCACCGAAAACTACCTGTACTGGCGCTTCCGTACTCCGCAGGCCTGGGTATGGGGCAACCTGCGGGTCGGCACCCGCAAAAGTGAGCTGGGCACCCTGCATATCGGCTACTACGAATACAGTGACACCATGACCGGCCCGGAACAGGCCAACGTACGCTACCGCACACTGGGCGTCGAAGACGGGCTCAAGGCACTGCGCCGGGGCCCCTTCCTGTTCGACCTCGCCTATGGAGACCGGGTGGTCAGCCTGCAGCTGAACAACCTGGCCCAGAGCCCGCCCACGCGCTTCAAGTTGGGCAAGGACGAGCGCTTTGTATTCAACACCGAAGATGAATCGGGCGTACGCTTCCACCTGCTCTTTGACGACAAAAATCACAACTTCATGTTTGTGGCGAACGAAGAGACCAGCCCACTGGACGGCATGATCAGCGTGGGCGAGCGTTTGGTGCTGGACAGCCGCACCGGCTTTGCCTTCTACCGCGATCCCAGGCACAACGGTCGCCATGTATTGATCGGCGTGTTTCGACCCAACGTCGCACGCAATACCTATTACGACGGTCCGGCTGACCAGCTCGCTGAGAACCAGATACCGGAGGTACCAGGCTACCGGGAAAACCTGCACAAGGCTTACCCCTTTACCCGTGGGGTGATCGACGACTACGGCTTCTACCTCAAAGAAGCAGGCAACCGGATAGCGGTAGCACCCTACTATGCCTATACCGGCGTGGAGGAACTGGCGGGCATGATTGAGGTGTGCGACCGCGCCAACCGCACCGTCGATGTGCTGGCCTGCCTGATTCCCGAGGGCCTGCACCGTCAGGCTAGACTGGAACCCGGTGAGACCGAGGACATCTATGCCGGCAGCGAAGGTGGCCAATGGAACGAGGGCGAGGACGGCCTGCCATGGCTGGACAACAGCGTGGCCATCGAAGCCAGGCCGGGGCTGCCCGCGGGTGACGTTATGGCATCCATCCATGCCGGCACCATTAGCTGGCACCTGGCGGGCATTACGGCCATTCCCGACGGCAGCAAACACGCGGCTGCCATCACCTGGCACCTGAGAAACCTGAGCTTTATCCCCGCCGGCTCAATACACGAGGCGGGCAACACCTGGCATCGCCAGGCGCAGACCTTCATCCCGCCCGGCAGCATACACGCGGCGGCGATCACCTGGCACCTGCCCGGCATCACCTTCATACCGGCTGGCTCCATCCATGCTGCGGGCATTACCTGGCACATCGCCGGCCAGACCTTTGTGCCCCGCGGCAGCCGCCACGCCGCCGGGATCACCTGGCATATTCCCGGTGTTACCTTTGTCCCCCGGGGATCGCCTCACGCAGCGGCCATCACCTGGCACATTGCCGGCCGTACCTTCGTACCAGCCGGCGGCACCCACGCGGCCGGCTTTACCTGGCACATCCCGGGTTCAACGTTTATCCCGCCCGGCGGGCGCCACGCCGCCGGCATCACGTGGCATATCCCTGGCACCACCTTCATACCGCCGGGCAGCCGCCATGCAGCGGGCATTACCTGGCATATGCCCGGCATCACCTTTATTCCACCGGGCAGCAAGCATGCCGCAGGGATTACCTGGCATATACCCGGCACCACCTTCATCCCGCCGGGCGCCAAACATGCCGCGGGGATCACCTGGCACATCCCGGGCATCACGTTTATTCCACCCGGAGCGCGCCATGTGGCGGGCGTCACCTGGCACCAGCCCGGGTTGACCTTTGTGCCACCGGGGGCACGGCATGCGGCGGGCATTACCTGGCATATTCCCGGCACCACCTTTATTCCGCCCGGTGGCAAGCACGCAGCGGCCATCACCTGGCATATTCGTGGTGCGAGTTTTATTCCACCCGGCGCCAAACACATGGCCGGTGTGACCTGGCATCGGGCAGGGGTAACATTTGTGCCAGCGGGCAGTACCCACGTGGCGGGCACGACCTGGCACATGCCGGGAATGAGCTTCGTCCCGCCCGGGTCGATCCACAACACCGGCGCCACCTGGCACTACCGGGACAGGACGTTTATCCCACCGGGCACGATTCACAATACCGGGTCGACCTGGCACTACGAGGGGCAGACGTTCATTCCTCCGGGAACGCGCCACAACAGCGGCGTCACATGGCACGCACCTGACGCCTCGTTCATCCCGCCGTGAGGGCGAGCTCAGTGAAGGGGTTTGTCGTCCAGGTGATCGTCGAATACGAAGTGGAACACGTCCCGGTAGGTGCGCGCGAAGTGCACGTTGATATCCTCGCGCAGGTGGTCCGGTAGCTCCTCGAAGTCCTTCTTGTTGGCCGCCGGCAGGATCAGCTCCATGACATTGGCGCGGCGGGCGGCGATCACCTTCTCGCGAATACCGCCCACCGCCAGCACCTGCCCGGTCAGGGTCAGTTCACCGGTCATGCCCAGCTTGCGGCGAATGCGTTCCTTGCGCGCCAGTGACAGCAACGCCGTGGCCATGGTGATACCGGCGCTGGGGCCGTCCTTGGGCGTGGCTCCCTCGGGCACGTGCAGGTGTACCAGCGAGGTATCAAAGTAGTCGGGGCTGCAGCCGTATTCCTTGAGGTGCGCCATGACGTAGCTGTAGGCAATCTCGGCAGATTCACGCATCACGTCGCCGAGCTTGCCCGTCAGCTTGAAGCCGCGATTGAGGGTGTGCACCTGAGTGCACTCGACAGGCAAGGTGGCGCCACCCATCGCCGTCCAGGCCAGGCCGGTGGCAATACCGAGGCCACGCAGCGGCTTTTCAATACCGAAAGGCGGCTTGCCCAGCAGGCCCTCGATGTCCTTCTTGCCGACCCGCAGCTTCTGTTCGTCACCCTCCAACAGCGTGACGATGCTCTTGCGAATGACACGCGCCAGCTGCTTCTCCAGGTTGCGTACCCCGGCCTCTCGGCAATAGGCCTCGATAACGTACTTCAGACCTGCGTCGTTGATCTTGAGTTGGTCGTCCTCCACCCCGTGGCGCTCCAGCAGTTTTGGCCACAGGTGATTGCGAGCAATCTCCAGCTTCTCTTCGGCGATATAGCCAGCCAGGCGAATCGTCTCCATGCGGTCCAGCAACGGACCCGGAATCGTGTCGAGCTGGTTGGCGGTACAGATGAACAGCACCTTGGACAGGTCGACCCGAAGGTCCAGGTAGTGGTCGAGGAATTCACTGTTCTGTTCCGGGTCCAGCACTTCCAGCAGTGCAGACGCGGGGTCGCCCTGGTAGGAGGCGCCGATCTTGTCGATCTCGTCCAGCATGATCACCGGGTTGGAGACCTCCACGTCCTTCAATGCCTGCACCAGCTTGCCGGGCATGGCGCCGATATAGGTGCGGCGGTGACCCTTGATCTCCGCCTCGTCGCGCATGCCACCCAGACTGAAGCGGTAGAACTTGCGGCCCAGGGCATCAGCCACAGAGCGGCCGATGGAGGTCTTGCCGACACCGGGCGGCCCCACCAGCAACAGGATGGAGCCGGAGATCTCGCCGCGGAAGCTGCCCACCGCAAGGAATTCCACGATGCGCTCTTTCACATCCTGCAGGCCGTCGTGGTGTTCGTTGAGTACTTCGCGGGCGTGCCTGAGCTCGAGGATATCCTCTGAGTACACACCCCAGGGCACCGAGGTCGCCCACTCCAGGTAGTTACGGGTCACCGCGTACTCTGGAGAACCGGTTTCCAGGTAGGAGAGCTTCTGCATCTCCTCCTCGATCCGCTTCATCACCGCTTCGGGCGGGTGCAATTTCCTGAGGCGCTCCTCGAAGGTATCCTGGTCAGCAGTCTTGTCGTCCTTGGAGATACCCAGCTCTTTCTGGATGACCTTGAGCTGTTCCTTGAGGAAGAACTCGCGCTGGGTCTCGGAGAGCTGCTGATTTACCTGTTCGCTGATCTGGCCCTGCAATTCGGCGACCTCGCGCTCCTTGCGCAGCAGCGCCAGCACCTTTTCCATGCGCGGCACCAGGGGCAGGGTTTCTAGCACTTCCTGTAGCTGATGACCGGAGGCTGTGGTGAGTGCGGCGGAGAAATCCGCCAGCAGGGAGGGCTCATTGGGGCTGAAGTGTGAGAGGTACTGCTTGAGTTCCTCGTTATACAGGGGATTGAGTGGCAGCAGTTCCTTGATCTCCTTGATCAGGGCCATGGCGTAGGCTTTCACCTCGTCGCTGTCGCGCTGCCCCTGGCTGCGCGGGTACTCCACCTGGGCCAGGAACGGCGCGCGCTCATTGAGCCAACGCACAATACGGAAGCGTTTGACGCCCTGCACCATGAACTGGCCCTGCTGCTCGCCGCCGGCGGGCATGCGGTGCAGGCGCACCACGCAACCGATCAGGGGTATATCGCGGGTCGTCGCCTGGTCGCTCTCCACCCCCTCCACAAAGGCGAGGCCCAGCAAACCATGGCCGGCATCGCCAACCGCCTGCAGGGTGCTGCCCCAGGTGTTGAGATTGACCAGCACCGGTTGCACCTGGCCCGGGAAATAGGGGCGCGTGCTGATGGGAAGAATGTGTAGGGTGTCCGGCAACACATCGTCCGCCACCGCGGGGGCCTGGTCGCTGTTCAACTGGAACGAACCCTCGGAGAGTATTTCTCCGTTTACAACCGCGTCATCGCCGCTGTTGTCATCCGTCATGGGAGACCTGCAAGGAATCAGTGCATGTTCAGCAGATATAGGTGCTACGCCGGCAAATTCAACCGGCGAGCAAGGTCCCGGGGCGATTCAGCCCGGCCCGGCCTCCCCAGGCCCGGCCAGGTGCTGCAAGGCCAGGGCCACAGCAACGCAGCCAGCGAGCACAACGGCCGCCAGCATCGGGTCATAGTGGGAACCCATTACCGGGAACAGCATCCAGCTCAGATTGCTCATGGCGTGGAACAGGGACGCGCCAAACACACTGGCGCCGCCACGTGCATAGATCAGCACAATCAGCAACCTGCGCAGCATGGTGCCCAGCGCCCACCAGGCGATCCAGCCCCAGGGCCGGTCTACCTGCAGCAGTGGAATGATGTGCCAGGCCACCGAGATCAGGCCCACCACCAGACCCGTTGCCAGCACCGAATAGCGCGCCAGCAGGCGACGGGTGGCGAAGCCGGTCCAGCCCAATTCTTCCAGCGTAGCCGCCACCAGGAAGACCAGGAACAACACCATCCCCCGGCCCAGGTCCATGGAAAAAGCGGGTAGTTCACGGCCCAGTTGTATCTGGAGCAAGGCGCAAACCAGCATGACTGAGGGCATCACGCCCACCGTAGCAAGCCACGCCCACGCCGGCATGCGATGGCAGTCGACAGCCTGTGCCAGCCAATGCCGCAGCTCCACCGCACCGCCCTGTTTCCCGACCAGGAAAGCAGCCGCAGCGCTGGGGCACACCACCATGAATGCACTCACCGGCAGACCCGGCAGGAGCTGGAGATCCCACCAGAAACCCAGCGCCCAGAACGGCGCCGATAGCAGGAAGACCAGGATCAGGAAAGGCGCGACGCCTGGCGCCGCGGGTGACTTCATGTGGGTGCGTTCACCCTGCACACGAGTGCTCAGCTCAGCGGCTGCCGGACAGTTCCCTTATCGCGTCGCGCTTACTCCTCCGGTGCGGGCGTGGGCATGATCCCGGGCATGGGGAAAGCGGACACATTGCCGGAACCGCTGGATTCGCTGACCTTGGCGGTTCCCTCCTTGTCCACCTCGTCAATGCGGATGATGGAATGCATGGGGATATAGCTGCGCTTGACGCCGCTGAACTCGTTCTTGAGCTTTTCTTCGGAGGGGTCGACCAGCAGCTTGCTGCGCTCGCCGAACAGGAACTCCTCGATCTCGATGAAACCCCACATATCGCTCTGGAAAATTTGCCGGGCGTAAATTTCGTAGACCTGGTTCTGGCTCTGGAAAACCACCTTGTAAATCGGCTGGGGCATGGCTAAACGGCGCTGGCTGTCTGCTCAAAAAATGGGCGGCAATACTACCACTGATCGGTCATCAGCCGCTATAATCCGCTGCCCAAAAATTGAGCACCCGGACCGACACGTGCCGAAGAAGCTGTACATCCAGACCCACGGCTGCCAGATGAACGAATACGACTCCAACCGTATGCGTGACCTGCTGGGCGAAAGCCACGCCATGATCCCCGCGGAAACCCCCGAGGAGGCGGATGTATTGTTGCTGAATACCTGCTCGATCCGCGAAAAGGCCCAGGAAAAGGTCTTCCACCAGCTCGGCCGCTGGAAGCACCTGAAGCAGAAGAACCCGGAACTGATCATCGGCGTGGGCGGCTGCGTGGCCAGCCAGGAAGGCGAGGAAATCGGCAAGCGGGCCCCCTACGTGGACCTGGTGTTCGGCCCGCAGACCCTGCACCGCCTGCCCGACATGCTCAATGAACGCAGCCAGTCAGACGGCACCGTGGTAGTCGATATCAGCTTCCCGGAAATCGAGAAGTTCGACCGCCTGCCGGAACCCAGCGTCGACGGCCCCAGCGCTTTCGTCTCGGTGATGGAGGGCTGCAGCAAGTACTGCACCTTCTGTGTCGTTCCCTACACCCGCGGCGAAGAAGTGAGCCGCCCGCTGGACGACGTGATTGCCGAAGTTGCAGGCCTTGCAGACAAGGGTGTGCGCGAGGTGAACCTGCTGGGGCAGAACGTCAACGCTTATCGCGGCGAGAACCACCTGGGCGACATCGTGGACTTCGCCGAGCTGCTGCACATGGTGGCGCGCATTCCCGGCATCGAGCGCATTCGCTATACCACCTCACACCCGGTGGAATTCAGTGACGCCCTGATCGATGCCTATGCCGAGATTCCCGAGCTGGTCAATCATCTGCACCTGCCGGTACAGGCCGGCAGTGACCGGATACTGATGGCTATGAAGCGCGGCCACACGGCCCTGGAGTACAAATCCAAGATACGCCGCCTGCGCCGGCACCGCCCCGATATCAGCCTGTCTTCGGACTTTATTGTTGGCTTCCCGGGCGAAACTGAAGCTGACTTTGCCGCCACCATGAAGCTGATCGAGGAGGTGGGCTTCGACCACTCCTTCAGCTTTATATACAGCGCGCGACCGGGCACACCGGCGGCTGAGCTGCCTGACGACACACCGGAAGACATCAAGAAGCAGCGCCTGCAGATACTGCAGACCCGAATCACCCAGCAGGCCATGGCCATCAGCCGGCGCATGGTCGGTACCGTCGAGCGGGTGCTGGTGACTGGCGTGTCAAAAAAGGACCCGGGCCAGTTGCAGGGGCGCACCGAGAACAACCGGGTGGTCAATTTCCACTGCGGCGATCATTCCCTGATTGGCGAATTTGCCGATGTGCACATCGACGAGGCTCTGCCCAACTCCCTTCGCGGGCGCCTGGTCACCGCTGATCTCGCAGTTGACGTCGGCTGAAACACCATTATCCTTTGACAGGAGTGCAACGCCGCCGTGCGGCTAATCGACCAATTTGAATAGCGACGAACCTCCCAGTCAGCTGAGCTTCGAGCTCGAACCCAGCGACGCCCGCCACCTCGCAACACTCTGCGGCCAATTTGACCAACACCTGAAACAGATCGAAGAGCGTCTGGACGTGACCGTGCGTGCGCGCGGCAACAGCTTCACCGTGGCCGGCAGTGCCCCGGCCGTGGACGTCGCCCGCGCCCTGCTGCAGGACCTGTACGCGGAAATCTGCACCGGTATTACGCTCAGCCCCGAGTCCCTGCACCTGCAACTGCAGCAGGCGGGCCTCGAGGCCCTGGCAGAGACCCCGGGAGACAGCCCCGAGGGCACGGACAGTGCGGTAGAGAACATCGCCGTCATCCGCACCAAGCGCGGTTCGGTAAAGCCCCGCGGCAAGAACCAGCAGGGTTATGTGCGACAGATTGGCCGCTGTGACATCAACTTCGGCATTGGCCCGGCGGGCACCGGCAAGACCTATCTCGCCGTGGCCTGCGCGGTGGAAGCCCTGATTACCGACAAGGTGCGCCGCATACTGCTGGTGCGCCCGGCGGTGGAAGCCGGCGAAAAGCTCGGCTTCCTGCCCGGCGACCTCAGCCAGAAGATCGACCCCTACCTGCGTCCGCTGTACGACGCCCTCTATGAGATGCTGGGCTTCGAGACGGTGAACAAGTACATCGAGCGCAATATCATCGAGGTCGCACCACTGGCTTTCATGCGGGGGCGCACCCTGAACAACTCCTTCATCATTCTCGATGAGGCCCAGAACACCACCCGGGAACAGATGAAAATGTTCCTGACCCGCATCGGCTTCGGCTCAACGGCAGTGATTACCGGTGACGCCACCCAGATCGACCTGCCCCGCGGCACGCAGTCCGGCCTTACCCATGTGATGAACGTACTGGACGGGGTCGAGGGCATCGGCTTCACCTATTTCCAGGCGCGCGACGTGGTGCGCCACCCGCTGGTACAGCGCATTGTCGAGGCCTATGACAGCTTCGACGCCAGCCACACCACCTCAAGCCTCGACAAGTCGCGCTCGTGAACCTGGTGGTGGACATTCAGTCTTCCAGCGGCGAGCCCTGCCCCGATGAGGACGACATACGTCATTGGATCGCCGCGGCCCTGGCCGGCCGACGTGAGCAGGCGGAGGTCAGTGTATGCCTGGTGGACGAGGCGGAAATGGCCAGTCTCAACAGCCGCTACCGCGGCAAGGAGGGCAGTACCAACGTGCTGTCTTTCCCGGCCGAGCTGCCGCCCGGTGTTGATCACCCGCTGCTGGGGGATATCGTGATCTGCCCGGCGGTGGTCAACCGCGAGGCCAGCGAGCAGCACAAGACCCCGGCCCAGCATTGGAGCCATATGCTGATACACGGCAGCCTGCATCTGCTGGGCTATGATCATGTTGACCCGGCGGAGGCCGAAGACATGGAAGCGCTGGAGTCCGCCATCCTCGCCGAGCTCGGGTATCCCTGCCCGTACAACGGGGCCATGGAAATGCTGGAGGCGAGCCCGTGAGCGAAGAGCGGTCCGGTAACGACGCCCCGGACAAGACCTGGCTGGAAAAAATTGCCACCGCCTTCAGTTCCGAGCCGCGCACCCGCAAGGAGCTCAGCGAAGTGCTGGAAGTGGCCCGCGACAACGAGGTCATCGACGAGGACGCCCAGAGCATCATCGAGGGTGCCATGCAGGTGGCGGAACAACAGGCCCGCGACATCATGATCCCGCGCTCACAGATGCAGGTGATCAAGGCCGACGCCACCCTCGAGGAAATCCTGCCGCAGATTATCGAATCAGCCCACTCCCGCTACCCGGTGATCGGCGACAGCCCCGATGACGTGCTCGGCATCCTGCTGGTGAAAGACCTGCTGCCGCAGATTCTCCAACCCCAGGGGGACGACTTCAATGTGGTCTCGCTGCTGCGCCAGGGCGTGGTGGTGCCGGAGAGCAAACGCCTCAACGTGCTGTTGCGGGAGTTCCGTGAGAACCGCAACCACATGGCCATCGTTATCGATGAATACGGTGGTGTCGCGGGCCTGGTCACCATCGAAGATGTGCTGGAAGAGATTGTCGGCGAGATCGAAGATGAAACCGATACCGATGCCGACGTGTTCATCCGCAAGCTCGGCAACGGCGACTATATCGTGCGCGCACTGACGCCGATCGAGGACTTCAACGAAGAGTTCGAGGTCGACTTCAGTGACGACGAGTTCGACACCATCGGCGGCCTGGTCATGCAGCAGTTTGGCCACATGCCCGCACACAACGAGAGTACCGTGATCGAAGGCCTCGAGTTCAAGGTCGTCAATTCGGACCAGCGCAAGATTCACAGCTTGCGCGTGCGTGTAGAGAGTTAACCCCATGACATGGCTCGGCAGGCTGGGACCGGGCTTGCTGGCGCTCTTTGCCGGTGCGCTGCTGACGCTGTCACTCACCCCCTACGATATCTGGCCGGCGGCCATCGCCAGCCTGTGCCTTTACATCGGCCTGCTGCGCAATTGCTCGACACGCCGCGCGGTGCTGCTGGGCTGGCTTTACGGCCTCGGGCAATTCGGCACCGGCGCCTCCTGGGTGTACGTGAGCATCCACGAACACGGCAATGCCAGTGTGCCCCTGTCGATCTTCCTCACCGCCCTGTTCTGTATGGGCCTGGCGCTGCTGCAGGCCCTGTTTGCCTGGAGCTACACCCGCTTCCTGCGCCCGCACATGGCGGGCATGCTGGTGGGCTTCCCGGCCCTGTGGGTGCTGTTCGAATGGCTCCGCAGCTGGCTGCTGACGGGGTTTCCCTGGCTCTACATCGGCTACGCCAGCCTCGACACCTGGGCCGAGGGCTGGGTGCCGGTGACTGGCGTGTACGGGGCGTCGCTGCTGCTGGCCTTTACCGCCAGCTGTATTTACCTGGCCTGGATGCGCCGGCACCTGCAGGCTTACCTGGTATACGGCACCATGGTAGCCAGCCTGTGGCTGATTGGCTGGCAACTGGGCCAGGCGCGCTGGGTGGCTCCGGCCAGTGCCGACACTCTCAGCGTCGGCATCGTGCAACCCAATATCCCGCAGGAAATGAAGTGGCGACGCGATTTCTACCAGCCGACTTTGCGCATTTTCGATGGCCTGACCAGTGAGTTGCTCGGCAAGGACATCATCCTCTGGCCCGAGGCCGCGATTCCCAACTACTACCAGAACGCCCAGGGCTTCCTGCTGCCCCTGGCGCGGCGCGCTTTTGACGCCGACAGCGCCCTGGTCACCGGCATTCTCTGGCGGCCCGAGGGCCAGCAGCAGTATTTCAACAGCATTGTCGGCCTGGCCCAGGGGTCGGGTGTGTACCACAAGCAACGGCTGGTGCCCTTTGGAGAATATGTCCCACTGGAAGACTGGATACGCGGCGCCATCGACTTCTTCGATCTGCCCATGTCCGCCTTCAGCTCCGGCGACCGCGCGCAGGAACCGCTGCTGCTGCACAACTTCCGGGTGTCAACGTTCATCTGCTACGAGATTGTCTACCCCGGACTGGTGCGCGAGTACGCCCGCCGCGCCGACCTGATGATCACCATCAGTAATGACGCCTGGTTCGGCGATTCCATCGGCCCACTGCAGCACCTGCAGATGGCCCGCATGCGCGCCCTGGAAAACGGTCGCTACCTGATACGCGGCACCAATAACGGCATCTCTGCCATCATCGACGAACGCGGCCGTATCGTGGCCCAGGCCCCTCAGTTCGAACGGCTGGCGCTGTCGGGTGAAGCGAAAGTCATGCTGGGTGAAACCCCGTTCTCAAGAATTGGCTCGGTGCCCATCCTGGGGCTGTGCGCGCTGCTGCTGGCCGCGGTGCTGGGCGCCGGCAGCATGGGCCTGCGCTTGCAGCACGATTGACAGGGTGATTCAGTGCAGCGCCGGGCTGGTGCCGGTGCGACCGCCCTGGGGTTCGGCAAACAGGTAGTCGAGCTGCAGGCAGTCGCCGGCCAGTTGACGGGTTTCCTCCAGGGTCAGCGCCACAAAGGCGGCCACCTGCTCCGGCGAGAGACCGGCACTGGTCGGCAGTACACCGGCCACCACCAGCTGCGGAATGGCATCGTCCGCCACGTCCAGGAACACCTTCACCGTGGGGTAGTCCATATTCAGCCGGCCCATGTCCGCCGACAGCGGCAGCACCGCCATGGGCCGAATTTCCAGCTCGGTGGTGAGCAACAGGCCGTAACGTTCCAGGAACAGGCGGCTGTCGATGACGCCTTCTACCGCGCGCAGCGGCGGCAGGTGCAGGCCCTCGCAGCGCCCGCAGTCCTCGAACTCGACCCGCGCGTCGCGCAGCCAGCGCTCCAGCAGGGCGCGGTCGGGAATCTGTAGTTCAGCCATGGTCTGCTCCGCTCATGGGGAGCCGCAGAGTGTACGGCAAGGCCCGCGGCACCGCCACGTTGACACAGGCGGGCGAGCGCCCTCTCCACTGCTCCAGTTGGCGCCCAATAGCTGCTAGAATGCGCGGTCTTTTTGATGGCCCCGAACCGGGGCCTGTTCACACAATTCGAGTTGGCCCTAAGCACAATGTTGGACAAAACAGACGAGCGCTATGCGCCGAGTGAGGTGGAAGCCCAGGCCCAGGCCTACTGGGAGGAGCACGGCAGTTTCCGCGCGGAACACGATGACAGCCGCGACAAGTTCTACTGCCTGAGTATGCTGCCCTACCCCAGCGGCAAGCTGCATATGGGACATGTGCGCAACTACACCATCGGTGACACCATCGCCCGTTTCCAGCGCATGCAGGGCAAGGCCGTGCTGCAACCCATGGGTTGGGACGCCTTCGGCATGCCGGCGGAAAACGCCGCCATCAAGAATAACGTACCTCCCGCCGCCTGGACCTACAGCAATATCGACGAGATGCGCGCCCAGCTCAAGCAACTGGGCTTCGCGCTGGACTGGGAGCGGGAGATCGCCACCTGCCACCCCGAGTACTACCGCTGGGAGCAGTGGTTCTTCACCCGCCTGTTCGAGAAGGGCCTGGCCTACAAGAAACAGGCGATCGTCAACTGGGACCCGGTCGACCAGACGGTATTGGCCAACGAGCAGGTGATCGACGGCTGTGGCTGGCGCTCCGGTGCGCCGGTTGAACGCCGGGAAATTTCGCAGTGGTTCCTGCGCATCACCGCCTATGCCCAGGAACTGCTGGACGACCTGGACAAGTTGGAGCACTGGCCGGAGCAGGTGCGCACCATGCAGCGCAACTGGATTGGCCGCTCCGAAGGCGTCAACCTGCGCTTTGGTATCGAGGGCGGCGACGATCTCGAGGTCTACACTACCCGCCCCGACACGCTGATGGGCGCCACCTATGTGGCGGTGGCAGTGCAACACCCCCTCGCCAGGCAGGCGGCGGGCGACAACCCGGAGCTGGCAGCCTTCATCGAAGAACAGGCCCACGGCGGCGTGGCCGAGGCGGAACTCGCCACCATGGAAAAACTGGGTATGGATACCGGCCTCAAGGCCATCCATCCGCTCAGCGGTGAGGCCGTGCCCATCTGGGCCGCCAACTTTGTGCTGATGGGCTACGGCTCGGGCGCAGTCATGTCGGTACCCGGCCATGATGAGCGCGACCATGCCTTCGCCAGCAAGTACGGCCTGCCGATCGTGCAGGTGATCGCCAAGCCCGACCACCAGTACGACGTCGCCACCTGGCAGGACTGGTATGCCGACAAGCTGGACGTGGTTACCATCAACTCCGGCGAATTCGACGGCCTCGATTTCCAGGGCGCCTTCGATGCCATCGCCGATCGCCTGCAGTCCGAAGGCAAGGGCGAACGCACCGTGAACTTCCGCCTGCGGGACTGGGGTATATCGCGCCAGCGTTACTGGGGCGCGCCCATCCCCATCATCTACTGCGATGACTGCGGCGCTGTGCCGGTGCCCGATAGCGACCTGCCTGTTGTGCTGCCCACCGATGTGGCCTTCGAAGGCGTCGGCTCACCGATCAAGAAGATGCCGGAGTTTTACGAGACGACCTGTCCGAAATGCGGCGGCCCGGCGACCCGCGAGACCGACACCTTCGACACCTTCATGGAGTCTTCCTGGTATTACGCGCGCTACTGCTGTCCGCGCCAGGACCAGGCCATGCTCGATAGCGAGGCCGACTACTGGACCCCGGTGGACCAGTATATCGGCGGTATCGAGCACGCCATCCTGCACCTGCTGTACGCGCGCTTCTACCACAAGCTGATGCGCGACGAGGGCCTGGTGAGCTCCGGCGAGCCCTTCACGCGCCTGCTGACCCAGGGCATGGTGCTGAAGGACGGTGCCAAGATGTCCAAGTCCAAGGGCAATACCGTGGACCCGCAGGGCCTGATCGACCATTACGGCGCCGACACCTCGCGCCTGTTCAGCATGTTCGCCGCTCCGCCGGACCAGTCGCTGGAATGGTCTGATGCCGGCGTGGAAGGTGCCCATCGCTTCCTCAAGCGCCTGTGGAAACTGGTGGTCAACCACACCGCCGCGGGCGAACCGCCGGCACTGGATGTGGCCAGCCTTAACGACACCCAGAAAGCCGTGCGCCGCAAGACCCACGAGACCATTGCCAAGGTAGAAGACGACTACGGCCGCCGCCAGACCTTCAATACTGCCGTGGCCGCGGTGATGGAATTGACCAATGAGCTGGGCAAACTCGGCTCCCGCGAGGGCCAGGACCTGGCGGTTGAGCGGGAAGCGCTGCGCGCCGCCGTGTTGATGCTGCAGCCCATTGCACCACATATCTGCCACGTGCTGTGGCCGGACCTGGGTGGTGAAGGCGCTGCCATGGATGCGGCCTGGCCGGCCCTCGACAAGTCGGCGCTGGTGCGTGACAGCATCGAGATCGTGGTGCAGGTGAACGGCAAGGTACGGGCGCGCATGGAAGTGGCCGCCAGCGCCGACAAGGACAGCATCGAATCCCAGGCCATGGCCCAGGAGAACGTGCAGAAGTTCATCGAGGGCAATACCGTGCGCAAGGTAATTGTGGTGCCCGGTAAACTCGTCAACATCGTCGCAAGCTGACATGACAGCCCTACGCGCGACAGTTTTGGTGTTGGCTTTGGTGTTGGCGGCGCTGCTCACAGGCTGCGGCTTCCAGCTGCGCGGCACCATCAACCTGCCGCCGGACTGGAAGGAATTGCACCTGCAGACCGCCAGCCCCAACAGTGAGCTGAGCCGCGCCCTGCGCGACGGTGCCGCTCGCGCCGGCATTAACTGGGTGGACCTCAGCGAGGCCAACTACATCGTCTACCTCGGCAACGAGCAGTTCCGCCGCCGCAACCTGACTATTGCGACCAACGCCCGGGCGGCGGAATTCGAGCTGGAAATGTCCACCAACATGCGCGTTGTCGATCGCCAGGGCAACGTGCTGCTGCCGGAAACCGAGGTAAAGAACGTACAGATCATTACCAACGACCCGGAGAACATCGCCGGCAAGGCCGAGGAAGCCCGACTGCTGCGTGACGAAATGCGCCAGCTGCTGGTGCAGGACTTGCTGCGCAAGCTGCGTTTCCTCGCCGAGGACAGCGGGGCTGCCTCCAGCGGGAATGCCTCCAGCGGGGCTGCCACAGCCGACAGCGGGGCCTCCGGAACCTGATGCGGCTGCGGCCCGACCAGCTCGCCGCGCACCTGGGAAAAGGCCTGGCCCCGGTTTACCTGGTCAGCGGCGATGAAACCCTGCTGGTGCAGGAAGCCTGCGACGCCATCCGCGCCGCCGCCCGCAATGCCGGCTGCAGCGAGCGCGAAGTACTGGACGTGGACAACCGCTTCGACTGGAGCCAGCTGCTGGCTGCCGGCGCGGAAATGTCCCTGTTTGCAGACCGCAAACTGATCGAACTGAAAATCCCCAGCGGCAAACCCGGCACCGAGGGCAGCAAGGCATTAACCGCTTACCTGGACGGCCCGCCCAGCGACAACGTGCTGCTGATCGTCGCGGGAAAGATTGACCGCCAGAGCACCAACAGCAAGTGGTTCAAGGCCATTGACGGCGCCGGCGCTGTGCTCCAGCTATGGCCGGTGGATGCACAGGAGCTGCCGCGCTGGCTGCAGCAGCGCCTGCAGTCTGTCGGGCTGTCCATCGAAGCCGAGGCCCTGGACATGCTCTGCGACCGGGTAGAAGGCAACCTGCTGGCCGCCGTGCAGGAAGTGGAAAAACTCAAACTCCTGTGCCCGGAGGGGCGCATTACTCCCGAAGCAGTCGCGGAGGGCGTCGCCGACAATGCCCGCTACAACCTGTTCGGCCTGGTAGACCAGGCCCTGGCGGGGGATGCCGCTGGCGCCCTGAAGATGCTGCAGGGGCTGCGCGCCGAGGGCACCGAACCGCCGGTGGTGCTGTGGGCCCTGGCCCGGGAAATTCGTCTACTGTACCAGTGCCAGACCGATGTTCAGCGCGGCGCGGCGCCACAGCAGGCCATGCGCAGCCAGCGGGTCTGGGACAAGCGTATGCCACTGGTAGGCGCCGGCCTGAAGCGCCATTCGCTGGCCACACTAGGGGACCTGTTGCACCTGGCCAATGTCGCCGACCAGAGCGTGAAAGGCCTGGCAGACGGCCGGCCCTGGGATCATCTGGGCCGGTTGGTGCTGCAACTGAGCCAGGGCGAAACAGCGCAGGCATGACCGCCACCGGCAGCTGCCAGTGTGGTCAGGTGCTGACGCCCGCTGCTTCAACACCCAGCCAAAGGACCTCTCAGAGCTGCTGACAACCCGACAGTAAGCATCCAAAAATCCCCTTGCTTTCTCCCTGTGACCGGACTACTGTATATCCATACAGTTACTCCGGCGAGGAGAATTCCATGAGCAACGTTGCAGCAAACGCGGCGGAATTTGGCGACCGCGCAGCACAGGCAGGACTGACGGCCTCTAACGCCCTGCTGGATATTGAGTTCGGTTCTAATCTTGACCCCGAGCTGGGTCCTGAACTGGGTCCTGAACTGGGTCCTGAACTGGAAAGCATCATGCGCCGCAGCGACACCTGGCGCGGCAGTGATTGCCACGATTATTGCCACAAAAACGCGTCACCAGCGGGCCTGGCCACCGGTTACCGGGAGCTGGATGACGAGCTCTACGGCAATGGCTGGCCACTGGGGCAGACCATTGAGCTGCTCAGCGACAGCAATGGCCTGGGCGCCATGGGCCTGTTCCTGCCGGCCATGGAAGCGCTCAGCGAGAAAGGCCGCTGGCAGGTATTCATCGCACCGCCCTTCATGCCTTATGCCCCGCTGCTGGAGGCCCGCAGCATCGATACCCAGCAGGTGTTGCTGGTACACCCCCAGAATCGCCAGGACCTGCTGTGGAGTATCGAACAGGCCCTGCGCAGCACCACCTGCAGCGCCGTGTTTGCCTGGCTGGGCGCCGGCGAATACCGCTACAGCGAGCTGCGCAAACTGCAGTTGGCCGCCGCCGACAGCGATACCCTGTCGGTACTGTTCCGGCCGCGCCAGGCCGTGCACAACCACGCTCCCGCCAGTCTGCGGCTGGAAATGAGCGCCTACCGGCAGGTGCACATTCTCAAGCAGCGCGGCGGCAACCAGGCTGTGGACGTGGCACTGGGCGAGGACAACGACGTGCCCGGCCAGCCCCAGCTGTGGGAACTGCCCGCCTACCCCGAAAGCCGGCCTGCACAGGTGCCCGCCCTCGGAGCCTGAGGCCATGGGCAGGTGGGTCACGTGGAGTGTTCGAGCGGGGGGAGAAACTGTGGCTGTGTCTTTGTTTTCCATTACTACCGCTCGAAGCCCACGCCTCAGGAAATACCGAGGCGCCAGGTCACCTTTCTTTTGGTGAAAAGCCGCTAGAGGCAACAGCCTCAGTCACTACCGAGGCGCTAAGTCACCCTTCTTTTGGTGAAAAACCGCTCGAAGCCCATGCCTCAGGAAATACCGAGGCGCCAGGTCACCTTTCTTTTGGTGAAAAGCCGCTAGAGGCAACAGCCTCGGCCACTACCGAGGCGCTAAATCACTCTTCTTTTGGTGAACAGCCGCTCGAAGCCCACGCCTCAGGAAATACCGAGGCGCCAGGTCACCTTTCTTTTGGTGAAAAGCCGCTAGAGGCAACAGCCTCGGCCACTACCGAGGCGCTAAGTCACTTTCCTCCTGGTGAAAAGCCGCTCGGGGTCCCGGCTTGCGAAGATGATGCGGAGGGGCACCCTCCTTATCAGCACTCCGAATCCGCAACCAGGCCAGGTGCCTCTGATAATGCTCAAACAGATCGCTGCCACCAGGATGTGAGTCTGGAGGCCGCCCAGCGGCCGGTGGCGGTGCTGGAGAAGCAGCGGGTGCTGGTGTGTAACGAAGCGGCGGCGACGTTGGGGGTCAAGGCGGGCATGGGGAGCGCTACTGCGCGCACCCTGGCCGATAAGCTCCTGTTGCTGGAGCGAGACCCGGGCGCCGAGCAGCGCCGCCTGCAGCAGCTATGCTGCTGGGGCTACAGCGTCAGCCCTACCCTGTATCCCTGTCGCGAGGACTGCCTGCTGCTGGAAATCGGTAGCTGCCTGCGCCTGTACGGTGGGCTTGAGCCCTTGCTGGCACGCATCGAGAGCGACCTGTTGCGGCGAGGTGTGCACTACCGGATGGGCTTGGGGCCAACCCCAAAAAGCGCCGTGCTTTTTATAAAACCGCTCGAGGGCAGTGCTGCCGGTCAGGGTGTCGAGGCGCAAAGCCACGGCCTGAACTCCGATTCACGCTCTTCATCGGCACCAGATAGCTGCCCGACGATGAATACATCGGCGGAGGTACCCACCACCTCAAGTGGGTGTGAAGGTGAGTCGCTGGAGGCGCGCCTGGCGCCGTTGCCCCTGAAGTTGCTGGGGGACTTTCCGCGCCAGGTGGATGCGCTGGCCAGGGCGGGGCTGTGGACTTTTGGTGACATACTCGCCTTGCCGCGACGGGCACTGGGGCGCCGCTGCGGGCGCGAGTTTGTACACTACCTGGAACAGGTACTGGGTACGGCGGAGGACCGGCAGCCGGTATTCGAGCCGCCAAGGGTTTTCAGCGATGACTACTGGTTCGGCTATGAGGTAAAGGCCAACCAGGAATTGCTGCCAGCTATCGAGCTGCTGCTGCAGGCCTTCTGCCGTTTCCTGCGCAACACCCAGCTGGAAACCCGGCAGCTGGAGTGGCTACTGTACGGCATCAATCGCAAGATCTACCGTTTCGAGGTGTGCAGTTCCCAGCCGCAAACCCACTGGCAGGCCTGGTACCAGCTTACCCGGCTCAAGGTGGAGCAGCTGGAGCTGGACCAGAGCATTGAAGGCGTCGGCCTGGCCAGCGAACAACTGGTACCCGGCAACGCCACCAGCGGTGACCTGTTCCAGCAGGCGGGCCAGAAAGAGCCCATGCACAGCCTGCTTGACCGGCTCAAGAGCCGGCTGGGCCTGCAGGCCGTCAGCAAGATCGGCAGCCGCGACGAGCACCTGCCGGAATTCGCCGGCTATTGCAGCCTGGATACCCGGCCCGGCACCCTGCCCAGCGAAAACGGCGAGCTGCGCCCCTTCTGGCTGATGCAGGAGCCACAGCTGCTCAAGGTCTTCAACGGCCAGCCCTGTTGGCAAGGCCGCCTGGACCTGCTGGACGGCCCCGAGCGCATCGAGGACAACTGGTGGGAGTACCCGGTCAGCCGCGACTACTACGTGGCGCGCGATAGTGCCGGATTGTTGTACTGGGTATTTCGGGATCGGTTGCGGGAGGAGTGGTATATGCAGGGTGTTTTTTTATAGGACCGCTCGGGCTCCCGGCCTTGAATCGGGTTGGGAGGCGCAAGGCCGCCCGTAGAGCTCCGTAACGTTTCGTCCCTCGCCACCAGGCCGGGCCGACGAAGAGTCACCGACGTGCAGATGTGGTGACGCTTTTTGCCTGGCGTTGAAATGAGCTGAGCGGATGGGGGAAGCCATCCGCTCGGTAAATCGCGTGGGAATCAGGCGGTGGCGGGGGCTGCCTGGGTGCGGGCGTCGAGGGAAAACAGGGTGTCATAGTCGCGCAGCCACCACAGGGTCCAGGCGGCGGCCAGCATGGGCCAGGCGGCGAAGAACAGCAGGTTCACTTTTTCCCAGGGATTGAAGTAGTTGGCCATGGGGGTCAGCGTCGACACGGCGTGCAGCAGGAAAATCGCGCCGTAGGACCAGGTCTTCAGGTAGCCGGTCAGGAAGGCCGCGACAATGAGGGCCTGCAGGGCACCGACGATGTACGCGCCGTTCTCGGTCAGGAACGGAATCATGTAAAAGTGCGAGAACACACGCATGGCGTGGTCCGGGTTCACGAACTTGTCCAGGGTCCACATAAAAAAGACCAGGCCGATGCCCAGCCGCATCAGCAGCAGGCAGGTGGCAAGGCGTGTTTCCAGCGAGGTATTGTTCATGCGGATTACCTGTTCCTATACGCGTTGGGGAATTGAGACGGCCTGGTTGGATAGCAGACGCCCGAGATAGTTCCCGCCTTAGTGGTGAATCGATACTTCTCGCCAGTGGCGATCACGATCATGGTCTTCCGCGTGCGGCAGGCGTTGTATGGCGTTGATGTAGTTCGCTGGAAGACCCGCCTCACGGGCGCCCACCAGCACATGCTGCTTGTACCAGCCGAACGGCTGCAGGCTGGCATCAATTAGGGTGGCCACATAGGTCAGTGCGGAAACGCCACCCAGGGCCGGCGCCAGCACCGGAACTTCCCGCTCATCGTAGCCACGCCCCAGGCCCTCGAACTGGTCCAGCCTGCGCTTCTCGCTGGGCTCGATGTGGTAGAGCACGCCGTGCAACAGGTCAGCATCGTCGCCAGTATGAAAGGCATCGCATTTGCCGGAGCCGTCCTGGCCCACCTTGTGGAAGCGCAATTGATACCCTGCCAGAGAAGCAGGGCCGAGCCAGCGCGCCTGAGGCAGGCGCTGCCGAAGTCGTGCCAGGGACATGTTGGAGCCGTAGGCGAAGTAGTTCACTCCACGGCCTCCATCGTCAGGGGTAAGAGATCAGAGGGTAAAGCTGACGCCTTCGAAGCCAGTGAAGCGGGTACAGGCTGAACTCGCGACAAAGGACTGCAGGCGGTCCGCGATATCGCGCTCGTCAGATTCCGGCAACCCGAACATCAGGCCATCGAAGTAGCCCAGCGCCTGGGCGTAGATCACGTCGGATTGCGAAGCGTCGTAATCGGCCAACACAGCTTCCGCCATGGCGGCGTACTCTTCATCACTCAGGTAGCCGAGACTCTCCTGGGCCAGTACGCAGGTCATTTCCCGTGCTGCAACAAAGTCTTCCGCGCCCAGTTCCAGGGCATTGGAGGTCAGCGGGAGTACAGCGAGGCCAAGGGCGAGGCCAATTGCAGATCGCAGTTTCATTGTGACAGTAAGATGAACCAAGGATGGCGCGCAGGTTACAGAAAACGCATGACAGAAATATTACGGTCAAATGACGAGCAGAAGACGAATTCCACCCCCTACCAATGGCCGGTACCCGGCTCACCCTTTACAGGGCCGACGATCTCGTCGGTGACCCAGCCGCCGTAGAAATGGCCTGGCTGGGGCCTGACCCGCTCGTCATCCACATAGCAGGCAACCCGGCCAGGGTAGAACCCCAGGGCGTCGCGGATATCGAGGAAGCGCTCATTGGGCTCCGTGTAGCTCCAGGCGATGGCATCGCCACCGCTGGCCAGCCCCCAGTAGCGCGCAGCGCCCTTCCACTCGCAGAAGGAACTGCCAGGCACGACCGCCAGGGCCTCGGCGTTCACGTCCTCCACCGGAATGTAATACGTCGGGGGGCTGGCGGTCTCCAGCACGCGATAGGCGCGCTGCGTCTCCGCCAGCACCAGGTCACCCGCCTTGACGACGACATGACGATCACTGGGCACAAGCGCCGGCGGCCGCGGGTAATCCCAGACAGACTCCTGGCCTGGGCCGGGTTCTTCAGCAAAATGGGGGCGCTTTGCCCCGTTAAATTCCCACACTGGACAGCTACCTCTCAATCAAGTGTCGCGAACTCGGAAAACAGCTGGGCCGCTTCGGCAATCTCTCCCACCGGAACATAGTCACAGACCTCGGCAAACTCGCCCCACATGACCTGCACATCCGGATCGCCATGCGCCTGTTCGATCGCCTCCGGCGAGCGCCACTCGAATACTTCGACTATGGTGCCATCCGCGGCCTGCATGCAGATTGGCGCCCTATCGGTCACCAATCCGAGGGCCTGCAGGCGCGGCACATGGCTCCTTACCAGCACCCTCAGCGTACTGGCGCAGCCGGGTTTGGGCCGATAGCCAACGATCACCACTCTACCCGTATCACTCATGTCACTCTCCAGCGGGCTTGCCGCTGCCTGCGCTGCTGGCCTGCTGCCGTTTGGCCAACCAGCGGTCCAGGCTGTTGGCGAAGCGCTGGCGGTCGGTCTGGTTCAATGCCGGTGTCGTCGACAGCTCAACACCGCTGGCGCGCATGGTATCCATGAAGTCACGCATGTTCAGCCGCGAGCGAATACTGTCAGCGGTATACAGTTCGCCCCGGGGGTTGAGCGCCAGGGCGCCTTTTTCTATCACTTCGGCAGCCAGCGGGATGTCCGCGGTAACGACCAGGTCACCCTCGGCGGCGAGGCCGGCGATATAGTTGTCGGCCTCATCGTAGCCCGCTGACACCTGGCGCGACTGGATATTGGCCGCGGCGGGCGTCGCCAGCGGCTGGTTGGCCACCAGGGTGAGTTCCACCCCGGTGCGCTGGGCGGCCCGGAACAGGATATCCCGGATCACCCTGGGCAGGGCGTCAGCGTCAACCCAGATCCGCACCCCTCAGGCTGGCTTGCGGAACAACAGGGTCATGCGGTTGGACTCGCCGATCTCCTCGTACTGGGCGCGCAGGTCCGGGTTGTCCTTGCTGGTATTCAGGCTCGGCGGCAGCCGCCAGACAATGTCTTCCTCGCCGGGGACGTCCAGGCTATTGGCGTTGACGTCGCTCTCTGCGACCAGTTCAAAGCCGGCCGCTTCGAAAAACGCTATCACAGCGCCCTTGTTGAGGTAGCCCCGGGACCCATCGGCCCACTCAAGCCCGCGCTCCTCCGGCGCCTGGTGCTGCACTACGCCGACCACACCGCCAGGCTTGAGCAACATCATGGTGTCTGACAGCGCCTTGCTGCGGTAATCGCCCACGTCCTCAAAACGGTTGAGGTTGTGAAGGGCACGGATGAAAAGCACGGCATCCACCGTACCCGCCAGGCCCTCGCGGAACTCACCAATACGTGTGGCCTCGGCGCTGGACCCGTCGTCACCACGCCACCCGGCGGCGTCCTCCGGCCAGGTGTCCACCCAGGCGCGGCGCTTCTCGATGAAGGCTTCATCGGCAAAGGCAAAGTTCGACCACATGTCCAGCGGGTAGTCAGCCCCGACCAGGTGGCCCTCACTGCCCAGGTAAGACACGAGGATCGGCGAGTACCAACCGCGTCCGGGCAGCACTTCCACCACGGTCATGCCGGGTTCAATGCCAAAAAACTCTAGTGTCTCCTGCGGATGGCGGTAGGGGTAACGGGCCTGCCGCTCCTCAGGCTGGGCCGCCAGCACACCGGCGAGCCGGGCACTGTTGCCCATCGGCGCCGGGGCGGCCGCAACTTCGATCTCAGCTGCCGGCTCCGCGGTGGTGGCATCCCCCTGCGAAGATGCATCGTCAGATGAAGAGCAGGCTCCCAGTGACAGGGCCAACATTGCAGTAAACAGGTAGTTGATTGTTTTCATGACCATCCCTCGGTTGCGGGTCCGAATGACCGGATAATAACAGGCCTGATTATAGGTCAGATCCAGCGATCATTTTCGGCCGTCAGCTCACCGCCAGCCTCACCAGTGTTCACCACGCCTCGGGGCTCGATAAGCATCACGCTGGCCTCACCCTCGGCCACCGGGCGATGCGGTACGCCGCGCGGCACCACGGTCATCTCCCCGGCTGACAGCTCAACTACGTGATCGCGAAACTCGATACGTATCTGACCTTCAAGCACCAGGAATGTCTCATCCGTATCGTCGTGCTGGTGCCAGACGAACTCGCCGGCGAGCCGGACCAGTTTGAACTGGATGTCATTCATTTCGGCGATCACGCGCGGCGACCAGGTTTCCTCTATCAAAGCCATTTTTTCCGCCAGGTTGATGGCGCTATCACTCATGGAAATCCCCCTGGGCCCGATGATCGGTGAGCGTTTTGACGAAGTGGATCTTGGTCAACAGCGGGTCCTCGGCCGGCGTCAGGCCATCGATCAGGTAACCGTTGCGTAACAACAGTCGAAGCATGGCCGGAAAGCGGTTCATGGACTTGACCCGCAGCCGGCTGAAACCGCGTGCGCGCACTTTCGCCTCCTGGGCTTCCAGCAACATCTGGGCCACACCCCGGCCCCGGGCGGCGGGGCTGACACCCCCAAGCCAGCTATAGAAGGTGTCGGCGTCCTCCGGGTAGCCGAGTTTGAATCCAAGGTCCTTGCCGCCCTCGCTGAATACGAGCGCCAGGTAATCACCACCCAGGCGCCCGGCCAGGGATTCAAGCGGCTCCGGCCGGATGAACTCCGGCAAGGCACAGTACAGGGCATGCAATCGGGCCAGGTCGACTTCTTCGATCATACGCGCAGGCTACTTCAACCGGCCCATGACACCAACCCGCCAGAGAGGCAATTCGTCTCAGCACCGCCGGATGCTGCCTCCCGACCTGATAGTCTCGGCGGACAGCCAGGAGAAGCGCATGCCTACCCTATCCCCTTCAACCCTGACGTTCGTCGCGCTGGCGATAGTGAGCACCACGATCCTGGACGCGACAGGCCTGTCCATGTTCAGCGCCCTGACGCTGATGGCGTTGATACCCTTGTACTGGCTGGTCACTCGCCACGACTGGAGAGCCTGGCGGCTGAACGTCGGGCGACCCGCCGACTATGGACTGGCCGTGCTGTACCCTGCCTTCGCGATCGGTAGCCTGGCTGTGGCGCTGCTGATGACCGGCGCCGAGCTGGCCGACACCGACTGGCCGAAAGTGGCACGCAGTTTTGCCATTACCGCCGCGGCAACCGTCGTTGGCAGCCTGATCACTGAAGAGGGGTTCTTCCGGGGCAGTCTTTTCACCGCCGCAGAGCGTGACGGCCTGACGACAGGACAATCGGTCGTATTCAGCAGCCTGGTGTTTGCCGCCTGGCACATCTCCTGGGCCACCTTGAGCGAGGAAGGCCGTGTCGCCCTGCCCATCCTGCCCGTTTACCTGGTCAATGCTGCCCTGCTGGGGGCGGCCTGGGGGTTGATGCGAGCACTCTCGGGATCCGTACTGGTGCCATCGTTAAGCCATGGCATCTGGAACGGCGCTACCTACACCTTGTTCGGATTTGGCAGCGGCAGCGGGCTGTTGGCGGTGGAGAATACGCTGTGGCTGGACCCCGAGCGCGGCCTGCTGGCGATAGTATTGAGCGGTGTCTACGTCGCCTGGCTGTGGCGCCGGCTGAATTAGGGCCAAGCGTCTATGGCAGCTAGCCATTCCGGCTGGCCGAGTTCAGCTCTGCCTGCAGTTGCTCGAAGCGCCACAGGTCGTTGGTGCTGGAGTGCTCCCTGGCCTGTTCCAGGTTGCGGGTAGCTTTGTCGTATTCCCCCAGCCGAATCTGGGCCTTGGCGAGACCATAGTAGAACAGGCGCTCATCCTCCTTGCGCGAGATGGCATCCTTGAAATGCTCCAGCGCCCGCTCCAGGTCCCCCTGCTCCAACATCGCCTCGCCCATGGAATAGTGATAGTAAGGGTTGCGCTTGCGGCGGGCGGCCGTCTGGGCTGCCAGCGTGTCCGCTTTCTCGACTTCACCAGTACGCCGATAGACGCGCTCCAGGTTGACGGTAGCCGTCTCCGCATCCCGATCCAGGCTGAGGGCGGCAAGGTAGGCCTGGAGTGCCGCATCAGTATTCCCGGCGCGGGACAAAATGACGCCCAGGTTGCTCCAGGCGGTGACCGATTGATCGTCCATCACGATCGCCGTTCTACCGTAAGCCAGCGCCGCATCACTGTCGCCCGACAGGAGCGCTTCCACGCTGCGGTTACTGTAGTAGAGCGCCAGGGCCTGCTGGTCACTGATGGTGCGGGTGCGGTAGGAATCCACGGCGATGGCAGGGTTCAGGTCCACCACGTAGCCGCGGTGCAGCTTGTCCCAGTCAATGCGATGGATGCGGGTGCCGGTCTGCCAGACTTGTCCCTGAAGAGCCGCCTCTTCGCTGTCGGTCAGGTTGCGCTTCAGCATGCCGGTGACGTTGATGTGCTGGCTCACCACAAAAGTATTGCTGCTCATGTTCCATTGTGGCGGCGAATCTACCAACTGGAATTCGGCGGGCACATTCACGTAGCGCGCGGCCGCCACGAACATATTGGAAAACGAGAAACAGTTGATTCGGCCGCCTGCATCCAGTTTGTCCAGGGGGGCGGTATAGCCCGGGTCATAGCTGTAACGAGGCTGGAAGTCCTCGAAAGCCCATCGACGAAGGGCCCGGTAGCGATCCTCCTCGTGCGGTATCGGGCGGATTTCTCGATCCAGGTAGTCCCGAACTTCCGGAGGCAGCGTCAGGAATGTCTCAACCGCCCGCTGCTGTGCGCTGAGGTCCAGCGCGGCCTGGTCGCTGGCGACCAGTTCGCGCACATCCTTCACCATGGCGGCGGCAGCCGGTGAACTGGCGCCCGTCGCGCAGCCATTCAGCACAGCGGCGCCCAACAGGACGCATGTCAGGGTGGTAGTGTGCATGGGGACCCCTCCCCGGCAATAAGCCGTTTGTTGCGTGTTGCTCTCCCGTCCACGTCCTGTGTTATACCTCATGGACCGCCGCTGCTCGGCGTCCTTCCAGGCTTTGTTCAGCTTAGTTCACCCTGGGGATTGTTGCGCCCCGCCATGTCATGCTGGTCGCAGTTGTCGGCCGGTGTAAACTCCGGCCGGGTCGAGCCACAGTCAAATCTGCTTACTCCGAGATATCCGCCAGCCCCCGTGACCGGGAATCGGTCGGAAACGCGTCGCTGGCGGGCACCGCTGCTGGCTCACCGCGAAAGCGGCAACGCCCGGTATAGGCCACCACCGCATCACCGGCTGGCGTTAGAGTGCCATCGCCACTCACATTCAATTCACACCTGACTCTCGGCCCGGCAATAGGCTCGTTCAGGTAGATTTCACCCACTGTCTCCCCTGTGGCCAGATTCACCTCGAAGCGGAACCACTCATCGTGAATCATCACCGGCTCGGAACCCAGGACAGTGCCGGAGAAGACCTGGTTGCCCGTATTGACCAGGGTGCCCGCAGCAAAGTCGAAAGTGGACACCGGGTGATAGAGCACGCGGCCCTCGAGATCACCCTGCAACTCAACGATATCGGTACTGCGTTGTATGAAGCCGGTCTCGGTCGGCGACTGCGAGTACACCTTGGCTGTCGAGAAGTAGTGGACACCCGTGCCGGACACTGGCTGCCATTGCTCGTCATTGCCGGTATTGGGTGCCTGCCCGTAGCATTCGACGGTCGCGGCCAGGGCGATAGCGGATACGGCTGCTGCAATACGTGATTTCATGATTTGCCTCCTCTGGCGTTGATCAAACTCACGAATCCAGACTAGGTTTGCGGCCGCTGGCCACTCAATCCGCAAAGCGGGCCGTGGCTGGCTTTGGCCACCTTTGTCCCTCTACACTCATGCCATGTCGCAGAAAACTGACCCTGACCGGCTGGATTCCTGGAAAGCCATCGCCAACTACCTGAATCGCAGCGTGCGCACGGTGCGCCGCTGGGAAGGTGCGGAAGCGCTGCCCGTGCATCGGCATATGCACCAGTCACAGGGCAGCGTCTACGCGTTTCGCAAGGAGCTTGACGCCTGGCGAGAGCAGCGCAGCCAGGCGCAGCAGCCAGCCCCGGCACCGATTCGCAAAGCTTCCACGCAGCCGGACCGGGACTCCCTGGCGGTACTGCCATTCAGCTTTGTTGGCGCCGACCCCGGCGAGGCCTACGTCGCCGACGGATTCAGTGACGAGATCATCGCCGACCTGTCGCGCCTGCGCTCACTGCGGGTGATTTCCCGCACCTCATCGATGTCACTCAAGGGCAACACCGACGATGCCATCACCCTGGGCAAGTCGCTGGGTGTCGGCTATCTGCTGGAAGGTACGGTACGCAGCAGCGGTACCCGTTTGCGGGTATCAGTGAGCCTGATCGATGCCGCCAGCGATCAACGTGTCTGGGGGGAGAAGTTCGACGGCAACCTGGAGGATGCCTTTGAAATCCAGGAGCGTATTGCACGCCGGGTGGTGGATGCGCTGGAGATCACCCTGTCACCGCGGGAAGAGCAGCAGCTGTCCAGCCGCGACTTTGACAATTTCGAAGCCTGGCAATGTGTTCTGCAGGCGCGGCAGTCCTCGCTGCGCTGGCGCAAGGACGCTATCGACCATGCTATTGAACTGCTGCGCCAGGGGCTGGCGATCGCCGGGGACAGTGTCGAACTGCATGCCACGCTCGGCCGCACCTGGCTGCAGTATCGCGAGGCGGGACTGGATACCAGCGATACTCCCCTGGAGGAAGCAGAAAAATGCGCGGCACGGGTGCAGGACCTGGACCCGGACGCGGCCGCGGGCTTTGCACTCAGCGGCTGGCTAGCCTATGCCCGCGGCGACATCGCCGGTGCGGTAACCGATCTGCGCGCCGGCATGCAGCGCGACTGGAATAATCCCGATATGCTCAGCCTGCTCTGCAACTGTTACCTGATCTCGGGTCGGGTAGCACTGGCCAGGCCGCTGATCGAGCAAGTCCTGAGCATTGATCCGCTCACACCGCTTAACCGGTGCATGCCGGGGTGGGCAGCGGTATTGGAAGGCGACCTTGCCGGCGCCGTGCAACCCTACCGCGACATGTTTGAAATGGACCCGGGCAACCCGGTCGGGCGCCTGTTCTACCTCTGGGTCATGGTGTTGAACGGCGATGCAGGCCGCGTCCGGGAACTGGAGGCGGGCTTTTCCGAGGCGATGCGCGCGACGCTGCCTGGCCAACTCGCCGGCCTGCTGGCCACTGCGCTGACCTCCCCGGGAGAATTTGCTGCCCTGCCGCAACCGATGCCAGAGGTGCTGCCGCCCACTGACATGTTCCCGCGCCTGCTGGCCCAGGCCAACGCGCTGGCAGGCCAGCCAGAACCCGCGACACGCTGGCTTGAGCAGGCGGTGTCCCTGGGTTTCATCAACTATCCCTACCTCAGCCGGCACGACCCCCTGCTCACCAGGCTGCTGGGGTATGACCCCTACGACACCCTGCTGGAATCGGTGCGGCAGCGCTGGGAATCCTTCGACGCCTGACGCGCACCACGCCCCTCTGCCATTCGGCACAGGCCAGCCAGTCATTGCACAGAAGCCGGACAGCCGGGCGGGCGATCGGTATCGGCACTTGCAATTTCATCCAGACCTTATACTGTACATATATACAGTAATTTAAAGTCGCCCAACTATCCCCTCGCACAACACCGGCCACCACCAGGACAGTACTCATGTACGCCGAACTGCACTGCCTGAGCAACTTCAGCTTTCAGCGGGGGGCTTCCCACCCCCGCGAACTGGTGCTGCGTGCGGCAGAGCTGGGCTACAGCGCCATTGCCATCACCGATGAGTGCTCCCTGGCCGGTGTGGTCAAGGCCCACGTGGCCGCCAGGGAGGTGGGTATCCAGCTCATCATCGGCAGTGAGTTCAATCTCTCCGAGGGCATTCGCCTGGTGGCCCTGGCACCGACGCGGGCAGCCTACTCGGAACTGTCGGGCCTGATCAGCCTGGCGCGGCGGCGCAGCCCCAAGGGTGAATACCGGGTGGCACTGCGGGACGTGATCTTTCACCTGAAGCGCTGTCTGCTGATCTGGCTACCCGAGGACAGTGACGACAACAGCCGCGCCTACGGCGCCCAGCTCAGGCGTCTTTGCAAGGAACGGCTGTGGCTGGGCGTTCACCACCTGCGCCGGGCCGGCGAGCGGCAGCGCTACCTGAAACTGCTGGCCATGGCCCGGGCACTGGATATACCCATGCTGGCCTGCGGCGATGTGCAGATGCATCACCCGCGCCGCAAGCGCCTGCACGATGTACTCACCGCCATTCGCTTCAATACCAGCATCCAGCAGCTGGGCAGGAAACGCCTGGGCAACAGCCAGCAACATCTCAGGAGCCTGGACCAGCTTCGGCAGCTCTACCCCGCCTCACTGCTGACCCGCACCCTGGCTGTGGCAGAGCGCTGCCGTTTCAGCCTCGATGAGTTGCGCTACGAGTACCCCGAGGAAGTGGTGCCCGAGGGTCACGACCCCGGCAGCTGGTTGCGCAAGCTGGTGACCGACGGCTGCCTGGCGCGCTGGCCCGGCGGCCCAGGAGCAGAAGTACTGCAACGCATCGAGGATGAACTGGCCCTGATCGAGGAGCTCAATTACGAGTACTACTTCCTTACCGTTTACGACCTGGTGCAGTTTGCCCGGTCCCGCAACATCCTCTGCCAGGGTCGCGGCTCGGCAGCCAACTCGGTGGTGTGTTACTGCCTGCACATTACCGAGGTATCACCGGACCAGGTGTCGCTGCTGTTCGAGCGCTTCATTTCAAGGGAGCGGGACGAACCGCCGGATATCGACGTGGATTTCGAGCACGAGCGCCGCGAGGAAGTCATCCAGTACATCTACCGCAAGTACAGCCGCAAGCGGGCCGCCCTCGCGGCCACCCTGGTGACCTACCGCTCCCGCAGTGCGGTGCGCGATGTCGGCAAAGCCCTGGGGCTGGACCCGGTGCTGGTAGACGACCTGGCCAAGAGCCTCGCCTGGTGGGACCGCCGCAAAGACCTGGAGAACCGCTTTGCCGAACAGGGTATCGGCGCCGGCACCCGCAGCGCACAACAGTTCTACGACCTGGTGCAGGAGATTCACGGCTTCCCCCGCCACCTCTCCCAGCACGTGGGCGGTTTCGTGATCACCCGCAGCCCCATCTCCACCCTGGTGCCGGTGGAAAACGCCAGCATGGCAGACCGCACTGTGATCCAGTGGGACAAGGAAGATATCGAGGCCCTGGGACTGCTAAAGGTCGACGTGCTGGCGCTGGGCATGCTGTCGGCGATCCGCAAGAGCCTGGAGCTGGTACACCGCTACCAGCCCCGCATCCGCCGCATCCAGGACCTGCCCAGGGAAGACCCGGCCACTTACCGCATGCTGCAAACCGCCGATAGCATCGGCGTGTTCCAGATCGAGTCGCGGGCGCAGATGTCGATGCTGCCGCGCATGAAGCCCGCCTGCTTCTACGACCTGGTCATCGAGATTGCCATCGTTCGCCCCGGCCCCATCCAGGGTGACATGGTGCACCCCTACCTGCGGCGCCGGCAGGGCCAGGAACCGGTCACCTACCCCAACGCCGAGATCAAGGCGGTGCTGGAGCGCACCCTGGGTGTGCCCATCTTCCAGGAGCAGGCCATCAAGCTGGCCATGGTGGCCGCCGGGTTCAGCGGCGGCGAGGCCGACCAGTTACGGCGCGCCATGGCGAGCTGGGGCAAGAACGGCAACCTCATGCACTTCGAAGACAAGCTGGTGCAGGGGATGCTGGCACGCGGCTATGACGAAGCGTTCGCGAAGCGGCTGTTCAGCCAGATCAAGGGTTTTGGCGGTTACGGTTTCCCGGAGTCCCACTCGGCGAGCTTTGCCCTGCTGGCCTATGTCTCGGCCTGGCTCAAGTGCCATCACCCGGGGGCGTTTTACTGCGGCCTGCTGAACAGCCAGCCCATGGGGTTCTACTCACCTTCGCAACTGGTGCAGGACGCCCGTCGCCACCGTGTGACTGTGCTGCCGATTGATGTGAACCACAGCCACTGGGACCACCAATTGCTGGACGACAGCCAGCACTCATTGCTGTTGGGCTTCCGCCTGGTCAAGGGCCTGAGCCGCGAGGGTGCCGAGCGCATCGTCACCGAAGCAGAGCGGCAGACCTTTACCAATGTCAGCGACCTGCGGCGCCGGGCCCGGCTCGACAAGCGCGACATGGAAGCCCTGGCAGATGCCGGCGCCCTGGCCAGCCTCTCCGGTCACCGCCACCAGGCCCAGTGGCAGATCATGGCCCTGGAGGCGCACCGGCCACTGCTGGAAAACGAACAGCGCCAACCTTCCCGCTACTTTGATGATGCGATTGAACTGCGTGCGCCAGGCGTGGCGGAGGAAGTGCTGGCCGACTACCGCAGCACCGGTTTGAGCCTGCGCCCCCATCCCATGAGTCTGCTGCGCCACAGCCACCCCTTCAACCGCTGCAAGCGCCACGCCGACCTGCTGGAAGTAGGTAACAACCGCTTTATCCGCATTGCCGGGTTGGTGACCGGGCGCCAGCGTCCGGGCACCGCCTCCGGGGTATTGTTCCTGACCCTGGAAGACGAGACCGGCAACAGCAACGTGGTGGTCTGGCCGCGGGTGCAGGAGCGCTTTCGCCAGGCCCTGATGACCTCCCAGCTACTGCTGGTAAAAGGCACCCTGGAGACCCGCGACAATGTTACCCACATCATCGCCGGAGCCCTGTTTGACTACAGTGCCGCGCTCAGGGACCTGCACCTGAAAAGCCGGGATTTTCACTAGCGTTTCACGGCCTATTCGCTGTCATGGCCTACTGCCTGAGATCAGCGCGGGTGCGTTCCAGCAGGTCGGTGAAAATGCGGAAGCTCTCGTCAGCGGAGAGCTTTTCGTCGATCAGCATCTGGAAGGCCTCGCGTTCCAGCTTATCCAGCTCTGACAGCAGCCCGTCCCGTTCACCATCGCGGGCACGCTCGCGCACAGCCAGCACCTGCGTGTAGAACACATCGGCACGGTCCTTCTTGCGGCGGGCCCGCCAGCGCGCCGCGGCGGCCAGGCCAGTGAGCAACAGCACGCTGATGTAGACCAGCATATTGATGGTCTCGGCATAGCGCTCCAGCAGGCTCGGCTCGTCGCGTTCCAGGAATCGGCGCGCACCGGGGTGCAGTGGAAAATTCAGGTCGAGTGGATCAAAGGTCTCGTTGAGTCCGGAAAACACCGCCGGGGCAATGGCAGTAAAACGCTGTTTTTCCTCAATCAGCGTGCGGGTGAGTTCGTAGATCTGGGTTTCCGGCACCTGCTTACGGGCCACCAGCAACATATCGACCTGTAGGGTGGCAATCGGCCCTTCGTTACCCGGCAGCTTGTAGGTGTTGGCCGGTATGCGCGCGGGCTGCATGCGCGGGACCAGGTAGCCAATTCCTGACAGGTGGTCCTCACCGTGGGCGGCATCACTTTCCAGTGACACGAGCCGGAAGCCCTCGCGATACCAGCGAGTACGGTAGGGATCGATAGGCCCGAAGTAAACAATGATGTCGGTGTCCTGATCGATGTTATCGACAATATTGAGCGCGTCCGCCGCCACCCCCTGTCGCTCGGCGGCGAGGGTCAGGAAAGTCTGCTCTGCGTTGGAGCTGTTGGCCAAGAACACCTCGGCATCCAGCAGCGGTTGCTGGCTGGGCTCAAAGTCGAAGCCCTCGCGAATGAGAAGGTGCAGCACGCTCTCGTAGGCGGGCAGCACTGCACGCACGCCCGGTTCGAAGGGCGTGCTGTTTTCAATGAGGGTCAGGTCGGCCTGGTCAGACAGCAATGCCTCCAGCGCCGACAGTCCCGGCGTGGGCCTCGCCAGTTGCATGCGCAAGCGCGAACGTTCTGCAAACACGGCCTCCATGCGCTCGGGGTCCAGTGCCTGGTAGACCAGCGGCAGGATTCGCAACTCCTCGTTGCTGTCGCCACAGGCGGTGGCAAGGAGCAGACAACCGCCCGCTATCAAAGGCTTGAGTATTTTGCGCAGAGTCGTCATGGCGCCATGGTAAACCAAGTTCACTACTCCCGGGCAGCGCGGAGCCTGGCGCGGCATCGCGTCATTCCGAAAACTGACTGGCAGCGAAAAGCTGCTAAGGTAATTACCCAGACAAACGCCACGAGCAAACTCACATGACGGCCAATCCGTACCTGCAGGGCAACTTCGCCCCGATTGAAACAGAATTTACTGCGACCGACCTGCCAGTGACGGGTGAGATACCCGACGCACTGAACGGCCGCCTGTTGCGCATTGGCCCCAATCCCGTGAACGCCGTCCCGGAGCAGTACCACTGGTTCCTGGGCAACGGCATGGCCCACGGTCTGCGCCTGCGCGACGGCAAGGCCGAGTGGTACAAGGCCCGCTATGTGCGCGATGACGAGGTCACCGGGCACTTCGACTGGCCCGCAGTCAGCGGCCCCCAGCCTGCCCTGTCTATCGGTCACGGCGTCGCCAACACAAACATTATCGGCCACGCCGGCAAGACCCTGGCTATCGTTGAAGCCGGCAACCTGCCAGTGGAGCTGGATTACGACCTGGAGACCGTCGGCCGCTTTGATTTCAACGGCGGCCTGAACGGCGGCTTCAGCGCCCATCCCCACCGCGACCCCGACAGCGGTGAGTTGCACACCGCCGTCTATTCACCCATGTGGCAGCACATTCAGTACCTGCGTGTGGACGCGTCCGGCGAGGTCGTGCGCCGTGTTGACGTACCGACGCCCGGCAAGCCCATGGTGCACGACTGCATGTTCACCGAAAACTACTTCATCTTGCTTGACCTGCCCTGCACCCTGGACGAGGGCGGCATGGTTGAAGGTCTCCCCTTCCCCTACACCTGGGACCCGGATTACGGTGCGCGCGTCGGCCTGCTACCGAAGGACGGCTCGGCAGAAGATGTCAGCTGGCATGAAGTGGACCCCTGCTACGTTTTCCATCCCATGAACGGTTACGAGGACGAACGGGGCCGGGTGGTGCTGGACGTCATCCGCCACCCTCGCATGTTCGCCAGCGACCGCCATGGCCCCAACGAGGGCCGCACTCGCCTGGACCGCTGGATCATCGACCCCGGGGCTTCCAGGGTGAGCGAGCAGTGCCTGGATGAACACCCCCAGGAATTCCCGCGACTGGATGAGCGTCGCGCCGGCAAGTCTTACCGCTATGGTTACACCGCCGAGGTAGGCCATGGCCTGGTGACCGGCGGCCTCCGCAAGCACGACCTGGAGGAGGGTCGCGTCAGCGTGTTTCGCCCCGAACCTCATCGCCACTGCTTTGAACCGGTATTTGTTCCTGCCAGTGACAGCGCCGCCGAAGACGAGGGCTGGATAATGGCCTACGTCCATGACGATGAGCGCAATACCAGTGATGTCATCATCCTCGATGCACAGGACATGGAAGCGGAGCCGCTGGCCACCATTTCACTTCCCCGTCGGGTGCCTTACGGCTTCCACGGCAACTGGGTGGCCGACGCGAGTTGAACAGGCCCTCTGTCAGGCAACTCGAGTACTTCGTCGCCATCTCCCGCTTTGGCAGTTTCCGCCGTGCCGCGGATGAACTCGACATCAGCCAGCCGACGATCACCGCCCAGGTAGCACAGCTCGAGAAATCACTGGATGTCGTGCTGTTTGAGCGCGGCCGCGGTGGTGCCACTCCCACCCCGGCAGGACGGCAGCTATTGCCAATCGCCCGGCGTATTCTCGAGGAACTCGACAATCTGATGGCCTCCGCCGGCACCGCCAGCAGTGGTGCGGCCGTCTACCGGCTTGGCGTCAAGTCCACTCTCGGGCCCTACATCCTGCCGCGAATCCTCCCCGGCGTGCATGCCCGCTACCGCGATCTCAAGCTCTATGTGCGGGAGGAAGCCCCGTCTCGGCTGGAAGCGGCACTGGAGAACGGCGACCTGGACCTGGTGCTCACTGCGCTGCCCACCAACTCCGGCGAATTAAACGGCGAACAATTGCTGCGGGAGGAAATCAAGCTGGTGCTACCCGCTGACCACCGCCTGGCCAGGAAGCCGGTGCTGTATGGGTCGGACCTGGCGGGGGCGCAGATTCTCACCACCCAGGAAGGCCACAAGCTCACCCGCATGGCGGAGCAGATCGCCACCCGCTTCGGGGCGGAAATCCTGCGGGATTACGAGGGCACCAGCCTGGATGCACTCAGGCTGATGGTCGTGATGGGCATGGGGATGGCCTTCCTGCCGGCGCTCTATATTCGCTCGGAGATCAAGCAGGACTCGGCGTTGGTGGTGCGGGAAATCGAGGGTGAATCCTTCGCAAGAATCATCGGCCTTGCCTGGCGGGCCACCTCACCGGCCCGGGTGTTCTACCGGCAGCTGGCGGAAGACATGCGTAATGTATTGCGCGAAGAACTGGGGGACGTCATCCAGGTCCTGGACCGGAACTAGCGCGCGACGACAGCGGGCGCCAGCGTGCAGCGCGACAGGGCCAGCACCGGGGGCGAAGCCGACACCGCAAAGGGTGCCGCCTGGGTGAGCGCACTCATACCCAACAGGTTGCGGCCGCCCCTGGGCATCACCGCCACTTCCACCGGGCCCACGGTGCAATCAGCGCCCAGTTCGAGTGCCGGCAGCTCATAAACATCCACCGCCTCTACCCGCCCACTGGCCAGGCGGGCCGCCATGCGGCGCGCCAGACGCGGCTTGCCATGAGCCTGCATTGCTTCGAAGAACTCCCGGCTCACAGTGATCATGCTGGCGCCCGTGTCCAACAGGAATTCACCTGACACACCACCCAGCGTGCCGGTGACCGTAAAGCTGCCCGCGCTGGTCGCGTTGAGGTTCACCTGATGGGAAAACGGCTCAAAGATATTCTCCGCCCCGGCGTGATGGGGAATGGCTATCAATAGCATCAAGCCCGAAAGGAGTGTCAATCTGAGCTTAAGCCTGGCCATGGGCGTCTTCCTCTATGCACATATGCAAATATGTGCAAATTTCAAGCCATTCTTAACTCATTGTTTTTATTGAACTTTATTTCGTGCAATTGGCAAATAACGCCCTATAATAGTGCGTACTGCACTATGACCGCGCAGAGCGTAGGGGGATTGCCTATTGATGAATTTATATAGATAGCTTTTATCTATATAAATCTCTGGTGGTTTGTAGCAGCTTCTCGATAATACCTGACTAAACTACTCAACATTCAGCGCGCACAAGCGCAATAACTGGAGGCACACCATGTTCAGAGCAGCACTTAGCGCCGGTTTAGCCGCAGCATGTCTGGCAACACCCGCCCTTGCAGAACAGAGCACAGAGACCACCGCGAAAGTCTGGCAGGTCGACATGTCCGGTCGTCCGCCCTATCAGCGCACCCTGGTGGAAATGCCGGTGATCGATACCGCCAGCATGGAAGTCGACGTATCCAGCGTGGAAACCGAGCGCGTCTGGACCACCGACTTCAGCGGACCGCCTCCCTTCAAGCGCTCCATGCAGGAAATGCCGGTAATCGATGCCGCCAGCCTGGAGGCCGATATCGAAGGTGAAGTGTCACGGGCAGTAAAGGCCAAGCCTTTCTTCAAGCCGCGGCACCAGTAATCCCCTGTTCTGTCACTTCGGATCTATGAAAACGCCAGGGTGGCAGACTTTTTGAATTTTAGGAGTTCATTGGTAGACCCCTGAACGGGGGCGTGGAGGCCCCCACCCTAGCAACACCCGACCACCACCTCTGGGCAGACTTCGGTCTGCCCCTTTTTTTGTCTGGCGTTTGTTAGCGGACCTGCACCGTCACCGGGATATAGTAGTTCTGGATGGCGCTCAAACGCCCATTGGATTCCAGCTCTGACAGCGCATCGTTCAATTGCTGCAGCAATGCGCTGTTGCCTTTCTTGACCGCCCAGGCCAGTTCCTCGCGGGTCAGCGGTCGATAGAGACTGAGCAAATCCTGGTTATCGCGAGCAGAGGCCAGGTTCCAGCTGGTCGGTGCATCATGGATATACACATCGACCTGCCTGCCACGCAGCGCCTTGAAGGCTTCGTCCGGTGAGTTGTAGAGGCGCAGCTCCGCCAGCGGGTAATTGGCCTGTACGTAGGTCTGGCCCGTGGTGCCAGGCTCTACGGCGATTTTCACACCCTTCTGGAACAACGCACGTGGATAGGCCAGTGCGCCCGCGCGCTCAGCGAGGATGATGCCCATCTGGCCGATCTGCATGAAGGGGCGAACAAAATCCACTTCGGCACTGCGCTCAGGGGTGATGCTGTACCCGCCCATGACCACATCAACCTTGCCACTATTGAGGGCATCGATGTATTCCGTGCTTCCCATTTCGACGTATTCAACCGGCCGGTCGAGAATCATGCCCACCTCACGAGCGTTGTCTACCTCAATGCCCCGCAGCTTCCCGTCCTGCTTGAAAGCGAGCGGCATATAGTCCGGCGACAGGGCCACGCGCAGGGGTTCCGCCAGTGACAAGGTGGCGCAGATAGACAGGGCGAACGCCGCCAGCACGCGCAGGCAGATCGAAGAGATGCGGTTGTTCATGGAGACTCCTGGTGAATAGACCGTGCCCGGCATTCTAAGGCATTACTTCTGCTGCCGTCATGACAGCAAGCTATAGTTAACAAATCCCAGGGAGGTGTGCCATGTTGCTACCAACGGCAAGACTCCTGGCAGTCGTAATGCTCTTCACGGCATGCCTGGCCAGCCAGGTCGTCACAGGGGCAGGCAGCCAGGCGCCAGACCCAGGGCGATTCGAGGGAGCCCGCATGGATATGCTCGCTGCGATTCGCGACTCGACCCGCGATACTGCCAATTACACCGGACGGGACCGGCTCGATGACCGTGTGTTGGACGCGATGGCCGCGGTGCCACGACACGCCTTTGTCGGCGAGGACATGCAGGCACGGGCCTATGTGAACAGCGCGCTACCCATCACCCATGGGCAGACCATCTCGCAGCCCTTTATCGTCGCCCTGATGACGGATTTCCTGTCTCCCCAGGCAGATCACAGGGTGCTGGAAGTCGGTACGGGCTCGGGTTACCAGGCGGCTGTGCTATCCAGGCTGGTGCAGCACGTCTACAGTGTGGAGATCATACCGGGTCTGAGCGAATCCGCCGCCAGGGTGCTAGACCGGCTCGGCTACCGCAATATCAGCCTGCGCGTCGGCGATGGCTATGCCGGGTGGCCGGAGCATGCACCCTTCGACGGCATCATCGTCACGGCGGCCGCGCCACACATCCCGCCGCCCCTGGTGGAACAGCTCAAGCCCGGTGGCCGCCTGATCATCCCGGTGGACAACGATCGCGGCTTTCAGCAACTGATACTGGTGGAAAAGCTACCGGACGGCAGCGTGCGGGAACGCGATGTGCTCCCGGTGCGCTTCGTGCCCCTCACCGGGGAGCGTTGACCAGGCCTTTCCTGCACGACTGGCCGCTCACTTCACCCGCGTGGTCGTTACAGGACGATTGACCGCAATCTCAAGCAGGGCTTGCCATCAAGAGCTGGACCACCAGGTCGACGTGACGTTCAACAAAGGCCTCACCCCGGGGATTGACACCGAACAGGCGAGCACACTCCTGCTCCGCAGTGAACACAAAGGCGCCGGCGCCAACCAACAGGTAGTAGCGGTGCGGGTCGCGGTCGCCGAATAGCAGCTGCGCCGCCTCCGGCATCATCTCGAACAGCGTGCTGATCAGCGGCTTGATTTTCTCGTCCACGATGTAAGCGAGGCGCCAGGACGTCGCCACGGACTCCTGCATCATCATGCGGTTCAATTCCGGCCGCGCGGCGCTGAAACGCACGAAAGCGCGCACAATTCCACGTGCCGCCTCTTCCGGGGCCACTTCTGCCAGGGTGTCGAGGCGGGTGAGAAAATCCTCTGCCAGCTCGTCAAACAGGCGGTCCGCCACCTGCCGCCAGAGCTTTTCCTTGTCGCCGAAGTGATAGGCCACCAGCCCACGCTTGACCCCGGCAAGCTCTTCCAGCTGACGAATCGATATGCCCTCGAAACCTCGTGTAGAGAAGGTCTGTACGGCGGTATCCAGCAGCGTGCTGCGGGTTTCGAGTGCGCGCTGTTGGGGGCGGCGGGAGGCAGTTTCAGGCATGAGATCAATGGCCGTAGAAAACGTCCAAACAAAATACTTGCAATATGACAAAAATACAAATATTATTTTTGTCAGTTGACAAGTTTTAGGGGAAACCCATGCATAGCACAGGCAGTCATCCCGAATCCGGCACCCCCTACCAGCCGGTTGAACGCAGCACCAATCCCGCCGTACGCGTACGCGATATTGCCCTTATTGAATTCGAAGGCCCTGACAGCAAAAAAGCCTGGTCATTCTTCACCCGCTTTGGCCTGACCGGCAGGCGCGAGGACGATGGCACCCTGCTGTTCTCCGCGGAAGCCGGTGCGCCTTACGCTGTCGTCTATCGACCCGCCAGGCGCGCGGCCTTCGTTGGCCCGACTTTTACCGTCGCCGCCAGCGCCGACCTGGAAAGCCTGGCCCTGCGAGCAGACTGCGGCGCACCGGCGCCGCTGGATTTACCCGGAGCCCCCCTGGGCGTCACACTCACCGACCCCAACGGCCTGACGGTAAAAGTGGCCTACTTCCCCGAATGGCGCGAGCTTCCCTGCTGTGGCTCAGCACCAGCCGTCAACCGGGGAGATGATCGGCCACGGACTAACTGCACACGCCGGCCCGGACGCAACCCCTCCCGGGTGCTGAGGCTCGGCCACATGGTGCTGGGCACGCCGGAATGGGAGGCCACGGCGCGTTTCTACATCGATACGTTCGGGCTGATTCCCTCCGATGTGCAGTGCCTGCAGGACGGCCGCCCTGCCATCGCTTTTCTGCGCTGCGATCGCGGCGACGATCCCGCAGATCACCACACTTTCGTGGTGGGGCGCCTGCCGATGGTGGAGATGGAACACGCGGCCTTTGAAGTACCCGACCTGGACGATGTCGGTATCGGTGGCGAGGTACTGGGCGAGAGCGGCTTCCGCCGCGCCTGGGGCATCGGCCGCCACATCCTGGGCAGTCAGATCTTTGACTACTGGTATGGCCCGGACGGCCGCAAATTCGAGCATTTCGCCGATGGCGACCTGTTCGATGCCGATCACCCCACCCACTACCACCCTATGTCTGGCGCCGGTCTCGCCCAGTGGGCACCGCCGCTGCCAGCGGCTTTCCTGCGGCCCAGGCTGGGATGGCGCGAGACCTGGCAGCTGCTGCGCAACCTGCTGGGCCGCTCCGGATTTGGTTTCAGGGAGCTCAAGCTACTGGGCGCTGCGCTGCGCAGCAAGGCAGTACCGGAGGCACCGGTTGAGCACCGCATCTAAGAGCCGGCAAAACCTGGCAGGAGAATTCACATGGCCCTGAATATCGTGCGTTACGACGACGCTGGCACCCCGCGCTGGGGGCTGGTGTTGGGAGAGCAGGTGCAAACCCTGGATCTCGATGCGGGCAGCACCGCTGCCCTGATGACCACTGGCATTGAGCTCGCTGAATTCGCCGCGGCCAACCCTGCGCCGGACCGCGAACTTGCGGGTCTTGAACTGTTGTGCCCGATCACCGCGGACCGGCAATTGATTGCCCAGGGCTTGAACTACGCCTCGCACCTGAAGGAGGCTGGTTTTCCCTCCGGCAAGCTGCCTTTCAATACCATCTTCCGCAAGGCTTCTTCCTGCCTGGCGCCGGCGAATACGGATATCGTGCGGCCGCCTCACGTGCGCCTGCTCGACTACGAGGTGGAACTGGGCCTGGTGCTAAAGAAAGCCATCACTGCTCCACTCACTATCACTGCGAGCAACCTGGCCGACTATGTGGGCGCTTTCGTGCTGCACAATGATGTCTCCGCCCGCGACGTGCAACTGCCGCAGGTACAGTTCTACAAGGGTAAAAGCTACCGCACTTTTGGTCCCACCGGCCCCTGGCTGACCCTGGTGAGCGCAGATGAAGTGGCGCGCCTGGGGGAGATCGAGATGTACCTGCAGGTCAACGGTCAGGCTCGCCAGCGGACGCTCTGCGGCGACCTTTCCTACACCCCCGCGGAAACCCTGACGGAGCTGTCTGCCATCCAGGACCTGAACCCGGGGGACCTGATTGTCACGGGTACTCCGGGCGGCACAGCCGTTAAAGCGCCGGGCAAGCTGAAGATGTTCGTAGCCCGCCTGCTGCCTGACAGCAAGCGCTGGCCCATGTTCATCAAGGGGGCCCTGAAAGATCCCGACTACCTCAAGGATGGCGATCGCATTCACGCGATGGCAAAAACCGCCGACGGCGCTATCAACCTCGGCGAGCACAACAACACGATAGTCACACAGGTCTGATTATGAGCATTCCCGGAAACACCCAGATCCTCATTGTCGGTGGCGGACCCACCGGTCTCACACTGGCCAACCTGCTTGGCGCGGACGGCGTGTCCACCGTGCTGGTGGAAAGCAACCCCGGCTGCGTGCCCGAGCCCCGCGCCATCAGCATCGACGGGGAATCGCTGCTCACGCTGCAGGCCTGCGACCTGGCGGACACCGTGCTACCCACCATTAAGCAAGGTTTCGTGGCCGAGTACGTCAACGGTCGGGGTGAATTCCTGTTCTCGGTTGACCTCAATCCGCGCCCCTACGGTTTCTGCCTGCAGAACAGCTTCGACCAACCGACCTTCGAACGGCAGCTATTAACGGGGCTGGAGCGCTTCGACTGCGTATCCGCCCACCATTCCACCCGCCTGGTGGGTTTCGATCAGGACGAGCATGGAGTGACCGCTATCCTGGAAGATGCCAGCGGCCGGCATGAGATTCGCGCCGACTACCTCGTTGCCTGCGACGGTGGCCGCTCCGGCGTACGCCGTGCTCTTGATATACCGATGGAGGGCAGCCGGCTGCCGCAGAAATGGCTGGTGATCGACACCGTGGACCAACACCTGACCGGGGAACCCGAGTGCCGTTTCTATTGCGACCCGCGGCGTCCCGGCATGACGCTGCTGCGCCCCGGCGGTGAACGCCGCTGGGAGTGGATGCTGATGGATGGCGAAGCGGATGAGGAGATGCTCGAGGACAGCCGCATTCGTGAGCTCCTCGCTCCGCATACTGACGCGACACAGGTAGAGGTCTACCGCAAGTGCGTATATGGCTTCAGCGCGGTGGTGGCCAGGCGCTTCAGCGTCGGACGCGTGTTCCTGGCAGGGGATGCCGCCCATATGACGCCACCCTTCGCGGGCCAGGGTCTCAATGCCGGCATCCGCGATGTGCGCAACCTGTCCTGGAAACTGACGGCGGCACTCAGCGGGCAGCTGCCTACTGAACTTCTGGCGAGCTACCACCAGGAGCGCCACGATGCGGCGCGCGAGATGGTCGAACTGGCGGTCATGCTCGGCGACCAGATTCAGCCTACCGACCCCAACGCCGCCGCCGAACGCGATGCGTTTTTCGCGGAGCTCAATCAGGATGCCGTCGCAGCCGCCACATTTGGCGCCGAGATTGCAGCACCGCTGGAGAATGTGCGGCTGGAGTGCGGCTGGCTGGGAAATGATGACTGCGCCGGCCGACTGCTGCCGCAGCCAGTGGTCGGAACGCGGCAACTCAGCCAGCAGTGGCGCGGTTGTTTCGTCGCCCTGGTCCATGCCGATTGTGACCTGCCGGATGCCGTCACCGGGCATCCACTGTGGAGAGCATTGGCACCGGCCGTGACTGACGTGCCAGAGGAGCTGAAGGACTTTGCCGGGCTAACGCCGGGTGACGTGCTGTTGCTGCGGCCGGACCGCTTTGTTCTGGCCAGGCTCACGCCCGCCGATGCGCTGGATCAGCTCAACCGGCTGGACGCCGCTATCGGGTATTCCGCGGCACCCTTAGCCGCTGGAGCCGCCTGAAAACGGCGGCTCTAGGTGGGCGAGGTGGGCGGGTCGAAGGGCTCGCGAAAATTAAATGCGTCGGCGCTGGGGCCGTTGGCGCGCAACAAGGCCAATCGCTCGCCGGCCTCTTCCTCCGACGGGATATGGCCGGCGGGAATCCACCACAGGACGACGTAGGCCTGCTCCATGCGTTCGAACCACTCCCCACGCCGCTTCATGATTTCCAGGTGCGCCGGACCAAAGACAAAGTCTTTCAGAGCCTCAAGGGATTCCCAGACGGACATGTTGATCAGGGTGGTATCACCGAAGGGGCGGATGCTGGTGGCATCGCCGTCCTCATCCTGCAGTCGCCAGACAAAGCCCGGGGAGTGATCGGCGATGGCATTGACGCGATCGATATTGGCGACAAACTCGGCCATCACCGGGTCTTCGTATTCGCCGCGCATGTGGGCAATATTGAGCTGTGCCAGGTGATACATCAGTCCTCCCAGGAAATGCGCACGCCAAGCCGCGTGACCTCCACCACCGGCGGCCGCCGGTCGGTGAGCAGGCGGATTGCGGAAAAGCCACCGCTCAACAGCAGCACCGAGCCGCCACCAATCAGTAACCCCAACTTACTGGTGGGCTCCGGCGACACCACGGCGGCCACCACCATCCACAAGCCGACACCGGACAGGCCAAGGGACACACCGACCCCTGCCCACTCGCGACGCGCCAGCCCGGCGGCACGACCCATGCCGAGAATCGACTGGTTGGCGGGGTCGAGACCGATCTCGGCATCGTCCACCACCAGCACCTCCTGTTCATCCCGGTAGGCCGCCGCGAGCTTCTCCAGCCAGCCAGGCTCAGAGGTCCGAATCGTGAGTGTTCCACTCTCGGGATCGGCGCTGGTGTCGGTTGGATCTGTATTCACCGGCAATAATTCTCAAGCCCAGCGCGCGTTCGAAGCGCTTACTTCTGGCTCCGGCCCTTGCCGGCCGCGATACGCAGGCGCAGGGCATTGAGCTTGATGAAGCCTTCGGCATCCGCCTGGTCGTAGGCACCGGCGTCATCTTCGAAGGTGGCGATGCTCTCGTCGAACAGGCTGTCCTCACTCTTGCGACCGACCACCTCCACATTGCCCTTGTAGAGCTTGAGCCGCACCGTGCCGTTAACCGGCTCCTGCGACGCGTCGATGGCAGCCTGTAGCATCTTGCGCTCTGGTGACCACCAGTAACCGTTGTAGATCAGCTTGGCGTAACGCGGCATCAGCTCGTCCTTGAGGTGTGCGACTTCGCGGTCGAGCGTCAACGACTCGATGGCACGATGCGCCTTGAGCATGATGGTGCCGCCGGGAGTCTCATAGCAGCCGCGGGACTTCATGCCCACGTAGCGGTTTTCCACCAGGTCGGCGCGGCCGATACCGTTGGCACCACCCACTTCGTTGAGCCTGGCGAGCACCTGGGCAGGTGACATTGACGTGCCGTCGATAGCCACGATATCGCCGGCGCGATAGCCGAGCTCGATATAGGTCGGGGCGTCCGGTGCGACCTCCGGGCTTACGCTCCAGCGCCACATATCTTCTTCGGGCTCCCACCAGGGATCTTCCAGGTTGCCGCCTTCGTAGGAAATATGCAGCAGGTTGGCGTCCATGGAGTACGGTGACTTCTTCTTGCCGGAGGCAAAGTCGACCGGGATGTCGTGCTGCTGACAGTAGGCCATCAGCGATTCACGGGAACCGAGATCCCATTCCCGCCAGGGCGAAATGACCTGGATGCCCGGGGCGAGCGCATAGGCACCCAGTTCAAAGCGCACCTGGTCGTTGCCCTTGCCGGTCGCGCCGTGGGAGATAGCGTCGGCACCGGTGTCTGCGGCTATCTCCACCAGGCGCTTGGCGATCAGCGGGCGGGCGATGCTGGTGCCCAGCAGGTACTCACCCTCGTACAGGGTGTTGGCGCGGAACATGGGATAGACAAAGTCCCGCACATACTCCTCGCAGAGATCCTCGATGTAGATCTCCTTGACACCCAGCGCCTCGGCCTTGGCGCGGGCAGGCTCAACTTCCTCGCCCTGGCCGATGTCCGCCGTGAAGGTCACCACCTCACAGCTATAGGTTTCCTGAAGCCAGCGCACAATGACTGAGGTATCCAGCCCGCCCGAGTAGGCGAGCACGACTTTGCTGATGTCGCTCATGGTGTTCCTGTAAACAAAAATGGAGGTTCGTAAAGGGCGCCCAAGTGTACGCGCCCACCCCCCTCGCTTCAATCAACCTGCCGATTCGGGTAGGATTTGCGGTCACTTCGACATCCGGAACTACCGTGACAGAACTCACCCTTACGCGCCCCGATGACTGGCACGTGCATCTGCGCGACGGCGCGGCGCTCACCCATACCTGTGCCGACATGGCACGCTACATGGGCCGGGCTATTGTGATGCCCAACCTGACTCCGCCGGTGACCAATGTCGCCCTCGCCGCCGCTTACCGGGAGCGTATCCTCGCGGCACAGGAGGGCCTGCCGCGCCAGTTCGAGCCGCTGATGGTGCTGTACCTGACCGACCAGACAACCGAGGCAGATATCGCCGAGGCGGCGGCCAGCGACTTCGTGCATGCGGTCAAACTCTACCCCGCCGGTGCCACCACCAATAGCGACGCCGGGGTGGAGGATCTGTCGGCACTCTACCCGGTCATCGGTGCCATGGAGGAGCACGACCTGCCGCTGCTCATTCACGGCGAGGTCACCGACCACGCCGTGGATATCTTCGACCGGGAAGCCGTGTTTATCGAACAGCACCTGCGGCCCATCGTGGCAAGTTTCCCGCGCCTGCGGGTGGTACTGGAGCACATTACCACCGAGGACGCGGTGGACTTCGTGGCGGGTGCCGGCGACCAGGTAGCCGCTACCATTACCGCCCACCACCTGCTCTACAATCGAAACCACATGCTGGTCGGTGGTATACGCCCCCACTACTACTGCTTACCGATCCTCAAGCGTAATCGCCACCAGCTGGCACTGATCAGGGCTGCCACCGGCGGCAACCCCAGGTTTTTCCTGGGCACCGATTCCGCTCCCCACGACACGGACGACAAGGAAACCGCCTGTGGCTGCGCCGGCTGCTACACCGCCCACGCGGCAATCGAGATGTATGCCGAGGTGTTTGAAGAGGCTGGCGCGCTCGACAAACTCGAGGGCTTTGCCAGCCACTTCGGCGCAGATTTCTACCGGCTGCCGCGCAACAGCGACCGCATTACGCTGACCAGGCAGGACTGGGAGGTGCCGGCCCAGATCGCACTGGGTGCCGGCAGCCTGACGCCCCTGCGGGCGGGAGAGACCGTTCACTGGACCGTCCAGTCGTGACCACCATGAACCAGCGATTCCGCGGGTACCTGCCCGTGGTTATCGACATGGAAACCGGTGGCTTCAACGCCGCCACCGATGCCGTACTGGAAATCGCCGGCACGCTGATGCGCATGAACGATGACGGTGAACTGCGGGTGCATGAGACCCTCAGCTATCACGTCACGCCCTTTGAGGGTGCCAATATCGAGCAGTCTGCCCTGGACTTTACCGGTATCGACCCCTGGCACCCCTTCCGCGAGGCGATCAGTGAGGAAGAAGCCCTCAAGACCCTGTTCGCCGCGGTGCGCAAGGAGATGAAAGACCAGGGCTGCATCCGGGCCGTGCTGGTGGGACACAATGCCCACTTCGACGCCGGCTTCCTGGCCGCCGCGGTGGAGCGTTGTGGTATCAAGCGCAGCCCGTTCCACCCGTTTTCCCATTTCGACACGGCAACGCTGTCGGGCCTCGCCTACGGTCAGACGGTGCTGGCCAAAGCCTGCCAGATGGCCGGCATCGACTTCAGCAATTCCGAGGCCCACGCCGCGGCCTACGACGCCGAGAAGACCGCCGAGCTGTTCTGCGGGATCGTCAACAAGTGGCATGCACTGGGCGGTTGGACAGCGCCGGTCGACGAGGAACTCGTCGAGGAAGATCAAGCCTGAGTGGCGACCGATGAAGCAGGATAGTGTTGAGGAAAACGCTGCCCCGGTGAGCGGTGAAGCGCCATTCGCCGAGGCGCATCGCCAGGCCCTCGCAGCCGGCGAGCACTATTATGTCGACCCGCAAACCGGCTACCGCGTGTTCACGGAACACGCTCACCGGCAGCGTGGCTACTGCTGCGGCAGTGCCTGCCGCCACTGTCCCTTCGGTCACGAGGCGGTACCGGCAAGGCAGCGCTAGCGAACAAACCCGCGGCTAGGCGGGTTCTGCTTCCTCCAACTCTTCCTCTTCGAGTTCCAATGACAGTCCACCGCTGCTGGACGTGGGCACATCGCCGGAGAGCTTGAGGGTAAGCCGTACCGAGTTCTCGGAGTCGGCGTTCTTGAGTGCTTCCTCCATGCTGATCTTGCCTGCCTTGAAAAGGTCCACCAGTGCCTGGTCAAAGGTCTGCATGCCAAGCTCCTTGGACTTCTCCATGATCTCCTTGATGCTCTCGAACTCACCGCGCAGGATCAGCTCGGAGATGGTGGGTGTTCCCAGCAGAATCTCGATGGCCGCGCAGCGCTTGCCGTCGGTGGTGGGAATCAGTCGCTGCGACACGAAGGCGCGCAGGTTGGACGACAGGTCCATCAGCAGCTGCGGACGACGCTCTTCCGGGAAGAAGTTGATAATGCGGTCCAGCGCCTGGTTGGCATTGTTGGCGTGCAGGGTGGAGATTGCCAGGTGGCCGGTCTCCGCAAACGCAAGCGCGTGCTCCATGGTTTCGCGGTCGCGGATCTCACCGATCAGGATCACATCAGGCGCCTGGCGCAGCGTGTTCTTGAGAGCCGCGTGCCAGTTGCGGGTATCCACCCCCACCTCACGCTGGTTGACGATGCACTTCTTGTGCTTGTGCACAAATTCCACCGGGTCCTCGATGGTGATGATATGGCCGGAGGAATTGGAATTGCGATGATCGATCAGCGCCGCCAGTGTCGTTGACTTGCCCGAGCCGGTAGCGCCGACCATCAGGATCAGCCCGCGCTTGGCCATGATGGTATCAGTCAGGATCGGCGGCAGATTGAGATCGGACGCCTTGGGAATCTCGGTGACAATGTTGCGGGCGACGATGCCCACCTCATTGCGCTGCACGAAGATATTGACCCTGAAGCGCCCTACCTGGGGGATCGAGATCGCCAGGTTCATCTCCAGCTCAAGCTCGAATTCCTCGCGCTGGGTGTCGTCCATGATCTCGTAGGCGATCTCCTTGATCTCGCCAGGCCCCATGACCTCCTTGGCCACGGGCTTGAGCTTGCCCTGAAATTTCGCACAGGGGGGCGCTCCTGTAGATAAATAAAGATCTGACCCGCCGTGCTTGGCGAGAGTTTCCAACCAGGGTGTGATGCGCATCGCCGTACCTCGTTACTGCGTCCTTGGCAAAAATTGTCGAAGAAGACAAAGAGGCACTAGTTTTATGCGCTGGGCTGGATTCTCGCAAAACGCTCCTGCAAAACTGTGCAGTACTTCACGAACCGGGCGGATCGCCGCCCGCCGTACGACAGGCGCCACATAACCGCATCATTAGTGAGGTTACCGGTGAGTCAGTCGCCGGCCAACGGCAGACGTCGCGGCTGTATCTGCAGGCTGGCGTCACCGGCGGACAGCCAGGCTTCGCCGCCCTCAATCGTGCACTGCAATGCAGCGCCGCTCTCTGCCAGGCCGGCCAGTGCCTCACAGGTCTCGTCACTGACCTGGTAGACACGCAACTTGTCGAGGCGCGCGAGCGCTGCCGCGTGTTTTTCCCACCACACCGGTGTAGCGCGATCCCCGTAGCAGTAGAGCACCACTTCGTCAGCCCGCCCGCAGGCCTTGCGCAGGCGCTCCGGGTCCGGCGTACCCAGGTCTATCCACAGCTCCACTTCGCCCGTCAGCGACTTGCGCCACAGGTCAGGTTCGTCATCCGTGCTGATGCCGCGGCCAAACGCAAGATCATCCGAGGCGTGCAATGCAAAGGCCAACACCCGCAGCATCATCCGCGCCGCGGTTTCCGAGGGGTGCCGGGCTACGGTCAGGGGAAAGTCTCCATATACCTGCCGGTCAAGGTCAGCGACGTTGAGCAAGAATTTATAGACAGTGGATTTAAGGGCCATGGGGTTCGCAAGCGATGAGCAGGGACAGATATTATCGCAGCTTCCGCTCCGGGTGGCTCACCGCCGCTTTCTGCAACGCCTCCCGGCGTCTACAATCGCGCTTGTCACTCAGCCGTCAACGGACACCAAGATGCTCGATTCCCTTTTCTCCCTGGACAACAAGACCTGCGTAATCACCGGCGGCTCACGCGGCCTGGGCTATTTTATGGCCAGGGCCTTCCTGCAGGCCGGCGCCGCGCGCGTCTACATCACCGCCCGCAAGGCCGAGGCCTGCGAGCAGGCCGCCCGTGAGCTGGGCGAGTTCGGGGATTGTGTGGCCATACCCGGCGACATCAGCACCTCGGAAGAAATAGACAGCCTGGTCGCTACGCTTCGAGAGAAGGAAAACGCGGTACACGTCCTGGTCAATAACGCAGGCCGCGGCTGGCTTGAAGAGTTCGAGAGCTTCCCGGAAACAGGCTGGGACAAGGTCATGGACCTCAACGTCAAGGCGCCTTTCTTCCTCATCCAGAAGTTACTGCCACTGCTGCGCGCCGGCGCCAGTGCCGAAGATACCGCCAGCGTCATCAACATAGGCTCCATCGCCGGTATCTGCGGCGCCACGGATACCTTCAGCTATGCGCCCAGCAAGGCTGCGATCCACCAGCTCACCCGCAACCTGGCTGCGGAACTGGCCAACGATCATATTCGCGTGAACGCGCTGGCCCCCGGGCGCTTTTACACCGCCATGACCGAGTATGCGAGTAGCGATGAAGCGCTGTTCCAGGAAGAAATCGCCATGATTCCCCTGCACCGCTGGGGCGAAGAAAAAGACATCATCGGCCCGGCACTGATGCTTGCGAGTGGGGCCGGCGCCCACATTACGGGCCAAATACTGGCCGTGGACGGGGGCACTACCCTGGTGCGTTGACGGCAGGCAGGACTTTCCCTGACCGTGCGCCTCGTGCGAGGCTAAGGCCCCATGTTCGACTTCTATATTCGCCACGAATACTGGTTTGCTGCCACCCAGTTGGCGCTGGCCATGCTGGGCATGGGGGCGACCCTGAAGGTGCGTGACTTCGTGGCGGTTGTTCAACAGCCGCGGGGCCTGCTGTTCGGGCTGGTGGTGCAACTGGCCCTGGTACCCCTGTTCGCCTGGGCACTGATTGCAGGCCTCGAACCCGCCACCGGGCTGGCGGTGGGCCTGGCCCTGTGCGCGGCGATACCAGGCGGCACCATGTCCAACGTGCTGACCTTCCTGGCGCGCGGCCATGTCGCGCTGTCGATCGCCCTCACCGCTATTTGCTCCTTCGCCTGCCTGCTGACCACGCCGATGGTGCTGGGGCTGTTGATCGCTGCCCAGCTTCCCGCTGAGTTCGAGATGCCCGCCGCCAGAATCGCCATTGAGATCACCGTGATTCTCATGTTGCCACTGGTCATCGGCATGGGTGTACTGACCGTCTGGCCCAACGGGGCGGGGCGCTTTTCCAGGATCTGCATCCGCGCCTCGATCTTTGTCATCCTGCTGATTGTCATCGGCGCGGCGGGCGCCGGCCGGCTGGACCTCAGCAACTTCAGCGGCGCGGAAATCATGACCATGCTGGCATTCGTGGTGGGCCTTGCCGTATTCAGTTGGCTGGTGCCGCTGCTGCTACGGCTCAATGGGCCGGACAGCACGGCCATCAATATCGAGGTCAGCTTCCGCAATATCAACCTGGCGCTGTTGATCAAGGCGTCGCTGTTCCCCGCCGTGGTCGGGGTGGTTGATCCGGTGGGCGACAAGGTGCTGTTCACGCTGCTGATGTACGGCGGGCTGGTATTTCCAGTGGCCGCGGTGCAGGTGTTCCTGCACGGGCGCAGAAACCGACGCCTGGCAGCCGCCGCCACCTAGTCCCGATAGACTCCCACCCGGTGGATACAGAGGTCCGCAGTAAAGGCCCGGCCGATAGCCACTACCCCAAGCCGCCGCACCTGACCAGAGTCCAGCGCGCCCTCCACACGATGCGGCTCAAAGGCCGCAAACGGCAACCGCAGAGTCTGCCATTGCGGCGTTGCCAGGAAGCTGGCGCGATAGGACTGCCAGGGATAGCGCATCCCGTCGGTGCGCAGGTGCACGTTGTAGGTTTCGCTGTTGCCGTAGACCACCAGCTCGATGCCATCGCCGCCGATGAAGGCCTCGCGCTCGGAAAGCTCCAGGTCAGAAGCCACCTGGACGAAGCCACCGTTGTTTTCCAGCCGTACGTCGCCCTGCATACGCAAGCAACGGAGGCCATCCAGTTCGGTTTGCCGGGCCTGCCCGGTGGAGATGCCGCCCATGACACGGTCGGAGAACAGGCGCCAGCGTTCCAGTGAGTCAGCGGCACCTGCCGGTTCCAGGGTCAACAGCAAGGCCAGCAGCCCGCCGCTAATCGTCCTCGACCCCGCCCAGTTCATTGAGGATATGGTCCATCTGGCCCATGAAGTCCTCGATATCATCAAGCCGCAGCAGGTGGTACTTGATTCGTTCATCCACCGGCAGGAGCTGGGCCAACGAATAGCCCACCTGCCAGGCATCATTGTGGTCGGGGCGAATGCCCAGCTTCCTGACGTGTGGGTGCTGCTCGAGGCTGCGCAACACCGCCAGCATGGAATCCCAGTCTTCACGCATGCGCTCCGGCGCCCGCAGCGGCTCCAGGCTGACTTCACCCATCACCAGCTGATTGGCTTCGGCCCTTGCGCCGGAAAGCGTGAACCGTTCGTTGCCCTCGATGGTAATGCCCAGCAGCCCGTTGGGCAGTGAGTCCCAATCGACAATGCGGGCATAACAGCCGTATTCGCCGAGGTTGGGCTGCCCGACGCCGGGATGCGCGACCTCGGCGCCTTTGGCGATCCACGCCAGGCCAAAACCGGTGTCTTCTTTCATACAGCCGCGCACCAGGTCGAGGTAGCGCTGTTCGAAAATCTGCAGGGGGATGCGGCCGCCCGGAAACAATACGCTGGACAGCGGAAACAGCGGGATTTCCATCAGGCTTCAGGCCCCAACGGTTTGATGGTGATCAGGAGCTGTGGCAACAGCAGCAGGGCACCCACCAGTGCAGCAAACATGGCAAAGCCGGTCAGCAGGCCAAAGTAGATACTGGGCGTGAAGTTCGAGAACACCAGGATCGAGAAGCCGACAATAATGGTGATTGAGGTGTAGTACATCGCGCGGCCGATACTCGCGTGGCAGCGGTGCATGGTGGCCAGGTAGTTGCGGTCCTTGGGGAATTCACGCTTGAAGCGGTGTACGTAGTGGATGGTGTCATCCACACCGATGCCCACCACGATGGCGGCGATGGTGATCGTCATGATATCCAGCGGGATACCCGCCAACCCCATGATGCCCAGCACCATGGCCGCTGCCAGGATGTTGGGGGCAATGGCAATCAGGGCCAGGCTGAGGGACCGGAACAGGATGAAAAACATGATCACAATCGCCCCGAATACGGCGCCCAGTGTCAGGATCTGCGACTTGAACAGGCTTTGCAGCACGTTGTTGTACAACACCAGCATATTGGTGAAGTGTACCCGATCTTCGTCGAGGCCCATGTCGTTGACCAGGTGCGCGCGCAGGTCTTTCAGGAACTGGTCACGGCGCAGTTCGCGGCTGGTCTCCTTGACGCGCAGTGAGATTCGCGCCTGCTGCACACCTTCATCAAAGTAGGGATCGACAATCAGGTTGGCGACATCGGTAGGCAGGCTTTTCTGCACCAGCGCGAGTTCCACGTCACCCACATCGCCGTCCAGGAGTTGCTTGACAACCTTGTAGGTGGTGGCCAGTGATAGCACCTTGCCGGTTTGCGGCAGCGAATCCACGTACTCGTGAATATCCTCGAGCTCTTCCATGCCACGCACAGTAAACCAGTAGCTCTGTTCGAAGTCGTCACCGCTGGAGGCGAAGCCGTCGTCGAAATCATCTTCAAACGGATCGTCGCCGAACAGGTCGTCGGCCTCTTCACTCTCGCCGTCGAAGCCGCCTGCGTCAGAGTCTCCTTCTCCGAAGTCTCCTTCACCAAAGCCCCCTTCACCAAGGCTCCCTTCACCAGGGCCCGCTTCGTCAAAAGCGCTATCACTGGCGCCCACCGTGGCGAAGTTGCCAGGATCGTCCGCAAATACCGGGCCCAGCTTGCTTTCCTCCGCTTCAATGACGATATCCAGCGGGATGGTGCCGCCGAGCCTGGCATCCAGCAATTCCATGCCCTGGTAGATCTCGGTACTTTCGTGGAAGTAATCGATAAAGCGGTTCTCGACCTGCAACCGGCTGATGCCGAACACCGCACTGGCAAGCAGCAGGAAGGACACCCCCAGGATGGCCATACCATTGCGCTCGGTGAAACGGGCAAAGGCAGGCGTCAATCCGGCCAGCCGCCGGTTGGGATCTGAGGTTCGGCCGCGAGGCAACATGACCAGGATGCTGGGCAGTACCACAAAGGTCAGCAGCAGCGCCACGGAGATGCCGATGGTCATCATCCAGCCAAAATCCATGACCGGGCGCAGCCCGCTGACCACCAGGGAGCCGAAGGCCACGGCGGTGGTCAGCGTGGTGTAGGCACAGGGCACCCACATCAGGCGCACAGTCTCGCGCACCAGCTCATGCTGGCCGGCCTCGGGCCTCGATAGCTGCAGCTCGCGGTAGCGCACGACCAGGTGAATGGCGATGGCCAGCCCGACAATCAGCAGCACCGCGACGAAGTTTGACGAAATCACGGTCATTCGCCAGTCCAGCCAGGCCAGCAAACCCAGCATGAAGGTAGCCGATGCCATCACCGTGGTCATCGGCAGAATCACCCAGCGAGGCTGCCGGAAGATGACGGCAAGCATCACGAACATGAAGCCGAGTATGCCGACACCAAAGGTCACGAGGTCGCTGCGCACGAAGGCCACCATGTCGGCCGCAATCATGGGTACGCCACCGACAAATAGCCGCGCACGATCGCGGTAGCCATCGACCACCGTACGCACATCTGCCACCAGGTCGCTGGAGCGCTGCTGGTACAGCGCTGAATAGGCCTTGAACTCCGCTTCCGCCGCCGGCAACGCAGCCCGGTCGGCAGCCGACAGCGAGCCTGCGGCCTCCAGTTCGCGCAGGGTTTCCCGCCGGTCCAGCAACTCAAAGTAGCGTTCGTCACGCGCCAGGTTGACCTGGATGGCCGCGGTCTTGCCGTCGGGGCTCACCAGCAACTGCTCGTAGATGGGGCTTTCCTGGAACTCGCGCCGCACCAGTTCGCGGTCGATATCCGGGTCTGACAGGGTGGGCATCCCCGTATCGGAGCTGACGTCTGCGAGGGCAATGGGGGGGCTCTGCAGCAGCGGCACATCCAGCATGGTGGTGACGCCGGACACGCCATCCAGTGCCGCCAGCTCGTCGCGCAGGCTGGCCATGATGGCCAGCGATTCGTCGCCCAGCAGGTCGCCGGGCGGCTGGAAGGTCACCACCAGGAAGTCGCCGGACGCATAGCGTTTGCCAATCTCCCGGAAATACTCGAGATCCGTATCGCCCTCCAGCACCAGCGTGTCCGCCGACGCATCGATGCGGGTAGCGGGTGCATGCCAGGCCAGCGCGCCCAGGAGCAGCGCGCAGAGGGCCAGACTCAGGAGTGGCCGCCGGAGAATCCAGCGGTCGTAGAGGTCAATCATTGAAGCGGGCATGGTGTCGTTCTGCTTGAATCCTATGCCTGAGACTCTTGGCGTTGCTGAAGTTCCATCACCAGGCGTGCGTGGATTCCACCGAACCCACCGTTGCTCATTATTACGATGTGATCGCCAGGGCGGCTCATGCCGGCCACGTCCGCCGCCAGGGTGTCGATGTCGTCGGCGAGGCTAGCAGCTACAGGGCTGGCAGCCACGACATCCGCGAGGTCCCAATCCAGTCCCGCGGGCTGGTACCAGAACACCTGGTCCGCCGCGCTGACCGATGCCGGCAGCGCTGACCGGTGCTGGCCACCGCGCATGGTATTCGAACGCGGCTCCAGCAACACGATAAGGCGCGCATCGCCGACCGCCTTCCGCATGCCCTGCAGGGTGGTTTCGATCGCCGTGGGGTGGTGGGCAAAGTCATCATAGACCCGCACCCCATCGATATCCGCCAGCAATTCCAGCCGCCGCTTGACGCCCTTGAAGCTGGCCAGCCCCTCGGCAATCACGTCCAGGGACAGGCCTACATGGTGGGCGCATGCCGCGGCCGCCAGGGCGTTCTCAAGGTTGTGCCGCCCCAGCAGTGGCCAACGCACCCGCACCGATTGCGTCCCGTGCTGCAACTCAAACTCACTGCCTTCAGGGGTCACCGGCAGCGCGCGCCAGTCGGCCTCACCACTCACCGCGAAGCTGGAGCAGGGCGTCCAGCAGCCCTGGGCAATCACCTCGTCCAGTGCCAGGTCAGCGCCGCGGTGCACGACCAGGCCATCACCCGGCACCGTACGCAGCAGGTGATGAAACTGCCGCTGGATGGCCGCGAGATCCGGGAAGATGTCAGCGTGGTCGAATTCCAGGTTGTTGAGGCACAGGGTTCGCGGCCGGTAGTGAATAAACTTTGAGCGCTTGTCGAAAAACGCGGTGTCGTACTCGTCTGCCTCGACCACAAAAAAGTCGCTGTCGCCGCCACGGGCAGAGACACCGAAATTGGCCGGGACGCCGCCAATCAGGAAACCGGGAGCCATGCCCGCCTGCTCCAGCAGCCAGGCGATGAGGCTGGCGGTGGTGGTCTTGCCATGGGTCCCTGCCGCTGCCAGCACCCAGCGGCCCTGCAACAGCTCTTCAGCGAGCCACTGTGGCCCGGAGGTATAGGGAATAGCGCTATTCAGCAGGTACTCCACTGCCGGGTTGCCACGGGACAGGGCGTTGCCGACCACAACCAGGTCTGGGGCCGGTTCCAGGTGAGCCGGATCGTAGCCTTCCATCAGCTCGATGCCAGCGGCCTCGAGCTGGGTGCTCATGGGTGGATAGACATTGGCGTCTGAGCCAGTGATACGAATCCCACGATCCCGAGCCAGCAGCGCAATGCCGCCCATGAAGGTACCGCAGATGCCCAGGATATGGACGTGTTTTGACAATGGTCATCCCTCGAATGATGGGCGGCAGTGTATCATGCGCAGCAGTGGTCAATTCATCCGGGGGAGAGCCAATGGCAAGGAAAAATGCCTTCTATGCGCAGTCAGGCGGGGTTACCGCTGTCATCAACGCCAGCGCCTGTGGCGTGATCGAGACGGCGCGCTCGCACAGCCAGATCGGCAAGGTCTACGCGGGGCGCAATGGGATTATCGGCGCGCTGCGCGAAGAGCTGATCGATACCAGCAAGGAGAGCAAGGCTGCCATCGCCGGCCTGCGCCACACGCCCTCTGGCGCCTTCGGTTCCTGCCGCTACAAGCTCAAGAGTATTGAGCAGAACCGCGCCGAGTACGAGCGGCTGATCGAGGTATTCAAGGCTCACAACATTGGCTATTTCTTCTACAACGGCGGTGGCGATTCCGCCGACACCTGCCTCAAGGTGTCGCAGCTGTCCGAGACCCTCGGCTACCCGGTCCAGGCCATCCACATTCCCAAGACGGTAGACAACGACCTGCCGCTGACGGACAACTGCCCGGGCTTTGGCTCGGTGGCCAAGTACATCGCCATCTCCACTCGCGAGGCGGCCCTGGATGTGGCCAGTATGTGTGAAACCTCCACCAAGGTGTTCATCCTCGAAGCCATGGGCCGGCACGCCGGCTGGATTGCCGCCGCCGGGGGCCTGGCCGCCGAACAGGAGGGTGATGCGCCGCACATTATCCTGTTCCCGGAAATCGCCTTTGACAAAAACAAGTTCCTCAAGAAAGTGGATCGCACGGTAAAAAAGAACGGCTACTGCGTGGTCGTTGCCTCTGAGGGCACCCAATACAAGGACGGCACTTTCCTCGCGGACGCCGGCACCCGCGACGCCTTCGGTCATGCCCAGCTCGGCGGCGTAGCACCAACGCTGGCGACCATGGTCAAGGACGCGCTGGGCTACAAGTACCACTGGGCCGTAGCAGATTACCTGCAGCGTGCCGCCCGGCACATTGCCTCAGCCACCGACGTCGAACAGGCCTATGCCGTGGGCAAGGCAGCAGTCGAGTTTGCCGCCGCCGGCCACAACGCCATCATGCCGGCCATCGTGCGCGGCAAGGGCAAGCGCTACAGCTGGTCAATCGGCGAGGCACCGCTGGACAAGGTGGCCAACGTCGAGAAAATGATGCCCCGCAATTTCATCACCCGAGATGGCTTCAACATCACCCCGGCCGCCCGGGACTACTTGGCGCCGCTGATCCAGGGCGAAGACTACCCACCCTATAAAGGTGGCATGCCCCAATACGTGAAACTCAAGAACGAACTGGTCCCGAGGAAGCTCAAGAAGCGCTTCAAAGTCTGAGTTAACGTGTCAGATTGATATTTGGCGTTCGCACGCGCGCTGGAGACGGGTTTCTCGGAGCACTGAACCCGCACGCGCAATGCCTTGGGGCTTTCCGGGACACGCTAAAAGCATGACGTCCATGTCCCGCTCGGATGCGGCCGTCCCTGGCCGCATACGGTCCCGGAAAGCCCCAAGGCATCGCGCACGCTCCATCGGCAGTGATCCGAGTCCCTGACTTCGTCGCTCGCGGAAGCGCATCCTGCGCTGAACGAGGGTGTGGGCTGGTGGTCGGCCTTTACGGACCGTGAACGGCCAGGACGGCCGTTCCCGAGCGAGACAGGGATGTCATGCTTTTAGCGCGTCCGTAAAGGCCGACCATCAGCTCGCACCCGACCAACGGAGCAAAGTCCGAAAAAAAAGGCCGCACAAGGTGCGGCCTTTTGATCAGTTATCTAAGGGCTAGAGCAGCGGCGCGATTACCAGGCTGACGATGGCCATTACGTTGATGAGGATGTTCATCGACGGGCCGGAGGTGTCCTTGAAGGGGTCGCCTACCGTGTCGCCGACGACCGCTGCGGCATGGGTTTCGGAACCCTTGCCGCCGAGATTGCCCTTCTCGACAAATTTCTTGGCGTTATCCCAGGCACCGCCGGCATTCGCCATCATCAGCGCCATCAGCACGCAGCCCAGCAGGCCACCGGCCAGCATGCCGCCGAGGGATTCTGCGCCCAGGCCGAAGCCCACCAGTATCGGCGCCAGCACAGCGATGGCGCCGGGCACGATCATGCGCTTGAGCGCCGCCGTGGTGGCAATGTCCACGCAGCGAGCGGTATCGGGTTCACCGGTGCCCTCCAGCAGGCCAGGAATCTCCCGGAACTGGCGGCGGATTTCATTGATCATGTCAAAGGCCGCCTCACCCACTGCCGTCATGGTAATAGAGGCAATCAGGAAGGGGATGGTGCCACCAATGAACACCCCGACCAGTACCAGGGGGTTGGACAGCTGCAAGGAAAAGTCCGGCTTGTTGACCGACACGGTCTCCACGAAGGCTGCGATGATGGCCAGGGCCGCCAGCGCGGCGGCGCCGATGGCGAAGCCCTTGCCGATGGCAGCCGTGGTATTGCCCACTTCATCGAGACCATCGGTGATGGCGCGCGTGTCTTCACCCATGCCGGCCATCTCGGCGATGCCGCCGGCGTTATCTGCCACCGGGCCGTAGGCATCGATGGCCATGGTGATACCCACGGTTGCCAGCATACCGACGGCGGCGATTCCCACCCCATACAGACCTGCCAGGGCGGTGGAGACGAAGATGATGGCCGCCAGGAACAGGATCGGTGCAACCACCGACTCCATGCCCACCGCCAGGCCGGTGATCATCACCGTAGCTGGACCGGTCTCGCCTGACTTGGCGATCTTCCGGACCGGGCCCCCGCCGGTGTAGTACTCGGTAATCAGGCCGATGGCCACGCCACCGACGGCGCCGCAGACCACCGCCCACCAGATATTGCTGTCGAGACCCATGGACTGCACCAGGAACCAGGCCATGGCCACAAAGATCACGGGCGCAGACAGCGTGCCGCTGCGCAGTGCCGCTTCCGGGGCGGCACTGGAACGACTACGTACGATCAGGATGCCGATCACTGAGGCCAGCAGGCCGATACTGGCCAGCGCCAGCGGCAGGGCCATCATTGCGCCCTGTACATCCGCGGCAATGGCCATGGTCGATGCAATAGCGATACAGGCGATCATGGAGCCGCAGTAGGATTCGAAAATATCGGAGCCCATGCCGGCGATGTCGCCTACATTGTCGCCCACATTGTCGGCAATCACGCCGGGGTTGCGGGGATCGTCCTCCGGGATTCCGGCCTCCACCTTGCCCACCAGGTCGGCGCCCACGTCCGCGCTCTTGGTGTAAATGCCGCCGCCAACACGAGAGAACAGGGCGACGACCGAACCGCCCATACCGAAACCGTGAATCGCGTGTGCGGTATGCGGGTCGCCACCGAAGTAGTAGTACAGGCCGCCGAGGCCAATCAGGCCCAGCGAGGCCACGCACAGCCCCATGATGGAGCCGCCGTAGAAAGCGATGTTGAGCGCCTGGGGAGCTCCGTGCTCATTGGCAGCCACGGCGGTGCGCACATTGGCTTTGGTCGCCGCGTACATGCCCAGGTAACCCGCGGTTGCCGATGACAGCGCACCCGCGACGAAAGCGATGGTGGTGTCAGCGCCCAGAGCCACATACAGGCCTATTGCGAGCACCGCGGCAAACAGCGCCAACATCTTGTATTCACGGTGCATGAACACCATGGCGCCGACATGAATCTGGTCAGAGATGTCCTTGACCTTGTCCTCACCGTGGTTATGGCGAGACATGACGTGGTAGATAAAGAAAGCAATAGCTAGGCCTGCCACGCCGAGGATGGGGGGCAGAATCAGGTTGAAGGTCATATGACTCCCGTTTGTCTAGTTATCTTGGGCAGCGGTGAGTCTACCCAACAAATTCAACCGCGCACAAGCGCGCTCAGGCCGGCGCTTGCGAGGCGTAAACGTATCTTTCCAGCAAGGCTGGCAGCCGGCTCAGGACGGCAGCTTCAAGGACGAGCCCCGTTCCAGAGATCACCTCGGTCATGAGGTCTGCGCTGAGCTGTTGCTCGCAGTCAACGGCGCCCGGGGCAAAGCTCAGGTGCCAGCGTTCCGGCGCCACCCCACCCCGGTCACGGTCGTAGGGGCGATAGAAGCCCGCTGCTGTTCCCGCCGCCATTTGCTCATCCAGCCAGCGGTGCAGCGGACCGAACATGCCGTCGTCCGCCACTTCCGCAGGCTCCAACTGCAGGCGATAACCGGTTGGCATGGCGGCGGCATCGTACACATCGAGGTCGGTGCCCCAGTGGTGACGTGAGGTACCGGGTAGCGCCGAAAAACGCATGATGGCTGCCAGTTTGTCGGCATCACTCATGGCCGCGAGGTCGAGTGCATGGCCGGCGTCGTCGTGCACCGACCGCTCACCGGCGGCTTTCAGGTTCCAGATCTCCCGCTGCCGATCAAAGCTGCGGAAGCCGCTGGCAATGGCGAGGTCGAATCCGGCTTCGGCAGCTTTCACCCGCAGCGCCTCGAAGGCCGTCCAGCAGGCCGGCTGCAAGCCCACGCCGTCGCGCCATTCGATATGGCTGTCCTCACGACCGGTTAGCTGGCGCGCATCAAGCAAGGTCACGCCTGCAACTCCACCGGCAGTTCCCGCGCCAGTTCAATACCGCGCGGCGAAATATCCGCTGCCCAGGCCATTGCCTCCACGCCCGCTGCGGTGGCCGCGAGCAAAGCCTCGGCATAGGCCGGGTCAATGTCCCAGGCCGGCTTCACCCGCTGGATGCCGGCGTGGAACACGCAGAAAAAGATCACCGCCCGCTCGCCCGCCTCAGCGAGCTGCTGCAGCTCCCTGAGGTGCCTGCGAGCGCGCTCGCTGACCGCGTCCGGGAACACGCCGTCGCCTGCTGCCTGGCACAGGGTGACCGACTTCACCTCCAGGGTGCAGCGCCCGTGGACAGGGTCCTCGAGCTGCAGGTCGGCGCGGCTGCCCTCACCGTACCGTACCTCGCGTCGGAGTTCGGCATAGCCACCGAGGCTCTCAACCCGGCCACCGGCAATGGCTTCCTCGACCACCCGGTTGGCCCGCGCCGAATGAATACAGGCCATACCCTCGGCGGTGTCCACCAGTTCCCAGGTGTGGGGGTATTTGCGGGTGCGGGAATCACTCACCGATAGCCACACCGGGCTGCCGGGCTCGGCGCAGCCGGTCATGGCCCCGGTATTGGGGCAGTGGGCGGTGAGGCGGGTGCCATCGGCCAGCTCCACGTCCGCCAGGAAGCGTTTATAGCGCCGTAACAGGGTGGCCGGAATGAGCTCGTCAAATGTCATGCGGAGATTGTGTCACAGAACGGCGACGGGGAAGGAAGCCGTCTTTCCGGCGCCTGCATGATGACGCCTGGCCAGGTGTGGCCGCCGGGGAATTTTTATTGGCACAGGCAGTCGGAATCTGGTAGTTTCTCCGCCCTCGAAGAACCGGCCATCCGGGAGCGGACGCCTGGTTTCTCCACCGTATAACATCGATGGGAAGTCACCATGCCCAGAAGATCAAGCAAATCTGCAGCCTCATCCGAGTTCAAGAACTTTGTTCCTTACAAGCCCAAGCGCGGTGAGGAATACATGAACGAGCGTCAGCGCGACCACTTCAAGAGCATCCTGCTCAACTGGAAGGCCGAGCTGATGGAGGAAGTTGATCGCACCGTGACGCATATGAAAGACGAGGCGGCTAACTTTCCGGACCCGGCTGATCGCGCTACCCAGGAGGAGGAGTTCAGCCTGGAGCTGCGCACACGGGACCGCGAGCGCAAGTTGATCAAGAAAATTGACGGCACGATTGATCGCATCGACGCCGACGACTACGGTTTCTGTGACGCCTGCGGCGTAGAGATCGGTATCAAGCGCCTCGAGGCGCGCCCCACCGCCGACCTCTGCATCGACTGCAAGACGCTCGACGAAATCAAGGAAAAGCAGGAACACGGCTGAGTCAGCCGACAGCTACGTAGGGCGCTTCGCGCCCTCCCCCACGGGCCCGCTGCACCTGGGCTCGTTGATTTGTGCCCTCGCCAGCTACCTGGATGCCCGCCATCACAACGGGCTATGGTTACTGCGCATGGAAGATCTCGACCCACCCCGGGAACAGGTCGGCGCAGCCCAGGCCATCCTCGACTCCCTCCAGCACCACGGCCTCCACTGGGACGGCGAAGTGCTGTGGCAAAGTACCCGACACGAAGCCTACGCCCAGGCCATCGACGAGCTGCTGTCCAGCGGCCTCGCCTTTCGCTGCGACTGCTCGCGGGCACGCCTCAAGGCCGAGGGCGGTATCTACCGCGGCCACTGCCGCCACCGGGGGCTGGGCGCCGAAGTGGAATCCGCAATTCGCCTACAGGTGGCAGACGGTGCCAGCATCAGGATTGACGACGACATTCAGCCCGCCCTGCTCCAGCACATCGGTGCCGAGGTAGGCGATTTCATCATCCGTCGCCGCGATGGCCTGTATGCCTACCAGCTGGCGGTGGTGGTCGACGACGCCTTCCAGGGCGTAAACCGGATCCTGCGTGGCAGTGACCTCTACGATTCCACGCCTCGCCAGGTGTACCTGCAGCGCCAGCTGGGATTGCCGGCGCCGCGCTATGCCCACATCCCCGTTATTGTGAATGCCCAGGGCCAGAAGCTCAGCAAACAGACACATGCCGCGCCGCTGGCTGCTGAAACGGCAGCAGACAACCTGAGACTGGCCCTGCGCTTCCTGCAACAGGCCTCACCACCACGCGGCATGGACCAGGTGGATGGACTGCTGGAGTTTGCTGTTGCCCATTGGGAGTTATCGGCCGTACCCGCGCGCGCGGGAATTCCGGAGCGCAGCCTCTACTGATACTATCCCTGCCGTGTATATCAACCGTACCCTGCTGCTACTGCTGGCCATCGCCGTGGTGTTTATTCCCACCGCCCAGGAGTGGGTGATCAGCGGCGGCACCGCCTGGTACCGACCCTACCTGGTCTGGCTGGTCATCATCGTCCTCGCCTGGTGGAACCAGCGCAAGAGCTACGGCGATGACCTTTAGCGTCGGCGAACTGGTCGCGGGCATGCTCGCCTACCTGGGCCTGCTGTTCGCAGTGGGCAGCCTGGCGGACCGCGGCAAACTGCCGGCGCGGCTGCTGGAACATCCCGCCATCTATGTACTGTCACTGGGTGTGATGGCTGGCGGGCTGGCGATCTATGGCGCTACCCAACTGGCTTTTCAGTACGGTTACGGTTTCCTGCTCTACTACGCCGGCATCAGCACCATGCTGCTGTTGTCACCGCTGGTGATGTTCCCGGTGATGCGGATCTGCCGCATCTACCAGCTCAGTTCACTGGCTGATCTGCTGACCTTTCGTTTCCGCAGCCCCTGGGTGGGTGCCGCCGTCACCCTGACCATGCTCGCCGCGGTACTGCCGCTGTTGGCCCTGCAAGTCCAGGTCGTCTCAGACGGTATTCACCTGATGAGCGGTGACCGACCCGGCGTGGTACACGAAACCCGGGAACACGATTCCCTGGCCGTGGTGTTCTGTACCCTGATCGCCACCTTTACCGTGTTCTTCGGTACCCGGCGGCTGAAGCCGGAGGAACGCCACGAGGGCTTGGTGGCCGCCATCGCCTTTGAATCCCTGGTCAAGCTGCTGGGCATGCTGGCGCTGGGCCTGTATGCCGTGTACGAGGTGTTTGGCGGTTTCAGTGGATTAAGTGCCTGGCTGTCCAGCCATGAGGACGTGGTGAGGATGCTCGAAACGCCGCTCAGGCGGGACTCGGCGCACGCCCTGCTGCTGGTGTTCTTTGCAGGCGCCGTAACCATGCCACATATGTTTCACATGGCATTCAGCGAAGCGCCGGACGGCCCCAGGCTGCGCACCGCCAGCTGGGGCCTGTCCAGTTACCTGTTGCTACTGAGCCTGCCCATCCTGCCCATTACCTGGGCTGGCATGGAACTGTCCAGCGAGTTGCCCCAGGTCTACTCAGCCCTGGCGCTGGGCCTTGAAACCGATTCCCGGGGCATCGCCATTACCGCCTACCTGGCCGGAATGTCGGCGGCCAGCGCGGTGATCATCGTCAGCACGCTGGCGCTCGCCAATATGTGCCTCAAGCACCTGGTGCTGCCCCTGCTGCTGCGAGGACAGAGCGGCCTGGAAGCCGCTTCCAACATCTATACCCAGCTCAACTGGCTGCGGACGCTGCTGACCGGTGCCATTATCCTCGCGGGTTTCCTGTTTTCACAGCGCACCGTGGGGAGCGAGCAACTGGTCGACCTCGGTATGACCGCCTTCATCGGCACCCTACAGTTCCTGCCCGGCTTACTGGCCACCCTGTACTGGCCGCGGGCCAATCGCTATGGGCTGGCCGCCGGCCTGGCCGCCGGCTTCACCACCTGGTACCTGCTGCTGGTGATACCCCTGCTGACCGGTGGCGAGCCCGCGCTGCAGGACCTGTTCAACGCCTGGTTTGGCGGGGATGATGCGCGCTGGACGGCGGCCGCCATAGGCTCGCTGGGTATCAATATCTGCGTGTTCGTGCTGGCCACGGTACTCACGCCACTGTCTTCAGAAGAAGCCACCAGCGCGGAAATCTGCTCCATGGATGACCTGGTGCGGCCGATGCGCCGTTCGCTGGGATTATCCAGCCCCGCGCAGTTCCGCGAACAGCTGGCCAGCGCGCTGGGAACCAATGCCGCCAACGCCGAGGTGGATCGTGCCCTCAAGGACCTGCGCCTTGCCGCCGACGAATTCCGGCCCTATGCGCTACGCCAGCTGCGAGATCGCATCGAGGCCAATCTCTCCGGGTTGTTGGGGCCTACCGTTGCCTACGACATCATGCAGCGCTGCATTCCCTGGCAGCTTGATGCGCCCCAGGCCAGCGAGGACATTTACATGATCGAGCGCCGGCTCGACACGGAGTACCCGAGCTTTACCGGTCTCGCCGCGGACCTCGACAATCTGCGCCGCTATCACCGCGAAACCCTGCGCGATCTTCCAATCGGCGTGTTTTCCCTGGGCAAGGACGGCGAGATACTGATGTGGAACCGCTCCATGGAAGAAACCACCGGTGTCGCCAGCGAAACCGTGGTCGGGTCCTACCTGAGTTCGCTGCCAGCCGCCTGGGGCGAGATGCTCTCCGAGTTTGCCAGCTCGCAGAAGTTTGCCGAGCACAAACTACACCTGCCCGAACCATCCAGCCGCGGACGCTGGATCAGCCTGCACAAGGCGGCCGTGGAATCTTCCTCGGGCATCTCTGAAGACCAGGTCATCGTTGTGGAAGATCTGACCGACTACGAGATTCTCGAGCAGGAGCTGATGCACAACGAGCGCCTGGCGTCGATCGGCCGACTCGCGGCGGGCGTGGCCCACGAGATTGGCAATCCCATCACCGGCATCGCCTGCCTGGCCCAGAACCTGGAAGTCGAAGATGACATCGACGCTATCCCCGAGGCCGCCAGCGAGATTCTCAAGCAGACCAACCGGGTCACTCGCATCGTGGAGACACTGGTGAACTTCTCCCACGCCGGTAGCAACAATGTGGACCCGGCCACCCTGCAGGCCATCAACCTGGCGGACTGTGTGGATGAAGCCATTCACCTGCTGCAGCTCGACCGCGCCGCCAAACCGGTACGCTTCGAAAACCACTGTGACCGGGAACAGCTGGTACTGGCGGAGAGCCAGCGGTTGCTGCAGGTGTTCGTCAACCTGCTCGGCAATGCCCGCGACGCCAGCGACCGCAACGGCCTCATCGAAGTCGCGGCACAGGCCGAGGAGGAACAGCTACAGATCAGCGTGACCGACCAGGGCAGCGGCATTCCCGAGTCCATCCAGGGCCAGGTGTTTGAGCCGTTCTTTACCACCAAGGAGCCCGGTGAGGGGACCGGCCTTGGCCTGGCGCTGGTCTACAGCATCCTGGAGACGCTGGGCGGCCGCATCAGCCTGAGCAGCCCGGTCAGCCAGGGCCGCGGCACCCGCTTTCTGCTGAGCCTCTCCAGCGCCAGTTACGGGGAGGAGTATCCCTGAGCCACCCCCTCCGGAGCGCGGCGGAAAAGCCGTAGTCCGCTCACCTGGAAAGTACCTGTGCGGGGCAGTTCACTGGCAAATCGGCCGGCGAGCGGGTATTTTGTTTCATCAGTACACAGTGGCGGTAACACCCGAAGGTAGCTGTCGTGGCACAAGCCGAAATCCTCATTGTTGAAGACGAGTCTGTCATCCGCTCGGCCCTGCGTCGTCTGCTGGAGCGCAACGATTACCGCGTCAGCGAAGCCGCTTCGGTGAGTGAGGCCGAGAGCAAGTACAAGCTGACAGACTTCGACCTCATCATCAGCGACCTGCGACTGCCAGGTGCCCCCGGCACTGACCTGATCAAGCGCGCCGGCGATGTGCCGGTACTGATCATGACCAGTTACGCCAGCCTGCGCTCGGCAGTGGACTCCATGCGCATGGGCGCCGTGGACTACATTGCCAAGCCCTTCGACCACGATGACATGATCGGCGCAGTCGCCCGCATCCTTGCGGAGCGCGAGCGCGAACGCGAGCAACGTGGGCAGGCAGGCGAAGCCAGTTCCACCGAAACCGAACGCGCGGTAGAGGGCTTCATCGGCAGCTGCCTTGAAATGGTGACGCTGTTCGACCACCTGCGCAAAATTGCCCCCACCGACGCCACTGTGCTGGTCCTGGGTGAAACCGGCACCGGCAAGGAACTGGTGGCGCGCAGCCTGCACCACCACAGCCGCCGGGTGCAGCGGCCACTGATTTCAGTCAACTGCGCCGCCATCCCCGAAACCCTCATCGAGTCTGAGCTTTTCGGCTATGAAAAAGGCGCGTTTACCGGCGCCAACACCAACCGGACCGGGCTGATCGAAGCCGCCGACGGCGGCACCCTGTTCCTCGACGAGATCGGCGAGTTGCCGGTGGAAGCCCAGGCGCGACTGCTGCGCTTCATCCAGGAAGGCGAGATACGCCGCATCGGCTCGGTTGAGTCGCGCAAGGTCAATGTGCGGCTGATCTGCGCCACGCACCGCGACCTGCAGCAGCTGACCGCCGACGGCAAGTTCCGCCAGGACCTGTACTACCGCATCAACGTCATGCGGCTGCAGTTGCCGCCCCTGCGCGATCGGGGCAAGGACATTCTCGAGCTGGCCGAGTACATCCTGGCGCGCCGTGCCGAGGAACTGGACAAGGGGCCGCGGCACTTCTCCCCCAAGGCGATTCAGGCAATTACTACCTATACCTGGCCGGGCAATGTGCGCGAGCTGGAGAACGCCGTGGAGCGGGCGCTGATCCTCAGTGAATCCGAGGAAATTGACAACGGGTTGCTGGGCATCGACCTGGAACTGGTCAAGGTCAGCCAGATTCGCGGCCGCAAGCCGGACACTGCCGCTACGACTCCGACCCGGGTAGCCACCAACTACGATCCACCCGAGGACCTGTCACTGGAAGACTACTTCCAGCGCTTCGTTTTGGAGCATCAGGACTCCATGAGCGAGACCGAGCTGGCACAAAAACTGGGCGTTTCCCGGAAATGCCTGTGGGAGCGGCGCCAACGCTTCGGTATTCCCCGCAAAAAGGGCGGCGGCAAGCGCCAGTCTGGTGCAAAACGCGCCAAATCCGTCTAGGAATCTACGTTACCTTTCAGGCGCGCCGTTACACAAAGCAGTGTAGAACGGTAACGTAAGACCATATCAGCCGCCTATGAAGCAGAGTCTTATTTTTTTATCTTATTGATTTATATAGATAAATACATTTCTGGCACGGTAAGTGCTCTATGTCATGTGGCTTAAACAATAAAAATAACAATCTAGCTGTAATAACAATAATGACTCTAACTATGGACCTGGATGGGGAAAACTTTGTTTTCCCCTTCGTTCATTCCGGCACGCGGATTTTGTTTCAGCACCGCCCGAGCCACCGGCTCGAGCAATACTGACCAAAACCCGGGAATGTTCCGCAAGGTTCGATAAGCCCGTATTTTCACAGGATTTCCACTGTGCCTGTCAGTTGAATCTGACAGCCACGGTGCATGACGAGTGGGTCAACCTCGCCCCGGCGAGACGGCCAGCCAAATAAGGCAATGCATGGCGAGTCCAGCGCGACCCGAATTGGGGCACGCCGCAGGAGCCGGTGATCTCAGCCTGGCAGATTGCGCCAGCCGGAGATTGGTAGCGTTACCTCTCGTCACAGTGTTGGGCCTGGAAACCCGCGTTAGGTAACAAGTCATGTTACGGTTATGTGACAGACGCTATCCAAAATGAGGTTTTCCAAGCTAAGTAATTGACTTATAAGTTTTTTCTGGCACCGAAGCGGGGCCTGAACACAATCGACGGCGTTACACGAAAGATAACAAACAAAAGTTGAACACTAAGAAAGCAAAAACGCGCCGCGACACGTCTGGGTGACCGGTGGGTGGCTGATCAGGTCACCACGCGCTTCGGGTAGAAGCGAGCAACCGCACCTGACAATAACAATAGACTCCAACAATAAAAAAACACCGATAAATAATAATAAAACTCCTAGTGAGACCTGGATGGGGAAAACCTGGTTTTCCCCGTCATCGTTCTTGCCCGCTTGCCCGTATGGTAGACTGCGCGCCTTCATTCTGGAGCACTGAAACACCGATGACATCCGCCACCCAGGCCGCCACCCGCATCCCGCGGGATGGACACCCGGTCTCCCGGAAACACATCAGCGAAAGCGCCCTCAAGGTAATGTCCCGGCTCTCCAGCCAGGGCTTCGAGGCCTACCTGGTGGGCGGCGCTGTCCGGGACCTGCTGCTGGGCGGACACCCCAAGGATTTTGACGTGGCTACCGACGCCACACCTGAAGAAGTGCACGAGTTATTCCGCAACTCGCGGATCATCGGTCGTCGCTTCCGCATCGTTCACGTGCGCTTTGGCCGCGAGATTATCGAAGTCACCACCTTCCGCGGCCACCACAACAGCGAAGAGGACGTCGACCACCGCCGACCGGCAGCCAAGCAGAATGACTCCGGCATGCTGCTGCGCGACAACGTCTTCGGCAGCCTGGAGGAAGATGCGGTGCGCCGGGACTTCACGGTCAACGCTCTGTACTACTCAAGCAAGGATTTTTGTGTCTACGACTACGTCGACGGGCTGCGCGATCTTGAACACCGCCAGATCCGCATAATCGGCGACGCTGAGAAGCGCTACCGTGAAGATCCGGTGCGTATGCTGCGCGCCGTCCGTTTCGCCGCGAAACTGGATTTTGATATCGCCGAGCCCACTGCCCAGCCAATCCCCGAACTGTCACACATGCTGGAAGCGATCCCCGCCGCCCGGCTGTTCGACGAGATGCTCAAGCTGTTCATGGCGGGCTATGCGCTGCCGACCTTCAAACTCCTGCGCGAATACCACCTGCTGGAGCATCTGTTCCCGGCTACCGCCAGCGAGTTGGAAATGAACCCACGCGCGGTCAAGCTGGTGGAAGCAGCCATGGCGTCCACCGATGCGCGGGTCGCCGAGGACAAACCCGTGACCCCCGCCTTCATCCTCGCCGCCTTGCTGTGGCCACCGGTGGTGGAGCTCAAAAAGGCCCTGGAAGACAATGGCCTGGCGCCGATGGAGGCGCTGGCGGAGGCCGCCAGTTCGCTGACACAGGAGCAGCTTCACCACATTGCCATCCCGCGCCGCTTCACGGCACCCATGCGTGAGATCTGGGAGTTCCAGTTGCGGCTGCAAAAGCGCAAGGGTCGAGGACTGGTCAAACACCTGGCTCACCGGCGTTTTCGCGCTGCCTACGACTTCCTGCTGCTGCGCGAGCAGTCGGGTGAAGACCTCGAAGGCCTCGGCAAATTCTGGACCGAGATGCAGGAGAAGCATCCGGATGTCGCAGTGGAAACCGGCCCCTCGGAGGAGCAACAGCCCCGGCCTCGACGCCGGCGCCGCCGCCGCAAGCGCCCGCAATGATCACCGCGTATATCGCCCTTGGCAGCAACCTGGGCGAATCACGAGCCCTGCTCGCCTCCGCGCTGGCAGCTATTGCTGATTTGCCGAATTCCCGGCTTGCGGCCGTGTCACCCACATATCGCAGTAGCGCCGTCGGCCCGGGCACCCAGCGGGATTACCTCAACCTGGTGGCAGAACTCGAGACCGGGCTGCGAGCACCCGAACTGCTGACTGCGCTGCAACAGATCGAAACCGAGCACGGGCGCCAACGCCAGGAGCACTGGGGCCCACGCACCCTGGATCTCGACATCCTGCTGTACGGAAACCTCACAATCAGCACCGATGAACTTACAGTTCCGCACCCGCGCATGGCGGAACGCAACTTCGTGCTGTACCCTCTCACTGACCTTGCACCGGACCTCGTCCTGCCCTGCGGCGCCCCCCTGGCGCGCTGGCGCTGCGCCTGTTCCGACGCGGGACTCGAAGCGCTAGGAGACACCATTGAGCCAGGACGGTAACGCGAGCCCGGCGGGATCTGAAACCGTTATTGACCTCAGGGGCAGGAAGCCACCGGCGTTCATTGCCATCGAGGGCCCGATCGGGGTCGGCAAGACCACGCTCGCCAAACGACTGGCCAGCACCTTCAACTACCAGGCCCTGCTGGAAGCAGCCGACGACAATCCCTTCCTGGAACGCTTTTACCAGAACCGCAAACAGGCAGCGCTAGCGACCCAGCTGTTTTTCCTGTTCCAGCGCGCCCAGCAGATCCAGGACCTGCGGCAGTCGGATATTTTTGAACCCGTGCGCGTCGCCGATTTCCTGATAGAAAAGGACCCGCTGTTCGCCCGCATCAATCTCGATAGCGACGAGTACCAGTTGTACGACAAGGTGTTCCGGCAACTGACCATTGATGCACCGCGACCGGACCTGGTGATCTACCTGCAGGCCTCTACAGACGTGTTGCTTTCGCGCATCGAAAGCCGTGGTATCGGCTACGAACAGGCAATTAACCGCGACTATCTCGAGTCGCTCAACGAAGTGTACAGTGAATTTTTTCTATATTACGATGGCGCCCCATTGCTGATCGTAAACGCCAGTGAGATCGACCTGGCCAATAGCGATCGCGACTACGAGCATCTCGTGGACTACATGCTGGACATTCGCAGCGGGCGACACTACTTCAACCCGACCTTTATTTAGCGGGTCTATTGAGCGGGTCGAGTAAGCAGCCATCTCCTCTGGGGTTGCGAACATCCAGGCGTAGATAAAGGCTGGACCAGAGCCCGTTTACCACGGGGTATGGCTCCCCTCTTAGTGAACAGGCTTAGGGAACAGGCAAGCGCGGCATGGCGAAAATCACCGTCAATACCCTGAAGGCCATGAAGGAGGCCGGTGAGAAGTTCTGCTGCATCACCGCCTACGATGCCACCTTCGCTCGCCTGATTGCCGAGGCCGGCGCAGAAACGATGCTGGTCGGCGACTCACTGGGCATGGTCCTGCAGGGCCATGACAGCACCATCCCGGTCACCGTGGAAGCCATGGCCTACCACACCGCCTGCGTGGCACGCGCCAACACCGACGCCCTGGTCATCGCCGATATGCCTTTCATGGCCTATGCCACTACGGAGCAGGCGCTGGCCAACGCGACCGACCTGATGCAGGCCGGCGCGCAGATGGTGAAAATGGAAGGCGGCACCTGGTTGAGTGACAGTATTCACGCCCTGGTGGAACGCGGTATCCCGGTCTGCGCGCACCTCGGCCTGACACCGCAATCGGTCAACGTATTCGGCGGCTACCGCGTGCAGGGGCGCACCCCCAAGGGCGCCAAGAGCATTCTTGCCGACGCGGTGGAAATCCAGGATGCCGGTGCCTCTATCCTGGTACTGGAGTGTGTGCCCACGGAGTTGGCCACCGACATCAGCAGCAAGCTGGAAATCCCGGTGATTGGCATCGGCGCAGGCCCCGGAACCGACGCCCAGGTACTGGTGATGCATGACCTGCTGGGGCTGGGCGAGCACAAGCCCCGCTTTGTGGAGAATTTCATGACCGGGCAGGCCAGCATCCAGGATGCACTCAAGGCCTTCGTTGACGCGGTCAAGAGCGGCGCCTATCCGCGCCCCGAGCACGGCTACGAATAAAGTAACATTTTATCCGGTTGCAGACCCGGATTCGCCCTGTACGCACTTCCTGCACCCTTTCAGGGCATCCCGTAACAATCTTTTTATCTATAAAAATTAATAACTTATAAGTAAGTTATCGCTAACTTACTTCCGTTTGGTAACACTCCTTCCTGAAGGGCATAAGACTGCTTCGTTTGGTAACAAAAAAGCATGAATTTTTCGTGAAAATCCGTTGCCCCACCTCTGGCCATGGGGCATACTCGCCGTCCCAATTTGGTACTTTTACCATTTTGCATCAAGCTGGCGCGGCACAGGCCACGCCAGGCACCGTTTCGGAACAAGTGCTTGAGAATGCTGTGGTGACTCAAGAGCCAGCCTCGAAACGGTGCGCAAAGCACATAAAAGTGCACAGATGTCGACAGATGTACAAAAGGACAGACGTGCGAAGGATGTGCAAAGAGGCAAAGAGAGTGCATTGATGCGTTGCACTGCGCCGCTTCACGGCGGCCAGGCAGGAACGAGGAGCCAACGAGGAACACGATGCGGACATACACCACCAACGCGCAACTGCAGCGCGCCATCCGCGACAAGCGGGCCCAGGGCCAGACCATCGCTTTTGTGCCGACCATGGGCAACCTGCACGAGGGCCACCTCGAGCTCGTGCGCAAGGCGCGAGAGCGCTGTGACGTTGTTGTTGTCAGCATCTTTGTGAACCCCATGCAGTTCGGCCAGAACGAGGATCTCGACGCCTACCCTCGCACCCTCATGGCCGACAAGGAGAAGCTGTTCGCCGAGGGCGTACAGATCCTGTTTGCCCCGACTGCAGAAGAAATTTACCCGGAAGGCCTGGGCGTGCAGACGGCCGTCAGCGTTCCCATGCTCTCAGACACCCTGTGTGGCGCCAGTCGCCCCGGTCACTTCACCGGTGTTGCCACGGTGGTCACCAAGCTATTCAATATCGTACAGCCAGACGTGGCGGTGTTTGGCGAAAAAGACTTTCAGCAGCTCTCCATCATCCGCAAGATGGTGAAGGACCTGTGTCTTCCTATCGAAATCGTCGGTGTCCCGACAGCGCGCGCCGAGGATGGCCTGGCACTCAGCTCTCGCAACGGCTACCTGACACCGGAACAGCGGGAGAAAGCGCCGGAACTGAATCGCATCCTGATGGAAGTGCGCGACGCCATTGCCTGCGGCTTTGACAACTACAGTGAGCTGGAAGCCCATGCGCGCCTGAAGCTGATCCAGGCGGGTTTCGAACCCGACTACTTTGAGATCCGCGACGCTCGCACCCTCGCCGAGGTGACTCCTGACACCGAGGAAGTCGCCATCCTCGCTGCCGCGAAACTCGGCAAGCCACGGCTGATCGACAACGTTCGCCTGGCGCTCAACCCGGTCGGTGACTGGGGTATGCTTGCCACGCGCTAGCGGTTTCTTTATACAGCCGCCGCAGGCGCCATCTATACAACCGCCGCAGGCGCCATCCATACAACCGCCGCAGGCGCCACCTATATAACCGCCGCAGGCGCCCCAAAACCGCCACCTGTGCCATAAAAGCCCGCCGCGGGTTCTACAAATAGGCGCCGCGGGAGCACTGTTTGATTCACATCATCCCCTGATCTGGTACCGCTCCGACGCTGCGTCTATGCTTGTCGTAAACGCGCATACGTCGTACGCACAACAACAATAAATCCAGTTGGGAGGCCACCATGCCTGAATTTCCCGTTCACCCCGTTCCCGATGCACTCAGGCAGAGTGCACACATCAATGCCGAGCAGTACCAGTCCATGTACCAGCGTTCGGTGGAAGATCCTGATGGCTTCTGGTCAGAGATGGCCTCTGAATTCCTTGATTGGTATTCGCAATGGGACAGCGTGTGCAGCTACGACTTCCACACTGGCGAGGCCAGCTGGTTCGCCGGCGGCACCCTGAATGTCAGCGTCAACTGTATCGATAGGCATTTGCCGGCACGCGCCGACCAGGTCGCCCTGATCTGGGAAGGTGACGATCCCGCCGATGACAAGACCGTGACCTACGCCGAACTGCACGCTGCGGTGTGCCAATTGGCCAATGGCCTGCGCGCACGCGGCGTCGGCAAGGGCGACCGAGTCTGCATCTACATGCCGATGATTCCCGAGGCTGCATACGCGATGCTGGCCTGCGCCCGCATCGGCGCTGTCCACTCGGTGGTGTTCGGTGGTTTCTCACCGGAAGCGCTGAAGGATCGCATCCTCGATTCAGATTGCCAGACCGTGATCACCGCCGACGAGGGTGTACGCGGCGGCAAGCGTATTCCGCTGAAGGCCAACACCGACAAGGCGCTGCTGGCCTGCCCCAACGTGCACAGCTGCATCGTGGTCGAGCGCACCGGTGCCGAGGTGTCCTGGGATGAATCTCGCGATGTTGCCTATGAGGAACTGGTCGGCGGCCAGGATACGGAGTGCGAGCCCGAGATCATGGGGGCGGAAGATCCGCTGTTCATCCTCTATACCTCCGGCTCCACCGGCAAACCCAAGGGTGTCCTGCATACCACTGCCGGCTACCTGCTGCAGTCCGCCATGACCTTCAAATACACCTTCGACTACAAGGACGGTGAAGTGTACTGGTGCACTGCCGACGTCGGCTGGGTGACCGGGCACAGCTATATTGTCTACGGCCCGCTGGCCAACGGCGCGATCAGCCTAATGTTCGAGGGCGTGCCTACCTACCCTGACGCCTCGCGCTGCTGGGAAGTCTGTGACAAACACCAGGTCAACATCTTCTACACCGCACCCACGGCCATCCGGGCGCTTCACTCGCTGGGCGATGCGCCGGTGACCCGCACCTCACGAGCCAGCCTCCGGCTGCTCGGCACGGTGGGTGAGCCGATCAACCCGGAAGCCTGGGAGTGGTACTACTCGGTGGTGGGCGAATCACGCTGCCCCATCGTCGACACCTGGTGGCAGACAGAGACCGGCGCCCACATGATTACTCCGCTGCCCGGCGCTACCGACCTGAAGCCCGGCTCCGCCAGTTTTCCCTTCTTTGGCGTGCAGCTCGCCCTGCTCGACGAACAGGGCCAGGAAATCGAGGGTGAAGGCGCGGGCTACCTGGTCATCAAGGCGAGCTGGCCCAGCCAGATTCGCACGGTGTATGGCGACCACCAGCGCATGGTGGATACCTACTTCAGCAACTACCCCGGCTACTACTTCACCGGCGACGGCGCCAGCCGCGACGCCGACGGCTACTACTGGATCACCGGCCGCGTTGATGATGTGCTCAATGTTTCCGGACACCGCATGGGCACCGCGGAAGTCGAAAGTGCATTGGTGTTGCACGATGACATTGCCGAGGCCGCCGTGGTGGGCTACCCCCACGATATCAAGGGCCAGGGCATCTACTGTTACGTGACGCCGATGGTCGGCGTTGACCCCAGCGAGGACCTGCAGAAGGAGCTGGTGGCACTGTGCGTGCAGGAGATTGGCCCGATCGCCAAACCCGACGTAATCCAGTGGGCGCCGGCACTTCCCAAGACACGCTCCGGCAAGATCATGCGCCGCATCCTGCGCAAGGTGGCCGAGAACGAGCTAGACAGCCTGGGGGATACCTCGACCCTGGCAGACCCGGCTGTTGTGGATGACCTCATCGAGAATCGCGCTAATCGCTGAGACCTGACCGCGCGGATACCGCATAGCAGCCCCTGCGCTAGCTGCCATGATGTGATTGTAGGTTACGCCTTAGTTGTCCATATCCAGGCGGACCACTTCCGCCTGCTGCCGCAGCTTATCCAGAATTGAGCACAGCAGTTCCTGCTCTTCATTGGACAAATGCTCGGTCATACGCCTTGCCTGCTCCCGGAACACCGGCCATATCTGCTTCACCAGTGAACGGCCAGCAGGCGTTAAACTGATAAACGGGCTTCTCGCATGTCCCGGGTTGGTTGTTCGACGCACCAAATCTCGCTTCTCCAAAGCCGCCACTGCCCTGCTGACCGAAGCCTTGTCCTGGTGAATCATGCGAACAATGTCCGCAGCGGTGGTCGGCCCCACCCGATAAAGTAAACCGATTACGCGCCACTCCCTGGTTTTGATCCCAAAACGAGCCGCATTCTTGGGGCTGCCCGCAAAGGCCATGAGATTGGCGACGATCGTGACATCAAAACTAATCCTGAGTGCCGGCTCGAGCCCGTGCGTAAGCGAGCCCGCCTTTTTTCCAGCGCTGTTTTCCTTGGTCATCGGGTCAGTCTCTGGGGTTACTGAGTTTGATGCCGTGCAGCATATCATGGTCCAATATTATGTTGTCATGACAACAATTATCCTGCTAACCTGTCGCAATTGACGATACCAGGCTTCATCCAGGAGCGCGTACAAGTGATCCTCTCCCTGTTTCCCGAGCTACATCGCCGGCCGCCCATCGCTGCCGTCCAATCCGACCAGCGGTCATTCCCTACTCCAATGGTCGTGCGGGAAACAGCCCGGAAAAAGAAAGCTCCGGGCCACAGTACAGGAGGAGTCATCGGGACCAGGACCAGTACAGCCTTACGGGTCGCAAAATGACGCCGGAATCGTCGTCACCACATTGCCTTCCACCCGCTCCAGAGACAGCCTGAACAGGATCTCCCGAGGAAAACGCATGCAATCCTACACTTTCAAGGCACCCTACCTGATTTTCGTCGGGGACGAGACGCGCAGCCACTTCGCCAAAACCGGCCACGGTATCGTTCACTGGCGTCGAGAACTCTGCAGCGGTCAGCTGCGGATGACGGCACAAACGGCGGACCTTGGGCTTCCGGATATGACGGTGACGGATGCATTGGCGGCCGGCGCGCGATCGCTGATCGTGGGCACGGCACTGATTGGAGGCCAGGTCCCCGCCGCCTGGACCGAGGTGCTGGTGGAGGCCGCGGCGGCTGGAATGGATATCGTTGCCGGGCTACATACTCGTCTTACCTCCATACCAGCGCTGGTCAGGGCAGCCGAACAGGGCGGCAGCCGGCTGGTCGATATTCGCACACCACCGGCTGATCTACCTGTGGGCAACGGCAAAAAGCGGCCCGGCAAGCGCCTGCTGACGGTAGGTACGGATTGCGCACTGGGGAAGAAGTACACCGCGTTGCAGTTGGAAAAAGATATGCTCGACGCCGGTATGAAGGCATGTTTTCGAGCCTCAGGACAAACGGGAATCATGATAGCGGGTGAAGGTGTCCCCATGGATTGCGTGGTAGCAGACTTTCTTTCCGGCGCAGCGGAGCTATTGTCACCGGCGAATGATGAGGATCACTGGGATGTTATCGAGGGTCAGGGCGGCATTTTCCACCCGGGCTACGCTGCCGTCACACACGGCCTTTTGCTGGGCTCACAACCAGACGCTTTCGTAGTATGCCACGCAGCAGATCGACGGCATCTGGATGGTTGGCCAGACTTTCCCCTACCGACCATCGACGCGCTGATCGAGCGGACGATCCAGATTGGTAAACTCACCAACCCTGACATTCACTGTGTTGGTATCAGCGTGAATACGTCGGCGATGGTCATCGATGAGCGCGAGGACTACCTGGCGGAGCTGTCGAGCCGCTACCAACTCCCCGCCGTGGACCCGCTCATCAATGGCACCAATGCCATCATCGAGCAACTGCACTGAAATGGGAAAGACGACTATGAATAAAACCAGTAAATCAGGCATCGCTAACTCCGAAGACACTCGCGACTGGGTACTGATTGACTCACCGGGCCGCGGAATTCGTCGCCTGAGCATGAACTACCCGGAAAAGCACAATGCACTGTGCCATCCACTGCGAGCCGCGCTGCTCTCATCCCTACAGGAAGCTGACGCAGACGGTGAGGTTCGCGTCATTATTCTGAGAGGCGCCGGCCCCTCATTTTCTGCCGGCTACGAGCTGGGCGATGGCAATGAAGGCCACGAACTGCCCTTTTATACCAGCGCGGGAGAGGGCCAGTGGCCACGCCATGTGACAGAAGGCTGGATGAGCATCTGGGATCTGGCTACGCCCGTCATCGCGCAGGTTCATGGCTACTGTCTGGCAGGCGGCAGCGAACTCGCAACCGGATGCGATCTCGTGTATATGGCCGACGATGCCTCCATGGGTTACCCCGCGGTTCGATTCGGAGTCCCGGACATGCACTTCCACCCCTGGCTCATCGGCATGCGCAAGGCCATGGAAATGATGCTGACGGGCGACTCGATTTGCGGCGCAGAGGCAGTGCAGCTTGGCTGGGCAAACGGCCACGCGCCTGCGGAACAGTTGGATGAGCTTGTATTAGGCGTCGCTGAGCGCATTGCCAGGCTGCCTGCAGAGCTGGCGCAATTAAACAAACGCGTGGTGCACCGGCAGATGGAACACATGGGCCTGCGCAACGGGATCCGAGCCGGGACAGAACTCTGCGCCCTTGGAATGCATACCGATGCGATGGCAGCATTTTTGGCAAAGATTCAGGAAAAGGGTGTGCACGCGGCCGCGGCGGAGAGGGACGCGCAATTCCAAAGCACCGGGGACGACAAACACCTGTAAGCCGCCGCCGTCTGCCGGCGTATACCGTTCAGTCCCGTGCCTCTATTGCCTTGCGCAGCAGCGGTAGTCGATCATTTCCGAAGTACATGTCGTGCTGATCGAGAAAGAAGGTTGGCGAACCGAAGCCGCCGCGCTCCATCAGCTCGCTGGTGTTGGCCCGAAGCCTCTGCTTGTACTCATCGGCGTCGACATTGGCGCGAAAATCTTCAACGTCCATACCCACCGATTGGGCCACTCCATCCAGAACGTGCGGCCTGGAAATATCCCGGCCTTCCATCCAGTAGCACCTGAAAACAGACGATATATAGGCGTTGCCGCAACCCTGCTCCATTGCGATCAGTACGCCGCGCATTGCCCTGGCGCTGTTGACTGGAAAAGTTTCCGGCTCGGCGAAAGACACGTCATAGTATCTGCACCAGTCTGCGAGATCCTTCTTGGTATAGTCCAGGCGCCGTGGGTTAGGCTGTTCCCGGGTGGCATAGACTTCCCTATTCACGGCATTGAACACCGCTCCCACGAGAATCGGGCGCCACAGTATATTGACCTCACACCCGCGCATTGCCTGCGGAAGCCCCAGGAAGGCCAAATAGGTCCAGGGGCTGGAGCAATCAAAGAAGAACTCGAGGGAATGTGGACCCGCGCTCACGACTCAAAACCCCTCACGGTGTCGGAGGTCTGGTTAAAAACCGTGGCGCGCTCCTTTTCACCAAGCCGCTCCGGATCGGGCCGCCACTCCTTGCCAACATCGACCCCACGTCTCACTGCGGGTCGATTTTTCATGTTGTCAAACCAGCGACGCAAAGGCGCGAACTTTTCCAGATTCTGTCCGTAGCGCTTGTAGGGTAGCAGCCAGGGAAACACGGCTATGTCGGCAATACTGTACTCGCCCGCCAGGTATTCCCGATTCGCGAGCTGTCTGTCCAGGACACCCAGCAGGCGATCATATTCCTTGAGGTAGCGACTCCTGGCGTACTCGTTGCCCTCCGGCACGTAATTGATGAAATGGCTGGCCTGGCCGCCCATGGGGCCCAACCCACCCACCTGCCAAAAAAGCCACTGCAGGCAGCCGTATCGCTCCGGTCCTGAAAGCGGGCAGAAACGCCCGGTCTGCTCGGCCAGGTAGAGAAGAATGGCACCCGACTCAAACACCCTGACGCCGCCGTGAGCGTGGTCGACGATGGCCGGTATCCGGTTATTGGGTGATATGGCTGTGAACTCCGGCGCAAACTGCTCTCCCAGGGCCAGGTTCACCGGGACAACCCTGTAGGGCAAGCCAAGCTCCTCAAGCATGATGGCTACCTTCCAGCCATTCGGAGTCGGCGCGAAATAGAGATCTATCATGTGCTGATGCCTCGCAGCAGATACCGCCCAAACCTGTCCGCGCTTGCAAACCAGAAGCGCAGCCTCGGCTGCAGTCCGGTCTCGCTAAGCCGGGTTGGGCGGTAATCGAGAGTTAGCCATGGTCCAGGCGTCGGTAGACATTGGCGCCACTAGAGAGATACTCCTCTCCGTCAGGTCCGCGAGACAGGAAAGTCTTGCGTGCCAGTGACGTCGTGAGGAAACCTGCGGGGGGGTAGAACAGGAGGCCGGCGCCCGAGGTGTAGAATTCATTGCGCCCACAGGGTGTGATGGGATACTTCATGATGGCCGAGCGGTGTATGGGATTACCCGTGACGGGCAACACGCTGACGCTGGATTCACCGCCTTCCACTTCCAGCTCCAGGCGCAGGTGGCTATCCTGGTAGGCGCCTGCCATTCCCGCTATTTCGTCGACCTGCACCGGCGACAGGTCCTCCGCCGTGGTCTCCCAGATACCGACGCATTCCCGGAAGATGGCGCCCACCACATCTTCGTAGACCGGGAGTCCGACCTGCGCATTGACGAGCAGGGCAACGCAGAGTTTCGCATCTGGCATGACCCTGAGAAATGCCTTGGTCCCGGCGGTGGATCCGTCGTGGCCGACAACTTTCTGACCGGCCCAGTCAAAGACCATCCACCCGTGGCCCCAGCCTAGAAGCCCTGCCGGGACCAGCGCCGGCATCTGCACCGCCCAGGCCGATCTGCTGGTCGCTTCGCTCAGCCCCGTGGCGTTGAGATAGCTTTCAGCCAGTGAGACCAGATCCGAGGCAGTCCCCGCCATCGAAGAGCCGGCGGGACCATGACCAGGCAAGGCAAACGGTTCCGGCACTGGCGTCCAGTTCGCCGCGTCCGGCGTCAAGACGTGGCCCACAGCGGTGCTGTGCCTGAGTGCCTCCTGCGGACGCGTGACAATACTATGCAGACCGAACGCTGGTACAAACTCCTCTTGAATCGCCCTGTGCCAGGGCTTGGAATACTGGAGTTCAATGAGCCGGCCCAGCAGGACGTAGCCCATATTGCAATAGGACAGCAACTCCCCCGGGCGGTGGTACAAGGGCAGCTCATTCAAGAATGCCACCTGGGCGGCAATAGCATCATCATTGCTACCGGTATCCTTGAAAACTGACCCGACCAGGCCCGAGGAATGGGTCAGGAGTTGCTCGACGGTAATCTCGCGCGCCTCTTCCTGCTGCGGCGTAAAACCCTCGACAAAAGCTGACACCGGGTCATCCAGGCGGACACGGCCTTCCTCCAGGAGTCTCAGCAGAGCCGTGGCAGTGGCCACCTTGGTGACGGATCCGTACATGAAACGCGAATCAACCGTCGCCGGAACGCCAGTTAGTGTGTTGATAACCCCCGCCGCCGCCTCGTAGCGTCGACCGCCCAGGGAAACCGAAACAACGGCACCCGGCAATCCGTGCCGCGCCAGGCTGCCGGCCAATAGCTGCTGGAGTTGCTCCAGTACGGCCATACCGCTAATTCCAGGACCTCGAACGCAGTTCGGAAAGATCGAGGTTGCCGCCGCTCAAAACGCAGCCCACTTTCTCGGCACCGGAAAGGTCTACCTTGGCGTGCAAGAGGGCTGCAACCGTCGCAGCGGCTGCGCCCTCGGCGACGAGCTTCAACCGCTCCATAATCCAGACAACAGTATCAAAGATGGCCTGCTCCTCAACCAGCACGATCTCGTCGACAAACTCCCGCGCAACACGCAGGGTATAGCTACCGACCCGGCGAACCACCAGCCCGTCGATCATCGGGCCGATAGATTCCAGCGTGATCGGGCCGGGTCCGCCCGCAGCCAGGCTGCGGTACATTCCCGGAGAGCCCTTGGCCTCAACGCCAATGATCCTGACCTCAGGCTTCACCGCCTTGATGGCCATGGCACAGCCAGAGATGAGTCCGCCACCGCCAATGGGCACCAGGACAGTGTCCAGTTCCGGGACGTCCTCGATGAACTCAAGACCGACGCAGCCCTGACCGGCAATAAGGAGCGGATCGTCGAACGGGTGAATATACGTCAGTTGCCGCTGCTCCATTATTTCCAGCGAGCGTGCATACGCCTCATCCCAGTCGCTGCCGTGCAGTACAACCTCGGCGCCATAAGCCTCGGTGGCCGCTATCTTTGCCTGCTTGGCGAGTTTCGACATGACGACTACTGCCGGAACCCCCCAGGCACGCGCGGCCCGGGCAACGCCCTGGGCGTGATTCCCAGCGGAGGCGCAAATAAAACCTCTCGCCCGCTGCTCCTCAGACATATTGGCGATGACATTCATGGGGCCGCGGACCTTGTAGGAACCCGCCTTCTGGAACAGTTCCGCCTTGAGCACAACCTCCGTGCCGGTCAGCGTGCTCAGTGTCTCAGAGGACAGCACCGGGGTTCTGCGAACATGACCGCTGGCGTTTTCCTGGGCTCGCCTGAAATCCTCGAGGCCGAGAAAATCCGCGCTGCCAAAACGCTGCTCAAAATCCTCAAAAGCCGACATCTCTATCCCTTTGCTCAGAATCGCTTCTGGACGGTAAGCCCAATTGTTCTGGGCTGCAGCCGAATGGCCTGGTTCGGTACGTTGAAAGTAGGCTGACCGTCGATCACGTTGGTCATGGAATCGTCATCCGTGAGGTTCTTGACGTACAGCGTTACCCCAACATTGCTTGGGTGTTCGTAAACGGCGCTGAGGTTGATCAGGTGGTAATCACCAAACTCGTTATAGCCGACGTCGGTGAACGCGTTCAGGGCTTCACCCACATACTGGTGATCCACGCGCAGGAAGAGTTCACCGAGACTACCCAGGCCAGCGGTATATTGCAGTGCTGTAGAGACCGTGAGATCGGGCGTGCCCGGCAGCGGATCGCCTGAACTGGCTCCCACCTCTCCCCCGGGCTGGGAAACCGTGGGCAAGTCCTCTGTCAGCTCCGCGTCTGTCCAGGCGATCGAGTTGATCAGCTGCAGATTTCTTGTGATCACAAACGAGATCTCTGACTCAAGGCCTACGATCTCGGAAGAGCCCGCGTTCCCGGTATACGGCGAGGTGGGGCCGGGCAGACGAACCTGCATGTTATCCCATTCAATAAAGTACAGGGCCACCGCCGCCTGGAGCCGCTGATCTATGAAGCTGCCCTTGAAGCCCACTTCATAGTTCCACAGCTCATCAGAATCAAATGCCGCCGGCACCGTGCCCTGCACCGCGTCGAGCGAGGTATTGGACTGGCCGATGCGGTAACCCTTGGCAATCTGAGAATACAGCGTCAGGTTGTCATTGGGCATCCACTGGAGCGTAAAACGTGGCACCACATCGGTATCGGAGTTGTCACCGGAGATAACCGAGGGAACAAACTCTGTGAACAGGCCGAAAGACCTCTGAGTGGATTCGAAGTCATTGTCGAAGGCGCGAAACGCGACACCTGCCTCGAACTCACCGCCGAATCCAACCGTCAATTCACCGAATAAAGCCAACTCCTCAATGGTAGCAGTCAACTGGGTGTCCAGCAGGTTGTCCAGGCCCAACACTTCCTCCGCCACGGGATTCTGGAACAGGCCACGAATGTCGACATCCCGGTCCGAATAATGCGCGCCGAGAATATAGTTGATCCTGCCCTCACCGCTGGAGGCAAGGCGGAACTCCTGTACCCAGTTCTCATTATCTGAGTCGAGATCCTGCCAGGTGGGCGTACCCGGGAAGCCTATCAGCTCGCTGAATCCGTCAGAACCACTGCGAGGCTTGTAGTTGGTGGACAGGTAGGACGTCACGCTGGTCAGGGTCATTTTGCCCACATACCAATCCAGCACGAGAGAGGCCAGCCCGCCGTCACCTTCCCGGGAGTCGGGAGTCAAAACGCTCCACTCGCGGGGGTCGCCTTCCCCGTCCATGAAGGTCCGGGTGGTGTCGTCGAAATCATCTTCCTGGTAGGCGCCGGACAGCAACACATCAAGGTTCTCACCGAGCCGTGTTGAGAAAGCCCCACGCACTCCCCATACGTCGCCGCTGTTGCCGTCTTCCTTGTCGATCTCGATATTGTCTATCCAGCCGGGAACCTCGCGGGAGTAGGCGACCAGCCGGAGCGCTGAGTCCTCACCCAGGGGGGTGTTCACCATACCTTCAACAATGCTGCCCTCCTCGCCGTCCTTTACCGATTCAAACGTCGCCGAGAGAGAAGCACTCACTTGCTGATTATCTGGCCTGTTGGGCATGATGCGGATTGCGCCGGACAAAGCGCTGGATCCAAACAGCGTACCCTGTGGGCCACGCAGCACTTCGACGCGATTGATATCCGTCAGGTAGAGATCAAGAGTGCTCAGGGGCACAAACGGATCTACGGTCTGAACTTCATCAAAATAGACCGCAACCGGTGATTGCAGCACCGACGCACCGGTGCCAGTTGCCACGCCTCGAATACGAAACTGCTTGAAACCATAGAAACCCGAATCCGCCAGAGCCAGGCCAGGCGCCAGCCGGGTAAAATCCTCAAGACCGAACGCGGCGATGTTTTCGAGCATGTCGCCTGCAAGTGCCGATACGGCGGCAGGCACATCCTGGATACTCTCGTCGCGCCGCCGCGCCGTGACCAGGATTTCCGAGATCGTCGTATTGTCCGCTCTCTGAACACCCGCGCCATCATCCGCCTCCTGGGCGAAGCTTGAGATTGGAAGAGCCAACAGGCTCAGCAGGGCACCGGGCACCAGGTTTTTGGTAGATATTTTTATCATTGTGGAACACTCCGTAGATAGACGTAGCCACTCTATTTGCGCAGCCTATGGCGATTTAATAGCTGCTGTCTTGTCCCTCGCGGCCAGGCATGCCCGATTTGACTGCCACTGCCAAATGTACAAGCAGAATGTGGGCTGCCGGCGCTGCCGGAACTGTCATCGCGCGCCCGGCTCGGCGGAGAAAAACCGCTCGAACTTGTCAGGCTCGCCATGAAAATCCGGCGCGTCCTCCGGGGGATCTTCGCGCTTGGTGATATTCGGCCAAACATCGCTGAATACCTCGTTTAGTTCGAGCCAACGCTCGGCTCGCTCATCGGTGTCCGGCAAAATCGCCTCTACCGGGCATTCGCTTTCACATACACCACAGTCAATGCACTCATCCGGGTGAATCACGAGCATGTTTTCACCCTCGTAGAAGCAATTCACCGGGCAGATCTCTACACAGTCGGTGTACTTGCAGCGAATGCAGTCCTCAGTTATCACGTAAGTCATGTCGCGATAGTCCTCCTTTGCTGTGGGATGGATTGGTGTCGGCACAGGAACTGTGCAAGCTCAGAAGAAGCTTGAAATCTCCGCCAGGGGTTTCTTCTTCTTCGCATAGGCGGGGACAGTCGCATCTTCCGACGCATGGCCTACGACCAGGAGAATGTAAGGGCGCTCACAGCTCGGCCTGCCAAGTAGTTCGTTGAGAAAACCCATTGGCTTGGGCGTATGCGTCAGCGTCGCGAGACCTGCCGCATGCAACGCACTGATGAGAAAACCTGTGGCGATACCCACAGACTCCGGCACGTAGTAGTTCTTGCGCAACTCGCCCTTTTCGTCCGGCGACTGCTTCTGCGCAAAAATGGCGATCAGCCAGGGGGCGACGTCGAGGAAGGGTTTGTGGGCATCCGTGCCGATCTTTTCAAGATGTTTCAGCCACTCCTCGCCAGCTCTGCCATCGTAGAAAAGGCGCTCTTCATGTTCCGCCGCTTCTCGAATTTTCGACTTCATGCCGGGGTCACTCACGCAGGCGAAGTGCCAGGGCTGGTGATTTGCGCCACTTGGCGCGGTACCCGCCGCGAGCAGGCATTGCTCAATGACTTCCCGCGGCACAGGCCGGTCGGAGTATGCCCGCACCGTATGTCGCCGCTGCATCAGCTCGTAGTAGCTGGTAGAGGCCTGCAACATATCCTCATCGGAAAGGTCCTGACGATCAGGGAGATTGATTTCCTGATATTCAGCCATCGTCGACTCCTTGTTTAGTGAAACACTGTGGTTTCAGTCTAAGGTTCGGACCTCGGGAATAGTTTGCTTTCTCACGCCCCATCAAGCCTGGAGATGCAAAGTCTTCTCATTTTGTGAGGGTGCCGATTCTGCTTTTGGAACATCGCCCCGCCAACATGCTGCCAGCGGCTCCTCATGTGCCACTACGCCGTTCATCAGTTGACTTTCAACCAGCCTTGACCAATAGTCTGAGACAAGCTCACATCGCGGAATGGCTATGACGAGGGCGCTATCGCCTGGAGTTTTTCGAGAACTGAGCGCACGCGCGCTGAGCGGGAATGGTAAGCCTGTCCCACATCCCGCCGGTGATAGCTTCCTCACGGCGCTACCCTGTGGGGGCTTTCGCGTCGATTATCGACCAGAGGTAGCAACGGGGTCTGCCACCTTTCGTCAGCTCGCTCCGGACTTTGTGCTTGGCCAGTTGGACCTCATTCCCCTGGTTAAATTTGAAGTTAATCTGTCGGCGACTCCTGAATCTTCTGGGTCGCTGATATTCATCGGCTGCTCGCGATCAGCTCCAACGCCCTGGGCGGAAGACGCAACTCCAGCTTCACTCCAGTCACCACAGACTATCGCCCTGTCCCTGCGCGATCAGCCCAACTGCCATGTACCCGCATCACGGGTGGGTGACCGTATCCGCGCAGTCACCCTTACAACACTCAGCGATGGTGACCTCGGCGAATTTGAACCCTCTCTGGAAGTCGTCGAAGGATTCGGTCGACAGCTTGAGCACACGGCGGTGAATCTGAGAGTTGGGGATACTGACAAGGCGATCCTCAAGGCCGCTCGGGAGATACTCTCAAACCCATTCTCCGGCAGTATCGAAGAAGCCTACCTGAAGGCAAAAACGCTGGAGATATTGTGTTTGCTATGCAACAGCCTGCAGCAGCTGCACCCCGAACATGTTGATTCGGAACTGGTGCGATGTGTATGCGAGTTTATCGACCGGGCCCCATGCGACCCCCTGGAAATCCAGAAAATTGCCGCCGCGGCACAGGTGAGTAAACGCAGTCTGTTTCGGAAGTTCCGGGCGGAAACAGGAATGACGGTGGGCGAGTACCACCGATCCAGCAGACTGGCACACGCGGCCAAGCTGTTGATTACTACCGGCCTGTCCATCACCGATATAGGTGGAGAGGTGGGCTTTTCGGAGACAGCCAGCTTTTCCAGGGCGTTTTCCGTTCACTTTTCCATGACGCCTTCGGAGTTTCGCAAGGCGGCCCGGGAGTAAGTATCCGGGTCTTACGCCTCCTGCCCGGCACTACCCAGCGATTCAACGCACTCAGCGCGTAACTCCCGCTTCAGCACCTTACCCGCACCCGACATGGGTAGAGGCTGCTGCCGGAACTCGATACTTCGCGGGCACTTGTAGCCCGAAATAAAATTTCGACAGTGCAGCATCAGTTCATCCTCAGAAACGGCGAAGTCCGGCTTCAACACAACCACAGCATGCACCGACTCCACCCACTTGGGATGCGGCAGGCCAATCACGGCGCACTGCGCGATTGCAGGATGCTCCATAATCACATTCTCCACCTCCGCAGAGTACACGTTTTCGCCGCCGGTAATGATCATGTCCTTGAGCCTGTCAACGAGGTATAAGTAGCCGTCCTCGTCAAAGTAGCCGGCGTCTCCGGTCAGCACCCAACCGTCGATGAGCGTCTCCTCTGTAAGCTTCGGCAGGCCCCAGTAGCCAAGCATCACATTGCCGCCACGGACCCGGACCTGGCCAATCTCGGAGCGCCCCAGCGGTCGAAGACCTCCGTCAACCACTTCCACCTCACAGTGAGGTGCCGGACGGCCGGCGGAGCGAAGCCTGGTAGATGATTCATCTGCCAGCTCATGATCTTCGGGCAACAGCACCGTAGCCAGTGGGGAGAGTTCAGTCTGGCCGTAACCCTGCAGCAGCTCAACTCCGGGGAAACGCTCCTGTGCTTTTCTGATGAGCGATGCCGGCATGGGCGAGGCTCCGTAGCTAATACGTTTCAGCGAGGCCAGGTCGTGTTGCTCTACGTCCGGGGAAGCCAGAAACATATCGAGCATCGCGGGTACGAACATGGTGTGTGTCACCCGATACCGCTCGATCGCTGCAGCGGCCTCGATCGGGGAAAAAGCCGGCAGGAACGCGTGGGTCGCGCCCAGCATACTGCCGCAGGTCAGCATGGCCACATCGCCAAGATGAAACATAGGCGCCTGGTGAAGGTAGACGTAGTTCTTCATGGCGTAGTTGCCAAAGGCAATACCGCCCAAAGCGCTGATATACATTCCAGCATGGGACAACATGACGCCTTTTGATACCCCACTTGTACCGCCGGTATAGAAGATTCCCGCGAGATCGTCTCCAGATCGCAAAGCGTCTTCTATCGCTTCATGATCATCGATCTGTTGCTCGTAGTCATGGACTCCTGGTGGCGCAGGTGCGTCGCCAATGTAGACGGCGTTGGTGATAGACGTGGCCGCCTTCCGCAGTGATTCGAACCCAGGCAAGCAACTCTCATCAAACATCAAAAGCTTTGGCGCGGCGTCCTGCAGCGCATGAATTGACTCAGCCTGGCTCCAACGGGTATTGATGGGCACCACCACACACCCCGCCCACCAGATGGCGTAGTAGATCTCGAGATAGCGGTCGCTGTTCAAGGCGTACACCGCGACCCGGTCACCTGTCGCAAGGCCACTGCTCCGAAAATAGCCCGCCAGGCGTGCAGCCCTGGACAGCAGTTCTCCCCAGCTACGCGTGCGGCCGGGGAAAACCGTCGCAATATCCTCAGGCCGCTCATAGGCGTTTTTTCGAACTGGCTGAGTCAGACCTGGCATCGCTGTGGAAGCTCCCTCCTATGGCGGGTCAGTAAAATTACCGCAAGGCGCTCAGGCTGCCAGGCGATTGCTGTGAAAACTCCCGCCCTTCATGATCGCGGTCAAATTCTTCGCAGGGTCGCTGAGCAAACTGAGATCAACCAGCGGGTCGCCCTCAACCACGAGAAGGTCTGCATAGGCATCGGGTGCCACCACCCCAAGCTCCCCGGACGCACCAATGATCTCCGCGTTCATGGACGTCGCCTGTACAAGGATTTCGTGCGAAGAGTAGACCTCGCTTCGCAAGCCAAACTCGATGCACTGATGCCGTTCAAGCTCTCCGATCAGGTCGGTGCCAAACCCTACGCTCACGCCTGCATCCTTCATGTACTGAAGGTGTGCAATTGCCTTGTCCGTAACCATTTCAAGCTTTGCCAGCGCCTCCGGAGGATAGCCCAGGCTTTCGCCTTCCAATGCCAGGGCGGCGATAACAGCCAGCGTGGGGACGATATAGACACCCTTCTCAGCCGCCAGCGTTGCGGTTTCAGGCTCGATCAGTGTGCCGTGTTCAATACAGTGAACACCGAGCTCCACCGCCCTTCTCAACGCGTTGTCCGGGTGGATATGCGCAGTGCAATAGGAGCCATGCCGATTGACCTCATCGACGATCGCCAGAATCTCCTCATCGCTGAACTGCAAGGCATGGAGCGGGTCCGCGGTAGACGAGATACCGCCCGAGCCCGCGAACTTTATAAAGTTTGAACCGTGACGCAGGTTGTCCCTGACCACCTTGCGCACTGCGTCCACACCATCGACGACAGCGAACGGCATATTGGTAATTCCGCAACCGCAGGCCAGGATGTCTTCATCATGCGGAGAGTGGTGGTGCGGGTGCCGAAGATCCAGGTGACCACCGGTTTGCGAAATCGCCTTACCGCAGTAGTAAAGCCTTGGGCCGACGATGAATCCCCTCTGCAGCGCCAGATACAGGCCGTAGTCAGCACCGCCCGTATCACGAACCGTAGTGAAGCCACGATTCAACATGTTTCCGAGCATATTGTGCGCCCAGGAGATATACAGCGCGGGAGGCGTGTTAAAAATCTCGGTAGCGTTTACCGAGAACGCATAGGCATGGATATGCGCGTCAATCATGCCGGGCATGATTGTTCTGCCCGCGCAGTCGTAGACCTCATCGCTATCGCCCGGCGGGCGCCCGGATACCTCGACGATCCGCTCGCCCTCAATAAAGACATTGGAGCCGGAAATAGGTTTGGCGTTCTTGCCGTCGAAGATGCTGCCATTGCTTAGTACAATCATAAACTCTCCGTAACAGACGCTAACCGCAAACCGCGGCGAACACTCGGAGGGCATTGGCGCCGAGAATCCCCCCGATCTGCTCATCGGTGTAGCCTCGTTTCACCAGCCCACGAGTGATATTGGGAAGGTCGCGATAGTCCTCAAAACCCAGGGTTTGCAGAGTGGGGTCAAGCTTGTCCTCCGGGCGAAAACCCAGATCAGCATTCAGTGCCGCGCCCGTCAGGCTGACCGCAATCTCTATGGGGGCCTGCAGTGGGTAGTCGGTGCCCAGCGCGACGTGCTCCCAGCCCACCAGCTCCGCGATGTAGTCCACGTGGTCAAGCATTGCCTCAACGCTCGGCTGCGCTTCACCGGCAATGAAAAACGGCACCGCCACGACACCGATGACGCCCCCGGTATCGGCGATTGCCCTGAGCTCATCATCCGATTTAGCCCTGGCCACAGGGGTTACCGACTGGGCGCAGCTATGGTTGCTTGTCACTGGCACTTTCGAAAGGCTGCACGCGTCCAGCGTCGTCATCCGCCCGCAGTGGCTGGTATCAACAATGATGCCGAGGTCATTGCAATGCTTTACCAGCTCAGCACCGAAGTAGGAGAGCCCGCCGTCTACCCTCTCTGCACAGCCGACACCGACAAAGTCCATTCTGTTGTAGGTGAGCATCAAGGACCGCAGGCCGCGGCCGTAAGCCCTGTCCACTGCCTGCAGGCTTCGCGGAATCGGGGAAACGGGCTGGCAGTTGCCGTAAAAAGCAATCGCGCCCTCCTCGCGGGCACGCAGAATGTCCTCCGCGCTGGTGACATGGCGCACCCAGGGTAGCTGACGTTGCTCATCAAGGAGTGATTCGTACCATAGTGCGTCTTCGCCCTGGTCCTCATTCGACACCACGACGTTGAACGAACCACAATTAAGTCCTGACTGTTTGTACCAGTCGCCCAGTACAGTCGACTTCCCTTCCAACTCCAGCTTGTACGGCCAGTGCGCTGCGGCCAGCACTGCGCGCCAACCGCCGCCGGATTGTTCCAGGTATTGGGACAGGCCAGGCTGCAGAACCGCCTCGATGGAACGGTAGATATGCGCACCGCCCACGTGTTGTGAAAGCATGTCGATGACGAGACATTGCTCGTGAAGCTGACGGGCCCTGGACTCATCTTCCGCGCCGAGGCCAAACTCGTAGCGACCGGGTTCCAGCATTCGCGGGCTATACATAATCAAGACTCTCCATGTCTTGTGACTAGGCGCCGAATAGCTGATCAAGGCCGCGCGCCAACGCTGACAGGCAGGCGCGGGCATGTGTCTCACCTTCGAACACGGCGGTGTGCAAATTCAGGTTAGGGTAGTTGCGCAATATCAGCTTTTCGGCAAGGCGAGTCGTCGAGCTGGCGATACTCGCCTGGGGGAATAAGTCGAGCTCCCTGGAACCAAAGCTGAAGAACACCCCTGCGTCCAGATCATCATTCAGCTCTGCAAAGCGACGCTCTCGCTCGAACACGTCCTCGTCGCAAAGAAACAGGGATGGGCTGGCGATAATAAAGTGAGAGAAAAACCGAGCCTGCTCAAACATCGTGCAAGCTGCGAAGGTTCCCCCCGCAGACGCTCCAAACAGGATTTGCTGACTGTCGTCGACCCGGTAGCGCGTCGACAACTCGGCTGCCAGACAGCTCGTGAGAAAGTTAAAAAACGACTCACCGCCCCCGTAAGGCACACCCTCGGGAAACATCTGAAGCAACGGCTGCTTTAGTCTGAGCCCCTCGCCACTCACATCCGCAGCGTGAGTGAAGTCATACATTCTGCGCCTGCTGAACTCTGGCACTATCGAAAAGGCATCCTGTGCGGGATAGCCTACGCCGACCACTATCATCTCCGGGGGCATTGGGTAGGGCAGTTCCGCGGACTCCGGCAGCATCATTCTTCCCATTGACACCATCCGGGCTATGTCAGCGGCGGCACCGAACAACAGGTTTCCATCGAGAACATAGAGTACTGCGTACTCCGCGTTGCCGGTGTCGTAGCGTGCCGGCAGGCTCACACACACCTCGTACTCGCGGCCCTCCCAGGAGAGGGGTAACACATCGGTGCGAACGCTGTTGTGAATAAGATGACTCGACACGGTTTATTCCCTCTTCTGTACATACGGCTTCAGTATGCAGCGGTCCGCGGAAAATGCAGACTTTAGCTATATACCTGAGCCAGGTCTTGTCCCGCAGCGTCAGGCTTGACGCCCGGTGCCACCATCAATCAATGGAATCATCTCCATGCTGAGGGCGTGTAGCGAAATGCTCCAGGGCCTTTCTGAAATCCGGCGATGTAAATGCAACACTCTGAAGCGAGGCCTCCTTTGCTAGCGCTCGCTCCAAATCGGATTCCGCCACTGCAGTCAACTGGGCCTTGATAAGGCCCATACTTTGCGCTGGCTTTTTCGCAAGCTGCGCGGCCATGTCATCCACCTGGTGTTCAAACAATTCATCGTCGACCACGCCCCAGATCAAACCCCAGCCCTCGGCCAGCTCGGCGTCCAGCCTGCTACCCAGCAAAGCCAGCCCCCTCGCACGCGCATTGCCGGCGTGACTGGCCACCAGCAGCGAAGAACCGCCGTCGAGCGCTGCACCGACATTTACGAAGCCCAACTGAAACCAGGAAGATCGAGCGGCAATCGCTATATCAGCGGCCAGGGCCAGGGACATGCCGAAGCCCACCGCCGGCCCCCGGATGGCTGCCACAACGGGTTTATCAGAGGCTCTCATGCCAGAGATGATCGGGTTTACCGTCGTGCGCATGAATTCAAGCACCTCCGAAGCTCCCTCCGGCGGTGTATCTTCAAGGAGATCGACGCCAGCGCAGAAACTGTCGCCAACGGCAGCGATGACTACGACGCGCACAGAGTCATCCAGATAGGAGGCAGCCAACTCGTCGCGCAGCTGCTCCAGCATTTCCCGGTTTACCGCATTCCGGCGTTCCGGCCTGTTCAGTGTCAGGGTTCTCACGAAGGAACGGGTACTAACCAGCACTGGGCGCAAAAGACACTCCACACTGCCCGTCGAGGGCAGACATTCATAGGCGGCGGTTTCCACTGGAGCTCTGGTACGGGTCACCGTTGCGGGCCCAGCGGCGCCGGGCTCCATATCGCCTGGAAAGGCCAGCCTAACACCCAGGCTCGGTGCTTAGCTTTGCCGGGCGTGCCAGGTTTGTCGACGAGTGTCACAAAGGCCTTCGCTAACGGTGCGGCTTAAGGTAGCTCACCGGCAGCTGTGCCGTGTCCTTGGCGGCTTCGAATACAATTTTTGTGGTAATGCGCTCTACCTCTGGAATCGACAGGATAGACTCCTGGGCGATCCGCGAATAACTCTTCAAGTCCGGCGCATACACCTTACCCAGGTAATCCGCATCACCACTCACGCGATAACATTCGACCACCTCGGGAACCTGCCGAATCGCCTCGTGGAATCGCTGTGCGGCTCCGGTGTCCTGATTGCCAAGCACAATATCAGTAAACGCAACTACGCCAAGACCCAACAATTCATGGTCAACGACCGTTCTGTAGCCAGCAATAACTCCCAGTTCCTCAAGCCGCTTAACCCTGCGTTGGGCTTGCGAAATCGACAGATTGGCGACCTCGGCGAGTTCGGCGAGCGTTGCCCTGGCGTCACCCAACAGCAACTGCAAGAGCTTGATATCCGACCTTTCGAGAAGATATGACCTGGTTTCAGTTTTCATTTCGGTTCACCAGTCGATGCCCCTGTACTTGTTGTCATGACAACAATATACTGGAAGCGCACTGCAAGTCTCAATACCACCGTGGCGAGTGTCGTCACCGGATATCAGGAGCGAATCATGAGGAAGGACCTGACACCCGCAAGATCCCGGCTCGCGTCTTCTGGTGAGAAAATATTCCTTTGTCCAAGGCTCCGCAGAGAAAGTTTTGAGGAGATCGCTCTCTGTCAGGACAACTACGCGAACCCTTCCCCATCAAAGCCAGGTAGATTGTTTACCCCGGCCAACATTCCAAACCGCACACGGCTGCCGGGGTTTGGAGGTACTCAGCGATGTTGCAGGTATGGCCCGTGGGCAACTGGTTCTTCGCTTCATGAGACTCGTGACAAGGGTACGCCTGAACAGGTATGGGCAAGCGACGTGGGTGCACGAATGCCTGCCCCGGCAGTGATGAAAGCAACAGTGTCCACCTTTTAGCGAGGCAATAGCCATGGATGCCAGCAACACCGCAAGTCCGGCGCGAGCCCACATCTCGGTCGGGAGCAACCGCTACCCCTGGGCGGCTCTGGCCCTGTTGACCTTTGTTGGCATCCTGGCATCGATCGACCGGCAGCTTCCCTTCGTACTGGCAGAGTCTATCAAGGGAGAATTGCAGCTTAGCGACGGCCAGCTTGGACTTATCGGCGGGACCGCGTTCGCCGTCTTCTACACCGCACTCGTCCTGCCATTGGCGAACCTGGCAGACAAAACGTCCCGCAGGTGGGTAATCACCAGCGGCGTGACTCTTTGGAGCCTGCTGACTGTCGCCATGGGCCATACCAGCTCATTTCTGCAGATGTTCTTCTCCCGGGCCGGTGTCGCTGCCGGTGAGGCGGCCTGCAACAGTCCCTCACAAGCCATCATCACTGATGCGTTTCCGGCAACGAGGCGAGCTACAGCTCTGGCAATCTACGCGGTCAGCGCACCGATAGGGGCAATGATTGCCTTTGCAGCCGGCGGCTGGATCGCCAGCCAGTACGGATGGCGGTTCACCTTTATCCTGTTTGGTCTGATCGGTCTGGCGACAGCATTACTGACGGCCATCAGCCTGCCGGCCAACCAGCAGCGCAGCAATGGCGGGGCCGAGGCATCCATGTTCATTACGGTTCGAGACATCCTTGCCGACCCCACTGTAAGGAGCCTGATAGCCGCCGCCTGCCTGCTGGCCTTCATACCCCAGGGGGTTATGGCTTGGTTGATGCCCATGATTATCCGCGTACACGGCAGCAATGCCGCCGAAGCCGGACTCATTGTCGGGCTGCCAATCGGCCTGGCGGGCAGTCTCGGTATCATTGCCGGAGGTATCTTCTCGGACCGCCTGGGCCTGAAGAAGGGGTTTTCGTCTCTCAAGCTTCCGGCCGTAGCGCTGCTGATGAGCACACCGCTTCTCCTGTGGGCGGTATTGTCAGATTCGGTATTCATCTTTGTCGTCGCATCCTGCATCGGCATGCTGCTGAGCGCCATGCCGATTGGTCCGACGTTCGCCTGTATACAACACCTGGCAGATCCCACCCGCCGCGCTACAACCACCGCGACGGTCATTCTGATAAGCAACCTGGTGGGTGGACTCGGCCCGCCCGTGGTCGGCTACGCGAGTGATCTGCTGCGAGGCGCGTATCAAGCAGAATCTGTCCGCATCGCCATCGCAGCCGTCGTCATGCTGTACCCCCTGGCCGCCTGGCTATACCTCAGAGCTGAGCGCGCGCTGGATGCGCGCACTGAGGCACCGTAATGCACATCACTATTGAGACGGCCTCGTACCCGCTGGAAGTGCCCTTTGCGATCACCGGGCACCTGTTCGAATCCACTGACGTGGTTCGCGTCACCCTGGCGGCGGATGGTTTTGTAGGAAAAGGAGAAGCTGTAGGCGTCTACTATCTCGGAGAAACAGCAAACAGCATGGTGGAGCAGCTCTCACCCCTGGCCGGTGAAGTGGGAGATCTCAACCGTAATCTCATCCAGACACTGCTCCCACCCGGTGGAGCCAGAAATGCACTGGACTGCGCTTTCTGGGACCTCGGCGCGAAAATGTCCGATAGATCAGTGTGGGAGATGCTGGATACCAGCCCACGCGAGCTGACAACGGTTTTTACGCTCGGCATTGCTGAACCGGCCGTCATGGCCGAACGAGCCGCAGCAGCCGGCCGCTTTCCGAATCTCAAAATCAAGCTGGATGGAGATCGCCCCATTGAGCGTCTGGAAGCTATCCGCGCGGCCAGGCCCGACGCCGAACTGGTCATCGACGTGAACCAGGGCTGGAGCTTTGAGGCACTCCGCGACTACCTGCCGCACTGTCAGCGGCTTGGCATTGCGATGATCGAGCAGCCGCTGGCACGGGGGGCCGACGAAGCACTCGATGGATTTGAGTCGCCGGTACCGCTGGCGGCTGATGAATCGTGTTTGCACCTGGGCGAATTCGAAACCACCGCGCGCCGCTACAGCGTTATCAATATCAAGCTGGACAAGTGTGGCGGCCTAACCGAAGGACTTGCCATGGTAAGCGCGGCGCGCGCGAAGGGAATGGATATCATGATCGGCAACATGACTGGCACTTCCCTTTCCATGGCTCCCTGCTACGTGATTGGCCAGTACTGTCGCTTTATTGACATCGATGGGCCGCTACACCTGGTCGGTGACGTCGATCATGGTCTCGAATACAGGGAAGGCGGTAGCGTAGGCCTGCCAAGCGCGGCGCTCTGGGGCTGAGCAGCACGGTCATGGATTCACGTCGTTACATACTCAGCTTCCAGTGCCCGGACAGGCTCGGTGTAGCGGCCAGCTTTTCGGGCCTGCTGCTGGAAGCCGGCGCGTTTATTACCGAGATTTCCAATTACTCCGATCCGGTCAGTGGCACCTTTCACTTGCGTTGCGTGTTTGACGATCGGTCGATGAAGCAGTCCATAGCGCAATTCCGGGCCCACCTGGACCAACTCGCCGCGGAATTCAGCATGGACTATCGGCTACGCCAGCAGGCCGCGCTGCCAAGGGTACTCGTAGCAGTATCCAAGATTGACCATTGCCTGAACGCCCTGCTGAACAGATGGAAGTCGGGCGCCATGCCCGCGGAGATAGTCGGCGTGGTGAGCAACCACCCGGACTGTCAGTCACTGACCGAGTGGTATGGGCTGCCCTATTACCACCTCCCTGTTACCACAGAAACAAAGCGTCGGCAGGAGAAAGAGATTCTTGCCGTAATGAAGGAGCAGCAGGTCGATCTGCTGGTACTGGCCCGCTACATGCAGATCCTTTCGGATGAGATGTGCCATACGCTGGCTGAGAAAGTGATCAACATTCACCATTCTTTCCTACCAGGATTCAAGGGGGCGCGGCCCTACCACCAGGCCTACGCGCGCGGCGTCAAGGTGATCGGCGCGACCGCCCACTACGTGACACCTGACCTCGATGAAGGACCAATTATCGTGCAGGAAGTCCGCTCCATAGATCATCAGGTGACGGTCGATGATATGGTCCACCTGGGACACGACACCGAGGCGGCGGCATTGTCGCGCGCGGTAAGACTCCACTGCGAACAGCGAGTGCAGCTCAGCGGCGGCCGCACTGTGATTCTCTGAGTTGCCCGTGGAACGATATTCCGGTTTCAGCTTGCTCAGGCACGCGCTCACAGGCCACAGGCATTGGCCGGCGGCCTGGCGTTCGCCCCCTCTTAAACCTAGATATGACGCAGTGATTATCGGTGGCGGCGGACATGGCCTGGCCACTGCCTACTACCTGGCAAAGGAACACGGCATTAGTGATATCGCGGTGTTGGAAAAGGGCTGGATTGGCGGCGGCAACAGCGGCCGCAATACTGCTGTCAGCCGCTCGAACTACTTCTACCCCGAGAGCACTCGTTTTTACGAACATTCACTAAAGCGCTATGAGAGCATGGCTCGGGACCTGAACTACAACATCATGTTCAGCCAGAACGGTCTGCTGAACCTTGCGTTCAGTAGACATGAGATGGAAATTTTCCGCCGCTGGGCGACCGCCATCCAGGTCCAGGGAATCGATTGCGAGGTGCTAAACCGCGAGCAGATTGCCGCCATGGTGCCCCGGCTGAACATGAGTTCCACAGCCCGCTACCCGGTGCAAGGTGGCTTCATCCAACGACGGGCGGGAATCTCCCGCCACGACGCAGTGGTCTGGGCCTACGCTCGCGCCGCGAGCAGTCTCGGAGTGGACATCATCCAGAATTGCAGGGTCACCGGATTCGAACTCGCCAACAACGCCATCCGGGGAGTACGGACAAGCCAGGGGAACATTGCTACGGACAAAGTCGGTATGGCTGTCGCCGGGCACAGCTCGATCGTCGCCGCGATGGCAGGTGTCGAGCTCCCAATCGTCAGCCAATGCCTGCAGGCCATGGTCAGTGAGCCCGTCAAGCCTTGCTTCGACCATACAGTCATGTCGCCCACGGTGCACTGCTACGTATCCCAGTCCGACCGGGGGGAACTGGTGATCGGAGGTGGGGCGGATACCCACCCTTCCTACGGGCAACGCGGCAGCCTGCCCACGACGGAAGCCGTGTTAAACGCCCTGGTGGAAATCTTCCCGAGCTTTAGCCGCCTGCGGCTGATGAGACAGTGGGGCGGAATAGTGGATATCGCACCAGATGCAAGCCCCATTGTGTCGAAAACGCCGGTTACCGGTTTCTACATCAGTACCGGCTGGGGCACGGGCGGCTACAAAGCGATACCCGCCGGTGGCGAGGCCATGGCGTACACCATCAGCAAGGACAGGCCGCATCCACTGGTAGAGCCGTTTTCCCTGGACCGTTTCCACAGGGGGCGGCTCATCGACGAAGGCGCCGCCGCTGGTGTGGCGCATTGACGGGGGGCGCATATGATCATCATTAAGTGCCCCTGGTGCGGGCTGCGAAGTGAAGAGGAGTTCTGCTATGGAGGTCAGTCGAATATCGCCAGACCGCCCGCACCGGCAGAAGCTTCCGATGAGGAGTGGTCTGCTTATCTTTACAACCGCGAAAATCCAGCGGGTCGGCACTGTGAACGCTGGCGTCATACCTACGGCTGTGGCCAATGGTTCAATCTCGTTCGGGACACCATCTCCCATGAAGTGATCGCGGTCTATCGCATGGGAGATGACAGACCAAAGGATGTAGCAGGCGATTCATGAAACCCAGTAGCCGGCGCCTTCCACATGCAAGGATAAACACCCGCCGTCCCATCAGCTTCAGCTTTGATGGTCGCCGGCTGCGTGGATTTGCAGGCGATAGCCTGGCGTCCGCCCTCCTGGCCAATGGAAAAGTCGTAGTCGGCCGCAGCTTCAAGCTACACAGGCCGCGTGGCGTGTTCGGTCGCGGCAGGGAAGAATGCAACGCCCTGGTTCAATTGGAAGCCGGATCATTTGCGGAACCCAACGCACGCGCGACGCTGGTGCCGCTCTATGACGAACTCCATGCGCGCGGGCAAAACGCATGGCCGAGTGTGAGTTTCGACCTCTTGGGAATGTTGGGTCCATTCAAGCGGGTACTGCCCGCTTCTTTTTATTACAAAACTCTCATGTGGCCGAGCTGGCACACCTGGGAGTGGTTGGTTCGCCACATCGCCGGCCTCGGTAGGGCTCCGGAAAGTGCAGACCCTCAGACTTACATCAAGCAATCCCTGCACGCAGACATCGTCGTAGTCGGCGCCGGCCGTTCCGGTCTCGAGGCGGCATTGCACGCTTCTACAGACGTCAATCGCCGCATAGTGCTAATCGACGAACAGGAAACACCGGGCGGCGCGATGCTGGCAAGCCCGGCGGAGGCCGACCGACGGCGTATCGAGCAGGCGCTGGCAACACTTGAGCAGCGGGGCAATGTCACCGTGCTGACAAAAACCACGGTGAACGGCTATTACGAGAACAACGTACTGGCTGCACTCGAACGCATGAGCAACCACCTGGGCCCCGCTGCCGGCAAGCAATCACGGGAGCGACTCTGGCGAATCTTCGCCGACCAGGTAGTGCTGGCCACCGGCGCCCTGGAAAGACCCATGGTGTTTCCGAACAATGACCGACCGGGGATCATGCTCGCCTCCGCCGTGCGGGAGTATACCCACCGCTATGGCTTGACGCTGGCGGACCGCATCGTGTTTTACACCAACAATGATTCCGCCTGGCGCACAGCGCTGGAACTGGTTGCCGTTGGTGTCCCGGTGCTTGCGATAGTGGATTGCCGACATCGGGTCGAGCCGGCGCTAACCCGCCGTGCAGAAAAAGCCGGCATCGAACACTACCTTGGAACGGTAGTGAGCGATACCCGGGGGCGCCGGGGGGTGAAAAAACTGTTTCTGCACCAGCTCAACGAGTCGGGAACGACCCTGGGCAATGCCGTGGGTACGCTGCGCTGCGACCTGCTGGCGATGTCCGGAGGCTGGACACCCACGATTCAACTGTACTCCCAGTCCGGCGGGCAACTTGCCTACCGGGACCGCGACGCCTGCTTCGTGCCCGACCAAGCCAATCAGGCCGTATCGGTTGTAGGTAGCGCCAACGGAGACTTCAGAGAACCGCTGAATATTAAGCCACTTTGGCTGACACCCGGCGTGCCTGCCGAATTCCAGTGGATCGACTTTCAGTATGACGTCACGGCTGCGGACATTCAGCTAGCAGCCCGTGAAAATCTTGTCTCTGTCGAACACGTCAAACGTTATACCACCAACGGCATGTCGATCGACCAGGGGAAGACCAGCAATGTCAACGGCCTGGGTGTTCTGGCTGAGGCAACCGGACGACGGATTCCCGACGTGGGCACCACCCGCTTTCGGCCCCCTTATCACCCGGCAACCATCGGCGCATTTGCAGGCAGAGAACTCGGCGCGCTCTACCAACCCTATCAGCTACTGCCGGCCCACCAGGCGCACCTTGTGGCAGGCGGGAAATTCGAGGACTACGGCAGCTGGAAACGTCCCGCCTACTACCCACGCGGGAGCGAGCGGGAGTCAGAATCCATACAGCGCGAAGCGAAGGCCGTGCGCGGTGGCGTGGGCCTGCTTGACTACTCCCCGCTGGGTAAGCTGGAAGTACGCGGTCCTGACGCCAGGGAGTTCCTGAACCGGATCTATTTCAACAATGTTGAGACGCTGGGTGCCGGCCTGGCACGCTACGGGCTGATACTGAATGAAGCTGGTATCGTCATAGATGATGGTGTGATGGTCTGCCTTGCGGATGATCATTTCCTGCTGCACACGACCAGCAGTGGCGCGAGCTCGATTCACCGCCACCTGGAGGAGTGGCTGCAGTGCGAGTGGCCGAAGCTGGAAGTCATAGTGACCAACTGTACCAGCCAGTGGGCCACCATGATGCTCACCGGACCCAGGGCGAGGACGGTGTTGCAAAAGCTACCCGGAGATATTGCACTCGCGCGAGAAGCCTTCGGACACATGCAGTACCGTGCAGGAGAATTACTGGGACTGCCGAGCCGAATCCTGCGGGCCAGCTTTACCGGGGAAGTGTCTTTCGAAATCAGCGTACCCGCCCGTCACGGCCAGCAGCTCTGGCAGGAGTTGCTGTCAGCGGGCGAGCCCGAAGGCATCGTCCCTTTTGGTATTGAGTCACTCATGCTGTTGCGAACAGAGAAAGGATACTTACATGTGGGCGGCGATACCGACGGCAACACGATGCCGCAGGACATCGGCTGGGCGAAAGCGGTTCAAAACAAGCCAGCAGACTTCATTGGACGCCGCAGCCTGTCCCAGGAGGCAGGGTGCGACCCCTGCCGCCTGCAGTTTACGGGCATCGAGCTGCTGAGCGATGAAGCTCGTACCGTTTCCGGCGCTCACGTCTTGAGCGAGGACGGTATGAGCAGCGCTGGTTACGTTACCTCAGCTTTCTTCAGTCCGAACCTGGGACGGACCGTAGCCTTGGGCCTGGTGGCAGGTGCCCATGCGCGAGTGGGCGAACAGGTAAAGATCTTCTATGAAGGCGAAACTCAGCTCGCCAAACTTGTGAAGCCGGGTGCCTACGACCCGGCGGGAGAAGCACTGAATGGATAACCTGGCGACAGCTCCGGCACCCGGCAGCCTGCCACTGGAACGTGATCACTTCCAGGTATCGGAAGACACCAGCCTGGGGCTACTGTACTTGCAGACGTTCCACCGCAGGCCTGGTGCAGTAAAGAACCTGTCCAGCCAGCTTGAAGTCGAGCTGCCTGAGCCGGGAGCAACGCTTGTGACTGGAAACACGCAGTGGTTATGCACTGCGCCCGGGGAGTGGCTGCTCGCGGTCAGGGCCGGTACGGAAGCAGAGGCAGCGCTATCCCTGCAAGGGAAACTCGACGGGATGCAGGTGGTGCTGACGACAGCGAGCGACAGCCGTGTAATTCTGAACATCTCGGGGGTAGGAGCACGAAACGTTCTGTCACGTGGTACATTGGTAAATCTTCACCGGGAATCTCTTGGTGCAGGTCGCTGTATTAGTACAAAATTCGCTGGTGTCCATGTGATACTGGCCTGCCCGATGGACGATAACAATATCGTACTCTACGCCGACCGCAGCGTGGCCAACTACCTGGTGGAGTGGCTATACGAGCAGAGTATCGACGCATGACATACCATCCGCCAGGAGCTGTGCCACCTCCCGTGACCAACCAATCTAAAGCATGGGGGTTAACACTGCTGCAGCAAACCCCGCCACGCCACGATATCGTTTCTGGACAGGCTGGGCGCGTGACCCGGGCAAATAGCGGAGATGCCTGTCGCCCTGGACCAGGTTAGAAGCTGTGATGCAGACTCAACTGTAGCTGGCCTTTGTCGACGCCGTCGGTGGTCTGGTACATATAACCAAATTGGGTGCGCAGGGTGTCGGTCAGGCTGTAGCCGATGGCGGCATAAGCCCGGTTACGGTCGAAGTACTCTACTTCGACCCCGTCTCCCACGTCCTTTTCACCATTGATGAACAGCTCGTTGTAGAACGCCGCATACCATGCGCCCTGCTTGAGGTCGGTGCGATTGAACGGGATATTCATGAACAGTGCGTAACGAAAACGGGTGCGAAAATCCTGATCGTCCACCCAGCGCTGCTCGTAGCGGAACCGATGGGTGAGGTACACGCGCTCGCCGAGCTTCTGGGGCGCCAGCGCCTCCTGGTAGATACGGTGTTCGGTGTCCGTGTCGTTGCTGGAACCAAACTCACCGCTAGTGATGTTGGCATAGCCGAGGGTGAAGGTGATGTCATTGGACCGGGGTCGCCAGGTCACACCGCCGCGCAACATCAACTGCTCAAGATCGCCTCCAAGGTCCCAGTTCCGGTATTGCACATCACCTTGCACCCCCCACTGCGACGTCTGCGAAGGGAAGTTGAAGAAGTACATGTACCAGGCGCCGAGCTGATCTTCATCGACCGGCTCGGCGCACACAGTGATCGGCAAGACCAGCAGGCCATACAACAGCCAGGCCGTGTTCTTCATCCGGGCTACGCTCCGGTATGCACCAGCAACTTGCCGGTGTTGCCACCGGTGAAGAGCATCTCCAGGGCGCGCGGGAAAGACTCGATGCCTTCTTCTACCTGCTCACGCATCTTCAGTTTGCCCTCACCCATCCACACGGCGATGTCCTTCATGCCCTCGCCGTAGCGGTCGGCAAAATGGAAGGCGGTGTAGCCTTCCATACGGGCGTAGCGCTCGGCCAGGCGCAGGTAGCGCTTCGGCCCGTAGACATCATTGTTGTCGGCATACTGGGAAATCGCACCGCAGATAACGACCCGGGCGCGCTCCTGGATATGCTCCAGTACCGCGTCCAGCATCTCACCTCCGACATTGTCAAAGAAGACCGACACGCCTTCCGGCGCGAGGTCGCCGATGCGTTGCTCGACATCCTCCGACTTGTAATCGATGGCGGCATCAAAGCCGAGCTCATCGGTAAGGAATGCGCACTTTTCCGGGCCACCGGCAATGCCAATCACCTTACCCGCACCCAGGGCTTTGGCCATCTGGCCTGCCACTGAGCCCACGGCTCCGGCGGCGGCCGAGACCACGACCGTGTCGCCATCCTTCACCTGGCCGATGTCGCGAATCCCAAACAGGGCCGTAAGGCCTGTGGTCACAGACAGCAGGCCGAGATAATCCGACAGGCCGGCAAGGGACGTGTCCACCACGTTGCAATCCGCCGCCGGCACAGTCGCCACGGTTTGCGCGGAGAAGGAGCCAAACACCGCATCGCCTTCCTTGAAATCGGGACTGCCGCTGGCCAGCACCTTACCCACGCCCAGGGCCGGCACCGTGGCGCCCTCCGGGATCAGCGTGTGCAGCCAGCCGGGGCTCAGGGTCGTGCCAATCCACGCATCGATGGAGAGGTAATCAACGGCCACCTGTATCTCACCGTCACCGGGGGCGCGAGCCTCCTCTTCCTGTACGGACATGACTTCGGCTACTGGCAGGGCCTCTGGATACCTGTCCAGCACAACTTTCTTATTCTTCATGGGCTTGGGGTCCTTGTGTTTCGGGTTATGTACGCGGGAGAACGGCTACTGGTGCTGCGGTCAAATCAGGCCCAGTTGGCGCGAGCCCTTGTCGAGGTCCTTGTAGAAGGGGTCGATGTCAGCATCGCGATGCCAGCTGTATTCAGCGTAGTCGGCGGCCTGTTCGGCCAGCGCTGCCCCCCACAAGCGAGCGATAACGGCCAGCGTCATGTCCATACCAGCGCTGACTCCACTGGAGGTGACGAATTTGCCGGCGTCCACCCACCGTGCCTCCTCCACCCAGTTCACCTGGTCGCTCTGCATGCGCGCAATAGCAAAAAACTGCTTGTTGGTAGTGGCGCGCAGGCCGTCCAACAGGCCGGCTTTGGCCAACAGCGCAGAGCCCGTACAAACCGAGGTGACCACTTCCGCCGTTTCAGCGGCTGTTCTCAGGTAGTCGAGCATGGCCACGCTCTCCAGGGCCGGAAAAGTACCGGAACCTCCGGGCAGCACCACGATATCCAGCGGCGGTGCGTCGGCGAAGCTGTAGTCGGCATAAACGCGGGGGGCCAGCGGCCCGTCGGAACCCAGCGCGGCAGGTACCGGCCCGGCTTCTTCAGCGACCATGCAAATCTCTACCTCCTCGGCGCCCAGCACACTGTACATTTCCAGTGGCCCGAAGGTATCCAGCATCTCCCAGCCAGGGTAAATCACTGCACCCACTAGCCGTTTTGCCATGGTGTTGTCTCCTGTTACCGGCCTGCCCTGACCTTCAGTGCTGCTTCCACGAGCGGCAGGCGATCGTTGCCGAAATACATGTCTACGCCGTCGATAAAGATGGTCGGCGAGCCGAAACCGCCACGCTCGATAAGCTCATCGGTATTGGCGCGCAGCCTGTCTTTTACGTCCTGGCGGGCAATGCCGGCGAGGAAGCCCTCTCCCTCCATGCCCACGCTTTGCGCAATCTCTGCCAGCACGGATTCTTCTGAGACATCCCGGTTGTCACCCCAATACGCTTCAAACACCGCCTGGCTGTATGGCAGCAGGACACCGGCCTCTTCAGCCACAAAGCAACCGCGCATACATTTCACCGCACTGGCCGGGTGAAAGCTGGGCCAGGAAATGTCGATGCCGCGGAGCCGGGCCCAATCCGCCAGGTCCTTGAGCGTATAGCCGATGATACGCTGGTTGCTGAAAGCGGCTTCGCGCTTGGCGTAAAGCTCCTGGTTGACCGCATTGAATACGCCGCCCACCAGGTGTGGGCGCCACTCGATCTCCACTCCGTACTGCGCCGCCATCGGCTGGATACCGGTAAAAGCCAGGTAGGTCCAGGGGGAAGTAAGGTCGTAGAAGAATTCCAGTCGTGTCATGGTCTATTCTGAATCTCAAGGGAAATCGAGTGTCTGAGCGAGTACTAGTGAGTATCTAGACTACGAACCAGAGGTTAGCCCATGCAAGCAAGAATCTGTATTTCGTTTCTCTTCGTCGCGCTGGTGACTGCCTGCGCTACCGAGCCCAGTACCGGCGCCAGGACTGATACCTTGATTTCCGTGGCATACGGCCGAATCGCAAATGTGGAGCAGGTCCAGTTGGATGCCAAGCACGGCACCGGCGCACTGATCGGCGGGGGTCTTGGCCTGGCCGCCGCCAGTACCCGCTCCGGGTCCACACAGGCGGCCGCCACGGTGGCCGGCGCGCTGATCGGTGCACTGATCGCCGATTCACAGAAAAAGACCGCGGATCGCTACACCGTAAAACTGCGCAACGGCAGCACCGTGGCCATCGTTAGCGAGCACCACGACCTGGCCGTGGGGGACTGTGTCTCTGTGGAGCAGGGCGAGCATGCAAATATTCGCCGCGTCTCCAATGTAATGTGTGATACTGCGGCCAGCCACCCGGCCTACTCAGAGATGAACGCACTCTATGAAGAAGAATCCACCGAGTGTGCCTGGGCCAAGGAGCAGTTGATGAAGGCAACCACGGCGGAGGAGACCGACGTGGCGTACAAGAAGATGCGTGCCTTCTGCGAGAGCTGAACAAGCATAACTACGAGCTGAGAAAGGAGAAAATCAATGGCAGATGCCAGGGTAGCTGTAGTACTGGGAGCTTCCGGTGACAAGAACTTTGGTTCCGAGAGTGCGCGAAGGCTGGCCGCAGCGGGCTACAAGGTAGTGGTCGGCGCGCGACGGCTGGAGCCGCTGCAGGCGCTGGCAGATGATATCGGCGGGCTGGCCGTGGCCTGCGACATCACCGACGAAAGCCAGGTCGAAAACCTGTTCAAACAGGCATTGGAGTCCTTCGGCCGTGTCGATGTCGCAGTCAACTCCTGCGGTACCCATGCGCATGCGCCGATTGCCGAGCTAACCCGCGATGCCATCACACCAACCCTGGAAATCAGCTTTATCGGCGCGCTGCTGTTCTTCAAACACGCGGCCGCAGCCATGACCGACGGTGGCTCAGTGATTACAGTGTCCTCCCTCACTGCGAGACTCCCTGGCAAAGGTTACTCGGTCTATTCCGGCGCCCGCGCCGGGATTGACTACGCCGTCAAGGTAGCGGCCTGCGAGTATGCCGAGCAGAAAGTGCGCTTCAACTCTATCGCCGCCGGCCTGATTGAAACCGACATGACCACCGACCTGTTGCAGATGCCGGGTATCGTCGATGCATTCACGGCGCAGATTCCTGCGGGGCGCATGGGCACAGTCGAAGACCTGGCGGAAACCGTGCTGTGGCTCGCCGACCCCGAGCGATCCGGTTTCGTGAACGGCTCGGTCATCGACCTGTCCGGTGGGCAGCACATGGGGGCGCTGCCCGGCTAAAAAACGAGAGGCAGCCTAGCGCGCTGCGCTGGCCGCCGCGCTTTCCGCCTGCAACTGCCTGGCCCGATGCGCTTCGCGAATGATGTAGGCACGAATGGCCTCGCTCTGCTCGCGGTCAAGGTAATCGGCAAAGCTCGCCATGCCGCGTTTGGCGAGAATGCCCTCGCGCACGACCTTGTCCCAGCTATTGGCATCGTGGATCAGCCCGGAGCCACGTAGGTCGGGCACCAGCAGACCGGATACTGCGTTGAGTCCATGACAGCCCATGCAGGTGTCCTGGTAAAGCGCAAATCCGGCTTCCTCAGCCTCGGCTGAGGCGGTACGCGGCGGTGGATTGAAGACCACATTGGGCTGCCAGTCCACTTCCGGCAACTGACCGTCGGCGCCGAGCTTGAAAGTCAGAACCCGGCTCACGTTGGGCATACTCTCGGCCTGCACATACTCCCCGAATACCAGCGCGTAGGCGCCACCCCAGCCCGCAGCCACCGAGACATACTGCTCGCCGTCGATTTCGTAGGTCATCGGTGCCGCGACTACGCCGGTCTGGGTGGGGAAGTCCCACAGGCGCTCACCGGTATCCGCCGCAAAGGCAGCGAACTTCCCGTCCGCCGTACCCTGGAACACCAACTGGCCCGCCGTGGCCAGGGTACCGCCATTCCAGGGACCGTTGTGCTCCACTCGCCAGGCCTCTGACTGGGTACGTGGATCCCAGGCCAGCAGACGGCCTTTCATCAATGGGCGCATAGCGTCACGCTCAGCCTGGGAGTCTGGAAGACTGCCGACGACACCACTGGTACCAGTATTTGCGGTACCGGGACGGTACAGGAAATCCTCTGGCTGGCCGTAGGCTGCCGGGAAATCCAGCACCGGGATATAGACCAGGCCGGTATCGGGGCTGTAGGACATCGGGTGCCAGTTGTGCCCGCCCAGGTACGAGGGAGTGACGACGAAGGGCGAATCGATGTAGCGGGCTCCCTCCACTTCCACCGGGCGGCCTGTCTCCATGTCAACGTGCGTCGCCCAGGTAACGTTGATGTAGTTGTTGGCGCTGATTAGCTCGCCGGTGGCACGATCCACCACGTAGAAAAAGCCGTTCTTGGGCGCCTGCATCAGCACCTTGCGAACCTTACCGTCGATCTCCATGTCGGCGAGAATAATGTGCTGGGTGGCGGTGTAGTCCCAGGTTTCCCCTGGGGTGGTCTGGTAGTGCCAGACATACTCGCCGGTATCAGGGCGCAGGGCGACAATCGAAGACAGGAACAGATTATCGCCGCCGCCCGGCGAGCGGATTTCGCGGTTCCACGGTGTGCCGTTACCGACGCCGATGTACATCAGGTTCAGTTCCGGATCGTAGGCCATGGCATCCCACACCGTGCCGCCGCCACCGCCCAGTTCCCACCACTCGCCGTTCCAGGTTTCCGCCGCCATTTTCATGGCATCGTTCTCGAAGCCGAGCTCGGGATTGCCGGGTACCGTGTAGAAGCGCCAGACCATCTCGCCGCTGTCGACATCGTAGGCGCTGATAAATCCGCGCACGCCGTACTCGGCACCGCCGTTGCCAATCAGCACCTTGCCGTCGATAACGCGCGGTGCACCGGTGATGGTATAGGGCAAGGTTGTATCCACCGTGGCCACCGTCCAGTTGACCTCGCCAGTGGCAGCATCGAGCGCCACCAGTCGGCCATCGAACACGCCGACAAACACCTGGCCCTGCCAGGCTGCGACACCGCGATTCACCGCATCACAGCAGCCATGCTTGATCTTTTCCCGGTCAACTTCCGGGTCGTAAGTCCACAGGTGTTCACCGCTACGGGCATCCAGCGCATGGACGATACTCCAGGAAGAGGTGGTATACATGACGCCATCGATCACCAGGGAGGTCGCCTCGATACCGCGCTGAGTGTTGAAATCATAGCTCCAGGCAAGGCCGAGCTCGGCCACAGACTGGCTGTTGACCTGTTTCAGGGGGCTGTAGCGCTGTTCGCTGTAGGTGCGGCCATAGCTCAGCCAGTTTGCAGTATCGTCCTCGGCGGCCAGCAGACGCGCCGCATCCACGGCTGCCGCTGCTGAGGCCACGTCCGCCGTTGGCTCGGGTGCGGATTGCTGCTTGCTGCAAGCGCCGAGCGCAACAAGGGAGAGCGCTATCAGGATGCGGATCATTATATATCTCCCGGTTATATTTTTATTTCTCAAATTTATAAAGCAACGAGATGGATCTGCCTGCCGTGCAGCCCTCTCGGTCAAATCAGAGCAGAGTATAAGGTACTGGACAGCGCCTTTCGTCAGTCAATCGGCCGACGACAGCTGGCCAAAGAGAGCCGGAGCCTGTCCGCCGGGACGAACCGGGAAATCGATAGAGCCATTCAGCGGGCGGGCACAAAAAAGGGGACCCGCAGGTCCCCTCTGCGATAGGGGTATCGACGGAACATTGCAAGCAAGTCTCAGGCGGCCGCTTTCTGCGTCGAACGAGCGTTGAGTTCCCAGGCACTTATGTCCTGCCGGACCGCTGCCATCTTGGTTTCCATCACCTCTATGGCATCAGACCCCAATGCGGCATGAACAGGCGGATCTTCCGCTGCAATCAGTTGAATAATCGCCTCCGCTCCTCGCGCGGCATCGTTGGGCTGCTTGCCCTGCAGGCTACCAATGAAGCCTCGGAATGCCCCCGCAGGCGTATCTTTGTAGTCATCGATCTCGTCCGCCACATAGTCGAGGGAACGCCCGGCAAACTCAGTCTCAAAGATTCCGATGGTCAGGACCGTGGTATTGATACCCAGCGGAGCGAGTTCCTTGGCAAGGCCCTCACCCAGGATGTCCGTGGCTGCCTTGGCGGCGGCATATACACCCAGACCCGGTACACCGGCGAAGCCACCGATCGCGGAAAACTGCAGGATGCGACCGCTGCGTTGGGCGCGCATCGACGGGAGAACAGCACGGATCATCCGCAGCCCGCCAAAAAAGTTGACGTCAAACAGCCGCTGAGCGTCTTCTTCGCTGGTTTCCTCAATCGCTCCCACCAGACCGGCGCCTGCGTTGTTTGCCAGCACATCAATGTGTCCAAACTGTTCAAGTACTTTGGCCACCCCCTGCTCAATGGTCGCGGGGTCAGTCACATCCAGCAACACACCAAGCCCTCTCCCTGCCGCGCTGGAAGTAAAGGCATCAGCTTGATCCTGTCGGCGGAAGGTGGCGGCCACTCTGGCACCCCGTCTGACCAGGGCCAGAGCCAGTTCTTTACCCAGGCCAGAGGATGCGCCGGTTACTAAAACCACTTTATTCTCGATCGAACTCATGTCTACATCTCCTTGAATTGTGCCCACCATGTCTGGGCGATGAGAAGCAGACTACTAGTTGCTTTAGCTGTTGTGCAGGCGTGCATAATGCCCCACACTGTTGCAATATTCGCAACAATATTTGCCATGGCCAGCGACCCGTTCTCAGACATTCAGCTCTTCATTCGGATCGTTGAATTGGGCTCCATACGCTCTGCAGCGCGCGAGGCGGGGCAGGAAGCGTCCACCGTATCGCGGCGCATGACAGCCCTTGAGCGCCGCCTTAAAACTCAACTGCTAACTCGAGGCCAGGGTCAGACCCGCGTGTCTGGCGCGGGAGAGCGCTACTACCAGTCGATGCAAAAGCTACTGCCTCAGCTGCGCAGCGCAGAAGCCGAGGCGGCGGGAGATGCCGAAGCCATCAAAGGTCTGCTGCGTGTCAGTGCTCCCATCGATTTCGGACAGCAGCATGTCTCGGGATGGTTGCTGGCACTCAGGAAGCTCCACCCGGAGCTTGAAGTGGAGCTCACTCTGAGCAGTGATTATGTGGACCTGTCACGGTCCGGCATCGACGTGGCAATCCGCACCGGGGTGCTGGCAGACTCGAGTCTCCGGGCCCGACGCCTGGCCATGGTGCCCAGAGTCCTGGTGGCGGCTCCTTCGTATCTGGAAGCCAGGGGTGTGCCAGATACTCCCGAAGAGCTAACGGACCATGAGATGGTGTTCTTTTCCGCCGCACACAGGAACCGACCGATGAAGCTCCGGGGGCCGGACGGCAAAGAGCATGAGTTCCTGACGCGAGGTGGGCTCACCGTGAATGCCGTTTTATCCATTGTCCAGGCGGTGGAAAGTGGCGCGGGTATACACGCGGGTCCCCGCTGGGCTTTCCAGGAGAGTCTCGATCAGGGCCGCGTGGTAGAAGTACTCCCGCTCTATCGCGGTCGTTCTCTTCCCATGCAGGCGCTTTATCAGTCAGCCGTAGTCTTGCCGGCTCGCATCCGGCGGTTCATAGATGTTGCAGTGGCAGAGGCAGCGCGGATACCTGGACTCGAACCGGCGTGACTCATACCGGTCAATCCGGGCACACGGGTCTGCGATACCAGCAGTGTTCGCATTCAAGAGCAATGTGTTTCATTGCCACCCTAAGCGGGCGGGCACAAAAAAGGGGACCCGCAGGTCCCCTTCTCGTTGAGTTCGCCGTATTTACTCGGCGGCCTGGGCGAGGTCCTCCTCGCCGTCAGCGTCTGACTCCATCGCGGCGTCTTCGGCGGCTTCCTTCATGGACAGCTTGATGCGGCCACGCTGGTCGACGTCCAGCACCTTGACCTGCACTTCCTGGCCTTCCTTGAGGTAGTCCTCGACGTTCTCCACACGCTCCTCGGCGATTTGGGAGATGTGCACGAGGCCGTCCTTGCCGGGCAGTATGGTGACAAAGGCACCAAAGTCGACAATGCGCGCCACGGTGCCGGTGTAAATCTCGCCTACCTCAGCTTCCGCGGTGATCTCTTCGATCATGGCCACAGCCGCGTTGCGGATCGCCTGGTCCTGGCCAAAGACATTGACAGTACCGTCGTCGTCGATGTCCACGGAGGCGCCCGTCTGCTCGGTGATGCCACGGATGGTGGCGCCGCCCTTGCCGATGATGTCGCGAATCTTCTCGGGATCAACCTTGAAAGTCGCCATGCTGGGCGCGTTCTCGTTGACAATGGTGCGTCCTTCGGAGATCACCTCGTTCATCTGGCCGAGGATGTGCAGGCGTGCCTGCAGGGCCTGTTCCAGGGCGATCTCCATGATCTGCTCATTGATGCCCTCGATCTTGATGTCCATCTGCAGGGCAGTCACACCTTCGGAGGTACCAGCTACCTTGAAGTCCATGTCGCCGAGATGGTCCTCGTCACCGAGAATATCGGTGAGTACCGCAAAGGAGTTCTCTTCCTTCACCAGGCCCATGGCGATACCCGCAACCGGTGCCTTCAGCGGCACGCCCGCAGCCATCATGGCGAGGCTGCCCACGCACACAGAGGCCATGGAACTGGAGCCATTCGACTCGGTGATCTCGGAGACCACCCGGGTCGTGTAGGGCCAGTCGTCGGCCTTTGGCAGTACCGCGGCCAGGCCGCGACGGGCCAGCCGGCCGTGGCCGATCTCACGGCGACCGGTGAAACCGATACGGCCGGCTTCACCTACCGAGTAAGGCGGGAAGTTGTAGTGCAGCATGAACGGATCGCGACGCTCGCCTTCCAGTGCATCGATGATCTGGGCGTCGCGGGTGGAACCCAGCGTCACCGCACCAATCGCCTGGGTCTCGCCACGGGTAAACAGGGCAGAGCCGTGAGCCTTGGGCAGAACGTCGACTTCGCAGGCGATCGCACGCACCGTGCGATTGTCGCGACCGTCGATACGCGGCTCACCCGCCAGGATACGCTGGCGCACCAGGGTCTTCTCGAGCTTCTTGAAAACGTCCTTGACGTCATCGGCGCTGGGGGCGCCTTCCGCGTCGGTGGCAAGTTCGGCGACGACCTGGTCGCGCAATTCACCAACGCGGGTGTAACGCTCGGCTTTGTCGACGATGCGGTAGGCCTCACCCAGGGCATCCTTGATGCTGCCTTCCACCTGGGCCACCAGTTCCTGGTTGACCTCCGGCGCAGCCCACTCCCAGGTGGGCTTGCCGGCTTCGCCAGCCAGTTCCTGCACGGCCTTGATGACGGTCTGCATTTCCTGGTGGGCAAACAGCACTGCACCCAGCATCTGGTCTTCGCTCAGCTCTTCTGCCTGGGACTCAACCATCAGCACGGCTTCGCTGGTGCCCGCTACTACCATGTCCAGCTTGCTGCTTGCCAGCTGGCCGTAGGTGGGGTTGAGGATGTAGCCACCTTCGTCGGTGAAGCCAACGCGCGCTGCGCCAATCGGGCCGTTGAAGGGAACACCCGAGATAGCCAGGGCAGCGGAGGTACCGATCATGGCAGGGATATCCGGGTCGATGTCCTTCTCCGCGGACATCACGGTGCAGACGACCTGTACCTCGTTCATGAAGCCGTTGGGGAACAGCGGGCGGATCGGGCGATCGATCAGGCGTGAAGTCAGGGTCTCTTTTTCAGAGGGACGCGCTTCGCGCTTGAAGAAGCCACCGGGGATCTTGCCGACGGAGTAGGTCTTCTCGATGTAGTGAACGCCCAGCGGGAAGAAGTCCTGCCCCGGACGCATGGATTTCTCGGCAACCACGGTGCACAGCACAGACGTTTCGTCCATGGTGACCAGAACAGCGCCGGAAGCCTGTCTTGCAATACGACCCGTTTCCAGGGTGACCGTGTGATCACCGTACTTGAAAGTCTTTGTTACGGGATTCATTAAATTCTCCAATTCCTATAAAGAAAACGCCGGGGCACGGCCCGGCGGATTCGTAAACGTTAGCGACGCAGACCCAGACGCTTGATCAGGTTGCTGTAGCGCTCGCCATCCTTGCGCTTCAGGTAGTCCAGCAGCTTGCGACGCTGATTCACCATGCGGATCAGTCCGCGACGTGAATGGTGATCGTGCTTGTGAGATGAAAAGTGCCCCTGCAGTTGTTCGATGTTCGCGGTCAGAAGGGCAATTTGCACCTCGGGGGAGCCAGTATCGCCCTCACCCTGTTGGTACTCTTTTACGATGTCTGCTTTTTCAGCTGCACTCAGTGCCATTTCAATTTCCTCATAATATGCCTGGGGTGGGATCTGCCACCCGGTTTCAAAAAGAGCCTGCCCGTGCATATTTACAGACAGGTTCGCTCCGGCCCGACCCTATTGCCGGGTTCCGGCTATCAGGCGACGCGGCGCCACGCGCCCATCGTCCAATATCTCTCCCACGCCAAGAAACTCGCCGTTTTCCAGGCCCATTCTCACCATGCCCTCGCAGGGTGAGTTGGGCACCAGGACCGGCTGTCCCTGGCGAATATAAAATCCGCCGGCTTCGCTGACCCGCACCAGGGGCAGTTCCCCCAGCGCCGCGTCCAGCGGCTCCAGCAGCGCATCCATGTCGGCCTGCGCGTCGTTTTCTTTCAATGCCTCCAGCGTCGCCAGCGACACCTGCATGGTGGCGTCAAATGGACCTGCCTGAGTCCTGCGCAGCGCACCGACATGGGCACCACAACCCAGCGCCTGCCCAAGGTCTTCGGCAATGGAGCGCACGTAAGTTCCCTTGCTACAGCTTATCCGAACGTCCACCTCGGGATGCCGGCCAGGGCGAAAGCCCTCGAGCTCCAGCTCGTATATTTTTACGCGGCGCGCCTTGCGCTCCACTTCCTGGCCTTTGCGGGCCAGTTTGTACAACGGTTGCCCATTGTGCTTCAGGGCCGAGTACATGCTCGGTACCTGTTCGATCTCACCGCGAAACGCCGCCAACTGCGCTTCCACCTGCTCCGCGGTCACGGCGCTGGCATCACATTCTTCAAGCAGCTCGCCTTCGGCATCACCGCTGGCGGTGATCTGCCCCAACACAAAGGTGCTGGTGTAGGCCTTGTCCGCATCCAGCAGGAAGCGGGAAAACTTGGTGGCCTCGCCAAAACACAGCGGCAGGACGCCCGTCGCCAGCGGATCCAGGCTGCCGGTGTGGCCCGCCTTGGCCGCGCCGAACAGGCGCTTGGCCGCCTGCAGGGCCTGGTTGGAACTCATGCCCTTCGGCTTGTCGAGCACCAGGATGCCATCCACCGGCCGACCCTTGCGGCGCCGAGCCATCAGTCCTTCACCCGGCCATCGCTCATGTCATCCGAGGCCCGGTCACTCTCTACCGCGCGCTCGATGAGGTCTTCCATGTAGCGACCGCGCCCGACACTGGTGTCGAAGCGAAACTGAAGCGCAGGCACTGTACGCAGGGTGCTGTCTTTTGACAACTGGCTGCGCAGGAAACCCGCGGCCTTGTTCAGCGCGGCGGTCACGTCGCTGGCGTCTTCGACGCTGTCCTTACCCAGTGCGGTATAGAACACCCTGGCGTGTGCCAGGTCCTTGCTCACTTCCACATCGGTGATGCTGACCATATCGACCCGCGGGTCGCGCATCTGGAACTGGATCAACTGGGCCAGCTCCTGACGCAGATGGTCTGCTACGCGGTCGGTGCGGTTGTACTCTCTCGCCATCAGCTTGCCATCAGCCAGCTACCCCCAGGGGAGCGGGCTTACAGTGAGCGTGCAACTTCCTTGACCTCGTAGACCTCGATCTGGTCGCCGACCTTCACGTCTGTGTAGTTTTTCACTCCGATACCGCACTCCAGGCCTTTCTTGACCTCGTTGGCATCGTCCTTGAAGCGACGCAGGGATTCCAGCTCGCCCTCATAGATAACCACGTTGTCGCGCAGTACACGGATCGGCTTGGAGCGGAACACGGTGCCCTCGGTGACCATGCAGCCGGCGATGAGGCCGAACTTCGGTGACTTGAAGACGTCGCGCACCTCGGCAATACCAACGATCTCCTCGCGCAGTTCCGGTGCCAGCATACCCGCCAGGGCCTGCTTCACATCGTCGATCAGATCGTAGATGACGTTGTAGTAACGCAGGTCCAGCTCTTCCTCTTCCACCAGCTTCTTGGCGGCGTTGTCGGCGCGCACATTGAAGCCGAAGACCACCGCGCTGGCCGTCATGGCGAGGTTGATGTCCGTCTCGGTAATGCCGCCCACGCCGGAAGAAACGATATTGACGTTCACTTCCTCATTGCCCAGATCCAGCAGGGCCGAGGACAGAGCTTCCAGCGAGCCGCGCACGTCAGCTTTGACGACAATGTTCAGCGTGCTCTTTTCGCCGGCCGTCATGCTTTCGAACATATTGTCGAGCTTGGCGGCCTGTTGGCGCTGCAGACGGGTGTCGCGCATCTTTTCCTGGCGGAACAGGGCGATCTCGCGGGCCTGCTTCTCACTCTCCACCACGGCAAAGGGGTCGCCCGCATCCGGCGTGCCGTCGAGGCCGAGAATCTCCACAGGAATCGAGGGACCCGCATCCTTGATGGGCTTGCCGTCTTCGTCGAGCATTGCGCGCACACGACCGAACTGCAGGCCCGCCAGCACGATATCGCCCTGGCGCAGGGTGCCGTTCTGTACGAGCAGAGAAGCGACGGAACCCCGGCCCTTGTCGAGGCGGGATTCGATCACCAGGCCCTGCGCCGGTACGTCCTTGGGCGCTTTCAGCTCGAGAATCTCTGACTGCAGCAGCACGGAGTCCAGCAGCTCTTCGATGCCGTCACCGGTCAGTGCCGAAACGTTCACAAACTGGGTATCGCCACCCCAGTCCTCGGGAATGACATCCTTGGCGGCCAGCTCGTTCTTGACGCGATCCGGGTCTGCGCCTTCCTTGTCACACTTATTCACGGCAACAATCAGCGGCACTTCAGCAGCGCGAGCGTGCTGGATGGCTTCTTCGGTCTGCGGCATCACGCCGTCATCTGCGGCCACTACCAGAATCACAATGTCGGTGCTCTTGGCGCCGCGCGCCCGCATGGCGGTAAACGCCGCATGGCCCGGAGTATCCAGGAATGAAATCATGCCGTGGCCAGTTTCAACATGGTAGGCACCGATGTGCTGGGTAATGCCTCCAGCTTCGCCGTCCGCCACCTTGGCCTTGCGGATATAGTCCAGCAGCGAGGTCTTGCCATGGTCGACGTGGCCCATGACGGTTACCACCGGTGCACGGGGCTCGTCAGTGCCTTCGTGCTGCGCCAGCGTTTCCTCAAGGGAGTCTTCCAGGACGGTGTCGCTCACCGTCTTGTAGTTGTGGCCAAGCTCCTCGACTACAAGGATGGCGGTATCCTGGTCGAGTACCTGGTTAATGGTCGCCATAACGCCGAGCTTCATCAGCTCCTTGATCACGGTGCCGGCCTTGATGGACATCTGCGAGGCCAGGTCGCCCACGCTGATATTGTCGCCCAGCTCCACCTCGTAGACTTTCTGCTCGGTGGGCATCTCGAAGCCGTGCTTGCCGTGCTCCTCATGACTGCGGGCAATGGCCTTCTTGCGGCCGCCGCGGCGACGCACCGTTCCACGCTCTGCAGCATCCAATTGGTTCAGCGACAGGTTGTGACCACGCTGCTTGCCACGCACGTGCTCCTGAGGACGATCGGTACGGCCGCCCTTCTTCTTGGCATAGCGATCGGCTTCAGGCTTGGGGGCCTCGTGCAGGCGCTTGGGCTTGGCGGCAGACTTGGCATCACCGTCTTCCGGCTTGGCCGCCTGGGCTTCAGCCAGCTTGCGCTGCGCCTCTTCTTCCTGCTTCGCCTTCACAGCCGCTTCGCGCGCTGCTTTTTCTTCCTCTTCCTGCTTGCGACGTTTCTCCGCCGCCTGCTGGCGCAGCACTTCCGGATCGATCTCGATCGACTTCGCCGGCTCGGCTTCCGCCGCCGGTGCCGGTGCCTCGACCGGCTCAGCAACCGGCTCGGGCGCCGTGCTTACTTCCGGTTCCACTTCTTCGGCCGCCTGGTCACGCTTGACGTAGGTGCGCTTCTTGCGAACCTCCACATTGACCGTCTTCTTGCCCTGTGAGCCAGAGCTCTTCAGGGTGCTGATGGTCTTGCGCTTCAGGGTGATCTTTTTGGGCGCCTTGGTGGATTCGCCGTGGCTGCGCTTGAGGTAGGCAAGCAGGGTCTGCTTGTCCTCATCAGAAACAGCTTCCTCCGCCTTGGTGTGTGGCAGCCCGGCTTCGCCCATCTGCGTAAGCAGACGGTCTACCGATGCCCCGACGACTTCAGCGAGTTGCTGTACTGTGACTTGCGCCATTCAATGTTCTCCTTGTTACCCTGTCGATGCGGACCTGAAATCAGGCCTGGGCAGCCTCATCGGCCGCGTTGTCCGAGGCTTGTGCCTCTTCCGCTTCGAACCAGGGTGCACGGGCAGTCATGATCAGCTCGCCCGCGCGCTCTTCAGTCATATCTTCAATATCCAGCAGGTCTTCAACGGCCTGCTCTGCCAGGTCTTCCATGGTGATGATTTCCCGGCTGGCCAGGATGTAGGCCAGGTGACGGTCCATACCGTCCATGTTCAGCAGGTCTTCCGCCGGCTCGTGCTCGCCCAACTGCTCCTCAGAGGCAATCGCCTGGGTCAGCAATGCATCCTTGGCACGGGCGCGGAGCTCCTCGGCAATCTCTTCGTCAAAGCCCTCGATGCCGGACATCTCCTCCAGCGGCACATAGGCCACTTCTTCCAGGGTGGTGAAACCCTCCTCGACGAGGATCTCGGCTACTTCCTGGTCGACATCCAACTGTTCGCAGAACAAACCGATGACGGCGCCGGCTTCCTGCTCGTGCTTGTCAGCGGCTTCTTCGGTGCTCATCACGTTGATAGCCCAACCGGTCAGCTCACTGGCAAGACGCACGTTCTGGCCGCTACGGCCGATGGCCTGGGCGAGGTTGTCTTCGTTGACGGCCACGTCCATGGTGCGGGTGTCCTCGTCCACGACGATGGACTCCACCTCTGCCGGTGCCATGGCGTTGATCACCAACTGTGCCGGGTTGTCGTCCCACAGCACGATATCAACGCGTTCGTTGTCCAGTTCATTGGAGACCGCCTGCACACGGGAGCCGCGCATACCGACACAGGCGCCGACTGGGTCAATTCGACCGTCGTTGGTCTTGACCGCGATCTTGGCACGGGAGCCCGGGTCGCGGGCGGCGCTGCGAATCTCGATGACTTCCTCCGAGATTTCCGGTACTTCAATCTTGAACAGCTCGATGAGCATCTCCGGGCAGGCGCGGCTCAGGATTAGCTGCGGGCCACGGGATTCTTCGCTGATCTGGGTGAGGATGGCGCGCACCCGGTCATTGACGCGGAAGGTCTCCCTGCCGACAAGCTGGTCGCGTGGCAGCAATCCCTCGGCGTTGTTGCCAAGGTCGACGATGACATTGTCGCGGGTAACCTTCTTTACAGAACCCGCCAGCAGTTCGCCGACGCGATCCTGGTATTCCTCGACCACCTGGGCGCGCTCGGCGTCGCGAACGCGTTGCACAATCACCTGCTTGGCGGTCTGGGCGGCAATACGGCCGAAATCCACGTTTTCAACCACTTCCTCGTGGATATCACCGGGTTTCAGGTTGGTATCGACTTCAGCGGCTTCCTCGGTAGTGAACTGCGTACCCAGCAGGGCCAGCTCTTCGTCCGGCACGACCAGCCAGCGGCGCTTGGTCACGTAGTCGCCGGACTCGCGATCAATCGTGACCTCGATATCGGCTTCCTCGTCGTAGCGTTTCTTGGTGGCCGTGGCCAGCGCCAGCTCGATCGCCTCGAAGATGATATCTTCGGAGACGCCTTTCTCGGCGGAGACCGCCTCGGCTACCAGCAAGATTTCCTTGTTCATTCTCGTCTCGACTACGCACACCGGGTGTGCTGAATTAATGCCGGCGAACCGGCGTTTACCAGGGCCGCTCTTCAGGCAGATCCCCTACAGGGCAATCTACAATCGCGGCCGCACCTGCGCCCGTTCAATGGCGCTGTGGGGGAGCAGGAACTCGTGGTCGTCCACCTGGACCACCACATCCTCTCCCTCAATACCTTTCAAGGTTCCCTTGAACTTGCGGCGACCCTCGAAAGGCGTACGCAAGCGCAATTCAATCCACTCGCCGACGTAGGTCGGGTAGTGGTCGAGGTGAAACAGCAACCTGTCCACCCCGGGCGATGACACCTCCAGGGTGTACTCACCGGTAATCGGGTCCTCGACGTCAAGGACGCCGGACACATGACGGCTCACCTCGGCACAGTCGTCGACGTTGACGCCGTTCTCGCTGTCTATATATAGACGCAAGATCGTGTGCCGCCCCTGGGACAGGTATTCGAGGCCCCAGAGTTCAAAACCCAGCGCTTCCACCGTGGGTTCCAGCAGTGCCTCAATTTTCTGTTCCCGACCGGCCACTCTCGGCAAGCCTCCTGCCAGCTTGATGGCTACTCACCATCGCGAGGCCATTGTCTTCACACGCTTCACGCAGCTTTCAGCGCATAGCTCATACACAACAAACACATAACAAAAAGCCCCTAATAAGGGGCTTTTTGGTTCGCACCGTTATCCAAACCGCGTCGGTGCGTATTGGCAGCGAACGCGGGAATCGGACCTCATCGTTCGCTGTTGTTTGGTAGCGGGGGCCGGATTTGAACCGACGACCTTCGGGTTATGAGCCCGACGAGCTACCAGGCTGCTCCACCCCGCATCAAAACTCGTTCCTTGCCAAAGCCCCTCGGCTTTCGCATTCAAACAGGCCTGGCTACCTGCTCGAAAGGGCGCTAATTATAGGGACCACCCCACCCCCGGTCAACAGCGATTCAGGTACAAAAAAACGCCTGCTTGTGGTTTCTTCCACGGCACCGATACAATCCGCGCGTGATGTACCCGGCCCCTGACAAATGCTCAGCCTATACCGACGCACGATAGCTGCACTATTGGCTGTCGCGCTCGTCGGCTGCAGTAGCATGCAAGCCGTGGATGCAACGCCCGCAAGCCTGCGCGAGAACCTGAAACCCGGGGATGAACTGCGCATCGTCTCTACAGACGGTCTCGAGAAATACGTGATCTTCGTGGCGGTGGAAGGCGATAGGCTGAAAGCCCAACTGCGAGACACTCGAGATGTCTTCATTACGACCCCGATTTCCTCCCTGGAAACCATCGAGGTCAGTCAAGCTGACGCCAGGGCTAATATCTCCTGGGGATACGGTGTCATTCTTTTCCTGATGCTCTCGGCCGTCGCCGCATCAAACACCAACTGAGAAGTTGCTGCGCGCAGCGCAATTCGCACGGCAATTTGCGACCGAGCCCCGGATAGTTCCGCAACTCATACCAACCGGATTTCCGCCTGCACAGGCATGACTGGGTAGTGAACCGAAGCACGCCGAAGGCGGGGCGATTTGCACCGCAAATCGCGACCGAGCCCGGGGCAGCTATGCTGACCCGGAAACAGCGAGGGCCGGAATAGTCCCGCGAAAAGAGCGTACGTCAGAAACGAAAAACGCCCGATGAAATCGAGCGTCTCTCTACCAGGATTGGTGCCGAAGGCGGGGCGATTTGCACCGCAAATCGCGCCCGAGCCCGGGGCAGCTATGCTGACCCGGTAACAGCGAGGGCCGGAATAGTCCCGCGAAGAGAGCGTACGTTAGAAACGAAAAGCGCCCGATGAATATCGAGCGCCTCTCTACCATATTGGTGCCGAAGGCGGGACTTGAACCCGCACGAGCAAAGCTCACTACCCCCTCAAGATAGCGTGTCTACCAATTCCACCACTTCGGCGTATCTGTTTTTCCGTGTCGCTGGGCCCGGCTTATTCGATGTCGGGCACAGTCGGCAGGTCGTCGGTGCTGACCGCTGCCTCAGGAATATCGTCCTCCAGCACCGGGAGGTCGGATGCCGCTGCCGGCATCTCGGCTTCCATCGCCGGCTGCTGTTCTTCCGCCGCAGGCAGCGGGATGGCGAGTTCAGGATCTGCCGTGGCACCTTCCTTGGCAATAATCGCCAGGCCGAAGCTGGTCAGGAAGAAGGCCGTGGCGAGCAGCGCCGTCGCTTTGGTCAGCACATTGCCGCTGCCTGTGCTTCCGAACAGGGTCTGCGAGGCGCCGGCGCCGAACGACGCACCCATTTCCGCACCCTTGCCCTGCTGCAGCAGGATCAGACCGATGATCGCGAAAGCGATAAGCAGGTGCGCTATGAGAATCAGTTGTTCCATATCTATCCTGTGTTTTCCCGGGTAGCCGCTACGTGGCTGCCCCAACTATGGCGCTGAAATCGTCTGCCTTCAGAGAGGCACCGCCGACCAGGCCACCATCAATATCTGTTGCGGCAAACAACTCCGCCGCGTTGTCCGCCTTGACGCTGCCGCCGTACAGAATCCGGGTCTGCTCGGCCAGCGTCGGCTGGTGCTGGCTCAGGAACGACCGAATTTCAGCGTGCATTTCCTGCGCCTGCTCCGGGGTTGCCGTCTCGCCAGTGCCAATGGCCCACACCGGCTCGTAGGCGATGATATCGCCGGCCGCCAGGTCATCTACCAGGGCCGCCAGTTGGGCAGTCACCACTGCCACCGCATCGCCCGACTGGCGCTGTGCCAGGCTCTCACCCACACACAGTATCGGCTTGAGGCCCGCGTTGCGGGCCGCAGCCGCCTTGGCAGCCACCTGCGCATCGGTCTCTCCCGCCTGCCGGCGTTCAGAGTGACCGAGAATCACCCAGTCACAGCCCAGGTCGACCAACATATCGGCGGCAACTTCGCCGGTATGGGCGCCCTGGCCGTACTCGCTGCAATTCTGACCCGCCAGGCCAATCCCGGTTCCCGCCGTCAGCTGTTGAACCAGCGACAGATAGGGAAAGGGTGGGCTGACTATGACGTCACAGGTTTCGGTACTGACGGCTGGTGTAAGTGACTTCACCAGGTCCTCGATCATCGAGCTGGACCCGTGCATCTTCCAGTTACCGGCTACGACACTACGGCGCATGGGACCCCCTGTTTGCAGCGGGCGGCAATCTTACCCAAGAAGGCCTCAACATACAACAGAGCCCTCTGCCCCGGGGCAAGTGCCCTAAGCCCCGGAGAAGAGCCGTCAGATATCAATGGAGAGCCGTCAGCTCAGCTACCCAGCAGGCCGGAGACCCGCTCGGCGAGCTGGCCACAGAGATTCTCCACCTCGCCGGCGTCCTCACCCTCCAGCATCACCCGCACCACCGGCTCAGTGCCGGACGCGCGCAACAGCACCCGGCCGCGGTCACCCAGCTCGACCTCGGTTGCCGCCACCGCAGCCTGCACGTCGGCATTGCCATCCAGGTCCACCTGGCCCTGTACCCGAACATTGATCATATGCTGGGGGTACTTGGTCATGCCGGAGTTCAGCGTGGCCATATCGGTGTCGGCGGCGCGCAGGGCGACCAGCACCTGCAGGGCCGCGACAATGCCGTCGCCGGTCGTTGTAAGGTCGGCGCAGATAATGTGGCCAGAGGATTCCCCACCCAGGCTCCAGCCGCGCTCCTGCATGAGTTCGTTCACATAGCGATCGCCGACTCGAGCGCGCGCGAATTCGATACCAAGGTCCTGCAGAGCGAGTTCCATACCCAGGTTGGACATCAAGGTACCAACCACACCCCCGGCGCGTCGGTGCCGCGCGATGATGAACAGGAGCTCGTCACCGTCCACCAGCTGGCCACGCTGGTCGACGAACAGGACGCGGTCGCCGTCGCCATCGAAGGCGATGCCGAGGTCGGCGCCCTCTTCCAGCACCCGCCCTGACAACGCAGCCGGGCTGGTGGACCCCACCTTGCGATTGATATTGAAGCCATCGGGCTCCACGCCAATGGCCGTCACCTCGGCGCCCAGTTCGGAAAAAACGCTGGGCGCGATGTGGTAGGTGGCGCCGTGGGCGCAATCCACAACGATCTTCAGTCCGCGCAGGCTGAAACGTGCCGGTACGGTGGATTTACAAAACTCGATGTAGCGGCCCGCTGCATCGTCGACCCGCACCGCCTTACCGATAGCATCGGAACTTACGGTCTCCAGCGGCTTGTCCAGCTCGGCCTCAATCGCGAATTCCAGTTCGTCGGCCAGTTTCTGACCGCCGGCATTGAAAAACTTGATGCCGTTGTCTTCGAAGGCGTTGTGGGAGGCACTGATAACAATTCCCGCCTGGGCGCGCTGGGAGCGAGTCATCAGCGCCACCGCCGGCGTGGGCATCGGACCCAGCAGCTTGACGTCAACGCCCGCAGCGACCAGGCCGGCTTCGAGGGCAGACTCGAACATATAGCCCGATACCCGCGTATCCTTACCGATGATCACCGTCGGGCGTTCGCCACCGGTGTCGCCAGCGGCGAACACCCGACCGCAGGCCCAGCCCAGCTTGAGCATGAAGTCCGGTGTAATCGGGGCGTCACCGACCCGGCCGCGGATGCCGTCGGTGCCGAAGTAGCGTTTCGTCATTTAGTCTCCTGCACTGCCACGATCCACCAGGGCGAGCACCATGGCCAGCGCATCCGCGGTCTCTCGCACGTCGTGGGTGCGTATTATGCGGGCGCCACGCTCCGCGGCCAACACCGCCAGCGCGAGGCTGGCCGGCAGGCGCTCATCTACTTCGCGGCCAATCAGTTTGCCGATCAGGGACTTGCGCGACAGACCGACCAGCACACCATGCCCCGTGGCCGCCAGCGCCGGTAGCCCATTGAGCAAAGCCAGGTTGTGGGCGACGGTTTTGCCAAAGCCGAAACCCGGATCCAGCAGGACCCGCTCACGGGGAATCCCGGCCGCCACACAGACCTCGACCCGGTCCAGCAGCCAGTGCTTTACCTCGTCCACCACGGCGTCGTAGCGGGGGTCATCCTGCATGGTCTGTGGCGTGCCCCGCATGTGCATCAGGCAGACAGGCAGTCCGAGCTGAGCCGCAGTTTGCAGGGCGCCTTCGCGGGTGAGGGCGCGTACATCGTTGATAAAGCCGGCGCCGCGCGCTGCGGATTCCCGCATCACGGAGGGTGTGCTGGTATCTATTGAAAGCGTGACCGGCAAGTCGGCGAGTGCTTCGACACAGGGAATAACCCGATCGAGCTCTTCCTGTTCACTCACTGGTGAAGCACCGGGACGAGTGGATTCGCCGCCCAGGTCGAGGTAGGCGGCCCCGTCGGCCACCATCTGATCGGCACGGCGGCGCACGGCATCGAGGTCCGGACCCTGTCGGTAGAGTTTGCCGCCGTCTGAAAATGAATCGGGGGTGATGTTCATCACCCCCATGACCTGGATAGCAGTGTGTTTCAGTGCGTTATCCGGTGTTGCCGTGCCATCCGGTTGGAACCCGGCTGGCCTTAGTGCCCCTCGGCAGGCCCACCGATCGGGCTGTCGCGCCCTTCGCTGCGCTCGCCCTCGGCAGCGCCGTCTTCAGCTTCAACACCGCTGCCGCCGGCACCGTCATTGCCCCAGTCCGGCGGGTCGGGCATGCGCCCTTCCATGATCGCGTCGATCTGGTGGGTATCAATGGTTTCGTACATCATCAGTGCTTCGGCCATCATGTCGAGCTTGTCGCGATTCTCGGCGAGAATTTTCTCCGCCGTGGCATAACACTCGTCGATGATACTCCGAACTTCTTCGTCGATCTGGCGGGCAGTCTCGCCGGATACCGCATGGTTTGGCTGCGCCGCGGAGCGGCCCAGGAAGACTTCTTCACCGCCCTCATCGTATTTCAGCGGACCCAGCTTCTCGGACAGGCCCCACTTGGTCACCATGTTGCGGGCGATGTCGGTGGCACGCTCAATGTCGTTCGAGGCGCCTGTGGTGACACCGTCCTTGCCAAGGGTCATTTCTTCGGCGATACGGCCGCCGAAGAGGCTGCAGATCTGGCTGATAATATGACGACGGCTATGGCTGTAACGGTCTTCTTCCGGGAGGAACATGGTTACACCAAGCGCGCGGCCACGAGGAATAATGCTTACCTTGTAGACCGGGTCGTGCTCCGGCATCAGGCGGCCAACAATGGCGTGCCCGGCCTCGTGATACGCCGTGTTCTGCTTCTCCTTTTCCGACATGACCATGGATTTGCGCTCGGCGCCCATCATGATCTTGTCCTTGGCGAGTTCAAACTGCTCCATACCCACCAGCCGGCGACTCGCGCGGGCGGCAAACAACGCTGCCTCGTTCACCAGGTTGGCAAGGTCGGCACCGGAAAAACCGGGGGTGCCGCGTGCAATCAGGGCAGCCTTCACGTCATCGGCCAATGGCACCTTGCGCATGTGCACCTTGAGAATCTGTTCACGGCCACGGATATCCGGCAAGCCCACTACCACCTGGCGGTCAAACCGCCCAGGTCGCAGCAGGGCCGGATCCAGTACATCCGGGCGGTTGGTGGCGGCGATGACAATGACGCCGTCATTGACTTCAAAGCCGTCCATTTCAACCAGAAGCTGGTTCAGGGTCTGCTCGCGCTCATCGTGACCGCCACCCAGGCCCGCGCCACGGTGGCGGCCCACGGCATCGATCTCGTCGATAAAGATGATGCAGGGCGCCTGCTTCTTGGCCTGGTCGAACATGTCGCGCACGCGGGAGGCACCGACGCCGACAAACATCTCGACGAAGTCGGAACCTGAAATAGAGAAGAACGGCACCTTGGCTTCACCGGCAATGGCCTTGGCCAGCAGCGTTTTACCGGTACCGGGCTGACCGACCATCAACACGCCGCGCGGGATGCGGCCACCGAGGCGCTGGAACTTGCCGGGATCGCGCAGGAACTCCACCAGTTCCTGCACATCTTCCTTGGCTTCATCCACGCCCGCCACATCAGCGAAGGTGGTGTGAATCTGGTCTTCGCCGAGCAACCGCGCCTTGGACTTGCCAAAGCTCATGGGGCCGCCGCGCCCACCGGCGCCGCCCTGCATCTGGCGCATGAAGAACATGAAAACCGCGATGATGATAAGGATCGGGAAGCAGGCCACCAGTAGCTGGGTCCACAGGCTCTGCTGTTCGGGCTTGCGGCCCTCGATCTCGACACTGTGTGCCAACAGGTCATCGATCAGCTTGGGATCTTCCAGCATGGGACGGATGGTCTCAAAGCGCGTGTTGTTGTAGCGCTCGCCGGTGATGGTCAGGCCATCAATGACTACCTTCTGGACCTGGTCGCGCTGCACTTCTTCGATGAACTCGGAGTAGCCCAGCTGCTCCGTCGGCTGCTGCATGTTGAAGTTCTGGAAGACCGACAACAGCACTGCTGCGATTACCAGCCAAAGGAGTAAATTCTTTGCCATATCGTTCAAGGCCTATTACCTCTCCAATCCCACGCGGGACGAACCTTCAATGTTACTAGAGTTGAAGGGGCATCACCATCGACAAAAACCCCTTACATATCAATGCGTTAATCTACTACTCGCCTTTGAATCCGGTTCCCAGCAGGTAGACCTCCCGGGAGCGGGGTCGTGACGCCGCCGGCTTGCGGGTCAGCACCCGATCGAAGCTGCTGCGCGCATCCCGCACCAGCTCATCGAAGCCTTCGCCCTGGAACACCTTGCTGAGAAAGCCCCCGCCGGGTTTGAGTACCTGGCGAGCGAGGTCCAGTGCCAGCTCCACCAGGTACATGGACCGCGGCTGGTCCACTGCGTTCATTCCACTCATATTGGGGGCCATATCGGAAATTACAAGGTCCGCACCGTCACCACCAACGGCCTCGAGTATTTCTTCCAGCACCGCTTCGTCGGTGAAATCGCCCTGGATGAAGCCCACGTCGGCGAGCGCATCCATGGGCAGGATATCCGAGGCAATGACCCTGCCCCGGGGACCCACGATACCCGCGGCCACCTGCGACCAGCCGCCCGGGGCCGAGCCAAGGTCTACCACCGTATCTCCAGGCCGGATGAGCCTGTCGCGCTCCTGGATCTCCAGCAGCTTGTAGCAGGCTCGGGAACGGTAGCCTTCCTTCTGTGCCTGCTGCACATAGGGGTCGTTGCGGTGCTCCTTGAGCCAGGCCCGGCTGGAGGACTTCTTCTTGGGCATGATGGGATGAAACGTCGCGGTGTAGAAGTGGATGAATTCGGGCCTGCCAAGCGGGCCAGGTTGACGTAGAATACCGCGCCCCGCCAGACGTGGAAATGACAGCCTCTAAACGACAAGCCTATGAACAGACGAGATGAAAAACAGCTGCGCGCCATCGGCCACAAATTGAAGCCGGTGGTGATGGTGGCCGGCAAGGGCCTGACAGACGGGGTGATGACAGAAATCGAGCGGGCACTGGCCGATCACGAACTGATCAAGGTAAAAGTGGCTGTCGGCGGCAAGGCTGACAGGGAGCAGGTTGCCGAGGACATCTGCACCCGTACCGGGGCGCAACTGGTGCAATCTACGGGTGGCATGTTGCTGCTACTGCGGCGTTCGCCCCAGCCCGATCCGCGCCTTTCCAACCTGCTGCGCTTCTGAGTGCCCGCATGGCGAACGTTATAGAGTTCCCCTCTCAGCGCGCCAAGGGATTGGCGTTCCTGGACCAACAGATTCGCGAATTACTCAGCGCCCGGGGTGCCGATGAGGAACTGATCGATTTCGCCGCCAGCACGGTGAAGCAGGTCTATGAGCGCTCGGTGGCGGCGGAAGACTACAGTTTCCAGGTCAGCCTGCCGGAGGGCATCTCGGGGGCTGACGCCGACGCCCTGCGCCTGTCGATCTTCGAGGGTGTCGAGAAAATCCGCAATGAGAACCACGCCGTCGTGGTGCGCCTGATTGCCGAGCTGGTCCTCGCCGAGGTGCGCTACTTCCAGGCCAACCGCGAGAGCTGAGAAAGCTGACGCCGGGCGCCTGTCATCGGCCATGCGTTACAATGCGCCGCGTCTCAACCCGGAGAACCGTCCATGCCGCAGCCAGGGGTATTGGCCATCGGCGAGTGCATGCTGGAACTGTCGCCTGCCGGCAGCGAAGGCCAGCTGCAGTTGGGTTATGGCGGTGACACACTCAATACCAGCGTTTACCTTGCGCGCCTTGGCATCGGCGTCACCTACCTGACAGCACTGGGCGACGATCAGTATAGCGACCGCATGGTCGCTGGCTGGCAGGCCGAGGGGATCGACACCGGGCTGGTGCAGCGGCGGGATGGCAGGCAGCCAGGCCTGTACCTCGTTGATACCGATGAACGGGGCGAGCGCAGCTTTTATTACTGGCGGCAGGAAGCCCCGGTCCGTCAGTTGTTCGATGACGATCACGCCGCGGAACAGGTGCTGGAGCGCGTCATCGATTTCGGCCTGGTGTACCTGTCTGGCATTACCCTGTCCCTGTTCGACGCAAGCGGGCGCGAGCGACTCCAGGAGCTGCTGACCGCCCTGCAGCGCCAAGGTGTCGAGATCGCCTTTGACAGCAACTACCGCCCGGCCGGCTGGCGGGGTGTGGACGAAGCGCGCGCCGCCATGGGCCCTGTCGCGGGCATGGCCGACATTTTGCTGCCGACATTTGAAGACGAACAGGCGCTGCACGAGGATCGCGATCCCGCTGCCTGCCTTGAGCGCCTGGCAGAAGCCGGCGCGCAGGAAGTGGTTCTAAAGCGCGGTGCCGTCGGTTGTACACTGCTGCACAACGCCCGCACCGAAGAGATCGATGCCATGCCAGTTCGCAGGGTGGTGGATACCACTGCGGCCGGCGATGCTTTCAATGCCGCGTACCTGGCCGCACGCCTGGCGGGCGAATCACCGCGGGCCGCCGCTCTCCAGGGACGCCGGCTGGCGGCCGCTGTCATCGGCCAACCCGGCGCGATTATCCCACCGGATGCCATGCCGTGACCGGGCAGCGGCTCTCACCGGACGTTCTCGATGACCTGGGCAACGAGGTCCTGCGGCCTGCTTACGATCGAAGCCGCGTTACCCCCGGCATCCTGCATCTTGGGCTGGGCGCGTTTCACCGCGCCCACCAGGCCGTCTACACTGACGCGGTGCTTAAGAAGGCCGACGACTGGGGAATCATCGGCGTGTCACTGCGCAGCGAGCGCGTGGCCGAGCAGCTCAATCCGCAGCAGGGCCTGTTTTCACTGTTGAGCGAAGACGGGCTCCACCGGGACTTGCGGGTCATTGGCTCGATACTGCGAGTACTGGTCGCTCCCCAGCAGCCGGATTCTGTGAACGCCGCTTTTCGCGATCCCGCTATCCGGGTTGTCACGCTCACCGTCACGGAAGCGGGCTATTGCCTGGCCAGAGCCAGGCAGTCGCTGGATACCAGCCTTCCAGGCGTCCAGGCAGATCTGGCGCAACCTGAACAGGCCCGCACCGTGATTGGCCTGCTGGCAAGGGGGCTCAAGCAGCGACTAGACGCCGGCGGCGCACCGCTTACTGTCATCAGTTGCGACAACCTGGCCAACAACAGCCGCAAGCTACATGCAGCGCTGGTCGATTACCTGGCGCAGGCCTGGCCGGAGGTGTTGCCTTGGCTGGCAGAAAGGGTCCGCTTCCCCTGTTCCATGGTTGACCGCATCGTGCCGGCGCAGAGCGAGGCTGCCCTTGCCAGGCAGGCGCAGTTACTCGGCCTGCGCGATGAGGCCGCCATCGCTACCGAGCCCTTCAGCCAGTGGATTATCGAGCGGGACTTCGCCACACCGATACCGGACTGGGAATTCGGCGGTGCCCTATTGGTCGACGACATCACCCCCTATGAAGCCATCAAACTACGCCTGCTAAACGCCTCGCACTCGGCGATTGCCATCCTCGGCCAGTTGGCCGGCAGGGAAACGGTGGCCGACGTCATGGCAGACAAAGCACTGCGCGGCTTTATAGAGACGATGATGAACCAGGAGCTGATGCCGGCACTCTCAACGCCCAGGGGTTTCGACCTGCCGGGCTACCGCGACCAGCTACTCCTGCGCTTTGGAAACCCAAGGCTGCAACACCGCTGCGCTCAGATTGCCATGGACTGCACCGAGAAACTCCGGCAACGCTGGCTACCGACGCTTGGCACGCAACAGGGCGACAGCCTGTTACTGCGCGCCCTCGCCGTCTGGTGTTACCTGGTGATGGATACCGACATAGAGATCAACGACCCGCGCCAGGACACCCTGCTGGCCATCCGCGCCAGCGACGCAGGCGACGGCGAGCGCATCACCGGGCTAATGGACAGCCTTGGCATGGATGCTGTCACCAAGCAACGCTGTATACCCCTGCTTGAAGCTCACTACGCAGACCTGAGTACTGGATCCCCGCCTGCGCGGGGATGACGGCAGCGGCGAGTAAGGGCGTTCAGAAGGTGAGCCCTGGCCCGGCGCCTTGGAATGACAGGAGAGGCCCCGGCACTGCCTGCTCAGCAAGATGCGTCAGGGTGATGTAGCGCCTCGGGGTCAACTTAGAGATGCTGAGCCCGAGCGGTCTCATTAAATGTGAAAGACTTCCGCAATTTCGTACTCGATCTCACCGCCGGGTGCTCTCACGACGACTACTTCGCCCTCTTCCTTGCCGATCAGCGCACGGGCGATGGGTGAGGTCACGGAAATCTTGTTGTTCTTGATGTCGGCCTCGTCCTCGCCGACGATCTGGTAGCGCACTTCTTCGTCGTTCTCGATATTGATGAGATCGACCGTCACGCCGAAGATGACCTTGCCGGTCTTGGCCAGTTTGGTGACGTCGATGACCTGGGCCTCAGCCAGCTTGCCCTCGATTTCCATGATGCGGCCTTCCACGAAGCTCTGCTGCTCGCGGGCGGCGTGGTATTCGGCGTTTTCCTTGAGGTCACCATGCTCTCGCGCCTCGGCAATTGCCTGGCTGATGCGCGGGCGATCTTCCTTCTTGAGCTTCTCCAGCTCGGCGCGCAGGGAGGCCTCCCCCGCCACTGTCATTGGCACACTGTTCATAGCAAACCTCGATCGCTGCTGCCCGCGCAGACCCGCGGGCAGCCATCCGGAACCTATCCGGCGAGGCTGGCGTGCAGGTCCTGCAGGCGTCTGACCTGACCGTCCGCGGAGTGCTTCATGGCCGCGCAAATCGCTTCGGCCGCGGCCAGTGTGGTCGTATAGAAGACGTTGTTGGCTTCCGCGCTAGAGCGAATCGACGCGGAATCGGCGATGGCTCGCCGGCCTTCCGTGGTATTGACGATCAGATCGATTTCACTGTTTTTAATCATATCAACAATGTGGGGGCGGCCCTCAAGCACTTTGTTGACGTGACGACAGGGGATGCCTGCCGCTTCCAGGGCGTTGCGGGTGCCGCTGGTGGCGACGATTTCAAAACCCTCGCTAACCAGGTCGCGAGCCACGTTGAGCACGCCCGGCTTGTCGACATCGCGCACGCTGATGAACACAGTGCCCGACTCGGGAGCAATTTCGCCGGCACCGAGCTGGGCCCTGGCGAAGGCGTCTTCGAAGCGATCGCCGGTGCCCATGACTTCGCCGGTGGATTTCATCTCCGGGCCCAGGATCGGGTCGACACCGGGGAATTTGTTGAAGGGCATTACCGCTTCCTTCACGCTGTAGTAGGGCGGCACGACCTCGGTAGTGAAGCCCTGTTCCTGCAAGGTCTTGCCTGCCATACAACGCGCTGCCACTTTGGCGAGTGACACGCCGATACACTTGGAAACAAAGGGCACGGTGCGGGAGGCGCGCGGGTTTACCTCGATCACATAGATCTCGCCGTCCTGCCAGGCCAACTGCACATTCATCAGGCCCTTCACGTTGAGCGCCCGCGCCATCTGCTTGACCTGATCGCGCATGGCATCCTGCACATCGCCATCGAGACTGTAGGGCGGTAGCGAACAGGCAGAGTCACCGGAGTGTACGCCGGCCTGCTCGATGTGCTGCATGATCGCACCGATCACCACGTCCTCGCCGTCGCTCACCGCATCGATATCCACCTCGATGGCGGCGTTGAGGAAGTGATCGAGCAGCACCGGGGAATCATCGGATGCCTGCACCGCCTCGTTGAGGTAGCGCACCAGCTCTTTCTCCTGGTAGACGATCTCCATGGCGCGACCGCCGAGTACATAGGAGGGCCGCACCACCAGCGGGTACTCAAGGCTTTCGGCCGCGGCCAGCGCTTCCTCGGTGCTGCGCACGGTCATGTTCGGCGGCTGTTTGAGACCGAGCTTTTCGATCATCTGCTGGAAGCGCTCGCGGTCCTCCGCCTCGTCGATGGCGTCGGGTGTGGTACCGATAATCGGCACACCCGCGGCCTCGAGATCGCGGGCCAGCTTGAGCGGCGTCTGGCCGCCAAACTGGACGATGACACCGGCGGGCTTTTCGACATCGACGATGGCCAGCACGTCTTCCAGGGTGACCGGCTCAAAGTAGAGTCGGTCGGAGGTGTCGTAGTCGGTGGAGACGGTTTCCGGGTTACAGTTGACCATGATGGTTTCATAGCCGTCTTCACGCATGGCGAGCGCGGCATGCACGCAGCAGTAGTCAAACTCGATGCCCTGGCCGATGCGGTTGGGGCCACCACCCAGCACCAGGATTTTCTCGCGGCCCGAGGGGTTGGACTCACACTCCTCGTCATAGCTGGAGTACATGTAGGCCGTGGCCGAAGCAAACTCCGCGGCGCAGGTATCCACCCGCTTGAACACCGGCTTCACATCCAGCGCCTGGCGATGGGCCCGCACCTCGTGCTCGGTCACCGCCAGCAGAACCGCCAGCCGCTTGTCGGAAAAACCCTTGCGCTTCAGACGGTACATAGCGTCCGCAGCAATATCTTTGAGCGCCACGGTCTTCAACGCATTCTCGCTGTTGACGATGTCCTCGATCTGCACGAGGAACCAGGGGTCGATCCCGCAAAGGTCGAAGATCTCGTCCATGCTCATGCCGTGGCGCATGGCGTCAGCCACATACCAGATACGCTCCGGCCCCGGTATGGTGAGCTGATGGACAAGCTCTTCCCGGGCGTCTTCACGATCCACATCAATCATGTGTTCGAAGCCCGCCGAGCCGACTTCCAGGCCGCGCAGGGCCTTCTGCACCGATTCCTGGAAGTTGCGGCCAATGGCCATGACCTCTCCCACCGACTTCATCTGGGTGGTGAGGCGGGCATCGGCACCGTCGAACTTCTCGAAGGCAAAGCGCGGAATCTTGGTGACCACGTAGTCGATGCTGGGCTCGAAAGAAGCCGGCGTGGCCCCGCCGGTAATGTCGTTCTGCAGTTCGTCCAGGGTGTAGCCCACCGCCAGTTTGGCCGCCACCTTGGCGATCGGGAAACCGGTGGCCTTGGAAGCCAGCGCCGAAGAGCGTGATACCCGCGGGTTCATCTCGATGACCACCATGCGGCCGGTCTTCGGGTCCTGGCCAAACTGCACATTGGAGCCGCCGGTCTCGACGCCGATCTCACGCAGCACCGCCAGCGAGGCGTCGCGCATGATCTGGTATTCCTTGTCAGTCAGGGTCTGGGCCGGAGCGACGGTAATGGAATCACCGGTGTGCACACCCATGGGGTCAAAGTTTTCGATGGCACAGACAATGATGCAGTTGTCATTCTTGTCCCGCACCACTTCCATCTCGAACTCTTTCCAGCCGATCAGGGATTCGTCGATCAGCAGTTCGGTGGTGGGAGACAGGTCGAGACCGCGGGCGCAGATTTCCTCGAACTCCTCGCGGTTGTAGGCGATACCGCCACCTGAGCCGCCCATGGTGAAGGACGGACGAATGATGCAGGGGAAGCCAATCTGGTCCAGCACCTGCAACGCCTCTTCCATACTGTGGGCCAGTGCCGCGCGCGGGCACTCGAGGCCGATGCGCTTCATGCACTGGTCGAACAGCTCGCGGTCTTCGGCCTTGTCGATGGCGTCCTTGCTCGCGCCGATCATCTCCACGCCGTGCTGCTCGAGCACACCCTCGCGTGCCAGGTCCAGGGCGCAGTTGAGTGCGGTCTGGCCACCCATGGTGGGCAGCAGCGCATCGGGCTTTTCCTTCTCGATGATCTTCGCGACCGTGCGCCATTCCACCGGTTCGATGTAGGTGGCATCGGCCATGGACGGGTCGGTCATGATGGTGGCGGGATTGGAGTTCACCAGGATGACCCGGTAGCCCTCCTCGCGCAGCGCCTTGCAGGCCTGGGCGCCCGAGTAGTCGAACTCACAGGCCTGGCCGATCACGATCGGGCCGGCGCCAAGGATCAGGATGCTCTGGATATCTGTACGCTTGGGCATCTCAGGCGGCTCCTCCCTGGGGCGCTGATTCGCCGGTGTGTGCTTCCATCAGCTCAATAAAGTGTTCGAACAAAGGGGCCGCGTCGTGCGGGCCCGGGCTCGCTTCCGGGTGCCCCTGGAAACTGAAGGCAGGACAGTCGGTGCGATGTATGCCCTGCAGTGATCCGTCAAACAGCGACTTGTGGGTTACCCGCAGGGTGTTCGGCAGGCTGCTCTCGTCCACGGCGAAGCCGTGGTTCTGGCTGGTGATCAATACCGTGCCGTCGTCCAGGTTCTGGACCGGATGGTTGGCGCCGTGGTGGCCAAACTTCATCTTGATAGTCCGGGCGCCGCTGGCAAGGCCCAGTAACTGGTGGCCGAGACAGATCCCGAATATGGGTATGCCGGTAGTCAGCAGTTCCGAGATGGCCTCAATCGCATAGTCGCAGGGCTCCGGGTCACCGGGACCATTGCTGAGAAAGACACCGTCGGGCTTCAGCGCCAGCACTTCGCTGGCCGGGGTCTGGGCCGGCACCACCGTCAGCCGGCAGCCACGGTCGGTGAGCATGCGCAGGATATTGCGTTTCACCCCGTAGTCGTAGGCGACTACATGGAACTTGAGTTCCTCGTCCCGGTAGCTGGGGTGCCCCTGGTCCCAGACCCAGGAGCCCTCGCGCCACAGGTAGGCGTCCTTGACGGTGACTTCCCGCGCCAGGTCCATGCCCTTGAGGCCGGCAAAGCCCCGCGCCTCGGCCATCGCGGCCTCCTCGTCCGGGTTCTCGCCGGCGACGATACAGCCATTCTGGGCACCCTTTTCGCGCAGGATGCGCGTCAGCCGACGGGTGTCGATATCAGCGATCCCGACAATATTGTTGGCCTTCAGGTAGCTGGAGAGGTCCTGTTGATTGCGGTAATTGGAGGCCAGCAGGGGCAGGTCACGAATCACCAGCCCGGACGCCCAGATAGCAGAAGATTCCTCATCCTCAGGGTTGGTGCCGGTGTTACCGATATGGGGATAGGTCAGCGTGACAATCTGCCGGGCGTAGGAAGGATCGGTGAGAATCTCCTGGTAACCGGTCATCGCGGTGTTGAACACCACCTCGCCGACCGACGTGCCCTCGGCACCGATGGATACGCCCCGGAAGATACTGCCATCCTCCAGCGCCAGTATTGCCCTATTGCTCAAGCCCGCCTCCAGTATTCAGTTGGGACACTGCCTGCGCTGGGCCGCTGTGGAGCGTTCGGTACGTTTATCGCGCCCAAAAAAAAGCGAGATGAACAGTTCATCTCGCTTTTTTTCATCATAATCTGGCACGCGCGTCACCGGCTCCTGTCGCCCAGAACACGGGGCTGTGGTCCTCATATTCTGGGAACGCGATTCTACGGAATCGGCTGGCAGGTGTCTACATATTGCTGGCTTGGGCGGCGATATCGAGGTGGGTCGCGCGGCACACCTGTGGCTACCGGGACACGTAAGCTTGGCCGTCCCTGGCCACTCGGGCCGGCCATCCATGGCCGGCACGGTCCCTGTACCCACAGGCGCACCCCACGACCCTCGACATCATCGCCAAATACAGGCCCTCCGTGCGAACTGGACTGCACTCGCGAGGATGCTGGCCGAAGCGCTCACACGACTGAGATCTGGCTAGTTGCTTCGCACCGGCACAGAACTGAGGCGGAGCATCACCCGGCCCCTGGTCGGACCGTATGCGCCATGGATGGCGCATCCAAGCCCCCAGGGATGGGTTCACGGCGTGTCCGGCCGGGGGCCGGGTGATGATTCGCCGCCGGCGTGGCACCCACCCACTCTTGCGATTGCACTCAAAAGGCCTATGATCTGCGCCTTTCACGGGGATAGAAGAAGAATGGGTTATTTCGAGGGGAAGATCGCGGCGGTGACCGGCGCCGGGTCGGGGATTGGCCGTGGGTTGGCGATTGCGCTCAATCGGGCCGGTTGTGTGCTCGAGCTCAGTGACGTCAACGAAGCCGGGCTGGCCGAGACCGTTGAGGTGCTGGAGCGCAAGGACCTGGCTGTGGCCACGCAACTCGTGGATGTGGCCGATCGCGACGCGGTGGCGTCCTGGGCCGAGGCGGTAGCAAGCCGCCACCCGCGCCTCGACATACTCATTAATAACGCAGGCGTTGCACTCGGCGGTACGGCCGAGGAGAACAGCCTCGAAGACATCGAGTGGCTCATGGGCATAAACTTCTGGGGGGTGGTGTATGGCTGCAAGGCCTTCCTACCCTTGCTCAAGAAGGCCAGCGGCGGTCACCTGGTCAATATATCCAGTGTTTTCGGCATCATCGGCGTGCCCACGCAGAGCGCCTACAACGCCGCCAAGTTTGCCGTGCGTGGTTATACGGAGGCCCTGCGCCAGGAGCAGGATCTGGCAGAATCCGGCCTGCACGTGTGCTGCGTGCACCCCGGCGGCGTCACCACCAATATCGCCCGCGCCGCACGCACCCACCGCAGTCAGGAAGAGCATGAGGCGTTCGCGCAAAAATTCGAGGAAATGACCGGCACCACAGCGGCCTCCGCGGCAGACCAGATCCTTGGGGCCATGGAGCGCCGCCAGCCGCGCCTGCTGATCGGCCGCGATGCCAGGGTCATCAGCCTGATCAGCCGCCTGTTCCCCTCCGCCTACCCGCGGATCCTGGGAGCGCTGGGCGGCAAGGAGCTGAAAGAGCTGGTTTCGGGAGGCGAAAGTGTCTGACACCATGCAGCCGACAATCCTGATCGGGGTCTACAGCGAAGACCCACAGTTTGCCGAACGCTGGCGCCAGGGCCTGTGGGCTTCACTGGAAGAGGACTACCCCCGCAGCTCTATTGACTTCAAGCAGGCCACCAACGCAGAGCAGCTCGCCGGGCTGCTGGGCGAGCCCCACCTGCAGGCCCTGCTCATTCACAGTCACTCCGCGATGGACGTGGTACCCCAATGCCTGGCGCGCCGTCCCCATGTGAACCACTTTGTGATCCTGCCCCAGAGCGAGCGTGGCCGCATTGATGACCTGCTGGAACTGCATATCGACGGCTACCTGGATGAAAGCGAGGAGGACTTCTTCTCCCTGCTGAGGGAAGTGCTGGCAGCCATCGACCACAAGGCGGCCACGCCCTTTGCCGACACCCTGCGGGACTATGTACGCAGCGCCAAGGATGCCTGGCATACGCCGGGCCACTCAGGTGGCGACAGCATGAAGGACAGTCCATGGGTAGCGGAGTTCTACCACTTCCTGGGCGAGCATATTTTTGACGCCGACCTGTCGGTGTCAGTGCAGATACTGGACAGCCTGCTGGAACCCCACACCGTGATCCAGGATGCCCAGGAGCTTGCGGCGCGCGCTTTTGGAGCCAAACACACCTTCTTCTCCACCAACGGTACCTCTACCGCCAACAAGGTAATCCTGCAGAGCCTGCTGCATCCCGGCGACAAGGTGTTGCTGGACCGCGGCAGCCACAAGTCGGCCCACCACGGCATTATTCTCTGTGGCGCCATGCCGGTGTACCTGCCCTCTTCGCTGCGAGTGCGCTACGGACTGTATGGACCGGTCACTCGCGACAATATCTATCGGGCCATCGATGACAACCCGGACGCACGCGCCCTGTTGTTGACCAGCTGTACCTACGACGGCATGCGCTACGACCTGGCGCCGATCATCGAGCGCGCGCATGCCGTGGGTATCAAGGTGATCATCGACGAGGCCTGGTACGCTCACGCCGGATTCCATCATGCCCTGCGCCCCACTGCCCTGGAGTCAGGGGCAGATTACGTCACCCAGTCCACCCACAAGATGCTTTCAGCTTTCTCACAGGCCAGCATGACGCATGTCAACGACCCGGACTTTGACGAGCAGCGTTTCCGCGAGCACTTCAATATGCACGCGTCCACCAGCCCCCAGTACGCCATCATCGCCAGCCTCGACGTGGCGCGAAAACAGATGGCCATGGAGGGCTACGCGCTGCTCAAGCAGACGCTGGAGCTGGCAGAGCGCTTGCGGGAATCCATCAACGCAACCGGCGTGTTCCGGGTACTGGAATTACCCGACATGTTGCCTGACGAGCTGGCTGAGGACGGTATCCGCCTGGACCCCACAAAGATTACCGTGGACATCAGTCGCGCCGGCCGCAGTGCCGAGGCGGTGCAGGTGGAGCTGTTCGAGCGCTACAACATCCAGGTGGAGAAGACCACCTTCAACACGATTACCCTGCTGCTCACCATCGGCACCACGCTCAGCAAGGTGATGCGGCTGGAAAATGCCCTCAAGCGTATGGCCCGGGAAGCGCAGGACACGCGCGATGGCATCGAGCTCACGCCGCCTCCCCCGCTGCCGCCCACCGGCGAAATCGCCAGGCTGCCAAGGGATGTGTTTTTCGAGCGCGGGGAAGTGGTGCGGCTGATGGATTCCTCGACAGAACTGAACGCGTCCCTGCAAGGCGCCATCAGTGCTGACCAGATTACTCCCTACCCGCCGGGCGTGCCGGTGTTGGTGCCGGGGCAGGTCATCAGCCGCGAGGTGCTGGACTACCTGCGTTCTATACTGCTGTCACAACGCCATATCGAGGTCCACGGCCTGACCTATCGCCAGGACCTCCCATACCTGCGGATCGCCACTGCCCAGGATTAACAAATACCGAGGGAATCCACCATGCCAACCCCCATCGACCTGTACTTCTCTTTCCGCAGTCCCTACAGCTACCTGGCCACGCCGGGTGCCCTGCAGCTGGAGAAGGATTACGACGTGGAAGTCGTGCTGCGAACGGTATTGCCACTGGCGGTCCGCCAGCCGGAGTTTTTCAGCCCGGACAATATCTACAAGGCCCTGTACGTTGCCATGGACTCTGAGCGCCGCGCCGAGATGCTGGGCATGCCCATCAAGTGGCCTTCCCCGGACCCGATTGTGCAGGACTTCGAGACTTTTACCATCGCCGAGGAACAACCCTACATCTACCGCCTGGTGTGGCTGGGAATCGAAGCCGAGCGGCGCGGCCGCGGCATAGAGTTCGCCGCGGAAGTCTCGCGCACCATCTTTGGCGGTACCGAGGCCTGGGACCAGGGCGATCACCTGGCCCGGGCAGCGGAGCGGGCCGGCCTCGATCTCGCGGACATGGAAGCCACCATCGGTGACGGCACCGAGCACCAGGCCGAGGTAGAAGCCAACCAGGAACGCCAGGCTGCGGCCAATCACAGTGGTGTACCCCTGTTTGTCTACAATGGCGAACCCTTCTTCGGCCAGGACCGCATCGACACCCTGCGCTGGCGCCTCGACAAGGACGGCATGGCCATCTAAAGCGGACGCGATTCCCCTGCGCGGGGTACACTGACGCCCCCTCAACGAGCGGAGCGCACCATGTCACACGCCCTCGAAGGCAAGAACATCCCGGACATCGGTGGCGGCACCGGCATCGGCTGGGAATGCGCCCGGCGCCGGGGTCCTGAGTTCTCCAGCTTCATCACCTGACGTCGATCGTGAGTGGTTACCCGGGCCTGTCCCGCACCCAGTCTTCGCTGCTTGTATTCAGCCTGTTGACGGTCGCTATCGGCCAGTCACTGGTGTTCGCCATTCTTGCGCCGCTGGGGCGCGAAGTGGGAATGACCGAGATCGAGGTCACCTCGATTATTGCCATCTCCGCGATTGCCTACGGTTGGATTTCGCCGCGTTGGGGCCGCTACAGTGACCACCGCGGACGCAAGCCGGTGCTGCTGATCGGCCTCAGTGGCTTTACCGTCGGCATCGTGTTTTTTGCCAGCGTATTCCAGGCCGGGCTGATCGGACTGCTGGCGGGCACCCCCCTGCACCTGTTGGCAATCGTCTCGCGCTGCACCCAGTCTTCGATCATGGCGGCCACGCCGCCCGCCTGCTCGGCCTATACCGCGGACCTGACGCCCCCCGACCAGCGGATGCGCGCCATGGGCAGACTGGGTGCCGCCAACAGCCTGGGCATGATTCTCGGGCCCGCGGTGTCCGGCGCGCTGGCCACGGTCGGCCTGCTGGCGCCGCTGTACTTCGCCGGCCTGTTGACCGCCAGCGCCGCTGTGCTGGTGTGGATGAAGCTGCCGCCGATCCCGGCAGTGTCGCGCAAGTCCCACGCGGCCACCCGCCGGCTGCGCTACCGCGACCGGCGTATCGTGCGCTATGTCGCCACCGCCGTCGGCATGTTCTCGGGATTTGGTGCAATTCAGCAGACCCTGGGGTTCAGCATCCAGGACAAGCTGCAGCTGTCCGGGATCGAAACCGCCCAGTACACCGGCGGCGCCTTCATGGTATCCGCCACCTTCGCCTTTCTTGCACAGCGGGTTCTGATACAGCGTCTTGCGCTGACGCCGGACCAGTTCATCCTCGCCGGACTCGCCGCCCTGCTGCTGGCCGCCGGCTTTATCGGCAGCTTCACGGGGACGGGTTACCTGGCGGTGGGCATGGCTTTCATGGGGCTGGGCACCGGTATGGCGATGCCCAGCATCATGGCGGCTGCCTCGATGGCCGTATCGCCGGACGAACAGGGGGCAGTCGCCGGAATCGTCGCGTCCTGCCCGGCAATCGGTTTCGTGGTGGGCCCGGTCGCCGGCGGCGTGCTGTACCAGTACAGCCCCGCGCTGCCCAGTGCTTTCAGCGGCGTGGTATTCATTCTAGTATTCGTGCTGATGCAACTGAGCCGGAGACAGCCCAAGTGAAAGAAACACTGGCCAAGCTGCAGGCCCAGATCGAGGGACGCCGCAAGGCCCTGATAGAAGACTACTCCGAGTACGACCTGCACCAGCTGCGGGTAACCATCCGGCGGCTACGGGGACTGCTGCGCTTCGAAGAGCAGCCGGACGCCTGGCAGCTGCGCCGGGAATGGGGCTTTCTGGCCAGCCAGACCAATCCCGCCAGGGATTGGGACACCCTGGCAGCGCGTATCGAGGAACTACCCGAAGACCAGCAGCCGGTGGGGCTGCTGTCCGCCGTTGAACGCCACCGCCAGCGGGTCTGGAAACAGGTGCTGACCGCGCTGCGTGACCCGCAGTGGGAGCTCACGGCTCGCAACATGCGCGGCTATATCGACAACCATATTGAGCAGCAGCGCCAGCCGATGGCACAGGAAGCCGCGATTCGTGAGGCCAGCCTGCGCGTCGACCAGGCCTGGGAGTACGCTGCCACGCACGACGAGCCGAGGGCATGGCACAAGCTGCGGATCGCCATCAAGGACCTGCGCTACAGCCTGGACTCGCTGTCGCAGACTGAGGTCGACGAGCCCATCGAGCTGTGCAAACGCCTGCAGGACCTGCTCGGCACCTGGCACGACAGCATCATTCACCGCAAGCTGTTGCGACTGGTCGACAACGACCTGGCCATTGATGAAAAGGCAGCCAGGGAGGCACTGGCGGAGTTACAGACCGATCTGTTTGCGGAGGGCATGAAATCCCTCAAGGAAACCCGACACGTCATGGCTGCCCGCCAACAGCTGCTGGAGCGCGCAGGCTCAGAGGCCTGAGCATGTAACAGCCGCGCTCTCAGCTCGCGACCAGGATTTGCTCCAGGGCTGAGCGAATCGGCGCCGGAATCGGCACCGACTGGTTGGCCACGCGGTCCACGAATACGTGAACAAAATGGCCATAAGCCGCGGGGGAATCTTCACCCTGGCGGAAAATACCAATCCCATACTGCACCGAGCTGTTGCCGAGTCGATCGACACGCAATCCACCCTCAATCGGATCGGGGTACTCCAGCGAGCTAACATAGTCGCAGCCGGAGCTGACCACGTAACCCACCACCGGGTCGTCGGGAATCTGCATCCCGCCCGCCTCGATCAGGTAGCGGTTGGCCACCGAATCGAAGTAGGAGTAGTAGACCACGTTGTTGATATGGCCATAGATATCATTGTCACTCCAGCGCGTGGTGATCGGGTAGAACACCTTGTAGTCGGCGCGACCGGGGACCTTTTCAGAAGGCGGCACGGTAGATCTCCAGCGCATCTTCCCGGGCTACCTCGCGCGGATTATTTACCAGCAGGCGCTGCTGGAGCATGGCGTCGTCCGCCAGCATTGGCAGGTCAGCCTCGGGCACCTCGGCCTCGGACAGGGTGGCCGGCAGGCCGGTATCACTGATAATGGCCTCCAGCTCAGCTACCAGCGCCTCCGCCGAGGCTCTGCCAGCCACAATTTCCGCCAGTTCGGCATACAGGGGCGCGGCCTCCGGCATGTTGAAACGCAGCACCGCCGGCAGCACCAGCGAGTTACTGAGGCCGTGGGGGATGTGGTAGTGACCGCCCAGCGGGTAAGCCAGGGCGTGCACCGCTGCCACCGGTGCGTTGGCGAACGCCTGCCCGGCGAGCATGGCGCCAAGCAGCATGTTGGCCCGCGCCTCGCGGTTATCACCCTCGCGCACCGCGGCGCGGATACTGCCGCCCAGCAGGGTCAGCGCCTGGCGCGCCAGGTTATCCGAGAGGGGGTTCTTCTTATGGCGTGAGGTGTAGGCCTCGATGGCGTGCACCATGGCATCTATACCGGTCATCGCGGTCACCCGCGGTGGCAGGCCCAGGGTCAAATCTGGATCCAGCACCGCCACATCCGGCAGCAATACCCGGGAAGACACGCCCGCCTTTGTGGTTTCACCGGTAGTGACCACCGCCACCGGCGTCACTTCGGAGCCGGTGCCCGCGGTGGTCGGCACCAGGACCAGCGGCAGCCGCGTACCGGTGACCTGGTCAACGCCATAGAGCTCCGCCAGCGACTGTTCCGATCTCAGCAGCACGGCCACTACCTTGGCCACGTCCATGGAACTGCCGCCACCAATCGCCAGCACGCCGTCGATACCCTCTGCCAGCGCCAGTTCAACCGCATCGAGAATGACCGACTCGGGCGGATCCTCGCGCACCTGGTCATACAGTACTGGCGCATAGCCGTTGGCACGCAGTGCTGCCAGCGGCGGCTCCAGCAGGCCGATAGACACCAGGCCCGGGTCGGTCACCACCAAGGGCCGGGAAATACCCAGGCGCATACACTGCTCATGCAGTCGCAGGCTGCTGCCGGCGCCACTTTCGATGCAACCGGCAGTGCTGAAGGAGAAGTCCTTCACGGCGCGCTCCTTTCCAAAGACAGGCCTAGAACGTGAGGATGACTTTACCGCGCGCCCGGCGCTCGGTCATGCAGGTGAAGGCCTCACGGTATTCCTCGATGGGAAAACAGTCTGTCACCACCGGCTTGAGTTTGCCGGCCTCGAACAGTTCCCACAGCTCGTGGATGTTGGCGATGTTGGTCTCCGGCTCTTCGCCGGTGAAGCGGCCCCAGAAAACGCCCACAATCGAGCAGCCTTTCAGCAGCGCGAGGTTGAGCGGCACGCTGGGGATGGGGCCGGCAGCAAAACCAATGACCAGGAAGCGACCATTCCAGGCCATGCCACGCAGGGCCTGCTCGGAGAAGTCGCCGCCCACCGGGTCATAGACCACATCCACGCCCTTGCCACCGGTCAGTTCCTTGATGGCTTCCTTCAGGGGCTGCTCGGAGTAGTTAATCACCTCGTCAGCACCCAGCGCCTTGCAGGTCTCCAGCTTCTCGTCGCTGCTGGCGGCGGCAATCACCTTCGCACCCATCAGCTTGCCGAGTTCCACCGCAGTGGTGCCGACGCCGCCGGCGGCGCCCAGCACCAGCAGGGTTTCCCCGGCCTGCAGCTGGGCGCGCTGTTTGAGCGCGTAATAGGAGGTGAAATAGGTAATGGCGATGCCAGCCGCTTCCTCGAAAGACAGCGCCGCCGGCTTGGGAAATACCGCCATTTCATGGGCTGCGGCCTGCGAGCAGAAGCCGCCGACCGAACCCATGGAAATGACTTCGTCGCCGGGCTTGTAGCGAGTGACTTTCTCGCCCACCGCTTCTACCACGCCGGAAAACTCACCGCCGGGAATAAAAGGCAGCTCGGGCTGGAACTGGTACTTGCCCTGGATGATCAGCACATCCGGGAAGTTCAGTCCCGCCGCTTTCACGTTGATCAGCACATCGTGCTCACCCAGTTCCGGCACCGGCCAGTCGGCCTCGAGTGACAGCTTCTCGCCGTCACCCGGGCCCAGTTCGGCGCAAACCAGTGCGCGCATCAGGCGACCTCGAACAGGCCAGCCGCACCCATGCCGCCGCCCACACACATGGTGACGACCACATACTTGACGCCGCGGCGCTTGCCTTCGATCAGGGCGTGGCCAATCATGCGCGAGCCGCTCATGCCGTAGGGGTGGCCGATGGAGATCGCACCGCCGTTGACGTTGAGCTTGTCATTGTCGATGCCCAGCTGGTCGCGGCAGTAGATAACCTGCACGGCGAAAGCCTCGTTCAGTTCCCACAGGCCGATATCGTCAACACTCAGGCCATGCTGCTTGAGCAGCTTGGGTATTGCGTAGACCGGGCCGATACCCATTTCATCGGGCTCGAGGCCGGCCACGGCGATACCGCGGTAGATACCCAGCGGCTCCAGACCCTTCTGCTCCGCCAGCTTGGCGTCCATGACGACCTGGGCAGAGGAGCCGTCGGACAGCTGCGAGGCGTTGCCCGCGGTGATTGTGCCGCCCTCGAATACGGTCTTGAGGCCGGCCAGGCCTTCTGCGGTGGTGGCGCGCACGCCTTCGTCGGCCGCCACGGTACCTTCGGCTTCGCCTTCCTCACCGGTTTCCTTGTCCCAGGTCTTGCGGGTGCAGGTCACGGCGACCAGTTCGTCGTCAAACTTGCCCGCCTCGTAAGCCGCTGCTGTACGCTGCTGTGACTGCAGGCCGTACTCGTCCATCTGCTCGCGGCTGATGCCGTAGCGTTTGGCCACCACTTCCGCAGTTTCCAGCATGGACATGTAGACGGCCGGGTGCATGGCCACCAGCTCCTCGTCGCCGGCGCGGTGCAGGTTCATGTGCTCGTTCTGCACCAGGCTGATGGATTCGAGGCCGCCGCCCACCACCACGCTCATGCCATCGTGGATAATCTGCTTGGCCGCGGTCGCCACCGCCATCAGGCCGGAGGAACACTGCCGGTCAAGGCTCATACCGGACACTGTGACCGGACAGCCGGCGCGCAGGGCCACCTGGCGGGCAATGTTCTGGCCGGTGGCGCCCTGCTGCAGGGCGGCGCCCATGATCACGTCATCGATTTCTGCCGGGTCGATACCGGCGCGCTTGATGGCCTCAGACACCGAGGCCGCGCCCAGGCTGGCGCCGGCCAGGTTGTTGAAGCCACCGCGATAGGCCTTGCCAATCGGGGTGCGTGCGGTGGATACGATTACTGCGTCTGTCATTGTCTGCTCCTTCTGCACCCGTTCGCGCGGGTGTCGAGAATTGTCCAGTCATTCCCGCGAAAGCGGGAATCCACGTTTGTTCGAAGTCTGGATTCCCGCTTTCGCGGGAATGACTCCATTACTAGCTGAGGTCGATGCCCTGAGCTTCAGCGGCCATGCCGGTGAACTTCAGGGTTTGCTCGAAACCGGCCTGGGGCACAGCTTCGTTGTCGGTGCTGGTGATAGCCTCCCAGTGGGCAGCAATACCCTCCGGGGTCTGGTCTTCCGGTGCCAGGTAGGCCCCGTGGGTTTCGACCAGCTTGACCACCGAGTAGCAGCCGGCGCCGGCCGCAATAATCGTGCGGTTGGGGCCGTCTTCGCTGACCATGTAAAGCACCGCCGGGGTCACCGTTTCCGGGGTCAGCAGATCGAAGGCCTTCTCCGGGATCAGGCCCTCGGTCATACGTGTACCCGCGGTGGGCGCCAGTGCGTTGACCTTGATGTTGTACTTTGCGCCTTCCTGGCACAGGGTGTTCATGGCGCCGATCACGCCCATCTTCGCCGAGCCGTAATTGGTCTGGCCGAAGTTGCCGTACAGGCCGCTGGACGATGTAGTCATGACGATACGGCCATAGGCCTGCTCGCGCATAACGTCCCAGACGGCCTTGGTGCAGTTGATGGAGCCCATCAGGTGCACATCCAGCACCATCTTGAAGTCGTCCAGGGAACCCTTGGCGAAGCTCTTGTCGCGCAGGATGCCGGCATTGTTGACCAGGATATCGATACGCCCCCACTGGTCCATGGCCTGCTTGACCATGGCCTCGACCTCGTCGTACTTGGCAACATTGGCGCCATTGGCGATGGCCTCACCGCCCAGCGCCTCGATTTCCGCCACCACGGCCCTGGCCGCCTCGCTGGAGCCGCCGGTACCATCAGCGGCACCGCCGAGGTCATTGATCACCACTTTAGCGCCGCGCTTGGCGAGTTCGATGGCGTGGCTGCGGCCGAGGCCGCCGCCGGAACCGGTGACAATCGCGACCTTGCCTTCGTATGTAATGCTCATTGCTGACTCCTTAACCCGTAAACACCATGGAGAGCCACTCGCAGGCCAGTGCCGGCGTCTCCTCGCCCTCGATCTCTACCGTAATGTTCTGCTTGACCAGGAAGCGGTTGTCATCCTTCTGCTGGATGTCAGCGATTTCGACGTGGGCCCGCACTTTCTTGCCGGCGCGTACCGGCGCCAGGAAACGGACCTTGTCGAAACCGTAGTTAACGCCCATCACCACGCCTTCGGGCATCACGCCGAGGCCCGAGGTCATCGGCACCAGGCAGGACAGGGTCAGGAAGCCGTGGGCGATCGTGCCGCCGAAAGGCGTCTGCTTGGCCGCCTCCTCGTCGACATGGATAAACTGGTGATCGTCGGTGCAATCGGCAAATTCATTGATGCGCTGTTGGGTCAGTTCGGTCCAGGGGCCGGGCTCGAACTTCTGCCCAACGCAGCTCAAAAACTCTTCTTTAGGTACGACTTGTACGCCCATGAACAGGGTTCCTTCGTTGGTGGGTGAGGCAGCCCTTCAGTGTAGTCCACGCGCAGCAGGCGGCGCGGGCCGAGGCCTGCGAAAAAGGGATTTGAACATACAGTATGAAAATGCGACTTTCAAGTATACCCGCGGTGTGCGCATTGCCGCGCCACGGGGCTGGCGGCATAATGCGACGCCACAGCAATCACCACTTCACGGTTCCTTATAATATGAAGCACGTTGCAGTTATCCTGCTCGGCCTGCTGGCCGCTATCGCGATGGCCGAAGAGAAGTTCCCGGGCATCGAAAACCTGATGACCGCCAAGGAGTTCCAGGACGCGGGGCTGGACCACCTCAATGAGCGCGAGCTCAAGGCGCTCAACGCCTGGCTGATCAACTATACGGCGGGTACGGCAGCCGTGTTGGTGCAAAGTAATGAAGAGGTCAAGGCCGCCAAGAGCGAAGCCGCCATCGTTTCCCGTATCCAGGGCGATTTTACCGGCTGGACCGGTGAAACCCTGTTCCGGCTGGAAAATGGGCAGATCTGGCGCCAGCGCCTGTCCGGACGCTACAAGTACTCCGGGCCACCCAACCCGGAAGTGAGCATTTCAAGGAACTTCATGGGCTTCTACAAGATGACGGTTACCGAGACCGGCAAGAGCATCGGCGTCAAGCTGGTCAATTGATTCCCCCCGGCGTCGTCATGCGGCGCCGGCGAACTCCTCCCCCAGGCTCGTGGGCAGCACCCACAGCCGCCTGCAAGTAGTGGGCGCTACGCCGCAAGGCGGCATCCAGCTTAGTTCCCCGAGTGTGAATTTTTTACAAACTTCAGTTTGGGGATTCGTTGAGGGACTTGTGCGTTCATGCGTTAATTCGGTACGGCTCGCAAAGTGCACACTTTCTGTGCACTGAGAGCTCACATCAGATCTGAAAAAAAATTCACAGGGGAATCAATATGTTGTCCAAAAAACCACTTGCCCTGGCTGTGAATGCTGCACTGGGTGTCGCTTCTGCGATGACCGTGCCGCAAGTCATGGCGCAAGAAGATGCCTCGCTGGAAGAGGTAATCGTTACCGGATCGCGTATCCAACGCGCGAACCTGGTGACCTCCAGCCCGGTTCAGCAGCTCGACGCTGAACAGCTGGCCTTCACCGGTGTTACCCGGGTGGAAGACGTCCTGTCTCAGCTGCCGCAGGTAACCCTGGACCAGTCGTCCGGTCAGGCCATTGAGTCTATCGGTACCGCGACCATGGAACTGCGCCAGCTCGGCTCCAGCCGTACCCTGGTGCTGTTGAACGGCCGCCGCCTGCCCACCAACTCGCCGCTCGACACCAACTCCGGTGCCGACCTCAACTTCATCCCGATGCAGTTGGTGAAGCGTGTTGAAGTACTGACCGGTGGTGCATCTTCCACCTACGGTCCGGACGCTGTGGCCGGTGTTGTTAACTTCATCATGGTTGACGACTTCGAAGGCGTTAAGCTGGACTACCAGTTCAGCCAGTACCGCCACGACAACGACGGTGGCTTCATCCCGCAGAACGCAGCAGATGCGGGCTTCCCGTTTGCCAATGACACCGCCAACGACGGTGACATCGATGACATCAGCTTTGTTATCGGCGGCAACCTGAACGAAGGCCGCGGCAACATCACGGCATACGCTACCTACCGTGACATCGAAGGCATCACCCAGTCCGAGCGCGACTACAGCGCCTGTGCTATCCGCTCTCGCAGCGGCCCCTGCCTGGGTTCGGCCACCAACGAAGCCGGTAGCTTCTACTTCGACAATGACGGCTTCCTGCAGCCGTACAACGTGGCTGGCACCGAGTTCCAGGAAGGCTTTGGCGAGCTGTTCAACTTCGCACCGCCCAGCTACCTGCAGCGTCCTGACGAGCGGACCACCCTGGGTGCCATGGCGCGTTACGAGCTGAACGAGCAGGTTGAGGTTTACTCTGAACTGATGTTCATGGACAACCGTTCAATCGCTCAGTTCGGCCCGGCCGGTGTGTTCTTCAACACCCTGGACTTCAACTGTGGCAACCCCTTCCTGTCCGACAGCCAGCGCGATGTCGTCGGTTGTACCGGAGCGCCGGACGACCAGATGGTCACCACCATCTTCGGCCGTCGTAACGTAGAAGGCGGTCCGCGTTTCGGTGATATCCGCCACACCACCTATCGCGGCCTGTTCGGCCTGCGTGGCGACATCAACGACACCTGGAGCTACGACGTTTCCTACCAGTACTCCGAAGTGGACATGCGTACCCGGAACGGTAACTACGTAAACGTTGCCAACGTTGACGACGCTATCGACGTCAACCCCGACGGTACCTGTATGACCAGCGACCCGAACTGTGTGCCCTATAACATCTTCCAGACCGGTGGTGTCACCGAGGAAGCGCTGGGCTACATCGGCCAGCAGTACTTCGAGCGCGGCACCACCGACCAGGAGATCTTCCAGGCCTTCGTACAGGGTGACCTGGGCGACTACGGCGTAAGCCTGCCCTGGGCAGAGAACGGCGTATCCGTAATCTTCGGCTTCGAGTACCGCGAAGAGTCCCTGGAGTACCGTCCTGACGACGCGGCCCTGGCGGGCACCGTTGGCGGCCTGGGTGCAGCACTGACCCCGATCGCTGGTGAGTACGACGTGACGGAATTCTTCACCGAAGCCAGCATTCCGCTGGTGGAAGGTAAGGACTTTATGCAGTCTGTCGTCCTGGACCTCGGCTACCGCTACTCTGACTACGATCCTTCCGGCGAAACCACGGACACCTACAAGGTAGCCCTGGGCTGGGATATCAACGAGCAGATCAAGCTGCGTGGTAGCTACCAGCGCGCGGTACGTGCACCGAACCTGGTTGACCAGTTCGAGCCGGTATCCGGTGGTCTGTTCGCCATGGACAACGACCCCTGTGGCGGCGTTGTTAACGGTGTGAGCCAGCGTGGTTATACCTTCGAGCAGTGTGCTCGCTCCGGTGTATCACAGGCAATCTGGGATCAAGGCGGTCCGAGCGACTCCCCGGCAGCCCAGTACAACACCATCACTGGTGGTGATCCCGATCTGTCGCCGGAAGAAGCTGACACCTACAGCTTCGGCTTCATCGTATCGCCGAACTTCCTGCCGGGCTTCACGGCCTCTGTCGACTACTACGACATCAAGGTGGAAGACGCGATCACCAGCATCGACCAGGAAACCACCCTGCTGCAGTGTATCGAGACGGGCAACTTCTGTGACTCCGTATCTCGTGGTCAGAACGACACCCTGTGGCTCGGCCTGGCAGCTCCCGGTAACGGTGTTAACGCCCAGTCTGCCAACATCGGCTTCTTCCAGACCAAGGGTGTGGACGTCGAGTTGACCTACAACGTGGATATCGGCGAGTGGGGTAGCCTCAACTTCGTCAACATCTACGGCTACGTAGACGAGTGGGTGCAGGAGCAGTACGACGGTGCTGGCGAAGAGTCTTGTGAAGGCCTGTACGGTGGTTCCTGTGTACTGCCGCTGCCTGAAAACAAGAACCGCTTCACGGCAACCTGGGCAACTCCCTGGGATCTCACCGTTAACCTGACCTGGCGTTACATCGATGGCGTGGATCAGACCGGTAACTCCGGTACTCCGATCGACATCGACTCCCAGGACTACATCGACCTGGCTGCTACCTGGGCCGTCACCGACTACGCGACCCTGCGTCTGGGTATGAACAACGTAATGGATGAACAGCCTCCGTTCGTTGCTCAGGGTGTAACTGCTCGTGAGAACGGTAACACCTACCCGGGTGTGTACGACCCGCTGGGTCAGTACTGGTTCGCCGGTGTAACCATGCAGTTCTAAGAACTGCACCTGAGTGGAGGCAACTCCACCCTGGGAAAAAGGCGGGCGCAAGCCCGCCTTTTTTTTGCCTCGCAACAGGCGTGAATGCTCAGTCTTTATCTCCCTCGACACATAAACCAGGCACTACTCAAGGGTTCGATCTGGGGGTGCGCTTCCACGGACCGTGAACGGCCAGGACGGCCGTTCCCGAGCGAGACAGGGATGTCATGCTTTTAGCGTGTCCGTGGAAGCGCACCCCCAGAGCGAACCCGACCTACGGAGCTATGCTTCTCATCGAGCCACGGGCGAATTCCTGGATGTATTACCCTGCGATCACCGGGCGAACTGTGCGATAATCGCGCGCTTCGCAAGCAATCCTCCAAACACATGACCAGCACGACACAGCCGGCCGAGCTGCTGAAAAAGGCCGCCAACGAACTCCAGAGCGGTCGACTTAACGAAGTCGCCAAGACCTGCCAACAAATTCTCGATTCGCAGCCCGGGCAACCCGATGCGCTGCATATGCTGGCGATGGCCGCGGCCAGTAGCGGACGGCTGGATGATTCAGAAAAACTGTTCCTGGAGGCTCTGAACAAGGCGCCCAAGCGGCCCGATATCCTGGTCAACTTCGGCAACTTCCTGCGCAACCTGGGCCGCATGGCCGACGCCGAGGTGCGCCTGCGCAAGGCCATCAGGATCGCACCGGATTTCAGCGCCGCCTGGTACAACCTGGGGCTGCTACTGCATTCAACTTTCGAGATGCGCGAGGCAGTGAAGTGTGCGCAAAAGACCTGTCAGCTGGAGCCCACTCACGCACCGGCCTGGGAACTGCTGGCGTCGGCCGAGCAGAAACTGGGCAACCCCGACGCGGCCATCAAGGCCTGCCGCGACGGCATGACGCATACTCCTGATTCACCGCGGCTCAGCTACGCCCTGGGCCAGCTGCTGCGCCAGGAGTGCCAGTTCAGCGAGGCCGTAGACGCGTACCAGCTCGCCCTGGAAAAAGGCTTCCGCAACCCGGAGCTGTTCATGAATATGGGCGAGGCGCTGGAGGAGACTGGCGAGGTCGGTAAAGCCCTGGACTGTCTGGATACCGGCCTGCAACAATACCCCGACAGCCCTGAGCTACATCGCACCCGGGCCCACATGGCCTGGGCGTCGGGTGACGACAGCGACCCGGTCTTGCGGCTGCGCGAGGCCACCCGATCTCACCCGGACAACCCGCGGCTCTGGTATACCCTCGCCCGCCTGCTTGACCGTCTCGGTCGCCGGGAGGAGAGCATCGAAACCGTTGCCGAGGCCCGGGCCGCCGGCGCCCCCGACGCGCCCGACCTCAATATGCAGGAAGCGCTGTGTCGCAGCTATGAAGGCAAGCAGGATGAAGCCACTGCGCTGTTCGAGAAAATGGTAGCCGCCTATCCCCAGTACGTGGATGGACGCCTGACTTATGCAGGGCACCTGCTCACCCATGGCGACCCCCATGTCGCCGAGGAGCACTGTGCGGCTGTCATAGGCGAACAACCCTTCAACCAGTTGGCCTGGTGCTACGCTGGCACCGCCTGGGAAATGCTTGGTGACGAGCGCGGCCAGTGGCTGATGGACTACGAGCGTATGGTGCGGCCGGTCGTGGTGCCTCCGCCTGAGGGCTATGACAGCACGGCCAGTTTCTTCAAGGACGTGCAGGCTGCACTCGAAGAGCTGCACCATACCCAGGCCCACCCCATCGAACAGAGCGTGCGCGGTGGCACCCAGACCAATGGTTTCCTGTTCCGGCTCAAGCACCCGCTGCTGGCCACCGTGGAACAACAGATTCGCACCGCCATCAAATCAGTACTGGCCGACTTTCCGCAGGATGCAGATCATCCCTTCTGGGCGCGCAGAATTCCCGACCCCCGCGGAGACGGCTTCCAGTTTTCCGGCGCCTGGTCAGTACGGCTGCGCAGTGAAGGCTTCCATACCAACCACATCCACACCGAGGGCTGGATCAGTTCCGCGCTCTATGTGGCGCTGCCGGACGAGGTACAGACCGGTGATGGCACCGAGGGCCATATCCAGTTCGGGGTGCCCATGAGTGAATTGGCGTTGGACCTGCCCGCCCGGCGGGTCGTCAAGCCGGAGGTCGGCACCCTGGTCCTGTTCCCCTCCTATATGTGGCACGGCACCATCCCCTTCCATTCGGAGCAACCGCGCATCACCATCGCCTTTGACCTGGTACCCCAGAGCTGAGCCACAAGGCCCAAACGCTGACCGCCAGCGCTGCGGTACCTGATACGGAGAGACATTTGTGAACCCCCTGCAACAACAGCTCGACACCGGCATCCAGCACTTGCGCGCCGGCCGACTGGACGAGGCCTGGTCACTGGCCGAAGCGCTCAAGGCCCAGTATCCGGACAACCCGGAGCCCTTTCTTTTTGCCGCCGACGCAGCCCGCATGCGCGGCGATCGCGCAGGCGCCGTGGCGCAACTGGAGGCGCTACCGGAGGGCCCGCGCGGCAGCGCGCCGGTTCTGCTGCGCAAAGCGCAACTCGAATTCAGCGACAGCCGTCGCACGGCAGCCATGGCCTCGGTCCGTGAAGCCATGCCGGGGATAGCCGACGACGAGGGCCAGCTGCGTGCCGTCGCCCGGATTCTCAGCGACTGCCAGCAGGCCGGGGAAGCGCGTAGCTGGCTGCTGGAAGCCCATCAAAGATTGCCCGATAGCATCGCCATCCTGTTCGACCTGGCGGTCACGGAATTTCAGCTCAACCTGCCCGAGGAGGCAGCACAGCACCTGGAGACACTACTCGCACTTGAGCCCTACCACCCGGGAGCACTGCACCTGCGATCCCAGCTTTCAACCCACAGTGCACAGCACAACCACATCGACGCACTGCGTGAATGCCTTGCCAGTGGTCCGGAACACCCCAACCTGGCAACCGCAGCAAACTACGCCCTGGCCCGGGAGCTGGAAGACCTGGGCCAGTATGAAGAGGCCTTCACGGCACTGCAGGCAGGAGCCAGCGCTTATCGCCGTACCCTGCAGTACGACAGCGCAGAAGAGCTGGCATCACATGCATTGATTCGTGAAGGCTTCAGCGCCGAAGATTTTGCAGCCCTGGCGCCGGGTTGCGAGGACGGGTCGCCCATCTTTATCGTCGGTCTCCCCCGTACCGGGACAACCCTGGTGGAGCGCCTTCTCAGCAGCCACAGCCAGGTCAGTTCCATTGGAGAGTTCAGGGATTTCCCGATGATGCTGAGCGACATGGCCGGCGCGATTGCGCCGACCATGCCTGCTGCCAGCAATGCGGAGATTTTCCGCTCGGTCGACTTCAAATCCCTGGGCGAGCGCTACCTGGCAGCGGCCCGCGAGGTAGCCGGGGACAGTCCCCGCTTCGTCGACAAGCTGCCCTACAATTTTCTCTACTGCGGCTACCTGCTGGGCGCCCTGCCACAGGCGCGCATCCTGCATCTGGTACGCCAACCGCTGGACGCCTGTTACGCCATCTACAAGACCCTGTTCTTTGGCGCCTACAGCTTTTCTTATGACCTGGACGAGTTGGCCGACTACATCATCAGCTACCACCGGCAGATGCAACACTGGCACCAGGTGCTTCCCGGGCGGATTCACGACATCCACTACGAGTCGCTGGTACAGGAGCCGGAGGCCGAGGCGCGCAAGGTGCTCGAGTTTTGCGAGATGCCCTGGGAGGATCAGGTGCTGGAATTCCACCGTCAGCAGGCGCCGTCCATGACCGCCAGTGCCATGCAGGTTCGCCAGCCTGTGCACACCGACTCTATCGACGCCTGGCGTCGCGCCGGCGACGGCTTTAAAAGCGTGCAGGAGAAGCTGGCAGCGGCGGGCCTGGCCTAGGGCCGACGGGCGTCAGGGCTGGCCAGACTTCCCGTACAGCCAGTCACTGTGCTCCCGCAACAGCGCGGCCACCAGGTCGCGCTCCTCGGCGGAAAGCAACGGGTTCCAGATATCGAAAATCAGGATTACCCGCGTCTCATCGGCGTCGTTCCACGCCTCGTGCTCGATGGTGTCGTCGAAGGCCCAGGCCTCACCAATGCGCCAGGTGCGGGTTTCGCCGCCCACCCGAAAGCCCGCCGGGCCCGGCAGTACCAAGGGCAAGTGCACCAGTAATCTTGAATTGGTGGAGCCGGTATGTGGAGGAATGCGCGTATGTGGCGCCAGTGCCGAGAACAGGGCGGTAGGCGCAAAGCCGGGCTGGTCTGCCAGCGGCAGCTCCGACAATACCGCGGTGGTTTCAGGGCAACGCGCCATCGGCTCTTCCTGCGCTACGCCGTCTTTCCATAGCCACAGCGAGCTCCAGCGGGCGTTGTGATTCAGCTCGGCAAACTGATTCTCCGGGGTTCCCGGTGCGTACTGAATGTAGGGGGCAAAGCCGGGCATGCCCTCTTCCAGCAGGGCCATCAGCTCAGCGCGAATCACATCAGTGGCCGCTTCCAGGGTAGGCAGCCACGGGAAATAGTCGCGCTCGAAAAACGGGATCGCCGGGAGCCTCGGCACCTGTAGCTGGATAGACTCAGAGTGGTAGACCCTGGGCTGGGCCCCTGCCATCAGGTTGACACATTCGTCCACCCGCCCCCGCGATTCGCCACTGGTTTTGCCCAGCAGATCGCCCAGCTGCTCGCGCAGGTGTTCCCGGAGCTGGCTCGACTGCCCGTCCACCAGCGTCTGTGCCTTGCGCAGTTGTTCCTGCAATGCGGGTGGCGTCTGCTCGGCTGGCGGCGCAATTCGCAGGGCGTTGCCGTAGACCTGGGCGGCCTGGCGGATCTTGCCCATCTGTTCGAGTACCGCGCCTTTGGAAATCAGCGCCAGGAAGAAATAAGGCTCTATCGCCAGTGCGCCGTTCAGTGATTCGAGCGCGCCGGGAAGATCCCCCAGGGTGCGTCGGACCATGGCCAGGTTGAGCTTGAGGTTGGCATCGCCCGGGTGATGGTCCTGGGCTTCGAGCAACTGCGCCTGGGCGCCCTGTGCATCGCCGCGCTTGAGCGCGGCAACGGCGGAGGAAATGACTGTCTGGATGGCCTGCTGGCTGGTCTCGCTCAAGAATGTCTCAGTAGCGAATGCTGTAGATGCGCTCAACGGAATCTGCCGCTACCACCAGGCCGTCCTCTACCCGGGGCCGGAAGCGCAGGTCACGCAAGTAATTATAGCCGCGAGTCACCGCTGGCTGGTTGTCTTCACGGTCTGGGGCAATGATTTCAATGTCTTCGGCCTCGCCATGGCGACTGACCATGAACTTCACGTGAACCTCGGCAACATTGTACAGCCTGATCGGCATGATGCCCGGCTGAAACACCACCTGGGAAGGCAACTCCAGCGGGTTTCCGAAGGTGGCCCGCCGCCAGTTGTCGGCGTTCGGCTTGCCCTCCACGTGTTCCCAGGCCTCCTGGTAGGCATTGATGGCCTGCGCATAGCGGCGGTACCACTGGTACCAGTCGGCCTTCATGACCATCACGTCTGCCAGCTCGGCAGCTTCTGTGTCGGGATCGTTTTCCAGCACTCGCCGCATATCACGGATGGTGGCCAGCCCCTGGCGGAAGTTGTCCTTGAGGAAGGCCGAAAACCTCAACCTGGTGAGATCCGGCAACTCTATATCGTCGCGCTGGCCCGCCTCAACCTGCAGCGTTTCTTCACTCTCTCCCGGGTACACCGACAACATGTAATGGGTGCGCAGGCGCCCTTGCAGGTAGGGCAGGCGGTTGCGGCTCAGGTCACCCTCCTGCTCCTCTACGTCGTCGGCCATGCCGGCGTACAGGTCCAGCAGTTTTACGATGCGCGGGTAGCGATAACGATCCAGCTGGCCGAGGTAGGCCGCGCGGTGCCAGTCGGCCAGCTGTTCCACGTATTCCATCATCTGCGGGTCGGAGGGCGACAGGTTCTCCTTGCGAACCCTGAACAGGTACTGCTGCTGGTCATCCGCGGCGATGTAGTCTCCGAGCTGGTAATAGGCCTCGATGAGCTGCTCCACCATGCCGGTCTGGGAGAACGTGTTGAGACCCTCGTTGACGCGCATCAGGTGAATGGCACGACGATATTTCTCGATGGCGTCCGGGTACTGGCCATCAGCAAAGTAGGCGGCTGCCAGTTCCTGCAGGTCGGGCACCAGGGACGGCGAATAGGCCCCCGCCTCATTTTCAGTCATCCACAGCTTCTGCAGCAATATGTCAATGGGTGCCGAGGCATCCAGGGGCATGGCGTGGTAAGGCTCATAGTGGCTGCGGGGGTCGTCCTCCCGGAACATGGTCGATCCGTAGGTGGTGGCTGGCGGGAATTCTGGTGACACCGAACGGCTGTCGAAACCCGTGGCCTGCGCCATGTCTGCAGTAACGGCGATTAGCAGCCCACACGCCACGTGACCCAGTCTGCCTCTTCCCAGGGCGCTGTTCACACGTCGACGGACGCCTCGCCCAGATTGCTCTGATCCAACCATAACCTGCTCTCTTCCCGGATTACATTTGCTCTCGCTATTGGTACGAGAGAACCGGGGTTTTGTTCCTTCTTATAAAGAAATTACTACCGGAATTTGCGGCTGGATTCAATGTCAAACTCCAGGACCGGCTTGTGCGTACCACGCTGCCCCGGCATGATTGCGAATACTCCCCTCTCAGATGAGGAAGCCCATGCGCATACTCGAGCATAACGATAACAAACGGGCGCTGTTGCAGATGGCACCAACTCTGCCTCCCTTTGTGGCACTTCTCAGGATACGTCTTGGGGCACTTCTCAGGGCACCCCGTACAGCAGCCCTGATCGCGCTCCTGCAGATCGTAACCCTCAGTGCCTGCGTCGGCAGTCTGCCGCAGTCCGCGGAAATGCAGTACACGCCGGCAGAGCTGGTACCGGAGCGAGCGCCCTTCTACACCCGTGGCGATGTCAGCGATCTACCCGCCGTAGACCCGCTGGCACTCGACGATGACATGCGCGTTTTTCTCGACGATGTAATGGCACGCAGCGGCTCCCAGCGGGTGGTGCTCAACAACATTCTGCGCGGCCTGCTGGACGACGAATCGGTCATCGAATACGACAACTTCAAGACCTACACCGCCCAGGAAGCCTTCCACGCCCGCAAGGGCAACTGTCTCGCATTTACCAACCTGTTCGTTGCGCTGGCCCGGGAAGCGGGGCTCGACGTTGAATACCAGGAGGTCGACATACCGCACAACTGGGAACGCCGCGGCGAAACCTGGGTCTACAATCGCCACATCAGTGCATACGTCAACCTGGGCATGGAGGGCAAGTTCTACATCGACTTCAACCTCAATCCTTCCGAGGTGGAGTTCTACGAGACCAAACGCATCACTGACAAGGCAGCGCTGGCCCAGTACCACAATAATATGGGTGTCTACTGGATCATGGGCGATCGCCATGATCTCGCGTACCTGCACCTGCGCGAGGCCATCCAGCTATCGAGTACAGAGCCCTGGTTCTGGACCAACCTGGGTGTACTCTACAGCCGCGTTCGAGATGACAAGCGCGCCGAGGCGGCCTGGCTGCATGCGGTGGGACTGGGTAACGACCATTCTGCCGAGAGCAATCTCGCGCGCTACTACCAGCGGGTGGGAAAAGAAGAACTGGCCGGCGAATTCCAGGACCGGGTGCAGCGCTTTCGCCTCCGGAATCCCTTCTATCGCTATGAACTTGCCGAAACCGCTTACTATCGCGGTGACTATGAGACAGCGATCGCCGAGCTGAAGACCGCTATCCGCATCCGCAATAACGAGGAGCAATTCCATCGCCTGCTGGGCCTTGCCTACGTCAAGGCGGGAGCCAGGAACAAGGCCAGTACCGCCTTTGCCAACGCCGAGTTGGTGGCGAGCAGCAACGATGCGCGCGCCATCTATGGCGAGAAGCAAAAGATCCTCCGGGAGAGTGTAGCCACCGAACAACGGCCGCGCTGAGGGGGGCTACAGCCGCCAATCGATCGTTCACCTTTGGTGAACGATCATCTCGAAATAATCAATTTCACAGATGGATAGCTGGGGAGTACTTTACCCGTGAAAGTCATTGGAGCGCTCCCCATGTCACAGCTTTGCCAGGACAGCCCGGTCAGGGCCGAGTCTCATCTCAGGCTGGTTTCCGTGCCGGCACAAAAGCCGTTCAAGGTCGTAAGCCACGGGATTGCGCGTGCCTACCCGAACCGTCTGCAGGGCATACTGCGTGAGGCGGGCGCGGGGCTAAGCCTGGAACGCGCCGGTGAAGGTTCGTTCCGGAGCCGAGGCCGCCACGGCTTCGAACTGTCCACCCGAGCGTTTCCCGAGCTCAAGGCGCTGGCCCAGCCAGGCTTCAGCCTCAACCCGGTTTGCGGATTGCCCGGTGTGCTCAAAGGCCTCGCTCCCGAATTGAACACGCTCATTGTCGGCCTGCCGGAGCAGGTCGATGACAAATTGTCTGCCGCCCTGGGCCTGCTGTTGCGCCGGGTGCTGCCCGCGGAGGCCCAGATTGTCGCGGTGGATCACCTGCTCGCCTATCGCGGACTGCAGGCAGAATTGCCTGACACGGACATCCGCCTGCTTGACGCGGCGGAAGTGATGAGTGAATTGGTGCAATCCAGTTCCACCCTACCCGTGCTGGTGGTCCCCCATGAATTGGCGCCGGTATTCACCGCCGCCGCCCTCGGGCTCAACGGCAGTAGTGCACTGGCTTGCCGGGTAGAGGGCGGCCGTAATCGCCTCTGGTTTACCCACGAACGCGCGCCTGCCGAGCCCATAGAGCCGGCTGTCATGGTTCAGGCCCTGGGCTGGCTGCTGCTGACCATCGGCAAGCCCGGTGTAGCGGCCTGCCTGCACAACGCAGTGCTCAAAACCCTTGAAGAGGGTGTGCACACTGATGCCATCCGCGTACTCAATCCCTACGCCACTATCGTCGGCGACACTGCCATGCTCGACGCCATCACGACCCGCCTTGGCCAGAAGCCGTCACGACTCACTGCGGTAGACTACGGCGCACCGCGCGCCCGCACCCAGGGACGAGCCTCGCTGATCTGCGTAAATTGACCCGAACTGGCTTCCCTCACAGAACAGAAGCAAAAAAAAACGCCCCATCACTGGGGCGTTTTTTTTAGGATCGAAACTGCGGTCAACCGTTGCCTACCTTGCGCGGGGTAGACCGGCCAGGGGCAGGCCCGCCGGGAGCAGCCCTGACACCGTCGGCAAAGGCACCCACCCAGAGGTTGCGCGCATCATTCACCTGCTCGTCAGTCACATCACCGATATTGCCGGCTACGAAGTCCACACCGTCTACCAGCCACCAGGCCAACTGATTGGTGGACAGGTCGTAAATACGCTCACGTCCCTCCGCTTTCTCAACCACCAGGCGATGGGTGCGCAGCAGGGCCAGGTGCTGGGACACCCGGGTCTGGGGCAGGTCCAGCTTGTCAGCAATATTGCTGACGCTATGCTCGCCGGCACTCGCCAGGAACTGGACGATCAGGATTCGATCCGGGTGGGACAGGACTTTCAGCAGCGCACTCAATTCGCGCGCGACAATTTTTCTGTTCGGCATATCAGGCGGCCTCACTCTGGCTGGATTTCGCATCACCCTCGGCCAGTACAGGTACCCACTCCGCGCTGTTGACGCGGCGCAGCAGCACGCCCTCATCGTTCAGCGCATGCATCTGTATCCAACCGTTGTTGACCAGATCGGCCAACCCGCTGTGCTGATAGATCACGTAGTCAATGGCCTCCACCGGTGCTGCAATCACTGCCATCAGGCGCAGCGGCTCGTGGAAGAAAGACTTTCCGTCATGCAGCGACTGCATTGGCAGGCCGGAGCGCAGGTCACCGTCCACACCCTCCAGCACACCGACGCCGCTGACAACGTTGTGCAGGGTCTTGTCGCCGCTGCCGAAGTGCCTGTTATCCACTGTGGACCCGTAGTACTGCATGGTAATCCAACTTGCTACTACCAAAGGTGCGGTTAGGATCACTTCCAGTACGCCATATTCCTTATCGATCCGGTGGTCGTATTCGTGCAGGAAGGTTCGGCCAGCCAGGTCCAGGCCGCGCGTCTTGTCACGAGGTGCGGCAATAAAGGCCCTGCAGCCCGCCAGACCCCATTCAGGACGCACCTCGGACCAGTCGCTGGCTCGACGCAGCAGGGATTGCCCGCTCACGGCATTGAGATCAGCGGCGCGCTCGCTGCGGGTGGCGCGCGCCGTCAGGCTTGCGTGATTCACGAAAGCCTCCATTCCAGCCGTGGACACCAGTGACTCAGCGTTCAGCAGGGTCAACTCGTCAGTGGTGGTGTCGTGAATAGCCGCAACGAACTGCGTGTCGGCGGGAATCTCGATACCGCGCTCAATCAGGCCGGCGCGCACTGCGCTGTCGTTGAGCAGGCCAGCGGCGATCCGGGCATTGGCATCGCCGGCGTGACCACCGCAGGCACCACAATCCAGCGCCGAGGCATAGGGATTGTTGGTGACGGAGGCGCCGTGCCCTGCCAGCACCACCAGCGGTGCAAAGCCGCTGGTCAGCGACATGCCGCGCAACAGGCCTTCCGCCATGCCGATCTTCTCTTCCAAGGTCGCCTGCAGCTCGGGTGCCGTAGAAGGCGAGCGAGGCTTTTCCCAACCGAGGCTCGCCTTGATAAGTTTCCAGGCGTAGCCAATCCCCAGCGCTTCCACGTAGCTGAAGCCCGCCACACCTGCGCGCTGGAAACGTGCCCAGCGGCCTTCCATGAACTGCTGGGTAGCGTGACTCGCCGGCGTGTGGGAGCAGGCGCTGTGACCGGGCTCCAGCAATACCGGGCAACGGTCACTGTCGCCTTCGATTTCGGACTCCAGCTTGACGGCCAGGCCGAAGAAACCGGCGAAGCCGATGGTTTCAATCTTCAGTGAAGGGCTGTTTTCAAGGGCGCGCCGGTAGCGTTCGGAGCGCACATCGATGCAGAACGCTGCCTGCACATCAGGACGAGACTCACGGTCTTCCACGCTCTGGCTGGCGAGCATTTCCGCCAGCTCACGCTGGGCTGCAAAGTCCTGGGCCACCTGCAAGGTCAGGTCGGTCCAGTTCAGCGCCAGCCACTGGCCGGTGTCATCGTCCGTGTAGTGATGGGTACTGGCGTGCCAGTGCTTCGCCAGGCCGGTGTGGCCGAGGCAGCGATAGAGCACCAGCTCCCAGCTGGCGCGAATGGCCAGTAACTGGCGTGCTGCGCTGCCGTCTTCACCGCGCAGCTCCTTGGTCCAGCCGCGATAGCGGGCATAGGCAGCCCAGCCGGCGACATCAGACAGCAGTCGATGGAAGTAGTCCGTCAGGGCTTCTGGAGTCAGCGCGAGCTCTTCTGCAAGCATGATGAGCAGTGCGGTGGGTTCGGCCGGCAACTCGGCGAAAACCTGGCGAGCCCCCTTGAGACCCAGCAACTCGGCGCTGCGGTCGATGGACGCCAGCGCGCGATAGGAGCGCCAGGGGTCCGCATCCTGGCCACCGACCGACCAGACCGCCAGGCCCTGGTCAAAATAGTCCGCGGCCCAGTTTGAAATCGCATTGCCGATAAAGCCTTCCCAGTCCGTGTTATCGGCCCGCTGCGCCAGGGAGGCCACCGTGGGAAGTTTGAACAGATCCGCAGGCGCCTCACCCTTCAGCGCCTCTGCCCGTACGCGCTCGACAGACGTCACATGGCGACGCCCATGACGGGACAACTCCTGAATGGCCATAGCGATATCCTCATCACGGATACGGCCTTCGGCGATGCGCTCGGCGTAGTAGCTGCGCGGCATGGTCAAGCGCGCGCCCAGGGTCCTTGCTGACAGGTAGCCGGCGTCCTGGAGGTCGTTTTCCGCCATTCCCATGAGCGGGTTGACGGCGACGAAGGACTTCAGCGGCCAAAGCGGGGCAATACGCCCCGCCGCCTGGCTGGCGGCCTTATCTACACTCAGGTCCAGCGCCGGGGCAACAGACGCTTGCGGCGTATCGATAGCTTCCGGAGGTAGCTTGGCATTCATGGTCAGGCTCCTTGACGAGGGCTCACGGCGCGGTATGCGCCCAGCCAGCGATTGATGAACAGGTTGATATACAGGCCTCTGGCGAGGTGCACTCGCAGTTTGCTGAAGCGCGCCTGGGCCAGCCCTGCGCTTTGCAGGAAGGCAATGGCAGTAAAGCCCAGCACGACGCTCACCAGCAGGCCACGGCCGAACAGGCCCAGCTCACGGGTGGCCACCAGGACGTCGCCGAGAGCAATGACGGCCAGCGTCTGCAGGCCGAAGTAGGCGCCAGTCACTGCCGCAGCCCCTGCCAGCGTACGCAGGTGACGGCCCAGCGACTGGGCCGGTGCGTCCAGGAACAACCACAGGCCCAGCACCAGCATCCAGCCCAGGCTGAACACCACGGGTTGTTGCTGCCAGCCAAATCCGGCGAGGGTAGCAATTCCGAAGTAGACCGCTACCAGGGCCACCAACAGCGCCAGGCCCTGGACCATGCCGCCCGCGCGGGCGCCCTGCTGCCAGGCCTCCATGCGCAGGCGGCGTACCACGTCACCACTGCTCAGGAAGGCATGCGCCTTATAGAGGGAATGCCCCACCAGGTGCACAACCGCGGCGGTGTAGGCCCCAAGGCCGCACTGCATCATCATGAAACCCATCTGGCCAACCGTGGAGTAAGCCAGCGCTGACTTGATGCTTGGCTGCGTGAGCATAATGATGGTGCCCACAGCGGCTGTTACCGCGCCAATGCTGGCAACGGTCAGGCCGATAGAGGGCGCCGCCAGCATCAGGTCGGCAAAGCGCAGGAACAGGAAACCGCCGGCATTGACGATGCCCGCATGTAACAAGGCTGACACCGGCGTAGGCGTCTCCATCACTTCGACCAGCCAGCCATGGGTGGGGAACTGGGCAGACTTGAGAACCGCAGTGAGCGCCAGCAGCGCAGCGGCAACCCAGGCGGCGCCTGGCAGTTCGCCAGGCAGGGAACGGATAGTCTCGGCCAGGACGCCGATCTCGGCGGTGCCGAACTCTGCGATCAGCAGACCGCAGGCAACGATCAGCGACAAATCGCCAAAGCGCGCCAGGATGAACTTCTTGGTAGCGGCAACACGCGCCATGCGACGCTCCCGCCGGAACAGCAGTAGGCGATTCAACAGCAGGCTCATGGCCACCCAGGCACCCACCAGCAGGTAGAGGTTGCCGGCGGCCACCAGGGTAGTAACAGCGGCGAGTGTGAGCGCGAGCTCCGCCATGAAGCGACCGTGTTGCGGGTCGCCTGCCAGGTACTGGCGGCTGTAATGCAACACCGAGGTGCCGAGGAAGCTGACCAGCGTCAGCAGGACTGCGCTCAGCGCGTCGACGCGTACTGAAACGCCGACCCCGGCAAGACCGAGCACCGGGCTCTGCCCGGCACCGGAGGTGACGGCGAGCCAGCCACTGGCGACTGCAACCGCGACCGGCAACCAGGCCAGCCACAGGGGCCAGCGCGCCGGGCTGCGCAGCATCAGCAGCGCCATTCCGATATAAAGCACCGGTATTGCGACCGGCAGCAGATACAAAGAAGGCATAGTCATTTCGTTGGCCGTACAGGTTGAATTGGCGCTAGTTTGCAGAAATGGTGTTGATTGATAAAATTGAAAGATAACAACGTATCATTCTTTAAATGTGAACGATTTGAACCACCCATCCGGAGGGTTCGAGCATGCGTCTCAACTACAATCACCTGCGCTATTTCTGGGCCGTCGCCCACAACGGCAACCTGACCCGCACCGCGGAACAACTGCACGTCTCCCAATCCGCCCTGTCCCTGCAAATCAAGAAACTGGAGGAGCAACTGGGTCATGAACTGTTTGAACGACGAGGCAAGCAGCTGGTGCTGACCGAGGCGGGGAGGCTGGCGCTGGATCACGCCGATGTGATCTTCGCCAGCGGCACCGAGCTGCTCAATACCCTGGGCGGCGAAGGCTCCTCAAAGGAGATACTGCGCATCGGCGCACTGTCCACCCTGTCACGCAACTTCCAGATCGCCTTCCTGGATCCGCTGGTGGGACGGGAGCAAACCGAGGTGGTGGTGCGTTCGGGCAACCTCGCCAACCTGCTGGCCCAGCTTGAGGCGCACCGCCTGGACGTGGTGCTGACCAACACCTCCCCGCCACGGGATGCCGCGACTCCCTGGATCGTGCGCAGCCTGGACAGCCAGCCTGTCAGCCTGGTGGGCTTCCCGGAAAAAGCCCGCGCGGAGCGCAGCCTGGAAGATGCGCTACGGCAAGAACCGCTGGTGGTGCCTACCCTGGAAACCGCAGTACGCACCGCTTTCGATACCTATTGCGACGAGCACGAGATTCGGCCCAACATCGTTGCCGAGGTCGACGATATGGCACTGTTGCGGGTGCTGGCACGCCGCAACTATGGCGTAGCCGTGACCCCCGCCATCGTGGTGAGAGATGAACTGGTCAACGGCCAGCTGGTGGAGCTGGCCCGTTTTCCCGGTGTGGAAGAGCAGTTCCAGGCCATCACCCTGTCGCGGCAGTTTCCCAATCCGCTACTGAGGCTGCTGTTTGAAGCGATGGGCGTAGACTGAGTCAGGCGTCCTTGAGCATGGGAATCACCAGCACCATGCCCAGTTGCAGCCGATCGGGGTCAAGCTCCGGATTGTACTGACGCAGCAACCACATCGGCACCTCGTACTGCTGACGCGTCAGCTCCCACAGGGAATCTCCCTGCTTGACCACGTGTTTACGTGTGCCCTGGATTTGCCGTGCCATGAAGAAGGTCTGTTGGATATCCTTCTGGTATGCGACCCGGCGGCGTTCAAATTCCTCCGGGCTGACGCGGGAAAAATCCAGCTTCAGCCGCTGTCCGATCACCAGCGGTACACCGTAGCGACGGCCATTGATTGTGCGCAGCTGGCTGGCGCGCAGGTCCAGCCACTCGGCATAGTGGCCAAGGGTCTCCATGGCCTGAACCTCAATACTGTCATTCGCCGCCACCGTGTAATCACTGGGGTCGGCCAGCAGCTCGACCACGGGGGCGGCCTCCTCATCGGCCAGCGTACTGAGCATGGTCTCTTCCGGCGGCGGGCCCTCAATTGTCTGGGCCGGCGTCTCGGCATCGGCGAGGGCGTCCCCGGGGCGCGGTTCGCCGGGCAGGGTTTCCTGCGCTGACGCCACCTCGATCAGGGGCTCTTCCTCGATGGCCTGCCCGGACGCTTGTTCGGCCATCGCCAGCAGCGCTGGATCACCCTCGTAGGGCAGTCGCAGCACCTGTCCGACACGAATCGTGTAGCGGCGATTGAGGCCGTTCATGGCTGCCACGTCGCGGATGCTATGGCCGTAGCGACGGGCAATCTCCGAGACTGTGTCGCCACGCACCACGGTGTGGTACAGATCCGGGGTCTGCTCGTCGAAGCGCTTGTCCCCGGGGATTTCGGCCAGCACCAGCTGCGGGTCAACACCGAGACGATCCCGGGGTATGCGCAGCTTGAAACCGGCGGGGATGCGCTTGTTGCCCTGCCAGATCGGGTCCAGCAGAGCGCGGTTGTGCTGCTTGAGCACGCCGAGGTCCACCTGCAGGGCGAGGGCGATGTCCTCGGCACCGATGAACTCTTCGAGCTCGACTTCCAGGTAATCCACCGGCGGCGTGAGCTGCAGGGCACCGAAGTACTTTTCACTATTGGAGCTCACCTCCAGGGCAGCGAGAAAGGATGGGTAGAAATTGCGGGAGGCAAAGCCGAACCGGCGCCCGTTGTAGTTCTCGATGATGGTTTCAATATCCGTGGTGCCCAGCTCGCTGGTCGCACGCCGCATGCTGGCTGCGCCGTGGTTGTAGGCGGTGAGGGCCAGCGGCCAGGTACCGGTCAGCGTATGGTTGTGCTCCAGCAATTGGGCAGCCGCCACCGTGGCGGCAAAGGGGTCCATGCGTTCGTCGATGACATAGTCCACCTCGAGATAGCGCCGCCCGGTGGAACGGGTGAACTGCCAGATACCCGCGGCGCCTACCTTGGAATAGGCTGACGGATTGAAGGAAGATTCCACGTGGGGCAGCACACCCAGCTCCTGGGGCATGCCGCGGTCGCGCAGGACCTGGGCGATGTGATCGTTCCACTCACCGGAACGGATAATACCTGCCTTGAAGCGGTCCGACTGGCCTCGCTGGAAGCGCACGCTACGCGCCGCCTCGCGCAGGCGCGCATCGGTGACATCCGGCCCCCACAGGGACAGCACGCGCTGCGCTTCCGCGGAGAGATTGCTGCGGTCCCTGGCCAGGGCTTCGAGAATCTTGCGATAGCGGGCCTTGACCTTGCGCATGGTGCGCTTGTCGGCGTAGTAGTCCCCGCTCAGGCTCAGCGTCTCGTAGACGATGCCGACGCTGTCGGCATCGTGAATATAGCCGCTGCGGGTATCGACCTCGGTATAGACCCGGGTCCAGAAATCCACTGCCGGCTGCAGTGCCGCGGGGCGTGGGAAGTTTTCAGCGAAGGAGAGTGAAGAGACTGCCAGGCTCAGGCAGACGGCGGAAATCAGTGAAACTAGTCGCAAGCGCATCGGTTCGAGTAGTGGTAACAGCTCACATAGCATTACCCTACTCCGACCCGATGGCAAGCGGAAGGTTCGCCCCAGCGTATTTGCAGAGCAAATTCCCGAAAACAGCCCTGAGCCCAGCGCGTGTGCGCAGCACACTCGCCAAAAGAGCCATCAGCCCAGCGCGTGTGCGCAGCACACTCGCGAAAAGAGCCCTGAGCCCAGCGCGTTTGCGTAGCAAACTCGCGAAAAGAACCGACGGCGTTAACCGTCTCTAAACGTCGCGTTTACCGCGTCCTGCGCAACGTACTTGCGCAGCTCCTGGCGGCCCACCACCATGCGGTGTACCGCATCCGGGCCATCCGCAAGGCGCAGGGTGCGCTGGGACATGTACATCGCCGCCAGCGGCGTGTCCTGGGAAACGCCGGTCGCACCAAACATCTGGATCGCTTCATCGACGATGCGAATGGAGATGTTGGGTACTGCTGTCTTGATCATGGAGATCCAGATGCGCGCCTCCTTGGCATCGACGTGGTCCATCATCCAGGCGGTCTTCAGCGTCAGCAGGCGTGCCATTTCAATGTCCATGCGGGCGTTGGCGATGATATCGATATTGCCGCCCAGCCGTGCCAGCGGTTTGCCGAATGCCACGCGGTTGGTGGCGCGGTCGCACATCAGCTGCAGGGCACGCTCGGCAGCACCGATGGCGCGCATGCAATGGTGGATGCGGCCCGGGCCGAGGCGGCCCTGGGAGATTTCGAAGCCGCGGCCGGCACCGAGAATCATGTTGTCTTTCGGTACCCGCACATTGTTGAACTTCATGTGCATATGCCCATGGGGCGCGTCGTCCATGCTGAACACGTGCATGGGGCGCAGTACCTCCACCCCGGGCGTATCCATGGGCACCAGGATCTGTGACTGTTGCAGGTGCTTCGGCGCCTCCGGGTCGGTCTTGACCATCACAATCAAGATCTTGCAGCGGGGGTCTCCGGCACCGCTGATGTAGTGCTTCTCGCCGTTGATGACCCACTCATCACCCTCGAGCTTTGCCTCTGTGCAGATATTGGTGGCGTCGGAGGAAGCTACACCCGGCTCGGTCATAGCGAACGCCGAGCGGATCTCGCCGTTCAGTAGAGGCTCAAGCCATTCGGCTTTCTGGGCCTCGCTGCCATACTTCTCCAGCACTTCCATGTTACCCGTGTCCGGCGCCGAGCAGTTGAAACATTCGGCCGCCAGGTGGGAGCGGCCCATCTCTTCGGCGAGGTAAGCGTATTCGACGGTGGTCAGGCCAAAGCCACGCTCACCCTCGGTGAGAAAGAAGTTCCAGAGGCCCTTCTCCCTGGCGCTGGACTTGAGTGTTTCGAGAATCTCGGTCTGGCGGTCGGTCCACTGCCAGCGGTCGCCCTTGCCAACTTCCTCGTAGAACTCCTGCTCTACCGGAATCACTTCATTGGTGATGAACTGTTTGACCTGCTCCAGGAGCGGCCGCAGTCTTTCGCTGACACCGAGCTCCATACTGCCTTCCAGCCCGCCTGTGAGGGCCTGCGCCTGATCTGCACTTGATGCACTCGTGGTTGAAGCACCCATACCTAGTCTCTCCCGATGTCCAGTTGAGCGGAGCCGTCCGCCTTCAGTATTGCCTGATAGTAGTCAATGCAGCCGCCTGTACCGGCGCACTGCAAACGCCTGTTACTGCAAACCTCAGTATTCGTTGAGGCGAGCGAAGCGATCCAGGTGGTAGCTGTAGTCACCATAGGTCTGTTGGGCCACCCGAGCGCGCTTGATAAAGAAGCCGATGTCGAACTCATCGGTCATGCCAATGCCGCCGTGCATCTGGATCGCTTCATTGGTCACCAGTGTAGCCACTTCACAGAGCTTCGCCTTGCAGGCGCTGGCCAACGCCGACAGGCCGTCGGCGTCGGCGTCCACCGCCTGCAGGGCTTTCAGCACGATGGAGCGCGCCAGTTCCAACTGGGCATACATTTCCGCCGCGCGGTGCTGCAGCCCCTGGAAGGAGCCGATGGGTGCGCCGAACTGCTTCCGCTCCTTGAGGTAGTCCATGGTGCGCTCAAAGGCCTCGATGGACAGCCCCAGCAGCTCCGCTGACAGGCCGATGTTGGCGATATCCAGTACCCGTTGCAGCGGCCCGTAGGCCGTGCCCTCGGGACCCAGCAGCGCATCGCCGCCAACGCGCACCTTGTCGAAGGTGATGGAGGCGCTGTTGCGGCTGTCGAGCATGGTCACACGTTCCACGCCCACGCCCTCGGCGCCGGCGTCAACCAGGAACAGGCTCAGGCCGTCATCTTCACCGGGCGCGCCGGCGCTGCGCGCCACCACAATCAGGGTGTCCGCGCTATGGCCGTCAAACACCAGCACTTTGCGGCCCTCCAGCACCCAGCCATCCCCATCGCGGGCCGCCGTCATGGCGGTTTTGTGGGGAGCGTGGTGATTGCCTTCCTGCAGTGCCAGCGCCAGCGTCATTTCGCCCACCGCCAACTTCGGCAACAGCGCTTCCTTCTGCGCATCACTGCCGAGACGGGCGATGGCCGTGGCACCTACCAATATGGAAGACTGCAACGGCGAAACACTCAGGTTGCGCCCGATCTGCTCCAGCACGATGCCGAGACCGGCATAGCCAAATCCCAGACCGCCGTAGGCTTCCGGGATGGCGATGCCCGGCCAGCCCATTTCCGCCATATCTGCCCACAGCGGCTGGCTGTAACCCTTTTCTGCCCCCTCATCCCGCAGGCGCCGCAGTTCAGCGACGGGAGCCTTCTCAGCCAGGAAGCCGGCTGCGGCATCCTTGAGCATCAGCTGATCTTCGTTGAGTACCAGTGCCATAGGCGTGCCTCTCCTCCTTTGTTCCAGGCTTAGCTGGGCAGGCCAAGCACGCGCTTGGCAATGATGTTGAGCTGGATCTCCGAGGTCCCGCCCTCAATAGAGTTGGCCTTGGTTCGCAGCCAGGCACGTGGAGTATCGCCACCGTTGTAGGCCTCGCCGTCCCAGGCCAGCGCCTGCTCGCCGCAGGCGGCCATGATCAACTCGTAACGACGCTTGTTGAGTTCGGTACCGTAGTACTTGAAGATCGAAGAGGCGGCACCCAGGCCCTGGCCGGCCTTGGCCTCATCCCGTACCCGCTCCATGGTGGCGCCAAACGCCAGCACGTCGAGCTCGAGTTGGGCAATATCCTTGCGCAATATGGCGTCTTCGAGGCGACCATCGACCCCAATGCCGATTTCATCCCTCGCCAGCTGCGCCAGGGTGCGGCGGCTGGACCCGAAGCCAAAGCCGGAGATCATTTCGCGCTCGTGGGTGAGCAGGTACTTGGCGATCTCCCAGCCCTTGCCCTCTTCGCCCATCAGGTTGGCCTTGGGCACGCGCACATTGTCGAAAAAGGTTTCGCAAAACGGCGACTTGCCTGAAATCAGCTTGATAGGCCGCGTGGTAACGCCTTCGCTGGCCATGTCGAACAACAGGAAGGAGATACCCTCGTGCTTGGTGCCGCTGTTGTCGGTGCGGGTCAGGCAGAAAATCCAGTCCGCCTTGTCGGCGTAGGAGGTCCATACTTTCTGGCCGCTGACCAGGTAGTGATCGCCTTTGTCTTCGGCACGAGTTTGCAGGCTGGCCAGGTCGGAACCGGCGCCCGGCTCGGAGTAACCCTGGCACCAGCGGATTTCACCGCGTACGATCTTCGGCAGATGTTCCTTCTTCTGTTCCTCGGTGCCGTACTTGATCAGCGCTGGGCCCAGCATCGAGATACCAAAGCTGTCCAACGGGTTGCGGGCGCCGATACGACGCATTTCTTCCCGCAGCACCTTCGCCTGCTCCTTGTTGAGACCGCCACCGCCGTACTCGGCCGGCCATTCAGGCGTGGTCCAGCCGCGCTCGCCCATGCGGTCGGCCCACAGCTTCTGGTCCGGGTGGCTCATTTCCGGGTTGCGCCCCCCCCAGTACACGTCACCTTCACCCCGCGCCGGGGTACGCATGCTTTCCGGGCAATTGGCTTCCAGCCAGGCCCGCGTTGCCTCGCGAAACTGCTCGATGTCACTCATGGGGGACCTCCGAAAAAAGGGTTTTGAACATACAGTATGTTTTGCTTGCACACAAGTATCCTCCCCGTCGGCAACGTCCTGGACGCTACCCAAGCGGCCCCGGAAAGCGGATAATCGGGTCTTTCCCGCAATACTAGACGAGCCGGATGAAAACCGGAGTTACGCCATGAGCGCCACCGCGGCCACTCGCTACCTCAATGCACAGGTGCTGGATGCCATCAGCCCCAGCGATTTCCAGACCCGGGACCCGTTTCCCTGGGTCAACCCCCAGTATTTCATTGCCCCCGAGCGCTACCAGGAACTGCTCGAGACCATGCCGGACGTCAGTGAATTCCGCGCCTTCTTCGGCAAGCAACGTAAGCATGGCCAGGGCAGCCACGATCGCTACGTGCTCGACTATGAGGATGGCATGAGCCTGCATTCGGCCTGGCAGACCTTTGTCGATGAATTGCGCGGCCCGGTCTACCGGGACTTCGTCTGCCGCTTGCTGAATGTCTCGGACGTGCGCTTCCGCTTTCACTGGCATTTCACCCCCGACGGTGGCGAGGTAACGCCTCACTGCGATTCCAAGGGCAAGATCGGCTCACAGATTTTCTACCTGAACACCGAGGCTGACTGGAACCGTGACTGGGGTGGCGAAACCGTGGTGCTGGACGACGGCGGCCGCATCACGCCTGACAATGCCCCGGCCTTCGAGGACTTCGACGCGGAGTATCCGGCGGACACCACCGACAATCGCAGCCTGCTGTTCGGCCGACGCGGCAACTCCTGGCATGGCGTGCGCAAGATAAACTGCCCGGAGGGTTACTTCCGCAAGGTGTTTATCGTGGTCTTTGAGGAGCACAGGCCGCTGAAAATGGCCGCCAAGAAGTTCAAGCGGCTGGTGACCGGCAAGCCGATGGTCACCCATAAAGAAAGCCTGATGTATTGATGCACTGAGCCCGTCCCGAGACACTGTCAAGAGAGGCGCCGTCCGTAAAGTGACTGCCACCAGGAAATTGCCGCTACTGATTCTCGGCGCCCCGCCCCGGGGTGGCAATCACCTGCTGCGCGGCCTGCTGGACCACCACCCGGACCTGTTGCTACCGCCGGACGAGGATTATTTCGTACGCCACCTGTCGCGCAGCGCCTGGCTGCGCTGGCGCGGCATGTTGAGTTCCAAGGCCGCGGCGCCCGGTTTTTATCGCAAGCTGCAGAAGGATGGCCACCTGGAGCGGGTCAACGCCGGCCACGGCACCGAGGTGTTCGGCTCGGAGGATTCGCTCGACCTGGAAGCTTACTACGGCTACATCCGCACCCACCACGAACGCGGCAATCTCGATTCCCTGGTACGCAACCATATCGAGGCTCTCGCCATGGCGCTGGGGCATCGCCCCGGGGATCGCCGGCTGCGCGTATTCTTCTGCGCCCTGCAACCGAGCAATGAGGACCTGACCGCCGTGAGCGCCCTGCTGGCTCGAAACTTTGACGTGCGCGGTGTGTTCCTGGTGCGGGATCCGCGCGCTCACCTCAGTTCCAAGCTGGTGCGCAACCCTACCCTCAACCTGCGGCGCTTCTGCCAGCGCCAGAACCATTACTGGCAGGAAATCTCCGACTTCGAGCACCGCTTCGGCCCGGTGCTGCGGCTGCGCTTCGAAGAACTGGTCACTTCCACCGAGGCACGCATGCGTGCGGTCTGCGAATTTGCCGGTATCGAGTTCAATGAAGGCGTACTGGAGTACACCCAGGGCGGACGCCCCAGCGTGAGCAATTCATCTTTCGGGGGCAGCACCGGCATCGACCACAGTGCACTCACGCGCTACCGCGATACCCTACCCCGGGAAACCATCGCCTACCTGGAAGAGCACTGCATCCCGGAGCTGTTCTGGCAGCCGCCAGAGATCAACCCTGTTTCGGGTGCACCACTACCGGCAGGTCCGTATAGCCCCTGACAAAGACCGAGTGGCTGCGGCGCACATCGCCGACCACCTCGATGCGCTCAAAGCGCTCGAGGATTTCTTCCCACAGAACCTTCAGCTGCAACTCCGCCAGGTGGCTGCCCATGCAGCGATGGATGCCGTACCCAAAGCTCAGGTGCTTGCGCACGTTGGGACGGTCGATGATGTAATCATCGGGCCGTTCGAACACGGAATCGTCGCGGTTGCCGGACACATACCACATGGCCACCTTGTCACCCTTGAGGATGGTCTTGCCGCCGAGCTCGGTGTCCTCCAGCGCAGTGCGACGCATGAAAGCCAGCGGTGTCTGCCAGCGGATGGTCTCTGAGACCATCGATGGGATCAGCTTGGGGTTGGCCTTGAGCTTGGCAAATTCGTCGGGGTTTTCGTGCAGGGCCAGAACGCTACCGCTCATGGAGTTGCGCGTGGTGTCGTTGCCGCCAACGATCAGCAGCAACAGGTTGCCGAGGTATTCCAGCGGCTGCATGTTGCGGGTGTTTTCGCCGTGGGCCAGCATCGACACCATATCGTGCTGGGGCGGCAGCTTGGCCTTTTCATTCCACAGCCCGGTAAAGGTCTCGAGACATTCGATCAGCTCTTCCCGGCGCTGCTCCTCGGTCTCGACAAAGTCGCCACCCGGCAGGGCCGTGGCCACATCGGACCAGCGAGTCAGGCGCCGACGCTCCTCGTAGGGGAAATCAAACAGCGTGGCCAACATACGCGTGGTGAGCTCGATGGACACTTCGTCCACCCAGTTGAAGGTCTCGCCCAGGGGCAGGTTGTCGAGCACTTCCTGGGTGCGGGTGCGAATCAGCTCGGCAAAATTGGGCAGGTTCCGCGAGCCGACCACCGGGTTGACCTCACCACGTTGCTTGCTGTGTCGCGGTTCGTCCATAGCGATGAACATGGGCAGGGTAAAGTCTTCCGGCTGGTCGCGCAGGGTAATACTGGGCTCTGAGGAAAACAGCTCGTGGTGGGTGTCCACGTACATGATGTCCTCGTAGCGGGTCACCGACCAGTAGCGGCCGAACTCGTGGTGGTCGGTGAAGTGCACCGGGTCCTCCCGGCGCAGGCGCTCGAACCAGGCCAGGATGCTGTTGTCCTGGAAAAGATCCGGCTGTGCCGGGTCGATATCTTCCAGCGGGATTGACCAGACGTCCTGGTTGAGGGCTTGTTCGGCTGCAGTCATAGTCTCGTAACCGTACTAATGGTGTGGCTCGAGACTATATCTCGCTGGAGCGATGCGCGCCTAGGGTCAATATGGGCCACTGGGAAGGCTATCTTCTCGCCAGCTTGCGGCGCACTTCAGGCCAGCTTGCTGCGCACCTCGACGGATGCCACCGCCAGCGAAGCCAGCGCCAGCGGCAGCAGCGGCCAGATATTGGCAACTACGTCGCCGACCCCGTGGGACTTGAAAAAGCTCCCCTGCACCACGACCAGGTAGTGCTTCAACGGGTTGAGCTCCGCCGCCCACTGCAACCACTCCGGCATGTTCTCCACCGGGGTGGCGAAACCGGAGGTCAACACAAAGGGTATCGAGCTGAAGAACGAACCCATGATGGCCTGCTGCTGGGTGTTACACAGCGAGGAGATCAGCAGCCCCACCCCCACCACCGACAGCACAAACAGTGCCAGTGCGAAGGGGAATATCCAGAGCTGGCCGGTATAGGGCGCGCCGAAGGCAAACACCGCCAGCAGGGTGATGATAAAGCTCACTACAAAACCCGCCATCATGCCCGGCATGGTCTTGGCGATGATGATCTCGGTGGCGCTGATCGGCGATACCAACAGCTGGTCGAAGGTCCCCATCTCCCGCTCCCGGGCGATCGACAGGGACGTCACTACCAGGCACATCATCATGCCCAGCACCGCACTCAGGCTGGCCACCATGAACCACTGGTAGTTGAGATTGGGGTTAAACCAGTGCCGCTCCTCCAGCCGGGGCTGCCCGGCCGGGACTGAAGCTCGCGCAGCCAGTTCCACCCCCATCTCCTCAACCACGCTCGCGAGGTAGGAGGTCGCGATCTGGCCGGCGTTGGCGCGGCGTCCATCTACCACCACCTGTACTGTTGCCGTCTCGCCGGCCTCAATGCGACGGGAAAAGTCTGGCGCCAGCCGTATGGCAACCAGTGCCCGGCGAGAAGTAATCAACTCATCCAGTTCGCCGCGGTGGCCCGCGGTGATGATGTCATCGGTAAACCAGGCGCCGTCAACCCGCGCCACCAGTTCGTGAGACCAGCGCCCGTTGTCCTGGTCGAGCAGGGCCACGTCGATGTTCTGCACGTCGAGGGTCGCCGAGTAGGCAAATGCCACGGTCTGCACAATCGGCGCGCCGATCAGGAAGCGACGGGTGGTGGGGTCCTGCAGGTAGCTGACCATCTCCTTCCAGATGGCAACGCCGAGACGCGCGAACATCAGTCCAGCACCTTGTGTGAGTTGCGCAGGGTGATCAGGAAAAACAGCGCCCCTACCGCCAGTAGTGCGAGTGCATTGGTGATCAGCTCCGGCCAGTAGTCCCCGGCCAGGAACACCGACTGCAGGGACTGCACGTAGTGCCTGGCCGGCACCACCAGGGTCAACCACTGCAGCACGGTGGGCATGCTGTCTATCTCGAACAGGAAGCCCGACAGCAGGAAGGCCGGCATGAATCCCGAGAACACCGCCAGTTGCGCTGCCACAAACTGGTTCTTGGCGAGGGTGGATATCAGCAGGCCCTGTCCCAGTGCCGGCACCAGGAAGGCGGCGCTGGTGAGCAGCAGAGCGACCAGCGAACCGCGGTAGGGCAATCCGTACCCGAGGATGCCCATCAGCGTGCAACCCAGGGTGGCCAGCATGCCCAGCACGAAATAGGGGGCCAGCTTGCTGGCCAGTAGCTCCAGGGTGCCCGCCGGTGTCGACATCATGGCTTCCATGGTGCCGCGCTCCCACTCGCGGGCCACCACCAGCGCCGTCAGCAGGGTGCCGATCATGGTCATGACAATGGCCATGGCCCCGGGCAGCAGCACCCGGCGGCTGTCGAGTTCAGGGTTGAACCAGAAGCGCTGCTCCAGCGCCATGGCCGGCACCGAATTACCGACCCGGCCGGCGAACCAGGAAGACAACACCCCCTGGGCATAGGCCTGCACAAAATTCGCGGTATTGGGCTGGGAGCCGTCGGTGATGACCTGCACCTGCGGCTCACCGAAAGGCTGGCGCAGCTGGCGGTCAAAGTCAGCGGGAATGACGACATATCCCCGCAGGCTACCCCGCACCAGCAACGGGTCCACCTCGCGCCGGTCGCGGGCGGTGGTGACCTCGAAGTACGGCGTGGCATCGTAGGCAGCGGCCAGTTCCTGGGCAGCCGGACCGGTACCTTCCAGTACGACGCCAAGGCGAACTTCCTGGAGGTCCAGGGAGACTGCGTTGGCGAACAGGAAAAACAGCACCGGCGGCATGACGAAGGCGATCAGCAGGGAAGACGGATCCCGCACTACCTGCCAGCTCTCCTTGATGACCAGTGCCCGCAGCCGACGCCAGTTCATGCGGCCTGCTCCTGCTGGGCCAGCACCAGGCGGATGAATGCATCCTCCATGGAGGGGTCAGGGCAGTCCGGGCCGGCGACACTGGCCTTAAGGGCATCGGGCGTGTCCAGGGCGATCACCTGGGCGCGATTGACCAGCACGACCCGGTCGCAGTACTCGGCCTCCTCCATGAAATGCGTAGTGACCAGCACGGTGACCCCCTTGCGCACCAGGCCCGTGATATGGGTCCAGAACTCGCGGCGGGTGATTGGGTCCACACCGCTGGTGGGTTCATCGAGAAACAGCACACTCGGCCGGTGCATTAGGGCGCAGGCCAGGGCCAGTCGCTGCTTGAAACCCAGCGGCAGGCTGTCAGGGAAGGCCTCCAGGTAGGACTGCAGGTGGAAGATTTCCACCATCTCGTCGATGCGCTCACGACGCTGTGCCGCGCGCAGACCGTAGATGCCCGAGAAGAACTCCAGGTTCTGGCGCACGGTCATCAGCCCGTACAGGGAGAACTTCTGGGCCATGTAGCCGAGCTGCAGTTTCGCCGCCGTTCCCGACCGGCGCAGGTCCAGCCCTACCACCTCGGCGCGACCGGCACTCGGTTTGAGCAGGCCGCAGAGCATCTTGAAAGTGGTGGATTTACCGGCGCCGTTGGGACCCAGCAGCCCCAGCACCTCGCCCCGATGCACATCAAAGCTCACCCGATCCGTGGCGGTGAAGCTGCCGAAACGCCTTGTCAGCTCGCGGCAGCTCACCATGATGTCGCGATCCGCCGCCACCGGCTCCATGCGATCAGCGATAGCGGAATGGCCGAGGCTGCCGCCGTCCAGCAGGTCGATAAAGGCGTCTTCAAAACGACCCGGAACCGACGCGATGCTGCCGCCGGCCCGCTCGACCTGTGCCTGCAATGCCGGCGCCAGCTCGGGGGCTGCCAGCACCAGCCTCACCGCGCCACCCTGGATCACACCGTCACGCACCGACGGCTGATCCAGGGCATCCGCCAGGAAGCCACGGCGATCCACCTGAAGGCCACTCACCAGCACCGAGCGGCCGGCGATGCGCTCGGTGAGCGCCTGTGGGGCACCGGCATAACGGATTTCGCCCTCGTCCAGCAGCATCACCTGGTCGCAGCGTTCCGCCTCGTCCAGGTAGGCGGTGGCCCAGACCACGGACATGCCCTCTCCCGCCAGCTCCTGCACCATGTGCCACAACTCCTGGCGGCTCACCGGATCGACTCCCACACTGGGCTCGTCCAGCAGTAACACCCTGGGCCGCGCCATCAGCGCGCAGGCCAGACCCAGTTTCTGTTTCATGCCCCCCGACAGTTGCCCGGCCAGACGGCGGGTGAAAGCTTCCAGGCCGGTAAACGCCAGCAGACGCTGGAACTGGGCCGCCGTTTCCCCCCGTGGCAGGCCACGCAAGTCGGCATAGAGATTGAGATTCTCCTGCACCGAGAGGTCTTCGTAGAGTCCGAAGCGCTGTGGCATGTAACCGGTGACCCGATGGATCGCATCGGCCTCCCGGGTGACGTCGAAACCCTCGACAAGCACCTGGCCCCGGGTCGGGTGCATAAGCGCGGCCATCATGCGCATGAGCGTGGTTTTGCCGGCACCATCCGGGCCTACCAGGCCCGTGAGGCTGCCGGCGGCAATCTCAGCGTCGATGCCCTTAAGGGCTGCAATGCCATCGAAGTCCTTGCGGACAGCGCGGAGTTCGATGCTGGCGTTCACGGCGCGCTTACTGTGCTTTGCCGAGCCGGACCGTGACCGGCATGCCCTGGCGCAGTTGCTCATCGGGCTCGGTCACCACGATGCGCAGGCGATAAACCAGGTCGGTGCGCAGCTCCGGGGTTTCCACGGTCTTGGGCGTGAACTCCGCCCGCGGCGAGACAAACCCCACCTGGCCTCGATAGCTTTGCTCACTGGAATCCGACATCACCTGCACTTCAGCGCCGGGTACCACCTGCCCGAGATGGGTCTCACCCACGTAGGCGCGTACATAGACCACATCGGTGAGTGACAGAGTGTAGACCGGCTCGCCCACGTTAACCATGGAGCCCGGCTCCCGGGCGCGTACCTGTATGACACCGGCGCTTGGGGCGTAAAGGCGCGCATCATTCACCTGGGTCGCCGCCTGGTCGCGCCTGGCCTCGGCCGCGGCCAGCGCCGCCGCTGCCGCCGCACGATCTTCTTCCCGGAAGCCTTCCTGCGCCAGCGCCAGCGCCTCCTGGGCCGAGCGCAGCCGGGCCTGGGCCTGTTCCTGCTGGGACTCGGCATCATCCAGGGCGCGCTGGCTATTGAGCCCCTGGCTGAACAGGTCCTGTTGCCGCGCCAGACGCTTGTTGGCATTCACCAGCGCCGCCTGGGCTTCTTCCACTCCGGCCTCCGCCTGCTCGATCTCCTGGGGGCGGGAACCGGTATTGGCTCGATCGAGGTTGGCCCTGGCTTCCAGCACATTGGCTTCGGCCACCGCCAGGGCCTCGCGCAGGGGCAGGTCATCCAGGCTTGCCAGCAGGTCGCCCGCCACCACCGGGTCGCCCTCCTCCCGGTGCATCTCGGCAAGGCGCCCGGCGACCCGGAAGCCGAGCTGCACATCGCGAATATCCACATTGCCATACAGCAGCAGCTCGCCGTTGTGCACCACCTGCACCCACTGGCGATAAGCCAGGTAGCTACCCGCCAGCAAGACCAGGGCTAGCACCACTACGATGGGTTTCCTCATGCCGGAACCTCCTCACCAAAGCGCTGGTAGAGGCCGGCGCGAATCTCCCTGCGCACGGCCGCGAGTTCCGGCTCGCCAATTTCCTGCCAACCCAGCAGGCGCTGAGCGGTCGCGCGGCCCACGATAAACATCATCAACTGGCCCATGACATTGAGCGCCTGGATACGGGTTTCCTCCGCACCCGGCGCTCGCCCGGTGAGCTTGCCCATCAGGCGGGTGAAACTCTCCACCATTTCCCGGTAGATGCCGCCATAGAAAATGTCGAACGCATCGCCGGGGTCCTGCTGCTCGCGCATGACCATGCGGGTCCACCCCAGCGCGTCCGGCTGGCTGAACATGGTGATGGCACCACCCAGCAGCTGGTCGAGATACTCCAGGCAGGCGCGGCGACCCTCTCGGGTGGACCCGTCCAGGCTGTCGATGTCGGCCTGGATGCGCGCGTGAACAGGGCCGATCAGTTCGTTCATGGCCTGGGTGATGGATTCGAATACCGCGAGGTACAAGCCTTCCTTGCTGCCAAAGTGGTAGGCAATCAGGGCCTGGTTGACCCCCGCCGCTTCCGCGATGGCGCGGGTGCTGGCGGCGTGGAAGCCGTCGCGGCCAAATACCTCGAGGGCCGCGCCCAGCAAGGCTTCGCGGGTTTGCAGGGAGCGACTGTTAGGGCGCGGCATAACGCCGGGATCCGTACTTTCGGGGCTTGCCATAGGTCGTCATTATTTTAATCAAACGTTTGATTAAAATTATAAACGGCCTTTTTATCCTGTCCAGCGCGCAATCATCCATAATCCGAAAGGCCTGGCCGCGACGAATATACCCGCAGGTTCCGGAGACCACCCAATGCCCCTGGTAGAACTGACAGACAAGGGCTTCTACTGTCCCGCCGGCGATTTCCATATCGACCCGTGGCGCCCCGTGGCGCGCGCGGTGATCACGCACGCTCACGCCGACCATGCCCGCCCCGGCAGCGACACCTACTTTGCCGAGGCCAGCAGCGAGCCCATTCTGCGCCAGCGGCTGGGCCAGGACCTCCGATTTCAGGGCCTCGGCTACGGTGAAGCCCTGGAACTGGGCCGCGCACGCATCAGCCTGCACCCGGCCGGGCACATTCTCGGCTCCGCCCAGGTTCGAATCGAGGTGGGCAGGGAGGTCTGGGTCATCACCGGTGATTTCAAGCGTGACCGCGACCCGACCTGTGTGCCCTTTGAACCGGTGGCCTGCGACACGTTGATTACGGAGGCGACGTTTGCCCTGCCGATCTATCGCTGGCCGGAAATCGACATAGTCGCCGCTGACATCTTCAAGTGGTGGCAGGCCAATGCTGAACTGGGCCGCGCCAGCGTGTTGTTCTGCTATGCCCTCGGCAAAGCCCAGCGGGTATTGGCCGCCCTGCAGGCGCATACACAGCAACGGGTGCTGCTGCACGGCGCCGCGGTACCCCTGACGGACATCTACCGGAACGCCGGTGTGTCCATGCTGCCCACTGAACCTGCCCTAGAAGCCGAGGTTGAGAAGAAATTCGCCGGCGAACTCATCATTGCCCCTCCCGGTGCAAATGGCACCGCCTGGATGAAGCGTTTCGGGGACTGCGGCACAGGTTTTTGTTCAGGCTGGATGCTGCTGCGAGGGAATCGGCGCCGCCGCGGCTATGACCGGGGTTTCGTGATCAGCGACCACGCCGACTGGCCGGCCCTGCTGCAGACCATCGAGGAAAGCCGGGCCAATCAGGTGCTGGCCACCCACGGCCGCACCGACATCCTGGTGCGCTACCTGCGCGAGCGCGGCATGGCAGCCCGGGAACTCAGCACCGAATTTGGCGACGAGGACCTCGCTGCAGGCGCCTGATGCAAGCCTTTACCGACCTGTTCACCAGCCTCGACAGCACCACCGCTACCAACAGCAAGGTCGCGGCGCTCCGACAGTATCTTGCGGACGCCCCGCCAGCCGACGCCGCCTGGGCGATCTACATCGTCTCCGGTCGGCGCGCCAAGCGGCTGGCGGGCAGGCCCCTGCTGAAAGATGCCCTGCAGACCCTCACCGGCTACCCTGAGTGGATGGTGCTCGATGCCTATGCCACGGTCGGTGATTTTGCGGAAACCGCCTCCCTGCTGACCGAGGAAGTCCGGGCCGAGACCACCGCCCGGGAACAACGCTCACTGGCTGACTGGATGGAGCAGGAAATACTGCCGCTGGCGCAGCTCGACGATGAGGCCAGGAAACAGAAACTCATGGGCTGGTGGCGCGAGCTGCCCCAGTTGAGCGCTTTCGTCGTCACCAAGCTGATTACCGGCGGCCTGCGAGTGGGTGTATCGCAAACGCTGGTGGCGCGAGCCGTGGCGGAACTCGCCGGCCTGCCGCGCGACGTGATCACTCACCGCCTGATGGGCGACTGGCAACCCAGCGCCGCGTGGTTCGGCGAGCTGACCGACCCGGACGTCAGCGCCAATCTCAGCGCCAGGCCCTACCCCTTCTACCTGGCTTCGCCGCTGGAACGGGACCCGACCGAGCTGGGCCCACGGGAGCACTGGCTGGCGGAGTGGAAATGGGATGGCATTCGCGCCCAGCTGGTCAAAAGACAGGGAGAAATCAGTCTCTGGTCGCGAGGTGAGGAATTGATCACTGAACGCTTCCCGGAAGTCGTGGAAGCAGCCGCATTGCTGGAAGACTGCGTGCTGGACGGGGAACTGCTGGCCTGGAAGGATGGGGTGTTGCCCTTCGCCGAGCTGCAGCGCCGGATCGGCCGCAAGACCGTGGGCCGGAAGCTGCTGGCCGATGTACCGGTCAGATTGCAGGTTTACGATTGCCTGGAGCGCGCCGGCGAGGATCTTAGGAATCGCGGCATGCACGAACGCCGGGCCAATGCCGAGGCCCTGGTGTCGGGGGCCGACGATCGTGTCACCATCTCACCCCTGTTGGATGCCGCCAGTTGGGACGCCCTGGCCATGGCCCGGGAGGGCAGCCGCGCACGCGGTGTCGAAGGCCTGATGCTGAAAGCGGCCGACTCCCCCTACCTGACCGGACGCAAAAAAGGCGCCTGGTGGAAGTGGAAGGTCGAGCCACTGACCGTGGACGCGGTCATGATTTACGCCCAGGCGGGCAGCGGTCGTCGGGCCACCCTGTTTACCGACTACACCTTTGCGGTGTGGCAGGAACAGGACGGGGAGCGCCAGCTGGTGCCCGTCGCCAAAGCCTACTCGGGGCTGACAGACAGTGAGATCAACAGCCTCAACCGCTGGATTCGCGCCAATACCGTGGAGCGTTTCGGGCCGGTGCGCTCGGTGAAGGCGGAGCAGGTGTTCGAACTGGCATTCGAAGGCATCAACGCCTCCAGCCGTCACAAGAGCGGCGTGGCGTTGCGCTTTCCGCGCATCAGCCGCTGGCGCACGGACATGCGCCCGGAGGATGCCAATACGCTGGCACAGGTCAAGGACCTGCTGACCCTGTACAGCCATTCATGAGCCTGCGCCTGCCCGCCCCGATTGCCCGCTTCTACCGGCGCCGCGACTGGAAGCCCGCCGCCTTCCAGCGCCAGGCCTGGGCCGCCTTCAACCGCGGGGAGTCGGGGCTTATTCACGCCCCCACCGGTACCGGCAAGACCCTGGCTGCCTGGTTTGGGCCTGTCATCGCCAGGCTCAAGGCGGGTGAAGTTTCACCCAAGGGCCTGCGCATTCTCTGGATCACGCCGATGCGGGCACTGGCCGCGGACACCGAAAAGGCCCTGCTGGACAGCGTGGCCGATCTCGGCCTGGACTGGACCGTCATGCGCCGCACCGGGGACTCCTCCGCCAGTCAGCGCGCCCGCCTGCGCAAAACGCCACCCACGGCGCTGGTCACCACGCCGGAATCCCTGTCCCTGCTGCTCACGTACGCCGACTTCCAGCCCAAACTCAGGCAGTTGGACGCGGTGATCGTCGATGAATGGCACGAACTGGTCGGCAGCAAACGCGGGGTGCAGCTGGAACTGTGCCTGGCACGACTGAGGTCGCTCAACCCGGCGCTGAAGACCTGGGGTATGTCTGCCACTATCGGCAACCTGGAGGAAGCCGCCCGGGTGCTGCTGGGACCCACCGGGGAACCGACAATCATCGTTGCCAGGCAAAAGAAGCGCATCGACATCGAGGCACTCATCCCGGACAGTATGGAACGCTTCCCCTGGGCGGGTCACCTTGGGCTGAACCTGCTGCCCGAAGTGCTCGCGCGGGTAGAACAGGCTGCCTCGACCCTGATTTTCACCAACACCCGCTCCCAGGCCGAGCTGTGGTTCGAAGGCATGCTCAAGGCGCGGCCCGACTGGATCGGGCAGTTCGCCCTGCACCACGCGTCGCTGAGCCGCTCGGTGCGGGACCAGGTGGAAGCAGGCCTCAAGGACGGCAGCCTGCGCTGTGTGGTGTGCACATCGTCCCTCGACCTGGGCGTCGATTTCAGCCCGGTGGAACAGGTCATGCAGATTGGTTCGCCCAAGGGTATCGCCCGCTTGCTGCAAAGGGCCGGGCGTTCCGGCCACAGCCCGGGTCGGCCCAGCCAGGTGCTATGCGTGCCCACCCACGCATTCGAGCTGGTGGAAATTGCCGCGGCGCGCCAGGCGGCCCGTGAAACAACCATCGAAAGCCGCCGCCCAATGACCCTGTGCCTGGACGTGCTGGTCCAACACTGTGTCAGCATTGCCCTGGGCAACGGTTTCAGTGCCGACCAACTGTATGACGAGGTGACGCAGACTCACGCCTTCGAACAGCTCAGCCCGGAAGCCTGGGACTGGGTATTGCTGTTTATCACCCGGGGGGGTGCCGCCCTGGAACACTACCCGGAGTATCACCGGGTAGTGGAGGAGCAATCCCGTTACCGGGTGGAGAACCGACGGGTCGCCCAGCGCCATCGGATGGCCATCGGCACTATTACCAGCGACTCGGCTATGAACCTGAAGTGGACCAGTGGCGGCTCGCTCGGCACCATTGAAGAGAGCTTTATCAGTCGCCTGAAACCGAAGGACGGCTTTCTGTTCAACGGTCGCGTACTGCAGCTGGTGCGGGTCAGGGAAATGACGGCCTACGTGCGGCTGGCCGGTAAGCAGACCCGCATCGTGCCGCGCTGGCAGGGCGGCAAAGCGCCGCTGTCCACGGAACTGTCCGACTATACCCGGCGCCTGCTGGGTGAGCCCGGCCAGGTGCGGGCCCGCGAGTTTAAAGCGCTGGCGCCGATCCTGAGCCTACAGGCCGCGTGGTCGGCCCTGCCCCGCGAGGACCAACTGCTGGTGGAGCAGGTCAGCACCCGCGAAGGCCGGCACCTGTTTGTTTTCACCTTCGCCGGCCGCGCCGTCAACGAAGGCCTGGCGGCCCTGCTCGCCTGGCGGCTGAGCCAGAGCCGGCAGATCACCTTCCGCGCCTGGGCCAACGACTACGGGTTTGAGTTGCTGACACGCGGTGAATTCGCGCAGGCGGAAGCCGCCCTGCGCGAGGCATTGTCGCCAGGCAACCTGCTCGACGACCTGGTGGCCAGCATCAACAGCGCCGAGACCGGCAAGCGCCAGTTCCGCGAAATCGCCCAGGTGGCCGGGCTGGTGTTTACCGGCTATCCCGGCAGCGGCAAATCCACGCGCCAGATCCAGGCCTCCAGCGGCTTGATCTACGACGTGCTCGCCAGGTACGACCCGGACAACCTGCTGGTGGACCAGGCGATGCGGGAAGTAATGCGCTACCAGCTGGAGTTCGGGCGCTTGCAGGACAGCCTCACCCGCATCCAGAAGGTCACCTGGGTGCTGACCGAACCGGAGCGGCTGACGCCACTGGCGTTCCCCCTGTGGGCCGAACGCATTCGTGCCCAGACCGTAAGCTCGGAGAAGTGGAGCGTGCGCCTGCAGCGGATGCTGGAATCTCTGAACAAGGCCGCCGACGCACCGCGTCGGAGGCGCAGGACCTCATGACCAGGATCGAGATTCAGGGCGAAAGCCTGCTGCTGGACTACCGGCAGGCCCTGGTGTGGCCTGACCAGCAGGCTGTGCTGGTCGCGGACACACATTTCGGTAAAAGCACCGTGTTTCGCCGCGAAGGCATTGCGCTACCTGAAGGCAGCGATGCAGCAGACCTCGCACGCCTGTCGGCGCTGCTGGCCGATCACCAGGCGTGCCGGCTCTACGTGCTGGGTGACTTCGTGCACGGCGCCCTGCCGCCCGGCCATGCGTTCTACCGCCACTTCAATGCCTGGTCCGCCGCCCAGGGCGTCGAAGTTCACGTGATCCTCGGCAATCACGACATCCACCTCGACCGCAGCGCACTGCACGGTGTGCAATGGCATCGCCACTTGCCGCTGGGACCGTTCCATCTCGTCCACGACCCCGATGATGCCACCACAGGATATTACTTCGCTGGCCACATTCACCCGGTGGCACGCGTGTCTACCCGGGGGGATTCGCTGCGTATGCCTGTATTCTGGCAACGAGCTGCCGGCATGGTACTGCCATCCTTCGGCGACCTGACCGGCGGCTACCTGATCGAAGCCGCCCGCGGTGAGCGACTGTACGGCGTCGGCCCCGACGCCGTCATCCCGCTGAGCCCCTGAGACTCACCCGCCAGGACAGCGCTAGTTGCCGGTAGCGTCGTCTACCACCTGTTGCAGTACCGGCAGTGGCATCGAGCCATTCAGCAACACCAGGTTGTGAAACGCTTTAATGTTATAGTCGGCACCCCTGGCTGAGCGGTACTGCTCCCGCAGTTCCAGCATCCGCACCAGGCCGGTCATATAGGCTGTCGCCTGCCCGGGCCAGCGCATGAATCGCGCGACCGATCCCGGGGCGATGAAATCCGGCATACCCGTGTTCTCGACCAGGAAGTCGATGGATTGCTGCCAGGTCCAGCCGTAGTGGTGAATACCGGTATCGACGACCAGTCGCGCCGCGCGAATCCCCTCCCAGTACAGCCGCCCCAGGTTGCCGAAGGGGTCGTCGTCATACCAGCCCAGCTCGTAGGCCAGTCGCTCTGCGTATAGTCCCCAGCCTTCTACATAGCCGGTGAAGGTGGTGTAGCGCTGGAATGCGGGTAGCTGCTGTTCCTGGGCCAGGGCGATCTGCAGGTGGTGGCCGGGCAGGCCCTCGTGGAAGGCAATGGTCGGCATGGTGTAGTAGGACTCTTCCCCTACCGCCCGGGCGTAGAAGGCGCCGGGGCGGGAGCCATCCTCGGAGCCCGCCACGTAAAAGCCGCCGGTCTGGCCACCGATCACGACCAGCTCCTGCTCCGGCAGCTGGTCGAAGGCCTCGTCGATACGGGTGTAGGCAAAGTCGATGAGGTCCTCGTAGCGCCTGACGATGGCGTTGCCAACGAGCACACCGGCGTCGCCATACACCTGGAAGAAGATGTCACCGATACCCAGTCCCTCCTGGTAGCCCAAGGCCACGGCGGCCGCCTGGACTTCCGCCTGCACACGCGCCAGCTCGGCGAGGCCCAACTGGTGAATTTCTTCGGCCGTCATATTCGTCGTTGTGTGGTGCTGCAGGGCGTACTGGTAGAACGCCTCGCCGCCCTCGAACTGGCCGAAACCGATGGCGGCAGGTGCCCGGGCAGAGAGTGCGGCAAGGTCCTGGCGCAAGGCTCTATAGGCCGGCAAAACCTGCGTTTCAATGATGCCGCGGGCTTCACTCAGGAGTGCAGCGCGCTGGGCGCCAGTCAATCCCCCAATTCCGGGCAGGTCCGCCTCCAGCCGGGTGTAGTAGTCACTGGCGGTGGCAGACGTGTTGCCAAGGGACTGGTAGTAATCGATCGCCCGGCTCAGTGTCACGGCGGGCTCGATGATGCCGACCTGCGCCCGCGCCGCGACTGCCTGGCGTAGCTGCGAGAACTTGTCGTCGACCCGGGCCAGCCTCGCCAGGTAGTCGCTCGCATCCCGGGCGGTCGCCAACGGCTGGATGTCAGTGAAGAAAAACAAGGTCTGCCGCGGCACGCTGGTGATAAACGAACTGGCCGGGTAGTCGAACAGCATGAACTCTTCCTCGGCGAGCCAGTCTTCGAGGTGCCACCGGTAGATATCGTAGGAGAGTTGTTGTGCGTCACTCAGCCTTCCCCGGTCGGTGGCCAGTAGCTGCTCGAGTATGACCTCAACAATATCGTAGGTCTCACGGGTGTAGGCATCGGAGACATTGTTCAACTCGTTGCCGTCCAGCTCATAACCACTCAGGCCGAGCTCGACGATCCACTCCGGGTGGCGCAACAGGATGGCGTCGTAGGAGGCCTCCAGGAAGGCGTCAAACACGAGGCCCCGGAGTTCCTGCCGTAGCTGGCCTGCAGGCGTATCGGTGTTCGGGCGCTCCGAGCTCACCGCCAGGCTGATCACGCTATCGGCCAGTAGCGATCGGCTGGCATCGTCGCCGCCTGCGATAACGCTGTCGGCAATGGCGTCCAACCCGTTCTCGGAGACGACCAGCGCATCGGCGTTGGCGGAACGGCTCCACAGCAGGAGATCCCAGGCATCGATGCGCTGATCTCCCGACAGGTCATCCAGCAGCAGGCTCTGGGCCAGCCGGTCGAGATTGTAGGTGACCTGGATGTCGTCCAGGCTACCGAGCTCCGGTTGAATCCACAGATAAGCGGCTTCGGTGAGCGCAGACACCTTGGCACCCACGGACTTCAGCTGCGCACCGGTCATGATGGCACGCCATTCTCCCTGCACGGGTGTAAACACCTCATCGGGCAAGCCGTTGCGGTCCCCCGCATCCACATCACTCCCGGCACTCGCGGTGACCAGGTAGAGCGCGTCATCATCGAGCGCGCCGGTGCCGGGTGTCAGGACGCCATAGAACAGGAACTTCAATAGCGCGCTGAAGCTGTCCCACTGCTCGTCGCCGAAGGTCTCGCGCAGGTAGCCATCGGCCCAGGACTCGGCCTCGTTGACCACGGTACTGGCGCTGCGCAACTCGGTGACCGTTACGTTTGCTCCCGCCACCGGGCCGTAGAGCTGCACCTGAAGGCAACCACTGAACAGTGTAAGGATCAGCACCAGGCCGAGGATCTTTATTCTTCTCATAGGGTTGAGCTCTCTTTGTTATTGTTTTCCCGCAGTGTAAGCAAGACGCATCAAGGCGCAAAGTCCTCACCTGTCCGGTCGCGCGCCCAACGTTGACACCCCGAGACCGCCTCACCTACCGTAGCGGATTGCATTCAACCGCGGGGATCAGGAACAGGCATGAGCAATAGCACTCACAGCTATCGCCAGGACGAGCGCAACCAGGACATTCTCATCAACGTCAACGGCGACTTGTTCCATCGCGACAAGGCCGTGGTCTCGGTGTTCGACAGTGGTTTTATCCTCGGCGACGGCATCTGGGAGGGCCTGCGGGTTCATCACGGCAAAATCCCCTTTCTGGACCGGCATATGAAACGGCTCTGGGAGGGCGCCAAGGCGCTGGACCTGGATATGGGTCTCAGCCAGACCGACCTCGAGGAGCGCTTGTACGAAACGCTGGCCGCCAATGCTATGCAGGATGATGTGCACATTCGCCTGATGGTAAGCCGCGGCGTCAAGTCCACCCCCTACCAGGACCCGGCAGTCACCATCGGCGGACCCACTATCGTCATTATTCCGGAGTACAAGACGCCGGACCCAACGCTCAATGACCGCGGCATCCGCCTGTATACCGTCTACGTGCGGCGCGGTTACGCCGACGTGCAGGACCCGCGGATCAACAGCCACTCCAAGCTCAACTGCATTTTCGGCTGCATCCAGGCCAGTATGGCCGGCTACGACGAAGCCCTGATGCTGGACCCCCACGGGCACGTCGCCACCTGCAATTCCACGCACTTCTTCATCGTGCGCGAGGGCGAGGTGTGGACCTCGTCCGGCGATTACTGCCTCGACGGCATCACCCGCCGCAATGTCATCAATCTTTGCAAGGCCAATGACATTCCGGTGTTCGAGAAAAACTTCTCGGTGATGCAGGCCTACGGTGCCGAGGAGGCATTTGTGACCGGTACCTTCGCCGGGCTTACCCCGGTAGTGGAAATCGATGGCCGCAGTATCGGCGATGGCGCCAATCGACCCGTAATGCAGCGCCTGCAGGCCCTCTACCTTGAATTGATCGAGTCCGAGTGCCGCCCGTGACCCTGCGGATCGCCATGTGGTCCGGGCCGCGCAATATTTCCACCGCCATGATGCGTAGCTGGGAGAACCGGGGCGACTGCAGCGTGGTGGACGAACCGTTTTACGCCTGTTACCTGCGGGAAACCGGCCTCGACCACCCCTGCCGTAGCGAGATTCTCGAGACCCAGAGCAGATCACGGGATGTTGTGATCGATCAGCTCACCCGGTACGACCCCGGCACCGGGCTCTTCTACCAGAAGCACATGACCCATCATATGCCTCGCGACCTGGACATGAGCTGGTGTTCAGGCCTCCTGCACTGTTTCCTGATTCGCGACCCAGCCGAGGTCATAGCCTCCTACCTGCAGAAAATGCCCAGCGTGTCGGAAGAGGCTATCGGCATCGTTCGACAGGCGGAACTGTTCGAGGAAATCTCCGAGGCGTGCGGCAAAGAACCGCTGGTTGTGGATTCCGCCGATGTGCTCAGGGACCCGGGCGGAATTCTCTCACGGCTCTGTGAGCAGTTTGCTATCCCCTGGCTACCAGAGCAGATGCTGCGCTGGCCCGAGGGCAGACGTGACAGTGACGGGATCTGGGCTTCGCACTGGTACCAGAGCGTGGAAGCCTCCACCGGCTTTGCACCTTATCGTCACCGCGAGCCGGTACTTGGCGGCGAACAGCAGGCACTGGCTGAAGCGATGGCACCCTACTACCAGGCCCTGGCCGCCAGGCGCATTCTCTGAGAGTGCCGTCGGGCGATACAAGTCTGCTAAGCTCTGGGGGCTGAATAATTCCAATAATCGACGCACCGGGTACCCCCGGTCATTTCCAGGAGCATGTTCATGGCACAAACCACTGACCACGAAGTGGTCTCCATCTACCCTTTCAGCGACGAAGAAATCGACCAGCTTATGGACCACTCCGGCGAATGTGTGCTGATGTGGTCAACCAAGGATGGCTGGCCGGTCGGCGTGACCCACGCCTTCGTCTGGCATGACGGCAAGATCTGGATCACCTTCGCTTCCCACCGGCACCGGGCATCCGCCATTCGCCGCGACAACCGGGTATCGGTCAATGTGAGCAGCATGGGCTACCCGGCCGGCACTGCGGACGATCTGCCCAGTGGTGCGGTGACTTTCAAGGGGACCGGTGAGTTTCACGATGATGATGAGACCAAGTACTGGTTCTACCGCGCACTGGCGCAGAAGCTCAATCCGGGCGACGCGGATGGCGAAGAGTACTTTTTCAATTTCCTCGATTCACCACTACGCACGGTGCTCAGCGTCACGCCGGTCAAGCGCATCATGTACAACGCGGGCCTGGCCGACCGGCATATCGCCGGCACCGTGGAAGAAAGTGAGCTGGGCCAGCGGCTGGAAAGCGATCGTGACCGCATGAACCGGGAGCGCGAGGCCCGGGGCCTGCCGCCGCGTTAGCGCGAGGTGATGACGGCTGCCCAGCCGCACCTGCTCCCCAGGCGCCGCTACAAGGCCGGCGCCGATGGCTACCCTGCCTGCTCGCGCCAGACCAGCGGCTGGTAGTGTTCAACCGTGCCATCGGGATGCGCAACCTCCAGCGGCTTGAGGATGAATTCATCGCGACGCGCATTGTGCTCGCACATCGATACCGGCCCATCGGCCGTCATCACCATAAATGAGCAGGCTTTGACCCTGCCCATATCCAGCGCCTTGGCGTCCATGAAGTTCTGGATAAAGAACGTCAGCTTGTGGGCCTGCCGCGTGACTCGCAGGTCGGGCCACATGCGCCAAAGCTGCCGCTGCAGATAGCGCGCTGCTCGCCCCCACCAGTGCGGTTTGAGCAGCAGCTGCCGGCCGAAGTGCCAGGCCAGGCCAGGTGTCGACATGTGGCGGGCGTGTTCCAGTGAGTCGAATTCCGCGATGAAGTCCCCGACCAGGCCGGCATCGTCCGCCACCGGATAGGGCCGGCCGTTCACTACCAGGGTTGGCATGTAGGTATGACAATCGGCGTGGCCCACGCGCACGGCATCCCAGGGCAGCGCGCTACCGGCCGCGGCTTCCAGCGCATCGCGCACCGAGTGCTGGCCGAAGGCGTCGCTGCGGGAACCCCACTCGCCGCGGCCGGTCTCAGCCTGTAGATTGAATGAGGCCAGGCCTATCTCATCGGCATGTTGCAGAAAGAAATCAATCAGTACCGGCAGTTCACTGCGGTTGCCGTTGTGCACGGTGGTGTTGAAGATCACCATCAGGCCGAGGCCACGGGCACGTTCGAGGTACTCCTCCCGCAGGCCATTCAACTCCACCTCGCTGCCATAACCCTTGCGGCGCTGGGTGCTGTCCACGTGAAAGGCAATATCACTCAGACCCGCAGCGGCCAGTTTCTCCAGCACCTTGCGAGTGGCACCGATGCCATTGGTGAACAGTGCCGGGTAGAGGCCGATATCCGCCGCGTGGCGTACGATCTCCACCAGTTCAGTGTGCTTGCGCAGGGTTGGGTCGCCGCCGGTAATCTGCACGTGTACGCCCTTGCCGTAGTGCTCTACCACCGCATCCAGTCGGCGCAGCACTTCCTCAAACGGTATGTCCCTGACCGACTCCGAGTGCTCCGAGAGGTAGCAGAGCGTGCAATCGAGGTTGCAGCGCTGGGTGATCTCTACCGCCACACAACCAATGGTCTGGGTGCGCCCCAATACCTGGTTGGGTGCGTCTATGTCTTGCATCCGCTCAAGCGTTGCCGCCAGCAGGGCGTTCCTGGCCATGCGTGATTCCTTCACCAATAGAGTATCGACAGCATGAGACCGCGAAGGCTTCTCGAAAGTTTCCTGGCGCTGGCGTATTGCGGCCTGGCAGCGGCACAAATCCCGGACACGGTGCCGTACCAGGGCTCCAGCTTCGACGACATCCGTGAAGCGGTATTCGCCGACCCCTATGAAGATAGGCCCACCTACCGCGTCAACAAGCAGCAGTTCGGGCCGGCAGGTAAACATGGAGACAACCGGGTGTATGCCGCCGGGTTGCGCACCCTGAGCAGCCGCCAGGACCTGCTCGAGTTCGACGGCGGGCAGAAACTTTTCCAGGCCAATGGCATCTGCTTTACCGGTGAATGGGTCATCGACAGGCCATCGCACTATATTGGGTTGCTCGCCGAGGGCACTCGCGTGCCGGTTGTCGCCCGCGCCTCGGTCTCCCTGGACGGCACCCGCCGCAAACACAAACGCGCCTTTGGCATGGCGCTGAAACTGTTCCCGGCGGCAAACCCGGCCACCGTGGTGGAGACCGTCAACCTCTTCGTCATGCATAGCCTGGGGGGAGTGCGCACCGACCATGTTCTGGCCCTTGCCCTGGACAATGCCCCGGAGTTGGGAGCCCTGCCCCCATTCGGCCAGTGGGGCACGGCCCTGCGCCTGCAACGCGACTTCGAGCGCGCGGACCGGGATGCCAGTGGCCGTGCCAACGTGGCCTATCGGCCGGTGGCGCAGCTGAACGGGGGCAAGGGGCCGCGCTGGCTGCGCCTGGTCACCGCTGATGGGCTGCCGCGCGTGGATGCAGACGATTTTCGTGACGAGCTGACGCTCGCACATTATCCCGATGGCGAACTGCGTTGGACCATCGCCGTCGCGGAAGGCCAGGAGGGGGAAAAAGACGCCGCCAACTGGACGACGGTGGGAGAGTTGCGGGTCAGGGAGTCGGTGGTCTCAGCGAGCTGTGATCGACGACTGCACTTTGCGCATCCGACTTTGTGAGTGTGCCTGAGGGTTGGGCGGACACTATCGGGCTAGAGCCTCTCAGCTTGAGTCAATGTTGTCGGGGAGTCTGTGTGTACTGGATTGATGACTACGCCCTTTGGGGCGTAATCACCCTCCGGGCGTACCCGAAAACGGGGCAGGCCCTCCTCGCGCTGCGCGCTGCGGGCGTCTTGATTGCTCCTTTGGTCGCTATCAATCGAACGGTGGTTCGCCTTCGCCTCTCAGCTGCCATGGATATTGCGTTGGGGTGGGTGCTGCTGGATTGATGATTACAGCCTTTGGGCTGTAATCACCCTCCGGGCGTACCCGAAAAGCGGGGCAGGCCCTCCTCGAGCTGCGCGCTGCGGGCGTCTTGATTGCTCCTTTGGTCGCAATCAATCGAACGGTGGTTCGCCCCAGGCGAACGCTATTGGGCTGGAGCCTCTCAGCTTGAGTCAATGTTGTCGGGGAGTCTGTGTGTACTGGATTGATGATTACGCCCTTTGGGGCGTAATCACCCTACGGGCGTCCTCGCGCTGCGCGCTGCGGGCGTCCAAAACGCTCCTTTTGTCGCGTTTTGTCGAACGGTGGTTCGCCCCAGGCGAACCCGCCGTACAAACAAAAAGGGCCACCCCTCGGGGTGGCCCTTTTTGTTTGTTTGGTGGGTCGTACTGGATTCGAACCAGTGACCAATTGGTTAAAAGCCAACTGCTCTACCAGCTGAGCTAACGACCCGAGGGCGCGTATGTTACTGGTTGGCGGGGAAAACTCAAGCGGTTTTTTGTCACGCCCGGGACTTCAGCGGTAGCGGGTGGGGTCGGCGACGCCGGCGGCTGCAAAGCCTTCCCGGCGCAGGCGGCAGCTGTCGCATTTACCGCAGGCCTCGCCGGATTCGGTGGCCTGGTAGCAGGACACGGTGAGGCTGTAGTCCACACCCAGCGCCATTCCGCAGCGGATGATCTCGTGCTTGTGAAGGTCAATCAGCGGCGTTTCGATGCGCAAGCCGCCCTCTTCCACGCCGACTTTGGTGGCCAGGTTGGCCATGGACTCGAAGGCCCGGACAAACTCCGGGCGGCAATCGGGGTATCCGGAGTAGTCCACGGCGTTCACACCGATGAAAATGCGCCGCGCATCCAGCACCTCGGCCCAGCCCAGGGCGATGGCAAGGAACACCGTGTTGCGAGCCGGTACGTAGGTAACGGGTATGCCCTCGGTTTCCTCCTCGGGTACGGCAATGTCCATGTCTGTCAGAGCGGAACCGCCGATGCTGGCCAGGTCGAGGTGCACGACCTTGTGCTCGACTACATTCATGGCCTGCGAGACCCGCTCCGCCGCTGCCAGCTCAGAGCGATGCCGTTGGCCGTAGTCAAAGCTGAGCGTATGGCAGGCATAGCCCTGCTCCAGGGCCATGGCCAGCACGGTGGTGGAATCGAGACCACCGGACACCAGCACGACAGCTTTTTCCTGGCCTCCCATGCTCAGCGGCCCGGTTCGTCGTTCCACAGCAGTTTGTGTAACTGCAGCTGCAGCCGCACTGGCAGCCGGTCTTCGAGAATCCAGTCAGCCAGCTCGGTGGCATCCTGCTGGCCGAAGCTCGGCGAAAACAGGATGTCGTTGATCCTGCCTGCCAGCCCCAGCTCATCCAGCTTGAAGCGCGCCCACTCATAGTCGTCGCGGTCGCAGATCACGAACTTCACCTGGTCCTGTACCGTGAGGTAACCGATGTTGTCGTAGTCATTGCGGCCCATTTCACCAGAGCCCGGTGTCTTCAGGTCCAGCACCTTCACTACCCGCGGATCCACTTCGGCGACGCTCATGGCGCCACTGGTTTCCAGGGAGACTTCATAGCCGGCGTCACACAGCAGCTGCAACAAATCGTGACAACCCGGCTGGGCCAGGGGCTCACCACCGGTAACGGTGACGTAGGCCGGCGACCAACCCGCCACCTGATCGAGAATGTCGCTCATGGTGCGCTGCCGCCCGCCGTGGAAGGCATACTCGGTATCGCAATAGACACAACGCAGCGGGCAGCCAGTCAGCCGCACGAATACGGTGGGCAGGCCCACGGTACGGGCTTCACCCTGCAGCGAATAGAAAATCTCTGTAATACGCAGGGAGTCTTCCTGCGCAGGTGCTGCGTCAGACATGGTCAGGGTCGCGAGGCGACGTCAGTAGTTTTGGCTGATGAAATCCCGGGCCAATTTTACCGCAGAGCTGCCGCTGTCGCCGAACTCGTTGATCACGCGGTCCAGGTATCCACGGGCCCGCTCGCGGTTGCCGCGATCGAAGTAAATCTTGCCGAGCTTGTAGAGGGCGTCCGGAATCTTGCCATTGTCCGGGTACTGCTCCAGCAGCAGGTTGAATTCGCGGCGCGCTGACTCGTCATCGGGAGGGGATTGCACGAGGTAGAGCTCGCCCAGCCAATAGTGGGCGTTGGGGGCGAACTTGCCACCCGGGAAGTCCACCAGGAACTGGCGGAAGGCCGCTATCGCGTCGCCAAACTGCTGGCTGCGCACCAGGCTGTAGGCAGCCCGGTAGGCATCGCTTTCTCCAGGAAGCTCCTGTTGCGGTGCGACCACGGTACCGCCGCTCGAGCCGGCTGAGGTACTGGCCTCACCACCGGATACCGCGCCACTCTTCATGCGCTGGTCGAGATCCAGGTAACGCTCCAGGCTTTGCTCCCGCAGCTGTCGCAGCTGGTATTCCTGCTCTTCCACCTTGCCGCGCAGCTCCATCACTTCCTGCTGGAGCAACTGCAACTGGTAGAACAGCTCGCCCATGTTCCCGGTGCTATCCACGGCACTATTACCAGAAATGGCACCAGGGTTGGTACCAGGGCCGGCAGATGATGCGGCCGGGCTTTGCTGCACATAGCCGGGGCCAGAGTCGTCGGGATAGTCAGGGTAGGATTGCGTCGCAGTCTGGCCACGGCGCTCCGCCTCCACGTCAATGTAATCCTGGGCGGACAACACCGCGGGAACGGCGAGTACAAAGGCCAATAGTGCGCGAACAGGAGTGTAACGGATCATGACCTGCCGAAAGAGCGTGTAGCGAGTGGGTGAAGCACACAGGCGGCCCGGGCCGGGCCACCTGTGCGGTTCAGGATTACTTACTTGATTTCAACCCGGCGATTCTTGGACCAGGCAGCTTCATTGGAACCTGCCATGGCCGGACGCTCTTCGCCGTAGCTCACCGTCTCCAGGCGATAGCGGGCGATACCGTTGACGGACATGTAGTCAGCCACCGCCTTGGCGCGACGCTCGCCCAGGGCCATGTTGTACTCACGGGTGCCGCGCTCGTCGGTGTGGCCTTCCAGGCGCACGCTGTCATTGTTCTCCTTAAGCAGGGCAATGTGGGCATCGAGGACGCGACGGGTTGCACTGTTCAGGGTGGACTTGTCGAAGTCGAAGTAAACGACATTGCCGGCCGCTTCAACGGCGTCCTCGAGGGCCTTCATGCGGGCCATCTCGGCTTCCCTACGCGCCTTTTCTTCAGCCTCCATTTGCGCCTGCCTGGCTGCTTCTGCAGCTGCCGCATCGGCCTCAGAGGTGTCGGTCGTGTCGGTGCTGGCACAGCCGACCATGAACAGAATCGCGAAAATAACTGACAGTGCCTTCATAGCGCCAGTGGCGTCGGTGAGGTGTTTCATAGCCCTTTTTCCTTATTACGGATTGGTCAACAATCAAGCGCCCCGAACTCAGGGATTCCCCAAAAAAGGCGACCACGCGGGTTCCCGCACGTCTCCGTCCCGTGAAGGCAGTCGAAACTTGACGCCACCATCCACGGATACGGCTGCGAGAATACCGCGTTCGCCCAATTTCGTTGCGTACAATAGCATAGAGCCATTGGGGGCGACACTGGGAGATTCGTCTAATGTGGTTCCTGTCAAGGTTCGCGGTTGCCCCCCTTGCAAATCCTGCACTGCGATACGGAACTGGCCATCTTCCTGCTGCACCATCACCATGGTCCGGCCGTCGGCCGCCAGCGAGGCGCGGGCATTCCAGGGCCCCTCAAAGGTCACCCGTTCGGTCTTGCCGCTGACGATATCCACCCGGTAAATCTGCGGGCGGCCACCCCGGTCCGAGGTAAACAGCAGGGAGCGTCCGTCCGGCATCCAGGCGGGTTCGGTATCAATAGCGTAGTGCCGGGTCACCCGGGTGAGTTCGCGGCTGCGCAGGTCCAGCACGTAAATATCCGGGCTGCCATCCTTGGACAGGGTCAGCGCAAGACTGTTGCCGTCAGGTGAGAAAGCCGGCGCCCCGTTCAGTCCCCTGAAGTTGGTCAACTGCTCGCGGCTACCGGTTGCCAGGTCGTGGAGGAACACCGCCGGACGGCTGGTTTCGAAGCTGACATAGGCAATGGTCTGCCCATCAGGTGCCCAGGTCGGGCTGAGTATGGGCTCATTGGATTCGTAGACAACTTCGGAGCGGGCACCGTCGGCGTCCGCGACCGTGAGCTGGTAAGTGCTCGGCGCGTTATAGCGCTGCTGCACCACCACATACAGAATGCGCGTGGCAAAGGCACCGCGGATGCCTGTGAGCTGTTGGTACACGTCGTCGCTGGCGCGGTGGGCCAGCATACGCAGGTCCTCCGCGGGCCCGCTCTCGCGGGCGGAGAGCACCTTGGTCTCGCGGAATACGTCAAACAACTCGTACTCGACGGTTATGGTGCTGTCGCCGGCGACCCGGCCGATCAGCAGGTACTCCACTTCCGTGGCACGCCAGTCGCGAAAGTACACGTCTGCCTCCCGGTTCGGCAGGCTCAGCATATCCGCGAGCTTGACCGGCGCAAACTGGCCACTGCGCTCCAGGTCGTCACTGATCACACCGGCCACATCCTCCGGCGCGGAGCCCCAGCCGGACCAGGCAAAGGGCACCACGGCTATGGAGGTCGGGTTGTCGCGGCCCTGGGTAATCTCAATCACCAGTTCTGCTCGGGCACTTGTGGCCACCAGCAACATTATCAAGACAAGCTGTCGCATCATCAGTAACGCAAATCCTCGGGTTTGAATTTTAGCCGCAGGCGGCGGAAGTTCTTTTCGAACAATCTCGGCTCCAGTTGCTGAAGCTCGGGGAACTGCCCGGCTTTCTGAACGGCATTGACCGCCGAGCGGTCAAAGGCCCTGTTGCCACTACCACTGGCCAGGGTCACGCTGACCACCTCGCCGGTGGGAATCAGTTGTAGCTGTAACTCTGCCTCCATGCCGTTGCGCGCGCTGGGCGGACGGCTCCAGTTGTCCTCCACCGCCCGGGCGATCAGGGCAATATAGCTGGCGGTGAGCTGTTCGTCAGTAAGCGCCTCCAGGGCTTCATCCTCAGCTTCCATGGCCAGGGCGAGCTCGTCGCGGGCGGCCTCGGCACGCTCCTCCGCCGTTGGCTGCCGGCGTTCCGCCACCGGCTCCGGCTTGGGCTCCGGAGGCTTGGGCGCGGGCTTGCTGACGGGTTTGGGTTTCGGCTTCGGCGTTGAGGTTTTGGGTTTCGGGCTGGCGCTGGATTTTGGTTTGGCTTTTGGCTTGGCTTTGGGCTTGGGGGCGGCCTTTTTCAGCGGCTCGATCTGCACCAGCCTGGCCTCGATATAGCGCGGTTTCTGAACCGGCTTGACCGCCGCATCGGTAGGCGCGCTCCAGTTGACGGTCAGCGCATACAGCAGCAGCCCGTGCAGCAGCAGGGTCAGCAGCGCCGGGCGCCAGAAAATGCGCATGCGCATCAGGGCGGCGGCTCCGTCACCAGGCCGACGCTGGGAGCGCCTGCCTCCTGCAGGGCGGTCATCAATACCACCACCTCGCCGTAGGGCACGTTGCGATCACCCCAGACCATCACCGGCTTGTCGGGATTGCGGCGCATTACCACCCCCACCCGGTCGCGGACGGTGGCCAGTGACAACACCTGTTTCTGGTCCGCGCCCAGGTTCAGGAACAGCTCACCCTGGTCATTGATCGAAACGATCAGCGGTTCAGGGTCCTGGTTTTCTACCGGGTCGGAGTTGGCCTCAGGCAGGTCGACCTTCACGCCTTGCATCAACAGTGGCGCGGTCACCATGAAGATCACCAGCAGCACCAGCATCACGTCGATGTAGGGCACTACGTTGATCTCGGCCATCGGCCGGTGCTTCTTCTTGCCCATTTCAGGCCTTCTTGCGCGTGACCAGGGCGTGGGCCTGGCGCAGCAGGATGCTGGAGAACTCGTCCACGAACGCCTCGTAGCGCCCGGTATAGGTATCCAGCTTGGCAGCGAAGCGGTTGTAGGCCATCACTGCGGGTATGGCGGCAAACAGGCCCATGGCGGTGGCGATGAGTGCCTCGGAGATCCCCGGTGCCACCGTCGCCAGCGTGGCCTGGGTGGAATTGGCGAGACCGCGGAAGGAATGCATGATGCCCCACACAGTGCCAAACAGGCCGATGTAGGGGCTGGTGGATCCCACCGTGGCCAGGAACGGCAGGTGCCGCTCGAGGCGCTCTTCTTCCCGCGACAGGGCCACCCGCATGGCGCGCTGGGTGCCGTCCATGATGGTGTCACTCTCCAGCCCCTGCTGGGCCAGCCGCGAGAACTCCTTGAAACCGGCGCGGAAAATACTCTCCATGCCGATAATCTGGCCTGACTCGGCGCGCTCGTTGCCCTCGCGATACAGCTGGCTGAGGTCGATGCCCGACCAGAACTGCTCCTCAAAGCCATACATTTCATCGCGCACCGAGCGGAAGTAGAGCAGGCGCTGGGAAATCATGAACCAGGACACTACCGATGCCAGCAGTAGCAGGGCCATCACCGCCTGCACGGTGATCCCGGCGTTCAGCACCAGGTCCAGCAGGCTCATCTGTTCTTCCACTATTTCTTCCCCCTAATGTCTCCGCGGACGGTCGCGCCCTGATTCAGCGCTGCCAGCAACTCCGGCGGCATTCTTCTTGGTACCCGTTTTTGCTGGTCAACGCAGACGATTTTCACCTCCCCTTCGGCGAGCACATCGTCACCCCGTCGCACACTTTGTGCGAGCAATATGTAAGCGCCACCGCTGTCCAGCAGCCGCGCGGTCACCTGCAACACATCGTCGAGCAGCGCCGGCTCCCGGTAGTGCACCTGCACATCGCGCACGACGAACATCAGCCTGCTGTTGAAAATCACATCACGGTCAAAGCCCAGGCTGCGCATGTACTCGGTACGGGCGCGTTCCATGAACTTCAGGTAGTTCACGTAATAAACGATGCCGCCGGCGTCAGTATCTTCGATGTAGACCCTGACGGGGTGTGAAAATTCCGCGCCGTGCGCAGCGGCGGTAGCCGTCTCAGGTTTTGCCATTGTCCCCGTGGCCCAGGTCCAGCGACAGGTTGCCGTCGTTCTGCCCGCCGGGTGGTGTCAGGCCGAAATGCTGCCAGGCGCTGCGGGTTGCCATGCGACCGCGGGCGGTGCGCATCAGGTAGCCCTGCTGCAACAGGTAGGGTTCGATCACGTCCTCGATCGTGCCGCGCTCTTCGGAAAGGGCCGCTGCCAGGCTCTCCACCCCGGCCGGCCCGCCGTCAAATTTCTCGATCAGCAGTTGCAGCAGGCGCCGGTCGAGGTTGTCAAAACCCACCTGGTCGACATCCAGCATATCCAGGGCTGCCGCGGCAATGGTGCCGTCGACGCGGCCGTCACCTTTTACTTCCGCATAGTCACGCACCCGCCGCAGCAGGCGATTGGCAATGCGCGGCGTGCCCCGGGAGCGCCGCGCGATTTCCACGGCACCGGCGTGCTCCACCGGCACGCCCATGATGGTGCCCGAGCGTTCAATGATGTTGGCGAGGTCGGGCACCGAGTAGAACTCCAGCCGCTGAACGATTCCAAAGCGATCCCTGAGCGGCGAGGTCAGCAGGCCGGCGCGGGTGGTGGCTCCCACCAGGGTAAACTGGGGGATATCCAGCTTGATAGAGCGAGCCGCTGGCCCCTCTCCGATCATGATATCGAGCTGGTAGTCCTCCATCGCGGGGTATAGGATCTCCTCCACGAACGGCGAGAGGCGGTGAATTTCGTCGATAAACAGGACGTCACCCGGTTCCAGGTTGGTCATCAGCGCGGCGATGTCACCGGCCTTTTCCAGCACCGGCCCAGAGGTGCTCTTCAGGTCGACGCCCATCTCGTTGGCAACGATGTGTGCCAGGGTAGTCTTGCCGAGACCGGGCGGCCCGAAAATAAGGGTGTGGTCGAGCGCCTCGGAACGGGCCCGCGCCGCCTCAATAAAGATCTGCATCTGTTCACGCACGCCCGGCTGGCCGACATACTCCGCCAGTGCCCGCGGACGGATGGCCCGGTCGATGGCGTCTTCGCGGCCGCTCGTGTCTTCGGGCGCAACCAGGCGATCGGTCTCAATCATTTACCACCCACCATGGATTGCAGGGCGCGCCGTATCAGGTCCTCGCTGCGGTCCAGGCTGCCGTCGTTGGCCGCGGTCACTGCCTTGTTGGCCTCGGCGGGCTTATAGCCCAGTGCCACCAGGGCGGATTCGGCTTCCGCCTGGATATCTCGCGACGCAACCGGCACCGGTGCCACCTGCTCCAGCTCCGACAGCCAGTCCGCCAGCTTGTCGCGCATTTCCACCAGTAGGCGCTCCGCTGTTTTTTTGCCCACGCCGGGCAGCTGCACGAGCGTACTGGTGTCATCGCGCTGCACAGCGCGCACGAAGGAGTCGGCGTCCATCCCGGACAGGATGGCCAGGCCCAGCTTGGGGCCCACACCGTTCACCTTGATCAGGTCACGGAACAGGCCACGCTCGCGCTCTCGCAGGAAGCCGAACAGTAGCTGGGCGTCTTCACGGACCACGAAATGGGTAAACAGGGTGACCTCGGTGCCGGGCTCGGGCAGCTCGTAGAGCGTGGTCATGGGAACCTGGACCTCGTAGCCGAGGCCACCGACGTCCAGCAGGATGTCAGGAGGCTGGATTTCCAGCAGCAGTCCGCGAATGCGACCGATCATGTACAGGGTCCCCCAGAGATGCTCCATGGTACTGCAAGCAGGCCGGCCCGCGCCATGCCAGGGCCTGTCCACACCACACCGGCGGGCCCTAGCGCCGCCGGCTGCGGGCCTGGCGCACCAGGTACTGCTGGGTATGGGCATGGCACAGGGCAGCGGCCAGCGCGTCGGCGGCGTCTTCCGCCGGCGCAGCCGGCAGTCGCAGCAGGCTTTTCACCATATGCTGCACCTGCCCCTTTTCGGCGCTGCCGGTGCCCACCACCGCCTGCTTGATGGACTTGGCGGCGTACTCGTACACCGGCATGCCCTGGTTTACACAGGCGACAATGGCGGCGCCGCGCGCCTGGCCAAGCTTGATGGCAGCCTTGGCATCCCGCGCCAGGAACACCTCTTCGATGGCCAGCTCCTGGGGGCAGTGCTGGACGACAATCTCACTGACGCTGTCATAGATAATCTTGAGTCGTTCCGGGAGGCTCACCCGGGGTAGACGAATCACGCCACTGGTGACGTAGTCGCTGCGACCAGCCTGGTGGGCAATGATGCCGAAGCCGGTTTTCTGGGAGCCGGGGTCTATCCCCAGTATCAGCGCCATAGTCTTTCCGCGGCCGAATCTTTTGTAACAGAGCCTGCCGCCATTATTGCCAAGCGCGCCGGCGCTGTCAGCCCAGGCTCGCGAGAACCTCGTCGGGAATATCCGCGTTGGTGTAGACGTTCTGGACGTCGTCCAGGTCTTCCAGCGCGTCGACCAGGCCCATAATGCTCTCGGCGCTGCCGGCATCCAGTTCCACGGTGGTGGAGGCGATCATGGTGACCTCCCCTTCTTCAGGCGTGAGACCGGACTCTTCCAGGGCCTGCTTGATGGCGCCGAACTCTTCCCAGGGAGTAATCACTTCCAGGCTGCCGTCATCGGCGGACTGAATGTCCTCGGCACCGGCCTCCAGTGCCACCTCCATCAATTGCTCTTCGTCCACGCCGGCGCCGAAGTACAGCTGGCCCTTGCGTTCGAACAGGTAGGCGACAGAACCGTCGGTGCCGAGATTGCCACCGCGCTTGGAAAACGCATGCCGCACTTCCGCCACGGTGCGGTTGCGGTTGTCGGTCATGGCCTCGATCAACACGGCGACTCCCCCGGGGGCATAACCCTCGTAGGTCAGCTCCTCCATGTTGTCTGCGTCATTGGTACCGGCGCCCCGGGCAATGGCGCGGTCGATGGTATCGCGGGTCATATTCGAGCCCAGCGCCTTGTCCACAGCGGCCCGCAGTCGCGGGTTGTCGGCGGGCTCAGGGCCACCCTGCTTGGCGGCCACCACCAGCTCGCGGATCAATTTGGTGAACATCTTGCCGCGCTTGGCATCCTGGGCCGCCTTGCGGTGCTTGATGTTGGCCCATTTACTGTGTCCTGCCATGATCAGGCCTCCTTCTTGGTCTCCCGCAGGCGCAGGTTGAGCTCGCGCAGCTGCTGGGCCTCTACCGTGCCCGGCGCATCCGTCATCACGCAGTGAGCGGTCTGGGTCTTGGGGAAGGCAATCACATCGCGAATCGAGTGGGCGCCCGTCATCAGCATCACCATGCGGTCCAGACCGAAGGCAATGCCGCCGTGGGGCGGTGCGCCATACTTGAGCGCGTCCAGCAGAAAACCAAACTTCTCCCGCGCTTCTTCTGCGCCGATGCCAAGAATCTCCAGTACCGAGGCCTGCATTTCGCGATCGTGAATACGGATGGACCCGCCGCCCAGCTCAGTGCCGTTGAGCACCAGGTCATAGGCCCGCGACAGGGCCGCTGCCGGGTCGGCACGCAGGGCGTCGACGTCACAACTGGGTGCCGTGAACGGGTGATGCAGGGGCGTGAGGCGGTCATCGACCTTCTCGAACATGGGGAAGTCCACGACCCACAGCGGGGCCCAACCTGGCTCGATCATGTCGAGGTCGCGCCCCAGCCGGACCCGCAGCGCACCGAGGGATTCGTTGACGACCATGGTCTTGTCGGCGCCGAAGAAAATGATGTCACCGTTACCAGCGCCCAGCCGCGCCATCAGTTGGCCGACGATTTCATCCGGCATGAACTTGAGAATCGGCGACTGCAGCCCTTCGGTCCCCGCATCGATATCGTTGACCTTGATCCAGGCCAGGCCGCGGGCGCCGTAGTTGGCGATGTAGCTGGTGTAGTCGTCGATCTCCTTGCGGCTGATCGAGGCACCGCCAGGTACCCGCAGCGCAACGACACGCCCTTCCGGGTCTACCGCGGGTCCGTTGAACACCTTGAATTCCACCTGCTGCATCAGGTCGTCAATACCGACCAGCTCCAACGGAATACGCAGGTCCGGCTTGTCGGATCCGAAGCGCTCCATGGCTTCATGCCAGCTCATGTGCGGGAAGGCCGGCAGCTCGATGTCCAGCACCGACTGGAACACCTCACGCACCATGCGCTCTGCCACGTCCATGACGGTGGCCTCGTCCACGAATGAAGCTTCGATGTCGATCTGGGTGAATTCCGGCTGGCGGTCGGCACGCAGGTCCTCATCACGGAAACACTTGGCGATCTGGTAGTAGCGGTCAAAACCGGAAATCATCAACAGCTGCTTGAATAGCTGAGGCGACTGCGGCAAGGCAAAAAACTGCCCGGGGTGTGTACGGCTGGGTACCAGGTAGTCGCGTGCGCCCTCGGGCGTAGCACGGGTCAGGATCGGGGTTTCCATATCGAGGAAACCTTCCCCGTCCAGGAAGCTGCGAACTGCCAAGGTAATGCGCGAGCGGGCGATGAAACGATCCTGTATTTCCTGGCGACGCAGGTCCATGTAGCGGAACTTGAGCCGTACGTCCTCGCCGACATCGGTGTACTCGTCCATCTGGAAGGGCGGCGTCTCGGCGCTGCTCAGCAGCTCGAGTTCCTTGCCCAGCACTTCGATTTCGCCGGTTTTCATATTCGGGTTTACCGTGCCTTCGCCACGGGCTCGCACCCGCCCCGTGACCCGCAACACGTACTCGCTGCGCACCCGGTCGGCCCGTTCAAAGTGTTCTTCGGTATCGGGATCAAAGACCACCTGGACAATGCCCGCTCGGTCGCGCAGGTCCAGGAAGATGACACCCCCATGGTCACGACGACGGTCAACCCAGCCGCACAGCGTGACGGTCTGGTCGATGTTCTCCGTGGTCAAGTCACCACAGTAATGAGTGCGCATGTAGGCGTTCCTGTACTTGGATTCTGTAACGAGGCGCCGACCGGTCAGCCGGTGGCGGATGAATTCTTGCTGCTGTCCTTCGAGCTGGCGCCGGCGCTGTCCGCCTTCTTATCGGTTTTGCCGTCCGCAGACTTGGGCTCCGCGGGCTTGCCGTCGCCCCCGGCCAGGTTTTTCTGGCCGCTGGATTTGAAATCAGTTTCGTACCAGCCACCACCCTTGAGGCGAAAGGCGGCCGCGGACACCTTTTTGCGAAGGGACGCCGCGCCACATTCCGGGCAATCAACCAGTGGGGCATCACTCATTTTCTGCAGGGCTTCCAACTCATATTGGCAGGCCTGGCACTGATATTCGTAAATCGGCATGTTTCGATGACCGTTATCCATTGGCTCTGTGAAGAAACCCGGACCTCGCGTCCAGGCTATCAGCCTGTCGATGCGTTGATTAACGGGTTCAGAACGGGCGCGGATTTTAGCGCAATTCCGGCCGGGCAGGTAGCACCTGCGTTGTTTTGCTCAAGGTAGCGAAACGAGAGGGGAGAGAGGCCGTTGCCCCTGCAGCGAGCAGGGGCGACAGGGGCTGCCGCCCCGCGGGGCGACAGTTGGAACTACGCGATCAGGAGTCCGCGAATTCCTTCATTTTCTTCAGAGGACGAACCTTCACAGCAACGCTGGCGGGCTTGGCCTTGAATACCGTTTCTTCCCCGGTGAAGGGGTTGATGCCCTTGCGCGCCTTGCGAGCAGGCTTCTTGACGGTAGTGATTTTCATCAGCCCGGGCAGCGTGAACTCGCCAACGCTACGCTTCTTGATGCTGCGCTCGATGAGGGTTTCCAGTTCATCCATCACCGCGCCCACCTGCTTCTTGTTGAGGCCGGTGTTGTCCGCGATGGAGCCGACGATCTGGCTCTTGGTCATTTTGGCCTTGATAGCCGGAGCAGCTTTTTTGGCCGGAGCCTTCGCTGCTGCCTTTTTCTTGGCCGGTGCCTTCTTGGCCGCTACCTTTTTCTTGGCAGGTGCCTTCTTGGCCGGAGCTTTTTTCTTCGCCGCCGCTTTTCTAGTAGCCATGTTATTTTCGTCCTTCCTGTATCGTGCAGAACATTCGAGTTGAGTCGATTGATATCGATTGGTGTAGGTTAGAAAGTAAAGCGAAACTCGTTGGAGACGCCTGAGCAATGTATAAAGCAAGGCCCCAGCTAATACAAGGCTTGTGCCCTAAAATCCCTTATTTATTTGTGTTTTGACGCCCTCGCGTCGGAATGCGACCCCGATCTCGACAGCATTTTTCCAACAATCGTAGAATTGTGTCCCCGACACTTTCTGGACACATCGCATCATGCGCGCAAGCAGCTACCTACTGGCGACAGTAAAGGAAACTCCCTCTGACGCTGAAGTCATCAGCCACCAGCTGATGCTGCGTGCCGGACTTATTCGCAAAATCGCTTCCGGTTTGTATACCTGGTTGCCGACCGGCCTGCGCGTACTGCGCAAGGTCGAAGCTATCGTGCGCGAGGAAATGAACCGTTCTGGTGCGCAGGAAGTCAGCATGCCCGTGGTGCAGCCCGCGGAACTGTGGGAAGAATCCGGGCGCTGGGAGCAGTATGGGCCCGAACTACTGCGACTCAAGGACCGGCATGAGCGTGACTTCTGCCTCGGCCCCACCCATGAAGAGGTGATCACGGACCTGTTGCGCAACGAGATCAAGAGCTACAAGCAACTGCCCGCCAACTTTTACCAGATACAAACCAAGTTTCGCGATGAGATTCGTCCGCGCTTTGGCATCATGCGCGCGCGGGAATTCCTCATGAAAGACGCCTACTCCTTTCACCTGGACCAGGCCTCTCTGCAGGAAACCTACGACGTCATGCACGCGACCTACTCCGCGATTTTTTCCCGGCTGGGGCTGGACTTCCGGCCGGTGATCGCCGACACCGGGTCGATCGGCGGCAGCACCTCCCACGAATTCCACGTGCTGGCCAGCTCCGGCGAGGACGACATCGCCTTCAGCGACGGCAGCGACTACGCCGCCAACGTGGAAATGGCGGAAGCGCTGGCGCCGGCCGGTGAACGCCCGGCCCCATCCCAGGCGCTGGCTGAGGTCGACACCCCCGGACAGCACACCATCGAGGAAGTCTGCGCATTCCTGGAGCTGGCACCGCAACGCGCGCTCAAAACGCTGATCGTCAAGGGCGAGCGCCCGAATGAGGACGAGCCAACTCCGTTGGTGGCCCTGGTCCTGCGCGGCGATCATCAGCTCAACAGCATCAAGGCGGAAAAACTCGACGGCGTAGCCAGCCCGCTGGAATTTGCCGACGAAGCCGCGATCAAGGCTGCGGCCGGCTGTGGCATTGGCTCGCTGGGCCCGGTGGGCCTGGACATGCCGATACTGGTCGATCGCGCCGCCGCTCATGTCGCTGACTTCTGCTGTGGCGCCAACCGCGACGGTGTCCACCTGACCGGCGTGAATTGGGAACGGGATGCCACCGCCACCCGGGTGGAGGACCTGCGCAACGTGTTGCCCGGCGACCCCAGCCCCGATGGCCAGGGCACACTGGAGATCAAGCGTGGCATCGAAGTCGGCCACATCTTCCAACTGGGTACCAAGTACAGCGCCGCCATGAATGCCCAGGTGCTCGACGAGCAGGGCAAGAGCCAGGTAATGACCATGGGCTGCTACGGGATCGGCGTGACCCGCATCGTGGCCGCGGCCATCGAGCAGAACCACGACGATCAGGGTATTGTCTGGCCGGCGGCTATGGCGCCGTTCCAGGTCGCCATCGTGCCTTTGAACATGCAGAAATCCGAGGCCGTCTCCGAGTGCGCCCTGACCCTCTACCAGGCCCTGTCGGAGCGCGGCATCGAAGTGCTGCTGGACGACCGCAATGAACGGCCGGGCGTGAAGTTCGCTGATATGGAACTCATCGGCATTCCGCACCGGGTCGTGGTCGGTGATCGCGCGCTGGCGGACGGCAATCTGGAGTACAAGCACCGCGCCGGCGGGGAGTCGCAGCTGGTGGCGCGGGAAGATTGCCTGGACTTCCTGCTGAAGGCCCTGGATCAATAGCGTGCTGCCGCGCCCGGTCTGCCTGCGGATTCTATTGGTCGCCTGCCTCGGCCTTTACCTTCACCTGGGCCTGCATAGCGCAGCCGCATTGGCCAACTCAGCACAGCCTGCCGAGCGGGAGGCGCTGCGGCAGTTCCTCGACGACACCATCAACCGGGCCAGCAGCTTCGAAGACCGCTTTGATGCCGAAGTCTGGCTGGTCGACATGTCAGCGAGGCTGGCGCCTTTTGTGCCCGATGCGGATGCCAGGCTCAAACTGCTGGAAACCGTGCATTTTTATGCCCGCCAGAGCGAACTGCCACCCGAGTTGGTGCTGGCCGTCATACAGGTGGAGAGTCACTTCGACCGCTTTGCCATCTCCCGGGTCGGTGCCCAGGGGCTTATGCAGGTGATGCCGTTCTGGAAAAACGAGATCGGCAGGCCGGACGACAATCTCACCGACGTCCATACCAACCTGTCCTACGGCTGCCGCATCCTGGAGTTCTACCTGCGCAAGGAAAACGGCCGCCTGGCCACCGCCCTGGCGCGCTACAACGGCAGTGGCGGCAGCCGCGTGTACACCGACAAGGTTGAAAACGCGTGGCGCCGCCACTGGCGCACCGAACCGCTCGACTGGCGGTGACGGGCGCTGGCACCATGCGCCAACAGTGCTGCTATGATGGAACTTCGGCGATATCAATAATTGTGGATCGGGGAGAACGCCATGGACTTCAATAGCCTGCTGCTACTGCTGATCGCCTGGTTGCTGTGGACCATTCACCAGGACCTGACGGAGAGCAACGACCGGGCGCGCAGCCTCAAGACAACCCTGAACCAGCTGGTATCGCGCATAGAGCAGGCCATGGGGAGCCGCGACGTGCTGGGCACCTCGGCCGCGGAGCAGGCATCCACCGTCAATCTCAACAGCGCCAGCAAAGCGCGTTTGCAGTCGCTGCCTCGTATTGGCGCTGTCACCGCAGAACACATTATCGCGGCGCGCCCTTTTAACGCCGTGGAAGACCTGCGTGCCGTGCAGGGCGTAACCAACGCCATCTTCAGTGCTATCAAGGACAAGGTAAGCGTCTAGCGCCGGTTTCCTCCGGGTGGCGCCTCGCCGGCCGCACCTACCCGGCCGGACCTGCCCGGTCCTAGACGCCCATACTGCCGAGAGTGTTCATGATGCGCCGCAGGACTCCGGTGAAGGCCGGGTGATCGGCCTCCAGCCGAGTCACCATCTCTTCCACGGTATCCGCCATATCTGATTCCTCGAACCGGGCATTAGCCTCTGCATCCGCCGCATCAGAATCGAGGTGCTCCTCGATATCGCTGACCAACCCGTGCAGGCGCCGGCGCTCGCTGTCTTCCAGCGGCAGGCTGTCAATTTCCTTCAGGAGGCTGGATAAATCCTGGTATACCTGTTCCTTGCTCACACCCTACCCCGGCATCGATCATTTTCAGATACCTTACTCCGCCGCAGGCGCGCCATCAAACAGGTCCTTGAATCCGGAGGGGTCGTGGCGCCCGATGGCGATATTCTCCAGGGTACCGATCCCGCGTCGCTCGCCCATGCGCGCGTGGACCACGTGATGGACGTGCAGGAATTCGAATCCCAGCGGATCCAGTTCATCCAATACCCAGTCTTCGCGGGCGGTCTCGAGCTCACCCTGCCACACGGCGTGCCCCCAGCTGGGATGGTTGTAGCCCAGCCCCAGGACCTGGAAGCGCAAGCCCACTTCCATGTCGATGTCATAACGTGTGCCGTGGCGGTCCACCAGTCGCAGTTCCGCCGAGCGCGGCCGACGGGTGCCCGGCTGCCAGTGAATGCGATGCGATACTTCTACCATGGGGATATGGCCCGGGTCCTCGCCGACCGGAATCGCGGCGGGGTCATCATAGAGTGGCAGCAGGTCGGCGCTGACCTGTGTCGGGTGGCCATCGCGGTCTTCGAAAGTGCCCATCTGGGTGCATAGATCACCGAAATTGATGGGATTCCAGCACCAGTAAACCCCCGGTTCCTTGTTCAACAACCCGGGTGCGCCGCCCTGGGGCTCACCGACCGGGCGCACACCCCAGGATTTGTCGCGGGTGCCGATCGCGCGCCTCACGTCTACCCGGTTACCGTCGACGCTGAAGTAGCCTTCCCAGTAGCCCAACTGCGTGAACCGGCAGCTGTGCAGGATCAGGTGCCCATCGTCGTACATCACGCTCTCGGGTTCTTCGTGCGGGATGCTGGCTGCGGTGTATACCAGGTCGCACTCAATGCCGGTGTCATTGGGCGCCAGCGCCAGCCGCAGTCTGCGCATGGGCTCCAGTATCTCGATAGCCAGTGGCCCAACAACCGTCTCACCGCGCTCTTTTGGAGCCCGCCTCGAACCGTGAAACGCATACTGGTGAGTGCCGTTGGCGACGCTGAAGTGGGCATCCATCACATGTCGGTTGGGGTAGAGACCCAGCCCCGCCTCGAAGATGTACTCGCCCTCGGGATCGATGCCGTTCATCCAGTAGCGATCGTAGAAGTTGCGATCGCTGTGGGCCGGCCGGGCAACCGGCGCCGTGGTCTGGTGGATGCAGTAGTCGTCGAAACTGGTAATCATGGCCTGTCCCCGCTGACTGGACAGTCACTATAGGAAAGCGCCTCGGGACCCTCAAGAACCCATCAGGCGGCAGATGGCGCTGGGCTGGATTAATGCACCACGATGCTGGTGTCGCCCGCCGCCGTATCGAACCAGGCAGCTCGTTCGGCGGCGCGGCGGAACAGTTCGTAAACCTCGTGGCGAAGCTTCTTGTCGAGGTTGAGCGTCAGGCCCTTGCCTTCCGCACCGCTCAGATTGAGTGCGGCAACCCCACTTTCCAGCGTGCTGTAGCGCATGCTGGTCAACAGCACACCTTCCTCACCCAGCGGATAAGAAACCGGCTCAGCTTCATAGGGCTGCTTGAACGAGTCCTCTGTTACCGCGTTGCCGTGCTGCATCCGCGCTACCTCTTTACGCGCGGGCCTGGGCACAACCTGCTGTTCGTCGACCTCGTTTTCGAACATGGACTCCAGATGGTCCATCAGTATCCGGGTGAAGTGGCGTGTGCACCAGGCCCGGTACTCCTTGCTGTCGGATGTCGCGACCTTCAGCAGCAGCCGGTCCTCAGTCCGCACATAGGTCACGTTGACCTGCCGCAGGCCGGCCGCTGCAGTCAAATCAGCGACCCAGGGCAGCCTGTGTCTTGTCCAGCGCCAGCTTGGCCCGCTCGATCAACTGGTCTATCTGCTCGTGGCTGACGGTCAGGGGGGGTGCGATGATCATGGTGTCGCCCACGGCGCGCATCACCAGGCCGCACTCCACGGACAGGTTCCTGCACAGCGAGCCGGTGCTGCCATCGTCGTCGAAGCGTGCGCGAGTCTGCTTGTCGGCCACCAGTTCCATGGCGCCCACAAAGCCCACACCCCGCGCCTCACCCACCAGCGGGTGCTCGGCGAGCTCGGCCCACCGTTGCTGCAGGTAGGGGGCCTTGTCTTCCCGTACCGTGCGCACGACATCCTGCTCCTGCATGATATCCAGCGTCGCCAGCGCCGCCGCACAGGCGGCGGGGTGGCCGGAATAGGTGTAGCCGTGAGCAAACTCTCCACCGTCCGCCTTGATCACGTCGGCGACCTTGTCACCGACCATGACGCCACCCAGCGGCTGGTAACCGTTGGTGACCGCCTTGGCAAAGGTCATCAGATCGGCAGGAATATCGTAATAGTCAGCGCCAAACCACTCACCCAGGCGACCGAAGCCACAGATCACCTCGTCAGTAATCAGCAGGATGTCGTACTCCTGGCAAATGCGGCGCACCTCGGGCCAGTAGCTCTCAGGGGGCACGATAACGCCGCCGGCACCCTGTACCGGTTCGGCAATAAAGGCTGCCACATTGTCCGCACCCAGTTCCTGGATACGCTGCTCCAGGCTGGCTGCCGCCTGGCGGCCAAACTCAGCCGGATCCAGGTCGCCGCCTTCGCCAAACCAGTAGGGCTGGTCGACGTGAGTGACATAACCCAGGGTTTCAAACTGTTTGTGCATGAAGCCCATGCCGCCGAGGCTGGCGCCCGCGATGGTCGACCCGTGATAGCCGTTCTTGCGGCTGATCACGAAACGTTTGCCGGGCTTCTTGAGCAGGTCCCAGTAGCGGCGTACGATCCGCAGGTTGGTGTCGTTGGCCTCGGAACCGCTGGCCGTAAAGAAGAAGTGATTGATGTGGGCCGGTGTCACCTCGCTGAGGCGCCGCGCCAGTTCGATTACTGGCGGGTGAGCACACTGGAAGAAGCTGTTGTAGTAAGGAAGCTCCTTCAACTGCTGGTGCACGGCATCGGCGATGCGATCCTGTCCATAACCCAGGCTGACGCACCACAGGCCAGACATGCCATCGAGAATCTCGCGACCATCACTGTCATAAATATAGGGCCCTTCTGCACGGGCAATAATGCGACTGCCCTGTGCCGCCAGTTCCTTGAAATCAGTGAAAGGGTGCAGATAGTGACTGCTGTCCAGGGCCTGCCAGTCCTGGCGGGCCCGCTCCGGGATAATGCTGGTCATGGGATGCCTCACAAAATTGACAAGCCGTCTCCGGCTCTCACATGATTGTGCCACACGGGTCTATGGGCATCCATTAACGCATTTCAGGTAGGGGGGAGACAGGGGCCTTTTATAAAACCGCTATGGGTGGGTGCCTCATCTGAGTCGGGAGGTGCATCACCACCCGCGGAGCGCTGGAACGGCAGGTTATGAGCCCTCTTGCAGTATTGGCCTGAACCCACTTTGCGGAGTTACTACCACCTGCGACACGCTGGAGCGGCTGGAGCCTTCGGTTAGTATGTGTTGTAAGCCAGCGGTACTCTGGAGACCTTGCGCTCTGGCCAGAACGCTGTGGATGCGGAGCGGCTGGCGATAAGAAGAATACGGCGCCCCTTCAGGGGTGCGTTTGTGCACGGGGGAATTGGGCTGGGGCTATGGCATTTTCTGATGCGCTAACGAGGTGGAACCGGGATCTGTCGGTGGCGATCGCCGAGCTCGGTACGGAGCGGTTTTTCCCGTCAATCATCCAGGCAATCTGTCGCGATGTCAGTGCCGACTACCCGCAGATCTGGCTGTATCACACAGAGCTGCCGCCCCAGTGCATCTATCACGAGATTCCCGCTACCGCAGTGGCCTCACAGGTCGAACTCTACCTGGAGGGCCCTTACCAGGAAGACCCCTTCTACCAGCTGTCCATGGGCCAGCCACGGGGTCGGTTCTACCGCCTTCACGAGCTCTACGAGGGTGACCTGGAATCCAGCAATTACTACACCAACTACTACCGGGAGACCGCCACTGAAGATGAGGTCATTTTCCTCGCCCGGCTGGTAGACGGCGGAGTCATCAATATCAGCCTGATGCGCAAGAATGGCCATGGCCGCTTCAGTGACGAGGAGCACGAATACCTCAAGGCCCTGTCAGCCCCGGTATCAGCCCTGCTGCGCAGCCACAGCCAGCTGTCTGACTTCAGCCAGCGCTATATGCTGGGGCCGGATATCGCCGAGGCTATTGATCACGCCTTTCGTATGTTCGGCTCTTCACTGCTGTCGCCGCGGGAGAAAGGCGTGCTGGAGCTGATGCTGCGGGGCTACTCCAGCCAGGCCTCTGCCGAGAAACTCTGCATCGCGATGGAAACCCTCAGGCGTCACCGCAAGAGCATCTACCGCAAACTGGACGTCAGCTCCCAGGCCGACCTGTTTTCCCTGTTCATCTCAACGCTGCCCTACCTGGGTGAAGCCGGTGTCGGTGACCCACTGGCGGTGGTCATGACGCCTGCCGGTGCTCGCGGCCAACCGGCCTGACCCGTGTGGGGTATTGCTACTGTCTTGCACCCGCCGGATCATCGCAGTTTGCTGCAAAAGGTACGTGCGCTAAATGTCTGTTGAAGCAGACTGGTTTCTTCGCACCTACCCGGATATCACCACGATCGAAGCGCTGTTGCCGGATTGCAATGGTGTGATGCGCGGGAAGTGGCTGCCACGCCACAAGCTCGAGAAGGTTTTCCAGGGAGAGTTCAAGCTGCCGTTGACCGCCCTGAGCCTTGATATCTGGGGGCGGGATGTCGAAGAACTGGTATTCGAATCCGGAGATGCAGACGGTGTCTGCCGGCCTATCGAAGGCAGCCTGCTGCCCACCCCCTGGGCCAGCGATGACGGTTACGGCCAGGTGATGGTCTCGCTCTACAATGCCGACGGCGAACCCTACGCCGGCGACCCCCGCAATGTGCTCAAACAGGTCCTGGGGCGTTTTCACAACGCCGGCTGGCGGCCGGTGGTAGCCGCCGAACTGGAGTTCAGCCTGGTGCACTACGACCGGAGGGGCATCCGCCACAGCTGCCCGGTACCGGCTGGCCATGAGCCCATCGGCGGCAATACCTACGGCGTGGATGTGCTGCAGAACAATGCGCTGATGCTGAGGGAAATCCGCGAGGCCTGCGAGGTCCAGCACATCCCCTTCGATGGCATCGTCAAGGAATCAGCGCCCTCCCAGTACGAAATCAATATGCAGCACATCGACAACCCGGTGCTGGCTGCCGACCAGATCCTGATGATCAAGCGGCTGGTGAAAGGCGTGGCAGCCCGCCACGGCCTGATCGCGAGCTTCATGGCCAAGCCGTTTGAAAACGAAGCCGGCAACGGCATGCACGTGCACTGCAGCGTGCTCGATGAACAGGAGCGCAATATCTTTGATGACGGCACCGAGCGCGGCACCGAGTTGCTGCGTCACGCCGTCGCCGGGTGCATGCAGTACATGGGCGAGTCCATGGCAATCTACGCCCCCAACTACAACTCCTACCGCCGCTTCCAGCCCGGCGCCCATGCGCCCACCTCGCCCTGTTGGGGCTATGACAATCGCACCGTGTCGGTGCGCATCCCGGCCGGCAAGCCCGCTGCCCGGCGCCTGGAGCTGCGGGTGGCCGGCGCCGACGCCAACCCCTACCTGGTCTACGCAGCGCTGCTGTCGGGCATTATTGAAGGCATTGCCCAGCAATCGGACCCGGGTGAGCCGATACAGGGCGACGGCTATGAGCAGGCTACCGAGTTACTGCCGCTATACCTGCCAGAGGCGATCCAGCTGTTCCAGGGCTCGGACTTCGTGGCCCGCAATCTCGGCAAGGAACTGCAGCGCATCTACTCGATGAGCAAGGCCCAGGAGAATGCCGAATTCCGCTCCCGCATCAGCGAGCTGGAGTACACCTCTTATTTAGAGAAGCTCTAGGCAGCTTATTTAGAGAAGTTCCAGGCAGCTTATCTGGAGAAGCTCCAGGCAGCTTATTTGAGTGGTCCCCGGCAGCTTAATAGCCGCGTTCGATGTTCACCACCGAGAGCAAAGGCTCCCCGGCCACGTAACGGCGCAGGTTTTCGGCCACCAGGGCCTGGATTCGTCCCAGCCCTTCCCGTGACCGACCCGCCACGTGCGGCGTGACAATCAGGTTGGGTGCCTTCCACAGCGGGTGGCCCTCGGGCAGGGGCTCAGGCTCGGTAACATCGAGCGCCGCACCGGCGATCTGCCCGCCCTCCAGGGCCTGGATCAGATCCGCGGTCACCGTGCTCTTGCCGCGACCCACACTGATGAAATAGGCCGTCGGTTTCATGGCCTTGAAGAACTTCTCATCGAACAGGCCACGGGTACTGTCGGTCAGCGGCGCGGCATTGACCACCACATCTGCCTGGGCGGCCAGCGTCCAGACCTCGTCCGCAAGGCCCACATAGTCCACATAGTCGGGTCCCTCGCGGCGGCTGTTGCGTGTGGCGATCACTCGCATGCCCAGCCCGTGGGCCCGCCTGGCAACCTGCGTGCCGATACCCCCGAGGCCCACCACCAGCATGGTATGGCCCGCTACCTCGCCAATGGGCGGCGGTGGCCGGTCCCAGTCCGGCTCCCATTTGCCGCGCTGTTGGGAAGCCATATAGGTTGCCAGGCCACGGGTTTGCGCCATCATCAGCGCGATCGTGTGATCCGCCAGGGTGGGACTGCCGAGCCGCTGGCCATTGGTCAGCAGCAGTTTGTCACCCTTGAAGGCCGGCAGGCCCACACAGTTTTCCACCCCGGCAAAATACACCTGCACCCAACGCAATTGGTCAGCAGCATCAAACACATCCTGGCTGCAGTAGCCAATCAACACCTGGGCGCCGGGGATCGCCTCGCGAGCCTCATCCAGCGTCGCTACCGTCACCACTTCAACCCCTGGCGCCACTCCCTGCAGGGCCGTGGCGGCATCCTCGCCAAAAATGCTGCGCACCACCACGCGCTCGGGTTTCTGCCAGCCCGGCAGGTCGCGGCTCGCCACCCGGTGTTCGCGCAATCCCAGCCCCTGCAGCGACTCGGGCAAGCCAGCCGGCTCGGCAGACACGGGCAGTGATAACAGTGCAAATGCGATCAAGGCGCAGATTCGATTCATGGCTTCTCTCCTGTGGGGCGTATCAGTTTAGCAGCTCGCCCTCTGCCACAGCGGCAGACTCCGCGTGGCGATGGCTCAGCTCGCGCACCTGCCACAGCACTGCCATGAACGCCAGGCTGCCGAATACCACAGCGCCGGCGGCCTCGCCCGCCATCACACCGGGAGCGCCGAACCATGCTGACCCCAGGTACACACAGGGAATAGTCCCCAACAGCGCACGGCCAAAATTGAACAGGGTCGCCAGGTGCGCCCGGTGCAGGTTATTGAAACTGGCATTGGCCACGAACAGCATGCCGCTGAAGATATAGGCGCCCACCAGCCAGGTCACGGCGAAACGGATCAACCGCTCTGCGTCCCCCGTGGCTGAGAATACCGACACGATCACGTCCTGGCTGGCCCATAGGATCAGCCAGATCGTCAGCACGTAGACCAGGTTGCACAACAAGGCATCCAGCAACGCCCGCCGCACCCGGTCGTACTGCAGCGCGCCTGCATTCTGGCCGATGATGGGACCGATCGCGCCGGACAGGGCAAACACCGCGGCGAAGGCCACCGGCCAGATACGCCCCATGATCGCCGCACCGGCCACCGCGCTATCGCCATACTGGGACATGGTGCGCAGTACGAAGCTCGCGCCGATGGGTGTCGCGAGATTGGTCAGCATGGCGGGACCGGCGACGCGAATGATCGCCCCCATGTCCTCACGCAGCCAGGCGAACCGGGTGGGGCCCGGCAGCTTGTGGACGTGGAAGACGGCATTGAAGGCAATGAACATCATCACCCAGCGGGAGACCACAGAGGCCGCGGCAGCGCCCTCGATGCCCCAACCCAGCCCGAAGATGAGTATCGGGTCGAGAATCGCGTTGACCGCCGAGCCACCGAGCGTGGCATACATGGAACGCCGGGCGTCACCCAGGGCGCGTGCCGCGTTGGCAGCGCACATACCCAGCGCCAGCACCACCGTGTTGGGAATGATGATGCGGCTGTAGGCCAGGGCGTACTCGTGGGTCTTGCCGGTCGCCCCTAGCAGTGACAGCAGTTCTGACAGGTAGAGGTAGCCGACGCCGCTGATGGCCGCCGCCGCGGTGCCGCTGAAAATAAGAATATTGCTGCAGTAGCGACCGGCCAGGTCGCGCCGGAATGCACCTTCAGCCCGTGACACCAGCGCCCCCATGCTGATTTGCAGGCCAATACTGACCGCCGTGAGGAAGAACAGCAGCGTGCCGCCGTAGCCCACAGCCGCTGCCAGTTCCTGCTCACCCAGCAGGCTGAGGAAGTACATGTCGACCAGGTCCACGGTGAACATGGCCACCAGGCCCACTGCGCCCGCCGTGGTCATTTTGACCACGTGACGGAGAGTGGAGCCCTGCAGGAATACGGCCTGTTTCATATGGGAGTGCACAGCTTGAGGCGCATCACACCCTGATCCAGGCCGGTGGCGGCGGCCGGTGCATACGCGGTATTATCCGAAGACGCGTTTATACCACTTTCCCAGACTTATTAGATCAATCTTCACCCTTTGGTTCACACGGAATGATTCAGAGCGAAACGTTCAGAATCAGGGTGAGGTAACACTGAGACACAGCAACAAGGATGCCCGGTCCATGGCCCAGACACCCTCTTCGCCCAACCACACATCACCCAGCGATGCCGCAGTAAAAGCAGCCGCCGCGAATTCTGTTGATCAACAGGACAAGCCACCGCTAAACCCGGTCAACGTTGTCATCTTCGTCGGGCTGCCGCTGGCAGCGCTGGTGCTGGTACCGCTCTGGGGCCTTTTCCACGGATACAGCGCCACCCTGTGGTGGACGGCACTGCTGTTCCTGTACCTGAACGGCCTGTCCATCACCGCCGGCTATCACCGCCTCTGGTCGCACAATGCCTACCAGGCCCACCCGATCCTGCGCGTGTTCTTTGCCCTGTGGGGTGCCGGTGCCCTGCAGAACAGCATTCTGGTCTGGGGCTCCGACCACCGCCGCCACCATCGCCATGTGGATGACAACCACCAGGACCCGTACTCCGCCGGCCGCGGCCTGTGGTTCTCACACATGGGCTGGATGCTGCGCAAGTACAACACCAATGAGGAAGACTTCAGCAACTCGCCGGACCTGCAGCGTGATCCCATTGTCATGTGGCAGCACCGGCACTACATACTGTTGACGGTCATCATGAATGTGGGCCTGCCGCTGCTGGTGGGTTGGTGGGCCGGCGACGTGATCGGCGGCTTGCTGCTGGTGGGTCTGCTGCGCTTGATCGTCAACCATCACGTCACCTTCTTCATCAACTCGCTGGCGCACTACTGGGGCAGCCAACCCTATACCGATGAGAACAGTGCCCGCGACAACGGTTTCCTGGCCTTCCTCACCTACGGTGAGGGTTACCACAACTTCCACCACATCTTTCAGTCCGACTACCGCAACGGCGTGCGCTGGTACCAGTGGGACCCGAGCAAGTGGCTGATCAACCTGTGCGCGTGGCTGGGCCTTGCCAGCAAGCTGAACCGGGTACCAAACTTCAAGATCCAGCAGTCCATCCTCGCCATGCGTTTCAAGCAGGCCCGCGACCAGCTCGAACGAGCCGACACCCCGCAGCCCCTGCGCGAAAAGCTGGAAGTCGAATACCAGCTGTTTATGGATGCCCTGAACCGCTGGAAGGACCTGCAGGCCCAGCGCTATGAACGTCGCGTCGGCGAGTTGGGTGACGCGCTGGCGGAAAAGCGCAGCCGATTGTTGGAAAAATGGGAGCGCGCCACGGTGCGCACGCGCCTGCGGGAACTCGAATACTCCCTGAAGATGCAGCGCAAGCGCGTCGAAATCCTGATGCTGCAACTGCAGGTGGCCTGAGATGAGCACTGTTTTCGACTTTAGCGCCACCACCAACGCCGGTCAGGACCTGCCGCTTGACCAGTACCGCGGCAAGGTCCTGCTGATCGTTAACACCGCCTCCAAGTGCGGTTTTACTCCCCAGTTTGCGGGCCTCGAAGAACTCTATGAAAAATACCGCGACAGCGGCCTCGAGGTGCTGGGCTTCCCCTGCAACCAGTTCGGAAGCCAGGACCCGGGCAGCAACGAGGAAATCCAGGAGTTCTGCCAGCTCAACTACGGCGTCAGCTTCCCGATGATGGGCAAGATCGAGGTCAACGGCTCGGCAACCACGCCTCTCTACAAGCACCTCAAGAAGTCCGCCAAGGGCATCGCCGGCAGCGAGCGCATCAAGTGGAACTTCACCAAGTTCCTGGTCAATCGCGACGGCGAAGTCGTCAAACGCTACGCACCCCAGACCAAGCCTTCCGAACTCGAAGCTGACATCGAAGCGCTTCTCTAGGGGGCATCCGTCTTGTGCCACATTGTCGGCGCCAACTGCTATGCCGGGGACCGAAACGGTCGCATCCCGGAAATCGAAACTTTAAAGCGCAGGAGCGCTAGCAGAGTTTCTGCCACTAGCGCGGCAGCATCCGCTGGCCATGGCAGGAACGGGCGCATCCCGGCGACCACAACTGGGCGCTGCGCAACTCGACCAAAATCGCTGCGCGATTTTCGGGACTCGGACAGTGCTCGCGCTTTTTCCAGTTGAGGCCGCCGGGATAAGCGCGCCCTGAAGGTTCCTGCCATGGCCAGCGGATGCCGCCTCGACCCGAGCGGATAACTGGATGTTGGCAGGACGGTGCGCCGGGCGGCTATGGCGCGTTAGTGTTCGCGGGTAGCACGAAACTCGATGTCAGGCCAGCGTTCTTCCATGAGTTGGAGGTTGACGCGGGTGGGGGCCAGGTAGGTGAGGTAGCCACCGCCATCGATGGAGAGCTGGTCGGCGGCCTTCTTGCGGAAGTCTTCCAGCTTGCGGGCGTCGTCGCAGTGTACCCAGCGGGCGGTATACACGTTGACTGGTTCGTAGATGGCTTCCACCTTGTACTCATCCTTGAGGCGGTAGGCGACCACATCGAACTGTAGCTGGCCTACCGCGCCGACGATCAGGTCGGTGTTGCTGATCGGCGCAAACACCTGGGTCGAGCCCTCTTCCGAGAGCTGCTGCAGGCCCTTCTGCAGCTGCTTGGATTTGAGTGGGTCGGCCAGCCGGATGCGGCGGAACAGTTCCGGGGCGAAGTGAGGGATGCCCGTGAAGCGCAGTTCCTCGCCGGCGGTGAAGGTGTCGCCAATCTGGATGGTGCCGTGGTTGTGCAGGCCGATGATGTCGCCCGACACGGCCTCTTCCACCAGTGCCCGCTCGCCGGCCTTGAAGGTCACTGCGTCGGCAATTTTTATGTCTTTCCCGGCGCGCACGTGCCGCATCTTCATGCCTTTTTCGTAGCGCCCCGAGCAGACCCGCAGGAAGGCGATGCGGTCGCGGTGGCGGGGATCCATGTTTGCCTGGATCTTGAACACGAAGCCGGAAAACGGTGCTTCGCGTGCGTCGACGTCACGCTGCTCGGCGAGACGGTCAAGCGGCGGAGGCGCCCATTCCACAAAGTGATCGAGCATTTCGCGCACACCGAAGTTACCCAGTGCGGTGCCAAAGAAAACCGGTGTGAGTTTGCCCGCCAGGTAAGCCTCGAGATCGAACTCGTGGCTTGCACCCCGTACCAGCTCCACCTCGTCGAGAAAATCCTCGTAGCCATCGCCGATGAAGTCGCGGGCGGCGTCGGAGGCCAGTCCCTCGATGCGGATATCGTCGGGCAGCGCGTGACCCTGGCCCGGCGTATACCCGTGAATGGTATCGCTGTAGAGGTCGTACACGCCCTTGAACAGTGGGCCCATGCCGATCGGCCAGTTAATCGGGGCCGCCTCGATTTCCAGCACCGACTCCACCTCATCCAACAACTCGATGGGGTCGCGGATATCTCGGTCCATTTTGTTCACAAAGCTGAGGATGGGCGTGTCCCGCAAGCGGCACACGTTCATCAGCTTGATGGTGCGTTCCTCTACGCCCTTGGCGCCATCGACCACCATCAGGGCGGAGTCCACTGCGGTCAGGGTGCGGTAGGTGTCTTCCGAGAAGTCCTCGTGGCCCGGTGTATCCAGCAGGTTCACCACACGGCCGTTGTAGGGAAACTGCATGACCGATGAGGTCACAGAGATCCCCCGCTCCTGCTCCATGCTCATCCAGTCCGAGGTGGCGTGAGGGCCGCGCTTGCCCTTGACGCTGCCCGCGACCTGGATCGCATTGCCGAGCAGCAGGAGTTTTTCGGTGATGGTGGTTTTGCCCGCATCGGGGTGCGAGATGATGGCGAAGGTGCGGCGCTCATCGATCTGGCGAACAAGCTCGGTAGCGGCAGGGGTGGACATGGGCAACGGTACAGGGTTCTCAAGGAGCGCGGATTATACGCGTATTGCTGGCGGGGAACAGGTGAGTTCAGTCTATAATCCCCCAATGGAACCGGGTGATTATCATCCAGGCATTGCAGGAAGCTGCCTGCGCAACCTGTTGTATGCGCGCTGTGTCGCCATCTTTGGCTATGCGGCCACCCTGATGTTGCTACTGTCGCGCGGCACCGACCAGTCGCCAGGTGCCGGGTACCTGATGGTGCTGGGGGGCCTGACTCTGATTACCCTGTTCAGCTTCCTGCGATTGACCAAGCCCTGGCCGGTGCGCGATGCCGAGTGTTTTATCCAGCTGGTGCTCGACATCCTGGGCCTGAGCGCCCTGCTCTACTTTAGCGGCGGCGCCCACAATCCCCTGGTGGCTTATTTCCTGGTGCTGATCGGATTCGGTGCCATCATGATGCCCAGGCGCTACAGCCGGGTGGTGACCTTGCTGTGCATCGCGTGCTTTATCACACTGGCCTTCACGCATCAGCCGATCCCGATGTTTCACGACGCAGCCTCGGCGCGGCTCACAGCAGCGACTGTGTCAGGCTGGATAGCCTTGCTATTGGCGGCTGCGGTGCTGAGCTGGTTCGGCGGTGAAATGGCGGTATCGGTGCGCAAGTTCCTGCGCGCACCAATGGAAGCCCAACGGGACCATACCGAGCAGCAACAGCTGACCGCCCTGGCCAGCCTGGCGGCGGGCACCGCAAAAGAGCTGGGCGCGCCGCTGGGCACCATGTCTGCCCTGGTGGAGGAATTGAGCGAAGTGGCCACCAGTGAAACAAGCCGTGAGGACTTCCACCTGCTGGCAGAGCAGCTGGACCACTGTCGGGCCGTGCTGGAAAAGCTGTCGAAAACGGCACGCCTGACAGAGGGTGGCGAAAAGCGCTGGGTGGAGTTGGCGGGCTTTGTGGAAGCCACGGTCAATCAATGGCTGCGGACGCGTCCGGATGCGGAAGCCGCAGTCACTGTATCGGGTATTGGGGAATCACCGCGAGTTGAGGCGGAATATGGTCTGTCCCAGGCGCTGGAGCACCTGTTAAACAATGCTGCCGATGCGGCGCCGAAGGACATTCGCGTCGATATCGGCTGGGACAATCGCAGTTGCCGGCTGTACATTGACGACAACGGCCCCGGCTTTCCAGAATCGATGCTGGGCCTGCGCCGTACACCTGCCGTGGTGAAGACCACCGAGGGCATGGGGGTCGGTCTGCTGCTCTGCAATGCCACCATCAGCCGTTATGGTGGCACACTTGAGCTATCCAACCGCAAACAAGGTGGCGCCAGGGCCGTGGTGACGCTGCCGCGCGAGGACGCTTAGCCAGTCAAGCCCTGGAGGCACGGTCTACCGGGGCTCGAAACAGACCCGCTTATCCCGCGGCCCGGGCAGACACCGGCTCCGGGAGCCGCGATTGCAGGGCGGCGAGCAAGGCCTCACCCACCGCATCCATGGTCGGCATTGTGACCTCACCCGGCAGGCAGTCGCGCAGGCAGGTTACCGCCATGCCCTGGTAGCCGCAGGGGTTGATGCGGGAGAAAGGCTCGAGGTCCATATCCACATTCAAAGCCAGCCCGTGATAGCTGCACCCACGCCTGACACGCAGGCCCAGGGAGGCGATTTTGGCGTCGCCCACGTACACGCCAGGTGCGTCCCGACGTGGCGCGGCCGCAATTTCGAAGTCAGCCAGCAGGGCTACGATGCTTTCTTCAATGAGGTCTACCAGGGCACGCACGCCCATGCCCCGCCGGCGCAGGTCCAGCAACAGGTAAACGACCCACTGCCCGGGGCCATGGTAGGTCACCTGTCCGCCGCGGTCGGCCTGAACCACGGGGATATCCCCTGGCTTCAGCAGATGCTCCGCCTTGCCGGCCTGGCCCTGGGTGAACACCGAAGGATGTTGCAACAACCACAGCTGATCGTCGCTGTGCGCGTCGCGCTCGTCAGTGAACGCCTGCATGGCCTGCCAGGTATCGAGGTAATCTACCTCACCCAGGCGACGAATGTGCACGGGCGGGGCCTAGATGACCATCTGCACCAGCCCGGTGGCCAGCAGGTCCTGGTGCAGGGCCTCCAACTGGGGTTTGCCGGTGGCCGTGATCTGTACCGAAAGTGAAACAAAGGTGCCCTCTCGACTGGCACGCAGGCGGACACTGTCGCGCGGAAAACCGGGCGCATGCCGCTCGATCACCTCCACCACGGTGGTTTCAAACTCTGGAACGCTGCGTCCCAGCACCTTGACCGGGTAGTCGCAGGGAAACTCTATCTTTGGTGGTTCTACTCGCTTGTCCAAGTTTCAGCCCTTTCCAGCAATCACTCTGCTCTGGTACCTAAGCGGTGCCGACAATAGCTTCCCGGCACTCAGTTGCTAAACAGTTGAATGAAAAACAGCTTAATGCTGTCCCACAGTCGCGCAAAGAATCCCGCCGGTTCCATGGCCTGCAAGGCCACCAACGGTTCGTTGAGCAGGGTTTCTCCTCCCAGCTTGACCAGCAATGCGCCGTGCGTGTCCCCCTGCGCAACCGGCGCCTTGATGACCTTGTCGATTTCCATTACCGCATCGAGGTCGTCGCGGCTGCCGCGCGGAATCGTCATGCGGATGGTACGGCCAACGCCCAGCGGCAGACTCTGCTGCTGCCCCATCCACAGCCGCGCGCTGGCCAGCTCTTCTCCGGCACTGTACAGGGACAGGGTTTCGAAGGTCCGGAAGCCATAATTCAACAGCTTGCGGGATTCCGCCTTGCGGGAGCGCTCGCTGTCTGCACCCAGCACCACGGACACCAGCCGCATACCATTGCGCCTGGCGGATGCCACCAGGCAATAGCCCGCCTCTTCCGTGTGCCCGGTCTTGAGGCCATCAACCGACGGATCCTCCGCCAGCAGCGCGTTGCGATTGTACTGCCGGATATTGTTGTAGGTGTACTCGCGTTCCTTGTAGAGCGCGTAGTCCTCGGGATAACGCTCGATAAGCGCCTTGGCCAGCAGCACCAGGTCGCGCGCCGTGGTGTAGTGTTCCGGGTCCGGCAGGCCGTGGGAATTAACGTAGTGGGTCCCCGTCATGCCCAGGTCTGCGGCGTGGGCATTCATCATGTCGGCAAAAGCGCTCTCACTGCCGGCAACGTGCTCGGCGATGGCCACGCTGGCATCGTTGCCCGAGGAGATCACTACCCCACGGTGCAGCTGCAGGAGGCTCACCGGCTTGCCGGGCTCTATCCACATCAGCGAGGAACCGGCGAACACCGGGTTCTGGGCCCAGGCATTCTCGCTCACCTGCACCATGTCGTCGTTGCTGACCCGACCGGACGCCAACTCACTGGCCAGCACATAGCTGGTCATCAACTTGGTGAGACTGGCCGGTGCCAACCGCTCGTCGGCATTGCGTTCGGTGATCACGTAACCGGTATCAGCATCGATCAGCAACCAGGCATTGGCCGCCACATCAGGCGGAGGCGGCAGTACGGCAGCGTGTACCGGTGCTGCGGCGACGGAAACCAGGGACAAAAGCAGGCTGGTCAGCAGGACTGAGAGTCGGTTCATGGGACCTTTTTTGAGTTGAGTGGTTACGGCGGGACCGCTTGGCGGGAATGGTAACGTATGCGCGCGGGCGACGAAATACGGTAGGACGGCACTACTCCGGCATCAGCCGGGTTTCCTTGTAACCCAGCGTCCTGAGCCTGGACTGCAAGGCCAGTAGTTGCTGCTCGTCATCCACCGGGCCGACCCGCACCCGGAAGTAGGCGCTGTCACCGAGAACAATCTCCGAGACCGCCACCGGTGCCGACATCTGGTCACTGAGCTGCTGGCCCAGCGCGTAGGCACTCGCCGCCTCACTGAAAGCGCCCACCTGGATATACCGGTAGTGAGGGCCGGGAGGGTTGCCCAGCAGACCGCCGGCGCGCAGGTCACGGCTGCCGGGTACTTCGATGAAAGCGACCTCGACCGGGGCCGTGCCGAGATCCGCAAACCCCAGCTTGACTGCCGCTGCGTAGGACAGATCGATAATGCGCTCCGAATGGAATGGCCCGCGGTCATTGACGCGCACTACCATGCTGCGACCGTTATCGAGATTGGTCACCCGCACATAGCCAGGGATCGGCAGCGAACGGTGGGCCGCCGTGGCGAGGTAGGCGTTGAAGGTTTCCCCGTTGGCAGTCTTGCGCCCGTGGAACTTGCGACCGTACCAGGACGCGGTGCCGCGCTCGCGGTAGCCAGTCGCACTGCCCATGACGCGGTAAGTCCGGCCGTTGACCTGATAGGGGCTGGTATTGCCAGCCGCCACCACCCGTTCGGGGCGGGGGATAGGTTCAACGACTTCGGCCGCGGATAATTCATAGAGTGGTTTGCCGTCGCCAGGCTCCAGCGGGCCGGTACAGGCAGACAGCAATAGCGGCAACAACAGAGCCCGATACCACGTTCTCACAGGCGCTCCCGGATCGCCTCACTGAGTTGGTAGACAGCCATCGCGTACATGGCGCTGTGGTTGTAGCGGGTGATCACATAAAAGTTGTGCCAGCCCAGCCAGAACTCTTCGCCATCTTCACCTTCGAAAGCCATGACCGTGGCCAGGGTATCCGGCGCCATATCGACGGTGGGAAATATGCCACCCGTGGCCAGCACCGCCAGGCTGCGGCGCGGCTTGAGGCCGTCGTTCATCCAGTCGCGGCGGTACTCTTCCGCCAGCGAAGCCGACGCCGTTACCGGCAGCCCGGAACGCCAGCGATGGCGCTTGAAATAATTGGCCACGCTGCCGATGGCATCCACCGGGTTGTTGATGATATCCACCACCCCGTCGCCGTCGAAATCCACCGCGTAGGCGCGATAGGAACTGGGGATAAACTGGCCGAAACCCATGGCACCTGCATAGGAGCCTTTCAGTTCTGCAGCGGGCAGGCCCTGCTCCCGCGTCATCAACAGGTAGGCGCGCAGTTCACCGCTGAAAAACGGTGAGCGCGGTGGATAGTCGAAGGCCAGGGTCGACAGCGCATCAATTACCCGGTAGCTGCCCTTGTGGCGGCCGTAGCGCGTCTCCACGCCGATAATCGCGGCTATCATCTCGGCGGGTACACCGTATTGCCGCTCGGCCCGCTGCAGACTGTCGGCATGGCGCCGGGAAAATTCGACGCCTTGCTGGGTGCGGGTCTCGGTCACGAATATCTCGCGGTACTCGTACCAGGGCTTGGTTTTCTCAGCGGGGCGCGCGATAGCCTCGAGGATGGAATCCTTGCGGGTCGCGCCAGCGAACAGCGCCTCCAGCTCGCTGCGGTCAAAGCCCTCGGTCCTGACCATTTCCTCTATCAGCGCTAGGGCGGCAGGGTGATCGCCGTAGCCCTGCTCCTGCGCGGCAGCGCCGTCGATCAATAGCAGCGCGAAGAGCAGCGCCGTGCGCAGCCACCTTGCTGAAACCTTCATACCGTCCAAAACCACTCCTTTACTTTTTTTGGCATCGCCGCAGGCGTTCCCTACTCAGCCGCCGGCGCTACTGACCCACCAGGCGCCGCTCGGTACTGATCGCCATCAGTATTCCGAACCCGACCATCAGGGTAACAGCAGAGGTTCCCCCGGCACTCACCAGCGGCAGCGGCACACCCACCACCGGCAGCAGACCCGAGACCATGCCCATGTTGACAAACACATAGATGAAAAAAGTCAGTGTCAGCGCCGCGGCCACCAGCCGCGAAAAACTGTCCTGGGCATGCATACCGATCCAGAAACCGCGCACAAAGATCAGCACATAAATCGCCAGCAGCAGGATCACACCGCGCAGGCCAAACTCCTCGGCCAGCACCGCAATAATGAAATCAGTGTGGCTCTCAGGCAGGAAATCCAGCTGCGACTGGGTGCCATTGAGCCAACCCTTGCCGCTCCAGCCTCCGGAACCAATCGCGGTTTTGGACTGGGTGATATTCCAGCCGGTGCCCAGTTTGTCGCGCTCGGGACTCAGCAGGGTGAGAATGCGCTGGCGCTGGTAGTCGTGCAACAGGTACACCCAGGCTGGCCAGGCCGACAGCGCCGCCAGCACACCGGCACCAGAGATCAGCCGCCAACTGATGCCCGCCATAAACAACACAATCAATCCCGACGCCGAGACCAGCAATGCGGTACCCAGGTCCGGCTGACGCACGATCAGAGCGGCCGGCACCCCCACCAACACCAGGCTGGCCAGGATATTGATGAGCCGCGGCGGCAGGATGCGCCCTGCCAGGTACCAGGCCATCATCAGGGGCATGGCCAGCTTCATCAGCTCTGAGGGCTGGAAACGGAAGCCGCCAATGGACAGCCAGCGCTGCGCGCCCTTGGCACCGACGCCGAATAACAACACGCCCACCAGCAGGGCCAGACCCCCAAGGTAAATCGCCGGCGCCCAGCGGCGATAGCGCTGAACGCTGACCTGCGCGGCGGCCAGCATCACGGTATAAGCGATCACGAAGTACTCGGCCTGGCGCACCACGGCACCCAGGCGTTGGCCGCTGGCGGAATACAGCACCACCAGCCCGTAGACCGTCAGTGCCATGAGCAGGAACAACAGCGGGAAATCGATATGAAAGCGCTCGGAAATCCCCGGTCGCCGTGCCAGGTCACTGGACGCCGACGGCATCTGGCGGACATATTCAGCCACGATCGGCGACCTCCAGCCCAAGCAGGTAGCGCTCGATCACTTCGCGGGCAATCGGTGCCGCCACGGTGCTGCCGCCGCCACCGTTTTCCACCACGACAGCGACGGCGATGGCTGGCTCTTCATAGGGCGCAAACGCAACGAACAGGCCATGGTCGCGATGGCGCTCCGCCAGGGCCTCCTCATCGTATTCCGCGTCCTGGGCAATGCCGACCACCTGGGCGGTGCCGCTCTTGCCCGCCATGGCGAATACCGAACCGCGCCCCACTGCGCGTGCCGAACCCCGCGCTCCGTGAAACACCGCGTGCATGGCTTCGTGAACGACCTGCCAGTTGGCGTCATCCGCCTCCACCATGGTGGCGGGGGCCCAGATGGAGGGCTCCTCGTTGACGGCCCGCAGCAGGTGCGGGGTGAACTGCAGACCGCGGCTCGCCAGCACCGATGTCGCCACCGCCAGCTGCACCGGAGTAGCCAGCATATAGCCCTGGCCGATGCCCACATTGAGGGTTTCCCCCGGGAACCAGATTTCCCCTCGCGCCCGCCGCTTCCACTCGCTGGAAGGGAGGATACCGCTGCGCTCGTTGGTGGTATCGAGACCCGTGGCAGATCCGAGCCCAAAGGGCTCAGTGAATTCGTGCAGGCGATCGATGCCCATGCGATGGGCCAGATCGTAAAAATACACGTCACAGGATTCCTCGATGGCCTGGTGCAGGTCCACGGCACGGCCATGGCCGGTGCCGCGCACCCGCAGCGTCCAGTCCCGGAAACGCCGCTCTTCACCAGGCAGGCGATACCAGCCCGGGTCGGCAATGGTAAATTCCGGCGTGACCAGACCGTATTCCAGACCGGCCAGCCCAAAAATCGGCTTGACGGTGGAACCCGGTGGGTACTGGCCCTGCACCGCGCGGTTGAACAGCGGCAGGTTGGGTGAATCGCGCAGGGCGGAATAGTCCTTTGCGCTGATGCCATTCACAAACAGGTTGCTGTCAAAGCCAGGGGCACTGACCAGCGCCAGCAGCTCGCCGTTGCGGGGGTCCATGGCGACCACGGCCCCGCGGCGCCCCTCCAGCGCGGCATAAGCTGCCTCCTGCACGCGTACATCCAGGGACAGGGTGAGATCGGCACCGGGCACGGGGTCGGTGCGCTCCAGCACCCTGAGCACACGCCCGAGGGCGTTGGTTTCCACGTTCTGGTAGCCCACGTTGCCGTGCAGCAAATCCTCGTAGTACTTCTCCACCCCGATCTTGCCAATGTGGTTGGTGCCACGGTAATTCACTTCATCGAGCTGCCGCTGCTCGTCTTCGTTGATGCGGCCTACATAGCCCAGCGCATGGGAGAACAGCTCGCCGTGCGGGTAGTGGCGGACCAGTTGTGCATCCACCACCACGCCAGGCAGCCGGTAGCGATTCACGGCCAGCAGCGCGCGCTCTTTCTCACTGAGGCGGAAATGCAGCGGCACCGCTTCGTAGGGCCGACGGCGGCGACTGCGGGCCTCAAATTTTTCCAGATCAGCATCGGTGATCTCGACGATCCCGCCCAGCGCCTCCAGTGTCACATCCAGGTCCGGCACCCGTTCCAGCACCAGGGAGAGCACAAAGCTGGGGCGGTTCTCCGCCAGCAGCACCCCATTGCGATCATAGATCAGGCCGCGTTTCGGCGGAATCGATTGCAGCTGTACCCGGTTGCGATCGGACTCGGTGCGATAGATCTCGTACTGGGTGATCTGCAGGGAGAAGTAGCGGGCCATGAGAATGCCCATCAGCGCCAGGACCAGGACCAGCACAAATACAGTGCGCGCGCCGTAAATGCGCGATTCGAGGTAAGGATCCTTGAGGGCTACTGCGGGCGCCATGTCAGCTCCGATGATACGGGTGGCCCGCGTTGATTGTCCAAGCCCGGTAGAGCTGTTCCACCAGCAGTACCCGCACCAGCGGGTGCGGCAACGTCAGGGGCGACAGGGACCAGCGCAGCTCCGCCGCGCCCACCAGCGCGGGATCGAGACCATCGGGGCCGCCAATGGCAATACTGTAGTTGTCACCGGACATTAGCCAGTCCGCCAGGCGCTCTGCCAGTTGCTCGGTACTGAAACTCTTGCCGGTCACATCCAGTACCACCAGTCGATCACGTGCCGGCATGGCGTCGCGAATGCGTCGCGCTTCCTCCGCCATGGCCTTCGCCGGGTTACTGTCGCGGCCGCGCCCGCCCAGTGGCAGGTCACGGATGTCGAGCTTGAGCTCGGGTGGGAGTCGCTTGCTGTATTCACCGACGGCCTCGTCTACCCACCGCGGCATGCGCGAACCCGGGGACAGCACGGTGAGCCTCACTCCGGTTGTTCCGCACTCGCTGCAGGCGGGGACCAGAGTCGTTCCAGGTCGTAGAAGTCCCGGGTTGCCGGCAACATGACATGAACCACTACCCCGCCGAAATCCACCAGCACCCACTCAGCGCCGTCCTGACCCTCAACGCCCAGGGGCCGCTGGCCCTGGCCCTTGGCCTCCATCAGCACATTGTCCGCCAGGGATTTGACATGCCGATTGGAGGTGCCGCTGGCGATCACCAGGAAGTCCATCACATCGGTGAGGCCCTGCACATCGAGTGCGACGATATTGACACCCTTGAGATCATCCAGGGCATCGATGACCAGTTGTTTGAGTTCAGCAGATTCCATGTTGCTCCTGTTGTGGGGACTCCGCACATTCCACCCCTGCACCATAGGCGCCCAGGCGCTGGATGGTATCCCATACGGTATCGGGCAGCAGGTAGCGCGGTGATTGCCCGGCGGCAATCATGCCGCGAATTTCAGTGGCGGATATGGGCAGCTGTCGCAGCCGCTGCATGACCACCCGACCGGCCGGGGCCGCATGAATATCGTCCACCTGGCCGCTGTGCCCGGCCAGCCAGCCGGCGATCTCGCCGCAGTCGGGGGCCTGCCAGCCCGGCCTTGCCATCACCACGAGGTGGGCGTAGTCCAGCAGTTCCTGCCATCGGTGCCAGGCGTCCAGGCGCTCCAGGATATCCGTGCCCACGATCAGGCACAGCGGCCGCGCCGGGCCCAGTTCTGTGCGCATTTCGCCCAGGGTATCAATCGTGTAGGACGGGCCCTGGCGAGACAGTTCGCGCCGATCACACACCAGCCCCGGCTCACTCGCCACGGCCTGCTCTACCAGGTCGGCACGCAGGTCCGGGGACAGTTCGGGGGCGTCCCGTAGCGGCGGCCGGGCGGCGGGCACCAGCCGAACCTGGTCGAGCCCCAGGCACTGCTTGAGCTCCAGGGCCGAGCGCAGGTGACCGTTGTGAATGGGGTTGAAGGTGCCGCCAAAAATGCCGATGGGGCCGCTAGTCACTGCCGGGTTTGCCCCTCACCAAAGACCACGTATTTCTGGGAAGTGAGCCCCTCGAGGCCCACCGGGCCGCGTGCGTGAAGTTTGTCGGTGGAGATACCGATCTCCGCGCCCAGGCCATACTCAAAGCCGTCCGCGAAGCGCGTGGAGGCATTGATCATCACCGAGCTGGAATCCACTTCCCGTAAGAAGCGCATGGCGGCGCCATGTTCGCGGGTCACAATCGCGTCGGTATGATGGGAGCCATAGCGATTGATATGGCGGATCGCTTCATCCAGGCCGCTGACTATCCGCACTGCCAGCACCGGGGACAGGTACTCCTCGTACCAGTCTGACTCCTCCGCGGCCACGGCCGTGTCGATCAGCGCGCGAGTGTGCTCACACCCGCGAATCTCAACGCCGGCGGCTGCGAGCTCGCCCGCCAGGCCCGGTAACCATTGCGCGGCTACCGCCTCATCCACGAGCAGGCTTTCCATGGTGTTGCAGGTGCCATAGCGCTGGGTCTTGGCATTCACCGCGATCGCCAGCGCCATGTCCGGATCAGCCGCGGCGTGCACATAGACGTGGCAGTTACCGTCCAGGTGCTTGATCACCGGTACGGTGGCCTCCCGGCTGATTCGCTCGATCAGCCCCTTGCCGCCACGCGGAACGATCACGTCCACATACTCGGTCATGCGAACCAGCTCGCCCACCGCTTCCCGATCAGGCGTTTCCAGTACCTGTATGGCGGCCTCCGGCAAGCCCGCTGCTGCGAGGCCGCGGGCAATACAGCGACCGATCGCCTGGTTGGAGGCAAGTGCCTCGGAGCCACCGCGCAGGATCGTGGCATTGCCGGATTTCAAACACAGGCTGGCGGCATCGATGGTCACATTGGGCCGGCTTTCATAGATGATGCCGATCACACCCAGCGGGACACGCATGCGTCCCACCTGGATGCCGCTGGGCAGGTAGCGCAGCCCCTCCACCTGGCCCACCGGGTCGGGCAGCCGGGCCACCTGTTCAAGGCCTGCCAGCATCGCGTCGATGCGTTGTGGTGTCAGTTCGAGACGGTCCAGCAGCGCCGCGTCCAGTTGCTTCTCGCGGCCCCCTGCCATGTCGCTCTCATTGGCCTTAAGCAGCGCGGCGCGATCATCAGCCAGGGCTTGGGCAGTTGCCAGCAGGGCCGCATTCCTGGTGGCGGTATCGGCGGCCGCCACCGCGGCCGACGCCTCGCGCGCCGCCTTGCCGGTTTGCTGCATGTAAGAAATCAGGTCCATCGGATCTACCTGCCGGAATTGCGGCGATTATACCTGATGGCCGGCGGCTGCCGGAGCGTTGCGAGCGTTGTTCACAGAAAAAACCGACCGCATCAATAAATCTTATTGACAATCATTCTCATTATTATTAACTTTGAATCATCGCCACTTGGAAAACGGCCTGCCATGTACGTTTGCCTCTGCAAGGGAATTACCGACACCCAGATTCGCGCCGCCGTTGAAGACGGCGCCAGCAGCCTGCGAGACGTGCGCAAATCCCTCGGCGTGGCCAGCCAGTGCGGCAAATGTGGCATCCTGACCCGAGAGATCCTTCGCGAGAGCCTGGTCGACAACAGTGATGATCAGCAGCTCTTCTACGCAGTTTCTTAAATAAAACCGCTCGAGATCCAACCTCAACTCTCTTTGAGGTGCATCACCACCATTTCACTTCGCAACATCTCTAACTATCGCGCTTCAGTGCTTTTTGAGGTGCATCACCACCGTTTGCCTTCGCAACACCGCTAACTGACTACCGAGACTCGACACTTTCTGAGTTGCACCATCAGCTGTTCTCTTCCTGGTGCTGCGAACTATCAAGCCTCAACGGTTTATGCGGCGGTGGCCCTGCTTGAATTGAGTGTGGTTGGCTTGCTTCAGATCAGGGAGGGGGGTCGGCGCTGCCGGTATGCTTCAGGTGTCGATACGATTGCGAATCGCTCTTATTATCATTCTAAATAACCTTTATAAATCAATAACTTAGCGTTGAAATCAGCCTTGCTGGGCCCTATACTTTCACGCATCCGATCACTGCCAAGGAGGCAAAGCCATGAAAGGCGACCCGAAGGTCATTGAATACCTGAACAAGGTGCTGGGTAACGAGCTTGTCGCTATCAACCAGTACTTCCTGCACGCCAAGATGTACCAGGACTGGGGCCTCAAGGAGCTGGCCGAGCACGAGTACCACGAGTCTATCGACGAGATGAAGCACGCCGACAAGCTCACCGAGCGCATTCTGTTCCTCCAGGGCCTGCCCAACTTCCAGGATCTGGGCAAGCTGATGATTGGTGAGAACGTCGAAGAGATGTTGAACTGCGACCTAAAGCTGGAGATGACCGCCATTCCCGATCTGCGTGATGCCATTGAGTATTGCGAGTCAGTGCGCGATTTTGTCTCTCGCGACCTGTTCAGCGACATTCTCGAATCTGAAGAAGAGCACGTGGACTGGCTCGAAACCCAGATCGGCCTGATCGAAAAGATGGGCATCCAGAATTATATCCAGAGTGCCCAGTTCGTCGACCAGGGCAGCGTACTGGACAGCGTTGCCGACTGATCCTGGCCGGGCGCCCAGTTGTGGGCGCCCGCGCCTTTCCTGCTACAGCCCTACCGGATTTCCAGTGTTAAGGCAGCACAGTCTCCTGCTGACGTGTTACTGCGGCTTGATCAATGTCGTAACGGAGCGTGCCGAGTAAGCCATAGCGTCAGGCTCATCACCCGTCTTTAGCAATCGCGTTTGCCGCCAGGTGGCAGGATCCAGTTCCTGTACCGCGTCCGCCGCTGCGTGGGCGATCCACACCCGATCACCGGCAGGTGAAATTTCGATGCCTATGGGCACTGAGCTATCGCCCACCCGATCCCCAAGCACGGTGCCGCCGGATTGTTCGAGGCCAATGTCTACCGTTCGCACTACCTCAATGGACTCGGGATCGATAACGGTCAGCTCGGCGCTGCGGGCACTGGTCACCAGTACCTTGTCACCCTGGCCGCGGGGCATGACTTCGGCGCGGATGGGGAAGCCTGGCACCGGGAGTTTGGCGCGGGTGTCCAGGTTGAGGGCGTCAAACAGGGTGACGGTATCGTCAGCGCGATTGGTCACCCACAGGTCGCGGCCGTTGTCGGAGAGGGCGATACCTTCCGCACCCGCACCCGAGCGGCGAAACGCGAGCAATTCACCCCCACCCACATTGATGAGACTGACCGAGCCCGAGCCGATATTGGCGACGAAAGCGCGTTTGCCGCTGGGATCATAGGCCAGCATATGAGACGTCTCCTGGCCGGTAGGGATGGCGCTTTCCACAACGCCATCCCAGACATCGACAACCAGTAGGGCGCGCGCACCCTCGGCTGTCACCAACACCCGGCGGTTGCCGGGCATGAACACAATACCGTGCGGTCGGGTGTACTCTCCGAGGTCGATCGTGCCCACCGACTGACCAAGTTCCACTTCGATGACCGTGAGGCTGTTGCCCGGCGTGTCCGTGCCGTAGTTGGTCACCACAGCCAGCCGGCCGTCGCCTGACACCGCAATTTCATGGGGCCCGGGCCGGGTTTTTGCGCGCGCCACCTCCCGGCCGCTCGCCAGGTCAATGATGGAGACGCTGGCCTCGGCCTTGTTGCCCACCAGAAGGGTTTCAGCCCCGGTCGGCACTATCCACCCAGCCAGAGCGACGATTAGCAGCCCGAAAATGTGTTTCACGCCGACCACCTCTCTTTGCACAGTTTGACAAAACGACGGGCGCCGGCGGACAGGACGGCGTCCCTGCGGTAGAACAATCCCACTCGGCGGGGAATTCGGGAGAACGGCAACCCCGCCACTTCTTCCAGATGCTCGCACAGCGGTTCGTGCACCAACAGTTGGTCGCTAACATAACCCAGGGCGTGTCCCGCAGCCAGCAAGCGCAGCCGCATGCTGATCGAGCGCACTTCCCAGACGCGGCTGAAATAGTCGCGAATCCGCTGAGCCCCCGGGCGATCTTCCGGATCGTCCAGGAATGAGGCCAGCAGCGGTTGTTCAGACAGGGCGGCAAGAGGCTCAGTCTTAAGGCGCGATATCGCCGGGTGATCGTTCGCCACCACCAGGGTTCGCAACTCTTCATAGAGAGGAATGCTCTCCAGCGCCGGCATGCGTGACTGGAACGGCCCCATACCGAGTTCGGCAGCGCCGCTGACCACTGCCTGGATCACCTGCCGGGAGGGCAATTCGTCCAATTGCAGGCGTGCATAGGGGTGGTGCCGGCAGTACTCCAGCACCAGCGCAGGTGCGTGGTAGCGGTTGATCGTGCCATTCACTGCCAGCGACAGGTGGGACTGCTCGCCCTGCTTGATGGCATCCAGATCGCCCAGCAGCTGGGCCTCTTCTCGCTCCCTACTCTGTGAGTAAGTAAGCACCCGCATACCTGCTTCGGTTAGCTCCAGAGGCCTGCGGTGGAACAGTCTCTGGGCCAGCTTGCGCTCCAGTCCGGTGATCGCCTGGGACACAGCAGACTGGCTGATCGACAGGTGCTCAGCTGCCCGCTTGAAGCCGCCGTGCTCGGCCACCGCCATCATCACGCGCAGCTCCTGGGTTTCCAGTCTTATATTCATAGTTCGTTTCTACTTATACATATATAAGCATGTTTAGCTTAACTTATAGTTAGTGGGCAGCAATACTCTGCGGCGAATTGGTCGGGGAGAGGCGCGATGAGCAAAATCAATATTGGTCTGGAAGGGGTGGTCGTCGGCGCCACTGCCGTTTCCGACGTCAACGGTGATAGCGGTCGCCTGAGCTACCGCGGTGTCGATATCGACACCCTGGCGCAACAGCCTTACCTGCAGGTGGCCTGGTTGCTGCTCTACGGGTCCGCACCCAGCCTGCGGGAGGAGCAGCAACTGGCCCACTTCCTGCTGGAGCACCGGGCACTGGCACCCCATGAGCAGGACATGCTGGCTGTGCTGCCGCAATCGACCCACCCGATGCGGATGCTACAGAGCATGGTGCCAATACTGGATTTTTCGCCGCGTTCGGACATTCAACTGCCGGGTGGCGAAGACGCCCGTCGCGGCCTGATTATCGCAGCGCGCCTGCCAACACTGTTGTCAGCCTGGTTGCGGCGCCGCGCCGGCAGGCACTGGCCGGCCAATAGCAGAAGGCTGGACCCACTGGAAGACTTCCTGGCCAGCGCGAGCAGCCGGCACCCCACGTCTCTGGCACTGGAAGCCCTGCGAGTGGCCCAGGTGCTGCAAATGGAGCACAGCTACAATGCTGGTACCTTTGCCGGGCGGGTGGTACTGAGCGCCGCAGCACCGGTGGAGTGCAGTATTGCAGCCTCCATCGGCACCCTGTTCGGCAAGCTGCATGGCGGCGCAGACCAGGCAGCGCTGGAGTTTGCACAGGCCGTTGGCACGCCGGAAGCCGCCGACGGTGCCGTGCGGAAGCTGCTCTCCAGTGGCGGTCGCGTCATGGGCATTGGCCATCGCGAATACCGGGTTCTGGATCCCCGTGCCCGTCTGCTGAAACCCCTGGCAGCCGCTCTGTGCGCCGAAGACCCCGAGCATGAGCGGCTCTTCCGCACACTGGTTGCCATAGAAGAAAGCTGTATCGCGCACTTGCAAAAGCCCGGCAAGACACTGCGTGCCAATGTGGAGTTCTACAAGGGTGCGGTGTTCCACGCCCTGGGGTTGCCCAATGACAGCTTTACCGCGATGTTCGCCACCGCGCGGGTTTGGGGTTATCTCGCCCACGCCCTGGAGTTCAGGCCTCAGGCACGGCTCATCAGGCCGAGGGCGCGCTATCAGCCCGGTTCGGGGGCTGCAGTGGTGGCAGGGTAAGGCCTCGCAAACCGCGACGACGTGCTGAAACAAAAAGGCCCGCGATCAAGCGGGCCTGCGTCGTGCGCCGCGGGCTCTGGGCCGGCTGGCGCGCTCTCCAATAGAGCTCAAGTAAAGGAACTCAGGCGCTGGCAGCGCTGTCCTCCGCATTGGCCGCAGCTTCCTTCACCAGGGGCTGCAGTTCGCCGGACTCGTACATCTCAACGACAATATCGCAGCCGCCGATCAGCTCACCCGCTACCCAGAGCTGCGGGAAGGTGGGCCAGTTGGCGTAAGCCGGCAGGTTGGCGCGAATCTCCGGATTGCTGAGCACATCCACGTAAGCGAAACGCTCGCCGCAAGCCATCAGGGCCTGGGAGGTGCGCGCGGAGAAACCGCACTGGGGCTGGTTGGGAGATCCCTTCATATAAAGGATGACGGGGTTGTTCTCAATCTGTTCTTTAATGGTGTCGATGATTTCCATGTTGACCTATACCTCGATTTTGCTTGTCCTATTGTAGCTTCTATAAGGAAAAAGTTCCCTATCGGATCAACACCGACAATTGCCTCCGTAACCCGCGGGCCATTACCATGCGAGTTTCGGCGCAGGCAGCGACGGGCCTGCGCGAGGCTCTCGCACACAACCTGGGGAATGGTCATGCAATCGGCCCTGATGAACACCTACAAGCGCCTGGAAGTCACTTTCACCCACGGCGAAGGCGCCTGGCTGGTTGACAGCGCCGGGCGGCGCTACCTGGATGCCATCGCCGGGATCGGCGTCAACTCCCTCGGGCATGCGCACCCCGCAGTTGCTGATGCCGTGAGCGCCCAGGCCCATACGCTGGTGCACACCTCCAACCTGTACCAGGTAGAACTGCAGGAACAGCTGGCCCACAGGCTCGCCGAGATTTCGGGCCTGTCGCGTTCCTTTATCAGCAACTCAGGCGCCGAGGCCAACGAGGCAGCCATCAAGCTGGCGCGACTCTACGGCCATCAGCGGGGCATCCAGAATCCTAACATCGTGGTCATGGAGCATGCCTTCCATGGACGCACCATGGCGACCCTGTCTGCCTCCGGCAACCGCAAAATACAGGCGGGCTTTGAGCCACTCGTGACAGGCTTCAACCGGGCGCCCTTTGGCGACGTTGAAGCGGTGCGCACCATCGCAGAGAACAACGCCAACGTCGCCGCCATCCTGGTGGAACCGATACAGGGCGAGGGTGGCATCAACCTGCCGCCCCCGGGCTACCTGTCCGCGCTGCGCAATCTCTGCGATGAGAACGACTGGCTGCTGATGCTCGACGAGGTACAGTGTGGTAACTGCCGCACCGGCAGTTGGTATGCCTGCCAGGGTGAATCGGTGGTGCCGGATGTGATCACCACCGCCAAGGCGCTGGCCAACGGCGTACCCATCGGCGCCTGCATGGCCGGCAGCGCCGCGGCAGACGTTTTCCAGGCTGGACATCACGGCTCCACCTACGGCGGCAACCCCCTCGCCTGCGCCGCCGCCCTGGCGGTCATCGACACCATGGAAGCCGAGGGTATTGCGGCCCACGCTGCGGATATCGGCGACCAGGTACTGGAAGGCTTTCGCGACCGGCTCGCAGGCACCACCGGGGTGCTCGATATCCGCGGGCGCGGCCTGATGCTCGGTATTGAGCTGGAGAAGCCCTGCGGCGAACTGGTCGCCGCGGCCCTGGAGAGAGGCCTTTTGATCAACGTCACTGCCGGCAACGTCATCCGCATGCTGCCGCCGCTGATCCTCGACCAAAGCGAGGCCGAACAGCTGGTAGGCGGTGTCTCCGATCTGGTGACGGAATTCCTCGGGCAGGCCGCCCCGGAACGCGCCACCGCATAAGCCACAGGGTATTGGCCGATGGCGCCGGGGTGTGGACGCTTTCGTCCGCACCCGGGTAGAGCGCACTGTGTGCATGTTTTGCACAGGTAAAAAGCCGCCTAATAACAAAAGTACACTTCTACTGGCAGAGCTTAGAACAAATTGATAGAAGCCCTCTAACAGGGCCCGCAACCATCTGATTTATAAAGACTTTGATACCACGCGGGCTGGCAGGTTAGTGTCCACAGACACTGCGCATTGCCCACACTTTATCCACAGAAAAACCCCAGCTCCAACACCTTGCATTCCTCTTACAAGCGCATTATCTTGTACCTCGGCTGTTCACAAAACCCAATATATAGGGGGAACGGTCCGAAAGGCGCGCCAGGCAGCCGCAACGGGACGGAAAGGCACTCGAAACCGATCAAAACGCTGCCAAACTCGCCTTTCGGGCAGAATTCACCACGAGCGGGCGCTGTGACAGCCGGGCGAGCAACACTCGCAGCAGTACGCGGTACAGCAGCAAGCAAGTAGTAAAAAGCAAATAGTTAAAAAGAAAGAGCGACGTTTTCCAGACAGGGCCAAGGGGAATCTTCCACCGCCAGCAATGGGCCGTTACCGGGTTCTCCGGGCACGACCAGACTTCATCACTGGCGATGGAAATGGGGACTGAGGCATTTGTGGTAGCAGCGGCAAATGGCCGACACGGGCAGGTAAGGAATTACCCCAGTGACGGGAAGTGAGCCGCGGTAACAGCAGCAATCTGCAGAACACGGCATCAGGCAGTGGAAAGCACAGGGAAGCAGCTGGACGCTACGGCTGGCAGCCATACGTAGCGGTAACCATAAGCTAGCCATAAATAGCCACAAGCAACCGCCCGGGTCGCTGACTCAGCAGCACCGGGCCAGTGATTCAGGCGCAACAGATCACCCTACCTGCGGCGACGGAAGGCTAATGCAAGTGGTGTACACGAGGTAACGAGGTAGCACACGGTGATCGCAGGGCAGAGCTTACGAGCAGTGCACACCGTGAATACACCTAAAAAGGGCCGGCCCCTGCTTCCGCAGGAGCCAGGTGAATAAAAGAGCGTTAGGCACATCGGTATCGCGGGCGAACTGGGCATCAGTGCGTACGCAGCACAACGGGGATTACCCGCCGTCGATGGCGCCAAGCCTGATTCCGGAGTAGACATGCAAACAGAGATCGAGCAAATCCAAACTGGCCAGGGCAGCCTGCCCGAAGCAGATAACGGCGCGACTGCGTCGAGCAATATTTCCGCCACCGCGCCCGGGCAAATACGGGTGATCAAACGCAATGGCACCGTAGTCCCCTACGACGATAGCAAGATCTCTGTCGCCATCACCAAGGCTTTCCTCGCCGTGGAGGGTGGCACTGCGGCCGCGTCTTCACGCATCCATGAAACCGTCGCCAAGCTCACCGACCAGGTCAGCGCTACCTTCAAGCGTCGCATGCCGTCCGGCGGTACCATTCACATCGAAGACATCCAGGACCAGGTGGAACTGGCGTTGATGCGCGCCGGCGAGCACAAGATTGCCCGCGACTACGTCATCTACCGTGAGGAACACGCCCGCCTCCGGGCCGAGAAATCCGGCCAGGATGAAACCGCCGCCGTCGATTCGCCCCATGTGGGTATTCACGTGACCCAGGCCGACGGTAGCCGGGCACCGCTGGATATCACTCGCATCAACACCATCGTCAAGGAAGCCTGCGCCGGCCTCGCAGATGTCAGCGAGTCGGAGATCATCGACGAGGCCCTCAAGAACCTGTACGACGGTGTATCGCAGCAGGAACTCAGCACCTCGCTGGTCATTACCGCGCGCACCCTGATCGAGAAGGAACCCAACTACACCTACGCTGCCGCACGCCTGCTGCTGGACGACCTGCGCGCCGAGGCGCTCAACTTCCTCGGCGTGGCCAGCAATGCGACCCAGCGAGAGATGAACACGCTCTATGCCCAGGCGCTGCCCGCCTACATCGAACGTGGCATCGAGCTGGAGCTGCTGGCACCGGAGCTGGCTAACTTTGACCTGGCAGCCCTGGGTGAGGCGCTGGCGCCGGAGCGCGACCTGCAGTTCACCTACCTCGGCCTGCAAACGCTGTACGACCGCTACTTCATCCACAGTGATGAAGTGCGCTTCGAGCTGCCGCAGGTCTTCTTTATGCGTGTGGCCATGGGCCTGGCGGTGGAAGAAGACAACCCGACCGCTCGGGCGATCGAGTTCTATCGCCTGCTGTCCTCCTTCGACTACATGAGCTCCACGCCGACCCTGTTCAACGCCGGCACCCTGCGCCCGCAGCTGTCCTCCTGCTACCTGACCACGGTGCCGGATGACCTGCACGGTATTTACGGTGCCATCCAGGACAACGCGATGTTGTCCAAGTTCGCCGGCGGCCTCGGTAACGACTGGACGCCGGTGCGCGCCCTGGGCTCCTACATCAAGGGCACCAATGGCAAGTCTCAGGGCGTTGTGCCGTTCCTGAAGGTTGTCAACGACACGGCAGTAGCCGTCAATCAGGGCGGCAAGCGCAAGGGCGCGGTCTGCTCCTACCTCGAAACCTGGCACATGGACATCGAGGAATTCGTGGAGCTGCGCAAGAACACGGGTGACGATCGCCGCCGCACCCACGACATGAACACCGCCAACTGGATTCCCGACCTGTTCATGAAGCGGGTATTTGACGACGGCAACTGGACCCTGTTTTCACCCAATGACGTGCCGGACCTGCACGACCTCTACGGCGCTGCTTTTGAGAAGCGCTATGAAGAGTACGAGGCCATGGCCGCCAGCGGCGAGCTGAAGCTGCACAAAACGGTGCCGGCACAGACCCTGTGGCGCAAGATGCTGGGCATGCTGTTCGAGACCGGCCACCCCTGGGTTACCTTCAAGGACCCCTGCAATATGCGTTCGCCGCAGCAGCACACCGGCGTGGTGCACTCCTCCAACCTGTGCACGGAGATTACCCTCAATACCAGTGCCAACAATGAGATCGCCGTGTGCAACCTGGGTTCGGTCAACCTGCCCCAGCACGTGGATGAAAACGGTCTCAACCTGAAGAAGGTCGAGCAAACCGTGAGCACCGCAGTACGCATGCTCGATAACGTTATCGACATCAACTACTACTCGGTGGATGCGGCGCGCAACTCCAACATCAAGCACCGCCCGGTGGGCCTGGGCCTAATGGGTTTCCAGGATGCCCTGTACAAGCAGCACATCGCCTACGGTTCGGATGCCGCGGTAGCCTTTGCGGACAACTCCATGGAGGCCATCAGCTACTACGCCATCCAGGCATCCACCAACCTGGCGGAAGAGCGCGGCGCCTACCAGAGCTTCGACGGCTCACTGTGGAGCAGGGGCATTCTCCCCATCGATTCGCTCAAGAACATGGTGTCTGAGCGCGGTGAGGATTACATAGAGGTCGACACCAGTGAGACCCTGGATTGGGAGAGCCTGCGAGCCCGCGTGCAGATCAAGGGCATGCGCAACTCCAACGTCATGGCGATCGCGCCCACCGCGACCATTGCCAACATCACCGGCGTGTCGCAATCCATCGAGCCCACGTACCAGAACCTGTACGTGAAATCGAACCTGTCCGGTGAGTTCACGGTGGTCAACCCCTACCTGATCAAGGACCTGAAGGCCCGCGGCCTGTGGGACCAGGTGATGGTGAATGACCTTAAGTATTACGACGGCAGCGTGCAGAACATCGACCGGGTGCCGGAAGATCTCAAGGCGATCTATGCCACGGCGTTCGAGGTTGAACCCCGCTGGCTGGTAGACGCCGCCAGCCGGCGCCAGAAGTGGATTGACCAGGCGCAGTCACTGAACCTGTACATCAACAATGCTAGCGGCAAGAAGCTCGACGTGACTTACCGCATGGCCTGGTACCGGGGCCTGAAAACCACGTACTACCTGCGTTCGCTGGCGGCTACCGGCACCGAGAAGTCCACCATTGACACCGGCGCGCTGAACGCCGTGTCCGCAGGAGAGCCGGCGCCGGCCGAAGTGCCGCAAGCCTGCTCGCTGGACGATCCGGATTGTGAGGCCTGCCAGTAACCGAAACACACTGGACCAGGTCGGCAATAAGCGCCAGGGAAGGCGGAAGCGTGCCACGTCTTACGGCAGGGAAAGGGGGCAGCAACGCCGCAGCAGGACCATTGGGAAATAGCAGCACAAGCAACGCGCCGCACAAGCACCACGCAGCGCAAGCAACAACAAAAATCAGCGACAAAAAAGGCAACTAGCCAAGTATTCCAGGAGAGAAACAGATGTTGAGTTGGGACGAGTACAACGCGGAAGACGGCGCCGGTGAAGCCAAGGCTGCTCCGTCGCTTCCCACGGAGTCGCCGGTGGAACAGGGCGCCGTGCAACCGGGAGCCGCGCAACCGGGCGCTGTGCAACAGGGCACCAAAAAGGGGGCCGGCGACGCTACCACCACTGCACAGGCGGTGGCACAGGCTATAGCACAGGCGGGCCATGAAGAAGCCCTGCCGACGCCTATCGTGGAAACCATCAGCGAAGCAGACATGGAGCAGCACCTGGCGACGGCGGCACCCGTGGCCGCAGACGCCGAGGCCGAACAGGCCCTCGCTGCCGCCAACCGCGGCGCCGGCCAGGCCCAGTCCCTGATTGCGGAAGCCAGCCAGGCGGTCGCCGACATGGATGTGGCGCCGGGTCTCGAGGAACTGGAGATGGGCGCCGCGCGTGTGTCCGTTGACGAAAAGGCCATGATCAACTGCCGCGCAGACCTCAATCAGCTGGTCCCCTTCAAGTACGACTGGGCCTGGCAGAAATACCTGGACGGCTGCGCCAACCACTGGATGCCCCAGGAAATCAACATGACCGCCGATGTGGCCACCTGGAAGAGTGCCGACGGCCTGACCGAGGACGAGCGCCGCATTGTGCTGCGCAGCCTCGGCTACTTCTCCACCGCCGACTCACTGGTGGCGAACAACCTGGTGCTGGCGATCTATCGCCACATCACCAACCCGGAATGCCGTCAGTACCTGCTGCGCCAGGCCTTTGAAGAGGCGATCCACACCCACGCCTACCAGTACTGTATTGAATCGCTGGGCATGGATGAAGGCGAGGTATTCAATATGTACCGCGAGGTACCTCCGGTCGCCAAGAAAGCGGCCTGGAGCCTCAGCCACACCCACGCCCTGAGCGATCCCAACTTCCACACCGGGACGCTGGAAGCGGACCAGGAGCTGCTGCGCAACCTGATTGGCTTCTACGCTGTGACTGAAGGCATCTTCTTCTACTGCGGCTTCACCCAGATCCTGTCCATGGGCCGCCGCAACAAGATGACCGGCGTGGCCGAGCAGTTCCAGTACATCCTGCGCGACGAGTCCATGCACCTGAACTTTGGCATCGACGTGATCAACCAGATCAAGCTGGAAAACCCGCAGCTGTGGACCGAAGAGTTCAAGCAGGAAGTGATCCAGATGGTGCTGGAGGGTACCCAGATCGAAATCGAGTACGCACGCGACACCATGCCGCGCGGCGTGCTGGGCATGAATGCCGCGATGATGGAAGAGTACCTGCAGTTCATCTGCAACCGCCGCCTGGTCCAGCTCGGCCTGCCCGAGCAGTTTGTTGGCGTGCAGAATCCTTTCCCGTGGATGTCCGAGATCATGGATCTGCGCAAGGAGAAGAACTTCTTCGAGACCCGGGTTATCGAGTACCAGACCGGCGGTGCGCTGAGCTGGGACTAGGTAAAACCGCTACCTGCAACTGTTAACTGTAGTAGCTCTTCAAAAGAGTAGCTCTTTAAAAGAGTCGCTGTTTACAAAAGCAACAGAAGTGGCAACAAGATGCGGCCCATACGCTCCCTTCACGGGCAGGGCCGCAACCCTACGACAGCCGATACCAGCGAGGATCGAGCATGAGCGATGACAAGCGAGCCACCACCGATACCGAAACCATCCTGATGGCCCTGGACCAGATCAGCCAGACCATCGATGTCATGACCAGCGTGGTGGGCCGGCTACGGACCTACCTGCAGGAGCAGGAGTCCATTCGCAAAACCGAAGCGGCGGGCGAAATGACCCCGCTGGAAGCCAACACCACCGTTCACTGATTCGAGCCAACCACGATCACGCCTGCTCACTGCAGGCGTGGATTTCTGCCCCTCAAAATAAAACCCTGACCCTCTGTAGTCGAAGTTCAGCCAGGCATGGCGCTCTGTGCTTGCTCAAGCCCCATCGCTTAACGGCGCGTATTTACCACTCATGACTGGAGCCACGCGGGCGCGAACACGCTGCGAACTACCGACGAGGAAACAAAAAACGGGCGCCTCACAGAGGCGCCCGCTTGTATCGATTCAGTGCCCTGTCAGGCGGGAGCGAGAGCGGCCTCGTTTCTGCGCAGACGCAGGACACCAAACAGGCCCAGGATGCTGGCAAACAGCAGACCTGCAGCAGGAATCGGAATCGCTGTCACCGACGCCATAAGGTACGCCGTGTTATGTCGCTTCTCCTTGGTCCAGAACTCCTCCGCGAGGGTCCCGTTGCCAAGAAGAAACCCGGACAACATGAACTGATAGGTGACCCCGTTACTAGCCATGAACGACTCTGACAGGGCGTCGTTCATGGAAAACGTTACCCGGTCAGCACACCCCCTGCGGTTAACGCCTGAACCCAAATCTCCACCATTGGCACAGGGGTCCTGTAGGTTGGGCGTTTCAAAGTGCTCGAAGTCGAAAAACGAACTTCCCGAATAGGTGCCGAGGCTGCCGCCATCGAAGAGTTCTACTTCGTAGTCAATTTGAAGTGTTGCTGTTTCCAGGAAATCTCCGCGGATCGGGTTGTTGATATGGGTGAATGTGCCGATCTTGAACTTTGACCCGAGCGGTTGATCAGTGGGTGGAGGAGCAGTTTCGGTATACACATAACCGCTTGGTCCCCGCCAGGTCGCCGGATCCCCCCAGCTGATGGCATTGGTGCCACCGCCGGAGACTTCGGGAGATGATGGGGTTGTGGTTATCCAGATCCCATCCGCATTGAGGAGATTTACGGTTACGGCACTGGCCTGGGGCGCGAGTATGAGGATAACTATGGAAGCAAGAAGTGTAACGGTGGACCTAAGCGTACTCATCATTCATACCCCATGTGATGTGCTGCTTTTCCGCGTATATGAAAACCGTGCAATTATTTATAATTTTTGCACTGGCACCGAGTGTGAAAATTATCTTTCTAGCACTAACTAATTTACTAACAACAACCGTCAGGCACCAATGGCCCATTCGGGCTAACGGGGGCCCGGAAGGCCCGGTATCAGCCGGCTGTGAGCAGCTTGTCTACCTCGGCGAGCGCCTGTTGCAGGCCCTGGGTGGGCAGCTCAGAGCCCCGGAAATACTCCTCGGCCATCGGGGCGATGGCGCACTCGGTCGGCAGGTCCTGGCCGCTCTCGATGAGCTGGTACATGGTGGGAAGAAAGATGAATTGCAGCCACTGGTCAAAGCCCAGGGTGTCGATACAAAAGGGCTGAGTGCTGGCCAGCGCCTCGGCGCTGGGTGGCTGGTCCTGCCAGAGGTTCATCTGCCGTAGACTGGCTTCTACATCTATCAGTAATTCCGCGACTTTATCGGCCTGGGCCAAGAGTTTCTCCAGCGGGGAGCACTGCATCGATTGTACCCGTCACTCGACAGTGAGTCGAAACGGCGGCAGCGCCTCCAGCAGGGCCTTGCCGTAGCGGCGCGTCACCAACCGTCGGTCGCAGACGGTGACCCGGCCGCTGTCGGTCTCAGTGCGGAGCAACCGCCCGCAGGCCTGCACCAGGCGCAGAGCCGCGTCCGGCACGGTAATTTCCATAAAGGCATTGCGACCGCGCCGCTCTACCCACTCTGACAGGGCCGCCTCCAGCGGGCTGTCCGGCACCGCGAAGGGAATTTTTGCAATCAGTACGTGGCGGCAGTAGTCCCCCGGCAGGTCCACGCCCTCAGCAAAGCTGGCCAGCCCGAAGATCAGGCTGCCCGCGCCGCCGTCGATAATCTCCCGATGACGGCGCAGGATTTCATGCTTGCTGTAGTCTCCTTGCAACAGGATGCGCCCCTGCCACTCTGCTGGCAGGCCCTGGTAGACATCGTTGAGCTGGCGACGGGAGGAGAACAACACCAGGCTGCCCTCCTCTGCCTCCAGCCAGCGTGGCAGGTTGTCCACCAGGCAGCGGGTATGCGCCTCAGAGTCACCCGGGTCGCAGTCCATGGCCGGAATGCGCAACTCCGCCCGGGCGTGATCAAAGGGGCTGGGCACCACCTTGAAACTGCCCGTGCGGGGCATACCGGAGTGCAGGATAAAGCGCTCGAAGCTGTTCAATGCGGTCATCGTTGCGGAAGTTGCGACCACGCCGGCAGCCAGCGGCCAGAGGTATTGCTCCAGCAATTCCGCGGCCAGTACGGGGCTGGAGCGCAGCTCGTAGTTCACACCGCCACCCGCGGCCGCCACATTGACCCAGCGTGCGGTGGGCACCAACTCGGTATCAGCCGGTGCCTCTGGTGTGGGCGCTTCGGCATAGTCGGACCACAAAGCGAGGTTGGCTTCCGCCCGGCCCAGCATGGCGCCCACCGCCGCGTACCAGGCTTCAGCCTCGGTGCTGTCGATACCCACCAGTTCACCGTCCATGGCATCTTCCAGCCGCTGTTCAAGCCGCTGCAGACGCTCGTGTAACTGGTTGAACTGCTGCGCCAGCCGCTGCGACTGCTGGGCCAGTGCAGCGGGTATCTCTCCCAGCTCAAAGCGCAGGTGCACCGTATCACCGGCATCTCGCGGCTCCGGCATGCCTTTGATAACGGGCAATAGCTGATTGGCAGCATCGAGCTCTGCAGCGGTTGCCTCAAAACGCTCCTGCAACTTCACCATCGCCTCAGACAACTCCGCGACCGGTACCGCAGTGGCCGCCTGCCCCAGCTGCTGCCGACAGTCATCGGTCCACTGGCGGGTGCTGCCCAGACGGCAGAAGGCCGAGAAATGGTTGAGCGCCTTGGCGGGCAGGTGGTGGCCCTCGTCGAAGATATAGACGGTGTCCTGGGGGGCAGTGAGGATAGCACCACCGCCCAGGGCCAGGTCAGACAGCACCAGGTCGTGGTTGGTGACAATCACATCGGCATGCTGCAGGGCATCGCGCGCCTTGAAAAAACTGCACTGGCCGACGTTGGGGCAGCGACGACCGCTGCAGCCGCTATGATCGGTGGTAATACTGAACCAGGCAGCATCAGCCACTTCCTCGCGCCAGCCATCGCGATCGCCATCCCATTCTCCCCGGCCCAGGGCTTCCGCCATGGCCTGGTAGACCGGCAGGGCATCGCCGGCAGCACTCATGTTTATCTCATCCGGATAGAGTGGAATGAAGGGGTCATCCTCGCCACCGCTGGCCAGCAGCTGGTCCAGCCGTGACAGGCAGATATAGCGGCGGCGGCCTTTGGCCAGCACGAAGTCAAACGCCAGGCCACTGTGCCGGCGAATATCCGGCAGGTCTTTCAGCACCAGCTGTTCCTGCAGGGCGATGGTGGCTGTGGAGATCACCAGCGTCTTGCCCAGGGCGCGCGCCAGCGGGATGGCAGCGACCGTGTAGGCGATGGTCTTGCCGGTGCCGGTGCCGGCTTCGATGGCGACCTGGGGCGTCGCGTCGCCACCCTCGCCGTCCATACGCGCCAGGGCGTTGGCGATTTCGGCAATCATCTGCCGCTGGCCCCAGCGCGGGCTCAGGGATTTGCCGTCCATCAGGGCGGCGTAAGCCTGGCGAATCTCGTCCTTGGATTCTTCAGACAGCAACTGCGTTGTCACCCCCGGTATCCAGCAGCTGCTGGCGGCTGGTAATGGCATTGGCGTAGATACCCAGGGCATAGTTGCGCTGGGAGGCGGGTATGGCCTGCATGCGTTGCTCGAAGGCCTGGTCACTGCAGCTCCCGGGCAGATCTCCGAACTGCAGTGCCGCCGCGTCGCCGTGCAGTGCCTGCCAGGCATAACCGTTAGTGGCATGCAGGCGGTAATTACTGATGATCTGCCGGTCCATCTCTGCGGCGACCTGCTCGGGGCTGTCAAAACCACCGCCCAGCGGCTGCCCGAAGGCGACGTGTACCAGTCCCTTATTACCGCTGATGCCGGTGGCGATGCTCGCCACGTCCTCGTGCTCCTGCTTTTCATAGCTACCGGAGCTGGCAATCTGTGCCAGCTCCGCTGCCTTCAGGCCGTCACAGGGGTCGAGCTCATAGGAAATGGACACCGGCACGATATTCAATGAAGCGATAAAGTCACCGAAGGCTTCTGTTTTCCGGTCCTGGCTCATCGCCAGCATCTTGATGATGGCGGGTTCGGTGCGGTCGAGACCGTCCTTGGCGCGCCCCTCGCGCTGGGCAATCCAGATGTTCTGCCGATCCACCTGGATGGAGTGCCGGATGTAGGCAGACAGCTCCCGGTAGGCCTTTAAAACTTCTCTCGGCCCGCGCGCCGAACGCTTGACGATAAAGCTCTTGTTGAGGCGCATCAGGTCGGATACGTAGGGTTTGGTCAGGAGGTTATCGCCGATCGCGATACGCACCGTGTCAAAGCCATTGTGAAACAGCGCATAGTTGGTGAAAGCCGGATCCAGGGTGATATCCCGGTGATTGCTCATGAACAGGTAGGGCGTGCCCGGGTCAAGCTGATCCAGTCCGGAAACCGAGAACCCGGCGGTGCTATCCTCGATCATCTGCGACATGTAGCGCTCGATGACCAGCTGGAAGCTGCGCACGTCGCTGACGCCGGCCAGCTCACCCCGCAGGGCTCTGCGCACCAGGGCACGCAGCGGCAGGCCCAGCCAACTGGCAAGGCCCTTGAACTTGAGCCGGCAAATCGCCGCCAGGAACTCGCCGTCGTCAAGCAGTCGCTCCAGCACTGCGCGTACTTCAGCATCGTTGTAGGGCCGGATATCGGCAAACTGGTCCATGCAAGGAAGGACATGTTGCGGGAAAGGCGCACACCTTATAGCAAAGCTCTGCGATAGTCATCAGGACGCATTTCGGCTGCGCAGGCGGCCACCTGGCCGGCAGGATTCATGCTATGCTTGCGCCCGCTTCGAAGCCGCCTATTTTGTTTGGAGATTGTATGGAAGCCACAAGTTCACTGATGATGGTGCTCGGTGTTGCCATCCTGCTGGCCAGCTGGGTCGTGCTGTTGATCGCCTCCTGGAAGGAGGATTACAGCTGGGGCCTGTGCTCGCTGCTGCTGCCGCCCCTGTCCTACTGCTATGCCCTCTTCCGCCTGGACAAGGCAGGGGAAGCGGTCGTCCTGGCCGTGATCGGCTGCGTGTTACTGATCCTTGCTTTCTGACCCGCCCAACCCGAGATAGAGCACCCTACGCCGGGTTCATTACCAAACTTTAATGAACCCGGCCCTGCCTCAGTAACCAAAAATTCCTTTTTAAATACAATAAGTTAGCTAGCGGCACATCGGTGCAGCTGCGCACCTGCCCGGTGCAGATCCAATTCCATGATCTGGTGCACACACGGCCCCGTAAAGAGCCGTTAGAATCCGCCGCGGTTCCATAGTTAGACCAGCAACTTGTTGCTTTTTTTTTAGACCATAGATTCAAGGGGATACCATGAAATCCATTGTGACTACTGCTATTGCCAGCGGCCTGCTGGCCCTGTCCGCTTCCGCCTTTGCCGCCAAACCGACCAGCATCGTGTTTGACTCCAACGGCAAGGCCGCCGATGGCACCGAGTATGGCAACTACCACGTGAAGTGCTCCAACGGCAAAAAGATGCCGCTGACCGCCTGGGACAACCGCAAGAAGTGGTGTGTTGGTGAAGGCTCTTCCGAAACCTGCGAAAAGAAGCAAATCAAGGCCGCCAAGAAGGCATGCAAGGCCGCCTGAGTAAGGCTGGCTGATTTATAACCAGCCAGTGATGGATCGGGTCCGCAACGGGCCCGATCTCCACCTCCTACCCATCGCATTCGAACTCCAACCGAGTCGGTCTTGCTGACAGCGCCTGGCTCCTCCGCTCGCGATACAAAGCCCAAACACCAATAGCGCGTGTTGCACTCAGTCGGCGGGCTGCACGCCCCCGGTACCCAGCACCAGTCGCGCCAGGGTCATGATAAGCGTGAGCTGCTTTTCTTCCGCCTCTGCACCCAGCGGATCTTCACCCAGAAGATCCCGGTACATCGGTGCCATAGTGATGTAAGACATCACCATGTTATTGAGCCCCATCACTGCCCAGGGTTGCAGCTCCGCCACCGGGCCCAGGTGAGGCGCAGCACCAGTGTCGGGCGGTTCGAACATGGGCCGGAACAGTCCGTCGACCAGGGCATCGGTATGGGGGCTACCCGATAGCGCGGCATGCTGCAGCAGGCGCGCCAGGTTGGGGCGCTGGTGGTGCAGGCGGACGGTGATTTCCAGCCAACGGTAGATACCCTCCTCCGTCAACGGCGCCTGGCGCAACTCGTTGAGCGGCGCCGTAAAATCGGCCAGCAGTCGATCGACCACTGCCCCGTAGAGGGCCTCTTTATTGCGGAAGTGGTTATAAAGGCTGGGAGAGCGGATGCCGACACGATCGGCCACATCGCCCAGCGACGTGGCGGTGTAGCCGCGCTCAGCGAACAGGTCCTCGGCAGCATCCAGGATGCGCTCGGGGGTCGATTTTTCACTGCCGGCAGCGGGCGCGCTCATGGCCGGATACTAACTAATAGTTATTAGTAATGCTATTTTAGGGGCATGGACAGACAGCAAGACATCCACGCGATCGAGACCCTGATTTTTCACTACGCAGACTTGATAGACGCCGGGCGCTTCGAAGACGTGGCACGACTGTTCGCCAACGCCTGTGTGGTCAGCCCGGATGGTGAGGAATGCCGCGGAGAAGCCGCAGTGCTGGCTCTTTACCGAAAGACGGCGCGCATCTATCCCGATACCGGCACGCCCTGCACGGAACATATGACCACCAATGTCTCGGTCCACCTGTCGGAACAGGGCGACTCTGCCACCGGCACCAGCCGCTTTACCGTGCTGCAGGCCCGTGACGACTTCCCCCTACAGGTGATTATTGCTGGCCAGTATCGTGACCGATTCCGCAAGCGCGACGGTGACTGGGAATTTGAGCGCCGGGAGATGTATCCCCGGCTGATCGGCGACCTCTCGCGCCACCTGATGATGCCGCTCGGCGCCCAGTGAGAGCCCTCAGCCCCCAAAGAGAGCCCTCCGCCCCAATCGGAGAGCACTCAGCCCCACATGCGATAGCCCTCAGCCCCCAACGGGATAGCCGCTAAACCCCTGATACCGTTGACAGTTCGGGGCTAAATGTGAATAATCGCGCCTCTCCAAAATTTGTGTACAGAGGTAACAACGTTGGCAAATTCACCGCAAGCCAAAAAGCGGGCACGCCAGGCAGTCAAGCGTCGCGGGCACAACGCCAGCCTGCGCTCACTGGTTCGTACGGTCATCAAGCGCGTTAATGCCGCCATCGAGGCCGGCGACGCCGAGCAGGCCAAGGCCGCCTACGGCGAAGCCGTGCCGGTTATTGACCGTATGGCAGACAAGGGCATCATCCACAAGAACAAGGCTGCCCGTCACAAGAGCCGCCTGAACGAGCAGATCAAAGGTCTCTCCGCCTGAGCCCTGGGCAGTTGCTTGACAGTTCGCTAAGAAAAAGCCGGCCTCTGCCGGCTTTTTTGTGCCCGGGTCTCTTGTTCCGGGTAGTGCCAGAGCACCGCCTTCGGACACCAGCGTGCCGCCGCATCGCCCCAGCGCACTAGGGTGAATGAGCGTCCAGGTAACCCCCGGCGAAGCGAATTGCATCCTCCGGTTTTCCCGCAATCTTCTCTACTTCTGCGCCGGCCGTTTCCCTATCAAGGCCATCGCGGCCCACCCTGCCGATCATCCACACACCGGCCGCCCGCGAGGCTGAGCCGCAGTGCAGATAAACGGGCTGCATGGCGCCATCAGCCATGGCCTCCAGGATTTCCTCGACCCTGTTGGCAGTTGCCTCCTTGGCATTGAGCGGTAACACCCGGTACTCCAGACCCGCCTCATCGGCGGCTTGCCGGATGGCGTCGTGGTCCACCCCCTTCTCGTCGCTGAAGCGCAGGCTGATCACCGTTCGGTATCCTGCCGCCCGCAAGGGTGCCATGGCATCAGCGGATGTCGCGCCACCGAATCCGACTCTCTGCCCGGCAAAGCTTGCCGTTGTGCGGAGTTCCGAGTAGTTATCGATTCCCTGCATCTCCAGCTTCTCGACCGTTGACGGTGCCGGTTGAGTCACACAACCGCACAACAGGGCAACGAGCAACAGTCCACAGGCCCTGCCCATGGCAACAAGCAATTCATCCATCATCGCTCCAGGCCTACAGTCTCAGCACCTTTTCACCGCGGGCAATTCCAGCCACGCCGCTGCGTACCACTTCAAGTATCGAGGCGTCGCCCATCGCTTCAACAAATGAGTCGAGCTTGTCGGCCGTGCCGGACAGCATGATGGTGTACACCGAGGGCCCCACGTCGACGATCTGGCCACGAAAGATATCGGTGCAGCGCTTGATCTCGGCCCGTTGGGCGCCGGTGGCGCGCACCTTGATGAGCATCAGGTCGCGCTCGATATGCGCACCCTCAGTCAGGTCGACCAGCTTTACCACGTCTACCAGCTTGTTGAGCTGCTTGGTGATCTGCTCGATCTTGCGGTCATCTCCCACCGTCGTCACCGTCAGGCGAGACAGGGTGGCGTCTTCCGTGGGCGCCACGTTGAGGGTCTCGATGTTGTAGCCACGCTGTGAGAACAGGCCAACCACCCTGGACAGTGCACCGGGTTCGTTTTCCAGCAGTACGGATATGATACGTCTCATCAGGTACGCTCCGTCTTGCTGAGCCACATGTCGGCCATGGAGCCATTGGGCGCCACATGCATGGGATAGACGTGCTCCGCCGGGTCGACCACCACGTCCACGAAAACCAGCTTGTCCTTCAACGCGAAGGCCTCGTCCATCCTGGCGTCCAGTTCAGACAGGTCTTCCACGTGGATGCCCACGTGACCGTAGGCCTCCGCCAGCTTGATGAAGTCCGGCAGCGAGTTGGCGTAGGCCGACTCGGAATGCCGCCCTTCGTACTGCATGTCCTGCCACTGCTTCACCATACCCAGGTAACCGTTGTGCAGGTTGATGATCTTCACGGGGATACCGTACTGGCTGCAGGTAGACAGCTCCTGGATGTTCATCTGGATGCTGCCCTCACCGGTAACGCAGGCGACGTCCGCGTCGGGGAAGGCGAGCTTTACGCCCATCGCGGAAGGCAGGCCAAAGCCCATGGTGCCGAGGCCTCCCGAGTTGATCCAGCGCCGCGGCTTGTCGAACTTGTAGTACTGGGCGGCAAACATCTGGTGTTGCCCGACGTCGGAGGTAACATAGGCTTCACCACCGGTGGCCCGGTACAGGGACTCGATCACCTGCTGGGGCTTGATCGGCCCGCCGGTTTCGTAACGAGGCGCCGTCCACAGCCCATGGGCTGAGCGCCACTGCTCTATCTGCTGCCACCAGCGCTCCAGCGCCAGGGTATCCGGTAACTCCGGCATTTCCTCTCGCTGCTGGGCAATCAAGGACATCATCTCCCGGAGCACCCCGTCCACGGGTCCGACGATAGGCACGTGGGCCTGCACCGTCTTGGAGATACTGGTGGGGTCGATATCGATATGAATGATCTTGGCCCCGGGGCAGAACTTGTCCACCGTATTGGTGACCCGGTCATCCAGCCGTGCGCCCACCGCGAGAATCACGTCGGCGTTGTGCATGGCCATATTGGCCTCATAGAAACCGTGCATGCCCAGCATCCCCAGGAACTGACGATCCGACGCGGGATAGGCGCCCAGGCCCATAAGGGTATTGGTGACCGGGTAGTTCAGCATCTGCGCCAGTTCGGTCAGCAGATCACTGCTATTGCCCAGGATAACGCCACCCCCGCTGTATATGACCGGGCGCTTGGCACCCAGCAGCAGTTTCACCGCTTTTTTGATCTGCCCGGAGTGGCCGCGGCTCGCCGGGTTGTACGAACGCATCTTGACCGCTTCCGGGTATTCATAGGCGTACTTCTCGTCCGGCTTGGTGAGATCCTTGGGGATATCGACAACCACCGGCCCCGGGCGACCCGAAGAAGCAATATGAAAGGCCTTCTTGAGAACGGCAGGAATCTCTTCTGCCTCCTGCACCAGGAAGCTGTGCTTAACGATTGGCCGGGAGATACCCACCATGTCGGTTTCCTGGAAGGCGTCCTCACCAATCAGGTGAGACTGCACCTGACCGGACAACACCACCATGGGAATGGAATCCATGTAGGCCGTGGCAATCCCGGTAATGGCATTGGTCGCGCCGGGCCCTGAAGTGACGAGCACCACGCCGGGCTTGCCCGTCGCGCGGGCGTAGCCATCCGCCGCGTGGGTGGCCGCCTGCTCGTGGCGCACCAGGATGTGGGGAATGCTCGACTCCTTGAACAGGGCGTCGTAAATATGCAGTACGGCGCCACCGGGGTAGCCGAAGATGAACTCGACTCCTTCGTCCTGCAGTGCCCGGGCGATCATCTCGCCGCCGGAAAGTAGTTCCACCGTTACGTCCTCACTCTGCCTCGCGCACAGGTGCGGCACGAGGTTCGCAGGGCCAGTACAGCCGTGCGGGTTACATGAAGCAGCGATCTGAAACAGGATTCGCTGCGCGAGGCGACCATCTTCATAAGACCAGACTTTGTAAGACCAAAGTACCGGCTTACGCGGCTCGCGCAGGACATAACGGGGGATTGCCGTGCCAGGGAATTACCCTGTGAGCTGCCGTGAAAGGCACACGAGCCCGCTGTTGGTCGCCCTGCGTGGTAACGCAGATGGTGGCCACGATGAGAGCCAATACGGCACGCATCGCTGTCGGGTTCCCGGGTGTCGATACGAAGCTGAGCATTCAGCCGTTCAGTGGCAGGCACCTGCACAATGCATGCAGGCCCTGTTCCCACACCGGGAGTGCGCATTCTTCTCGCTTCGGGGACCTGTGTCAATATCTTGCAAACCCGAGTTGCAGAGTCTCGGGACATGGGTTACTTTCGAGCAAAATCAACTGCTGGAGAGACGGCCTTGCGCGGAACTTTCCTTACAATTCAGAGCCTTAGAAACGCAAGTTTGTTGTGTATTCTCCTGCTGGGAAGTCTGCTCACTCCCGCCGCCCTGGCCGAGAAGGGCTACTACAAGTGGGTCGATGAACGCGGTAACCCGCACCACAGCGACCGGCCGCCTCCCGCCGGCGTGGAGTATGAATTCGTATCCACGGAATCAGGCCTGTCGCGTCGCGTGACCGCAGAAGAAAACACTGCCAACCCGCCGGGCTGGGAAAGCTCGGCGCCTGTCGGCAGTGAACAACCCAATGCCGCCGAACAGCAGGCCGCCGTGGAAAAGGACCCGGCCATCTGTGACCAGGCGCGAGCCAACCTCGACACCCTCAATTCCCTCGCTCGCATCCGCATTCGCGATGACGACGGCATCCGTTACCTGACCGAAGAGGAGAAAGAGGTTCAACGCAAGAAAGCGCGGGACCTCATTGCTGTTCACTGCGGGTCGTAGTGCTTTATATAAGACCGCTATAAGTGGGCGCCTCTAAGTCTGGTTCGAGGCGCTAATTCACCTGCTTAGCTCTGTTCCGTTCTGGTTGGTAGCTTCTAAGCCTGGCTTGAGGCGCTAATGCACCTGATCAGCTCTGTTTCGCTCTGGTTGATAGCCTCTAAGCCTGGTTCGAGGCGCCAATTCACCTGCTTAGCTCTATTCCGCTCTGGTTGGGCACCTCCAGGTCTGGTTCGAGGCGCTGATCACCTGCCGGGTTTCGTTCCCTCCTGACATCCCCCTGCGAGGGTCCCGGAAACCGAAAAGAAACCGGCCCCGTCGGCCTGAGCTAGTCCGCGCGTCTGGCAATCACGCCGAGAGTCTCCGGATCACCAGGCAGGGCCGACCCGGCCAGCGACGCCTGGATTTCCAGCACCTCGAAGCATCCCGATGCCAGCTCGGCAGTCACGCTATCGGCACTGTAGTACTGCATCCAATTGAAGATCTCGAACATCCCGGACTGCTCGACAATGAGATATCGATTTAGCGATACCTGCTGATCCTCGTAACGCCACACGCGCTCCAGGCCAACGTAATCTTCATCGGACCAGAACCCGTTCATAAGCTGGGGCTCCATTGCTGTGGACTCCACGATCGTCGAGAAGGCGCTCAGTGCAGGCACATCCAGTACCAGGTGGCCGCCTGGTTTTAGCATAGCGTGAACCCGACCAAGCAGACGGCTGCGCTGTTCAGATGTCAGCGCGGCGTAGTCGTAATAGATCAGCGTGACAACATCAAAGCCCGGGGGGAGCTCATCCCGGCAGTAGTCCGCGAGAATGTAGCGGATATCGTGGCCACTCTCCTCGGCGAGTCGCCGGGCGTAGGCTATCGAAGTGCCCGACACATCAACCCCTGAAACCGTGGCTCCCAGGCTGGCGAACCGGCTCGAATAGAGGCCGGGGCCACAGCCCAGGTCACACAGGTGCTTGCCCTCCAGGGCGAGCCGTCGATCCAAGCAACGCACAATCAAGTCGATCTGCGCCTCCGGCCGGGAAGACAGTCGGGTGTGGGGATCTAGGTGGTACTTGAGCATATTCCCGGCCAGCGCCGGCCGGGTCCACAGCTCGGTAGAGGTTGCCCGTGAATACAGTGACGGGCGGAGACAGAAGTCATGCAGTTCATCAAACATCGCAATTCCTGGGCAGCACAGGTGCCTGGCAAAAAGGGTCAGATCGAGTGGGAAGCCGAACGCCGTTCGGGTCCGAAAAACCGAGGAATCACTAGTTCATAGTGCCGCGAAGTGTCCGCCCCTGGCGGGGCGGATGTCAACGACTCAGGCGGCCTGATCCTCGGAGGAAAACACAGCGGCGTTGCCCGCGAGGCTCGCGTGGATGGAAGAGCCTGGCGGGAACTTGCCGGCCAGCAGGTCCTGGGCCAGGGGGTTTTCCAGCTGTTGCTGGATAGCCCGCTTCAGCGGCCGCGCACCGTACACCGGGTCGAAGCCAACCTCCACCAGCTTGTCCAGCAGGACCTCGTCGATCTCCAGGCTCAACTCCCGCTCCCTGAGGCGGGCGCGCAGGCCGGCCAGCTGGATGTGGGCAATACCGCGAATCTGCTCCTGGCCAAGGGGATGGAAGACCACAGTCTCATCGATCCGGTTGATGAACTCGGGACGGAAATGCGTGCCTACCACACCCATGACCGCCGACTTCATGGCCTCGTAGTTCTCCTCTCCTGCCATTTCCTGGATCAGGTCCGACCCCAGGTTGGAGGTCATCACCACCACCGTGTTGCGGAAATCCACGGTCCGGCCCTGGCCGTCGGTCAGTCGCCCGTCTTCCAGTACCTGCAGCAGGATATTGAAGACGTCGGGGTGTGCTTTCTCCACCTCGTCCAGCAACAGCAGGGAATAGGGGCGGCGGCGCACAGCCTCGGTCAGGTAGCCACCCTCCTCGTAGCCAACGTAGCCCGGTGGTGCACCGATCAGCCGGGCCACGGAGTGCTTCTCCATGAACTCCGACATATCGACGCGCACCATCGCCTGCTCGGAATCAAACAGGAACTCTGCCAGTGATTTGCACAGCTCGGTTTTACCCACGCCAGTGGGGCCCAGGAACAGGAAGGAGCCATTGGGCCGGTTGGGGTCTGCAAGTCCCGCGCGCGAGCGCCGCACCGCATTGGCCACCGCCACCACGGCTTCGTCCTGGCCGACCACGCGCTGGTGCAGGGCCTCTTCCATGCGCAGCAGTTTCTCACGGTCACCTTCCAGCATCTTGGCGACCGGAATGCCGGTCCAGCGGGACACCACTTCCGCCACCTCTTCTTCCGTGACCTTGTTGCGCAGCAGGGTTTTCTCCTCAGCACCGGCCTTGCCGGCCTGCTCCAACTGCTTCTCCAGTTCGGGAATCTTACCGTACTGCAGTTCCGACATGAGGGTAAGGTCGCCACTGCGACGCGCGGCTTCCAGCTCCAGGCGCGCTTGCTCCAGGCCGCTCTTGATCTGGGCTTCTCCCTGGACTGTGGCCTTCTCCGCCTTCCAGATTTCTTCCAGGTCGGCATACTCCCGCTCCACCTGGGCGATATCCTCTTCCAGCATATCGAGCTGCTTGCGAGCGGCCTCGCTGGTATCTTTCTTGACCGCCTCGCGCTCGATCTTGAGCTGGATGAGGCGCCGTTCCAGGCGATCCATGGATTCCGGTTTGGAATCGATTTCCATGCGGATACGGCTGGCTGCCTCATCAACCAGGTCGATGGCCTTGTCGGGCAGCTTGCGGTCGGTAATGTAGCGCTGTGACAGCTTGGCGGCAGCGATGATGGCGCTGTCGGTGATATCTACCCCATGGTGCACTTCGTAGCGCTCCTTGAGGCCGCGCAGGATGGCGATGGTGTCTTCCTCATTGGGCTCATCGACCAACACCTTCTGGAAACGGCGTTCAAGGGCGGCGTCTTTTTCCACGTACTGCCGATACTCATCGAGGGTGGTGGCACCCACGCAGTGCAATTCGCCACGGGCCAGGGCGGGCTTCAGCATATTGCCGGCGTCCATGGAGCCCTCGGCCTTGCCGGCGCCCACCATGGTGTGCAATTCGTCGATAAACAGTACGATGCGGCCTTCCTGCTTGGACAGTTCGTTGAGCACGGCCTTCAGGCGCTCTTCGAATTCGCCGCGGAACTTGGCTCCCGCCAGCAGCGAGCCCAGGTCCAGGGACAGGATGCGCTTGTCGCGCAGGCTCTCCGGCACCTCGCCATTCACCACCCGCTGGGCCAGGCCCTCGATGATCGCCGTCTTGCCGACGCCGGGCTCACCGATCAACACCGGGTTGTTCTTGGTGCGGCGCTGCAACACCTGGATGCAGCGGCGGATCTCGTCGTCGCGGCCGATGACCGGGTCCAGCTTGCCCTCTTCCGCCCGGGCAGTGAGGTCCACGGTGTATTTGTCGAGCGCCTGCCGTGATTCCTCGGCTGCCGGATCATTCACCGTCTCGCCGCCACGCAGGCTATCAATCGCGGTGTTCAGTGCCGCTTCCCTGGCACCTGCAGATTTCAACAGCTCACCCGCCTTGCCGCCGGCCGACAGCATGGCCAACAGCACCAGCTCACTGGAGATATAGGTGTCACCGCGCTGTTGCGACAGCTTGTCAGCCTGGTTCAGCACCCGCCCCGCATCGGCACTCAGGTGCACATCACCGGCACCGCCGGTGACCCGTGGCAGGCTCTCCATGGCCTGTTCTGCCGCGGTTTCCAGCGCGGTGACATCAATGCCCGCCTTTGACAGAAGGGGCCTTGTCACGCCGCCCTGCTGTTGCAGCAGCGCGGTGAGCAGGTGTACCGGTTCAATAAAGTTGTGGTCACGCCCCACGGCCAGCGACTGGGCGTCGGCCAGCGCCAACTGCAGGGGGTTGGTCAATTTGTCCATTCGCATTGCTTGAAACCTCTACGCTGCCGCCGCAGCGAACCTGTGACTTGTATACCCCGGAAATGGGGGCAAATAGGCCTGTTTCAAGTGTGGGATTGGGTGTCGGGCGGTACCAGCGCCAGTCCGGAGACCATGCGCCCGGCTGCCTTGCCATCCCGGCGCCAGGAGTGAAAGCGAACCGGATCTGAAAAGGTGCAGAGCTCTCCTCCGTACAGGGCCGTTACGCCGCAGGCTTCCAGGCGCACCTGGGCAAGGCCCACGAGGTCCGCCAGGTACTTCTCGCCATCGGGTGCAAAGCAGGCTGCCACGGTATGCTGCTGATCGGTAGCCGCGGCCGCCAGGAAAGCCTCGCGCAGATCACCCCCTACCTGATAACAGGGCTGGCTGATGCCAGGGCCTATCCAGGCCAGTAGTTCCTCTGGTGGCGAAAGCATGGAGGTCACGGCCACTTCGAGAATGCCTGCTACCAGGCCTCGCCATCCTGCATGCACTGCCGCCACTTCTGTTCCACGCCGATTGCAAAGCAACACCGGCAGACAATCTGCGGTTTCTACCCGGCAAACAACACCCACGTCGCGAGTGAACACACCGTCTGCCTCGATACCCTCGGCCTGACTGTCCGCTGTCACCACAAGCGTACCGTGCACCTGGCGCACCCGGGGCGCCGCAAAACCCGCCAGCTCGGCTGGTCGCGCTGCATCGCCGCTGGCGCGGGTAGTCGCGAATGCCACCACCTGTGGTGGAGCCGGCCAGTCCGGCTTGATCAGGTTCACGCGGGATCGCAGCGCCGCAGGCGGTCCAGCAGCGCCTCCATGTCCCCGGGCAGCTCGGACTCCCAGCTCATCAGCTCGCCGCTGGCGGGGTGCTCCAGGCCCAGTCTTTGCGCATGCAATGCCTGCCGCGAAAAGCCGCGCAATACGTCAACCAGTTCGGGGCTGGCGCCCCGGGGGAGTCGGGGGCGGCCGCCGTACTGCGGGTCACCGATCAGCGGGTAGTGGATGTGAGCCATGTGGACGCGAATCTGGTGGGTGCGGCCGGTCTCCAGCTTGACGGCCACCAGGGTGTGGTGGGCAAACCGTTCCGCTACCCGGTAGTGAGTGACCGCGGGTTTGCCACCGTGGCTGACCACCGCCATTTTCTTCCGCTGACGAGGATGGCGTCCGATAGGTGCATCGACCGTACCGCCCCCGGTCATGGCGCCCACCGTGACCGCGGCGTATTCGCGGCTGACGCTGCGGTCCTGCAGCTGCTCCACCAGGCTGGTGTGAGCGCGTAGCGAGCGGGCCACGACCATCAGGCCCGAGGTTTCCTTGTCTAGTCGGTGCACCACACCCGCCCGCGGCAGCTTGTCCAGCTCCGGGTAGCTGTGCAGGAGCGCATTCACCAGAGTACCGCTGGCATGGCCCGCCGCCGGGTGTACCACCAGCCCGGCCGGCTTGTTCAGTACCAGGATGTCGGCATCCTCGTGGCGTATATCGAGGGCGATCGCTTCACCCTGCCAGCCGACTTCCTGCTCCAGCTCTGCGGACAGCGTGACTTCGGCACCAGCGACTACCTTGTCGCGTGGCTTGAAGCTGGCGCCGTCGACCCGCAACTCGCCGCTGCGAATCCAGGCCTGTAGCCGCGAACGCGAGAATTCCGGGAACAGTTCCGCCGCCACCTGGTCCAATCGTCTACCATGCTGGTCAGCGCTGACGACTGCTTGCTGCTCGATGTGCTCCAGCATGGCGAATAGAGGCCTTCCTGTGGTTAAATACGCGCCTTAAAAATACCGCAATTCAAGATGTTAGCTCACTACAACACCGCTAGCGATCAAAGTCTCGCTCAATGCCGAGCTGCACCGTTCACGGCAGGTGCTTCCGGCAGGGCTTTGGGCGATCGCTGTCCTGTCGACCACCGGGGCGCGCGGCCTACGCCGGGTGCTCCTGAACAACTCGTTAGAGATCATGATGCCGATCGGCGCTAATCACCCAGCGCGCTTGATGATCGCAACCGGGCGCCGGAAGTTGCTGGGCCTGGCAGCATTGTTGCTGGCGGCCTGCCTGCTGGGCGCGTGTTCAAACAATGACGAGCTGGACCTGCCGCCCGGCGCCAACTCCTCGGAATACGAGCTCTACCAGGAGGCACAGCGCTACCTGCGCAACAAGAATTACGACCTCGCCGTACAGGCATTGCAGCTGCTGGAGTCGCGCTTCCCCTTCGGCCGTTACGCAGAGCAGGCACAGCTGGAACTGATCTACGCCCACTATTCCAACTTCGAGCACGAGGCCAGCATCGAGGCAGCGGACCGCTTCATCCGCCTGCACCCCCAGCATCCCAACGTCGACTACGCTTTTTATATGAAGGGCCTGGCAGCCTACTCCCAGGACCAAGGCCTTTTTGATCGCTGGCTGCCCAAGGACATCACCAAGCGCGATACCTCGTACGCACAGGAGGCTTTCGCGGAATTCTCCCAGCTGCTGGCCCGCTATCCGGACAGCCCCTACGCGCCGGATGCCCGCGCGCGCATGGTTCACCTGCGCAACCTGCTGGCGCGCTCCGAAATCAACGTGGCCAACTATTACTTCCGCCGCGGCGCCTATGTGGCGGCGGTCAATCGCGGCCGCTATGTTGTGGAGAATTTCCCGCAGACCCCGGCGGTAGCCGACGGTCTGGCGGTGATGGTGCAGGGCTATATCCTGCTGGGCCTTGACGAACTGGCCCAGGACTCGCTGGATGTGCTGGTACTGAACTACCCCGACCACCCCTCGATCGACGAGGATGGCAAGTTCATCAGCAGCTACACGGCACAGGGGGTCGATCGCTCCTGGCTCAACGCCGCGACCTTTGGACTGTTCGATCGCGCCGCGCCGCCGGAGTTTGATAATCGGCCCAAGGGCGGGTCTCTTTAGAAGACCGCTAAAGCTCGGTGCCTCTTGGGTTATCGAGGGGCGAGACTACCATCGCGTTGCCAATAGAGACGCTGACGCCAGACGCTGTTCTTAGCGGCTAGCCTATTTCTAGTCAGTGCCGGCCTTGTGGGCAAGTGAAAAATCGGTTGTCCTCATTCGCTTGTGGCTAGTGGCCGATTTTCCAGCCTGAGGTGATGGGGTAGCGGCGGTCGCGGCCGAAGCCGCGGCGGGTGATTCGCACGCCGATAGGCGCCTGGCGGCGCTTGTATTCGTTGAGATCTACCAGCCGCACCGCACGCTCGACATCGGCGCGTTCCAGGCCCTGGGCGATGATGTCCTCGGCGCTCATGTCCTCCTCAATATAAAGCTCGAGGATGCGGTCCAGTACCTCGTAGTCCGGCAGGCTGTCCTGGTCTTTCTGGTCCGGACGCAGCTCGGCCGATGGCGGGCGAGTAATGACGCGTTCGGGTATAACCGGGTTATGCCGATTGCGATGTTCCGCCAGCGCGTACACCAGGGTCTTGGGCACATCCTTGAGCACGTCGAAGCCACCGGCCATGTCCCCGTAAAGAGTCGAGTAGCCAACGGCCATCTCACTCTTGTTGCCGGTGGTCAACACCAGCGAGCCTTTCTTGTTGGAGATCGACATAAGCAGCACGCCGCGGCAGCGTGCCTGTATGTTCTCTTCGGTGGTGTCGGCGGCCAGCCCCTGGAATTCCTCCGCGAGACTCGCCACAAAGGCCTCATAGATCGGCTCAATGGAGATCACCTTGTGCGCCACACCCAGCCGGGCACTCTGCTCGGCCGCATCCTCCACACTCATCTGGGCGGTGTAGCGAAACGGCATCATGACGGCTTCCACACGTTCGGGCCCGAGGGCATCGGCCGCGACTGCCAGTGTGAGGGCCGAGTCGATACCGCCAGACAGGCCGAGCACGACTCCGGGGAAGCCATTCTTGTTCACATAGTCGCGGACACCGACCACCAGTGCCTGGTATACCGCCTCCAGGGGATCCAGCAGCGGCGTAAGCTCGGCCTGCTCTATGTCACAGCGGCCCTGTTCATATACCACCTGCAGGCGCTCGCGGGATTCCAGGTAGGCAGGTGCCCGCGCTCGCAGCTCACCGTCGGCACTCACCGCAAAAGAACCACCATCGAACACCAGTTCATCCTGCCCGCCTACCTGGTTGACGTAGACCACCGGCAGCTCGTTGTCTCGCGCACGCCCCGCCACCAGCGCCTCGCGTTCCTGCTGTTTGCCGCGATGGAAGGGGGACGAGTTGAGGTTCAGCAGCAGCGCGGCGCCCGCCTGCCGTGCCTGGGCGATCGGCTCCGGCTCCCAGATATCCTCGCAAACGGTCAGGCCCACGGGAACGCCGCAGATATCAACCACGCAGGCCTCTGACCCGGTGGCAAAGTAGCGCTTTTCGTCAAACACCTGGTAGTTGGGCAGGCACTGCTTGGCATACTCGACGATGATCTCACCGCCATGGATAACGCCTGCCATGTTGTAGAGTTTGCCATCCCGACGCCGCGGATAGCCCAGCACCACGTAGGCATCCTGCACGCCGGCACACACATTCTCCAGCGCGTCATTCACGCGGCGTTCCACACTGGGCCGCAACAACAGGTCTTCGGGAGGGTAGCCGCACAAAGTCAGTTCCGGGAATACCAGCACCGGCTTTTCCTGTTCCGCCTCGGCCTGGGACACCACGGCCAGGACGCGCTCCACGTTACCGTCGAAGTCGCCGACCAGGGTGTTGATCTGGGCCATGAAGATATTAATCGCGGGCATGCTCGGGGTCCTGTGCTGAAGGCCGCATATTGTCTTGCAAAGCGCCTTCCTAAGCAAAGACAGGAGCGGGTAAACTAGCCGGCAACGCGCAGCACGAGACCCTTAATGCAGCGGCCGGCCATACTGCACCGACCCTCCCCGCCCAAACAGGAACAGCAGAACGTCTCACTGTTCCGCATCTACGTGGCCTATCGTTCGATTCTCTCGATAGTGCTATTGCTTAGCCCGCTCAGCTCAGAGACCCGACGACTGCTGGGCGGCCTGAATCCGGAGCTGTACCTGATGGTGGCGATTGCCTTCCTCGCCACCAACCTGGTGTTGCTGGCGTTGATGCAAACCCGCCTGATCCACGATCGCGCCACCCTGTTCGGCGTGTTCTTCATCGATATCCTGGTGATCACTGTCCTGTCAGATACCAGCGGCGGCATGTCCAGCGGCCTGCCCATCCTCTTGCTGGCAACCGCGGCGGCCAGCGCCGTGGTGATCGACCTCGCGAGCATCGCCACGCTGATCGCAGCGCTCAGCGTCATTGCCATACTTGCCGACACCCTGCGCCTCATCAACGCGGGGCAGCTGCCCTTCGACAGCCTGCTGCCGGCGGGCCTGTTGAGTGCCCTGGTGTTTGCCGTGTCGCTATTGATCCAGGTGGTTGCGCGCCGGGTCGGCAAGGCGGAGGCGCTGGCGCGGGAGCGCACCGACGATCTGTACAGCCTGCAGCGTCTCAACGAGCAGATTGTGCGCAACCTGCAAACCGGCATCCTGCTGGTCTACGCCGATGGCAGCGTGCGGGTGATGAACCAGGCCGCGGCGCGCCTGCTGGACCCGGACCGCCCCATGGTGCTGGAGCAGGGTCGCGGGCTGGCGGACTATCATCCACTGCTTGCCGAGCAGTTTGGCATTTGGAAAGAGAGCGGCACTCACGAGGCCACGCCGCTGCACATTGCCGACGACGCACCCCAGGTGATCGCGAATTTCAGCCTGCTGGACGATTCCGGCGACGGCGACGCCCTGGTATTCCTGCAGGACTACACGGCGGTGACGCAGCAGGCCCAGTCCCTCAAACTGACCTCGCTAGGCAGGTTGACCGCCAGTATCGCCCACGAGATTCGCAATCCGCTCGGCGCCGTCAGCCATGCAGCCCAACTGCTGGGCGAGTCAGACCAGCTTGCCGACAACGACAAGGAACTCGCTGGCATCATTCAGCATCACGCCAAGCGGATGAACAGCGTGATTGAAAACGTTTTGCAGATCAGCCGGCGCCAACCGCCAAATCCCCAGCGCCTGGCGCTCAAGGGATGGCTGCAGAACTTTATCGAGCAGTATCGCCAGACCCAGGCGGAAGCGGTGGAACTGGAGCTGGCGCTGCCGGATGACTGGCTGGAAATCACTTTCGACCCGGCGCACCTGGAGCGAGTGCTGGGGAACCTGCTGGACAATGGCCTGCGCCACAGCCAGGCCGTCAACGGCAACGGCCGCGTGAGTATCCGCGTGGCGAAAGATCCCGAGGCCCAGCGCTGCGTAGTAGACGTGGTGGACTCGGGCCCGGGGGTTGCGGAGTCGGAGCGCGCAAAATTGTTCGAGCCATTTTATACTACGGTGGATAAGGGCACGGGCCTGGGGCTGTACCTCAGCAAGGAACTGTGCGAAATCAATAATGCGACTCTCACCTATCGGCCTACCGCCACGGGAGAAAGCTGCTTCCGCCTCGCGGTGTCGCGGCTGGTTTGAACGAGGGCTATGAGCACCAAGACCGTACTGATTGTTGATGACGAGCCTGATATCCGGCAGTTGCTGGATATCACCCTGAGCCGTATGGGCCTCGATACCCGCACCGCTGCCGATCTTTCCGAAGCGCATGCGGTCCTCAACGAGGGCGGCACCGACCTGTGCCTCACCGACATGAAGCTGCCGGATGGCAATGGCATTAGCCTGGTAGAACATATCCAGCAGCATTTCAGCGACACGCCGGTAGCGATGATCACCGCCCACGGCAGCGTGGAAACGGCCATCACGGCACTCAAGGCGGGTGCTTTCGACTTCATCAGCAAACCGATCGAACTGGAACGCCTGCGCAGCCTGGTGGTCAACGCCCTCAAGCTGGAACCCGGCAGCGACAGTCCCGAGGCTCAGGACACAACGCTGATCGGTGAGACACCGGAAATTGCAGACCTGCGCGCCCAGGTCAACAAGCTGGCACGTAGCCAGGCCCCGGTCTACATCAGTGGCGAGTCGGGCAGCGGCAAGGAAATCGTCGCGCGGCTGATTCACTCGCGGGGCCCACGGTCCAGCGGTCCGTTCATCCCGGTCAACTGCGGCGCGATTCCACCGGAACTGATGGAGAGCGAGCTGTTCGGGCACACCAAGGGCAGCTTTACCGGCGCCACCGACGACAAGACCGGCCTGTTCCAGGCCGCCCGCGGCGGCACCCTGTTCCTGGACGAAGTCGCCGACCTGCCGATGGCGATGCAGGTCAAGCTGTTGCGCGCCATCCAGGAAAAGGCGGTGCGCCCGATCGGTGCGGCTGCGGAAGTCGCCACCGACGTGCGAGTGCTGAGTGCCACCCACAAGGACCTGGCCCGGGAAGTGGCCGAAAACCGCTTCCGTAGCGACCTGTACTACCGTATCAACGTGATCGGCTTGCATGTCCCCAGCTTGCGAGAACGTCGGGAGGATATTCCGCTGCTGGCTAACTTCCTGCTTCAACGGCTGGCCAATGCCTCTGAACAGCCCCTGCACCGGCTCTCGGACGCCGCCATGGATGCGCTGACGAGCTATGCATTTCCCGGCAATGTGCGAGAGCTGGAGAACATCCTTGAACGCGCCTGCACCCTGTGCTCCGGCGACAGCATCGAAGTCGAGGACCTGCGCCTTTCCCAGGGGATCGAACTGGAGCCCACGCCGGAGACGCCGAGCCATAGCGGCCCACCGCCGGTGGAAGCTGCCTTCGGCAACCTCGATGATTACCTGGAGAACATCGAGCGTGAAGTGCTGACACGGGCACTGGAGCAATCGCGGTGGAACAAGACCGCCGCCGCCAAGTTGCTGGGTATCAGTTTTCGTTCGCTGCGCTACCGTCTGAAAAAGCTCGAACTCGACGACTAGAACCAGCCCAGTTTCGCTTTGAGCGCTTGAGTAGCCACAACGCGGCCAGGCGCTGTCTTCCCGACACTATACTGACCCGACTCCCCGGCGAGTGACGGGCGCCGGGGGACACTCGATTCAGCCCATTTGCCAGGGAAGGCGCCATGGGATACGGAAAGCACAGGCGCGGGCCAGCATCGCCCGGCGCTCTGCCTGCACGCCACACCGGCGGCTACACGCTACTGGAACTGCTGCTGGTCATGGCTGTTAGCGGCATTCTGCTGCAGACCAGTCTCGGTTTATGGTCACTGGTCGACCGGCAACGGCAGAGCCTGTCTGTGCTGGAGCTACAGCGCCTGGTGCAGTTCGCCCGCGGCCAGGCAGTGAACCTGCAGCGCGACGTCACACTCTGCGCCCTCGATGCACAGCAGGCCTGCAGCAAGCGCTGGGATGGGAATCAGGTCGCGGTATTCACGGACCTGGACCGTGATCGTAAGTTGGATAGCGGGGAGGCGCTACAGCTGGCGCAGTGGCCGGCGGAGCGTGGCCGACTGGCCTGGCGCGCATCGCTGGGCAGGAAGTACCTGGTGTTCTCGGCCATGGGCAGCACTCACCAGAACGGCAGTTTCGTGCTGTGTTTCGATGAGGCTGGGGAGCGGCCCGACGTGGTACTCACGCTGAACCGCGGTGGAAGGCCCTACCTCAACGAGCCGGGTAAGCGCCGTTGCCCGCAGGGCGTGAACCGCTAGCGGGCACGAAGCTGGCAGAAAGCTATTATCCGTCGGTGATCAGCCGCTGGGGAGGCTCGGGCGACTCAAACACCTTGTGCAGTTCCCCGTCGGCGCGTACTTCAATCACCCAGTAGCGGCCGACCTGGCTGGCGCTGAGGCTGTAATAGTAATCATCGTGGCGATCCAGCCGACGGATCGCCTGGGTGACGAAGGCGCCGGGCTTGGCAGCCCTGGCAGTTTCCATGACCACGGCTGGCACTTCATTGACCGGGACCATCACCTCGTTGGGTTCGTTGACATCCACACCCTGGGCCCAGCCAAGCGCTGGTACCATCAGCAGGGCCAGCAGCAGGGTCTGCAGTTTTTTCATGTCAGTCTTCATGTCGCTCTCCTCAGCCCGCGACCGGGCAAGGTCAATTGGTATTCCAGGTGTTTTCCGTGGCCTCGAAACCACTGGCATTGTTCCTGTCCCAGAAGCGTTGCCCCAGGTTATTGATGCGCAGGGCGCCGTCGCTGGCCTGGGCGCCGCCGGCCACTGGTGTGGCGTCAAGCGTAAACGAGGTGGCGGTGGCGGCCTGGATAGTCAGGTTGTACAGAGCGTCCCCATCAATCGGGCACTGGGCTGGATGCAGGGTGTCTGCCGGCGCCCCGGTATCGGCACCGCCGTCGGCTGCACCCAGGTAGGTGTAGTTCACCGCCCGGTACTTCTCCATCGCCTGGGCAAAGCCCAGCATAACACCCATGCAGTCCGAGCGGCGGCTACGCGTCACCTGGCTGTTATAGCTGGGCAAGGCGATCGACATCAGGAGCCCCAATACCACCAGGGCTATCAGAATCTCGATGAGCGTAAAGCCGCTTTCCCGCTTGTTTGTCATGTGCTTTCCCTTTTGCATCAGTATGAGCCTCAACTGCAATCAGTCCTTGCGCCAGAAGGTCTTGTACACGCGGTCCTCGGTCAGCAGTTCTGACGGCGGCTGCTCGGGACCAACATACATATCACATCCGGCACCGGTGCAGATTATGACCGGCTCGTCGATGATGCTGGTGGTCTTCAACTCAGTCCCGCGGTCGGCCTCAGTCAAGCCGTCGACATCGTCCCAGTTGTTGATGGGCGCGCCATCGAGCAGGTTGATCTGGTAGACCCGGGTGACACCCGCAGCCGGGATACAGCGACTGGTTTGCTGGCTCGGGTTGGGCTCGTAGGTGGTAAAGGTCACCGCGTTATTAAAGATCAGCGGCGTGCTGAGAATCTTCTCACCGACGTTGGGCGTGTTGAAGTAGTAGCCCTGCTGTGCTTCCAGCAGTTCAACCGCACCGTCCACGCCCTCACCGACGTCGTTATCCGTGGCGTCGTAAAGGTTGGCGTGGGTGAGCTTCACATAGGTCGTCGGGATCGTGTACACGTCGTCCTGCAGCAGCATGTAGAAGCGATCTTCGGTCACCGTGGACAGCGGCGAGGCCTGGAAGCCGGAACCGATAGTCACCGCCAATTTCTGCTGGCCGTCCTTGATTACCAGGGCCACGTCCGGGCTGTGATAGAAACGCCGGTTGTTGGCCGCATCATTGGGGCCGTCCGCAACACCCAGGTCGCCGATCACGCCACCGGTGATCAGGTTGTCCACCTGGGCACCGTTGTTAATGTCGAAGCGCCACACCTGGCCGCCCACGTCACCGACAAAGATCATGTTGTCGGTGCCGGAGCTGGTGATATCGACCACCGCCAGGTCAGATGGGAAGGAGTACAGCATGTCATCGAAATCTTCAGTGAAGGTGTTGCCGTTACCACCACTCCAGATCAGCTCCCCGGTGAGGGCGTCGACAATGAACAGGGCGCGGCCCTGGTCATCCACGGCGCGGATGTCGGTGTCGTCCTGGTCGGGATCGTAACCGGCGGTGAAGTAGAGCACGTCGCGCTCAACACCGTCGATATCGATGGCACCGCGCACCGGGCGTGACCAGCTCTGGCCGAGCTCGGCAAAGTCGCCGGTGCCGCCATTGATCACCCAGAGAATTTCAGGCCGATCGCGATCGGTGACATCCAGTGCATAGTAGTTGCGGCCACCGCGGCGCTGGCCGACGTACAGCCGGACAAACTCACCATCGCCGGCAATTTCGCCGTTGCCGTTTTCGTCGTTGACCCAGGCGGTCACGCTGCCATCGATGCCATAGACATGGTTCTGGGCCGTGCTGGCTTCACGCAGTACGGCCTGGTTTTTCATGGTGTCCTCGGGCAGGAAGGCGAACTGCTCGACGCCGGTCTCCGCATTCACCGCATGCAGGAAGCCGGAGTTACTGCCGAAGAACACGGTAATGTCCGGCTCGATTTCGCTGCCACCATAGGTGACCGCCACCGGCTTGGAGTGCAGCGGGTCGCCGATAATGTAACGGTTTTCGTTGGTTACGCCGTTGCCGTCCTCATCGTCCATATCCCGACCCATGACCCACTCGATGTGCGCGGCGAAGTCGGCGTTCGACAGGGTCTCGACCCCGAACATGGCCTTGGTCAGGTTGGCGTTGTCAGGCGACAGGCGGTTCACGTCGTTGGTGAGGACCTTGCTGGTCGACCCCGCGTAATAGGTATACAGGTCACGCGTGTCATAGTTGGGTACCTCACCGTTGGCACCGCTCACCTCGACCTCGGCGCCGTCGGTAACTCCACCCCAGGCGCTGACGGCATTGTCACTGAAGAAACCGGTGGCCGGGTTGATCGCCGGCGCCCCTGCCGTGCTCGAGTAATCGAGGATGGTATTGTCGTCACCGCCCAGGCGATACTTCTTGAGGTTGCCTGGCCAGTTCGGCGTTTCTTCAGGGCGGAACACCGCGAAGTAAATCTCGCTGCGGTGATTCAGTCGGTTGAACTGGTTGATCGCCGCTACCGGTGCCACGAAGGTACTGTTGACCTTGAGCACGTCGGTGAGGATGTCCTGGACCTCTTCGACCAGGTCGGATGCCTGCTGGGCCTCCTTATACTGGCCGCCACCGGCTTCCGCCACATCTTTCAGCCATTGGCTGGAGAAGTTGAAGCCGATGGTGTGGGTACGGATGATCTGTTCTTCCTTGAGGTCCGACTGGTCCTGGGTGTAGAGGTAGTTCACCAGTTCCTTAACACAGGCCTCGGAGCTGCGCACACTGGTGTCGCAGGTCTGGTCGCCAACAAAACTCTTGATCTTGGCTTCCGAATGCGGCCGGTTGGCCTGGCCGTCGGTCAGCAGGATGATATGGCTCTCCTTCTGGCACCAGTCGACGATCGGTGAAGAATAGGTCGGGTTACTACCACCCGCCGCTTGCAAGGTCTCGTAGCGACAGGCGCTGGCGCCAAGGTCATCGGCCGAGCAACCGCTGGGGTAGTTGTTGCTGAAGGTGCCAGGGACCATGGAGTCGTTTACGGAGACACGTGTATAGGCATGCGGGCCACTGTCATTGGGGCCACCGCGATAACCGCCGTAGTCCACTTCACCGCCGGTGTAGTAGAGCGCGGCTTCGTAGAGAGTATCCTGAACCGGCGTGTAGCCCCGGGTATTCAGCTTGTCGACTTCTTCCAGGATTTCCTGTCGCACCAGGCGCACGTCTGCCGCCTGGGTTCCGTCATCCTGGAACTCGACCACCAGGCGCGGCGCGCGCACAGGGTCTTCATCGTAGGTGTCGGCGCGACGGTCGTTGCCACTGGTCTTGCCCAGGCGGAAAGCCATGGCATTACCCATGGACCAGCCACCGCGGTCGACCACGCTCTGCACCAGGCCACTAATATCCATGGTGCGAACCGTTTCACGGTCACTCCAGTTGTCGCTGATATTCCAGGTAGCCTCAGAGCCCCAGCTGCGGCTATCCACTGTGCCGTTGCTGCTGGTGAACTCCTCGGCGTTGTCTGCCTGTTCCACCTCAATGCGGATGGCGGTGTTGCCCGAGTAATCCGACTTGGAGACAAACTCGATGTAGGCAGATGAGATCATTGTACCCTGCGGCAGGTTGAGGTCCGGGAAGCGCAGGCCCGTGTTGCGGCCGCCACCCTGGAAGTCGAGGTCGCTGGATGAGGTCCAGACATCGCTGCCCTGCTCCTCGACGTCGCCACGAGATTCGGTGATCTGCACACTCAGCGCTGCGGCGGTACAGGAGTTACCGGGATCGATGGTGGCCGAATCATAGGACACGCGAAGCACCGGTTGCAGGCCATTGTCGGCATCTCTCGACCAGGCGCTACGCAGGCCGCGGCCAAACGCCATCAGTGCCATTGGGTTGCCGCCACACCAGTCCGGCTGGTTGACGATTTCCTGTACGATCGGTGTCAGGTCCGGTGTAGTCTGGATTTCATCGATGGCGCCCCAGGCCGGTACGTTCTCCCACAATACCGACGACGAAGTAAAGTTCCGGGTAGAGACTTTATTCGCATCACTGTAAGCAACTGCGTTGGGAGCGCGCTCGCCCAAGAAGATCACGTCCGTCTGCTCGGCGGAGCTGGTGTTTGCCGCCACGAAGTCGATGCGGGCATCAGTGATTGTGACACCCCGGGGTACCAGCACATTGCTGAAGCGCAGGCCAGTCAGCGTATCTTTGTCAGTGGGCGGTTCACCGACGTAGTACTCCACCGTCAGCTGCGGCGCGAAGCCACCGGACTTGTTGGAGGACTCCATGAGGTGTGTTACGACAGCTGTTGAACCGGCACGCCGTTCAAAAATAAAAGTCATGTCAGAGATATTGCCGCCGGTACCATCCCAGTCTGGATGATCCACAATATCCTGCGCGATCGAGGTCAGGCTGGGGGTGACGACAAACTCACCAACGGCTGGATTGGTCAGGTCCCACTCCACACTAGAGGCGGTACGATCACGGTCGGTAATATTACCAGGTGACCTGTCCACGAAGGCCAGGGATTCACCATATTCACCCGTGATCGCCATTTCCGCGGTGCCGCCGGTACCAGAACTGTCTACACGGAATGTAATGTAGGCATTGGTGATCGTGGCGCCATCGGGTACGGACGTGCCACGGAAGCGCAAGCCAACTTGCTGGAGCCTGCCGCTGTCTCCACCTTCGTGAGTAAACTGAAGTTCCGGGCTGCTGATGAAGATGCCATCATCAGTGTCCCAATCCTGCTGCTCGGCATCGTCATTACCTGAGCTGATCTGGGCTTCATAAATGTCGGCGGTACCCACCTGGGTGCGCACCAGGTCGAGCCGGTCCTTGTCGATGATCATGGTGCCTTCGATAACATTGAGCACGTCTTCGATGGTATCGGCGCCGAAGGTGCCGATCACCTGCTGGGCGTCATCGTCGCCGCTTTCGATGCTTGAGAGCGTACTGACGATCCCGGAACGCTCGTTGACGTTGCGATCCAGGTTGTCCACCTGATAGATCACCGGGCCACCCGGGTTGCTGAACCGCATCAGGCCCACGTTCACGTTATTGAGGCTGTTAAGGAGAATGTGCAGTGCGTCCTGCACGTTCTGCATACGCGTTTTGCCGGTGCCGCTGACGGTGTTGCTCATGGAACCGGAGGTGTCGACGATCAGCAACAGGTTGGGAGCAACTCCGCCACCGCTGTTGTCACCGAAGAAGATCTCCGTATCGTCAGCCCATACCGGGGCGACCGCCACCAGGCCGGACAGGAAGGCTGCGGTAAAACGCCGCCCCTCCCGCGCCAGGCGCGATGCCAATGCTTCGCTCCAGGTGTGGCCAGCCCTGGCCAGTTGGGTCGATTTTGCCTGTTTCATAGCAGAATCCTCCGAGTATCCCCGACACTCAGTTCGCTTTGGGTTGTAATATGTAGAAGCCTTGCGTATGCCGGCTTTCGATATTGGTATTGTCGCGGGACGCGGTGCCCACAATGGTGTAATAGATAGTGGCCATCGAAGAGCCACTGTCGCCCTTTTTGGCACTGAAGCCCGGGGTGATGAAATCACCGAGGTAAGCCACCTCCACGGAGCCATTCAGCTTGTTGTCATCAAAGCTGTAGGCCTTGGTCGGCCAGGCGGAATTGCTGAGCCCGGCAATATACGAATCACTGATCAGCGGTTCGTCGTCCAGGGCGCGCTCGATAGTGGTCTCGGCGGTCTGGAAAGTCAGTTCCTTGAGCTCGCGCGCAGTGGCCATCTTCGCTTCCAGGTTGCTGGTTTCCATGGTGGAGAAGCCCACAAAGGTGGTCACCAACAGCATGATCAGGGCGACGATCAGTACCGCGCCGCGCTGCTTGCCTTGACTGTTCAGTTGCCGTCTCATCACTTTCTCAGCTCTCTTTTCCGCGATCAGTTCGCTGTCATTCTCGTTTCGACACTCAGTTCTTCAGCAGAACCGTGGTCTGGAATACCCGCCGCAGGGTCAGGTCACCGTTGTGTGTATAGGTGGTGCCAGTGCTGGCGATCTGCTGATCCCCGACCTGGTAGGTGCGGGTATCAGGCGCATCCAGCACCTGTTCGTAGCTCTGCATTAGCAGCGCCACGCGAATACTGACGATCTCGTCGGCCGTAATATCCAGTGTGCCGTTGTTGGCAGGCACATAGCGCAGCTGACCGGCGCCTATGTCCTCGCCGTACAGGATCTGCATGTACTCCACGCCTTCCACCATCTCCAGCGGCTGGCCGTTAGTGAGGCGGAACAGCGCATTCACCGGGATATTGTCGGAGGTGCGACGGCGACCAGTGTCGGCCACGTACCAGACCTTCTCGAAGGTCTGCATGAGCTCGGTGCCAGCGGGGAAGCCGGCGCCCAGCGTGTCCGTGCTGTTACCGGCCAGGCCAAACTCGAAGTTTGTGGCGCTGCCGTCGCAGGCCGGCGTGTTGGTGACCCGGAACAGGATGGCGTTTGAGCAGGAGGCAATGATCACGGTCTCGGTCTGTGAAATGCACTCAAGGTTGCTGGTGACCGGCACCGAGGTGCTGGTGGCACCCACATCAGCCGAAGTGGCCACCGCCAGCGGCCGACCGTGGGCCACGTAGACGACGTCACTGCCCACCCGAGCATTGGCGCCCACCGTGGCGTTGAGGGCCACCGGCAAGGCCGGCTCGAACCCGGTACCCAGCCGCTCAAAGCCGTTGAGCGGCGTCCAGGTCACCCCGTTGGCAATCGGGGTGATGAAGCCGTTACGGCTGCCACAGCCGATGTAGTAGGCATCGCGCAGGTCGGACACCAGCAGGTCCAGGGCGATGCGCCCGTTTTCCTGCAATCGCGCCAGCGAAGTTTCAATCTGGGACGAATCCTTGTTGGCCAGGAACACATTGATCACGCCGGTAATCAGGAAGGCACCAAGGGCCATGGCGACCATCAGTTCGACCAGTGTCATGCCCGCTTGTCGGCTCATCGCTCTCATATCATTGCGCCTCAAAACAGGTCCGCCGTGTAGGTAACGCTGCGGGTGATGGTCTCGCGCGTCAGGTTGCCCTCGAGGTCGTAATCCCGGTCATCCCAGGACACCGTCACCGTGAAGGTATTGCCGGCGCCGCGTTCCACGCGACCCGAACCGTTCAGCAGTACCGGGCGGTAGCCGGCCACGCCGTCGATGTTTACAAAGTTCTGCACCCACTCGCGCGTGTCTTCCAGACCCATCTGCGCCGGCGTGCAGCCGGCATCACCGGTCTTGCAGCCAGGTGAGGCAGGAATCGTGCCGGCATTGTCGGTATCGATCGCGTCATAGATAGTGGTATTGCGGTAACCCCGCTGGTTGGCGCGGATGCGATCGAGGATATCCTGGGCCAGGAAAGTGGCCTGTGAGCGCATGTAGGCGCTCTGGTTGGTCTGGAAGCTGACCATCTGCATGGCCGCAATGCCCAGCAGACCCACGGTCAGCACCAGGGTCGCAATCAGCACCTCGATCAAGGTAAAGCCCTGCTCTCGGCCAGTGTTCGGCCGCTGCCTGTTCAGGGACATGTAGTCACCTCCGAGCCGTCGTCGATGTTCAGGAAGCCACTGGCATCCTCATCTACCGCCATGCGGGCCTGGCCTGACAGGTTCAGCACCAGTGCCATGGCCCCGGCGGGGTCACCGTCGCAAACCACCACCGTACCGCGGGAATCGGCGAAACCGTCACGGTTGAAGGAAATCAGGCCAGCAGCCGGAAAGTTGCGAGTGCGGATGGTCATGGAGCCACTCGCCTCCTGGCCCACCCGAACCAACGGCTCGTCAGCGTGGCGAACCCCATCGTCCGCGGTACCGCCGCCGGTGCCGTCATCGGCAAAAATAATCCAGCCGTCTTCCCAGTTGTTGCTGTTACAGGTCGCCTGGTCAGTACTGCCGCAGGCCGCGACAGTGCTGGACTGGCCGACGGCTTCACTGCGTGCCGTGGACAGCATGCCGTAGACATCACCGATCGCCGCCTGTTGGCGGTTGCGATTGATAGTATTGATGAAGGAAGGGCCCACCAGGGTGCTGAGCAGTGCAATCACCAGCATGGTGATCAACAGTTCCAGCAGGGTGTAACCCGCAATGGAGCGTCCACCACGCGCCCTGGCGTTGCGACTGCTTGCGTCCTGTCTGTTCACGGCGTTCGACAAGGGTCTTTCCCTATCGTGAAATTCGCAGCCAAGATAGCAATTCACGAACAGGTGCAAGCCGAAGTGCCGACAAACGGCTTTATCAGGGGATAAACGGCAGGAAAAAGTCGAAAACTGTGACGGAGTACCGGCTAAACCGCCGCGTTTTCGCCGCCGGCGGGTTCCAGCAACTAGCGATCAGTCGATTTCGCTGGTGGGAATTCTCAGCTCTCGGGGCATGGAAAAGGTGACGTTTTCCGGGGTGCCGTCCAGTTCCATCGGCGGGCTGGCGCCGAGCTGTTCCAGGGCCTGCACCACCTGCTGTACCAGGATTTCCGGCGCCGAGGCGCCAGCCGTCACGCCGATACGGCGCTTGCCGGCCACCCATTCGGGATCAATGGCAGCGGCGTTGTCGATGAGATAGCCGTCAGCGCCCATGCGCTGGGCCAGTTCGCGCAGGCGGTTGGAGTTGGAACTATTGGGTGAGCCCACGACCAGCACCAGGTCGCAGTCGTCAGCCAGTTCCTTGACCGCATCTTGCCGGTTCTGGGTGGCGTAGCAGATATCGTCCTTGCGCGGGCCGTGTATGCTCGGGAAGCGCTCCCTGAGCACTTCGATGACCCGGGCGGTATCGTCCATGGAGAGGGTGGTCTGGGTGACGTAGCAAAGGCGCTCCGGCTCCCTGACTACCAGGTTGGCAGCCTGCTCCTCGTCTTCCACCAGGTAGATTTCACCGCCGTTCGAGGTGTCGTACTGCCCCATGGTGCCCTCGACTTCCGGGTGGCCGCGGTGGCCGATCAGCACACATTCACGGCCTTCACGGGCGTAGCGCACCACTTCCATGTGCACCTTGGTGACCAGCGGGCAGGTTGCGTCAAACACCTTCAGACCTCGCCGTGCCGCTTCATTGCGCACCGCCTGGGAGACCCCGTGGGCACTGAAGATCACCGTATTGTCGTCGGGAATTTCGTCCAGCTCATCGACGAAGATCGCGCCGCGCTGGCGCAGGCCGTCGACGACAAACTTGTTATGCACCACCTCGTGGCGGACGTAAATCGGCGCCCCGAAGACATCCAGGGCGCGGTCAACGATAGCGATGGCGCGGTCCACGCCAGCGCAGAAGCCGCGGGGATTGGCCAGTAATATCTCAGGATTTGTCGAGTCGGTCATGGCGCCTGTCATCGCGGGCTGGTACCTGGTGTCATTGCCTAGTGTAGCTCTGCGGCTTCCACCCGGTGAATCAATACGTCAAACAGAATGGTACGCCCTGCGAGCGGGTGGTTGAAGTCTATCGTGACTTCCTCTTCGTCCACCGCCACCACCAGGCCCGGCACTTCACCGCCGGCTGCGTCCGCAAAATAGAACAGCAGGCCGATCTCCGGGTCGCCGTCCTCGTCAAAATGCTCCCGGGGTACCTGCTGTACATTGCTGTCATTGGGCATGCCGAAGGCGTTCTCCGGCTCAACGCTGAAAATCTGCCGGTCTCCCGGCGCCATGCCGAACAGCAGGCGCTCGAAACCCGGTAGCAAGCTGCCGTCGCCCACCACAAAGTCCACCGGCTCATTGCTGAAGTTCGAGTCAATTTCTGAGCCATCTTCCAGGCTCAGGGCGAAATTCAGGAAAACCCGGGTGCCTTCACCGACCGTCACGTTGGTCTGTTCCATCTCTACTGGAGAACTCCATACCCAGGCTTTGATCAAAAGCCTGGCAAATACTAGTCATGTTGACGCCTGGCGCGCTAGCGAACCCTCACTCCGAGCCCGCTTCCCGCTGCCTCGACTGGAGGACAGCGTCGAGTATCATCAATCCTGCACCCACCGTCACCGCACTGTCTGCCACGTTGAAGGTGGGGAAATACCAGCCCTGGTAGTGCACTGAAATAAAGTCGACCACGTGGCCGAACTGCAGCCGATCCCAAAGGTTGCCCACCGCACCCCCAAGAATCAGGCTCAGGCTGGCCGCCAGCAGCCTGTCGCCCGGCTTGAGCCGGGTCAGCCAGACGGCGATTACCACACTGGCCACCAGGGCCACGGCGCTGAAAAACCAGCGTTGCCAGCCACCGGCATCACTCAGGAAGCTGAATGCCGCCCCCTCATTGTACTGCAAGGTCAGGTTGAGTACCGGCAACAGGCCGACCGGGCGTGCGTATTCCAGGTGCTCCAGGGCCAGCGCCTTGGTCCACTGGTCACCCAGGACCACCAGTGCAGCCAGTGCAAACCAGCCCCCGTAAAGCCCGAGCAGGGGGCGTCCACGATCAGGCAAAGCGGCGCTGCTCCCCCTCACCGTCGACATTGATCACACAGCGGCCACAGAGTGTGGGGTGGGCACTATGGCTTCCTACATCCGCGCGGCGATGCCAGCAGCGCTCGCACTTCTCATGCTTGCTGGGCACTACTTTGAGGGTAAGGCCATCCACGTCTGCCGCCGCCGCGTCTGTCGGCGCCTTGGACAGCGGCAGGACTTCCGCACCGGAAGTGATCAGCACAAAGCGCAACTCGTCGCCCAGTTTCTCCAGTGTCCCGGCAAGTTGGTCGTCACAGTACAGCGCCACTTCTGCATCCAGGCTGCCGCGCAGTGCGCCCTGGCTGCGCAGATTCTCCAGCTCGCGATTCACCGCGTTGCGTACCTCGATCAACTGTTGCCAATAGGCGTCGCCGAGCTCCGCGCCTGGCGCCGGCGTGAAACCCTGGAACCACTCAACCAGGAACACCGACGATTCGCGTTCGCCGGGCAGGTTTTCCCAAATTTCCTCGGCGGTAAAGCTGAGGATGGGGGCGATCCAACGCACCAGCGCCTCGGCCACCTGGTACAAGGCGGTCTGGGCCGAGCGCCGGGCCAGGCTGTCTGGCTGGGTCGTGTACTGGCGGTCCTTGATGATATCCAGGTAGAAGCCGCCCAGGTCGGTCACGCAGAAGTTGTGCAGCTTCTGGTAAATCAGGTGGAACTGATAAGACTCGTAAGCCTCGATGATCTCCTGCTGAAGCTCGGCGGCGCGTCCGATCACCCAGGCATCCAGGGACAGCAGGCGCTCCGCCTCGACACTGTCGCGGGCAGGTTCAAAACCGGTCAGGTTGGAGAGCAGGAAACGTGCGGTGTTGCGAATGCGCCGGTAGGAATCCGAGGTGCGCTTGATGATTTCGTCAGACCAGGCCAGTTCTCCACGGTAGTCGGTCGCGGCGACCCACAGCCGCACAATATCCGCACCGAGGTCATTGAGTGCCTTGCGGGCGGGAACCACGTTGCCCAGGGACTTGGACATCTTGCGGCCTTCGCCGTCGACAGTAAAACCGTGAGTCAGCAGCGCCTTGTAGGGCGCCTGCCCGGTTGCGGCGATACCGGTGAGCAGCGAAGACTGGAACCAGCCACGGTGCTGGTCAGACCCCTCCAGGTACAGGTCGGCGGGAAACTGCATGCCGCCGCGGCGCCGCAATACACAGGCGTGGGTGACGCCGGAATCAAACCAGACGTCCATGGTGTCGGTGGCCTTCTCGTAATGCTCGGCATCAGCACCCAGTAGCTCGGCGGGCTCCAGCTCAAACCAGGCATCGATACCGCCCTGCTCAACCCGCTCGGCAACCTGTTCGATAAGCGCAGCGGTATCCGGGTGCAGTTCGCCGGTTTCCCGGTGCACAAACAGCGGGATCGGCGAACCCCAGGTGCGCTGGCGCGAGATACACCAGTCGGGTCGGCCTTCCAACATTGCGGTGAGGCGCGAACGGCCCCAGTCCGGGGTAAAGCTGACCGCGTCAATGGCGCCCATGGCCGCATCCTGCAGCCCGGCCTGGCTCATGCTGATAAACCACTGCGGCGTGGCCCGGAAAACCACCGGCGTCTTGTGGCGCCAGCAGTGAGGGTAAGAATGAGCGTACTGCTCCGAATGAAGCAATGCGCCACGTTCTTCCAGCAGGGCGACGATATTGTCGTTGGCCTTGTTGATGTGCTGGCCGGCAAAGATCTCGGTATCGGGCAGGTAGACGCCATTACCACCCACGGGATTCAACACTTCGAGACCGTATTTCTGGCCAACGATGTAGTCATCGAGGCCGTGTCCCGGTGCCGTGTGAACCGCGCCGGTGCCGGCCTCGGTGGTCACGTGTTCGCCCAGGATCACCGGCACCTGGCGGTCATAAAAGGGATGCTGCAATAGCTGGCCTTCGAGGGCGGTACCGGCCACAGTGCCAGCTACCGTATAGTCACTCCATCCGATCCGCGCGCATACCGCATCGACCAGGTCACTGGCCAGCACCAGGCCGCGACCGCCATGCTCGACCAGGCTGTACTCCAGCGTCGGGTGCAGGCTTACCGCCAGGCTGGCCGGTAGCGTCCAGGGGGTAGTGGTCCAGATTGGGATGGCGACTTCGATATCGCCGGCATGGAAAAGGCTCTGCACCGCCGCCTGATCGACGACGAGGTAAGCCACATCGATGGCCGGCGAGGTCTTGTCCTGGTACTCCACTTCCGCCTCGGCCAGAGCCGAGCCGCAGTCCAGGCACCAGTGGACCGGCTTGGCGCCCTTGACCAGGTGGCCGTTGTCGATGATCTCCGCCAGCGTGCGCAGGATATCGGCCTCGAAGCTGAAGTTCATGGTCAGGTAGGGATCTTCCCACTCACCCAGTACGCCCATGCGAACGAAGTCCTCACGCTGGCCCTCTACCTGGGAGGCGGCGTAACTGCGGCAGCGATCGCGAAACTCGTGGGCACTGACCTTGACGCCCGGCTTGCCCACCTTCTTCTCAACGTTGAGCTCGATCGGCAAGCCATGGCAGTCCCAGCCGGGTACGTAGGGCGCATCGAAGCCCATCAACGTGCGCGACTTGACGACGATGTCCTTCAGGATCTTGTTGGCGGCGTGGCCGACATGCAGCTCGCCGTTGGCATAGGGCGGGCCGTCGTGGAGGATGAACCTGGGCTTGCCCTCACTGGCAGCGCGGATCTGGCCGTAAAGGTCCTGCTCCTTCCACTGCGCCAGGCGCTGGGGTTCGCGCTGCACCAGGCTGGCCTTCATGGGGAAGTCCGTCTGTGGCAGGTTCAAAGTACTCTTGTAGTCGCTCATAGCTGGAAAAACTGGCGCCCCTCGGCGATGTCCCTGTATATCTGTGTCTTCAGCGCGTCGAGTGAATCGAACTTCAGCTCTTCGCGAATCTTGCCCCGGAAGGTCACCGTCAACCTTCGCCCGTACAGTTCACCCTCGAAGTCCAGCAGGTTGACTTCCAGGTTGGCGCGAAACTGCTCGCCTATGGTCGGCCGCACACCGACATTGGCCACGCCGGGCTGTAGCTCCGCCGTCGCCCCTGCCACCTCGACCACGTAGACGCCGGAGAGCGGCGCCTGCAGCCGGTGCAATTCCAGGTTGGCGGTAGGCACGCCCAGGGTGCGGCCGCGCTGGTCGCCGTACACCACCTTGCCGGACATGGAATAGGGCCGCCCTAGCATCTGCTCAGCCAGCGCGAAGTCCGCCTCGGCCAGGGCCTGGCGAATCCGGGTACTGCTGACCCGCTCTCCCGCCAGGTCCTGGGTCTCGGTCGGCATCGCATCAAAGCCATGCAGGCGACCCTGCTCCTGCATCAACTCGAATCCACCTTCGCGATCCTTGCCGAAGCGCAGGTCGTCACCCATCACCACGTGGCGCACGCCAAGTCCGTCCACGAATACGCGCTGCACAAAATCCAGCGCCGACATGCTGCGCAGGGCCTCGTCAAAGCGAACCCGCAGTACCCGGTCGACCCCGATCGCCGCAAAGGCTTCGAGCTTTTCCCGAAAGCTCATCAGGCGCGGTGGTGCCTCGCGCGGCGCCAGGTATTCCCTGGGCAGCGGCTCGAACACGACGACGGCCGAGGGCAACTCGAGGGCGCGGGCCTTTTCCAGCACGTGCTTCAGCACGGCCTGGTGGCCATGATGTACGCCGTCGAATGCACCGATGGTTGCTACACATCCACGGTGCCGGGGCCGCAGGTTATGAAGACCGCGAATCAGCTCCATGGAGTTGGGGGATCGTGCCAGGTCAAGGCGGGCCATTATAGCCAAATCACCCGGCTTTTTGCGTATAAAAATCCGCCGGTCGCGTGCCCAGCAACAGATGGCTGGTAACGTAGGTCAGCAGGCCCGCCGCGACCAGGATCGCCAGCTCCATCGCTCGCTGCCACCAGTTCCACCCAGCCCAGCCGGCAGCGTCTGGCAACAGCCACCAGAGCACCAGCGCCATCAACAGGGTGCTGGTACCGAGGCGCAGCAGGAATGGCCCCCAACCAGGCTGAAAGCTGAGCACGTCGATGCGGCGCAGGCCACGCAGCAGCATACCGGCATTCATCCAGGCCGACAGGCTGGTGGCCAGCGCAAGGCCCACGTGGCCGAGATTGAAAAACAGGTACAGGGGAGCAGCGAGGGCGATGTTCAGGATCATATTGCTGACCATGGCAATGATGCCGATGCGAACCGGCGTTGCCATGTCCTGGCGGGCGTAGAAACCGGGTGCCAGCACCTTGACCAGCATGAAAGCCAGCAGCCCCACACTGTAGGCTTGCAGGCTGTAGGACGCCATCCTCACATCGCCCGGTGACATCTCGCCATATTGGAACAGGGTGGTGATGATCGGCGCCGCCAGCAAGACCAGCGCAACGGCCGAGGGCAACGCTACAATCAACACCCCCCGCATCGCCCAGTCCAGGGTTTCTGAATATTTATGCGCACTGGCGGTCGCCTGCAGCCGCGAGAGGCGCGGCAGTATCACCGTCGCTATCGCAATTCCGAAGACCCCCAGCGGCAGCTCCGTCAAACGGTCCGAATAGTAGAGCCAGGAAACGCTGCCGGTCGGCAGGAAGGAGGCCAGCACGGTATCCAGCAGCAGGTTTATCTGGCTGACCGAAACACCGAACAGGGCAGGCACCATCAGGGTAGCGATCTGCCGTACTCCTGGGTGCCGGGTATCCCACTGCGGTCGCGGTACCAATTCCAGTTTATAGAGGAAGGGCAGCTGGAACAGCAGCTGGATCACACCCGCCATGAACACCCCCCAGGCCAGCGCATAGACGGGGTCAGCGAACCAGGGGCTGGCAAACAGCGCCGCGCCAATCAACGACAGGTTGAGCAGGACCGGTGTGAACGCCGGCACCGCAAACCGCCCGTAGCTGTTCAGGATGGCGCCGCAGAAGCCGGTCATCGAAATCAGGAACAGGTAGGGGTAGGTGATGCGAATCAGCTCAACGGTAAGGGTGTACTTCTCTGGATGGTTCCACCAGAAACCCGGGGCGAAAATCGCCGTCACCACCGGCGCTGCCATCACCACCAGGCCAGTCAGCAGGATAAGGCTGCCTCCCAGCACACCGGCGACGCTGTCGATCAGCGCCTTCACGGCGGCCTCGGGCCCCGCTTCACGATACTCCGCCAGCACCGGGACAAACGCCTGGGAGAACGCGCCCTCGGCAAATAGGCGCCGCAGGAAATTGGGCACCTTGAAGGCGATGAAGAAGGCATCTGCGTTGGCGGTGGCGCCGACAAATATCGCCACTACCACGTCGCGGGCAAGGCCCAGCACGCGCGACAGCATCGTCATGGTGCTGACTACCGCGCTGGATTTCAGCAAGCCGCCATCGCGCTCCGCGGCTGCCCCACCATCACTGACGCTCATGCTGCCAGCGCCATACGCTGCAACGGAACATAGCGCCGCTCCTTGAGCTGGCTTTCGTAGAGCACCAGCTCATCAAGCGCCTCGAGTAAAGGAGTGATCGGCGACAGGGCCGGCGGTGCCAGCAGCTTGCGCGATGCTTTCAGGCGCGCCAGCGTGAGGTGCGGGCGGTAGGCACGCCGCTCACTGTGAAAGCCCTCACGGCGCAGCGCCGCGGCCACCTCTGCCTGTAGAGCCATCAGCTCTGGTGCTGCCTCCACGCCGAGCGTGAGCATGCGGGCCTTCAGCGGCGAGGGAAACCACTGCAGTGACTCCAGTCGCAACGCAATCTCCGGACAGGCGCCGGCGACCGGGGCCACGGTATCGACCAGCTTGCCCAGGGAACGCTCGGCCACCTCCCCCAGGAATACCAGGGTGATATGCCAGTTCTCGGGAGGTACCCAGCGCAGTGACAGTTCCTCCGGCAACTCTGCCGAAGAGGACAGGCGGTCGCAGAGTCCGTAAACCGCGCGTTCGGCGCGTTGCAGTGGGAAACCCAGGAACAGGCGCATCAGGTCCAGCGCTGGCGCAGCGCTTCCCCGTGGATCCTGAGCCATTGCAGGGCGATCAGGGTGTGGCCGTTATTGATCTGGTTGGCGTCCAGCATGGCCATCAGTTCGCTGCGCGGCAGGCGATGTACCAGTATGTCCTCGCCCTCGTGGACGCAACCGTGCACACCGTCAGCCCCGGCGCTGTCTACCCGGCCAACAAACAGCCGCACCTGTTCCGTGCAGGCACCGGGACTTGGGAAAAACGAAACAATGGGTTCGAGCGCCGTCAGGCTGAGCCCGGATTCCTCTGCAGTCTCCCGGTGGGCGACCTGTTCATCGGTCTCTCCAGGCTCTACCACGCCGGCCACCAGCTCCAGCATCCAGGGGCTGTCTTCGCCGCGCATGGCCCCGGCCCGGAATTGTTCCAGCATGACCAATTCATCGGCCTTCGGGTCCCATAACAGCACGCCCACCGCATCGCCACGCTCGAACAGCTCGCGGGTGATCGGAGCGCTCCAGGTGCCGTCGAAGCGGCGGTGCTCAAGGGTCAGCCGGTGCAGTCGGTAGTGGCCGCTGTAGCCATCTTCGTCCGCGAGTATCCGGACATCGCCGGCGGAATACCTGAGCTCCATGGCTACTGGAACCGGCTGCCTGTGTACCAGTTGACGTCACGGGCATCGCGGTCAACCTGCTCGACAACGTCCAGCACCAGGGCAAACAGCGCCATGCGCACTACCACACCGTTGTCGGTCTGGCGGAAGATGGCCAGGTTGGGGTTGTCGTTGAGGTCTTCGTCCAGCTCGCGGGCACCCTCCCGGGAATCCCGGGGCAGCGGGTGCATGATGACTGTGTTGGGCTCACAGTGCTGGGTGTAGATGTTCTGATTGAGGCGGAAGCGGCCGCGATACAGGTCCGCCTCCTCCGGCGACCCGAAGCGCTCTTCCTGGATGCGCGTGGAATAGGCGATATCCACGTGGGCGATGTGATCCTCGAGATCTTCGGTCTCCGTCACCTGGTGGCCAGCACCGCGCATGGCCTCGACAATATCACCCGGCATACGTAGCTCGGCGGGGGAGATCAGGTGCACCTCGACATTCCGGAACAGGCACAGCAGCTTGCAGAGTGAATGTACCGTGCGGCCAAACCGCAGGTCGCCGATCAGGGCGATGCGCAACCCGTCGATATCGCCACCGCGGCCGTGCATTTCGCTCTTGATGGTGTACAGGTCCAGCAATGCCTGGGTGGGGTGCTCGTTGGCACCGTCACCGCCGTTCAGCACCGGCACCCGACTGGCTGAAGCGAACTCCGCCACAGAGCCTGGCTCCGGGTGGCGCATGGCGATCACGTCGCTGTAGCCGCTGATTACCCGCGCAGTATCGTAGAGCGACTCGCCTTTGGCGATGGCTGAGTCTTCGAAACCGGTAGTTTCGCGCACCTCCCCGCCCAGCAGGTTGAAAGCGGAGCCGAAGCTCACCCGGGTACGGGTACTGGGCTCGAAGAACATATTGCCGAGCACCGCCCCCTCCAGCACCCGGGTTACACGCTTGCGACGCGCGTAGGGAAGCATTTTGTCTGCCACCGCAAAGATCGTTTCGATATCTGCGCGCTCAAACTGATTCACAGACAGGATGTGCTGGCCGGCGAAGTGCATGGAGAGTCCCTTTTTCTGGGCGCCATTATAAGGTCCGGAGTCCAGTCGGGTAACGGCATTATTGCCGCCGTTCAAACCGCCCATCAGCGCTGAGTGCTCTGAACCCGCGCGCACGATACCCAGGGGCTTTCCGGGACACGCTACAAGCATGACATCCCTGTCTCGCTCGGATGCGCGGATCGCCGCCCGGGCCATCCTTGGCCGCATACGGTCGCGGACGGCTAGTCCCGGAAAGCCCCTGGGCACCGCCCGCGCTCCCGCCGAATGGCTGTCATCTTCAAGCTTCGTATGTGGGCAGGTGGGATCTCGCTGGAAATGAGGGCGAGGACTGGGCCTATCCCCGCCGCGGACCGTGAACGGCCAGGACGGCCGTTCCCGAGCGAGACAGGGATGTCATGCTTTTAGCGCGTCCGTGGCGGGGGTAGGCTCAGTTTTCGCCCGGCCTACGAAGTGAAAACCAGCGGCTGCGCCTCAGGCGAGTAGGCTGTCACCATAGTCGAGTAAGGCGTCAAGCACCGCCTGTTGCTCGGAGGTGGCGGTTGAGCTGAGCTGTTCGATGGTCGCCTGGAACTCGTCGAGGGTGATGGATGCGCCGGCATCCGGGTCTGTCAGGTACTGGAAGCGCTGCTCTTCCCACTGGGCGCGTTCGGTGCCATTGAGGCTGTCAGGATAGTTTCTGGCGCGGTAGCGAAACAGCATTTCCGGGAGCCGCGCATCCTCGAAGGCGAAGGACTCGTGGGCCAGTTCATCGGCAGTCGCTGCGCGCACCCGGTCCATGGTGCGGCGGTCCGCGTCGCTGAAAAAGCCGCCGCTGTAGAGCATCCGATCCGGGTCGGTGATAGCGGGCAGCTGCCGATTGCCATACAAGGCCTGCAGCTTTGTCCTGAGCCCGGGAATCGCCAGCAGGCGCGCGCGGTGCGCCCGACACAGCTCTACGTCCATGCCGAGGCGTTCTGCGGTCGCAGGGTCCAGGAGTTTGGGGGTAGCCACAATCGGCGCACGGTTGATATGGATACTCTTTATACCTGGCCGCGTCACTCCCTCAGGTAGCGAGCCAGACGGGCAGAACAGGCGCTCGGCCAGTGCTTCCGCGTCGAGTTCTTCGAGGCAGGCCGGGTCCGCTTCGAGATCAAAGCAGATGATTTCGTTCTTGTTGACCGGGTGTCGCACCAGTGGCGCCACCAGGGCGATGTTGTTGCGGTCGGTACCGAACATGCCGGAGACATGCAGTACCGGCTTTGCCTGCTCCATGTCGAGCTGCGCCAATACGAACTGCTTGTCACGCAGCTGCAGGGCGTAGTCGAACAGGCGCGGCTGGCGCTCGCGGATCAGCCGGGCCATGTCGATCGTGGCCTCCACGTCCGACAGGGCATCGTGGGCGGCCTCGTGGCCGATGCCATTGGCGGCGGTGAGCTTTTCCAGCCGAAAGCTGGGCCGGCCGTCATCCCCCACCGGCCACTCGATACCATCGGGGCGCAGGGCATGGGTAAGGCGCACCACGTCGATCAGGTCCCAGCGCGAGTTCCCGCTTTTCCATTCCCGGGCGTAGGGGTCGAAGAAGTTCCGGTACAGGGTGTAGCGGGTCACCTCGTCGTCGAACCGGATGCTGTTGTAGCCCACCCCACAGGTTCCGGGCCACGACAGTTCCTCATGAATACGGGCGATGAACTCGCATTCGGGAAGTCCCTCGGCGAGGGCCTGCTGGGGAGTGATACCGGTGACCAGGCAGGCCGCCGGGTGCGGCAGCACATCGCGTGCCGGAGATGAGTACAGCATCAACGGTTCGCCGATGATGTTGAGCTCAGCATCGGTGCGCAGGCCGGCAAACTGCACCGGCCGATCCCGGGCGGGATCGACACCAAAAGTCTCGTAATCGTGCCAGTAGAAGCTGTCAGCCATGCGCCCCTCCCTGGGCCAGGCGTCCCTGCCAGCGGATCAAATCAGCTCCAGGGCCTGTTCCTCGATCTTTGCCTTCCAGATGGCAGGGCCGGTTTTGTGGACCGATTCACCGTTGATGTCCACCGCCACCGTGACGGGCATGTCCTTCACCTCGAATTCATAGATGGCTTCCATGCCCAGTTCCGGGAAAGCGACCACCCTGGCCTCGGTGATGGCCTTGGACACCAGGTAGGCTGCGCCGCCGACAGCCATGAGGTAGGTGGCCTTGTGCTTCTTGATTGCTTCGAGGCCGGTCGGGCCACGCTCGGCCTTGCCGATCATGCCCATCAGGCCGGTGTGCTCCAGAATAAAGTCGGTGAACTTGTCCATGCGCGTGGCCGTGGTTGGTCCGGCGGGGCCCATGACCTCGTCGCGGACCGGATCGACAGGGCCCACGTAGTAGATAAAGCGGTCCTTCAGGTTCACCTCGTCGGGCAGGCCGGCACCGGTTTCGATCAATTCCTTGATCTTCTTGTGGGCGGCATCGCGGCCGGTCAGCATTTTGCCTGACAGCAGCAACGTGTCACCCGGCTGCCAGGTAGCCATCTCCTCGCGGGTGACGGTATCGAGATTGACGCGACGCACGCCCTCGCCCACTTCCCAGGTGATGTCGGGCCAGTCATCGAGGCTGGGCGGCGTCTGTAGCGCCGGACCGCTACCATCCAGCACGAAGTGCGCGTGACGCGTGGCGGCGCAGTTGGGAATCATCGCCACCGGCAGTGAGGCTGCGTGGGTGGGGTAGTCCTTGATCTTTACGTCGACCACGGTGGTCAGCCCCCCGAGCCCCTGGGCGCCGATGCCTAGCTTGTTGACCGCATCCATGATTTCCAGGCGCAGTTCCTCGATCCGGTTGGCCGGGCCACGCTGGCGCAGTTCCTGGATATCAACGGGATCCATCAGGGATTCCTTGGCCAGCACCGCGGCTTTTTCCGCGGTGCCGCCAATGCCGATGCCCAGCATGCCGGGCGGGCACCAGCCAGCGCCCATGGTGGGCACCGTCTTGACCACCCAGTCGACGATGCTGTCCGAGGGATTGAGCATTGCCAGCTTCGACTTGTTCTCGGAGCCACCCCCTTTTGCCGCGACCTGGACATCGACCGTATCGCCCTTCACGACCTCCATATGGATAACCGCAGGTGTGTTGTCTTTGGTGTTCTTGCGGGCGCCAGCCGGGTCGTCGAGGATAGAGGCGCGCAGGACATTATCCGGGTTCAGATAGGCGCGGCGAACGCCTTCGTTCACCATGTCGGCTACCGACATCTGCGCGTCCCACTGCACGTTCATACCAATCTTGAGAAAGACGGTGACGATACCCGTATCCTGGCAGATCGGACGATGGCCCTGGGCGCACATCCGTGAGTTGATCAGGATCTGCGCCATGGCGTCCTTGGCGGCGGGGTTCTGCTCCATCTCGTAGGCCTGGTGGACGGCCTGGATATAGTCCAGCGGGTGGTAGTAGGAAATGAACTGCAGGGCGTCTGCCATGCTGTCGATGAAATCGTCCTGGCGGATAACCGTCATGAAACTTGCTCTCGCTTGGCGTCTGGGAAGGGCGAATATTGTACAACCAACCGCCCCTTGAAAGGGGGCGAATGAGGATGATTTGCCACCCGGGACGGGCAGCAGAACGGATGCGGCTATTGCGCGCCGGGCGCGCTGGAAGGTGCGGCGCTCATGCTCTGGCGCAACTGGATCAGGCTCTGGTTGACCTGCTTGCGGAAACCATCCACCGAGGCCTGCCACTCCTCCGTGGTGTCCATGCGCTTCTGAACCCGCGCCAGCTCCAGGGTGGCGCGGCTCACGTCGTCCCCGAGCCGTTCCAGCAAGGCCTGGTTGGCGTCCGCCGTGGTAATCAGCCGCTCCAGGTCGCCGGCCACGGCGCGCAGCTTCTGGATATCGGTGCCCAGTGCCTGCAGCTGGTTGGAATACTTGCTATCGGTCTGGGTAAGCGTCGCCACCTTGCTGTTGAGCTCATCCCGGCTCTTTTCCAGCTCGGCGATGGCCGCCTTGTTGCGACGCCAGGCCGAGGCCCAGAGCTTGTCGACCTCGGAGTAAAGCTCCTTGACCTTCACGGCCATGGCCGCCGCTGACTGGTTCATGCCCTCGTCCGTGTCGGACAGGCGGTCTTCCAGGTCGCTGATGCGCTCTTCATAGCGCGCCATGAGCTGTTCGGCACTATCCAGCTCCTGCTGGAGCTGCCAGGCCCAGCCGCAGGCCACGCCGGCCACCGCCAGGGAGACAGTGATAAACAGGCGTGCCAGCAGACCAGCGCCACCCCCGGACTTGCCGTTACCGCGGCGGCCGCGGCCCCCATTGCGGGCCTTCTGGCGACTCGCTACCTCGTCGCGGGCGGGCACGATGGGTGGGATGCTGCCGATATCACCAGGCTGCTTTGCAGGCTTCCTGGCGGGGCGTTCACCGGCTTTTCGTTCAGTCATACAGCGGGTGTGCTCGGATGGTTGCCGGGCCGCAGGGGCCCGGCAGGAACTTGCTTACAGGAAGGCCAGTATGCCCCAGAAGACGGCTACAAGGCCAATGCTGCAATGGATAACGCCCACCACGGAAGTCATGGGGCCGGTTTTCCCGAACAGGGCATTGAGCTCCAGCGCGGCAATGATGCCCAGGCAGATCCAGACCGCTACAGGGTTGAGCTGCGCCGCGTAGACGGCGTCCGCGCCACTACCCCAGAGTACCGGCAGGTGCTGACTGCCCAGCATGCCAAACAGCATGGGGCCCGAGAACAGCGTATTGGTGCGAGATGCCAGGCCGGCCTTGCCGGCTGCAACCGGGCCTTCGCCCTCCTTCATGCCCAGCACGATCTGCTGGTTGGGCCAGATCACCAGCCAGACGTTGAGGAACATCAGGATGCCCGCAACAGAGCCAATCCAGATGAGCGGTTGGGTCGCAAAGTTCTTATGAGCGCCAGTCAGGTAGAGCAGGATCAGGCCGGTGAGGAAGGTAAACATCGCACCCCAGCGGAACCACCAGAGCGCACGCGGCGCGAGCTTTTTCATCGCGTCCGCCTTGGCGTCGGCCTCGGCTTCCTTGAAGTACTCGGTCTGTACGAAGTTGAAGTAATACAGCATGCCGATCCAGACGATGCCAAAGATCACGTGGAACCAGCGGAAGATGAATTCAACGATCATGGTTATGTCCTCCATGTTTAAGTTTTGTTACGAACCCGGGCGCGATTATACACGCACCCCCCTCGCGTTAAACGCGATTGACACACTTGATCGGTACATTGTTGCGCTGCGTATTTCACTGCGGATTTCGCTTTTCACATCATTTTTGCAAGGAGCACCTCATGGCTATTGAACTGCCTGCCCTGCCCTATGCGCGCGACGCGCTGGCACCCCATATTTCCGAAGAAACCCTGGACTTCCACTATGGCAAGCACCATGCCACCTACGTCGACAAACTCAATGCGGCGATCGAAGGCACCCAGCTCGCCGAGCAGTCCCTGGAAGACATTATCAAGAGCAGCGATGGCGGCCTGTTCAATAACGCAGCGCAGATCTGGAACCACACCTTCTACTGGCACAGCCTGAGCCCCGAGGGTGGCGGCGACCCGCAAGGCGCCCTGGCAGATGCCATCTCCACGTCATTCGGCTCGGTGGCGGCGTTCAAGGAACAGTTCAACGCCAGCGCCGTGGGCAACTTCGGCTCCGGCTGGACCTGGCTCGTGCAAAACACCGACGGGAGCCTCGCCATCATCAACACCGACGATGCGGAAACCCCGCTCACCGACGAAGGCGTCACCCCCCTGCTCACCTGCGATGTCTGGGAGCACGCCTACTACATCGATTACCGCAACGCCCGCCCCAGCTACCTGGAGGCTTTCTGGTCGCTGGTGAACTGGGAATTTGCCGCGTCCAACATGCCGTAAGGTGCAGAACACAACTCTCTCCGATGGCACGGAGGGCGGAGGACCGGACGGCCTGCCTGTGAACCTTCAGGGCGCCGCCTGAACTGTGCCGGGCTGGCGGGCGCTGTTAGGCGAGCACTGTTCGAGTCCCAAAAAATCGCACAGCGATTTTTGGTCGAGTTGCGCAGCCGCCCGACAGCCCAGCACAGTTCGCGCCCGTTCACAGGCAGGCCGTCCGGTCCTTCGCCCGCCCATATTGTCGGCATAAGGCCGATGTGAAAAAACTGAGGCAAAAAAAAGCCCCGCAGATGCGGGGCTTTTTCGTTTCAGGCGTTGGTCGGCTTACATCATGCCGCCCATGCCGCCCATGTCAGGCATGGCCGGTGCAGCGGCGGCCTTGTCTTCCGGTGCGTCGGCGACCATCACCTCGGTGGTGATCATCAGGCCGGCCACGGAGCCAGCGGCCTGCAGCGCAGTGCGGGTCACCTTGGCGGGATCGAGAATACCCATTTCGATCATGTCGCCGTACTCAGCCGTTGCCGCGTTGTAGCCGAAGTTCCCTTCGCCCTGGCGGACCTTGTCGAGTACCACGGAGGCCTCGTCACCAGCGTTGTCGACAATCTGGCGCAGCGGACCTTCCATGGCACGCAGCGCAGCCGCGATACCGTGGTTCTGGTCTTCGTTGTCACCCTTGATGTCGGCAACCGTGGCCACGGCGCGTACCAGCGCCACACCACCACCGGCGACCACGCCTTCTTCCACCGCCGCACGGGTCGCGTGCAGGGCGTCTTCAACGCGGGCTTTCTTTTCCTTCATTTCGATCTCGGTGGCAGCACCCACCTTAATGACTGCTACACCGCCGGCCAGCTTGGCCACGCGTTCCTGCAGCTTCTCGCGATCGTAGTCTGAAGAGGTGTTCTCGATCTGGACACGGATTTCACCCACCCGTGAGGTGATGGCGTCATGGTCGCCGGCACCATCGATAATGGTGGTGTTATCCTTGTCCATGGTGATGCGCTTGGCCTGGCCCAGGTGCTCCAGGGTGGCGGATTCGAGATCCAGGCCCACTTCCTCGGAGATCACCGTGCCGCCGGTCAGGATCGCGATGTCCTGCAGCATGGCCTTGCGACGGTCGCCGAAGCCCGGTGCCTTACAGGCAGCCACCTTCACGATGCCGCGCATGTTGTTAACCACCAGGGTAGCCAGTGCTTCGCCTTCAACGTCCTCGGCGATGATCACCAGCGGCTTGGACGCCTTGGCGACCTGCTCCAGCAGCGGCAGCAGCTCACGGATGTTGGAGACTTTCTTGTCGACCAGCAGAATGAACGGCGCTTCCTGCTCGACGCTCATGCTGTCCTGGTTGTTGATGAAATAGGGAGACAGGTAGCCGCGGTCAAACTGCATACCTTCCACCACGTCGAGTTCGTTCTCGAGACCGGAACCTTCCTCAACGGTGATGACACCTTCCTTGCCGACCTTCTCCATGGCTTCGGCGATGATCTCACCGACAGAGGTGTCAGCGTTGGCGGAGATGGTGCCGACCTGGGCGATGGCCTTGCTGTCTTCACAGGGAATGGACATCTTCTCGACTTCGGCAACGGCCGCAGCCACGGCCTTGTCGATGCCACGCTTGAGATCCATCGGGTTCATGCCGGCGGCCACAGACTTGAGGCCTTCGTTGAGAATGGACTGGGCCAGTACGGTGGCGGTGGTGGTGCCGTCACCCGCCTGGTCCGAGGCCTGGGAAGCGACTTCCTTGACCATCTGGGCGCCCATGTTTTCGAACTTGTCTTCCAGTTCGATTTCCTTGGCGACGGATACACCGTCTTTGGTCACGGTGGGTGCACCGAAGGACTTGTCCAGAATTACGTTGCGGCCCTTGGGGCCCAGGGTTGCCTTGACGGCATCGGCGAGAACGTTCACGCCTTTCAGCATACGGCTGCGGGCGTCGTCACCGAAAAATACGTCTTTTGCTGCCATGGTTGTTTTCCTTTACCAGTAAATGAGTTTGATCTGTTGACGGGCCGCTTATTCGACGACGGCGAAAATTTCGCTCTCGCCCATGATGATCAGCTCTTCGCCGTCCACCTCGATGGTGTTGCTGCCGGCGTACTGGCCGAACACCACCTTGTCACCAACCTTGACGGCCAGCGGGCGGGTTTCGCCGTTATCGAGCACCTTGCCTTCGCCGACGGCGACGACTTCACCCTGGTTGGGCTTCTCCTTGGCGGAGCCGGGCAGGACGATCCCTCCGGCCGTGGTTTCTTCCTCTTCCTTACGACGGATTACTACACGGTCGTACAACGGACGGATATTCATCTGATTTACTCTCCAAATGACGGTTTGTTATGCCGAAGATCCGCGGAAAACCGCCGAATCTGCCGGTTGCACGCTGTTCTGGGGACAGAAACGGCGAATTCAACCCTGCATTGGCACTTTTGTAGCAAGAGTGACAAAAATTTAGCACTCTCTTCTGGGGAGTGCTAAATCAGGGGTGTCCAATAATAGTGCCGAAATATGACAGGTCAAGGGGTAGGCAGGCCGCCTGAGGGACGCGTTATGAGGCCGGGAGCGCCCTTAATCGCGCTGGTCTCGATCCTCGACGCGATGGAAATCGCCTTCGATCGTTACCCTGTCATCTGGCGCGGGGGGCTCGCGGTCGGCGCCCTGGCTCCGGTACTCGGCCCGGAAGGTGGCCTGGCTGCGGTATCGGGCCGGGGCAATCCCCAGCAAACCGCGGCGCAGTGGGCCTATCAGCACGATCAGCGCCAGGGTATCCGTTACCAGGCCCGGCACCATCAGCAGGAAACCGGAGGTCACCACGGCCAGGTCGTCGCCAAGGAAACGGGGCGTAATGAAGCCACCTTCCGCATCCCGCTGGGCCTGGCGAATCATGTTAAGGCCCTGGCGCCGAATCATGCTCATGCCCAGCACCATACCCAACACCACCCAGCCTATGGCCAGCAGTGGGCTGGTCGCAGCACCCAATTCAATCAGGGTCCACAGTTCAAGGAACGGGAACAGCAGGAAAAACCATTGCATTGCTCGACTATGGGGGCGGCTGACGCCGCTTTCAACCGGCAAGCCGGCTTTTTGGTGTACCATCCCCCGCCACAGTCAAGAGGAGCAGCAACATGGATTTGCAAGACAAAGTCATCGTGGTCACCGGTGGTGGGCAGGGCCTGGGCCGGGCCATCGCCGTGGGACTGGCCGCGCGCGGCGCGGTACTGGCACTGGCAGACCTGAACCAGGAGCGTCTGGATGAAACGGTTGTGTTATGCCGGGAAGCCGGCGGTGACGGCCGTGCCTACATCGCCAACGTGGCCGTGGAGGATGAGGTGGTGGCGCTGTTCAACAGCGTGGTGACCGATCTCGGCCGCCTGGACGGTCTGGTCAACAACGCCGGTATCCTGCGAGACGGCATGTTGGTGAAAGTGAAAGACGGTGAGATCGTCAAGAAGATGAGCCTGGCTGAGTGGCAGGCAGTCATCGACGTCAACCTGACCGGGGTGTTCCTGTGCGGTCGCGAAGCCGCCTCCCACATGATCGAGCTGGGCAATGGCGGGCTGATTATCAATATCTCCTCCGTGTCCAAGGCCGGCAACATGGGCCAGACCAACTACTCTGCAGCCAAGGCCGGTGTTGCCACTATGGCGGTGAGCTGGGCGAAAGAACTGGCGCGTTTTGACATTCGCGCGGCGGCGATTGCGCCGGGCTTCGTGGGCACCGAGATGGTGGCCAGCATGAAGCCGGAAGCCCTCGCCAAGATGGAAGCCCAGATTCCCCTCGGCCGCGTGGGGCAGCCGGAGGAAATTGCCCATACGGCTGTATTCCTGTTCGAGAACGACTACATCACCGGGCGGGTGATCGAGACGGACGGTGGCATCCGGCTCTAGGGCGAGTGCGGCGGAGAAGGCCCAGGCCGCCGAGGAACGGCGCCAGCGCATCTGGCAGGTGATTCTGGCCATCCCTCCCGGCCGGGTCTGCAGCTACGGCGGTGTCGCCAGGCTGGCGGGGCTCGCAAACGGCGCCCGCCAGACCGCCTGGGCCCTGCGCCACCTGCCGCGGGATACCAAGATTCCCTGGTTCCGGGTGATCAACAGCCAGGGCCGTATCGCCATGCCCGAAGGCTCGCGCGGCTACCGGGAACAGCGCAAGCGCCTCAAGGCAGAAGGCGTGACGTTCAATGAAAATGGTCGATTGAGTTCAAAAGCCTTCTGGTGGGACGGCGGGTAGGCGCGGTCGGCCAGGAGCGGTCGGCTAGGCGGCATCCCCGTCGCTACCCCGCCAGGGGGCAACCCAGAACAGCAGCGCCATGCCCGGTAGGGCGATCACTGCGCACAATAGGAAAAAGTCGGTCCACCCCACTACCTCGACAATAAAACCGGTAGATGCATTCACCACGGTCCGGGGAATAGCTGTGATGGCAGTAAATAGTGCAATCTGCGTCGCCGCGTAGGTCTTGCTGGTTTCACGGGCAATAAAAGCCACAAAGGCCGCGGTTCCCAGGCCAACCCCGAGATATTCGAAGCACAGCACAATAGCGAGCAACCATAGTACAGGCCCGGCCTCTGCGAGCACTGCAAAGCCCAGAATGCTCACCACCTGGACGACGCCAAATAACCAGAGTGCGCGATTGATGCCGATTCGCAGCATCAGCAAACCACCGAACAGAGCGCCCACGATCGTGGGCCAGAGCGCTGCGTTTTTTGCCACCAGTCCAATCTGGGTCCCACTGAAACCCAGGTCGTGGTAGAACACCGTCGACAAGGCCGTGGCCATACTGTCGCCCAGTTTGTAAAAAAACAGGAAACTCAGCACCAGCGCCACTGATTTCCAGCCCCGCCGGTTCCAATACTCCAGGAATGGCGCCACAAAAGATTTCAGCAACGGCATCTTCGGAGGCGGCTCGGTGTCCGGCTCAGATACGGCCAGACACAGCGCCAGGCCAAAGCCCATGAAAGCCGCAGTAACCCAGAACACGCTGCTCCAGGGCAGGTGATCGGAAATAATGAAGGACAGCCCCCCGGGAATCAGGCCGGAAATGCGGTAGGCCTGCACGTGAATGGCGTTCCCCAGGCCGAGCTCGCGATCCGGCAGGATCTCCCTGCGATAGGCGTCCAGCACGACATCCTGGCTGGCACTTGCCAGCACCAGAACCACAGCCAGCACAATAATCGAGCTGATTGCGTCAGCCGGGGGAAACATTCCCATGCAACCAATGCTGATAATCAGCAGGAGCTGAGTGACGAGCATCCACCCGCGTCGCCGCCCCAGGAACGGCGGCACGTAGTGGTCCATCAGTGGCGCCCAGAGGAACTTCAGGATATAGGGCATACCGACGAGGGAAAACAGGCCAATCTCCGCCAGGCCAACCTCATTGTTGCGCAGCCAGTAGGGGATAAGCTGCAAAACCACATAGAGAGGCATACCGGAGGAAAAGCCGGTAAAAACGCAAATCAGCATGCGCTTGTTGAACACGGTTTCGCGCCAGCCCGGCGCCGCCTCAGCTTGCAACATCGTCAAGGTATCTGTGTCGGTAGGCGCGCGGCATATGATCCGCCAGGCTTGTCTCGAACAGCGCCAGGGTTTCCCGTGCCGCCCGCTGCCAGGAAAACTGCTGCGCCCGCTGAGAGGCGCGCACGGCCAACTCGGTGTGTAGGTCAGGCTCATGCGAGAGTCGCTGGATGGCCGCCGCAATCTCCGCTTCAGAATAGGGATTTACCAGCAGGCCGGCGTCACCCGCCACTTCAGGCAGTGAGCTGGTGGAAGACAAGATCGCCGGCACACCGTGCTGCATTGCCTCCAGTACCGGCAGACCGAAGCCTTCGTACAGCGAGGGCATCAGCAGGCAGCGCGCGCCGGCGTAGAGCGATTGCAGTTCCGCATCGCTCACGTGGCCGCGCAGCTCTACGCGCCCCTCCAGGCCCAGCGCGGAAATCAGCGCGGGTAGATCGAGGCTACCCCAGCCGCTGCCGCCCACCAGCAATAATGGCGGGATCGCCTCATCGTCCTTGAGGCGGGCATAGGCCCGCAACAGACGCGGCAGGTTCTTACGCGGCTCCAGTGTGCCCACAAACAGGTAATAGCTGTCCGGCACGTCGGCCGGCACGCGATCCACGGCAACATCCTCTTCCGCAGCCTCATGAATCACCGCACACTTGCCGATGGCGCTGGGGTAGTAGCGAGAAACCTCGCTGGCGGTAAAACGGGAGACGCAGATCACCCGGTCGGCGCTGCGCACCGAAGGGCCCATCAGGCCGCGCTCCAGCCACAGCCTGCGGCGCGGCATGGTGTCGGGGAACTGCCGCCATACGACATCGTGCACGGTCACTACCCGCGGCATGTTGCGCGGCAGGAACAACGGCAGGTGGTGGCGCGGGGACCAGAACAGATCGGCGACATCCTTCACGGCCCAGCGGGAATAACCAAGCTGGGACCAGCGCAAGCCGCGCAGTGATCCTTCGGCGGCATCTCCGAAACGTGCCAGCACTCGCGGCGAGTCCAGCAGGGAACTGTTAAACGGGCGCTCACTGTACAACAGCCACTGGTGACCCATGGGGATCATGTGCGACAGCAGGGCCGTGGTATAGCGCCCTATCCCGCTGCCGGGATTGGCCAGCAGTTTTGCGTCCACAGCAATGCGCACGGTCTAGGCAATGCTCCCGCTGTGCTGGGAGCCCGGCAGAGGACCTGCCAGTACGTCGCGGTAAATTCGCGCATAGGCAGCACCCATCACCTCGCCGGTGAACAAAGCCTGGAAACGCTCGCGGGCACGCTCACCCAGTGCGCGGGCGAATTCAGTATCCCCATAAAGGCGGTCCATGGCGGCGCGCAGCGATGCCGGATCTCCCGGCGTCACCACCAGGCCAGTATGCTCGTGCAGGTTGATATGGCTGGATCCGGAGCCAACCTCGGCGGAAATCAGCGGTTTGCCGCTCATGGCACCTTCCAGCAGGGTGACGCCAAAGGCCTCGGAGCGTAGGTAGGACGGGAACACCACCGCCCGGCAGGATTCCAGCAGCGCCATTTTCTCTTCGTCGGGCAGGTAGCCGGCGAAGATAACGTTGTCCAGTCCGAGTTCGCGAGCGCGCCGACGCAGGGCGGCCTCCTCGGGGCCCTTGCCCACGATCACGGCGCGATAACCCGCCCCCTGCATCGCCTCCAGCAGGATGTGCAGCCCCTTGTAGTAACGCAGGACACCAACGAAGAGGAAAAAACCCTCGCCGAAGTCGCGGGCCACCCGCTGCCGCGGCCCGACGAGATCAGCATCCGCAGGGTATGAGGATGGCGAGAGCCCGATCGGCACAATCTCCACATCGCTGCTCACTCTGGCCAGCACATCACTGGTGGCCAGGTAATTGGGCGACGTGGCCACGATGCGGTCCATGCGATTGAGGAAACGGCGCATAAGCGGCCCGTACATCCAGGCCAGCACCTTCTGGCGCACGATGTCTGAGTGGTAGGTCAGGATCGACGGCCGGGACCGGCCGTAGAGGCTGTACATCACGTCCGCATAGGGCCAGGGGAAATGGTAGTGCACCAGGTCTGCCCACTCCACCTGCTGGCGAAACTCCCTCAGGCCACCAAAAGTGAAGCCGCAGGAGGCGATCTCGAAGTTCTGCAGGACCCGCACGACACGACCCTCCGGCGCATCGATTATCGCGGGCGTGGGGTTCTCACTGAGCGTGAAAACACGGCTTTCCACGCCCAGCCGCCGGGTGTTCAGGCACACCTGGCGTATGACTTCCTCCAGCCCGCCCTGGGAGTCCGGGAAGTAGGTTCTGTAGACATGCAGTATTTTCAACAGACCATGCCGTGGCGCGTGTGTGGGCATTATCTCCCAGCATTCGCCACACAGGCCACGCCGGCGGGCAAAATGCCGAAAATCCCGCAGCGCAAGCTAACGGAAGCGACGCGGTGGTTTGCCCAGCAGGTAATCACTCAGTGCCTGGGCGAAGGGTGAGTAGAGCTGCCACTCGCCTCGCAGTGCAAACAGGACCGGTTTGGCCAGCAGTCGTGTCAGGAAAACCCAGGGCAGCAGGCCCGGGTAGAAGCGGCGGGTAAACCGCAGGGTGCTGAGATTCTCATAGTACTGCTGCATGCGGCTTCGGCCCGGCAGACCGCCCCCGGTGCTCGCAGCGCCGACGTGGTAGACCACGCTGTCCCGGCACCAGGCCAGGTGGGCGGGCGCAGGCAGCCGCTTCACCAGGTCCTGTTCTTCGAAGTAGAGAAAGTAGTCCTCACAGAATCCGCCCGCGGCGGCCAGCACCGGGGCGGGAAAGAACATCGCCGCGCCGTGCACATAGTCCATGGACTCAGGCTGCAGGCTGTCCAACTCGGCCAGGCGCCGGCCGGCATGAATGCCCGCGTTGCGGGTTGTCAGCGGTGAGTAGCGGCACCCCCCAGCGCACTCGAGGCGGTCTCCCTGAGCGCCGGCGACAAGGGTACTGCCCCAAATGGCCACCTCGGGTTGCTGTTGGGCAGCGAGCAGCAGTTCCTCCAGCGCCCCCGGGGCCAGCCGGGTATCATTGTTCAGCACCCACAGGTAGTCGGGTCGGAAGCCTGCCAGACACTCAATGCCGCGATTCACAGCGGCGGCAAAGCCCGAGCGCTGCGCTGCCCCCACCAATTCAATGCTGCCCTCTCTTGCACTGAGGCCACTCCGGAGTTCATCCAGGACGGGGGCGGAAGACCCATCATCACTGACCACCACCCGGAGTACGAAGCACTGCCCGATACCGTTGAGGTCCAACAGCGAGCGCAAGCAGGCCAGCGTCTGCTCAGTATCCTCCCAGGTGGCAATTACCACCCCGACTCGGGCAGCTTGCTCAGCCAAGTGCCTGCTCACAATCTGCCGTGGTATAGAACATGCGCCAGCCCTCTGGCCCTGTGAGCAGCGCCGCCATCAGACTCTGAAGATCCACTCCCGGGTAACGTTCCACCAGCGGCGTCTGCGCGAGTGGCTCGGCTTCTGCTGCCTTGTCGCCCACAGCCTTTGCCAATGGCACGGCCCCACACCTCGCCACTTCCTCAAAGCGCAGGATACGGGCATCAGGCAAGCAGGCTCGGAAACGGCGGTAAAACCAGTCCAGGATCAAAAGCTGGCGCGCCAGCCGGTCAGGCTCTCCCTCCAGGGCGCCCGCGAGTTGGCCATCGTAGCGTTCACCGCCGGGCAAGCTGCCCCGGTTAATGGCCAGGTCAACCGTCTGCCAGGATGCCAGCACCTCCAGAGGATTCCGTACCAGCGCCAGGCACTCGAAGTCATCGGTGAGCCCGTGCAGCAGCGCGGTGAACAGGGCATTCTGCTTGATAACCAGCCGGAAACCCGGCTGCGCAGACACCTCGACGTCCGACACCGCGCCCTGCGGTTGACGCAGTCCGGTGCCGTCGGCAGCCTGCACGCGGGCGTCACCCTGCGCCCCGGCGAGGTTGACCGCGGGCGCTGTGCCGCGCACCTCAACCTGCTTCCGAATAGCCTGGTAACGCTGGCGTATGAACTGCAGTGCCATGGCTGGGTCGGAGTAATACTGGAAGTCTTTCAGCTGCAGTGGCTCATTCAGCGCCACGGTATTCGGCAGGCTACCCAGCAGACGGGTGCTGACAGAGGTCCCGGCCCGGGGGATACCGGTAAACACCCAGTTCTCGCCGCTCACCACAAGGTATCCAGCTTATCCAGCAGTTGGTGGAATTCCGAGCGCTCCCGCTCCAGCCTGTGTTGCTCCAGGGTGCTGGCCGCGGATGCCTGGAACTCGACGGCCTGCCCTGATTTCACGATCTCCAGTGCTTCCAGTGTTGCTGCGACCAGATCATCCAGGGCGCGTCCAGGCACCAGGCAGTTTTGCCCGTGCAGGCAGAAAGAGCGGTTGCCCACGCAGTCCGGCACCACTACCAGCTCGCTGAGCGCCATAGCCTCCAGCGCCGGCAGGTAGAAACCCTCAGTCAGGTTCGGCAACAACACGGAGACCCTGCAAGATGCCATGGCCGCGAGCACATCAGCGCGTTCAGTAAATTCATCGTGTAGCAACACTGAAACCGGCTGCGCTTGCAGCTGCTCGGTCAACCTGCGCGCCAACTCCCTGGATTTAACGCCCAAGATGTAGATATCGCGGGACTTAAGCGCCTGGCGCTGCAACAGGAGATCGTCCAGGTCTATGCCATTGGCAATCGTCACCGTGGGGCCATTGGTTCGACCCGTGGCAAGGATGGCCGCTTCCACCTCCGCACTCACACACACCCTGATGGCGCGCTCGGAAAGAAAGGGATAAACGTTGGAGGCCGGGTCGGCGTGGCGAACATGCTGAACCAGGTTGAGCACAGGGATTTCCGGATCAGCCGCGGCAGCCAGATATGCCTCCCAATCCATGCCGGCCAGAAACATCAGGTCTGCACCCCGTAGCGAGAAATCTTCGAGCAGGTTGGCGGATTGTCCCGCCCACAGAGTCTCAGAGATCGGCAGCGAGCTCTTCGCCCAGTAAATAGATGCCTGCCAATCCGGGTGCGCCTGGACATGCCGGAAGTAGTCATAGACTTTCTGGTGCCCGCCCGTATAACGCCGAAAATCCCTGTAAAATCTCGCCGCTTTGATGTTATCGTCTCCGACTTTGACAGCTCCCTGATGCATGAGAACAACCCGCGCGGGACTCTCTCCGCCAGGACCTGCCCAGAACCTTGTAAAGGTGAGCTGCGGGGTAAGGCATGCAGCCGATCACACGAGCATTGATGGCCTGATACTGAATGGACAGCACTATAAACAAAGAAGTGGTAGTTATCACGCCCGTGTTCGAAGACGCCACCGCCAGTGCCCGGCTTTTCACAGAGCTGCACTCTGAATTCGGAGACCGGGTCTACGTGATCGCTGTGGATGATGGCTCAAGAAAAGAGCCGATCGATGCCAGCGCCCTGGAGGCAGCGTCAGTGGAAGGCGTGGTACTCAAGCTACGTCGCAACGTCGGGCATCAGCGCGCCATCTCCGTCGGCCTTGGGTACGCTCACGAGCATGGCGGCCCGGCATCCAGATATGTCGTAATGGATTCCGACGGTGAGGATAAACCAGAGAGTATTCACACCCTTCTGAAACCACTCGATGGCGGCGAGACAGACATCTGTGTCGCGGAGCGCAAGAGCCGATTTGAGACCGCGCGCTTCAAAGTTTTCTATTTCGTTTATAAACAGCTATTCCTTCTGATGACCGGTCGCCGCATTACCTTCGGTAATTTCATGGCAATGAAGTGGGACGCGCTGGCACGGCTGGAGTCCATGCAGGAAACTCCTATCCATGTGGCAGGCGCTGTATTGGCTTCAAAACTGCGCAGCTCGTCATGCCCCATCGACCGTGGGCCCAGGTACGCCGGCCAGTCAAAGATGAACTTCGTCGGCCTCGTGCTGCACGGCTTCAAGGCGCTGATGGTCTTTGCTGAGGATGTGCTGGTGCGCGTGGGCATCTTGTGCGCCTTCGTTGCAGCGATGGCTGTCCTGGGTGCAATCACAGCGATCGGACTAAAGCTCGCGGGGTTCTCGACCCCAGGGTGGTTCTCAGTGGCGCTGGGCATTCTGGTGCTGATCTTCATGCAGACCGGTGCGTTGGCGTTGATGACCTTGATGCTTACAGGCGTGGTCAGAGGTGGAACCGTGATTCCCAATGTTGGCCACAGAGAGTTTATTGAGGTTGTACTCCATGCTTCCAGGGCGGGGCGCTAGTCGTAAGATGGCTTTCCCCAGATTCGTTGCGAACGGCCTGGTGGCGACAGCGGCCCACTACGCTGTACTGCTCATCGCAATGGAAGTCGCGAGCATGCCATCTGCCGCGCTGGCAAACCTGCTGGCGTCAATTTTTGGCATAACCGCTAGTTTTATCGGCAACCGTTACTTTGTGTTCCGCAGTACGGAAGCTTCCATGATGGCTCAGGGTGTGAAATTCCTGGGCCTGTACGGCCTGATCGCAATGCTGAATGGCGGCGTGATGTTTCTTGTCACAGACTACCTGGGCTACCACTACAACATCGGCTTCATCTGTGCGCTGGTGTTGCAAGTCTGGCTGGGCTATACCGCCGGCAAGCATGTTGTGTTTCGGAAGCAGCCCGCGTGATAACTGCCTGACCGACATGGAAACAAGTTTGAAACACAAGTGCGTAGAGGCAGTAGCGTGGATGGCTTTCCATGTGGTGGTGCTGCTGGCCACCTATGCGGCGTACATCAAGGCACTGAAGGTCGATGTCGTTTTCTACGCTTCGATTTTCTCGTCAATTTTCGCCGCTGCGATATCCGCACTAGTGCTTACGAGGTTCGCGCGGTTCACGTCCTTTGAAAAGCTGCAGATGGCCTTTTGCTTTCTGCTGATTGGCTACATATTCTCGATCTCCGTACCCACCGTTATCGACAGATCGCTTTCGTTCTATATTCTTGAGAAGTTGCAGCAGCGTGGCGGTGGGATTCAGCTGGAGCAATTCGATTTTGTGTTCAAGGAAGAATACCTTCCAGAGCACCGCCTGATGGAAATCCGCATCACTGAGCAAATTGAATCGGGAACCATTGAACTCGACGGTGAATGCGTAAGGCTCACAGACCGCGGTGCACGCCTGGCAAGCTTCAGCCGATTCTTCAGAGCCCATCTTTTACCCAAGGCCCGGCTGGTCGGTGACGACTACACCGACGACCTGACGGACCCATTTCGGCAGGACAGGGACATCCCTGATTACCGTTGCTGATCACCGCACTCATTCTTCAGCCTGATACTCTTCATCCTGAAACTCTCCACCCTGACATAAAGGACGCACAGCCATGCTGGTAGCCAAGTACATTTTTATGTTGCTGCAAATTGTGTTGTTCGCCGTCGCGTTCTGGGGGTTGGGCTCGGCAGCCACAAGAGAAAGGCTGCCCGCAATGCGGATTCTTGCTGGTATGGCGGCTTACTTGTTCTATGCAGGGATACTGAATTTCCTGCGCATGGGATACCTACCCTTGCTGATGGTTCCGCTCATTTTCGGCTTGTATCTCTCATTTGTAGCACTGCGCAAGAATGCGCTCCGAGAAGGCTTTCTCCTGGAGCAATGGAAAGAGTATAGGGCGAGCGCCGCACTGCTCTCAGCACTCGGGTTACTATGCGCGTTCACAGCCGCCTTTCCCGAGGCGTTCAATTTACACGACGACTACCAGAAGTATTTCATACAACCCACCAAACTCCTGGCTACCGGAAGCATTTACGGCAGCCCGCTGTCGACTGTGGGAAAAGAGACTTTCGGCGGCCAGGCCGCGTTCCAGGCACTGTTCATCGGATTCGGAGGCGTGCGCGCTATCAACGTCTTCGACGCGGTGTTTTGCCTGCTGCTCGCCGTTTTTCTGCTGACAGATCTTGGACGCGAAAAACGAAACAGCGGTGTAGCGATTCTGGCGGCCATATTGATGGTGACGATCAATGCGCAATATGTGAACGTCTCCTCTATCTACTCCTTCGTCTGCTTCGCTATTGGTGCGGTGATTCTTCACCAGCGCATCCTCAGCGAGGAGCAGGCAGGGTTGCGAACATCCAGCGCAATCACCATCGGCGTTTTCTATGCCTCTATGCTGGCGCTGAAAACCACCTTTGCCCTGTTTGCTATAGCCCACTTCCCGCTGGTAGTAATGACCCTGCTAATGTGTGGCCATGGCTTCGGCAAGGTGCTCAAGTGGAGTCTTCTAGCAACTGCCACTGGTATGGTAGCCATACTTCCCTGGGTGGTTGAGTTGGCCTCGCTGGGTTTGGCAGGTCCGGGACACGGAGGAATGGTCATACCGACCACACCGAATTGGAGTCTGTTGTCGGCCCTGCTAGTCAACAAGTCCATGTTCTACGGTGGCAACCCGCTGGCATACCTGGCGCTGCTAACTGGCGCTGGTATGTGTACGTTAGCGCTTTTAATGGACCGTAAATCGACGGCCAATATACTCAGCAGCGCAGCCGCACTAGTCGTTGCCTTGCTTGTACTTGTGTACGCCGTGGCCGTAGTAGGCAACCAGCAGCACCTGTTTAATACCGCGTTTCGTTACTCAGTACCATTCATGGTAGCAATGACGCCAGTAGCCCTGCTGATTGCTGCCGGAACGGCGCCGCTCAAGGATGGGGCCATCAGTCCTATGCAGAAAATTCGGCGGGCGATGGCCTACCTGATCCCGGGGGCATTGCTCGTAGTATGGCTTCCAGCAAGGCTAGAGCTCGCCCAGCAATCTTCTCGATGCGGGTCGTACCTTGCTTTCAGTGAACTTGCCTGCAGTCAGCCGTACCGTGACTACAACAGGTACGTACTGGGCGGCGTCGCAGAGAAGCGTATAAAGGGATTCCAGGCCCTCATACCTGAGGGCGCTACAGTAGTAGCTTGGATCAACTATGCACACTTGATGGATTTCGAGCGAAACAAGGTTATTGAAGTGGATCCCGCCGGTTTGAGCAATAGCTGGGCGCAAATGCCGGATGCGGAGTACCTGATGCTGGATATAGCGGGTTATGCCACGCGCCGAAAGCCTCAGCTGGAGCAGATGCTCAAACGACCTGACAAGTACAATCAAGAAATATGGAGAGCCTCGCTGGATTTCATAGATTACCTTGAGAAAAAGGTGGGTGCGCAAGCGGAGCTCGGTCGGGGACAGGACATCGTGGTTTACAAGATTACTGTTCCAAAAAATCGGGATTTTAAATCCGCAATGTCCGACCGGGCAGGAGCTGGGGCGTCTACTCCACGTAACCCAGGAGTTCAAGGCTGACACCAAAATCCGGGGAAGCCCTGAAAGCTTCCAGCGTCCGCTCATCTGTGGTCTTACGCTCCAGTGGCTTAATCTCTTGAAGAGCATTGCCACGGCCGGGACTATTGCTACTGACGTCGCCGGTAATGTTGGTATAGCTGGACCATTTGTCGACAAATGCGCCATCGTAGGGAATGAAGAGCATGTCGCATAGTTGCTTCAGTCGTTGTGCCGGTGCCGCAGTAAAGTCCTCGTAGCGAACGAAGCCGATATCGACGGCCTGCTCTGCAAACGCGCGGTATCCCTTGAGGAAATCTGAAATCTGCAACTTGCCCGCAATCACGCCCAATCTACTCAGGCTATTCCACTGATCCACGGGATGTCGCACAGTAACTGCTTGTCGAACGTCAAAGCTCCTCCCCAGCACATCCGCGGTTGACAGTTTGTAAGTGGGTTGCACCCAGGGTACGCCGGTGTAATCAAGGTGGGACCAGTCCCTGACCACCAGTATCTTGCCCTGCTCAGCGACCCATCCATATATAAGCTCGATCCCCTCCAACCAGTTGAGGCCTTTCTTCAGCTCGAGTGCTTGTAGTTTCGCTGCGACATCAATTCCAAACCAGTTCTGCGCCTGAAGCATTGGATTGAATTGTGAGGAGCCTACAAAAGGATGAACCTCGCTCAACAATGCGATGTCGTCCATGCAGCCGATGCACTTGGAGATCAGTGTGCCGCCGGACCGGGCCATATTGTGCAGTACAGGTATAACCGGCTTACTGGGATTCATCGGCACTCGCGTCGAGATCCGCCAGCCACCGGCTGCGAGCGGTTATCAGCGCATCATGGAAGTGTTGAGCGAAGCTATCTGAATCCATCAGGGGTGATGTCCTGAGTCGTTCCCTTAATCCCGCCCTGGTCTCGGAGAGCTGTAGCAAGTTTGCTGCCTTCTCCGATGCGATGCGAACGTAGTCTTCAGCGTTTTCGGCAATCCAGTCCGGCATACCCAGATTGTTCATGATGCTCTCACCGGCATGGGACAGGAAACGATCGCCCGTCCGAGTGATGACCGGAACACCCATCCACAGCGATTCAAAGGACGTGGTGCATCCCGTGTAAGGGAATGGGTCGAGGCCGATATCTACCCGGTTGTAGGATTCGAGTATATGTTCGCGTGACCTGGACGGCTCCAGTATCAACTGGTTACCGCTGATGCCTCGCTCTGCAAAGCGCGCGGCCAGCTTGTCGCGATATGCGGAATCGGTCAGAACCTGGTTCTTGAGGAGGAGCACGGAGCCCTCGACGCGCTTCAGCACCTCCGCCCACAAGTCTACGACCGGATCGTTGAGTTTCGCAAAGTTGTTGAAGCTACCGAATGTAACGTGTCCATTTGCCAGTGCGGGCAAATCTTCCACATCTGGAGAGTCCTGGGGCTCTGACAGACACTGATAGCTTTGCGGCAATACCAGGGGTTCTTCGGTGAAATGATCCTCTTCACCCGGCGGTGTCACCCAGGGGTCACCGACGATGTAATCCATGGTGTCCAGACCCGTGGTCGACAGGTAGCCCAACCAGGTGATCTGGATTGGCGCGGGCTTGCGGGCGAAAACATTGAGCCGGTTGTAGGCGGTATGGCCCGCCACGTCCACGAGAACGTGGATGCCTGCCTCTCTTACGTTATTGGCAAAGTCATCGGGGTTGTCAGCGTAGGCACCTACCCAGCGTTCCGCGAGCGCTTTGAAGCGTTTACTGGCGTCATCCTCAACCAGCACGGTAGAGTAAAGATGTAGCTCAACGCCCAAGGCGGCGAGCCTGCGCAATACCGACTCAAGGAAGAAACCTACAGGGTGCTCCCGGAAGTCACCTGAGACAATGCCAAGGCGAAGTGGTGCATCGGGCGCAGTATCTACCTTCCAGCTACTGTAGGGCGTAACGTCGCTGAACTGATCGCTTGCCCATTGCCGGGAAATTTTCAGCAATTCCGCGGCGCTCACTTCCGGATCATAGAGATGGGCAAACACCCAGTTACTGACATGTTCCGAGCCGGCCTGGTCAGATTCAAGCGCTACTGCATAATGCTCCATAGCTTCACGATGGGCCGAGGTCTGTGAACACATTCCGGCGAGATTCATCCTTGCAGGGAAGAACTCCGGTGCCTCCTCGAGAATGCCGCTGTATGTTGAGATGCTGTCCGAGTAGCGCTTGTTCCCGTGATAGGCAATGCCAAGCCTGTTGCGCAACGGTATGTTCTGCGGATCGCGCTTTACTCCCAGCTCGGCAAATTTCAGCGCCTCTTCAACTTTTTGTTGACTAGTCAGACTGTCCACCAGTGCACCGAATGCATTGGCATTGGTGGGGTGTTGGGCGATAAGCTTGCGGCACTCCCACTCCGCTTCCTTCAGCTTGCCTTCTGCTAGTGAGACATCAACCAGAGAGGCTTGCGCAGGCAAGTAACCTGGCATCAGCGTCAGCGCCTTCCCCAGAAGCGCTCGGGCACTATCGTACCTCCAGCGCTTGTGCTGCGTACGTGCAAGCAACACGATCGCCGGGACATAGTCGCCCTTCAGCGCTATTGCCTGTTTGGCATGCGACTCCGCGTGGTCTAAGTCGCCATTTTCCAGATACGACACACCCATATTAACGTGGTGAAACGGATTCGAGGGCTGCAGCATAAGCGCGCGCTGATGCGCTACCAGGCTATCTCTTGCTTGCCCCCTGTTCAGCAGGGCGACACCCAGATGGCCCCAGGCCTCGTCATTCTCCGGTGCGCGATGCACAACCAGTTGCAACTGCTGAATAGCATCGTCTAGTTGCCCTGTATTCCCCAAACCGAGGGCATAAAAATACCGAGCCTCAAGGCTGCTTTCATCTTCCTTCAAAATGGCCGCCGCTTTCTGCAACAGCACATCATACTTATGCGCTTTTTCGAGCTGGCTTAGCTCGAGGTAACGATCGGCAGAATCCATGACAGCAGCGCCGCTTCGCATCTGTTCCAGCAGTTGCTTCAGCGCAGCCGATTGTGACTGTGGCTCAGCCTGCTCCAGCGTTGCAATGGCGCGGTCCTTCACGCCGTTGGTATAGAGGTGCTTTGCGAACTGGGTGATGTAATCGATGTTGCCAGGCTCCAACCGCACAGCTTCCTGGAACAGGGGGACCGCGTGCTGCTTGTGGCCAGTGGCGTTGGCAATTCGCCCCAGGTAGTAGTAAGAGCCCGCGAACTCGCGGTCGGTGGCGATAAGGTGTTTCAGCAGCTTTTCGGCGGCGGAAAAGTTACCCGCCTCAAAAGCCGCGCGCGCTTGCGCAAACACTCTCATGGTTTCCGGTGTTGTGTTTGAAGAAGAATTCACTGAAAAAGTCGAGACTGGGAAGAAGGCACTATGGTAGCAGAAATCGTCAGTGCCAGATGAAACCCAAGATCAAAAGCCTTGATTCAACAGGGCAACGACTTGGCTATTCGATATGCGCGTAAAGCAGCAGAGTGGGGGAGTTAACAAAAAAGAAAGGGGCCGAAGCCCCTTTCCATTCGATCTACAACTTTGATCACTACATAGGTAGTGCTTAGTTGTAGGATACCGTGTCGGTACCACCATCGCTCAGGTTCACCTGCGTGGTTGCCACGCTGATGTTGCCTTCAGGTGCAACCACAACTACCGTCGCGGAGCAGCGGGTGCCGCCAGTGATAGCTACGATATCTTGAGCACGCAGTACCAGGTTCTCGCCCGGTTGCAGGACGCCGGTTGCAGAACCCAGCGCCTCAGTGGTAACACCATCTTCCGACTGGAAGGTAATGGTGTACTCAGCAGGCACCGGGTGACGGCTGTTGATCAGCAGACGCTGGTTGTACTCAGAGAAGGTAGTGATGTAAGCCACTTCCACAGTCGTACCGTTGCGCTCGATCTCACCTACGGAGCCATCTGCAGTGGTGCTGTTCGGGCTAGAGGTGGTCACTACGTGAACGAGGTTAACGCTCGCGTCGTAAGTAGCCTCAGGGATGATTTCATCATCACCGTTTACCGTCACACACAAAAGGTTGTCGTTAGCAACGTCCAGGGTGCTGGTCGCGGTCGTCAGCGTGGAAGTATCGATCGCCAACGGAGTGCCAACAACGCAAGTCGCGGTGTTGGTGCTAATGTAGTAACCGTTTGCCGTAGTAGCAAAAGAGAAGTCGCCGGTGTAGGTAACCACAGAGTTGGTGTCAACCAGCGCAAGATCCGTCAGGGCAGCGACCGGAGCCAGAGTGCTAGCAAGGAAGAAGTTGGTGTTAGCTGAAGCACTGAAAGAACCCAGGGCGCCAGTCGTACCGGTAGTGAACTCGGTGAAGTTGGTGGTCACCTCGGCCGTTGCAGTCTCCGGAGAGAAGCTGACGCGGATGGCGTCGCCCAGAGCAATCGCGTTTGCGAAAGACTGGTCTGACAGGGGCAGAGCTTCGTTGATAGCAGCAGCCTGCGTCTCAAATACGCGGACACGAACGTCGCTGGAGCTGCCGCTCAGCTGAACGCCGAAGCCGTCGAGATCAAGTACAGCCAGTGCATCCTGCGCGAAACCACCGGTAGGTGCCAGCACGCCGAAGATAGCGGTTGAATCACCAGTCTGGCCGTCGGTCAGACCGGTACTCGCCGTGCCAGCGTCAACATCAATGTTGCCAACAGCCAGGTCAGAAGCGAATTCAGCGCTGCTGAAGTCGTAGCGGATAAAGATCTGATCGTTTTCCGCGACACCGATACCCAACTCGCTCTGAATGTTAAGCGCGGTTGAGCCACCGGCAGTACCAACGGGCAGTACGCCAGTCGTGAGCGGAGTGACCGATTCGTTAGCGATCAGCAGAGCGTTCTCACCTGCCGTCACATCGATTTGAGCCATTGCCCCTACGGACAAACCGGTAGCTGCCGCTGCAACTGCCAGACTCAAGGCTTTTTTATTGAACATGTTGTTACTCCTAACTTTTTGTCCAAAATTTCAACGTTGAATTAGCTTTTTGGCAGGAGTAGCAACCCCCTACTTCCCTCAAGCTAGCCATGGATTATCCATGCAATACCTCACAAATCAAGCCATTCCTACCGGATTGCCAAGATTTACCCCTGTTCGGGACCCGCTAAATCTAGCACGAAAACCATGACTTACAAATGAAACACCCGCCAGATTCCCCGTTTGTGACAGAATTCACACATATCCACGGGTTACGCGGGCTGCGGGCGTTTTTGATCACGGGGAAGGTGTGCTGACACCTGTGCTTGTGGCTAAGGCATCAGTGAGCTGCTCGGTGAGCGTTTCGGCATCCTGGGGCCTGTCCATCACGTAAGGGATGATCATCACCAGCAGCTCGCGACGATCCTCGATCACACCATCGGACCGGAACAGTCCGCCGACACCAGGTAATGCGCCAAAAAAGGGCACCCCGGTTTCGTCGTCAGATTTCGAGGACGAGATCAGCCCGCCCAACAGGATGGACCCGCCATCCCTCAGGGTCACCGTCGTCTGCAGGGTCCGGTTGCGGATAGTCGGCGAGTCTATACCGCTCGTTTCGTTGATTTGTGCCTCACTCAACTCCTGGGTGACATCGATATCGACAAAGCCTGAATTGTGCACAGTGGGGCGAATCTTCAACTTGACTCCGGTGCTCCGGTAGGCCACGTCCTGGACGATCGGCGCATCAGGGTTCTGGGTCGACTGAGATGCGGTGGTGAGAATCGGTATTTCATCCCCCACATCAATAGATGCCGTTTGGCCGCTTTTGACCATCAGGCGTGGTCGAGAGCGAATCTCGGCACGCCGATTCTCATAGAGCACCCTGAGTACAGCCCGTACATCTCCAGCTTTATTGAGAGTGGCAGAGAATGCGGAAGAGCCGGCTGCGAGTTGCCCCAGTGTCCCAAGTACCAGGTCATAATCGCCCAGTGACGTTCGCTCCAGGAATTGGAAACTGGAACTGTCAGTGTCAGTTAGTGAGATTTCGGCGAGTAGCACTTCAACCAGCACCGACGGTGCCAGCTGGTCCATCTCCTGAATTACCGGAAGGAGATCTGCCCATTGCTTGCCCGAACCGCGGAAAATGATGGCATTGCGGTTGGAGTCCACCACGAACTGGCCCTGCATGGTTTGCTCGCCCGGCCGCGGCGTGGCAGCCTGATCTGTGGTCGGAACACCATTCGCCGTGAGCGCCGATTGACCGCCTGCGGGCCCGCCAACGGCCGCAGGACCGCCCGTCAGCGAATTCAGCAGATCGACAATGTAGGATGCCTGGGTGCTGTTTACCTCGTAGCTGAAAATCCCGTCCTCCACTGCCAGTTGCTGGCGACGGTCAATCACCTCGACCCAGCCCTGCACGTGATCGAGTAATTGCTTAGAGGGCGCAAACACCACGAGCTGGTTGCTGCTCTTGAGCGGCAATATCATCACCGCGCCAAAGGGCGGCTTTGAGCTGGCGTCGTAGCCTTCTGATGTGAGGATGTTGACCAAATCCTGGGCAAGACTGTCCACCTGTGCGAAAGCCGGTTCGACGCTAATCGAGTACTTACCGCGCATATGTGGCTGGTCCAACACCTTGACCATGGCAAGCGCTTGCTCCACGACTGAGGATTTGCCGCGCAGGATGATGGAATTGCGCAGCGGATCCTGGGTTACGTCCAGTTCCTGTCCCTTAAGGGCGGTGCGCAGCCAGTTGTATACCTTGTCAGGCTGGACCGCTTCCAGCGGCACGAACACGAAGACCGGACGATGGCTCTCCGGCACTTCCGGCAGGGCGCGACCGGTGACAAGAATCGGCACGTTCGTGGCCGATATGTTCTTGTCTACATAAAAAGTGTATATGCCGTTGTCGAAACGCATGGCAACGCCGAAGTCCATCAGCGTGCGGCGAGCAATGCGAAACAGTTCCTTTGGAGGCACCGGTTCCTGTAGCCGCAAGGTCACAAGGTCTGTCTGGGAGGACATGCCCCCATCCAGCGAATAGGGCAACCCAAGTTGCTCGCCAAACACCAGGTCTACGAAAGCAGGCAGCGGCACATTGTTGTAGCTGCCTCCCAGCGGTTCCCCCTGTAGGTCGGGCACAAAATCCTGATCTGTGGTCACCGCCATTTGCCGTAGCGGTGTCAGGCCAGGCCCCGGCGAGATGATGGCCGCTTCCTGCTCCTCCGGGCTGATGCCCTGGTCGGAAGCGCCTTTGCCGGAATCACCAGTTGCAGTGGCAGCACCATCAGCCTCACTACGCCGGGCGTATGCAGACTCGCGCGCCTGCTCAACACCACCTTCCGTGTAAAGCCCGGGATCATCCTGGCGATGCATCTCCGTCAGCTGACTGCAAGACACCAGCGCCAAAACAGCCGAAGCCGCCAGGCCAGCGCGGCCCGCATGGATAACTCTTGTCAGATCAGCGTTACGCATTGCATTGTTGTGTACGTTACCAAGTCACTGTCCGTTTCAGCCATCCAGATGCTGCCAGTCGAAAAGCCGGTACTCCAGCACCTGATCGCCCTCCGCCTCGCTAATCATTAACCGCGTATTGGAGATGTCTGAGACGATCCAGCCCCGCACGATCTCTTCCCCTTCGACAACCCGCAGCAGCCCCACTCCATCGGCCGAGGATACCATGAGTTGCTGCATGGCTTCCGGCATTTTTTGCGGGCGGAACACGGCCACAGGCTGCGGCCCGCGCAGGATTGCGATCAGTTCGAGGTACTTGAAAGCGCCCGGTCGCGTTGGGTCCAGCGGCTCGGGTTCGGGCTCCGCCTCTACCTCGGCTTGCGCCTCGGGCGCTGCCCCCCGGTTCCAGTTGCTGCTGCCTGCCAGCAAGGCGGCCAGCTCCTCAAATGAAACGCTGCGCTCAGCCCAGGGTTCCTCCAGGGAGATCTCGCGCTTGTCGACACCCGCCCCCAGCAACAGCAAGCCAAACAACAGGCCCAGACAGAGGCCGCTGGCGACAGCAAGCAGCAGGGGCTGCAGCCAAGCAGGCAGCGCCTGCAACCTGGCAGTCAACGTGCTCACGCGCCTGCCTCCTCAATGATAAAAAACGCCTGCAGGCGCACCGTAAAGCGGTCATTTCGCGTCGGCGCGTAATTCAGCCGCACGACACGGAGCTTCCTGTCGGCGCTGGCGAGGGCTACCGCCAGGGCCCGCGCATCACTCGGCAGAAGTTCACCGCTGAGCTCCGCCTCGAAGCGCCAGAGATTATCGTTGAGCCCGGCAACTGGCCGCGCTTCGGACAGATCCAGGCGCGACTTCTTCAGGCCGTGCTCTCGCCCTAGCCTGCGTAGCCAGGACTGCAGCTCGGCCCCCGCCAGGCCTCGGCTGGTCGAGCGCCAGAACTGCTGACGCAGCGCAGCATCCGCAGCCTGCTCGCGCTCGAAGTATGCCTTGAAGTCCACATCCGTATTGCCGGCCAGCTCCTCCAGGCGAGCCTCCCGCAGTGCCAGCGGACGATACTCTGCCGCGGCGTCGGCGCGCATATCGTCCAGTACCAGCACGATATAGAGCAGGAATATCGACACCACGCCAAACACCATCCAGCGCAATCTGCTGTTGCCGCGCAGTTCCGCCACCAGGGGCTGGAGCTGAGGCGAGTTGAGGATCTGCTGCTTCAAGTCACTCATGCATCGCGCTCCTTGATCACCAGTTCCAGCGTGAAATCGCCTTCCCGGGTGGCCGGCACGATCCGCGCGCTGGAGAATAAATCGCTGGATTCCAGCCTGCGTACGATTTCCCGCCCATCCAGTTCCGGGTTGTGCACCAGTACGCGAACCCCGCCTTCGCTATAGTCCCATTCCCGCAGTTCATAGTCCTGGCCCTGCAACAGGCGTGTGAACTCGGCAATGACCTCAAGCTGGCTGTAGGCCGGCAACAGCTCTGCCAACTGGGCGCTGCGTGCATGCAGCCGCTCCGCCCGCAGCCGGTACTGCAATCGGTCGCCCAGTTCAGCCTGCAAGGATTCGCTGTGGGATTCAGCCAGCGTAGTCCTGATGCTGGTGGCGGCAACAAGCCCGAGTTCCAGGCTCAGGAGGAAAACCAGGAAACAGGTAACACTCAGCATCACCAGGCGTTCATCCTTGAGCAGGGTGCGCCAGCTGAAGCCCGGCTCGCTCCAGGGTGCCGACGCGCGCAGCGCCACATCATTGGCTGGCTCAAGTGCATCGAGCACCAGCCCGCAATCCCTGGAAAAACTGTCCAGGTCGTCGGCCGCCAGGGCCTGCGGGGACCAACGCGAGGTCATCAACTGCCCCGACTCCCAGTACTGGTAGTCGATGCCTGCCTCGCACCGGTAAGCCACTGCACCGGACTCCGGTGGTTCGAGAAACACTGCCTCCGGGAATGCCGTGGTCTGTTGCAGGCGCGATGGCAAATCTTCGCGCAGGCGCGCTTCCCACTCGGCGTCCCAGATCCACACCGGCACCTGCGTCAGTTGCCCGTCAGCGACGGCATAGAACGCCGGGCTGGCCCAGGGGCTGAGTCGCCTCACCTGCATTTCCAGGTAGCCCCGGCGCGCGTCATCGGGCACTGATGCCAGGTTCAGCACCTCACACACGCATTCCGAGCGGGCGACGAGCAGGTACGCCTGCTCGGCGTCCCACGTCAGCTCCCTCACCTCATCGTTGATCAGGAGGTAGTGGGTCTGCGAAGAGATTTCCCGGGACCAGGGTCGCAGGTTCATCCTTTACGTTTCCTATTTCTCTGGGAGTCCGATAACGGTGGTATGCCAACCACGGGCCATAAAAGCCGTTCTCAGTCAGCTGCAGATTTTCTACACTAATCCAGTTGCAGCGCTCACACCACAACTTGAGTGTCAGGTCTTTGGCGGGATAGAAACGGAACATGGGCTCCAGCCAGCGGGAATCGGTAGTACCGAGGGCATTGGAAACCCCACGCAGGCTTTTGAACGGGTACTCGCGTCGTGCCGCAATCAGCTCGCGCGCCTGAGAAGCGTCAATGTAAAGCATCTCTGCGAGCAATTCTTCGGAGGCGGTGTTGAGATTCAGCACGCTGGAAAAGGAGACGCCGGCATTGCGCCTCCAGAACGGACCCCACTCTGACCGCAATACATCCCGCCACCCCAGCACCGTCTCCAGTTCCGAATCAGACCTCAGGTACCAGTTGGTCGGCGCGTCCAGACCGGCCATCAGGTATTCATCGCTCTCGGCCCCGTTGATACGCCGGCGGCGATTTTCATCGATATAGTCCTCCAGCGCCGCGGTCAGTTCCAGGGCCTGTTGCCGGCCCAGTTGGCGCCCGAGAATTTGACGCAGCAGGTCCGGTGCGGTGGGGCTGTTCAGCCCGATTTGCCCGGCCATGTCCTGGATGCTGAAGCGTATTTCACCCATCCCCTGGTAGACGGAACCATCCAGGCGCAGCTCTCCACCCACCGGTGAAGTATCCAAAAAGCCCTCCGGGTTCAAGTAGCCTCCCTGGTCTCCGAGCCTCAGCGTCAGCCCCGCGGAGGTGGTTCTGCGAGTAGCGATCAGGTAGCGCACTGTCTCAGCGGTCGCTTCCAGGGCGAAGGACTCCCGCACCCGCTGCTGCAGTGCAGCCGCCTGCTCCACCTGCCGCTCGATATAGCCATGGAACAGTGCTGCCAGCAGCGCCACCGCAGCGACGATCCACAGCGTGGTGGCGAGCACGAAGCCCCCCTGATCGCTGCGCGACTGCAGCCTATTCACGCCCATAGAGAATATCTGTAGTGGGTATGAACTGGCTTTTGCGAACCGGCACAACCGCGGTCATCGTGTAGAGCTGCGACCCGCCACTAGTTCGCTCCTCAATCGCGAGACGCACAGCCTCGGGCAACTGCCGGTCCCGCGCCGGTAGCCAATCCGCTTGCCACTGGCCCTCCTTGGTGAGAAAGGAGAATGCCGCGCTGGCGCCCGGGTCCCAGCGGCGGATGGTCACCGGTGGATACGGCGGCTCCTCGTAGACGAGGTGCAATCCATCGCGTTGCTGCTCAAGGCGCCAGGTCATCCTGGAGGGAACCCCTGGACTGCGCCACATCGGGGAATAACTGGCTCCCTGGATGGACTGGGTATCTCCAGCAAAGCGCAGGGGGTTGTCGTAGTAGGGCACCGATGCCTCCACTGAGTCACGCCACCAACCCTCCGCCAGGCTCTTCTGCATCTCAGCAGACTGGCGATTCTGGAGCCGGTCGTAAGTGGCCAGCATATAGCCGAATCCCTGGAACAGCAGTGCGCTCAACAGGCTGACCATGGTCAGCACCACCAGCACCTCAACCAGCGTAAAACCCCTGTTTTGCCTAGACATCGGACAGCTCAGGTGGCGGCCGGACATAAGCGTGTTGGGAAATGCGGGTATGCCAGCGGCCCAGCCGACGGCCTGCCGACTCGACCTCCAACCAGACATCGTAGAGCGCGTGATCATAGGCACCGGGCGGCCCACGCTGTGCGCGACCATAGGTCACTGGCTCCACCAGCGTGGCCTGCCAGACAACCTCGTGCTCGCCAATCACCATGCGGCCGGTAGCATTGGTTCCCATGTCAGCAAGGCGTACCCGGCGCACTGCTTCCTGGAGCACATTCTGTGAGGCCACCACCGCTTCTGCGCGGCGCAGTGAAATCAGGTCGGTATTGATCAGGGAGAACAGGCTGCCCAACGCTGTGCTGAGAATCACCAAAGCCATGATGGCCTCGAGCAGGCTGAAGCCTGTCTGGCGGCGTCGATCAGGCATCATCTAGTTCCTCGGGCACACAGTACGGAGCAGCGAGGCTGTAACGCCAGCTGCGGCCGGACTCGTGGCTGAGGACAACGGTGCCGCCGGTGCAGAAACCGTTGGCCTTGTACCGCAGGCCTTCCGATGCAGAAATCGTCCAACCACTACTGGAGCCCGAGGTGAGCAGCGACTGAACCTCAGGTCCACCCATTCCGAAACCCAGACCCTGATGGCGGGCGCGGGCCGGCAGGTCACGCAGGCTGTTGATGATATCTTCCCGTTCGCCGCTGAGAGCGACGCTGTCATAGAGCCCATCCACCCGCGGCACCACCAGGCTGCCCACCAGGCCGATCAACACCAGCACAAAAAGGATCTCCAGGAGGGTGTAACCCTCCTCGGGGCTAGTTCTCGTCCGGGACAAACCCAACATCGGCATCAAGCCCTTCCCCACCGGGGTTCTTGTCGGCCCCGAGGGAGTACAGCGTAAATTCCTGCAGGCCACTGGGCTTGCGTTCGTACTGGTAGGGATGGGTCCAGGGATCGAGGGGGACTTCTTCATCCAGGTAGGGTCCCTGCCAGGAATCGACGCCGCTGGGCGCGCGCACCAGCGCCTCAAGGCCATCGTCGGTGGAGGGGTAATCGCCAACATCCAGCCGGTAGGTCTGCAAGGCGCCCTTCAGCATCTTGATCTGGGTCTCAGCCGTCTTCACCTTGGAAGAATCCAGCTTGCCGAACAAGCGCGGGCCAACCAGGCCCGCCAGCATGCCAAGGATGACGAGCACGACCAGCAGCTCGATCATGGAGAAACCTGTCTGTTTCCGATTCATTTGTCCTACTTTCCCTAAAACTGGCTAGAAAGCCACATCATTTACACTGGTGATCGCGAGAATCACGCCCAGGATCATCACCCCGATCACGCCGCCAATCACCAGGATGGCGGCGGGCTCGATCAGCGCCAGTACCCGCGCGGTGCGAGTCTTGCGCGATTTTTCACAAATGTTCGACACAGAGCGCATCATCGCCGGCAGCCGCCCCGTCTTTTCGCCGACGCGGATCAGGTTGTAAGCGGTGGGCGACAGCACCCGGTTTTCGCGCAGGGCGTCAGACAGTGACTCACCGCTGCGCACCGACTGCTCCACTCTCTGCAGGCGCTGCTGGCGAACAGCCAGTTGCACGCTGCTGCGGGACAGGCTGAGGGCCGTGACCAGCTCAACGCGGTTGTTGAGCAGCGCCGCCATCGAGGCTGACCAGTTGCCAATATCACGCTCATCGAGCCACTCACCCACCACCGGCAGACGCGCGGCGAAGTTGAGCATGCGCTCGCGGAAAGAGGGATCGCGCAGCTTCACCACCAATACAGCCGCAGCCGCTATCAGCGCACCCACTAGCAGGTACCAGTTGGCGTTGAACCAGAGCCCGCCATTGATCACCAGGCTGGCCAGCAGCGGAATGTCCTCGCTGCCTTTCACGAGGTTGGCAAATTTGGGCACCACGAAGGCAAAAATCAGCAGGATGGCACCCAGGCCCGACAGTACCAGGATCGCCGGGTAGACCAACGCGCTGCGGAACTCATCGCGCACGGATTCCTCGTACTGCAACTGGCTGACAGCCTCACGCAGCGAGGCGGCCAGTTCACCGGTGGCCTCGCCAGTCTCCACCAGCTGTAGGACCACCGCCGGCAGGTCCAGTTCACCCTGGCGCAACGCAGCGGAGAGGCTGTCACCACTTTGCAGGCGAGTGCCAACACTGGTGAAGAAGGCGTTGATGCGCGGGTGGTATTCACCCTGCTGCAGGGCCTCGACAGATTCCGCGATCCCCACTTCGGATTCCAGCAGGGTGCTGAATTCGTCCAGCGCCTGAACGATATCCTGTGACTTGAGCCGGCGCTGTCGGCCTGCTGCGACATCCTTTGCAATGGCAAACTCGAAGGGAGAAACGCCCTGGGACTCCAGCATGCGCTGTGCTTCGCGTTCGCTGGCAGCGGTGATATCGCCACGCACCAATTCACCGTCGCGGTTGAATGCCTGGTAGCTGTACTTCATCAGGCCGCCTCGGCTTCAGTGCCCGTCACGCGGAATACTTCTTCCAGCGAGGTGACCCCCTGGGCCACCTTGAGCAGGCCGTCCTGCCGCAAGGTGCGATCGCCCTGGGCCTGGGCCTGCAGGCGCATCTCGTGAATGGGGCGGTTCTGGACAATCATTTCATGCAGTTCGGGGGTCACCTGCACCAGTTCGTAAATGCCAGAGCGGCCCCGATAGCCAGTGCCCTGGCAACGCTTGCAGCCCACGGCGCGCTTCGCCGTGATTTCGCGCCCGTCAAAGCCCGGCACCTCGGCAATCTCCCGGCGCAGCTGCTCGCCAATATCGTCCGGCTCGCTACAGTGCGGGCAGAGGGTGCGCACCAGGCGCTGTGCCTGTACGCCGAGCATGGGAGCAGCCACCAGAAACGGTTCCACGCCCATGTCGATAAGGCGGGTAAACGCCGAGATCGCATCGTTGGTGTGCAGGGTGGACAGCACCAGGTGACCGGTGAGCGCTGACTGGATAGCGATCTCGGCAGTTTCCAGGTCGCGAATCTCACCAATCATGATGACGTCCGGATCCTGGCGCAGGATAGCCTTCAGGGCGCGGGCAAAGCTGTAGCCAATTTCCGCGTGGGCCTGGATCTGGGTAATCCCGGTGAGCTGAAATTCCACCGGGTCTTCCACCGTAATGATTTTCTTCTGGCCGTCGTTGGTGGCCTCGAGTGTGGAGTACAGCGTGGTCGACTTACCGGACCCGGTCGGTCCCGTGACCAGCACAATGCCATGGGCCTCGTGGGCCCAGGCTTTCATGCGCGCCAGGTGGTCCTCCTCCATACCCAACTGGGCGAGGCCGACCTCATCGCGCTGCTTGGGCAGCAGACGCATCACAATCGATTCGCCGCGCACGTCCGGCGCCGTGGAAACACGAATATCCATTTCCTTGCCGCTGACCCGGGTGGTCAGTCGGCCGTCCTGGGGCATCCTGCGCTCGGCGATATCCAGGCCTGCAATCAACTTGATGCGAGATGCGATGGCCGGGAAACGATCCTGGGGTTGTTCCAGCCGCTGGTGCAGCACACCGTCGACACGAAAGCGCACCGAAAAGTTGCGCTCGCCCGGCTCGACGTGGATATCCGACGCACCCGCGTCCATGGCCTGGGCCATCATGTTGTTCACGAACTCAATAATCGGCGCTTCTTCCGCCAGCTCCGCCAGGGCCCGTTCGCCGCCGCCCTGGAACAGGTCCTCCACCGCGTGCTCACGGCGGGCGTAATCCACAAAGCTCTCGATATGGTGCTGGCTCGCCAGGCAGTAGCGCACCGTGCCGCTGCCATAGAAACGCTCCAGTACCTCGCGTACAAAACTGTCCAGCGGGTCTATCGCCAGGCAGTGGATCGCATCGTCGTCCCCGCGCCAGAGCACCACCTGCTGGTCGATGAACCAGTCCAGTGGGATCTTTGATTCGGACAGGAAATCGAAAACCTCTCCCTGCGCAGGCAGAGTCTCACGGGACAGGCTGGGGAGCCCCAGCTGTTCTGACAGGATGGGCAACAGGGCCTCTTCAGACACCGCGCCGACGCGAATCAGGATGCTGCCAAGCCGACCGCCCGTGCTCTGCTGCAATTGCAGCGCCTTGCGCAAGTCGGTCTCCTGGATCAGCCCCCGCTCCAGTAGCAATTCACCAATTTTTTTAGAGGTTTCAAGCATTTGCCGCGCATTATAGCGCTTGCACCGAAGCGCTGGGAACCGCCTGATTGTGCCAGAAAACCCTCAGGCGCGCTGGGATGAGCAGCTCACTACCTCGCCGGTCATGTAGCCGGCGTAGTCCGAAGCCAGAAACATCATCACGTTGGCGACTTCCCAGACTTCAGCGGCGCGGCCGAAGGCTTCGCGGCTGGCGAGTTGCTCCAGCAGTTCCTGGGGTGATGTCTTCCTGAGAAAATCGTGAAAGGCGATGGAAGGTGACACCGCGTTAATGCGCACGCCGTAGTCGGCGGCCTCCAGCGCCGAGCAGCGCGTCAGCGCCATAACCCCGGCTTTGGCGGCCGCGTAGTGGCACTGTTCCTTCTGGGCACGCCAGCCGAGTACCGAGGCATTGTTCACAATCACCCCGGCACCCCGGGGCTGCATGCGCCCCAGCATGGCGCGGGTCATGCGCATGGTGCCGGTGAGCGTAACATCCAGTACCCGGTGCCATTCCTCATCTTCCATCTCCACCAGCCGCTTGGTGCCGCCGAGGCCGGCATTGTTGATGAGCACATCGACGCCATCCATGGCCTCTTCGGCGGCATCGACCAGGGCCTTCACCTGCGCCTCATCAGTGACATTGGCAAGCATACCGTGCACGGCTTCCAGCCCGGTCTCGGACTTCAACGTGGACACCGCTTTTTCCAGGCGACCCTCGTGAATGTCGCTGATAAACACTGCGCGGGCACCCTCCTCCGCCGCCCGGGTAGCGGCAGCAAAGCCGATGCCGGCGCCCGCCGCCGCCGTGATCAACACGCTCTTGCCTGACAACAGGTTGTGGCCTGGGACGTAGGGTGGGGCTTCTTTAAGGGCCATGGTGTGACTCCCGGTCTACCCGCGCGGCTCGCGGGGCATATTGAGGGCGCGCTCGGCGATGATATTGCGCTGCACCTGGTTGGTGCCGCCGTAAATCGTGTCGGCACGGGAAAACAGGAAAAGACTTTGCAAGCGGTTCAGCTCGTAGGGTGCGCCGGCACAGATCTCCGCCTCCGGCCCCAGCACATCCATGGCCAGCTTGCCCAGGTTGCGGTGCCAGGTGGACCAGTACAGCTTGTAGATCATGGCTTCGGGTTGCAACGATCCGTCTTCCGCATTGCCGGACAGCGTGCGCATGCTGTTGTAGCGCATGATCTTCAAACCGATGTGGGCATCGGCTATACGCTGGCGAATCATCGGGTCGCGGGCGGCGCCATTGCGCTTCGCCTCACACACGATGTCGTCGAGCTCATTCTGGAACAGCATCTGCTGGCCCAGGGTGGAGACCCCGCGCTCAAAGCCGAGCAGGCCCATCGCCACTGTCCAGCCGTCGCCCGGTGCGCCGACGATGTCGCCGGCATCGCACACGGCCGCGTCAAAAAACACCTCATTGAATTCGCTGGTACCGGTCATTTGTTCGATCGGCCGCACGGTGATGCCGGGCTGGTCCATAGCCAGCAGGAAAAATCCCAGGCCCTTGTGGCCGACCGAGCCGGGGTCGGTGCGAGCAATCACGAAGCAGTAATCCGATTCGTGGGCCAGGGACGTCCAGACTTTCTGGCCGGTGATTCGCCACTGCTGCGACACCTGGTCGAACTCGGCTTTGGTCTTGACGTTGGCGAGGTCAGAACCGGCGGAGGGCTCCGAGTAACCCTGGCACCAGAACTCTTCCCCGGCGCGAATACCCGGCAGGAAACGTTCGCGCTGGGCATCGGAACCAAAAGCAATCAGGGTGGGACCCGTCAGCGTTTCCCCGATATGGCCCATGCGACCGGGACCGCCGGCGCGGGCATACTCCTCGTGGAAAATGACCTGCTGCTCGATGCTCGCGCCTCGCCCGCCGACGGCCTGTGGCCAGCCGATGCAGGTCCAGCCGCCCTCGGCCAGCCGGCGTTCCCAGGCTTTGCGCTCCTCCGGGAACATGTGCTCATCCCCGGGGCCGCCGCGAAAGCGGATGACGGCGAAGTCACCCACCAGGTTGTCCGCCAGCCAGTCGGCAATCTCTTCGCGGAAACGCTCGTCCTCAATGCTGAATTTCAGCTCCATCGCCCCACCTCAATCCAGCAGTTGCGCCGCCAGGCGTTCGCGATGAAACGCAGCGTTGCCCAACAGGGTCTCGGAGGACTTCGCGCGCTTGAAGTAGAGCTGTATGTCGTACTCCGAAGTAAAGCCCACGCCACCGTGCAACTGAATCCCACAACCTGCATTGAACAGGTAGGCATCCGAGCACCAGGCTTTCGCCACGCTGGCCGCCTCGGCCAGCTCCGCACCCATGGGCCCGCCGGCCAGGTATTCCTCGGCAATACAGGCCGCGTAATAGCTCGAGGAGCGGGCGGCTTCGACTTTGACCATCATATCGGCGGCCTTGTGCTTCACCGCCTGGAAGCTGGCAACGCGGCGGCCGAATTGAACCCGCTCCTGGATATAGGCCAGCGTGCTGTCCAGGCTGTGCTGCGCACCACCCACCTGCTCCGCCGCCAGCGCAATGGCCGCCAGGTCGAGAACGGCGCTCAATCCAGCCGCAACATCCGTTTCGTCACCGAGCCGATCAGCGGCCGCTACCTGCACGTCTTCAAAATCGAGCTGCGCCTGTTTGCGGGTCTGGTCCATGGTCGGCAGCCATTCACGGCTCAGGCCGTCCGCGTCACCCGGCACCAGGAACAAGGCGATGGCTTCTGTCTGTGCCTGCCGCGCCGCCACCACCAGCCAGTCCGCACTGTGACCGTCAATCACGTAGCGGCAACTGCCATTGAGGCGAAAGCTGCCGTCTGACATTTCCCAGCTAAGCGGTGTATCCAGACCTCCGACCAGTGTCGCGGTGTCACCCGCAACGACCCTGGGAAGCCAGGTCGTTTTCTGGGCTTCACTGCCCGCCACCAGCAGGGCATTGACCGCCAGGCAGACCGTGGAAAAATAAGGCCCGCAAAACAGGCGGCGACCCATCTGTTCCATGGTGGCCGCCAGCTCCACATAGCCAAGACCCAGGCCACCGTAATCCTCCGGGATATGCATCGCCGGCCAGTACAGTTCCTCACACACCTGCTTCCACAGTGCAGCGTCATAACCCGACTCGGAAGCCATCGCTGCACGCACCGCCTCGCTACGCGACGCTTCCGACAGGAACGCCGCCGCGGTGTCGCGGATTATGCGCTGCTCGTCGGTAAAGCGGAACTCCATAGCTTCAGGTACCCCAGACTTTCTGCGCCGGAGTCTCCGCAGCCAGCAGTTCTTCCATGGCCGCGCCTATGTCCGCGGGCGCCCAGTGATCACCGCGATCCACCCCCGCGGTGGTGCGCCAGCCATCACAGATGCAGATACGCCCACCCTCGGCTTCGATGATGCGACCGGTGACCTTGCCGCCCTCGGGAGATGCCAACCAGGCGATCACCGAGGACACATTCTCGGGCGCGTAGTGATCAAAACTGCCGTCCTCAGGCTTCTTCATACGCTCCGCCATTTCCGGAACGGCCGACGTCATGCCGGTGCGCGCCACCGGGCAAATCGAGTTGGCCGTGATCCCGTAGCGCCCAAGCTCCGCCGCCTGGTTCAGTGTCAGCGCCGCGATGCCCGCCTTCGCCGCCGCGTAGTTGGACTGGCCAATGGCACCCTGCAGCCCGGCATTGGAAGTGGTATTGATAATCCGCGCATCCACCGCCTCACCCTCCTTGGAGCGGCCACGCCAGTAGTGCACCGCATGGGAACTGATGCAGAAATGCCCCTTCAGGTGCACCGACATTACCGCATCCCAATCCTCCTCCGTCATGGAAGCGAACATCCGATCCCGATTGTTACCTGCGTTGTTCACCACAATGTGCAGGTCACCAAACTCATCCAGCGCCTGCTTCACCGCATTGAGGCTGTCGTCGTAATCGGTGATATCAGAACCGTTCACCACCGCGCGGCCACCACCGGCATTGATCTCATCAACCACCGCCTGCGCCGCGTCACGGTTGATATCGTTAACCACAATGGCCGCGCCCTCCGCCGCCATCACCTTCGCATGGGCAGCGCCCAACCCACCTCCAGCGCCAGTGATGATGGCAACACGGCCTTCAAGGATTCCTGTCATACGCTACTCCATGATTGGCAGCCGGGCGTCGCTCCGGAGCGAGTGTTCCCGGGGTCGTGCATGTCTGTGCGGGACCGTGGCGCGCATGGATGCGCGCCCCGAGCCTCCAGGGATGGATTCACGGCGTGTCCGGCGCAGACATGCACGACCCCGGGGACACGGAATCCGAAGCTACAGACGTTCGATGATGGTGACATTGGCCTGCCCACCCCCCTCGCACATGGTTTGTAGGCCGAATCTGCCACCCGTCCGCTCCAGCTCATGCAACAAGGTCGTCATCAGCTTGGTGCCCGTGGCACCCAGCGGATGACCCAGCGCAATCGCACCGCCGTTAACGTTGGTTTTTTCGTGCGGGTAACCCGTGTCCTGCAGCCAGGCCATGGGCACCGAGGCGAAAGCCTCGTTGATTTCCACCAGGTCGATATCGGCGAGCTTCATGCCGCTCTTCTTCATGGCGTATTCGGTGGCCGGGATGGGCGCGGTCAGCATCCAGATCGGGTCGGCAGCGCGCACACTCATGTGGGCAATGCGAGCGCGAGGCGTGAGTTCGTATCGCTTGAGCGCCTCTTCGGAGACGATCAGCATGGCGGAGGCGCCGTCACAGGTTTGAGAAGATACGGCCGCAGTGATCGTGCCGCCCTCGGCCAGGGGCTCCAGCTCCGCCATTTTTTCCATCGAGGTCTGGCGCGGGGTCTCATCCATCTCCACGCCTTCCAGTGGCAGCACCTCGCGATCGAAACGGCCTTGCTCGATGGCGCGCAGAGCCCGGGAATGGGATTCCAGTGAGAAAGCCTCCATGGCCTCGCGACTGATGTCCCACTTGTCGGCAATCATCTGCGCCGAATTGAACTGGGATACCGGCACATCGCCGTAACGTGCCGTCCAGCCCTGGGAACCCGAGAACGGGTCGGAGAAACCCAGCGGTTCCGCCGCCAGCATCGCCGAGGAAATCGGTATGGAGCTCATGGTCTGCACGCCGCCGGCAATCACTACATCGTTGATCCCGGACATGACCGCCTGCGCCGCGAAGTGCACCGACTGCTGCGAGGAACCACACTGGCGATCGATGGTCGTGCCCGGCACTTCCTCCGCCAGGCCCGCCGCCAGCCAGCAGGTGCGGGCAATGTCACCCGCCAGCGGGCCAATGGTATCCACACAGCCAAACATCACGTCGTCATAGTCGCTGTCGGGGATGGCGTTGCGCTCCACCAGGGCGCGCAGCACGTGGGCGCCGAGGTCCGCCGCATGCACGTGGGCCAGGCCACCGCGGCGGCGACCGGTCGGGGTGCGTGCGGCATCGACGATGTAAGCTTCAGGCATTGCGTAATCCCTCTTTGGTTGAACGCGCTCAGAACGTCGCGCCGGCGCCTGTCGGCAGCCCGTGTTCGAACAGCGCCTCGTTGACGCGCTGCTTGTGAAAGCCGCTATCGCCCCAGGCACCGGCCAGGGCCCAGGCCTTTTTCATGTAGATGTGCAGGTCCACTTCCCAGGTGTAGCCCATGGCGCCGTGGGCCTGGATACAGTTTTTGGCTGCCAGCGCCGCCGCCTCACAGGCCGCCAGCTTGGCCTGGCTGACGTGAAGCGCCGCCTGCGGATGCCCATTGGCCACTGACCAGGCGGCCCGGTACACCGGTGCCCGCGCATACTCCAGCCGCACCGCCACATTGGCCATGTGGTGTTTCACCGCCTGGAAAGAGCCCACCGGCTTCCCGAACTGTTTGCGTTCACCGGTATAGGCTACCGCCATATCCACCATGCGCTGGGCCAGACCCAGGGCCTGCGCGGCGGCACCCAGGGCACCGCGGTCGCGAGCCGCATCGACTGTGGCACTGCCTGCCACCGCTGCCATGTCACCAGTAACACGCGCGGCAAACAGCCGGCGCGACGGATCCACCGACTCATTGGCCCGTAGCTCTACAGCATCGGGTTTCACGGCGTGCAGCTGACCGTTCTGTTCAAGCAGCAGAAGCTGTGCGCGGTCACCGTCCTCGACCCAGCCGTCGAGGCCAACCAGGACCAGGGCTTCTCCCGCGGCCATCCGCGGCAGCCAGGTGGCGGCCAGCTCGCCGCCGATGTCATTTAACGTGGGCGCCGCGACCAATGCTGTATGCACCAGCGGCTCCGGCAGGGCCACGTAGCCGCACTCCTCCGCCAGCAGCACAAAGTCGAGTTCATTCATCCCCAGCCCGCCGTGTTCCTCCGGTACCGTCACACCGGTCAGGCCGAGTTCCACCAGCTGGCGCCAGAGGCCGGCGTCGGGGCCGCTATCCCACAACGCGCGAACCCGGTCCGACGTGATCTCTCCGCGCAGGAAGTCGCGTACCGAGTCCCGGAACAAACGCTGGTCTTCGGTGAAGTCAAAGTGCATTAGCGCGGCATCCCCAGCATGCGTTCAGCAATGATGTTGCGCTGGATCTCATTGGTACCGGCGTAGATCGGACCCGACTGCGCAAACAGCCAGCCATCGAGCCAGCCGCCCACATCGCCGGCGTCCGGCGCATGCGGCCACAGCTCCGCCCGGGCGCCTAGAATGCTCAGCGCCGTGGCGTGCATGGCCTGGTCCAGCTCCGACCAGAAAATCTTGTTGGTAGAGGCCTCGGCGCCAATCTTGCCTCCCGCCATCATCCGGCAGGCGGTCTGGTAGGTGGTCAGGCAGTAAGCCTCCGCGTCCAGCCAGGCCTGCATCACCGAGGCCTTGACCGCCGGGTCGCGGTCCGCGCTCTCTCGATGCGTGGCATACAGGTCTACCAGCCGCCGCGCGGTTTCCTGGAAGCGCGCCGGCGAGCGCAACAACAGGCCGCGCTCGAAACCCGCTGTCGCCATAGCCACCGACCAGCCCTCGCCCTCTGCACCCAGGCGGCAGTCCACCGGCACGCGCACGTCATCAAAGAAAATCTCCGCAAACCCAGGTAAACCGTCGAGCTGCGGGATCGGCCGCACAGTGATACCCGGCGAATCCAGCGGTACCAGGATAAACGTCAGGCCGCGATGCCGCTCCGACTCAGGATCGGTGCGAAACATCCCAAAACACCAGTCCGCCCACACCGCCCGCGTCGACCAGGTCTTCTGCCCGTTGATCAGGTAATGATCCCCGTCCAGTTCAGCCCGAGAACGAATCGCCGCCATATCGGATCCCGCATTCGGCTCCGACCAGCCCTGGCACCAGATCTCTTCACCGGTCGCCATCTTCGGCAGGAAGCGCGCCTTCTGCGCCTCGGTCCCGTACTCCATCAGGGTGGGCCCCAGCAGGAATATCCCATTCTGGTTCACCCGCAGCGGCGCCCCAGCCCGGTAGTACTCCTCCTCAAAAATCAGCCACTCGATCAGGTCACAGCCCCGCCCACCGAGCTCCTCGGGCCAGGTCACCATGCCCCAACGACCCTCATTCAGCTTCGCCTCCCACTCACGGTGCTGTTGGAACCCCTCCTCGGTGTCGAAGCTCTTAAGCCTCTCTTCGGGCACGTTTGCTTCCAGCCAATCGCGTGCTTCCCGCCGGAAACCTTGTTGCTTTTCCGTAAACGTCAGGTTCATGGTTTGCTTCCGAGACGCGGCTCAATCAATGGGAGGGCATTTACGAGACACGCCGTGAACCCATCCCTGGGGGCTCGAGTGCGCCATCCATGGCGCACACGGTCTCGTAAATGCCCTCCCATCGCTCGATCCGCTCCTGCCACATTGATGTGCGAGAAACGAGACGGGCTCCGTTTGGTGTACAGCCCGCCAGGTCTGGATGCCAAATTCGGAAGCGCGACAGTACGGGGCGGTCGATATGTGAAGGGTATTTCCAAGACCGTGGCGCGCATGGACGCGCGCCCCGAGCCCCCAGGGATGGGTTCACGGCGTGTCTTGGAAATACCCTTCACATAGCGACTGCCAATGCGGAGCTCGCTAGCCAAAGTTCCCAGCAGAAGGCTAGTCATCGAACTTGGCATCCCGCTTCTCGACAAAGGCATCGCGGGTTTCCTGGGAATCCGGGTAGGTGTAGGCCTCGTAGGTGAAGCCCTGCTCCCAGCGGTATTTGTCTTCGAGATCGCCGTCCTCGATGCCCGTGAGCGACTCCTTGGCAATGCGCACCATCACCGGCGACTTGGCGGCTATTTTGTCGGCGATCTCGCGGGCGGTGGCCATCAGCGCATCGCGCGGCACCACGCGCTCAATGGCGCCCAGCCGATAAGCTTCCTCGGCGTCAATGAACTCGCCGGTGAAATACATGTAGCGCACCTTCTGCACCGGGAACAGGCGCTGCAGATGGGCGCCGCCGCCCATCGCGCCACGGTCGATTTCCGGAACGCCGAAGCGGGCGCAGTCTGAGCAGACCACGATATCGGCAGCACCGGCCATACCGATGCCGCCACCCAGCACAAAGCCGTGCAGTGCCACGATCACCGGTTTGGGGTTGCGGTGGATGGCACGGAAGGTTTCGTAATTACCGCGATTGACGTCGAGAATTTTCGAGCCGTCGGCGGCCAGCTCCTTGATATCGACGCCGGCACAGAAACCCTTGCCCTCGCCGCCGATGACGATCGCGCGCACCGCATCGTCGGCACCGAGGGCATCGAGTTCGCGGGCAATGGCAAACCAGCCGGCGCTGTCGAAGGCGTTGACCGGAGGGTGATCGAGAACCATCACGGCAACGCCGTCGCTGATAGTGGTAATAAAGGGTGTGCTCATGCGGATGTCTCCACCGGGGCTAGCGCGGCCAGCCGCGCTTCGGCCTCGGCCACGATTTGCGATATCAGTTGTTCACAGCTCGGCAGCGAGTCGATGACGCCAGCCACCTGGCCGGAAGGCAATACGCCCTCGCTGGGCCGGCCGTCGACCATGGCGCGCTGGATGATCATGGGCGCATTGGCCGCCATGATGGCCTGGGCAGCGGTCAGTCCATCGTCCCGCTGCATGGCCAGGGCGGACTTCAACAGGCCCAGCAGGCTGGCACCGGTATGCTTGCGGAAAGCCAGCCCGTTGCGGACGGCCAGCCACAATTTGGTGGCGGGACCAGCGCGTTCCAGCCGGCCCAGCACTTCATTGGTGATCATGCGCTGCGGCAGTCCGTCCATTGCCGTTGAGCGGATGATGGCACCCGGGTCCCTGCAATCGAGATAAGCCTGCAACGTGGCTTCCGGCACCGGGCTGTCACTGGTCAACAGGAAACGCGTGCCCATGGCGATACCGTCAGCGCCCCAGGCCATCGCTGCCACCAGGCCGCGCCCGTCCTTGAATCCGCCCGCCGCCGCCATCGGCACTTTGTCTGCCACCGCCTCAACGACTTGCGGCAGCAGGACCGTGGTGGGAATTGCGCCGGTATGGCCACCGCCTTCCCCGCCCTGCACGGTCACGGCGTCGGCACCCAGTTCCACTGCCTTGATAGCGTGCTTGGGAAGCCCAACGGTGGGCATGCACACCACCCCCGCCTGCTTCAACTTGCCGATGAATTCGGGGCCCGGTGAACGCGAATAGCTCACCGCGCGCACGCCGTGCCTGATCACCAGGTCCACGATGTCGGCGGCATTGGGTTGGTACATATGGAAATTGACGCCGAAGGGCGCATCGGTGAGCGACTTCACCGCCAGGATGTCCGCCTCGATCTCTTCCGGCGGGATAGTCGCCCCCGCCAGGAAGCCGAAGCCGCCGGCATTGCCGGTGGCGGCCACCAGCTTCGGGTCCGCCACCCAGCCCATCGCGGTCTGCACGATGGGATAGCGGCAGCCGAGCAGCTCTGTCAGGCGGGTATTGAGCATTCTCAGCGTCTATCCCCCGCGGGGTTGTCTTTAATCTGCGCCGCACGCTGGTTGTGTGGGTCCAGGGCCGCGATGATCTCAAGCTGTTCCGCCGTCGGCGCCGCCGTAACCGGCACATCACCGTCGATATGCAGGGGAAAGCCGGTATTCTCCTGTACCTGCTCGGCGCCGATACCGGGGTGCAGGGACACCAGCCTTGCCTGATGCCCGGGCCCGCCGAAATCCATCACACAAAGGTCGGTGATGATCAGGCGGATATCGATGTCATCGAGGCTGTGGCCGCGGGGCAGCCGCGCCGGGTTGTAACCGATGGAAGAAACGAAATCGCACTCGCCGTCGACAAACACCCGGGTGCTGTGGCCGGGCACAAAAAAGCTGTTGGGGTGGCTGATGGAGTTGCCCGGGAAGCCCCGGGCGCCGAGCATCATGACCTTGGGTTGCTCGTAATTGCCGCCCAGCGCGGAGGTATTGGACTGGCCGTACCGATCCACCTGGGTTGGACCCAGCATGGCGTGGCGCTTGCCGGACCAGACGTTATCGAAAATCCGCGAGAAACCCATCCAGCTCTCGTTGGCCTGGCGGAAGCCCGACCGGCGCTGACCCAGCGGGTTGGGCTCGGCCAGCATGAAGGCCTCCGAGTCGGTCATCATCAGGTCGGTGTTGCAGGTTTTCATGGCGAGACTGGCGGCCAGGCGGGGTATGACCCCGATGCCGGTGGCCAGTACTTCACCGTCGCCCTCGAAGGCGCGCGAAGCGGCGCAGATACACAGTTCAGCAAGGCTGTAAGTCATGGGGCCTCCTCAATACACCGGCAGCGGCAGCTGGCGAATGGCGTCCAGGCCGCCCACCGCGGCCTGGTAGTCGGCCTCGCTCGCCCGGAGGTATTTGTCGGCGTAGCCGGCAAAACCCGCCTCGTCCTTTGCGTAGCCGGTGTATTCCTTGAAGTGGGCTACATCGAAACCGTACAGCGGGCTGCAGGATGACGGATGGGCACCACCGGGCAGGTGCACCACGCCGGTGGTGGCAGCCCGCTCCCAGAACACCCGCCGCGCCTCGGCGGGATCGGCGAAGAAGGCGCTGTCCACCAACTCGTCGCAGGACACGAAGGTCTTCCCGGCAGCGCGGGCAAACATGTCATCCATATAGTGATCGGGTCCGGCGATCTGGCAAACGCCGCGCGCGTCGGCCCGGTCGACGTGAATCAGGCTGGCGTCGAGTTTGAGGGCGGGCACCGCCACCCACTCCTTGTCGTCGTAGGGACTGTCTACCAGCTTCAGGGCGGGATTCACCTTGACGATGTCGGTACCAAGGCCCACTTCTGTGGGGATAAAGGGCAGGCCCCAGGCCGCGGCGCGCAGACCCAGTAGCATCATGCCCTCGTCCATCTCCGCTACCTCGATTGTGCCGGCCTGGCGCGCCTGGCGGAAAAACGGTTCCAGCGGAATGAAATCCAGGGAGACGAACGCGAACACCAGCTTCTTCACTTTGCCGGCCGCACACAGCATGCCGACATCGGCGCCGCCGTAGGAGACGATGGTGAGATCCCGGAGGTCGGAGCGAAGTATCTCCCGCACCAGGGCCATGGGCTTGCGGCGCGGCCCCCAGCCACCGATGCCGACGGTCATGCCGTCCTGCAGTTGCGCGACGACGTCAGCCGCCTCCATCAGCTTGTTCATAATTCTGGATCCTGCTCGACGATCCGGCTCATCCGGTAATCGTGTTTAACGAAGTTCACACCCAGCGAACTCTCCGTGCCGCGCACCCCCTCGAGGCTTGCGACATGCTTGTGGACGAAGCGCGCCAGGTGCTCGGTATTGCGCACCATGGTGATACCGAGAATGTCGTGGCGGCCCATCATCAGCCCGACGAAACCAAACTCCTTCATGGCCGCCATCTGCCGCGCCACCTGGGGCGCCAGCTCGCTGCGCTCGACCTCCACCCACACATAGGCAATGGCCGCGCCCCGGTAGCGGTCGATATTGGTGACTGCGGTAATGCGAATCTGCCGTTCTTCCTGCATGCGCTTGATGCGTGAACGCACGGTGCCCTCTGTCACGCCGATCTCATCCGCAATCTGCCGATTGCTGGTGCGCGCATCCTCCCCCAACCGTTCCACAATCCGCCGATCCACCTCATCCAGCGCCGGCTTCGCTGACGCGCCGCCAGCGGTTGCAGAATCAACAGTCTCGGATGAAGTCGCGCCTGCTTCAGCACCATTGTTGGCACCCGCCTTATCAGCAGATGCTCGTGAAGCAGCATCTCCCCTAGCACCATTATTGGCACCGGTTTTATCAGCGGATGCTGGTGAAGAAACGCCTCCAGCAGCGCCACTGGCGCGATCTCCAGCGGTCTTATAAAGAGGAAGAGGCACCGAGTCCGGCTGGTTCTTCAGCACATCCACCGCCAGGGAAGCAGACACCCGCAGCACAGCCGGCAACTCGGCGAAACGGCGGAAGATCAGCTCCGCCATGGCGCTCTGGTCCTCCGCCACCACCAGGGTTTCGATATCGCAGCTACCAATTACCACGTTGATGGAAAAGACTTCGGGGAAGCGGGCGAGCGCTTCGGCCACCTCCAGCGGTGCGCGGCCTTCAACCGTCAGCCCCACCGCCAGCATCATCTCGTAACCGGCGGCCTGGAAATCCGTTACTGCCACCACGCGCATGGCATCACTTTTTTCCATGCGGCGTACGCGGGTGCGCACCGTGGCCTCAGTGATACCCAACTCGGCGGCAATGGCCCGATAGGCCATGCGGCCGTCACTGCGTAGCAGTGCAACGATGCGCTCGTCGGTATCGTCCAGTTCGATAGCGGCGTTCATAGCTGCAGGCGTTCCCGCAACTCGGTCTTCAGCACCTTGCCGGACGCATTCACCGGCAGGCTGCCCACAAAGTGCACGGCGCGCGGTACCTTGTAATTCGCCATGGCATCTTTGCACCAGGCAAACAGTGCTGCTTCATCGAGGCTGGCACCAGGACGCAACACCACGAATGCACAGGCCACTTCGCCCAGGCGCTCGTCCGGCATGCCGATGACGGCTGCCTGGCCAATGGCCTCGTGGGAGCACAACTGGTTCTCGATCTCGGCGGGATAACAGTTGAAGCCACCGACAATGAACATGTCCTTGATGCGATCGGTGATATCCAGGTAGCCGTCGGCATCCATCACACCCACATCACCGGTCTTGAGCCAGCCGTCCTCGGTGATGGTGTCGGCGGTCGCTTCCGGGTTGTCGAGATAGCCCTGCATGACGTTGTAGCCGCGCACCCAGATCTCGCCCGGTTCTCCCGTGGGCAGGTCCTTGCCGTCCCCATCGACGATACGTATCTCCACGCCTTCCATGGCGCGGCCGGAGGTGCCGGAAATAATCTCGGCTGGATCGTCCGGCCGACAGATGCTCACCGTACCGCAGCTTTCGGTGAGGCCGTAGGCCGTGACCACGGTTTCAAAGGCCAACTCACTGCGCATGCGATTGACCAGTTCCACCGGTACCGGCGCTGCACCCGTGACCGCCAGTCGCAGGCTGGAGAGGTCGAACTTATCCCTGTTGGGGTGTGCCAGCAGCGATTGGTAGATGGTGGGCGCGCCGGGCAGCATGGTGACCCGGTCCTGCTCAATCTGCGCCATGACGGCATCGAGATCGAAACTCAGCACCGGCAGGATGAGGGCGCCGCGCAGGATGGCAGACAACCAGCCGGCTTTATAGCCGAAGGCATGGAAGAAGGGATTGATAATGAGGTAGTTGTCGTTACTGCGCAGGCCAACGGTACCACTCCAGGTCTCGAAGACACGGATGTTCTGGCCGTGGGTAGTGACCACGCCCTTGGGCGCGCCGGTGGTGCCCGAGGTGAAACCGATATCCAGCACGTCGTCCGGCGTGACCTCGGCAACTCGTGCGTCTACCTCGGCATCGGTAATGGAGTCGCCCCGGACAAGAAACGCCTGCCACTCGCCGGCGTCGTCAGGTACTGCGGCATCCCGCCGCAGCAGCACCGTCCCCTGCAGATGAGACAGGGATTCCCCCGCCAGCATGCTCGGATACTCGACCCCGAGAAACGAGCCGACAGTAAACAGCAGCTTCGCCCGGCTGAGGTTCAGGGCGTAGGCCACCTCCGGCCCCTTCCAGCGGGTATTGACGGGCACCAGGGTGATGCCAAGCGACTGGGCACCGATGGCGGCGAGAATCCACTCGTGGATGTTGGGTGCCCAGATGGCGATACGGTCGCCGCGCTGAAGGCCGGCGGCGAGGAAAGCGGCGGCCGACCGCCGCCTCAGGCGGTCGAGCTCGAGAAAACTTATTTCAAGGTCGCCTTCACGCAATGCAATGCGCGCGCCGTGCTCGGCGGCCGCCGCGGCGACAATGCCCGGCAGGGTTTTCCACTCAGGCGGCGAACTGGGCATCGCGGCGGCGCTTCCGATGACGATCGACGGGGCTCATTCCGTCACTATAGTCATCGAAAACGGCCTCAACAACCGATATGCGTAGAAAGTTGGTTTAAATTCTACGAATATTGCCAGTTGATCTAAGGGATGGCCGGCGGCGATCGGCCCTTCTCGCTATTCGGGAAACGCGAAACCCTTAAAGATCTCCCGCAGCTCGACCTTCTGGATCTTGCCAGTAGCGCCGTGAGGCAGCTCGTCGACAAACTCCACAGCGTCGGGAATCCACCACTTGGCGATCTTGCCCTCCAGGAAGCCGAGAATTTCTTCCGGCGTCAGGTCCTCACCACCCTTGTCACGCACCACGACCAGCAGGGGCCGTTCGCTCCACTTGGGGTGGTAACGGCCAATGACCGCTGCCTCCGCCACCTTGGGATGGCCAACGGCGGCATTTTCCACATCGATGGAGCTGATCCATTCCCCACCCGACTTGATCACATCCTTGGTGCGATCGGTGATCGCCATATAACCATGGGGATCGATCGTGGCGACGTCACCAGTCTCGAACCAGCCTTCATCGGCGTGGGCGTCACCGGCGTCCAGCTTGAAGTAGCCCGAGCAGATCCAGGGGCCGCGCACCTTGAGGGAACCAAAGGCCTCGCCGTCCCAGGGTAACTCGTTGCCCTCGTCGTCGGTGATCTTCATTTCCACACCGAATACCGGGCGGCCGGCCTTGAGGCGCTGCTTGTCCCAGTCCTCACCGCGCATCTCAGCCACTTCCGGGGTGGGCGCGTTGACGCTACCCAGCGGGCTCATCTCGGTCATGCCCCAGCCGACCCGGGTCTCTACGCCATGGCTGTCGAACTCTTCCATGACGGACAGCGGGCAGGCGGCACCGCCGACGATGATGCGCCTGAGGCTCTCGATGGTTTCGCCGGACTCACGCAGATGGGCCAGCAGATTCAGCCAGACGGTGGGCACGCCGGCAGACATGGTGATCTTTTCTTCGTTGATCAGCCTGGTGAGTTCGGCTCCGTCGCCCATTTTCGGGCCCGGAAACACCAGCTTCGCGCCCACCATGGGGCAGGCGTAGGGCGTGCCCCAGGCGTTGACGTGAAACATGGGCACGATTGGCAGTACGGTCTCCGAGCTGGACAGGCCCATGACATCGGGCCACACCGAGGCAAAGGCATGCAGCAGGGTGGAACGATGCGAGTAAAGCACCCCCTTGGGATTGCCGGTGGTACCGGAGGTGTAGCACAGGGCGCAGGCATCGCGCTCATCCAGCTCCGGCCAGTCGAACTCAGTGCTCTGGCCTTCGAGCAGGGTCTCGTAACAGTGCACATTGTCGAGGCTGGTCTCCGGCATATGCTCAGCCGAGGTCAGCACCACCCAGCCTTTCACGCCCGGGCAGCGGGCGGCCACGCCTTCAATGATCGGCATGAACATCGGGTCGACAAACACGTACTGGTCTTCGGCGTGATTGATGATGTAGGCGACCTGCTCCGGGAAAAGCCGCGGGTTGATGGTATGGGCGACAAACCCGGAACAGCTGATGCCGTAGTAGGCCTCGAAGTGGCGGTAGTCGTTCCAGGCCAGGGTGGCGATGCGATCGCCGCGTGCCATGCCCCAACCGGCAAACACGTTGGCCAGCTGGCGAGCGCGCTTGAAGGCGTCCTTATAGGTATAACGGTGGCGCGGATTGTCCACGGTAAAGGAAACGATTTCCACATCCGGGTTCACTCGGTCGGCGAACTCCACGATGGATTTGACCAACAGCGGCTGGTCCATCATCAGGCCCTGCATGGGTACTCTCCGTTTGGCTTGTTTAGAATGACTTGAAGGATTTACCGAAAATTGCGCCCGAATACTAAGTTTCTATCGAATCGAGGGCAAGCCTGATTGCCTCAGCCCAGCTCGCGCTCGAACAGGGCCAGCAGCCGGCCCCAGGCCCGGTCGGCCTCCTTTTCGTCGTAAACGGCGGAATCCGGCGGGCACCAACCGTGTTTGGTCCCGGCGTATACCTCGATCTCCGCCTCCACGCCGGCTGCATCGAAGGCCTCACGCAAACGTTCCTTTTCTGCCGGATTGCGCTCGTCGTCGTTTTCGGCGATGGCAATCAGGAAACCTGCCTTCATCTGCGGAGCGAGCAGGTGGGGGCTGTCCGCCTGGTCGGTCGCCAGCCGGCCGCCATGGAAAGAACCACCGGCACCAATGCGCTCGGGCATGGCCGCAGCCAGACGCAGGGTGTACGAGCCTGTCATGCAGTAACCGGTCACACCCATCTTGCGCCCGGTATCCACACTGGCCTGCTGGTCGAGGTAGGCGGCGAAGGCGCGGCCGTCTGTTACACAGGTCTCCGACGACAGGCTGCGGGCATGGGGCATCAGGCGCTCGCGTACCGCGGGATCTGAAAAGAACTCGCCCTCCGACACCAGCCGGCCCTTGTGAGTGCGATAGTAAGGATTGACCACCAGCACCGAGTAGCCGGACTGGGCCAGGCGTTTACCCATCGCACGGAAGGCCGGGCGAATGCCTTTCACGTCCGGCCATACCATCACCGCCGGGTGCTTGCCCTCGCCGGGGTGCACGAAGTAACAGTCCGCCTCGCCGTCTGGCGTCGGCACCATGACATCCTGTTCCACCACGTCCAGGGCATTGGCCACCGGAGGCAGCATCATGGCCATGGCGGTAGCCGCGGTGGCCGCGGCGAACTCCCGTCGGGTCAGGTCGCGCCGGGCCAGCGAAAGTTCTTCATCCTTGCCGGTGATTTCATCGCACATGGGTTGGCTCCTGGTTCTTATCGTATCGGGGACAGCTTGCTCAATGGCCTGGGGAGAGCAGGCGGGCCGTTGGGCGATAGCCGCAACCAGGTAAACTGATCCCGGATTGCTCCTGCTTTTTGTTCAATGGCCCAGCAGTGTCCATTCATCGCTGACGTTGCGGCCGGCCGTGTGTTCCTGCTCCAGCTTGATCAGGTGCGCGGTCAGGCTCAGCTTGGCCATGTGGTGGATGCTCTCGTCCACATCGTCATAGACCACTTTTACCAGCGCATCGAGGTCGGCGGTACCCAGGGTCTGCAAGCCGGCGATCACTTTTTTCTCGCGCTTGAGGCGGTGGCCGATCAGCCAGCTTACGGCGGCCTCCGGGTCTTCGATCACCGCGCCATGGCCAGGCGCCATACTCTGCAGCGGGTAGTCACGCAGCAGTTCCAGGGACTCAATATAGAGCTTCATGTCACCGCTGGGCGGGACGATCACCACCGTTGAACCGTTCATGATGTGGTCGCCGGTGAACAACATGCCCTCTTCTTCAATAAAGAAGCAGTAATGGTTACCGACGTGGCCCGGGGTATGTACCGCCCGCAGCTTGAACTCCGGGGTCTCCAGCAGGTAGTCGTGGCGCACTTCCACCTCCGGGGCGAAGGTATCGTCCTGGAACATATCATCCCAGGGGCGCGCACCGATCACCTCGGCGCCGGTGGCGTCCTTGAGGGGCGCCCAGGCAGGCGAGTGATCCGGATGCGTATGGGTGGCCACAATCCAGCGAATGCGTCCTGCGCCGGCGGCGAGGATGGCTTCCACATGGGAATCGATCAGAGGCCCGGGGTCGAGCACGGCCACCGCTTCGCTGCCCAGCAGGTAGGTATTGGTACCCGGCCCCGTCATCACCCCCGGGTTGGGTGCAGTAATACGGCGTACCCGGCTATTGAGCTGGACCGGAACGCCGTGGGCGAATTCATCAGTCATAGGCAGCTATACCAGGCCGCTAATCGGCACCACCGGGTCGACCTCGGCCTCGTAGTCCACGCCATCCACTTCAAAACCGAACAATTGCAGAAAGCCGCGCTTGTAGCCGGCGAAGTTGGAGACGTCGTACAGGTTCTCGGTGGTCGTGGCATCCCACAGTTCACCGACACGGGATTGCACATCAGGCTGCATTTCCCAGGCGTCGGCGCGTAGCCGGCCTTCCTCATCGTGAGCGGGAGACGCTCCGTACAGGCTGTCGCGGAACAGGCTGTCGATCTGCTCAATACAGCCCTGGAAGGCGTTATCGTCGTCCATCACCTGCAGCAGCAGGGCCAGGTACAGGGGCATCGCGGGAATCGCCGAGCTGGCCTGGGTCACGACCGCCTGCAGCACCGACACCCGGGCATCACCGCCGCTGGCCGCGAGCTTGTCGCGCAGGCCCACCACGCGCTTGTCCAGGTCCTTCTTGGCTTCGCCGATAGTGCCGTGCCAGTAGATGTCCCAGGTGAGCTTGTCCCCGAGGTAGGTGTAGGCCGTGGTCTTCGCACCCTCGGCCAGGCAGCCGGCCGCATCCAGCGCCTCGATCCACATCTGCCAGTCTTCACCGCCCATCACTGCCACCGTGTTGTCGATGTCATCCTGTGAGGCCGCCGGCACGGTCAGCTCACCGATCTCTTCCTTGTCAGTGTTGAGGCTCTTGTAGGTAATGTCCTTGCCGATCGGTTTCAGTGTGGAGGTGTGTACTTCGCCGGTGACCGGGTGCTGGCGTCGCGGGGCGGCCAGCGAGTAGACCACCAGATCGACCTGGCCGAGGTCCTGTTTGATCAACTCGATGGTCTTTTGCTTGATCTCTTCGCTGAAGGCGTCGCCGTTGATGCTCTTCGCATACAGGCCCGCCTCATCCGCGTACCTGTGGAAAGCGGCAGAGTTGTACCAACCGGCGGTACCCGGCTTCTTCTCGCTACCTTCCTTCTCAAAGAATACGCCCAGCGTCGAAGCGCCGGCACCGAACGCGGCAGTGATGCGCGATGCCAGGCCGTAGCCGGTGGACGCACCGATCACCAGCACCTTTTTCGGCCCGTTGTCGATGGCGCCGCGGCTTTTCACGTAGTCGATCTGCTGCTTCACATTGGCCTCGCATCCGGTCGGGTGCGTGGTGATGCACATAAAGCCGCGAACTCTGGGTTTGATGATCATGTTCTGGTGTTTCCTTGCGAAATCGGTAAGGCCGCTACAGCAACAGGCGGCGGATATCTGCAAGCAGGCTGCAGAGCTGTGTGGTGAAGCGGCCGGCATCGGCGCCATTCACCGCACGGTGATCGTAGGACAGGCCCAGGGGCAGCATCTTGCGGGGCTCAAAATCCGTGCCGTTCCACACCGGCTTCACCGCCAGTTTCGAGACACCGAGTATCGCCACTTCGGGCGCGTTGACCACCGGGGTAAAACCGGTGCCGCCAATATTGCCCAGGCTGGAAATAGAGAAGCACCCGCCCTGCATTTCCTGCGGCTTGAGCTTGCGATCCTTGGCTCGCGCCGCGAGGTCTGCAGTCTCTTCAGCCAGCTCCCACAGGCTTTTCTGGTCGACATCACGAATGACCGGCACTACCAGGCCCGCAGGTGTATCCACGGCCATGCCGATATGCACATAGTGCTTATAGATAAAGCTCTCGCCGTCGCCGGAGATGGAGCGATTGAGCCTGGGATTGTCTTTCAAGGCTGCCGCGCAGGCCTTGAGAATGAACGGCAGTGGCGTCAGCCGGGTGCCGCGCTTTTCCCCCTCGGGCTTCATTGAAGCGCGGAAAGCTTCGAGTTCGGTAATATCCGCCTCGTCGAACTGGGTGACGTGTGGAATATTCAGCCAGCTCCGATGCATGTTCGCCGCGGTGACCTTGTCGATCTTCGTCATGGGCTGGACATCGATCGGGCCGAACTTCGCGAAGTCGACTTCCGGCACGGGCGGTATGCCGGCTCCCGTCGCCGGGCCCGTGCCACCGCCCTGGATGGAGCGCTTTACGAATTCCTGAACATCCTCTTTGAGAATGCGCTGCTTGGGCCCGCTGCCATTCACTGACGCCAGGTCAACACCAAGCTCCCTTGCCAGTTTGCGCACGGCGGGGCCTGCGTAGATTTCCCCGCCTCCCTTGATGTCTTCTGCCGACTTCGCGGCCGGCTCCGCCGACGGTGGAGGTGCCACGGGCGCAGGTGCTGCCGCGGGTTGCGAGGCGGCGGGCTCAGGTGCGGCCGGTTGAGCTTCTGGTTCCTGTGCCGCCGGTTCAGCCGCGGTGGGGACCGTGGTCTTCATCACAGCCACCGGGTCGTCCTGTTTGACCTGGTCACCTTCCTTCACCGACAGACTGACGATTTCACCGGCAAAGGGTGCCGGCATTTCCATGGACGCCTTGTCGGACTCCAGCACAATAAGGGTGTCGCCCTCTTCCACCGTATCGCCGGGCGCCACCGATACCTCGATGACCTCCACTGCCTCGTCGGTCCCGATATCCGGGACCAGCACGGGTTGCTCCGCGGCAGCCGCCGGGGCGGGTTCGGGCGCGGCCGGCTCAGGCGCTGCCGGCTCAGGCGCTGCCGGCTCAGGTGCGGCCGGCTCAGGCGCCGGTTCCGGCGCTGCAGCAGCTTCCGGCTCTGCCGCCTGTGGTTCAGCGGCATCCGCAGCGCCTGTTTCGACAACCACGATCGGGTCGCCTTCCTTGAGATTGTCTCCTTCCTTCGCCAGCACCTCCACGATGGTGCCCGCGGCTTCGGCGGGAATCTCCATGGAGGCCTTGTCGGACTCCAGCACGATCAGGCTTTGCTCAAGTTCCACGGTGTCACCCACCGCGACGCTGACTTCGATGACTTCCGCGTCTTCGGCGCCGCCAATATCCGGGACTGTCAGGGTCTCTTTTGCCACTACGAGGTCCTTAATCCGTTACCTGTGCGCACAACCATTACAGGGTGAAAGGGTCGGGTTTGTCGGGATTGACGCCGAGTTTCTTCATGGCCTTGACGACGTCTGCCGCGGGCAGCTTGCCCTCATCCGCCAGCGCCTTGAGCGCTGCCAGCACCACGAATTCGCGGCTCACCTCGAAGTGCTTGCGGAGCTTGCCGCGGGTATCGCTGCGGCCGAAACCATCCGTACCCAGCGTAACGTAGTGGCCGGGCACAAACTCGCGAATCTGGTCGGCATAGGCCTTGATGTAATCGGTCGCCGCGACCACCGGCCCACTGGCGCTGCCGAGGCACTCGGTGACATAGGCCACGCGCGGCTCCTGGTCCGGGTGCATCATGTTCCAGCGCTGCACCGACTTGCCCTCGCGCTGCAGTTCGTTCGCGCTGGTCATACTCCACACATTGGCAGCGACCTTGTAGTCCTTCTCCAGGATCTCTGCCGCGGCCTCGACTTCCCGGAGGATGGTGCCGCCGCCAATTAGATCTACCGACAGTTTGCTCCGCTTGCTGCTCTTGCTGCGGGCATACAGCCCCTTGACGATGCCCTCTTCCACTCCCGGCGGCATCTCGGGCTGCACGTAGTTCTCGTTCATAGTGGTGATGTAGTAGAAGGTGTTTTCCTTCTCCTGGAACATGCGCCGCATGCCATCCTGGATGATCACGGTCAGCTCGTAGGCATAGGCCGGGTCATAGGCCGTGCAGTTCGGGACAGTGCCCGCGAGAATATGGCTGTGGCCGTCCTGGTGCTGCAGGCCCTCGCCATTGAGGGTCGTGCGCCCGGCTGTAGCGCCGATCAGGAAACCCCGCGCCTGGCTGTCGCCGGCCGCCCAGGCCAGGTCGCCGATGCGCTGGAAGCCAAACATGGAATAGAAGATATAGAACGGCACCATCGGGTAGCCGCTGGTGGAATAGCTGGTCGCGTGCGCCAGCCAGGCGGAGAAGGCGCCGGCTTCGTTGATGCCCTCCTCCATGATCTGGCCCTTGATGTCTTCCTTGTAGAACATGATCTGGCCGGCATCCTGGGGCGTGTAGCGCTGGCCCACCGAGGAGTAAATGCCAAGCTGGCGGAACATGCCCTCCATACCAAAGGTCCGCGCCTCGTCGGGCACGATAGGCACTACCCGCTCGCCGATCTTCTTGTCCTTGACCAGGGTGGACAGGGTGCGCACGAAAGACATGGTGGTGGAAATCTCGCGCTTGCCGCTGCCCTTGAGCTGGCCGCCCAGGTCATCGAGGCCGGGTACCTCCAGCGCCTCGAACGCGTTGCGGCGGCTGGGAATCTGGCCACCCAGGGACTCGCGGCGCTCGCGCATATAGCGCAGCTCCGGGCTGTCCGGCGACGGTCGATAGTAAGGGACATCCTTCAGCTCGGTATCGCTGATGGGAATGCCGAAGCGGTCGCGGAAAGCCTTGAGGCTCTCGATGTCGAGCTTCTTGAGCGAGTGGGTCTCGTTGTTGGCCTCGCCCGCTTCGCCGGTGCCGTAGCCCTTCACGGTCATTGCCAGCACCACGGTGGGCCGGCCTTCGGTGGCGACGGCTTCGGCGTAGGCCGCATATATCTTGTAGGGGTCGTGGCCGCCGCGGTTCAGGTACATGATGTCCTGGTCCGAAAGATGCTCCACCAGCTTCAGGGTTTCCGGGTATTTGCCGAAGAAATGTTCGCGGGTGTAGGCACCACCGTTGTACTTGTAGTTCTGCAACTCGCCGTCGCACACCTCGTCCATGCGCTGCTGCAGGAGGCCTGATTCGTCGTTCTCCAGCAGCGGGTCCCAGTGGCGACCCCAGATGACCTTGAATACTTTCCAGCCGGCGCCGCGGAAGATACCTTCCAGCTCCTGGATGATTTTGCCGTTGCCGCGCACGGGTCCATCCAGCCGTTGCAGGTTGCAATTGACCACGAAGGTCAGCTTGTCGAGCTTCTCGCGCCCGGCCAGGGAAATGGCGCCGAGGGATTCCGGCTCATCACATTCACCATCTCCCATAAAGCACCACACGCGGCGGTCACCGTGATCCACCAGGCCGCGGCTCTGCTGGTACTTCATGACGTGGGCCTGGTAGATAGCCTGGATCGGGCCAAGGCCCATGGATACCGTCGGGAACTGCCAGTAGTCCGGCATCAACCACGGATGCGGATAGGAAGACAGGCCGTTACCGTCCACCTCGCGGCGGAAGTTGTCGAGCTGGTCCTCGCTGAAACGCCCCTCCAGGTAGGAGCGGGCATACATGCCCGGCGCACTGTGGCCCTGGTAGAAAATCATGTCGCCGTGGTGCTCACCCTCGGAGCCCCGGAAGAAATAGTTGTAGCCGACGTCATAGAGCGTGGCGCTGGAGGAGAAGCTGGAGATATGCCCGCCCAGTCCCTCGTTGTTGTCGTTGGCGCGCATCACCATGGCCAGCGCATTCCAGCGCACCAGCGAGCGAATGCGGCGCTCCATGAACAGGTCCCCGGGCATGCGCTTTTCCGCGGAGGGAGAGATCGTGTTGCGGAACGGCGTGGTAATTGCCATCGGCAGGCGGGTTTCCCGCATCACCGCCTGCTCGGACAATCGGCGCAGCAGGTAGGCCGCGCGGTCCGGACCCTCGTGCTTGACCACAGCATCCAGGGCGTCGAGCCATTCCTGGGTCTCGATAGGGTCCTTGTCCTCGATCATTGGGGTCTCCTGCCCGGGGGTATCAGCGGGGCACTCGATTTTACTCCCCAAGAGAGGCGATTCAAGGGAGCAAACACTTCAGCGCTGTGATAGGCGCTGAAGTGGAAATGAATACGAATGAAATGTAATCGCTGCGTACTTTTTTACCGGCCAGATGCAGCGCGCGGTAAGGCTTCAGTCCCGCTGGTAGAAGGGGTGTGAGGCGCGCAGGCTGGCGCCACTGTCGACCGCGGCACCCTCGGGGACGTCTCCCCAGCGCCCCGGCGCGGCCAGTACCAGGGAAGCCGGCTGCTGGAGAATCACTTCGCGGTACCAGTCCATCCAGGCCGGGTACTCGACACCGCGAACCGCAGTGGCCAACTGTTCGCGGCCGTCAAAGTCCAGCGAATCGCGATTGATCTCGCGCCAGAAGTACGCAGACTGTTCGAACAGGTTCTTGTGGGGTTGCAGTATGTCCTTGAGCAGGGCCTCACGGTGGCGCAGGAAACGCTCTTCGGTGACACCATTGTCACCGGCCTGGCGCTCCAGGAAGGCGCGCGACTCGGCCAGTACATCAGTCGCACTGGCACTGGGCGATTGCACCATCATCGCCACCGCCGGCACGTCCTGCAGCGGCCAGGGGAAAGCGCTGACCACGTAGCCAAGCTGCCGCTCGGTACGCAGTTCTTCGAAGTAATCGGCGCTGATCGCCTGCCCGGTCAGGCCGGCCATGGCGCGGTTGCCAATGCTGTCATCCGGCGCCTGCAGGTACCAGAACATGACCGAGTCCTCGTGCTCCACTTCCGAGCGGTAGACGAGATCGTCCCCTGGAGCGAGCCTGACCACACGCGGTGCCGGCGCAGCCAATGCCTGCTGCCCGGCTCTGAGCGGGGCCAACACGCTGACCACCTTGTCGGCCTCGGCGCGAGCATAGTTACCGTTCAGGAGTATGTCCACGCGACTGCTGCTCCAGAGCTTGCGGGCGTGGGCGGCCACATCTGCCGGTGTCAGTGCTTCCAGTGCGGCTATCATCTCCGGCTCACGGTAATGACCGGTGAGCAACAGCCGCCGCGCGTCATTGGACACCTGGCGGAAGGCGCGCGCGGTTTTCACGTTTTCGTAGCCGCGAATCAGGTCGCGGCGAATATTGTCGAAGCGACCGTTGTCGAGGTCGGCATTGACGATGGAGTCGACAATGCGTTCCAGCAACACCAGTTGCTTGTCGGTGTAGCCGCTCACGGACAGGCCGATACCCCGACCGCTATTGGCGATGCCGAAATTCAGCCCTGCCAGGAAAGCCGGGTAGGTGTACTCGTTGACCGCATCGCTAAGCAGCGCTGAGTACAACTCGGTGGCAGCCGCCTGCCGCGCCGTGCCGTTCACCTCCGCGGTGAGGAAGTTCACCAGCAGGTTGCCACGGGGCACCTTGAAACGTGTGTCCTGGCGATACCAGATGCGCAGCCGCACATCGTCCACGACCAGTTCCGGCACGTCTGCCGCCACTTCGGGCGCCGGCAGCAGCGCCACGTTCTCGGCAATGAACTCGTTGGGGGCCGGCAGGGCCAGGCGCTTGTCGACGCTGGCGACGTCGTCCCAGCTCTCCTGTACCAGGTCCAGGGTGCGCACTGAGTAGGGCGTCATGTAGAACTCGCTTTGCCGGTCTACCGGCAGGCCGCCGGCGGCTACCGTGACAATCGCGTTGCCGGGCACGAAATAGTTTTCGAGGATTTCCTCAATCAGCGCCGGCTGGAAATCCTCCATCAGGAAGTTGCCGACCAGGACATCCTGCGGCGCCAGCAGGTGCATGTCGTTGGCGAGCCCGGCCACGTACCGCAGCGGGTCCGATTCCTCGCGAAACTGGAAGGCGAGGCTCGCGAGCTGGGCCTGCTCTTCATAGAGCTCGCGCTGCGGGCCCTCGCGTTTCATGAGCTCGATGTATTCGAACAGCTTGGCCAACACCGCTTCACGCTGCTCCAGTCCCTTTTCCGTCAGGTTGACGGATACCTGGAAGGCGGAGCCACCCCGGTAGACGATGCCGGCGCCGGCACCGAGCGCTTCAGCCCAGCCTTCGGCTTTCAACAGGGACAGCAGGCTGCCCTCGCCCTCGTGCCCGAGCAGGTTGCCGATATACATGAGCGGCTTGGCGCGGTACTGGGCGCTGTAGTCGGGCATGGGGAAAGCAATGGTCAGGGTGCGCGCGCTGGCCTGGGGTTGGATGTATACCAGCTGGGGAAGCTGCTCCGGCGTGTAGAGGGGCGTCTCTATATCAGGGATGCTGACGTTGTGATTGGGCACCGGTGCAAAGGTGGTACGCACCATGGCTTCCAGTTCATCGAGACTGCCGCTGCCGAGCACCGCCAGTGTCATCAGGTTGGCAGAGTAGTATTTGGCATAGAACGCCAGCAGGTCGTCGCGCACCGACTGGTCGGGACGGTCGGCCAGGGTCTCCGCCGTACCCACTCCCAGCACCGCATAGGGGTGACTGGGATTCACGGTCTCGCGCGCCACATCCAGGTTGCGACGGCCGTCCGTATTCAGGCCCATCTGGTACTCGGCGTTCACCGCATTGACTTCACGGCTCACGTACTCGACGTCAAATCGCGGGGAGATGAAGAACTGGGCAAAACGATCCAGCGCTTCATCGAGGTGGTCCTTGTCGATATCGAAAAAGTAATTGGTGTGCTCGAATGCCGTGTAGGCGTTGCGGTTGCCGCCGTGCTCACTGACAAAGCGAGCGTACTCACCGGAATCCGGGTACTTGTCGGTGCCCAGGAACAGCATGTGCTCCAGGAAGTGAGCCAGCCCGCCGCGGTCTTCCGGGTTGCTGGCGCTGCCCACGTACACGTCCAGGGAAGCCGCCGCCTTGTCCGTATCCGGGTCGGACACCAGCAATGCGCGCAGGCCATTGTCGAGCTGGATGTACCGATAAGTACGATCGTCATTGGGGCTCTGCCTGGGTGCCAGCGGCAGGCTGGCCTGCTGTGCAGGCTCGTCCGGCGCCTGCTGCGTCACAGCTCCCTGCTGCGTGCAGGCGGCAAGCAGCATGACAGTGATGAGGGGCCAGAGCTTTAATGGGGTGATGCGCAACATTCAGGTTTCCTTCTGCACGGCTATCTACACGCCTATCTACAAGTCTATTTACGCAGCTATCCAGGCAACTGCCTACACAGCCAGCGATCCAGAGACTGAACGTGGCACTAGAGGCCCGGGGTAGGCTCGACCGGTCGCGGCCAGGCGTTGATCACCGCCTTGACCAGGGTAGCGAGCGGAATGGCGAAGAACACGCCCCACATCCCCCAGATACCGCCGAAAAACAGCACCGCGAGAATGATCGCCACCGGGTGCAGGTTCACTGCTTCCGAAAACAACAGCGGCACCAGCACATTGCCATCCAGCGTCTGGATTAGCAGATAGACAAATATAACCGTATAGAATTCCGAACCAATTCCCCACTGGAACAGGGCGATCAGCGCCACCGGGATGGTGACCACCGTCGCGCCAATGTAGGGGATGATCACGGAGAGCCCCACCAGCAGCCCCAACAGCTCGGCATAGTTGAGCGACAACAGGGTAAAAGCCACGTAGCTGACAGCGCCGACAATCAGGATCTCAATCAACTTGCCGCGCGCGTAGTTGGACACCTGCTCATTCATTTCCACCCAGATGCGGGTCAGCAGCGGCCGCTCGCGGGGCAGGAAGCCGCCCAGCCAGGCGAGGATTTTGTCGCGGTCCTTGAGGAAGAAGAACACCAGCAGCGGCACCAGGATCGCGTAGATCAATACCAGCACAAACACGGGGATCGAGGCCAGCGACAGGCTCAAAATGGATTGCCCGAGCTGGGCAGCGCGGCGCTGGGCGGCGCTCACCACCTCGGTAATCTGCTGTTCGGTAATCAGCTCCGGGTACTCCTGCGGAAGTATCGACAGCCAGCCACGGAATTGCTCGAACATGCGCGGCAGCTCACCGAACAGGCTCACCGCCTGCTGCCAGACCAGCGGCAGCACCAGGAACAGGAAGCCGAAAAACAGGCCGACAAACACCAGGAAGGACACCATCACCCCCATCCACTGGGGCAGGCCGCGGCTAACGCAGTAAGCGCTGAGCCCCTGCATCAGGTAGGCCAGCACGATAGCCGCCAGCACCGGGGTGAGAATGTCGCCAATGGTCAGCAGCAGGGCCAGGCCAATCGCCAGCAGGACCAGCAGCAGGATCGACTCTTCCTCGAAGAAGTAGCGGTCGTACCACTTGCGGAAAATCTCTAGCAAGGTTCAGCCCTCGGTGGCCAGCTTTTCGATAACGTGAATGAACACACCGTCCCGCTCCTCGCTGGACACCAGCGGGTGGCCGGACTGCTGTGAGAACACCTCAAAGTCACGCACCGAGCCCTTGTCGGTGGCGAGCACTTTCAGGCGCTCACCGCCCTGCATGGCGTTGAGAGCGCGCTTCGCCTTCAGCAGCGGCATGGGACAATCCAGCCCGCGCGCATCCAGCTCGGTTACCGTGGCATCGTTCATGTTGATTGGCGTTCCTCCAAGGGGCGCACAGTATAGCCACAGCCCGACATCACTGGAACTTCCATGTCTGTTGCGACTCGAACGACACTCCCATAAAGTAACTCGTCTATTCATCTACAAACACGCGCTCCACACCCCGTGATCAATCGCCTGGTACAGCTTCTGCTGGCAATTGCGCTGTACAACGCCAGTGCCTACGCCACAGAAGAGCTGAAACTGCCGAATCTTGGCGAATCCAGCACCAGCCTGTTCTCCCCGGAGCAGGAGTACCAGCTGGGTCGCGCCTGGCTGCGCGTGTTCCGATCCCAGGCACCCACCCTCGATGACCCGATGCTACAGGACTACCTCGAGGACCTGATCTACCGCCTGGTAACGCACAGCCAGTTGCAGGATCGCCGCATCGAGGTGGTGATCGTCGACAACCCGGTGATTAACGCGTTCGCGGTACCGGGGGGCGTGATCGGGGTGCACACCGGTCTGTTGCTATATGCCCAGAGCGAAGATGAACTGGCCACCGTGCTGGCACACGAAATCGCCCACCTGAGCCAGCGCCATTTCTCGCGCCGGATAGAACAGCAACAGGCGACCCAACCGCTCACCCTGGCCGGCCTGCTGGCTGGTGCGGTATTGATCGCGACAACCGGGGGCGCGGCGGGCATGGCGGCACTCTCCGCCACCCAGGCAGCGGCCCTGGACGCCCAGTTGCGTCACAGCCGCGCCGCGGAACAGGAAGCCGACCGGATTGGCATGCAGACCATGGTGGACGCCGGCATGGACCCACACGCGGCGCCCGCCATGTTTGAACGCATGCTGCAGGGCACCCGCTACACCGGCGCCAACCGGATACCGGAGTTCATGCGCACTCACCCGCTGTCTGAGAGTCGCATTTCCGATACCCGCAACCGGGCACGGCAGTATCCCCGCACCCAGCGGCCGCCGTCCCTGCCCTACCACCTGATGCGCGCGCGCATGCGAGTGCACCACTCGGACACCCCGCAGAGGGCGGCGGAGACCTTTCGCAACAGCCTGGAAGGCACGCCTATCTCCCGCGACGCGACGCGTTACGGGCTGGTGTTGGCACTGATAGAGAGCGCTCGCCCCAAGGAAGCACAGGCTGAGCTGGACCTGTTGCTGGAAAAGGACCCCACCCGTATCGAGTACATCGTGGCCCAGGCCGATCTGGACATGAGTATCAACGAGGCCCAGTCGGCAGTGCGGATGCTGCAGCGTGAGCTGCGCCTGTTCCCCAACAACCACGCTCTCACCATGGCCTATGCACGCGCCCTGCTGATGAACGACCAGGCGTACATCGCCGAGGAAGTGTTGATTGAGCAAAGCCACATCCGCCCCGATGACCCGGGACTGTGGTACTTGCTGGCTGAAGTGCAGGGGCTGTCAGGGAACATCGTCGGGCTGCACCAGGCGCGCGCGGAGTACTTTATTCTCAACGGGGTGCTGGACCAGGCGGAGCGCCAGCTCAACTACGCCATGCCGTTGGCAAAGAACGATTACCACACCTCCGCCGAGATCAGCCAGCGGCTCAGGGATATCTCGGAGCTGCGGCAGCGGATGGACTTCTAGGCGGCGCTTTAGTCCGCGGCGAGAACGCCGGTCTTGAGCTGGCGGGCAAAGTCCAGCATGCGCTGTAGCGGCACCATGGCCCGCTCCCCGACCGCGGGATCGACAAAGATCTCGTTGTCAGTGCGATCAAAGGCGTGGGCCAGAGTCTCCAACTCGTTCATCGCCATCCACGGGCAGTTGGCGCAGCTCAGGCAGGTCGCGCCTTTACCGGCTGTGGGGGCGATGATCAGTTCCTTGTCGGGCACCGCCTGCTGCATCTTGTAGAAAATGCCCTGGTCGGTGGCCACGATGAACTGCTGCTGCTCCATTTCCTGGGCCGCCCTGATGATCTGGGTGGTCGATCCGACCCGGTCTGCCAGCTCGATCACATTGGCTGGCGACTCCGGATGCACCAGCACCGCGGCTTCCGGGTAGACCTGCTTCAGGTCGCGCACGCCGCGGGCCTTGAACTCCTCGTGCACGATACAGGCACCGTCCCACATGAGGATATCGGCGCCGGTCTGGCGCTGTACGTAGTCGCCCAGGTGCCGGTCCGGCGCCCAGATGATCTTTTCGCCCTGGTCGTGCAGGTGCTCGGCCACGTCCAGGGCGATGCTGGAGGTTACGACCCAGTCGGCGCGGGCTTTGACCGCGGCTGAGGTATTGGCATACACCACCACCTTGCGATCCGGGTGGGCATCGCAGAAGGGGCCGAACTCTTCGATGGGGCAACCAATGTCGAGTGAACAGGTGGCCTCCAGGGTGGGCATCAGCACCCGCTTGTCCGGTGTGAGGATCTTGGCGGTTTCACCCATGAAGCGCACGCCGGCTACGATCAGGGTGGAAGCCGGGTGATCGTGACCGAAGCGGGCCATCTCCAGAGAGTCGCTGACGCAGCCGCCGGTCTCCTCGGCCAGCGCCTGGATTTCCGGCGCCGTGTAGTAGTGGGCCACCAGCACGGCATCTTCTTCGATCAGGCGCTGCTTGATCTGCTCTCGCAGGGCGTTGGCCTGCTCGTCGGAAAGTGTGTGCTTCTCTGCGTGATCGAGGTGTTCCTCGACCTGCTTGCGGATGGCTTCGAGTCTGTCGCTGGCGATGCTCATGGGTGCTAACAGTCGCTTGGGGCGGCGCAGTCTACCATATTCCCGCGACCGCAGACTGCTCACCCCCGCGGCGCCAGCCCTCCTCGTGACCGTGGACGCGCGCAAAGTGCGCGAACCGGAAAACGACTGCGAATGCCACAGCGCAAGAAAATTTCACAAATTTTTCTAGAATTTTTCTGAATAGGCGCGTATAACTGCCTGTAATTCAAAGAATAAACGTAGCCAAGGACATCGCCCGGGAGCTGCGCTACCGCTCGACAGCCCGGGGATTCGATCCCTATCGAGACGGTAGTGCTGCAATACAGAGCACAGCGAAGACTGTCGTGTTGCGGCACAGAAGCATCAGTATTGAAGCTTGGATATTTAAGTTCAAAAGAGTTGTTCGACCCGTCGCTGTAGGGGGCGGCTGGTCGAAAATAAAAAGACTCGAACAACAAGACCATTAGGGGTAAGTGTGAGCCTCAAAAACGTACTGGTTATTTCCGAAGACAAGGGCGACTACCTGGTCATCAAGGCTGCGCTGGAGCGTGCCACACCGCGCCGATTCCAGACCACCACGGCCACCGCCCTCGACAGGCCCATCGATGCGCTGATCGACAAGGAGGTCGATGCCGTGGTGCTGGCCCAGGCGCCGGAGACGGACTACCTGTTGCGCCTGGCGCAAAAGCAGGGTGTGTTCACACCCATCATCCTGCTGCTTTCGGAAGCCAGTGAATCCACGAGGCGACGCTACAAGGACCTGGGCGCGCGGGATTTCCTGCAACGCGGCAATCTGCACGACGACCTGCTGCATCGCATCCTCGACTACAGCATCGAGCTGGGCCAGGCCCACCAGCAGATTCGCAGCCTTTCCAACCACGACCCACTCACCGGCGCACTCAACCGCTCCGGCCTGCGTGCCCACGTGGAGCGCGCCATCGAGCGCTCCCAGCGCTATCACTTCAAGACCGCTGTGCTGAACCTGGATATCGACGACTTTACCGATATCAACAGCGAATATGGTGAAGGCGCTGCCGACCAGGCCATCAAGATCGTTTACACGCGACTGAAAAACGCCCAGCGCAAGACCGACAGCGTGGCCCGGGTAGGCCCTGACCAGTTCGTGATCTGCCTGGAAGACGTTCGCGATGAGGCACGGCTTCGGGCGATCGCCGACAAGCTCATGGCGCTGGTACGCGAGCCGATCGCCGTGAACGAGCAGCAGTTTCGCCTGGCGCTGTCTGCCGGCGGCGCACTGTGCCCGGACCACGGCTCCAGCTTCGAGGATCTCATGGAAGCCGCGCGCAGCAGCATGTTGCAGGCCAAATCCGTGGAGGGTGGCAACCGCTGCTTTATCTATCGCGACCAACTCAGCTTTGGCCTGCAGGACGACCCAAGCGGATTGGCCTGGGAACTGCGCCAGGCCATGCGCCGGGACGAATTCGAGCTGTACTACCAGCCGCGGATTGACCTGCGCACCGAGCAGGTCGTGGGCCTGGAGGCGCTGATTCGCTGGAACCACCCTACCCGCGGTCTGATACCGCCAGATGAATTCCTGCCCGCCTGCGAGAGCATGGGGCTGATGCGGCGCCTGGGCTACCGGGTGACCGAGAAGGCCTGCGAGGCCATCAGGTGGCTGGACCAACGAGGCCTGCAGGCAATCGACATTGCGGTTAACGTCTCCTTCTCGCAATTCCAGGACGCGCAGTTTGCAGAGATCGTGAAGTGCATCGTGTCGCGCTCCGGCATCAACCCCAGCCGGCTAGAGTTCGAGCTGACCGAAAGCACGGTACTCAAGTGCCCCAAGGAAACGCGCCTGCGCATGGACGAGCTCAAGGCCAACGGCCACTCCTTCTCGCTGGATGATTTTGGAACCGGCTTCTCGCAGCTTTCACACATGACCGATTTACCCATCTCGGCCCTGAAGATCGACCGCACCTTTATCCGCGACGTGAGCGTCAATGCCCACCAGCAGGCGGTGTGCATGATGATCATCGACATGGCCAAGCGACTCGACCTGCTAGTGGTGGCCGAGGGTGCGGAGGGCCGCGACCAGATCGATTTCCTGAATTCTGTGAGATGCCAGCAGGTGCAGGGCTTCTACTTCAGCCCGGCCATACCACTCAACGAGGTTCCGGGTTACGTGGCATCACAGTCCAACCAGCTGGCCCAGGTGCACTAGCGCGCGTCAAGCCGCGGACCCACCGCTAGTAGCAAAGCTTGTTACGCCCCGCCTGCTTGGCGCGATAGAGCTGCTTGTCGGCGGCCTTGATCACGTCTTCCGGCGTCAGTAACTCCTCACTGCGCTCTGCCAGCCCCAGGCTGATGGTCACCGCCACCGTGCCGCGCTTGATTTTGGTCGCCATGGTGCCGCGCTGGCGCTCGCCTTCCTTGCTCTTGACCGGGCGCTTGCCCTTGTCGCGCAGGGTCATGCGGTAATCCGCCACCGCCTCGCGGATGGTTTCCAGCGCTTCCACGCACTGCTCGGTATGCTTGCGCGGGAACACCACGCAGAATTCCTCGCCACCGTAGCGAAAGGCCGTGCCGCCGGCACTGACCCTGGCAATACGGCTGGCCACCATCTTCAGCACTTCATCGCCGACATCGTGGCCGTAGGTATCGTTGAATTTCTTGAAGTGGTCCACATCGAGCATGGCGAGGCTGTAGCGGGGCCCCAGGCCCTTGAGCTTTTCGTTGAGGGCCCGCCGGCCCAGCAGCCCGGTCAGCTCGTCGCGATAGGCCATGGCGTAGGAACTGCGCAGGATGCAGGACAACTGGACCAGGCCGGCGGCGGAGAGCAGAGACAGGGAGATATGCGCCAGGTGCAGGCCACCCAGCACACCGGCACTGGCCGCGAGGGTGCTAAGTATCGCCACCTCGGTTTCGTCATCCCGCCACAGCAGCAGGCCGAGGCCCACCAGCAGAGTCAGCACGTACAGCCCCTGTATAAGCCTGGGCATGACAATGTGCTCATTGGGCCAGATGGTGAGCCAGTCGGAGTCCGCCGGCAGCAATGAGGCCACCAGTTGCACCAGCCGCGGCGCCGCCAGCGCCAGCACACCGAGCGCGACTACATAGACAAAGCCCCAGCGATTGACGATGCCGCGCTCCGGCACCAGCAACAGAAGCAACAGGGCCAACGGCCAGGCGAGGCCCGTGGCAAGGTACACCTCACGCGCCGAGTTGGCCGCCAGTGTTACCTGCAGGGAATCGCGGATGACCCAGAAACAGCCCGCGGTAAACACCGCGAGCAGCAGGAAACGGCTGCGATTGAACTGGTAGGCCAGCACCACGCCCACCGTGGCCAGCAGGTACGGCGTATAGCCCAGCAGTAGCAGCTGGTCTTCACTGAGGCGGTCGAGCAGGGTGCGACCGTATGCTACCAGGCCCAGGAACAGGGCTGGCAGGGTGAGTCGCAGAAGCGCCCGAGGCTGCGGTCCCATGGTCTTTCCCCTCACCCCCGGCTTATTGCTTTTTGTCTAAAGAACCGGGTGGTGGTAGATTGGAAGGGTATAACAATTCCAAAGAGCGTGTAATGTCTGGGGATGTCGAAATGAGACACAAGCCCACCGTGCTTGTGTGTGACGACGATTCCAACGTGCGCATGCTGAGCCGTCGCTGTCTCGAGACGGATGGCATGAACGTGATCGAGGCCGCCTCCGGCCCGGAAGCCATAGAGGCCTTCCTGGAGCAGCGGCCCGATCTCGTGTTCCTGGATGTTGAGATGCCCGGCATGGACGGCCTCGAGGTGTGCCGGCGCATTCGCGAATTTCCCCAGGGGGAATCCATCCCCATCATGATTGTGACCGGTTCCGATGACCGCACCTCCATCGATGACGGCTTCGAGGCAGGCGCCACCCAGTACAAGACCAAGCCGGTAAACTGGTCACTGCTGAGCCGCGACGTACAGTACATGCTGCGCGCCAGCAATGCGTTCAACGCACTGAAGCGCCAGGAAGACCGCCTGCGCTACCTCGCCTACTTCGACCCGCTGACCAACCTGCCCAACCGGCGCAGCTTTACTGAGCAGCTCAATCGCATTCTCAAGCAGGCGCGGCGCCGCGACACCAATGCCGCACTGTTGTTTATCGACCTGGACAACTTCAAGCGCATCAACGACAGCATCGGCCACGGCCGCGGCGACAAACTGCTGGTCGAGATTGCCCGCCGGCTGACCCTGGAACTGCGCCAGGAAGACGCCATCAGCTACATGTCTGACCGCCAGGCCGGTGAGCACGACGGCTCCACCGAGATCGCCCGCCTCGGCGGCGACGAATTCACGGTGGTGCTGTCAGATATCGATAATATCTCCGACGTGGAAGCCGTGGCCCGCCGCGTGCTGGAGCGGCTGTCTGAGCCCATCCCGCTGCAGAGCCACAAGCCGGTGGTGACACCGAGCATTGGCATCGCGATTTTTCCGGTGGACGGCGCCGACCCCGATACCCTGGTGCGCAACGCCGACACCGCAATGTATGCCGCCAAGGCCCAGGGCCGTTCCTGCTTCCGCTTCTACAACGAGAAAATGAACGCGCTGGCGGTAGAGCACCTGAAGCTGGAGGAAGACCTGCGCGAGGCAATCCAGCGTGGCGCTCTGGAACTGCATTACCAACCCCAGGTGCACGCAGCCAGCGGCCGCATTGCCAGCGTGGAAGCCCTGGTGCGCTGGCGCCACGGCGACCGCATGGTGATGCCTGGCGAATTTATCCCGGTGGCCGAGCGCACGGGCCTGATTGCGGACATGGGACAGTGGATTCTGCACGAGGCAGCGCGCCAGTGTGCCGAGTGGGAAGCGATGGACCTGGGCGACTTCCGTATTTGCGTGAACGTCTCTGCGTTGCAGTTCAACCAACCCAACTTTGTGGGTTCAGTGCAGCAGTTCCTGGAAACAACGGGGATGAACCCGACGCACCTGGAGTTCGAACTGACAGAATCCGCGATCATGACCGACGCCGAGACCAACATCGCGCGCCTGCGCGCGCTCAAGAAGCTGGGTATATCTCTGGCGGTGGATGACTTCGGCACCGGCTACTCATCGCTCAATTACCTGAAGCAGTTCCCCATCGACACCCTGAAAATCGACCAGAGCTTCGTGGCCGACCTGGCCAAACCCGACGGCGAAGCCATCGTCGACGCGATTATCGCGCTGGCGCGCACCCTGGGATTACAGGTGATCGCGGAAGGTGTGGAAACCGAGGAACAGGCCAGCTACCTGAAGACCAAAGAGTGCGAGCTGCTGCAGGGTTACTTCTTCAGCCGCCCGGTGCCGGCGCAGGAGATTCCCGAGCTTATGGCCGTCGATTTCAGCAGCCTGGGAAAGGCCGCCGCGCAAGCCTAGTCCGCTGTCGCCTTGTCCTGCGACAGCAGCTCCGCCAGCGCTTTGGCGGCATCGGCAAAGTGACCCGCCAGCACCTCCACCTCGCGCTCGGACTCGTCAATTTCACCCGCTTTCCAGCGGGCCTCACAGTGCCGACAGTATTCGCTCAGCGCCTTGCAGCCCAGATTGAGGCTCATGGACTTGATGGCGTGGGCACCCGCTCCCAGTGCCTTGGCATCGCCGACGCAATCGCGCAGTTCCGACAGCTTCTGCTCGCCGTCGGTGCGGAAATTCTGTATCACCGCTGCCAGCAGGTCGCCACCGGTCTGGACTTCAATGGAACGGATATTGTCCAGGGCCTTAAAGTCGAGAATATCGACTTGTGAAGACGCCTTCGGGCGTGCCGCGCGACTGCGCTCCACCTGGCCGACAGACTGGAAGTAGTTCGCGAGCAGACTGTTCAGGTCATTGGTGGAATAGGGTTTGAACAGGATGCGATCCATGCCCGAGGCGTAGCAGCGCTCCTTTTCCGACTCGGTCTTGCCGGCGGTGAGCGCCACCACCGGCGTGCGCCGGCTACCGCCGCGCTGCATCTCATACTGGCGAATGTGGCGGGTAGCCTCGAAGCCGTCCATCACCGGCATCTGGCAATCCATCAACACCAGGTCGAACTCGTCCTGCTGGAACATCTCCAGTGCCACCTCGCCGTTGCGGGCCACCGCCACCGAACAGCCGAAGGACCCCAGCATGGCGCGGGCAATCTGCTGGTTGGCGGGGATATCCTCCACCAGCAGCAGGCGCTTCTCGAAGCGTAGCAACGGCTCCTGGTCGCGCTGGCCCTTCGTGGAATCCTTTTCCGCCGCCGCCTGTACATCGCTAACCAGGCTACCCAGCCGCACCGGTTTGGTGGTGCGACGCAGGTGTTCCAGCTCTGGCGGCACGCCCTGCCCCGACAGCGGCGTGGCCAACAGCAGGCGGGTGTGCGGGTCCCGGGCCAGGTTCTCCACCAGGGTGATGCCCGCGCTGTTGTACAGGCAGCCTACGTCCACCAGCACCACGCGGTCGTGCTCCGCCACCGGGGTCAGCTCTTCCACGGTCGCGCATTCGCGCACCTTTATATCCAGGCTTTCCAGCTGGCTGCGGAACATGGCGCGAGTTTCCGGCACCGGCGCGGCGATCTCGGCGTAGAAATCCTCAAGGCCTTCGGCATGGATGGGATCGGTATAAATTGGTGACTCCACAAACGCCAGCGCAACCGACATCGACGTGCCCACCCCGGGCCGCGATTTCACATCCAGTTCGCCACCCATCAGGTCGATCAGTTGCTTGGCAATCGATAGCCCCAGGCCGGTGCCACCAAACTGGCGCGTGGTGGACGAGTCGGCCTGGGAGAAGGCCTCGAACACCCGCTCGACAGTTTCCTCCGTCATGCCGATGCCGGTGTCTTCCACCATGAATTCCACCGTGACCGACTTGTCCTTGCGCAGCACCTCGTTGACCACCAGATTGACGGAGCCGCGCTTGGTGAACTTGATGGCGTTGCTCAGCAGGTTCTGCAGCACCTGCCGTAGCCGCACCGGGTCCCCGTAGAGCTGGCGGCGCAGGTCGACGTTGAACACCAGGTTCAGCTCCAGGTTCTTGGCCTGGGCCAACTCGCCGTAGAGGTAGCAGAGGTTTTCCAGCAGGTCGCGCAGGGCAAAGGTGGTTTCTTCCAGCTCCAGCTTGCCCGCCTCGATCTTGGAGAAATCGAGGATGTTATCGATCAGCCCCAGCAACTCGTTGGCAGACACGTGGGCCGATTCGGCGAAGTTCTGCTGCTGGTCGCTAAGCCCCGAGTGCAGCAACAGGTCCGTCATGCCCAGCACCCCGTGCATGGGCGTGCGGATCTCGTGACTGAGCGCGGCGAGAAACTCGCTCTTGGCCTGGTTGGCCTGCTCGGCCTCCTGCCGGGCGCGGCCCATCTCTTCCACGGCTACCTGCAGCTTGTCGTTGGAGCGGCGCAGGTCCAGGGTGCGGGCCTTCACGTCTTCCTCAAGCTGCATCTGGTAGGCCAACTGCACCTGGGCCCGCTGCCGCTGCCGGTAGAAGAACAGCGCCACCAGTAACAGCGTGACCATGAAGTAGACAATGAAAGCATACCAGGTGAAGTAGTACGGCGGATGCACCACCACATCCAGCACGATGCCGTCGGGACTCCACACCCCATCGGGATTGGCGCCCTGGATACGCAGCACGTATTGCCCCATGGGCAGCTTGGAAAAATCGATGTAGTTGCGGTTGCCCAGGTTCACCCAGTTCTGGTCCAGGCCCACCATCTGGTACCGGTACTGGTTACGGTGCGGAGCGCGGAAGTCCATCGCGGCAAACGAAATACCCAGGAGATAGTCGTCTGGGTCCAACTCAATACGTTCGAGCTCGCTATACGGTACATCGAACCAGACAGACTCATTTCCAAGCTTCACTCCAGTCAAAACGACGCCGGGAGGCTCTGCCTTGCGACCGATCTCAGTCGGATCAAAAATGCTCAATCCCGAAGTACCACCGAAATAAAGCTCGCCGTTTAAGCCACGGTACGAAGCTCCAAAATTGAAATCATTCGACTGCAGGCCGTCCTCTACAGTAAAGGTCTTAGATTCATTTGAATCATAGTTGAACCTCATGAGCCCACTAGAGGTCGCCAGCCAAATGTTCCCCTCGGTGTCTCCTTGAATCGCCCAAACACTACTGCTATTGAGTTTGATATTTGACTGAAAGTAGCTGAAGCGGTTTCGCGACTGCTTCCGGTCAAAGGGCTCCCACATATTCAGCCCACCGCCAAGAGTTCCAATCCAGAGCCGCGCTTTGTCGTCTTCATAGATCGAGACCACCGTGTTGCTGGAGATCGTACCCGGTACGTCTGGGTCGTGAACAAATGACTCAAATAGCGCAGAATCGGAGTCGTAACGATTTAGGCCCCCTCTGGTCCCAATCCAGATATCCCCACTTTTTTCCTGGTAAATGGCGTAAATCTCATTGCTACTGATCGCACCCGGCTTTGTAGGATTAGCTTGGAAGATTCGGAATTCAGTACCCCCGGCCGGGCGCATGTTCAATCCACCGTTGAACGTCCCCACCCAAAGATTCCCACTACGGTCGCGAAAAACTGAGGTGATCTGGTTGTCACTTACTAGGTACGGTGCCTGCATTGTGGGTAGAAACTGCTCAGACACATTGAAGCCGCCTTGGAACTCAATCAGGCCATCAGAATAGGTGCCTATAGTCAGAGAAGTGTCTTCAGGAAGAAGAGAAGTTACAGGCGAATCTGCATAGACCGGCTCGACCAAGGTCTGTGAGGAGGTCAGCGATAACGCTTCCAAGCCACTAGTTGTGCCAACAAGAAGCTTCCCATCAGCGCTTCTAGCAACGCTTAGTACGTTCTCATCCTGCAAGCCTGAATGTAGGCCAATTGTTTGGATATTTGACTCGAATCCAGTAAAAACTCCGCTGAATCCCACGACCCAAATTAGGCCGGTCCTATCTTCAATAAGAGAATCCATCCTAAAAGGTGTCGAATCCTGGCCGCGAATGGGCGCGGCTAGCATTTGTCCAGTCTCAGGCTCAAAGAAAACTATCCCGGAGTTGGTGGCGAGAAAAACCTGCCCCTGCGAATGCTCTAGGAAATCGTTAACTTCTTCGAACCCTTGCTCAGCGCCAATTCTAGAATTGAGTGCCGCCGTAAACTGGCTGACATTTCCATTGCTCTCAATCCGGAACGCGCCGCTGTCAGATGTACCTACCCAGATGCTCCCGTCCTGAGCCTCGTGAATCGCCAGTGCGCCAGTCAAACTAGCGACAGTGTTCTCGTCCAAGTTTGAATTTAGTGGACCAAGTGCGCCCGAGTCCCGGTCCAGCTCTAGAACACCACGACCTTCTGTAGCGACCAACAAGCGCCCGCTCCGGGCCTCACTAAATCCAGAGATGGGATTCCCTTGTAAAATAGGATATTTCTCAGAGGTAAAATGCTTAAATCGCCCGATCGTAGGGTGAAAAAGACTGAACCCACCTGTCGAATAACCGATCCAAATCTCCTCTCCGGAACTGCGAGAAATGGACTCTATATTATTGCTTAGCGGTGACTCCGAGGGCACTCCTCCTGCTTTGATGGACGAGAACCTGTAGGTTTTCTTGTCTAGCCGGTTTAACCCTCCCCCTTCGGTTCCAAACCAAAGATTGCCCGAAGAGTCTTCAGCAACTCCAGATAGTGAATTGATACTGATTGCAAAAGGGTCCGCAACATCAGATCTAAAGATCTGTACGTCCTTGCCATCAAATCTATTGACGCCCTCCTGCGTGAGAAGCCACAAGTAGCCTTCCGAATCCTGGAAGACTTCTTCAACCGCTGTCTGGGATATCTGCGAAGAGAGCCGAGATTGTGAAAATAGAAAATTGCTACCGGCGTGAGCAACGCTACTAGCGCACCCCAGTATGATGTAAAAAAGAAGCAAGCAATTGAGTGTCTGTATCTGCATCAAGCAGACATTATGCGCCTGATCGCCTCTAGAAACACCCGCTACGTTTAACGGAGCACGATCGGTTAACTGACATGCTTACGAAAAAGCAAACTACCCTGGCGTTGTTACGCCAGGGCCAAAAAATACGCTGCCGCTAGACCATACCCTACCAAGCTGAAAGGTAGGGTCCTACAGCAACTAAACTAAACCCCGGCGTCTCCAGAACATTCCGGCCAGCTGATCATTAGCTCTACGCCAGAACATGCCTGCAAGTGTCTCGGACTCAGATGATTCAACGGTTTCCGAAATCCTTACCACGAGATCACTGCGGCTTAACAGTTGGAGCTGCTCACTGGTTAACGTGGCACCCAAATAGTTAACAGACGCTGCCGTCTCCGTGACGCTACCGCCTACTGACTCCACCAACTGTGCAGCTTCCATCACATTGGAAACCTTCAACAGGTATGCCTTCGAATCAATAGATTCGGTTGACGAGTGCAGAGATGCAGAACCCAGAGTGCTAAGCGCGATGGCGCCAGCAAACAGACTTGCACGCGTGAGATTTTTCATGACCGCCTCCTAAAGCTGTCCTGACCACGGACTTTTGTAATGGCCTTTTGGAAATCGTTTTAAAAGAGAAACGCACCTGCGTTTTATAGTGTGAGTGACAAGATTGGTCGTACATGACCCATTTGGGGCAAAAACTGACAGTCAGCGCAAAATAGTTTCACCAAGGAGTTTGAACAGCATCACACTACCTGACTAAAGCTTGGATGGGAGTTGTCTAGACTTCAGGAATGAACTGTCAGTGGATGGCGAGCGTGTTTCTCTTTAAAGCAGCCCTATTAACACTATTACTAGCTGTGACTAGTGCACCTGCACAGGTATCCGCAAGTGGCACCTACGAAGTTCGAAGGCTTCCCGTGTCAGACCTATTGCCGATAAGCGTACCGGGCCAAGTTCTCCTTGATACGAAGGGATTCCTGTGGATACCAATCGGCAAACGCGTGTACCGCTTCGACGGTTACCAACTACAGAGAATTTACGACGCTGCAGATGCAGAACGTGCTGAGTCAGTAAACACATCCAAGACCGTTCTCGCTGAGTCACCACCTGGGCGAATCTGGTTTGTCGATGGCAGCAACCGCGTTCAGGTATATGAGCCCAGTGCAAGAGTATTCTCTCGAAACCAAATAGCTCTAGAGGACGACACCGTGCAGGGAAGAGTCTTCAGTATCTTCACGAGCTCCAGTTCTACTGTTTGGCTCAAACTAACGAACGGCAATCTGGTAGCTCTAAATTCGGCAACAGGTGCGCACAAGAAGACTATAGAAAGCTCAAAGTACTTTGGAGAGAGCAGTTTCTTGGCGAGCGCTGTCGAGGACAAAGAGGGCAGAATTTGGCTTCTCTCCGGCAGCGGCATCCTGCTCGAATGCAGATTGGGGTCACAATCGTGTGAGTCGATCTCGGTCAAAGAGTTGCTTGGTGATAATCACAATGTTCGGTTTAACCAAGTCCAGGTTTCAACATCTGGAAACCTCTTTATTGCAACGGAAGAACGCGGAGTCTACAAACTCGACCCAAGTGACCTCTCTATACATAAAATCGCACCCCCCGACCAGGAATTGGGAGATGACCCAAAATCAGACACCATTTGGTTTATACATGTTTCACCAACAGACGAACTTTGGGTATCGACAGTTGCCGGCCTTTTTTCAGTAGACGCAGACTCATTGAGCAGAGTGTTTCCACCCTTTGGCGCTTCGCAAGAAAAAAGAGTGTTTATGCAAATGGAGCAACTTGGACCTGACAGACATCTCGCTCTTTCCGTCAATGAAGTCTCAGTTATTAGTAGCAGCACGTTTGAGTCATTCGGTCTAGATCAAATGACGGCAAAGGGGATCACAACCGCTCTGACCCAGTCGGCGGATGGAAAAATTTTTGTTGGCTCAATGGGCGGTCTGAGTATGTATGACCCAGAGAGCAACATAATCCAGCCACTCTCCGACTTGTTCCCAGACGCCGGCATCCCAGAGGCGTCGGTTATGTCACTTTACTCGGACGCAAATAGTCTCTGGTTTGGAGGCTTCTCGTTTGGTCTTAGAAGGTTAAATTTCGCAACGGGCACAGTCGTCCAGGTGCACCCAAACGACCGGTCTCTCGAATTCATCTCAAGGATTATTCAGCTAGGACCTGAAAGTGTGGCCGTTAGCACTTATGGAAACGGCCTTTTTATTCTATCCAAGGATGGTCAGAGAATCGTCCGGGTAAATGCAGACTCTCCAACTTCATTGGCAAGTGATTTCATCAGTAATGTCGTGAAGTCTAGTCTTGGGCGACTATTTCTGAGCACGTCGAGAGGACTCACTGTACTGTCCCTCGACGAGAACGGGCTACCTATCGGCGATAGCGACCACTATTTACACAACATCGAAGTTTATGACGTACTCGAGTCAAGGGATGGCTCTATTTGGGTTGGTACGTTTCAAAGTGGTTTATACCGCGCAGAAGTCCCGACAAGCTCTGAAAAACTGCGTTTTGAGCGTGTAGTAACATCACCGACACTCCCAGATGACACCGTAAGCTTCCCCGTCAAGTAGACAGTTCAAAAATAGAGTTTCTGGTGGATTGCTCCCTGGCCTCCTTAGGTGTTAGGTCGCCCAGAGAGTCGTGTGGTCTTTCCTCGTTGTATTCCAGCATCCACCACCAGGTGGCCTCCCGGACGTGATCGAGCGACGTAAACAGGTATTGATCTAGCACCTCTTCCCGATAGGTTCGATTGAAGCGCTCGATGTAGGCGTTCTGGTTTGGCTTGCCCGGCTGGATGTATTGGATCGCCATGCCGGCGTCTTTTGCCCATGCCGTAAATGTTTCACCCAGGAACTCGGGTCCGTTATCCGTCCTCAGGACCTGGGGCAAACCGTGCTCCTGACGCAACTGCTCAAAGACCCGCACCAGGCGAACCGACGTGATAGAGGTGTCGACCTCGATATGCAGCGCTTCGCGATTGAAGTCGTCGGTCACATTGAAGGTACGGAAGCGTTTTCCTGTATGAAGCGCATCCGACATGAAGTCGGCAGACCAGACCTTATCCGGAAGCGCAGGGACGTAGAGTTCAGCTCTGTGCCGCTTGGGCAGCCGCTTCTTCGCTCGGCGTCTTAGATTTAGCTCCATCAGCTTGTAAACCCGGTAAATGCGTTTGTGGTTCCAAGGCCGACCTTGCCTTCGGAGCATCTTCCGGCACTTCCAGAAGCCTCGGCTGGGTCGCCCCTCGACTAGATCTGCCAGAGCGGCGATGACCTCCGCGTCTCGCACGGTCCAGTGCTCGGGCACTTTGTAGTAGGCCGATCTGGAGAGGCCCACGCACCGACAGGATCGAGCCACAGACAGCTTCTGATCGCTGACCAGGAAGCCCGCAGCTGTTCGCTTCTCTGCCGGCGTTACAGCTTTTTTGAGATCAGCTCCTTCATCGCAGCATTCTCAAGCGCCAACTCCGCATACATCTTCTTGAGTTTGGCGTTCTCGGCTTCCATCTCCTTCACCCGCTTCAACTCCGAGGCTTCCATACCGCCGTACTTGGACTTCCACGAGTAGTAAGTGGGGGAGGATATGCCGTGCTTGCGACAGATGTCCTTCACCATCACGCCGGCATCAGCCTCCTTGAGAATCGCGATGATCTGACTCTCGGTGAACTTCGACTTCTTCATGTGAACCTCCCGGCTATAAAATGCCAGAAAGCTCTACTAATTACCTGTCTCCGATTTGGGGAAGCTTACGACACAGTGTATTCCATCGAAGAGGATAATGCTGGATTGCTTTGGATCTCTACAAATAACGGTATCGCTAAGCTTGACCCAGAATCACTCTCTATAACTCTGTATGACACTTCTGACGGACTGCTAGACGATGAGTTCAATGCAGGTGTATCGATTAAAGACCGAAACGGTTTGTTGTACTTCGGCGGCCAACAAGGGGTCAACCGCTTCAACCCACGCGACTTCGTCGAGCGACGAGTGCCACCACCACTCAGACTGACAGAAGTTCTAATTCACAGAGAACCAGTACCCTACGACCCCGCCTACGTGGATATCCCGGAGCTAGTGCTAACCCACGAAGACCATTCGCTGGATGTCGAGTTCAGCACCATGGACATCATCAGCCCGGGGCGCAGTCGCTACAAGTACCGGCTGGATGGCTTTGACAAGGACTGGGTTGATATTGGCACGCGCAACAGCGCGACCTTCACCAGCTTGCCCGCAGGCGAGTATCTGCTACGGGTAATCGGAGCGGATTCGAAAGGTGTATGGAATTACGACGGGATCACCCTGCCGATTCGAGTGCTGCCAGCACCGTGGCTAACCTGGTGGGCTTTCACGCTCTACGGCGTGGCACTTATTGCTTTCCTTATGCTGCTCAAGCGTTTCTACGATACGCACGTGCTGAAGGAGAAAGCGACTCAGGAAGCGAGGGATATGACGATTACTGCCACCCTGGCGATGGATGATCTGCAAGACCAGCTGGAGGTTGAGAATCGCCTGGTAGACAACCTGCGCAAGCACGCTGCCAACAACTATGACATGGTGGATGAATTCCTGACTCTCGAGTTGGAAGAGCTTTACGGTGCAGAGATCGATGACTCTCTGTCGCGTGTCAGGCAGAGGCTGCACTGTCTAAAGGCGCTGGAGTCCAGCGTTTACTTCCACCTCGACCTTATCAAGGTCAACTTTAGAGACGCCGTCGATCGCGCTTTTGCGGAAGTATTGAAAACGAACCCTCATCCCTCTGCGGAGCTGGTTCTGGCAAACGAGTGTTCCGAAAAGCTGGTAACAGTGGAAGTCGCGGCCCCTTTGTTGTTACTGGCCCATGAACTGATGTTGAATGCCGTGCTACATGCCTTCCCTGAATCAGAAGGCATTGAATGCGTGATCGTCAATTTCCAGCAGGATGGGGATGGATGGATTCTCGAACTTTCAGATACGGGTTGCGGATTGCCGTCAGCGATAGACCCCTCCTGCCCGACCACCCTGGGGATGGAACTGGTCGCTAGAGTCCTGTCCCGGCTTGATGCCACCATTGAGGTCAGTCGGGAGCGCGGCACCCAGTACCGAGTGATAATTCCCGGTCAGGGAGCTACAGCCTAGTAATCTCTTTCCACCTCGAATCGCTGCGCCTTGAGGTTTTTCCTCAGGTGCTCCGGGTCAAACACCTGGCCGTTCATGGCCACATACACGCCGGGCTCCAGGTGCTGGAGTGCACCGATGGCAAAGCCGATATTGAAGATGGCATCGCTCACGCGCAGGCGCGCGGGCTGCATAGCGCCAGTGAGCACAATCACCTTGTCGGGAATGCCGGCCAGCGCGCGTGCGGTAAAGGCCATGGTGTCGGTGCCGTGAGTTATAAGGATGCGATCATGCTCGCACTCCTCCACGGCCTCGCGGATGAGGTGCCGGTCTTCCTCAGTCATGTCGATGCTGTCTTTCTTCATCAGCGAGGTCACCGTGTAATGAAAGGTGACGTTGGCTTCGTAAAGCAGTTCACCGATCTGGGGCTCGCCAACATGGAACGCGCTGTTGGCATCAAAGTAGATTTTGTCGATGGTACCGCCGACGGCGAAGACCTGTATTTCCATAGATTGAGATGCTGTAACAGAAAGCTGACTACACTGGGGTAGCGTGCTAGTTTACGAGCTCTATGACCTTGATAAAAATAAAATTTCTGCTGGTATCACTGGCGGTTGCCGTCACCCTCTCCGCCTGTGGCGGCGGAGGCTCCGGCGGTGGTGCAACCGTGCAAGCCCCGGCTGATCAACCCGACCCACCCGACCCCGCACCGGAGCCGCCCCCGGCGTCTGAGCCAGCACCGCCGCGCCAGGTGAATCGCAACTTCACCTACCACGGGGATACCCGCGACATTATCGAGCGCAAGTGCGTTACCTGCCACCAGGAGGGGGAACTGGCGCCCTTCCCGCTGGACACGTACGAAGCTGTCTCCCTGTACGGTGCCGCTGCAGCGTTCTCTATAGACACAGGCAGGATGCCACCCTGGCCGCCCACCCACGGCTACACACCCTTCCAGGATGACCGCTCCCTCACCCGCCAGGAGAAGTTCATCCTGCTGGAGTGGATCGAGGCCGGCATGCCCGAGGGTGACCCGGCAGACTACCAGCCGGCCGTGGCCACAGCGGCGGAGCCGGTCGACTACAATCTTGAACTGCCCATGCCGCAGCCCTACACGCCTACCCTGCTGCCGGACGACCACCGTTGCTTTGCCATCGAATGGCCACTGGATGAGTTCAGCTACGTCACCGACGTGAACGTGATCCCCGGCGAGAAGGAGGTGGTGCACCACGTGATCGTTTCCATCGCCGAACCGGAAGATGCGCCGCTGTATTACGCCGCCGGTGGTGAAGACGGCCGCCCCGGCTGGTACTGCCTGGGTGCCGGCGGCGTGCGAGGCGCGCCGCTGCCGCGCCAGATTGGCGGCTGGGTGCCGGGCACGGGGCGCGAGCCGGTCCCCGCGGGCACCGGCATCGGTGTGCGGCCTGGCTCGGTGATGGTAGTGCAGATGCACTACAACACCCTGTCTGCTGATCCCGTTCCGGACCAGTCCACTGTACAGGTGGCTACCAGTGATACGGTAGAGCGCCCCGCGGTGAGTTTCCTGCTGGCCAATCCCACCTGGCTGCGCAGCGGCGGCATGCCTATCCCGGCTGGAGAAGAGGATGTCACCCATAGCTGGAGCATCGTCGCCAACGGCCTGTCGTTTACCTTTGGGGAGCCGGCCGGCGTGAGCGCCGGGCAGCCCTGGGTGATGCACCAGGGCTTCCTGCACATGCACAACCTGGGCATCCGCGGGCGCACCACCCTGCAGCGCGAGGACGGCAGCGAACAGGTGATCCTCGATATCCGCGACTGGGATTTCAACTGGCAGGGCACCTACAACTTTGTGGATGAGGTGCTGGTCAATCCGCGGGACAATGTGACTATCGAATGCAGCTGGGACAATTCCCAGGCCAACCAGGAATTTGTAAATGGCGAGCAGCTCACCACCCGTGATGTGGAATGGGGCGACGGCACCCAGGATGAAATGTGCCTGATGTCGGTGTACATGACACCGGTGAAAGCCAGCGAGGACTACAGCCACCACCCGAGCGTCTATATAGAGCGGCCCTCTTACCTGCAACGATTCGAGGCCGGCGACCTGGTGCCGCTGCGGCTGGTGTTCAACAACTTCTCCCTGCACGACCCCGGCGAGCACGACCATACCGATTCCGCCCAGCACGGAGGTAACCACGGCAGCGCCGATGATGACCACAGTCAGGTCTACGCGGGGCACTACCACGTATACCTGAACAACGATGATGACGATGCCGAGCATCTCACCGCCTGGGACGACAACTACTTCTACCAGCTACCGGACAACCTGGAGCCGGGTGGCTACGAACTGCGGGTCAGCCTGCGCGGCATGGACCACCATGCCCTGGGCGTGGAGGACCGCATCGACATCGAGGTGGTTGAGCCCAGCGGTGGTGAAGACCTGAGTCTGGTGGACGTGGATGCCTGGGTGCAACAGTCGGCAGCGGAAGACAGCCGCGCCGCAGACCGGCCGGCGGACGTGAACTGCCCGGACAACAGCTGGTACAACGAAGACGGCGCGCTGGAAGTGGAAACGGGCTACTGCAACTTCCTGGCCCTGGCCCAGCCCAGCCTGGAAGACGTGGCCGCCGGCGAGACCTTACATCTGGTGCTGTGGCACGGCGACCTGGTGTTCGAGGAACCGGCCACCGGCCACGCGTCGATCAGCATCGACGGGAAACTTGTGTGGGAAGCGCAGGTCAGTATTCCCAGTGACGCCGACATTTTTGACGTGAAGTTCGAGCTGCCTTTCGATGCCCCGGCAGGCAGCAAGATCGAGTACCACGTCTTTAATCACGGCTACAACACCTGGACGCTGTTGCAACTGGAAGTAGAGAGGTAAGAATGCGCTTCACCCACTGGCTGGCCGTGCTGGCTTCGGCAATTGCCCTGGCACTGCCCACGCAGGCTGAGACCATTCCCACTGGTCAGCCGGCGCCCCCCGTGGTGCTGCCCAGCCTGACGGAACAGGGCAAGACCTATGACCTGGCCGCCATGCGCGGCCAGGTGGTGTACGTGGATTTCTGGGCCTCCTGGTGCGGGCCCTGCCGGGTGTCCTTCCCGATCATCGACGAGATCTACGGCGAATTCAGCAGCCGCGGCTTCCAGGTGCTGGCCATCAACGTCGATGAATACCCGGAAGACGCCATGGAGTTTCTGGCCGAGTTGCCAGTCAGCTACCCGGTAGTGCGCGATGCCGAGGGCAAGGCGCCGGGCGATTTCGGCATCCTCGGCATGCCGACAGGCTTCCTGATCGACCAGCAGGGCACGGTCCGCAAAATTCACCAGGGTTTTCGCAAGAGCGACGCCGAATGGCTGCGCGCTGAAATCCTCAAACTGCTGGAATCCTGACCCATGCGCCGGCTGTTGATTGCCTTCGCACTGGTTTCGCTGGCAGGCTGTGCCAGCGAACCGGTCCAGCCCTGGGAGCGCGGCACCCTGGCCAAAAGCGAGATGCAGTGGGCACCGGACCCGCTGGAAGCCGTGCTGCGCGACCACATCTACTTCAGCAAGGAAGCATCCACCGGCGGCGGGGGCGCGGCCGGGGGTGGCTGCGGCTGTAACTGATGGCGGGCCGGGAGACACATCCCAGCCTGCTTGCCCTCACCTCCAGCGCCCTGTTGCTGCCCGCCTACCAGCAGGCCAACGCCGACGCGCCGCCGGAATTCACCACCCTGGGCATGAGCTACTCGCGCTACCAGGAAGACGACACCCAGGCCGGCCGAACCCTGGGCGGTGACTCCATCGAACGCTACGAGATCGATGTCGCCCAGTTCTACCTGCTCACGCCGGTCAGCGACGACTGGTCAGTTGCCCTGGATGTGCAGTGGGAAGACATGTCCGGCGCCTCGCCCTGGTTTGTGGGCCTGGATGCCGACGGCGGCTCGCGGGTGTTCATGAGCGGCGCCTCTATTGAAGACACGCGCACTACCGTGAGCGTCAACACCCGCTACTACTATGACCGCGGTAACGCCGGCTTCACCTATACCCGCTCGGACGAAGACGACTACGAGTCCGACGCCGTGGCTTTCGATACGGCCTACAACAGCGCCGATGGGCTCACCACCTGGTCGGCGGCGGTGAGCGCCTCTTTTGACGATATCGAGCCCACCCAGGGTGTTACCCCCACCAACACCCTGGAAGACAGCAAGGACGTCTACGGCGGCTACCTGGGTGTAAGCCGCATTATCAGCAAGCGCGCGATCCTGCGCTTCGGCCTGAGCTACACCTACCGCAACGGTTTCCTGACAGACCCCTACAAGCTGCAGGACAGCCGCCCGGGCACCCGCAAGGAGTGGGCGGTCTCCAGCGGCTACCGGCACTTCTTCACCGGCCCCAATGCTGCCCTGCACGTGGACTACCGCTACTTCGACGACGACTGGGGCATCGCCTCCCACACGGTCGACCTGGCCTGGTGGCAGAACCTGGGCCGCAAGACCCAGCTGGTCCCCTTCCTGCGCTACTACACCCAGGATGAGGCCGACTTCTTTTCCAATACCCCGGATTTCAGCGAACGCTATTTTGCCGACGACTACCGGCTGTCGGCCTTTGGCGGCATCACCACCGGCCTGCGCGTGCGCCACACGGTGGGCAACTGGACGCTCAACGCCACCGGCGAGCGCTACACCACCAGCGAGGACTTCGGCATATACAGCGGTGACGAATCCCCGGCGCTGGTGAAGTACTGGCGCTACTCCATCGGCTTCGATTACAGCTTCCGCTAGTGGGGCAGTAATGCTGGAACACCACTTCACCGCCATGGCGGGGCCCTGCCGCCTGCGCCTGTACGGTGAGGACCAACGGCTGGCCGAAGCCGCGGCACTGGCCGAAGCGGAAGTGCGGCGTCTGGAGGCAAAGTACAGCCGCTACCTGGAAGATTCCCTGACCAGTCGCATCAACCGCGCCGCCGGCAGTGGCCAACCGGTGGCCATCGATGCGGAAACCGCCGGCCTGCTGCACTATGCCGAAACCGCCTGGCGTGAGAGCGGCGGCCTGTTTGATCTCACCTCCGGCATCCTGCGCCGGGCCTGGGATTTCAAAGCCGGCGTGTTGCCGGAACGCAGCGCCGTGGAGGCGCTGTTGCCGAAGGTCGGCTGGGACAAGCTGCGCTGGGATGCGGGCTGCGCGGAGCTGACCGAGGCGGGCATGGAACTGGACTTCGGCGGCTGCGTGAAAGAGTACGCCTGCGACAGCGCCGCCACCGCGCTGCGCCAGGCCGGCGTGGAGGCCGCGCTGGTGGACCTGGCGGGGGATATGGCCATGTTTGGCACCCCGCCCGGCGAGTCAGCCTGGGATATCGGCATTCGCCACCCGCGTCACCACCAGCAGGCCATTGCCCACATCGCGCTGGCCGGTGGTGCCCTGGCTTCCAGTGGCGACTACGCTCGCTGCATCACCCTGGAGGGGAAAACCTACGGGCATATTCTCAACCCGGTCACCGGTTGGCCGGTGGCGGGCCTGGTGGCCGTCAGCGTGAGTGCCGGCCAATGCCTGGTCGCCGGCAGCACCGCGACCATCGCCATGTTGAAACCGGCGCGGGAAGCCCTCGCCTGGCTCGAGGCGCTGGGCCTGCCCTGGCTGGCAGTGGATGCAGCGCTTAACTGTCACGGCAGCATCGCCGATGGGTATACTGCGCGGCCATGAAAATACTGCTGATGCAAATACGCCACCTGCCGTCGGTGCGCGAGGAGGAGTACCAGAGCTTCCTGAGCTACTGCGGTCTCGCGCCCGACGAGCTGGACATACTCAACGTGTTCGATACGCCGCGCTTTGGCCCCGAGGTACTCAAGGGCTACGACGCCCTGTTGGTGGGCGGCGCCAGTGAGGCCAGCGTACTGGAGCCTGAAACCTATACCGCCGTGCCCTACTGCATCGACCTGCTGCGGCATACCCTCGACAATGAGCTACCGGTGTTTGCCTCCTGCTTTGGCTTCCAGCTCGCGGTGCTGGCGCTGGGCGGCAACATCATCCGCGACGAGAAAGATTTCGAGATGGGCAGCATTCCCATTTCACTGCGGCCCGCCGCTGCGGATGACCTGCTGATGCACGACACACCGGACGGCTTCCACGCCATTGCAGTGCACCGGGAACGCTCGGTGCACTGCCCCCCCGGGGCCACCGAGCTGGCTTTCACCGACAATTGCTCGCATGCCTTCAAGGTGGACGGGCGCCCGTTCTGGGCATTCCAGTTTCATCCGGAGGTGGACAAGGCGGTGCTGATTTCCCGGCTCACCACCTACAAGTCGGCCTACACCGAGGGTGACGACCAGCTGCAGCGGGTGCTCGACAGCGCCGTGGAAACACCGGAGTCCAATGCCCTGATGGGCAAGTTTGTCGACCGGGTATTGCGCTGACTACTTGCCGGTAAACTGCGGCGCGCGCTTTTCGCGTTGAGCCTGGAAGCCCTCCTGCAGGTCTTCGGAGTCAGCGCAGCGCTGTGACAGTGCCATCGCCCTGTCCCTGTCGATACCGCCGGCAGCCGCCTGCTGCAATATGTCCTTCATCGCCTGCACCGCCAGCGGTGCCAGCCCGGCGATGCGGTCGGCCATCGCGTCACAGCGTTCCTGCAACGCCTCGCGCGGCACGAGCTGGTCCAGGAATCCCATTGCCAGCATGGCCTCGGCGTCAAATTCCTCGGCGGCGACCAACAGCCGCTTGGCAAGGTTCACCCCGAGCCGTTCCACGAAACGATTGATGCCACTCAGGGGATAGCACAGGCCGATCTGCGCTGCCGGCACCCGCAGCCGGGAGCCCTCCACGCCGAGGCGGAAGTCACAGCTTAGCGCCAGCTCCACGCCACCGCCGAACACGTTGCCGTTCAGTGCACAGATGGTGGGCACCCGCAGGGCGGCCAGCCGGTCCGTGGTCTGCTGGAAGAAGTCACCGCTGATCTTGCCGGCGCCCAGCTCATTGAGGGCGGCCCCCGCGCAGAAGGTCTTGTCGCCGCTGCCGGTAACCACCAACACGCGGGTGTCGGGGTCGGCCTCCACGGTTTCCAGGTGGGCTTGCAGGGCGGTGAGCTCATCGCCACCCAGGGCGTTGTGGCGCTCGGGCTTGTTGAGCACGATGCGAGCCACGTGGCCGGTCTTTTGGTAAAGGATCGTCGCAGTCATGGCCGCAGATAATATACTCAACCGGCGCAAATAGGAGACCGTGATGGTAAACCGCTGTGACTGGTGCGGGGATGATCCGCTGTACGTCGAATACCATGACACCGAATGGGGGGTACCCCTGTACGATGACGACGCCCTGTTCGAGTTCCTGCTGCTGGAAGGCGCCCAGGCCGGGCTGGCCTGGATTACGGTGCTGCGCAAGCGCGAGGGCTACCGGGCGGTGTTCGATGGTTTCAACTCGGAGAAAATTGCACGCTACACCGACCGCAAGCTGGACAAGATCCTCCGGGACCCACGCATCATCCGCAATCGCCTGAAGGTATACAGCGCGCGCCAGAATGCCCGGGCCTTCCTGCAGGTGCAGGAGGAGGTAGGCAGCTTCTCGGACTACATGTGGCAATTCGTGGACGGCATGCCGATCCAGAATAGCTGGCGCAGCATCAAAGAAGTGCCGGCCTCCACGCCCCTGTCCGACACCATCAGCAAGGATCTCAAGCAGCGCGGCTTCAACTTTGTCGGCTCCACCATCGTCTATGCCCACATGCAGGCCACCGGCATGGTCAATGACCACCTGGTGAGCTGCTTTCGCTACGAGGAGTGTAAGGCGCTGGCCCGCTAACAGCAGTCGAGCAGCGCACCCAGCGGCGCTTTTACCCGCCTGTTCACGGGCCAGCTTCGAACTACCAGAACCGCCCGGCCACCAGGGCGGAGCCGTACCACACCTCCCGAAGGCCGGCTTTATCTCACATAACTCCCTGTTTTTAATGAAGAAACCGAATGGTCAGAAAAGGGTCAAGCGGGAGTCAAGCCATGCCGGGTGCCGCCGGGCAGACTTCGCGCTGCCTGGTGGCAATCCCGCCGCCAGCACTCAGGCAGCAGCCTGCGCCAAAAGCGGCGCGTAGAGCACTGAAGGTGGCACAACATGAGATCACATACATTTGCGGTAACAAACTGGTCCAGGGGCCTGAAGCCACTGATCAGGCCTGCGTTATTGCTGTTGCTAATGACGGCACTGTGCGCCTGTGGCGGCACCAGCCTCAGGAAGGAACCAATCCCGATGCCAATCTCTGAACCGGTCGGCTCGTCCCAGGATGAACACCTGAGTGCCAGCATCGATTACATCATCGTCCGCGACGGGCCGGGGAGCTGGGCAAACAATGCCGACTGGGACCAGTACCGGCTAACGGTGCACAACCTTGGATCAACCGCCATCCAGATCGAACGTATCGTTGTCGTCGACGCCTTCGACACAGCGATAGCACCGGAGAATTCTCGCAAAGACCTGGTCCGTGGCAGCCGCGAAGCCCGTCGCCGCCATGCTGCAGCCGATATCGATATCAAATCCGGAGCGGCTGCGCCGACCCTCGTTGGCACAGGCGCTGCGACTACTGCGCTGGGTGTTGGTACTGTGTCAGCAGCCAGTTCCGGCGCCCTGGTATCCGGCGGCCTGGCGTCTGGCGGCACGGCTTCACTTGCCGGGGCCAGCGCCGTTGCCTCGGGCCTGCTGGTACTGGGCCCGGCACTGGTCGCGACCGGCGTGGTTCGCGGTATCAACAACAAAAAAGTTGATGATCACATTAAAGATAGCGCCGCCACCTTACCCCTGGACGTCGGGACACAAGAAAGCGTCCTTCTAGACGTGTATTTCCCTATTGTTCCGGTACCCGTGAAACTGGTGGTCGTGTATCGGTGCGCGGATGCGTTGCGGCAGGTGGTCATCGATATCTCTATTGCACCCGGCGATCCGGATATTCATTCGCTGGCGCTGGCCCGCTAGCACAGAGCGGGGTATCATCCGCGGGTAGAAAAACATACTCTAGGGTAAAACCCTAGAACAGCCGGTATTGCGCGCGACTTTCCGCGAGCCGCCGGCTGGTAACAGGGATCTGACCAGCTACCCGTGCCCAAAGACGACAAGACATCCCCTGCCAGCAGTGCCGGCTCGCCGTTCAATCGTACTGCCCAGCACGACGCCAAACGCGCCGCCATCCTCAGCCAGGCTGCGAAGCTGTTCAACGGCCGCGGTTCCCGCTCCACGACCTTGCTGGATATCGCCGAAGGCCTTGGGCTGACCAAAACCAGCCTGTACTACTACGTCAAAACCAAGGAAGAGCTGATCTACCAGTGCTACCTGGCGGCGCTGGACAGTATCATGGAGGGCCTGGATCGCATCGAGGCGGCCCACAGCACCGGGCTGGCACGGGTGCAGGCCATGGTGCGCTCCCACTTTATCGAGTGGCGCGAGGCCCAGGAGGGCAAGCGCGACCACCGGGCGGCGCTGCTGGAGATTGCCTCCCTGAAGGACCAGCACCGGGAAGACGTGGAACAGCGCTACATCGCCATGTTCCTGCGCCTGCGCCAGTACATTCGCGACGGCATCGCCGAGGGCAATATCCGCAACGTGGAAAGCACGGCGGCCACCCTGAGCCTGGTGGGCTCCATGCAGTGGTCCTTCAACTGGATGCGCACCGTGGATATGGCGAATTTCGACCGGATTGTCGACGACGCTGTCGACCTGGTCACCCATGGCATCGCCGCCCAGCCCTTCAGCTTTGGCGAGTTTGATTTTAGCGGCAGTATGACCGGCAGCGGCGGCAGTTTCGACCGGGCCGAGCAGAACCGGCTCAAGCAGGAGGCCTTTTTCAAGACCGGCACCTGGTTCTTCAACAAGCAGGGGTTTGTGGGCACCTCGCTGGACGAGATTGCCGAAACCCTGGATGTCACCAAGGGCGCCTTCTACTACCACATCAAGAACAAGGAAGACCTGCTCTATAGCTGCTACACCCGCTCGCTGGACATCTCGCGCCGCATCCACGATGCCGCCGAAAACCTGGAAACCGGCATGGACAAGGTGGAGTTCACCCTGCGGCGCACCTTCCATATTCAGAATTCGGACGAGGGGCCGCTGATCCGCTACAACTCCATCACCGCCCTGCCGATGCCGCGCCGCAAGGAAATCCTCGCGCTGACCGACAAGTCCCGCGACCGTTTCGGGCAGTTCATGCGCGACGGCATCGAGGATGGCAGCGTGCGCCCGATCAACGTGGAAGTGGCCCAGGAACTGATTTCCGGCGCCATGAACGCGAGCATGGATTTGCCCCTGTGGCGCAAGGTGGAGGACGTGAACAGTGCCTCCACTGACTACTACCAGGTCTTTTTCAGCGGCCTTGCCGCGCACCCCGGCGAAACCACCAGCCACAGCCCAGAAGGAAACCCCTGAGATGGCCGACACCAGCGACCTGGAGGGCCTGTTGCGCAACCTCCAGGTGGAGGAAATTGACACCTGTTTGTTCGTGGGCAAGAGCCCGCGGCTGCCGAAGCGTGTATTCGGCGGCCAGGTGCTGGCCCAGGCTCTCAACGCCGCGGTGCGCACGGTTGAGCAGGAAGATCGTCACCCCCACTCCATGCACGCCTACTTCCTGCGCCCAGGCGACCCCAGCCGCAAGATCGTCTATGAAGTAGACCCGATCCGCGACGGCCGCAGTTTTACCACCCGCCGGGTGGTCGCCAAGCAGAACGGGCGCGCCATCTTCAATACTTCCATCTCCTTCCAGGTGGCGGAAGAAGGCCCCGCCCACCAGTTCGAGATGCCAGACGCGCCGGACCCCGAGAGCCTGGAAAGTGACCACGATTACTGGGAGCGACTGGCGAAGGAAACCGGCGAGCTGAATATGGTGCGCAGCCACGCCATCGACCGCCGCAGCGTCAATCGCCGCGACATGATGAACCCGGCGGACGACATCCGCGCACCGGAAAACCAGGTCTGGTTCAGGGCATCAGGTGACTTGCCCGACGACCCGCAGCTGCACCAGACATTGCTGGCCTACATGTCCGACATGACGCTGATCGGCGTGGCCCTGCACCCGCACCCCTACTCCACGCGCATGCCCAATATGCAGTTCGCCAGCCTCGACCACGCCATCTGGTTTCACCAGCCGCTGCGGGCGGACGAGTGGTTGCTGTACCAGCAGGACAGCCCGGCGGCCATGGCCGCGCGCGGTTTCTGTCGGGGGAGTTTCTATACCCGGGACGGGCGGCTGGTGGCGTCTACCACCCAGGAAGCATTGATTCGCCCGGTCTGAGTGTAAAAAGGGGTCAGAGCCCTTTTGTCTTACCAGATCTCATGGACTTACCGGGGCGTAAAAAAACGGCTCTGACCCCTTTTTAGGAAACGTGGGTCTGCTGCTGGCGGCCCACTTCCACCAGTTCCAGGGTTTTCTTGGCCAGCTTGAGGCGGGTCACCGAGCCGTTGTCCGGCACGCAGCACACGGTTTCCGGGGCTTCCATCAGCCGTGAACAGATAGCGTTGATGATCATGAAGTGAGTAAAGATGGCGGTGTGGCGCTCCAGTTCGAACAGGGCATCCCAGGCGCGCTCGCGCCACTGCAGCACCTCCGGCCCCTGCTCCTGCCAATCCTGACGCATGAAGCCCGACAGCCAGGCCTGGCGATCCTCGATGCCGACTGGCGAGGGAATCTCGCGAAATGCCTCTTCCAGATGCACTTCCTTGCGCAGGATAGTGGCCAGCGGCTGGGCGGTTTCCTGGGCGCGCAACAGGGGGCTGCTGACAATGTGCAGGTCCTGGTAGCGCTCCAGCTCATCGCGCACCTGGCGGGCTTGCTGCCGTCCCAGGTGGCTCAACCCGGGATCAGGGTCTTCGCCCCACTTGGCGGCGGCCTCGCCGTGGCGAACCAGGTAGATATCAACCATCAGCGATAGGTGATCAGCGCTTCGCCGTTCTGGCGCCCGAGGACGTCGAGGAATGAATGATCATTGTAATAAGACAGCGACACTTTATTGGCGTTATATAACAGGTGCGTCACCGAGCAATTGATCACCGGTTCGTAGAACTGGTAAGTGGCCTGGTCATCCGCACCGAGCACGTGGGCGACGATGGTAGCAATGGTTCCCCCCGAGGTGAAGATGGCGGTTTCAGTTCCGGGACCCTGTTCACGCATCACGTCGACCAGCGCGGTACGGGCGCCGGCGGCGTAATCTGCCCAACTCTGCAGGCCGTCGGGGCTGTCCGCTCCCAGCGCTACCCAGTAGTTGAATACCTGCTCCAGCAGCTTCTGGTAGTCCTTGCTGGAGCTGTTGGCCTTCTCCCACCAGGCTTTCAACTGCGGGCGCTGCTCCAGCAGGATCGGGGTGATCACCTCGAGCTGGGCCTCGTTGTCGATCTCGTTGAAGCGGGCGTCCACTTGGTGCTGCGCCTCGGGCAAGCGCTCCCCCAGGGCAATCGCGGCAGTCTTGCGCTGGCGGCTCAACTCGCCGGTGTAAACCGCGTCAAAGCGCAGATCGCGCTCCACGAAATAGCGGCCCAGCACTTCGGCCTGGCGGCACCCCAGCTCCGACAGCCGGTCATAGTCATCCGTGCCAAACGACGCCTGGCCGTGGCGAATCAGGTAAATACTAGCCATTGTAAACGCGCTGTAGCGGCTCCTCCTCGCGCGAGAACCGCATCTTGCGGCGGTAGGGAAAGAAATCGGCCACGAAGCCGTTAACGATATTGTCCTGCAGGCCCTGCCAGAAGCTCGCGTCGTAGATTTCGCTGTGCATCTCGTCGAACACCGCGCGGGCACGCTGGTTGCCACTGAAGAACAGGCGGAACTCCTCGGGGAAGATATCGTTTGGCGCCACTGTGTACCAGGGCGTATCGGACATCTCGTCTTCCTCGTTGCGCGGCGGCGGAATCTTACGGAAGTTGCATTCCGTCAGCGGACAAATCTCGTCATAGTCGTAGAACACCACCCGGCCGTGACGGGTTACGCCGAAGTTCTTCAGCAACATGTCGCCGGGGAAGATATTGGCGGCCGCCAGTTCCTTGATGGCATTGCCGTACTCGTCCATCACCGCGCGCACCTGCTCGTCGCTGGCATCCTGCAGGTAGAGGTTCAGCGGCACCATGCGCCGTTCGACATACACATGGCGGAGAATCAGCGCCTTGCCGTGTTCCTCGATGGCGGAAGGGGCGACTTCGCGCAATTCCTCCATCAAGGCATCGCTGAAGCGTTCTCGCGCGAACGCCAGGTTCTTGAACTCCTGGGTATCGGCCATGCGACCGGCCCGGTCGGAGCGCTTTACCATGGCGTACTTTTCCATGACCTCTTCCCGGGTGATTTCCTTGGGCGGGGTAAAGCGGTCCTTGATGATCTTGAATACAAAATCGTAGCTGGGCAGCGTGAACACTGTCATCACCATGCCCTTGATGCCGGGCGCCAGGTCGAACTGGTCGTTGGTGCTGTCCATGTGCCGCCAGGCACAGCGGTGGAAGTAGGTCTTGCCGTGCTTGTAGTAGCCCATGCAGGAGTAGATTTCCGAAATGGGCTTGGCCGGCATCAGGCTCTGCAGGAACAACACGTACTGGGAGGGGATCGCCGCATCCACCATGAAGTAGCTGCGGGTAAAACTGAAAATGACACTGATCCGATCAGAGCCGAACAGGATAGTGTCGACAAATACACTGCCCTGCTCGGTGTGCAGTACCGGCAGTACGAAGGGCATGGACTCGCGCCCCGCCAACAGCTTACCGACAATGTAGGCGCCCTTGTTGCGGAAGAACACCGATTCCAGGGTCAGCGCCTGCATCTTGAATTCGTCCACCTCGAATTTTGGGAACAGCTTGTCCCGTAGCGCCGAGGCGATCAGCGAGGCGTCGCGGTCCTTGTCTTCCCAGGGAATGTTGAAGACGTAGTCGTCCAGCATCCGCGAGAACATATTCTCCAGCCCATCCCAGGCCCGGTAGTTGCGCAGGATGCGAGCCTCACTGACGGGCGGCATATCGCCCTGGGAAGAGAATACAAAGGCATAGTCATTGCGCACCCGGCGGTGCTGATGAATCGAGCAGTAGACGGAGTTGAAGAAGGTCTCGGCAATCTCGAAATTGTTGTGGCCCTTGATCAGGTTCGCATAGTGAGCGCGGGCCTCTTTCCAGAATTCGAGGTCGCGCAGGTGATCCCCTGCGATCAGCCGAACAAAATCCAGGACGTTGTAGACCTTCTCCTTGTAGAGGTCGATGCGCTGCCGGGATGCCTTGTGGACCCCCTGCCAATCGGCATTTTCGAAGCGCGGCTTGGCCGCCAGCGTCAGGTTCTGGAAGTCGGCGAAGTAGGACTCGAAACCATTGAGAATGGTCTGGGCAAAGCGTTGTGAAGTTTCCACGGGCGCCAGTATATCCCAGTGCTGTCGCTAGCAGTGGCCCCTACAGCCCGTGGGCAATAAGGCCGCCGGAATCCACCACCAGGGTCTGGCCGGTCATGCAGGCGCCGGCATCGGAGACCATCAACAGGCTGGCACCCACCATGTCGACGGGCTGGGCGGCCTTTTTCAGCGGCAGGTGATCGATCACCTCCGAGTAGCCGTCCTGCTCCATGAACACCGTGGTGAATTTGGTTTCAGTCAGGCCGGGGCACAGTGCATTCACGCGAATGCCGTGGGCGCCGTTCTCCAGCGCAAACGACTGGGTCATGCTGATCATTGCTGCCTTGGTGGTGCTGTATACACCCTGCAGGGTCCCGGCGCTGATGCCGTCAATGGAGGCAACATTGAGGATGGAGCCACCGCCCCGCTCTTTCATGATCGCCACCGCCTTCTCGCTCATGTAGAAGGGACCGCGAAAATTCACTTCTATGGTTTTGTCGAAGGCTGACATCGGTGTTTCCGCAACCGGGCCGAAATAGGGGTTGGTGCCACCACAGTTCACCAGGATATCCAGACCGCCAAACTGCTCGACCACGGCCGCGAACAGACCATCGATCGCCTCCAGGTCGCCGGCATGGGCCGCCATCGCCGTGGCCTTGCCGCCGTTGTCGCGGATGGCCTGCGCCACCGCTTCGCAGCCGTCCTGCTTGCGGCTGGATACGATGACATGGGCACCCTGCTCGGCAATACCGTGGGCGATGGCCTCGCCGATGCCGCGGCTGGCACCGCTGACGAGGGCAATCTTGTTGTCGAGGCGAAACAGGTCGATAGCGGGCATGGGGGTTCCTTAGCTGGTTTCCGGGTTGCCGAAATGGCGGCGCAGCTTGCGCATGCCGCCAATCCAGCGATCATAGTTGGCGGCCTTGTTCTGGCGGTACTGTTCCACCTCGGCGTGGGGCAGGATCATGAACCGCTCTTCCGCCAGGCCCTGTATCACGGCGTCAGCCACGTCGGCGGGTGTGATAACACCGTCGACACCGGCGCTGCCGCCATCTTCGAAGCTGCCAATCATGCGGGTGGCCACCGCCTGCGGACACACCATCGAGACCTTGATGCCGTCGTCCCCGTGGGTAATCGCCAGTGCCTCGGCAAAACCCACCGCGGCGTGTTTGGTCGTGGAATAGGCGGCATCGCCGATCTGGTTGAGCAGCCCGGCGGCCGACACGGTATTGAGGAAATAGCCCGCACCGCGTTCGATCATGCTGGGCAGGCAGGCCCGGGCGGCATAGACGTGGGCCATCACGTGGATGTCCCACATGGCCTGCCAGGTGTCATTGGGCGCCGAGGTGGCCCACCAGGGCTCGCCATCGGTCGCAATGATGCCGGCGTTGGAACAAAACAGGTCGATCGGGCCGTGTTCGGCCTGGACACTGTCGACCATGGCCTTGATTTCCGCCTCATTGCGCACATTCACGCCAAACGCAGCGCCATCGATGGTCTCGGCGACGGCACGGGCGTTATCAGCCTCGAGGTCGGCAACCACCACCAGCTTCGCACCTTCCTCGGCAAAGCGCTCACAGAGCGCCCTGCCAATGCCGTTGGCGCCACCGGTGACGACAACGACCTTGCCGGCTGGATGCATCAGAGCATCTCTTCGGCGAGCAGCTCCAGTACGGCCGGATCCTGGGCGCCGACCAGCATGCTGCCCACTTCACCGCGGCTGCCAGCGTCCTTCCAGCGGGACAGGCGCTCGCGGATACGGTCCGCGGGGCCCACCAGGGCCACTTCATCCAGCAGTTCGTTGGGCACCAGGCTCTCGGCTTCCAGCTTCTCGCCAGCCAGATACTTGTCCTGGATCTGCACGGCAGCGTCGCCGTAGCCCAGGCGATGGGCGTAGTCGTTGTAGAAGTTTTTGCCTTTGGCACCCATGCCACCGATGTAAAGCGCCAGCCAGGGTCGCAGGGAGTCGTAGGCGGCATCGAGGTCGTCATTCATGGCCACGGAGACAAACGGCGCCACGTCAAAGTCCTTCAGGCTCTTGTCGCCCTCGGCCTTGTCGAAACCGGCATTGAAGTCGTCAGCAAACAGGCCGTACTTGTCCGGGTCCATCCACACCGGGAACACGCCATCTGCCACCTGGGCGGCACACTTGAGGCCCGCCGGCGTAATGGAGGCGGTGTAGATGGGGATGTCAGTATTGGCTTCCAGGATGGACTTGAGCGGCTTGCCGAGACCCGTGGTGCCGTCACCCTTGTTGGGCAACTGGTACATGCTGCCATCAAATTCCACCGGGCCTTCCCGGGCCATGATCTTGCGCATGATCTGGATGTATTCGCGGGTGCGGGTAATCGGCTTGCCGTAGGGTACGCCGTGCCAACCTTCCACCACCTGCGGGCCGGAAGCGCCCAGCCCCACGATGAAGCGGTTGTTGGACATCTGCGCCAGACTCATGGCGGTCATGGCACACATGGCCGGTGTGCGGGCCGGCATCTGCATGATGGCAGTGCCGACGCGAATCTTTTCAGTCTGGGCCAGCACCCAGGTGGCGACCGTCACGGCGTCGGAGCCATAAGCCTCCGCGGTCCACACGGAGTCGTAGCCGAGGCTTTCCGCGTGCTTGATGAGATCAATCGGTACATGGATTTGCTTGCCGGAATACCCCATCAGAAAGCCTAGCTTCATGGTGACTGCTCCTGTGTCATGGTGGGCGGGGGGCGCCCTGGAAAAAAAGGGATTTGAACTTACAGTATGTTTTTGGGTGGTTCAAGCACTAGCCGGGCTGGGGGTCTTCCTTGAGGTCGTCGGTGTACCCCTTGGGTGGCGGTGTCCAGCCGCGCTCCAGGCGGCTGTGGCCATCGTCGCGATCGCTCCGCATCAACTCTCCCATGGCTTCATTGAGCTGTATATAGAGCTCCGTGTGGCTGGTGCCATACTTGTCGCCCTCGCTTTGTTCGCGCCAGGCCTCGTAGAGTTTCGCCCGGCCCAGGCGCTCCTGTTCATCAAAGGCCACCCGCAGCTTCTCAGCCCGGAAAGGATGGTAGCCGAGCGTGCGCAGGGCCTCCACGCCGAGCTCCAGTGCCGAGTGATAGGTCTCGTAGACCACGTAGTCGGCGCCGGCATCCTCCAGCGCGTAGTGGTGGCCGCGGTCGAAGGCGCGCACCAGCACGGGCAGTTCGGGATGGGCTTGCTTAAGATGCTGCACCAGGCCCACCGCCTGGTCGCGGTCATCGATGGCCACCACGAACAGGCTGGCTTCCTCGATGCCGGCGGAGTGCAGCAGGTTGGGGCGGGTGGCGTCTCCAAAGTAGCTGGGAATCTTCACCTGCCGCAGGTTCTCGACCTGGGCCGGGTTGCGGTCCAGCACCACCGTGCCGATGTCGTTGGCCCGCAGCAGGCGGTTGACCACCTGGCCGAAACGCCCGCTACCGGCGATGATCACCGGGCCACGGCTGTCGATGCTGTCCGCCTCGCGCTGGCCGCTGTTGTCCTCGTAGCGCGGCAGTACCAGCGCGTCGTAGAGGATGAACAGCAGCGGCGTAAGGAACATGGACAGGGCCACCACCAGCGCCAGGATCGACACCAGCTCGCCCTCCAGCACATGGTTCTGCTGGCTGTAGCTCAGCAGCACAAAGCCGAATTCCCCGGCCTGGGCCAGGCTCAGCGAAAACAGCCAGCCGTCGCCGCGGCGGGTATTGAACAGCAGGGCCAGGCCGAACAGGATCACGCCTTTCACCAGCATCACGCCGGCGGTCAGGCCCAGTACGGTGACGAGATTGTCCTGCAGCACCGGGAACTGGATGCCCGCGCCGACGGTGATGAAGAACAGGCCCAGTAACAAACCCTTGAAGGGCTCGATATCCGTTTCCAGCTCGTGGCGGAACTCGCTGGTGGCCAGCACCACGCCGGCCAGGAACGTCCCCAGGGCCGGCGACAATCCCACCAGGCTCATCAGCACGGCGATGCCGATCACCAGGGCCAGGGCGGTGGCGGTGAAGGCCTCACGCAGACCGGTTTCGGCCACGAAGCGGAACAGCGGACGGCTGAGAAAGTGCCCCACCGCGATCACCGCGGCCACCGCACCGATTACCACCAGCGCATAAGCCCAACCGCTGAGATGCGCCACCAGGCTCAACTCGCCGTGGCCACCGCCGTGGTCACCGCCACCCGCCTGGCCGGGGATCGCCAGCAGCGGGATCAGCGCCAGCATGGGGATCACCGCGATATCCTGGAACAGTAGCACCGAGAAGGCCGACCGGCCGCCCGGCGTGGCGCCGAGGCCCTTCTCGTTGAAAGTCTGCAGCACGATGGCGGTGGAAGACAGGGACAGCAGCAGGCCAACGGCAATCGCCATGCGCCAGTCCAGGCCCAGCAACAGCGCCGCTGCCGCAAACACCGAGGCGGTGATCGCGACCTGCAGGCCGCCGAGGCCCAGCAGGCGGTTGCGCATGGTCCACAGCATGCGCGGCTCGAGTTCCAGGCCTACCAGGAACAGCATCATGACCACACCAAATTCCGCAAAGTGCTGGATTTCCGTGGTCTCGCTACCCACCAGGCCCAGCACGGGGCCGATCACCACCCCCGCCACCAGGTAGCCCAGCACCGAACCCAGCCCCAACCGCTTGGCGACCGGCACCGCGATGCTGGCGGCACACAGGTAGATAAAGGCGCTCAACAGGTAACCGGTCATTGCGCCGCTCCCGCCTGGTCGAGGCCTGCCTCTGCAAGATAGTGCTGGAGCTGGTCGAAGTGCCGGGCCCGCTGCGGCTCCAGCTCACCCGCCTGCAGTTGTTTCAGCAGCCGGCACCAGCCCTGCACATGGCCTTCGACGCGGCCCTCATCCAGCGCCGTGCGGGCACCAAACAGGCCGAAGGGCGGCAGGTACAGCATGCCGCACAGGGTGGCAGTCTGCTCCAGCGGCCGCAGCAGTTCGCGCACGCTGAAGTGGTTGTAACCCTGCTCCTGGTAGGCGCTCTCGTTGCCGCCGGCGGTAAAGGCGCACAGGAACCACTTGCCGCGCAGCGCCTTGCCCTCGTGGCCGTAGGCAAAGCCGTGCTCCAGCACCAGGTCCTGCCATTCCTTGAGAATGGCCGGGGTGGAATACCAGTACATGGGGAACATGAACACCACCACGTCGTGCTCACGCAGGCGCTGCTGCTCGCGATCGATGTCGATGCGGAAACTCGGGTACTCAGCATACAGGTCGACCACCGTCACGCCCTCGACCCCGCGGGACGCAGCCAACAGGTCCGCGTTCACCTCGGAGCGTTCCAGGGAGGGGTGGGCAAACAGCAGCAGGATTCGGTTGTCAGCAGGCATTTCCGGGGTCGCAGGGCCAGGGCGTGTGAAATTATTCAGAAGGTATACGCAGGTGCAAGAAAAACGTGTTTCCGGCATTGATCGCAAAAGGCGATGGCACGTGGCCGGGTCTGCCAGACCAGCGGAAATAGGATATGCTTGATCGGTTGAAACTTAGTCCGCAGAAGGCTGGAACCCATGGGCAATGCACCGACTGACCTGACCGACATTTCCGACCTGCAAGCCGTCTACACGGCCCTGAACCGGGTCCAGGCCATTATTGAGTTCGAACTCGACGGCACCGTCATTAACGCCAACCAGAACTTCCTCGACCTGTTTGGCTACGAGTTGCCCGAAATCGTTGGCAAGTCGCACGCGATTTTCTGCCGTCCCGACTATGCCGCCTCCGATGAGTATGCCGAGTTCTGGCAAAAGCTCGGCAGCGGTGATTATTTCTGCAAAGAATTCAAGCGCGTTACCAAGGACGGCAGCGAGGTCTGGCTGCGCGCTTCCTACAACCCGGTGTTCGACGCCGATGGCAAACCCATCAAGGTGGTGAAATTCGCCACCAACATCACGACCGAGAAGCGCGCCAGCGCCAAATTCGACAGCATCGTCAAAGCCCTGGACCGCTCCCAGGCCGTGTGCGAATTCGGCCTGGACGGCATCATCACCGACGCCAACAGCCTGTTCCTCAACCTGATGGGCTACGAGAAATCCGAGGTCGTGGGCCAGCACCACCGTATTTTCTGCAGCCCCAGCTACGCGGAGTCCTCCGAGTACGATGAATTCTGGCACAAGCTGCGCCAGGGCAAGGCATTCACCGGCGAGTTCAAGCGGGTCAGCAAGGACGGCTATGAGGTCTGGCTGCAGGCATCCTACAACCCGCTCTATAACGAAGACGGGGAGGTTGTCAGGATTCTCAAGTTCGCCACCGACATCACCCAGGAAGTACAGAACCGCAGCCTGGCGATGCTGGAGATGTCCACCCCGGTCGCCAAGATCTGGGACGGTGTGCTGTTCGCACCGATTGTCGGCATCGTCGATTCGCGCCGCTCCGGCGACATCATGAACAAGGCCCTGGCCAGCATCGTCGACTACCGCGCCCACACCCTGATGCTGGACATCAGCGGCGTGGCGGTGGTGGACACCGCAGTGGCCAACCACCTGATCAAAATCGCCAAGGCGGCCGTGTTGATGGGCTGTAACACCATTATTTCCGGCATCTCGCCGGCCATTGCCCAGACCATCACCGAACTCGGTATCGAACTGGGCTCCGTGCAGACCACATCGACTATCGAGTCCGCACTGCGCGAGGCTATCCGCAACTAGCCGACTACACCGAACGACGAGGTACGCAGATGAACGCAATCGCAGAATTCTCCCAGGAAGAACGCCAGGTGCTCAGCGACATGGTGCGCCGCTTTATCGAGACGGAAGTGGCACCCCACTACGAGCAGTGGGAGCGTGACGAGATCATGCCGCGGGAAATCTGGAACAAGCTGGGCGAAGCCGGCTTCCTATGTGCTGACATTCCCGTGGAGTACGGCGGCCCGGGCGGTAGCTTCGATATGAGCATGTTGCTGAACGAGGAGTTCATTCGTCCGGGCTACGGCTCACTGGGCGGCAATATGGGTGTGCACTCCGACATCGTCGCACCCTACATCCTCAATCACGGCACCGAGGAACAGAAACAGCACTACCTGCCGAAAATGGTAAGTGGCGACTGTGTCGGCGCGATCGCCATGACCGAACCCGGCGCCGGCAGTGACTTGCAGGGTGTCCGCACCACGGCGAAGAAAGATGGCGACGAGTGGGTCCTCAATGGTTCCAAGACCTTTATCACCAACGGCCAGCACGCAGGCGTGGTCATCACTGTCGCCCGCACCGACCCGGATGCGCCGGGCTCGCGCGGCCTGTCCCTGTTCCTGGTAGATACCGACAAGCCTGGCTTCAGCCGCGGCCGCAACCTGGAGAAGCTGGGGCTGCACGCAGCGGACACCTCCGAGCTGTTCTACGAGGATGTGCGGCTGCCCGAATCCGCCCTGCTGGGTGAACTCAACAAGGGTTTCATCATCCTGATGACCGAGCTGCCCCGCGAGCGACTGAGCCTGGCGGTGGGCGCGGTGGCGGCCATGGAAGGGGCGCTGGGCATGACGGCGGACTACGTCAAGGAGCGCCAGGCCTTCGGCGCACCGCTGTCAAAGCTGCAGAACACGCGCTTCCGCATGGCGGATATGCAGACCGAGTACCGCCTCAACCGCGCCTTCATCAATGAGTGCATGGAGCTGTTCAATACCGGCACCCTGGATGCCCCGACCGCTTCCATGGCGAAGCTGGCAACCACCGAGGCTCAGTGCCGGGTAGTGGACGGGTGCCTGCAGCTGTTCGGCGGCTATGGCTACATGAAGGAGTACCCGATCTCCCGCATGTACGCCGACGCCCGCATCCAGCGCATCTACGGCGGCACCTCGGAGATCATGCGCGAGCTGGTAGCCCGTGCCGTGCTCGACGGTTGAGCCTGACCAACAGGTAAAAAAAAAGGGCCCCGCTGGGGCCCTTTTCCTTTCTAACAATAAAAAACCCGCAACGCCGACAACAATCAAGGGGCAGTAAGGAGCCCAATCAAGGGGCTAGACTCCTTGACTGCCCATGATCAGAATCTCGAAGCACAGTGACGACAGCGGTCGCTTTTAAATACAACAGCTTCCTACATTAGGGATATCTCGCCGCTAAAGGAGCTTTCATGACACAGCAAAAAGCAGCTGCGCCGCAGTTTTCACCGAGGCAGTTCATGAAAGAGCGGCGACCTGAGCGTTTTTCTGATTCTGTACATCGTGATATTGGGAAACTTGATCGCGGTTTCCTTGAGTATCAGCTGGATACACTTAATAAGCGAAACAAAGAGTTGGCATTTGAGAGTTTTGCAAAAAAACTTTGCGAGAGTGTGGTTTGCCCAAATCTTTTGGAACAAACGGGGCCGGTTGCAGGTGGTGACGGGAAAGTCGATACGCAAACTTTTCCGGTGAGTGAGCAGGTCAAACTGCGCTGGTACGTTGGTGTAAATGAAGACTCACACAAAGAACGGTGGGCGTTTGCCGTTAGCACTCAGGAGGACTGGAAGCAAAAGTGCCGGAAAGATGTCCGGAAGATTAAGGATACTGATAGAGACTATTCCAAGGCCTTCTTTGTCACGAACCAATTTACGAAGAGCAACCAGCGTAGCGATGTTGAGGACGAACTTGGAAATGAGACTGGGATGGACGTTTGTATTTTCGACCGATCATGGATTCTTGATCAGATCTTTTCGCGTGGCCTGGAAATGCTGGCCATTGAAACACTTGGCATTGAAGTAGACTGGCGCAGGGAGATTCAAACCGGTACCGCTGACTATGCGCGTCAATTGCGCTTAAGGGAAATTGAGGAGAACATTAATACTCAAGTTGATCTCTCGGCCGTTTCTTCTGCTGCAGTAAGCGAATTCTTGGAAGCCGCCACCCTTTCCAAGGAACTCGAGAATCCTGAGGTTGAAACACGTGGCCGTTTTGACCAGGCGGTCGTCATTGCGAAAAAGTTCGGCACCGTATTCCAGCAGTTCAACTCCCACTATGAATACGCTTGGGCGGCTTACTGGTGGTTTGAGGACTTCGACCTATTTAGAGAAGAGTTTTTGGCAAGCTTGTCGATCGCACAGACGTTGGACCATGCTTCCCAATGGGGTGACATAGTCACCTTATTCGGCTTGTACTTGAGCGCCTTTAGGATCCGAGGGCAAGGAGACCAGGCAGAGATTGAATCATTGCAGGAAGAGATCTCGGCTACCTTGCAATCCATTGTTGATATGGATGATCGCCCTAGCAACTCGCTCATGGGTGAAGCCTACATTCAATTGATGAAACTCCACTCGATCAACGTTCTTGAGGACGCCGACGATATATTCAGTGCGTTGCTGGATATTTTTGTGAGAGGAGAAACACTGATCGGCTTCGCCCACTCCGAGCTATATAGCCTAGTCATTGAGCTTGACGACGCAATGGGTGATCGAGAGAGCTATGAGGCACTCCTCGACTATGTCACTAAGAGCTTTTCGGATCGGGAAGGGCGCGCCAGCGCCGCGCAAATGTGGGTCAAACGCGGAGCGAAACGGCTTGATTCCGGCAAACCCTATGAAGCCATAAAGCTATTGGGAAAGTCCTTGGGGGGCTTGTATCAAAAGGGCTACGAACAGGATTTGTATGCTGCGCTAAACGTTCTTGCCAAGGCATATGCTGATGTTGACCTACTATGGGCGGCCAGAGCCAGTCACCTTCTTGCTTCGACGCTGGCTACCAATGAGTATTGGACGAGTGGAGAGCTCTTGCCTGCCCAAGTCTTTTCATATTTGCGTTTGGCGAGGCTGGAGCTAAGGCTAGGGCGAATCTATGCCGCCCTCGCATGGTGGCATTTAGCAGTGATGATATCGAATCAGTTTGATGATGATCTGATATCAGACAACGAGCGACAGAGTTTTGATGCCTTCCTGTCACAGATGGTTCTCAACAGCGACCACGGCGTCCTCTCTGCTCTATCAGATAAGCCGGATTGGCTAGCGGCGCATGATTTAGTGGTCAGCGAGACCAGCCTTCTCTACGTCTTGGGCTATGCAGACTTGGCGCAGGAGCGCACGGAAGAGACCGCTGAGGGATTGCTCGATTTCCTTAAGTTGCTTCGCGACATTGATATGGGTGCGAAACCGCTCCCTATCCGCCTGCTGTCAGAGAAGTATGCCAGCCTAAAGACTATGGTCATGGGGTGTGAGATAGAGGTTGCATTTCCCAACCGAACTCCTTTTTTGGAATTGGCAGAAACAATTCTTTCGGCTCTGGAATCGATACTCGCTACGGTTGTTGTGGATCGAATCGCCATTATAGAGAAGAAGTTGGTGGTTGAGGTCTCGGCTGACGATGATGAGGAGGTTTCAATCACACATGAGGCGAATGATCTAGAGAGAGACCTTGTTTTCGAGGTGCTTTGTTCCTCATTCTCTGAGCGGAAACTAAACGTTGATGGACAGGCAGTTATTCAGGATTGGCTTCAAGGGTTTTTGATTGATGTACTTCCACGGATAATGCAGATGCCTGACGATACAGACACCCTAGAAACCATGTTTGCTGAAGATCAGGTTCTTCAAAGAGCGGTGCCTTTTAGCTCAAGTTTTATGGCGCTATACAACGTCTTTGGCGACGACGCTGCCGGTTCCATCAAGTCCCTATTTGAGCTACCCGAGCAGAGCGATTTTCCACTAACGAGAAAGGAAAAGTGGGATGCTGAGTTTCCTAAGATTGATGACAAGGCAGCCAGGATTGATAGCCTAACGCCCGGTGGAGGGGCCCTACCAGATGAAGAATTCGACTTGGAAAGCTCCAAACATGGGGATTATAGGCATCAAGGGCTGATCAACGTTCGGTTGTGGAATCAAGCGGTATGGCATGGAGTTATGTTCATGACAGCGGATGGGGTCCCACCGGTGCTTATTGTGCTTTTTCAAAATGAAGCTGCAGCTGGGAAGATATTCGAGGAACTTGTTGAGACTATTGGTCAAGAGGATCCGAAGGATCGACTTCGCGTGACGGTGATTCGTAGAGTGAGCCAGCGGAATCCTCACGCGTACCGTGTTCAGGTGTCAGAAAACTTTGAGTTCGATGAAGACGTCAGAGTTATGATGGTCAGTCGGATCAATACCATGGAACCGACGTCCTCAGCCAACTTAGATCGTTTTTTAACGGCCTATAAAGCAGCGGGTGAGTATGTGCTGACCCATACGGTGATGGACCCAGGGGCTAGGTCTCCTAAGGAGCCAAGCTGGAAGCCTGGAAGCTTTCTGAGAGTTAGGGAGCTCAATGTTATCAGCGCCTGGGAGGTTAGACTGAATAGTATCGAATCTGCCGCTATAAAAACCGATGATGAGCCAATCATCCCAGATGGTGTCGAAGCGCCTCCGGTGTTAGAGGTGATAAAGACAAAAAAAATCGCGACGAATCGAGCAGTTTGAGATCTCCTACTCTACGCATCGCTCCATCTTGATAGTGAGAAATCGGTACGTCGATCGCTTCTGTATAGGCTCTAAGGATAGGTAGCTGCTACACAGAGAATTACACAGTATGTAAGACGAATAAGAGCCCCGGATCAATGAAATCCCGGGGCTTTGGGCGTGGCCGCCAAAGAACTACACGCCACTTGCTATATTCTTCGCTGGGGCCCTTTTTAGTTTCCGACAGGGATGATCAGGCAGCGTCGACAGCGCGCGGGGCGGCGGGTGCTTCTTCCGCCTGGGCGCCGTAGGACAGGTCGCTGAACTTCTGCTGGTGGTAGTCGCCGTTGCCAAAGATGGTGTTGATCATCATCAGGCGACGGGCGTAGTGGCCGACCGACATTTCTTCGGTGACACCCATGCCGCCGTGCAACTGGATGGACTCGGCGCCGATGTGCTTGCCGCTGCGGTCTACCATGGTCTTGAGGGCGTGCAGGCTGCGCTTGGCGTCGTCCTTGCCTTCGAGGCGGTCGCAGATGGCACGGTACAGCAGGGACTTGGCCTGCTCAAAGGCCATGAAGTTATCCACCATGCGATGCTGCAGGGCCTGGAAGGTACCGATGGCCACACCGAACTGCTCGCGGGTGCGGGCGTATTCCACGGTCACCTCGTTAAGGCGACCCATGATGCCCACCGCTTCGGCGCTGATCGCCAGGGTCACGTTGTCCACCACCTGCTCGATGATGGGCAGGGCCTGGCCGGCAGTGCCCAGCAGTTCACCGGCGGCGCCATCGAGGGTGATGTTGGCGACGACCTGGCCGTCCATCATGCGATAGCTGGTGCGGCTGACACCATCGGCGTTGGCATCCACCAGGAACAGGGAAACACCGCCGTCGCTGAGGGCTGAGACCACCAGCTTGTCAGCCGCAGCGCCGTTGAATACCACCGTCTTCTCACCGCTCAGGGTGTAGCCGTCGCCCGAGGCGGTGGCGGTCGTCTCGATTGCGTCGAGATCAAACCGGGTCTTGCGCTCCAGGTAGGCGAAGGCGCCCTGCAGCTCACCGCCGATGACGGCGGGCAGCAGCGCTTCCTTCTGGGCACTGGAACCGGCGGCTTCCACCAGGCCGCCAAACAGCAGCACGGTGGGGATGAAAGGCTCGGCAATCAGGCCGCGACCGAGCTGCTCCATAATCAGCATCAGGTCGACCGGGCTACCCCCGAAACCACCGTTCTCTTCCGCGAAGGGAATGGACAGCCAGCCCAGTTCGGCAAAGGTCTGCCAGTTCTCACGGCTGAAGCCTTCTTCCGAGGCCACCACCTTGTTGCGGGTCTCAAAGTCATAGTCATCCTGGATGTAACGCGCGACGCTGTCGCGCAGCATGACCTGCTCTTCACTGAAATCGAAATTCATCTCGTCTCTCCTCTCTCAGCTCGATCAGCCCAGGCCCAGGACGGCCTTGGCGATGATGTTCTTCTGCACTTCGTTGGAGCCGCCATAAATGGTGGCGGCACGACCGTACATGTAGCGATAGCGGGCGTAGTCACCGAACTCGTGACCGCTCAGGTTGTCACCGCCCTCAGGCACTGAGACACCCTGGTAGTAGCCCGCCACTTCCATGCGCAGTTCCTGGACCGCCTGCTGAATCTCGGTGCCCTTGATCTTCAGCAGGGAAGATTCCGGGCCCGGGGCGCCACCGGTAGCCACCGAGGCCAGAACCCGCAGCTCCGTGTACTCCAGCGCCATCAGCTCGATCTCGATATCGGAGACGCGGCGCTGGAACGCAGCGTCTTCGATCAGCGGCTTGCCGCCCTGCAGTTCATTGCTGGCCAGTTCGACCACCTGCGCCAGGTTGCGCTGCGAATCGGACACATTGGCAATACCGGTCCGCTCGTGGGCGAGCAGCGCCTTGGCGTAGGTCCAGCCCTTGTTTTCCTCGCCGATCAGGTTTTCCACCGGCACCCGAACGTCATTGAACTCGGTCTCGTTCAGGGTGTGGTGGCCGTCGATGGTGTGGATCGGGTTGACCTTGATACCTTCCGATTTCATGTCGATCAGCAGGAAGCTGATGCCTTCCTGCTTCTTGCCTTCCGTGCTGGTGCGCACCAGGCAGAAAATCCAGTCGGCCAGCTGGGCGTAACTGGTCCAGATCTTGGCGCCGTTGACCACGTAGTGATCGCCGTCACGCTCGGCCTTGGTTTTCAGGGCCGCGAGATCGGAACCGGCGCCGGGCTCGGAATAGCCCTGGCACCACCACTGGGTACCTTCAAGAATTTTCGGCAGGAAGCGCTGCTTCTGCTCGTCATTGCCAAAGTTGAAGATGACCGGGCCCACCATCTGCAGGCCGAAGGGCATCAGGCTCTGGGCGCCCGCCGCGGCACGCTCGTAGTCAAAAATGTACTTCTGGGTGCTGGTCCAGCCCGGACCGCCATGCTCTTCTGGCCAGTTGGGCGCTGCCCAGCCCTTGTTGTATAGCTTCTGGTGCCATGCGGTCATGGCGTCCCGGAAGGTATCCGGGTGCATCAGGCCCTTGATGACGTCATCGTTCCACTCAGTGGCAAAGAATTCCCGAACTTCATCGCGGAATGCGAGGTCTTCGGCGGAAAAGCTGGTATCCATAGCTACCTCCTCAAAATGGGCGTTTGAACCTACAGTATGTTTTTCGCGCTTTCAAGTATTGACGGCGTTAACATACTGAACCCCAAACTGCCCCGGCCACGGCTGTCGCGCTTTTGTGCAGCCTCCTGCTGATGGGCTATGCTGACTAATTGTTGCCTGCAAAACCCTTCCCGCATGATCTCCATTCGCCCTGCCACGCCAGATGATGTCTCTACCATGATGCGATTTGTCATCGAGCTGGCGCGCTACGAAAAGGCAGAGCACGAGGTCCGGGCAACAGAGAGCGACATACGGGCCGCCCTGTTCGGCGAGCAGGCCCGGGTGGAAGCACTCCTGTGCGAGAACGACGGTGACCCCATTGGCCACGCCATTTTTTTCACCAACTTCAGCACCTGGCTGGGAAAACAGGGCATCTTCCTGGAAGAGCTGTACATCACCCCGGAGCAGCGCGGCAACGGTGCCGGCAAGGCCCTATTGCAGGCGGTGGCCGCTATTGCGGTGGAGCGTGGCTGCGGCCGTTTCGAGTGGAATGTGCTGGACTGGAATACGCCCGCTATTGGTTTTTACGAATCCCTGGGCGCAGAGCCTCTTTCGGAATGGGTGGGCTACCGCCTGGCGGGGCCGGCACTGGCCGCCCTGGGGGGCGGAGGTGAAGCTCCATGACCCTGGACATCCGCATTGCCAAACCCGCCGATGTCGAGCGCCTGGCGGACCTTGCCCGGCGTACCTTCCAGGCCGCCTTCGGAGACTTCAATACCGAGGCGAACATGGCCTGCTACCTGGAAAAGGCGTTCAACACCGCGCAGGTGCTGAGCGAACTGGAAGACAATGCCAGCACCTTTATCTGGGCCGAGCAAACCGGGATACCCGCTGGCTACGCCAAGCTGCGCCGGGGTACCATCCGCGGCTGCGTTACCGGCCCCAAGCCGGTGGAACTGGAGAGGATGTATGCCGAAACCGAACGCATTGGCGCGGGCGTCGGCAAGACCCTGTTACACACGGCCATCAAGATTGCCCAGGCCGAGGGCTACCAGTCCCTGTGGCTGGGGGTCTGGGAGTTCAATGAGCGGGCAATCGAGTTCTATCACCGCCAGGGCTTTGTCGACGTGGGCGAGCAGGATTTCATGCTGGGGCATGATCGCCAGACCGACATCATCATGCAGCTCGACATGCGGCATTAGCGTTTAACCCACCACTGGACACTCCCGATGATTCGCAGACTCAGCGCGGTCCTGCTTGCGCTCGCAGCCACCAGCCTGCAGGCCGCTACCCTTGTGCACAACGTGACCGGTTACACCATGAACGAGGGACAGCGTGTGAAATTCGCGGCGCTGGAATTCGAGGCCGGAGTTATCACGCGGGTTTACAGCGACAGCATCGAGGCCCGGTCAAGCACGGCTGATGTGCGGCTCGACGGCGAGGGCGCCACCCTGCTGCCAGGCCTGATCGATGCCCACGGCCACGTCACCGGACTCGGTCGCGGACTCAGTTCGGTAAACCTGGTGGGCAGCAACAGCGAGGCCAATGCCGCCGCCAGGGTGCGGGCTTTCATCGTCGCCAACCCGGGCGATGAGTGGGTCAGGGGGCGCGGCTGGAACCAGGTGCTGTGGCCCGACAAGCAGTTCCCCGACCGGGCGACCCTGGACGCCCTGGGAGGCGAACAGGCCATAGCACTGGCGCGTATCGACGGTCACGCCATGTGGGCCAACAGCCGGGCACTGGCACTGGCGGGAATCGGGCCCGACACACCGGACCCCGCGGGCGGGCAGATCATGCGGGACGCTACAGGGCGCGCGACCGGCGTGCTGATCGACAATGCGATGAAGCTGGTGCGCAGCGTTATGCCGCCGGTCACCGACGAAGACATGGCGAACTACGCGCTGGTCGCTATGCAGGCGCTGGCGACCCAGGGCATCACTTCAGTACATGACGCGGGCATCACGGCCCAGGAAGTACGCGCCTACCAGGCACTGCACCGTGAGGGCAGGATGCCGATCCGCATCTACGCCATGTTGAAAGCCGTGGACCCCGCTAACGAGACCTACCTGCGGCAGGGTCCGCTGATCGACAAGCAGCACCGGCTCGACATTCGCAGCGTGAAGATATCCGCCGACGGCGCTTTGGGATCCAGGGGTGCGGCACTGTTCACCGACTACAGCGATATGCCGGGCCAGCGCGGCCTGCTGCTGGTTAACGACGAGGAACTGGATCGCTACATGGATCGCTCGATGGCCGCCGGTTTCCAGGTCAACGTGCACGCCATCGGCGACAAGGCCAACGCCAGGGTGCTGGACTTCATGGAGCAGATGATCGACAAGCACAAGACCCGGCACCTGCGCCATCGCAATGAGCATTCCCAGATAGTGCGGCTTGAAGATATCCCCCGCTTCGCGAAAATCGGCGTGGTGGCCTCCATCCAGCCCACCCATGCCACCAGCGACAAGAACATGGCCGGTGATCGGCTGGGCGAGGCCCGACTGGCGGGCGCCTATGCCTGGCGCAAGTTGCTCGACAGTGGGGCCCGGCTGGCCGGTGGGTCTGATTTCCCGGTGGAATCCACCAACCCCTTTTTCGGGCTGCACGCCGCCGTGACCCGCCAGGATCGGACAAACCAGCCCGCCGGTGGCTGGCGGCCCGCCGAGAAGCTCAGCCGCGACGAGGCCCTGAGCCTGTTCACCGAGTGGGCTGCCTGGGCCGCCCACCAGGACAAGGTGACAGGTCGTCTGCTGCCCGGCTATGCCGCGGATTTCATCCTGGTCAGGGACGACTTCTTCGAGGTGGCCGAGGAAGACATCTGGAAGAATGAGGTCATCGGCACCTGGGTGGCCGGAGAGCAGGTACACTGAGACCATGAGCAACACCCTGCCATTTGCAAGCCCGCTGGCCTCGGATCAGCGCAGCCCGAATTGGCAATTGGCCATGCAGGACCTGGTCGTCGACCCGGCCGAGTTGCTGGCCTTGCTGCAGTTACCAGCGGAAGAACGGCCCGCCAGCCTGGCGGCGCAGGAGGCGTTTCCGCTGCGGGTCCCACGCGCTTTCGTGGCCCGCATGGCGCGGGGTGACTGGTCGGATCCGCTACTTCGGCAGGTCTGGCCGGCAACAGAAGAAACACAAGTTCAAAAAGGCTGGGGCGATGATCCGCTGCAGGAGCGTCAGGCGACGCTCGCCCCCGGCATCCTGCAGAAATACCCGGGCCGGGTCCTGCTGACGGCGGCGCCACACTGCGCCGTCCACTGCCGCTACTGCTTCCGACGCCATTTCGACTATGACGCCAACAGCCCCGGCCGGCGGGCCTGGGAACAGAGCCTCGAGCCTGTCCGCCAGGACCCATCCATCAGCGAGGCGATACTGAGCGGCGGCGACCCACTGGCCAACAGCGACCGACAACTGGCCTGGCTGGTGCATCAACTCGAGGCCATCCCGCAGCTCCACACCCTGCGCATCCACACCCGCCTGCCAGTCGTCATCCCGGCCCGCATAACGGATGCGCTGCTGGGCCTGTTGCGCGAATCGAGACTCCGTGTGGTGATGGTGTTACACGTCAACCACGCACAGGAGCTTGATGCCGACTGTGATCGAGCTATCTCCCAACTGCGTGATGCGGGCGTGACCCTCCTGAACCAGTCAGTGCTGCTGGCGGGCGTGAACGACAGCGTGGCGGCACTGCTGGGATTGAGTCAAAGACTGTTCACCACAGGCACCCTGCCCTATTACCTGCACCTGCCGGACCAGGTAGCGGGCACCGCCCATTTTGATGTGAGCGAAGCCCGCGGTCGCGAACTGGTGGCCACCCTGCGCGCGCGCCTGCCCGGCTACCTGGTACCGCGACTGGTGCGGGAGATCCCTGGCAGGAGCTCCAAGACCGTCATCGCCTGACGCAGAACCCGAGTTGACACCTCCGACCCGGCCACTACCATCATCTCCTCGCGCTTTTATTTGAGTAGGACACTATGACCGCTATCGCACCCTCCGCTGACGACAAAGTCACCCGCCACAACTGGAGCCGCGATGAGATCGCCGAGCTGATGAACCTGCCGTTCAACGATCTTGTTTTCCGCGCCCAGCAGGTGCACCGGGAGCACTTTGATGCCAACGAGGTACAGGTCAGCACCCTGCTGTCCATCAAGACCGGCGCCTGCCCGGAAGATTGCGCCTACTGCCCACAGAGCACACGCTTCGAAACCGGCCTCACCACGGAAGAGCTAATGGAAATCCAGGCGGTGGTGAATTCCGCACGCAAGGCCAAGGAGGCCGGCTCCAGCCGCTTCTGCATGGGTGCCGCCTGGCGTTCTCCGAAGGATCGCGACCTGCCGGTTCTCACCGAGATGGTGTCCCAGGTAAAAGCCCTGGGCCTCGAAACCTGCATGACCCTGGGCATGCTCACGGACCACCAGGCCCAGACCCTGGCTGAGGCCGGGCTCGACTACTACAACCACAACCTCGATACCTCACCGGAATTCTACGGCGACATCATTACCACCCGTGTCTACCAGGACCGGCTCGACACTTTGGAGCGGGTGCGTGAAGCGGGCATGAAGGTGTGCTGCGGAGGCATTCTCGGCATGGGTGAAAAACCCGAGGACCGGGTCGGCCTGCTGCAGCAGCTTGCCAATCTGCCCACCCACCCGGAGAGTGTGCCGATCAACATGCTGGTGCGAGTGCCCGGCACGCCGCTGGCAGAAGAAGAGGACATGGACCCGATCGAGTTCGTGCGCTGCATCGCGGTGGCACGCATCCTGATGCCACGGTCCATGGTGCGCCTGTCTGCGGGCCGCGAGGGCATGACCAAAGAGATCCAGGCCCTGGCCTTCCTGGCGGGCGCCAACTCGATCTTCTACGGCGAGAAACTACTCACCACCCCCAACCCTGCGGAGAATCGCGACCAGCAGCTGTTCAACCAGCTCGGCATCGAGCCCATGGAGATTGAAGCCGCCGGTCCTGAACAGCGCAGCGCTTTCTACAACGCTGCTGCTCACTGACGAGATTACTGGAAGTCCCTCCGCAGGTTCTCCTCGAGGGTCTTTCTTCGTAGACCGCACGTCCTACGGAGCACACATAGTGGATCGGGAATGCGAGCCGAGCTATCAGGGCGCGTGAACCCCGCCGCTCCGAGTTAGTACATCAGGCCGAAGAGCTTGCGCTGGTACTCGGCGGCGAGCGGGTCGCCCTTGCCGAGGCTGGCGATCATATCGAGCATGGCCTTGCGGGTGCCGCCGTCATCGTGCTCCTTGTCCATCTGCAGGATGGAGTAAAGGGCGGCCAGGGCTTCGGCGTGCATGCCGGCGCTGTTGTACTGGATGGCAAGCCGTTGCAGGGCGTCGAGATCATCCGGGTTGGCGTTGACCTGCTGCTCCAGAGCCTCGATTTCCGGTGATTTGGCGGCCTCACGCTTGAGCTTGCACTGGGCGACCAACTGCTCCCAGTCACTGTCCTGGTCGGCCATGCGCACCTCGCCCAGCACCTTGTCCGCTTCGTCCAGACGGTTGCACTCGATCAGCGCCGAGGCGTAGGCCAGGGTGATGTCGTGGCGCTGGCCGGAGTCTTCCCGGGCCTCGCGCAACAGCGGCAGGGCCTCGGCGGCATTGCCCGCCGCCAGCAGGGCGCGGGCCTGGTCCAGCAGGCCATCCCAGGGTTTGGGCAGATACTTGTCGAGGATTTCCCGCACCTGGGTCTCCGGCTGGGCACCGACGAAGCCGTCCACCGGCTGGCCGTCCTTGATCACCATCACCGTCGGCAGGCTGCGAACACCCAGCTGTTGGGCAATCATCTGCTGCTCGTCGGCATTCACCTTGGCCAGCAGGAACTGCCCCTGGTATTCGTTGGCGAGTTTCTCCAGCAGGGGCATGAGCGTCTTGCACGGTTCACACCAGTCCGCCCAGAAGTCCACCACAACGGGACGACTGGTGGATTCCTCGATCAGGTATCGCTGCGCATTGGTCTCGTCAATGTCGACGATGTAGTCGGCACTGCTGCTCATCTGGTCCATCATGCTGTTAACCCCAGTACGTCCTGCATGTTGTAGAGGCCGGCCTCACGGTTACCCAGCCAGGCCGCTGCGCGCAGGGCGCCGCGGGCGAAGGCCATGCGGCTGGAGGCCTTGTGGGTAATCTCCACTCGCTCACCCTCTGCGGCGAAGGTGACGGTGTGATCGCCGACGATGTCGCCGGCGCGTACGGTGGCAAAGCCGATGGTGTCGCGATCGCGCGCACCGGTCTGGCCTTCGCGGCCGTAGACGGCCACCTTGGACAGGTCTCGGCCAAGGGTATCGGCCACCACCTGGCCCATACTGAGGGCCGTACCCGACGGCGCATCCACCTTGTGGCGGTGGTGAGCCTCGTAAATCTCGATATCGGACTCCGCACCGAGAATGGCTGCCGCGGTTTCCAGAAGCTTGAAGCAGAGGTTCACACCAGTGCTGAAGTTGGAAGCCTTGCAGACTGGGATGGCTGTGGCCGCCTCGACGATGGTGTCATCGTCCCCGGCGGTGAAACCGGTGGTACCGATCACGATCGCGCGCCCCGCCTCGCGGCAGGCTGCCAGGTTCGCCAGTGTGGCGGCCGGTGCGGTGAAATCCACCAGCACGTCGAAATCGTCAATCACCGCGGCTATCTGGCTGGTCAACGTAACGCCCAGCTTGCCGAGGCCCGCCAGCTCACCGGCGTCGGCGCCCAGCAGGCTGCTGTCTGGCCGTTCCAGGGCCGCACCGAGTTCCAGCCCGTCGCTGGCGACCACGGCTTCCACCAGGGTGCGCCCCATGCGGCCAGCGGCGCCGGTGATACCGATGCGCAGGCTCATATCTTCATGTCGTCAAAGAAGTTCTTGACCCCTTCGAACCAGCTGGACTGGCGCGGGGAATGCTTGTCGCCGGAGCCGGACATGGTGCCCTTAAACTCCTCCAACAGCTCTTTCTGTTTCTTGGACAGGTTGACCGGGGTCTCCACCACCACGCGGCACATCAGGTCGCCTTCCGGACCACCGCGCACCGGCTTTACGCCCTTGCCGCGCAGGCGGAACAGTTTGCCGGTCTGGGTTTCAGCGGGGATTTTCAGCTTTACTCGGCCCTCAAGGGTGGGCACTTCCAGTTCACCGCCCAGCGCGGCGTCGGCAAAGTTGATGGGTACCTCACAGTACAGGTGGCGCCCGTCGCGTTCAAATATCGGGTGGTCCTGCACCGACATCTGTACATACAGATCACCGGGCGGTCCGCCCTCCGGGCCGGCTTCACCTTCGCCAGTCAGGCGAATACGGTCGCCGGTATCTACCCCCGGCGGCACCTTCACCGACAGGGTCTTGGTTTCCTCAACCCGGCCGCGGCCATAGCAGGCGCTGCACGGGTCGTCGATCGTCTTGCCCTTGCCGCGGCAGTTCGGGCAGGTTTGCTGCACCTGGAAGAAGCCCTGCTGCATGCGTACCTGGCCGACGCCGCCACAGGTGCCGCAGGTGCTGGCGGAGGTGCCGGGCTTGGCACCGCTACCGTCACAGGTATCGCAGGACACCAGGGTCGGCACGCGAATCTTGACGGTTGCGCCCTTGACCGCGTCTTCCAGGGTAATATCCAGGGTGTAGCGAAGGTCAGCGCCCCGCTGGGGACCACCGCGGGCGCGGCCACCACCGCCACCGCCGAAGATATCGCCGAATACGTCGCCAAAGATGTCGCTGAAGCTGCCCTGGAAACCGCCGGCACCAGCGCCCATCTGCGGGTCCACCCCGGCGTGACCGAACTGGTCGTAGGCGGCGCGCTTCTCGCCGTCGGACAGGATCTCGTAGGCCTCGCTGGCCTCTTTGAACTTGTCCTCGGCGTCCGGCGCATCCGGGTTGCGGTCCGGGTGGTACTTCATGGCGATGCGACGATAAGCCTTCTTGATTTCCTTCTCGTCGGCACCCCGGTCCACACCCAGGACTTCGTAGTAATCGCGTTTTGACATCGTTTAAATCAGCGTTCTCGTAGAAACGACAACGCGGGAACCGGGTCCCGCGCCGCACCCTGCGTTAGCGCCCCCATGGGCGGCAAACGCCGGAGTATACCTTGAAAACAGGCCCCCACCGCCGGTGGGGGCTGCCGGTCATGAGGCCTTCTTGTCCTCATCGCGGACTTCTTCGAACTCCGCATCGACTACATCGTCAGCGGGCTGCGCTTCCGCCTCGGGGCCGGCACCGGCCGCCTGGGCTTCCGCTGCCTGCTCAGCGTAGAGCTTCTGCGCCAGGCTGCTGGAAGCTTCCGTCAGCTTCTGGGTAGCCGCTTCGATCGCGTCCTTGTCGTCACCCTTGAGGGCTTCCTCGGCTTCAGCGACAGCCGCTTCAATCGCAGCCTTCTCTTCGTCGCTGGCCTTGTCGCCGGCTTCCTCAAGCGTTTTCCTGGTCGCATGCATCAGGCCTTCGCAGGTGTTGCGCGCGGTGACCAGTTCCTCGAACTTGGCATCGGCTTCGGCGTTGGCCTCGGCATCCGCCACCATTTGCTCGATCTCGTCATCACTGAGACCGGAAGAGGCGGTAATGCGGATGGACTGCTCCTTGCCAGTGGCCTTGTCCTTGGCAGACACGTTGAGGATGCCGTTGGCGTCGAGGTCGAACGTCACCTCGATCTGCGGCATGCCGCGCGGTGCCGGCGGGATATCGGCCAGGTCGAAACGACCCAGGGACTTGTTGCCCTGTGCCTGCTTGCGCTCGCCCTGGACCACGTGAATGGTCACGGCCGTCTGGTTGTCTTCCGCGGTGGAGAAGATCTGCGACTTCTTGGTGGGGATCGTCGTGTTCTTCTCGATCAGCGGTGTGGCCACACCACCCATGGTCTCGATACCCAGGGTCAGCGGGGTCACGTCCAGCAGCAGCACGTCCTTCACATCGCCGGACAGGACAGCGCCCTGCAGGGCGGCACCCATGGCCACGGCTTCGTCGGGGTTCACGTCCTTGCGCGGCTCCTTGCCGAAGAACTCCGCCACCCTGGATTGCACCAGCGGCATGCGGGTCTGGCCGCCGACCAGGATCACCTCGTCGATCTCGCTGGGGTTGAGGTCAGCATCCTTGAGGGCGATCTTCATCGGCTCCAGGGAACGTGCCACCAGCTCTTCTACCAGTGATTCCAGCTTGGCGCGGGACAGCTTCACCACCAGGTGCTTGGGACCGGTCGCATCTGCCGTGATGTAGGGCAGGTTTACCTCGGTCTGCTGGCTGGAGGACAGCTCGATCTTGGCCTTCTCGGCGGCTTCCTTCAGGCGCTGCAGGGCCAGCGGGTCGTTGTGCAGGTCAATGCCCTGCTCCTTCTTGAACTCGTCGGCCAGGTATTCGATCAGGCGCAGGTCGAAGTCTTCACCACCGAGGAAGGTGTCACCGTTGGTGGACAGCACTTCGAACTGGTGCTCACCGTCGACTTCGGCGATCTCGATGATAGAGATATCGAACGTGCCACCACCCAGGTCATAGACCGCGATGGTCTTGTCGCCGGAGGACTTGTCCATGCCATAGGCCAGCGCCGCCGCGGTGGGCTCGTTGATGATGCGCTTCACTTCCAGGCCGGCGATCTTGCCGGCGTCCTTGGTGGCCTGGCGCTGGGAATCGTTGAAGTAGGCCGGTACTGTAATTACCGCTTCCGTGACCGGTTCGCCCAGGTATTCCTCGGCCGTCTTCTTCATCTTCATCAGCACCTGCGCAGACACCTGCGGCGGCGCCATCTTGTCGCCCTTTACCTCGACCCAGGCGTCACCGTTGTCGGCCTCGGTGATGGTGTAGGGCACCATGCTGATGTCTTTCTGGACCACATCATCCTTGAACTTGCGGCCGATCAGGCGCTTGACCGCAAACAGGGTGTTGGTGGGATTGGTGACAGCCTGCCGCTTGGCGGACTGGCCCACCAGGATTTCATTGTCGTCGGTATAAGCGACGATCGACGGGGTCGTGCGATCACCTTCCGCATTTTCAATCACTTTGGTCGTGTCGCCATCCAGCACGGACACACAGGAGTTGGTCGTGCCGAGGTCGATGCCAATAATCTTACCCATTGTCTATCTCCACGTAAGCGATCACTGACTTATCGGTTGGCAGTGCGTCGCGTTTTTCTCGAAACTGTTGTCTATATTTGGCCCAATCCGCACATTTCAAGGGGGCTTTTTACTGGCGAAAAGCCTTTTTGCGCCCCCTTTCGATTCGGCTGAAAAGTCCCTTGAAGGAGCATCAAGCCTGCGCTCGCAGGTGCTAGTCTGCAGCCTTGCTGACCACCACCATGGCGGGGCGGAGCAGCCGTCCGTTCAGCGTGTAACCCTTCTGCATCACGTCCATGACGGTATTCGGCTCCATGTCCGGATTCGGCACCATGGTCATGGCCTGGTGCAGCTGCGGATCGAAGGGCTCACCAGCCGGATCAACTGCCTCGATGCCATGCTTCTTGAGCGCGTCCAGCAGGCTGCGCAGGGTCAGGTCCACGCCCTCGGCAATGGCCGCCACATCCTCGGCCTCCGCAGCGGACTGCAACGCACGCTCGAGGTTGTCTACGACCGGCAGCAAGTCGCCGGAGAAACGCTCCAGGGCAAACTTGCGGGCCTTCTCCACGTCCTGCTCGGCACGACGCCGCGCGTTCTGGGCTTCGGCAGCGGCGCGCAGTGCCGCGTCCTTGGCGGCCTCCAGCTCATCCTTGAGATGCTCGACGGTAAGCTCCGCCTCCGCAATATCAGCGACCGCCTCGTCGGCGTCTGCCGCGGCCTCGCCGGCCGCCTCGGCCGCGCTCTGTTCCGGTTCTTCGGTGCCTTCGGGGGGCCTCTCGGGGGCCTCTACAACGACCTCCTCGGATTCCACACCTGCCTCGTGCTGCTCCTTGTTCACCTTGCTGCTGCTCCAATTGTTAGCTTTTCAACAGACAACGCGACGCCCTCCGCGCCGCGAACTCCAATGGATATGGAGGCAAGCTGGGGGGTTTTCAAGGAAAAAAGTGTCGGAGCCGGTTAGCCGGCATTGCAGGGGTGAGGTGGCGCCTCAGGCAGACTCTGAACTGAAAGCGGAGGACAGCAGGCGCGCGGTGATATCGACGATGGGAATGACCTTTTCATAGGCCATGCGGGTCGGGCCGATCACGCCCAGCACGCCCAACGCCTCGGCGCCGTCGGTGTAGGGCGCCGTGATCACGCTGAAGCCGCCCAGGCCCTCAAAGCCCGCCTCTTCGCCAATGAAAATCTGGATACCCTCGGCGCGGGTACAGCGCTCCAGCAGGTGCAGCAGGTCTTTCTTGCGCTGGAAGGCCTCGAACAGCTCCTGCAGGCGATCCAGTTCCTCTGGAGAGGCGCTGCCGATGAGCTGGGATTCCCCCGCGACGACGTAACCCTCCGCTTCCTCGTCGTCATCGTCGAATACCTTGCTGGCGAGGTCCATGGTGGCCTGCATATAGGTGTCGATGGACTGGCGGTCAGCCTCCATTTCCGCCACCACCTGGCGCTTCACCTGGTCCAGGCGAGCCCCGGCGAAGCGCTGGTTCACCAGGGTGGTCGCCAGCCGCAGCTCATCCTCGTTGTAGCGCCGCTCGGTGTGGATGATGCGGTTTTGGACCTCGCGTTCATTGATCACCATGATCACCAGCACGCGGTTGCCGTCCAGCGGCAGAAACTCGAGCTGCCGAAGCTGGCCCGCATTCTGACGCGGCACCGTGACCAGGCCCGCCTGGGCGGTAATGCTGGAGACCAACTGGGAGGCGTTTTTTACCAACTCGCGGCCAGTAAGGTCGGGGTTGAGCTCGTCCCGCAAATCGGGCACGGCAGCCAGGTCCATGGGCCGGACCTGCAGCAGGGTGTCGACAAACAGCCGGTATCCGGCGGAGGTCGGCACACGGCCCGCAGAGGTGTGAGGGGAGGTCAGGTAGCCGCGCTCTTCGAGGTCCGACATCACGTTGCGTACCGTGGCCGCTGACACCGGCAGGCCCGCTTCCTCCAGCAGCGTCTTGGACCCCACCGGCTGCCCGTCGCGGATATGCCGCTCGATGAGGGTCTTCAGCAGGAGGCGGGCGCGTTCTGAGAGTTCCGGGGAAGCCATAGGGCGGATTCTATCAACGCGTTTCGGGAAAAAACCATCCCATCTGTGCAGACCAGTTCCCGACCTGAGTCAACTACGGTATAAGACTGTCATGCTCGCGCACATCCGGATCAACAATTACACCATCGTCGACGAACTCGACATGGAACTGGCCCCCGGCATGACGGTGATCACCGGCGAAACCGGGGCCGGTAAGTCCATCATGCTGGACGCCCTGGGCCTGTGCCTGGGCGATCGCGCCGACCCGGCTGCGGTTCGCGCTGGGAGTGAACGCGCGGAGGTCACCGCCACGTTCGACATCTCGGGCATTCCGGCCGCCCGGCGCTGGCTGGACGACCGGGAGCTGGCGGCGGGCGACGAATGTATCCTGCGCCGCACCATCACCCGGGAAGGCCGCTCCCGGGCCTTCATCAATGGCAATGCCTCCACCCTGCAGGATTGCAGCCAGCTGGGCGCCCTGTTGATCGACATTCACAGCCAGCACGCCCACCAGTCACTGCTGCGCAAGGATACCCAGCGCCACCTGCTGGACAGCTATGCCGGCCAGGACGCAGCGGCCCGCGAGCTGGAGCAACTTGCCTCGGACTGGCTGCGGAGGCGCCGGGAGCTGGATGAACTGACCGCAGCCCGGGACGAGCAGTCGGCGCGCTCCCAGCTACTGGCCTACCAGGTGGAAGAACTGGACACCCTGGCCCTGAAAGAGGGTGAGCTGGAGGCCCTGGAGGCCGAGCACCGGCAGCTTGCCAACGCTGAGCAGATCATGCAGTCCACGCAGCAGGCCCTGGACATGTGTGAGGCCCAGGAATCCGGCACCCGATCAGCGCTCGGCCTGGTACAGCACGAGGCTATGACCGGCGAAGCGGTCACCAGTGTGCGCGAGATGCTGGACAGCGCCGCCATCCAGCTGCAGGAAGCCCAGTCGGAGCTGCGCCGCTACCTCGACCAGGTGGAACTCGACCCCGGGCGGCTCCAGGACGTGGAAACGCGGCTGGACACAATCCACGATATCTCGCGCAAGCACCGGGTGCAGGCCCGCGACCTGGCCGCACTGCACGCGGACTTGCGCGAAGAGCTGGACAGCCTGACCGGCAGCGGCGCCCGCCTTGAGGAGCTCGCCGAGGAGCTGGCGGCGCTGGAAGCGCAATACCGCAAGGCGGCGGAGAAACTCAGTGCGGCGCGGCGCAAATCCGCCGACAAGCTGCGCAAGCTGGTAGAGAAGCAACTGGCGGAACTCGCTATGGAGCAGTGCCGCTTCCAGGTGGCGCTGACGCCGCGGGAAGTGGACAACCCCCACCCCCAGGGCATGGAGGACATTGAGTTCCTGATCAGCACCAACCCGGGCCAGGAGCCGCGGCCGCTGGGCAAAATCGCCTCCGGCGGCGAGCTGTCGCGCATCAGCCTCGCCATTCAGGTCATCTCCGCCAGCGCCAACACCGTGCCCAGCATGGTGTTTGACGAAGTCGATGTCGGCATTGGCGGCGCCGTGGCGGAAGTGGTGGGCCGGCTGCTACGGGCGCTGGCGGCGGCCAGCCAGGTGGTCTGCGTCACTCACCTGCCCCAGGTGGCAGCCCAGGGTGAACAGCATCTCAGGGTCAGCAAATCCGCCGACAAGCAAACTGCCCGCGCCGACATGGCGCGCCTGGGCGACAGCGACAAGGTGGAGGAAATCGCCCGCATGCTGGGTGGCATCGACATCACCGACAAGACCCGGGATGCGGCGCGGGAGATGCTGTCGTCCTCATAAAACCGCTCTGCGCCTTAGCCAGAGTCGCTCTCGAGGGGCCAGATTGCTTACCCCCCGTTATCCCAGCCAGGGAGGGGGCCTGTCCGAACCATGTCCCTGGACATCCTGGCAAGACTAGTAGCCTCGCCCCTGGCTGCCCCGACCGGGAAAGCAGATATCCCAGACCGCCGACGCCATGAAACGCAATGGTGAGATTCGGGCCATCCACTGTTCTCATCGTTAGCTGGCAGCATCGGTATCAAAATACAGTACCAGCGGTATTGTAGCCCTCCACAATCCCTATAGCCCTTGAGCCAGGCCCTGCCCGGCGGTACTTCTTTACCCGCAAGGGAGCCGTTGTCCGCGGGCGGTGGCTGAAAGTACACCGGCCACGTGAATGCGCGCGGCTCTGTCATCACGGGGTCAACATCAATGAAAATCTCCAAACTGTTTTCGGCGACACTGCTGCTCGGCCTTATCGCCTGGCTGACTGTCGGCTGCGCCCATGGCACCCGGCACCACAGCAGCAGCGTGGTGAATTATCTTTATCCGGATAACGTGGAAGTGAAGGAAACGGCTCGTCTCACGCGGCTGAGCCTGCCGGCCAGGGTGGGGGTGGCGATGGTGCCGGAGACGCAGGGCTTCAACGCTCAGTTCAGCGAGCAGGAACGGGAGCGGCTGCTGGAGTCGATCAGCGAACAGTTCCGCGAGCAGGAGTTCGTGGGCTCTATCCAGGTGATTCCCTCTGCGTACCTGGTGCCCGGGGGCAGCTTCACCAACCTGGACCAAATTCGCAGGCTCTACAACGTCGATGTGATCGCCCTGGTCTCCTTTGACCAGTCACAGTTCACAGACTCGGGCATGGCATCGCTGAGCTACTGGACGCTAGTCGGTGCCTACCTCGTCCCCGGGGAGAAGAACGATACCCACACGCTGATGGATGCCGCCGTCTACGATATCCAGAGCCGTGCCATGCTGTTCAGGGCGCCAGGCGCCAGCCACATCAAGGGGCGCGCGACACCGGTCAACCTGTCCGAGCAGCTCCGCAATGACAGTCTGGAAGGCTTCGAGCAGGCTAGCGCGCAACTGACGGAGAATCTGGCAAAAGCGCTGGAAGAGTTCAAACTGCGGCTCAAGGAAGCGCCCGAACAGTACGAGGTGGTGCACCGGGGCGGCTACACCGGCGGCGGCAGCGTCGATGTCCTGTTCCTGGTGATGCTGTCGCTTGGCCTGGGCTACGGCATGACCCGGCCACAATGTCTCGCAGCATGAGGTGCCACTTCCCGGTCATCACTGCTGCCCTGCTGGTGCTGGCCACGTTGACCCAGTTGATGCCCGGATTGTCGGAGCTGCTGATTTATGACCGGCTTGAGATCCTGCAGGGTGAGCTCTGGCGCCTTATGAGCTGCCACCTTGTGCATTTGACACCGGCACATTTTGCGGGCGATGCGCTGGCGCTGGCCGTGTTGGGCACCCTGGTCGAACGCAGCGGCGCGTTTCTGCTATCGCTGCTGGTGCTATCACTGTCACTGGTGATCGGTGTTGGCCTACTGGTCCTGGAGCCAGAGATGGCGGTTTTCGGGGGCCTGTCGGGCATCACCTACGGCCTGGGCGCTTACCTGGCCCTCGGCGGGGCGTTTCGGGCCGGGGGACAGTGGGTCTTCTGGGTCGCACTACTGATACTGCTGTTTGGGAAGATCGGCCTGGACCTGTACCAGCACGCAGCCACGCCGGGCCTGCCTCTGCAAAAGGCTTTCGTGTCGGTACCGCTCAGTCACGGGCTGGGCGTGGCCACCGCCAGCCTGGTGTTTTGGGGGATCGAGGGCAGCAGCCTGCCGCAGTTGATGCGGCGCTGTTGATGCGGCGCTGTTGATGCGGCGCTGTTGATGCGGAAAGAAGGAACTACTTCTTTTTGACGTAGAGGACCAGGGAGTGGTCTACCAGCTCATAGCCGTGTTCTTCGGCGAGCTGGTGTTGGCGCTTCTCGATGACGGGATCGACGAACTCGATCACATCGCCTGATTCCATGCACACCATGTGGTCGTGGTGTTCGCCCTTGGCGAGCTCGAATACCGAGTGGCCGGTCTCAAAATTGTGGCGAGTGACCAGGCCCGCGGTTTCGAACTGGGTGAGCACCCGGTACACCGTGGCCAGCCCCACATCCTCACCGGCGTCCAGCAGTGCCCGGTACACATCTTCCGCGCTCATGTGCTGCTCTGCCGGACTGGCGTTCTCGAGGATCTGCAGAATCTTGACGCGGGGCAAGGTAACTTTGAGCCCTGCTCTGCGCAGCTCCTGGTTTTCCGAGGACATGGGTGGAGTTCTCTGTATTCAATAAAACGGCTGATGTATCATGCCACCCCTTTTCTGGAAGTGAAAGTACAAGCCCATGCGCTCCCCCGCTTGCAGTGATACCGCAACCCGCGCCCGTGCCGCGGGGCTGGTGGTGTTACTCATCCTGCCACTGATGGCGGGCTGTGGCTCGCTGCGCTTTCCGGGCGTTTACCGGATCAACGTGGAGCAGGGCAATATCGTCACCCAGGAAATGGTTGACCAGCTCAAGCCCGGCATGACCCGCCGCCAGGTGCGCTATATCCTCGGCACCCCCCTGATTGAAGACCCCTTTCACTCGGCACGCTGGGAATACCTGTACATGCTCCGCAACGGGGATGACACGCTCCGCGAACAGCGCCTGACGGTGTACTTCGAAGGTGACAACCTGCTGCGCTACACCAGCACCCTGCCGCCCACCGAAGCCGTGGAAGATGAGGCCGAGGGAGAGGAAGAATCAACTGACGCCGTGGCCAGCGCGGCGGAAGGTTAGCGGGCCGGCGCAGGCAGCGCCGCTGCAATCCCTGACCAGGACCCTGTGTTATTTCTCGGCGCGCCGGGCCTTGGCTTCCGCGGCGCGGCGCTTGCGCACTTCCTTGGGATCAGCGATCAGCTCGCGGTAGATTTCCACCCGGTCGCCGGCCTTCAACACCTGCTTGTCCTTGATAGCCTTGCCAAAGATGCCCAGCTTGGCGCCAGCCAGGTCCAGCCCCGGGAAATGCCGATCCAGGCCTGACTGCATGACCGCCTCACGCGCCGAGGTCCCAGGTGAAACTTCCAGCATCACGATTTCCTGCTTGGCCGGTAGCGCATAGGCCACCTCGACGGGGAGTTTATCGGCTTCGGTCATGAACTCGGCCCCAGCAGTTGCCTGGCACGCTGGTCGACCGCGTCCACCAGCGTCGGGGCAACACTTTCGAATAGCTTGCCTGCGGCAGCGCCCAGCAGCCCGCCGCGTAACTTGAACTGGAGATCCAGCGACACCTTGCAGGCCTCATCGCCGAGCGCCTGGAACTGCCAGCGACCCGCGAAGTGCTCGAACGGACCCTCTAGCAACTCCAGCTCGATCGCGTGGGGTGCCTGTGCGCGATTGCGGGTAGCGAAGCTCTGGCGCACGCCACCCCTCGCCAGGTCGAGCCGCGCCTCCACCAGGTTCCCCTCACTACGCAGGACCTCGGCCCCGACGCAGCCGTCCATGTACTCGGGATAGGCCTCGATGTCATTCACCAGGGCGAACACTTGCTCCACCGGGAAAGGCATCAGGGCGCTGCGCTCGATTCGGGTCATTGCTCCTCACAGGAATTCCACCAGTGCCGTCAACATGATCACGACGATCACTGGTGGCGCAATATAGCGTAAACAGGCCCGCCAGAAAAAAACGAAGTGTTTGCTCTCTCGATACAACTCCACCCGCAGGATGTCGCGCCGCACCCGGTAACCCACCAGCAGGGCGGTGAACAGCGCCGCCAGCGGCAGCAGCAGGCAGGTGGTCAGCACCTCCAGAAAGCGGAACAGGTTCAGCTTGCCGACCACGTAGACGTCCTGCCAGATATTGAATGACAGTGAGGCGCCCAGTGCGAGAATCCACACTGCACCCCCCAGCAGCAGGGCGGCGGCCGGGCGCGCGATGCGCATGCGTTCCGTCATCCAGGCCATGGCGGGCTCCGCCAGCGCCACACCGGAACCCAGCGCCACCACCGAGGTCATCAGGAAAAACAGCGCGCCCAGCCACTCCCCCTGGGGCATATTGCCGAACGCGTAGGGCAGCCCTACAAACGCAAGGCCGGGTCCCATGGTCGGTTCGAGATTGGTCGCGAACACCAACGGAAAAATCGCAATACCCGCGGCCAGCGCAATCATGACGTCGAACAGGGCCACTGCGATCACCACGCGGCCCAGTGGAATCTTGTCCGGCGCGTAGGCGCCAAAGGCCATGCCGACGCCCAGGCCAATGCCAAGGGTATAAAACGCCTGGCCCATGGCAATCAGGATGGAGGTGGCAGTGAAGTCGTAGAGATTCACGGAAAACAGGAAGGCGCCGGCGCGCTGCATGTTGCCGTTGGCCAGGGAAAACTCGATCAACGCACCCAGGGATACCAGCAGCACCGGTCCCACCAGCCAGAACAGGGGGCCCAGGCCCCGATAGATACCAAGCCCGGATAAAACAAACACCAGGATGATGAAGATGGTCTGCCACTGCACCAGGGTGCGCGGCCCGGACAACAGCTCGCTGAATTCGCGCCCCGCATCGGCGGCGCTGGCGTCGGCAAAGATACCGGCCTGCAGTTTTTCGATATAGGCGAGCCCCCAGCCCGCCACCACGCTCAGGTAGGCCAGCACCAGCACACTGGCGATCCCGGCCAGCCAGGCAATAATCACCCAGCCACGACTGATCTCGGAGCGGCGCGCGGTATACAGCAGCGCAGATACCGGGTTGCCGCGCCCATGGCTGCCCAACAGCACCTCGGCAATCAACACCGGCGCCGCCACCAGGAACAGGCACAGGAGGTAGGCCAGCAGGAACGGGGCACCGCCCTGCTCTCCCAGCAGGTAGGAAAATCGCCACAGGTTACCCAGGCCAATAGCCGAGGCGGTCAGGGCGAACACGAAGGTGGTGCGACTGCCCCAGACCCCAGTGGTGGAGCGCACTGCGATGCTCATGGCCCGATTCTGCTGCAAAATCTGCGGCAGGGGCAATGTGACAATGCCCTAAAAATCTGCATACTGCGCGCCATGAGCAAGAAGAAGCCCAAGGTGGCTGACAACACCATCGCGCTCAACAAGCGTGCCCGCTTTGATTACCACATAGACGAGACCTTCGAGGCCGGCCTGGCGTTGACGGGCTGGGAGGTAAAAAGCCTGCGCGCCGGGAAAGTGCAGATCACCGATACCTATGTACTCGTGAAGGACGGCGAGGCCTTCCTGGTGGGCGCCAACATCACGCCACTGGATACCGTGTCCACCCATTTCGTGGCCGACCCTACCCGCACCCGCAAGTTACTGCTACACAAGAAAGAGCTGGCCAAGCTGGTGGCCGCCACCCAGCAAAAGGGCATGACCTGCGTCTGTACCGCGCTGTACTGGAAGGGCCACCTGGTGAAAGCCAAGATTGGCCTGGCGCGGGGCAAGCAGAGTCACGACAAGCGCCAGGACCAGCGCGACCGCGACTGGGACCGCCAGAAGCAACGCGTACTGCGGGATAACGTCAAACAGTAGTGAACATCGCTAGCAGGTCGCCTGCGACCTAAAGGATAGCCCGAAGAGTAATCGAGACCCCGATCAGCAGGCAGGTCAGCACGGCAATCCTGCGGTAGTGAGCATTGCCGTGGGTTTCAAACAGGCGATAGCCCAACCGGTCGCCCACCAGCACCGCCGGGTAGACCAACAGCGCCAGCCACAGGGACTGCCAGGACAGGAAACCCAGCCAGCCAAAACCCGCCAGCGCCAGCAACGCCGAGAACGTAAAAAACCCAATCATGAAAGCACGGCTGCGCACCGGATCGCCGAGTGTCGCCATGGCATAAATGATCACCGGCGGGCCCGGCACCGCGAATGCCCCGTTCAAAACACCACTGGCCAGGCCTGTGAGGCCGCGCAACCCGGCGGGCACCGGTCGCGGTGAGGGGCGAAAACGGGCCAGCACCAGGCTGGCAGTGATGGTGACCAGACCCAGCACCAGGCGGAACTGGTCGGCCGCCAGCTTCCCCAGCAGCAGGGCACCGAGCAAGGTGCCGGGTAGCGCAGCGGCAAACACCAGCCACTGCGCACGATCCAGGCTGTGGCGGTACTGTGGCAGCGTCTGGATACCCAGTCCCAGCGCCAGCGAAGCGCTCAGCACCACCGCCTGGGCCGGGGACAGCAACAGGGCGTAGACGGGTACTGCCGCCAGCGCAAAGCCGAAGCCGGTAAAAGACCGCAGCACGGCCGCGCCCGCCGTAGCGCACCAGAGCAGGACCAGCGCCGCCGGTGAGATTCCCACCATCGACTCCAGGGTCACAATCCGCCCCTTGCCAGCCGTCGTATTGTTGTCATGCGCGAACTATACCTGTTCAGGAACGATCTTCGTCTCAGTGACAACCCGGGACTGCTGGCACACGCTGAGGGTGAGGCACTGCTGTGCGTGTACTGTTGGCCCGCGGCCCCGGCCTGGTGCAACCTGACCGGCATGGGTGCCCAGCGCGAGCGCTTTCTGCGTGAAAGCCTGCGCAGCCTGCAGGCGGAACTGGAATCGCTGGGCCAGGGCCTGCTGGTGCTGCACACGGACCCACGGGTGGCCATTCCGCAACTGGTGGAAACGTTTACCATCGACCGCGTCGGAATCGGCGGAGCGGCGGGTTACTATGAAAACCAGCAACTGGGTACGCTCAGGAACCGGCTGCCGGTGCCGGTCGTCGCTCATGACAACACCACGCTGTTCGAGGCGGCACAGCTACCGGGCGGCACCGGTAAGCTGGCCAGGCAGTTCACACCCTTCCGGCGGGCCGTGGAAAACCTGGCTGTGAAGACTCCGGCGGAGCCGCCATCGGCTCTGCCACCACCGCCAGACGGCGCCCAGTTCCGTGCCATACCTGCCAGCAAGGCCAAACCTCACCCCGCCTTTCCAGTGCGTGGCGGCAGCCCTGAGGGGCAGCGCCGCCTGCGACAATGGATGTTCGAGCGGCGCCTGGTTGAGAGCTACCAGCATACCCGCAACTACCTGGATGGGCTGGACGGCTCCAGCCTGCTGTCGCCGTGGCTCGCCACCGGCTCACTGTCTGCACGCCAGGCAGCTTTCGCCCTGTTCAAATACGAGGACGCAAACGGTCGCAATGAGTCTACCGAGCACCTGTTCATGGAGTTGCTGTGGCGCGAGTTCTTCCAGTGGCGCGCCCGGGTCGACGGTGCACTGCTGTTCCACCCCGGTGGACTGCGGCGCAAGAAACAGCTGAAGACCTTTGAGGCCAGGGACTTTGCGCGCTGGAGCCAGGGAGAAACAGACAGTCCGCTGGTCAATGCGCTGATGCACCAGCTCACCGCTACCGGCTGGATGAGCAACCGCGGCAGGCAAATCGCCGCCAGCTATCTCATCAATGAGCTGAACCACGACTGGCGCTTTGGCGCCGCGTTCTTCGAAAAACACCTGGTGGACTACGACGTGGGCAGCAATTACGGCAACTGGCAGTACATTGCCGGTGTCGGCACCGACCCGCGCGGCGGCCGCCATTTCAATATCGACAAGCAGGCGAGCCTCTACGACGCTGACGGCACTTTCACCACCAAGTGGGACGGGGAGCGCGCGGTGCAGCCCCGCTATATCAACGATGCGGCTGACTGGCCCATCGGGCAGCCCTGAGCGCCCAAACAACTCATGCCTAAACAACGACGCAAGGCCGACCTGCCAGAAAAAACCTGCCCGATCTGTGAGCGGCCGTTCCGCTGGCGCGCGAAGTGGAAAAAGAACTGGGACGGCGTTGCGTACTGCTCGGAACGCTGCCGCCGGCAGCGCCGCCAGCACCAGGGCTGATTACCAGGGAATCTCTGCCCCGTCCCAGGCATAAAAGCTGCCGCTGTTGCCAGCTCGCAGTCCGGCGAGCACATGCAACATGGCCTCGGCGCTCTCATCCGGTGTCAGCACGCGCTTGCCGTAGTTTGTTGGCGTATAGGGTTCAGACAAACCAGTCTTGACCGTGCCGGGATGCAGCGCGACCACGGCACAGAGCTTGTGGCTGACCCGCCATTCCCGCGCCAGGGTTCTCAGCAGCATATTGTGGGCCGCCTTGCTGGCCCGGTAACTGTACCAACCGCCCATGTCGTTGTCAGTGATCGAACCCACCCGGGCGGAGATCGACGCCAGCAGTGAGGGCTGGCCGTGGCGCAGCAAGGGCGCCATTGCCAGAGCCAGTTGGGGCAGGAACCAGGCATTGACGGTGGCCAGCCGGTTCAGGGCATCTGGCGTCACGTCCTTGAGACGCTTCTCGGGCTTGAAACGCTCATCGTGCAACATCCCCACAGCATTGAACACCAGGTGTAATTCCCCGCACTCGGCGCTGATCTCAGCGGCGGCCGCAGACAGGCTGGCCGGGTTCGCAGCATCCACTGGCAGGCTGGTAAAGCGCGGGTCATCGATCTGGCAGCGCCCGCTGCGTTGCAACATGAACAAGCGCTTGACCGGATATTCCCGCAACAGTCTTCTGGTGACCGCTTCGCCAATCCCACCGCCGCCGGCTACCACGACATTGAGGGCAGCCTGTTGCAACGCCCCGCTCACGACGCGTTCCCCACGGTGCTTCCGGTGTTTTCCTCCAGCACCTTGTCGGCCCATTTGAGGATGGCCGCCTGGTCTGCGCTGCTGCGCTGCTTCCAGTTGTTCAGCACCAGGCCCATGCGGCCGTTGCCTTCAAGGGCATTGAGATGCCGGTCAATAAAGCGCCAGTACAGCGAGTTGTAAGGGCAGGCGCCGTCCCCGGTCATCTTCGTTGGCGTGTAGCGACAATTGGCACAGTGGTTACCCTGCTTCTGGATGTACTTGCCGCTGGCGGCGTAGGGCTTGCTGGCCATCATGCCGCCATCAGCGTGCAGGGCCATGCCCAAGGTGTTGGGTAGTTCCACCCACTCGAAGGCGTCCACGTAGACCGCCAGGTACCAATCGCACACGGCTTCCACGTCCAAACCCGCCAGCAGGGCAAAATTGCCGATCACCATCAAACGCTGGATGTGGTGGCCGTAACCGAGATCCAGTGTCTGCCTGATGGCCTGCGACAGGCAGCGCATATCGGTGTCGCCGGTCCAGAACCAGTCCGGTAGCGGGCGCCGCGCATCAAACTGATTGTTTAATTTGTACTCCGGCATGAAACGCCAGTAGACGCCGCGGATATACTCCCGCCAGCCCAGCACCTGGCGAATAAAGCCCTCCGCCGCAGCCAGCTCACAGCGCCCGTCACGCCAGGCCTGCTCTACCTGCTGGCAGACTGCCAGGGGCTCCAGCAGACCGATGTTGATGTACATGGACACCAGACTGTGGAACATCCACGGCGACTCCTCGGCCAACGCATCCTGGTAGGTGCCAAAGTTCGCCAGGCCATGCTCGCAGAACCAGTCAAACTGACGCTGGGCGTCCTCGCGGGTAACCGCATAGTTGAAATACTCGAGCTTGCCGGGATTGTCCGGAAAGGCCTGGTCGACCAGGGCGATGACTTCCTCGGTGATGACATCCGTGCCCAGCGCCGGACGTTCCGGCACTTCCACCTGGTTGCGCCAGCCCTTGCGATTCTCCTGGTCGTAATTCCACTTGCCACCACAGGGCCCGCCGTCGGGCTCCAGCAGAACGCCATAGCGTTTGCGCATGCTGCGATAGAAGTACTCCATGCGCAGGCTCTTGTAGCCATCGGCCCAGGCATTGAATTCGTCGATGCTGCAGAGGAAACGGCTATCGCCGAGCACTTCCACCTCCAGGCCAAACTCACTCGGCCACTGTGCCATCGTCTCGCGCAATCGATATTCACCAGGCTCACACACCACGAGCGCCGTGTAGTTGGCTCCCGAGAGTTCAGCGGCTACGGCACGCGCCAGGGATTCTGTGCCCTGCGCATAGTCGCAATAGCGCACACGATGGCCCTCGGCCCGGAGCTGGTCGCGAAAGTGGCGCATGGCCGCAAAAATCAGCGCGATCTTGTGCCGGTTGTGGCGAACATACGCCGCCTCCTCGCGAACTTCGGCCATCAGCACGGTGTCGATTCCGGGCCTGGCGGTGAGAAGTGCGGGATTTTCCGGCGACAGTTGGTCGCCCAGGACCAGTATCAGCTTGGCATCAGTCATGGAGCTTCATACGCGGTGGCGCCGCGCATGGACGTGGTCTCGACACCCCGCCAAGCTGGACAGCTTTGCGACTGCGTGGTCAGCCAGTGGGCAGTGCGCTCCAGCCCAGAATAATGGCCAGGTAGCGCGCCCCCTTGCCGAAGCCAACCAGCAGGATAAAGGTGGTGATGCGCACCCGCATAATCCCACCAACAAAGGTCAGCGCATCCCCGCCCACCGGCAACCACGCCAACAGCAGGCTCCAGGTGCCGTAACGATAGAACCACTGGCGGGCGCGCTCGAGCTGCGCCTCGGTGACCGGGACCCAGCGGGTGCCGATCAGGCGGTCAACGTGCCAGCCGATGGCCCAGTTCACCACCGCTCCCAGGGTATTGCCGACAGTGGCCGCCAGCCAGAGCCCATCCGGGCGGTGACCCGCCTCGAGCATGGCCAGCAGTACCACCTCGGAATAGAAAGGCAGGATGGTAGCCGCGCCGAAGGCGCTCCAGAACAGGATGACGTAGGCACTCACCCGAGCACCTCAACCAGGGGGCGGCGCTCAAACCACCCGCGGCGCAGGATGGGTCAGCCGCTCTTGGGAGACCGCGGCCCCGCGAAGAACCAGATAATCACGCCGAGCAGGGGCAGCACCAGGATCAGCACGATCCACAACAGCTTCTTTACATTGTCGACCTTTGCCTGGGCGACGTTGATGATTGCCCAGATATCCGCGATCAGGATCAGCAGGCCAAACAGGCCACCAACTTCAAACATGGTCTGGCACTCCACAGAATTGAGCGTTCAGTGTAGTCGAGACAGCAGCCACTCAAAAGGCCAGCGCCCTCGCTGGGGCCGGCGGTGAGGCTGTCATTTCCAGCGCCGTGCAGCCTGCTGGACCAGCCAGCGAAACAGGCGCAGCTGGGCCGGCAGGTAGAAAAGGTATTCCGGGTGCCATTGCACACCGAGTATTGGCGCCGCCTCGTGGTGTTCCAGCACCTGGACAAACCGGTCGAGGTCATAGCCCGCCACCTGCAATTCCTGCCCGACCCTGTCGACCGCCTGGTAGTGCAGGCTGTTCACTCGCAACCTGGCGCGACCGGCCAGTTCCGCGAGGAAAGACCCGGGTTCGAGCAATACAGTCTTGCGCGGAAGTACCGTGCCAAAGTTGGAGGTGCGCTTGCGCATTTTGCGAATGTCGAGATGCAGGCTCCCGCCCATGAAGACATTGATGAGCTGGTAACCCCGGCAGATACCCAGCAGCGGCAAACCCTCATCCACTGCGTAGCGGATATAGGACTGCTCCAACTCGTCACGGTCGTGATCGTACTCCTTGTCGGGCAGTTCCTCAGAATCGTACAGGCCCGGATGAATATCATCGCCACCGCTGACGATCACAGCATCCAGGTGTTGCTGGGGGTAGCGCCGCCGGGTGGTGATGCGTATGGCGCGACCGCCCGCCAGCCACACCGACAGCCGGATGGCATACCAGGAGGGGGAAAAGCGCCTGGCAGAGCCAGTTACACCGATACGAGGTCGGCGAGAATCCTGTCCAGCGCCCGGTGCCATGGTGCCCTCGCGAAGGGAATCAACTGTGACGTATGTTGGAGATACTCAGCGGCCACGCTGTCCAACAACTCGTTATCCGCCGCCAGGGTTTCGACGACGCACCAGATATTCCAGCTTTCTGCCAATCCCCAGTCGCCGCGCTCGATTTCACAATTCGGTAACCGGTAATGAAAGGTCGGCCGTGGATTGATACGCGAATCAATGACGGCCCGGCGAACACGCTCCGCGTCGAGCTCGGTAAACAGCGGTAGAAGGTCGAGCGCGCGATTTCGGGTGGCGTTGTACTGCAGGTAGTCATCCATCAGGGTCTCGAGCGAAACGTCGTCGCCGTACTCCACTACACGCCGACTGTAGCTGCCCGGGTACACGTCGATGTAGGGCATTAAGCGGCGCGTCATATCCACCCGATGCCTGCGTATCAGCCAGTCCTGGGACACCACGTAAGCCTTCAGGTAGCGGCTGATGGTGGCCGCATCCAGTGCCGGCAGCTCAGGATTGATGTGCACGCCAAAGGCATACACCACTGACTCGGCCGTACCTTCTGCGCCGGCGCTGCGTAGCGCCCGCACCATGGCATCGAGTTGCGGCAAACGCTCCAGGGACACCGGCGGGCAAACGACCTCCACCGGCACCAGTTCCGTGGTCAGGTTGACCAGCCACTGCGCCAGCGGATCATCCTCTGCGCTGTCACCGCTACGCGCCTGGGCCCGGGCCTTGGCCAACTGCTTGGCAAGCTCACTGTCGACCTCGACCACAAACTTGCCGAGGCCCGGGGCCTGCAGCACGGCCTCTGCCTCAGTCTTAACCTGGGCGCTGGTCTGGTACACCTGTTCCAGGACCCGCACCGTCTCCCGAAACTCCAGGCCGGCGAACTCCAGTTCGAAACCAACCCGGCGCACAGTACCTCGATAGCTCGACATCCGCGCCGGCATGGCATAGCCGGCGAAAAGCCCTGTCATACAGCCTCCAGCCTGGTAGTGAACTTGCGAAGTTACAAAAATCTCATCCAGCCTAACCCACGAAGCTGGGGTTTGCATTCCAGGCGAAAGACCCCATATAGCTTACATCGCTGATATTTTCAGTGAATGCGCTATAATCGCGCGTCCCCCTGGGGGCGATTTGGATTCGACGACGGTAACGAAACCTGATGTGCATGCCGTGATGACAGCGAATCACGTTAATCCAAAGCTGTAACTTGATAGTTGCCAACGACGACAACTACGCTCTGGCGGCATAAACCCCGCTAGCGGTCTTTAGCAAGGTGCCAGTACCGCGCTACTGACTGTCATATAGAACTGGATCGCAGCAACGCTTGTCCGGGGCTGCGCTGTTAGATTCTTACCGGAATCGCCAATCACGTCCTGCCCGTCGGGCTGTGAGCGGCTAAATCAATAGACGGAATCTAAGCATGTAGAGCTGAAGGCAGAGTACTGGCGGACGCGGGTTCAACTCCCGCCGCCTCCACCAAATAAACAAGGGTGCATTCCGAAGACATAGGTTGCACTTTATACCGGAGACATGGGTAACACTTTTGGAGCGAACGGGTTCTCCGCTGGCTCCACCCGATTCTCGTCTTCGTCAAAGTATCCTAGATCATAGTCCATAAAGCTGACTAGCCAGATCTTGTCGGCGACCTCTCGCACACCGATGTGCTGGCCGGCCAGGGCCCGACAGAGATTGATCTTTCTACCGCCGATGCAGATCCTCCCACAGTACGTCACCTGGATGGTGCGATCATGATAGGGGTACTCAGGCGGCTCAGGCCGATGGTATTCACGGGCCGACGGCGTATACAGCTCGCCGGGGTACTTCATCCCCAGCGCCTGGTGAGGTCGCTCGTTGTTGTACTCCTCCATCCAGTTGTCGAAGCGGTCCTGCTGTTGAAGGAAGTTGTAGCTCACCGGCTTGGTGGCCTCTTTCTTGAGCGTCAGGTGCATGCGCTCGTGGCGGCCATTCTGCTGGGGGTTCCCCGGCTTGATCCGCTCGATGTTGATGCCCAGGCGCAGCCACCAGACCGATAGCTTGCTGAGCCCATGGAGGGCGGTAGGGCCTGCAAATGGCACGCCGTTGTCGGTGCGGATAGCGGCAGGCAGCCCGTACTCCCTGAACACCCGCTCGAAGCTAGAGAAGGCAAAGACCTCCTTGGTCGACTCAAGCCCCTCACAGGCCAGCAGGTAGCGGGTGCAGTAGTCGGTGATTGTCAGTGGGTAACAGTACTTCTTGTTGCCTAGCAGGAACTGGCCCTTGTAGTCCGCACACCACAATCCATTGGCTCGCTTGGGGTCAGTGAGGTGGGTGTTCTGGGCTTTGTAGCGCCGGCGTTTGCGTCGCTTCACCAGACCATGGCGTTCCAGCACAGCATGCACGGTGCTCTTGGCGGGCGGCTTGATCATGGGGTACTCCCTGATCAGCTTCTCCCGGATCTTGGGTGCGCCCCAGTTCGGGTATTCCTGCTTCAACTGGAGGATCGAGCGCTCAGCCTGGAACGGCAACTGGTTGGCATAGCGCTGGGGCCTTCGACTTCGGTCCTGCAGGCCTTCTACGCCGAGGTCTTTGTATCGATTGAATATCTTGTAACCGGTCTTGCGGGAGATCCCGAAGTCCCGGCACACCACGGCCATCTTCTCGCCTTCCAGCAGGCGGGCCACAAAGCGGACTCTCTCATCCATAGCGCTACACTCTTTCCAGGGCATCTGAGGGCCTCCCCAAATGCCTAAATGTGTAACCTATGTGTCCGGTATATTCTGTAACCTATGTGTCGGGTAGCTCACAAGAAAGGCCACCCATAGGGTGGCCTTTCTTGTTTATGGGGAGCGACCCGGGAGTTTGATCCCACGCCCGGAAGGGCGCGCGTGGCCGAGCCTAGCGAGGTCACAGAACGTGCGTCCCTTCATCCCTTGCGGATTGAGTTGACCCGCCCCGATAACTCTGTTGCACTGCCTTGCGGGCTGAACTGTCCCGGCCCGTCCCTGCAATAGCGCCGAGGTTTAAAACCTCAGGGGGATGTGATGGGAAGAATGCTACTGTTCCTGGTATGCCTGGCACCTCTGCTTGCCACTGCCCAGGACGCAATAGTGCAGCCTCACATTCGCCAGGGAACAATGACCGGCATCTGGGAGATCGAGGATGATTACCCGGAGAAGTACTGCTCGCTGTCACTGGCAATCAGCCACCAGTTTGCCGGTCTGGGCCGGCGCACATCACCCGACTTTTCCAATGGCCCGGGACAACTGAAGGCTTTCGGCCGCGTGAGATTCACAGCCCGGGCACTGACAGGATCAGCGGATGCCCAGGTGCTCGCCCGGCCTGTATATCGCGTTGAAACCTTGCTGAGTAATGGCGCGGCCGACATCCGCCTCACGCAGCGGCCACTCCAATCGTTGGATGCGGGCACCGCAAGGATCTGGCTGGGCGAGCAGGCGATTACTCTAGAATTCGTTGCCGACAAACAGCCACCGGAGCGCCTGCTATACAAACTAAATCCGCGCGAGTCTCGCGGGACTGACATTCTCTGTACGCCAGTCGACCATGGCAATGGACTGACATTGCAGTGGTGCTTGCGGAACTCAGCGCGTGTCGCAACGTTAGACGCGCTAAGCGCCACTGTGTCTCGCGAGAGCGCATAGATGCTGAGTGTCTCCAAGGAATACGTGTCCGGACTAGTGCAATCCCCGGCACAGGAGAAGCCGGCTGAGTATCCAAGCAGCGATATTCCCACCAGGCAGCCCGACGAATCTGAATAGGAGGTGGTACATGCCTATAAATTTACAGCCAATGGACGTCTCTGGCGATCTGGAAAACGCCCGTTCCGTTCTAATCATCTTATGTCCTGTCTGTCCCCAGTTCAGTCTGGCGATGCAGCAAGACTCGCCGTGGATTGAGTTTTTCAAGTACGGCCTCAAGACAGGCGCCCTTGAAGACCATATAAGTGCGATCCGCAGACCTTTGGAAGAACGTGGTGTTCAGACCAGCGTCTTCACTACTCGTCTACCCATTCCAATGATGTGTCTTTGGACAAAAGCACAGCGCAAACGCTTGCTTAAGCGAGCTAAGGACTACGAAGCGGCAGTGGTACTAGGCTGCGATTCCGCCGCATTCACCGCGCGTCAAGTACTCAAGAATATCGATTGTCAGGTCGTCGCGGGAATGCGTACGGTAGGGATCACAAACGCGACCGTTACCCACAGATTTCCAATGACATTCGAACTGCAAGACAAGACTCGAGTGCAAATTGGCCAAGAAGGAGCGAATAAAACGTGAATGACACAGCGAAGCAAGCCGTCTCCTATCCAGACAGATTGCGAGATGTGAAGAAGAACTCTCAGACTCTCGCGGTCGCACAGCCTTCGGTGATGGAGACATTTGAACAGCTACATCAAATAGCCGGAGCCCCGGGCGCCCTCGACCGGAAGACCAAGGAACTGATGGCATTGGCTATCAGCGTCACGCATGGTTGTGATGACTGTATCGCTCACCATGCTCACGACGCCATCGAGGCAGGCGCCACGAGGGAAGAATTGGTTGAAGCCCTTGGCGTGGCAGTTCTAATGGGGGGCGGACCCGGAATGATCTACGCGAGTCATGCTATTGATGCGGTGGATCAGTTCTTAGAGCTCGCACAGTAACTTTCGCAAGGATACGAGAGTCGCCCCACAGTGTGGCACTTTTGTTTAATGCGGAGCACGCGAGAATTTGATACTGCTTCCAGAAGGACGCGGGTGGCCGAGCGCAGCGAGGTCTGTCGAGCTGGCCCAAAGGGCGGCCTCCACCTGACAATCCCCCGGCGCTGATTCTGTGACAGCTCACCGAAACGTTAGCCAGGGAATTCAGCACCAGAACTGCGCTTTCAAAAACCGTACTTAAACGACAGCAATAGACGGTTGAGGTCGCCGCTGTCGCCTGACTCAAGACGCCTCTGGCCGTAGTAGTACTCCGCTCCGTAAGTGAACTGCCTGGTCGGTGAATACATCAGGTTGGCACTGGCTGAGTAGACGCGATCGGTCACTCCCGCGCCGGTCTGTTCAACCGGATGGTCTGCACGAAAGTAACCTGCCGTAAAGGTGGAGCGGAATCGATCATTCCAGAAGTGACGATAAGCGACGTATCCCGAATAAATAAGAATTGGATCCAGTTCACCATCCTCGTCGATTGAGGCCCCGTTGGTCAGGGCGACACCCATATAACGTCCCAGGCCCTCGCCAACATTCGCCGAGAAACGGAAATCGTCACGGTCACCCACCCCGAGACGACCAGACAGGGACAGGCCGATACCCAGCGCGGTCTCATCATCCTCCAGGGGATCATCCAGACCTGGAATCTCCGTGCCCTCGCTAACCCGGAGCTGACGCGCAATGCCAGCGAGCTTTATGGAGCCTGTTGGCAGAGTATAGGTGTACCGCGCAGTGAGGTCCGGCAGCAGATCGTCGTCGGGCACAAGGCGGGAACCGGTAGGTGTGGTAATGGTAGTCTCGGGGTTTTCCAGCGCGATCTCGAAGGGACCGGTCGTATAGCGGATCATCGGCTGCCGATTGAATACCGTGCCTTCGGTCGGCCCGATGAACTGCACAGTATCGGGGAGCGCAGACACGTTCTGGAATGTCGTCCAGGCCTGGCCTGCCAGCAGATTCCGATAGCTCAGAAATGCCTGTCGCATACGCGGCGTGAAACTGTTGGAGACCAGTTCGTTGTCGTTGAAGGTGACCAGGAAGTCGAGCTCGATATGTGCCTTGAGGTCATACCCGCGCACCGGCGTGTTCGCGGTAAACAGAAAACGCGTTTCGCGCGGGTTGAAGTCGAGTACCGTTTCACTGTCTCCCAGGGGATCAACAGTTATATCGCTGGGAATTGCAAAATCGCGACCGACACTGCTGGAGGGCGGCGCACCATCGGAGTAGGAGCTCACCAGTGTCTGCGCCTTCAGGTATCCGCCAAAGCCAATGCGGCTGCTGCCGATATCGAAGCCAAGCGTCGGCTCCTCCTCCAGGTAGCGAGACACTTCATACATCCGCTCGTCAAACTCACCCCATTTGTCTTCGGTAGCGCTTATCCCCTGCTCCACCAGTTTGAGGCGCTCGTCCTGCTCGACAAGCTGTTGCTGGCCTTCACTCAGCTCGACTTCACCATCATCCAGACGAGCGACGACATCCAGCAACAGTGCCTCGAGCTCGTTGACGCGAGCGCGCAATGCTTCCACTTCTGAGGGCTCCGCGCTTGCAAGGGGCACAGATAACAAAAACGACAATGTGACAGACAGAATAACTCTCGTAGTGCGTCGCATAAGCAACTCCAGGACCTACGTAAACAGCGGTAGCAAACACTATAAATTCGGCAGCGGAGCGATCAATTAGACAAAGGTCGAACGCTCACAACGCGGAGGCGCTGCTGTTTCCGGCGAATGCGCTATGCTCACGCACCCCTCGGGGCGACTTGGATGCGGTGACAGCAACGTAACCTGTTGTGCATGCCATGAGGACCGCACCAGATCGTCATCCCCGCATATTCAGGGGTACCTGGCAGGGGGCACACTTGCAGCGATGGTGGCATCAAGAGCCTCAAAGTCCTCTAGCCCAATCAGTGCGTAAAGCTCGCTGCGGGTCTGCATTCGCTTAATCATCGCGGTGGTCGCGCCATGGCGGGCGAGTTCCGCCAAACCAGCCCGCGTGGTCAGTGAAGACTCTAAACAGGGCACTCTTAGGGCGGCCGGCAAGAGCCAACTGCGCATTCAGTGCAGAGTAGGCTCAAAGACAGGAGCGCCCATCCAAAAATGCTTAATTGTTCGCTACAATTTGCCCAGCATATTTTCGTGCGTTTGCCGCCTCAGTCCACGGATGGGCCTGGCATCCTCAGCACGACACCACAGATTACGAGAAAAGGACGACCGTAGTGCGCACATTCCGATTCCTTCTGGCACTGACTTTCACCACCCTGAACGGTTGCAAAGTCATACTCGAAGTTCCGGAAGGTGGAACTGTCACGACAAACTCCGGCGAGTACGTCTGCGGTGAGGCAGAGACTTGTGAGGTGGATGTCGACACAGCCGGGTTCGATGAAACTTTCACCGCAGTGCCAAATGAGGGCTGGGAGTTCCGCGGCTGGACGGTAAGAGACTCCGGGCTTTGCCAGCGCGAGGAGGAACGGCTAGATTCCTGTCGCGTCTCTACGGTCGGGTTTGATGTGATACCCGGCCTTGTAGCCTTGCTCACGCAGGATATCCCCTTCTACCTCGAACCAGATTTCGGCATCGCTCCCACCACGACAATCACCTTCCCCTGGGACGGCTCAAATGCCCCCCAGTCGGCGGTATCGGTGCGCGGCATCGCCCGCGATGGCGATGGTGTGAGGCAGGTCATGATCAATGGCGTGCTTGCGGTAGTCTCGCCGCTGGAGAATAGCGGCGTCTCCGAGACGCAGTATTTCACAGAGGTAGAGTGGACGGCGACGGTGAGACTGGAGGTGGGACAGAACACCCTGGTACCTGTGGTCACCGACGGGCTGGAAAACACCAACACTAATGCTGAGCCGGTCACCGTCAATTATTTTGATGTTCCGATCGATTTTGACATCGACCCGGACAACAACCGCCTGATCGGCCGCGGCGACAGGGGCCTTCTGGGCTGGCGATTGGTCAGCTACGACCTTGCATCGAAAACGGAAACGCTGATCACCGATCGCCTCCGATCAGGCTTCTTTGGATGCTTCAAACCGGATACCTCGGAATACGTTTATCCAAACAGCATCGGCAACTTCCAGTACGAGATACGTAGCCTGAACATTGATACGCTGTTCGATACCAGAGTAGCGCTAGTCCCGGACCCACGACAGGAAGGCTACAGCCTGGGCCCCTCCCCGCGAACCCTGACCTGTGGCAACGGCGACGACCACGCCTACCTGACCTACACCTTACTGGAAGAAATTGCTCCCGGCAGCGCTCGAGAGGTGGGCTCCCGAATCCAGAAGTTCAACCTGAGCACCGGCGCAAGTACTCTGTTGGCAGAGTTTCTTCCGGAGAACGGTGATCCGTCGCTTATCGGTGGCGCCAGGTTCGACGGTGATCGATTGATCGCCTACCCGGCCTGCTGCACGCCTAACCCGATTTTTGAGGTTGATACCTCCTCTGGAACCAAGACGCAGGTTCCCACGCGTTTCGACGTGTGGATGAGTAATGTCGCCGTCGACGAATCGAACGGCGGGCTCTTCCCCATCAACTTCGACGCGGTGTATCGACTGGATCCGGGCAGTGACACATATAGAATTCTCTCGACGGTCCCCGCCGGCCACCCACTCGAGTTGGCGCAATCAGAAGCGGCAGCATTGGACAAAAGGAACAACAGGGTGCTGATCGGCGACAGCAGCCTGGACCTGATAATGCAGATCAGCCTCACTACCGGGCGGCGCACGGAATTCCTCGCTCGCCGACGCGGTGAAGGTGTCCGCATCGTGACACCTCGCGAGTTCTACGTAACGGAGGATCGCACAACTGCATACCTGTTCGATGACGGCGGCAATACCGCCTCCAAGCTCATCGAGGTGGACCTGGCGACGGGCAACAGGAGAACTATCGGTGACATTGATCCGGGCACCTTCGAGTTCGCGAACGGGCTGGCAGTGGACGAAGAGAAGGGCGTGGCCTACGTCGCGTTTCGGACCCTGGTGCTGGAGGTTGAACTCGCTACAGGTGAGGTCACACAGCTGGCCAGTGATTCCGTGGGCTTCGGCACCCAGAACTTGTCCGTGTCGGGTCTGGCGCTGGATAAGGCCAACAATCGGCTATTGCTGTCCAATCGCAACTTCGACTTCCTTACCGACACCACGGAAGAATCCATATTAGCACTGGACCTCCGCAGCAGAGTGCGCACCGCCATTTCCGGGGCCGGTGTACGCGGATTCGGACCGGCCTTCTCCCGGGTGAACTCTGTTGCGCTGGATGCGGAAAACAACCTGCTTTACACATCCAACCAGCTGACTGGCTCCGTCCTTGCCGTTGATCTTGAGACCGGCGATCGCAGTGTGGTGCTGGATGCATGCCCTACGAACGCGGGCGGGAATACGCTTGGCAACGGCCAATCGCTAACTCATCTGTCATTCGACGATGACGTACTGACCATACTCGATAGGGGAATAAGAAAGTACAACACAAGCACAGAAGAATGCACTGTCGTACGCGAGTTCATACAGCTCTCCGTTCTCGCCATAAGCCCGCTGGGCAATGATATTTATCTCGCCGCCCCATTCCGGGGCTTCGGTTTATACGACGCAAAGGCGAACGACTTCGTGTTCATCTCTGAATAGAGCCCCAACCGAGAGCTGTGTTCTGGGCTAGCTCCCTGGAACCAGGGAGTTCTCCAGTCGTGTCGCACTAGGGCAAAGCCACTGATCGAATATCGTTGGGCCCGAAGGCATCTGATCTGGCCAGCACATGAACAGCACCCTGGAACTCAAACAAGGCAAACGGGAACGAACCAAGATCTGTAACGGTAGTCTGCAGTTGCAGGGCGGCGTCGAAAATCTGCAGCTCATTCTGACCAAGCCGAGCCAGTCCGCCGTTTGACAGCCAGCGATAATCCACTGCAAAACTCCCGGCTCCGGGCAAGGCGGCGTGCACGCTCCCATCTGAGGTGTTGTAGACGTTGCCGTCTCTCATGACGAAACGCTGCCCGTCAGGTGAGACTCGTACTGCCCGCGTATTGGAGAGGTCGGCAAGCAGCGTCGCTTCCCCGGTGAATTCCCCTGCCTCAAGGTCTTCCACATAGACGCCCGAGAAAGTCGAAGTGACGTAGAGGCGATTTTCAACCGGGTCCCAGCTCATTGAGTTCTGAAGCCGCGGGGTGTCGCTGGTCTTTACGAACCTGCCCTGCTTGTCATAGAAGTAGCGCACCGTCCGGAAATCATCCACACCCAGGACCAGGTAATCACGGGTAGCTACAAGCTGCTGTGCAAACACCGTGATATCACTCAGCGTCATCTCGACGCCATCGGCAGGGTTGATAGCGGTCAGACGTGGAGCTCGCCCACCGTAGGCGAAGTACAGCGTTCTATCGACTTCTGACCAGGCCATTCTCAGGGGCATATCAACAGAGACTGGGCCCTGGTAGGGACTTGTGGATCCGAGCGGGAGCGAGCTAATGTACTCGCCGAGCGCGATGGAATAGCGATACAGGCGCCGGCGATCGCCCAGCATGTAGATGATGCCATCACCAGTCGCTACTCGACTGGCATCAAACACCGAATTCAGGGTCGATTCGACATCGCAGGCCACTCCATCGCCGTGTGCCGGAAGGAAACAGTCGATGGCACCGGGGTAGGCATCAAGCGCCAAGCCACTGTCGCCAGGATCTGAATATCCTGTATTCCATGCATCGGGGTAACCATCGCGGTCGGCATCGAGCGACGCCTCCGGGTGATTTGGAAAGGGATCAGCGAGGTTGCTGACGCCATCCCCATCGGTGTCGTCGCAAGGCTGGAAGCGCGCTACCTGCAATGGCTCTCCAGATCCACCCCTTCCCTTCACCAGCAGCAGCTCGCCGCCATACTCGTAGAGAGTGGCGCCCGAGTCTCCCGACAGCTCGAAGCGTTCCAGCGTCTCACCATACCGATTGACCCGGTAATAGGTCCTATCAGCGACGAATGAGATACCTTCTTCAGTCCAGACCACGTTCGCAATATTGAACAGTGACCACGGCAGGGTCCCCATCACCTCGCCGCTTTCTACCTCAACGATGCTGCCAGTACCCGAGTTAAACTCCTCTGTGCGTACCGAGTAACGCCCATCCGGCGAGCTGGCCAGCGGGGTGCCGGCCAGTTTGTCCTGAATAGGGATCATTTGGCCGGTATTAATATCGAGGTCGCCGGACTCGAAGCCACCAATAAACAGCCCCTGTGCCTCATCGTAAACGTAGGTGCCGCCCGAAGGCCTGCCTTCTGCGGTCAAATCACCGACTATGCTGTATACGCCGAGGGTTCTTTCACTACTGAGCCTGCCACGCGAGCCAGGTTCGATCTGGAAGACGAGCAGGAAATTGACGCCGTCTATAAGCCCCGTCACTGTTCGAGGAACGTCGATGAATTCTTCCTCAACACCGGGACCGTCCAGCCTGATATAGGTGACCTTGCCGGATTCATAGCCCGCGTAGAGGCGATTGTGATTCGGCATCAGCGCAACTGAGACAACGCTGTCATCTGCCGCGCCAAGGTTACCTACGATCAGTGGGTCCACAAATCTCTCTGAACCCACGTCCCAGCGGGCCACGTCATTGCTCCCCGGCTCATAGAAGAACAGGCTCTCGCCGTCAAACAGCTTGCGACGGCTGCCAACGATATCCACGTAGCAATCGGTGCCATTCCCTTCATTGGCGGCAGCACAACCGGGATTCAAGGGATAGGCATCAGCGGCGTCAGGAACACCATCGTTGTCAGTATCCGTATCCGCATTGTCGCCGATGCCGTCATCATCCGAGTCTTTGCTTTCGTCAGGGTCCTTTGGCAGGTCATCTTGCCCGTCTGGGATGCCGTCATTATCGTCGTCCGGGTCGTTTTGATCCCAGAACCCATCGCGGTCGGTATCTGTTGCTATTCGCAAAGTGAGCGACTGGAAATCACTGCGATTACCCTGTGCATCCACACCTACAAGGCGTAACCGATAGAGCCCGGGGGTCTCAGGCAACAGCGAAAACCTCGAACCACCAAGGCTCGAAAGCTGGTATGCGGGGTCGCGCTGTGCAACACCCAGGGGGCTGCCGCTATCAGAAAGAACCTCGACATCGACAACACCTAGCTCATAGGTCAGCGGCGCGGCATTGCCATGGGTGATTGCCCCCAGCACATCCACCAACACAGCCTCGCCCTCTGCGCCGGCGTAGCCTGAGGTGATGCGCAAGTCCTGGTCCACACCGAGTCGAGCCAGAGCGCTATTGTCGCCGACCGCAATCGGGGTGCCAGTGCCGGGCAGGAACTCCACGTCACCGCTCTCGATCGCTTCATAGGTGACCCGCACTTTGCTGGTCGCCTGGGCAACGCCCGCAAAATGGGACAGCGTGGCGTAGCCACCTCCCGATCGCGGTGGCGCCAGGAACTCAAATTCCGCCCGGGTGTTTTCCGCCCCCAGCAGCACAATCGGCGAACCCACGGCGCTGGAGCCAAGCCCCAGCGTCCCACCGTCACCCTGGAGGGAACCACTGTGCTGGTAAGTCTGCCAGGTGCCTAACCGGTTTTCCGCATTGACGGAAAAGGCCATGCCTTGCAGGCTGTGAGAGGGGGCATCGGCCACCGATACCGCCGTATCAAGCACAATCCGTGGATCAGACAAAGCCAGCAGCGACCGATCCCAGCTACCAGTGCCCGTGTACCCGTACGATGAATCACCTCGGCTCAACGTGAGGTCATTAAGCCGGAATGACCGCGCAAGTGTGTAGTCGGCAACGCTGGAGCCAGGATCGGCGAGTACCTCACCGTTCAAGATCAGATTCCGGACCTCCTGGCAATCGTCGTACTGAATGTTCTGCGTCGCACCCTCAGCGGGTAGATCCCAGCTTATCCTCCCGCCAAAGCGACAGGACCTTCCGATGGGGCCGAAATCTGACCCATAGTTTTCCAACTCGCCAAAGATGTCGTTGAGAAGCGAGCCCAATAGCGTTGCCTGCTCAACAGCAGAGAACCAATAGGGTACATCGCTCCGATTGAGGCGCCCGCTACCTGGGCTACCGCCGCTGGAGGGGTCTCCCGCTATACCCGACGCGGGGTCCAGGCTTGCCACGCCGGCGTTCTTGTCGAATACCCATGCCTCAACAAACGAGGAACCCCAGCTTACGATTCCCTTGTCTGAAGAGAAGGCGATGGCGCCCTCGCGCAAAGAACTGCGGAAGTCCGTACTGTTCTCCGGCAGGCCGGATACGGCTACCGGCTCCGCGATCTCCGACAAGTCAGCCGAAAGCTCCGCCGAATACACGGCCTGCCCGGGCCCGAAGGTCGATGTCCAGATCAGGTTGAAACTATCACCATCGAATCCGAGGTCGAGAAAGGACTTTGATGGCGGGCTATCATCCTTGGCGCTGGCTGCGTAGTCGGGATCCGCCACCAATACAGGGGCATTCAGGGTCGGCGCCAACGGTTGACCGATCGCCGATATACGCTGGCCGTAGATGGCTGTTCTGCCGGAGAACACCGTATTGGTTTCCAGGCGGCCCTCGGCCCAGACAACAAGATAGTCCTGCCCGTCGCTTTCCACCTCGGCATAGCGTGGGTTGGTGCCCGCATCCTCCCGGATCAGAATCGGCTCATTGGCGAGTGGGTTGCCAGACAGATCCAGCACCTGCCCATACAGCGGCCGCGGGGTACTGTCCAGGGTGTCGCCGAAGTAGTACTTGTTCCATACCACCATAAAATCACTGCCCGAACTGGCCGCTTCGACAGTCAGCAGCGGGCCGCCGAAGCTTCTGGACGGGTAGATGGCCGCCAGGCCATCCGCAATCGTGAATGGACCTGCAGATACACCACTGGAATCGACAAAGGCGCCCATGATGCGAAGGTCGTCGTCATTGATGGAATACCAGGCAACCAGGCTGCGGCTACCGTCAAAGGCAAGCGCGGGAGAATAAGCTGATCCTGGCGCGGCTCCTGACACGGCGATAGGCTGGGCATCAAGCAACTCACCAGACGACGAGATACGCCTGGCGTAGATCCTGCGATTGACCTCCCGTGCGTCCACATACGCCAGCAGGTAGTTGCTACCGTCAAACACCACATGAGGTTGAACATGCCGGCAGCCGGTATTGAAGGTTTTGATCCCCTTCACAATGGGAAACTCAGTACCCATTGAGCGGTCACCGCGGATAAACCTGCCAAATAACCCTGGATCTGCATTCGCCGACTCACGGCGGCAGGTAACGACCAGGAAATCGTCTCCATCACTGGCAATCGCCGGTTTGCCGGGGTTGCTGCGGTCCGAGTTCAGGCTGAAGATATCGAATACCGCCTGCCCGATAACCAGGCTATCTGCCATGCTGCGCGCAAGCGCCTGATTGCGCGGGAACGATGCCACTTCGGCAACATGCACCACCCCGTAGTACTCCCCGGCGAACTCGACGGCGATGTACTGCGCCCGCAGGTCCACTTCGGGAAGAAACTCCAGTGTCAGTTCGTATATTTCCTCGGCGCCGCTGAACCCGGCCGCGCTGAAGGGAGTACTGGAAATGAGGCTCTGGGTAGCGACGCGTTTGATCGGCAGGCCCGGCTGCGCAGCCCGGGTCAACACGATCAACTCACCGAATGCATCGTCTTGAGACTCTCTGACCTCCCGAAGATATAGAAGCTCTACCTCCTCCGAGGCCGCCGGTCGCGATTTCTCGAGGTGGGATGGGATCAGGAGCGACATCTGCGCCTGGAAGTCCACATAGCGTTCGAATTGAACATCCTCTGCCGCGAGTGGCTGCGCCGTCGGAAGAAATTCCGGCGCCAGGAAGAAATCGACATCGATGCTGGTGAAACTCCCTGGAATGCCTTCGAGCGCACAGGCTTCCATGCTGCCGCCACAGAGGTGAGCGGCGTCCGTCTTCCAACCCGTAAAGTAGTAGCCCTCAAGAGGCACGGCGGTGAAGGTGTCGCTGAAGGGGGTACCGTTCTCAACGTCGATGACGCAGGTCTGGCCTTCGGCACAGTCATGATTCCCGGTGCGGGAGACGATTGTTCCGCCCTCGGGGACTACCTGCGTAATCTTGCAGCCCGAAACGAAGAGAAGAACCGATAAGGAAACAACAACCCGTGAAATATACAAACCGCAAACGCTCCCTGAACTCGCTTACAACAAGGCGCATCCGGCGCCCTTACAGTCTTTTGGATACCAGCATAGCACGGCTTATAAAATGAGGTTTCTCTGGAAAAGGTGGTATATCTATAACCGTGAGCGAGGCCGAACGGGGTGCTATGGCAGGTAGCGTCCCGACCGACATGCCTGGATTTACCTACTGCTGATTTTGCAGGCGAAGTGCCACCGCGATCGCAGGCGACGGGCGGGCCGCTGCGAATTCTTCGCACACAGGCACATCCAATGGCTACCACAGAACATGTATGGTCCCCACCCGCCGCGGTAGCCATACTGACCCGGATGGCATACGGACATTGACCCATTATGAAGCAGCAGGACAGGCGCCTGGGAATGCATCGACCCATCACCCGGCGCGATTTTGTACAAGGTGTGAGCCTGGCGGCAGGGGCATCGTTGCTGCCGCCCTTTACCCAGGGTGTATCCGCGGCCGACGGCAAGACGCCCTACTACCCGCCGGCACAGACCGGCATGCGGGGCGCCCATCCCGGGTCATTCGAAACAGCACATGCCACCGTACAGGGGCGCCACTGGAAGCCGACATCATCTGGCGAGCACTATGACCTGGTGATCGTGGGTGCGGGCATCAGCGGGCTGGCCGCGGCACACATCTACCTGCGTGACGTAAACGACAACGCGCGCATTCTCCTGCTGGACAATCACGACGATTTCGGCGGCCATGCAAAGCGCAATGAATTTACCCACGGTGATCGCACGCTGCTTTGCTACGGCGGCACCATGCTGATCGAGGCACCTCGTACCTACCCTGCTGTGTCCAGTCAAGTGCTGGCCGACCTGGGCCTGGATGCCGGGCGTTACCAGGACTATTACCACCAGGGCCAACTGGAGAAGCACGGGCTGGGTTTCTGCAGCTTTTTTGACCGGGAGACCTTCGGCATCGACTACCTGGCCCGGGACAGCTACGACAACCCCGCCAGCATCCAGGCCTCGCCGCTTCCGAAACAGACCCGAGACGACCTGACCCGGCTGATCGCCGACGATACCGACTACCTGGCCGGCAGGAGCATCGCCGAGCGCCGTGCGATCCTCGACCGGCTCAGCTGGCGTGAATACATGCAACAGCATGACCAGTTCGGTGACGATGCGCTTGCTTACATCCAGAAGTGGCCCCACGGCGTGTGGGCCATCGGCGCCGATGGTCTACCCGCGTGGATGGCCTGGGAAGAAGGCTATCCAGGCTTTGCCGGTATGGACCTGGGGTACGAGGAAAGCGAAGACGACACCGTCGACGAGTCAATCTTCCAGTTCCCTGACGGCAATGCCACGATTGCGAGACTGCTGGTGCGCCGCCTGGTGCCCGACGTGGCACCCGGGAAAACCATGGACGACATTGTCATGGCGCCCTTCGATTACTCACAGCTGGACCAACCAGGCCAGCCGGTCCGCATCCGCCTGAACAGTACGGTAGTGAACCTGCATCACAAGGGCGGCAATCTGGATGGTGACCTCTCGATTACCTACGTCACCGGGAACAGCGCCCGTGAAGTGAGCGCGGCGCAGGTGATCTGGGCGGGCTACCATGCCATGCTGCCGCATATCTGCCCTGACATTCCCGAGCCGCAGCGGGTGGCGCAAAGCCATTGTATTCGCGCCCCGCTGGTCTACACCAGCGTGCTGGTGCGCAACTGGGCCAGCCTCGCGGAACTCGGTATCTGGCGCGCCTACTGCCCGGGTAGCTTCTTCCAGACCCTGCTGTTGAGCCGTCCCGCCAGTTTCGACGGCTACCGGTATCCGCTGTCACCGGAAGAACCCATGGTCCTGCACCTGCAGCACATCCCGCTGGAACCCGGTCTGCCTGCAGTCGAGCAGTTCCGCGCCGGACGCAACAAGCTGTTCGGGCTGCCGTTCGAAACCTTCGAACGCAATGTGCGCGACCAGTTAGGCCGCATGCTGGGACCCGCCGGGTTTGCTCCCGATGAGGATATTCTCGCCATCACCGTGAACCGCTGGCCCCATGGCTACGCCTACTCGGTTGACCCGGCGTCAGGCGAAGTCGCCTGGTGGCCGGAAGCCTGGGAGCATCCGCAGCGCCCCTGGGTTGAGGCGCGCCAGCGGGTGGGGAACATTGCCTTTGCAGGCACCGACTCAGCCACCAATGCCATGAGTGAAGCCGCTATTGAAGAAGCCTGGCGCTCGGTGCAGAGCCTGGCGAATCGCTAGAAGCTGCCTGCGCGAAGCTGCTCCTGCCTACCGCTCTCGCACACCCAGTTCCTCAAGAAGCATGTCGGCACCGTCGATGTTCTCCATAATCCAGAGCATATAGGCCACATCCACATGGATCGAACGCGTGCTCGCACTGAAATCCCAGTCCGAGTTGATGCTCTCGTAGGTGGTATCGAACACGATGCCGACGAACTCGCCCTTGCCGTTCATGGTGGCTGAACCGGAGTTGCCGCCGGTAATATCCAGCGTACCCAGGAAGTTCACAGGCACCGAATCCAGGCTGTCATCACCATAAGCGCCGAAGGCCTTGTCCTTGATGAGCTGCAGCTGTTTTTCAGGCGAGTCAAAGGGATCCTCACCGGTGTACTTGGCCTCAATACCTCGCAACGTGGTGAAGGGCACGTAGCTGTCTTTACCATCATTCCCGTCGGCCGGGCCGTCGATGGTGCCGGCGGGCGGGGTGTAGCCCTGTACCGTGCCATAGGTCACCCGCAGGGACGAATTGGCATCGGGGTAGACAGGCTTGCCCAGCTCGCCGTAGTAAGCAATCAGCAGCTCCATGTACTTCGGGCGCAGCTCGAGGAACTGGCCATCCATCTCCTTGTTTTTATCCTCAATGGCCTTCATGTCGTCGAAAATGGCGACGGCGAGCTGCACGAACGGGTCGTCGCTGTCCTCAAATACCGACTTTTCCGCACCGATGAACGCCAGCCGCGCATCGGTATCACTCAGCGTCGTCGCCGCGTACATGGCTGACAGCTTCTGCTCCAGGGACGCGGCATCGTCCGCATCACCCAGGAAGCTGTCGAAGGAGGCAATGCGCTGGTCTTGCGGCAGTGCCAGGTAACGCTGCAGGAAGTACGTCCAGATCGCCTTGTCGACACCCGGCTCGAAGTTGCGCTCGATACTCTGCATGCTCTGGGTGAAACGGGTCAGGTCGCGCTCCTGATAGCCGGGTTCGCGTTCAGCATCGGGTTTTTCATTCTCCACGCTGAGCCGGTACAGGCGCCGTGCGGCGGAGAGCATGGCGGAGCGATCCATGTAACGCAGCACCAGGTCGCGCTCCTGGGTCGATTGCTTCTCAGTGATCAGGGCCTGCAGATCCGCCAGCGTCGACGCATACCTCGCTTTGCGGCCCGGGTCGCTGCCGATCCAGGCCTGCAGGTTCTCCTCGAGCTCGCGCTTGCGTTCCAGCAGGTCGCTGCGACCGTAGCCGGCCAGCATGCCGCCGAAGTTCTTGGAATAATTGTTCAGGCCTGCCACCAGGTTGGCGTACTTCAGCTCGGCGTCAGTGTTATTGGCGGTGGCTTCGGCGATGGTGTCCGACCACTCGGCCAGCAGGGTTTGCATGGTGGGGTAGTACCAGGCAAAGGTGTTCTCTACCTCGGTCGCCAGACGGTAGCGATTCGTGGTGCCGGGATAGCCTGCGAGCATGACAAACTCACCCTCCTTCGGGCCCCGCTTGGCCATCTTCAGGTGATGCCTGGGCTTGAACGGTACGTTGTCTTCCGCGTAGTCAGCCGGCTTGCCATCCTTGTCCACGTAGGCGCGGTAGAAGGCGAAGTCACCGGTATGGCGCGGCCACATCCAGTTGTCGATATCACCGCCGAACTTGCCGATGCTCTCGGGCGGTGTATAGACAATGCGCACATCGCGAATCGCAAGCTGCTTTATCAAGTAGTAGTTGAGGCCACCATAGAAACTGTAGACCTCACAGCGATACCCTTCGTCTTTCTCGCACTCGGCCACCAGCGCCTTCTCGGCGTCCTCGATGGCCTTATATCGCTCAGTGCCGCTCATACTGTCAGTCAGCCCGGCCTTAACCTGGTCACTGACTTCATCCATCGCGACGGTGACGTAAACCCGGGACCCCGGCCGCGCCGGCAACTCCGCCGCGCGGTCTTCCGCCAGAAATCCATTGGCGAGGATATTGTTGTCTTCGGTCGAGTTGTAGGAGATTGACCCGTAGGCACAGTGGTGATTGGTGATGACCAGTCCCTCAGGCGACACAAAAGACGCGGAGCAGCCGCCCAGGCTGACGATGGCATTGAGGGGAAACTCGGTGAGCTGGGTCATGCTGGCGGGGTCCAGTTCAAGCCCCAGGCTCTTCAGCGAATCGGCAATTTCCGGCAATTGATGCGGTTGCCACATACCCTCGGTGACAATCGGGCCAGCATCGGCAGCTACCGGCTGTTCAGTCGTGGCCTGGTCCACGGGACGCCCAGCGTCACTGCATCCAGCCAGCGCGGCCAGTAGAGCCAACAAGGGCGTGGTAATACTGATAGATTTATTCATTCTGTCCTCGCTTCGAGTAATCGATGCCGTGCTCCGTGTACTGGCGCAACGATGCCATTGACACGGGCTCTCCCCGTGTTCGCGACGGGGCACACAACACAAGAGAATGAGTATAAGGCACTAGCAAGCAGTGTGGGCATTCCGGGAGCCTGCAACGCCTTGGGATCAGCTACGTCAGGGTTCGTTACTCAGAACAACGAGGTTGCCACTTTTCTCTCCTGTGAACCCGAAGTCGGCCACCTCAGATAACAGCTGTGCGGCTGATATCGTCCAACAGACGTACTCGGTGCTCTCGCGAGCAATTTCAAGGTCGCCCAAGGTAGCCACGTAGCACAGTCGCCACAGTTGCTGCCGATCACCAAGCCGTTGTGCCGACGCGATTGCCTGGTATCTGACCTGACCCACTGCTGTGGTGGCAACGCAGCGCTCTCCCACGTCTTCTGCCACTGGGCACTGAATCTCGATGACGAGTCTGCCGCGAGGCAACAAGCGGCTTGCGAGGAGCGCCCACATCTGCTGTCGTTGCTGAGGATCGAAATGCACCAGGGAGGCGCTCGCCACAGCGGCCGATATCGCAGGAGGCAGCGGTGCGGACAGCAGAGGCTGGGGCAAAATACTCACGCGATCGCGTAGCGAAGACTGGGAGCATACACGCGTCATTAATGCCGCACGCATGGCCGGGTCCGGCTCGATAGCCAGTATCTGCGCTTGCTGGAAACCCCGCGCGATGGCCGTCGTGGTCAATCCGGTACCCGCGCCGATATCAATGATGGGAGTGCCTCTGGTTTCAAGACCCTCGAGGCAATGCACAATCTCTTTGTCGATACCGGCGCGCTGTCCACTCGCCACAGCATCGTAAAACTGCGCCGTGACAGCATATAGGCTGGTCAAAACGACGACGTCAAGCCGACACCCATTATCCTCGGCTGAGCCAGGGAAGCGCCCTCCACTCCGGGGCCAAAGAGAACACCGTTGAGTTCCTGCTCTTCATCCAGCAGGTTGCGCGCGAAGGCGAACAGCTCAAACTGTCGAAAAGATGCGCCTACCCGGAGGTCAACGTTGTGATAGGAGTCGAGATCAAAGCTGTCCGCGACGTCAGCCGCTCGATCATCGACATACTGGTGCGTGAGCGTCATGAAAGGCGTGAAGGTCATACCAGACAAGGCCAGCTTGTCGCCCCGGTAATCGAGAGTAAGCGTTGTGCTCAACTCCGGGACGTTGGGAATTGGGTTGCCAGACTCCGATCCAGAGAAAGCGTCATTGTCCCGCATCTCCGCATCCGTCCAGGCCAGGCCACCGCTCAGCGTCCACCGGCTGTCAATCGAGACACTTCCCTGTGCCTCGAGCCCCATTGATCTCGTATCCAGGTTGACCGGAACAAACTGGAACGCCACAAGGTCCAGCACAAAGAGTTGTTCATCATCGACGTCATTGTAGAAGGCAGACAGATCGAATCTTGCGCGGCCATCCAGGAGCAAGGCCTTCATCCCCGCTTCATAGGTCCATGATGTGGATTCATCATAGGCCGGGCTATCCACGCCAAACGCAGCATTGAGCGTCAGGCGAGGAAAGCCTCCACTTTTTGCACCTCTTCCCGCAGTGGCATAAAAATTGATGTTATCGCTTGCGACATACGTCAAGCCGAGCCGCCCTGTGAAGAAGTCGAAGTCTTCCTGGCTGTCCTCCTCATGGAAATCTACCGAGGCCGGGAACCCCACTCCAGCAAAAGTCGCCTCAAGCGACTTATCATCGCGCGTATAGCGCAGCCCCACCGTGGCACTCAACCGAGGACCAGCAATTGGCAGAGTAATTTCCCCGTACGCCGCATAGGAATCTATCTCCTGCGTGGCATCCCTATCGCCGTTGAGTATCGGGGAAAATGTCGATCGATTGTCGAGCTCCACATCCAGATCAGACGTGAAATACACGACACCCGCCGACCAGGCAACGTCACCTCCCTCAGTACTGCTCAGCCGAAACTCCTGGTACAGGCGATCCTCTTCTTCCTCCCAGTCAGAGAAGTCCAGTGGAGGGAGGAAATCCGATGGCGGCTGGCCGAAAAGCGGCCCATAAATCAAGCCATTGGTATCGTCCAGCAATTGTTCGGTGCGGAAACCATTGCCAGCGGTAATCGACGTAAATTCTGCGAATCCCAGCGACTTTTCAAGCTTCAGGCTCACGCCCCAGGCCGTTCTCTCAACGTCGTTTTCCGGATTGATTTCTACCAGGGGATCGGACTCGCCGCGCAGAACATAGAAATAGGGCTCTGAATCGCGACGGTCCGCGTTGCCCGCCAAGGTGATTCGCCAGCCTTTCTCCTGATCGGGTTCGAAGACCACGACACCGCGTCCAGCGTAATCAGTACGACCGCCGAGACTGTCACCACCGGGCGCCGTATTGTCCACAAAGCCGTCTACGGTTGATGCACGAAGTGACAACCTACCCAGTACGCGTTGCCCTGCCAGCGGGCCTGAGATAGAGAGCTCGCCCAGGCCGTATTCCTGCTCGCCGCCCTCCAGCCGCACGCGACCTTCAAATTCTTCTGTCGGTGCCCGCGTAGTAATATTGAGGGCGCCACCCTGGGTATTGCGACCAAACAGCGTTCCCTGCGGACCTCGGAGTACTTCCATCCGCTCCAGGTCCAGGTAGGCAAATTCTGAGGCAAATACAGGCTGTGGTATCCCGTCCACGTAGGTGACCACTGAACCATCATCTGGCCCGATAGCCTGGGACAGCGGCCCGATACCACGAAGCTGGAAATAGGCGAACCGACCGTCATCAAAGCTGGTCAGAGACAGGCCGGGCGCCTGTCTGAAGAAACTATGTGTATCGTCAACTCGTCGCGTCTCCAGCACTCCGGCGTCTAACACCGTCAGCGCAAAAGGCACGTCGCGTGCATCTTCTTCCCGTTGTCGGGCGGTGACAACGACTACTTCGAGGTCTTCAGCCCGATCCTGCTGCTGGCTCAACGCACCCTGCGGTGAGACCACTAAGACTGAAGCAGTCGCTGCACAAACAACCGTTGGGTATCGCACCACACACTCCGCTGACCAGGAAGGTGGTCGCAAGGTAGCATGGGCAAAAAAGGCACCACTGCATTCAGCGGGAGAAAAAATGTCGTCAATCGGGAAGAATCTGACGCGTAGCGCGACGCACCGCGCTCGGTGTCTTTCCCAGCTGCCGGCGGAAGGCCGCTGAGAAGGATCGCGGGCAATCATAGCCTACCTCTTCTGCGGCACTGGCAACCGTTGTGCCCTGAAGCAGAAGCAGTTCAGCTCGCTCCATCCTGCGTTTCACGACATAACCAAACAGGGTCACGCCGAATGCGGCTTTGAAGGCTCGCTTCAGGGTGAATTCATTGGTGCCGACGATTTTTGCCAACTCGGGAATCGTAGGGGGAGCACGGAAGTGCCGGTCCAGGTAATCACGCGCCGCGACTACCTTCGCACGGTGCTGAGGCTGCAGCGCTCGCGCGTGGCAGTCTTCCTGCAAGAGGCTGCCGATCTGGTCAGCAAGCAGATCCAGCGCGCAAGATTGCAGGTACAGCCTGCGTGCCGCGCCACCATAGTGGGTGGTAAACATGGATTGCAGGCGCGCGGCCGCCGCCGGTTCCATGCTGGCGAGACGGGCCGCGCCCGCTCTGCTCCGAGCGGACTTGAGGATGTCACGCGCCCGGGCAGGCAGGGCAAGGCCCGCATCGAAATACTCTTCAGCCACCTCGGGGTCAAATCGAATCGATACGGTTCGAAATCCTTTGGCAGGCAGTACGAATTGCGATACCGCGCCTCGCGGGGCGGCGCATACCCAGACATCCAGTGCGCGAGTCTCAAAGTCCAGGTCATCGAGGCAGAAGAGTGCCCCATCCTGCAGGTGAAAGCCGAAGCCGAACATGTCGTCGGGCTCGGTGAAACTGAATACACGGGCTTCACCCGCATCGAAGTGACTCAGCACCAGCCTGGCGCCGCTGCGCAACTCCACGGTTTCGACCACCTGGCCGTCACTGTGAGCGCTATGTTGCCAGTGTCTAGCCTGGGACGGGTCGAAGTCGGCGTTGGCACGACTCATGGGAGGAAAGGATTGACGCACGGCCCGATATTTAGCTTTCGCCAAAAAGATACTATGTATCATTAATCGGCATCCCGTACCACCGCCGAACCCTGCTGCGTCTCAAAATCTGGCTGACTTCAGACCCGCACTGGCGAGCTCTGCGCTGCCTCCGACATTTCCAAAGGCAGAAAGAACGGAAGTCAGCCATCCGGCGTAACAAGAGCTCAGGCACTAATGGCCCGGGATGCTGTCTACTCAATGCAACGAGAACACACTGGAGACCACTTTGAAACGACGCGACTTCCTGCTGGGCGGGCTGCTGGCTGTTCCTGCCCTTTACAGCCTCAAGCCCATGAACACGGAGGCCAGTATGAGCGTATCTGAGCTACAGGAAGGCTGGCGCGGCTACCTGCCGGCGGGCCATGCGCCACCCAGCGCAGATGACAAGCTGGAGCTCAGCGAAGAACAGTGGCGTGAACGACTGTCTCCACTGGCCTTTGATGTGCTGCGCAAAGAAGCCACCGAGCGCCCGGGTACCAGCCCCCTGAACGCGGAGAAGCGCCGTGGTGTGTTTGCCTGCGCCGGCTGCGGCCTGCCGCTCTTCACCTCAGACATGAAATACGAGTCCGGCACCGGCTGGCCCAGCTTCTTCACACATATACCAGGCGCCTTCAATACCAAGAAAGACTACAAGCTGGTCTGGCCGCGTACCGAGTATCACTGCGCCCGCTGTGGTGGTCACCACGGCCACGTATTCAGCGATGGCCCTCGCCCGACCGGCCAGCGCTGGTGCAACAACGGCGTGGCATTGAAGTTCCTGCACTCAGGCGCCGCTGCATCCTAGTCAAACCAGCCTTCGGCGGCGAGCTGCTTCCAGATCTCCCGAACAGCAGCGCCGCCTTGCGCTGATACGCGCGCGGCGTCGTCCGCCACGAAGCGCCCTTCAAACACCTGTATGTTCCCGTCGGTCATGACCAGGCGGGTGGAGAGGCCGTTGGTATACAGCAGGTTGTTGAGCGGCTCCGGTGGCAATGCGCCGGTGCCCACCAGTGGGCCGCTGACATCAATGCCGACCAGGTCGGCCCTGGCACCAGGAGCAATTCGCCCGATATCCTTGCGGCCAAGCCCCTCCGCGGCCACCAGCGTGGCGCCGCGTACTGCATCCCAGATGGTTGGCTTTTGGAGCGGCAGTGGGCTGTTTGTCACCAGCGACTCCCGCGCCTGACCGTACAGCACGGCCAGCTTCAGGTTTTCGATGTAGTCGTTGGAGTGGGTGTCGATGCCGACATTCACGTTCATGCCTGCAGCCAACGCTTCCGGGTAGGGCTGGGTGTCACCGCCGGCACCACCGCCCGACGGGCAGTGGGCATATACCGCGCCGGCCGCGTTGAGGATCGGCGCGTCTACCTTGAAATCCAGCCCCACCATATGAGCCCCGAAGAAAGGGCCGTCATAGAAGCCGAACTGCTGACACCAGGCCGCCGGCGTCACCCCCCACAGGCGCTTTACTGTCTCCGTCTCCCGCGCAGACTGCGACAGGTGGATATGGATACCATTGCCCAGTTCGCGCGCTGCCTGCGCGTGAGCGCGCATGGTCTCCGGCGTCTGCGTATCGGTGGCATGGGGCGTCACCTGCGGCAGGATGCGGCCGTTATCCACGCCGTTGACGGTGCGAGCAAAGGCCAGGTTGGCCTCGATTTCCGCCAGGGTGTCCGCGACCGAATCCATCAGCGCCTGGTCGTCACCGCGAAACCAGATCGGGAACAGCCGTGCAATGCCTGGCACCATACCGCCGGGATAGCCGCGCACCCCCCAGCGCCTGGCCACCCTGACATAGGATTGCGCCTGCCGCAGGCTGAGGGACATTTCCAGGTGAGTGGTAGAACCGCCCAGCAGCAGCTCCATGACATTGAAAGCGGTCAGCGCGTCGAGTTCGTCATCGCTGAGTGTCTCCACCAATTCCAGCGGGCGCGCAAAGGAGCGCCCCATCTCTATAATGCCGCGGGTGGGTGTGGCGCTAGCAGCGTGGGTATGGCCACTGATGAAACCCGGTACCAACAGCTGGTTGCGGGCATCAATAAGCTCGAAACCGCGGATCGGTCTGGTTTCGACAGCCTCGATCAGGCCCTGGCGCACCAGGATCGACACATTGCGGTCGACGCTAATATCACCATCGCGCAACACCAGGGCCTGGCCCGCATTGATGACGAACGCCTCCGCCCGGGGGCGGGCCTGTGCACCTGCCTGTGCGGTGTACCCAAGGCCAGGCGCCAGGGCCAGGGGCGCAGCCAGGGAGGCCTTGAGAAACTGGCGCCTTTCCAGGGTCGCGGGTGAATCCTCGTCCACCCCGCCCCCAGCGCAGACGAAGCAGCCACCGGGTCGGTGGCGGTGGTCACAGTTCACGGACATAAACGGCTCCAGCAAGAAACAATGGTTGGCTTGGCATCGCCTCGGCAAAGTTGGCACACTGCGCTCGCCCACCCAGAGAATAACAAGGAGATCACCGTGTCCCCATGGCCGAAGTATGCCCTGTGCATTGCCGCCCTGCTGCTGGTTGGCTGTTCCGACAGCGACAACACCTTTGTGGAGGTGGAGCCACTGGTGCCGCTGGGGGTCGCCGTCAGCCTGGACAGCGGCCCGATCGAGGGCCAGGCCAGCGCTCGCGCACTTGCCTGGGAGTATCTCGGCATCCCCTTCGCGGCACCGCCGGTAGGGGATCTTCGCTGGCGCGCGCCACAGGCTCCCGCCGCCTGGTCAGATATCCGACAAGCCACAGAGCTGGCAGACTACTGCCCACAGTTCCTGTACTTCACCAACGAATTCGCCGGCAGCGAGGACTGCCTGTACCTGAACGTGTTCCGGCCGCAGTCCCAAGACCGCGACCTGCCGGTGTTTGTGTGGATACACGGCGGCGGCAACAACAATGGCGACACGGGGCAGGAAACGCCGGCGTACGATGGCGCCCGTCTCGCTGAGCGCGGCGACATGGTAGTGGTGACCGTGCAGTACCGGCTCGGCGCCCTGGGCTGGCTGTATCACCCCTCACTAGCGGGTGACAGCGCCCTGGATGCTTCCGGCAACTACGGCACCCTTGACCTGGTGCGCGCCCTGGAATGGATACAGTCCAACGCTGCCGCGTTTGGTGGTGACGCCGACAACGTCACCATCGCTGGCGAATCCGCCGGCGGCGCCAATGTGCTGTCCCTGCTCATCAGCGAACAGGCCACCGGGCTCTACCAAAAAGGCATCATCCAGAGCCTGGGCGGCAGCGTGACGCCCGTGGAACGAGCGCTGGATGCATCAAACACCCTCGTCGCCGACCTGATGGCCTTTGCCGGTCTGCCGGATATGCAGCTCAGTGATGCAGAGCTGGCGGATTTCCTGCGCGACACCGACGTGTTTACGCTGCTGTCGCTGGCCCGCACACCGGAGATCATTGGCGACGGCACGGTGTTGCCGGTCGAGGGCTACGACCTGATCGACAGCGGCGCTTTCCCGGGCAAGGTGCCGCTGTTATTTGGCACCAACCGGGACGAATACAAGCTGTACACCAACGTGCTGGGATTCAACGAATACCCCGAGGGCCCTGAAGAACTGCGCCTGGCCGTGGGCACCTACCTGAGCCAGGCCTGGCGCGTTACCGGGGCCGACGAACTCGCCCGGCGCCTGCGCAGCAACGACGATATGCCGGAGCTGTATGTGTACCGCTTCAACTGGGGTTCCACTGACGAGGACGGCAACAGCCCCCTGCCGGGCAACTTCGGGGATACCGGCGGTGCGTTCCACAGCGCGGAAATACCCTTCATGATGGGCAACGAGGACATCTTCATCTTCGCGGACTTCACGCCGATCTTCTTCAGCGAAGACAACGCGGCGAGCCGCGCCAGCATGGCCGACATCATGGTGAGCTACTGGTCGAGCTTCGCACGTACCGGCGATCCGAACGGTAACAGCCTGCCGATCTGGGAGCCCTGGAGCAATGCCGACGGCGGCGCCAGGGCGGTGACCCTGGATGTGAATTTCTCGGACAACAGCCCACGGGTGGAGCCAGATAACACTGTATTGACGGAGGCTGAGGTCTACGCCGCCGCCAACGCCAACCTGGCTGGGGACATACTGGCAGAAACCCTGCGCCGCCTGGACGGCTGGTTCGGGCGGCAATAAGCAACAAGAAGAGAGGCGACCGGCCAGGTGCGGCCGGATAGGTGCGGCCGGCCAAGTGGGGCCGGCTAGGTAATCGCCGGGTAGTCTTCCCAGTAAAACTGCAGCGACTCGTCACGCCAGCCCTGGTAGATCGACGCCCAGTCCAGGCCCGGTATGCGCCAGCCGTGGTGCGGCTCGATATTGGTGCGGAACACCGGCGCACCGTAGTCGCAGTAGCGGGTGTCCACGGATATGCGCACCGCGTCGCGGGTCAGGTTGGGCTCCGCCTTGTGCACCGTGCAGGAATGGAATATCACCACGTCACCGCGACCGTAGTCCGACACATGCCACTCGTTTTCGTCCGGGTAGATCTCGCATTGGATACCCCCTACCCCCTCGGCCTGGAACACCGGGCGCACGCCACGCGTGTGCGATCGCGCCAGCAGCTTGAGACGGCCGAGCTCAGCCGGCACGTCGTGGAGCGCGATCCACAATCCTGCCATGGTCGGTCCCGCCTGGTGGGAGTGGGCATCCTGGTGGGGCGGGGTTTCACAGCCGATTTTGCGTGGCGTGGAGATGCGGGCCATTTTCATGGGGTACACAAAAGGCTCTGCATCCAGCAATCGCCTCTGCAGGGCGCGCATGGACGGGGTGTGGAAAAAGCCGTGTAATGCTTCCAGCGACTGGATACCCGGGTAAATCGCATCCCAGGCGGGGTCGGTTTCAAAAAACGGGTCACCCGCCAGTTGTGGCGCCCCGCTGTCCAGCGTTACATGGGGGTCGGCCTGCGCCACAATGGATTCCAGAAGCGCCTGGCAGGCATCTGCGTCAACCAGTGCCGGGAAGTACAGGTAGCCGTACTGGGCAAACCGCTCGCGCAGCGCCTGGTCGGATTCTGCCGCTGACGAGACCACGAGTTCCCGGTTCCTGTCAGCCTGGATGTTATGTGCGCCCAATCGTCGAACCCCTGTTGCGTGTCCTTGTCGCCCGGGATCAGACCCGCTCGTTGACGCCCACCATCTTGGTGCTGGCCCTGAACGGCAGACCCTCCTCCTGGCCTGGTAACAGCGGCAGCGTGTCACACTCCCAGAGCGGCGCCCAGCAACCGTGCTGCTCCAACAGGCGCTTCGCCTCAGCGCGGGCAGGCTCCGGGAGATGCTCGAAATGTCTGCGCAATTCTGCCAGACACCAGACCCGGTAGCGCGAGTAACGGGCGCCACGGTAAGCGACGCCTCCGAGCTCAACATCGAAGCGCTGCTGGCCGGCCGACACCGCCGAGGCGTTAGCATTCAGGTAGGGCAGGTATTCGCGGCCTATCGCCTGTAACAGGGGTTGCAGGTCCTCCGGCAGCGAGGCGGGTGACTCGCCCTTGCAACCAGCGAGGCGAGTATTCCACAGCCGCGCCACCCACTCCAGCACCGCCGGCGCCCGCTGGCGGATGATCTCAAGCGGTACGGGGTCGAGGGCAAAGTGCCTGAAGAACGGCCCGGAGAAGCCGATATCCGCCAGCGTCGGCCGCTGCCCCAGCAGGAAAGGGCGGCGTCTGAAAATTCCCTCGAGCTGATCCAGCAGCGCCAGGAAAATCGCCTCTACACCGGCCACGTTATCCGCGGTAATGCCGTCACCGCGGGTATAGCCACTGCGCTGTCGATGGCGCATGAAGGCGCGCTTGAGTGCGCCGGGAACCGGCACGCGACCGAGGTGCTCGTCCACCAGGTGGCGGCTGGCAAAGTGGGCACCCTCGCTGTAGTGCCAGCGGTAGTGCATGGCCGGGCGCCAGAGCCATTCGTCGGCATAGTCTTCCAGCAGGTAGCAAACAAAGGCGAGCAGCGGGTCTTCCGGCAACAGCGCGGGCGTTGGCATCTCACCTTCAAACCACTGGATGATGCTGGTGGAGTCGGTGAGCCAGCGCCCGTCCGGTAGTTGCACCACCGGCATCTGGTACACCCCGAGGTCGCTCTCTATGCGCCTGGCATCACCAGGAAACTGCATGGCATGAAGCTGGTAATCCAGGCCCTTTACCCGGAAGTAGTTCTCGAGCTTGCCCGTGAAGTAGGAAATGTTGGAGCCGTACAGCGCCAGTGGTGAACTCATACGGGGGGTGCCAGCAGCGGTTCACAACCGGTGCCCGCCAGATAGCCGTCGACGCGTGCCCGGTCCCCATCCGACAGGTCCTGGTACTGTTCACGAATCCAGTTGAGGCACTTGCCCTGGTAGGGAAAGGTTTGCTGCTCCCAGGGAGCGCCATCGATTTCTGCTCGCCAGGTTTTCTCTCCCGCCTGCAGCGCTGCAGCATTGGCGAGCAGCGCCGGCGTATATACCCTGCCCACTTCGCAGAGCAGCCCGCGCAGGGCATCGCCGAAGTGCCAGCCGTCGTCAAGCGGGGCCCAGCCGCTAAGGTCCTCCATGCGGTCGACCCAGGCCACGGTGCGGGGCGACACCTGGTGGGCGATGGCCCGCGGCGTGGGATCAAATCCCACCAGTTGGGTGAGTTGTCCGTAGAGCGCAAAATCACCCGCCCCGGGACGCTGCCCGAGCAGGAAAGGCTGCTCGGCAAGCAAGGCCTGCATGGCTGCCAGGAAGCGCCGATAGCTGGCATCGATGACCGGTGCCGTGGTGTCATTGGAGCCCACCACATAGAGCCTGCCAACCTGCCGCTCGGCGAAGGCCTTCGCTGCCGCACTGTGCACATCGTCGGGCAGCGTGACGTCCATGGCCAGCGGCAGGAGGGTGCCCGCGTTGTCAGCGTCAGCCTGCGGGTACCAGCGGTAGTGGAACATGTACTTCGTGCACCACTCGTCACCGAAATCCTCCAGCAGGTAATCGATGAACGCCAGGGCCGGGTCGTCAGGCAGCACCGACCGCCCCAGGTGGCTCGACTCCAGCCGGCGGATGATAGGCGTGGAATCACAGCGTGCCACGATCTGGCCATCTTCCTCGAACAAGTAGGTCGGCTGCAGGGTTGGGCGCGGCGCTTCGATGCCCAGCTCCGCCAATACCTCCGCAGGCTGGCCCCAGGTGATCTGGTAGGGGATCTGGCGGTAGCGCATCAGTGCCAGCATCTTGCGGGTGTAGGGTGATGCGGCGACCCCGATCAGGCGTAGCGCTGCGGTATTGGTCATCGATTGTCTTACCTGGCGGAGGCGGGGACTTAGTATGCCATGCCCGGTAGCTGCCGGTAGTGCCGCTAATCCGGCAGGAAGATGCCATGCTCCCGGTACCAACGCCGATCCAGCTGCCAGCGCACCCGGTCAACATCCGGCTCCGCCAGCACCAGGGCTTCGGCTTCCACCTGCACCTCGGCCAGCGCCTGCTGCGCCGCCATCATATCCGGGTGCAGCACATCCTTGTCGTTGAGGGAGGCATCCAGTACCCGCAGGAAGTGCATGGGGCCCATCTCCGGTGAGCGCGGGCTGGTGACGACGGCCACGCCGTTCTCCAGCGACAGCACCCGGAATCGATAGGGGTAGTCGACCAGCACCGGCGCGCTGGCCAGTCGGTCATTGATCGCCACCACGCGCTCGTCCTGCTGCAGCATGAAGTAGGCAATACCACCGACCAACAGTAGCGCCAGGCCCACCAGGTAGCGTTTTACAAAGGGATCCAGCCCAGGCGGTGGTGCATTCTGGTCAACGGGGTCTTCGCGCACAGTGTTCTCCTCGCGTAGTCCCCACCAGTGTAGCGGCCTGAATGTGAATATGCCCAAGCGCTACTGCGGCCTCCGCGGATACGGTATCCTGCCGTCAGACCATTGAACTCGCGGTACCCATGCAACAGCCCCGAAGAGTGCTGATAACAGCGGCGTTTGTGCTGCTGAGTGCCTGTAAGCACCCACTGGAAATCGAAGGCCAGGGCGACATAATCGAAACCGCTCGCGGCGTGCGCGGCTGCTCCCTGGAAGAATTCCAGGCCGGCGTCGGTCGCTGCAGCAGCAATGCTGTGGCCGGAGACGAGGACGTCACCTACCGCGCCCTGCCCCGCCCGGGCTGGCGCTTTTCTCACTGGGGCAGCGCTTGCGCGCAGGATTCCCCAGGCGACGATTGCCAGCTCAGCTATTCCCAGTCGCTGGCAGATTTCTGGGACGAGAACTTCCCGGGGCAGGACTGGCCGGCCCTGCGCGCCGTGTTCGTGCAGGATGGTGACACCCTGTCCGGCACGCGCTACACCGCCTCACAGTTTGGCGGCATCGGTGGCAGCTCCTATGCAGCGTTGCTGGATGCCCAGTTCGACACCCGCAATCGCTGGCGTTTCACCACCCAGCAGGCCACCCGGCCAGAACTGCTGATCAGTCGCCGGGAGTACCTCTATGATCGTCCCGGCAGGGGACTGGTACGCAGCGGCATCAGCTCGCTCGTTGAGGCGGGCGCGGCCACCCGTAGCTTTGACCTGGTGACGCTGGCGGATACCGACGGCGACGATACCTCGGTGACCTACTACATGCCCAAGCGGAGTGAAACCAACCCCAATAGTTTTGTCGGCAGCTGGTACTGCGGCCATATCAGCACCCGCGTCGGGCCGCGCCGCCAGGGCGGCTATGCGCGATTCTTCAGTGCTGAATTCGGCAGCAGCGGCAGCGGTGCCCTTAGCATCATTGCCGATCGCTGGAATGAGCAAGGCAGCACCGCCATTGGCTACAGCCTGTTCGAGGATGGCACCGCACGTATCAACTACCTGGGCCTGCAGCTCACCGGCAGCATCTCGGCAGATGGCAATGTGTTCGTCGGCTCGGAAATTGCCAGCGATGCCCGCGGTGTCGGCGCCTGTGTACGTACCTCCAGCAACAACACATTGAACAGCGTGGCCGGCACCTTCTACGGCACCTATATCACGATCACCTCACCGCTGTTTACAGCGGTAACACAGCGCGATTTTACCCGCGCCGGCAGCGGCGACCTGACCGTGCGCCGTGACTCCCTTGGCGGTCGCAACAATCGCTTCGGGGATTATGTACTGGTGGGTTTCAGCGGCCAGCTCCAGACCGGCACCCGTGAAGGCGCAATATCTCCAGACGGGCAGGTAGCGTTCCTGATCGATGTGCGCGAACGCGAGCTGCCGAGCTTTTCCCTGTACATTCGGCAAAACTGACACCCCCATCCGGCCCACTGGAACTCTCCACCAGAGCCCCTCTCACTCCGGCAAGAAATTCGTCATACTAGGGCGACAGAAACCCTATTTTCGTATCATGTAAGCACGCGCCTCGCCTGCCCGGGTGATTCCTGTGGCAAAGCGGCGGTGAAGGCGTAACACTGGGCATGCACAGCACTGGAAACCGACATGGCAGATAGCTCCGTCGCGTACAACGTGGTGATCAATGGCATCCTTCCGGGACAAAAAACCGGCGAGGTGGCGAAAGCCGTTGCGCCACTGCTAGGCATCCATTCGGATGAGGCGCTGATGTTGTTTAACGGCGTGGCCCACACCGTGCTGCAACGCGCGGACCTGTCAGCGGCCGCCAGCTTCCAGGCCCAGCTCAAGAACATCGGCATCGATGCCTCCACGGCCGTGTACGAAGACAGGACACCTGGCAGAACTGCGCCCGTCGATGAAACGGCCCAGCAAGCGGAGGAACCCGAACCGGTCCCCACTCCAGCTGAGCAGGAGCAACTGGAGCAACCTGAACAGGCAGAGAAGCTTGAGCCAGCCGATCAGCCTGAACAGGCAGAGAAGGCTGAACTGGTTGAGCAGCCCGAGGAGCATCAGCCCGAACAGGCAGAGCAGCCCGAAGAGGTCAAACCGGTCGAGCAGCTTGAACTAGTAGAGCACGTCGAGCCGATCGAGCAGGCTGAACAGGTCGATCAATCCGAAGAGGAACAGCCCGAACAGGCGGGGCAGCCCGAGGAGGTCGAGCCGGTCGCGCAGCCTGAACCAGCAGAGCAGGCGGGGCAGCCTGAGCAGACCAAGCAGGCTGAACAGGTCGAGCAATCCGAAGAAGAACAGCCCGAACAAGCGGGGCAGCCCGAGGAGATCGAGCAGGTCGAGCAGCCTGAACCAGCGGAACAGGCGGCGCAGCCTGAGCAGATCGAGCAGGCTGAACAGGTGGAGCAACCCGAGGCGCACCAGCCCGAACAGGCGGGACAGCTCGAGGAGATTGAGCCGGTCGATCAGCCTGAACCAGTAGCGCAGGCAGCTCAGCTTGAGCAGGTCGAGCAGGTCGAGCAGGTCGAGCAGGTCGAGCAGGTCGAGCAGGTCGAGCAGGTCGAGCAGGTCGAGCAGGTCGAGCAGGTCGAGCAGGTCGAGCAGGTCGAGCAGGTCGAGCAGGTCGAGCAGGTCGAGCAGGTCGAGCAGGTCGAGCAGGTCGAGCAGGTCGAGCAGGTCGAGCAGGTCGAGCAGGTCGAGCAGGTCGAGCAGGTCGAGCAGGTCGAGCAGGTCGAGCAGGTCGAGCAGGTCGAGCAGGTCGAGCAGGTCGAGCAGGTCGAGCAGGTCGAGCAGGTCGAGGATATGTCGGCCGAGCCGGAGATCAAGCCCGAATCACTGATGGCCGAGTTCGACGAGATGGAGGACATCGTTGCCGAGCTGGAAGCGATGCCACTGGCGGAGGAACCCCCGGCACCGGAGGAGCCGGCAACCACCCCACCGGCTGAGCTCGACATCGAATTCCGCGAACCGCTGCCGGACACAGCGGCCGCAGAACCTGCTATCGAAGAAGCCCCTGAACCGATCGATGACATCCCGGAAGCCGACCTCGAAGCCGAGCCGGCGCCGAGCGCGCTGGATGACGATATGGATCTCGATGCCTTGTTCGGTGAAGAGGATGCGCCCGCAGCAGACGCACCGACGCCCGAGCCTCCACCTGCCCGGGAACCGGAAGTGCCGACACTGTCGATGATGGAAGAGCCAGAGACCTCGGAGCCGCCGACAGCGGAAGAGGCGGTGGTCACCGAGGCGATTACTGCGGTTGATATCGGCGTAGCCGCCGCACAGGGCCTGGATTCGACGTCCCAGCCGTATGTGGAGCCCGGGTCGAACATGCTCTGTCCGGAATGCTATACGTTGCAGCCACGTTCAGACCATTGTCCCGGCTGCGGTGCAGATCTCACCGCGTACCACAAGAAGGCCGCAAAAACGCGTCGGCCAAGGCGCCGGCCGCAGCTACCCACTGCTGCTATTGCCTCCGGCGCCGTGGCCGGTATTGCTGGCGCCGGCCTGTGGATATTGCTCATGCACTTCGCGCCCTTTGATGCGGGCGTTTTCGCCTGGTTCAGCGGCGCACTGGTCGGCCTCAGCTGTGGGCTCAAGGGTGGGCGCGGCTCGCAATCGGCTGGCGCATGCGCAGCAATGGCAGCACTGATTATTGTTGGCGGCGCCTTCCTGTTGCCGAAACAGGAAGTTCAGGAACTCCCCCCGCCGCCCCAGCCGGACCCCGCGGAAATCTGGTCGGATGAAAAGGCTCGCGAGTGGTACAAGCAGGCAGTGGATGATGCCGAGTTGTTTATGACTACCGACGGCTCTCCGCGCAAGCTGCGCGAATTCATGGTTCAGCGTAAGTACACCCTGGCTGCCACGCCGGAGCAGGTGCCGGAGTCCGACCTGCGCTACTTCTATGATGTGGATGCGGTGGATCTCAGCTGGATCGTGGAGAACCAGCCCGACCTGGCGGACTGGAGCCAGCGCATGAAGGGGCACCTCAGCGGCAGGCAGCGGGCCAGCCTCGGGGTCTCCGCGCCGCCCATCAGGCCGCCGCCACCGGTTATCAGTACGCTACAGCTCATCTTTATGCTGGCCGGTGTGGCTACTGCTTACGGCCTGGGCTATCCAGGACTTACCCGCCGGACCTGATACCAGGGGCCGGAGAAACCAGCCGGGCTTGCCCCTGGTCTGATAGTCTGTGGCATCCACGGAAGCCGGCCCATCCTGGGCCCGGCACCTGTTTCCGGAGGCATTTGCCTGCCGGTGCAGGTACGCTGATAAGTGCTATGAATCGACAGTTTGATCTCGGCGCTGTAACGCCTGCGCGCTACTTCTTCGGCATCGCGGTGGTGGTGGGCCTGATGCTTGGCTTCGCGACCGGCGATGATGAGGCACCACTGACACCGCGTCTCCTGCTGTGGCAGTTACAGGCAGTGGGGATAATGGCCGCGATGGTGCTGATGCAGGTCCAGCTTCTGCGCTGGCGCTGGTTCGAGCGGAGAAATCCCTGGCTTCAACTTGCCATCTCGGGCGTCGTGGGCTCGCTACTGTTTGCGCCCGCCGGCACGATGCTGGATGTCTGGCTCGGGCAGGAAGACCTGTCTCAGCATGGAATGTGGATAGATATACTGGACGAGTTTGCTGGTGTGGCGCCCCCCGCCATGGTGCTCTGGGTGGCCATCAATACACCGTGGATTTTTGGCCTCAAGCTCGAGCGCATTGAGCAGCCAACGCTTGCTGTTGACGCGGCCGGAACACAAAGCGACCTGGAGCAGGACCGGGACGTTCACGAGGCACACAATCCCGACTTTTTTGAGCTGTTGCCAAAAGAAGTGCACGGCCGGGTGCAGTACCTGCAGGCGGAGCTGCACTACATCAGCGTTGTCACCGACACCGGCCGCGCGTTAATACTCTACAACCTCAGGGATGCCATCGATGAAATGGAGGCCAACGGCGTCGCTGGCTTCCAGTGCCACCGCTCCTATTGGGTTGCCGCGGCAAGCGCGCTGGAGTTTCGGCGCGTTGGCCGCCAGGGCGAGCTGCGGCTGGCCAACGGGGACACGGTCCCCGTAAGCCGCCGCAACATGGAGCAGGTAGCTACCCGCCTCGGAGCTTAAGCCGAGGTCAAGCATCAGGCCGCCAAACCCGCAGCAGTAGCCTGCATGGGTACGAAACCCGGCAGGCCCTCAACCCGGCGCAGCCAGGCACGCACATTGGCATAGGCAGACAGGTCAACGCCGCCTTCCGGTGCATGGGCGATGTAGGCGTAGTTGGCGACATCAGCGATGGTCGGGCGCGCACCTACCAGCCAGTCACGACTTTCGAGATGTGCATCCAGCGTCGCCAGCACGGTGTGGGCTATTTCGATGGCATGCTGGTGGTCGAGGCCGGCGCCGAATACTGTTACCAACCGTGCGGAAGCCGGTCCGCTGGCAACGGGGCCAGCAGCTACACTCAGGAAGCGCTGCACCTGGGCCGCCACTTTCGAGTCCGTCGGCAGCCAGCTGCGGCTGGCGTCATACTGGCTGGCCAGGTAAACCAGGATCGCGTTGGAATCCGAGACGATGGTGTCGCCGTCTTCCAGCACCGGCACCTGGCCGAAGCGGTTCATGGCCAGGAACTCCGGCTGTTTGTGGGCGCCGCTCAGCAGGTCCACGTCCACCAGTTCGGCGTCGAGGTTGAGGATCGACAGGAACAGCTCGACCCGGTGGCTATGGCCCGACAGGGCGTGACGGTACAGCTTGATAGAGTTGGTTCCGGTTGCTTGTGTAGTACTCATGAGGGTGTCCTCCAGTTTGGGTGTTTCGAGTCAAAGGCCCAGTTCACTGAGGCCTGGGTGGTCATCCGGGCGCCGGCCCTGGGGCCAGTGGAACAGTCGCTCGGATTCTTCAATCGGGAGATCGTTGATGCTGGCGTGGCGCTCACGCATCAGGCCATGCTCATCAAACTCCCAGTTCTCGTTGCCGTAGGCGCGGTACCACTGGCCCGCGGCATCGCGGTACTCGTAGGCGAAACGCACCGCGATGCGGTTGTCTGCAAATGCCCAGAGTTCCTTGATTAGTCGGTACTCATGCTCGCGCTGCCACTTGCCGTCCAGGAAGGCGCGAATCTGCTCGCGGCCGCGAGGAAACTCGGCGCGGTTGCGCCAGCGGCTGTCAACCGTATAGGCCAGCGCCACCTTTTCCGGGTCGCGACTGTTCCAGCCATCTTCGGCCAGCCGGACCTTTTCCATGGCGGTCTCGCGAGTAAACGGCGGCAGTGGTGGGCGTTGTTGTGTCGTCATGTCATTGATCCTCAGTGCGGGTGACGCGTTCAGGAAAAGCGCTCAAGGCGAATGCGATCGCGGGGGAAGTCCACGGTTTTCGCCGCCGCCATGACACCGGCGATCAGCCGATCGGGACCGCAGACGTAGACCAGCGCGTCGGCCGGAGTCTCACGCAAGGTGGCTTCGAGATCCATACGCCCGCCGTCCTCCGCTGCATGCACCGTCATGCGGTCTTCAAGCTGGCGTTGCAGGCGATCACGGAACGCCATGTCGCGGCGGCTTCGGCCGGCGTAGTGCAGGTGGAATTCGGTGCCGAGCTGCTCCAGGGCCTGGGCCATCGGTTTGATGGCCGTAATGCCGATGCCTCCGGCGATCAGCACCGCGGGGTTATCGCCCGCGTGCAGGGGGAAATGGTTTTCCGGGCGACCAGTGCGCAGCACGGTACCGATAGCGAAGCTGTCGTGGACTGCGCGGGAGCCACCACGCCCCTCCTCCTCGCGCAGCACGGCAATCTCGTAGACGTCGGGCCGCGCCGGATTGGAGGCAATGGAGTAGTGGCGCTCGGTGAGCTCACCACCCGGCAGGCGCACCGGGATCTGCAGGTGGGCCCCGGCCGTCACGAGCGGCAGATCTTCACCCGCCGGGTCGCGCAGCTCGTAGGCACGAACCCGCGGCGTCAGTTGGCGTACGCCGGAGATCACCAGCTCCAGTGGGCCGTCACCGAGCACGGGGGCGGCGGTATCGGCTCGCTGCTCATCGTTGGCGGCGGTTTCCAGCGCGCGCTTGAGGCGGCGATTCTCCGCCATCAGCTCTTCCAGACCGGCGCGTACTTCTTCCTCGGTAAAGCGCGGCGTGATATGCGCCGGGCAGTTCCAGTCGAAAGCCTCCACGGTGATCAGGAAAGCGCGCTCAATCTGAACGGCATAATCCGGGTCTTCCAGCTGCTCGAGAATCGCCGACTCGTCGGCGTCCACGATGCGCACCCGGCCCAGCATTTTCAGGCGGCGGCGGTTGGGGTAGTCCATGAAGAACAGGCTGACGCGATCGTCCTGGCGGAAGTTGCCGGTGCTGACGTACTGGCGATTGCCGGAGTAATCCGCGAAGCCGATGGTCTTCTCGTCCAGTACTTTCATGAAGCCCCGGGGGCCGCCACGATGCTGCACGTAGGGCCAGCCGGTTTCACTGACGCTGGCCATGTAAAAACTGTCGCGCTGAGCGATAAAGCCGGCCTCACGTTCAGACAGGCGGTCCGCGTAGCGGCTGCCCTCGCTCATGGCGGCGTAGTTGTCACGGCTGCCGGCACGGGCCTGCAGATCCAGGATGGTCGGGGTAAACGCGATCTCGTGGTAGCTGTGTGCCATGCTGCTGTCCTCGGGGTATTCGTTGTCGGTGGATGCACTATGCCCAATTCCCGATAAAGAAAGAATTCTGTAAAATCGCAATTTATTATTTCTCAAAGTGGAATAATTATGGATCGCTTCCTCCAGATGCAGACCTTCGTCGCGGTCGCTGAAGAAGAGGGCTTTTCCGCCGCAGCACGGCGGCTGGGGCAGTCGGCACCGGCTGTAACGCGGGCAGTCGCCGCACTGGAAGCCCATCTCGGCGTCAAACTGCTGAATCGAACCACCCGCTATGTGCGGGCCACGGAAGCAGGGCTGCGCTTCCTGGAAGATGCGCGGCGCATCCTCGCGGAACTGGAAGCGGCGGAGGATGCGGCTGCGGGCATCAACGCTGAGCCCCGGGGCCTGTTGGCTGTCACGGCCCCCGTGTTGTTCGGGCGCCGGTATGTGATGCCAGGTATCGTCGACTACCTGAGCCGTTATCCTGAAATGCAGGTGGACGCCGTCTTCCTGGACCGCCCGGTGAACCTCCTGGAGGAAGGGCTGGACGTGGGGGTGCGGATCGGCGAGCTGCCGGATTCCTCCATGCGCGCGCGCCGGGTGGGCGCCGTGCGCCAGCTGCTGTTGGCATCGCCCCAGTATCTCGCGGAGCGCGGCACACCGGACTCACCCCACGCGTTGAACCTTCACCGTCTGGTCGCTTCCAGTGCCGGTAATTTCGGACTGAGCTGGCGCTTCCGATTCCCGGACGGGGAGCAACGTGTACGGGTGCGGCCGCGCCTGACCGTGACCAGCAACGATGCCGCGCTGGCAGCGGCGGTGGAGGGTTTCGGAATCACGCGCCTGCTGTCCTACCAGGCGGCAGATGCCATCGCCGCCGGCGAGTTGGTACCGATTCTCGAGGCATTCACGCCGCCGGAGATTCCGGTGCATATCATCCACCGCTCTGGACCCCAGTCGCCGGGCAAGGTGCGGGCGTTTATTGACCTGATGACTGAGCGGCTCCAATCAGACCCAGCGGTGGCAGCTTAGCGAGCACACCTTCCAGCAGTTCAGTGATACCACTGGCTGCGGAGCTGCTGGACAAGCCCAACCTGACGACTACGACATCCTCACTCGGAAACATCGCAACGTACTGCCCGTTGTGACCGGAAGCGTAGAACATGTCTCGCGGTAGATTGGGGAAGTCACGGCCCTGGGTGTTGAGCCAGAAACCGCGGCCGTAATTGCCGTCGACGGCGGATGGGCGCGGGGTGGTCGCTTCCCGCATCCAGTTTTCCGGCAGCAAATCGCTCCCGTTGTGCCAGGCCCTGAGCCAGAACCGACCAACCAGCGCCCAATCGCGGGCACTCATGTAGGTATAGGAGGACCCCACCTGAATACCGGAGGCATCGCGCTCACTGGTTAATCGGGAGAGCGCAAGCTTGCGGGCGAAATTCTCTTGCAACCAGGCATCGTAAGGCTGATCCAGACTCTGCTGCCAGACCCAACTCGCCAGGTTGGTATCGCCACTGGAGTAGCTGAACTTTTTGCCCGGCTCGAAGAGCTGCCCTCTGCGCGGCGCCACTGTCCACATTGCGGGGCTACGGTAGAGCATCCGGGTAGCGTCATCACCGGGAAAGTAGGTTTCCTCGAAATCCAGGCCACTCTCCATATGCAGCAGGTGGCCAAGATTGAGCGAGGCGGCCAGGTTCCCTGCCACCGCGGGCGAGGCCCGCTCTACCAATGGCGCGAGCGGAGACTCCAGGTCCAGCTTGCCCGCTCTGACCTGCATTCCAATCCAGGTCGACATTAGGCTCTTGTTCATGGACCAGCCCTGCAGCGGCAGAAACATGTGAACGTCATTGGCATAACGCTCAGCCACCAGCTCATTGCCACGCAGAACCAACACGGCGAGTGTACGGCGCTGGCCCACCTCCGGCTCGGAGAAGGCCTCCTCCAGCACTGCATCCAGCGCAGGCTCACCTTCAAGGTCCACGGGCCAGCCCGTGCCAAACCAGGCGGTGGCCGCTGGCTGTGGAGCCAAGATCGGCGTCAACGGGTTCAGCACGCACCCCTGGTTACCCGCCCAGACGGCCTCCGCCCTGGTACCCAGCAATCTGGCTTGGGCTCGCTGGCGTTCACGGTCTACTTCGAACTCGAGCAGTGACAGTATCGGCCCCAGCACGCTCATACTGAGATGGATGTCATTCTGGATAATGAACTCTGGCTTCTGATGAGCGACAAATACGCCTGAACAAAGCTGCTTGGCAGAGTAGCCGACGACCACCTCGAAAGCCTCACTGGTCCAGCGCAGGCCCCAGGCCAGCGGCAGCAGCAGGACCAGCAGGATGACGACTCGCCTCATGGACTCAATTCCTCGATAAACCAGCGCAGGGCACGTCCGCGGCTGCCGGACTTCCAGACCAACTGCAGGGGCGCAGGTTCTATGACCGGGTCCACCGCCAGCGCTACCAGCTGCCCGCTGGCAAGCTGGGACTCAATACGGTGGCGCGGCAGGAAACCCGCGGCCAGCCCGGCCTGCTGAACGGCGATTTTCTGCTGTACGGTTTCCACCCGCAACACCGCCTGGCGCTCAAAAATACGCAGGGTTTGTGACGTCTGCGGTGGCAGGCTGCGAGAGGAATCCATGACCACCACGGCCCGGTAGCCGGCGAAGTCGTCCCGCCTCAATGGTGTCTTCGCATTCGCCAGCGGGTGATCGGGGTGCACGGCAAATACCCACTCCACCTGCATAAATTCCCTGGAGGAAAGGCCGGTCGCGGTGGGTGGCCGCTCGGCAGCGCCCACCACAAGATCAGCGCGACCCTCGATCACCGCCTCCCAGGCACCGCCCAGGACTTCCTCGGTAAGGGTGATCTCAATCTCCGGATGATCGCGGTAGAAACGCTCCAGGACCGGCGCCACCTGTTCGATCTCCAGTAGCGAATCCAGCGCGATGTTGAGCTGGGATTCCCAACCCGAATGCACCTGGCGGGCGGTCTCCACCAGGCGTTCGGCGGCATCAAGGATTTCCCGGCCCTGCTCCAGCAGCACCCGGCCGGCGGGTGTCAGCACCGAGCGGCGCCCCTCTTTCTTGAACAGCGACACCCCCAGGTCTTCCTCGAGTTTCTGCACGCTGTAGGTCACCGCGGAAGGTACCCGGTACAGCGTGGCTGCCGCCGCCGCGAAGCTGCCTTTTCGGTCGATAGCATCCAGCACTTCCAGTGCATCAAGGCTCAGACGCGACAGGGAAACCTCCTGGAGACATTTATTCAAATTTTCTGAAGTTATTGATCATTTTAATCCGCTTTTTTTAGGCCCGGCAATACATACACTGGAAACCGTCCCAAACAAATACTGACTCTACGGAGATATCATCATGAGCAAGAAGATTGAAGTATCAAGCATTTTCGACAGCAGCGCCGGCCTGGCGGCCACCGTACTGCGCATCCCGGTCGGCATTGTGCTGGCTGCCCACGGCGCCCAGAAGTTGTTCGGCTGGTTTGGCGGCTACGGCCTCGAGGCCACGGGCCAGTGGATGGCCTCAGTCGGTTTTGAGCCCGGCTACCTGATGGCCCTGCTGGCCGGCAGCGCCGAGTTCTTCGGCGGCATCCTGTTGATCGTCGGCCTGCTGACCCGCCCGGCGGCCGCTATCGCAGCTTTCACCATGGCCATGGCGATGACGGTGCACCTGGGTAACGGGCTGTTCGTCAGCGCCAACGGTTACGAGTTTGCCCTGAGCCTGCTGGCCGCGACGGTAGCGCTGACCATCCAGGGTGGTGGCGCCTTCGCCGCAGACAGCCTGGTAACGCGCAAGCTGCCGAGCGCCGAGCTGTCACCCCGGGAACCGGCTGCCGCAGCCTGAAATTTTGAACAAGCCTCCCCGACTAGCCCGCGCTTCGCGCGGGCATTTTTTTGCAAGCAACGAGCTCACCTCGATCAACCACCTTCAGGGCCTCGCCTGCCCTGGCTGGGCGAACTCGTTATGGCCGCACAAAGCGGCTGGCTCTGGTGCAGATTACTTCGGATCCAGCACCACCACGGGAATTTCCCGGCCGGTAGCCGCCTGGTAGTCGGTGTAGGGCGCGTAGTAGTCCACCATCAGGTCCCAGAGCCGCGCTCGCTCCTCACCCTCGGCCACCCGGGCGACGGCGTCGAACTCGTGATTGGCCACTTTCAGGTGCACGTTCGGGTCTGCCTCGAGGTTCAGGTACCAGGCCGGGTGAGAAGGCGCGCCACCCTTGGACGCGATAACGCAGTAACCGCCATCGCCGGTGGGCCGGTAAATCAGGGGCAGGATGGAGGTCTTGCCCGACTTGCGACCGGTGGTGTGCAACAGCAGGGTTGTCAGCATTCCCTCTCCGCCGCCCAGGGAAGCATCCCAGTAGTGCGCGGCTTCGCCATCGCGCAAATAAAGCTCAACGTGTGTCTTGATCCAGTCGGGGAGCCCTTCCGGAATATCAATATCGGCCATTGTGCAGTTCTCCAGATCAGCCTGTGTTCACAGTATTCACTATTCAGCGTAGCCCAGGACCCGCGCATGTGCGTGTCGCAACGGCTTTCTGCTATGTTGGGGGCATAGTTGCCGGACCCAAATCATGATTCGCTATTCCGTTATTCCACAGACGCATATCGCCCTGCTGACTCTCTCCCTGTTGACGGCATGCGGCGGCAGCGAGCCATCAGCACCATCTGCCCCACCGCAGCCTCAGCAGGAGAACATCGAGACGGCTTCAAGCGAATCTGCGGCCAGCGTCCCCGAAACCGCTGATCGGGCGGCCGACACCGCGGCTGCGGCACCGGTGGACAGCAGCAAGTGGTGGTCGGCCCTGCCCAGGGCGGCCTGGGCGGACTTCAGGAAGATCGACACACTCAACCCCTGGTTCGAGGTCTACGAGATCGTTGATGGCGTGTTTGCCATCTACGAGCCAGGCCAGTTTGAAGAGGTCATCTCTTACCTGATCGTGGGCAGGCGCGGCGCCCTGCTGTTCGATACCGGACTGGGCATGGGTGACATCCAGAGTGTGGTCAAACAGCTCACCAGCCAGCGAATCCAGGTACTTAACTCCCACGCCCACTATGACCATGTGGGCGGGAACTACCAGTTCGACAACATCATCGGCCGCAAACACCCATTTGCACTGAGCCGGTCGAAGGGCGCGCCCAATAGCGAACGGGTCCAGTTCGTCAGCGGCGAGCTGGTGTGGAAGACACTGCCACCGGATTTCGTGCTCTCTGACTACCAGACCCGCCCCTGGGAATACAGCCGCTGGCTGCGGCCAGGAGACTTCATCGACCTGGGCGGCGTCAGCCTCGAACTGATTACCGCCCCGGGCCACTCACCGGACAGCATTGCGCTGCTCGACAGCGCGCGCCGCCTGCTGTTTACCGGCGACACTTTTTACCTGGGGCCTCTGTATGCCCACCTGGAGGGCTCAAGCTTCGGTGACTACATGGAAACGGCGGCCAAGCTTGCGGCCCTCGCCGGCGACGTGGACTACCTGCTGATGTCTCACAACACGCCCCTGGCGGAGTCACGCTACCTGCTGGACCTGGACGCGGCTTTCCAAGCCATCGCCCTGGAGCGTGCGCCGTTTGCACTCACCGACGAGGGCCGCGAGTACCAGTTCCAGGGCTTTTCGATTCTGACGGCCGATCCGCCGGAAGACATCGCACCCATTATCGACGCGCTGTGATCATCTACGGCCATCGCGGCGCCCGGGGAGAGGCACCGGAGAACACCATCGCAGGCGCGCGCCATGCAGTAGCTCGCGGGGTGCGCCACCTCGAAATTGACCTGCGGCTGTCCGCCGACCAGCAGTTGGTCGTTGTCCATGATGACACGCTGAAACGCACCACCGGGACCGCCGGCAAGGTGGCCAGGCACACGGCGAAAACATTGGCCAGCCTGGACGCGCGGGCCGATGGCCCACCCTGGCCCAACAAGCGCGGTACCGGAATTCCCACACTCACCGCACTTCAAAGGGCGGTGCCTGAAATTCGCCACTGGCAGCTGGAGCTGAAATCACTCGGCAAGCGCAACAATCCGGCGCTTGCCGCTGCCACCGTTGACTGGATCAGGCAACACCGCCCGCGGGCAGTAGTCACGTCCTCAGAGCCCAGCCTGCTGCAGTCAGTAAAAGCTGCCCTGCCCCGCCAGGCCGTGGGATTTGTGTCAACCACGACCGCGCCGGAGAGCATCCTGGAGGCCTGTGCCTGCGACTACCTGATCGCACACTGGCAGACACTGGACAACCGCGCCCAGGTGCGCAAGTTACAGCGGCGCGGGATTCACATCAGCGTCTGGACAGTCAACGATGCCAGCGTGATCAGGCAGCTCCACAGCCTGGGCGTGGACAGCGTGATCACCGACTACCCGTCGATGGCGCTGCCGCTGGCTGCCGCGCTTGCCCGCTAGTGAGCCTCAGATCCAACGACGTACACGGGCGCAGTAGGCTTCGAACTCTGCGCCGAAGATAGCGTGGAGCATGGCTTCCTCGGGTCGAATAAAGCGCAGCTCGATGATCACCATGAATACCGGCACTACCATAACACCAGCCAACGTCCCGGTTGTGCAGGCCGTACCGAGCAGGATCAGCGCCATACCCAGGTACATGGGATTGCGGGTGTATCGGTAGACACCATCGGTGACCAGGGCGCGCACTTCACGGAACGGTATCAGCTCGGTATCGGCCTTCTTGAACAGCCCGCCCGCGAGTACCAGCAGCAACAGCCCCACAACGATAGCGATGCTCCCCATCGCCTGGGGCAGGACGCCAGTGAAACGTTGCAACGGAAAGTACTGGTCTGCTACGAAGATCACAATCAAACCGAGCACCAGCCAGACTGGCGGGTAGATGACGCGGCGCTGGCGCGGGGAGCGCGAGTTAGACTCTGAGCTCATAGGAGGGCTACCGCCGTCAGGCTGTGACTGGATCCGGGCTCGATAAAGCCGAGCGCATAGGCGAGCCCGATTCCCACCAGGAAGGACACGGTCAACTTCACACGGTCGTGGCTATGGAATTGCACTTCCGGTAACAGGTCGCCCAGCGAGATACACAGAAAAACACCGGTGGAAAAAGCCAGCGCGCAGCCCACCACGTAAGCCTGGTTGCCCAACAGCCCCAGGCCCCAGATGAAGAGCAGCGCACCCAGCGGGCACAGGGTTGCGAACAACAGGTTGGCGGCAGCCCGGGCACGACCGCCCCAGCCGCCGGCCTGCATCATGCTGGTAATCGACAGTGCATCCAGGGGCTTATGCAACAGGATCGCCAGGAACACGCCCAGCCCGACCCAACTGAAACCGCCGGCCTCACCGTGTTCTCCACCGCCGTGCACGCTGGCACCGAGAGCAATGCCGTCAATCAGGGTATGCAGACCCAGGCCCATGGCTATCCCGATCCAGCTCAGCGGGTGAGCGCTGGGATCGTGGTTGGCACCGTGGGGGTGGTGGCCGGGATGGTGGTCATCATCACTGAAATCGTGCTGATGAAAATGAAACAGCCTCAACAACATTAACATGGCGACCAGGCCGGCCATCACCCACCACACCAGCACGTCGACCGAAGAATGCCCCCCGCCGACGCTGTGCTGCAATTGCACCAGCGCGTGCGGAAGCAGGTGAAACAGCGCAACACCCAGCATCAGGCCGGCAACACCGCTCATTATCAGCTGGGTGCGCGTATGGGTCATGCGCACCAGCGAGGGCAACCATCCTCCGAGCAGGGAGGCGGCGATGATGGCGATGCAGTAGGCTGCCAGGGTAAAAGTTTCGATGCTCATAGGTCGCTACGCGTTAGACGAGGCGCATGATGCCTGACTAGAACAGGTATTGCACCCGCATGGTGGCGCCGAAGCCAGTGTCTTCACCGGCCAATGGCTTGTCGGTTTCGCTGTAGACGAAATTGATGCTGGTGCGGATTTTGTGGCGATACCAGCTACCGCCCACGGTCAGAGAGCGCAGGTGGTTGTCCGGGTCATCGTCGGCTTCACCGTAGGTAAAACTGCCGCGCGCAAACACCTCGAAGATGTTGCGGGCGCCCACCTGCAGCGGCGCCCACAGGCCCCATTCCGGGCGGTAGGCACGGACTTCGCCGGTCAGGTAGTAGCCCACTTCCACGAAGCCACCGTAGCCAGTGGCATCTTCCTGGCCGCCCTGGTAGTTGGCCACATAGGCCTCAGACGAGATGTGCAATGAGCCACGGGAAAACAAAGCCTCGATACCAACGATCCCGGCGCGATCCGCATTGAAGCGGGCCAGCACCAGGCGGTCGGTTTCCTGGATTTCCGGACGCGGGTCGATGCGGTCGAACTCACCCTCGCGCAGGGTGAAGGACAGACCGGTGTGCAGCCCGCCGCCATAGCGCTCACGGCCGAAAGTCACCCGCCCGGTAAGGGCGACGTCAGTATCGTTGGTGTTCTCCAGGTCCTCGCCAAACAGGCCGATACTGGTGGTGACAACGGTCTGGGACGCATCGGAGAACAGCAGGTAGGTGTCCCCCGGGCTGAGGTCAAACCACTTGTTATAACGGACCCCCAACCCGCGCCAGCCGCCAAATACCGAAGTGGGCGCCGAGCGCTCCATCGGTGCGTTGAACTTGTTACCCAGCAGGTTTTCCTGTGACATCGGCTCGAGGACATTGCCCAGCGTCAGGGTGTAGGCCCGCTCCTCGTCTACCCGCCGGAAGTACAGGTCACGCCAGATATTCGACTCCAGGTCGTACTGCGCCTTGACCTCGCCCCCCAGGTTCAAGGTGGAGCGCACAATCACCTCGGCCCGCCGCACGGCGGTGTCGCTCTCGCTGTTGCCGTCGCTGCGGGCGTTCAACAAATCCTCGTAGCTGTATGCGTCGTACTGGACACCGCCCCCTACCCAAACGTGCAGGCGGTCAAACAGCACGACGTCGCCGGACTCCCCGGTAACATTGCGGAGAATAGTCTGGTCATCGTGCATGGCGACCGTGGTTTGCTCATCGGCCAGTACCTCCACCGCCACCTGCTCTTCAGGCTCGGCCTCCTCCTGTTCCAGGTTTTCCTCCGCGGGCTCAAGCCGCTCTTCGGGAGACTCCGGGACTTCTTCCAGCGCCAGGGCCTCGGTATCGAAAGTCGCCTCCCCCCACCAGTTGCCCTCCGCCGCGGGGTCGCGAAGGATAAAAATGGGCTTGCGCTTGACCGAACTGGGCCGAACCGGCTCCAGTTGCAAGTGCTCGGGCGCACCGGCGATGAGCTGTTCGCGGGTGACCTCCGTCGGAGCTGTATCAAGCGCCACTTCGAAGAACAGCCGCTCCAGCTTGTCGACTGCCTCATCGACACTGTCGGGTGGCTCCCCCGTATAACGCCCGTCCGCGCCGCGCAGGTACAGGGCTTCCTGGTAGAGGGCGTGGTAGGCATCGCGCTGCTCGGCCGCAGACAGCGAGGACTCGGCGATGTCGCGCATCTGCTGGCGCAGGAGGGTGATGGCTTCATCGACGGTACGTGGCCCCGGCTCCGGGTTTGCCGCATCCTTCAACACCAGGGGCAGTGTCGGGTCAGCGGCCGGCTCGGCGGCAGGATTTTCCTGCGAGCGCAGTACCTGCGCCGAAACCATCGGCGCCAGGCAGAGCAGCAGAATAAGGGAAACTCGCATTCCGAAACTATAAGCAGCCCACAGGTTGGCAACAAGCAGGCACAAAAAAGCGGGCCGCAGCCCGCTAGTCGTGAGATAGCAAACCGATGATCAGGCGCCAGCCGCCGCGCTGGCCGCTTCCTTCTCTGCCAGCACTTCCGCCATGGGGCGGCCGGTGATCGGGCAGGTTTCCTGCTGGGCGAGGCGCTCGGCGACGATTTTTTCCATCTGTTCCTTGATGGCCGCCTGCTCGGCGGACTGTTCCTCGGTCACATCCAGCGGACGCTCCATGGCCTTCCAGTCGATGTCGCCGTCATCGGGCAGGTTCTCGAAATCGAGGATGCCCAGCTCTTCGAACTTGGGTCGAATCTTGTCGGTCATCAGGCCGATGCGCTTGAGATTGGGGATCACGCGCTGGAACAGCAGGTCGCGGAAGGTGGACATCACGAAACCCTCCATGACCCGCTGGCGCGCTTCTTCCACGTCCCAGCCGAAGTGGGCGAACACGTCGGTGGCCACCAGGCGCTCTCGACTGACCACGCAGGCCTCGTAGGCAAACTGGGCACGCTCCTCCTTCTCCTCATCGGACAGGGTCTTCACGAACTCTTCCAGGTAATTCACGCCGAAGGTGACGTGGCGGGCCTCGTCGCGTACGACGAGGTAGATAATGTCCTTGAGGACTTCATCAGGTGTGGTTTCACGCGCGGTGTTGAAGGCCGACAGGGCCAGCCCTTCGATAATGATCTGCATACCGATGAATTTCAGGTCCCAGCGAGGATCGGTCAGGATCTTGTCGAGAATACTCTTCAGGCTGGTGTTGATCGGGTACATCAATCCAATGCGCTGCTGGATGTACTTGTTGAACACCTCGACGTGCCGGGCCTCGTCAAAGGTCTGGGAGGCAGCGTAGAGCTTTGCGTTGAACGTGGGTGCGCAGGAAGCAAGTTGTGAAGCCACCAGCAGGGCGCCCTGCTCACCGTGCAGGAACTGCGACAGGCTCCAGGAATTCTGGTGGAGCCAAAACTCGCGCTTCTGCTCGTCCGACAGCGCCACGTAGGGTGGGTAGTCGGTGAGATTCATCAACGCCGCGCCCTGCTCGAAGTCTTCTTCAGGCCATGGCCGGTTCCAGTCGATATCCATTTCCGCATTCCAGTTGAGTTCCTTGCCGAGCTCATACAACTTCTTGATGCGGTTGTCCTGGATGGTGTAGTCCCAGTTGTAGGCACCGGTCAGCGGCGTGGAAAAAATCTCTGCCACCTGGTCGACGTGCTCGTTGGTCAGCTTGTCGTCTATGTCATCCGGGTCATCCTGCCGACGGGCCGAACCGGCAAAGTTCTGGATCTTGCGGGGGGTTTCTTCCATCCACTGCAGCTTCATGGTGACTATCTCCTCGATCACACGGCCCGTTCTCGTCAACGACCTGGTGAAAACTCTGCCGGGCAGCCCCTCTGCCGCGCGGCCTCTTTTCTTCGAGCATCCAATATCTGCGCAATTAGTGCTTGTGAACAGGGTAATCTGTTGTCAAAATGTGGTCATATATGGCCATACATAGCTCCTCAACGCCCGCCCAGTACACGCTGATCCTGCTGGATCTCGCGCGCCAGCGCGGTGTCGCGCCGGCCCAGCTACTGGACGGCACCGGCATGACCGAGAACGCCATGGCCAAGCTGGGGGCGCGCGTTCCCGAAGAAGTGTTTTCCCAGGTGGTGGAACGGGCCTACGCTCTCACCGGCGATCGCGCCCTGGGCCTGCACCTGGGCAAGCGACTCAACCTCAGCGCCCACGCCACCGTGGGCCAGGCCTTCATGACCTGCGAAAACCTGGAACAGGTCCTCAACTTCCTCCTGAAGTACTACCGCATTCTCGCCCCGGGCCTGGAGCTGACCTATGCCCAGCGAGACGGGCGCTGCTGGATTACTGCCCACACGGCCTGGCAGGACGAGCGACCGGAGTTCAGCTATGAGGTACTGTTCGCGGCGTTTGTGCACAGCATCAATCTGCTGCTGAACAACCCGGCGCTGGAGTACCGCGTGGAGTTCCCCTATCCCGAGCCCGAGTACCTCGAGGAATACCGGGAGTTGTTCGGTGAAGACCTTTACTTCATGGCCCACGAAGCGTGCATTTCCATTCCCGAGCAGTGGCTGGCCGTGGAGCTACCCTCCTCCAATCCAGCCTTGCTGGCGCTCTACGAGCAGGAATGCCGGCGCCTGCTGGCAGACCTGCAGGAAGACGGCTCCCTGACCGAGCAAACCCTGCAACTGCTACAAAAGCTGGAAGGACACTATCCCCAGATGCCCCAGGTGGCGGACATGCTGAGCATGAGCCCGCGCACCTATCGGCGCCGCCTGGCCGCGGAAGATACTTCTTTCCAGCAGCTGCTGGACCAGGTGCGTACCCAACACGCGATCCACTACCTGCGCACCACCCGGCTGCCGCTGGCCAGTATCGCCTTCATGGTGGGTTTCAACGATGTCTCCAATTTCCGGCGCGCCTTTATCAAGTGGACGGGGCGCACGCCGCGGGAAGCCCGCGAGGGCGTCGCCGACAGCGCGATCGGGGCCGTCCCGGGACGTTAGCGCGTGGCAAAAGCGATTTCGGTATATGCCGGTAAGACCGCTCGCGCGCGACTGGCAACGGAGGGCTGGAAGCCGGAACTGTTCGACACCCTGGTGGGTGCCTCGGGCGGACCGAAATTTCTTGGCCTGGCAGGACTGGACCGTTTCCTGTTCGGCGACTTCCTGCAGCGCAGCCAGCACCCGCTGCACCTGATCGGCTCTTCCATTGGCACCTGGCGCCACGCCGCGCTGGCGGCGCGCGACCCGGTGGCGGCACTGACCAGCCTGCACGAGCGCTACCTGAACCAGAGCTACGACCCCGCCGACCCGCGGCCGCGTACCGTGATCGTGGGAGAACAGTGCCAATGGGTGGTAGATGGCTATCTCGAAGGAGCCGACCTGGAACTGCTTTGCGATCATCCCCGCTTTATTACTCACGTGGTCACCGCCCGCGGCCGCGGCCCCAACAGTGCAAAACACCCGGTGCCACAAGCCGCCGGCATGGTGCTCGCGGGCCTCAGCAACGCGCTCAACCGCAACCTGCTGCAATCCTGGTTCCAGCGTGTGGTGTTCAGCTGCCGGGGATTTGAGGATCTGGATTTCGAGTTCGAGGACTTCGATACCCTGCATATCCCCCTGAGCCTTGAGAACGCCAAGCCGGCCCTGCTGGCATCCGGATCGATTCCTTTCCTGATGCCCGGTGAACGCGATGTGGCCGGCGGGCCGCCGGGACACTACTGGGATGGCGGCATCGTTGACTATCACTTCGACTTCAGCAACCACCGCGGTGAGGGCCTGGTGCTCTACCCGCACTTCAGAGCGGACGTGACACCGGGCTGGTTCGACAAATTCCTCCCCTGGCGCGACACGGACCCCGGGTTGCTGGACCGGGTGATCCTGGTGTGCCCCTGCCCCGAGTATCTCGCGAGGCTCCCCTTGGGCAAGATTCCGGACCGCAACGACTTCGCGAAGTTGGACCACGAGGAGCGCGTGGCTTACTGGCAAACCTGCGTGGATAACAGTGACGCGCTGGGCGACGCCTTCGCCGAACTGGTGGACGGGGACGATCCCCTGGCCGGGGTTGAACCCTTCGAATAGAGGGTCAGGTCGCCCTCCCGGCGCGCTGGTGCGGCCGCAGCCGCTTAGCTGATATAACGGTCCAGGTAGTCGTCCACCACCCGTCGTATCGGGCCTTCAAAGACGTGCGCCATCAGGCCCAGCGATACCTTGACGTGCACCGCCTCGTCGTCGATTTCCAGACGCCCGTCGACACCGTTGCCACGCATGGTCACCACATCGCCCTGCCAGCGAGCCCGCACGCCATACTGACTCTCCAACTGATGAGCAAGATCTTCAGCCGTACTGCGCACCTCGTCGCGCGGCTGTGTGTAGGTACGACTGACGCTGAACCCGGCCATGGTCGCCTCCCGGCGGTGTGTTTTTCTTCCAGTCTAGTCCATCGGATCGGGCCACATTCGAATCGCGGCATGGCCCCGCTCGTCAATGGGCCTGGGCCCGCATCACCACCCAGTTACCTACCATGACCAGCGCCATCCCCAGAATTGAAACCACACTCCATTGATAACCCTCAATGGCAGTGGAGATGGCCAGCGCCACCAGCGGAAACAGCAAGTTGGCATACCCCGCCCGGTCAGCACCAATATTCCCCACCAGCGTCAGGTAGGCCCAGAACGCGATCACGGAACCGAACACCACCAGGTACATCAACGAAGCGACGTAAGCTGCCGAGGTGTCGAACTCAATGCTGACCCCCACCAGCAACGCAGCAAGGTACATGGCCACCGCCCCGTAGCCCATGGCCCAGACATTCCCCACCAGCAGCGGCAGGTCGTGAAGCTTGTTGCGAGCCGCGATGATGTTGCCAAATGACGCCAGCAATGTGCCCGCCAGGCAATACAGCAGCGCGACGAAACTGGCATCGGTCAGGCTGAAAGCCGTCAACTCCGGCCAGAACACCAGGCCCATACCCAGCAGGCCGATGAGTCCGCCCAACACTACGCCGGAGTGTACCGGGTTGCCGAGAAACAGCGCGCCGTTGAGCACGTTGAACATCATGATGCCGGCAAACACCACCGATACCAGGCCACTGGCGAGCACCATTTCGGCGTTGTACACGAAGAAGTAATTGCCGCAGAACAGGCACAGGCCCTGCAACAACAGGAACGGGTGGTGCTTTGCCGGCAGCCGCAGGGACTGGCGCCGCAGCAACAAAAACAGCAGGATCAACAGCGCCGACAGGGCGAAACGATGGGCGATAGACGCCATCGGGTCGACCACCCCCAACTGGTACTTGATGGCAATCCAGGTCGAGCCCCAGATCAGTACCGTGAGGCTATAGAGAAACCAGCTGGTCACACCTGCCGCGGCAGCTCGTCGGCGAGCTCCAGCCAGGACACATGGGAATCGAAATACACGTGGCCCTCGGGCTGGCGGTCGATGTCGCCCTGGATGTTGCTGCGGCAGATATGCAGTTCGCCGGGCCAGCGCTCGCTGCGAAACAGGAAACTGGACCCACACTTGCCGCAAAAGCCACGCTGCCCCTGTGGTGATGAGGCAAACCAGGTGACGTTGCCCTCACCGACCGTGAAAGCCACGTCTTGCTCCCTGAAGCCGACAAAAGTCACCACACCGGCGCCGTGAAAGCGCTGGCACTGGGTACAGTGGCAATGCGCGCACCACAGGCTGGGCAGGCGTGCTTCAAAGCGAACGGCGCCGCACAGGCAACCGCCGGATACTGTGTTGTCGGGCATGACCGCTCCCGGGACGTTGGGCCAGAGAGCTAGCCTAGGCCATATCCGCCGGGAGTCAATCGGGTTGGAATCAACGGTTGATGAACTCGCTGGCGTACCAGTTGAGCTGCTGGAGCTTGGTCTCCAGGTCGTGGTCCGGCTCCGACTCATAGACATTGCGGAAAGCGATGATCACGTCGGTGATGCCAATCGCTTCCAGCTCCTCAATGCCCTCCCTGGTGAACGCGTCCTGGCCAGTGGTGAACACCCGGAACGGCTTGTCGGCGGTGCCCAATTCGTCGCGGTACTGGTTGATCTTGCCAACATAGCCCCGCAGTTCATCCAGGGATGCGCCGGCACACATCCAGCCATCATTGCGGGCCGCACGTTTCAGCGCGACATCGGCGTGACCACCAACGAGGATGGGCGTAGGTTCCGACGGCACCGGGTTCATCCTGGCAGCGGGCATGTCATGCAGCTCGCCCCGGTAACCAAAATAGTCGCCCGACTCGAGCCCGCGCAGGATGTCGATCTGTTCATCGATGCGCTTGCCACGTTTCTCGAACGGCACCTGGGCGACGGCGAAGTCTTCCGCCCAGGGGCTGATCCCCACGCCGAAGTCGAAGCGGTTCCCGCTCATCACATTGATGCTCTGCACCTGCTTGGCGACGATGGCGGCCTGGCGGATCGCCAGTTTGTAGACAAAGGTGGCGAAGCGGATCTTCTCCGTGACGGCCGCCATGGCCATCACGCCAATCAGGGACTCGATAAAGGGCTCGGTTTCGAGGAAATGCCGGCTACCGTCAGCGTTGTAGGGATAGGTGGAGGAGCACTCCTGCGGATAACAGAGGCTGTCGGGCGTGGTGATGCCATGAAAACCGGCGGCCTCGGCCGCTTTGGCGAGGGGCAGGTAGTGGCTGGAGTCACACATGCCGATCTGGTAACTGAAGCGCATGGAAGGTCCTCGTCGCATCCGGTGTACGTCAGGCAGATAACTCTATCCTTGCGAATTGCGACATGCCATGAACGGCCGCGGGACTACAGGCTTGGGCCAACTATTTAGGCTCCTCGGGCTGCGTGCAGGCCAGGGCGACTACGCCGCGGCACGGTCCTAGCGATAGCGCACCCAGAGCCCGTCCGGCTCGTCCACCACATCGATGCGCACACTGTACGCCACCGCCAGTGCCGGATCTTGCAGCACCTGCCGCGGCGAGCCCTCACACACAAGCTGGCCGCGATCCAGCGCAACCAGGCGGTCACAGAAACGCGCCGCCAGGTTGAGATCGTGCAACACCACCAGTACACCGCCGCCGTCTGCGGCGTGGGCACGCAGAGTGCTCATGACCTGGAGCTGGTGAAACGGATCGAGCGATGCCACCGGCTCGTCGGCGAGGATAAACCCTGGCTCAGTGGCAAACACCCGGGCCAGCATCACCCTCGCCCGTTCCCCTCCCGACAGCGTGGTAACGATCCGCCCCCGCAGTGATTCCGCATCGGCGGCGGCGATCGCCCGGTCTACTGCTTGCTGGTCTGCCGCCGCGAGGGACTGCCACCAGGCGCGATGGGGTATGCGCCCGATTTCGACCACCCGCTCCACCTGCAAGGGCCAGTGGGCGGGCGCGCCCTGGGGCAGGTAGGCCAGCAGGCGGGCACGCTCGACTGCGGAACGTGTCAGCAGTTCACCACCGTCGAGCAGCACGCGACCCGCCTGTGGCGGCTGCAGGCCGGCCAGGATTCTCAGCAGCGTGGTCTTACCGGCGCCGTTAGGGCCGATCAGGCCGACCATCTCACCGCGGGCCAATCCCAGAGATACGCTTCGCAGTACCGGTACCTCCCGGTAGCGGAAATCAATTTGCTCTGCGCGCAGCTCGCTCACCATTCACTGCTCCGGGTGCGCACAATGAGATACAGGAAGAACGGCCCGCCAATGAGCGCGGTGATCACGCCAAGCTTGAGTTCTACCCGACCGGATATGGACTGCACCAGTATGTCGGCCAGCACCAGTAAGATGGCGCCACCGAGAGCCGACACCCACATCAATCGACGTGGCTCATGACCCACCAACGGTCGCAGCAGGTGCGGAACCACCAGGCCCACAAAGCCGATATTGCCGCTGACCGACACGGCCGCACCCACGCTGGCGGCCACCCCGCCTACCACAATCCAGCGCCAGCGCTGCGGATCAAAACCCAGGGTGGTGGCGGTTTCCTCGCCCAGGCTCAAGGCATCCAGGTAGCGTCCGGCAGTGAGGACAGCGAGGCTGCCGGCCAGCATGAAAGGAGCGGCGATAAACACATCCTGCAGGCTGCGGTTGGCAAATGAACCCAACAACCAATAAACGATTTCGCTCATCGCAAACGGGTTGGAGGCAACATTCAGCACCAGGGAAATCAGCGCGCCGACGAAGGCATTGACCGCCATGCCCGCCAGAATGAGGCTATAGAGGCTGGAGTGGTTGCCAGCCAGCAGGTAGACCAGCAGCACCGACAGGCCGGCGCCGACCATGCCCCCGAGCGGCAGTGCAAACCAGGCCGCTGCCGCCAACCCCGAGTACAGGACAACGACCGCACCCAGCGCGGCACAGGCGCTGACACCGACGATGGCAGGATCGGCCAGCGGGTTTCTCAACAGGCCCTGCAGGGCCGCACCGGACAAACCCAGTACTGCCCCCACCAGGATGGCCAGCAACACACGCGGCAGGCGTATCTCCCACAACACGGTGTAGCGCCAGCTCTCGGTGCCCTGTGCCAGCGGGTTGAGCCAGACCTCACCGTGCGCCAGGGCAAGCAGCGACACCGCGAGCAGCAACGCCAGCAGCAGGCCAAGCACGGCGGCGGTTCTCATTGCAGGCCCAGTCGCAGCGCCAGCAAGCGCTCTGCTGCATCCGCCGAAGTCGGACCCACACAGGCCATCAGGCTGGGGGGCAGCTTCATCACTTTCCCTGAATCGAAGTGCCGCAACAATGCCGGGTGGCGCATGGCCTGGTGTGCAATGGAGTTGGTATCCCGAGACAGGTCGTCGAGTATCAGTACATCGGGCCCGGCCATGACCAGGGCTTCGAGCGGCAACGTGCCATAGCTGACAATATCAAGCTCCGCGGCCAGGTTGCGTATCCCCGCCAGCTGCAGCAAGTCATCCATGAGCGTCTCGCGGCCCGGGCTCACACCCTGTGGCCCATACACCGCAGCCAGTGGAGCTTCACCCGGTGCCTGCCGAGTCCTGGACGATACCGCTGCGAGGCGCCGGTCGAGTTCGGCCGCCAGCGCCTCGGCCCTGGCTCCAGCATTCACCAGCGCACCGAACTCCAGAATGTGTTCGCGCATACCGGCCAGGGTCAGCGGCACCTCGAGCACCTCCACCCGGTGCTCCATGCTGCGCAGCAGCTCAACTACCTTGATATCGCTGAACTGCCCTGCCAGCACCAGGTCCGGTTGCTGCGGAACGATCTCCTCGGCGAGGCTGTGATTAAGGGGGATATCACCGACCTGGTCGGCGAGATAGCTGAGATCGGGATCGGCCGCCCAGTAGCTGAGCGAGACAATGCGCTCGCGGGGCACAAGCTCCAGCAGCAACAGGTCGGTGCAAAGGTTGAGTGAGGCAATACGGCGGGGCTCGCCAGCCTGCTGTGCGCCTGCGCCGCCCCCAAAGCTCGAGAGAAAAACGCACGCCAGCAGGCCGTAAAGGTAATGCATCACCGGGTCGGGTTACCGCCCTAAGCGACCTTCACACAGTTTCGTCCGGCCTGTTTGGCCCGGTACAGGGCGCCGTCTGCCGCCTTCAGTAATTCCACCGGCGACTTGCGCGTGGAGGCAATAAAACAGGCCACGCCAGTGCTCACCGTGACAATGCGGTCACCATTGGAGTACTCGTGGGGTATGTTCAGGGCCTCGACGTTGCGGCGGATGCTGTCCGCCAGCGCCAGCGCGCCATCCCGGTCCGTGTCCGGCAGCACGCAGACAAACTCCTCGCCGCCGTAGCGCCCCGCGAAATCCGCGCCCCTGCGCATGGAGGCCTGAACGGTCAGGGCCACCTGCCGGATGCACTCGTCTCCGGCTTCGTGACCATAGCCATCGTTGTAAGCCTTGAAGTTGTCGATATCAAGCATCAGCAGGCTTAGCGGGTCGCCGGAGCGTATCGCGCGCAACCACTCGATTTCCAGAGTGCGGTCAAACTCGCGCCGATTGGGAATCTCAGTCAGGCCATCGATACGCGCCAGTTTGCCAAGCATTTCTGCCGACTGTTTGTAGCGCGCCAGGCCGCGGGTACGCGCCAGCCACACGACCGGGTCCTGGTCGCCGTGCATGTAGTCAAGCGCGCCGAGACTCAGGGCCTCTACTTCCTGGCGGGCGTCGGCCTTCTGGTTGTAGACCACGATGGGAATGTGCTGGGTCACTTCCAGCGCGCGCAGGCGTAAACACAGGGGCTTGTGGCGCTCATCTGAGCCGTCCAGCATGACCAGGTCAGCTTCCGCAGCCTGCAGCGCCAGCAATTCCAGGTCGTCTGTATAGTCGGTCTGGCGCAGGATGAACTCTCTGTGGTCTTCGTGGAAGGCAGGTTGCACCAGGCTGACATTACCGCCAATGATCAGTATGGAGCGGCGGCGCTGGATCTCACAGTTGGCACCCATCATGACGTCGTCATCAACCTGACCCTGCAGGAAGGGCATGAGTCGCGGGATGGCCGGGAAGCCCAGCATCCTGCCGCCAACGCCGTTTTCCATGGAGGGTATGCGGCGGTCAAACTCGCCTTTCTCCCACATCTGCTGCCAGGCTGCAGTGAGTTTTTGCTCGTCGTCCCCGGGGGCGGGCACGCGCAGGCCTGCCTCCCCTGCCAGGCGCGTCAGCACCGAGAGATCGGAAATATCCTCGCCGTTCCGCCACAGGGCGCGATAAACCAGCCTGCGAAATGCCGGCAGTTCATCGGCACCCGCCAGCTCGGCAGCCGCCGTGAACAGGTTGGCAAGCTTTGTGTTGGGCCGCGCCGGCGGGGTGATGATCGGCACTTCCGGGGCGCGCTTGCGAACCGAAGCCACCTCGGCGGTGAGCTGGGTCTGCTCCTGGAAACTCGGTGAGCTGGCGTCTACAAAGGGCAGGTGCTGCACCGACACCCAGCGGATCTCAAACTCGGGGGCGTAGACCTGCAAACGCTCGGACAGCGCATAGCAAAACGGACAGTTGTAATCCCCGTAGACCGTGATTATCGGCTTTTTTGGCATCGTGACAGTGTAGACCACTCAGCGTAGGCGGTGGACGATAAAGTCGGCGATCTCCCTTAGCAGCGAAGCACTGTCGCCGAAGGTTTCCAGGGATCCCTGGGCATCAGCCAGCAGCGCTTCCGCCCTGGCTCGAGCGGCATCCAGGCCCAGCGTACTGACATAGGTGGGCTTATGCAGGGCTTCGTCGGCACCGGCGCGCTTGCCGAGGGTTTCGCTGTCGCTGGTGGCATCAAGGATGTCGTCGCAGACCTGGAAAGCCAGGCCAATTGCGTCGGCAAAATCGTCAAGCGCTGCTTGCTGTTCCTCACTGGCGCCCGCCGCCAGCGCCCCCATGGCCACGCTGGCGCGAATCAGCGCCCCGGTCTTCAGGGCGTGCATGGTTTCCAGGTGTTCGCCGGTAATAGCTTGCTCTACCGCGCCGACATCAATGGCCTGTCCACCGACCATGCCGCGCAGGCCAGCGGCCGCCGAGAGACTGCGTACCAGCTCCAGGCGCACGCCGGCGGAAACGTCAGGCGCATCAGCCAGCAGTTCCAGGGCCCTGGCCTGCAGGCCGTCACCGACCAGGATGGCGGTGGCCTCATCAAAAGCGACATGACAGGTCGGCTGGCCACGGCGCATGTCATCATCGTCCATGGCCGGCAGGTCATCGTGTACCAGCGAATACGCGTGTACCATTTCCGCCGCACAGGCAATGTAATCAAGCCCGGTGATGTGGCCCTCTTCTCTCGCCAGGGCGGCGGGATCAACGGCTGCCGCCGAGGCATAAACCAGCAGCGGCCGCACCCGCTTACCGCCCCGGGTCAGGGCATAGGCGGAAGCCTCAAACAGCCTCACCAGGTGCGGCCCGGCATCAGCCGCGAATTCACTGTTGCCGTGCCCGAGCAAGCCGACCAGAGCCGCATTGCAGCGGGACTGTAGCTCTGCCAGTGCCGGGGAGGGTTCCGCGCTCATGCTTCGTCCGCGTCGTCTTCGAATTCTTCCGGGTCGAGTGGCTCGGCCACCAGCTCACCTCCCTGTTGCATCAGCACTTCGACTTTCTGCTCAGCGTCCTTCAGAGCCTGCTGGCAATCGCGGGTCAGCTTCATGCCGGCCTCGAAGGCCTTGAGGGATTCCTCCAGGGTGAGTTCGCCCTCTTCCATCTGATCGACGAGGGCCTGCAACTGGGAAAGTGATGCCTCGAAATCAATTTTTTTGGCTCTGGCCATGGACGGGACTCGAACTGCGTAGACGCAGGGATTGTAGCAGTTGGAGCCCATCTTGGTTACGGGCAGCGACGACCGCGTCGCCCCCGCCGTCGAGGAACATGGCAACCCGGGCCTGGACTGGACTTGCCCACCCAAGGCGCTACATTGGGCGGATCACCATAATAAAGCCTGGAGCCCGCATGACCGACATTCTCTACCGACCCGCCTTCGACCTGGCCACCGATATCAAGGCCGGCAAACTGTCTTCTGTCGCGATACTGGAGTTCTTCCTGGACCGGGTAGAGAACATCAACCCGGCCCTGAACGCCGTGGTGGCGCTGGACCCTGAGCGCGCCAGGGCCCGCGCGGCAGAGGCCGACGCTGCCGCAGAGCGCGGTGAGGACTGGGGGCCGCTGCACGGTGTCCCGCTGACCATCAAGGATGCACTGTGCACTGAGGGCCTGGTCACGGTGGGTGGCATACCCGAGTGCCGCGACAATATTCCCGCCAGCAACGCCGTGGCCGTACAGCGCTACCTTGATGCCGGCGCCATCGTTTTCGGCAAGACCAATGTGCCTTTCATGAGCTCTGACCTGCAGAGCTTCAACGAGGTCTACGGCACTACCAACAACCCCTGGAATCAAGAGCGCACCTGCGGTGGCTCCTCGGGCGGGGCCGCAGCCGCAGTCGCCGCCGGGTTGACACCGCTGGAGCTGGGTAGCGATATCGGCGGCTCCATTCGTACACCCAGCCACTTCAATGGGGTCTTCGGTCACAAGCCCAGCTTCGGCATCATCAGCCAGCGCGGGCACCTGCCGCCGGGTGAGCATGTCCTGAGCGAATCCGACCTGTCTGTTGTGGGCCCCATCGCCAGCAACGTCAGTGACCTGGAACGAGCCATGGATGTGCTGGTTGCACCCAATCCTGAAGATGCCCGCGCCTACAGCATAAAATTACCGCCTGCACGCACAACGGAGGTATCGACGTTGCGCGTGGCGGTATGGGCCGATGACGAATTCTGTCCCGTGGACCGGGACATTCGCTCCGCCATTGAAGCGGCCGCTGACAGCCTCGCGGCCGCCGGCGCCAGCATCAACCACAGTGCTCGCCCGGCGGTGGACCCCGCGAGCAACCAGGTCAACTACGCCATCATGTTGATGGCAGCCATGGGCGGCGGCATGCCAGATGCCGTGTACAACATGATGAAGGAACTGGCGGATACCAGTGACCCGGCTGACCTCAGCATGCCGGTACTGCAGGCCAGGGGCATCGCCGCCAGCCACCGGGAGTGGACCCGCCAGATGGAGAAGAGAGAGCATATCCGCAGGGCCTGGTCCGAGTTCTTCCAGCAGTACGATGTATTACTATGCCCCTGCGCTTTCACCACCGCCTTCCCGCACGATCACAACCCGGACATGCATGCCCGTCGGCTGACCATCAATGGCGACGAACGCCCCTACCTGGATGTGCTGGGCTGGGCCGGCCTGACCCTCAATGCCCTGCTGCCGGTCACCGCTGTGCCAATCGGAACATCCAGCGAAGGCCTGCCCATCGGCGTACAGGTGGCGGCGGACTACCTGGAAGATCGCACTGCCCTCGCCGCAGCGAAAATGCTGGAGGTGCACCACCGCGGCTTCCAAGCACCGCCGCTGTAAACGCCGCGGCAATCTGGGACCGCTGTCACAGCCTCGCAAAATTCAATCTCGGGCAAAACTGGAAAAGCAAGACAAGCTACTGATTGTATTAGCTTTTTCTTTTCCCTGGACGTCGGTGATGCACTGGACCGTGGGATCGAGTTGCATTACCGTACCCGGGAAGCGGGTCGGTTCATGAGAGTAGGCCGACAGGAGCCAAAGTTCGAACAGGGCTGGCAACGCCCTGCGGTTGAAAACGACTCAAAACGACCAGGTAGAGAACGCACCGTGATTCAGCACCGAATTCTCAAAGAACAAGGTTGCGTCTTCGTCGAGGTACGCCAGTCGCCCTCCCTGGAGGACTTCAAGGCCGCTGCCGAGCTGATGACCCGCGATCCTGCATACCGCAGGGAGATGAACCGCCTGTGTGATCTGTCCCAGGCCAATCTCAATCACATCTCCATCGCCGAGATGGCAGATTTCGTGGATTTCTCAAAACAGAATATCCCGATCTCAGCCGCCGCCCGCGTGGCCGTCGTGGTGCCGGACGACGAACGCGCCGGCATTATCCACGCTTACGCCGATCTGATCGGTCACGGGAGTTTCAGGGTTTTCCACGACCCGCTGGACGCCAGGAAGTGGCTGCAGGAGCGGCCGGGGTTCTTCCGGGAAGATGGGACTTTTGACAAGCTGCTGGGCGGGGTGTCCTGATCGCGCGCGGACGAGGCTCGCCCTCAGCCAGCCTCTGCCGGCAATATCGGCTTCTGGTTGTCATGCGCGGAGAGGCGAGCACTGATCGCCTGGTAAATGCCTTCGGCATCCAGCCCCACCCACTCCAGCTGCAGCTCGCGCTTGCCGTGGTCGACAAAGCGATCGGGCAGGCCGAGATTGAGCAAACGCACACTGGCGTTCTCACGAATAAGTAGCTCATTGACGGCGGAGCCGACACCGCCGGCCACGGCATTGTCTTCCACTGTGACGATCAGGCCATGTGAGCCAGCCAGCTCGAGAATGCGAGCCTCGTCCAGCGGTTTGACCCAGCGCATATCGTAAACGCTGGCATCCAAGCGGTTACCGGCCTCCAGGGCCTGCGGCAGCAACACCCCGAAATTGAGGATGGCCACCTGGTGGCCCCGACGCACTTCCAGCGCCTCGCCGATCGGCAGGCGTTTCATCTCTTTCTTGATCTCGACACCCGGCCCGGTTCCGCGGGGGTAGCGCACCGCTGAGGGGCCCTCGTGTTGGTAGCAGCTATAGAGCAACTGGCGGCACTCGTTCTCATCCGAAGGGGCGGCGATCACCATATTGGGCAGGCAGCGCATGTAGGAAAGATCATAGCTGCCGGCATGCGTAGCGCCGTCCTCCCCGACCAGGCCGGCCCGGTCGATGCCGAAGGTCACATCCAGATTCTGCAACGCCACGTCGTGAACCAGCTGGTCATAGCCGCGCTGCAGGAAGGTCGAATAAATCGCCACCACCGGCTTGCCGCCCTCGCAGGCAATGCCGGCTCCGAGTGTGACAGCGTGCTGCTCGGCAATGGCCACGTCGTGGTAGCGCTCCGGGAAACGCTGGGCGAACTCCACCATGCCCGAGCCCTCGCACATGGCCGGCGTGATGCCGATCAGACGCTCATCCAGCAGAGCCATATCGCAGAGCCAGTCGCCGAATACCTGCTGGTATTTTGGCTTCTTGGGCTTTTCTTCCTCCTCGGCGACTTTCGGCTTCAGTGGTTCAGGGTCCACCTTGTTGATGGCGTGGTAACCCACCTGGTCGGATTCCGCAGGCTCGAAGCCGCGGCCCTTGCGGGTCTGGATATGCAGGATCTGAGGGCCTTCCAGCTCGCGCATATTCTCGATGGTGTGCAGCAGTTGCGGCAGGTCATGTCCATCGATGGGGCCGATGTAATGCCAACCCAGCTCCTCGAACAGGGTGCCCGGTGCCACCATGCCCTTCATGTGCTCCTCGGTGCGCTTTACCAGGTCCCAGGCGGGCGGCATGCGCTTGAGCACGCTCTTGCCGCCCTCGCGCAGCGAGATATAGGTTTTCGAGGACCACATCTTGGCAAAGTAAGAAGCCAGGCCGCCGGAATTGTGGCCGATGGACATCTGGTTGTCGTTCAGCACCACCAGCATATTCGGGCGCACATGGCCGGCATGGGCCAGGGCTTCGATGGCCATGCCCCCGGTCATGGCGCCGTCACCGATCACAGCGCAGACTTTGCGGGGATCGCCGGCATTGGCCAGGCCCACCGCCATACCCATGGCTGCCGAGATCGAAGTAGACGAGTGGCCCACCCCGAAGGTGTCGTATTCGCTCTCGGAGCGCTTGGGAAAGCCCGACAGGCCCTCGGCCTGGCGCATGGTATGCATGCGGTCTTTGCGGCCGGTGAGGATCTTGTGCGGGTAGGTCTGATGGCCCACATCCCAGACCAGGCGATCGTTCGGTGTGTCGTACAGATAGTGCAGGGCGATGGTGAGTTCCACCACCCCAAGGCCAGCCCCGAAGTGGCCGCCGGTCTGGCCCACGGACCACAGCAGGAAAGCCCGCATTTCTTCGGCGAGTGGCTCAAGCTGCTCCGGGTGGAGCCTGCGCAGGTCCGCCGGAAAATTGATGCTGTCCAGCAGCGGCGTGTCAGGCCGAATTAACGGAATCTCGTGTAACATGCCGTTAGTTTAACGTATGCGGCGCAATCCTGCCGCACGCCGCATCAGCAGCAGGACACACGCCGCCAGCGCCACACCGACACCGTTCGCGAAGATATCCAGAGCGCTGGAGTCACGACCGGGCACGAGTGATTGCCCCGCTTCCAGACCAACGCCATACAGGAATACCGCCACCGCCAGCAGCGCCAACCGCCGGTCCGAACCGGTTGCGGTGAACGGCGTTGCCAGCAGCATGAACACCGCATAGACAGCGACGTGAACCAGCTTGTCAGACACGTGAGTGACGGTGGTCAGCGGCGTGAGCGACACCCAGGCCAGCCAACAGGCGTACAAGAGTAAAGCGACGGCCGTGAGGCGTTGAACTACAGGGCTTTGCAGGGTTTGAACCAGCATGGCCGACATTCTATAGGCTTCCAGCGCTGTGCTAACATCCGCGCAGCACGAATCAAGGTCTTTTCATGTCTAAGAAAGTTGCTCTCGTCACGGGCGTCACCGGCCAGGACGGCTCCTACCTGGCGGAGTTTTTGCTGCAAAAGGGCTACGAGGTGCACGGCATCAAGCGCCGCAGCTCCCTGTTTAACACGGAGCGGGTCGATCACATATACCAGGACCCTCACGTGGCCGACCGGGACTTTATCCTGCACTACGGTGACCTGACTGACGGCTCCAACCTCACGCGCCTGGTGCAGGAAATCCAGCCCGACGAAATTTACAATCTGGGCGCCCAGAGCCATGTTGCGGTCTCTTTCGAAGAACCGGAGTACACCGCAGACGTGGATGCCCTGGGCGCCCTGCGCCTGCTGGAAGCCATTCGCCTGCTGGGCCTTGAGAACAAAACGCGCTACTACCAGGCCTCCACCTCGGAACTGTACGGGCTGGTACAGGAAGTGCCACAGACGGAAACGACCCCGTTCTACCCGCGCTCTCCCTACGGGGTGGCCAAGCTTTACGCTTACTGGATTACCGTGAACTACCGCGAGAGTTACGGTATCTACGGCTGCAACGGTATCCTCTTCAACCACGAGTCCCCGCGCCGCGGTGAGACCTTTGTTACCCGCAAAATCACCCGCGGCCTTGCCAATATCAGCCAGGGCCTGGAGCCCTGCCTGTACATGGGCAACATCAACGCCCTGCGCGACTGGGGCCACGCCCGCGATTACGTGGAAATGCAGTGGTTGATGCTGCAGCAGGACAAGGCGGAGGACTTCGTGATCGCCACCGGCAAGCAGATTTCGGTGCGCGATTTCATCGTCAAAACTGCAGGCAATCTTGGCATCACCCTGGAATTCAGCGGCGCAGGCCTCGAGGAGACAGGTACCGTGGTGGCGATTGATGAGACAGTGGCTGACCCCGATATGGCGACCCAGGTCGGTGATGTGATCGTGCGTATCGATCCCAAGTATTACCGGCCGGCCGAGGTGGACACACTGCTCGGTGATCCCGGCAACGCCAAGGCAAAACTCGGCTGGGAACCGAGTACCACGCTCGACGAGATGGTCGCCGAGATGGTCGACGCGGACCTGCAGCATGCCCGCAAGCAGCGGCTGCTGAAAAGCCACGGCTTCGACATCAACCTGGCCCAGGAGTGACGTCGTCATGACCAGGCAGCGTGTTTTCGTCGCCGGACACCGGGGCATGGTGGGCTCCGCCCTGGTGCGTCAGCTAGCGCAGGACGACAGCGTTGAACTGGTCACCCGCAGCCGTAGCGAACTGGACCTGACCGAGCAGTCGCAGGTGCGCGATTTCTTTGCCAGTGAATCGATCGACCAGGTCTACCTGGCGGCCGCCAGGGTGGGCGGCATCCACGCCAACAACACCTACCCTGCGGATTTTATTTACGAGAACCTGGTGATTGAGGCCAACGTCATCCACCAGGCGCACAGCGCCGGCGTCGACCGCCTGTTGCTGCTCGGCTCTTCCTGCATCTACCCCAAGTTTGCTCAACAGCCGATGTCGGAAGACGCTCTGCTCACGGGCACCCTGGAGCCGACCAATGAGCCCTACGCAATCGCCAAGATCGCCGGCATAAAGCTATGCGAGAGTTACCAACGCCAGCACGGGCGCGACTACCGCAGCGTCATGCCCACCAACCTGTACGGCCCCAATGACAACTTCCACCCGGAAAACAGCCACGTCATCCCGGCCCTGCTGCGGCGCTTTCACGAAGCCCGCCTGAGCCAGGCCCCGAGCGTCGCCATCTGGGGTACCGGTACGGCCATGCGGGAATTCCTGCACGTGGACGACATGGCGGCGGCCAGCATTCACGTTATGCAGCTCGACCGGACCCGGTATGACAGCGTCACCGAACCCATGCTGAGCCATATCAACGTCGGCACCGGCGTCGATTGCAGCATCCGCGATCTCGCCGAGATCATCAAAACGGTCACCGGTTACACGGGCGAGATCGAGTTCGACACCAGCAAGCCTGACGGCACCCCCCGTAAACTACTGGACACCAGCAAGCTCAGGCAGCTTGGCTGGGCACCGCTGCACACGCTGCAATCGGGATTGGAAGATGCCTATGCCTGGTTCTGCGAACACCAGGAAACGTTCAGGGCGGCCTAGTCCCGGGCACGTCGCACCCGACAAGTCAAACCCGGCGGCGTGCCGGCCTAAACACTAGCCCATCAGGTGACCGAGCTTGCCCGCCTTGGTGGCGAGGTATTTCTGGTTATGGGGATTGTGCGGCATCTTTAATGGCAGGCGCTCGACCACTGTGATGCCCAGTTCTTCCAGGGCCTGCACCTTGCGGGGATTGTTGGTCATCAGGCGCAAGCGCTGTATGCCCAGGTGTTCCAGCATGGGCTGACAGATAGAGTAGTCACGCTGGTCAGCGCCAAAGCCCAGGGCCTCGTTCGCTTCCACCGTGTCCGCGCCCTGGTCCTGTAGCTTGTAGGCCTTGATCTTGTTTATCAGTCCAATACCCCGGCCTTCCTGCCGCAGGTACAGCAAGGCGCCGCGCCCTTCAGCCGCGATGGCCGTCAGCGCCGCATGCAACTGTTCTCCGCAGTCGCAGCGAAGGCTGAAAAGCGCATCACCCGTGAGGCATTCAGAGTGCAGGCGGGCCAACACGGGCTCACCATCGGCCACGTCACCCAGGGTGAGCACCACGTGCTCCTTGCCGGTGTCTTCATCCTCGAAACCGTGCATTTCGAACTCGCCCCACTGCGTAGGGAGGCGGGAAGTTTCAATGTAACGTACTGACACTCTTGGGGTTTTCCAATCCGACGGTGCGGGCGCGAGGGCCCGAGGGGGGCGTAGTGTACCAAGCTGCCGGGGTGATTTGAATCTGGAGTATGTTCCTGACCGGAACAACCCGGCTAGAACTTGCCGGTCAGCACCAGCACCCCATCTTTCTCCTGCATGTCCACGTACTGCAGGTAGGACACGCCCAGCAGCACCATCTCCGGAAAACCGCCTTCAATCACCGAGGCCTGCACGTGGGGAACGGTTATACCCCCCACAACGACGCTGTCGAGCATGACCGACCAGGCATTGGCCACACCGGAGGCGGTGGACACGCGACTGCGGGGGGCATCCTCAAAATCCACGCCCAGGGCGCGCGCGGTACTGCTGTTCATGGCCACGATGTTGGCGCCGGTATCTACCAGCACTGTTGTGCCCCGGCCATTGATAGTGGCGTTGGTGATGTACTGGCGGTTGGCATTCCTGCGAATGCGCACCGTGCTGGTGGCGGGTCGTATGAAGTTGGTCCCGATGCGGGTGGAGACCGTCAAGGTCATGCGCTCGCCGTTGACGTCAGCCAGTGCTTCACGAGAGTTGGCCTTGAGCAGGGCAACCCCCTTCCACTGCTGCCCTACCTTGACCATTTTCTGCTCGCCATCGATCTTCAACAGCGCGGCGCCTTTGAACAGGCCCAGCACCTCGATATCGGCCTGTGCCGCACCCGGGAGCGTAAGCAGCAGCATCAGGAAGGTCAGGTAAACAGCTTTCATAACAGCGGTTCCGGGCATGGCACTCGAGTCTAGACCAGGGCGCGGGCTTTGCCTATCGGCACGGTCGCAAGCTGTGAAGTGGGTGCTAAAGTGAGCGGAATAGCCCGGGAGGCAGATGATGGAAGACCTGGAAATACGCCCTTTGCTGGCGAAGGACGAGCCCGAGTGGCGTCGCCTGTGGACGCTATACCTGGAGTACTACGAGAGCGAGGTGCCGGAAGCGGTCTATCAGACCACCTGGCAACGGTTGCTTTCGGGCCTGCCCAACGAATACCAGGGTCTGATGGCTTTTGCCGGGGGCCGGGCGGTGGGGCTGACCCACTACCTGTTCCATCGGCATTGCTGGCGCATCGAGAACGTCTGCTACCTGCAGGACCTGGTAGTGGACACCAATATGCGCGGCAAGAGCGTGGGCCGCGCATTGATCGAAGCCGTCTACGCGGCGGCCGACGCCGAGGGATGTCCCCGGGTGTACTGGACCACCCAGCACTTCAACGAGGTGGGCCGCCGGCTGTATGACCGGGTCGGGGAACTGACGCCGTTTATCAAGTACGAGCGGCCGGCTAGCTGAACGGCCAGTTCCCGGTCAGTCCGTACCACCCTGCATGCATCACGACGCAGCCGAAGACACCCGCCAGCATGTCGTCGACCATGATGCCGAAGCCGCCTTGAACGTGCTTGTCCAACCAGCGGATGGGCCAGGGTTTGGCAACGTCAAAGACCCGGAACACCAGGAAGCCGGCTACCACGGTTTGCCAGCTGGCCGGCAGCGCCCACATGGTAATCCAGTAGCCCACGAACTCATCCCAGACGATGCCGGGGTGGTCGTGCACACCCAGTTCCTTGCTGGCTACATCACACAGGTAGATACCCAGGGCGGCACCCAGCAGCACCAGCCCTGAGTACAGCGGCAGGTTGAGCTGGCTCATCAGCAGGAACAGCGGTATCGCCGCTACGGTGCCCGCCGTCCCCGGCGCCCTGGGAGAGAGGCCGGAACCAAAGCCGAAGGCGAGAAACTGGGTGAGACTGCGAAACGGTTTGGGCCGCACCGGCCTGTTGCCTGTTTTTGCAGGACTGGAATTTTCCGGCTCACCGTGAAAGTGCTGGTAGCCGGGGGTATCAACGGCGAAATCACAATGCACGCCCTCGCCTTCCACCACCTCGCCAATACATGTGCAGTCGGGTGGCGCAGCCTCCCCGGCGGGCAAGGTGAACAACAGTTCGAAATCTTCGCCGCCGCTCAGTGCCCAGCGTTTCGCCTGCTCTGCTTCGGGGATGCTTTGCAGGGCCGGGCTGATCGGCAACTGCTCGGAGTCGATGCGAATACCGACCTGGCTTTGCGCGGCGATATGCCCGGCGTCGGCCAGCACGCCGTCGGACACATCGATAGCGCTGGTCGCCCGGCCCAGCAGTTGCTTGCCCAACTCGACGCGAGCGGTGGGGCGGTAGAAACGTGTCATCAGGTAGGTCTTGTACTGGCTGTGGCCGTGCCACTGGCCGTCGATAACGGCCAGGCCGGCGGCGGCATCCCCCGGTGTGCCGCTGACGTAGAGCCTGTCGCCGGGCTTCGCACCGCTGCGCGCCAGGGCCTCGTCGGCGGGCACAGCCCCCATCACGGTGCAGGTGATGGTCAGCGGGCCGCGGGTGGTATCGCCGCCTACCAGTTCCATGGCATAGGCCTCGGTGGCCTGTTGAATGCCACGGGCGAACTGGGACAGCCAGGTATCGTTGGCCTCCGGCAAGGTGAGCGCCAGCGTCAGGGCGCGCGGCGTCGCACCCATGGCGGCGAGGTCTGAGATCGCTGCGACAACTGCCCGGTATGCCACCTGGTCCGGTGGCGCATCCGGGTAGAAGTGCCGGCCTTCCACCATGGTATCGATGGAAGTGGCGAGGCGCTCTCCCGGGGCCAGTTCGATGATCGCGCAGTCATCACCGATCTGCGCCGAAAACGGGGCGAAGTACTTGCCGATCAGGGAAAATTCGTCGGTCACTGGCCGTGCCGCGAATCAGGTGCGGGCTTCGGCGGCGACTTCCACGCTGCGCAGTGTCTGAGCGACCTGGTCCAGCACGCCATTGATAAACTTGTGACTCTCGCTGGCGCCGAACTTCTTGGCCAGGTTCACCGCTTCGTTGATCACCACCTTGTAGGGCACGTCGATGCGCTCTTTCAACTCAAAGGTGCCTATCCGCAGCAGCGCTCGCTCAATGGGATCGAGCTCGTCGAGGCTGCGCTCGACCATGTAGGGCGCGAACAGTGATTCCAGCTCATCGACGCGGGCGGGAATATCGTGCAGCAGGGTGTGGAAGTAGTCACCGTCGACCTTGTCGAAATCGTACTCAGTGCGGAACTCGGCCTCGATCTGGTTGAGCGGAGCACCCGCCATGTGCCACTGGTAGAGGGCCTGCATGGCATAGTGGCGGGCCTTGTGCCGCTTCGCGGCCAGCGGGTTGACGGGCTTCTTTGACAAGGGATGGCTCCGGGCGGAATGGGATTGGCCGTGACCTACAGTTTGCCCAGCAGGCTGACCATTTCCAGGGCTGACAAAGCGGCTTCCTCACCCTTGTTGCCCGCCTTGGTGCCGGAGCGCTCGATGGCCTGCTCGATGCTGTCCACCGTAAGCACGCCAAAGGCCACCGGGAGGCCATGATGGCCAATGACGCTGGCGATGCCCTTGACGCACTCGCCGGCCACATACTCGAAATGGGGCGTGCCACCGCGAATAACCGCGCCCAGCGCAATGATGGCGTCGTAGTCGTTGGAGGCAGCGAGCTTCTGGCACACCAGGGGAATCTCGAAGGCGCCCGGGGCGTAGACCACCGTGATATGTTCCTCGGCCACGCCGTGGCGCTTCAGGGCATCGATGGCACCGCTCTTCAGGTGCTCCACCACGAAGCTGTTCCAGCGGCCTACCACCAGCGCAAACTTTGCGCTTGCAGCCGATGCGAAGTCACCTTCAATGGTCTTGATTCCACTCATGTTCGCTCTCCTTGTTGCGGTCCGGTTTATCGCTTGCAGAGTCACTCAGGGTGACACGAACTCGGTCACTTCCAGGTCAAAACCGGAGATCGCATTGTACTTGATTGGCGCACCCATCAGGCGGATTTTTCCCACCCCCAGGTCGCGCAGGATCTGGGATCCGATACCCACGGTCTGGTAGCTGGAGGCACTGGCCGGGTTGCTGTCCTCGCGGGTGAACTGGCCGAGGGCAATGTCTACGCTCTCCAGCAGCGCATCGTCGGATTCCTGGGCCGCCAGCACCACCACCACGCCGGCGCCCGCTTCGCTGACCGCGGCCAGGCAGCGATCGATACTCCAGCTAGGCCAGCCCGGTGCCTCGGTGCCGAGCAGGTCGCGTATTGTAGAGGGCGCGTGCACGCGGACCAGGGTGGGCAGCTCGGCACTGATTTCGCCACTGTGCAGGGCCATGTGCAAGCGTCCACTGGACTGGTCGCGATACGCCGACAAGGTGAATTCGCCGTGTGCGGTTTGCACCTTGCCTTCGCGCACCTTGCGCACGGTGCGTTCACTGACCACCCGGAAGTGAATCAGGTCAGCGATGGAGCCGATCTTGAGACCGTGCTCAGCGGCAAAGGCAGCGAGCTCTGCGCCATCGGCCAGCTCACCGGCCGGCGTGAGAATATCGGCGATCATGGCGGCCGCTTGCAGGCCCGCAAGCCGTGCGTAATCGACTGCCGCCTCGGTGTGGCCGGCGCGGGTCAGCACACCGCCCGGCATGGCAGTCAGCGGAAAAATATGGCCGGGTTGCACGATGTCTTCGGCCAAGGTGCCTGCGGCCACCGCGACCTGGATGGTACGGGCACGGTCGGCGGCGGAGATTCCCGTGGTAATGCCTTCCCTGGCCTCGATGGACACCGTGAAATTGGATTTCTCGCCGGATGGATCATCCGCCATCGGTGGCAGGCCCAGCAGTCGGCAACGGTCCTCGGTCAGGGCCAGGCACACCAGGCCCTTGGCCTTGCGGGCCATAAAATTGACGTGGTCCGGCTCGACATGTTCGGCCGCCATCATCACCACGCCTTCGTTGTCGCCGTTCTCAGTTTCGTCGTCCAGCAACACCACCATGCGCCCCTGGCGCAGGTCACTGATGATGTCTTCTACCGTATTGAGTTCCATACTGCCTGTTACGCTCAGTTGCCGTCCATGGAGCCATCAGCCCGTGGGGAGCCATCAGCCCCTAAAAAGCCATGCTCCGCAAGGAAGGCCTGGCTGATGCCGCTGCTACCAGGGTCCGCCGCCTGCTCGCCCTGAAGGAGCCGTTCCAGGTAGCGGGCAATCAGGTCGACTTCAAGGTTCACCCGGGTGCCCACCTGGTACTCGCTGAAGATGGTTTCCTCGGTGGTCTGGGGAATGATGTTGAGATCGAACTCGGCGCCGCGCACCGCATTTACCGTGAGACTGGTGCCGTCCACGGTAATGGAGCCCTTGTGGGCAATGTACTTTGCCAGTTCGTCCGGCGCCCGCATTACCCAGCGCACCGAACGCCCGTCGTCGGCAAAGCTGACGACTTCGCCTACCCCATCCACGTGGCCGGAAACGATATGCCCGCCCAGGCGGCTCGTGGGTGTGAGGGATTTTTCCAGGTTCACCTTGCTGCCCACCTTCAGGTCGCCGAGAGTGGTCAGGGCGAGGCTCTCGTTGGACACGTCGCACCAGTAGCCATCGCCGGGCAGGCCGGTGACCGTCAGGCAACAGCCGCTGGTGCAGATGCTGTCACCCAGCTTCACGTCGGCGAGGTCGAGCTTGCCGGTGCGAATGCGCAAGCGCATGTCGCCGCCGCTGGGTTGCAAATCGGCGATTTCGCCGACGGCTTCTACAATTCCTGTAAACATAATTCTCTCTGGGCGGCGTTCTCAACGCCGCAACGCGCTATGCCACTTCGTTTTGGGGGGCAAGCACCAGCCTCAGGTCCGCCCCCACCCGGCGCACATCTTTCAGCGCCAGCCGGCGCTGATCCTTCATGAGTTCGATGGGCAGGTCCACCAGCGGCCGCGCACTGCTGCCGAGCAGCGTGGGGGCGGCGTACAGCACCAGCTCATCCACCAGCTGCTGGTCCAGGAAGGCACCTGCCAAACGGGCGCCGCATTCTACCAGAACTTCATTCACTTCCCGCTCCCCCAACAGCGCCAGCAAGGCCTGCAGGTCGATACGCTCAGCACCGGGCAGTATGACCAGTTCTGCACCCGCAGCCTCCAGCGCCTCGGCGGCGGCGGTTCGCCCGCGGCAGGCAATCAGCACGTCGCCAGGCTGGCCGAGGAGTTCGCAATCGGCCGGCGTACGCAAGCGGGAATCCAGCACCACGCGCAGCGGCTGTGCGGGAACATCCAACGCCGGGTCGCGCACGGTCAGGGCCGGGTTGTCAGCCAGCACCGTGTCCACACCCGTGACGATAGCGCCGCTGCGGCCCCGCAGGCGTTGAACGTCGGCGCGAGCCTCGGGACCGGTAATCCACTGGCTTTCGCCACTGGCCATGGCGGTGCGGCCGTCGAGGCTGGCGGCCAGTTTTATTCGTACCAGGGGCTTGCCCGTGCGCATACGTTGCAGGAAGCCCGGGTTGACGGCTCCCGCCTCGGCTTCCAACAGGCCGACTTCCACCGGGATGCCCGCCTCGGCCAGTGCCCGGATACCAGCACCGCCCACCGCCGGGTTCGGGTCCTGCAGGGCAATCACGGCACGGGCAATACCGGCCTCAATGAGAGCTTCGGAACAGGGACCGGTCTTGCCCCAGTGGCTGCAGGGCTCCAGTGTCACGTAGGCGGTGGCACCGCGCGGGTCATGCCCGGCATCGCGGGCTGCCCGCAGCGCCTCGACTTCGGCATGGTTGCCGCCGGCCGGCTGGGTAGAGCCCTCGCCGATCACTAGCCGGTTCGCGACCAGTACACAGCCCACCGCCGGGTTGGGTCGTGTGCGATAGCGGCCCTGGCGCGCCAGGCGCAGGGCGCGGGCCATCATCTCGGTGTCAAAAGAGGTAGCCATATCGCGAATCGGTGAGGACGCGGCTGCGCGCTTACTTCACGGTTTCCGGGGCCGGATCCGCTTCCTGGAGCCGGGTGATCTCGGCCTGGAATTCGGCCAGGTCCTGGAAGCTGCGATAAACGCTGGCAAAGCGCACGTAAGCCACCTGGTCGAGTTCTCGTAATGCGTCCATCACCAGTTCTCCCACTACCCGGGATTTCACTTCCCGCTCGCCGGTCGCCTGCAACGCATGCTTGATGCCGGTAATGGCCGCCTCGATCTCTTCCACGCTGACCGGGCGCTTTTCCAGGGCCCGGAGAATGCCGCTGCGCATCTTTTCCTCGTTGAAGGGTTCGCGGTTGCCGTTGTGCTTGATGATCTTGGGCATCATCAGTTCCGCGACCTCGTAGGTGGTAAAGCGCTCGGAACAGCTCAGGCACTCGCGGCGGCGGCGTACCTGGTCACCCTCGGCAACCAGGCGGGAGTCGATAACCTTGGTGTCATCTGCACCACAGAAGGGGCAATGCATGGCGGGCTCTTTTGTTGGTTGTCGCGGCAGGACCTGCCGTAAAGCCTTGAAGTGTAACAAAAAAGGCGCGTTGCCGCGCCTTCTCAAACAGCCGCGGAGCGCACGCCCCGCCAGATTCGTCAGCCCTGGGCTGCCATCGGCGCAGCCGGCTGGGACAATGCATCGCCGTATACCGGGAAGCGGGCACAGACGTCCAGCACCTTCTGCTTCACCTCGGCGATAACGTCCTCGCTGGTGCCGTTTTCCACGCTCTCCAGCACATCGCACATCCAGTGGGTGAGATGGATGGTTTCCTGCTCACCGAAACCGCGGGTGGTGATCGCCGGTGTACCGACCCGCAGGCCGGAAGTGATGAACGGCGAGCGTGGGTCGTTGGGCACGGCATTCTTGTTCACCGTAATATTCGCACGCCCGAGGGCCTCATCGGCGTCCTTGCCGGTGTACTCCTTGCCGATCAGGTTCACCAGCATCAGGTGGTTGTCAGTGCCGCCGCTGACGATATCGATACCGCGCTCAATGAAGGTGGCTGCCATGGCGCGGGCGTTGGCTACTACCTGCTGCTGGTAGTCCTTGAATCCGGGTTCCAGGGCCTCCTTGAAGGCAACGGCCTTGGCCGCAATCACGTGCATCAGCGGGCCGCCCTGGCGACCAGGGAACACCGCGGACTGCAGTTTCTTCTCGATCTCCTCACCGGCATTGGAAAGGATAATGCCGCCGCGCGGACCGCGCAGGGTCTTGTGGGTGGTGGAAGTGACTACATGGGCGTGGGGCACCGGGTTGGGGTATTCGCCGGCGGCAATCAGGCCCGCCACGTGGGCCATATCCACCAGCAGGTAGGCGCCCACGGAATCGGCAATCTCCCGGAATTTCGCCCAGTCCATCACCCGTGAATACGCGGAGAAGCCGGCGATGATCATTTTCGGCTGGTGCTCGGTAGCGAGCTTCTGGATCTCGTTGTAGTCCAGCAGGCCAGTGTCGTGGTTGATCCCGTACTGGATGGCGTTGTAGTGCTTGCCAGAGAAATTGGGCTTGGCGCCGTGGGTCAGGTGACCGCCGTCGGCCAGGCTCATGCCGAGGATGGTGTCGCCAGGGCTGATCAGTGCCTGGAATACCGCGCCGTTGGCCTGGGAGCCGGAATGAGGCTGCACGTTGGCGTATGCCGCACCGAACAGCTGTTTGACGCGCTCTGCTGCCAGCTCTTCGGCAATGTCTACATATTCGCAGCCGCCGTAGTAGCGCTTGTGGGGGTAACCCTCGGCGTACTTGTTGGTCATGGTGCCGCCCTGGGCTTCCATGACCCGCGGGCTGGCGTAATTCTCAGACGCAATCAGCTCAATATGCTCTTCCTGGCGGCGGTTTTCCGCCTGGATGGCCCCCCATAATTCCTCGTCGTACCCAGCGATGGTCTGGTCAGCATCGAACATGCAAATCCTCCGGGACAGCGCCCTGGCAAAGCGGTTTCAGTAAAAACGCGAAGTCTACCGCCTGCGGTCCTTCAGTACCATAAACACTCAGGGTAAACGCGGCTATGCAGCCAGTGGCCGGGTGATATACTGCCGCCACAACAAGAATGGGGATATCGGAGTGAAAACCGAGTACAAACGCGTGCTGGTTACCGGCGGCGCGGGCTTTCTGGGGACGCACCTGTGCAAGAGGCTTCTGGATCTGGGCCATGAGGTGCTTTGCATTGACAACTTTTACACCGGCACCAAACGCAACATCGTGGAATTGCTGGACAACCCCCTGTTCGAATTCATGCGTCACGATGTGACGTTTCCACTCTATGTTGAGGTAGATGAGATCTACAACCTGGCATGCCCTGCCTCGCCGATTCACTACCAGCACGACCCGGTGCAGACCACCAAGACCAGCGTGCACGGCGCTATCAACATGCTGGGGCTGGCGAAGCGCACCGGCGCCAAGATTTTCCAGGCGTCCACCTCCGAGGTCTATGGTGACCCCACCATACACCCGCAGACCGAGGAATACTGGGGCAATGTGAACCCGATCGGGTTTCGCAGCTGTTACGACGAAGGCAAGCGTTGTGCAGAAACCCTGTTCTTCGACTATCGACGCCAGCACGATATGCCGATCAAGGTGGCGCGAATCTTCAATACCTACGGCCCCTACATGCATATGAAAGACGGCCGCGTGGTGTCCAATTTCATCGTGCAGGCGCTCATGGGCGACCCCATCACCATCTACGGTGACGGTAGCCAGACCCGTTCCTTCTGTTATGTGGACGACCTGATTGAGGGCTTCATTCGGCTGATGGATACGCCTCATGAGGTAACCGGACCGATCAATATCGGCAACCCTGGCGAGTTCACAATTCGCGAACTGGCGGAAACCGTGATCCGTATGACAGGTTCAAAATCCGAGCTGGTATTCGAGCCCCTGCCCCAGGACGACCCCCTGCAACGTCAGCCTGACATTACTCTGGCGCGGGAAAAACTTGGCTGGGAGCCTACGGTAGCGCTGGAACAGGGTCTGGAGAAAACCATCGCCTACTTTCAAACTGTGATCTAGTGCCCACCCCCGGCGGAATGGTTAGCAATTCTGTAACAAAGCTGACATAAACTGCCGAATTTTCCACAAGCAGCGGAATCAGCATGGACATAAGCGTATTTGGCAGCGGTTACGTGGGCCTGGTGCAGGCCGCCGTGATGGCCGATGTGGGCCACAAGGTCACCTGCATGGACGTCGACAAGGAGCGGGTAAAGGCACTGAAAGCCGGCACCGTACCGTTCTACGAACCGGGCCTGGCGCCGATGATGCAGGAAGCGATCAGCAACAAGCTGTTGACCTTCACCGACAACGCCGGAGCAGCGATCCGCGCTGGTGATTTCCTGTTCATCGCCGTGGGCACGCCCTCGGATACCGACGGCGCTGCCGACCTCAAGTACGTGCTGGAAGTTGCCAACACCATCGGCAAGCACATGACCGAGCGCAAGGTGATCATCACCAAGTCCACCGTGCCGGTGGGCACCGCCGACAAGGTGAAAGCGACCATTGCGGCCGCCCTGGCCGAGCGTGGAGAAGATATTCCCTTCGACGTGGTGTCCAATCCTGAATTCCTCAAGGAAGGCTCTGCGGTGGCGGACGCCACCCGTCCTGACCGCATCATCATTGGCTCCGATTCCGAGCAGGCCATCGAAGAGATGCGGATCATGTACCAGGCCTACAACCGTAACCGCGACAAGCTGATGGTCATGGACACGCGCAGTGCCGAGATGACCAAGTACGCGGCGAATGCCATGCTGGCCACCAAGATCAGCTTTATCAACGAGATGTCCAACATCGCCGAGGCGGTGGGTGCCGACATCGAGGAAGTGCGCCGCGGTATCGGCGCCGACCCACGCATCGGTTACCAGTTCATCTACCCGGGCGCCGGCTATGGCGGTTCCTGCTTTCCCAAGGACATTCGTGCGCTCAAGCACCTTGCCAAGTCACACGACCAGAGCGCTCCTATAATCACGGCGGTACACGACACCAATCAGCGCCAGAAGAACAAGCTGGGCGAGCGCGTCTTGAACTGCCTGGGCGCGGACCTGTCGAAATCCCGCGTTGCCGTATGGGGCCTGTCATTCAAGCCGAACACCGACGACCTGCGCGAAGCCCCCAGTGGCTATCTGCTGGACGTGCTGTGGGCCCAGGGCGCCACGGTGCAGGCCTATGACCCAGAGGCCATGGACAATGCCCGCAGCCAGTACAATGGACGCGAGGACCTGGTCCTCTGCGAGAGCAAGGAAGATGCCCTGAAGCGCGCGGATTGCCTGGTGATCTGCACTGAATGGAAGGCGTTCTTCTCGCCCAACTTCGAGCAGGTGAAGAAACTGATGAAGCGGCCGCTGATCATCGACGGGCGCAATCTGTATGACCCAGAGTACGTGGCCGACCTGGGCATCGAGTACTACGCTATAGGCAGAGGATTGTCAGTAAAGAAACCGAATGCCTAAGCAACACCTGGGCTGGCGAGAGTGGCTGGCCCTGCCCGACCTTGGCATAGATTACATAAAGGCCAAGGTCGATACCGGCGCCCGGACCAGTGCCCTGCATGCTTTCCGCGTCGAGCCCTTCAGCAAGGACGGTGAAGAATGGGTGCGCTTCGACATGCACCCGCTTCAGTACGATCCGCAGGTCGTTGTGAACTGCGAAGCTCCGGTTCTGGACCGGCGCGAGGTGAGAGACTCGGGAGGCCATACGGAGATGCGCTATGTCATCCGCTCCAGGATTCTCATCGGTGACGCAGACATCAACGCTGAGATCACCTTGACCGACCGGGAGTCGATGAAGTTCCGCATGCTGCTGGGCCGCACGGCCATGCGTAGCAACTACCTGGTAGACCCGGGACGCTCCTATCTGAGTCGCACTCCCCCGCAACGCGACAGGGATGTTCGGTAGTTGCGTCAACAACCAGGCGCATCTGTGCGAATCGGCAATGTAAGTGACCGGCCCGGTACCGCTGCCCATCCAAACCCCAGGCTCCCCAGCGAGGCTTCGCCATGAAAATTGGAATCCTTTCGCGTAATCCGCGCTTGTACTCGACCAGCCGTCTTGTCGAAGCTGCTGCGAACCGTGGCCATGACGTACAGGTAATCGACATCCTGAAGTGCTACATGGACATTTCTTCGTCAAAACCGGGCATTGTCTACAAGGATGAAAAGCTCGAAGGCTTTGATGCAGTGATCCCTCGCATTGGCGCCTCGGTCACCTCCTACGGTACAGCGGTTATCCGCCAGTTCGAAATGATGGGGGTTTACTGCCTGACCGAGTCGATTCCGCTGGGGCGCAGCCGGGACAAGCTGCGGGCTCTGCAGCTGCTGTCGCGCAAGGGCGTCGGTATGCCGGTGACGGGATTCGCACACGATGTGGGCAACGCCCGCCAGCTCATCAAACTGGTGGGAGGCGCCCCGCTGGTGCTCAAGCTGCTGGAAGGTACCCAGGGGCGCGGCGTGGTGCTGGCGGAGACCATCAAGGCGGCGGAATCGGTAATCGACGCATTCCAGGAACTGGGCGCCGATTTCCTGGTGCAGGAGTTCATCAAGGAAGCCGGCGGTTCGGACATACGTGCCTTTGTCATCGGCCGGCGGGTCTACGCGGCGATGCAGCGCACCGCGGCGGAGGGGGAGTTTCGTTCCAACCTGCATCGCGGCGGCAGCGCCGAGCTGGTCAAACTCACACCAGCCGAGCGCGCCACTGCCGTCAAGGCCGCGCAGACCATGGGCCTCAACGTGGCGGGGGTCGACATGCTGCGCTCGAGCCGCGGGCCGCTTATCATGGAGGTGAATTCATCACCGGGGCTACGCGGCATCGAAGAAGCCACTGGCAAAGACGTGGCAGACCGGGTGGTACAGTTTGTCGAAGAAGCTGCTGCCGGGCACAAACCCAGGGGCAGACGCACACGGGGCTAAGCTGCACAAAAGGGCATGGAAGACACAGTCAACGCCGCACTGGAAATTGGTGGCACAAGCATCGCCCCCGGCGAGCGCCGAGAGGTCAACCTGCGCGTCGCCCCCACCTACACGCACGACGACCTGTCGATGACCGTGCAGGTGATCCGCGGCAGGAAACCGGGACCGACCCTGTTCATTTCGGGTGCTATCCACGGCGATGAAATCAACGGCGTGGAGATTATCCGCCGGGTCCTGCAGGTCAAGGCGCTGCAGAACCTGCGCGGCACCCTTGTGGCGATTCCCATCGTCAATGTACATGGCTTCCTCAACCAGTCCCGCTACCTGCCTGACGGGCGCGACCTGAACCGTTGCTTTCCGGGTTCAGCCAGGGGATCACTGGCAGGCCGCGTGGCCCATACCTTTATCGAAGAAATTGTCAGCAAGTGCACGCACGGGATCGACCTGCACACCGGGGCCCGGCACCGCAGCAACTTTCCCCAGATTCGCGCCGACCTCGACCACCCCGGCACCCAGGCCATGACCGAGGCCTTCGGGGTGCCACTGGCCCTGGATTCCAAGATCCGTGACGGTTCACTCCGCGAATGTGCCGGCGACCTGGGCATACCGGTTATTCTCTATGAAGCGGGAGAAGCCCTTCGCTTTGACGAAGTATATATCCGCGGCGGCGTTAAAGGCGTAATCAACGTCATGCGCGAGATCGGCATGTTGCGAAAGAGCCGCCGCAAGACCGCACCCAAAGCGCCGGAAGTCAGCGACCAGACCTTCTGGGTGCGGGCGCCGGAAAGCGGCGTGCTGCGCACCCTGGTGCCGCTGGGCGCGAAGGTGGATCGCAACCAGGTGATCGGCATTGTCGCCGACCCGCTCGGCAGCAGCGAGACCGAAGTGACCTCCGCCTACGCCGGCGTGGTAATCGGCCGCACCAATCTGCCGCTGGTGTACTCGGGTGATGCCCTTTATCACATCGCCCGCTACGGCAGGAACAACCAGAAGGTGGAGCGCCACGTCGAGGAATTTACCGAGGAGAACGAGCCCTCGGATCTGTCGGCGACGCCGGAAGACCCCAGCAACGCGCCGATTACCTGATTTGTATCCGGGCCGGAAGGGAAGGGGTCGACCCAAGAAACGCCCGCCTCGCCTGAACTGAATCTCGCCCCGGCCACGCCGTTGACAGGCGGTTTATAAACCGGAAAATCGCGGGCCTCACCTCGGAGGACCCATGGCCCAATACGTCTACACCATGAACCGCGTCGGCAAGGTTGTGCCGCCCAAGCGCAAGATCCTGGAAGATATCTCACTGTCGTTTTTCCCGGGTGCCAAGATTGGCGTGCTGGGCCTGAACGGCGCCGGCAAATCTACCCTGCTGAAGATCATGGCGGGTATCGATACCGACATTCTCGGCGAGGCCCGGCCCCAGCCTGGCATCAAGGTGGGCTACCTGCCCCAGGAGCCACAGCTCGACCCCGACAAGGACGTTCGCGGCAATGTCGAGGAAGGACTTGCGGAAGCGATTGACGCCCTCGCTGAGCTGGACAAGGTCTATGCGGCTTACGCCGAGGAAGATGCCGACTTCGACACCCTGGCTAAGCGCCAGGCGGAGCTGGAGGACATCATCCAGGCCACGGATGCCCACAATATCGAGACCCGCCTGGAAATCGCCGCAGATGCCCTGCGGCTGCCGCCATGGGATGCGGACGTCACCAAAATCTCCGGTGGCGAGCGCCGCCGGGTAGCCCTCTGCAGGCTGCTCCTGTCCAATCCCGACATGCTGCTGCTGGACGAGCCCACCAACCACCTGGATGCAGAGAGCGTGGCCTGGCTGGAGCGATTCCTGCTCGACTTCCCCGGCACCGTGGTGGCGATTACCCACGACCGCTACTTCCTCGACAACGCCGCCGGCTGGATCCTGGAACTGGACCGAGGTCGCGGCATTCCCTACGAAGGGAACTACTCAAGCTGGCTGGACCAGAAAGAGAAACGCCTGGAAATGGAACAGCGCCAGGAAGCCTCGCTGCAGAAGACCATCAAGGCGGAGCTGGAGTGGGTGCGGGCCAACCCCAAGGGGCGGCAGGCCAAGAGCAAGGCGCGCCTGCAGCGGTTTGAAGATCTACAGTCCCAGGAATTCCAGAACCGCAATGAGACCAACGAGATCTATATCCCGCCGGGCCAGCGCCTCGGCGACCTGGTGGTCGAAGTGGAGGGGCTCACCAAATCCTTCGGCGACCGCCTGCTGCTGGACGGCGTAAGCTTCACCGTACCCAAGGGAGCAATCGTCGGCATCATCGGCGCCAACGGTATGGGCAAGTCCACACTGTTCCGCATCCTGACGGGTGCCGAGGAAGCCGACAGCGGCAGCGTGCGCATTGGCGACACGGTACAGATTGCCTACGTCGACCAGAGCCGCGATGATCTCGACGGCAGCAAGACGGTATGGGAAGAGATTTCCGACGGTCACGACAACCTGCAGATCGGCAGCTACGAGATCAATTCCCGCTCCTACGTCGGCAAGTTCAACTTCAAGGGGACGGACCAGCAGAAGTTTGTGAAAGACCTGTCAGGCGGTGAACGCAACCGCCTGCACCTGGCCAAGCTGCTGAAGCAGGGCGCCAACGTGCTGCTGCTGGATGAGCCCACCAACGACCTGGACGTGGAAACCCTGCGCGCGCTTGAGGAGGCGCTGCTTGCTTTCCCCGGCTCAGCCCTGGTCATCTCCCACGACCGCTGGTTCCTCGATCGGGTGGCCACCCACATCCTCGCCTACGAAGATGACGGCGGCGTGGTGTTCCACGAGGGTAACTTCACCGACTACGAAGAAGACCGCAAAGCCCGCCTGGGCGCTGCGGCCGACCAGCCGCATCGGGTGAAGTATAAAAAGCTCAAGTAGGCCGGCTCAGGCTGCGATCCACTCCGGGTAGGGCAGCTTGTGCTCCCACAGGAACTCGGCGTTGAACAGCTTGCTGGCGTAGCGCGCGCCGGAGTCGCAAAGGATGGTAACAATGGTGTGCCCGGGGCCCAGCTCTTGCGCGAGGCGCACCGCGCCGGCAATATTCACCGCCGCCGAGCCGCCGACGCTGATGCCCTCCTCCTTGAGCAGGTCGTAAAGGTAAGGCAGGGCCTCCTCGTCACTCACCTGGCAGGCGAAGTCCACCTCCAGTCCCGCCAGGTTGCCTGGCACAAAGCTCACGCCGACACCTTCCACAATGGATGAACCCTCCTTGCGGGGCGCACCCTCCCGGAAGTAGTTGTAGACCCCGGAGCCCATGGGATCGGCCACGCCAATCTTCACCCCCGGGTTTTTCTCGCGCAGCGCAGCGGCCACACCGCTCAGAGTGCCGCCAGTACCCACTGAGCAGATAAATCCGTCCACCTGGCCGTCGGTCTGGTTCCAGATTTCCTGGCCTGTGGTATCGCAGTGAATCTGCGCGTTGGCCGGGTTGTCGAACTGCCGCGCCCAGATGGCCCCGTTGGGCTCCTGGTGGGCGCGACCGGCGGCCACCTGTTCGGCGGTGTGAATATAGTGGTGGGGATTGTCGTAGCCGACGGTGGGTACCAGGATCAGTTCAGCGCCCAGCATTTCCACCTGGTTGATCTTCTCCTGGCTGGCGCCCTGGGGCATGACCACCACGGTTTCGAAGCCCATGGCGTTGGCGACGATGGTAAGGCCGATGCCGGTATTGCCCACCGTCCCTTCCACGACAACGCCGCCGGGGCTCAGGTCGCCCGCCTCCACCGCGGCCTGGATTATGCCCAGCGCGGTGCGGTCCTTCACTGAGCCACCCGGATTCATGAACTCTGCCTTGCCGTAGATATGACAGCCGGTCAGTTCCGACACCTTGCGCAGGTGCAGCAGTGGCGTGTTGCCGATGATCTGTGGCAGGTGATTGTCCATAGTCATTCCTTGGCTGGCAGGTTTTACCCCGTGACCTTTATCCGGTGACAAGGGGGCTTGTCCACCTGAGTGTAGCACCGCAAAAAAAGGGTTAGCGCCCTTTTCGGACAGGCCGTTATCCGCGTGGCGTTACTCGAAGCTCACCTCGAGCGGGGCGCGCCGCCCCCCCGGCAGCGGACCGTAATTGCCGGCCAGGTAGTCGAGTATCTCCTCTTCCGCCGGACCCAGAGGCCAGAGGTTCTGGGTTTCCTGCATCCAGCGAATCATCTGCCGCCAGCCCTCCCGATCGGCGCGGTTCTGGGTGACCAGTCTGCCTGAGTGGCAGACGGTGCACTGGGCCTTCACCTGTTCATACCCGGGAGCGATGACCAGCCCGCTCGCTCGATCCACCTCAAATTCAGTCCCACCCGCTGCTGCCGGGAAGAAGATGGGCGCGAGACTCACTACGAGAGAGCGCAGGCGTAGTCGAGTAGCGTTTCCAGAGAAAAGGATTGCCCGGCTGCGCCGGCACGCGGCTCGAAATAGAGTCGCGTTCATACCACCTTGACCGCGACCCGATGGGTGGCGTTATTGAGGTAGCCGCGCGGGTTCCAGCCCGGTACCACCATGGGCTGGGCGATACCGGAGGAATCCGTGGCGCGGGCCCAGACCTCGTAATAACCCTTCTGCGGGAACTCCAGCTTTACCGACCACTGTTGCCAGGCCCGGCGATTGGCAGGCTTGCGCACCCGGGCGGGCTGCCAGGTCTGGCCAAAGTCGATGGACACATCAACGTCGCTCACCGTACGGTCACCCGCCCAGGCATGACCGCGCACCTCCAGGTCCTGGCCATCGCGATGCACCAGCCCGGACTTCGGATAGGTCACCAGCGACTTCACCGGCATCGACTCGATAATGCACATGTCCTGTTCCGGCACATCGGCACCCGGCACCACCGGTTTGCAGGGTACACGGTAGGAATAGCCACCCATCTTGGGACCGTCGTGCACCTGGTTGCGAATGGCGACGCGGGTCAGCCACTTGCCCGAGGTAGAGGCCGGCCAACCGCCGAACACCAGCCGCAGTGGATGGCCATGATGCAGGGGCATGTCCTCGCCGTTGATCGCCCAGGCGATCAACGATTCCTTTTCCATCGCCTTGGCAATGGGTACCCCGCGGGATATGACAAGCTTATTGGGGTCACCGGAGATATGGGTGTCGGCACCGTAGTAGCCGACATAGACCGCATCATCCCTCACACCGGCATCCCTCAGCACGTCCCGCAGCCGCACCCCGGTCCAGCGCGGGCAACCCACCGCACCGGTGGTCCACTGGTTGCCGCGGGCAGGGGGGTTGAACTCACTGCGGCCGTTGCCGCCGCATTCCAGGGTGAGCTGGTAGCTATATGTCTTGAAGCGGGCCTTGAGCGTGGCCAGGGTATAGCGTCGCGTGGATTTGGCGGATTCACCGTCGATGCTGAGCGCCCATGTGTTGAGGTCCACGGCCGCGGGCGGCAGGCCGTTGTTGCGCACGAACAGCCGGCTCGCCGGAGTAATGGCATCGTCCAGCAGATGCGCTGGTGTCTCGGCATTCAACGGCCTATCGTTCAGCAGCACCAGACCCGGGTCCTTGCCCGGGATCACAAAGGGTTCGGTGGTGTCCGCAAGGGCCGCAGGAATCAGGCCCGCCGGCAAGAAGCGGCCGAAAACCACCTCGGCACCAAGCACGGCACCCATTCCCGCCAGAAAATCTCTTCTTCCGAAAACCTGGGCCTGGGCGCGCTGAGGATCTTCGCGGTAGAGCTCGTGCAGGCCACGTTCTTTCTTACTCATTGGCATTTTCAGCACCGTCAAGTTCAGGCCCTGGCTCCGGCCATTCCCAACGCGATTCCCCAAGATCCTCGCAGGCCAACGTCTCAGCACACCCCACCACCTCATCATAGTGCAGGGTCAGTCGGTTATTGCCGTAGCTGTAAACATGCCGCGTCAACGCACTGCCGGTGCCGACACTACGCATACAGATCATGAAGCAATCATCACAGTGCTTTGAATCCAGCTCTGCCGCGGCTTCCAGCACTCCGTCCCGGTACTCTAACAAGCCTGTGACAAACCGGTCATAGGGAAACTCTGGGCGTTCGTTGCTGTACAAGCGCAGGCTATAGCTGCCCACACTGCGAGGCTCAAGGTCCGATTCTTCCACCACCAGCAGCTGGCCATTGCGCAATTTGATGGTCTCCTTGAACAGGCCATCAGCACGCGCGGTGTTCACCAGCGTCACCAGGGCGCACACCAGCAGGAAACTAATCGCGACGCGCAGCATCTCAGGCCTCCAGTGCGGCGAGTGCTTCACCAAGTTTACTGACACCCTTCACTTCCATACCGGCAATCGGCTGCTTGGGCAGATTGGCGCGTGGGACAATTGCCTGAGTAAATCCGTGCTTGGCAGCTTCCGCCAGGCGTTCCTGGCCGCTGGGCACGGGACGAATTTCTCCGGCCAGTCCCACCTCGCCGAATATCACCAATTCACGAGGCAGCACCCGGTCGCGGAAACTGGACACGATCGCGCATAGCAGGGCCAGGTCAGCGCTGGTCTCCAGGACCCGTACCCCACCAACCACGTTGGCGAACACATCCTGGTCACCCACCTGCAGGCCGCCGTGGCGGTGCAATACCGCCAGTAGCATGTTCAGTCGGTTCTGCTCCAGGCCCACAGCGACCCGCCGCGGATTGGCAATCTGTGAGTCATCCACCAGTGCCTGGATTTCCACCAACAGGGGCCGAGTGCCTTCCCACACCGCTACCACCGCAGAGCCGGAAGCCGGCTCGGTGGCCCGGTTGAGGAAGATCGCCGAAGGATTCTTCACTTCCCTGACGCCCTCACCGGTCATGGCAAACACGCCCAGCTCGTTGACCGCGCCGAAACGGTTCTTCTGTCCGCGCAGCATGCGGAAACGGGAATCAGCGGTATCTTCCAGCAGGATGGAGCAGTCGATCATATGCTCCAGCACCTTGGGGCCGGCCAGCGAGCCGTCCTTGGTGACATGGCCCACCAGGAACAGCACGGTGCCGGTCTGCTTGGCGTAGCGGGTGAGCCAGGCAGCGCACTCACGTACCTGAGATACCGAACCCGGTGCAGAGGTGAGCTCGTCGCTGTGGACCACCTGGATGGAATCCACTACCAGGATTCTGGGTTTGATCTGCTCGGCGGCGGCCTGGATCGCCTCCACGCTGGTTTCCGACATGAGCTGCAGCCGATCGGTGGGCAACTGCAGGCGGCGGGCACGCATGGCCACCTGCTGGGGCGACTCCTCTCCGGTGACGTAGAGCGCCGGCACCTGCTGTGCCAGGTGGCACAGGGTCTGCAGCAGCAGCGTGGATTTACCGGCACCGGGGTTGCCGCCCACCAGTATCGCCGAGCCCGGCACCAGCCCGCCGCCCAGCACCCGGTCGAGCTCACTCATGCCGGAGGAGAAGCGCGGCAGCTCGTCGAGGTCGATATCCTTGAGAACCCGGGCCTCGGCCAGCGCCCCACTGTAACCACCCGTTCTGGGCGCCGCAGCAGCGCCGCGGGCGGGGTTACCGAGCCGGAACTCAACCACCGAATTCCAGGCCCCGCAATCGCTGCACTGGCCCTGCCACTTGCTGTATTCGGAGCCGCACTCGTTACAGACGAAAGCGGTCTTGCTTTTGGTTTTTGCCATCAGTGTTTTTACCGCTGGAATGGGCTCATGCTAGCAGAGCCCGGGCCGATGCCCTAGAATGTCCGGCCCGATCGCAAAAGGCTGGCCATGTCTGATTCTTCCATCATTCCCGAACGCCAGCTGGTCTTTTCGCCGGCGCTGGCGCAGACCATCGGGCTGGAAGAAGCGATCCTGCTGCAGCACCTCAGTGAGCTGTTCCGCCACCGGGAGTCCCAGGAGCACCGCGGCTATGCCTGGCTGCGCGTGCAGCGCGACTGGCTATTGGAAACCCTGCCCTTCTGGAGCGCCGTGGACTTGCACCGGGTGACCAAAAGCCTGGCCGACAAGGGCCTGATCCTGGTGGAATCACCGCCGCTGCACGAGGCCGAGGCCCTGGTATTTGCCATCAACGAGTCACGTCGGACAGAGCGCTCCGCAGGGCAACACCCTGCGCGCGCCGCCACCCCGGAGCAACCCTATCAGCCACCGCGCCGCCAGGGCGCCGGCCTGCTGCCCGCCAGCTGGTGCCCCAGCGAGGACCTGCTGCAGCTGCTGGCCCTGAATCACGGCGTCTCCCGTCAGTTCGCGCTCGACCAGCTCGAAGACTTTGTCTGTTACTGGCGTGAGCGCGGCGAGGTATCCCACGCCTGGGAGAACAAGTTTCGGCAACACGTCCTGAGCCGCTGGCGCCAAAACCAGCAGGATACCGGCGAGCGTTTTCGCCCCCGCGAAGACAAGATAAGCAAAGCCTGGTATCCAAGTGAGGACGCCCTGGAGATTCTCGAAAGAAAGGGCGTTACCCGCGCATTTATTGACGACGCCGTGCCTGAATTTGTCCTGTATTGGCTGGAGAAGGACCCGCGAGTTGCCACGCCGAACGCCAAATTCATGCAGCACATCCAAATCCAGTGGGAGCGCTACACCTCGTCACTCTCTCACGACACGGCGCCTTCGCGAATACCGGACAACTGGCGACCCGATGAAGACGTTTACGACATCCTGCGGATGTCGCACATTGACCGCGAATTTGCGGACAGCCTGCTGCCAGAGTTCATTCTGTACTGGAAAGATTCCAACAAGCTCTACAAGAGCTGGCGCACCAAGTTCCTGCAGCATGTAAAATACCACTGGGCAAAACGCAACGAGCTCGCCACCCATGGGGAACAGCAAGACACGTATCGAGCAGGCCGCACGCGAGATCGCAGCCTCGCAGACGACCTCAACGACCGCAGCTGGGCGAGTTCCTGACCAGACCGCTCAGGGCCATCACTCTGCACCTACTGCGGAGGGGCAAGCCCGGGCTGGTGCGGCGCGCACGCCGCCATCCGAGGAGCGGATCGATGCCATCAACCAGGTGTTCGCCCTGTTCCGGCTCAACTACCACAACCAATTCTATGCCGCCTACCCGGACAGCGAGCAGCTCAACCAGGTCAAGAAGCTGTGGCTGGACGCCCTGGCTGACTACCCTGTGGAGCAGATCCTGCGAGGCGCCAAGAAAGCCATTGAAACCAGCGAGTACCTGCCCACCCTCAACAAGATGATCGAGTGCTGCCGTGACAGCCTGGCACCCTACGGCCTGCCGGATGCGCGCAGCGCCTACCGGGAAGCCTGTAGCGCCGCCAGCCCGAAATCCGCCCAGCCCTGGAGCCACCCGGCCGTCTACTTCGCCGGTCGCGAAGCAGACTGGTTTCTCCTGTCCAGCGAACCCGAGAGCAAAACCTGGCCGGTTTTCCAGGCAGCCTACCAGCGCTGGTGCAGCAAGGTAATGGCCGGCGAAACGCTGGAGATTGCAGCACCTGAGGCACTTCCCGCCAGCAGCGGCGAGATCAGCAGCCGGGATGAGGCGCTGGCGGAGCTTGAGAAGATTCGCGCAAGCCTCGGCGACTAGGCGGCCTTTTTACGCAGCTGCTCACGCAGCACCTGCAGCTTTTCCTCAAAGTCCTCGGCATCCCCGTAGTCCAGGAAGTTCGAATAGCGGGTGTGCGATCCAGTCACCCTGCGCGCGTGCTTTATGGGGCACCAGTACTGCTCGGTCCGCGAAGCGACTTCACGCACGAAAGCGATAAGCCCGTTCACATAGCCACAGTAGACACAATTGAAGCGCTGCAGGCTGTTCAGGTAGCTGAGGTGATAGCGGTCGATCACGATATAGCGGCTGCGCTTGACCAGCGGAATGCGATACAGCGGGAAGCAGATCGCCTGGTAAACGCTGACAAACAGGTCCAGCAGGGCAAAGGGAATAATCAGCGAGTAGATGAACGGTGCCGACAGGTAGCTGCGCCAACTGGAGCGCCGCAGATAGGGCAGCAAAGCTTCCTGCAGGGCGGCGTGGGCTTCCTTTACCTGCTCCTGAAACAGCACCTTCCTGCCTTCAAGCTTGTACAAGACCCGGGTTTCCTGTTCGTGGAGCTTGTCGCGCAGCTCTTCTTCCAGATCAGCGAGCTGCTGTACCAGGCGGCGTATTTCGTCGTTCATGGAAAGCTCCAGCGGGGGGACAAGGCGGGTTGTGCTAGTGGAAACCCTCGTCGTAGTCGTTGCGGGCGAGGTTTTCGAAGCGGGTGAACTGGCCGATGAAAGCCAGCCGGGCGGTGCCGATAGGGCCATTCCGTTGCTTGCCGATAATGATCTCGGCGACGCCCTTGTCGGGGCTGTCCTCGTGGTAGACCTCGTCCCGGTAGATGAACATGATGACGTCGGCGTCCTGCTCGATGGCGCCGGATTCACGCAGGTCCGAGTTGACGGGGCGCTTGTTGGGGCGCTGCTCAAGGGCGCGGTTAAGCTGCGAGAGTGCCACCATCGGGCAATCGAATTCCTTGGCCACGGCCTTGAGGTTGCGAGAGATTTCCGAGATCTCCGCAGTACGGCCCTCGTTGAAGCCAGCCACCCGCATCAGTTGCAGGTAATCCACCATGATCATGCCCAGGCCGCCAGCCTCGCGGGCCACCCGGCGGGCACGCGAGCGGATTTCGGTAGGTGTCAGGGCCGGGGTATCGTCGATGTACAGCGGTACGTCTTTCATTTTGGTGACGGCGGCAGACAGCTTGGGCCAGTCTTCCTGTTCCAGTTTGCCGTTGCGGATGCGGGTCTGGTCGATGCGGCCGATCGAGGACAGCATACGCACAATCAGCTGGTCCGCCGGCATCTCCATGCTGAACACCAGGATGGGTTTTTCCTGGTTGAGCACGGCGTGCTCCACCAGGTTCATGGCGAAGCTGGTTTTGCCCATGGAGGGCCGGCCGGCCACGATGACCAGGTCGGATTTCTGCAGGCCGGAGGTCATGCGGTCCAGCTCGGTATAGCCGGTACTCAGGCCGGTGATATCACCACCGGAATTGTACAACTCATCAATGCGCTCCACCGCCCGGGTCAGCAGCGGGTTGACGTCGATGGGGCCGCCGGCCTTGGGGCCCTGCTCGGTGATCTGCATGATCTTGCGCTCGGCCTCGTCGATCAGGTCGTCGGAGGTCCGGCCCTCGGGGTTGTAGCCGGAGTCGGCGATATCCTGGGCGGCCTGGATCAGGTGCCGAAGGGCGGCGCGGTCGCGCACCACGGTGGCGTAGGCGCGGATGTTGGAGGCGCTGGGGGTGTCCTTGGCAAGCTGGGCCAGGTAGCCGAAGCCGCCGGCGTTCTCGAGTTCGCCGCTGGCATTGAGGGCGTCGGCCACGGTAACCGGGTCGATCGGTTCATTAGCTTCCGCCAGCCTGGCCATGTGGCGGAAGATCAGGCGGTGGTCGGGCCTGTAAAAATCGCCGAAGGCAACCTGCTCCGCCACGGTGTCCCACTGGTCATCCGAGAGCAGCAGCCCGCCCAGCACCGACTGCTCTGCCTCGATGGAGTGCGGCAGCATCTTGATGCGCGCCACTTCCGGGTCGTCTGCGTAGGGCAGGTCGATGATGTCGGCTGGAAGCTCTACTGGATAGTCAGTTTCGGCCATGGGCTGTTATCCGCGAAGGAACCGCTGATTGTTGCTCATACGGGAGCGTATTTAAAGCAGCTGCAGATCGGCTCGAGCACCGGCGCACAAAAAAAGGGCCAGAGGCCTGCTTCCAACGTGGAAACAGGGCTCTGGCCCCTTTTGGGTCCGGTTGCGGTTTAGGCCGCTTCCGGAACGACGTGCAACTCGATGGTCACGTTGACGTCTGAGTGCAGGTGTAGCTCTACCTGGTATTCGCCCAACTCGCGCAGGGCACCTTCCGGCAGGCGAACTTCGGCCTTGTTGATCTCGACACCGGCAGCGGTGACCGCCTCTTCGATGTCGCGGGTACCGATCGAGCCGAACAGCTTGCCTTCTTCACCGGCGTTGGCTTCGATGCTGATGATACCCAGCTCGGCGATCTTGTCGGCGCGGGCCTGGGCTTCGTCCAGCTGCTCGGCAGCGGCGGCTTCCAACTCGGCGCGACGGGCTTCGAACATGGCCACGTTGTCCTTGGTAGCCGGCACAGCCTTGCCCTGCGGGATCAGGTAGTTGCGGCCATAGCCGGGCTTCACGGTCACCTGGTCTCCGAGGTCGCCCAGGTTGCCAATTTTCTCCAGCAGAATAACTTCCATGCTGATTTCCTCTACAGTATTACTCGTTGTCAGAATCTTCTTTCTTGGGCTTTGGCTGCCAGCGGCTGCGGAAATCCACCAGGCTATCTGCCACAGCCAGCCCTATCACTACAAATTTCACCGGGTCCAGGAACACCCACAGCACATAAAACAGCGTGAGATATCCGGATCCATAGCCCCGGTAGGCTGCCCGCGCATGCACCAGGCCCAATCCGGCGATGCTCAGCGGCAGCGCAAACAACACTGCCCAGGGGCGATACACCAACCCCAGGCTGCTGACACCCAGCACCAGCAGCAACAGCATGCTGGCGATGGCTGGCTCATAGCGCAGGCCGTGAAATTCGGCCCTGAACCCGCCCGGGTTGTACAGCAGGGCCTGCCACCAGCGCGCCAGCAGCAGGCAAAGAACGCAGCCTATCGCGTTCATCAATCCCAGCATGCCGGCAATGGTTTCAATGCCGGGTGGCTGCAGCGTAACGGTCTGCCCGCTCTGCTCGGTCATGCGCTGGGAAAAGTTCGCGAATATTTCCGCAAACGCTCCCTGCAACTCCTGCAGGGAGTTCACACCGAGCCACAACATGCCCAGGCCGGTCACAATGCCGACGGCGCTGCTGGCGCAGAGCGTCAGCTGCCAGGACACGGTCCAGCGCAGCATCACTGCCAGCGCCGTCGTCCCGAGGATCAAGGCCAGGGGACTCGCATCTCCAAAAACACCAAGCACAAAGCCCGCGGGCAACACCGCCCAGGCCAGTAGATAGGCGCCTTCACCTGGCCCCTTGCGCAGGGTCACCAGCGCCAGGACTGCGGCGCTGAGCCAGGAAAACAACAGGGTGCTCGCGCCGAGTACGGACACCCACAGGGCCTGGTTTCGGCCCCGCATTACATATTCGGCGACGGCTCTCACGGGCCGACCCGATGAGTCAGTCTTGCGACGAACTTACTGGTGTGCGTCCGAGTACGGCAGCAGCGCCAGGTAACGAGCACGCTTCACGGCGGTAGCCAGCTGGCGCTGGTAGCGCGCCTTGGTACCGGTGATGCGGCTGGGAACGATCTTGCCGGTTTCGGTGATGTACTGCTTCAGGGTATCGATATCCTTGTAATCGATTTCCTTCACGCCCTCGGCGGTGAATTTGCAGTACTTACGGCGACGGAAAAAGCGTGCCATGGGTTATTCCTCCGTTACTTGTCTTATGCGTCTGAATCGTCGTCGGCTGCACCTTCGTCAACCTCGGTCTCCGGCGCGTCAGATGCTTCGCTGGCGGGCTCTTCGGAGGCTGGTTCACTGGCGGCAACGGCGGGCTTCTTCTCTTCATCCTGCGCTTCGTCGTTGGATGACTCGGCGGCCTGGCGCTCTTCGTAGCGGCTCTTGCGCTCGCGCTGCTCTTTCTCCTGCTTCATGATGATGGACTCTTCGGTCACGGGCTCATCACGGCGGATTACCAGGTTGCGGATGATCGCATCGTTGTAGCGGAAGGTGGTGGTGAGCTCGTCCATGGCGTCATTGCTCGCCTCAACATTCATCAGCACGTAGTGTGCCTTGTGAATCTTGTTGATGTGATAGGCGAGCTGACGGCGGCCCCAGTCTTCGAGGCGATGCACCTGTCCGCCATCTTTCTGGATGGTGGCAGAGTAACGCTCGATCATGCCGGGCACTTGCTCAGACTGGTCCGGATGGACCATGAATACGATTTCGTAGTGTCGCATTAGCGGCTCCTTACGGGTTAAAGCCACCCGGGGTCAGAGAGAGCCGGTGTGGCAAGGAGAATCGGCGGCTTTGGGCCACCGGTCAAATTTTGAGCGCGCGATAATACAGACTCTGTGTCACCCGCGCAAGCTATTGATAGGGCGTAGTTTTGGCAGCTAGAGGGGTGGCTGGGTGGTTCCTTGCACCGGGGCCCGGGCGCAGGCTGCCACCGGTTCCCGGCTGCTGCGCAACTCGACGATTTTTGCTGCGCAAAAAATTCGGACTCGGACAGTGCTCGCAGAATTCCCGGAAACCGGTGGCAGCCTGAGCGCGCCCTGAAAGGGCTCCGGTGCAAGGAACCACCCAGCCACTCAAGTTCTGAGTCTTACTGCCTCTGTCTTACGGCTTCGAACAGGCAGATACCAGTGGCTACAGAGACATTGAGGGAGCTGACTTCGCCGGCCATTGGGAGTTTGACCAGGTGGTCGCATTTATCGCGGGTCAGGCGGCGTAAGCCGGTGCCCTCGGCGCCCATAACGATGGCCACGGGGCCGCTGAGGTCGGCGTCGTAGAGCAGGGTTTCCGCCTCCCCGGCGGTGCCATAGAGCCAGATGCCGCGTTCCTTCAGGCCTTCCAGGGTGCGAGCGAGGTTGGTGACGCGCACGAAGGGCACGACTTCGGCGGCGCCGCAGGCGACCTTGCGCACGGTGGCGTTGAGGTCGGCGGACTTGTCCTTGGGCACGACCACGGCGTCGACGCCGGCGGCGTCGGCGCTGCGCAGGCAGGCGCCGAGGTTGTGGGGGTCGGTGATGCCGTCCAGTACCAGCACCAGTGCAGGGCGACTGAGTTCGTCGAGCAGGTGGTAGAGAGCGGCTTCATCCCACTGTCGGGACTGGCGTGATACCTCGGCGACCACGCCCTGGTGGCGGCCGGCGACCTTGTCGTCCAGTTCGGCCCGCGGCACGGTCTGGACACTTATGCCCTGGTTGGCGGCCAGCTCCAGCAGCGCGCTCATGCGCTTGTCCTGGCGGCCGGCCTGAACCCACAGGCACTGGATGCTGCCGGGTTCGCGGCGCAGCAGGGTATCGACGGCGTGGATACCGTAGACCTGCTCCATCTAGCGGCGCCGGCGCAGCCCGGACTTGCGCGGGCCGTCCTTTTTTTTGCTTCCCGCTTTTTTGCCGGCTTTCCTGGCTTGCCCTTTCTTGCCAGCCGGTTTGGTGCCGCGCCGATCGTCTGCGCGGCTGGGGCGGCTGGCCTCACGGCGGCTCTTCGCTTCCAGCAGCTCCAGGTCGACCTTCTTCTCGTCCAGGTCTACCCGCGCGACCTGCACGGTGACTTCATCACCCAGGTTGAAGTTGCGTCCGCTGCGCTCGCCCACCAGGCGCTGGCGGCCGCGATCGTAGTGGTAATAGTCGGCCGGGAGTGCGCTTATGTGCACAAGACCTTCGATGTAGATATTGGCCAGTTCGACAAACAGGCCGAAGCTGGTCACGGCGGCCACGACCCCTTCGAAGGTGTCGCCGACATGGTCTTGCAGGAACTCGCACTTGAGCCAGGCCTCCACCTCGCGGGTGGCGTCATCGGCGCGGCGCTCGGTCATGGAACACTGTTCGCCGAGGGCCAGCATGTCGGCAAAGTCATAGGGGAAGATGCGCTTTACCGGAATCGGCGCGGCATCTTCGCGCAGCACCCGCTTGCTGGGCAGGTCGGAACGAATCACCCGCCGAATGCCGCGATGGACCAGCAGGTCCGGGTAGCGGCGAATCGGCGAGGTGAAGTGAGCATAAGCCGGGTAATGCAGGCCGAAGTGGCCCTTGTTCTCGGGCTGGTAGACGGCCTGGGACAGGGACCGCAGCAGCATGGTCTCAATAATGTGGCTGTCAGGCCGATCACCGATCTGGCCGCGCAGTACCTGATAGTCCATGGGCGTGGGTTCGTCACCGCCACCGATATCGAGGCCCAGTTCACCCAGGAAGCTGCGCAGGTTTTCGAGCTTCTCCTCGCCAGGCCCCTCGTGCACTCGGTAGAGGATGGGCAAATTGTGCTCTTCGAAGAAACGCGCGGTGGCCACGTTGGCGCACAGCATGCACTCTTCGATCAGCTTGTGGGCGTCATTGCGCTGCACCGGCACAATCGATTCAATCTTGCGCTGGGCGTCGAAAATGATGCGGGTTTCCGTAGTCTCGAAGTCGATGGCGCCGCGCTTGTCGCGGGCTTCCCGCAGCACCTTGTAGAGGCCGTGCAGGCGGGTGATATGCGGCACGACGGCCTTGTCGACATCCGGGTGGCTGCCGCGCTCGATCACTTCACCGACCTGGGTGTAGGTGAGCCTGGCGTGGGAGTGAATCACCCCCTCGTAGAAGTGGTAACCGGCGATATTGCCGACCCTGGAAATCTCCATCTCGCAGATCATGCTGAGCCGGTCCACTTTCGGCATCAGGGAGCACAGCCCGTTGGACAGGGCCTCCGGCAGCATGGGCACCACGCGCTCCGGGAAATAGACTGAGTTGCCGCGCTTGAGGGCCTCTTCATCCAACGCAGAGCCCGGCCGCACGTAATGGCCGACATCGGCGATGGCGACCCACAGGCGCCAGCCACCTCCACGCTTCTTCTCACAGTAGACCGCGTCGTCAAAATCCCGGGCGTCCTCGCCGTCGATGGTGACAAAGGCCAGGTCCCTGAGATCCACCCTGCCCCGCTTGTCGGCTTCGGTAGGTTGATCGGCGAGACTGGCGGCTTCCTTGAGCACTGCCTCATTCCACTGGTAGGGAATGCCGTGGGAGCGGATTGCCACGTCGATTTCCAGACCCGGGTCCAGGTGCTCACCCAGCACTTCGGTGATGCGGCCCTTGGCGCCCAACTGTCGCGAGGGGTAGCTGGTCAGCTCTGCCACCACGATCTGGCCGTGTTGGGCGCCGTGTTTCTCCTGGGGTGGAATCAGTACATCGTGGTTGATGCGGGCGTTGTCCGGAATCACGGCACCGATGCCGCCCTCCTCGTAGTAACGCCCCACCACCTCGGTGTTGCCGCGCTTGAGCACTTCAACAATTTTGCCTTCGCGCCGTCCACGGTTATCGACGCCAGACACGCGGGCCAGGGCCTCGTCGCCATCGAATACCAGGCCCATCTGGCGCGCGCTCAGGTAGAGGTCGTCAGTGCCGTCCAGCGGGGACAGGAAGCCATAGCCATCGCGATGCCCAATCACGCGGCCGTGAATCAGGTCGAGTTTCTCCACCGGGCCGTAGGCGCCCCTGCGGTTGACCAACAACTGGCCGTCGCGCTCCATGGCACGCAGCCGGCGGCGAATGGCTTCGACATCCTCGTGGCTCTCGACATGCAGGCGCTGGCAGATCTGGTTGTGATTGAGCGGGTGCTCGGCCTCTGCCAGCAATTGCAGGATCAACTCGCGGCTGGCGACCGGGTTTTCGTAGCGGTCGGCTTCGCGTTCTGCGTGGGGGTCAGTGGGTGGGGTAGCGGCTCCGCGGCCGCGATTTTCAGGGTTTTTTGACATCTGCGGCGCAGTATACGTCAGGATTGACAATCGGTCTGTGTAAAAGTAAAGTTCGCGCCCTCTGGAGATTTCCCGATCTTCAGGCGCAGCCGGAACTGCGTTTCCAGGCCGCTTCTGCCCAGGTGGTGAAATTGGTAGACACGCTAGCTTCAGGTGCTAGTGCTCGAAAGGGCGTGGAGGTTCAAGTCCTCTCCTGGGCACCATATTTTGTAAGAACGCCGAGTTATTCGTAGCTCGGCGTTTTTTTTGGCTGCGGGATACGTCTCTCCGGCGAGCGCCTTGCGCTCACCGGAGAGCCGAGAGGACTAATCCGGCCACCCGGCGTAGCCGGGCGGCGTTCGCCGGCACACGTTGCTGCGCAACGTCAGCGTTTGGCTCACCCTCTCCTGGGCACCATATTTTTTAGGAACGCCGAGTTATTCGTAACTCGGCGTTTTTTTTGGCTGCAGGGTACGTCTCTCCGGCGAGCGCGTTGCACTCACCGGAGAGCCGAGAGGACTAATCCGGCCAGTCAGCGGAGCTGACTGGCGTTCGCCGGCACACGTTGCTGCGCAACGTCAGCGTTTGGCTCACCCTCTCCTGGGCGTGCCAATAGGGGGTGAGGCTGGAGTGGCTGCGAGATCGAGGGGGCTTTGGTGCGCGCTGGCGCGCTGCAAAGCCTCGGGGATGGCGACGAACTGCTTCGCTTTGAGCGCTGCGCGCTCTCGCTGACTCCGCTTAGCTTTTCTTCGTTTGGGGTTTTTCCGCTATGCTTTGCGCACAACAATAAGGACAAGCCCTATGCGCATTGCTCTCTTTCTTGTTTCTGCCCTTGTTTCCTTTACTTCGCTGGCTGCTGACAAGCAGCTATTGTGGGGGGATACGCACCTGCATACGAGTTACTCGTTTGATGCCTACACCAACAACAACTTTACGGCGGATCCGCATGTCGCTTATCGGTATGCGCGGGGAGAGCCGGTGGTGCACCCGGGGAATCGGTCGCGGGTGCAGATTGAGACGCCGCTGGATTTCCTGGTGGTGTCGGACCATGCGGAGTTTCTCGGGGTTATTCGACACATTCATCGGGAGGGGGTCGATACCAGTGAGCTGGGGCTATGGGATAGCCTGAAGGCACGGTTTGCCGCCTGGTACCTGAACCGGCGACTGGATGAACGCGATGCGGCGCAGCTGTTCAGGGATATCCTGCCGCCACCCAAGTCGGTGCGTGAAGCGGCAAAAGACAACACTGTGGGGGGCAATACCAGTATCCTGCCGGACATGATGTGGGTGCAGGTGGATACCTGGCGCTCGCAAACGGAGCTGGCAGACGAATACTATCAGCCCGGGCAGTTCAGCACCTTTATTGGCTGGGAGTGGAGTTCGACACCCGGCGGCGCCAACCTGCACCGGGTGGTGTTTACCGATGGCGACGCCGAGATCGGGCAGAGCTTCCATCCCTACCGGCTGATCGACAGTCAGTACCCTGAAGATCTATGGGCCTGGCTGGAGGAAACCAGCGCCGCTACCGGTGCCGACTTTCTTTCTATCCCTCACAATTCCAACCTCTCGAAGGGCTTCATGTTTGACACAGTGCGGTTGCGGGGCACCGAGTTCGACAGCGCCTATATCGAGCTGCGGCGGCGCTGGGAACCGGTCACTGAAGTCACCCAGTTGAAAGGTGATTCCGAAACCCACCCCGATCTGTCCCCCGATGACGAGTTTGCCGACTTCGAAGAATTCCCTTTCTACCTGCAGGTAAACCAGAGTCCTTACCAGGCTGGACCGGGTGACTACATGCGCACGGCGCTGATGCGTGGCCTGTCCCTCGAACAGCAGCATGGTGCCAATCCCTACCAGTTCGGCGTGATCGGCTCGACGGATGCGCACACCAGCGTTGCCAGCGCTGAGGAAGACAATTTCTGGGGCAAGATGGCGACGGATTCTATTCCCGAAAACAAGACCCGCGAGTGGGAAGAAGGCGTGCGCTCGCCGGACGGCTGGGCGATGTCGGCGGCGGGGCTCGCTGCCGTGTGGGCGGAAGAGAACACCCGCGAAAGCATCATGGACGCCATGCAGCGCCGCGAGGTCTATGCCACTACCGGGCCTCGCATTCGGCTGCAGTTTTTTGCTGCCAATGGATTCGGTGAGCTGAGCCTGGATTCGGCAACCCTCTACAGCGAAGCGACCAGTGTCGGGACTGCCATGGGCGGGGAGCTGGTGGCTGCGGAGTCGGCGCCGGAATTTATCGTGCTGACGGACAAGGACCCGGTGGGAGCAAACCTCGATCGCATCCAGATCGTCAAAGGCTGGCTGGATGCAGCGGGAGAAGAACGGGAGCGGGTCTACAACGTGAGCTGGTCGGGTGATCGCGAGCTGGACGCCAATGGAAAACTGCCGGCGGTCGGCAACAGCGTCGACATGAGCACCGGCGCAGTCGAAAACAGTATCGGCGCTCCGCAGCTGACGGCGCGCTGGAGCGACCCGGACTACATTGCCGGTCAGCCGGCGTTCTACTATGTACGGGTGCTGCAGATTCCCACTGCGAGACATTCCTACCTGGATGCGCTGGCACTGGGCCAGGACGAAGCCCGTGACCACCCGAGCACCATCCAGGAGCGGGCCTACTCCTCGCCGATCTGGTTGAAACCGGCGCCCTAGCAGGTACCCTGGCCGGCGCCCTGGCCGGCGCCCTAGTTAACGGCGGCCTGCAGCAGGTCCAGCAGGCGAATCTGCAGCCAGCTCAGGTCTTCCGCTGCCTGCGGGCGGCTGTTCAACTCCAGGTAACGCGCGTCATCGCTGTAGTTCGGCCACGCGGGCAGGCCGTTACCATTGGGGTTGCCGCTGCGGGCGAAGTTGACCCAGTAGCCCTGCACCAGCTCACGCACGGCGCGGTCCTCGGGATGGGCCGGCACGTTGTTGCCGAACACAAAGGGAATCTCCGCCGCGTGATAGGCGCCCAGTTGCTCACCCCAGAAATCGTTGGGGACGTGCGTGAAAAAGTAGAGCCAGGAGGGCTGGCCCGCCGCTTCGCTCAATTCGGCCCAGGTGTGCATGTTCCAGCCGAACACTGCATCGCGCCAGAAATCCAGGTAGGGTCGCTGGGAGCCCGGTTGCTCCGGGTAGGCCCAGATCAGCGGCAGCGCTGCCGGGCCGGCGAATGACCAGAGTCCTTCCTCGAACTCGGTCTGGGTGCGGAAAATGCCGGGGAAGTCCGGGTAGAGCGCGAAGCTGGTCGCCTCATCCCGGTTGTAACCCAGTAGTGTGGGAACACGTGCAAAGGCACCTTGCTGGTAGAGCTTGATGAGCTGCGCCGGTATCAGCTTCCCATCCACGATGGGACCCAGCTGGGCGCCGCCGGCCTCGATCGCTGCGAATGCCTCCAGCAGGGTCTTGGCCGACACCTCGCGAAGCGCAGCGGGTGTGTTCGCACCCAGATGCTCGCTCAGTTGTTCACCTACCCGATGGGCATCTGCCAGTTCTGGCTGCCGCATGAAAAAAGCGCCGCTCTGGCCGATGGCGCCCTGCACCAGGTCGGCGGCCGCGGGAGTGGCCAGCAGCTGATTGATCGCACTGGAGCCCGCAGACTCACCGAATACTGTGACCCGGCCCGGGTCGCCGCCAAAGTGGCCGATGTTGTCGCGCACCCAGGCCAGCGCTGCCAGCTGGTCCATCAGGCCGTAATTGCCGGAGCTGCCGCCCTGCTCCTGGGACAACGCCGGGTGCGCCAGGTAGCCAAACACATTGAGTCGATAGTTGAACGTGACCACCACCACGTCGCGAACTGCCAGTTCGCGCCCGTTGTAGACCGGCAGGCCGCCACTGCCGCGGGTAAAGTTGCCGCCGTGAATCCACACCATTACCGGCAGGCCCTCGGCGTTCTCCGGTGCCCAGATATTCAGGTACAGGCAATCCTCTGACTCGGCGGCCGGCGCCTGCAGGTAGGGACTGCCTTCCGGGTAAGCGGTCTGCGGGCACTGCGGCGCGTAACGCGTGGCATCGCGCAGCCCCGGCCAGTGGGGCGCAGCCGCAGGGGCCCGCCAACGCCGGTCACCGACCGGTGCGGCAGCATAGGGAATACCGAGGTAATGGTGGATGCCGTCCTGGCTTTCACCCAGCAGGCGGCCCTGGGGAAGGTCCAGCTCAGACGCCAGTATCGGCGTGGCGGATATCCCCAGGACGAGACAAAACAATGCCAGCATCGGGCTGGCCAGTGGTGGCGCGGCGCGGTGACGGCCGGGCCTCCAGGTGCGACCCGTCACGGGTGGCATGAGGTTCCATCCTGCTATTTTTCGTTACGACTTCGTGACGATAGCATGACGGAGAGATTAAGGAAGGCAGGAAAAGACCCGATCAAAAAAGCTTCACAAACAGGCTGACGCCGTACGGTAGCTCAGGACTCGCCGTGAGCGACCCCGATGATGTCAGTGAGTTTGAGATCTCGCTCCTCCAGCCAGGCATCCAGCTCATCCGCCAGCCGCAGGCTGATACCCGGCTCGGCATAGTTGGCGGTGCCCACCTGCACCGCTGAAGCCCCGGCCATGAAGAACTCCAGGGAATCCCGCAGGCTGCCAATGCCACCCATGCCGATAATCGGAATGGAGACCTGCTGGTAGACCTCGTACAGCATGCGCACCGCCAGCGGCTTGAGCGCCGGGCCGGACATGCCGCCCATCTTCTGGCCCAGCATCGGCCGACGCCGGTCGACATCGATGACCATGCCGCGGATGGTATTGATCATAGTGATCACGTCGGCGCCCGCTGCCTCCACCGCCCGGGCCACCTCGCAGATGTCACCCGCCTCAGGTGACAGCTTCACCATCAGCGGCAGCGAGGTGACTTCGCGCACCGCGGCGGTGACCTCACCGGCGGCCTGGCCGGACACGCCGAACTGCATACCCCCGGCATGCACATTGGGGCAGGAGATATTCAGCTCCAGGGCCGCAACCCCTTCAACATCATCAAAGCGCTTGCCCAGTTCGATGAAATCCTCGACCGAGGTTGCAAAGGTGTTGGCAATCACCGTGACCCCGAGCTCACGCAGGCGCGGCATGGTGTCGCGCACAAATGCCTCAATGCCGATATTGGCGAGGCCGATAGAGTTGAGCATGCCGGCCGCCGTCTCAGCGGTACGCGGCGGCGCATTTCCCGGGCGAGGCTCAAGGGAGATGCCTTTTACGCTGACGCCGCCCAGGCGGGCGACGTCCACGAAGTCGGCGTACTCGACCGCGTAACCGTAGGTGCCGGAAGCGTTGATAAAAGGATTGTCGAGGGTCAGTGCGCCCAGCGGCGCCGCAAGGCGCGCGCTCATAAGGCGGCCTCGAAAATATCAGCGGCTTCGAACACCGGGCCGTCATAGCAGACGTACTTGTAGGTACCATCGGTGCCCATCACCGCGCAACCCTTGCAGGTGCCCATGCCGCAGGCCATGGGCGCTTCCAGCGCCAGCTGGCACGGTACGCCCACTGCCTGGGAGACATTGGACACCGCGTGCAACATGCCATCCGGGCCACAACTGTAGACAATGGCATGGCTGTGCTCGGCCAGCAGCCGCTCCAGCGGCGCGGTCACCCGGCCCTGCTCGCCACGTGCACCGTTCTCAGTGGTCACCACAAGGTCGGCTACTTCGGCAATGTCCTCGGACAGAGGCAGGTCATCCTCGGTACGGCCGCCGTAAATGAACGTGCTGCGAATGCCAGCGGCGTGAAACTCGCGAGCCAGGTAGAGCAGCGGTGCCACGCCAACACCGCCCGCGACCAGCACCGGCCGGCGGCTCCTGTCCTGCAGCGGCAGGTCGAGATCATAGCCCTTGCCCAGCGGACCGAACACGGTGAGCACGTTACCCACCTCCATGCCAGCCAGCAGCTCGGTACCCTCGCCAATCGGCTTGACGATAATGGAACCGAACTCACCGCACTCAACCAGTGAGAATGCGCGCGGCAGCACCGGGTGCACACCCCACTCGCCGCGCACCATGACGAACTCCCCGGGGCGGGCCGGTATGGGCTCGTCGCCGGCAAAACGGAGAAGCTTGTAGTTGGGGGCTGGGGTGAGGACTTCGGTGATGCGAGTGCGCAGGTATTTCATGGCGCGCTATCATACACGGACTCGATTTCCTCGGACATATCCATGCGTGCACTGCCGGTGTTTTTAGCAATTCTGTTCAGCCTCTCGGGTCCGGCGCAGGCAGACACGGGCGCAGGAGGCCGCATGAACTCCAACGATAGCTACCACCAGGTGCTGATCACCGGGCACGGCGACGCCGACATGCTGCGCTGGACGGAGAGCTCACCCCTGCCGACCCCTGGCCCGGGCGAGGTGCGGGTTCGCGTGATTGCCGCCAGCGCATCGTTTACCGACATCATGGTGCGCAAGGGACTCTACAGCGGCGTGGACGCGGAACTGCCCTACCCGCCGGGCTACGACATGGTAGGCGTGGTGGATGCACTGGGCGAGGGTGTCAGCGGACTGGCGCCTGGCCAGCGCGTGGCTGACCTCACTGTGTGGGGCGCCTACACCGAATACATGTTGCGTCCCGCCGACGGCCTGGTGCCGGTGCCGGACGGCCTGGCCGCAGAAGACGCCGTGGTGCTCGTGCTGTCCTACCTCACCGCCTACCAGATGCTGTTCCGCTCGGCTGATGTAAAACCGGAACAGGAAATCCTCATTCATGGCGCCAGCGGCGCGGTGGGCACCGCCCTGGCGCAGCTGGGCAAGGTAGCGGGGCTGAAAATGTACGGCACGGCCTCCACTGCCAAGCAGGACTACGTTCGCGAGCTCGGCGTCATCCCCATCGACTACAAGACCGAGGACTTCACCGCGCGGATAATGGATGAAACCGATGGCGCCGGCGTCGATGCGGTGTTCGACGCCATCGGCGTCGACAACTTCAGGCGTTCCTACAGCGTTCTTGCGCCCGGCGGCGTGCTGGTGACCTACGGGCTCTACAAGGCCAGTCTTGCGGAGGAGAGCCGCTGGGGTGTGATCTGGCCGTTTGTAAAAATGCTCTGGCAGATGAAACGCTGGGAGTGGTTCCCGGAAGACGACAAGCGCGTGACCTTCTATTCGATCCAGTCCCAGCGCGAGGCCGAGCCAGGCTGGTTCCGGGATGACCTGACCGCACTGTTCGACCTGGCCCTGGAAGGCAACCTTGACCCGCAGATCTGGAAGCGCCTGCCGCTCAGCGAGGCCGCCGAGGCACACCGATTGATCGAATCGCGCCAGGTGCGCGGCAAGATCGTGTTACAAGTCAGCCCGGACACGCAGCCCGGGAGCTAGTCCAGCTGGGGGTCAACGCGTACGCTGGCGGGGACCGGGCAATCCATTACGGCGGCCACCGCCACCAGGATTTCTACTTCCCGTGGCTGGAGCTCGCCGTCGTGGGCTGCGCACTTCGCCATGCCTTTCAGGAGTCGCGGCTTCAACAAGGGAAAGCAGTCCGCCAGTTTGTTCACACAGCGGCTGAACTCCGCCACGCCACACTCTTCCAGTGGCCGCAGGGTCAGGTTGTAAAGCCCAACGCTTTCCACCCCGCGGGTGAAGGCCTGGTTGCGCTCCTCTTCATCTTCGTGACCATGCCAGGCCAGCACTGACACGACGGTTCGATACTCCTGGCGCACATGCACGGCCTTGCGGTGGCGAGGCTTGCTCGCTGTGACTTGCAGGAACTCGGGATCGAGGTAGTGGCGAACGACCTGGTACAGGCACCACTCGTAGAGGTCGACCTTGTTATCCGCCCGGGTCACTTTGAGCAGGGTATCCTTGAAGCCCTGGTACTGCCCAGCGGACATGCACTTCAGGGCCGGCAGCGCCAGCTCCAGCAGTGACAGGCGCAGGGCCGGCGCCAGCGCGGCAATGCCCGGTTGCAGCTGGCGAGTGGTGGTCGCCAGTCCGCGTACACCGCTGGCCTCGATAATCGCGTACTGGGCTTCCTGGGTGGTGAAGTCGTCCGCGAGCAGCAGGCCGTGGACCACAGCGTGAGCGCCAAAGGGGTCGCGGGCCTGTTCCGCCAGCGCATCGGGGATAACAGTAGTGCCAACTGCTGCACTTGCGAAGTCAGCGTCATCGCGCGCCTGCGAATCACCCCCGGCCGCGTCGGCGGCGGCCCCCCCCAGCGCGGTACCGGCTATGACAGCAGCCCCCAGCGCAGCCGCCTGTCTGCGTCTGGCCTCGGCAGTCTCGGCCTGCTGCGCCTCGCGGCGCGCCTGGTCGCGCGCGGTACCACGGTAGGCGTTTGCCGGGTCCACCGAGATGTACTGGCCATCCCAGTCGGGCTCAATGCGGCGAATACGCTCCGGTAGCGGCGGGTGGGTGCGGGCCAGTTGCCAGAGCTGGTTGATCTGCCCGAAGAAGATATGACTCAGCTCCGTGGCGCGTGGCTCGACCAGGTTGGTGCCGGCGGGATAACCGCCGATCACTTTGAGCGCATTGGCAACCCCCTGGGGATTGCGCGTGAACTGCACCGCTGAGGCATCCGCCAGCAATTCTCGCTGACGGCTCACCGCCGCCTTGATCAGTCCCGCAAATATGCCGCCCAGTAGGCCGATCAACCACAGTGCAATACCCACCGCCATGGCCTGGGGCGGCAGCCGGTTCTTGCTGCGGGTACTGAGGCTGCCGCGGTGGCTGCGGCCGCCCCGCACAACCACTTCGCCCACGTCGCCGATAAAGGTGATGCCCTTCAACAAGGCGGCAAGGCGGATATTGAGGCGCATGTCACCGTTGAGGATGTGGCTGAACTCATGGGCCACCACACCCTGCAACTGGTCGCGGTTGAAGTTCTCCAGGCTGCCCTGGGTGACGCCAATCACGGCATCGGCGGGGGAGACGCCGGCGGCGAAGGCGTTGATGCCGCGCTCCCCTGCCAACACATAAACCGGGGGTACTGGCATACCCGCCGCCAGTGCCATTTCTTCCACAACGTTCAGGCAACGGCGCTGGGCCGGGTCGTCGGTATGGGGCAGGATGCGCTCTCCACCCAGGCGCTCGGCCACGGACTTGCCACCGGCAGACAGCTGCGCCCATTTGAACAGCACCACCAGGAATATCGTGGCCACGACGCCCAGGCACACAAAGCCAAAGGTTTCCCAACTGAAGGCGGCGATGAAGCCGCGGATGGCTTCTTCACCCGCCACCGGTGCTGTGGTGGCGCCGAGAAAGTAGATAAGGAAAGCGATCAGGACATTGGTGATGCCGATCAGTAACAACACCGCAACGATAAACCACAGCAGCAGCCAACGGCTGCTGCGTCGTGCATGGTCCTGTGCGGCGTAGAAATCCACGGCGGGGCGCGTGGTTCAGGCTGCTAGAAGCTCACCTTGGGCGCGGCCTGGATTTCAGCCGAGTCTTCGAACTCGAGCAGGGCCGCATCTGTGGGGTGCCCAAACTTTGCCGCGAAAACCACCGGCGGGAAACTCTGCCGATAAATATTGTAGGCGGTCACCGCATCGTTATAACCCTGGCGGGAAAACGCCACGCGGTTTTCCGTGGTCGTGATTTCCTCCGAGAGCTGCTGCATGTTCTCGCTGGCCTTGAGATCCGGGTAGGCCTCCATGGTCACATTCAACGAACCCAGTGCCTTGCCCAGGGAAGACTCCGCCGCCGCCAGCTGGCCCATTTCCACGCCACCGGCACCCGCTTCACTGATGGCTTTGAGCACGGCTGCGGCGTTGTTGCGCGCCGAGATTACCGCATCCAGGGTTTCCCGCTCATGGGCCATGTAACCCTTGGCCACTTCCACCAGGTTCGGTATCAGGTCGTAGCGCCGCTTGAGCTGCACCTCGATCTGCGAAAAGGCATTCTGATAGCGGTTCTTAAGCGTCACCAGCCGGTTGTAGATGGCGATGACGTAGCCAATCAGGCCCAGTAATACCAACCAGAAAACGATACTGGATACGTCCATGAGGCAACCCACTCTGCATAGGGAGCCTCAGTATAGCTGCTGAGCCGCCCCCGCTGAACCTTGCCTTTGCCGCCGCTTGTACTGGGTATAGGTCATGCCTGTCCAGCGCCCGAAAGCCCGGTAGAAGCTGTTGGGCTGGCTGAAGCCAAGCTCACCTGCCAGGCACTTGCCAGGCAACCAACGCCGGGCCAGGGTCTTCTCGCAGCGATAGCGCCGTACCTGGTCCAACAGTTGCTGATAGCTGGCGCCCTCGGCGCGCAACCTGCGGCGCAGGGTGCTTGGCGAAACGCAGAGCACTTGAGCCACACGGCTGGCGTTGACCTGTTCCAGGTTCGATAGCAGCAGCACGTGCAGTACACGGCGTCGCAACAGGCGTGAGGTTTTTTTGCGTACCCGCGGCGGCGGCGGTGTGTGCTCGTTTGCGCCGTGGTCGGATGGTGTGCCGGGCGAACCCAGCAGTGATGCTCGGGCAGTATCCCGAAGGGTGTGTCGCTCGTCCATGGCAGTCCCTTGCTCTGGTTGTGCGAATGTCTTCCTTGATTCACCACTAACTATAGCGGCTGGCGAACACGCTGCAGGAAGATTTTGCTACCAAAGCGCTCAGGCGCTGCTATGCACCTCGCTGGCACGTGGGATCGTCTCGGTGCGATCCACCACCACCCGGTTGCGGCCGGTCTGCTTACCGGTGTAAAGCGCCGCATCGGCCCGGGCGACACAGTCCTCGAGGCGCATGCCCGCGCTGTAAGCTGCCACGCCGATGGTGATGGTCAGGGACAGCACGCTGTTTTCGTAGCTGAACAGCGTGCACTCGAGTGTGGCGCGCAGTTTCTCGGCAAGTGTTTCACCGCCGTCGAGGGTGGTCTCGGGGAGCAGGAAAATGAACTCTTCACCACCCCAGCGGGCAATGGTGTCCACATCCCTCAGCTGCTTGCACAACAGCTCCGCCACCTGCTGCAGCGCGAAATCACCACAGGCATGGCCATACTGGTCATTGCAGGCCTTGAAACGATCGATATCGCCCATCATGATCACAAAGCCACGGCCGCTACGACCCGCGCGCGAGATCTCCTGCTCCACCTTTTCGGCAAACCCGCGGCGATTCAGCAGCCCGGTCAGCATGTCGAGACGGGCTGCTTCCACCAGTCTTTCGTTACTGCGCTCCAGTTCCTTGGTGCGGCGTTGCACCTCGCCATCCAGGTGGCTGTACATGCGGGTAAAACGGTTAGCCATGGAAATGGCCATGGTTACCAGGATCGCCGCAAAGCCTATGCTGAGCAATCTCGGGTGCTGGACGGCGCCCTGCGCTACCACGATATCGTTCAGTGCGCAGAACAGGAAAATCGCCCACCCCACGGTCATGGTGCGCGCCTCCAGGTTCCCTCGCGCTGCGAACCAGACCACCACTACCAGGGTGGCGACCAGGCCCGGGATCACGTAGAGCTGCCAGAAGAACAGCGTTTGCGCCAGGATGGCGTAGCCCGGGACCAGCACGGCAACGAGACTGAACAGCAGGAATCCTGCCTGGTAAACGAGGGCCCAGGTGGGAATCCGAACCCGCAGCAGGCAGGCCAGCAGCTGCAGGCCCAGGGCGGGAAGAATGTAGACTGTCCCGTATTCGATCTTTTTGTGCACCAGGTAGGGAACAGCATGCAGCCAGCCGACCACGTGCTTCCACTGACTCAATTCCAGGGTGTAGACCGCCACCCCACAGGCCACTACGCCGAACCAGAAAAACTCCGGTAGCCTGCGGTTCCTGGCATAGAGATAGAGGTGGTAGATGCCGAATCCCAGATAGCTGATCACCAGCATCAGCGCCAGCGCTTCCTTGAACCATACCAACTTCATGAGCTCGAAGCTGGGACCGATGCTGTAATTGCCTTCGAACAGGCCCGCCGTGCTGGAATTTCCGATCGCCGGGTGGCGCCACACGCGCACCGCGACCAACAGGTCACCGTTGTCGTCGACGGCCTCGGGGGGTACCGAGAAAATCCTCACGCGGTCCGAGACTGGCAGCGGGTCCGGGGGGAGCCGACCGGCGCCACCCACCAGGATGCCGCCCAGGTAGAGTTCATAGGCGCTGTGCACCTTGCCGAGCGAGATGCCGAGCTGGTGCAACTGGTCGCGACGCCCGCCTTCGAGTCCATCAATGTGAACAGTCGCCCGGTACCAGGCAAAACCCGTCAGGTCTTCGTGGCCTTGGCGGCGCCAGTCTCGCGGCACCAGGATGTTGTCCCAGGGGCCATGGTTGTAGTCCGGGTCGGCCCAGCGCAAATCGTCACCCGCGCGAAAGCGCCAGGCCCCGTGCAGATGCAGGGCCTGGTCAACGCTCTCTAGCTCGAACTCCACTGCCTGCGAGGGGGCTGCAGAGCCGAGGCAAAGCAACAGCAGTACGACTAAGCGCATTCGATTAACCTCGTCTGGCGAGAATAGCGAATTGACAGGTAAAGCAGAATCAGAACCGCCTGAACTTGGTCTGTTCTGTGAACCAGTGCGTACTTCTGAAGCGGTAAATAACGGAATCACAAGGAAAAACTGTGCCGGAAGGACCTGAAATCCGCCGCGCCGCGGATCGACTCGCGGACGTTCTCGAAGGCCGGGTGGTGGAATCGGTGCGTTTCGGCCAGCCCCGTATGCGCCGTCACGGCAAAACCCTCAGCGGTCACAAGGTCACCCGCCTGGAGACGCGCGGCAAGGCGTTGCTCACCCATTTCGAGCACGGCTGGACCATCTACTCCCACAACCAGCTCTACGGGGTCTGGAAAGTCGCCAGCCGCGGCAAACTGCCGGATACCAGGCGCTCCCTGCGCCTGGCCCTGCATACCGCGGACCACAGCGCCCTGCTCTACAGCGCCTCGGATATCAGCCTGTGGCGTACCGAAGAGGTGGAGCAGCACCCTTTCCTGCAACGCATAGGCCCCGACATCCTGTCACCGGACCTCAACTGGCGGGAGATTGCCAACCGGCTTGGCAACGATGGCTTCCGCCGCCGGTCGCTGGCGGCCCTGTACCTGGACCAGGCCTTCATCGCCGGCATCGGCAACTACCTGCGCGCGGAAATCCTGTTCGATGCAGGCCTGCACCCGGATCGACGTCCCGCAGACCTGAACCGCGGCGAAATCGGCAAACTGGCCCGCAGCACCCTGGCCATCAGCCAGCGCAGCTACGACACCGGGGGCATCGTCACCGCGCCCCGGCTGCTGGCCAGGCTGCAGAAAATGGGCTTGCCGCGCGAGAAAACCCGTTTTTACGTATTCGGCAGGGCAGGCCTGCCCTGCTATCGTTGCAGCCAGGAAGTGAAACGTGTCGAAAGCAACTCTCGACGACTCTACCTCTGCGACACCTGCCAGCCCGGCTAGCAACACGCCGCGAGGAGAGATTCAGGCGCCACCTTTTCCGAACGGATGGCGGAGCACGATGGTTTCGACCCGGTCGGGACCGGTTGAAATGATGTCGATGGGTGCGCCGACGACTTCCTCGATACGATTGATGTAAGCGCGCGCATTGGCGGGCAGCTCGTCCAGGGACTTCGCGCCGATCGTGGACTCACTCCAGCCCGGCACTTCCTCGTACAGCGGCACCAGGCCGTCATAGTCGTCGCTGTCCACCGGGTACGGCACCGGGGCACCGGCCTCGTCCTGGTAGCCGATACAGATCCGAATGATTTCCAGCCCATCCAGCACATCGAGCTTGGTCAGGCACAGGCCGGACACGCTGTTGATTTGCACGGCATTACGCAGGGCCACCGCATCAAACCAGCCGCAGCGGCGCGGACGCCCGGTCGTGGCACCAAACTCGTGGCCTCGGGTGGCGAGGTGCTCACCGTTGCTGTCGAACAGCTCGGTGGGGAACGGGCCCGACCCCACTCGCGTGGTGTAGGCCTTGGTAATGCCGAGCACATAGTCCAGGTAGAGGGGGCCGAAACCGCTCCCGGTGGCGGTACCGCCAGCCGTGGTATTGGATGAAGTCACGAAGGGGTAGGTACCGTGATCGATATCCAGCAGCGACCCCTGGGCACCTTCAAACAGGATGCTGCTGCCATTGCCGCGATACTGGTGCAGCAGCGTGGTCACGTCGGCAATCATGGGCGCCAGTTGGGCTGCCATGGCCAGGGTCTCGTCGAGGGTCGCCTGGAAGTCGACCGGATCCGCCTTGTAGAAACCGCTCAGTACAAAGTTGTGGTAGTCGAGGACCGCCTTGAGCTTCTCTGCAAAACGCTCGGCATCCAGCAGGTCTCCCAGGCGCAGGCCGCGGCGCGCCACCTTGTCCTCATAGGCCGGGCCAATGCCGCGCCCGGTGGTGCCGATCTTGTCCTTGCCGCGAGCCAGCTCTCGCGCCTGGTCCAGCGCCACGTGGTAGGGCAGGATCAGCGGGCAGGCAGCACTGATACGCAGGCGCTCGCGCACCGGTACGCCTTTCGCTTCGAGCTCACCAATCTCCGACAGCAGCGCCTCTGGTGACAGCACCACGCCATTGCCGATCAGGCAGGTGACGTTCTCCCTCAGAATGCCGGAAGGAATCAGGTGCAGGACTGTTTTCTCGCCTTCGATGACCAGGGTGTGGCCGGCGTTGTGGCCACCCTGGAAGCGCACCACGGCTTCAACCTGCTCGGTGAGCAGGTCGACAATCTTGCCCTTGCCCTCGTCGCCCCATTGGGTGCCCAGCACCACCACGCTCTTGTTGATCTCGCCTACATCCGCATTCATTCCAGCTCTTCCACCGTCCACACACCGTCGTGCAATACCAGCGCCCGGTCACAGCGGCCGTCGCGGCAACCCGACAAATCGTAAATCACAATTTCACCCGCCGAGCGCAGCCCGACCACCGCCTCTGCCAGTGCGGCGTCACCGTCCTCCGGCGCGGCGATCGCCCCTTCGGCCGTCTCAGCGTCCGTTACCAGTTCCAGCAGCGCCATCAGGTCGGTACTGAACCCGGTGGCCGGCCGCGGCCTACCAAACACTTCGCCTACATCGTCATAACGGCCGCCATTGGCCAGGGCGCGGCCCTGCTCGGCGACATAGGCCGCAAACACCAGACCGGTGTGGTAGCGATAACCGCGCAATTCTGCCAGGTCAAAATACAGGCCAACATCCGGATAACGTTCGGTTATGGCGGCGGCGACCTGGCGCAGGGCTTGCGCTGCGGTATCGACTTCTCCGAGACCCACCGGCAGATTGTCGAGCACCTCCAGGCCGCCATGCAGCCGGGCCAACGCCATCACCTGCCTGGCCAGCCCGGTATCGACGCCGGCGAGAAGGTTCTGCAGGTCCGGCAGAGACTTGCGCTGCAGCGCTTCATATACAGGGTCGCGTAGCGCATCATCGAGCTCTGCCAGCAGGCTGCGGGCGATTCCCACATGCCCAAGATCAAGGGTGATGCCGTTGACGCCTGCCGCTCGCAGGGTTTCCAGCATCAGTGAAATCACTTCGATGTCTGCGCCCAGGGACGCATCGCCATACAGCTCGGCGCCGAGCTTGACCGGGGAGCGCGAGCCAAGCAGCGTCGTGGGCCGGGTGTGCAGGACACTGCCCGCGTAGCAGAAACGGCTGACACCATCCGCGGCCAGGCTGTGGGCGTCGATACGCGCGACCTGGGGTGTAATGTCTGCTCGCACACCCATGTTGCGGCCGCTCAACTGGTCCGTGAGCCGGAAGGTCAGCCGGTCGATGTCAGCACCGAGGCCGATCAGCAGGGACTCGGTGAATTCCACCAGCGGCGGCATGACCAGCTGGTAGCCCCAGCCACGCTGCAGGTCGAGCAATCGCCGGCGCAGGGCCTCGAGCCGGGCGGCAGGCCCGGGCAGCAACTCGTCGATGCCGTCGGGCAGCAGCCAGCGGTCACCTGTCGTCATCTTGTTATCCCTGTGAAAACGCCTGTATCGGGCGCGCTCATTACCGTTTCAGTTAACCAGGTAAAGCAGCCCCAGCCCTACCAGCATGCTGCACAAGCCAAAGATCCTGAGGCTCCTGTCATCCAGCTGCGCCACCTGCCTGACCATCTCCCGCCAGCGCTGTGGCGCGACAAAGGGCAGCACCCCCTCGATCACGAAGACCAGGGCCAGGCCGACAGCGAAGAGTTGCCAGGCGTCCAAGCAAACAGGCCCCATTTTTCGTCACGATCAACCGTGCATAAAAAAACCGTGGGCCCCAGGCTTGTGCACCAAACCTCGAACCTCACGGTTGCAGAATTCTATCACAGCGGCCTGCGTGGTGTGAGTCTACCAGCGCCTGGGCTGCGTTATTTCGACGGAGTGTCTAGCCCCCTTCGCCGGCGCGCTTGAAGTACTGGAAGAACTCACCGTCAGGCTCTATCAGCAGGATATCGCCCTTGTTGCTGAAGGCCTCGCGGTAGGCGCGCAGGCTGCGAGTGAAGTCGTAGAACTCGCGGTCGGCATTGTAGGCCTCGGCATAAATCGACGCGGCAGAGGCGTCGCCTTCACCGCGGATGCTCTCGGAGTCGCGGTACGCCTCGGCCTTGATGACTGTCACCTCCCGGTCGGCGGCGGCGCGGATACCTTCGGCCAGCTCACGACCCTGGGAGCGCAGCTCACGAGCCTCTTTCTCCCGCTCCGCGTTCATGCGCCGGAACACCGCGTCGCTGACCGAGGGCGGCAGGTCGATTTTCTTGACCCTGACGTCCACCACTTCCACGCCCAGCTCGGTACGCGCGCGGGCATTGAGGTTGTCGAGCAGTTGAGTCATCAACTGGTCGCGCTCGCCGGACACCACTTCCTGCAGGGTACGGTCGGCCACCTGGTTGCGCAGGCCATCGTTGATCCGCTGGGCCAACAGGCCGGTGGCACGACTCTCATCGCCACCAGTTGCCGTGTAGTACTTGGCGACGTCAGCCACTTTCCACTTGGCGTAGGAATCCACCACCAGTGCCTTCTTTTCCAGGGTCAGGAAGCGCTCGGGCAGCGCGTCCACGGTCAGTACCCGGGCGTCAAACTTACGCACATTGTTCACAAACGGAATCTTCACGTGCAGACCCGGGGGAACGTCCGGGTTGACCACTTCACCAAAGCGCAGCAGCACGCCGCGCTCAGTTTCCTTGATGATGAACAGTGCGTTGGTGCCTATAAACAGCGCCAATACTGCCACCAGCAGCATAGTCAGGCTCTTGCCGCTCATCTTAACGTCCTCCCCGGCTGGTGCGCGCGGCCTGGTCGCGCCGCAGCTGCTCCATTACCCGATCAGTCAGTTCACGAATATCTACGCTGTCGGTGATTGCCGAGCTGCGGGCGGCGCCACGGCTGCCCTCGGTAACGATCTTGTCCAGCGGCAGGTACAGCAGGTTATTGCCGCCTTCGACGTCAACCACGACCTTGCTGGTGTTCTCCATCACACCCTGCACTGCGTCCAGGTACAGGCGCTGGCGGGTGACTTCGGGTGCCTTGGCATATTCTTCACGCAGCGCTGTAAAGCGAGCTGCGTCACCTTCCGCTTCAGCGATGACCTGTTCCTTGTAGGCGTTGGCTTCCTCGATGACCCGCTGGGCCTGGCCCCGTGCTTCCGGTACCACCTGATTGGCGTAGGCCTGCGCTTCGTTCTTGACGCGCTCTTCGTCTTCACGCGCCTTGATGACATCGTCGAAGGCTTCCTGAACTTCAGCCGGCGGCTTGGCATCGTCGATATTCACGGTGGAGACTCGAATTCCGGTCTGGTAGATATCCAGGTAATCCTGGAGGCGCTCGCGCACATCGATGGCGAGCTGGGTACGGCCATCGGTCAGCACATAGTCCATGGCGTTGTCGCCCACCACGTGACGCAGGGCACTCTCGGTCGCGTTATTGAGGCTGCGCTCCGGCCCGCGAACTCTCAGCACGTAGTCCTCTGCATTCTCGATGATGTACTGCACCGACAGATTCACTTCGACGATGTTCTCGTCCTGGGTGAGCATCTGCTCGCGGAAGGTGGCATTGTTGACCCGGGTGACGTTGACCACGGTGACGTCATCAATCACCGGCGGATTCCACTGCAGTCCCGGCTGTACCGTGTTGTGATATTTGCCCAGGCGCAGCACCACACCGCGCTCCTGTTCGTCAACGGTGTAAAAACCCATCAGCGCCCACACCACAACGACCACCGAGATGACCGTGAGGAACAGCGCGCCTGACACACCCCTGGCCGGGCCACTGCCGCCGCCGCTGCCACCGCCACCAAAGATGCCCGCCAGCTGCTGCTTGAGCTTGCGCATGGCTTCATCCATATCCGGCGGACCCTGGTCTCCGCCACCCCATGGGTCGCGCGGCTTGTTGCCATTGCCACCCGGTTCATTCCAGGCCATATACATCTCCTGTCGGACTTCAAGTCGGGGCTGCCTGTGCCCCCTGTGCACATATCAAGTCGCTGTGCAAAACAGCGGCTCAGTCTACCACACACCCCACCTTAGACCCTGATAGCGGAACGGAATTCACGCCAGGCACACGGCGGGTCTATATCGCTCAAATCGCGGGGAATGGGCTCTCGTATATCACGCCACCTGGTGCTGGCCCGGGGCTTGATCGCCCGGCCAGCCATCCATGACCAGGCTGCTCTCGTCGATTGATTCGTTGGCGACCAGCTGCTGCCACTGCCGCCGCTCCATGCGAACATGCAACTGTACGTAGCCGTCATCGCTGTGGTTTTCCGCCTGCACCGCACCCGAGCTGTACAAAAGTGCACGCAGCCGGCCCTGGTCCGGGGCCAGGTTAAGGCGGTGCTCAACGCGGTCCTCGCCGAGCAGCTCCGCCAGGCACTGGAACAACAGCTCGCAGCCCTCGCCGGTAACGGCTGATAGCCAGACCCGGCAGGGTCGCCCTTCCGCGTCGCGATCGATGCGTGGCGGCTGCTCCAGCAGGTCAAGTTTGTTAAACACTTCCAGCCGCGGCACCTCACCGGCGCCGATTTCCGCCAATACCGATTCGACCTGCTCGATATTGGAGTCGCGCTCCTCGGTAGCGGCATCCACCACGTGCAGCAGCAGCTCGGCACTGGTGGTCTCTTCCAGGGTGGCCCGGAAAGCATCCACCAGTTTGTGCGGCAGGTGGCTGATAAAGCCCACGGTATCGGCCAGCACCACCGGGCCACAGTCGTTCACTTCAACCCGGCGCAGGGTGGGGTCCAGGGTGGCGAACAGCTGGTCCGCCGCATATACCTCGGATTCGGTCAGCCGGTTGAACAGGGTAGATTTTCCCGCGTTGGTGTACCCGACCAGGGACACCGAGGGAATCTCGGCGCGGCGCCGCGAGCGGCGCCCCTGGTGGCGCTGTTTGCCCACCTTCTCCAGGCGTCCGCTGATGGATTTGATGCGCGCCCTCAGCAGTCGGCGGTCGGTCTCGAGCTGGGTTTCACCCGGGCCGCGCAGGCCGATACCCCCCTTCTGGCGCTCCAGGTGGGTCCAGCCTCGCACCAGGCGGGTGGACATATGCTGGAGCTGGGCCAGCTCTACCTGCAACTTGCCCTCGTGGGTGCGCGCGCGCTGGGCAAAAATGTCGAGGATCAGCCCGGTACGGTCCAGCACCCGGCACTTGAGTTCCTTTTCGAGGTTGCGCTCCTGGCTGGGTGACAGGGCGTGGTTGAACAACACCACCTCAATCTCGTGGGCAGCCACGAGTGCGGCAATCTCTTCAAGCTTGCCGGTGCCGACGAAAAAGCGGGGATGCGGCGTCTCCCGCTGGCCGAATACATAGTCAACCGGGTCGCCGCCGGCAGACAGGACCAGTTCCTCGAATTCGCGCGGATCCTCGCGATCAGCTTCTGTGGAGAGGTTCAGGTGAACGAGCAGCGCGCGTTCACCTGAATCGGGGCGTTCAAAAAACAATCAGCAACCTAACTATCTCCGCCGGCTTCTTCCGGGGGATTCTGCATTGGCATGCGCACCACGCGGGACGGTACGACGGTGGAAATGGCATGCTTGTAAACCATTTGGCTTACGGTGTTCTTCAACAGTACGACAAACTGGTCGAAGGACTCGATCTGGCCCTGCAGCTTGATACCGTTAACGAGATAAATGGATACGGGAACGCGTTCCTTACGCAGGATGTTCAGGTAAGGGTCTTGTAAGGTGTGCCCTTTTGACATGGCAATTCTCCTTGTTGGCTCAAGAGGAGCCCTAAAAAGTCATAAGCAAACTCGTTGCCGCACTCACCCAAAAGCTCGTGCATGTAAGCACCAACTTACCGGTGAGCACCCGCGCTGAGCGTCTCTTGTTCTACTTACGGCGGCCTCGCTGCGTCCATCTGACACGCGGGAACCTGCGTCAAGTATAAACCATTTACAGAGTGTCAATGGTGGCAGACTGCACATATTTCAAGGCCTCATCGATCGGCCGCCGACCGGGATCGGCGGCCAGCATGCCCGACGCGTCGGTTTCAAGCCAGTGCAGGTCCCGCCAACCTCGCAGCCACGTGAGCTGGCGCTTTGCCAACTGCCGCGTGGCCTGGATTACCAGCTCGCGAGCACGCGCCAGGTCGTACTCGCCGCGCACATGTCCCCAGACCTGGCGATAGCCCACGGCTCGCATGGCAGGAAGATCCAGGTTCAGGTCGCCTCGCTGGTACAGACCGCGCACTTCATCTACCAGGCCGGCCTCCAGCATCTGGTCCACGCGCCGCTCGATGCGGGCGTGCAACCAGGCGCGCTCGGCCGGGCAGATCGCCAACTGGCGAACCTGGTAGGCATCGGTCAACAGGCCACCCCCGCGCGCAGCCTGTCGGCGCCGCCACTCGCTCATGGTCACACCCGTGGCCAGGTAGACTTCCAGCGCGCGACCAATGCGCTGGGAGTGATTGGGATGGATGCCTGCCGCCAGTTCCGGGTCCACTTCCTCGAGCATGCGGTGCAAATGGGGCCAACCTTTGTCCCGGGCCTCTCCCTCCAGGTAGCGGCGGATGTCCGGGTCCGCCGCCGGCATGTCGGCTATACCTTCCAACAGCGCCTTGAAGTACAACATGGTGCCGCCCACCAGCAGCGGCACGCGCCCGCGAGCGAGGATATCGAGAATGGCGGCGCGGGCATCGTCGCAGAATTCCGCCACCGAGTAGGGCTGCGCCGGGTCGCGAATATCCACCAGGTGGTGGGGGTAATCCGGCTTGGCACTGCCTATATCCAGCCCGCGGTAGACCAGCGCAGAATCCACACTGATCAGTTCGCAGTTGCAGCGCTGCGCCAGCGCTATTGCCAGGTCGGTTTTGCCCGAGGCGGTGGGGCCCATCAGGCAGATGAGCAGAGGCTTGTCGGACATCAGCGGCCCCGCAGGAACAGCTTGTCCAGTTCCTCCAGCGACATTTGTGTCCAGGTGGGGCGGCCGTGATTGCACTGGCCGCTGCGCTCGGTCTCTTCCATATCGCGCAGCAGTGCGTTCATCTCCGGAATGGTAAGGCGGCGGTTGGCGCGCACCGAGCCATGACAGGCCATGGTGGAGAGCAGTTCATCGATATGGGATTCGATTCGGTCGGAGCTGCCGAATACCAGCAGGTCGGAGAGCACGTCGCGCAATAGCTGTTCCACGTCAGCATCGCGCAAAGTCACCGGCACCTCGCGCAACACCAGCGCTTCCTCACCGGCCCGCTGCACCCCCAGTCCCAGCCTGGCGAACAGCTCCGTGGCCGACTCGGCACAATCTGCCTCACGCTGGCTGACGGCGACAGTCTGCGGGACCAGCAGCGGTTGGCTGCGCACACCCTCACCGGCGTGCGCCGCCTTCATGCGCTCGTAGGTAATGCGCTCATGGGCGGCGTGCATATCGACCAGCACCAGGCCTTCGGCATTCTGGGCAAGAATGTAAATGCCATGTAGCTGGGCCACTGCGTAACCCAGCGGCGGCACATCTTCGGCCGCGGATTCCTCCATGGCCGGCTGGCGGTAAAGCTGCGCCAGTCCCGCCACCTGCTCACGCACCGCGGAGGCCGGCACACTGCTGCCCATGGCACTGCCGGCATAGCCCGGCGTGGAGACGCCCGGCGTGGCGACGCCCGGCGTGGACATACCCGGTGCCTCGACCCCCGGGCGCCCCCAGGCCAGGCTGTCCTGGGTGGGTTCCTGCGAGAATGCGGGTTGGGACGCAGCGAAGTCGCCGGTGGGTGGTATCTGGTCCGCTGGGCGCACGTCGGCCAGGGCCCGGTGCAGGCTGCGGAAAATGAAGTCGTGCACCTTGCGGCTGTCGCGGAAGCGCACCTCGTGCTTGGTCGGGTGCACGTTGACATCGACCAGCGCGGGGTCCAGCTCAAGGTACAGCACAAAGGCCGGGTGGCGACCGTGGTAGAGCACATCCCGGTAGGCCTGGCGCACGGCGTGGCTGACCAGTCGGTCACGAATCACTCGACCATTGACAAAGAAGTGTTGCAGGTCTGCCTGGCTGCGCGAGAAGGTCGGCAGGCCGACCCAGCCCCACAGCTTCAGCTCGCCGATATCGGTTTCGATATACAGCGCCTCGTTGATAAACGCCGGCCCGCAGACGGACGCCACCCGTCGTTCGCGCGCAGTGTCGGAATCGCAGGCCGCCAGCTGGTGCACCACCCGGCCGTTGTGGCGCAGGTGGAAGGCCACATCGTAACGGCTCAGGGCCTGGCGTTTGACCACTTCTTCCAGGTGGCCGAACTCGGTTTTCTCCGTGCGCAGGAATTTGCGCCGGGCGGGAGTATTGAAGAACAGGTCCCGCACCTCCACCGAGGTGCCCCGGGGATGCGGGGCAGGCTTGACCACCACGTCCATGCCGTTGCCTTCACACTCGGCCCGCAGGCCGCTCGCCCCGTCAGGTTCGGCATTGGAAGTAATACCCAGTCGCGATACGGAGCTGATACTGGCCAGGGCCTCACCGCGGAAGCCGAGGCTGGCGACCTGCTCCAGGTCTTCAAGAGAACGAATCTTGCTGGTGGCATGCCGCGCCAACGACAACGGCAGGTCGTCGGCATCCATACCGGCGCCATTGTCACGCACCCGTATTAGTCGCGCACCACCAGATTCCACATCGACTTCCACCCGGTCGGCACCGGCGTCGAGGGCATTCTCCAGCAGTTCCTTGACCACGGATGCCGGCCGTTCGACCACCTCGCCGGCAGCGATCTGGTTGGCCAGTCGCGTGTTCAACAGGGCAATTTTTGACATTAGCTGGTGGGAATAATCAGTTTCTGGCCAATGCGAATGGTATTGCTGGAGAGCGAATTATGCGCCCGCAGGGAGGCTACCGTCACGTTAAAGCGCTGGGCAATTTCCGACAGGGTATCACCGCGGGCAATCACGTACTCGCGGTTGCCGTTCTGTTTCTGCCAGGCGATCAGGGTATCTGCCGGCGGGTGCTCCAGAAACCAGGACTTGATACCGGCGTGAATGGCCCGCGCCATCTTGTCCTGGTACTCGGCGGTGCGCAGCAGGCGCGCTTCCTCCGGGTTGGAGATAAAGCCGGTTTCCACCAGGATCGAGGGGATATCCGGAGACTTGAGTACAGCAAAGGCGGCCTGCTCCACCTGGCTGCGGTGCAGCTTGCTGATGCGGCCCATGTTGCCCAAAACCCTTGATCCCAGACCCAGGCTGGCGTCCAGGGTATGACTCATGGACATGTCGTAGAGCACCTGGGCCAGCAGGTCATCCTTGTCGTTGAGACTGACGCCGCCCACCAGGTCAGCGGCATTCTCGCGCTGGGCCAGGTAGCGCGCAAAGGTGCTGGAAGCGCCTCGCTGTGAGAGCGCGTAGACAGAGGTGCCCTTGGCCTTTGGCGATTTGAACGCATCCGCGTGAATGGAGACAAACAGGTCTGCCTGCGCCTGGTGAGCCAGGTCGCGGCGCTTCTTGAGGCCGACATAGTAATCGCCACTGCGAACCATGTAGGGTTTGAAACCCACATCGTTCTCGAACAGCGCCTTGACCCGGTTGGAGATCCCCATGACCACGTGCTTCTCACGCAGGCCACCGGGCCCGAGCGCACCAGGGTCCTCGCCGCCATGGCCGGCGTCGATGGCAATCACAATATCCCGGCGCACGGAGTTCTGGACGCTCTTCTTCACCGAGGGTGCGGACTCCTGGCGATCGGCGTCGTAGAGGTCCAGCACCAGCCGGTCACCGCGTTGCTCGTTGGCTTTCAATACGAAGCTGCGCGGTGTGACCGGTGACTGCATGTCCAGCACCACCCGCAGGTCGCCGCCCTCGCGAACGCCAGAGCGAATGCGACGCACCGGGGTGTTGTCCAGTGGTACTTCTGCGAGATCCGCCTTGAGTGCGGTGTCGGAAATGTCGACCACAATGCGGTCGGGATTTGAAAGCTGGATAAGCTTGTGGGAGGCGGGTGCGGTCAGGTCGAATACGATTCGGGTGTGGTCGGGAGCCCGCCAGAGTCGCACGTCCTGTACGTCCAGTCCCATTGTCACCGGCGCATTCATTGCCAGCGCCAGTGCTATGCAGGCCATACCGGCCCAGCGCGGCCAGTACAGGTTACACCTGCCCGTCATTCCACTCCCGGTTCGCCTGTTTCCACAGATTCTTCTAGCAATTGCTCAAGGCATTCTACACCGCGATCTGTAGAGGCGGCAAAGCGCAGCATGCGCCCACTGCCGGCCAGATCGATGCTCACCTCCAGGTCGGGAGCGGGCAGAAATCCCTCGCCACGCTCCGGCCATTCCAGCAGCACGAGAGCGGCATCATCGAAGTAGTCGCGGATACCCATGAACTCGAGTTCTTCCGGGTCGCCCAGGCGATACAGGTCAAAGTGGAACAGGGACAGGCCATTGAGCTGGTAGGGCTCAACCAGGGTATAGGTAGGGCTCTTGACCGCACCGCCGTGGCCAAAGGCGCGCAACACGCCCCGAGCCAGGGTGGTCTTGCCCATACCCAGCTCACCGGCAAGGAAAACCACGGTGCCCGGCTTGAGCGCGCGCCCCAGGGCTTCGCCTACGGAGACCATGGCGTCCTCATCCGCCGCGGTCAGGCTTTTCGTTGCAATGTTACTCATCCATGAGGCCTCGCAGGAACGGCATCAGGTCCATCGCCAGCAGACCGCGCATCCCGTCTTCCGCCGCGAGATCAGCGGCAGCCGCATGCAGGCAGACACCGAGACAGGCCGCGTCCCGCAGGTTCATGCCCTGGGCCAGCAGGGCCACCAGGATGCCGCTTAACACGTCTCCCATGCCACCGCTGGCCATGCCCGGGTTGCCATAGGGGCAGACATAAACCGCGTTGCCATCGCAGACCAATGTGCCGGCACCTTTTAATAGCGCCACACCCCCGTAGCGTTGCTGCAGGGCCGTAACCGCGGCAAAGCGGTCCGCCTGCACCGCGACCGTGTCGCTACCCAGCAGGCGTGCCGCTTCCCCGGGATGGGGTGTGAGAATCCAGTTACCACGCTGCGGGGGTGCATCGGCGCAACGCCGGGCCAGCAGGTTGAGCGCATCGGCATCCACCACCAGTGGCAGGTCCGCATCCAGCGCATTCTGCAGCATCTGCTCCGACCAGGCGTTCTGGCCGAGCCCCGGTCCGACAGCGGCGGCCGTGGCACGGTCCAGCAGCGGCTCCAGTTCGCCACGGGCCTCTACGCCGTGGGCCATGACTTCCGGTCGCCGCGACAGTAGCGCCGGTACATGAATCGCGCGCGTGGCTGCCGATACCAGGCCCGCCCCGCAGCGGCCGGCGGACTCGGCCGCCATCAGGGCCGCGCCTGCCATGCCGAGGTCGCCGCCAATCACCAGCGCGTGACCGAAGCGCCCCTTGTGAGCGGTCTCAGTAAGGGGTGGCAGCGCGTCCAGCTCGGCTTCCAGGTCGAGCAGCCGGGCTCTCGCCGGCCGCTGAGCGTAGACCTCCGCAGGGACCGACAGGTCTGCAAACACCAGCTCTCCACAGCAGTCCGGGGCATCCCCGGTCAGCAGGCCGCGCTTCATGCCGATAAAACTGATGGTGGCGTCCGCTTCCACCGCTACTCCCAGGCGGCGGCCACTGTCTGCGCAGAGGCCGGAAGGAATATCTACCGCCAGCACCGGCATGCCTGAGGCATTGATCGTGTCGATGGCGTCCCGGTAGTCACCGCGCACATCCCCGCTCAGACCCGTCCCGAGCAGGGCATCAACAATCACACAATCCGCCAGTTCTGCGTCTGCATTGAAGGACTCCATCGGCACTCCGGCATCGAGTGCCGCCTGTCGCGCCGTGGCGGCATCGCCCTGTATTTTTTCCGGGTCACCGACCTGGTAGACCGTAACGGGGATGGCGCGGTCCTGGGCCAGGGCGGCCACCACGAAGCCGTCGCCACCGTTGTTGCCGGTGCCACAGAATATGGCCAGCGGACAGCCCTCGGGCCACTCGCGCTGCAGCAGCTCGAAGCTGGCGCGACCGGCACGGGACATAAGCTGGATGCCGGGTATCTCGAAGTCTTCTATTGCCGTGCGGTCGAGTTCGCGGGTCTCGGCGGCGGTGTAGAGCTGTTGCTCACGCAAGGGAAAAGCTACCTGTCGGGGGTTGGGTGCATCTTCCTTTACTCGCGGGAAGATAGTCGCCAAATTATACGCATGACAGCCACCGAGCAGTACACAGCCCTGGCCCGGGACATACGCACATGGGCCGACGAGCTGGGCTTCCAGCAACTGGGCATCACCGACATCGACCTCGGTGAACACCCGGCTTACCTGCAACGCTGGCTGGCTGCTGGCTACCACGGCGAAATGGCCTATATGGATCGCCACCGGGACCTTCGCGCCGAGCCCGGCAGCCTGGTGCCCGGGACCCTGCGAGTGCTGTCGCTGCGTATGGACTATCTCAGTGATGGCGCAGACCCGGTGCACATCCTCGAGTCGCCGGACAAAGCCTACATCTCGCGCTATACCCTGGGCCGCGATTACCACAAGCTGATTCGCAAACGCCTGGCGCAGCTCGCCAAACGCATCGAGCAAGCCGCCGGCGGCAGCCACCGGGCTTTTGTCGACAGCGCCCCGGTGCTGGAGCGAGCCATCGCCGAGCAGGCAGGCCTGGGCTGGATTGCCAAGAACACCATGTTGATCAACAGCCAGGCGGGTTCCTGGTTTTTCCTCGGTGAGATTTACACCGACCTGCCGCTGCCGGTGGACAGCCCGCAGCAGGACAAACACTGTGGCAGCTGCCGCGCCTGCCTGGATATCTGCCCCACCGATGCCTTCGTCGGCCCCTTCGAGCTGGACGCCCGACGTTGCATCTCCTACCTCACCATCGAACACCCCGGCAGCATCGACGAGACACTGCGGCCGCTGATGGGCAACCGGATCTTCGGCTGTGATGACTGTCAGCTGGTGTGCCCGTGGAACAAGTTCGCCGAACCCACCGCCGAGGGCGACTTCGCGCCGCGCCACCAGCTCGATGACCGCGACCTTGTGGACCTGTTCCTGTGGGATGAGAGTGAATGGCTGGATCGCACCGAGGGCTCCGCCATCCGGCGCATCGGCTACGAGCGCTGGCTACGCAATCTGGCGGTGGCGCTGGGTAACGCGCCGACCTCCGATGACACAGTCTCGGCACTCGAGCAACGCGCCCGGCACCCCTCTGCGCTGGTTCGCGAGCATGTGCAATGGGCACTCGCACAACACAACAGCGAATAGTTCAGCAGTTCAGCAAGTGCTCGCGGTAGTAGCGCAGTTCCTCGATGGACTCGCGGATGTCATCCAGGGCCAGGTGGGTACTGTCCTTGCTGAAGCCGGAAGACAGGTCCGGGCGCCAGCGCTGCATCAGTATCTTCAGGGTGCTGACATCCAGGTTGCGGTAGTGAAAGTAACGCTCCAGTTCCGGCATATGCCGCGCCATGAAACGACGGTCCTGACAAATGCTGTTGCCGCACATTGGCGATGTGCCCTCAGGTACATAAGCCGCAAGGAATTCCAGGGTGCGGGCGCTGGCGCTGCGCTCGTCGTCGTCGCTGGCCTTGACGCGCTTTACCAGGCCGGAACGAGTGTGGTGGGAGGTATTCCACTCGTCCATGGCGTCGAGGCGTTCGTCCGGTTGGTAGATAGCGATCACCGGGCCCTCGGCCAGGGTGTTGAGCTGGCTGTCGGTCACAATGGTGGCTATCTCGATGACCGCGTCGTTATCCGGGTCCAGCCCGGTCATTTCCATGTCGACCCAAATCAGGTTCTCATCACTGAGCATAACGGCGGCATCCGGCTACGGTTGCGTGAAGTTTAGCAAAAGGGCCCTGCGCGGCTAATATGGCGCTATGGTGAGCCGATGAGCAAACGCAAGCTGACCCGCCGCCAGGCCTGGCGGGTCAGGAAAATCCAGGACGAGCGTCGGCAGCGCGCGGAAAGCCGCGGCCAGGCCGCCGAAGAGGTGCTGACCAGCGGCGAACTGGGCGCGGAACGGGATGGCCTGGTCATCGCACACTACGGCACCCAGGTGCTGGTGGAAGCCGGCGCGCTGCGCCAGCGCTGTCACCTGCGCGCCAACCTCGACAGCCTGGTCACCGGCGACCAGGTGGCCTGGTGCCCGGGAGAACCGCTGGGCGTGGTCGTGGCCCGCCACGCGCGCGAATCGGAACTGCTGCGCCCGGACCCCTACGGCAAACTCAAGCCCGTTGCCGCCAATGTCGACCAGATCATCGTGGTGATTGCCCCACGCCCGGAACCCCATGCCAACCTGGTGGACCGCTACCTGGTCGCGGCCGAGGCCGTGGATATCGAGCCGCTGATCCTGCTCAACAAATCAGACATGCTGGCCGAGGGCAGCGCCGAGGCAGCGGCCATCGCCGACTTGCTCGCGCCCTACCCGCTGCTCGGCTATCGGCTGCTGGAGGCCTCCTGCAAAACCCGGGACGGCCTTAAATCCCTTATGGCGACCCTGGAAGGCCACACCAGCGTCTTCGTCGGCCAGTCCGGCGTCGGCAAGTCCTCGCTGGTAAACGCCCTGCTTCCCGAGGTGGATGCCAGGGTCGGCGCCTTGTCGGAATCCGGCGACAAGGGCACTCATACCACGACCACCGCCGAGCTGTTTCACCTGCCCAGCGGTGGCGCATTGATCGACTCACCGGGTATACGCGAATTCGGGCTCTGGCATATGGACCGGGCGCAGATCGAACAGGGCTTTCGCGAGTTCCGGCCACTGCTGGGCCTGTGCAGGTTCCGCGACTGTCGCCACCGGCAGGAGCCGGGCTGCGCGCTAAGGGCCGCTGTGGAGGCGGGCGAGATCAGCGAACGCCGCATGGCCAGCTACTGGCACATGGTCAACGCGCTGGACGAGAACCCCAACAACTAGGCTACACTGGCGCCCCTTTTTTGCTGTTGAGACCCGCCATGACCGAGGCCGCCCTCCCCCTGCTGCTCGAACCCGAGGCGTTTGCCGCCGAACGCGACAAACATCCGTCGCTGCTGGTAGTGGATGTCAGCAGCCCGGACAACTACCGGGCGGGCCATATCCCTGGCGCGGTGCATCTGCCGCCCGGTGTGCTGCAACACGGCGCGCCGCCGGCACCCGGCCGCATTCCCGACCAGGCCAGGTTAGAGGAGATTTTCTCCTACCTGGGCCTTACACCCGAACATCACGTGGTGGCCTATGACGACGAAGGCGGCGGCTGGGCGGGCCGGCTGTTATGGACACTGGAGGCCATTGGCCACAGAAACTACAGCTACCTGAACGGTGGCATTCATGCCTGGCGAGCGGCGGGGCTGCCCGAGGAACGGGAGATAACCCAGCCCGCTTCGCAGCCGGTATCGGTCACCGTGGACACAACGCCAATCGCCGAGGTTGAAGATATCCTGCCGCGCCTCGACGACCCGGGCTTCGCGATCTGGGATGCACGCTCGGCGGAAGAGCACCGGGGCCTGCGGTCCGGTTCAATGCGCGCCGGCCACATTCCCGGCGCTATCAACATCGACTGGCTGGAACTCATCGACCGCGGCAATGCCACACGCCTGGTCGACCTGGAGCAACTGCGAGCCCGCCTCGACAGCCTTGGGCTTACCCCCGACAAGGATATTGTCACCCACTGCCAGACCCACCACCGTTCCAGCCTGACCTGGCTGGCCATGAAAATCCTCGGCTATCCCTCGGTAAAGGGCTACCACGGCTCCTGGGGTGAGTGGGGCAATCGCGACGACCTGCCGGTGGCCTGAGTCATGGACCAGTTGTTCATCCTGCTGCAACACCTGCTACCCCAGCACCTGCTGTCGCGCGCCGTAGGCTGGCTGGCGCGCTCGGAGATTCCCTGGGTCAAGGGACCGTTCATTCGCGGCTTTGCCAGCCATTTCGATGTCAACATGCAGGAAGCCGCCGAACCCGACCTCGACGCCTACCCGAGTTTCAACGACTTCTTTACCCGGGCCCTGGTGGACGGCGCGCGCCCGCTGGCCACCGACGAAGGCGCCCTGTTGTGCCCCGCCGACGGCAGCATCAGCCAGATCGGCAACATCGAGGCCGACCGGATTTTCCAGGCCAAGGGCCATGACTTCAGCTGTGCCGAACTGCTGGCCGATGAACATCGCGCGCGAGAGTTCGAGGGCGGCAGTTTTGCCACGGTCTACCTGTCGCCCCGCGACTATCACCGGGTGCACATGCCGGTCGCCGGCGAACTCAACGCCCAGACCTACATCCCCGGGGCGCTGTTCTCGGTGAACCAGGTCACCGCCGATCACGTCGATCGCCTGTTCGCCCGCAACGAGCGCCTGGTGTGCTACTTCGATACCGAGCACGGATCCATGGCGATGGTGCTGGTGGGCGCCATGATCGTCGCCGGCATCCAGACCGTCTGGTCCGGCCAGGTCGCCCCACCCCCGCGCGAACCCCGCACGGTCAACTACAAACACGCCCCCGAGGGCATCAGCCTCAAGCGCGGCGAGGAGATGGGCTGCTTTCTGCTCGGCTCGACGGTGATCCTGTTGTTCCCCAAAGACACCGTCAGCTGGGAATCCCGGTTCACTGCCGGCTCCCCCACCCGCATGGGCGAGCGGCTCGGGACGTTGCAAGCGTTGAAGCCAGCTCCGTAGCGCCGGGGCTGTGAACCGTACACGGTTTTGCAGACACGCCGTGAACCCATCCCTGGGGGCTCGGATGCGCCATCCATGGCGCATACGGTCCGCAAAACCGTGTACGATCCCCAGCCCCTGAATCGCGCTACCCTTTGAAGATTGACCACTGTCTTCTGACGGTCTTGGCCAGGCCTCTCCAAAGCACTAGTTAACTTTGATTTGTCATGAAGCACGTCTACTGCAGACATGCATCGTAGGAGCGGTGTGAATGCGACCAGCCCATTTCCAGACCGTATGCGCCATGGATGGCGCATCCGAGCCCCCAGGGATGGGTTCACGGCGTGTCTGGAAATGGGCTGGCCGTATTCGCGCCGCGGTAGCAGAGGACATACCAGGAAAAAACCTGGCCGCGCTGGAAGGATGCATCGCCATCAAATGATGGCGAGCGACTCAACCGCCCGGCGGAAGAATCTGGGCGATCTTTTTAGACGCCTGCAAAAAGGGCGCAGGATAGAGTCCCGGCAGGACCGTGTAGATAGTCGAGTTGTCGAAGATGGCTACAGCACCGGGGTGGTTAGGAAGGCTCCCGCAGCCTTCCTCCCGATCCACGGGTTCGTCAGAGGCGATACACGAATGCGAGCGCCGGGCCAGACATCGTCAGGTCGATGTCGATATCCTGGCCGCCGCCGGAAACATCCATTTCGATATCCATGTAGCGGTAAGCCAACGCAGCGGCAAAGCGCTGGTTCTCACCGAAGCGGTAGGCCAGCATACCCTGTACATTCCAGGTGAAGTCGGTGTCACCAGTACCTACATCGCCCCGTAGGGAAACCGCCCAGTTTGAACCGAAGGTCTTGCCAATGCGGGCGCCGGCGAAACCATCGGCCAGCGTGTCTGAGGCATTAACGTCACCACTCTGGCCGAACGGCCCCGACAGGGAGGCGTCCAGCTCCACTTCCGTGTCGATTACGCGCACCCCCGCGATCAGGTCTATTCCGTCGAGCCCCGGTTCGCCGAACACGCGGTAGGCGGCACCGACCTCGGCAAAAATGTTGGTGATTTCTGCATCGATTTTCGCCCCGCCGAGGGGCGGCGGCCCATCCGGAAGATCCTGGTCATCGCTGGCGAGCAGGTAGGTGAAGTCCAGGAAGAACGCCCACTTGTTGCGTGCTGCCTCAACGTGGAACTGTCCGCCAACTTCCAGGTTGTCTACCAACTCGTCGAACGTTACCGTCGACTCCATATCCAGGTACGGGTCGATGGACACGTCGGCCGTGGTATCCGTCGCCCACACATACGGCACTAGCGTCCACTGCCAGTCTGATGCATGAACGGGCAGTGACCCAACCAGGCCCGACAAAGCGACCGCAAAAGACAGGCATTTGAAATTAGCTGTTTTGGTCAAAGCTCTCCCTCCCATTCATTCCTCGGCCCCGGCCTCCACTTCATAGTTGGCGAATCCGAATTCGCTATCGGCCGCCGCCACAAGGCGTCCGCCCAACCGGTAGACGGTAACTCCAAGTTCGGCACCCCCGAGGCTGGTGAAAAGCTGCCCATCGCGAATCTGGTACTGCGCTGCGGCGCCGTGGCTCATCATGCCAAGGCCTTCCGTGCTTACGGCTTGACCGTCGACGGCAGTCACCAGGCGCCGGCCGCCGGTACCGTAGAGAATTTCAAGCCGCTGCCCGGTCACCAGGTTGCGAACCGCAACGGTGTTGCCGACCACGAGCGCCCTGAGCTCCGCGTCATTGAGCGGTGCAGCGCCGCGGCGCTGCAAATCAGCCACCGTGGTGGAAGGTGCGACATCCGCCCGGTCCTGCTCATCGGGCGAATACCAAATTGGCGAACTCCAGGCACGCTCCTGCACAATCGCCGTGAAACCTGCGCCGCTCGGCGGCAACCGGCCCAGCGCTGCGGCCTGTATGGTGCTCCAGCGCGGCGTAGGTATTTCCAGGACGCGCAGGTAGTAGAAGGCGCCTACACCGGGATCAAAGTCCGGATCGGTCCACACCACCCTCAGGTCGTCCGAACCGATGCTGTTGCTATAGGTACCCTCGGCCAGATTCACGGTAGAGCCTATGGCCGGCACCTCACCGTTCGCTTCATCCGGCACACGCTTGCCCGCCCAGGCGACATCATAGACTTTCTCAAAGCTCTGGCCGTTCCTGCTCCAGCCCTTGACCACCTGGACGCGGTCGAGGTTGGCGCTGTCCGGGTCTCGAGTCGCCCAGATCGCAAAGCTGGGTGCCGTCGCCCGGCGAGCCGGCAACTCCCCTCCCATAGGAACCCCGCGCTGGTAGGCCCTCTGCACCCAGTTGCGGTTTTCCAGCAAGCCCTTGTCAAAATCCCAGCCTCCGAAAAATCGCACCGCGATGCGCACGCCCGTGGTGGCATAGGTTTCCTTTCGTCTCAGGGCATCGAAGATCGCTTCACGGGTGTTTTCCTCGGCCCATACTGCACTCAGTCCGGCGGGTGACACCCAGAGGCTATTCAGTCCCATCTCGGCGGCGCCACTGATCCGTTTTTCCGGTGAATCATCCAGCGTACCGTGCATCCCGAAGTAGTTTTCCTTCCGGTAGGGCACAGCAGTAACGTGGGAATCCGAGCCCGCCACCATGCCAAACCTGAAGGGATTGAAGCCAAGCCCCTGCCCCATCGCCAGTCCATCCCGGTACGCCTGGCGCGCATAGCTGCCGTACTGGACCGGGTCGCCTTCGGCGCCCAGCAGGCGCCACACAAACACTTCGAAATTGGCAAAGCCGTCATCAGGAGACAGGAAAGGGGTGGTTTCCGACTGCCCCTTGCCCTGCTTCAACTCGGTCAGGGGCTCATTGCGCAGGCGCGCTTCAGCCCAGTTGCTGTCGAGGGGGCGGCCGGCCAGGTCCGTGTAACGAGGGAACATCAACCCGGAGCTCAGGTTGCCGTTGTGCGAGACCGCCAGCACATCATTGCCCCTGGCGCGCTGGCTATCCATCCACTCCCAGAGATCACGCGGGTGGGTGGATTCGAGCGGTGTGAAAGGCACACGGGGTACCTTGCTGGCATCCCGGAAAAAGATGTTGCGATGCATGTTCATCGAATTGGGAGTAGAGGTCCACTCATAGGCGGCGAAGGTTGTGAACTCACCCGGCTGGTAGTACTTCTCGGCGGCATCGACGACCTTCTGCCACACCGGGGCAACCACATCCGGATCGGTCATCGCATCGACTGTCACGCCTTTGGCGATCCCCAGGGACAGCAGTTTGAAGGCCAACAGCGGGTCGGTATCGGCACCAAAATCCAGTAGCCGAGAGGTGAACCCCGAATACTGGCGCAGCGCCGACTGCGGATCCTGCGCCTGTTGGATCATTCCCATGTACTCGGCATGATCAGTGACCGCCCCCCAGTCCAGGGGTTTGCTGATCTTGACCTCGAAACCGCCCGGGTGGGTGATAGCCTCCCCCCTGGCGTAGCGGTAGAAGTCTTCAGGGCCGGTGCTCTGGTTGCCAAAAGCGAAGGCATCGAAAGACCAACTGGTGTGAACATGCTGTTCGCCCCAGTAGAGACGCCGCTCCTGGGCATAACTCGCCAGGGTGTAGATGGACAGCAAAAAGATGAGAGACACGACTCTCATCAATTGGGTACAGAACATGGGCCAGGTTCTCCTTGCCATGAGCCTGCCACCCAGAAGCCTAAACCCGGTTTCTTAATAGTTCAAACGCTCGCGCTTCTGGCGGCATCGGCAGCGGCGCCATGAACTGCGTTCGGCCCGGACCGTCAGCGACTGACAGGCACCGTCAAAACCGGGGCCGCTGTGTTGTCGATTGCGCTGGACATGGCGGCAGACCAGAGGCTCCCCAACAATTTGAAGTAGCGCTTGGTGGCCTGGTCACGTTCATCGATATAGAACCAGCCGTCGCGGTAGGGCACCGACACATAGGCCGTACCCGGGGCGCTGTCGGCGTAGCGGATGCTGACTCCCTGGGCGGCCTGCCCGGTTTGCGCGAAGCTGCGAGCGATGCCTTGCTGCGCGTCGTCCGGCGGTACTTCCACCGTAGCGGACAGGATTTGCACGAGCTGAAGCACCGAACGCGTGATGATGAGGAGCCCGCCGGCCTCGTCCTGCAGGGGTGACGTATACACGGGAATGAGAGCCTCCTGGTCGCGGAATACCGACTCCTCGAGGCCAAGCAGGGCCACCAGTTCCAGGGCCGTTTCGGCATCGCCGCCGGCATCGATATGCAGCGCGTGACGGCCGGGACGCGCGGGATCCTCTACCCAGTGCAGGCGGTGATCGCGCCCAAGTTGCGACATCAGTGACACGGCGCGTACGAAGCGCGGGTCATGCTGCCGGCCATCGTAGAGAAAATCCTCGTTGTGGATGCCGTTCATGGAAGACACCAGCATCGTCAAGGCGAAATCGCGTTCCGGCAGCGCTCGCCAGATCCTGGCGAGCATCCCCACGGGCAGCTGCGCGCTGAGCTGCTGGAAATAGCGCTCACCTTCTACCGGCAGGTAGGAAATGGTCGGGTTTTCTTCGTACACGAAGCCACCGCGAAACGGCACAAGGTTGCCCTCGTAGTTTTCGCTGTCGCCGAATCCCGCTTCAAATGACGCCCGGGCCGACACGCTGACATTCGCGGTCACGCTGGACACCGCCAGCAAGCTGCTGCGCTCTTCGTAGCGGTTGTGTACCAGGGCCATCAGAATCTGTTCGCTGTTGGTTTCGGTAATGGCCGCGTTATAGGCAAGCCGGCCATTGGTCACAGCGGCGGGACCCACCGAGGCACAGCTCATGATCAGCGGCGTGGGCACGAGGCCCAGCGCAACAACTACCGCTTTGAGGGCGCGATGCCGAGGCAACATGGTCGATTTCCTTGTGTCAGTTGCAGCGATGCGTGCTCACGAAAATGAACCACCGTTTCACAGATAGTGTAGCCGCCGCTGCGGCGGTCGTATTATCCGTGGACAGACACCGCCGCAGATCGGCCAGGCGAAGGGCACCAGGTTGGGAGTAGCCATGCCCCGGATTACAGGGCGTGGCTCTAACTGGCTAGAGGTTTTCTTCGGCAAACGCTGCCAGGCGAGAGCGCTCGATGCCGTTGATGTGCATGATGCCGGCATGATCGAAGTGCTTGCACTTCTCGACCAGGTAGGTGAGACCTGAGGTCAGCGGCGAGATGTACTTGTTGTCGATCTGCGCCAGGTTGCCCAGCACCACGATCCTGGAGCCGGCGCCGACCCGGGTAATGACTGACTTGAGCTGGAACTGGGTCAGGCCCTGGCTCTCGTCAATAATGATGTAGGCATTATTGAACGAACGGCCGCGCATGAAGTTGAGCGACTTGAACTGGATGTTGGCGCGCTCCTTCACATAGTCAATGCTGCCATGACTGCACTCGTCGGCACCGTGAAGGATCTCCAGGTTGTCATCGAAGGCCGCCAGCCAGGGCGCCATTTTTTCCTCTTCCGTGCCGGGCAGGAAGCCGATGTCCTCGGCGATGGGCGGCGTGGAGCGTGCCACGATCAGCTTGTTGTACTTTTTCTGCTCGAGAATCGCATGCAGGCCATAGGCCAGCGCAATAAGGGTCTTGCCGGAGCCAGCGGGGCCGGTAAGCACGGTCATATCAACACTGTCGTCGTCGATCAGCTCCATGGCCATCGCTTGTTCCAGGTTGCGCGGCGACAGACCCCAGAAGCGGCGATTCATGAGGTTGTCGCGGCTGTCGCAGCGCAGGTAGACGTATTGCTCATCCACGCGCTTCACATAGGCAAAGAACTCGTTGTCATCGAACAGGAACATGTTCGGGTAGGCCTGTGGCAGCGCTTCCCGGGGAACCCGGTGCAGGGTGCGATCGCCCTCGCGCAGGGTGTCCACCTCGGAGATACCGGCCCAGAAGTCGCCTTCTATCTGGTCGTAACCCTTGGCCAGCAGGTCAATGTCATCCAGCACCACGTCGCGGCGGTAGTCTTCGACATGCTCAAGGCCGGAACCCTTGGCCTTAAGCCGCATGTTGATGTCCTTGGTAACCAGGCAGACAAAGGCTTCCGGGTGCTCGGTCTGCAGCTTGAGCGCCACGTTGATAATGCGGTTGTCGTTGGCCTTGTCCTGGGTGTCATTCAGAAAAGGGATATCGCCTTCCTCTGACAGTAGCTGGTCCGGGTAGATAGACAACTTGCCGAGCACGCCGTCGATATTTGAGCCAGGAATTGCCACGCCTTCCTGCAGCTCCGCCGGGCTCGCTTCATCCACCACCTTGTCGATCATATTGATGGCGATGCGGGCCTCGCGGCTGACGGTCTTGTCGCGACGGTCCTTGATGTGGTCCAGCTCCTCGAGCACGGTCATGGGAATGACGATGTGGTGCTCATTGAAGGCGCAGACAGCCGTGGGATCATGAAGTAACACATTGGTATCCAGCACATAGATTTTCTTCCTGGCGAGTGCGGGATGGGGTTGATCTACACGCAGCGCGGCGCCTGAATCCATAGACGATTCCTCTCGGGTCTCAATAGTGGCAGGCGTCGTAGTGACGCCTGCGGGGCAATGCCAGACGCATGTTCGGCACACAGCACGGCTGCCGAATCGATCCGGCTGGCACAAAAATCAGGGGGTTGGGGAGTGCTGAGCGATGCTGACCGGGAAGGCCGTTGCTCGGTAGGGGCGCTTATCTGTTGCGCTCTTTTATACGTCGTGCAGAAAAGCAGGGGCTGCGTCTCTGCCGACGTCTGGAAAATCTTCAAATATGTTTCCCAGTTTCACCCGCTAACCACGCACCGACGGTTCGTCGATGCAGTTTCATTATCAGGGCCGATTTCCGGCAAAGTCAACGCAAGAATCATGAACTTGCGGGGCTGTGGCACGCTTAACTGACAGTGCGCTGGAATTGGGCTAGCATAGCGCCCCTTATGATCAATTTTTCCCCACATGCTCAATCAGGATTCTCTAACTCAGCTTAAGGGCCTCAAGGCCCAGATGGAGGCGGAGAAAGAGCGCGCTGACGCAGTTATCAAGGGTACGCAAGCCCGCTACGGCTTTGCAGTGCTGGATGACGGCCGCGAGATTTTTATCCCCCCCGACGAGATGCTGAAAGCCTTCCCGGACGACCGGGTGCAGGTGTGTATACGGCCGGATCGCGGCGACAAACCAATCGCCGAGGTCGAGAAGCTGCTGGAATGCCCCATCGGCGAGTTCAATGGTCGCTGTGTGCGCAAGGGCAAGGCACTGTTTGTAGAGCCTGACCTGCCGCGCCTGAGCCGCTGGCTGTTCATCCCGCCGCATGCCCGTAACGGTGTCAAGGAGGGCGACTTCGTGCGCGCCGGGCTGCTTCGGCATCCGATCAGGGACGGCAAACCCCAGGCCAAGATTCTGTCGATCATTGGCAATGCCGACACGGTGGGCATTGAAAACCTCTATACGGCCAGCAAGTACCAGATGTCGCGCGAATGGAGCGCCGAGGCGCTGGCTGAACTGGACGCGGGCCTGGCCTCGGCGGAACCACTGGGCGACCAGCGTCGCCGCGACCTGACCGACCTCGAATTTGTCAGCATCGATTCCGCACGCACCCAGGATATCGACGATGCGCTGTACGCAGCGCCCAACAGCAACGGCTGGTGCCTGTACGTGGCCATCGCCGACCCCACACCATTCATCCAACCCGGCGGCACCCTGGACAAAGAAATTGCCGCGCGTGGTACCTCTATCTACTTCCATGGTGATGCCATCGCCATGTTGCCTGAGAAGCTGTCGCAGGAGACCTGCGCGCTGGCAGAGAACGAACTGCGCCCGGCACTGGTATGCAAGATCGAAGTCAGCGACAGCGGCAAGGTGGGCGAATTCGAGTTTATCGAGGCCGTTATTCGCTCGCGCGCCAAGCTCAGCTACATCGCAGTAGACCGCTACCTGGCCGGCAACTACGACGAGTTGATGAGTCACGCTACACCGTTGGAAGCGCTCTACCAGGTCTATCGCGCCCTTCGCGGCCACCGGGAAACCGCCGAATTGGTGATGGAGGAGCGGCCGGAATACCGCTGGATACTGAACGACCAGAAGAAAATCGACCGCATCGAAAAGTGCGAGAAACTGCTTTCGCAGAAACTGGTCGAGGAATGCATGGTGGCGGCGAACCGCTGCTGCGCGCGCTTCCTGCGCGAGCGCGAGTGCGCCGGCCCCTTCATCGGTCACCGTGGCTTCCGCCCGGATCGCAAGGACGAAATCAAGCGGTTTGTAACGCGCTTCATGCCGGACTTTGCCGAGCGCGACCTGGGCGAGTTGCCCGTGTATCGCGATGCGATTCAGCGCATGAACCAGGCCACGGAGTTACCGCTGCGCAGCATGGCCAATCGTCTGCTCGCACGCGCGGAACTGGTCGCCAAACCCGCCGCCCACATGGGTATGGGGCTGGAGTGCTACAGCAATTGCACCTCGCCGCTGCGCAAGTACGTGGACTTCCTGGCTCATCGACAGATCAAGGCCATCCTCCACGGCGATGACAGTACGGCACATTCCAATGCCGAGCTGGGCGAGCTGTCTACGCGCCTGGCCCAGGTGCGCAGCGCCACCCGGGAAGCGGAACTCTGGCTGCAGTGCGAGTATCTCGCCGATAGCGTGGGTCAGGAGTTCGATGCCATCGTCGCGCAGATCAGCAGCAGCGGTTTTACCGCGAAGCTGGTGGACTCGGGGATTGAGGGGCAGGTCGACCTGCGCAAAGACCCGGAGAAATTCAGTTTTGATCGGTGGGCGGCAACACTGAGCAGTGCCACCCGCACGTTCCGGCTGGAGCAGCCGGTGCGCGTCAGGCTCGAGCGGGCTGACCCCGTGAAGCGGGAGATCGTGTTCCTGCCCCTGTCGCCCCCCGAGCAGGAGCAGGCGTCGAGCCAGGAGCCGGATACTGCTCCTGCACCTGGCCAACCAGGCGAATCATCTCCCTGACACCCAGTTCGCGCAGGTAGGCGCCCGCCTCGGCGGGATCCTCGCAAAGCGCCAGGTTGCAGTCCACCAGGCTAAGGGTCTCGAGAATCGAGCGGTCGCCGGCCGTCAGTTCGTCACCGGCATTGAAGATCAGGCGAGTAAAGCAGTCCACTATCTCCATTTCACTGGGGATTGCGCTGTCTGGAGCCTGGCTGCCGCGATCTTCCATAGCACCAGTATGACCCAGCACCTGGTCAAAAAATGACCAAATTCGGGTAATTCTTCACAAAACACCCCAAATTTGGCCCATTAAGCCCCGAAAAGCCCCGTTTTCGACCATAAACGCCCTTGACAAGCCACCCACGTAGCTCCGAGCGAGCACGCCTTGAAGTGATCTTCCACAATTCCTTCGGGTACCACCCTTCAATCACGGCCGCCCCGTGAATACTGAGGTTTCGCTGCTGCAACCAAAGAGGCTGTGCTGTTCATCGGGGCTTTTCTGGACCGTGTGAGGCATGGATGCCTCACCCGAGCCCCCAGGGATGGGTTTACGGCGTGTCCAGAAAAGCCCCGATGAAGAGCGCGGCCGACCGACGAAGCGCCAGGATCAAATCCTAGAAGTGCGCATTGCCCGGAGTCCGTGGAAAGGGAATAGCGTCCCGGATGTTTTCCATGCCGGTGATGTAGTTGAGGAGGCGCTCGAAGCCGAGTCCAAAACCCGCGTGGGGCACAGTACCGAAGCGCCGCAGGTCTCGGTACCAGTCCAGCTCGCCGGCAAGGCCGTGTTCGGCCATGCGCGCATCCAGCACGTCGAGTCGCTCTTCGCGTTGGCTGCCGCCGATGATTTCGCCGATGCCCGGCGCCAACACATCCATGGCGGCGACGGTGTTGCCGTCATCATTGAGCCGCATGTAGAAAGCCTTGATCTCCCTGGGGTAGTTCATCACCACCACCGGGCGGCCGACGTGAGTCTCTGCCAGGTAGCGCTCGTGCTCGGACTGCAGGTCCTTGCCCCAGGCCACCGGGAATTCGAAAGACTCGCCGCAGTTCTCGAGGATGTTGATCGCGTCGCTGTAGTCGAGGCGCTCGAAACTGGAATCCACCACCGTGCGCAGGCGGGTGATGGCGGTCTTGTCGATGCGCTGCTCGAAGAAGGCCATGTCTTCCTCGCAGCGTTCCAGCACCACGGCAAAGACGTGCTTGAGCATGTCCTCAGCCAGGTCTGCCAGCTGGTTGAGATCGGCGAAGGCAATTTCAGGCTCCACCATCCAGAACTCCGCCAGGTGGCGGCTGGTATTGGAGTTCTCGGCCCGGAAGGTGGGCCCAAAGGTGTATACCTTGCTCATGGCCAGGCAGTAGGCCTCGACGTTGAGCTGGCCGGAAACGGTCAGGAATGACTCTTCACCGAAGAAGTCACCGCTGAAATCCACGCCACCCTCGACCGAGCGAGGCAGGTTGGCGAGATCCAGGGTGCTTACCCGGAACAGTTCCCCGGCCCCTTCGCAGTCACTGGCGGTGATGATCGGCGTATTGATCCAGTGGAAGCCATTCTGGAAGAAGTAATCGTGGATGGCGTGGGCCAACACCGTGCGCACGCGGGTGATGGCACCGAAGGTGTTGGTGCGCGGTCGCAGGTGAGCGACGGTGCGCAGGTATTCAAAGCTATGGCGCTTCTTGGCAATGGGATAGGACTCGGCGTCCTCCACCCAGCCGATCACGGATACGGCGCCGGCCTGGATCTCCACGGACTGTCCCTTGCCCTGCGACTCCACCAGCTCGCCGGTTACCGCCACCGCACAGCCGGTGGTGATATGCAGTACTTCATCTTCGTAGTTGGAGAGCTCCGAGGGCACGACCGCCTGGATGGGGTCGAAGCAGCTGCCGTCGTGGATGGCGAGAAAGGAAATGCCCGCCTTGGAATCGCGTTTGCTGCGAATCCAGCCGTGGACAGTGACCTGTTCACCGGTGGCGATTTCACCGCCCAGGGCAGCGGCGACAGAGGTGTTGGACATGGGAGCTCCCGGGAAAAAAGCGCAAGCTTACCGGATTGCCCACGGGTGACCAAGGCAAGCTTGATCAGGGCGCCGGGGGGCTAATCGAGGGGGGTAATCTTGCTGCCTTCCAGGGTCAGGTTGTACATCAGACCGCGATTGGTGAACACAAAACCGATGATCGGGGCCTGGCTGGTGGTGGTATCCAACCCGCCGCCGGCGCCCGCCTGCACCAGGGCGATACGGCCATCCACGCCGGCTTCCCACCCTTTGCTGCGGCGGAATTTGCGCAACGCCGAGCGGCTCATGAACAGGATGACCTGGGTCTTGGTCTGGGCGCCCAACTGCAGGCCGAAGGATGCGCCGGAAATCGAGTAGTAGGCGACGATCTGGTCGCCTTCCTTCAAAGCGCCTTCGCCGTATTCACCGCCGATGCCGAAGCCGACCTTGACGACGTCGGGAAACACCAGCACGGCCTCGGCCTTGTCCATGAGTTCAGCACTTTCCGGGGACTTTTCTTCCAGCGCGGCTAGCGCCTCTGCCACCTTGTTATCCAGCGTTTCGCGGTCTTCGCCCAGTGCCGGGGACGCGAGGATCGCGGCCAACAGGAACGGCAGGAAGAAGATGCGCAACAACCGCGCCGAGGGGTTTTCCATAGTCATGTGCCCGGCAAGCCCGGCGGCATGATGCCACGGCACCCGGGGCTTGGCGAGCACAGCGTCACCGCGGATCAAGCTGGGCGGTCACCACGCCTTCGCGGGTCAGTTGTTCGAGGAACAGCTGGTACTGCTTGCGCTCGCCCGCCAGGCGCGAGTGAAGGACTGCCTGTTCTGCATAGCTGCGGCTCTCCAGTGGTCGCTGCATGGAGCGATACAGGCGCGCTACGCGAAAGTAGAACTCAGCCTCGGTGGACTGCAGGTCGATGGCATCGAGGTAATGGGAGAGCGCACGTTCACTGTCACCCTCAGCCTCCGCCAGCTCACCGAGATAATAGTGATAGAAAGGATTGCTTTTGCGATGTTTGCGGACCCGCTCCTCCCAGCGGCGAGACTCTTCCAGCTGACCGCGGCTCTCGTACAGGATCGCGAGATTGTTCATCGCCGTGGAAGAATCCGGGTTTAGCGCCAGCGCGCGCCGGTACATGGCCTCGGCGGCTTCATCCTGGCCGGCACCGCGAAAGATCGCCCCCAGGTTCACCCACAGGTAGTCGATCCTGCCCCCAAGGGACAGCGCTCGCACCGCCTCGGCGTAGGCCCCCGCCCGGTCCTGCAGGAACAGGGCTTGCATGGCACGATTGCCGTGATAGAGGGCAAAGGCCTCCTTGTCGCGAAGCACCCGGGCGGAGGCCACGCGTTCCCGTGGTACCGGGTCGATGTCCACCACGTACTCTTCACCGTTGCGCAGCTGTACCACCACATTCACGTGTTTGCGCAAGGCGACCTGGTCGCCGCGCCGCGACCACTCCGGCCGCAGGGACACCGACAGGTAGCGCGCGTCCAGCCCGGCGTAGCGCGCCATGGCCACGAACAGGTGGGCATAGCTCAGGCAGTTGGCCACCCCTGAGTGGTAGACCTCGGCAGCGGTGCCATCGGCGGAGGGATCATAATCGATGCCGACAAAGGCCGAACTGCGCAAGCTGCGATGCAGAGTTTGCAGGCGCTGGCGCTGGTTGCCCTTTACATAGCGGTCGACGAAGGCACGCATCTCCGCGTCCAATTCCAGCAAGGGGGGCGTATCGGTGGTGGCCAACGCGGTCTGCGGCGCCAACTGGCCATCATCGATGACAATGGGTGGTATGTCAGCCACTGGCAGAGCGCCGGGGCCCTGGTGTGCGCAGGCAGACAGCAACACCACAACCAGGCCCGGCAGGGCCCGGAAAACGCCTACGCCAAAACGGCGCGCTGTCACGTGCGATTCCACATATTGCACACTCTACCTTGAGTATATCGCAGCAGCGCGCGCTTGCCCGCACCGGTTACCGGTCCGTGACGACCGTCACCGTGTCAACACCCGTTGACCTGCATCAATGCAACCGGGTGTCGCATTTTCTAGCATTATCTGGCAGTCAGGCGAAGAGGATAAGAAGATGACTCAACACATCCTGATGGAAGACACCCAGGAAGATGCTCGCACCCTGAAGAGCCTGGGAATCTTTATTGGCATATTCGCCGGGTTTTCCCTGTGCCTGGCGCTGGGAGTCACCCTCTTCGCTCCCTGACTGCTGGAGTATTACGCTCCCACCGAATTCATGGGCCTGAGCCTCCTGGCCGACTCACTCTGAGTCGGCTTTTTTACTGCCTCTAGCAACTACTCGATGTAAATAACGAAGCCCCTGATCGAGGGGCGGTCCGCTACACATGGGGTTTTTAAGACACGCCGTGAACCCGTCCATGGGGGCTCGGATGCGCCATCCATGGCGCATACGGTCTGAAAAACCCCATGTGCACCGAACCGCTCTTGTTCAGACGCCAGCGAATACCAGAAAACAGCAAGAATATTGGTTCAGTGAGCATTTCACACCCATGCAACTGCAGCAGGAGGCAATGGCTGTCTGGGTATAAGGGCTCCGTGTAAGCAGGCCTTTCCCGGGGTGTAGGCGGCATGGATGCCGCCTCCAAGCCCCCAGGGATGGGTTTACGGCGTCCCCGGGAAAGGCCTGCGTACGCGGAGCCCGGGTTTCGAAGCTCGAAGCAGAAACGCTCGATCTCTCGGCAAAAAGAGCTAGGCGGCGGTGTGCAAGCCGCACTCGCGGCCGTCGTGGACCTTGGTGGGGTCGAAGTAGTGGCGGCAGGTTGGGAGCTGGTGCTCCGCCATGTAGGCTTCGACGTCCGCCTCCGACCAGTAGAAGATCGGGGCGACCTTGATGATGCCGCGACCGTCCATGGTGACGATATCCAGGCCCTGCCGATGCTCGGTTTCTTCCTTGCGGATACCGGTCAGCCAGATTTCCGGCTTGAGGTCATCGAGGGCACGCTGGAAGGGCTCGAGCTTCACCTGGCGCGTGAACTCGGCGTGCAGGTCCTCATCCTCGATGGTGGGCACACCGCCCATGATCGCGTTGCGCCGTTCGGAGGTCATGGTGGGGGAGTAGATGTGCATATTGAGGTCGAGCTCGCGTATGAGCTTTTCCGCGACCAGGTAGGTATCACGCAGGTTGTAACCCGTATCGACCCAGATGGTGGGTACGCCCTTGTCGACCTCACTGACCAGGTGCAGCATGACCGCCGCGTTCTTGCCAAAGCTGGTGGTGGAGATCGTCGGCCTGGCCTGGGACAGGGCCCAGCGCACGATTTCGCCGGGGCCGGCGTCGCGCAATTGGGCGTTGATACTGTCGAAATCCAGGTCCATGGTAATTGGTCACTTCTTCCAGAGTGCAAGAGACTAAGCAATCACCCCAGCACTGACAAATACTCAATGATCATATGGTTATGTCAGCAATGCTGATCCTTTTGGACAGCAGCGCTTGGCCGCCAAGGACATTGCCGGGGCCGGCGGCGGCGGAGGATACTCACAAGCCTGATTGGAGGAGCACCCATGAAAAACGTGCTGTGTGAGCGACTGAGCATCGACTACCCGATATTCGCCTTTACCCACTGCCGCGACGTGGTGGTGGCCGTGAGCAAGGCCGGTGGGATCGGCGTGCTGGGCGCGGTGGGCTTCTCGCCCGAACAGCTCCGGGAAGAGCTGGACTGGATCGACGAACAGATCGGCGATTACCCCTATGGCGTGGATATCGTGATTCCCCAGAAGTACGAGGGCATGGGTGACATGAGCCCGGAGGATCTGGAGAAGCAGCTGTGGGACATGGTGCCCCAGGAGCATATCGACTTCGCCCAGAAACTGCTGGCGGAGGCCGGCGTGCCGGAGTGGCCGGACGGCACTACCAGCATGGGACTGATGGGCTGGACCGAGGCTACCGCCACGCCGCTGCTGGAGGAGGCGCTCACCCGTCCCAAGTGCCGGCTGATCGCCAACGCCCTGGGTACGCCGCCAGCGGACAAGATCAAGACGGTACAGGACAGCGGCCGGTTGATCGGCGCCCTGTGCGGCAAGGTCAAGCAGGCCGTGGCCCACAAAGAGGCCGGGCTCGACTTCGTGGTCGGCCAGGGCGGTGAAGGCGGCGGCCACACGGGAGAAATCGGCTCCATTGTGCTGTGGCCGCAAATGATTGACGCCATCGGCGACACGCCTTTCCTGGCAGCGGGCGGCATAGGCAATGGCCGGCAGATCGCGGCGGCGCTGGCGATGGGCGCGGCCGGCGTCTGGACAGGTTCCCTGTGGCTGACGGTAGAGGAGGCGCACACCCAGCCGGCCCAGAAGGAATCCCTGCTGGCGGCCGGCAGCGGCGACACGGTGCGCTCACGGTCCTGGACCGGCAAGACCTGCCGGATGCTGCGCAATGACTGGACTGAAGCCTGGGAGCGCCCGGACACGCCGGACCCACTGGGTATGCCGCTACAGGGGATGGTGACCTCAGACGGCATGCGCCGCACGTCAACCTATGCTGACAAGGGCAATTGCCAAAGTGTGGCCTTCAACCCCTGCGGCCAGGTTATCGGGCAGATAAACCAGGTAGAGAGCTGTCGCAGCGTCATGCAGCGACTGTTGGAAGAATACGTCGACGCGGTGGAGAGTGCCGCGTCGATGTTACCGGAGTAGTGCAACCGAAAAACGGCCTCCGGGCAACGTCAGCCCGAGCAGGCTGCCCCTGCCCTCACTCAGGCGGCGATGCGGGCTACCGTTGCCTCCAGCTCTTCGTGCAACTCCAGGTACTGGCCGGTCAGCTTGTGACTCGGGGCCAGGTCAATCAGCGGCCGGTGTTCACGGTGTGATTCCTTCATTTTCACCGAGGTGTTCAGGTAGGTCTTGAACACCGGCATGCCCTCTTCTTCGAGCTCCGCCACCAGTTCTCCGGGCAGGCGTGCCTGGCTGTTGAACTGGTTGATGATGATGCCCTCGACTTCGAGGTCCGGATTGTGGTCTTCCTGCAGTTCGACGATGTTATCCATCAGGCTGTACAGCGACTGGCGAGCAAAGCTGTCGCAGTCAAAGGGGATAACCACGGTGTCAGCGGCGATCAGTGCCGACTTGCTGTAGAAATTGAAGTTCGGGGGCGTGTCGATGTAGATGCGGTCATACTCTTCATTGAGCTTCTCCAGCGCATCCCGGAGCTTGTAGATCTTGTAGCGCGACTCCAGCTCCTTCTCCATGGTGGTCAGCGCCGGGCTGGAGGGCATCAGGTAGAGGTTTTCATAGGGCGTTTCCCAGACAAAGGCGTCCGGGTTGCTGGCCATCTTGCGGGAGCGGACGGTCTGCTTGAACATAGCCGCCACTCCCTGGGCCTCCGCCGGGTAGGCTTCGGCATCGATCTCACCGACCAGGTAGTGCGTGGTGTTGCCCTGCACGTCGAGGTCCACCACCAGCGTTCGCAAACCCATGGCGGCCCCGATCGCGGCCAGGTTGCAGGTGATGCTGGTCTTCCCAACACCGCCTTTCTGGTTGAAAACAACTCGTTTCATGGCAGGGGCCCTCCGCGGAAAAGGCTACCGAGTGTAAAACAAAGGTGTGTCTCGATGAAGCGCCGGGGCGCAACTCACGTCAAAAAACACTGAGGTATCGCTGCGGCTTGAACGTCTATGCTGTAGACAATGAACGACCAGGACCGTATCACCGCCCTGCACCAGTTCTGGTTCGGGCCGCTGGATGCCAACGGCATGCCCGGCGAAGACCGCAACAAGTTCTGGTACGGCGGCGCAGCCGAGACGGATGCCCACTGCCGCGACAGCTTTGGCGCAGACGTCGAGGCAGCGCTGGGCGAGCGCCTGGGCCACTGGCTGGAGCTGGCAGGCGGCCGGGTGGCCCTGGTGCTGCTGCTGGACCAGTTCACCCGCAACATCTACCGGGGCCAGGCGCGCGCTTTCAGCGGCGACGCCAGCGCCCTGGCGTTGGCCCGGGAAGCGATAGCCACCGGCGAAGACCGGGGGCTGCCCACTATTCACAGGGTGTTCCTGTATACCCCCTTCGAACACGCAGAAGACCTTGCCGCCCAACAGGAAGGCGTGCAGTGCTTCGAACGCCTGCTGGCAGAGTGCCCACCGGCCGCCCGCGAGCAGGTCGCGAACTTTCACCGCTATATGCTCGCCCACCGGGACGTGATTCAACGCTTCGGGAGATTTCCCCACCGCAATATCATCCTGGGCCGGGAATCCAGCCCCGATGAGCTTGCACACCTGGATAAGCACGGAGGATTCTGATGAAAACACTCCTCACACTCTGCTGCGGTATCTGCTTGAGCCTGCCGGTTCAGGCGCAGCCGACGCCCCCCTATAGCTGCGAGGGCGCGCATCGGGACTTCGATTTCTGGCTGGGGCACTGGGAAGTCACCGATCCCGCGGGTGAACAGCGCTATGGAGAGAACCGCATCAGCAGTCGCGACAAGGGCTGCCTGCTGCTGGAGGAGTGGGTCAGCAGCCGTGGCGGCACCGGCAGTAGCATCAACTATTTCAACCCCTCTGACGGGCAATGGCACCAGCACTGGGTAGACAGTGGGAATTCCATTATTCACACCGCCGGTGGCGTGGTGGATGGCTCCATGGTGATGGACGGCAGCATCTACTACCTGGCCAATGGCCAGACCGCGCCATTTCGCGGCACCTGGACGCCCCTCGAGGATGGCCGCGTGCGGCAGTTCTTCGAGCAACAGGACGAGGAAGGGACGTGGAAACCCTGGTTTGAGGGCTACTACCGCAAGCTGGAGCAGCCCTGAACAGCCAGCCTAGTCGGCGCTATCCGCGGCAAGCAGTGATTCGCCAATACGCTCGGCGAGATCGAGAAGCAGGGCTTTCTGGGCGTCTGCCAGGGCCGGGTAGCCGTCCTCGGCGAGGGCGCGGGTTTCAGTGAACTGGTAAGACACGAATTCCTGGCCGCTGCGCTGTATCCACCAGAAGGCCACCAACAGGGCGTCGCCGTCGAGAGTGCCGTGCAGCTGGTCGATGCGCACCGAGTAAACCAGCGGCGCATCAGAAGCAGCCTCCGGGAACACGTCCTCCTTGACCGCCCGCGATACCTCCACCAGGAGAAAGTTGTTCAGCGCCCCCGCCATTGGCTCAGCCCACTGGTGGTGGCGGGCAGGCCTGATCTCGCCGGGGCCCACCTCCAGGATGAGACCGGACTGGTCGATATAGGGCGCCACGTTGACACTGCCCATGGCGAAGCGGGTGGACGGCGTCAGGTCGCGGCTATGGGCAGGGGCTTCCGCGCGCAGCAGATAGTAGTGATTGTCTACCGGCGTGCCCGAACAGGCGGTCAGCAGCAGGCCGAGGGTGATGGTCACGAGCTTCATGGTGCGGGTTCCAGTGTTCATCAGCGCGCCTCCGGCTCGGGGTCAGGCGGCAGCCTGGCAGGCATGATGGCCGCATTGGGCTGGCTGGACAGGGTGCGCGTCAGGGACTCCATGTTGTCCAGCGTACGGTTGAGCTGGCGCATGCTGGCATTGAGGTTGCGGTAGAGCTCCGAGCCCGGCGACAGGCCCTCCAGGGTCTTCTGCAGCTCTTTCAGCGTCGCGTCCAGGTTTGCGGGCAAGGTCTGCATGCCCTCGTTGTTGAGAATCTCACCCAGGCCCTGCAAGACCTCATCCAGGTCGGCGATGGCCGAGTTGGCGTTGGCAATGGTCTCCTCTATCGGGGCGCGGTTGACCTGGTCGAGAATGGCGTTGACCTTGACCATGATTTGCTCGACTCCGCCACCGATGGTGGGAATCTCAATATAACCACTCCACTCGCCGGCCTCTACCGGGTCCGCCTCGGGGTAGTAATCCAGGCCGATGTATTTGGCCCCGGTAAGGAGGTTGCCTGACTCCAGCGTGGCGCGCAGCCCGTTGGGCGCACCGGTCTGCACGACGTGCTGCAGGAGGCCAACCGATTCTGGAGTGTCCGGCAGCGACATGCGCCCCGGCTCCATGTAGATCAACACCGGAATAGGTTCGCCATCGGCCGTCACGTCGCCTGCCATCCTGTCCGCCAGCATGCCTTCCGCGATGAGCTCACTCAGCATGATTCGTTCTACCCGGCCTATCGGGATGCCGCGGTACTCTACCGGCGCACCCGGCACCAGGCCCTTGAGGTTCTGGGTAAAGCGCACCACATAATAGCTGCCGTTGATAAATGGATTCTGCTGGGTGGCCTCATAGCTTTCGTAGAGCTGGAACTCGGTGCCGGATTCCACGGCATCTCCCTCCAGCACGCCATCGGGATGGCCAAATGCCACGCCGCCCAGCAGCACGGTGTCCAGGGAACCGGTGCGAACGTTGAGGCCTTCAGCGCTGGCGGTCAGGGAGATACCGCTGGTATTCCAGAACCGGACCGAGCTATCCACCAGCTCATCAAAGGGTGCGTCGATAAAGATCTCGTAGCGCATGCGCTCCTGTTCGATATCGAACTCCGCGCTCTCCACACGGCCGACGCGGTAACCTTTGTAGATGATCGCGTCACCGGTGCTGACCGAGCCGGCGCGATTGCCCAACAGCTGCAGACGCAGTCCGGGGGCGTCGGCTGGCGTGAGCGGTGGTTTCGGCAGGGCTGTAAACGCCTTCTGCAGCGGGCCGTCCCCATTGCCCGGCGACATGCGGATGTATGCGCCCGACAGCAGGGTATCCAGGCCTGTGATATTGCCGAGTCCCACCTGGGCGGTGACCACCCAGAAGCGGGTGTCGGCGCTCAGCAGGTCCCTGACGTGATAGTCCATCTTGACCGTGGCCTCGACACCCTGGAAGTCCTCGGTAAGGGTGACGTCGGTCACCAGGCCCACTTCGACGTTGAGGTACTTGACCTTGGTCTTGCCCGCGGACAGCCCGGAGGCGTTTTCAAAGGCGATGGTGATCTCGGGCCCCTCGGTCATGAAACTGTGCACGACCATGTAGATGCCCAATCCCAGCGCCAGCAGCGGGATAATCCAGATCGGGTTGAGGGAGCGGCCTTGTTTGAGTTCAGGCTGGGCGGTTGTCATTCTTGTTTTCCATTTCGTCCCAGATCAGCCGGGAGTCAAAGCTCTCGGCAGCTACCATGGTCACCATCACTACTCCGGCAAAAGACAGCGCCGCGATCCCGGGGCGGATGACCAGCAGCCCGCCCAGATTAACCAGCGCCACCAGAATAGCAACAACGAACACATCCACCATCGACCACTTGCCGATAAATTCTGTCACCTGGTACATCACAGTGCGCTGGCGTGGTTCCAGCGGAGAGTGTCGCCGCACGGTAAACACCAGGTAGAACATGGCGATCAACTTGCCAAGCGGCACCATGACGCTGGCGATAAAGATGATGGCGGCAATCGGCACCGAGCCCAGCTTGATCAACAACACCACCCCGCCAATGATGGTGCTGGCCTCGGTACGGCCAAGCTGGTCCGTGTACATGATGGGGTACAGGTTGGCAGGGATATAAAGAATGCTGGCGGTGACCAGCAGGGCAATGGTGCGTTGCAGGCTATCGGTGGCACGCAGGTGAACGCTGGAGCCACAGCGTGGGCAGTAATGCTGGTCGGCGGGCACCAGCTTGAAGCAGGTGTGACAGGAAGCCAGGTTGAGCTCGCGGGCAGTCTTCGCCTCAGTCACCCTGGCCACCTTCCACTGCCTCGATCGCATTCCATAGCTGGTACCGGTCCAACACGCTCATGGCGAAGGTGAACAGCAAGGCAAAGGCCACGTAGGCCCAGAAAGAAAGGCCAAGGGTCACGGTTGCCATCTTCGCAATTTTCACCAGCGATACGATCACGCCGATAATGAACACCTCCACCATCGACCAGCTCTGGAGGTGGAAAATCCAGCGCCCGATGGGCTTCAACCAGGGCCGGTACCGGCCGCGCGCCAGCGGCACACTCAGCATCAACAACATCACCAGCACGAGGGCCGGAATAAAAATAATGAAGGCGGCCACCAGTATCGCGACCGCGGGCAAGCCATTCCTCCACAGGGAGCCCGGTGTCTGCGGGAGCGTCATCACGCTCTCAACACCGCTGGAGGCAAAGGAAAGAAACGGGAACAGGCTGGCAAATACCAGTGCCACCAGCGCGGCGATGGAAAAAGCCATCAGGCGTTCTACGTCATCGTGCCGGTATTGGGTAAGGGTATGGCCACAGCGCGGACAGCTGGCCTTGTGACCATGTTCCATGTCCTTGAGATCAACCAGCAGGTCACAGCCGTGGCAGGCAATCGTTTGCTCCATGCCATGATCTTAAGACAGCAGGCAGTAATCGCAAGCACCGCCAGGCGAGCTGCTCTAGGCGAGTGCAGGCATCATGGCTATGCTAGTGCGTCCCTGATCAGGAAGTCCGCATGTCCCGCAACGCACCCACGATCCAGCTTCTGCTGACCGGCAACGAGATCATGAGCGGCGATACGGTTGATTCCAATTCCGCCATGATCGCCCAGTTGCTGAGGGAGCAGGGCCTGGGCGTCGCTCGCAAAGTGACGCTGGGCGACGAGCCATCCGCCCTGCAGCTGGAACTTGAATTATTGGCGAGCCACTCCGATGTGGTCATCGTCAATGGCGGACTGGGGCCGACCATCGATGACCTTACAGCCGAAGTCCTCGCCGCCGTGGCGGGCGTCGAGCTGGAAGAGCACCTCGCGGCTCGCACACATGTTGAAAACTGGTGCGCTCGCCGCGGCATCGTCGCCAACGCCGCCAATCTCAAACAGGCCCTGCTACCGGCGGGCTGCGAGATTGTGCCCAATCCCATCGGCAGCGCCGTGGGCTTCCAGCTGACCATTGGCAAGTGCCTGGTGATATGCACACCGGGCGTGCCCGGCGAATTGCGCGCCATGTTGCCCCAGGTGCTGGCCAACATGGAGGCACACCTGGGCAGCTTCACGCCCGGCGATGTCTTGAGACTGCAGACATTCGGCCTCGGGGAATCCACTGCCCAGCAAATGATCGCCGACGCCGGCTTCGACTGGCCGGCGGCAGTCGAGCTGGGCTTTCGCGCCGGCGCACCGCAAATGGAAATCAAGCTCACGGTACGCGACCGCGGCCAGAAGGACGCCCAGCACCGTTGCCGCGACGCGCTGCAATCCCTGTTCGGGGATCACATTATCGGCGAGGGCGACACGACACTCGCGCAGCGCGTGCTGGCACTGCTGGAAGAGCGGAATGCGACCCTGGCCACGGCGGAATCCTGCACCGGTGGCCTGATTGCCAGCATGCTCACCCAGGTGCCCGGATCTTCCGCGGGGTTTCATGCCGGCTTCGTGACCTACTCCAATGCCATCAAGTCTTCGGTGCTGGGTGTCAGTGAAGACACGCTGGCCAGCCACGGTGCGGTCAGTGAACCGGTGGTCATTGAGATGGTGCGAGGTGCCCTGCAAAAATCCGGCTCAGACTACGCGATTGCCGTGTCCGGAATTGCCGGTCCAGATGGCGGCACGGAGGACAAGCCGGTCGGCACCGTGTGGCTGGCCTGGGGCAGCGCTGAGGTCGTGCACACGCGCGGCTTGTGTTGGCCGGTGGAGCGCACCCTGTTCCAGACCATGATTGCCGCCGCCGGGCTGGACATGGTGCGGCGCCTGCTACTGGGGCTGGAATCTGAACCCCGCTACTTCAGCCAGCGCAGCCAGAAGCACGCCGGCTAGCTTGTGGCGCGCGCCTCAGGCTCAGTCCCGGGTGCGAAGGTTGCAGCGTCTACCCGTTCACGCCAGGCCTGCAGTACCGGCCTCTCGCGCATCAGTGCCGCGGCCTCCTCGGCCCGCTCGATCACTGTGCACATGCTCGCCACCCCGATGTCGGCCACGCTCAGGTGATCACCCACCAGCCAGTCGCGATCGCCCAGCAGGGCAACAACGGCATCAAAATGGGCTGCTACCTCAGTGCATATGGTCTGTGGGTCCTTGCGGCCAATGCCCTGGGCCTGGCCGGTCTTGCGCACGAAACCATCGAGCAGTCGGTATAACAGCCAGCGCATAAAGCCACTGTCGTGGCTCAGCACATCGCGCTTGAGCCAGTCGATGTTATTGGGCCAGCCACGCATGGCGAGGTCGTAGAAGAACAGGCTTTCATCTGCCCAGTCTTCGATGATGTGGGCCTGTGCACACAGCGCCGGATCAGCAGGCAGGATCGGCGGCGAGGGAAAGCGCTGTTCCAGGTGGCGCAGGATGGCTGTGCTGTCCACGACCAGGCCCGTGTCATCTTCCAGGACCGGGGTCTTGCCGGTGGGGCTGATGGATTTGCGAATCTTGCCGGCATCCACCACGCGATAGTTGCGAACCTCGAAGCTGAGGCCCTTGTACCGCAGGGCGCGCCGGACCTTGGCGGCAAACGGCGACACCTCGTACTGGTGCAGCAGCAGGTCCGCCATGGTCAGCGACCCGGGTTCAGGTCGTAGTGCTTGCGGGCGCGGTAGGCCTCCTCACACTCGGGCAGGTCATAGTACTTGCCGAGGGTACGAATGGCGCCAGTCTGGATTTCACCGTAGGCCTCGGCCTGGGCTTCACAGTCCGCTTCGCTGGTTTCTCCCGCCTTCAGGCAGTCCTCGTAGACAGCGGCTTTCTCGGGAGCCAGCTTTTCTGATCGCAGTGCCTGGCAGGCATCTTCCATGGCAATCACATCGGCCTCGGAGAGGTGAGAGGCACCGGCCGGTAAAGCGAGACTGGCAAAAACAACAAGCAGGACTGTGCGCATGAAATCCTCCTACGGCGCTAGCCGTTCGATGGTCCAGGTCAGGTCATCCTGCCTGGTATACAGAAAGCGGTCATGAAGGCGATGGGCGCCTCCCTGCCAGAATTCGATTTCCTCCGGCACCACTCGATACCCACCCCAGAAACTGGGCAGCGGCACCTCGCCCCGGGCGAACTTGTTCTTCAGCTCCTGCATTTTCTCCTCGAGCACCGCGCGAGCCGAGATGGGCCGGCTCTGGGCTGAGGCCCAGGCCGCCAGCTGACTCTCGCGCGGGCGGGTGAGGAAATAGCGGGTGGTCTCCAGGGTGGAGAGTCGCTCAACCCGGCCGCCGACAATGACCTGCCGTTCCAGCACGTTCCAGGGAAACTGCAGGCTCACATTCGGGTTGTCTGCCATGGCGCGTGCCTTGCGGCTTTCCAGGTTGGTGTAGAACACGAAACCCTCGTGATTGATGTCCTTGAGCAGCACCATGCGCTGCCAGGGCTTGCCGTTCGCTTCTACCGTGGCCAGCACCATCGCCGTGGGATCGGCCAGGCCGCCGGCCACTGCCTGGGACAGCCAGCGCTCGAACTGTTCGTAGGGATCGTCACTGAGATCCTCCCGCTGCAGACCGCCTTGCAGGTACTCCCTGCGAAAATCTTCGATTTCCATGCCAGACGCCGGGTCAGACCCCGGCCCCCTCCTTGTACAGCATGCCCAGGGTCACGATGAACAGCAGCGCCACCACGGCATCCACCATCCAGCTGATCGGTGTGCGTACCCCAGCGGATAACTGGGAAGGGTCCGAGACGCGAACCCCGCGTGGCGTGATATCGAACACCCAGGCAAGCGCCACCGTGACGGGGAAGCCGAGGACCACGGCGGTGAGGACCAGCGTGACCGACCAGTCTGGCCACCCCAGGCGCGTGAATACGAGATCGCTCCACTGCAGCAGGCACCAGCCCGTGACCGCATAGATCGTAGTGCTGCGCAGCACCTTGCGGCGCCTGAGCTCGTCGATCACGCCCTGGCTGGGCGGTGTTGGCTCTTCCATCAGCGTTTCGCCTGTCCTTGAATGCGCCTACTATAGCCCAGTTCGAAGGCGCCGCCGATGGCCACTGCCGAGGCGGCGAGAGACAGGCCAGAGATATGACCACCACACCGGAAATCCTCCCTGCAAAGCCGGCAGACAGCCGGCAGGTTGCCGACATCCTGGCGGATGCCTTCGCCCACGACCCTTGCATGAACTACGTCATTCCCCATGCCGGCCTGTACTCGAGTTTCTTCCATCTGCTGATCCGTCGCCTCTATCTGGCGCACGACATGATATTCCTGGACCGGGAGGGGCGCGCTGCCGCCATGTGGTTGCCGCCGGGTGTCAGGCATGGGGTACCGCTGGGCCTGGAACAGCTCTGGCTGGTTGCACGTCTGCTGATGCACAGCGGAACCAGGGTCTTGCCGCGGCTTCAACAGGCACAGGAGATAATGGTGCGCAGACACCCGCAAGTGCCCCACTATTATCTGCATGCCATTGGCGTTCGAAGCGACAGCCAGGGCCGGGGGCTGGGCTCAGCACTGCTGAAACACGTGACCCGGCGCTGCGACGCAGAAGCGATGCCCGCCTACCTGGAGAGCAGTTCGGCCTTGAATATTCCGCTCTACCAGCGGCATGGTTTTGAAATACAGGATGCAGAACCGGTCGCTGAAGGCGGACCGCCCTTGACCTTTATGTGGCGGGAGCCCCGTTAAGGGTCAAGAAGATGCTGCCGATGACGACTCCTGCCGGGGCACCTCGCCAGGTGCTGGTAGATCCCGTCGATGAAGACACCTGGCGGGGAATCTCGTCAGGTGCTAGTAGATTCCGTCGATGAAGACGCCCGGTGGGAACCTCGCCAGGTGCTAGTAGATCCCGTCGATGAAGACACCCGGTGGGAACCTCGCCAGGTGCTAGTAGATCCCGTCGATGAAGACACCCGGCGGGAATTTCACGAACATCTGCCGGGCTGCCTTGTCAAAGCGCTTCTGCTGCGCATCGCTGCTACTGACGTCAGCCAGCCGGCCCTGCATTACGCCGCGCCACACTGACTTGCTGAGGTCCGGGTCGATGACATCAACAACAAACGTTCCCTGGGTATAGGTCACCGTACTGGTACTGGAGATCGACGGGCCACAGCGCCAGCACTGGTAGTAGCTCTGGGCATTGTATTCCCGCAGGTTGCTCTGCTCCTTGACGACCACGTGCCAGCTGACCCTGGCCTGGGCCTCGGTTTCACTGTCGACAACCCGCATGCCGCGGCCTTCCAGGGCTCGCCTTAAGGCAAGGTTGACCCGCTCGATCTGGGCAGGGGTCAGTGTCTCGTCGTCCGGCGCCAGGCCGCAGCTCACACTCATCACTTCGATACCGTCGAAGTCGTAGTCTTTCTTGTAGTCCACTCGTGCGTTGGAAAAGATCAGATCATCGATGGTGGTGCAGCCCGCCAGCAACGTACTGGCCACCAACACCAGGACGCTGGCCGCCCTGCGGTATTTAAGGAAGATGTCAGAAAAGGGTGCCATGGCAAAAATCATACAGCCTGCCTCGAGAGGAACCCATGAAAAATTACCTGTAGTCCCAATCTCTAGTCCCGGGTTGTGGGAACGACCGGTGCGCGCTGTCCGAAGCCGGGTACCTGGGGAAACGGAAACAGCTCGCGCCAGTCATTATCCAGTGGTTCACTGAAGTACTCACTGTAGCAGGCGGCCAGGGAGGTCTGCAGACTTTCCTGGGAGGCCGCGCCCATCGCCACCAGGGCTTCCATAAAGCCCTCAGCCCGCAAGCGCATGGCCGGAGGCACTTCACTGCCGCTGACCAGGCGTTGAAAAATGGCTCGCCAGCGAGTGTCGAGTTCCGCGAGCGCGTATTCGGTGTTTTTTGGCATAATCCGGGCTCAACTCTCTAGAGGCTTGGTCGTGACGCTGCTGCGCTCTCTCTGCCTGTTCCTGATTGTCGGGGTCGTCCCGGCGCAGGGTCAAGAACCCATTCTCAACTTCGAAAACCGCTTCCTCCCGGAGGTGGCCAGGCATGGCATGGTGGCCAGCCCTGAGCGCCTGGCAGCGGAGATCGGGGTAGACATCCTGCGCCAGGGCGGCAACGCTGTCGACGCCGCGGTGGCCACCGGCTTCGCACTGGCGGTGACTTACCCGCGCGCCGGCAACATCGGCGGGGGCGGCTTTATGCTGATCCACCTGGCCGAGGGCAATCGCCAGACCCTGGTTGACTACCGGGAAATGGCGCCGGCCCTGGCCCACCGCGACCTGTTCCTGGACGATAACGGGGAAGTCGATCGCAACAAGGAGTTTTTCAGCCACCTGTCCGCCGGTGTGCCCGGCTCGGTGGCAGGCCTGATACATGCCCTGGAAAACTACGGCACGCTACCCCTGAAAACCGTTATCCAGCCGGCCATCGAGCTGGCGGAGAAGGGCTTCCCGGTGACTTTCGCGCTGGACTCTGAAATTGCCGCCCGGGAAACCCGGCTGCGCAAGGATCCGGAGGCCTTGAGCATCTTTTTTCAGGAGGACGGCAGCCGCCACCCGGTAGGTGAGGTGTTTCGGCAGCCGGATTTGGCCTGGACGCTGAAGCAGATTCGCAGGCGCGGGCGGGATGGCTTCTACAAGGGTGAAGTAGCCACCCGCATTGTTGCCAATATGGAGGCCAATGGCGGCCTGATCAGCCGGGACGATCTGGCCGGCTACCGGGTGGTGGAGCGCGAACCGGTACGGGGCAGCTACCACGGCTACGAGATAGTAGCGACACCGCCGCCTTCATCCGGCGGCACTCACATCATCCAGATGCTCAATATCATGGAGGGCTTTGAGCTCGAGCCCTGGGGCCACAACAGCGCGGCCTACCTGCACCACCTGGCCGAGGCCATGAAACTGGCCTATGCAGATCGCAGCCGCTACCTCGGCGATCCGGACTATACCGACGTGCCGGTGCAACAGCTCATCGACAAGGACTACGCGGCACGGTTGCGCGCACGGATCAAACCCGATCAGGCCACGCCATCGGACGCCATCAGGCCCGGCGCGGAGCTGGGCTACGAGAGCAGCGATACTACCCACTACACCGTGGCCGACCGGCACGGCAATGTCGTCAGCAACACCTATACCCTGAATTTCAGCTTTGGCTCACACATCGCGGTGCCGGGCACCGGCATGCTGCTGAACAATGAGATGGCCGACTTCGCCGCCAAACCCGGAGTACCCAACGCCTTCAGACTGATCGAAAGCGAGGCCAACCGCATTGAAGGCGGCAAGCGGCCGCTGTCCTCAATGACGCCTACCCTGGTGTTCCGTGACGGCAAGCCGTGGCTGGCCACCGGCAGCCCGGGTGGCAGCATCATCATCACGGCGGTGCTACAGACCATGATCAATGCCATGGCTTTCGAAATGAATATCGCCAGCGCCGCGGCGGCGCCGCGGATTCATCACCAGTGGATGCCGGACCAGTTGCGCGTGGAACGAGGTATTTCTCCCGATACCCGCCGCCTGCTGGAAGCCATGGGACACAACGTGGTCGACACCCGCCGTACCCTCGGCAGAACCCAGTCCATTGTGCTCGAAGACGGCCTGCTGTACGGCGCCACGGACAGCCGGCGACCGGGTGGCTGGGTGGCCAGCTACTGAGCTGAACCTGCCTCGCGACGCGGCTGGGGCCTGACACGCACCTTGCTGGTCTGGCGGGACAGAGCCACCAGCCGGCCGGTCGAATCCCATAATTCCCCGTCTTCTTCGACCACCCCGTCACTGAGATAGCGGCTCTGGAAGCGCGCCTGCACCGGACCCGGTGCAGGTCGGGCGCGCAGTTGCACGCTCAACTCGAGGGTGGGCACCCATTGCAGCGGTCCATAGACGGTGAACACCGGCGGCGCCATGCAGTCGGCAAACAGCAGCAGTCCCATGAGGCCGCCATCACCGCCATCGGCGAGGCTCAGCCAACCTTCAAAAACGCCGCTGCGATCCGGCGGCTGGCGGCGGAATACGTCGGCGCCACGCACGTAGCGCTGATCGACGCTGGTGCGCAGCTCGATACCGTGGACACCCAACGGGGCAACCTCCTCGGGAGGAACGATTCGCGGGCGCTCGGCGCTGCTCCAGCTCTCACCCGAGAGCCCATCGAGTTCGCTGTAACAGGCGGTGACATACGCCTTGAGTTCGCCGTCCTGGCGCATGGCCAGCGCGGCATAGCTGGTGGAACCCCCCTGGCGTAGGGGAGTCACCTCGCAGTCTACAGGCCCCAGGCCTGTGGGCGCCGTGTACAGGATATGGATCGACAGGGGATCGGGATGGGTCAGGGCCCGGGACAGAACCCGGCCGGCGATCGCCAGCACGTAGCCACCGTTGGGCACCTCTCCAATGCGCCAGCCGGGCACTATTTCGCCGCGCCAGTGCAAGCCAGACACCTGCTCTACCGCGGTGGCGCGCTCGAACTCAGTCATGGCGGGGCTCCGAACCGGCTCCTGGCCAGCCGAATATCTGTACACGCATCAAGGTTTTCTCCAACCGGTCAGTCTGATGATCACAGGGCTTCGTACAACCGATATACTGAAACAGGGCTTTGAAACCGCCTTCACTGTTCGCGGTCAAAAGCCCGTACGCTCACGAATCGAGAGGGAAGTTTACGCACAATGAGCTGGCAGAGAACAGCCGCCGGCCTGCTGGTAACCCTGGTTTGCACCGCCGGTAACCTGGCGGCGCAAACAGACCCTGCGCCCACCGACGCGCCCGCTGCAGAGCCCATAGATGCAAATGCTGCCCAGCCGGCTCCGGGGATCGACCCCGGCAGCGTCGACGCCAATGCCGATTTCGGCAGCCCAGCCCTGGACTTCCAGGATGCCGAGGAACCGGTGCTGGTATCGCCGGACGCCACCTCCTACCAGTTCTATATCACTGACCTTGAGAGCCGCTTCGGCCCCTACGCGCCCGGGCTGTCGGAGCAACTGCTGGGCCTTGGCATGGTCTACCAGGAGCAGGGCCTGCACCAGCAGGCCGCCGCGATCTTCAAGCGCGGTGTACACATCGCCCGCATCAACGATGGCCTTAATAGCCCGGCACAGATACCCCTGCTGCAGCGCCTGATCCAGAGCCTGGTGGCAGCCGGCGATTACGACGCCGCCGATGAGCGCCAGTACTACCTGTTCCGCGTGCAGGCCGAGGTCTACGGCAGGCAGTCGCCACAGATGTCACTGGCGATGCTGGAGCGCGCGGAATGGGAGCGCCAGGCCTACAACCTCTCTCTGGGTGACACCGCTTTCATGCGCCTGCTGACCATGTGGGAGCTCTACAGCGCGGCGCTGCGCAATATCGCCCGCCAGGAAGGCAAGCTGTCGGTCAGCCTGCTGCAGCCCCTGGAAGGCCTGCTCCAGACCCAGTACCTGATTTCCACCTACTCGCCCGAGGCCCAGGGCGGCTTTCAGAGCGGTGCCGGCGGGGACGGCAACTTTGTCGAGGAAAATCGCTTCAGCATGATTCGGGTGTCCAATTACAAGCAGGGGCAGTCTGTACTCGAAGCAATGCGAGAGGTATATGTCTATAATGAAGAAGAGAACAGCCCGTTGCCCGCGGAAACGATGGTGCAGCTGGGCGACTGGCACCTGTGGCACCAGAAGCGCGAGGCCGCACTGCAGGCCTATACCGAGGCCTGGGAACAACTCGGCGCCCTGGAGAACGGCGAGCGGCTGCAACAGCAGTACTTCGGCAAGCCGCGGCTACTGCCGGCCCTGCCGGGCGCCAGCAGTGAACCTACACCGCCCGACGTTGTCACGGGATATATAACCGTCTCATTCAGTGTCACCGGCAAGGGACGGGTAAAGAACCTGGAGGTGCTGTCCAACGAGGCTGCCATCGAGGGTGCGGAGGTTGAGGAGAGCGACAGCGTGCAGCTGTTGCGAAGCCTCAAGCGCACCCTCTACAGACCGCGACTTGAAGCCGGTCTGGCAGTGCAGACGGACGACATACAGAAACGCTATGCCTACTAATTCGAAGATACCTACCAAGACGCGCATCAACACCGGCACCCGGACACTGTTCGGCCCCCTCACCGGGGGAACGACGCGCCTGCGGCACCAGATCGCGACCACCGGTGTGGTGCTGGCTTGCACCCTGCTGGCCGGCTGCCCCAGTTCATCGAACCCGACACAGCCGCAGACCCCCTCAACGCCCAGTACGGCCAGCTCGGCGCCACCGCCCAGCCAGCCCTCTTCCGGCTCCAGTGGACAGCCCTCGCCCAGCCAACCTTCCCAGAGCTCCGGGGCACCCTCCAGCAGCTCGCAGCAGGGCCAGCCGGGGCAACCATCCGACCCTTCACAGGGCCCGCAGGGTAACCAGGGGGAGCAGCAAACCGCTGATGCAGGCAGCAGTGGCTCCCAGGGCCAGTCACAGAGCCCGCCTGGAGAGCCGGGTGGTGAGAGTGGCAGCCAGGGCGACAGCAGCGTGCTCGACAGTACCGCCGGTGGCGGTGGAGAAAGCGGCGGTAGCGAAAGCGGCGAAAGTGGTGAGAGCGGTGAACTGGTCTTCAACGAAAGCGAGGGCATGGGCGGCGGTGAAGGCACCGAAGACGCACTGCCCGATTTCAGTGAAGAAGAAGCACTGGAGCGGGCCATGGAAGGTTTCGAAGACGCCATGGAGTCCGCGGCGGCCGATGCACAGGGTGACCAGTCCGGCGGCGGGTTCCCCGGCCAGCAGGGCTCACAAGGGCAGGACGGCAGCGGTGGACAGAATGGCAGCCAGGGCAGCGACCCCCGGGGTGACGGCCAGCAGGGCAATGGTCAGCAGGGCAATGGCGGCCAACAGACAGCCGACACCGGGCAACAGGGCTCGGGCCAGGACGGCAGCGGCCAGCAGGGCAACGGCTCCCAGGGCTCTGGCCAGGCGGGTGGTAGCTTCCCCGGCGATGGCCAGGGTTCCGGCCAGCCCGGTGGCAGCTATGGCTCCGGCTCAGGCGTGTTGACTCCCGCTGAACAGGTGGCCATTCTCGACGAGCAGCTCAGAAAGGGCACCGGAGATTTCGACGATATCATTCTCCAGGAGCGCGAGGTACTGCGCCGCACCGCCAAGAGCGGCAGCACCCAGGGAGAAGAGGGCCAGGAAGGCGGTGGCTATGGCGGCTACGGTAGCGAAGGCGGTAGCCCGGGCTTCCAGGTACCGCCAATGGCTGGAGGCGGCGGTGGCGGCGGTATGGGCAGCGCCCCCGAAGGTCGTCCGGGCTACGACCAGGAAATGCCTGAGCAGGTGGCGGTGTACCAACCCCCCGCAGACATTCCCGATGGCACCGACGACGACGTGGTCGCACGCCAGCTGCGCGAGGCCGCCATGCGAGAGCCGGATCCCGAGCTGCGCGAGAAGCTGTGGGACGAATATCGCAAGTACAAGGGTATTGAATGATGGCAGCGGGCGTGAGGGATAACGTCATGACAGGTACAGCACAGCACGGCGTTCGGCAGCTGCTGCTGGCACTCTGTGCGCTCTCCCTCACCGCCTGCGTCAGCCAAACCGTCAAGAGCACCTCCGTCCCCCAGGTCGAGACTCTCGACGTCGAGATCGCCGAAGCACAGCTGCTCGACGTGGGTGTCGTGATTTTTGACCCTGGCCTGGATGTCGAAGAAGACGCAGACTTTGTTTATCCCGAGGTGCGTCGCGCCGAGGCGCGCTATATGCCCTACCTGCTGGTGGAAGCCATCCAGAGCAGCGCCGCCTGGGGTGCCGTGCGGGTAGTACCCGACGACAACCAGGCCATGGACCTGCTGGTTGATGCCACGATTATCGAATCCCATGGTGAAGAGCTTGAGCTCAAGGTGGAAGCCAGGGATGCCACCGGCAAGCTGTGGCTGGAGAAGTCCTATGAGACCAAGGCCAGCAAGTACAGCTACGAGACCAGCCGCACCCGCTTTGATCCGTTCCAGGCCGTCTACAACCAGATCGCCAACGACCTACTGGCAATCCTGAAGCTGCGCACCCCCGATGAACTGGCCCGCATCCGCCTGGTAAACGAACTGCGTTTCGCCCAGTCCTTCTCTCCGGATGCCTTCGAGGGCTACCTGGAACAGGACAGCAAAGGGGTGTACCAGATCCAGCGCCTGCCGGCGAATGATGACCCCATGCTGCTGCGGGTACGCAAGATTCGCGAGCGCGACTACCTGTTCATCGACACGCTGCAGGAGTATTACGCCTCCTTCAATGGCCAGATGCTCGGGCCCTACCAGGAATGGCGCAAGCAGAGTTACGATGAGGCGGTCGCCCTGCAGGAATTGCGCGCTGAATCCCGACGCCGGCTGATTGCGGGCGCGGTGGCCGTGGCGGCCGGTATCGCCGGTGTCGCCAGCGACAACCGCGGGGCTCGTTCCGCAGGCAACGTGGCGATCGCCGGCGGTGGCTACCTGTTGAAGAGCGGACTGGACAAGCGCAATGAAGCCGACATTCACGTGCAGGCGCTGGAAGAACTTGGGCTGTCCCTGGAATCGGAAATCGCACCCCAGGTCATCGAACTTGAAGACCGGTCAGTAACGCTTACCGGCACAGTGCGCGATCAGTACGACCAGTGGCGCGAACTGCTGCGCCAGATTTACCAGGCGGAGGTTGGGGACCTGCAACCCATCCCCCAGGGCGAGGAGACCTGACCCTGGCGCACTCCCGGCATTACCTTCCCCATCTGGTCTAATTCATGAGTGAACACAACAAAACGGTTGAGCCCGTCCGGTTCGATCCCGCCTCAGGCCCGGCACGGGAGGCGGAGCCCGCCGCTGCGCACACGGGCAAAGCCACCCGGCAGGGCAGCGGCCAGGCCGACAAGTGGATTCTGCCCGCCCTCGGTGGCCTGCTGGTGGTGGCCCTGCTGGTATTTTTCTGGCTGCCCAGCCAGGTTGGCCCCAACAGCGTGGAGATAGACAACAGCGACCCGGTACAGGCCCAGGGGAACGGCGGCGCCGCCGCACCTGCCAGGAAACCCGCCACCGAGGAAGCCTCACCCTGGAACGATGCGCAGCTGGCACGCCAGCGCAAGGAAGCCCAGGCCGTGCTCGAGCAGTTGCTGGAAGTGCAGTTTGCCCTGGAAGAAGTGGGCGTATCCCAATGGGCCGCAGAGGACTTCGCGGCAGCGCAGGCCCAGGCGACCGCCGCGGACGAACTGTACCGGCAGCAGGAATTCGAAGCCGCTACCGAGGCCTACCGGGCGGCGCTGGATGCCATGCGCGCCATTGAAAGCAGCATTGAGCAGGTCTTTGCGGACAGTCTGCAGGCTGGACTTGGCGCGCTGTTGAGCGATCAGGCGGAGCCCGCCATTGAGGCACTGGAACTGGCCCTCCTGCTGAAGCCCGATCACCCGGAGGCGCTGGCTGCCATGGAGCGGGCCCGCAAGCTGGGGCCTTTGCTGGAGCTGCTGGCCGCGGCCAACGCTGCCAGCGAAGAGAACGATCTGGACGGCGCGAAGAAAATCCTCGACGAGGCCGTTGCGCTGGACCCGGAACACGCCGGTGCGGCTGCCCAGCTCGCCAGCATCGAGCGCGCCATCACCCGCCGCAATTTCAATCGCGCCATGTCCGCCGGCTACCAGGCCCTGGACGACGGCAGCTTCGACGAGGCGGAACGTCAGTTCAAGGCGGCACAGGCCATCATGCCATCAGCTTCGGAGCCGGCCGGCGCCCTGCAACAGACCCGCAATGCCCGCACCCAGGCGCAGATTGAGGCCTGGCGCCAACGTGCGGTGGCTGCAGAAGACCGCGAGGACTGGAGCAAGGCGGTGACCGCCTACCGGGAAATTCTTGATATCGACAACACGGTAGTCCTGGCGCGTAATGGCCTGGCACGCAGCAATACCCGCGTCCAGCTTGACCAGCGCATCAAGCAGGCGCTGGCAAAACCCGAGCGGCTCAGCGATGAGCGAGTATTCAGTAACACCCAGGCCCTCTACCGGCAAGCACTCACCCTGGACCAGAAAGGCCCCCTGCTCAAGGAGCAGCTGCTGCAGCTCGGCGACCTGCTGGAGAAAGCCCAGATTCCCATCCCTGTGCTGCTGCAATCGGATGAGCAGACCGACGTCACTGTCTACAAGGTGGCGCACCTGGGGACCTTCCGCCGCCAACAGCTGAGCCTCAAGCCGGGTATCTACACAGCAGTCGGCGTACGCAAGGGCTTCCGCGATGTGCGTAAGAAGTTCACCGTGGACCACAATGAGCAGAGCATGACCGTGGAAATTGCCTGCACGGAACCGATCTAGATGGCCGCACCTGAAGACTCGCAGCTCATCAAGCCGGCGGCCTTTACGCCGCGCTCCGAAGATAAAGCCAGCCGCGGTTTCCGCGCCCGCCCGCTGCAAATTGGCCTGGCCGCCGTACTGCTGCTGTTCGCCCTGTCCTTCTGGTTCCTGTTCACGGCACGCTCGGTGCTGTTCACCTTCGAGCCCGCCTACAGCGAGCTGGATATCGACGGTGGCCTGCAACTGAAGATTGGCGAGCGCTACCTGCTCCGCGAGGGCGACTACCGACTGGAAGTGTCCGCCCAGGGGCACTACCCCCTGGAACAGGACTTTACGGTTGAGGCGGTCGACAACCAGTCCCTACACCTGGTGTTGCAACGGCTGCCAGGCAAGCTCAGCTTCGACACACGGCCGGAGGGCGCCCAGGTACTGGTTGATGGTGAATCCCTGGGTAATACGCCGCTGGACGGCCAACCGGTTGCCGCCGGCGAGCGCGAGCTGCGCCTGCTGGCCGAGCGCTACCTGCCCTACCGTGCCACCATCGAAGTCACCGGCATGGACGTGGCACAAAACTTCGCCGTGGACCTGGAGCCCGCCTGGGCCAATATCGCCATATCCAGTGTCCCGGTCGGTGCGACCATTTTCGTCGATGGCGAGGCCCGCGGGCAGACTCCGGCCCTGTTGGAGATACTGCAGGGTGAGCACCAGGTGGAGCTGCAGCTGCCCCGCTTCCAGGGCTGGCAACAAACCCTCAGTGTGAGCGCCGGAGTCCACCAGAACCTCGAACCCATTACCCTGCTGCCGGCCAACGGCCTGCTGATCCTGAGCAGCAATCCGCGCGGCGCCAACGTCACGGTCGACGGCGAGTTCCAGGGCCAGACCCCGCTCACCCTGTCACTGGACCCGGACGGGGAGCACCGTATCGCGGTGTTCAAACCCGGCTACGAGCGCGCGGTGCGCACCCTTGCGCTGGAGCCTGAAGAGCAGCAGGAACTGACGCTGCGGCTCAAGCCCCGCCTTGGAGAAGTCCAGGTACGAGTGCGTCCCGCTGATGCGGAAATCTTCGTCGACGGCGTCTCACAGGGCCGCGGCAGCCAGACTCTGTCACTGCCGGCCTTCGAGCAAGGTCTGGAAGTGAGACTGGCCGGGCACCGCAGCCACCGTCAGCGCTTTACCCCGCGACCGGGCATTGCCCAGGTGATTCCAGTCACCCTGCTGACCGACAAGGAAGCGCGCCTGGCTGATCTGAAGCCGACGATCACTACACCCGCCGGCCAGACCCTGAAACTGTTCACCCCCACCGGCACCTTCACCATGGGTGCGTCACGTCGTGAGCCGGGCCGTCGGGCCAACGAGGTGCTGCGGCCGGTCACGGTCACCCGCATGTTCTATCTCGGCACGCATGAAGTCACCAATGCCGAGTTCCGCAAGTTCAACGCGGAGCACAATTCCGGCCTGGTGGAGGGCAACACCCTGAACCGGGACCGCCAGCCCGTGGCCTCGGTGAGCTGGGAAGAGGCAGCCCTGTACTGTAACTGGCTCAGCGAGCAGGAGGGCCTGCCGCCGTTCTACAGGACCAAGAACAACCGGGTGATCGGCTTTGACTCGCAATCTCATGGCTACCGCCTGCCCAGTGAGGCCGAGTGGGCCTGGGCGGCGCGGGTCAAGGGCGAGACGCTGCTGAAGTACCCCTGGGGCGACAGCTTCCCACCGCCCGAGGTGCTGGAAAACTACGCCGACACCAGCAGCTCCTACATTACCGGCCGCATCGTCAGCAACTACAACGACGGGCACCCGACCTCGGCACCCAGCGGCAGCTTCCGCGCCAATCACAACGGGCTCTACGACATGGGCGGTAATGTCGCCGAATGGGTGCATGACATCTACACCCTTGACGAGTCCTCCGGCACGTCCCAGAAGGACCCCCTCGGTGCCCAGACCGGCAGTAACAATGTCATCCGCGGCGCCAGCTGGGCCCACGGCACGGTCACCGAACTGCGCCTCTCATTCCGCGATTATGGGCAACGGGGCCGGGATGACGTAGGATTTCGAGTCGCTCGTTTTGCCGAGGAAGCACAGTGAAGACAGCGGCTGATTGGGCCCTTCGCGGCCTCTCCACACTCACAGTGACCCTGTTACTGCATGGTCTGCCGGTGGCAGCGCAACAGCAGACGCCGCCGGAACCGGCGCCAGCGGGCGAGCAGGACAGCGACGCGAGCAGTATCGAGCCGGGCACGCCCGCCACCGAGCCTGCACCAGCCGCGGCGAGTGCAGAAAATGAAGACCCTTTCGACTATGAAGCCAGCGAGCAGATCTCTGAAGACCTGTCCGTGTCGTTTCCCGTGGATATCTAACCCCAGGATCACCGAATGAAATTGCGCCTTTCCTCCGAATTCGTGTTTCAGCTATTCGCCCTCTTGATCATCGTGATCCTGGTGCACGCGGTCTATGTCGGCCTGATACGGCCCAGCGCTGACTCGGTATTGCTGGCGCAGGCGGAACTGCTGGCGTCCGGTGCCGACTTTGTGCCGCAGCGCTCCATTTACGTGGTGATCCGCGACCTGGAACAGGAGGCCTGTTTCATCCTGCTGCTATGGGCGCTGGCGATCATGGGCTACAAGGCGCGCCGGGTGATGGATGAACAACAGCTGTTGGCCGAGCGCCTGGTCGACGTGCCCGCGGGCACCAGCATCCTGCCCGAGGATGCGCGCGAGTACTCGCGCTCCCTGGAAGCGCTGGACGAAAAGACCCAGGATTTCCTGCTGCCACGCACCCTGCTGGCGGCCCTGCAGCGCTTTGCCACAACATCCAGCATCCCGGCGGTATCGAATACCATCCGCGAGCAGTGTGAGGGTGAGTCAGATCGCCTGGATTCAGAGCTCTCCATGGTGCGCTACATCGCCTGGGCGATTCCCTCGATCGGGTTTATCGGCACCGTGCGCGGTATCGGTGACGCCCTGGGCCAGGCCTACGAGGCCGTCGAGGGGGATATCAGCGGGGTGACTGCCAGCCTGGGCGTGGCCTTCAACAGCACCTTTGTTGCCCTGGTGCTCAGCATCATCATCATGTTCTGCCTGCACCAGCTGCAGCTGTCCCAGGAACGACTGGTGCTCGGCGCGCAGCGCTACTGCGACAAGCGCCTGATGCGCCACCTGACGGTGCACTGAGATGGCCTTGACGGTTCTGGATATCAACGACGCCAGCCTGGGGCTGTGGCGCAATGACGAGCTGGCCCTCTCCAGCCCCGGCTACGCCCTGCTGGACGGCAGCGGCTATCGCTTCGGTGAGGCGGCGCGCGATGAGGCGCGCCTGCATCCCCGCCAGATCAACCATCGCTACTGGTCGCAGCTGGACACCGAACCCCTGACCCCGGCCTTCGGTACTGGCCGGCACACCGCGGACCTGGTGCATTCGCACCTACTGGCGATACACGAGGCCGGTGGCCGCCCGGACAACCTGGTGCTGGCCGCCCCGGGCAGCCTGCAACACGACCAGCTCGCCCTGCTGCTGGGCATTGTCGAACAATGCCCGTTTTCCGTGACGGGCCTGGTAGATCGCGCCGTGGCGGCCACTGCAGGCCAGCCCGTTGCCGCCTACAACTGGCACGTGGAGCTGCAGTTGAACCAGGCGCTGCTCACTGGCATGCGCTATGAAGCGGGCCAACTGGTGCGCGACAACCTGGTGCCGATCCCTGGCAGCGGCTGGCTGGCCATCCAGGAGAGCCTGGCGCGCGCCGTGGCCGAGGCCTTCATTCGCCAGACACGTTTTGATCCGCGGCATTCCGCCCGTGACGAGCAGGCGCTGTTTGACGCGTTACCCGGCATATTGCGCAAGCTGCTGAGCGCCAGCGAAACCAATGTCGACCTGGACGGCCGCCAGGCAAGGGTCGAGCGCGCCAGTCTGGCCCAGGCCTGCGAAAGCCACTACCAGCGCATACTGCCCACCCTGTCTACCGGGGATGCCCAGATCTTCCTGGGCGCCACCCTGTTCAGCCTGCCGGCCCTGATGGACAAGCTGCCCGGTGCGCTGCAGTGTGAACCTGGCGCCGTCAGTGGCGGCGTCGACCAGCACCAGCAGCAGGTGCTGGCGGATGCCAGCGGCATTCGCTTTATCACCAGCCTGCCCGCCAGCTCCACCGCAACGCCTGCACCGGCACCAACCGCGGCACCCACCCCGGCTCCTGCACCGGAGCCCGTCGCCGAACCACCGGCGGTTGAGCAAATTGCCCCGAGTCGTTGTCAAATGGAGTTCAACAACGGCTCGATTCACATCCAGCCCCTGTCGGGGCCGGCACCGGCCATCAACGGCCGGGGCCTGGCGCAAGCCACTGAGCTCGCCGATGGCGATCGCCTCGAGCTACCCGACGGCACGGTCTGGCGACTGGTCAGGGACAGCGTGGAGTAAGCAGCACAAGGGACAATGGCACGTAAACGCAAGGCATCCACGTTCAACCTCAGCTTCCTGGACATCATGTCCTGCGGCTTTGGCGCGGTGGTGCTGGTCTTCCTGATCATCGACCATGCCATTGTCGCAGAGACCGAGGAGCTCAACGCCGACCTGATGTCCGAAGCCAACCTGCTTGAAGAAGAGGTGCTGGAGGGCAAGGAAGGGCTGGTGAAATTGCGCAACACCCTCTCGAAGGTGGACTACGACATTGTGGAGGCGCAGGGCCTGGCGACTCGCATCAGCGAGGAAATCGAACAATACCAGGCCCAGGTGGAATCCCTGGAGCGGGACGGCTTCACGGACAGCAGCGAGATAGAGACCCTCAAGGCCGAAATCCAGCAACTGGAAGACGAGGTCAAGAAACTCAAGGCCGCCAGCGAGGACACCGGCGGTGTCAACGCTCGCACTTTTATCGGCGATGGCAACCGCCAGTACCTCACCGGTCTCAACCTGGGTGGCCGCAATATCATGATCCTGCTGGACAGTTCCGCGAGCATGCTCGCTGAGGAACTGGTCAACATTATTCGTCTCAGGAACATGCGTGAGCCTGTGAAGCGCGAAGCCATCAAGTGGCGGCGCGCGGTTGACACGGTGGACTGGCTCACCGCGCAGCTGCCGGTCAGCAGCCAGTACCAGGTTTACGCCTTCAACACCGAGGCCAACCCGGTACTGGTGGGCACCGAAGGCAGCTGGCTGGATGTCGGCGACCAGGAGCAGCTGGACTCCGTGGTCACCGCAGTGAACGAGCTGGTGCCCAGCGGGGGCACCAGCCTGGAAAACGCGTTCCAGACAGCAATCGAGATGACGCCTATGCCGGACAACATCTTCCTGATCACGGACGGGCTGCCGACCCAGGGCGCCACTGCGCCCAAGGGCAACACCATCAACGGCCGCCAGCGCATGCGCCTGTTCGAGCGCGCGATTGGCATGCTGCCCGCCTCGATCCCGGTGAATGTGATCCTGGCGCCCATGGAGGGCGACCCGATGGCCGCTTCAGCCTACTGGCAGCTGGCGCAGCGGACTTCAGGCTCCTTCCTGAGCCCGGCGGAGGACTGGCCATGACGCGCAAGGAACGCCGCGCCACTGAAGAATTCGGCCTGTCCTTCCTGGACGTGATCTGTTGTGGCTTCGGTGCAGTGATCCTGCTGCTGATGATCACCAAGACGGTGCAACCGCAGATTATCGAGGCGTCCGCCGTGAACCTGGAGGGGAAAATTGCCGTCCTGCAGGAACAGCTGTTTGAACTGCGCGGCGAAACTCACATTCTCAACCGTGACCTCAATGCCAAGCACGAACAGCTGTCAGAGAACGAAGAGCGTATCGCCGTCCTGCGCGGCCGCTTGGCAGCGGTGAAGTCCCAGCATGACGCACTGGCCGTGCAGACCAATTCCAATGACATTATCGAGACCCAGCTCGCGGTGGCTCGCCAGGAGCTGAGTGAGGAAATGAAGCGCCTGCTGGGCCAGGAGTACAAGAGCAAGAACAACCTGATCGGCGGCATTCCCGTCGACAGCGAGTACATCATCTTCGTGATCGATACTTCGGGCTCCATGTTCTCCTATAGCTGGGACCGCATGCTGCGGGAATTCGAAGCCACCCTCAGCATCTACCCCGAGGTGAAGGGCATCCAGGTCATGAATGACATGGGGCAGTACATGTTCACCCGCTACCGGGGGCAGTGGATCCCGGATACGCCGGGGCGTCGCAAGGTCATCATGGACCGTTTGCGTACCTGGAACGTATTCAGTAATTCTTCACCGGTAGAGGGCATTACCCAGGCGATTCGAACCTTCTATGCGCCGGACAAGAAGATCAGCATCTACGTGTTCGGCGATGAGTTCACCGGGGATTCAATCCAGCAGGTTGTGACCACCGTAGACCGCATAAACCGTGCCGACAATGAGGGCAACCGCCTGGTACGCATTCACGCCGTGGGCTTCCCGGTGCAATTTGCGAGACAGCGGCACTTACAGACCACTGGAATCCGATTTGCTACGCTGATGAGAGAACTGACGCATCGGAATGGAGGGACCTTTGTCGGGCTCAACGACTTCCGTTAGCGCTTTCTGCGCTGTATCCCGTATTGGCCGTACGCTGCTCCTGATAGCGGCGGGGCTGCTGACCGCCTGCGCCAACCAGGTCGAGGTGAAGGGCCAGTTCCCCACACCGGTACTGGACAAGCTGCCGTTGAAGATTGGCGTCTACTACGACCCCGAGTTCCGCGCCCATGAGTTCTTCGACGAGGCCGACAGCCGCGAGGAAACCGACTGGATCGTGCGCACAGGCCAGGCGCAGGTGGAAATGTACAACACCTTGCTGCCGGGCATGTTCGAACAGGTGGTGATGCTGAATGAGCTGCCCCGGGGCGACCGGGTGGACACGGTCATCGATGAAGACCTGGACGCGGTCCTCGTACCCCATGTCCAGGAATTGCAGTACTCGATACCCAATCACACCAAGATCAATGTGTTTGAAATCTGGATGCGCTACCGCTATGAGCTCTACGCGCCAGACGGCGAACTGCTGGCCGAGTGGTCCATGACCTCCTACGGCAAGACACCCACCGCCTTCCTGCGGACCGCGGAGGCGGCGGTCAACCTGGCCGCCGTGGTGGCGCTGCGGGACGCCGGTGCCAACTTTGCAATGAATTTTGCGCGGGTCCCCGAGGTGCGCACCTGGATGGATGAGCTGCAACAGGCAAAGTCCGGAACCACGGTGCCCGACCTGGGGGCGGCAAGCCCGGAGGAGGAAGCTCTATGACATCGAAAACCGCTTTACTGGTGCTGACCCTGGGTCTCCTGCAGGGCTGTGTGACCTCGACCGTGGACGAGGTGCTGTACCAGGGCCCGGAAGCACAGGACCTGGTGGGTGATGCCTCCATCGTGATCATGGGTCGGCGCCACGCCAGCGACTACGAAACCGAACCTGATTTTATCCAGTGCGTCGGCAAGCACATCCAGCGCCGTGACGGGACCATCACGGTCATGTCGGAGCTGGAGTTCATGAACGAGATGTACCCCTGGTTTGAACCCCGCACCGCGCCGCTGCGTCCCGCTGATATCAAGCGCATGATGGACATACCATCGGTACGCGACAAGCTGGACGAAATGAAAACCGAGTACATGGTGTGGATCGATGGTGAAACAGTTCGCACCGGCGGTGCTGGCTCCATGACCTGTGGTATCGGCCCGGGCGGCGCCGGCTGCTTCGGCTTCGGCACCTGGGGCAACGACAGCAACTACGAGGCCACCATCTGGGACTTCACCGACCAGGAAGAAGTGGGGCGCATGAGCACCCAGGCCTCGGGCCAGTCCTACATGCCCGCCGTCGTGGTGCCGATTCCGATCATCGCGCCGGTCCAGGGGACCGCCTGCGACGGGCTGGGTGACCAGCTCCTGGAGTTCTTCAGTGCTGAATACTAAGACTGCCGCTTTTCTCGCTGTCCCGGTCGCCATTGGGCTGTTAACCAGTGGCTGCGCCTCGAACCCGGCCACCGGCGGCACGAATATCGTGCTGATGTCCGAGAGCCAGGAGATCAAGATCGGCCGTGAAGCCCATGAAGAGATGATGGAAGGCGGCGCCGCCTACCCGGACGAGGCCCTGCAGGACTATGTGGACCGCGTCGGCCAGCGGGTTGCGGCGACCAGCGATCGCCCGGATATCGAGTACACCTTCACGGTGATCAACAGCGAGCAGATCAACGCCTTTGCCCTGCCCGGCGGCTACATCTACATCAACCGTGGCCTGATGGTATACCTCGACAACGAAGAGGAACTGGCCGCCGTGCTGGCTCACGAGGTCGGCCACGTCACTGCCCGCCATGCGGTGCGCCAGAAAACCGCCACCACCACCAACAGTATCCTGTCACAGCTGGCCTGGATCACCACCGGCAGCGCCGACCTGGCCCAGGCCTCCAACCTGTACGGCACCAGCCTGGTACGCGGCTACGGCCGCGAGATGGAACTGGAGGCCGATGGCGAGGGTGCGGAGTACCTGCACAATGCCGGCTACGACCCCAATGCCCTGCTCGATGTGATTGGCGTGCTCAAGGACCAGGAAGACTACCAGCGGGCCAGCGCCAAGGCCTCTGGCCGCCAGTTCCAGTCATACCACGGGCTGTACGCCACTCACCCCCGCAACGACAAACGCCTGCAGCAGGTGATTGCCACCGCGGCGGAGCTGGAACAGCGCTACGACCTGGCACCGCCGGACACCCAGGAATGGCGCAAGGCCACCGAGGGCATGACCTACGGCGCGAGCAGCGCGCCGGCCGAGCGTGAGGACAACCGCTACTACCACAACAAGCTGGGTTTCACCTTCGTGGTGCCGGAAGGCTGGAGCGTGCAGCGCGGCAGCCGGTCCATCACCACCAGCGCCGACGACGGTAGCGGCAAGATCACACTGACGCTGCAGCGCTACGAAAAGGGCAGCACGCCCAGCGTATTCCTGTCAGACAAGATGAATGCACCCGACCTGATGCAGAGTGAGCCGCTGGTGCTGGATGGGCTGACCGGACATACCGGGGTGGCACCTTACGACAGCGGCAACCGGCGCCTGGCCATGGCCTATCGCGGCAGCCTGGCCTACCTGTTTGAAGGCGAATCCACCGGTGGCGAGTTCACCGCGCTGGACAGTGATTTCATGACGGTGATCCAGAGTTTCCGACCCATAAAGCCCACCGAGCGCGAGCCCGAGAATCGCCAGACCATGGTCTGGATCCAGGCCCAGCCCGGCGACACCATGGCCAGTATCGCCCGTGGCGTGCGCATCCCGGATGCGGAAAACCAGCTGCGGTTGATGAACGGCTATTATCCCAAGGGTGAGCCCCGCGCCGGGGACTGGATCAAGACGGTGAAGACGGAGCGCTAGCCGCCGTAACCGCCTGCACCAGCACCCAGGGCGCTACTACGACGGCCCACACCTCGGGGTTACTCTCGTACCAGGCGGCGGCGACCTCGTCGCTGATGCCGGCGACCTGGCCGTCGGCAATCCAGGCCTCGAACCGGGCCTTGTTGTCGCGCCGCAACTGAATCGCCACTTCGACCAGATCCATGTCTTCCTGCACCAGAACCACCGCACCGCGGGCGTAGTGAGGCTGCAGATCGTGCCAGGCGATACGGGCGGTCTGGCTATGGAACTCGGCACGCAGCGCCTCGTCGGGATCAGTCACCGCGTTGTTCAACCGTAATTCTCGTCGGCAACAAAGGGGTTGGTTGCGCGCTCGTGCCCGAAGTTCGAGGTAGGGCCGTGGCCGGGGATGAACGTGATGTCATCCCCCAGCGGGAACAGCTTGTCGCGGATCGAACTCACCAGGTCTGCGTGGTTGCCGCGTGGAAAGTCGGTGCGGCCGATCGATCCCTGGAACAGCACGTCTCCCACCCAGGCCAGGCGCTGGCCCTGGTGCAGGAATACCACGTGCCCCGGTGTATGGCCCGGACAGTGGAAGACTTGCAGGGTCTGTTCACCCACGCTGACCGTATCCCCCTCTTCCAGCCAGCGATCCGGGACAAACGCCGGCGCCTCGGGCATGCCCGCCATGCGACACCACTCGGGTAGCTTGTCGATCCAGAAGGCATCACCTTCGGCCGGGCCTTCAATCGGGATTGACAGCGATTCCCGCAGCTCCGAGGACGCCGCGCAGTGGTCCATATGCCCATGGGTCAGCAGGATCTTCTCCACCGTGGCATCGAGCTGTTCGACGGCTGCCAGGATCTGCACGATGTCACCGCCGGGATCGACAATGGCAGCGCGCCCGCTGGCTTCGCATTTGAGCACGCTGCAGTTCTGCTGGTAGGGCGTGACCGGGACAATGGCGACTTTGATTGACATGCTGGGAACCGTGGATTTGAGGGCGGCAAAGCATAGCACAGGCACCCCACGGTTGATGCTGCTAAGCTTGCCGCCTGATACCTGTCCAAGCACATCCAGAGAGTTCTCATGATCAAGATACCGACGCTGACCGACGCCACCCTGGAACTGGAAAACCGCGTGGCCACGCTGACCTTCCAGCGAGATGACGTGCGCAACGCGCTCACCGGTACCAGCCTGGTGGACGACATCGTCCAGACCGTGGCCTGGGCCAACCTCAATCGCGAGGTTTCGGCGCTGATCATAACCGGCGCCGGCAAGGCCTTTTCTTCCGGCGGCAATGTCAAGGAGATGCGCGACCAGTCCGGCATGTTCGGCGGCGCGGCGGCAGAAATCCAGGAGCAGTACCGGATGGGAATTCAGCGCATCCCATTGGCAATGCATGATATCGAGGTGCCCACCATCGCTGCCATCAACGGGGCAGCGATTGGTGCCGGCTTCGACCTGTGCAATATGTGCGACATCCGCATTGGCTGCCCCAACACCCTGCTGGGCGAAACCTTTATCAATCTCGGGATCATCCCCGGGGACGGCGGCGCCTGGTTCCTGCAGCGCGTTGCAGGCTATCAGCGCGCCGCCGAACTCACCCTCACAGGGCGGCTGGTCCAGGCCCAGGAAGCCCTCGAATACAACATTCTCATGGAGGTGGTGGAGGCGGGTGAACTGCTGCCGCGGGCGCAGGCTATTGCCGCCGAGATCGCCGCCAAGCCGCCTCGCGGTGTGCGCATGACCAAGCGATTGCTGAAAGCCGCGCAGCGGATGGAGCTCAAGGACTTGCTGGATATGAGTGCCAGCCTGCAGGCGATCAGCCACCAGATGGACGACCACCGCGAGGCGGTATCGGCTTTTCTCGACAAGCGCGACCCCCGTTTCAAAGGTGACTGATTGCGCCGCCGGCGCTAGTCCAGCACCTCGACAGTGTCTCCTGTCGACAGGGTGCCCACCTCCGCATACAGCAGATTCTGGCCGAAGTAGACCTGCCTGTCCTCGCCGCGCCGGTAGCTGGCCAGGGCGCGGAGGATTTCCGGGTGTTTTTCGCCCGTGCGCTGATCCAGGGACGGCACCGCGCAACGGGCACAGGGTTTGGCGACCTGGAATTCCACCGGTCCGATCCGGATACGCCGCCAGCCGTCCTCTGCGTGCGGCTCGCAGCCTTCCACCACCAGGTTGGGCCGGAAGCGATCCAGCGCCACTGGCTGCGTGAGGCGGCTGTTGAGTTCGTCCAGCGCGCTGGCGGATATCAGCAGCAGGGGAAAGCCATCGGCAAAGCTGACCGTTTCACCCCGGCGGGCGAAGCCCGGGTCTACCCGGCGCTCGCAATCATCGCCCATGTAGACCAGGCGCAGCGGGCGACCGAATACCCGCTCAAGCCAGGTCGACACCGCGGCACCGGCATCCCTCGCGGTGACCCGGTCATCCCAGATATCCACATCCAGCAACGGCATGCTCTCCGGCGTTGCCACATCAATCTGTTCTGCCCCGAGAGAGAGGCGTAATCCGCCAGCCAGGGGCGCCACGCCCAACTGCGTCATTTCCGCAGATTCGCGTTGCGAAACAAATCGCCCGCTCTCATCGACCAGCATCCAGCGCCGATCCCCGCGGGGCCCGAATCGGTCGAGTTCAACGCTGTCCAGGTCGATGCCACGAGCGGATTTCAGGGGATATAGATGGATTGATTTGAGGCGATACACGACCGATCTCACGAAATGACAATGAAAGCCCGTCGGGCCGGCGAGAATAAACTATAGTGGCTTTGAGAGAACAGGGTCTAGTAATGCATCCATACCACCGCAGGGATTTCCTGAAAATGGCGGTGGCGACCGGCAGCCTTGGCCTGCTGGGTCCGCAAACCGCTCAGTCCGCGCTTGGCGCCGATTACGACGTGGTGATCATCGGTGCCGGCGTCGCCGGCATGACCGCCGCCAGACTGTTGAGCCAGGCCGGACCCGGCCTCAAGGTAATTGTGCTGGAAGCGCGGGATCGCGTCGGCGGCCGCCTGCTCACCCTGCGTGACAACGACGGCCTCCTGCCCAGCCACGGCATCGAGGTGGGCGCCCAGTTGATCCACGGCAGCCAGGCACCGACCTGGGAACTGATCAAACGCTACGATATTGCGACCCGGTCACGCCATGCTACCGGCGAACCGAAATTCAGGTTGCTGGATAACAGCCAGGCCGACTGGGAGCGGCTGGAAATCCTGCAGGATGAGGCACGTGAGGCATTGGCCATGGAGATCGGCCCCGACGTGTCATACCAGACCTTCATTGAGACACTGACCGGGGACCCTCGGGAAAGGGAGATGCTCTACTCGGACGCGCTGAGCTGGTCCGCAGAGCCCGACCGCATCAGCGCCCGGGCCGTGATCAAGGACGGCGAGCTGTGGAGTGACTGGCACGACGAGGACTTCCAGGTGATCGGCGGCTACAGCACGCTGGCGGAGCGGATGGCTGCTGAGATCGAGGGCAGGATACAGCTGCAGAGCGTGGTTACTGACATATTCTATCGACCCGGGTTGGCGGGCATCCGTTACAAGTACCGGGGTACCACGACCGCCATGACTTGCCGGCAATTGATCCTGACACTGCCCATCGGCGTGCTCAAGAGCGGCGCGGTAGCGATTGACCCGGAAATCCCGGACGTCACCCAGCGCGCTATCGACAGCCTGGAGATGGGCCAGGCCGTGGTGGTACCGATGCTGTTCACAGAGCCATTCTGGGGCGCCGAGTCCGTTCCAGGCACCTGGGGCGATCTCGCAGACCGGGTCAGCTTCAACTTTCCGCATGCTGCCGACAGCGGCACCCACGCCATCCAGGGCTGGTTCACCGGGTCTGCCGCCCAGGAGCTCAGCGACCTGGGGCCGGAAGCCGGCATCGCCCGAGTGCTGCAATGGCTGGAGCAGGCCAGCGGCCAGCGAGACCTGGCGAGCAAGCTGAACTGGCATCATTTCATGGACTGGGTCACCGACCCCTACACCCTTGGTTCCTACTCCATCACCCGTCCAGGCGGACACGGGCGTCGCCGGGTATTGGCGCAACCGGTCGACAACACGCTCTATTTCGCCGGCGAAGCCACGGCGCCGCCGCCGCACTACCAGACGGTGCACGGCGCATATCTCACTGGCAAACGGGTGGCAGAACAGGTGGCGGCTACCCTGCGCGTCGGAGGCGCCAGACCGGGCTAGCCGCTTCCAGCGGGGCTGCTTGGTACCTCACAGGAGTTCCAGGGGCTTTTTATACGTCCTATCCGTACTATCCGCCCTGTCTGACCTATCCGTCGCCAGCGGCTCGCCGTGGGGGACGCAGCGCTTCGGGCTCAGCTTCCGTTTCCTGGATTTGCTCCAGGAAAGACGGCCGGTCCGGGTCGCCGTCGGTACCGTAATTCTTCGCTGTCATGACGTCTGCGTTCCAGTCACCAAAGACGCTCTTGTCGACCTGGCCTTCCAGTTCTGCCACGATCAATGACACTGTGGCATCACCGGTCACGTTGACCGCGGTGCGGACCATATCCAGCAGCCGGTCGACGCCGATGATCATTGCTATACCCTCTACCGGCAGCCCTACCTGCTCCAGTACCAGCGCCAGTGTAATCAGGCCAACCCCGGGGACTCCTGCCGCACCAATGGACGCCATGGTGGCCGTGAGCACCACCGCCGCCAGGTCACCCATGGACAGATCAACACCATACACCTGGGCGATAAACACCGTGGCCACCCCCTGCATGATGGCCGTTCCGTCCATGTTTACCGTGGCCCCCAGGGGGATGGTGAAACCGGCAACCGAGGGCTTCACGCCCAGCCGTTTTTCGACAGCACGCAAGGTGATCGGCATGGTAGCCGCCGACGAGGAGGTACTGAAGGCAAAGGCCCAGACCGAACGCATCTTGTACAGCAGCACCGACGGTGGCAGACCGACCAGGGTCTTCAGCAGGGTGCTGTAAACCACCAGGCCGTGGAACACCAGGATGCCAAACACGGTGAGGAAATACTTGGCCAGATCGACGATGGCACCGACACCGAGGTGGGCAAACAGTTTGGTCAGCAGTGCGAAAACGCCGTAGGGGGCGATCAGCATCAGCATGGCCACCATCTTCATGATCAGAACTTCAAAGTCCTGGAAGAACTTGCAGATGCGGGTGCCTGCCTCCCCGGACCGGGTAATGGCAAACCCGATCAACAGCGCAAACACGATGACCTGCAGCATGTTGCCATTGGCCATCGCGGCAATAGGGTTGGAGGGAACAACGCCCACGATCACGTCGGCAATGGACGGCGCTTCCTTGGGAACGAAGTTGGCCTCACCGGGTAGCTCGACACCTTTCCCCGGGTCTACCGCCAGGGCGATCGTCAATGCCACGGTGACAGCAATGCCGGTGGTAAAGAGGTAGAGGGCAACGGTGCGTAGCGCGATCCGCCCCATGCGGGCGTTGTTGCCCATGGAGGAAGAGCCACACACCAGGGACACAAAGACCAGCGGAACCACCAGCATTTTCAGGGATGCCACAAAAATCCGCCCGACAACGTCGAACAGGCCACCGACCAGCCAGGTTTCCAGGAATCCTTCGAATGCCTCCGGTAGGAACTGTGCCCCGGTGGCAAGGTTGAGCAGTGAGCCCAGCACGATACCGGCGACCATAGCGACCAGAATGCGTGTGGTCAGAGTCATGTTATCTCCGCAAATATGTAACGGCGTTGTCAGCAATCAGGCGGCGCACTCTACCCCACCGCGCCCCTTTGGACAACCGCGATACCACTGCCTTCAAGTTAGTATTCACTCCGGCGCGCAGGGGCCCATTATGTAGCCCGCAACTGCGATATCGCCACAGGCCGAGCACCCATTTGAGTACTGTTTGCGCACTCCGTTCCCCAGCACCGCGCAAACCGGCCGGTAATCCAGCGTGCACACCTGGGGCCGCGGCGACGGACAGGTCTCCAGGTCGGCCGCAACGGCTTCCCGATCGCCCCCGGTTGCACAGCCTTGCAGGAGCGCAAGGATGGCAATCATTCGGGCAGCCCGAGCCGTTATTGGTCCAGCTCCTTGGGGAATACGCGCTCAACCAGCCTGCCGCAACCGGCCTGCAGGTCCGCCCAGGTATCGATATCGAGCGCCAGATGCGCAAAACCGGCGGTGGGCAGGTTATCAAGTACGGATTCCCCGCAGGCCCAGTTCACCAGCTCGGTGAAGGCCGGGTTATGTCCTATCAGGAACAGGGGGTTTTCTTCATCGGCCCTGGCGCGCAGCCAGTCGACCAGGTCCCCCGCCGCGAACACATACAGCGCCTCGTCGGTGACATGGCTGAGCCCCTGTAACTCGGGCCAGCCGTCCTGCAGGCCACCCAGGGTGAGCTGGGCGCGCCGGGCCGGGCTGACATGGATGACCTGGGGCGCCAGGCGCTGTGCCAGCACGCGTCCCATCTGCGGCGCATTGCGACGACCGCGGCGGTTGAGCCCACGCTCGCGGTCCGACGCCGTGGGGTCATCCCAGGCGGATTTAGCGTGACGCAACAGGTATAGGGTTTTCGCCATGGGCAGGGTGCAGAGGTTTTGCACCATAGTAGCGCAACTCACAGGGCGCATCGACTCGCGAATGCTATCTATACTGTAGGCTGCGGAGATGCCCGGCATGGCCGCAGTAGACAATAACAAACAGCGATAACCAGCAAGGCAGGCGTTTCATGAGCTATTTCATTACCGGCGGCACAGGATTCATTGGTCGATTCTTTCTCGAGCAACTGGCAGAGCGCGAGGGGGAGATTTACGTGCTCACCCGGGCGGGATCCGAACACAAGTTTGAGGCGTTGAAGGCAAAGCTCGGCACACTGGGTGATCGCCTGCTGCCGGTGACGGGTGACCTGACACAGGCCCGTCTCGGGCTCACAGATCAACAGGTCGAGGAGTTGCAAGGCAAAGTCAGTCACTTCTGCCACTTCGCCGCCGTGTACGACATCTCTGCCAGCCTGGAACAACAACAGGCAGCCAATATCGACGGCACTCGCAACGCCGTCGAGCTGGCGGCCAGCCTGGATGCCGGCTGTTTCCACCACGTCAGCTCGATCGCCGCAGGCGGCTTGTATCGCGGGGTGTTCCGGGAAGATATGTTTGAAGAGGCTGAAAACTACAGCCACCCCTATTTCCTCACCAAGCACGATTCAGAAGCCATCGTTCGCAATGAATGCCAGGTGCCCTGGCGCGTCTATCGCCCGGCCATGGTGGTGGGCCACTCGGAAACCGGGGAAATCGACAAGATCGACGGCGTGTATTACTTCTTCAAGTCGCTGCAGAAACTGCGCAGCGCACTGCCGCCCTGGGTACCGCTGGTCGGCCTGGAAGGCGGCAAGTTCAACATCGTGCCCGTCGACTACGTGGTGAAGGCCATGGACCACATCGTCCACCTGCCGGAACATGACGGGGAGTGCTTCCACCTGACTGATCAGGAGCACTACAGCATGGGTGAAGTGGTCAACATCTTCGCCCAGGCGGGCCACACTCCCCAGTTCAGTATGCGCATCGATTCGCGCATGTTCGGCTTCATACCTCACGTGGTACGGGACACCCTCGCAAACCTGCCGCCCGTAAAGCGCATTGTGCGCACCATGCTGAATGACATGGGTCTTCCGGAATCGGTCACCATGTTCATGAATTACCCGACGCGCTATGACAACCGCGAGACCGAGCGCGCCCTGAAGGATACGGGCATAGAGTGCCCGCTGCTGGCCGACTACGCCCCGCGCCTGTGGGACTACTGGGAGCGGAATCTCGACCCTGACCTGCACCTGGATCGCTCACTGGAGGGCAATGTCCGCGACAAGATCGTACTGATCACCGGGGCCTCATCCGGTATCGGCAAGAACACGGCCATCCGGCTGGCCGAAGCCGGGGCGCACGTGTTACTGGTGGCGCGGAGCGCTGACAAGCTGGCAGAGACAGCCGAGGAGATCAGCCAGCTGGGGGGCCGCTCCTCCTCTTACACCGCGGATGTCTCAATGCTCGAAGACTGCGATCGGCTGGTGGCAGAGGTGCTGCAAAACCACGGCCACGTGGATATCCTCGTGAACAATGCGGGCCGTTCCATACGGCGTTCGCTGGAATTTTCCTTTGATCGCTTCCACGACTTCGAACGCACCATGCAGGTGAACTACTTCGGCGCCATCCGGTTGGTCATGGGGCTGGCCCCCAGCATGCTAGAGCGCCAGGCTGGCCACGTGATCAATATTTCGTCCATCAGCACCCTGACACCGAGTCCACGCTTCTCCGCCTATGTGGCCTCGAAGAGCGCGCTGGACGCCTGGACGCGGGCCGCGGCGGTGGAGTTTTCGGACCGCAATGTTCGCTTCACTACCATCCACATGCCCCTGGTGCGCACGCCAATGATCTCCGCCACCACTGTTTATGATCACATGCCCGTGCTGACACCGGACGAGGCCGTCGACTTGGTCGTGGAAGCAGTCATTCACAAACCCAAACGCATCGCATCGAGGCTGGGCGTCTTCCTGCAGGTGGTCAACGCCATCGCACCGCGCTTTTCCGAACTGCTGATGAACACCGTGTTCCGCATGTTCGCAGACTCCGCCGCAGCCCGGGGTGAGTCCAAACCTGAAAAAGTCGAAGCCTCCAATGAGCAGGTGGCACTGGCCGCCCTCATGAAAGGCGTGCATTTCTAAGCGCGAGGCCGCCCCCTTGACCAGCAGCCAGAGGCGCCGGCGGCGTTTCGGAGAACTGTATGCCTATGCCGCCGAGCGCAAAGGGGGCGAGTCGGCGCTGGAGGGCCTGCTCACTGGACCGCGCAGCCAGCGCTACCTGGCCAGGCTGCCGGAAGATCGTTACCTCGCAGAATTCAGCCGCAAGGTTTTCCAGTCGGGCTTCGTGTGGCGCGTGGTGGACCAGAAATGGGACGGCTTTGAAGAGCTGTTCTGGGGTTTCGATGTCGACAAGCTGCTGTTGATGCCGGACGACATGCTCGAACGCAAGGCCAGCGATCCGAAGATCATCCGCAACTTTACCAAGGTCAAGTCCATTCGCGACAACGCCATGATGATTTCTGACACTCGGCGGCGGGAGAACAAATCCTTCGGCAAGTTTATCGCCGGCTGGCCCGCAGAGGATACTGTTGGCCTGTGGCTCTATCTCAAGAAACACGGCTCCAGGCTCGGTGGGAACACCGGGCCGTTTGCGCTGCGTGCCCTGGGCTTCGACACCTTTCTCCTGACCCGTGACGTCGAAGGCTACCTGCGTGCGCACGGCATTATCGAGGGAGGGCTCAGCAGCCAGCGCGCCCTGCGCGCTACCCAACACTTCTTCAATGGCCTGCGAGAGGAATCCGGACGCAGCCTGTGCGAACTCAGTCGACTCGTTTCGTTTAACTTTGGTGAAAATCGCGTCGGCATTGGCGTAGACTCGAGTTAGCGAGGGGTTTGAGTCCGTTCAGACGGGCATTACCAGTTCGCCGGATCCAACCAAGTATTAGCAAAGCTCTAGAGAGACAGCATGGCAAACAAGCGCCGCGGTGAACCGCCCATTCCTCCCAACCACGAATCCCTTATGACACAGGAGCAACTGGATGCGCTGGTAACGCTGGAGACTTTCGGCTGGGCCCTGCACATTATTCGTCGCCCCAAATTTGCACCGGTGGAAGTCGTCCTCGAACACAGCGATGGTCATCACGCCGTGCTGCTGGAGACCGGTGAACTCGACCACGATACACCACCCGCCATGCGCACCGAGCAGGAACAGGCAACCGCCGCTGCGCCGGAACAGCAAAAGCCAGCTTCCTCGGAGCAGGTGACCGACAAGCCTGAGTTCGCGGTGAAGGAAGCGCCACAGGACACGGCGCCGACCACCGTCAACAAGGAGCCCGTGCCCACCCAGGGCGGCAACGGCAGGCGACCGCCGAAGGTATTGGTTTAGCCCGGGCTGTCACCACTGCACCGCGGGCGTAGAGCCAGCAGGGATACCGCCCGCCACGGTGTCAGTGCATGGCACCAGAGTCGGCGGTAAAGGCGTGAGATACCTGCTCCGCGTAGGCCAATACTTCGTCCACAGCAGCGGCGGCTACCGGGTCAAATGTGAAACCCTGGAAGGCTGTCGTCGATAGCGCGAAGAACACCTCCAGCAGGTCTGCTTCCTCCTCCACCGCAGCCAGGGAAGCGGCAACACCGGAAAAAAACGCCGCTGCCCGTGGGTCCTGCAGAGTGTGAAAGTGCTCTGCCAGGGCATCCAGGCGCGGCGCCAGTTCGGCCTTGATGGTTGCCAGCGCGTCCACCTTCCTCTCCCTATCACCGTATTCCCTGCATTGACTCCGCATTATGACGGGGAGTACCCGCTATTCCCACACAGACAAGACTGACTGGTAGTCAGTAGTGTCGGGATAGCTGCACGATAGTTGCAGTTCACTACAAATCGCGTCAAGATATCAGCGCAAGTCGTTAATTGGGCCGGAAAGAGTCCGCGCGGCTTGACACCTACTTCAAAAACAGCGTCACAGTTTTCGCATTTGGTGCGTGAACTGGTTCCCAAAAAGCATCCTCGCACTGCGTGAGGATGCAGCCGAAGCCCCATAATCTATAGGCTTCACAAGGGGTTAGGGCCATTTGTGACGGACGCTCTCACAGCTAGGGGAGTAAAGCTTGAAGTGGTGGAACCGTTGGCTAACGGATAACAAGACTGCAAAACGATCGGCACCATTGATCGAGGAGCTGGAACCACGTGTACTGCTGTCTGCAGACGCGGCAGGAATCTTTGCGCCCGATCCCGGCAGCCTGCAGCAGCAAACGCCCACCGAACTCCTCCTCGACGACATTCTCGAGCCCGCCCCCAGCCAGCAGGTTGCCCAGGAAGAAACGCGCACCCTCGAGCTGGTGTTCGTTGACACCGACAGCCCCGATTACCAGTCCATCGTCGCTTCGCTGACCGATAACGAAGACGAAAGTCGCCAGTTTGAAGTCATCGTGCTCGACAACCACCGCGACGGGGTCTGGCAGATTACCCAGACCCTGCAGAACTACAGCGGCGTCGATGCAATCCACCTGGTTTCCCACGGCGACAGCAACGGCGTCGACCTTGGCAATACCCGGCTGGATGCCGACAGCCTCGCGGTCCAGCAGGATCAGTTCCTGGCCTGGGCCAACCACCTGGCAGGCAACGCCGATATCCTGATCTACGGCTGCAACCTGGCTTCCAGCGAAGCAGGCCTGTCATTGATGCAAGAACTGGCCAGCGTCACCGGGGCCGACATCGCCGCCTCAGAGGATCTCACCGGCCATAACAGCCTCGGCGGGGACTGGGTGCTGGAAGCACACGTCGGCCAGGTGGAAACCGGCATCTTCGCCTCACGCGGGCTGGTGGACAGTTTCCGCGCCACACTGGCGGCCCCGGTGGGCAACGACGATTCCGGTGGCGGCTACGCTGAACTGCTGAACACATACAATCCGGACGGCTACTACCGCATCGATGACCCCACCAGCATCACCGACGAGGTCAGCGCTAACACGGGCTCATCCTCCGGCGGCCCGACCGCCAGCACAAATGATCCGATCCGCAACGACTCCAATGACTCGCTGAACTTCGATGGCGCTGATGACTATGTGACCATTCCTCATAGCGCCGCCTACGAGATCGACGAAGGCACTATTTCGCTGTGGTTCAACAGCACCAACATTGGCAACGGCGACGCCCTGTTCAGTAAAGACGCCTCCGGCACCGCCGAAGGCGGTCACCTGACCATCAGTTTCAACGGCAGCGGCCAGGCCGAGGTGCGACTGCAACGGTCGGGGGCACCCACCAGCTTTACTATCAGCAGCTCGGGCCTGACCCTGGATGACGGCAACTGGCACAACGTGGTGTTCACCTTTGGTTCCGGTGGCATGGCGCTGTACGTGGACGGCGTTCTGCAATCCAGCGACGCCTACACGGGAGGCATGCGCGGGGATACCGGCGATACGCCGAACCAGGAACCCATCGCACTCGGCGCTTCACGTATACACTCGGCTTCCGGGAATACAGCACCCGGCGGCGGCTACTTTGACGGACTGTTAGATGAGTTTGCCATTTTTGACACGGCGCTCTCCGCCGAGCAGATTGCCGATCTCTACCGCGCTGCCGATGCACCCTACGAAATTGGTGAGGACGGTGGCTCGCTCACGGTGGGTGCCGCTGGCGGCGTGCTGGCCAACGATACCGACGCGGACGGAGATCCCCTGACCGCGTCGCTGGTATCCAGCCCCAACCACGCCAGCGCCTTTGTACTGAACGCCGACGGCTCTTTCACCTATACGCCCAGCGCCAATTTCAGTGGCACCGACAGCTTTGTCTACCGAGTCGATGACGGTAATGGTGGCAGCGACACCGCCACCGCAACCATCCGGGTGGAGGCTGCTGCCGACGACCCGGCTTTCTTCGACTATAGCCATACAGTCAGCCTCAGCAGCGCCACACCCAGTGACTACTACCCGGTGGCGATTACCTTGACCGAAGGGGTCAACGGCTTCGCCCACGCCAATGCCCTGGCCAACGGCGATGACCTACGATTCTATGACAGCGCGGGCACCGAACTCAGCTACTGGATCGAAGAGTGGAACAACAGCGGATCCTCTACCGTCTGGGTCGATGTAGCCCAGACCGGCACTTCGTCTATCGAAATGCTATACGGGAATGCTACCGCCAGCGCGCAGAGCGACGGCGAGGCCACCTTCGACTTTTTCGACAATTTCGAGGATGGCTCTGCCGGCAACCTGCCCGCGGGATGGAGCCTTGCGCCGGAAGCGCAGGATGGCACCCAGCCTGAGGTACGCAACGACGGCGGCAATCTCGTGTTTTACGACGGCAGCACCGGCGGCACCGGTGACGTGGTCTTCCACGGCGGCGAATGGACCGATCTGGTGGTACGCCAGGATTTCAAGGTGACCAGCAGCGGCGACCCGATCACCGATGCCACGATGGTGGCGCGCTACCAGGATCCGGACAATGCCATCGCTGCCGGTATCCACAGCGACAATACGGCAAAGTTCTGGTACACCACGACCGCCGACGGTTGGGTCGAGATCAGCAGCGTTGACCTGACCAGTACGGCGCTGGGCGCGGGCGTGGATCTCGCCGACGGCAACTGGCATACCCAGGAATTGCGTATCACCGGTAATACGGTGGAGCTGTATATCGACGATGTGCTCGTCGGCACCGAGGACTACTCCAGTTTCGGCATCCCCGCCAGTGGCTCCGCGGGCTTCTGGTCCCAGGACAACAACGATGAGGCCTACAGAGACAACCATTTTGCTTACGCCCTGGATGCCGGCACTGGCGTGATCACCGGCAGCGCCGGCGCTGTCAGCGTCGGCACCTCTATGAGCATCGACGAGAATTCTGCCAACGGCGCCGTGGTGGGCTCCGTCAATGCTGCCGACCCGGATGCGGACACCCTCAGCTACAGCATCACCGCCGGCAACACCGGCGCCTGGACAGGTGATGCCTTCGCCATCGATAACAGCGGCCTGATCACTGTCAACAACAGTGATGCGCTCAACTTCGAAGATACACCGACGTTCAACCTGACTGTCGAAATCAACGACGGCACCGGGCGCACGGACACCCAGGCTGTCACCGTCAATCTCAATGACATCAACGACCCCGTCACAGGCACTATCTGGCATACCCTGCTCGATGATGATGGCGACGGCATCCCGGAAGACGGCGAACGGCTCTGGTCGCTACCACTCGACCCCGTCGAGGATGAAGATGGCATCATCTACCCGATCAACATCACCTGGTTCCGTGACGGAGTGCAGATTCCCGGCGCGCTGGGCATCTTCTATACCCTGACCCAGGACGACGTGGGGGCCGACATCACCTCGGTGTGGAGCTTCAACGATATGGGCGGCACCAGCGAAGCGGTGACGTCCTCCCCCATCAGCATATCCAACAACAACGACACTCCCACCGGGTCGGTCACGCTATCCGGCATCGCCCAGAGTGGCGAAACCCTGAGCGCGGCCAATACCCTCGCCGACATTGACGGGATGACAACCAGCACCGTCACTTACCACTGGCAGCGGGATACCGGTTCGGGCTTTGTCGATACCGGCGACACGGGCAGCACCTATACGCTGACGGGGCTGGACGTAGGCGCTGACGTGCGGGTGGAAGCACGCTATACCGACGACCAAGGCACCGACGAAGCCGTGGCCAGCAATAGCACTGGTTCGGTGGCGCCAGGCTTTGGCGCCGACATCATCTCCATAGAAACCGCTGACCTGGATGAAGACGGTTTCATCGATGCGCTCCACGTGACTTTCGATGATTTCATCCAGGACAGCACGGTAAGGGCTGACGACTTTGACGTGGCCGGCGTGGGGGGCGAAGCCTTTGTCTCCACAACCAATGGCGATGTTGCCGATGACGATGACATCTATATCACCTTCACTGACGGGGTACTGGCCACTGGTGCAACGCCGCAGGTCACCTACCTGGGCGATAGCCCGACTGACCCCGATATTCTCGACGACGAGAACAATGTGGCCGGCGATTTCGTGGCCTGGTGGGACAGCAACTGGCAGAACCGCCTGCGCGTCGATATCAACAATGCTGCCAGCTCAACGCCGGTCTCCGACTTCCCGCTATTGATAGAACTTTCCGGCAGCGACATCGACTTCAGCCTGATCAGCGCCAACGGCGCCGATATCCGCTTTGTTGACAACAATGGTACGCCGCTGTCCTACGACATCGAGAGTTGGGACGACGGCACCGAAACTGCGCGCATCTGGGTGAAGGTGCCACAGCTGGACGCCGGGGCGGATGACGAATCCATCTACCTGTATTTCAACAATGGCGCGGCATCAGACAACCAGGACCCTGCCGGTGTCTGGTCCGAAGGGCTGGGCGTTTACCACTTCAATGAGGATCCTGGCCCGGGCGGCGTTGGCGACATCCTCGAATCCAGCGGCAGCGCCAACAACGGCACCGCTGAGGCTTCAATGACCAGTGGTGACCTGGTCGGCGGCCAGATTGGTACAGGGATCGACTTCGACGGCGTGGACGATAGCATCAATTTCGGTGCCGTCGATGTCGGCGACACCTTCACCCTATCGGCCTGGATAAGGCCAGACTCTGCCGGTAGCGGTATCCAGACGATCGTTGCCAATAGCGCCCAGGGTGCCGCGACAGCGGGCTTCCGCTTCTTCATCAACACCTCCGGCACCCAGGATGGCAGCATTATCTTTGAGACTGGCAACGGTACCAATGGCGCTGCCGCTAGCACTCTGCCGGGGACGATCAACTTCGACGAATGGAATCACGTGGCCGTTGAGGTAAACCGCACCACCGGCGCCGCGACGATCTATCACAACGGCATGGATGTCACCAATAGCGCCACCACTCGGACCGACTTCACCACCAATAGTGACTTCCGCGTCGGCCAGATGGAGGGTGGTACCCTCGAATTCGATGGCGTCATCGACGAGTTGCGCGTGGAGTCCGAGGGCCGCTCCGCGGACTTCATCCAGGCGCGCTACCTGTCCCAGATTAGCGGCGGCACTTTCACCCGCTTCGGGGCCACCGAATCCCAGACCCGGGATGCGGCCTCACCGCTGGTCACTATTACCCGGGATGACGCCGACAACACCAACGCCGCCTCGGTCACCTTCTCCGTAGACTTCAGCGAAGATGTGTCCAATGTCGATGCCAGCGATTTCGATGTCGCCCTGACAGGCACCGCTTCCGCCAATGCCACCGTGAGTGTGACCGATGCCGGCGATGCCGATGATTCCACCTACGCTGTCACCGTGTCCGGGATCAGTGGCGAAGGCACCGTCGGCCTGGATATCGACGCCGGCAATGTCGATATCGTCGACGCTGTCGGCAACGCCCTGAACAATACCCCGACGACGGACCAGGTCTACTCGGTCGACCGGGTCGAGCCGGTGATCAACAGCGTGGTGCTGGCGGACACCAGCCTCACCGTCGGTGAGAGCACCACCGTCACCATCACCTTCTCCGAGGCGGTCACCAACTTCGACAACGGCGACATCACCCTGGCCAACGGCACCTTGACCCCGGTCAGCAGCGCCGATGGCGGTATCACCTGGACCGGCACCTTCACGCCGACCGATGATATCGAGGACGCCACCAACGTCATTACCGTGGGCACCACCCTGACGGACCTGGCGGGCAACGCCCCGCTGGCCAGCCGTGACAGTGCCAACTACGCCATCGATACCCGCGAGCCGGTGATCAGCAGCGTGGTGCTGGCGGACACCAGCCTCACCGTCGGTGAGAGCACCACCGTCACCATCACCTTCTCCGAGGCGGTCACCAACTTCGACAACGGCGACATCACCCTGGCCAACGGCACCCTGACCCCGGTCAGCAGCGCCGATGGCGGTATCACCTGGACCGGCACCTTCACGCCGACCGATGATATCGAGGACGCCACCAACGTCATTACCGTGGGCACCACCCTGACGGACCTGGCGGGCAACGCCCCGCTGGCCAGCCGTGACAGTGCCAACTACGCCATCGATACCCGCGAGCCGGTGATCAACAGCGTGGTGCTGGCGGACACCAGCCTCACCGTCGGTGAGAGCACCACCGTCACCATCACCTTCTCCGAGGCGGTCACCAACTTCGACAACGGCGACATCACCCTGGCCAACGGCACCCTGACCCCGGTCAGCAGCGCTGATGGCGGTATCACCTGGACCGGCACCTTCACGCCGACCGATGATATCGAGGACGCCACCAACGTCATTACCGTGGGCACCACCCTGACGGACCTGGCGGGCAACGCCCCGCTGGCCAGCCGTGACAGTGCCAACTACGCCATCGATACCCGCGAGCCGGTGATCAACAGCGTGGTGCTGGCGGACACCAGCCTCACCGTCGGTGAGAGCACCACCGTCACCATCACCTTCTCCGAGGCGGCCACCAACTTCGACAACGGCGACATCACCCTGGCCAACGGCACCCTGACCCCGGTCAGCAGCGCTGATGGCGGTATCACCTGGACCGGCACCTTCACGCCGACCGATGATATCGAGGACGCCACCAACGTCATTACCGTGGGCACCACCCTGACGGACCTGGCGGGCAACGCCCCGCTGGCCAGCCGTGACAGTGCCAACTACGCCATCGATACCCGCGAGCCGGTGATCAACAGCGTGGTGCTGGCGGACACCAGCCTCACCGTCGGTGAGAGCACCACCGTCACCATCACCTTCTCCGAGGCGGTCACCAACTTCGACAACGGCGACATCACCCTGGCCAACGGCACCCTGACCCCGGTCAGCAGCGCTGATGGCGGTATCACCTGGACCGGCACCTTCACGCCGACCGATGATATCGAGGACGCCACCAACGTCATTACCGTGGGCACCACCCTGACGGACCTGGCGGGCAACGCCCCGCTGGCCAGCCGTGACAGTGCCAACTACGCCATCGATACCCGCGAGCCGGTGATCAACAGCGTGGTGCTGGCGGACACCAGCCTCACCGCCGGTGAGAGCACCACCGCCACCATCACCTTCTCCGAGGCGGTCACCAACTTCGACAATGGCGACATCACCCTGGCCAACGGCACCCTGACCCCGGTCAGCAGCGCTGATGGCGGTATCACCTGGACCGGCACCTTCACGCCGACCGATGATATCGAGGACGCCACCAACGTCATTACCGTGGGCACCACCCTGACGGACCTGGCGGGCAACGCCCCGCTGGCCAGTCGTGACAGCGCCAACTACGCCATCGATACCCGCGAGCCGGTGATCAACAGCGTGGTGCTGGCGGACACCAGCCTCACCGCCGGTGAGAGCACCACCGTCACCATCACCTTCTCCGAGGCGGTCACCAACTTCGACAACGGCGACATCACCCTGGCCAACGGCACCCTGACCCCGGTCAGCAGCGCCGATGGCGGTATCACCTGGACCGGCACCTTCACGCCGACCGATGATATCGAGGACGCCACCAACGTCATTAGCGTGGGCACCACCCTGACGGACCTGGCGGGCAACGCCCCGCTGGCCAGTCGTGACAGTGCCAACTACGCCATCGATACCCGCGAGCCGCTGGCGCCTGTCATCACCGGCATTAGCGATGACACCGGCGCCGCCGACAGGGTGACCAGTGATCGCGAACTGCTATTCAACGGCACCGCAGAGCCAGGCAGCACAGTTGAGGTGTTCCTGAATGCCGCCAGCCTGGGCACCGCAATCGCCAACGGCAGCGGCGTGTGGAGCTTTGATCACCAGGCGGTCTCTCTGCCAGATGGTGTGTATACCCTCACGTCCCAGGCTACAGATATTGCAGGCAATACTGGCCCGCTGTCGGCGAGCTTTGCTTTCACCGTAGACGCCACCGGGCCGGATGCGACCATCAACTCTATGTCCGACGATACCGGCGCAGCGGACAATGTCACCAGTGACGCCGAGCTGGTGTTCAGCGGCACAGCGGAAGCTGGCAATGTGGTCGAAGTATTCCTGAATGCTGCTTCCCTGGGCACGGTAAACGCTGACGGGGCCGGCAACTGGCTGTTCGATTACTCGGGCACCACACTCCCTGACGGTGACTACTCGCTGACGGCGCAGGCAAGAGATACGGCGACCAACCAGACCGGGGCAGTATCAACAGCCTTCGCGTTTACTGTGGATACCGCGCCTCCCGCCGCGTTCGTTACCGGCATAACACCTGACACTGGATTCGCCGATAACAGAACATCTGCCACGAATCTGAGCTTTGTGGGTACTGCTGATCCTGGCAACCGCGTGGAAGTCTTTCTTGACGCCGCCAGCCTCGGCACCGTGATGGCAGATGGGGCCGGCAACTGGACGCTGGATTACACAGCTACCAGCCTGGCAGACGGCGACTATACGCTAACGGCCCAGGCAGAGGATCTTGCCACTGGCGACACAGGCCCCCTGGGCGGCGCGCTCAACTTCACCGTCGATACCACCCCGCCACCCAACAGACCGCCGGTCGGGGACGTAACCATCAGCAATACCGCCCCCTCTGAAGGGGATGTGCTCACCGCCAGCAATGACCTGTTCGACGGGGACGGCATTGGGCTCGGTACGATCACCTACCACTGGCAGCGAGATACCGGTAGCGGATTTGTCGACATCGGTGAGACCGGTACTCACTATACCGCGACCCAGGCAGACGTTGGCGCCACCCTGCGAGTCGAGGCGCGCTATACCGATTTGCGCGGTTTTGACGAAGCGGTGGCCAGCAGCGGGACCGCCGCAGTATTGAACATCGACAACGCCAGCACCGGCGAAGTCAGTATAGACAACCTCAGCCCAGTCCAGGGTGATACGCTGACAGCCTCCAACACCCTCGATGACCCCGACGGCCTGAGCGGGACAATTGCCTACCAGTGGCAGCGCGACGGAGTAGACATTGCGGGCCAGAATGGCACGATCTACGTTACCAGTCAGGCTGATGTGGGCAACGTGATAAGCGTAGTTGCAAGCTATGTAGACGACCTCGGCGGCACCGGCAGCGTAGCGAGCGTTGCCACTTCCCCGGTCGCGGATGTAAACGACGCGCCCACGGGAGAAGTCAGCATCAGCGGCAACGCGGTAGAAGACGATGTACTGACGGCAAGCAACACACTCGCTGACGAAGACGGGCTTGGCACTGTGAGCTACCAGTGGCAGCGTGATGGTGTCGACGTTGCCGGCGCAAATGCCGACAGCTATACCCTGGGCCAGGAAGACGTGGGTTCAGTTATCACCGTGGTGGCCAGCTACACAGACGGTGGCACTCACCCGGAGAGCGTAAGCAGCACCGCCAGCGCACTGGTAGCCAACATCAATGACGCACCCACTGGCACTATTCTGTCGACCACGGGGACCATGGCACCCGGCGATACACTGATTGCCAGCAACGGCCTGTTCGATGAAGACGGTATTTCCGGTGATCTCAGCTTCCAATGGATGCGCAACGGCACAGCAATTGCCGGGGCAACGGGCGCCAGCTATACCTTGAGCGGTGAGGATGTCGACGAGACCATCACGGTGATTGCCAGCTACACTGACGACTTCGGCACTCGCGAAACCGTGGAAAGCCGGGCTGTGGTGGCAAGGGTTGGCGGCACACCGCCCGGCGGTGGTGGCGCTGGTACGGATGTCCGCGACGAGCGCGGGCAAGTCAACATACCGGACGATAGAGCATCCGACGACGTGTCTACAGGACCCATCGATTCACCGGCACTCGACGACCCCCTGGTTCCACCGCCGTCAAACAACCTCAATGATCCAGTGCTGGATTCGGATATTGGTACCGATCCCGTACTCGAGATCGGCGATACGTTCAATGTAGGTAACCAGACTGGCACCGGCAACAGCCTGCTCAATTTTGGCAACCAGACCGGGGGCGATGCCGATGGTGTCGATGAAAATAGCGACGCAAAGGCCGCGATACTCGAGGCAGAGCGCGACCGCGAACTGGTGGACGACCTGCTGCAGCTAATTCAGGGCGGTGAGACGGAAGAGGACATCACGCTTACCGCCGGTGCTGCAGGGACCGCGGTGATTGCGGAAGAGATTGCTGAAGAAGAGGAACTCGCAGTCATTGACGATATCCTCACCAACCATGCCCTCTGGGATGCTATCGACCAGATGAATGAAGAGATGGCCTCGCAGTCCATCAACAAGTTGACGCGCGAAGAGCTGGTTGTCCAGTTCGTCAGCACCTCCGGGCTCGGTCTATTCGCCGCAATCACGGTCTATGCCCTGCGGGGCGGTGCCCTGATGGCCAGCTGGCTGTCGACAGTGCCGCTATGGGGCACACTCGATCCCCTGCCTGTGCTGCGAGACAAGAAGGAAGAAAAAGACGATAAAGATTCCAAAAAGCGCTCCAGTAGTGAGCGCAAGGCGGAGTCCCTGTTTTCCGGGCAGGAAGGCGCCTAAATGAAGAAGTTCTTGCTGAACCCGATCTTCCGCGTCAGCGTCGGCCTGCTGATGTTGACCATCAGTATCCTGCTGATGGGAGACTGGCTTGGCCTGGTGCCCAACGCCACCGAGGCGCAATTCGAAAATCGCCGCAAGTTCAGTGAATCACTGGCGGTACAGCTGTCGTCCCTGGCATCCACCGGAGATTCCCAACACATCAACACCACCCTGCAAGCGGTTGTCGCCAGAAATCCGGATGTGCTGGCAGCGCGCTTCCGCTCCGATAGCGGTAGCGCTGATATGAAGTCAGGAGACGATCAGCCAGAGGCCGCAGCGCGCGACAAGGTGATCGTCCCGATTTTTCGCGGCGACCGTCAGTGGGGATCCGTCGAAGTTCAGTTTGCGCCCACAGACGCATCCTGGTTGCCTGGTTTTGCCAACAATACCTTCCTGGCGCTGGTGGCCTTTGTATTCGCTATTGGCATGCTACTGTTCCCGGTTTTCCTGCGGCGCGTGCTGCGAGAACTCGATCCCAGTCGCGTCATACCCGGTCGCGTGAAGGCGGCTTTTGACACTCTGGCCGAGGGGATACTAATCCTCGACGAGCAGGGCGACATTATGCTCGCCAATAACGCCTTTACCCGGAGCGTATCGATCGCCAGCGCCAACCTGGTCGGCAAGAAAGCCTCCAGCCTGCGGTGGGTCTCCAGTGAGGCAGATGATGAGCAGCTTCTGCCGAAGGCGGAATTGCCCTGGAACCGCGTGCTGGAAACCGGCGAAAAGCAGACAGATGCCGCCATCGCTATTTCCCACGGCACCAGCACACTGCGCGCATTCGCGGTGAACTGCACACCTATCCACGACGACAAGCGAAAGGTGCGCGGTGTGATTGCCACCTTTGATGATCTCACGGAGCTGCAGGAAAAGAATGCCCAGCTCAACGAAACACTCATCGACCTGAAGAAATCCAAGGAAGCCGTCGACCAGAAATCCAAGGAACTCGAATTTCTCGCCACCCGCGACCCCATGACCGGCTGCCTGAATCGGCGCGCCTTCAACGAGTCACTGGATGAGCGTATCGAGCTGGCTAGCACACGCAGCCATAGCCTGGTCTGCATGATGGTCGATATCGACCACTTCAAGCGCATCAACGACAACTATGGCCACGCCATGGGTGACACTGTAATCAAGTTTGTCGCCGATACCATCCAGGCGAAGATTCGCCCAACCGACCTCCTGGCTCGCTACGGCGGCGAGGAGTTCTGCCTGGTACTCGATGATCTCGATCTCGAGCGCGCCCGGGTCATTGCCGAGAGAATTCGCCTGGCCGTGATGGAAGGCGACCCGTCCAGTTTCGCCAGCAGCATCAAGGTGACCAGCAGCTTCGGACTGAGCGTCTGGAATCGCTCCCTGGCCGACAAGGAAGAGCTGATCAACAACGCGGACAAGGCTCTGTATCGCGCCAAGGAATCTGGCAGAAACCGGGTGCTGGCCTGGGAGGATGGCGTTGCCGCCGCCGAGCCCAGGGCTTCCGCCAAATCCCGCATTGAGAAGCAGTCCACGGAGCTCGACACGGTCAACGTCAACCAGGACGTTGAGGGCCGGATGGAAGAACTGGAGCGCATTGCCCGTGAAAAGGCAGACCAGCTCGACCACCTGCTGTCACACGACGCTGTCACCGACCTGCCCAGCCGCGGCGTATTTGTCGATCGGGTGGAGCAGGCGGTCCTGCGAGCCCAGCGTAGCGAGGATATCCCGGCGGTATTGTCGCTTGGCCTCGACGACCTTGGCCGGGTAAACGACACACTCGGCTATGGGCAGGGAGAGCAATTGTTGCAGGAAGTGGCCACGCGACTGAGAAAGGTACTGCGCGAATCCGACACGGTTGCCACGCTCAAGGAAAGAGACGACTCGGAAGGTTCACTATCCAAGCTTGGACAAGGCGAGTTCGGCATACTCGCCGCGTCTGTGCGCGACAAGGAATCCATCACGTGGATCGTGCGACGGATTTTTGATGCGCTGCGTGAACCCATCTACCTTGACGGTCACAGCCTGGTGGCGTCCTGCACGATCGGGATTTCCGTGTACCCTGACGACGGCGAGTCGGGCATTGAACTGATAAAGCGCGCCAACATCAGCCGCTACCATGCAGAACAGCTTCCCGGCAGCAACAACGTCGAGTATTTCTCGGCGGAGATGGGTCAACGCTCGAGGCAACAGCTCACGGTTGAATCAGAGTTGTCCGGCGCAGTCGATGACGGGCAGTTCGACACGTTCTACCAGCCGAAGATTGATCTCAGCAACAACGGAATCTCTGGTTTCGAGGCACTCCTGCGCTGGCGGCATCCGCGCCGGGGACTGCTGGCTCCCGGTGACTTCATTGATGTGGCGGAGCGGACTCGCCATATCAATGCCATCGGCGACTGGATGCTGGAGCAGGCCTGCCTGCATATACAGCGTTGCAAGCAACACAGCGACTTACCTGTCACCGTGGCCGTGAACATGTCCCCCGTGCAGTGGTCGCAGGCCGATCTCGTTCAGCGCATCATCGGCATCGTGGAGAAAACCGGAACGCGCCCTGATGAGCTCGAAATCGAGCTCACCGAGAGTTGCCTGATGGAAAACCTGGACCGCACACTTACCGCACTCAGGTCACTGCGATCACATGGCTTCAGCATCTCGGTAGACGATTTCGGAACCGGGTACTCAGCGCTGGGGTATCTGCGGGAACTGCCCATCGACACCCTGAAGATTGATCGCTGTTTCATCGCCGAACTGGATACCAGCCGTGACGATCTGCCCATTGTCGAAGCCATCATCTCCATGGCTAAAGCACTCAGGTTGCGAACCGTGGCAGAGGGCGTGGAAAACGAGGCGCAGCTGGAAATCCTCAGGGAACTGGGCTGTGATCAAGCCCAGGGGTATTACTTCAGCCGCCCGGCGCCGGGTGCCGAAGCGCTCAACATGCTCCAGCCCAAAGCGCGCTCGGCGCCAGCCTAGTCGCCACGGCCTGAGTAGGCCAGGGTTTTTCCCAGTTTCTCGTCCACGAGCAAAAGCTCGTCGCGCTGCTGCCGAAAGCGCAGGCTATTACGACGCTGTGGTAGCCAGACCAGCAGCCGCGCACGCCAGCCGGTAATTGCTCCGGAGCGCCTGGCCAGCCTTCTGAGAACCCAGGCGGGATAGTAATCAGCGATCAGCCCATCCTCACTGGACAAAACAACTTCACAACTACCGGGATCGCCCTGTCGCGCGGCACGGCCAAACAACTGCCGGTCTACACGGAACTCTGAATTACATTCGGCTGCGATAACATGCAGTCCACCCAGCTCGGCCACGCCTGGGCCCAGTTTGATGTCGGTCCCCCGACCCGCCATATTGGTAGCCACGGTAATGCAACCGCGCTCTCCAGCGCGGGCCACTACTTCCGCTTCATTCCGGTCCTGGCGAGCATTGAGGATACGATGCGGTAGTTTCCTCCTGGCAAACAGCCTGCCCACCAGGTCAGAGTCGTATAGCGAACAGGTGCCTACCAGCACCGGCTGACCGCTGGCGTGCACCTCGTGAACACGAGACAGGACCGCCAACCACTTATCCTGTGCACGCGGGTAGATCGCGTAGCCCAGGTGCCGCCGGCGCGGCTCGCGGTGCGTGGGTATCTGGAAGGTGCCCAGACCGTAGGTGTCACGCAATTCACGGCCCACCTGTCGCAGCGTGCCGCTCATGCCGCCCAGGTGCAGGTAGCGCCGGAAGAAGCGTTGGTAGCTGATACTCGCCAGCGTTTCCCGCTGGCCGGTAACAGGACAACCCTCCTTGCATTCAACCATCTGGTGCAGCCCCTGTTGCCAACTGCGATCCGCCATCACCCTACCGGTGTTCTGGTCGATGATCTCTACTTTACTGTTACGTACCAGGTAGTGATGATCCCGTTGCAGGAGATACCTGGCCACCAAGGCCTGCCGAACCAGGAACTCACTGTGGCGTTTGCCGCTGAAAAGCCCCGTCATGGCTGCAGTTGCCTGCATCACAGCTTCGCTGCCGTCCGGAGTTAGCCGTATCTCAGGCCCGTTGATCACGAAGTCATGGTCGTTCTCAAGAGCGTCGGCTATTTCCAGGGCGGTGCGATAAATTCGTTCACGGGTTGCGTCCTGGTGGTCTCGCGACAGGATCAAGGGTGTGCGGGCCTCATCCACTAGCACGCTATCAGCCTCGTCCAGGATCGCAAAGCACAGGCCCCTGAGCGAAAGGTCCGCCTGCTTGCCACCTTCTCCGTACTTCATGGCGAGGCGGCCGGCCGTTGCCGGCGAGGCGAGTCTATCCCGCAGGTAATCGAAGACCAGTTGCTGGTTGGTGAGGTATACAATGTCGGCGCGGTAGGCCTCACGCCGCTGGTCGCTCGACATCGATTCCCGTATTGCCGCCACCGATAGTCCCATGGCCTGATATAGCGGGGAGAAGGTGTCAGCATCCCTGCCCGCGAGGTACTCGTTGGTAGTAATGACGTGTACCGGGATACCAGCTAGCGCTGCCGTCACCGCCGGCAGGGTTGCGGTAAGGCTTTTGCCCTCCCCGGTCGGCATCTCCGCCATATGGCCACTAAGGATGACCCAGCCTCCCAGCAACTGGTTCGGGTAATGCTGCATGCCGAGAGTAAGACCACTCATCACCCTGGTGGCCGCAAAGGCCCTGAACACCAGGTCGTCCAGCAGCCCTTCACGGTAGAGTCGATAGCGAAGGTCCTCCAGGCCGGACCGGATTCCATCAGCGTCCAGATCCTGGAACTGTGTCTCGGCGCGTTCCACCGCGGTGCGAACCCGGCCGGTGGAATAGCGGCGGCGTTGCAGCAGGTCCTGGAATCTGCCCGAGATTGCTTCAAGGCTGCGTTCAAAGCGATCTGCGCCTCGCTCCAGGCGCTGGGGATACACTCCGATCTGGCTGCCGGGCCGCAAGGCCTTGCTGCTGGTCACGTCCCTGGCTAACCGGGCAGTCGACGCAGCAGAAGCTGCTGCAGGTCGCGGTACCACTGCGCAAGCAATGGCTCGGCACCGTGGTCAAAACGCACGTAAACCCGGGTACCGATGCGGGTCCCCGCCGGTACCGCAGGCAAGGCAATCTCGTACTCGAACACGCGCTCGCCACTGGCGAGTGCCAGCTTGTTGTCCTCGCGAGTGACGAAGCGACCGCCACCCTGAGTGCTGAGAACCGGGCTGGGAAGCTGAAAACCGGCCTGGGGCACACTGCGCGTTAGCTCGCCGTCGTACACCTGCCAGGGATCACTGGCGAGACGTACCTCGATGGCATCCAGCCGTGTCTGGATGAGGTCCAGTTCGTCCTGTACCACCACCACTCTGGCTGTCGCCGCAGTGGAAGGAACCACGTAGCCGAGCAGATCGCCCCGGTTCACATACAACCCTTCGAAATCGCTGTTGGGAACCTGGAGGAAAACGCCGTCAAAAGGCGCTGTCAGTACCAGTGCATCCAACTTCTCCTGGTTGCGCGCGATATCCGCCTCCAGGGCAGCGATTTCTTCCCGGGTCAGTCGCGCCTGAACCCTGTCCTGGGTTCGCACCGACGTGTAGCGGGCGCGCAACTCCTTGAGCCGAGCCGCCATGCCTTCCCGCTCAGCCATGTGGAAGATATTGTCCAACTGCAACAGAGGTTGGCCGGCGGTCACTGCGGCTCCATCTGCAACCAGGATGGAGCGGACAAAGCCCTCCGTGCCCGCAGTCAATCGGGACTGCTCCGGTGGGTAAATCACACCCTGGAAGCTCGACAGTGAAGCCACAGGCCACCAGCTCAAAAGAGTGAAGGCAGCACCAAGCGCCAGGGCGCTGACACCCATGGCGCGACCACGGTGGCGCCGCAGGCGCGGATTCAGCAGCACAAAATCAGCTTGCTTCAGCAGCGGCCAGATCACCTGGGACGTCACTGCCCACAGTGCCAGCGTCGCACCGATGATAAATAGCTCCTGCAGCAGGAAGAAGCAGACTGCAGCAAGAATGCCCAGCCGATAAAGCAAGGAAAGGGGCGCATAAACCAGGAACCAGGTGGCCTCGCGTCGTGAGTGGGCCGGAGATCTCGCGCTATCAAGGCCAAACCCAAAACGCTGAATCAGGTAGGCATAATAGCCGGTAGCACGCTGCGCCAGGTTCGGGATTCCGAGCAGGTCGGCCAATACGTAGTAGCCATCGAATCGCAGCAGCGGGTTGCCGTTGAAGAACAGCGTGGACACCCCGCCTATCAACATCACGTTGAAGCAGATACTGCTCAACATGCCTGGGCTGATATTGAGCCAGGCAAATAACGCCAGGGCTGCGAGCATAAGCTCTACCATGACGCCGATGGCTCCCACCATGACTCGCTTGCGCCGGCTGGAAAAGGCCGTGGCCGCTGACGCGTCCACATAGGGAACTGGCACGAACACCATGAATATGATGCCCAGTTCATGGACCTCACCGCCTTCCAGCTTGGCTGCGTAGGCATGGCCAAGCTCGTGCACAAGTTTCACCACCGGATAGACGAGCACCAACAGTAGAAGGTTGTCAGCGCTGAGTGCCTCCAGGCGGGCCGTCTGGACCAATGCAGGCCAGTTGAGAGCCGCGAGCATAGCCGCGAGCGCTACCGTAGCCAGCCACACATACAGCGTGGCCCTGCTGAAGCACCAGCGCACCAGCGGCAGGGAAGCATCCAGGAAGCGATCGGGGTCCAGCAGGGGCAGGCGGATCGACAGCGGGCTCTTTATCCGCCCCAGCCGCCGGGCTTTACGCTCCCGCTTTCTGCGGTCGAGCAGTTCCCTCACATCCGGGGGTATATTGGTGCGCAGCACATCCACCCTATGCAGTTGACCCAGAAGCTGGATTACCTCGTCCTGTACCGGGCCATCATCACCCAGCGTGGTGTTGGCCTCTTCCCAGATCTGTTCGACACTACGCACGCCATTCATCAGGGCGATCAGGTGATAGGCCGCCGTATTAAAGCGGTGGAAACGGCCGCTGGCAGAATCTTCGAGCATGTACCAGATATCGCCGCCCTGCACCTGGCGGTGAAGTTTCACATGGCTGCGCAGGGCCGGCGTGAGTTCGCGTACCCGGTACCAGTTTTCACTGAATAAAGGTTTGTCCACCGTCTAGCGCCACCAGGTCCAGGTCTTCAGGCGCAACCAGGCCAGCAGTTCCCGGCTCCAGATCCACCCCAGCCTGGCCTCGCCGAGGTGAATTTTACCAACGCCCTCCATACCCGGGCGAAGACTGGCGCCCGTCTCGATGAGACTCGCCTCCACGCGAAAGACATTGCTTCCGTCTTCAGCCCTGGACACCGAGGTGATTCGCTCAATACGAATCGGCAGCCGCTGGTCAGGCATGCTCGCCAGCACAAGGCCACCTTCCTGCCCTACTTCGACAGGTGCAATATCACGCTCATTGACCAGCAGGACGACCCGGTAGTCCTCGAGTGGCGCCAACTTGAACAGGGCATCTCCGCGGGACACCGGTGTCCCGAGTCGCTGGCTCAGGTCACCCTCGATAACCACTCCGGCGAACGGTGCACTGATGCGGGTACGCGTCAGCTGTTCATCGAGGAGTTTCAGCTCTGCATCCGCCTGTTCGATTCGCGCGGCGATGATACTCACCTCCGCCCGATTGCGTTGCGCAACGGCCTCGCGAGACTCGCTGACCATCTGCTGCCTGAGCGTCGACCACTTGAGCCGCTCGAGTTTTAGATCACTGTCATCGAGCGTACCTAACAGGTCACCGGCGTCGACGATATCACCAGCACGGGCTTCCGCTGACTGAATGAAGCCATCGATAGGCGCGGCAATCGTTCTTTGAACTCGACCCTCGACTACCGCATTGGCGGTCACGCGCCAGTCGCCTCGGGCGAGTCCCAGAAACGCCACGAGGACGACCACGGTAAGAACAGCAAGCTTCAGTTTGAAATGAGACGGGCCCAGGAGTTTTCGGGCACCGCGCCGCAGGGTGTAAACCAGCCTGTGTAGCAGCCCCATCTCCTCCTGCCGCATGAGCAGCATCACTGGCGCCAGTATCGCCAGCACGCGTTCCAGCACTTCAATGGTCCGCGGCTCAAAGGGTATGCCGACGGGTCTCTCCAGGGTAATGGCGCCGAGTGCATCACCATGATAGGAAAACGGCAGTGTCAGGATACATCCATCACCCGTCTCACGGGCCAGGGCCGCATGCGCATAGTCAAGGCCTCCCTCAAGCGCGCCTTCCCCGGCAAAGTTAAGCACGCGGTCCTGGTCAACGGCTTCATCCATCGCCAGGCTGATGGAGCGAAGCAGATTGGCATCCTGCTTTATGCGGGCACTGTGGGACAGCGCGACCACCTCGGTCTGCCTGCGTTGCCGGATGCCGATACTCGCCCTTTGGCAGTCAAATCGTTGGGCCAGCTCTGTTACAAGCGTGGTGGTAAGTGCCTGGAAATCTGACTGATCCAGGCATACGGCGACCAGCGGAAAAACGTCTGCGAGCACGTCGCCGCCCACCCCGCTGGGTTGCTGCAACGAGTAGGCAAGCCACTCAGCACCCCAGTCGAGCAAGTTACCGATGACCCGAAGGTGCCTTGAATCTGCCGTATCGGCATCGAAGACAAGCAGGAGTTTCCCGGCGGGCAGCGCACCAGGAATGGGACGCAACAACCTTGTGACGCCGTCGCCCAGGTCATGCTCAGTGGCATCGCCATTGGATACGGCTCGCGCCAGTTCCGGTGTTAGATCGAGTGAGCCGTTATCGTCCGGGTACTGACATACGACTGTCAGCTTACCAGCGGAATCCGCCTGTAAGAGCAGACCGCGCCGGGTCTGCGAAATCATGCCGCACTGGGTCAGCAGCCAACGCCTGGCGTTGTCTACCAGTCCCGCAGGCAATTTGTCAGTCACATCGTGGGGTACCACCTCTGCGCCCCCCATGCTCTCCACCTTTCCTGGTTGAACAGCCATTCTCGCTCAGCTAGCAGCCCAATTGGCGCGGTCGCCGACCGCGTGTCGCTGTATCTCGGGCAATCTGGCCATGCACCCGCTGGTGCCCCAGACTAGCACTACTGTCTCAAAGCTGCAGCGGAATTACAAAGGCAGGAAGACAGTGAAAGTGCCAGCTTGCGCACGCCCAAACGGACTCAATGGTTACTAGTACACAACCGTGTCTGTGCTGCCATCTGCGAGGTTGACCTGGATGGTGGATACACCGATTGAGCCTTCTCGAACCCGCGCGGCCAAGGTGGCTGCACACTCAGTGCCGCCCTCTATGTCAACGACATCGTCGACACGCAACACCAGTTTCTGAAGCGGTTCCAGAGTACCTGAGGCAGCCTCCAGTGCAGTGACCGTGACGCCCTGTTCAGCAATAAAATCAAGGGCGTAATCGACGGGAATATCTCTGTAGTTAACGATTGCTATGCGCTGCTGGTACTCGCTGAAAGTCGTGAGGGAGGGAATTTTGATCTCGGTGCCGTTCCTGTCGATCAGCCCGATCACGCCGTCAACTGATGCCGGATCCGCTACGGCGAAGACGCTGGCTGGAAGAGGTTCTGAGGATACGCTGTACTCATCTGCCTGAATCTCCATTGTCTCGCCGTCCACCGACACACAAAGGTTGTTGAAACCCGCACTGCCAAAGTTGACGAAGCTTGTAGTGAGCCGACTTCCATCGTCGCTGGCTATCGCCTCTGTGAGGTCTACATCCGGGCTGATGCAGTCGACGTTGTCATCCAGATACCAGGTGCCGAAGCTGAAATCTCCGGTAAACATGACCTCAGAGCCAGTCTCGTTGACAACTTCCGACAGAGATACGGGGTTACCCGTTAGCGCCGATACACTGACTGCATTGGCCTCGTACTGCAAGAAGCCAACGTTTGCCCTGGTACGTCCCACGCTGGCATTGGTAAATGCCATGAAGCCCGCTGATACGTCGGCAGTATTCTCCTTGAGCTCGATGGTCGGAAAAGCCCCCTCAACCGAGCTGATGTAGTCAGCGAGGAATTTTTCATACAGTGATGGAAGCTGGAACAAGGCTGCAGTAAGAGTCTCGTAGACGGTGTAAGTGAGAGATGTCGCTCCCTGAGCGGGGATTGCCAGTATATCGAGCTGCAGTTCCACCGTTGCGCCGGATGAGAGGCCCGACGGGGCCTCGACAATATAGATAATGAAGTCTTCTCCGTCACCGCCACCGATGGCCACCCTGACGTCCGCGCTTGAACCGTCGACTGTGAGCGCTGCATTGTTGCCGCTGGCCAGCAAGCCGTTGCCCAGTTGAAATCGGATAAACACCCGGTCGTCTGCCGGAACCCCTACTCCCAGGACAGTCCGGACATCGTTATTCGTTCCGGCGTCAACAACGTTGTAGTACACCGTGCCATCGCTGACTGCTTCAGTGGTATCTCCTGTCTGCAGAGTCTCCCGAGCATACTCGGGTACCGCAGGAGACGGGGCATCAAGATCTACTACCGCGACGGCAATGGGCGGCAGCATCGAGAGTAAGAAAAATACCGCTTTGCCTAATATCTTCAAGCCGTGCCTCCTGCACTTGTGCTCACACCTGCGAGCTCTGGACGGGATCCCTACAAACGTCGCGACTGCGCCACCACCTGCTCTATCGCCTCGCCCTGAGCGTCGCTAAGTACCTGCTTGCGGCAGTCACTTATATCTTGCCATTGCACCAGCAGCCGCTGTCTATACTCAAAGCCGAGATTGCCAGCGTCCTCCGCGAGCAACTCATACTTGGCAATAATCGACGCAAGCTCCTCACTGCGTCCGGAACGTTCTTCCAGCAACTTGAGCGACTCCACAAATCGATAAGCCTGCAAACTACGAAAGTCAGCAAGCTCTGTTGCTGACAGTTGGCCGCAGATTGCCAACATCTGCTCTTCCAACACAGCGGGGCTCTCACCGATCTCCTGATCAAAACGCTGCAAGGATATCGATACCGGCTCGGTCGACTGCGTGATCTCGGCGACCAGGCCGGACGGCACACCCATTTCCTCCAGGTAATCGCCCAGATTGTCGTCCGGTGTGTCGAGGGGGCTGAGGCTCAGGTCGGCACTGATCGCTCGGCTCACGCCACCTACCAGCACGACGAAACAGTGCAAGTCACAGTCATCATCAGACATCACGGACATATGCGCCTGCCTGAGAAGTGCACCGAGTTGCATGGCTTCCTGTAAGTTTCCCCCGCTGATATCGATGCGGGTTGTCAGTGGAAAGCGTTTCTTGCCACCGAATATCAATGCCAGGCGATCTGTATCCCCAGATCGAATTTCGCCATTGATCTCAAGGGAGTAGTTGCCTTTTCTCGCACTGTTCAATACGAAGTCAGCTGCCGAAAGGCCTGTGGACCAGGCGAAGAGAATGACCAGAAATAGGCGCTGCATAGTCATGCTTGCGTAGGTACTCATCCCTGACGAGTATAGCTGAACGCAAATATATGACGCGAGAGTAACTGGCGACATGGCAGTTAAGATTCAGAGCGCATGCCGAGAAAAAACGGGAACCCGCGGCAGGTATTTCCGCCAGGAAGTGCCTAGTTGGCTTGATCGAACGCTGCGACCACAACACCTGCATCGTCCGCTAGCAGCAGACTGTTACCTTCGACCCGGGCTTCCAGTTCGCCACTGAGCATCGCCAGGAAGCTTGTCTCAAGTTCCATACCTGTTGCGCAGGCCATCCGCGTTACTGCCGCATTCCCGAAGCGAATGGTAGAGCCTTCAATCTCGTACTGCCCGGTGAAGCGATTACAGCCGGAAAAACCGGAAAATCCCGCCTCCGAGAATTCGATTGTCGGGCGATTGGTGGAATCTACAAGCAGTGGTTGGCCTCCAATTTCAACCAGCACCCAATTCACGTTATGCAAATCGAGAAACTCTTCCGCCTGATTTTGCAGCTGCGTGCCCGTCACGTTTGCAGGATCCTTGAGCACGGCTGTACCCTGCTGAGCGGAACCTATATCCGGACTATCCGGAGAACATGCGCCGACAGTCACCAGACTTAGTATTGCGATCACAAGATATCGATTCCTGCCCGACACGATCCGTTACTCCCGTCTTTTTACCACCGATATACCTGCCGCTCATGGTATCCACTATCTGGGAATTTACCAGTTGACCGGCGTCGATGGCGGGGGCGGGGGGAACTGTTGATGGCCACCAAATAAAAAGCCCCTGCAGCACTGCTACAGGGGCTTGGATTTGGAAGCCTGGCGAGGGCCTGCCCCTCTTTTCGGGTATGACCGTATGGGTATCGCCAGGCAGGATGTGATTGCCACTACACAGTAAAACGCCCTGACCGTTGCTGATCAGGGCGTTTAAGTTTGGAAGCCTGGCGATGACCTACTCTCACATGGGGAAGCCCCACACTACCATCGGCGATGCATCGTTTCACTGCTGAGTTCGGGATGGGGTCAGGTGGTTCCAATGCTCTATGGTCGCCAGGCAAACTGGCTTGGATGACTCAGGTCTTACGTGCGCGTTGCACAGCCGTGTTGTCGGTCCAAATAGGGTGGCAGATCCGGCCTTTAGGGCCGTTCAACTGAGTTGTGGCACGGGTTCGTCCTCTCGGAGTACTACCGCAGTTACTTTCGTTATCTCAAGTAACCGTGACTCGAGCATACATCCTCTGGTCTCTTGTTCAGTACCGTCGATGTCTTTCAACATCTCAACATCTCTGGCACCGATGACCCAAGTTATATGGTCAAGCCTCACGGGCAATTAGTACTGGTTAGCTCAACGCCTCACAACGCTTACACACCCAGCCTATCAACGTCCTAGTCTTGGACGGCCCTTCAGGACCCTCAAGGGGTCAGGGAGATCTCATCTTGGGAGGGGCTTCCCGCTTAGATGCTTTCAGCGGTTATCCCTTCCGAACATAGCTACCCGGCAATGCGACTGGCGTCACAACCGGAACACCAGAGGTTCGTCCACCCCGGTCCTCTCGTACTAGGAGCAGCTTCCCTCAAATCTCCAGCGCCCACGGCAGATAGGGACCGAACTGTCTCACGACGTTCTAAACCCAGCTCGCGTACCACTTTAAATGGCGAACAGCCATACCCTTGGGACCGGCTTCAGCCCCAGGATGTGATGAGCCGACATCGAGGTGCCAAACACCGCCGTCGATGTGAACTCTTGGGCGGTATCAGCCTGTTATCCCCGGAGTACCTTTTATCCGTTGAGCGATGGCCCTTCCATTCAGAACCACCGGATCACTAAGACCTAGTTTCCTACCTGATCGACTTGTCAGTCTCTCAGTCAAGCGCGCTTGTGCCTTTACACTAACCTCATGATTTCCGACCATGATTAGCGCACCTTCGTGCTCCTCCGTTACGCTTTGGGAGGAGACCGCCCCAGTCAAACTACCCACCACACACTGTCCCCGATCCCGATAAGGGACCTGGGTTAGAACCCCAACGTTACCAGGCTGGTATTTCAAGGACGACTCCACGCACCCTAGCGAGCGCGCTTCACAGTCTCCCAGCTATCCTACACAAATAACGTCAAAGTCCCGTGTGAAGCTGTAGTAAAGGTTCACGGGGTCTTTCCGTCTAGCCGCGGGTACACTGCATCTTAACAGCGATTTCAATTTCACTGAGTCTCGGGTGGAGACAGTGTGGCCATCGTTACGCCATTCGTGCAGGTCGGAACTTACCCGACAAGGAATTTCGCTACCTTAGGACCGTTATAGTTACGGCCGCCGTTTACCGGGGCTTCAATCAAGAGCTTCGTCCAAAGACTAACCCCATCATTTAACCTTCCGGCACCGGGCAGGCGTCACACCCTATACGTCCACTTACGTGTTTGCAGAGTGCTATGTTTTTAGTAAACAGTCGCAGCCACCTGGTCACTTCGACCACCAACAGCTTACGGGGCAAGCCCTTCACCGTCAGCGGCGTACCTTCTCCCGAAGTTACGGTACCATTTTGCCTAGTTCCTTCACCCGAGTTCTCTCAAGCGCCTTGGTATTCTCTACCTGATCACCTGTGTTGGTTTACAGTACGGTCTCTCTTTACCTGAAGCTTAGAGGCTTTTCCTGGAAGCAGGGCATCAACCACTCCACACGCAGGTCTCCCCTTGTGCTCGTCCTGGTCCTCAGCCTTAGGATCCCGGATTTACCTAAGATCCCAGCCTACAACCTCTCACGTGGACAACCATCGCCACGCTGGCCTAGCCTTCTCCGTCCCCCCATCGCAGTAAAGAGCGGTGCAGGAATATTAACCTGCTTCCCATCGACTACGCGTTTCCGCCTCGCCTTAGGGG
>CBDDJJ010000002.1:1512500-1853533 GCA_965229625.1 Halieaceae bacterium
GGTAGACATCCGCATCGGCAGTATTGATCCAGAATTGGTAGAAGGCATAGGGAGATGTCCGCTTCGGGTCCAGCCAGATGGTGCCGCTTTCCGTCTTGCCGAACTTGGTGCCGTCTGCCTTGGTGACCAGGGGCATTGTGAGCCCGTAGACCTGATTCCCATGCAGGCGCCGGGTCAGGTCGATACCACCGGTGATATTCCCCCACTGATCGGATCCACCGATCTGCAAGGTGCAGCCATAACGATGATTCAGCTCCGAAAAATCATAGGACTGCAGAATCATATAGGTAAATTCAGTGAAGCTTATACCGCTGCCTTCTCTTTCGATCCGCTGCTTCACCGATTCCTTCTGGATCATGGCATTGACCGAGAAGTGCTTCCCTACATCACGCAGGAAGTCGAGAACGCTCTTGTCAGCTGTCCAGTCCAGGTTGTTGACCACCACCGCGGCGTTGTCGCCACAGTCAAAGTCGATAAAGGCTTCTACTTGTGAGCGGATTTTTTCCACCCAGCCAGCAACCACGTCCGGCGTGTTGAGTTGGCGCTCCTGGGCCTTGAAGCTGGGATCTCCCACCAGCCCAGTGGCCCCGCCCACTAGCGCTATCGGCTTGTGCCCCGCCAGCTGGAAGCGGCGCAGCATTAGTAGAGGCACCAGGGAACCAATGTGCAGGCTGTCCGCGGTAGGGTCAAAACCACAGTAAAGAGTTCGGCTGCCGCTGGCGAGGTGTTGAGTGAGCTCTGCTTCGCTGGTGAGCTGAAAAACCAGCTCACGAGCTGTCAGGTCCTCAAGAATTGGGGTCCCCATCACACATAGTTCCCTAAGGGCTGGATTTTTGAAGGAATTTTGTCCAAAAAAGGAAAGCGCGAACCATACCCTAACCCCGGCCAATTGCAAGGTTGGGGCTGTGGGCACGGGGCTTGCGCCTATATTGCGTAATCTTTTGAAAAAACTAGTTTTTGTTATACTCAGGCATATAAGAACCCCCAGCAAGACAGATGACCAGGGAGACCCAACAGACAGGCGCCTCGTGCCCGCCTGAACACCCCAGCTTTCCGCGACGACACCTGCTGGTGGCGGCGTGGTTTGGCGTGGTCCTGACGCTGCTGTTGACCCTGGTTCCCAGCGATGATGTGTCGGCGAGCAGGCAGCTCGTGCCTGTGAACCTCCCGCTGGATGCCGCAGTCGATATCCCTGAAGAACCTGAGGTGCCCGCGCCCGAGCTGTGGGTCGATCTCACCGTAAAACCCGGTGACAACCTTTCCCTGCTATTCGGCAGGGCGGGCCTGACAGACACCGACCTATACCACGTTGTTCGCAAAGCTCCCCAGGGAAAATCCCTGGCCCGACTGTACCCGGGAGAACAATTCGGTTTCCTGCTGGATGATGAAGGCCGCCTGGCGGCGCTCAAGCGCGTAAAATCGCCACTGGAAACGCTGGTTCTGCGGCGCGAAGGTGACAGCTATATTCTTGAGGAGCAGGTACGCGAACCGGAAATACACCGCAATTACGCATCCGCGCGCATCGATTCCTCCCTGTTCCTCGCGGGCAAGCAGGCGGGCCTGCCACAGACGGTAATCATGGACCTGGCCAATATTTTTGGCGGTGTCATCGACTTTGTTCTGGACCCGCGCAAGGGTGACGTTTTCCACCTCGTCTATGAAGAGCTCTATGTGGACGGCGAAAAGTTCAAAACAGGTAATATCCTCGCCGCGGAATTCGTCAACGGGGGCAAGAGCTACACTGCCTACCGCTACCTGGATGAGAACAATCGCGCGGGCTATTTCTCTGCCGACGGTGTCAGCATGCGGCGCAAGTTCATGCTGGCACCCGTGGATTTCACCCGTATCAGTAGTAATTTCAATCCTCGCCGATTGCATCCCATTTACAAGACCCGTCGCCCACACCGTGGCACCGACTACGCGGCTCCGCGCGGCACACCGGTGTTTGCCGCCGGCGATGGGCGTGTTACTGAAGCGGGCTACACCAAGGCAAATGGCAACTATGTCGTTATCCAACACGGCCAGGCTTATACCACCAAGTACCTGCACCTCAACAAGCGCCGGGTTCGCAAGGGAGACCGGGTGGCACAGAGCCAGGTGATCGGGACTGTGGGCTCCACCGGCGCCGCCACCGGCCCGCATCTGCACTACGAGTTCCTGGTCAACGGTGTGCATCGCAATCCGCGCACCATCCACAAGAAGCTCCCCAAAGGCGAAAGCCTGAAAGAACAGGAAATGCCACGTTTTTTGGCACAAACGCATGGCTTTCAGCTGCAGCTGGCTTCAATTCGGCAGCAGCAGCTTGCATTCAACGAGCCTGAGCTCACCCCCTGATTGACTGTGTCCGGCGACCTGTTTGTCGGCCTGATGTCTGGCACCAGTATGGATGCCATCGACGCTGTACTCACGCGCCTCGGTGAGTCTCGATTCGAGCTAGTGGCCTGCCACGAACAGCCAATTCCGTCTGCCCTGCGTGATCGCATCCATGCCCTGTCACATCCCGGCGACAACGAAATCGAGAGACTGGGTGTGCTCGACCGCGAACTGGCGGCCTGCTTTGCCGAGGCTGTTCGCAGCCTGCTGCTACAGGCAGGTGTAAAGTCCGGGCACGTGAGTGCCATTGGCAGTCATGGGCAAACCGTGCGCCACCGGCCACCCTCCGCTGCAGAATCTCCGCAAGCCGCCTTTACCTTGCAGCTCGGGGACCCCAATACCATCGCCGAACTCACCGGGATCACAACGGTGGCAGATTTCCGGCGCCGGGATATCGCCGCCGGTGGAGAGGGCGCCCCCCTGGTACCCGCCTTCCACGACTACCTGTTTGCCGACTCGAACCAGCGCAGGGCAGTGGTGAACATCGGCGGCATCGCCAACGTTTCCCTGCTGGTGGATGGTGAGGTCACTGGCTTCGACACCGGCCCCGGCAACACGCTGCTGGATCAGTGGGTTTATCGTCACCGCGGTGAGCACTACGATCCCCTGGGCGCCTGGGCGGCAGAGGGAGAATTGGACCAGGCACTGCTGGACGCCCTGTCACAGCATCCGTATCTGGCGCTGGCGGCGCCCAAGAGCACTGGCAAGGAGGCCTTCAACCTGACCTGGGTTGACAGTGTGCTGGCTGAATTTGACGGGCTTTCAGCCCAGGATGTCCAGGCAACGCTCGCCGAGTTCACGGCCTTGTCGATTGCCGACGGCCTGGCGCGTGAAGAGCTGGACGCTGTCTACGTGTGTGGAGGCGGCGCCTCCAACACCGATTTGATGCGACGGCTGTACCAGAGACTCGCCCCCGTCGAACTGGGCACCACCACCGAACTGGGCTGTGATCCCGCCTGGGTGGAAGCCGCGGCTTTCGCCTGGCTGGCCTGGCGAACCCTGGAAGGCTTGCCGGGGAATGTGGCTGCTGTCACCGGGGCTGCAGGCCCACGTGTGCTGGGCGCCATCTATCCCGGTAGTTGATCCCGCGTGAACATCGCGGCACGCCGACCGGGCCAGCAAAGCCGTGGTCGATCAAGGTCTTTGGCGTAAAGTGAGCCCCGCAGAGACGCTTTCTTATATAGAGAAGGAAGCACCGCAACCACAGGTGGTGGCCGCATTGGGGTTGTTGACAACAAAGCGGGCACCTTCAAAGCCCTCGGTATAGTCGACTTCCGCACCCACCAGGTACTGGTAGCTCATCGGGTCAACCAGTACGGTGACGCCATTGCGCTCTACCGCGGTATCGTCTTCGGCCATGTCTTCGTCAAAGCTGAAGCCGTACTGGAAGCCAGAACAGCCGCCACCGGTGATGTAAACCCTGAGCTTCAAGCTGGGGTTGTCTTCTTCGGTGATCAGCTCACGTACCTTGTCGACCGCTCGATTGGTCAGCTGCAGTGTGCCGGGAACAAAGGTTTCGGTTGCGCTCATAATGCCTTTACCTCAAGGGCCGACATTATGTAATACCCGAGTATTTTGATCAACTTTTGATCGAGGTAACCTGTTTCGGTGCTGGCGCAGCAGCGTCCTCAGCTTCATCGGCCTTGGCCGGGGCAGGCGCATTCTTCGCCTTCTTCGAGTCATCGGCTGCGTGGGTCAGGCTGCCGTTGACCTCGGCACCAATGGCCATCTCGACCAGGGCGTAGTGAACATTGCCCTGTACACGTGCCTTGGAGGCGAGCTCCAGGTGCTTGCTGGAGTGCACGTCCCCGGTGACGGCGCCGTTGACGATGACGGACGGGGCGCGAATTTCACCTTCTACCAGGCCCTTGTCCACCACACGCACCACGGCGTCCTTACCGTCCACTGCAACAATGTTGCCGCGCACGGTGCCCTCGATATCTAGGTTGCCGCTGAATTTGATGTCTCCAACGATCTCGGTATCCGCAGACACCAGCGTGGTCGAGTTCGAGGAGCTGAAAGTGCTCTTGCCGTCTTTACCGCCTAACATCGCTAATCTTCTCCTGTACCGACCACGGGAATTCTCTCTCGACATTCTCGCGCCGGGGTTTGGTGGACCGGGCCGCGGCACTGACCGCACGGGGAACAAACCCGGCAGGCAGCGCGAGCTCACCATCTATAGCTTGAAAGTACTTGAAGCGCAATCGAATTTCCGGGTCCGGCACCTGATCTGAGAGCTCGGACAAGTTATAGGCTGCTTCCTGCCCATCTTCGCTTCCATGCACCAGGATTTTCAGGGTGCCGGTGAGCAGATTGTGCTTTCGAGAACTCTGCTGAACCAGGATGCGGAACTGGAACCGGTCGGCATCCTGGCCAGGTTTCAGATCAATGCTGTGGACGCTGAGTCCTTCAGACTGTTCGCCCGGAGCCATCAGGCTGCGGTAGAAATGTACACCTTTCTCCAGTTCGGCAATCGCTTCCTGCTGCTCGGCCAGTTCGTTCCGCACCAGTTCCAATGCGGCGCGATCTATCTCGCGGCGGGTTTCCGCGTCGCTCTTCCACTGGCGCAGGGTTTCCAGGTCTCGCGCCTGCGCAACAATTTGTTCTCGCAGGTCGCGGTTCTCCCAGGCGCTTTCCAGCCCGAGGTAGAGATTGCCGTAGCCTCCCAGCAGCACACCGGTGGCAAACACGCCAAGCGCCGCCAGCCCAAGGCGGATACGGCGTTGCCGGCGTTGCCTGGGGTCATCCTGGATTACGATCGAGCGACTGGTCATGGCAGCAGGGCTATGCCGTCCAGCCCCGTGGTCTCCTCAAGCCCGAACATGATATTCATGGCCTGCAGCGCCTGGCCGGATGCACCCTTGACCAGGTTGTCTTCGGCAACCGTCACCACCACGGTATCGCGATCCAGGGGCCGGGTGACGGCAAGCCGGCAGTGATTGGCGCCGCGCACGGAGCGGGTTTGCGGCTGCTGCCCTGCGGGCAGCACGTCGACGAACGGTTCGTCGCGGTAGTGCTTCTCGAACAACGCCTGGACATCCACGTCTGATGTCAGCCGCGCATAAAGAGTGGCAAGGATGCCGCGAATCATCGGCAGCAGGTGCGGCACGAAGGTCAACTCCACCGGCTGCCCGGCCATAGCGCTGAGCCCCTGTTCAATTTCCGGCAGATGTCGATGCCCTGACACCCCGTACGCCTTGAAGTTGTCGGCGGCTTCGGAAAGGAGGTTGTCGACTTTTGCCTGTCGGCCCGCTCCGCTGACGCCAGAAGCCGCATTCGCCACCAGGCTGTCCAGGTCGACCACGCCTGCGGCCAGCAGCGGGTAGAAGCCCAGCTGCACTGAGGTGGGGTAGCAGCCCGGGCAGGCCACCAGCTGGGCGCTGGCGATCTCCTCCCGATACATCTCGGGCAACCCGTAGACGGCATGCGGGATCACTTCCGGGCAGGCATGCGGTTCACCGTACCAGCGCGACCAGACATCGGCATTGCGGAGGCGAAAATCCGCCGACAGGTCGATCACGCGAACGCCCGCATCGAGCAGTCCGGGTACAGAGTTCATAGCCACATTGTGCGGCGTTGCGTAGAACACCACATCGCAGGCGGCCAGCGTGGCATCGTCGGGTTCTGAATAGCTGAGATCGCAGTGGCCGCGCAGGTTGGGAAACAAGTCGTCGACCCGGCGACCCGCCTCGGCTCGAGAGGTAATCACCTCGATTGACACCTCGGGATGCGTGGCCAGCAGGCGCAGCAACTCGACGCCTGTATAGCCGGTGCCACCTACAATGGCTGCCTTGATCACTGTTTCGCCCTTGCCCTGCCCCTAGCCTGGGACGCCGCGTTTTTGTCGCCGCGTGAAAATCACGGATAATATAGGATTTTCCCGTTCATCGGCGCGGTAATATTGCCCGCCCAAGCACTGGACCCATGCAGGCAGGCCAATACTTCCAGAACCTTTCCGATTATCGCGCACTCCTGCCCTACTCAATGCTGGGGCTGGTTGCCGGGATACTGTCAGCGGCGGCAATACTCCTCTTCGAGTGGCAGATCCAGGCACTGGGTACGCTGTGGATGGGCCAGGCATCCCCTGATGGCTTCGAGGGCCTCGCCCCCTGGCAACGCTTCACTATCCCGCTGGCGGCCGCCGCGCTGCTGGGACTGGTCTTCTCTTTACTCAAGCCGGAAGACCGGGAGACTGGCATCGTGCATGTGCTCTCACGCATGCACAGCCACTACGGGCAGCTACCGCTACGCAACGCCCTGGTGCAGTTCTTCGGCGGCGCCGTGGCACTCGCCGGCGGCCATTCAGGTGGCCGGGAAGGGCCCGGCGTGCAGCTGGGGGCCGCCATCAGTAGCTGGCTCTCGCACTGGCTGCAGCTTCCCAACAACAGCCAACGAGTGCTGATTGCCTGTGGCACGGCGGGCAGCATCGCTGCCGCGTTCAACACGCCGCTGGCGGGTGTGGTGTTCGCGATGGAAGTAATCGTTGCCGAGTACACCGTGGTCGGCTTCACTCCGGTACTGGTCGCCGCTATTAGCGCCACCACCATCAGCCAGGCCCTGGGTGGAGGGTTTAGCGGATTCCCCATCCCGGAAGTGGGCATCAGTTCATTGCTGGAACTGCCGCTGATCCTGTTGCTTGGCATTGCAGCGGGCGTGCTGGCCGGCGCCTTCGCCTGGCTGTTGAAGCTGTGCCTGCTGGCCGGGCGGTTTCCGCTGCTGCTGCGCTTCCTTGCTGTTGGCCTCATTACCGGAACACTGGGACTGTTGGTTCCAGAAGCGCTGGGGCTGGGTTACGACAGCCTGGAGCTGGCCCTGCAGGGTCAGATCGCCCCGCTGGCACTGGGCATGCTGCTGGGAGCCAAACTGCTGGCAACCGCTGTCACTATCGGCTTCGGGCTGCCGGTAGGAGTGATTGGGCCGAGCCTGATCATGGGTAGTTGCGTGGGCAGCCTGATCGGCTTTGCAGGCATCCTGGTGTTCCCGGAGTACGGCTCGGACCTGTCGATGTACACACTGATTGGCATGGGTGCAGCCATGGCGGCCATGCTGAACGCGCCGCTGGCGGCCTTACTGGCCGTGGTGGAACTGACTGGTAATGTCTCCGTGGTGTTTCCCACAATGCTCGCCATCGTTGCGGCCACGCTAACGACCACCGTGGGACTCCGGGCACGCTCGGCCCACCGGACAGTCCTGCGACACCTGCAGCGGGCGATCCCGGAAGACCCTATCAGCCAGCTGCTGCACCAGACCAACGTACTGACAGCCATGGATCGCAAGCTGAGAGTCCTGGACCACTGCACCTGCCGGGATGACTACCCCGCAGAAGCTATACCCAACTGGTGTCTGTTGAAACGTGAGGAGGAACACCTGTTCCTGGTACGCGGAACGGAAGTCGACCAGGCGCTTGGCACCGAGGCGTCGGAGCTGCCGATCGACTTGATGGAGCAGGACCTGCGTCGCTGGTCGATCACCAGTGTTTCACCCCGCGCGACGCTGAGGGAAGCCCTGGACGCCATGCGCAGGGACGATGCGGAGGCTGCCATCATCGTAGACACTCGGGTACCCGGTGACCTGGGCATACGCGGCGTGCTGACTCGCGATATTATTGACCAGTTCTACCTGATGAAGCTGTAAGCCAGGAACCGTGAGCACAGGAAAACCACAGGAACACCCATGATCTACCTTTGGCTGAAGGCTCTGCACATCATCTTTGTCGTCTGCTGGTTTGCCGGCATCTTTTACCTGCCGCGCATCATGGTCTACTACGCCGGCAGCGAGCACCCGGAGACGCGGCGCCAACTCGCCGTGATGGCACGCAAGCTCTACCGGTTCATCACGCCGTTGGCCGCCATCGCGATTGTGATGGGCCTGGCCCTGATCGCCCTCAATCTGTCCTACTACCTGTCTGCAAAATGGTTGTGGGTGAAGCTGCTGGCGGTGCTGTGCCTTGTTATCTACCATTTCTACTGTGGCCGGCTGGTCAAGGCCATCAACGCTGATACCGACCAGCACAGCCATGTCTACTTTCGAGTCTTCAACGAGGTGCCCGTACTATTCCTGTTCCTGATTATCATCCTGGCCGTTCTCAAGCCCTTCTAAGGTGCCTGGCAACATGAGCAAGTCCTCGCCCGCCGTCATGTGCGTGGCCGAACTGGACCCCAGCGGCGGCGGCGGTATCGCCGCGGACATAGAAACCATGTGCAGTCTCGCCTGCCATTGCACACCCATCATGACCGCCATCACCATACAGGACACCCAGGACGTCAAGGACTCGGCCATCGTCGACAACCTGCTGCTGATCGAGCAGATGCGTGCAGTGCTCGAAGACATCGACGTGGCCGCCATCAAGTTGCACCAGTTGGCGACCGTGGCCCACATCGAGGGTATACACACCGTGCTCAAGGATTACCCGGCGCGGCCGACGGTGCTGGACCCCGCCCTGTGGTCCCTGCCCGTGGAGCCCGACTACGGTGATGCACTGTGCGCCCTGCTGCTGCCGCTGACTACCTTGCTCATTGTCACCGAAGAGGAAGCGCTGGAACTCGCGGCCAGCGCCGACAATGTCACTGCTTGTGCCCATGAGTTGCTGGACATGGGCTGCGAGGCGGTGCTGGTCTCCTCTGAGCCGGGCCTCTACCAGAGCCACGTCAGCCGGCTTTACGGGCGTTCCGGTCTCCAGCAGAGTTTCGAATGGGAACACCTGCCCAACCATTTTGCCGGCGCGGGCAGTACCTTTGCCGCCGCCATCACGGCCTACATGGCACACGGTTTGCCAATCCAGTCGGCGGTGCGCCAGGCCCAGGAGTACACCTGGCGGGCGCTTTCCAACGCGCGCCGCATCGGCATGGGAAAGCTGGTGCCGGGGCGAATCCGCACGCGGGACGTTTGATCACAGTAAGCAGTGGCGAGCAGCGGGCAGAGCCGCAATAATGAACGCCCGTTTTTGCAGAAGATCATCATGAGCAAGTCAGAGCAGCTTTTTCAGCAGGCGGCCGCGGTCATCCCCGGCGGTGTCAACTCTCCGGTGCGAGCCTTCAAGGCAGTTTCCGGCACACCCTTCTTCGTTGCCGAGAGCCAGGGCGCCTACCTGGTCGACGCTGATGGCAAGCGCTATATCGACTATGTGCTGTCCTGGGGCCCGATGTTGATGGGGCACAACCATCCCGCGGTTCGCGAGGCCGTCTGCCGGCAGGCGGAGAAAGGCCTCAGCTATGGCACGCCCACCGAGCTGGAAGTGCAGCTTGCAGAACGGGTGTGCGAGATCTATCCGGGCATGGACATGGTGCGCATGGTCAGCTCCGGCACCGAGGCGACCATGAGTGCCATTCGCCTGGCGCGCGGCTTCACCGGACGCGACAAGATCGTGAAGTTTGAGGGCTGCTACCACGGGCACTCCGATTCACTGCTGGTGAAGGCGGGCTCAGGCGCACTGACTTTTGGCGTGCCGAGTTCGCCGGGTGTACCGGCAGAACTGGCCGAGCACACCGTAACCCTGACTTACAACGACGCCGACCAGGTTCGCGCGGCACTTGCAGAGGCCGGGCAGGACATTGCCTGCATTATCGTTGAGCCCGTGGTGGGCAATATGAACTGCATCCCGCCTCAGCCGGGGTTCCTGGAAACGCTGCGCGCGGTCTGTGACGAACATGGGGCGCTGCTGATTTTCGATGAGGTAATGACCGGCTTCCGCTTTGGGCTCGCCGGTGCGCAGGGCTTCTATGGCGTACAGCCCGACCTCACCACCCTCGGCAAGGTGATCGGCGGCGGCATGCCGGTGGGCGCCTTCGGTGGCCGCGCCGATATCATGCACCAGATCGCCCCCCTGGGCCCGGTTTACCAGGCCGGCACCCTGTCCGGGAATCCGGTAGCCATGGCCGCGGGACTGGCAACACTCGAAGTCATCTCCGAGCCGGGCTTTTACGAGCCGCTGTTCGCCTATACAAAGGCGCTCTGCGAGGGCATGGAAGCTGCCGCCAACGAGGCCGGCGTGGCCTTCACCACCAACCATGCCGGCACCATGTTCGGGGGCTTCTTTACCGAGCGGGAATCGGTGAGCAATTACGCTGAGGTGATGGCCTGCGACACGGACACTTTTTCGCGCTTCTTCCACGCCATGCTCGACAACGGTGTCTACCTGGCGCCGGCGTCCTATGAAGCAGGCTTCGTGTCCTCAGCGCACGGGGATGGCGAGCTGAATGCCAGCCTGGAGGCGGCGCGCAAGGCGTTTGCTACCCTCTAGCAAGCAGGAGTCAGGGCACAAGGAGAACAGCATGGCTTTCAACACGACACGTGGCAGTTTCCCCACTACTCGCATGCGCCGATTGCGGGCACGTGACGCTACCCGGGAACTGGTGCGCGAGAACCGCCTGTCGCCGGCAGACCTGATCTACCCGGTATTTGTGCTGGACGGCCAGGGCCAGCGCGAAGCGGTGCCCTCCATGCCCGGCATCGAGCGTCTCTCCGTTGACCTGTTGATCGATGAGGCGCGGCGATTGGTATCACTGGGCGTGCCGGCCATTGCCCTGTTTCCGGTAGTGGAGGCTGAGGGCAAGACCCTGGACGCGGCAGAGGCCTACAACCCCGACGGCCTGGTACAGCGCACGGTAAAGTCACTGAAAGATGCCATCCCCGAACTCGCCATCATCACCGATGTCGCCCTGGATCCCTACACCAGTCACGGCCAGGATGGCATTGTCGACGAATCAGGCTATGTGCTTAACGACGTCACCTCGGAAACCCTGGTGCGCCAGGCCCTGTCCCACGCCCATGCGGGGGTCGATATCGTTGCCCCGTCAGACATGATGGACGGCCGTATCGGCGCCATTCGTCGAGCCCTGGAAGAGCAGGGCCACGTCAATACCCTGATCTTCTCCTACGCCGCCAAGTACGCCTCGTCCTACTACGGCCCATTCCGTGATGCAGTGGGTTCCGCCGGCAACATCAAGGGTGGCAACAAGTTCAGCTACCAGATGGACCCGGGCAACACTGATGAGGCCCTGCACGAGGTCGGCCTCGACCTGGCCGAAGGCGCCGATATGGTAATGGTGAAACCCGGACAGCCCTACCTGGATATCGTACGCCGGGTCAAAGAGACCTTCCAGGTGCCGACCTTTGCCTACCAGGTCAGCGGCGAATACGCCATGCACCAGGCGGCTTTCAGTGAAGGCTGGCTGTCTCGTGACGCGATCATTCTTGAGTCACTGCTGGGTTTCAAACGCGCAGGCTGCGACGGCATCCTCACCTACTTTGCCCGCGAGGCCGCTGAGCTGTTGCAGGGCAGCTAGACCGTTCACCACCATGCGCTACCTGCTGCTTGTGCTGTTGTTCCAGGCCCTGCCGGTGGCGGCAGAATGCGGCTGCCTGTGGCAGGGACCGTTCATCGACGTCCAGGCCGACACCGACCTGGTCATCGCCGGCGAGGTGGTAGCGAGCAGCGGCAACTCCATCGACATACGCGTGACCCGGAACCTGCGCGGCGAACTGTACGTGGACACTGTGCGGGTATGGCTGGATACCGGCGACCTGTGCCGCGCCGAACGAGACAATTTTCCGCTGCAGACTACCTGGGTAATGGCCCTGGACAGGATCGACGAGGTCCCGGCCGGCGGCTTCAACCCGAACACCCCCAATGTGAGTTTCGGGCGAGTCGGCGACTACAGCCTGTCGCGCTGCGGCGGATACTGGCTGCGCCAGGCAGAAAATATGGTTAGCGGCAATCTGACCGGCGGGCCCCGCTGGGAAATGGCGCCAAAAATGTCGCCGATCCTGCTCGACCTGGTGGCGGGCTATGTCTCGGGCACGATCGATGCCAGGACCCTGGATGAAGCCGGGCGCGTGGATCCTGCCTTGCAGGAACTGATCATCAATACCCGCCTGTTTCTGCGGCAGGGCCAGTGAGGCGCTAGTTCTTCGCCGGCAGCAGCGCCAGCAGTTCGTCCAGCATCATCAGTGACAAGCCCCAGATGCGCCGGCCCTCGAACATGTAGCACGGCAGTGGGATGGGCACCTTGTCGCGCTTCCACTGCATGGTTTCCCGGTTGCTGCGGTCCGCCAGGAAATCCACCGGCACCCACACCACTTCGGCGACTTCGTAGTTGGGGCTGAACTCTACTTCCCGGTCGAGGCGAAACAGGAACGGCGACACCACCATCGCCCTTCGATGCAGCATACGCGGCCGCGCCGTGATCTCCGACAGCCGGCCGATACAGGGCTCCGCCGGCCCGAGTGCCAGGCCGATCTCTTCGAAGGTCTCGCGCTTGGCGACGTCCAGCCCATGGCGATCCTGCGGCTCCATGCGGCCACCGGGGAAGGCCATGTGCCCGGACCAGGGGTCGCCCTTGCGCTCGGCGCGCTTGATCATAAGGATTTCGCTGCCCGCTGGCTGCTCCCGCAGGATCAGCGCCACCGCGGAACGCAGCATCAGGGCCCGCAGCCGTTTCTTGCGGGGCTGATGATGCCGGACGGCATGTTCGATCTGTTCGATTGAGAGGGACAAGGTGCTTGCGGCCTGCCGAAGAGTCGCCATTAAGCCAGCCGCCTGCAGCGCTGACAAGCCAGCTGTCAACGAATCCAACACTGCCGCGTTATCAGAAGGGAGCTCACACTGCCTATGCTACGATGACCAATACAGCTGCCTTGATTTGCTACAACTGGATAGAGCGGGAACCGAGGGAACACGGGGAACGGAGCCTGGATCGACACAGCGCCATGAACGGCTTCCTGCAGGATGTGGAGCGGCGGGCACTGCGTGTCGCCGAGCTGTCCGTGGGCAACCGCGACGATGCCCTGGAGCTGGTGCAGGAGGCCATGCTGGGGCTGGTAAAGCGCTACGCCCTGCGCCCGAGCGATGAGTGGAAGCCACTGTTCTACAAAATCCTCCAGAGCCGTATTAACGACTTCCATCGTCGCCGCGCCGTTCGCCGCCGGGTCATGGCATTCATACCTGGTTCTCATGAAGTGGACACTGAGCCGGACCCTATGGATCTCGCCAGCGCTGGTGAACGGGAAAACCCGGCCAGTGCCCTGGAGCAGGAAATCGCGAATCGGGCTATGCTGGACGCTATCGGCAGACTTCCCATCCGTCAGCAGCAGGCTTTCGTGCTGCGCGCTTGGGAAGGTATGTCTACACGTGACACCGCGATTGCCATGGATTGCAGCGAGGGTAGTGTAAAAACCCATTACAATCGGGCCATCAAGGCCCTCCAGCACGCGCTGGCAGAGCATATGCCACATGAACACAACTGATCGCGACACACAGGATATGCAGCGGCAAGAAGCCAACGAGGCGCTGGAGCACCTGGCGCGAGCCAGTCTGGATGACAGCGTGGCTCACCTGGACGCAGCCACCCTGTCGCGACTGAATCGCGCCCGCCAGCAGGCGCTGGCAGAAGTCTCCAAGCCCTACAACCCGGGTAACTGGCTGTCTCTGACCGCCGCGGCTTTCGCCATCGTCGCCATCGCGATCGCCTTGCCGTTGCTCCAGCACCAGGATTCGACGCAGCCGCAGGCGATGGATCCCGCCGCCTTCAATGTGGCCGAGGATGCCGCACTGCTGGAGGACCTGGACCTGGTGCTCTGGCTGATGGAATCCGAGGATCATGCGAGCTAAAGAGCTTGGCTTCGCCCTGCTATTGCTGTCAGTGTCCGCAGGCGTCTCTGCCCAGGGACCGGCCTGGAACCAGCTGAGCCCCGACCAGCAGCAGCTGCTAAGGCAGCATGAAGATCGTTGGGACGGTATGTCCGACAGCGACCGCAAGCGCCTGGCAAACAACGCCCAGCGCTGGTCCAACATGACGCCCGAACAGCGACAGCAGGCGCGCCAGCGCTATCACGCTCTCAAGGACCTGTCGCCCGAGCAGCGCCAGGCCCTGCGGCAACGCTGGCAGGGGCTGGACCCGGAACAGCGACAACGGCTGCGCCGCAGGCTGTCCAACATGACGCCTGAACAACGCGAACAGGCGCTCTCACGTTTCCTCGAGCGCCAGGAAAGGAAGTAAGCAGTCACGATGTCAGCTCCTGCAGGTGCCTTCCTGCGCCTGGATTCCGTCAACTTTGCCTACCGCGCATTGCCCGTCCTGCAAAACCTGAGCTGGGCCTGGCGCGAGGGCGAGCAGTGGGCCTGTATCGGGCCCAACGGTGCTGGCAAGACAACGCTCGCCGGCCTGCTGAGCCGCCAGCTAGACTGGGGCAGCGGCACCCTTGAACGCAGTCCAACGCTGGAAACAGGCAGCTGCAGCTACGTCTGTTTTGAGCAGCAGAAGAGCCTCTGTGATCGCGACCGGCGGCTGGACGATTCGGAGTTTCGCAGCGATGCCCGCGACCCGGGCACGACGGTAGCGGCGGCGCTCGGCCTGGAGGCGAGCAACGAGGCCGGCGGCGAGAACGTCCGGCTGTGGATTGAGCGACTGGGGATTGAGCACATCCTGGAGCGCGGGTTGCGCTTTATTTCCACCGGGGAAATGCGCAAGACGCTGCTGTTGCGTGCGATCCTGCAGAACCCGGAGCTGCTGATCCTCGACAGTCCGCTGGACGGCCTCGACCGGGCCAGCCAGCAAGGCATGCGCGATATCCTTGAACAGTTACTGCAGACCGGAATACGGGTGCTGCTGCTGGCACGCAGCCTGGACGACATTCCCGACGGAGTGAGTCACCTGCTGGTACTGGATGCCGGCCAGGTACTGGCCTCCGGGCCGCGCGACCAGGTCCTGGCTGATCCCTCGGTACAAGCACTGATGGCGCCGCCTCCGCTGCAATTCGCTGATCTGCCAGCAGCCGCCCAGCGACCCTACACCCTGGATCCACAGTCACCGCTGCTGGAACTCCATGAAGTCGATGTGCGCTACGGCGACACCCAGGTGCTAAAGGGCGTGAACTGGACCCTGCGACCCGGGCAGCACTGCAATATCGCCGGACCCAACGGTTGCGGCAAAACCACGCTGCTCAGCCTGGTGACAGGTGACAATCACAAGGCCTACGGCCAGGATGTGACGCTGTTTGGCCAGCGCCGCGGCAGCGGCGAAAGCGTCTGGGAGATCAAACAGAAGTTCGGCATGGTAGACACCCAGCTTCACCTCAGTTACAGCCGCGGCATGGCAGTGCTGGAGGTGGTGGTCAGCGGATTCTTCGACAGCGTCGGGCTCTACGACGATTGGGGGGACAAGCAGCTGGAGATTGCCCGTGCCTGGCTCACCGCCCTGGGCCTGGGAGAACTGGCTCGCGCGCCTTTCGACACACTGTCATTCGGCATTCAGCGCATGGTGCTGCTGGCCCGCGCCATGGTGAAATCCCCTGCGATACTTATTCTCGACGAGCCCTGTTTGGGTCTGGATCGACACCATACCCAGGGGATACTCCGCGCTGTCGATCACATCGCCGCACACTCCGACACCCAGGTGGTCTACGTTAGCCACAGCGTCGGAGAGATGCCGGCCTGCATCAACCAGTGGCTTGAATTTGTCCCCTCAGCCGGCGGTTTCGCGCTTCAGCTCAGGGAAACCGGCTGACGTTGGGGTGCCCGGCAAGGGGCGCCCGGCGAGGGGCGCCCGGCCAAAAGCTCGCCCTCAAGGGCGCGCCAGCTCGCGCAGGTCGTCACAACTCCCAGCATCGCAATACAACAAACCACGCTCAGCGGCGGCGCGCATGGCTGTCGCCTCGCCGCGCTGTTGATGCAGTCGCGCCAGCTCCAGGTACACCAGGGCATTGCCGGGGTCGAGCCGCTGGGCACGCTGTAGCAGGGCATCAGCCCGCTGCAGTTCGCCGCGCCGACGGGCTTCCCGCGCCTGCTCCAGCAAACCGGTACTGGCCGTGCGCAAACCTGGGTCCGCCGTCGCGGGCTCGACCCTGGCGGGCGTCTTTTCAGGAGCGGCCGGTGTCATTCCCGGCGCGGTCGGCGACGCGGGCGCTTCGGTGGCAGGCCGCTGCGGCTCACTGGCGCAGGCACTCATCAGCAGGCCCAGCAGGGCAATCAGAAAAGCTCGCGAAACCATTCCAGTATCCGTTCCGAGGTATTGCTACAGGGACCGCGCTCGTCGGGCTCAGAGCCGGCCACAAAAGGGAGCAGCCTGGCATCCGCGCAGTTGCGAGCGCTGAGCTTACCACTGACCTCATCAACCCAGGAATGCTCCACGCCATCGGGCACCCGGTAGGCCAGCGGCTGGGCGCTGGAGCGTGCCATGAAGTGCGACCAAACCCGCGCCGCGCCGGTGGCCCCCGTAAGACCGGTAGCGGAGTTATCGTCGCGCCCGATCCAGTTGACGGCCAAAAGGTCCCCCGCAAAACCCGCGAACCAGGAGTCGCGATTGTCATTGGTCGTCCCGGTCTTGCCGGCGACGGCGAATCCAGCGGGCAGCTCCCGGTAGACAATTTTGCCAGTGCCTTCCTGGACGACTTCTCGCAATGTATAGTGCAGCAGGTGGATCGCCTGGGTAGAGGCCACCTGCTCATAGGCCAGCGGGAAGCGCTGTAGCAAGGTGCCGTCGGCGGCCACCACATCGCGGATGGTATGCAATGGCAGATTGAAGCCGCCGGCGGCAATCGACTGGTAGAGCGCAGCCACGTCGATCGGCGACAGGCCCCCGGCCCCGAGTAACATGGCGGGAACGTTGGGCTGAGGTCGATCCACCCCCAGCTGCTGCAGCGTTGTGCGGACCTGCTCGGTCCCAAGCTCCATGCCCAGGCGCGCCGTCGCCTGGTTATAAGATTGGGACAGCGCCCGGTGCAGCAACACCGTACCGTGGGACTGGCGATCAAAGTTGGCCGGCGACCAGCGATTATTGTCATCCAGCTCGACGCTGAATTCGCTGTCATCCAGAGGGGTCGCCAGGGTCCAGCGCTGGGGCTGCTCCAGCGCCGTCAGGTAGACCACCGGCTTGATCAGGGAGCCGGCCGGCCGGATCGCATCCAGGGCGCGGTTGAAACCGGCAAAGCGCGGCTGGCGGCCGCCGATCAGCGCGCGCACCTCACCGCTGCCGAAGCTGGTGACTACCATCGCCGCCTGCAGCTCGCCTGCGGGATCGAGCCCATCGAGCACGGCCTGGATACTGGTCTCCGCCTGGCGCTGGAGCTGCGGGTCGAAGCTGGTGAAGATTCGCAGGCCACGGGAACCCAGATCCTGTTCCCGGTAATCACGCCGCAGCTGGCGCCGCACCAGGTCCAGGTAGGCCGGGAAACTGTTCATGATGCGGGGCCGCTGGCTGAGGTCCAGCGGCATGGCCAGGGCCACCCGGTACTCTGCCTCGTTGATCAGGTTTTCGGCGCGCATCACGCCCAACACAACATCGCGGCGCTGGCGCGCGCGTTCGGGGTGACGCAGCGGGTTGTAGAGCGAGGGACCCTTGACCATGCCCACCAGCAGGGCTTGCTGGTGCAGGCTCAACTCCTCAAGGGACCGGTCAAAGTAGTGGCGGCTGGCCAGCCCGAAACCGTGGATAGCACGCGGCCCATCCTGGCCCAGGTAAACCTCGTTGATATAGGCCTCGAGGATCTCATCCTTCTCGGTATGCAACTCCAGCAGCACAGCCATCAGCACTTCTGTGAGTTTGCGGGTAAAGCTGCGCTCGCGGGTCAGGTAGTAGTTCTTGATCAGCTGTTGGGTGATGGTGCTGCCGCCCTGCACCAGGCGCCCGGCCTGCAGGTTGGCCCAGGTGGCGCGAGCGATACCCGTGGGTGACACACCCCAGTGTCGGTAGAAGCCACGATCTTCCACTGCCAGCAGGGCGCGCCTCAGGCGTTGCGGCGATTCCGCCAGCTTCAGCAATAGGCGATCTTCCTGGTGGCGGGGGTAGATGCCGCCAATCTGCACCGGTTCCAGGCGATACAGCGACAGCCTGTCAGCGGCTGCGCGCAGCGTTACCAGCCGCTGCCCGGAAAACTCCAGGTTCAGGCGGCGACCCGGACGCCGTTCATCGGGGAATTGGAACTCCCGGGTGTGAACAACGATGCGTTCCCCACGGCGCCGCATCTGCCCCGGACCCGAAGGCTCAGCCACCGACCGGTATCCCAGCAGCGACAGTTCGTATTCCAGTGCGTCGGCACTGATGGTGAGCCCGGGGTACAGCTCCAGCGGGCGCGCATAGACGCTGGCCGGCACCTCCCAGCGCCGGTCCTTGAAGGTCGTGCTGACCAGGGCATCCACGTAGACCAGCAGCAGGCCCGCCAGAACGGCGAGCGCCAGCAGGGCGCGCAGAATGAGGGGACGGGTTCGGCTCTTCATGGTCGGCGGGCAGTATAAAAGTAGCGACCCGTCCAGTCATTGACCATAATACCGCCCTTTTGAGCCGGGGAGGCTGCAGGTGAAGCAATACAAGGTCTATGGCATCGGCAATGCGCTGGTGGATACGGAAATCCAGGTCGAAGACGCAGAGCTCGCTGCCATGGGCGTCGAGAAGGGCCTGATGACACTGGTGGACGAAGCCCGCCAACAGGAGCTGGCAAGCCGGCTCGCCGACCACCTGGTGACAGCCAGCCGGGCCAGCGGCGGCAGCGCCGCCAACACCGTGATTGCCACCACGCGCTTTGGCGGCAGCGGCTTCTATTCCTGCAAGGTAGCCAACGACGACAACGGCGACTTCTACCTGGCCGACCTTGAAGCCGCCGGTGTTGACCACAACTGGACCGAAGACCGTGGCGACGGGACGACCGGCCGCTGCCTGGTGCTGATCTCACCGGACGCAGAGCGCAGCATGAACAGTTTCCTCGGGATCAGCGAAACCCTCGCGACCTCCGAGCTGGTGCCGAAGGCCATCGAAGCCTCGGAATACCTGTATATGGAAGGCTACCTGGTGACGTCACCCACTGGCCGGGCTGCCGCCATCGCCGCCCGCGAGCACGCCCGCGCCAATGGTGTCGCCACGGCGCTCAGTTTTTCTGACCCCGGGATGGTGGAGTTCTTCCGCGATGGACTGCAGGAGATGCTCGGCGAGCATGGCGTCGATCTGCTGTTCTGCAACGAGGCCGAGGCCACTAGCTGGGCCGGCAGCGAGCAACTTGCCGAGGCTGCGGACGCGCTCAAACAGGTGGCCCGCCAGTTCGTGATTACTCTCGGCGCCAGGGGTGCGTTGCTGTATGACGGTGAGCGCCTCATTGAAGTCGAAGGCACCCCCACCGAGGCTGTCGACAGCAATGGAGCTGGCGACATGTTCGCCGGGGCCTTCCTCTATGCCATCACCCATGGCCGGGACTTCGAGACGGCGGGGCGTTTTGCCAGCCTCGCCGCCGCGCGGGTGGTATCGCGTTTCGGGCCCAGGCTGTCAGCCAGCGAGCACGACGCGGTGCTGCGCGAATTCTTCGGCGAGGCAGCGGTCACGGGCTGAGACTCAGCCGCCAGGTCAGAACAGCGTTTGCTGCTTGCCGTAGATGTCTGCAAAGCTGGTATCCAGGAAATGCAGGATACCGTCGGCCACCGGCGTGAGCTGGCGCTCGATATAGTGCTGGTAGTCGAACGGTGCGCGCGGGTCATCGGCGGGCTCCGCGCCTGCGGTGGTGATGACGTACTCCACCCAGTCGCCCCGCGCCGGGGGTAATCCTCCGCGTTCCCGGGTTAAGCGGGCCGCCTGCACATGGGGCGGTACATTGCGCTGGTAGTCGTCGAGCCTGCGTCGCAGGCGCTTGCGATAGACCAGCTTGTCATCCAGCTCTCCCGCCTCCACCTGCTGTGCCAGCATGAAAACGTAGTCTTCGAAAGCCTCATCGGCGAACACCCGGCGGTACAGCTCGCTCTGGAATTCCCGCGCCAGCATGGTCCAGTCGGTGCGCACGTTCTCCAGGCCCTTGAACACCAATTGCGGGCCCAACTCGCTTTCTACCACGCCGGCGTAGCGCTTCTTGCTGCCCTTGTCCGAACCGCGGATGGTGGGCATCAGGAACTTCGTGAAATGCGTCTCGAACTCCAGTTCCAGCACACTCTCCAACTGGAACTCGCCCCTGAGCCGCTCCCGCCACCAGCGATTCAGTGCCTGCTGCAGCCAGCGGCCGCGCTCCCAGGCGGTGGTGCCCTCTCGGGCAGCCACGGCCACAAACACCGAATCGGTATCACCGTAGATCACGTGGTCTCCCAGCGCCTCGATCTGGTCACGGGTTTGCTGGATGATCTGGTGCCCACGCCGGGTAATGGAACTGGCCAGCCGCGCGTCGAAAAAACGGCAGCCCGGGGTGCCCAGCACGCCGTAGAACGAATTCATGATGATCTTGATGGCCTGGGACTGGGCCTGGTCGCCACTGGCCTTGGCGGCATCCCGCAGGGTCCACAACTCCTCGATGATACCCGGCAGCAGGTGCTGTTCCCGGGAGAACCGCCCGCCGATGAAACCCTCGATACTGTCCTCGACCGACGCATCCTCGGCGGTTCCCACCGCCAACCCCATGGGATCGACGCGAAAGGTGCGAATAATGCTCGGGTACAGGCTTTTGAAATCGAGCACCAGCACGTCGCGGTAAATGCCGGGCTCCGAGTCGAGCACAAACCCGCCGGGACTGGCGATCTGCTCGCGGCTGGCATTGGGAGCGACAAAGCCCGCCCGGTGCAGGCGCGGCAGGTACAGGAAATCGAAGGCCGCCACCGAGCCGCCCTGCCGGTCGATGGCAAGCCCGGTCATCTGGCTGCGCGCTACAGCAAAATCCAGCAGCCGGGTGGTCTCGAAGATCTCCCACACCAGTTCGCAATCGCGCAGGTTGTATTCGGCCAGCGCATCTTTGTTGTCCAGGAACAGGTCGGTGATCTGCTTTCCACGCTGGCTGCCGTGGAGCAGCTTGCCCTCCCCCAGCAATTCACGGCTCACAGATTCCAGCGAGAAACTCTCGAACCGGTAGGTAGCGGTGCGCAACATATCCACCCCGTCAAGCACGGCGCGGCCTGGAATCTGCACCGCGCGCCGCTCGCCATCCTCGTCCAGCTCGCGCCAGTGCCACGGCCGGCCGTCTCTTCCCAGCGGAAGGGTACGACCCAGCTTGTCGGCTACCCGCTGCAGGTACCACAGGTCGAAGTTGATCACGTTCCAGCCGATGATGATGTCCGGGTCGAACTCGGCCATCCAGGCCACAAACCGCGACAGCAGGTCAGCCTCGCCGCCACAGCACTCCACGTAGTCCAGGGCGCTGTGCTCGCCGCGCATGAAGACCTTGCGCACCGGGCCGGCGGCGTCCATCGCATAGAGGCCTATGCTGTATAGCTCGAGCCGATCGATTGCGGTTTCGATATCCAGCGACAGCATTCGCAGCTGTGGCCGGTAGTCAGAGCGGCGTACCTGCACCGGCCCGGCGCTGGGGAAGGCCAGTGAACCTCGTACGAAGCGCTCCATCAGGTATCGATCAGCGGGATTGAGGTCGGCCTCGAGGGGGTCGAATCCCGCCTCCTGAAGCCGATCCCGCGCCTGCCGCAACTGGCGCTGACTGCGAAAATAGACGCCGGTGACCGTCTGCATCTGGAAGTCGCGCAAGGGCAGCGGATCCATCCGCATCGCGAAATTCTTCCCCAGTAGCGCCTGAGCAGCCGCCGCCTCCGCCGTGGGCAGGAAAAACAACACTTCCTGGGCGGGCACCAGGAGCTTGCGCGGCCCGGCGTCGGTAGCCAGCCACAGCTCCAGCTCCACGCCGTCTTCCGTGTCGCGCCACTGACGCGTCAATAAAAATCCGCTGGTGATATCGGGTGCTGGCTTCAAGAGGGCATCTGCGCTGGGCATGATCGAGGAGCTTGGTTACCCTATAGCTTATTGCGTACCCCGGGCGACCACCATGAGCAAACCCACCATTAGCGACGACCCGCTCTACCAGCTATTGCGGAACGAGGAGATCCGCGAATTCAATGAGCAGCGCCACACGCTGGATACCAGCCGCCTGAAAAGTGGCGACTACCGCGGACGTGATCTCCGCAACATGGACGCCACCGGCCTGGATTTCAGTGACTCCTACTTCCGCAACAGCGACCTGCGCGGCATCGACTTTCGCCAAACCAACCTGGAAGGGGCCAGCCTCATCGACGCCAAGGTCTCCGGCACCTACTTCCCGGAAGCACTGAGTGCCGAGGAGATACGCCTCTCACTGGATACCGGCACGCGCCTGCGTTACCGGCATCGGGAGTAGCCGCCGGGCTATCTGTCTGGCTATCTGTCTGGCTATCCGTCTGGCTATCCGTCTGGCTATCCGTCTGGCTATCCGTCTGACAAGAGCCGCCGCAAATCGATGATGGCGGCGTTGGCCCGGCTGATGTAGGAGGCCATGACCAGGGAGTGGTTGGCGACCAGGCCGAAGCCGGAACCGTTCAGAATCATGGGACTCCACACGGTCTGCTGGGTCGCCTCCAGTTCGCGGATGATCTGTTGCAGACTGATGCGGGCGTTCTTGTCTTCCAACACCTGGGCAAAGTCGACCTCTGCTGCGCGCAGGAAGTGAATCAGCGCCCAGGTGGAGCCTCGTGCGGTATAGAACACATCATCGATTTCCAGCCAGGGGGTGCGCACCACGCTATCATCCGGTGTCGGCGTGGCCTGGGTGGCCTGTCGGTCGCCGGCCAGATCGGTATTGATACGGCGCTGCCCGACGCTGGCGGTCAGCCTTTGTGACAGGCTGCCGAGCCGGGTTTCCACGGTGGCCAGCCAGTAGGCAAGGTTGTCGGCACGCGCATAGAACTGGGCATCGCGCGAGCCCGTGTCCGCCAGCCGCAAGGCATAACTTTCCATGCGGCGAATGCCCGCCCGGTACTCGCGCTCGGAGGGCGGCAGCATCCATGAAGTCGCCTTGAAGTTGAACAGCGGCTCCGCCTCGGCCAGGTCCGGGTCTTCCTTGGACTGGGACTGGGAGCGACTATAGGACTCTCGCATGGCTCGCGCCAGATCCCGCACCTGGATCAGTGCGCCGTACTCCCAGTTGGGCATGTTGTCCAACCACAGGCCGGGGGGGAAAACGTCATTGCGAATAAACCCGCCGGGCTTGTCCAGCAGCGTTTCCGCCACGCCGATCAGCGCCGTCGCGGTGACCGTGCCGGTGACGACCTGGCTGTTGTTTTCAGCGGCAAACCCGGCGGCGTTTTCCTGCACGTCAAATTCTGACGGCGGGACGCTCCAGTACACGCCCAGAAGTAGCGCAACCAGCAGGTAGACGCCCAGGGCACCCCCGATACCCCTCAGCCAGCCGCCGTCCGGCGCAACTGTGGCCAGGCGCTCCCGCAGTGCATTCCAGGATTCGCGGATTCCTTCCAACATGATGTGTACTACCTCTTGTCCGGCCGTTGGGTGAAGGCCTAGTGGTGTTGATGCCCGCTGCCCGCGCCGATGGCGCGCACTTCGATATTCATCTCGATGGTTTGACCGTTGTCGAACTCCAGCGTCACCGGCAGGGTGTCTCCCTCGCGCAGCGCCTGCTTCATATCAAACATCATCAGGTGCGCGCCTCCAGGTGCCAGTTCAGCACGCTCTCCCGCCGGAATCGGCAGGTCCGCGAGGCGACGCATACGCCACATACCGTCCTGCTGGAACGAACGATGTATCTCGACCTTACCTGCCAGGGAAGACGATGCGGCCAGCAGAACGACCGTGCTGTCCGCCGGGTTGCTAAGGGTCAGGTAGGCAGCCGCGGTGGGTTGGCCCGGGGGCATTGCCCGCATCCAGCCGTCGCTGGCATCAATAGACCAGCATGGTAGCGAGAGTAAAACTGCGACCAGGGGCAGGAATCTGGAAAAACGCATCGATCAAATCCTCGAGTGGGGCGACACTATACCATCCCGGGAACACGGCAGGCGCACCATGCGACCAGTTGTCCGGTTCCCGTGGATGAACCGCCGCCGGGAACCAGGCGACAAGGGTGCTGCATGTGCACAAGATCGGTAAAATCCGATGAAACTTCCGCGGGTATACGTGTCCAAGGCCGTACCCACAGAGAATAGACCGATGCAAAGACTGACCACGCTGTTGCTCCTGCTGGCCCTCCAGCTACCGATAGCAACGGCTTTATCCCAGGACCTGTCGCCGCCCGGCGCCAGCCTGCCTGGCGCCGAGCTGGCCGCGCCGGAGATTGATTTCCTGCCCGTGGAGGAGGCCTATCAACTGGCCGTTGAAGTCGTGGACGAACAGTCGGTGCGCCTCTACTGGCAGATAGAGGACGGTTACTACCTCTACCAGAAACGCTTCAAGTTCAAGCTGGAAAGCGCTGACGGGGCGGTGCAACTTACCCCTGCATTCCCGGAGGGCGTTACCCGGGAAGATGAGTACTTCGGGGTATCTGAGGTCTATTACCATTTCGCCGACGTCACCGTGACCCTGGGCAGCCCGATCGAGCGCGGCACCTTGCAGGTGACGTCGCAGGGCTGCGCCGATGCCGGCCTCTGTTACCCACCCCACCGTGAGAGTTTTGAAGTCGATTTCGCGCAGCGCACCATCGCCGCCGCGCCTGCGCCCGCTCGCCCGTCGGCCGGTGGCAGTCAGCAGTCGACAGGCCCTGCACCGTTCAGCATGAGCAGCCTGTTCTACATGATGATGCTGGCTTTCCTGGGTGGCAGCATTCTCAACCTTATGCCCTGCGTATTCCCGGTGCTGTCGCTGAAAGTCTTCAGTTTCGCCACCGGCAGCGAACACAGCAAGCACGTGCACGGCTGGGTCTACGCTCTCGGCGTGGTATCCAGTTTCCTGCTGGTCGCCGCCCTGCTGATCTCACTGCAGCAGGCGGGTGCTGCGGTGGGCTGGGGCTTCCAACTGCAGGAGCCGCGTTTTGTGGCGTTGCTCGCTTACCTGTTCTTTATCATGGGCCTGTCACTGTCCGGCCTGATCGAACTTGGATCGGGCTTCATGGGCATGGGCAGCCAGCTGGCGAAACGTGGCGGCTACTCAGGCTCGTTCTTCACCGGGGTACTGGCGACGGTAGTGGCGAGCCCCTGTACCGCCCCTTTCATGGGCACTGCATTGGGCTTTGCAGTGACCCAACCGGCGCCGGTGGCACTGGCCGTCTTCGCGGCACTCGGTAGCGGCATGGCCGCACCCATGTTGCTGCTGAGTTACAGTAAGACCCTGCGCAACTGGATGCCCAGGCCCGGCGCCTGGATGGAGACTTTCAAACAGCTGCTGGCCTTCCCACTGTATGCCACCGCCATCTGGCTGCTGTGGGTGAGCGGTCGCCAGACCAGCGTTACCACCATGGCGGTGCTGCTGGTCGGCATGCTGGCCATTGCCCTCGGGCTGTGGCTGTGGCGCTACCGTCCCTGGGGACGCTGGGCCGGCGCGGTCGCCCTGCTGGCGGCGCTGGTAGTGATACCCAGTGATATTCTCGACGGCCGCGCCAGCGACGAGACAGCCGGCGACGGCGCCTGGTCCGAGCGACGCCTGGCATCCCTGCTGGACGCCGGCACGCCCGTGTTCGTCAACGTCACCGCTGACTGGTGTATCACCTGTATCGCCAATGAGAAAGGAACGCTCGGTACCACCCGGGTAGAAGCCGCGATGGCTGACATGGGCATGGAATACATGGTCGTGGACTGGACCGACTACGATGCCGATATTGCCGCTTTCCTGGCACGATTCGGACGCAACGGGGTACCCCTGTACCTGGTATACAGCGGCGAGCCGGGTAGCGAACCCGAAGTGCTGCCCCAACTGCTGACACCCGGCATCGTCCTGGATGCGCTGGCCAGGGCCGAAGCGCCGGCCCTGGCGGAGCGCTGAGCGAGGCACTCACAGCACCCCGCAGGCGCCCAGAAAAGCCCGCGAACGTCCGCGAAAATGCATGTATCTGGCGTCAACTTGCCCTTTTTAATACTTTTTGGCTAGACGCCACGCGAGGTTCTATGCACAATGCCGCCTTGAACGCGCTTCGCGAGGCACAGCGGCATGGCAACGATCCTGGTCCTCAACGGACCGAACCTCAACCTGCTGGGAGAGCGTGAACCGGGGATCTACGGCACAACTAGCCTGACCGACATCCACCAGGTACTGCAGCAGCAGGCCCTGGATGCGGGCCATCACCTGCTCGCCATGCAGAGCAATGCCGAGTACGAACTGGTGGAACGTATCCAGGATGCGCGCCACGAGGGTGTCAACTTCATTATTATCAACCCGGCAGCCTTTACCCATACCAGCGTTGCCCTGCGCGACGCGCTGCTGGCAGTCGATATCCCCTTTATCGAAGTCCACCTCTCCAACCCACACGCGCGTGAGAGCTTCCGCCACCACTCCTACTTCTCCGATATCGCCACCGGCGTGATCTGTGGCCTTGGCGCCAAGGGGTATGAGCTGGCACTGACAGCCGCCATCACACAACTAGATAACACCTGAGGATTGGCCAATGGACATCCGCAAAGTTAAAAAGCTGATCGAACTGCTCGAAGAGTCGAACATCGATGAGATCGAGATCAAGGAAGGCGAAGAGTCGGTAAGAATCAGTCGCAACAGCGGCGCCCCTGCCGCTATGCCCATGCAATACGCCGCGCCACCGCCCATGCCTGCAGCGCCGGCGGCCGCTCCGGCGCCGGCGTCGGCGGAACCATCAGCCAGCGAGAGCAGCGCAGCGGAACCCGAGGCACCCAGCGGCCATGTGGTGACATCGCCAATGGTCGGCACCTTCTACCGCGCGCCTTCACCGAGCTCTCCTTCGTTCGTGGAAGTCGGGCAGCACGTCAAGGTGGGCGACGTGATCTGCATCGTTGAAGCTATGAAGATGATGAACCAGATAGAGGCGGACAAGGCCGGCACGGTCGAGGCTATCCTGGTGGAGAACGGCGAGGCCGTGGAGTTTGACCAGCCGCTCGTTACCATCGTCTGACCGCGGGGACACAACAATGCCTTTGCTCGATAAAGTCGTTATCGCCAATCGCGGCGAGATCGCCCTGCGAGTTCTCAGGGCCTGCAAGGAACTGGGGATCAAGACTGTGGCCGTGCACTCACAGGCCGACCGCGAACTCATGCACGTGAAGCTGGCGGATGAATCGGTCTGCATCGGGCCGGCGCCTTCTACCGACAGCTACCTGAACATTCCCGCCATTATTTCCGCTGCGGAAGTCACTGATGCCGTGGGCATCCACCCCGGCTACGGCTTCCTGGCCGAGAACGCCGATTTTGCCGAGCAGGCGGAAAAAAGTGGCTTCACCTTTATCGGCCCGAGCGCCGACGTGATCCGCTTGATGGGCGACAAGGTGTCCGCTATCGAAGCCATGAAAGCGTCGGGCGTACCCACCGTCCCGGGCTCCGATGGTCCCCTGGACGAGGACAGCGAGCGCACCATGGAGATTGCGCGCCGTATCGGTTACCCGGTGATCATCAAGGCGGCCGCCGGCGGCGGTGGCCGCGGTATGCGCGTGGTACAGAGCGAGGCCGCCCTGCTGAATGCAGTGTTTGTCACCCAGTCGGAGGCCGCTGCAGCCTTCGGCAGCGACAAGGTCTACATCGAGAAGTTCCTGGAGAACCCGCGCCACGTGGAGGTGCAGGTGCTCGCCGACAGCCACGGCAATGCGATTCACCTCGGCGATCGCGATTGCTCCCTGCAGCGCCGCCACCAGAAGGTGCTGGAAGAAGCGCCGGCGCCCGGCATTCCCGCTGAGGCCCGTGAAGAGGTCTACGCCGCCTGCGTGAATGCCTGCAAGGAAATCGGCTACTGCGGCGCCGGTACCTTCGAGTTCCTCTACGAGGACGGTGGCTTCTACTTCATCGAGATGAACACCCGGGTCCAGGTGGAACACCCTGTCTCGGAGATGATCACCGGCATCGACATCGTCAAGGAACAGATACGCGTGGCCAGCGGCATGCCACTGTCCTTCGCCCAGGAGGATGTCAGCTTCCACGGCCATGCCTTCGAGTGCCGCATCAACGCCGAGGATCCCCGCACCTTTATGCCCAGTCCGGGACCGGTCAGCCACTTCCATGCCCCGGGCGGCAACGGCATCCGTGTGGACTCGCACCTTTATGGCGGGTATTCGGTACCCCCCCACTACGATTCGCTGATAGCCAAGATCATCAGCTACGGCGAGACCCGCGAGGTAGCGCTGGCGCGCATGCGCCAGGCCCTCGAGGAGCTGGTGGTGGAAGGCATTCGCACCAATGCCGACCTGCACCGGGAATTGGTGCGCGACGCGGCCTTTGCCCGCGGCGGTGTCAGCATTCACTACCTTGAAAAGCGCCTGAACGGCTGAGTCCTGCCGCGGTGGCCTGGTTGCAAATACGGCTCGATACCCGGGCTGAATTGGCGCCCGCCGCGGAAGACGCCCTGCTGGGATTGGGCGCTGCCGCCGTCACCCTGGAAGACAATGCCGACCAGCCCCTGTTCGCGGGCGCCGAACCCGGGGAGCGTCTCTGGCAGGAGACCCGTGTCAGTGGCCTGTTTCCTGCGGATACCGACATTGAAGGTCTGCGCGCAGCCCTGCCCGAGAACTACCGCCCGAGCCTGCGCGCGGAAATCCTGGAGGACAAGGACTGGGAGCGGGAATGGATGCAGCACTACCAGCCGCGCCAGTTTGCGGAAGGATTGTGGTTGTGCCCTTCCTGGCTTGAGCCCCCGGACCCGTCAGCGGTCACCATCATGCTCGACCCCGGCCTGGCCTTCGGTACCGGGACCCACCCCACCACGGCTATGTGCCTGGGGGAACTGGCCGAGCGGGTGACAGCCGGCCAGCGGGTAGTGGACTTCGGCTGCGGCTCCGGCGTTTTGGGCATCGCCGCACTGCGCCTGGGAGCTGGCTCACTGCTGGCCACCGACACCGACCCCCAGGCCCTGGCGGCCACCTGGGCCAACGCCGAACGCAATCACATTGCCGCCGGCAGCCTGCAGGTCAGCCACCCGGATGAACTCGGCAACGCAGAACCGGCGGACCTGGTGGTCGCCAACATCCTGGCCGGGCCGCTCTGCACCCTGGCGCCGGTCTTGACCACCCTGCTGAAGCCCGGCGCGACCCTGCTGCTCTCGGGCATTCTGCTGGAACAGGTGGAACAGGTTCGCGCCGCCTACGGTCTGCCACTGGAGATCGCCCGCGAACAGGAAGGTTGGGTGACACTGGCAGGGCAGGTAAACGGAGGCGAGCCCAAGTGAGCGATACCCAGCAAACTACCTGCCCACACTGCGGCGCCAGCTTCCAGGTGGCGAAGGCACAGCTCGAGCAAGCCGGCGGCCGGGTCCGCTGCGGCAACTGCCTGCAGATTTTCGATGGCTTGCGCAGTGAATTCGATTTCATACCCCCGACGCTGCCGGACGATGACACGCCCCACCCGATCGTCGACCTGGAAGTGAAGCCGATGGCAGCGGCCGAGCTGCCGGACAGCGGACGCAGCGTCTCCTGGAGCGCCTGGTCCATCCTGTTGGCGCTGCTGATCACCCTGGCCGCGCAGCTCTACCTGCCCGGCCTCTACGCCAGTCGCTCCAGCGACGCACTGCAGCTTGCCAGGCTGGTGGTGCGGCCTCACCCGGAGACACCGGGTGCCCTGCGCCTGGATGCCGTGATTCGCAACCAGGCCGATGAAGCGGCGCCGCTGCCGCTGCTGGTGTTGGGATTCACCAACCGCCAGGGAGAGCCGCGAGCGCGCCGCGCCTTCCTGCCGGCGGAGTACCTGCACGGCTCCGGCCCCCTGCGCCTGCCCCCCAACAGCGAGATCCAGGTGTCCCTCGCGCTGGCCGATCCGGGCCGTGATGCGGTGAATTATGTGGCCCGTCTGGAGGCTGTGACCGCGCGGCCGGATTGATCAAAAAATCCGCAATTTCCCTTGGAGCCTCCAGGGCTTGCGAGTATCATAACGCCCCTTTTCCGCACTCCGGGCTCACCGCCGCATGATCGCCATCGGTCCTTACAAACTGGACAACAATGTCGCTCTCGCACCGATGGCCGGCGTCACCGATCTGCCCTTCCGAAGACTCTGCCGACGCCTCGGTGCCGGCCTGGTCGTCTCGGAAATGGTGACCAGCGATACCCGCCTGTGGAACACTCGCAAGTCGCGCCATCGCCTCGTGCACAGCGACGAATGCGAGCCCCGGTCGGTGCAGATTGCCGGCGGTGATCCCGAGATGATGGCTGATGCCGCGCGGCGCAATGTGGAGCTGGGCGCCCAGATCATCGATATCAATATGGGCTGCCCGGCCAAGAAGGTCTGCAAGAAGGCGGCCGGCTCGGCGCTGCTACGCGATGAAATCCTGGTCAGGGATATCCTGAACGCGGTCACCTCGGCGGTGGACGTCCCCGTCACGCTGAAGATTCGCACTGGCTGGTCGCCTGAGCAGCGCAACGGCGTCACCGTGGCACGTATCGCCGAGGACGCGGGTATTGCCGCCCTCGCGGTTCACGGTCGCACCCGCGCCTGCCGCTTCAATGGCGAAGCCGAGTACGACACGATCGCGGAGATCTGCGCCGCTGTGAGCCTGCCGGTCTACGCCAATGGCGATATCACCTCGCCACAGCAGGCCGGCCGGGTGCTGGCGCACACCGGTGCCGCTGGCATCATGATCGGGCGTGCGGCCCAGGGCGCACCCTGGCTGTGTGGCCAGGTGGCTCACTACCTCGCCCATGGAGAACTCGTAGACGAACCTTGCCGCGACGTGAGAGCTGCCATCATGCTCGAACACCTGCGCGGCCTGCATGACTTTTACGGGGAATACATGGGCCTGCGCATTGCGCGCAAGCATATTGGCTGGTACCTGCAGCAAGCGCCGGATGCCGACGCCTTCCGCCGCGAGTTCAACCAGCTGGAAAGCGCGGCCGAGCAGGAAGCCGCGCTATGTTTCTATTTCAATGACAACAAGTTTGAGGAGTTGGCAGCATGAGAGTGGGGGAAACCCTGTCGGAACGGACGCCGGGCACATCACTGGAATTGCCTGCAGAGAGTGGTAACGGCAAGGGCACCAGCCTGCGCCAGAGCGTACGCCTTGCGGTACGGGCCTACCTGGACGAACTCGAAGGGCAGTTGGGTAGTGAGGTGTACCAGATGGTGCTCGCAGAAGTTGAAGCACCGCTGCTGGAAGAAATCATGCAGTACACTCGCAACAACCAGACCAAGGCATCCCAGATGCTGGGTCTCAATCGCGGTACCCTACGCAAGAAACTGAAGCAATACGGCCTGCTGACAGACAACGGCACCTGAGCCGCCGCGGCACCCACCTACAGACTGGACCCCCTCATGACTGAGACAGATCTTGTTCCGGTTCGGCGCGCATTGATCAGCGTGTCCGACAAAACCGGCATAGAAGATTTTGCCCGTGCTCTCGCCGAACAGGGCATTGAGCTGCTTTCCACCGGCGGCACCTTTCGCCTGCTGCGCGACGCCGGCATCGAGGTGACCGAGATCGCCGACTACACGGGCTTCCCGGAAATGATGGACGGCCGGGTAAAAACCCTGCATCCCAAGGTCCACGGCGGCATCCTCGCGCGCCGCGGCACCGATGACGCCGTCATGGCCGAGCACGGTATCGACGCCATCGACATGGTCGTCGTCAACCTCTACCCCTTCGAGCAGACCGTGGCCAGGCCCGGCTGCAGCTTTGAGGACGCGGTGGAGAATATCGATATCGGCGGCCCTACCATGGTGCGCGCGGCTGCCAAGAACCACCGCTTCGTGAGCATCGTGGTCAATGCCGGTGACTACCCCTGCATCATTGAAGAACTGCAGGCCAACAGCGGCAGCCTCAGCTACCGCACCCGCTTCGACCTGGCGGTTCGCGCCTACGAGCACACCGCTGCCTACGATGGCGCCATTGCCAACCACTTTGGCAGGCTGGTCGACGGCGGCAGTGAGACCTTTCCGCGTACTTTCTCGACCCAGTTCCACCGGGTCCAGGAGATGCGTTACGGCGAGAACCCGCACCAGGCTGCCGCGTTCTACCGGGAAGCCAATCCCGCTGAGGCCGGCGTCGCCACCGCGGAGCAGCTCCAGGGCAAGGCCCTGTCCTATAACAACGTCGCGGATACCGACGCCGCGCTGGAGTGCGTCAAGGGTTTCGAGGTACCGGCCTGTGTGATCGTAAAGCATGCCAACCCCTGCGGCGTTGCCGTGGGTACGACCCTGCTGGACGCCTACCAGCGCGCCTTTGATACTGACCCGGAGTCAGCGTTTGGCGGCATCATCGCCTTCAACCGTGAACTGGATGCCGAGACTGCCGGCGCCATCATCGACAGACAGTTCGTGGAAGTCATTATCGCGCCGGAAATCAGCAGCGAGGCACTGGCTGTCACCGCCGCGAAGGAAAACGTGCGGGTGCTGCGCTGTGGTACCTGGGGCAGTGCCGAGCCTGCTCTGGACTACAAGCGCGTCAACGGCGGTTTGCTGGTGCAGGACCGCGACCTGGGGATGGTCGGGGCTGAGGAGCTGAAAATCGTCAGCCGCAAACAGCCAGACGCGGAGCAGCTGCAGGACCTGCTGTTTGCCTGGAAAGTGGCCAAGTTCGTGAAGTCCAACGCCATCGTATACGCTGCCGGCGGCCAGACCATCGGGGTGGGCGCCGGGCAGATGAGCCGGGTGAACTCGGCGCGCATCGCCGCGATCAAGGCGGAACACGCTGGCCTGGAAGTCAAGGGATCCGTGATGGCCTCCGATGCTTTCTTCCCGTTCCGCGATGGCATCGACAACGCTGCGGCGGTGGGTATCGCCGCCGTGATTCAGCCCGGAGGTTCGATTCGCGACGAAGAGGTGATCGCCGCCGCGGACGAGCACGACATGGCCATGGTCTTTACCGGCATGCGCCACTTCCGCCACTAACCGGGAGCCTACGCAGTGAACGTCCTGGTGATTGGCAGTGGTGGCCGTGAACATGCGCTGGCCTGGAAGGCGGCGCAATCCGATGCAGTAGCCAGGGTATTCGTGGCCCCCGGCAACGCAGGCACCGATCGGGAACCTGGCATCGAGAATATCGACATTTCCCCGGGTGATTTTGCCGCGCTGGCCGATTTTTGTGAGCAGCGCCAGGTCGCCCTCACCATTGTCGGACCGGAGGCCCCGCTGGTTGACGGCATCGTCGACTATTTCAACGATCGTGGCCTGCGCTGTTTCGGCCCGTCGGCTGCAGCAGCCCAGCTGGAAGGCTCCAAGGCCTTTACCAAGAATTTCCTGGCACGGCACCGCATCCCCACCGCCGCCTACGAGAATTTCACCGAGCTCGAACCGGCACTCAGCTACCTGCGAGAGCGTGGCGCGCCGATCGTGGTGAAGGCCGACGGCCTGGCCGCCGGCAAAGGCGTTATTGTTGCCGAAGCCCTGGAACAGGCCGAGGCTGCGGTCCGCGACATGCTCTCCGGCAATGCCTTTGGCGAGGCCGGCTGCCGGGTGGTGATCGAGGATTTCCTGGCTGGCGAAGAAGCCAGTTTCATCGTCATGGTCGACGGCCACAACGTGCTGCCTATGGCAACCAGCCAGGACCACAAGCGCATCGGCGAGGGCGATACCGGACCCAATACCGGTGGCATGGGAGCCTACTCACCGGCGCCAGTGGTAACGGACGCTGTCTACCAGCGCATTATGGACCAGGTTATTACCCCGACGGTGGCCGGCATGGCTGCTGATGGCATGCCCTACACAGGATTTCTCTACGCGGGCCTGATGATCGACAGCGAAGGCAACCCGCGGGTCATCGAATTCAACTGCCGCTTTGGTGATCCGGAAACCCAGCCGATTATGATGCGCCTGCAATCAGACCTCTGCGCGCTCTGCGACGCGGCCCTGGATGGTCGCCTGGACGAGGTCAGCGCTGACTGGGATCCACGACCCAGCATGGGGGTGGTGATGGCCGCCGGCGGCTACCCCGGCAGTTACGGCAAGGGCTTCGCCATCACCGGGCTGGACGCTGCCGACAACGCGGACACCAAGGTATTCCATGCCGGCACCGCGGTCGCGGCAGACGGCATCATCACCAGCGGCGGCAGGGTGCTGTGTGTCACGGCCCTGGGCGATTCGATTGCCGCGGCGCGCGACACAGCGTACGCCGGTATTGGCAAGATCAGCTGGGAAGGCGCGGTGTTCCGCGGTGATATCGGCTGGCGGGCCATAGCCCGCGAGCACTGACACACTCGCGCGGCGTTCCGCTACAATAGCTGCCATGGAACGGCGCAAACTCTCACTGCTTGATCGCCTGATCGACAACGCTGACCAGGTCCTGCGTACGCTGGGCGGCGAGGCCAACCAGGCCGGCCGCCCGTCGCCCGCTCAGGGCGCGGAGGAAGCCGAGCTGACAGAGGAACAACGCCGCCATGCCGCGGGCCTCATGCGAGTCAACCACACCGGGGAAGTCTGCGCCCAGGCCCTCTACCAGGGCCAGGCACTCACCGCCCGGCTAGCGGATGTGCGCGATGAGATGGAACAGGCCGCAGCCGAGGAAATTGACCATCTCGTCTGGTGTGAAGAACGCCTGAAACAACTCGGCAGTCACACCAGCCGTCTCAACCCGGTGTGGTACGGCCTGTCATTCACGCTGGGTGCGGCAGCCGGGCTGGCGGGCGATCGCTGGAGCCTGGGCTTTGTGGCAGCCACCGAAGACCGGGTTTGCCGCCACCTGGAAGACCATCTCGAACGCCTGCCGGAAACCGACCAGCGCAGCCGACGCATCGTCGAGCAAATGCTGGAAGACGAACGCCGCCACGGCGAAGCCGCCCTGGAAGCCGGCGGCGAGGAGTTCCCCGAGCCGGTCAAACGCTCGATGGCGCGCATCTCTCGACTGATGACCGACACCAGCTACCGGATCTGACAGGTACCGCCCCGGGGGCTGCCTAAGCGACCTCCACCAGCTCGTGACTGTGGGTCATCTGGACGCCGGCAGCTTCCATCATGATACTCGCGGAGCAGTACTTCTCCGCCGACAGCGACACCGCGCGCGCCACCTGGTTCTCCTTCAGGCCGCGGCCGCTGACCACGAAATGCAGGTGGATTTTCGTAAACACAGCGGGAACAGCGTCGGCGCGTTCCGCGCTGAGCTCTGCCCGGCAATCGCTGACATCCTGCCGCGATTTTTTCAGCATCGACATGACATCAAAGGCCGAGCAGCCACCCAGCCCCATCAGCAACATCTCCATGGGCCGCGGGCCCAGGTTGCGCCCACCATGATCCGGCGGGCCATCCATGACCACACTGTGCCCGCTACCGGATTCGGCCAGGAACATGGCGTTATCCACCCACTTTATTGTTGCTTCCATGGTGCGTAAGTCCTTGAGAGTTGGTTACTATTACCTGCTAAGCTATCTGTTTACTTTAGTTGCCACTAGTCTACTATTACGCCAATAAACCCACAGGAGAATAGGGTTTGATAAAACCGCAGATTCTCAACGCCATCCCCAACATCGAGAACTTCCTGCGCTACTGCCAGCGCCAGGACTTCAAGCCCAAGTCGCAGATAATTCGCATGGGCGAGGTCAGCAACTCGCTGTTCTTCATTCTCGACGGCTCCGTATCGGTCATTGTCGAAGATGACGAAGACCACGATATGGTCGTGAGCTACCTGAATCCCGGGGACTTCTTTGGCGAAATGGGCCTGTTCGGCGACGACGACGAGCCACGCAGCGCCCTGGTCCAGGCCAAGACCCAGTGCGAGGTGGCGGAAATCAGCTACGAGCGCTTTCATAAAATTCGCGCCCAGTTCCCCGATATCCTGTTCGCCATCGGCAAGCAGATGTCCCAGCGCCTGCGCATCACCACCCGCAAGCTGTCCGATCTCGCCTTTGTCGATGTCTCCGGCCGCATCGCCCACACCTTGCTGGACCTGTGCCAGCAGCCCGATGCCATGACGCATCCGGACGGCATGCAGATCAAGGTCACCCGCCAGGAACTGGGCCGCATCGTCGGCTGCTCCCGGGAAATGGCCGGCCGCGTGCTCAAGACCCTGGAAGACGATGGGCTGCTGACCGCCAGCGGCAAGACCATTGTCGTCTACGACGCGACTCGCACCCTGCCGACACGCAGTTCGGACGCGTAACCTGGGCGGATAGCTCAGACGCAATAACTACCACAGCAGCGACGACAGCCCTGGTTGCAGGGCTGGCGCGCCGACCGTGGGCGCACATTCACGCTCAGAAGAACAGTTCTTTCAGCCTGGCGCCCGGCTCGTCGGCCCGCATAAAGGCCTCACCCACCAGGAAAGCATTTACGCCCTGCGCCTGCATGGCCTGCACGTCTTCACGTGTGTGGATACCGCTCTCGGTGATCACCAGCCGATCTTCAGGGATGTGGGGTAACAGTTCCCAGGTGGTTTCCAGCCGTGTTTCAAAGCTGTGCAGGTTGCGGTTGTTGATCCCGACCAGCGCATTGCCGAGTGGCAGGCTGCGCTCCAGTTCCGCACGGTCATGCACCTCTATCAGCACATCCAGGCCGAGATCCAGTGCGGCCGAGTGCAGTTCCGCCATCTGGGTATCTTCGAGTGCGGACACAATCAGCAGGATGCAGTCGGCACCCAGTGCCCGTGCCTCCAGCACCTGGTAGGGGTCAACGATGAAATCCTTACGAATCACCGGCAGCGCGCAGGCGGCGCGAGCCTGCTGCAGGTAGGCATCCGCGCCCTGGAAGAAATCGACATCGGTCAACACCGACAGGCAGCAGGCGCCGCCCGCCTGGTAGCTGCGGGCGATGGCGGCCGGATCGAAGTGTTCGCGGATTACGCCTTTACTGGGGGAGGCGCGCTTGGCCTCGGCAATCACCGCCGGGCGCTCGCGAGCGGTGTCGATCAGTGCGCTGGCAAATCCGCGACAGGCATCCTGGGCGCGCGCACGGGTATCGAGTTCCGACAGCGAGACAGCCACAGAACGCTCAGACACCTCCTCCCATTTGCGGGCAATGATATCCCGCAGAATCGTCGGCGTGCTCATGCGTCGGCGAACTCGGTGAACTGCTTCAGTTCCGTAATCTTCTGCAGTGCGGCGCCACTGGCGACTGCGTCATCAGCCATCTGCACGCCGTCGGCCAGGGTGGGAGCCACGCCACTGACGTAGATCGCCGCACCGGCATTGAGAATCACCAGGTTGGCCGCTGCTTCGTTCTGACCGGACAGCGCCGCCCTGATCAACTGCACCGACTCATCGCTGCTGCCGACGACAAGGCCGTCCAGCGCGCCGAGCGGGCGGCCGAACTCCGTCGGGTGAATCTCATATTCGCTGATGCCACCATCGCGCAGTTCCGCGACATGGGTGGGGCTGGCAATACTGATTTCATCCAGGCCGTCATGGGCGTGCACCACCATGATGTGCTCGCTTCCCAGCCGCTTCAGTACTTCCGCCATCGGCCGGCACAGGCCCGGATCGAACACGCCGATAAGCTGGCGTTTGACGCCGGCGGGGTTGGTCATCGGACCGAGCATGTTGAAGATGGTGCGCAAGCCCAGCTCCTTGCGGGGACCGGCGGCGTGCTTCATGGCGCTGTGATGCTGCGGGGCGAACATGAAGCCCATGCCCACTTCCTCCACGCAGCGAGCCACTTGCTCGGGTGTCAGCTCCAGGTTCACGCCCAGCGCCTGCAGTACATCGGAAGAACCGCTGGTGCTGGAAACGCTGCGGTTGCCGTGCTTGGCCACATGGGCGCCGGCGGCAGCCGCGACGAAACTGGCGGCCGTGGACACGTTGAACAGGTTGGCACCATCACCGCCGGTGCCGACAATGTCGACCAGGTGCTCCGCGGCAACGGTCACGGGCGTGGCCAGCTCGCGCATCACCTCGGTGGCCGCGGCAATTTCGTCGATGGTCTCACCCTTGATACGCAGGGCCACCAGGAAGGCGCCGATCTGCGCTGGCGTGGCGTCGCCGCCCATGACCTGGCGCATCACCGAGCGCATTTCCTCGCTGTTAATGTCGGCAGATTCAACCAGACGCTCAATCGCCTGCTGGATATTCATAACGCTACGCCCCCTGCTTGAGGAAGTTACGCAGCAGGTCGTGCCCGTGCGCAGTGAGAATCGATTCCGGGTGAAACTGTACACCCTCGATGGCCAGCTCACGGTGCCGCAAGCCCATGATCTCGTCCAGCTCGCCATCCTCGGTCTCGGTCCAGGCGGTCACCTCCAGGCAGTCTGGCAGGCTGTCCCGCTCAACGACCAACGAGTGATAGCGGGTGGCCTCAAAGGGGTTGCTGAGGTCGGCAAACACGCCCTCACCGCGATGGTGAATAAGGGAGGTCTTGCCATGCATGACCTGTCGCGCCCTGACCACCTGTCCGCCGAACACCTGGCCAATACTCTGGTGCCCAAGGCAGATGCCGAGGATGGGCAGGCGACCGGCAAAGGCCTCGATCAGCGGCATGGAGATCCCGGCCTCATTCGGCGTACAGGGTCCCGGGGAAATCACAATGCGTTCGGGTGCCAGCGCCTCTACCCCGGCAATGTCGACCTGGTCATTGCGCACTACAGTTACGTCTGCGCCCAGTTCGCCGAGGTACTGCACCACGTTGTAGGTGAAGGAGTCGTAGTTATCAATCATCAGCAGCATGGTTTTACCCCTCACCGCCCGACTGCACCATGGCAGCCGCCCGAAACATGGCACGGGCTTTGTTCATGGTTTCCTTGTATTCCAGCCGCGGTACCGAATCGGCCACCACGCCGCCACCGGCCTGGATATGCAGGGTATTGTCCTTGATCACCGCCGTGCGGATGGCAATGGCGGTGTCCATGTCACCCCGCCAGGAAATATAGCCTACTGCGCCGCCGTAAACGCCGCGCTTCACCGGCTCCAGTTCGTCGATGATCTCCATGGCGCGGATTTTGGGAGCACCGCTGAGCGTGCCGGCGGGCAGGGTCGCGCGCAATACGTCTACCGCGCTGAATTCAGGCCCCAGCTTGCCGGTGACATTGGAGACGATGTGCATGACGTGGGAGTAGCGTTCCACCACCATCCTGTCCGTCAGATCTACACTGCCGGTATCCGCAATACGCCCGACATCGTTGCGACCGAGGTCGATCAGCATCAGGTGCTCGGCGATCTCCTTCGGGTCAGCCAGCAGTTCCGCCTCCATGTCCTGGTCTTCCGCCTCGCTGCGTCCGCGTCGACGGGTACCGGCGATGGGTCGCACGGTGACCGTGCCCTGTTCCAGCCGGGCCAGGATTTCCGGCGATGAACCGACGATGTGGAAGTCGTCGAGGTCCAGGTAGTACATGTACGGTGAAGGATTCAGGTTGCGCAGGGCGCGATACAGATCCAGCGGCGCGGCGGCAAAGGGGAGGCTCAATCGCTGGGAGGGCACCACCTGCATGACGTCGCCAGCGAGGATGTACTCCTTGATGCGATCCACGGCCTGGTAGTAGGACGCCTCGGTAAAGTGAGAGTGGTACTCGCTTTCCGCCATGGCTTCTTCAGAGCGTGTCGCGCTGGCTGCAGCCAGGTCAATCTCGGCCGGCGGTAAAGTCGGCTCTCTCAGGCGCGCAGTCAGTGCATCCAGCCGGGCCTGCGCGGAATCCCAGGCGCCCTTGGCCTGGCAGTCGACGCTTACTACCAGGCGCACGGTGCCGGCGAGGTTGTCGAACACCAGGATTTCGTCCGCCACCATCAGCAACACGTCGGGCACGCCCAATTCGTCCCGGGGTACCCCGGCCCTCAGTCGTGGCTCCACATAGCGCACGCAGTCGTAGCCAAAGTAGCCCACCAGGCCGCCGTGAAACACCGGCAGGTCCTCCAGCTCCGGGACCCGGAAGCGGGCGCTGAATGCCTCCACAAAGGCCAGCGGATCCTCGACCTCTTCCTCATGCGTGACCTGGTCACCATCCAGCAGCCGCACCTGGTAGCCCCGCACTTCCAGGCGCTGGCGACAGGGCAGGCCGATGATGGAATAGCGTCCCCACTTCTCCCCGCCCTGCACCGACTCCAGCAGGAAAGACCAGGGACCCGCCGCCAGCTTGCGGTAGGCACTGAGAGGGGTTTCCGTATCGGCCAGTACTTCCCGGCTCACCGGGATACGGTTGAAGTCCTGCGCCGCCAGGTCGGCGAATTGTTGCGGGGTCATAAGAGATCCTCGGAGACAGAAAGAAGAAACAACACGGTGGCACGGCCCTCAGGCCGTGCCGGTTACCATCGCCAGCGCGTGATGGTGGGCATGTGGACGCCCGTGTCGGTTCCTGCTGCTCGCACAGCGATCTCCAGGATGGAAAGAGCGCTCATTGTACCTGAGCAAGGGGCTTACGCAACGGCGGCCAGCTCGCTGCGCATGGCCGCGATGACCTCGGCGTAATCGGGGGCATTGAAGATGGCGGAGCCCGCCACAAAGGTGTCCGCGCCGGCCTCGGCAATCTCGCGGATGTTCTTCGCGGACACGCCACCGTCGATCTCCAGGCGGATATCCAGTCCGCTGTCGTCGATCAACTTGCGCGCTTCGCGCAGCTTGTCCAGCGCAGAGGGAATAAAGGACTGGCCACCGAAGCCGGGATTCACCGACATCAGCAGAACCATGTCGACCTTGTCCATTACGTAGCGCAGCGGCTCGAGGCTGGCGGCCGGATTGAACACCAGCCCGGACTTGCAGCCCGCATCGCGAATCATCTGCAGAGAGCGATCCACGTGCACCGAGGCGTCCGGGTGGAAGGTAATGTAGCTAGCTCCCACAGCAGCAAAGTCCTCGATCAGGCGATCCACCGGCGACACCATCAGGTGCACATCGATGGGCGCGGTCACCCCGTGTTCACGCAGCGCCTTGCAGACCATGGGACCAATCGTGAGGTTGGGCACGTAGTGGTTGTCCATCACATCGAAGTGCACCACATCGGCACCGGCGGCCAGCACGGCATCCACCTCTTCCCCAAGGCGGGCGAAGTTGGCAGAGAGGATGGAAGGAGCAATCAGGTAGTCGCGCATGGGCCGGGCCTCGCTCGGAAAGGCGGCATTCTAATGGATGGCCCGGCGTGCATCCAGCGCCGCCAGCCGCTCCGGTGTCCCCACATCCTCCCAGTCGCCAGCATAGTGCTCGCCGCCCAAAATACCGGCGGCAATGGCCTGTTCTAGTAGCGGCAACAGGGGGCGCTTGCCAGGACTACAGGCGGCAAAAAGGTCTGGCGAATAGACACCCATGCCGCTGTAGGTCAGGCGCTCGCCGGCCGCGGGGCGCGCAAGCAATCCCGCCGCATCCAGCCGGAAATCCCCTTGCCGATGCTCTGGCGGGTTGTCCACCAGTACCAGGTGCGCCCCCCCGGGCAGAGGCCTGCGTTGCAGCAGCTGCGCGAAGGGGTAGTCGGTCCAGATATCGCCATTCACCAGGGCAAACGGCGCGTCGCCAAGGAGGGGCAGCGCCTGCACTATGCCGCCGGCAGTTTCCAGCGGTTCGGCCTCGCGGGACCAGGCAATGGCATCCGACCAGGGCGAGGCCTGCAGGTACTCCACGATCTGCTCCCCGAGCCAGGAGACATTGATCACCAGGCCGTCAAAACCTGCTTGCAGCAACCGCTCCACGTGGTACTCGATCAGTGGCTTGCCGGCCACCGGCAGCAGCGGCTTGGGTGTACGCTCGGTCAGCGGCCGCATGCGCTCACCCCGACCCGCAGCCAGTATCATCGCCTTCACGGCGCAGCCCTCAGCCAGTCAACACCGGCCAGCTGCGGCTGCAGGCGCTGACGCCACCAGTGGGCGAAGTCAGTGAAGGCCTCGTAACGGGGCAGGACTTCGCCGATGTAATGCAATACCAGCGGGATATCCTTGAGGTAACCATGTTTGTCGTCCCGCAGCGACAGTCGAGTGAAATTACCCAGCACCTTGATATGCCGGTGCAGGCCGGCCCAGTCGAACCAGCGCAGGAACAGCTCGTCACTGTCGCCGGCCTCGCGTCCGGCATTAAGCAGCCGGCGACGAAAGTCCAGCGCCCAGTGCTGTACCTGCTCCGCAGGCCAACACAGGTAGCAGTCTTTCAACAGCGAGGCCAGGTCGTAACACAGCGGGCCCACCACCGCGTCCTGGAAATCGATCAGGCCGAGTCCGCCCCCGGGCTTCAGCAGCAGGTTGCGGCACATATAGTCCCGATACACCAGCACCTGGGGCTGCGCCTGGGCTTCATTCACCAGCGCCTCACCGAGGCCGGCTATGACGGCGCGCTCCTCCGGCCCGAGCTCCATCTTCAGGTAGGCCTCGCAAAACCACGCCTGGAAACGGCTGAATTCCTCGCCCAGCAGCTCCGCATTGTAGGCGGGCAAACTGCCATCGGAGACATCGACCCCCTGCAGCCTCAAGAGCAGGTCGAAAGCGCCGAGGTAGTCCTGGGGCGGCTGTCGCAGGTCGAGCGCATCTTCGAGGTGACGCTGGCCAAAGTCTTCCAGCAGCAGGAAGCCCTGCGCCAGGTCGCTGGCCAACAGCTTGGGCACCGGCAGCCCCGCCGACGCCAGCAGCGACTGCACGACCAGGAACTCGCTGTTCTTCTCGGTCGCCGGCGGAGCGTCAGCGCAGACGATGGACTGTGCCCCCGCTCGCAGCCGAAAATAGCGCCGGGCACTCGCTTCACCGGCAACGACTTCCCAGCCCACCTGCTCCGGATCAAACCCCAGGCACCGGCAGGCCCAGCGCCGTAGTGCAGCCTGCCGAGCGTCCATTAGCACGGGCATGGCTGTCGAGAATGCTTTATCATCCCGGTTCCCTCAAAGGCCTCCATTAACTTACCACGCAGCACCATGACCAGGGACCGGCCACGCGGCATCCACAAACGGTTTGTCTGTCGCCCCCGGCTCCGGGTGTGGCTGTGCCTGCCTGCCCTGCTGCTGTCGGGCGCAGCGCTGGCGGAGGATACCAGCCCTGGCGACGACTGTGGTGGCTTCCCTTTTCTGGACTGGACTGATGAGGTTGATACCGAGGGTGCCACCGCCCAGCGCAGCCAGCGCTGCCGGGGCCGCTACGTCGACCCGCTGGCAGACATGGACACCTCGCGGGACCCGGCACTGGAGGAGATCGAGGCCACCGCGGCACGCTCCGAGCTGGAAGGCGACATGGTGCGTTTCTTCGGCGGCCTGGAAGCCCGTCAGGGCTACCGGCTGATCCGCGCCGCCGAGGGTGAGTACAACCGGACCACCGGCACCGGCACTCTGCTCGGTGAGGTAGAGCTGCGCGAGCCCGGTATCCTGTTGCGCGGCGCCACCGGCTCGCTGGACTCCAATAGCGGCGAAGCTCGCCTCACTGCCAACCAGTTCGTATTGCACGAGCAGCACCTGCGGGGCGGCGCTGACCTCGTTGTGCGCCGCGGTGACGGCATCATCGAGCTCGACGACGGCTACTACAGCTACTGCCCGCCGCAGAACGACGGCTGGATGCTGCAGGCCGAGGAGCTGGAACTGGATATCGAGGCCGGGGTGGGCGTGGCCCGGGACGCCAAGATCGAGATCGAAGGCACGCCGGTGATCTATACGCCCTACCTCGCCTTCCCGCTGGACAACCGACGCAAGTCGGGTTTCCTGTTCCCGGAAATCACAGACGACTCCAACGGAGGCCTGGACCTCGCCACCCCCTACTACTTCAACCTGGCGCCCAACTACGACGCCACGCTGACGCCGCGCTTCATAATGGACCGCGGCCTGCTCACGGAACTGGAGCTTCGCTACCTGTCGCGGGGACTGGGCTCCTGGGTGGTGGGCGGCGCCTGGATCGGCGGCGACGACCAGTACCAGCAGGACGTACCCGGTGAAGACGGCGACCGCTGGCTGTCGATCATCGAGCAGAGCGGCCTGTTCGAGCAGCGCTGGCGCACCAGTATCGATTTCACCAAGACCAGCGACAACGAGTACTTCAATGACATCGGCACCACGTCGCTGGAACAGAAGCAGTCGACCCACCTGCTGCAGCGCGGCCAGGTGGATTACCTCGGCGACAACTGGCAGACCACCCTGCGACTGGAAGAGTTCCAGACCATCGCCCGCGACGTGGTCAGGGACCAGTACAGCAAGCTACCGCAGCTGTCCCTGCAGCGTACCGCCACCGCGCAGGCCTTTGAGCCCAACCTGCTATGGCAGAGCGACTACGCCTATTTCGATCACAATGACGAACCGACCGGTCATCGCCTCTACAACGCGGTAGGCGTGAACTACCCCATGCAGTGGATCTGGGGCTTCTTCACACCGACAGCCAAGTACCGCCAGCTCAACTACGAGCTGGACGAAGACATTACCTTCGATGGCCAGCTGGAAGACGCACCGGACGTCGGCGCGCCCATGCTGAGCCTGGACGGCGGCCTGTTTTTTGAACGCGATACCCGCTGGGGCCTGCAAACCCTGGAACCGCGGGTGTACTACCTGTGGTCAGACTTTGAAGAACAGGAAGGCCTGCCCAACTTCGACACCACCGAGCTGACCTTCACCTACAGCCAGCTGTTCCGCGAGACCCGCTTCTCCGGCCTCGATCGGGTCGACGATTCCAACCAGGTGTCGGTGGGTATTACCAGCCGTTTCCTCGATCCGGACACCGGCCGGCAAAAAATGGCTGCCAGCATCGGCCAGATCTACTACTTCGACGACCGCCGTGTGAACGTGCTGGGTGAAGACCCGGAGGATACCGAGGGCAGCTCGGCGATCGCCGCGGAGCTGGCGCTGTCACCCACCGAACACTGGGACTTCCGCTCCGCCTGGCTGTGGAACAGCAATGAAAACGAGCTTGACCAGAGCACCTTCCAGCTCGGCTGGCAGGGGGACAGCGGCACCATTGTCAACCTGGGCTACAGCTACCGGCGCAATCGCACTACCGCCAATGAAGGGCTGGATATCGACCAGCTCGATTTCTCCACCTACGTGCCCTTCAGCAAGGAATGGCGGTTGTTCCTGCGCTCGCTGTACGACCTGGAGGCCAACGAGCGGGTCAATGATATGGCCGGAATAGAGTACAATAGCTGCTGCTGGCGGGTGCGACTGGTCTATCAGCGTTATATCGACCAGAACACGAACCGCGCCGCCAACGAACTTGTCGAATATGAAAACGCAACCTATATCGAATTCCAGCTCAAGGGACTGGGCGGGGTTGGCACCCGTGTCTCCCAGCTGCTGGAAGAGTTTATTCGAGGATACCAGGACAATGATCTGTAAGCGTCTGACCGCAGCAATTGGGCCGACGGGCGTGTTGACCCTGCTGCTGCTGGGCGGGCTGGCGAGCCCGGCCGCCGTGGCACAAACCCAGATTCTGGATTCCGTGGTCGCCATCGTGGAAGACGACGTGATCATGGCCAGCGAGCTGCGCCGCCGCCTGGCGCTGGTGCAGCAGAGCCTCGAGCGCTCCGGTCGCGAGACCCCGCCACAGGACGTACTGGTGCGGGAAACCCTGGACCGACTGATCCTCGAGAGCATCCAGCTGCAGATGGGGCAGCGCGCGGGTGTGCGCATCAGCGACGCCCAACTCAACGACTCTATCTCCCGCATTGCCGCGCGCAACAACATGAACCTGGAACAGTTCCGCAACAAGCTCGAGTCCGACGGGCGCTCCTACCAGGCCATGCGCGAAGACGTGCGCAGGGAGTTCGTCATCCAGCGGGTGCAGCAGGGCAACGTCAACCAGAAGGTGCAGATTACCGATGAGGAGGTGGAGAATTTCCTGCAGTCGGAGGAAGGCCGCAAATTGACCGCCGAAGAGTACCACCTGGTGCATGCACTGCTGGCCGTGTCCGGAGAACCCGGTTCCGCTGAGGATCGCGCTGCCGCCGAGCAAGTCAATGCACTGTACACCCGCATCGCCGCAGGAGAGAGTTTTGATGAAGTCTTGAGCGGAAGCGGCCTGCCCATCCAGGGCGGCGACCTCGGTTGGCGCTCCCGGGAAAACCTGCCAAGCCTGTTTGCCGATGTGGCGCCCAGCCTTCGGATCGGCGAAACCTCCGCGCCGATTCGCAGTGCCAGCGGTTACCACCTGGTATTCCTGGTCGAGAAGCGCGGCGGCGAGATGATGGTGCAGCAGACCAAGGTGCGGCACATCCTGCTGAAGCCTTCCGCTATCCGCAGTTCCGAGGAAACCCGCGACCTGGCCCGGGAACTGCGTGAAGACATTATCGGCGGCGACGACTTCGGCGAACTGGCCCGTGAATATTCCGAGGACATCGGCTCCGCCGCCGAAGGCGGCGACCTGGGCTGGACCACACCGGGGCAGATGGTGCCGGAGTTCGAGAACATGATGAACTCCACCGAGCTGAACACCGTCTCCGCCCCCTTTGAGAGCCAGTTCGGCTGGCACATTCTCGAAGTGCTGGAACGCCGCCAGGAAGATCTTTCCAGCATGGTGGTGAGCAACCGCGCCCGTGAAATGCTGCACCAGCGCAAATACCAGGAGGAACTGGACGCCTGGCTGCGCAAGATTCGCGATGAGGCCTTCATCGATATCAAGTAATGCCCAGCCAGCGTATAGCCATCAGCTCCGGCGAGCCCGCCGGCATCGGGCCCGACCTGCTGGTACAGTTGGCCCAGGCACCGCACGCCGATGAGCTGGTAGCCCTGGCTGATCCGGGGCTGCTGGAAGCCCGCGCCCGCCTCCTCAACCTGCCGCTGCAGCTTCGTCCCTACGACCACGGTCGCGCGCCGAGACCCCAGGAGGCCGGCAGTCTCACCGTATTGCCCATCGAGCTGGCGAAGCCGGCGGAGCCGGGCCAACTCGACGTGCTTAATGCTCCCTACGTGCTGGAATTGCTGCGCCAGGGCTGCAGGGGTTGCCTGGCCGGCGACTTCCAGGCGCTGGTGACCGCGCCCGTACAGAAGTCCGTGATCAACGAGGCGGGCATTGCCTTTTCAGGCCACACCGAATTCCTGGCAGAAGCCTGCCAGGTGGAGCAGGTCGTCATGCTCCTGGTGGCAGACGCACTGCGCGTCGCCCTGGCTACCACTCACCTGCCGCTGGCCGCTGTGCCAGCCGCCATCACCCCGCAGCGGCTGGACTCAGTGCTGCGCGTGCTGCACCGGGACCTGCGCGATCGTTTCAAGTTGTCGGCCCCCAGAATTGCAGTACTGGGGCTCAATCCCCACGCCGGTGAATCCGGGCACCTGGGGCGCGAGGAAATCGAAGTCATCACGCCAGTCATCGAGGCGCTGCGCGCCGAGGGCATGGCGCTGGCTGGCCCGCTGCCCGCGGACACCGCATTCACGCCGCGGATACTGGACGCTTGCGATGCTGTACTTGCGATGTACCACGACCAGGGCCTGCCGGTACTCAAATACGCGGGCTTCGGCAACGCGGTGAACGTCACCCTGGGGCTACCCATGGTCCGCACCTCCGTGGACCACGGCACGGCGCTGAACCTGGCGGGCCGCGGCGGCGCCGACCCCGGCAGCCTGGGTGCGGCCCTGGCACTGGCCGGCGAGCTCGCAAACCAGCCCGCGTGAAAACCCACCAGCCACGCAAGCGCTTCGGCCAGAATTTCCTGCACGACCCGGGCATCATTGATCGCATCATCGGCAGCATTGCCGCCGCGCCCGCCCAGCACCTGGTGGAAATCGGCCCGGGCCAGGGCGCACTGACCGAGGGGCTGCTGGCCAGCGGGGCCCGGCTGGATGCGGTGGAACTGGATCGCGACCTGGTGCCCGGCCTCCAGGCCCGGTTCGGCAACAACGAGCGCTTTCGCCTGCACGAGGGTGACGCCCTGAAGCTCGATTTCGGCACGCTGGCCGGGGACACGAAGCTGCGCGTGGTCGGCAATCTGCCCTACAACATTTCGACGCCGCTGATCTTCCACCTGCTGGACTATGCCGAGTGCATCGAGGACATGCACTTCATGTTGCAACGGGAAGTGGTCAACCGACTGGCGGCGGAACCCGGCACCAAAGCCTGGGGCAAACTGGGGGTGATGGCCCAGTACCATTGCCACGTGGAAGCACTATTCGAGGTACCTCCGGGCGCTTTCACCCCACCCCCCCGGGTGGTGTCAGCCATTGTACGACTGCGACCACGACAGCAGGTCGCCGACCCGGAGCGTGAAAAAGCCCTGCGCCGGGTGGTCAGCGCAGCGTTCTCGCAGCGCAGAAAAACCTTGCGCAATACCTTGCGCGATCTGGTTGACGTGCAACAATTGGAGCAGCTTGGGATATCCCCAACCGCGAGGGCGGAAACCCTGACCCTGGAACAGTTTCTGGCCATCGCCGACGGTGTGGCAAGGGACAAAGAGTAAAACACAAAGAACAAGATAAAGACTCCATGGCCACATACGCGGTAGGGGACATCCAGGGCTGCCTCGAGCCCCTGAAGTGCCTGCTTAAAAAGGCCAGTTTCAACTGGGACCGAGATCGCCTGTGGATGGTAGGCGACCTGGTCAATCGTGGACCGGATTCACTGCGCACCCTGCGCTACGTGTACAAGCGCCGCGACAATATTACCTGTGTACTCGGCAATCACGACCTTCACCTGTTGGCCGTAGCCAACGGCCTGCACAAGAAAAGCCGCACCGACACCTTCGACAAGGTGCTCATCGCCCATGACCGCGATGAACTGTTGCGCTGGCTACGGCATCGGCCGCTGATTCACACGGAAGACGACTACACCCTGGTACACGCGGGAATACCACATATCTGGTCACTGGAGGAAGCCCACGACTACGCGGCCGAAGTCGAGGCGGCATTGCGCGGGCCCGAGTGGCGCAAATTCCTGGCCCGCATGTATGGCAACTCCCCACGACGCTGGAATGATGCCCTGGTCGGCTACCCGCGGCTGCGCACCATCACCAACTACCTGACGCGCATGCGCTTCGTGTATGCCAACGGCCAGCTCGACCTGCAAAGCAAGGGCCTGGTGCCCAATCCCGGCCGCAACGTCGCACCCTGGTTTAGCTATACCCAGCGGGAAACCCGGGGCCAGAACATTATCTTTGGCCACTGGGCGGCGCTGCAGGGGCAGGCCCAGGGGAAGCACCTGTTCGCTATGGATACCGGTTGCGTGTGGGGCAATGCCCTGTCGATGTTCTGCCTGGACACCGGCGAGTGGTACAGCTGCGACTGTTCCTGAATAATCCTCCCGCATGGATACCTATCTCGTAGGCGGCGCGGTTCGCGACCGATTGCTGGGCCTGCCCGTCAGGGAGCGCGACTGGGTCGTGGTGGGCGCCACGCCGAAGGAGCTGATAGACCAGGGCTTTCGCCAGGTGGGCCGTGACTTCCCGGTATTCCTCCACCCGGACAGCGCCGAAGAGTATGCGCTGGCGCGCACGGAACGCAAGGCCGGCGCGGGCCACCGCGGCTTCGAAGTCCACAGCGACCCCTCGGTGACCCTGGAAGAAGACCTGCGCCGCCGGGACCTGACCGTGAATGCCATTGCCGAGAGCGCGGACGGCACGTTGATCGACCCTTACGGTGGCCGGCGGGACCTGGAAATGCGCACCCTGCGTCATGTTTCCGATGCCTTTGTTGAGGACCCGCTGCGCGTGCTGCGGGTGGCGCGTTTCGCCGCCTACCTGCATCACCTGGGCTTCCGGGTCGCGCCAGACACCCTGTCGCTGATGCAAAGCCTCAGCGACAGCGGTGAACTGGGCACCCTGTCGGCGGAGCGAATCTGGAGTGAGACGGCGAGGGCGCTGGAGACGGACAACCCCACGGTGTTCCTCTCGGTACTGGACGCCTGTGGAGCCGGCACACAGCTGCTCCCGGAACTGGCAGGTGCCGTCGATGCGCACGCGCGTCTGGCTCGCGCCGCAAGCGCCGGGGCCGATACGGAGCTGCGCTTCGCCGCGCTGTGTTCCGGGCTTGAGGCAGCGGCCGTGGCTTCCCTGTGCCAGCGTCTCAATGCGCCAAAGCGTTTCAGCGAACTGGCCGGCCTGTGGGCGTCACTTGAGCAGGCCCTGGCTGATCCCACGGCGCTGGATGCCGCCAGCCGGCTCGACGTACTGGAGCGCGCGGATGCGTTTCGGCGCCCGGAGCGCTTCGAACAGCTGCTGGCGCTGCTGGCGATGCTGCAGCCCTCGAGCGATGCGGAGTTCTGGCGCCGGGCACTCGCCCGCTGCCGTTCCGTGGATGTCGCCGCCCTCGCCGCGGCCGGCGTATCCGGCCGGGAGGTCGGGGAGCGACTGCGAGCGGAGCGGAAAAAACTGCTGGGTTAGACCGGGATATCAAACGGCAGGCTGCGACCGCGCCAGATAAAACTCACTGGCTCGACGGCCTGCATCCTGCTCGCCAGCCGCTGCCAGAGCTCAGCAAAACTCTCCCGGCCCCCGGGAAGCAATACGTCCGGCGCCAGCGCTGCCAGAGGGGCCAGCACGTAGGCATTCTCGAGGATCTCTGCCCGCGGCAGTTCTATGCCGTCGATTTCGCCATGCAGGTCGCCGTAGCAGAGGATATCCAGGTCCAGGGTTCGCGAGCTGAAACGGCTGGCGTTGCGCGGCCGCCCCAGACGGTATTCCATCTGGCGCAGGAAGCGCGCCAGAGAACCGAGGCCGATGTCGGTTTCCAGCTCCACGACCAGGTTGTAGAAGGCCGGGCCTTCGAAGCCCTCCGCCGCACTTTCGTAGACCGCGGACAGGCGGCGCAGACCGAAGTCGGCCTGCAGGTTGTCGAGGCCGGTACAGATGTTTTTCTGGCGATCGATATTGCTGCCGACGCCCAGGAAAACCCGGGTCATGTACGGTGGCCGCGCTCGATCAGGACTCCTACCTCGCGGGCCGTGGTCACGGCACCGGGCTTGCCGACCTGAAGTCGCAGCCAGTCGATCGCAAACTCCTGCTGCAGCATGGCCGCAGTTTCTTCGGCCAGGGTTTCGAGCAGCCGGTAGCGCCCTTCGCGGACAAAGTCTCGCACCCGTTCCGCCAGCGCGGAGTAGTCCACGGTCTTGTCGATATCGTCACTGGCGGCCACTGCGGGGATATCCACGCCCACCTCAAGCTGCAGCACCAGGCGTTGCGGTACCTCGCGCTCCCAGGGGTGAATGCCAATAATGGCTTCCACCACGAGGTCGTTGAGGTACACCCTGTCCATCTCAGGCGGCCTGGCTGGCACCGCCCAGGGGGGGCAGTTCGTCCAGAGGCCAGCGCGGTCGCACCGGTGCTTCGACCGGGTCGACTTCTCCGGCCAGCAGGCGCTGGGCACCGGCATAGGCGATCATCGCGCCATTGTCGGTGCAGAAGCGCAGGCCCGGGTAGAACACCTGTCCGCCGAGTTTCTCCAGCGCCAGCTTCAGTTGGCGGCGCAGTTCCTTGTTGGCGCTCACACCGCCGGCAATCACCAGGGTGTTGAGCCCCTCCTGCTCCAGCGCCCGGCGACACTTGATCACCAGGGTATCGACCACCGCCTGCTGGAAGGCGCAGGCAATGTCAGCGCGAGTCTGCTCATCCACGTTACCGCGGCCGCCGGCTGTTTCCAGCGTGGTCAGGGTATGCGTCTTGAGGCCACTGAAGCTGAAATCCAGCCCGGGCTTGGTAGTCATCGGCCTGGGAAAATCGAAGCGCGACACATCGCCCGATTCCGCCAGGCGCGCCACATGGGGCCCGCCGGGATAGGGTTCACCGAGCATCTTCGCTGTCTTGTCGAAGGCCTCTCCGGCGGCGTCGTCCACCGATTCGCCAAGCATCTTGTACTCACCGATCCCGTCCACACGTACCAGCTGGGTGTGACCGCCCGACACCAGCAGCGCGACAAACGGGTATTCCGGGCGCTCTTCCTCGAGCATTGGCGCCAGCAGGTGGCCTTCCATGTGGTGTACACCCAGCACGGGAACGCCCCAGCCCAGTGCCAGGGAACGCGCCAGCGTGGCGCCCACCATCAGCGCCCCTACCAGGCCAGGGCCCGCGGTGTAGGCCACTGCGTCGGGCCGCGCACAGTCACCGTCGGCGAGTACTTTCTCCACCAGCGGCAGCGCCTTGCGCACATGGTCACGGGATGCCAGCTCCGGCACCACACCCCCATACTCCTGGTGCACCTTGACCTGGCTGTACAGGGCATCTGCCAGCAGGCCCCGCTCGGTGTCATAGAGCGCTATTCCGGTCTCATCGCAGGAAGTTTCGAGGCCAAGTACACGCATGCGTCGGGCTCCAATTGAAATAGAGGCGGGATAATAATGGACGTCCCGGCCCCAGGCCAGTTTCCGGGGCCGGTACGGGGGCTAAAACCGGCTTTGCATTCTCCCCGGCTTGGGTATAAAATGCGCGCCCTTTGTGGTTGGAGGCCTTTAAATTCGCGGCCTGCAGCCGAGTTTACTGGACAGGTGTTAACTGAATGCCCTCTATCAAGATCAAGGAAAACGAGCCCTTTGATATCGCGCTCCGTCGCTTCAAGCGCTCTTGCGAAAAGGCTGGCATCCTCGCCGAGGTTCGCAAGCGCGAGCACTACGAGAAGCCGACCACGGTGCGCAAACGCGCCGCAGCGGCTGCCGTGAAGCGCCACGCGAAGAAGATGTCCCGGGAAAACAAGAAGCGCGTCCGCCTGTACTAGGCGGGCGGCGACCTTGCGCGGATGAGCGCTTCCCCTCTCAAGGACGATATCCAGGCCGCGATGAAAGCGGCCATGCGGGCCAGGGAAAAAGCCCGTCTCCAGACCATTCGCCTGATCCTGGCGGAATTCAAACGCATCGAAGTGGACGAGCGCATTGAGCTCGACGACACCCGCGTGCTGGCGGTGCTCGACAAGATGGTCAAGCAGCGCCGCGACTCGGCCCAGCAGTACACCGACGCGGGCCGCACCGAACTGGCGGACCAGGAGAACTATGAGATCGGCGTGATCCAGGAGTTCCTGCCCCAGCAGTTATCGGAAGAAGAAATCATCGCTCTGGTGGACGAGGCCATCGCCGGCGTTGACGCCGAGGGCATGCAGGCCATGGGCCCGGTGATGGGCGTGCTCAAGCCGCAGCTGCAGGGCCGCGCCGACATGGGCAAGGTCAGCGGGCTGGTCAAGCAGCGCCTACAGGGCTGAGCTTTCAGTTCGGGATGCGCAGTCCGGGGCGCGAAGCCCGGGGCGCACAGCCCCCGCCGGTCAGACCGGCTACACTTCCCAGTTGACCTTAGTTGTAAACTAGCCCGGATGGGCGCAAATCGATCGCCTTCTCCCGGGTAGCGAGCACATGGCCGGATTGATCCCACAGTCCTTCATCGACGATCTTCTCGATCGCGCCGACATCGTCGACGTGATCGACCGCCGTGTGAAACTGAAGAAGAGCGGCAAGAACTACATGGCCTGTTGCCCCTTCCACCAGGAAAAAACCCCGTCTTTCAGTGTCAATCCGGAGAAGCAGTTCTACTACTGTTTCGGCTGTGGCGCCGGCGGCAATGCTCTCGGCTTCCTGATGGACTACGAGAACATGGAGTTCCCGGCGGCCGTGGAGGCCCTGGCTGACAGCCTGGGCATGAGTGTGCCCCGGGAGCAAGCCGAGCGCCGTGAAGAGCGCGGCCAGCGCGACCTCTACCCGCTGATGGAAGAGGCGGCGCGCTACTACCAGCGCCAGCTGCGCGAACACCCGCGCAAGGCGACCGCGGTCGACTATCTCAAGGTGCGAGGCCTGACCGGGGAGATTGCCAAGCGCTTCGACCTCGGGTTCGCGGCACCTGGCTGGGACAACCTGTTGAAGGCCCTGGGCACCACCGAGGAGCGCAAGCAGCAGCTCAAACAGGCAGGCATGCTGGTGGAAAACGAGAGCGGGCGTGTCTATGACCGCTTTCGCGACCGGGTGGTATTCCCCATCCGCGACCAGCGCGGACGGGTCATCGGCTTCGGGGGCCGGGTACTGGGCGATGACAAGCCCAAGTACCTCAATTCACCCGAGACCCCGATTTTCCAGAAAGGCCGGGAGCTCTACGGGCTCTACCAGGCCCGCCAGGCCAACCGCCAGCTGGAGCGCATTATTATCGTCGAAGGCTACATGGACGTGATCGCCCTGGCCCAGCATGGTATCAACAATGCCACCGCAACCCTTGGCACTGCCACCGGCCAGGCGCACCTGGAGAAGATCTTCCGGCTCTGCCCCGAAGTCGTGTTCTGCTTTGACGGCGACGAGGCGGGACGCCAGGCCGCCGGGCGGGCAATGGAAGCCGCCCTGCCCTGCATGCAGGACGGCCGCTCGGCACGCTTCCTGTTTCTGCCTGAGGGTGAAGATCCGGATACCCTGGTTCGCAGCCAGGGTGCCGAGCACTTCCGTTCGCTGGTCAAGCACGCGGTACCGCTGGATGCGTTCCTGTTTGAAAACCTTTCCGCCACCCTGTCCCTGGACTCACTGGATGGCAAGGCACGGCTCAGCAAACTGGCGGCCCCGCTGTTGCAGAAGCTGCCCCCAGGGGTCTACCGGGAGCTGATGTTCAAGGAGTTGGCAGAGCGCACGGGCATGGCAACCGATGCCCTCAGCCAGATCGTCGCGCCGCCGCAGGCACCCGTCGGCGCTGCGCCGGCAACTCCACGGCCGCGACAGCGACAGCCGCTTGCCCAGGCCCAGGCGGGCCCGGTAGGGCTGGTGCAAATGGCCCTATTCCTGCTGCTACACCAGCCCGCTGTGGCGCGACAGGTGGAGGATCTGGAACCGCTGAAAGCCCTGGAAGGCGCTGAAATCGCACTGCTGCTTGAGCTTCTGGAACTGCTGGGCCGGCACCCGGAATCCACCACGCACATGCTGCTGGGGCACTGGTACGGCACCGAGCAGGGCGAATTGCTCAACCGGCTCGCCAGCCAGGAGCGGCTGATTCCACCGGAAGGCATTGAAAATGAGTTTTTAGACACCATGAACAGGCTGCTAAACCACCCGAAAGCCCGGGAATTCGAGGCCCGAGTCGACAAACTGAAACACAGGAACTACGCTGACATCAGCGAGTTGGAGAAGCTGGAAATCGTCCAGGAATTGCGAGAAAAGCGGCGCCGGGACGAAGAACGCGGCCGAAAGCAGTGAGTGAGCAAAAGTGCGCAATGCACCCCAGAGAGCGTACCTTGAGTGCGCGCCTTGAGAGCGCATTGAGCATGAAGGCCCTGGCAGCCCCAGGACCAGCAAACCCGTCTCATGACTGCCCGGCCAGAAGTCTGGATAGCATCCCGCAAAACGCCGAGAGACCGCCGGAATACACGGCAAAATAGAACAAAAGCCGTTAATTCCAATTGGCTATTTTATAGCCGATTAATGTGTTTTCCGGTTATAATGGGCGATTGCATTTTTAATTTGGAATCTGCGGGCGACGCTTTACTACACTTAAAGCTCGCCGGCCAGAACAACTGTTGAAGGTACCCGCTGCATGAACGACGTGGTTCAACAACAATCCCGTCTTAAAGAACTGATAGCCAAGGGCAAGGAACAGGGCTTCCTGACCTACGCCGAGGTGAACGATCACCTCCCCGAAGATATCTCCGATCCGGACCAGGTCGAAGATATCATCCAGATGATCAACGACATGGGCATCCAGGTGTTCGAAGTAGCCCCGGATGCCGACACCCTGCTGATTACCGAAGGGGACTCCTCTGCCGACGACGTGGTGGCCGCGGAAGCTGCTGCCGCCCTTGCCGCGGTGGAAACCGAAGCCGGCCGTACTACCGACCCCGTGCGCATGTACATGCGCGAGATGGGCACCGTGGAACTGCTGACCCGCGAGGGCGAAATCGTTATCGCCAAGCGCATCGAGGAAGGCATCCGTGAATTGATGGCGGCGCTCGCCTACTACCCCGGCGCCGTGCGCTCGATTCTCGACGAATATGACAAGGTCGCCACCGAGGAACGCCGCCTGTCGGATATCCTGGTGGGCTACCTGGACCCTGCCGAACATGTGCCGTCCGCCGCGGAAGTTGCCGCCCAGCAGGAAGAAAGCGGAACCAGCGATGACGACGATGACGAAGACGGCGAGACCGGACCGGATCCCGTTGAGGCCAAAAAGCGCTTCACCGCGATCAAGCGCGCCTGCAACAAGGCTGACAAGTCTATTGCCAAGGAAGGTCGCGACGGCAAGACCGCCCAGAAGGACCTTGAGAAGCTCGCCGAGCTGTTCAAGTTCCTGAAGCTCACCCCGCGCGTATTTGATCCCCTCACTGAACAGGCACGTGACATGCTGTTGCAGGTACGCAACCTCGAGCGGGAGATCATGCAGATCTGTGTGAAGACCTGCGGCATGCCCCGTATGGAGTTCATCAAGAGCTTCCAGGGCTCCGAGTCCGACCTGCGTTGGGTGAGCAAGCACACCCGCTCCAAGAAGGACTACGCCGCTCGCCTGGCGGCTGAAAAGGACAACATCCAGCGCGCCCAGCGCAAGCTGCAGCTGGTCGAGGAAGAAGCCGGTCTGTCGGTCACCGAGATCAAGGAAATCAATCGCCGCATGTCCATGGGCGAGGCCATGGCGCGTCGGGCCAAAAAGGAAATGGTGGAAGCCAACCTGCGCCTGGTGATCTCCATCGCCAAGAAGTACACCAACCGTGGCTTGCAGTTCCTCGACCTGATCCAGGAGGGCAACATCGGCCTGATGAAGGCGGTAGACAAGTTCGAGTATCGGCGCGGTTACAAATTTTCGACCTACGCCACCTGGTGGATTCGCCAGGCTATTACCCGCTCCATTGCCGACCAGGCCCGCACCATCCGCATACCGGTGCACATGATCGAGACCATCAACAAGCTCAACCGGATTTCCCGGCAGATGCTGCAGGAGATGGGCCGCGAGCCCACCCCGGAAGAACTGGGCGAGCGCATGGATATGCCGGAAGACAAGGTGCGCAAGGTGCTGAAGATTGCCAAGGAGCCGATATCCATGGAGACGCCCATCGGCGATGATGAAGATTCGCACCTGGGCGACTTTATCGAGGACGCTACTATCGAGTCCCCGGTGGATTCCGCCACCGGCTCAGGCCTGCACGAGGCCACCAAGGACGTGCTGGCCGGCCTGACCGCCCGCGAAGCCAAGGTGCTGCGCATGCGCTTCGGGATCGACATGAACACCGACCACACCCTCGAGGAAGTGGGCAAACAGTTCGATGTGACTCGTGAGCGTATCCGGCAGATAGAAGCCAAGGCCCTGCGCAAGCTGCGCCACCCGACCCGATCGGACCACCTGCGCAGTTTCCTGGACGAGTAAGCGAGTACCGGGATAGCTGGATGAGTGAGGAGGCAGCGGTACTCGGCCGGGTTCTGGTCGTGGACGACGACCGCGGTCTCCTCTCCATCATCCAGGGCATTCTCAGCAAGGACTACGACGTCACCCTGGCCTCCTCCGGGCCTGAGGCACTGGAGGCGCTGGCGAATGGCGGCGCAGACCTGGTACTGCTCGACATCATGATGCCAGGCATGGACGGCCTGGAAGTCTGCGCCAAACTCAAGGACAACCCGGATACCACTGACCTGCCGGTGATCTTCCTGACCGGCATGGAAGACGAGGACGCCGAGGAAGCCGCTCTGGACGCCGGCGCCGCGGATTTCATTTCCAAGCCGATCCGGCCGCGCATCCTGGAATCCCGGGTGCGTATGCAGATGCAGAATTACCTGTACCTGCAGTTCCTGGAAAAGATGCTGCGCGAGAAGAGCACCACCGTAGAGCGTCTCAGGGCTGAAACCGCCTCCCTGCTCAAATCCATCGGCCTCAGCGCCAGCAAGTAGCCCGACCCCCACCGGAGACCCCATGAGCAACTTGTTTGCCCCCGTCCCGTTTGCCTCGGGCAAGGTGATGAAAAACCGCTTCATGATGGCGCCGCTCACCAACCTGCAGAGCCACGACAATGGTGTACTGTCAGACGACGAGTATCGCTGGCTGACCATGCGTGCCGAAGGTGGCTTCGGCGCCACCATGACCTGCGCCTCACACGTGCAGGCCGCCGGCAAGGGCTTTCCGGGTCAGCTGGGCTGCTTTTCCGATGAACACCTGGAAGGCCTGACCCGGCTCGCCGCCGGCATTCGCGCCAACGACAGCCTGGCCCTCCTGCAGCTGCACCACGCGGGCATGCGCTCCCCCGAGGAGGAGATCGGCCAGCGGCCTTTGTGCCCCTCGGACAACGAGGAAACCGGCGCCCGCGCGCTCACCCTCAACGAAGTCGAGCAGGTGCGCGAGGATTTCCTGGCCGCTGCCAGGCGCGCCGAACAAGCCGGCTTTGACGGCGTAGAGCTACACGGGGCCCATGGCTATTTGCTATGCCAGTTCCTGAGCCCGACGATCAACCGGCGCGACGACGCCTTCGGCGGCAGCTTAGAGAACCGCGCGCGACTGATAATGGAACTGATCGACGGTGTTCGCTCCCAGTGCGCGCCGGACTTCGTGCTCGGTCTACGGCTGTCGCCGGAGCGCTTCGACCTCCGGCTTGGGGAAATGCGGGAACTGGCACAGGAACTCTTCCAGCGCGGCCAGATCGACTTTCTCGATATGTCCCTGTGGGATTCCTTCAAGGAGCCCGCTGAAAAAGGGTATAAGGGGCGCACCCTGTTGTCCTGCTTTGCAGACCTCAAGCGCGGCGAAGTGAAACTTGGCACCGCCGGCAAAATTCGCTCCGGCGAAGCTGCACGCCGCTGCGTGGAGGCCGGCGCCGACTTTGTCCTGCCGGGCCGGGCCGCTATCCTGCACCACGATTTCCCGCGCTGCGTGGCCGCCAACGACAGCTTCGAACAGATTCCCAACCCGGTGACCAGGGACTACCTACGTGGCCAGGGCCTGGGCGAGACGTTTGTCGAGTACATGGCAGGCTGGAAAGGATTCGTGGAAGAGTAGAGCTCCCGCTCAAGGCGTGACGCCCCTCAAGGCGCGCACTATAATGCGCCGCTCATCTGCCGCAAGGCACAGATAAGGGCCCATAGCTCAGTTGGTTAGAGCAGTCGACTCATAATCGATTGGTCGTAGGTTCAAGTCCTACTGGGCCCACCATATCGGAACGGTGCATTCTGAAGACATAGGTTGCACTTTATACCGGAGACATAGGTAACAGTTCCGGGGCAAAAGGATTGGGAGCCGGCTCTACCCGGTTCTCATCCTCATCAAAGAATCCTAGATCATAATCCATGAAGCTGACCAGCCAGATCTTGTCAGCCACCTCTCTCACGCCCACATGCTGGCCTGCAAGTGCACGGCATAGGTTTATCTTTCTGCCGCCAATACAGACGCGACCACAGTAAGTCACCTGGATGGTGCGATCATGGTACGGGTACTCCGGCGGCTCTGGCCGGTGGTACTCCCGGGCCGAGGGCCTATACAGCTCCCCGGGATACTTCATCCCCAGCGCCTGGTGCGGACGCTGGTTGTTGTATTGCTCCACCCAGTTGTCGAAGCGGTCCTGCTGTTGCAGGAAGTTGTAACTGACCGGCTTGGTCGCCTCTTTCTTAAGTGTCAGGTGCATGCGCTCATGGCGGCCGTTCTGCTGGGGGTTGCCAGGCTTGATGCGCTCAATCCTGATCCCCAATCGCAGCCACCAGACCGACAGCTTGCTCAGGCCGTGCAATGCTGTGGGGCCGGCGAAAGGGACGCCATTATCGGTACGAATGGCCGTCGGCAGCCCGAACTCCTTGAACACTCGCTCGAAGGTGGAGAAGGCAAAGACCTCCTTGGTCGACTCGAGTGCTTCACAGGCCAACAGGTAGCGGGTGCAGTAGTCGGTGATCGTCAGTGGATAGCAGTACTTCTTGTTGCCCAGGAGGAAGTGCCCCTTGTAGTCGGCGCACCACAACCCGTTGGCTATCCTGGGGTCCGTAAGACCGGTGCCCTTGGCCTTGTAGCGCTTGCGCTTGCGGCGTTTGACCAGGCCGTGGCGCTCCAGGATGGCGTGCACGGTACTCTTAGCGGGTGGTTTGATAGTGGGGTATTCCCGGATCAGCTTCTCGCGGATCTTGGGGGCACCCCAGTTCGGGAACTCGCGCTTGAGCTGGAGAATGGTTCGCTCGACCTGGAACGGCAGCTGGTTGGCGTAGCGCTGAGGCCTGCGACTTCGGTCTTGCAGGCCCTCGACACCCAAGTCCTTGTATCGATTGAAGATCTTGTAACCGGTCTTGCGGGATATCCCGAAGTCGCGGCATACCACGGCCATCTTCTCGCCTTCCAGCAAGCGGGCCACGAATCGAACACGTTCATCCATAGCGCTACACTCTTTCCAGGGCATCTGAGGGCCTCCCCAAATGCCTAAATGTGTAACCTATGTGTCCGGTATATTCTGTAACCTATGTGTCGGGTAGCTCAAACTGTGAATTCCTGCTACATGGGTGACACATTAAGCTTTCGTTTCAAGGCCAACTTGAAAGGGAAGCAGCATGACAAATGCACAACAAGCCAGGCTCGTCGCCTGGCGCCTCAAAATCCTAAATTGGGCCGAAGGTGAACCCCGGCAGGTCGCTCGGACATGCCGATATTTTGGTATCTCACGGACAGCCTACTATCGGTGGAAGAGACGCTATGAGGCGCACGGGGAGGCTGGCCTGGCCGACCGTGGCAGAGCGCCCCGTACCCATCCCAACGAGACGCCCAGAGCTGTAGTCAGCAAGATTCTGTATCTGAGGCAGAACTACCACTTCGGCGCCGGCAGGATCCAGGCGTACCTGCAGCGATTCCACCAGGTCCAGATCGCCAAATCAACGGTTCATCGGGTCCTGGAGCGGAACGGCATGCCGCGCCTCCCGGCCAACCAGAAGCACCAGCCCCATAAGAAGCGCTGGATACGCTACGTAAAGGCCAAGCCCGGACGTAAGCTTCCCCAAATCGGAGACAGGTAATTAGTAGAGCTTTCTGGCATTTTATAGCCGGGAGGTTCACATGAAGAAGTCGAAGTTCACCGAGAGTCAGATCATCGCGATTCTCAAGGAGGCTGATGCCGGCGTGATGGTGAAGGACATCTGTCGCAAGCACGGCATATCCTCCCCCACTTACTACTCGTGGAAGTCCAAGTACGGCGGTATGGAAGCCTCGGAGTTGAAGCGGGTGAAGGAGATGGAAGCCGAGAACGCCAAACTCAAGAAGATGTATGCGGAGTTGGCGCTTGAGAATGCTGCGATGAAGGAGCTGATCTCAAAAAAGCTGTAACGCCGGCAGAGAAGCGAACAGCTGCGGGCTTCCTGGTCAGCGATCAGAAGCTGTCTGTGGCTCGATCCTGTCGGTGCGTGGGCCTCTCCAGATCGGCCTACTACAAAGTGCCCGAGCACTGGACCGTGCGAGACGCGGAGGTCATCGCCGCTCTGGCAGATCTAGTCGAGGGGCGACCCAGCCGAGGCTTCTGGAAGTGCCGGAAGATGCTCCGAAGGCAAGGTCGGCCTTGGAACCACAAACGCATTTACCGGGTTTACAAGCTGATGGAGCTAAATCTAAGACGCCGAGCGAAGAAGCGGCTGCCCAAGCGGCACAGAGCTGAACTCTACGTCCCTGCGCTTCCGGATAAGGTCTGGTCTGCCGACTTCATGTCGGATGCGCTTCATACAGGAAAACGCTTCCGTACCTTCAATGTGACCGACGACTTCAATCGCGAAGCGCTGCATATCGAGGTCGACACCTCTATCACGTCGGTTCGCCTGGTGCGGGTCTTTGAGCAGTTGCGTCAGGAGCACGGTTTGCCCCAGGTCCTGAGGACGGATAACGGACCCGAGTTCCTGGGTGAAACATTTACGGCATGGGCAAAAGACGCCGGCATGGCGATCCAATACATCCAGCCGGGCAAGCCAAACCAGAACGCCTACATCGAGCGCTTCAATCGAACCTATCGGGAAGAGGTGCTAGATCAATACCTGTTTACGTCGCTCGATCACGTCCGGGAGGCCACCTGGTGGTGGATGCTGGAATACAACGAGGAAAGACCACACGACTCTCTGGGCGACCTAACACCTAAGGAGGCCAGGGAGCAATCCACCAGAAACTCTATTTTTGAACTGTCTACTTGACGGGGAAGCTTACGCAGGCTTATTCGATCTGAATTGATAGCTATGTGCAGTACTTCAGCGCGTCCGGCGTAAACTCCGGACCGGGCTCTACTCGGCTTAAGCCCCCCAAGCTCCGCTCGCGGGTCTTGGCCATGCGGTCACGATCCCTCGCGCATTTGAGGGGCATTGCATCCCCTCAAAATCAAGAAAAATGACGGTTTCCACGTGTTCCGCTTTGCGGGGCGGACCCACCGCAATTTTTTGGATTTTTTCACCCCCACCTAGTCGGCGTCTCATTGCGAACCCTCGCCGGCTTTTTGGCGAAGAACCGCAGGTGGCTGCAAAAGGATAAGCGCAGCCTCGAGCACTACTGCATGTATATGAATATTTACGGCGCCATGATTGTCGAGCTTGCTGATCATGACGAGGAGATCGTCAAGCTCATAACTGGGGAAGCCTTTGGCTCCTAACTCTAAGCGCTGCGCGATCGTATCGAGGGTTCGCCCTACTACTAAGATACCGGGCCGGTGACACAAAAGAGTATTGATGCTACCGGTATCCTTGATCCACTCAAGGATAGACAAGACTTATAGAACGAGGCCCACCAGTCACCAGAGTTCATACCGCCCTAAACCGCTACCGCAGAAGCGTTTTAGTCCATCGACCCGAAGCGGACATTATGGGTGGGTTCCCGGAGCTCAGAAGCTATGCTGCGTGTTTGTGGCTGTTGTTCGCGAACTGAGCAATCAGCTATTGATTCTTTCTTCCAATATCCTGATCAACCTGTCCATACCTGCACGATCCTCACGATCTAAAGATGCATTAGTGACAACCGGTACACCAAAGTCCCCCGATTCGATGTTTTCTATCACTTTTCTAAGCAGCTCGCGAAAGCGACCTATTGTATTTGAAAGAAATCGATATATAACAAGAAGCTGCTCCTGTTTATGAATTGCTACTTTTGCGTGAGCAACATCGACAAAACCCCTCAAGATAAACAGTGGTATGAAATCTCCTTCCACAGCCTCCGTATCGTAGCCCAATGAATAAAGTCCCCTCCTAGTATCTTCCCTCGTTGCCGCCGTCTCTACAAAAAGCATCTCTAGCACTTTGCAGTAGTTAAGAATAGCCTCTGACATGAACTCCCAATCAGAACTGCCTGACACCACCAGCCTTGAAGCCTTGTGCGCATAGTGCAGAGCAGCCGCTAAACGCCGATTATTGTAACCATAGAATAGGGGCAATCTTTCTATTGCGCTCATAACACCCTGTTCGAGGGAGTCGGCTGTTACAGTAAAGAAGGGCACTCTAGCTTCCTGATGTTCCCAACGGAATTCAATGTTCCCTAACCAACCTTTGGTATACACAACCGTCGGAGGCTCCGGCATTGATAGACTGAGTAACGTAGGGAGTAAATGGCAAAACGTCGAGATTAGTCCTTCTAGGTCTTCCTTACTGGCGCACGTGCAGCGGTACTGCAAGAGGTCTCCTCTAAGGTCAAGCCTATCTTCCTGTGAATCAATTGTTACTTCGATTGGATCTACTGGCGGATCTGACTTAGCGAGGACACGACCGTTATTTGCGTTATAGAGCATTTTCGCTTTTCGACCCTTAACAAGAGCTCTGCTATAGCCCTGTTCAGAGCCGAAGACTGTGCCTGGCGCGTACTTGATCTCTAAGACAAGTTCATTTGGGAAGCTCAACGGCTGTGCGTCAACAAGCTTGAAAACCCTTGGCTGGAGTTGGTATGTCAGCACTTGATCGATTCCAAGGAGCTATGAATGGGGTAATGGGCAGAAGCTAACAGTCCAAATTCACTTGACGGTTTTGCCTCTAGTGGTCTTTTTCAAGGTGTGAATTCCCGCTACATGGGTGACACATTGAGCTTACTTTTCAAGGCTGACTTGAAAGGGAAGCCGCATGACGAAAGCACGGTGAGCCTGGCTTGTAATCCCACTGCGGAGAAAACATGACGTGAGCCAATCAACAAGAGTTACCGCGGGCCTTGTAGTGATCGGCGATGAAATCCTGTCCGGGCGCACTCAGGACGCCAATATAGCCTACCTGGCAAAGTGGCTTAACGAGGAAGGCGTCGTTCTGACCGAAGTACGGATTGTTGGCGATAATCATCAGGCAATCATTGAGGCAGTGAATGCGCTGCGCGAGCGTTGCGACTACTGTTTCACCACCGGCGGCATAGGGCCGACCCACGACGACATCACGGTCGACGCTGTTGCCGGCGCATTTGAGGTAGAGGTCACCTACCACCAGGAAGCCCTGGAAATTCTAACTGAGTATTACGGACCAAATGAATTGACGGAAGCGCGTAAGCGCATGGCTCGAGTCCCCGACGGCGGCGGCCTGGTAAAGAATCCCATGAGCGGCGCCCCGGGCGTGTGTAAAGACAACGTATTCATGCTGGCGGGAATCCCGGGAATCATGCGTGGCATGCTCGAGGGACTGCGCGGTGAACTGGCGGGAGCAGAGCCCATGTTGTCCGATGCGGTCACTGTATTCGCACCAGAAAGTGAAATGGCAGAACGTCTCGCAGCGATACAGGACGCACACCCCGAGGTCTCTATCGGCTCCTACCCCTTCTTTCGCAATGGGCAAATCGGTGCGGAACTGGTGGTACGCTGCACCAACGCCGAAAAAATTCAGCCCGTGCTTGCAGCCATCCGCCATGCCGCCGAGGCCATCAGCGCGGCGTGGGAGGACGGGGAAACCAGGGCATAGGAACACCCGGCGTCCTGATTCCGGCTTTCATCCAAAGCGCTACGCCAACAGGATCGGACCCGGGCCGACAAATGCTGTAGAGCAGAAAGAAAAAAGGCCGGCGAAAGCCGGCCGAAGAGAGAACACCCCTGCAACAATTAGAAGGCGTAACCGAACTGCAATTTGTAGAAGTCGGTCGCCGAGAAAGAATCATCGTCATCGGTCAGGTCCGTACCTGCCGAGAACCGCAGCGAGAACTTGTCGTTAGCCACCTGGAAATACGGGCCAAGCCACTGGTAGCCGTCCTGGCTGCTGACATTGGATCCACCGGTCAGCTCAAGCTCCTCGAAATGCACCCCGGCAGAGAAATACTTGCCAAACTTCTTGCCACCGTTCACCCAGTAGTGAATGTACTCGAGGGTGCTCTCACCATCGTCATCCTCTTCGCGCAGCGGCAGGTAGTAGCCGAAGTAGAGCTGGCCTTCCCAGTCCTCAGTGCCGTAGTTCATCGTAATATTCGGCACCCAGCCGTCACCGACGATGCCGTCATCAGCAGTGCCTGAGGACAACAGGTTACCGGAGGTGAAGCCGATCTGCGGGTTGACGTACAGGTCACCGCCAAGCATCTCGAATCCAACACCGACACCGTACTCCGTCCAGTTACCCCAATCCTGGCCGGTGCCGGCACCCCAGAAGATACCGTAGAAAGTAACGTCCATATCGCCCGCGTCGTAGGTAAGCCCTACAAACGGGTTTACGCCGAAGAATGCATCAGAGTTGAACGATGCACTGCCGCTCAGCTTATCTTCCTGTGCATAGACGTTACCCGTGACTGATGCGCTGATAAGCGTAGCGGCAGCGAGCGCCAGTGCCTTCTTCCTGAACGGCGCGGTGGCGGTGGTCGCGGCTGAAGTAAGCACGTTCGTATTATCTGTGTTGTTCATGAGGGATCCTCGTTTCTGATCTAAGGGTTTTGCGTAAGGCACTCCATCTCCCGTGATTAATCCTCATGGCGAAGAGCACCGTAAATTTTCACGAAAGGGACATAGCCAGATTCGTGCCAACTGTTTTTCAAATTTATTTAGATCAAAAAAAAGCCTCGGAACCCGCTTAGTTTCTGGCTTTGCGATACATCGAAAAAAACTGATAATAACCCCTATCAATTCTTTATTATCGTATTTTTGCACCAAGCTAAAGCGAGCGGTGCGCAGTCTTTGTGCAAGACCCCGAGCGCACAACGGGCATTTTCTTGGGGCCGGGCTCGGAACACTTAGCGCTCCGTTCAGAGCGAGACAAAGATCCAGGCAGCAAGGAAAACAGCCTGAAAAGCTCAGGAAACCGCCCGATTTCCGAGCTGCCTGGCGGTCTCTTCGGCGAACCCAGCGACAGCCCTTTCGCTGGCAATCCGCGTAGTCGACAGCCTATGGCCCATCCGGGCCATACGCTGGTTTTGGTGGCCACGTTATGATTTCGGCGTTGGAGATGGTGGCCGTACTGCGCCCAATGCGCACAGCCAATAAGGATGTTTCGCTATGCACACGTTGTTTGTTTCAAAGTCACGTCAGCTTTCACACAGCCTGTTTGCTGCCGGTTTTTCGCTGGCCCTGGCTGCCGGCTCCGCCAATGCGGCCATGGTACCTGCTGGTCCCGGCGGCTTTGATGATGGCTGGGCAACTCAAATTATTTATGACGACGCGGCAGATCGCGGAACCTCAAACAATCGTGACAACCCTCTGAATGCGCTGGGCGCAGCAAACGGTACTTTCTTCGAGATTGGCAGTGGCGCAACGGCAGACTTCACGTTCGGTGCCCAGTTCAACGCAGACGTCACTATCTACGAAATAACGTTTGGCAACGTGAGCCGCTGGGAAGAGTCTGTGGATTTGTTTGCGGGAACTGCTGGCGATGCCGCTTCTTTCCAGGCCGTCGGTTCCATTACCAACGCAGCGGCTCAGGGTGGCGTGACACTGTCCCTGGCGGCTGTCTCTGGCCTGTTCGACACCATCCGCCTGGTGGATACCAGTAACCGGGCGGGCGGCTTCGACGTGGATGCAGTGCGTATCACACCGGTTCCCCTCCCCGCCGCTGCCTGGTTGTTCTTGTCCGCTCTCGGGGCAGTGTTTGGGCTCAAGCGCCTCCAGCACCGCGAACAAGAGATGGCGTCAGCCGTCGCATAACACCATCACTGCGATCCAGCAACAGGCCGCTCCGCGCGGCTTTTTTTGCTATGCACTTCTCACTTTTCTTTGGCGACCTGGTACCCGCCAAGGTGTTCCTCTTATCGCCCACCTCACAAGCTGCTTCGGTACAGGCCCAGTATTCGCTACTATCTGTAAGCCGCCGTTGGGGAAAAGCCTGATGTGCTGTTCTTGCTGAGGGACATCCGGCGCTGTCCTCAACGCCTCGGTTGATTGGCAGCAGGTCTAGTCCTGATGGACCAGGCGTGCTCTCCAATCACATTGGCGCCCGGCGCACTGACCAGGCCGGCACTCACTGCACAGGAAACGCATGTTATGACCGATGAGCAACTGAATGCCCTCAAGATTGCCTATACCTACATGCCACAAGCCATCGAGGTGACCCGGCATGAGTACGGCGATCGTTACGCTGTGGTTCTGGAGCATATAGAAACTGTGCGCACAGCACTCCTGGAGAGCGGCGTCGACCCTGACGAAGTCAGCGGAGAAATCAATCCAGAGCTTTCACCCAATTCCTGCTACTAAGAGGCACCGCAGCCAGACAGCAGGACCCGGGCGACTGACAAAAGGCCCGTCATAGCGAACCTCGCCGAGGGGCTATCCGCCCTCGCTCAGCGGCGCCCTCGGGCCCCTGAAGTGATGTAGTCGGTCAGCTCGGTCTGCTGTTGCACGATTGATGACAGGGTGTGATGTACGCGCTTGATCACCGCCCGCATAAAGTCAAAGATCAACTTCGGGTGTTCGTCTGACAGCGGCAGGATATCTTCCGCTTCGAAGCACAGGACGCTGGCGTCACCAAGCGCGCAAACGGACAGCGTCCGTGGGGTGCCATCGATAAAGCTCAGTTCGCCGAGCAGGTCTCCCTGTTCCAGCACATGCAGGATTCGAGGTCGACCCTCTCGCACGTCCTTGCTCACGGAAGCCAGGCGGCCCTCAGCAACAATAAAGAAGCTGCCGGCCTCGTCACCGGCGTGGTACAGGTACTCGCCATCCTTTAGCGCCACTTCGCTCGCCGCCTTCTCAGCCAGTACCTGTGCACCCTCCGCATCGATGTACTGGCGCAGCGGGGCTGCATCGATAAGGCTCCTGACACGTTCTACCTGCGGCCTGTTCATCGGCTCCCTCCAACCACATTGGGTTCATCAGTGATAATGCAGCGCCGACCGGCAGCCACGGTACCGGGCGAGCCGCTGAAATACGCCTGTGCCAGCTCGAGGTTAACCTGCGCGCCCGCTGAGAGCCCGGCCTGCAGTTCCCACTCATAACCGCGAATCGCCAGCTGGTATACCTCCGGCACCCGGTCGAAGCAGGTAAGGCAGGTGGCCAGGACCGTCGAGATCGACAGGGCGTGGGATGTAAAACTGAAATCCAGCTTCGGATACACCCGGGTGATATCGAAGCTGTCCAGGCGCTCGTCCTTGCTGGCATCGACAAACAGCACCCGCCGTTTGTAGCTGAGCAGGTCGGCGTCTTCGAGCTGCAACTGGTAATGCCGCCGACGCTCCGCCTGACGGCAGTGTCCGCTGTCTTCAAGCCAGTCCATAAACGCCCATCCCAGGCCATCATCCTGCCGCCCGTCGTTGCCGATGCCGTAGACCAGGCAGTCATCGTGGTCGAAGTACGCCAGCATGAGATCCACAGCTTCAGCGCACACGTTCATCAACGGTCCTGCCCGTTGCGTCGACAAGGGACACTTTCAGGGGCATTTGCCCCAGAGCATGCGTGGCACAGCTCAAACACGGGTCGTAGGCACGGATACCTACCTCTATCGCGTTCATCATGCCTTCGGTGATCTCAGTCTTTCCCGACAGGTAGCGCTCGGATACGGCGTGCACGGTGCGATTCAGCACCTGGTTATTCTGGGTCGTCGCCACGATCAGGTTCGCAAAGGTAATCCTGCCTGCCTCGTCCGCCCGATAATGGTGGAGCAGGGTTCCTCGGGGCGCCTCCACAACACCAATCCCCTCGCCGGTCCAGGCGCCCGCTTCGGGGACCACGACCAGGGCATCGTCCTGGAGGTCCGGGTCATTGAGCAACTGTTCTATGAGTTCCGCCGTGTGAATGATTTCGATCGCCCGCGCCCACATGGTGTGCAAAACACGGTTATTGGGTTTCCCGTCGCTGTATGCCTTGAACTCCGCTAGCGCTTCCTGTGCCAGCGGTGTGGCGTAGGACCCTGTGTTGTTGACGCGAGCCAGCGGGCCAACGCGCAGCGAGCCGTTCTCACGTCCGAGTTCCCTGATATAGGGAAACTTCATGTAACTCCACTCTTCGGTGGCTTCCGCAAAGTGCGACAGGTAGTCGTGGTAATCAAAGTCCCGGACAATTTCGCCAGCGCTGTCGGTGACCCGCAGTCGACCGTGGTAGTAGTCCGCATTGCCCTCCTCGTCGACCAGGCACATGTTCAGGGCATCCACATCCGCGAAGTTATCCACCTCATCCCGGTGTCTTGCATGGAAGTCACGGAACACCTTGAGGCCGTCCTGGGCATACTCGATGACCTCCGCCATGGACAGAAGCCCGCGGTCCCCGTTCAGGAAACGGTCCCTGTCGGCGGCACTGAGATTGTCATTGACCCCCCCGGGCACGGAGTTGATGCCATGCATGCGTTTGCCGAGCAGCACGGCAATCAGCTCCTGACCCCACTTGCGTAGCGCCACCACGCGCTTCACCAACGCCGGGTCTTCCTCGATAAGCCCAAGGACATTGCGCTTCTCCGGAGGCGCATCCATCCCGAGCAGCATTTCCGGCACGACCAGATAGAAATATGCGGTGACGTGAGATTGCAGCTGCTGGGCGTAGTGCCCAAGGCGCCGAACTTTCTCCGCCGTGGGAGTAATCATGGCGCCAGTGCTGTACCCCGCACCGATCATGTCATCCAGGGTCTTTGCTCCGGCCAGGTGATGGCTGACGAAACAGATTCCGCAAATGCGCTGCAGCAGCATGGGGGCTTCCCAGAAGGGGTGCCCCTGGACGAACTTCTCGAAGCCGCGGAACTCGACGACATGGAGTTTGGCATCGGCGACCCGGTTATCCTCGTCGAGATTGATGACGACCTTACCGTGACCTTCAATACGGGTGACGGGGTCGATAACCAGCTTTCTTCCCATCGTTGGCCTCGTGTCAGTCGTAGCGGTTGATGGAGGTGGGGAGATCTATCGGGCGACCGTTGAGCAGGTCATTGAGCACGCGGAAAATCGCGTCGCCGTCCGGCGGACAACCGGGAATGAAGTAGTCCATTTTGACGACCTCATGGCAGGGATACACGCGGTCAGCAATGCGCGGGAGCTCATCGTGCAGTGGGATCAGCGACGGCCCTTCATCCGGGCGCGTGACTGACTCGGCATAGGCCTCCCGCAGACAATCCTCCAGTTCCGTGCGGGCATTGCGCATGGCTGGCACACCGCCCCAGATCGCGCAGGCCCCTACGGAGATGAGCACATCGCAGTTCTCCCGGTAGTGCTGAAGCGTCTCGAAGTTCTCCTCGTTGGCCACCCCGCCTTCAATAAAGCCGATGGTGCAGCGCTCGGGGATGCGCTTTATGTCGGTAAAGGAAGATCGCAGGATGGTGATGTGATCGAGCAGTTCCAGAATCCGTTCATCCACGTCCAGGAGAGAGAGGGAGCAGCCCCAGCACCCGCATAAACCGATCATGGACACCTTGATCTTCTCACTGCGCTGGCCCCTGGTTTCATCATCCAGGGCTGTGCGTGGGAGTTCGTGGGAGTATTCGACTCCCAGGATAGTTTCACTCATCCCCTGTTCCTCCCGTCGCCCGCTCACGGAGGCTCTGCACCTCGAATTTGCGCTTGCCCATGGGCACGTCGAAACCCACGCGCTTTTCCAGGATGCAGCCCACGGGGCAGATATCCATGGCTTCGCGGACTTGCTCCGGGGGCATTTGATCCGCGAGTTCAACGTCGATCTCGATGCGGGCGCGGGATCCGCGGCCATTGATACTGAAAATCTTATGTCCCGATTTCCTGTCGCGTATATGTTCAACACAGCGCTGACAGAAAATGCAGCGATCCCTTTCCAGCCAGAGGTGCTTCGCGCCCACATCCCGGTCGCGAGGCGGGTATCGATAGGGGAAACGAGACACCACCATGCCGGTTTCATAGCCAACCGCCTGCAACTCGCAGCGGCCGCTCTTCTCACAGCTCGGGCAATTGTGGTTGCCCTCTACAAACAGGGACTCGACCAGCGCCCGGCGCATATCGGTCACTTCGGGCTCACTGACGTCGACTTCCATCCCCTCGCTCACGGTGACCGAGCATGCAGCGGTGACGTTGCCATTGACCTTGACCGAACACACCCGGCAGGTGCCAAGGCAGGGTTCACCCTTCAGGTAGCACAGGGTCGGAATGTAGACCCCGTTCTTACCGGCGGCCTCAACGAGGTTCGTGCCCTCTTCTGCCTTGACCGGTTTTCCATCAATCACCAGCTCGATCATCAGCCCCTCTCCTTGTGCAGCGTCGCATGCGCCCTGTCGTAAGCGCTGAACGCCTGTACGTGATCAAAGGAAGGCAGCAGGGTCTGGTGATCCTTATGCTCAAACAGCTCGGGAAACTTGTTGAGCGTGGTGAGGATGGGTTTGGGCGAGGTGCCGCCTAGTCCGCAGCGACTGGTCTTCTGAATCATCTTGCCCCAGCTTTGCAGATCATCGATGTCCGAACTCTGCGCCTTGCCCGCCATGAACAGGTCGATTTTCCGGAGCAGGTCCTCGTTTCCGGAGCGGCAAGGGGTGCAGATCCCACAGGACTCGTCCACAAAGAACTGCATGAAGTCGCGCACCACGGCGAGAAGATCCCTGCTGTAATCGAAAACCATCATCGAGCCATTGCAGGACAGGTCGCTGTAACAAAACTTGCGGTGCCCATCTTTGTCCACCGAGAGGCACTCCCCCGACGGGCCACTCAACTGCACCGCACGGGCATTCCGTGCTCCGGCCAGCGCCAGCACATGGTTCAGTGTGACGCCCCATTCAACTTCGTAAATACCGGGCCGGGCGCAGTCCCCGGAAATACTCAGCAGCCGCGTGCCTCTGGAGTCCTTGGTACCGAGCCCCTCGAACCAGCTCGGGCCGAGCTCCATGACCCGGGTGACCGTGGCAAAGGTCTCCACGTTACAGACGGCTGTGGGCTTGTCGAGATAGCCCTGGTACACGGGAAAAGGCGGTTTCAGGCGAGGTGTGCCGCGCTTGCCCTCGCATGATTCGATCAGTGCCGATTCGTCACCGCAGATATAAGCGCCAGCACCCATCTGGATACGGATATCAAAGTCGATGCCTTGCCCAAGGATATTGCGACCGAGCAGACCCTCGTCGCGCAGCAGTTGCAACTGCGCCTCCAGGTAGGCTTGCAGATAAAAATACTCCGCGCGCAGGTATACGATGCCTTCCTGCGCGCCCGCGGCGTGCGCGGCAATAATCATGCCTGCAAACACCTGCTGCGGCGTCCGGGTCAGAAGCACCCGGTCCTTGAAAGTTCCCGGCTCGCCCTCATCCGCGTTGCAGATCACATAGCGCGTGGTCGAATCAGACTCCCGGCACAAGCGCCACTTCAGGCCAACCGAGAAACCGGCACCGCCGCGACCGCGCAATCCTGACTGCGTGGCGGCCAGAATCAATTCCTCCGGGTGACGCGCAAGCCAGCGCTCCAGCACCTCGCGAACGCTCGTGTGTTGATTGAAAAACACCGGCCCGGACTGGTGGATATTGCTGTCGACAAGAGCATCAACGTAGCCCAGTTCATGGATCGGAAGCCCACCGGGATTGGCAATCTGTCCCGGAGTTTCGCCCTGTCGCAGCCGTGAGACGATGTCCGCGACCTTTGCCGGCGTCAAACGCGTAAAGACCACCTTGTCTACCAGCATCGCCGGTTCCTGGTCGCTGAGGCCAATACAGCTGGTTTGCTCCAGGGCGAAGGTACCGCTGGGATCAACGCCACCGAAGCGCGCGCCGGTTTCTGCCTGGAGGGCTTCGCTGACTGCGCTGAAGCCCTTCATCTTCGCGATGACCGTATTGCTCAAGTAGAGCGTGTAACGACCACCTGCTCGATCGCGAAAGAAGTGGTAGAAGGATGCGGTTTCGCGGATATCAAGCGGCGTGGTGTGCAAACCCATGGCCAGTTCGCGCACGACCTCATCCGGGATGTGGCCAAACTGGTCCTGGACGTCCCAAAGCATGTCGAGAAGACGGGTTCTGTCGCTTCCATAGCGATCGAGGATGGACTGGATCATGTTATTCATCGGCTAACCCTTACAGCATGGGAATCGCCGAATGATGGCGACCTGGACTGCTCTTCTGCGCTCCGCCAGTTCCAGATTTAGCAGAGCAGCCCTGACTTTTCACTGGCGACCGAACAAAAACATGATCTCCCGCAATCACCTTTCCTAAATTCCGGCCTTTGGTGCCGGGTACGGCGTCTCGACGACCCTGACCGATCAATGATGGGCTACCTGACTGGAGCCTGGTGACAAGTGCGCACGATGGCGGGGGGAGGAAGTACTTGCTGCTTCCTCCATTTTAATATATGTTCATTTATTGAAATGTGTATATGAAAAAGTGGTCAAACGTTGCCACGGTCATCTTCCACAGCCTCATCACCCCACGGCAATACTGCCCCAGCTTCGGTAATCGAACGGGCGGCCGGCATGCTGCGCGCCGGGGGTGACCCGGAAAGGCTGCGCATACTCGAACTGCTGCTCTCGGGAGAGCTTCAGGTTTCTGAGATTGCGGCGCTGACCAGGGCGGAAATGTCGACGGTTTCACAACGCTTGCGTGTGCTGCTGAAGGAAGAACTCGTGAAACGGCGTCGCGACGGCAGGGATATGTTCTATCGCCTCGCGGATTCTCACGTCGAAACCTTGATCCGCAATGCCATCGATCACGCAGACCCGAATATGTCTCACTGAGCCCTGAACACAGGAGAACCCAACCATGACCCACAAGATTCACGAGAACCACGATCATGCCCACGGCCCAGACTGCGGCCACGTCGCAGTGCAACACGGCAATCACGTTGGTTACCTGCACGACGGCCACCTCCACTGTGCTCACGATGACCACTACGACGAACACGTGATCGAGGTGTCAGAGGAGAACCCGGAAGGATGCAGGCCACACACCTGTGAGGGCCACGACCCGGACCATGTGCATGGCCCTGGCTGCGGACACGATGCAGTACCCCACGGCGACCACGTCTGCTACCTGGTGGACGGTCACCTGCATCACCCCCACGGCGACCACTGCGACGACCACGGCCCGCTGAAGCTGGCCTGAGCGAGCCTTGTTTACCTGCCCTTCCTGTCCTGGAGGGGCATCTCCGGTTCCGCCGGCCCTGCTGTCGTGTGCTCCTGGCTGACGTCGAGGCGATAGACGGCAGCCTCGCCAAAGCGAACCAGCACGCTGCCACCGGGGGCCAGATGGCAGGGTGGGTAAACACACTTCTCTCCAATGAAGCGGTAAGATGGGGCGTTCTGTTCCCTCAGCTTGTCCAGGTACACCACATTGACATGCGCCCGGGTCACCGCGCGCCCTGCGAGCGCGGGCACCCAGAGGCCGGCGTCGCCATAACGTGTTTCAATCACCGCATCCGGCGGTGTGTTTTCTGCAATCCAGTCTAGAGCAGCCAGGTCATTGTCCGTGGCTGCCGCGTACTCACCCTGTTTCACGGCAAAGTCCTTGTGATTGTTCCGCACACCCTGCACCACCACCAGCAGGAGCAACCCGGTAACTACCGTTGTGCGCCAATGTGATGCCAGCCGGCCCAGACCGGCATCGAGCGACAGGGCAAACAGCAGCGCAAGCGGCAGCAGCATCATCAGGGCGACGCGCTCCGGGTAGATCAGGTAGGACAGGGGCAGCACCCAGTACCGGGTATTGATGATGAGCGCCGCTCCGGCAAGTAGCATTGCCAGCGCAAACACCACAATCGGGTCGCGCTCAGGTCCGCGCAGGCGTGGCAGCAGCAACAGGCCCAGACCCGCGGTCAGCAGCAGCAAGGTCGCATCCAGCCTGCCCGCCAGGTAGAGCGGTACCGTCCACAGCGCATCTTGCCAGCTGCCCTGCCAGCTGTGGGGCATGTCCCGCACCCAGTCCTTTATCCAGTCGACGGTCGCAGGCGTCACCATCTCCATATCGATCGCCAACAGGTAAGGAGCCGTCAGCACACAACCTACCAGGCCCAGGCTCAGCAGCGGCAGGAAGCAGCGCCGCCACCCACCACTCACCGTGAGGTAGGCGGGCATCGCCACCAACAGCAGGTAAAACGCCTGCACCAGCACGATGGTGTGCGTGGTAATCAGACCCGCCAGCACAAGCCCGCCCGGTACCGCTGCACGGTAGCCTTCGCGCGGGATGTCCAACAACAACAGGGCTAGCACCACCGCCAGCGCAGTCGCCAGGACGGTCGGGTTCCCGCCCCAGATGACAAAACCGGCTGGATCATCGGCCAGCAGGTTGAACGCCAGCGCTGCAAGTGCGGACGACGCCGGCCCGCAGAAGCGGCGTACCAGCGCGTAGGTCGACAGCAACAACAGGGCGTGGGATGCACTGCTCACCAGCAACGCGGCCCGGTGAATGCCCACGCCCAGATGGTCCGAGACCAATGCCACCAGAAACTGAAAACCAACAGGGAAAATGCTGAAGTCATCGATGGGCAGGATCGGGGCGTAGCTGTCGGGGACGCCACCGGCGTTCTGGATCAGTGCCGCGACATAGGTGTGCATGCTCATGTCCGCTCCGGCCGGTACGGGGGAGTACCAGAGCGCCTCAAACCTCAGCAGCGCCATCGACAGGACCAGAAGCACCCACAATCCTTCACTGGTGGACCACGTCCACGGGAGGCAGCGGGAACCACGGCTGTACACCAGGAACCACAACCCAGCGACGGTCAACAGGCGCAGCGTCCAACCCAGGGCTTCAAAATTACCCCCCACGGCACCGAGCAGCCAGAAAGCCGACATCCAGACCGACAGGGACGCGGCCGCTGAGACCACCAGCAGGCTCACTGGCTCCCTGGCACCGGGGTGAAGGGCAAATAGCACGCCCGGCGCCAGGATGAGGGCGGCGGGTGTCGCGAGCATCGCAATGGAAATGGCCAGCGCCAGAGTTACGAGCCGGCGGTCAATGTCTGCATCCATGGGTTCACTGGCCTGGCGCAAACCGCCAAGATAATTGAGGTGGCAGAAACGCTCAATATCCGCGATGGACTGCATCGAGGTGGATCAAGCCTGCTTGATGCTGCGCATCGAGGACGATTGCTTTACCCTACTGGGCCCAACGACTGATTCGGGAAGAATAACCTTGGCCTACGAACTCACCGGAAAAATTAAGCTCATCCAGGAACCGAAAACCTTCGACAGCGGCTTCACCAAGCGGGAGATGGTGGTGATCGTCGAGGACGGCAAATACCCCCAGGAGATCAACCTCGAGTTTGTTCAGGACAAGGTGGCGCTGCTGGATAAGCTGCAGCCGGGCCAGAACGTCACCGTCAGCTTCGATATTCGCGGTCGCGAGTACAATGGTCGCTACTTCAATAACCTGCAGGGCTGGAAGATCGTCACCGGGGACGAGGGCACCATGGATACTTCGGCGCCACCCCAGGATATGCCACCGGCTGATGCCTACGACGACGATATTCCTTTCTAGCCCTGGCGCCGACAACCAGCCCGTCCCCCCGGCCCATCCAGAGGGCTGACAGAGAGCCCGCCCATGGGCTCCGGCCGCGCGTGTTCGCCACTCAGGTGTCATCCACCGCGAATACCTAATATCATGTAGCCCCCCAAAGCCGCACACCGTGGTGCCCGACCTGCAAGCCGGGTAACTCGTGGTGATACGACAACAAATAATGCAGGCGAGCAGGCACCCTTATGATCCAGCAACCCACGCTGTCCCCGCTAAAGGAGCTGGGGCATCTCGTTGAAGTAGAAGCGAACAAGCAGCGGTTAATTCTCGCAAGCGTCAGTCTGTTCGGCTTCGTCTTGTTGATGATTTATGGTGTCGCGCACATCAGCATCGACGAATCACGGCTCGGCTCCTTCTATGTACTCTGCGCGGGCTTCTGTGCCGCCAACCTCGTCTATCTGTACAAGCGGACCAGCAGTACCATTCCTCTCACAGTGCTCAACACGACGCTGGGCGGTATCTGCGTTGTATTGCTATATCGGGGCATGATAGGAGGCTTCGAGCCCTACTGGCTGTTCCCGGTTCTCTGCATAAGCCTGTTGATCAACCGATTCGCGCACGCTCTCACCTCGGCGGTGCTGCTGGTGGCACTTACGCTGGCAGCCCAGGTACTCGGCGGCTTTTCCCTGTTCGACACACCGTTTGCCGAAAACTCGGGACTGAGGCTGCTGCTGTCGCTTTCCGGTATGGCCTGCATCGTGTTGGTCGCCGTGTACCGGACAGAGCGGGCCAGCAAGCTGCTGATGGAACTACACGAGGAAGACGTACACCGCCTGGCTTACTACGACAGCCTGACCGGCCTCGCCAATCGCCCCAGCTACCTCAGGTGGCTGGGTAAAGTGCTGGAGCGCGCCCGGAACGACGCTGGCAGTCTGGCTGTGCTCTATATCGACCTCGACAACTTCAAGCAGATCAATGATCGCCACGGCCACCGGCAGGGTGACCGGGTGCTGGTTGAGTTCGGCAATCGCCTTGCGAACTGCGTGCGGCCTCAGGATGGCACGACCCGACTTTATGCTGACGAGGATGTCGCCAGGCTGGCCGGCGACGAATTCGTTGTCACCCTGCACAACCTACGCGAGCCCGCGGACGCGGCGCAGGTTGCCCGCCGTATCCTTGCGCTTTTCGAAGAGGGATTTCATGTTGACGATTTCACCCATCCCATCAGTGCCAGTATCGGTATTACCTTCAGTCAGTGCGGCGATTTGGACGCGGAGACCCTGTTGAACCAGGCTGACTCGGCCATGTACCACGCGAAGCAGACGGGGAAAAACACCATGAGCTTTTTCTCAAGAAGCATCGCCGAGGCTGTGTCCGAACGACGGGACATCCAGCAGGCGTTGCAGGTGGCATTGGCCGAGAACCTGCTGCAACTGCACTACATGCCGATCTTTGCCAGCGACTCCCTGGAGATTGTTGGCGTCGAGGCGTTGATACGCTCCAGGCACCCCCTGCTGCAGAATGCGGGCCCAGAGCGTTTCATTCCGATCGCGGAAGCCAGCGGCCAGATTCGATCAATAGACGCGTGGGTCCTGCGAAATGCCATCGGCATGCAGCGCACACTCCGCGACCACGCAGCATTCAACGGCAAAATGAGCATCAACGTATCCGCTGTGGAGTTACATAACCCGGAGCTGCCAGTGACGCTTGCGGAGAGCCTATCCGAGCATGGTGTTTCTCCCGAAGACATCGAAATCGAGATCACGGAAACAGCGCTGATTACGGGTGACGAGTTGAGCTTGCGCACCCTTCATCAAATCCGGGAGACCGGCGTGTCGATTTGCCTCGATGATTTCGGCACCGGATACACCGCCTTCAACCAGCTAATGAACTACCCCGTCAGTACGCTCAAGATCGACCGCAGCTTCGTTCAGCAGATATTCGCCGGGGACAGGACCCACCGGAAAATGGCCGGCATGCTGAAGAAGCTGGCTGAGCTCTATGAACTACAGGTGATTGCGGAAGGTGTGGAAACCGCTCAACAGCTTAAGTATCTCAAGCGCATTGGTTGTGACAGCGTGCAGGGCTACTTCCTCGCACGCCCGATGACGTCCAAAAAGCTGATAGAACTCCTGCAAGACCCGATGCGCAAGCGCTAATCAACGCCGGCAGAAAGTCGGCGGGGCATCCAGGTGTTCCGCTTGAACTCAGCGAGCAGAAGGGGAAACTTCCGGGGTGATAAAAAACCACTGGGGCTTGCGCACCAGTGGTTCTATTTCGCCGCTGGCAACTAGTCGTTGGCGGCAGCGCGTTGGCGAATGCTGTGGTTCCTGTTCAGCGTGCCGTCTTCTTCGAGAACACCGGCAACCGAACCATCTTCGTACTCAAGTACGATGGTGGGGCGGCGTACAAACTTTACCGACCATCCAAACTGCAGGGCCCGGTCCAAACCGCTGATCTGAGCAGGCGTCAGGTAACGATCAAGGTTGATCGGCACCGGCACAATGCCCTTTCTTTTATCTTGTATGGCCATCTCCGGGCCCTCACTCACTCCGTCTACACCCCTGATTTAGCACAGGGGCGCACAATCGGACCGCATGGGCTTACCGATCTGTGAACCAGCTCACGAGACAGGCCTAATTCGAGCCCGCACTCTCTCTGGAGTCCACGTCTGGTGCCACCTCCTGCTCCAGGGCGATAACTTCATCTCCACGATCAGGATTGGGGCTATCATCGCTGGTAAATGCCTGAATCAGGCCACTGCGTTTGATCACGAATAGCGGTGTGCGCTGGCCTTCGTACTTGCTCTCGTAGGCCGCCCAGTCAAACTCCTCGGTCAACGTGGTAGTAGTAACCCTGCGCCCGCGTAATACGGCACTGACCAGGTCGGAATAGCGCACATCCTCGCCGAACAGCCGGTTGCCCACGTAGCTAACGGCGGCCTTGCGCTTGCCCGCGGACTTCTCGTCAGCTGGAGCGATAACAGCATAGATACGCTGCTTGCCGAACTCGTTGCGGAAATGCACGGCGGCGGTGTAGTTCAGGTGCCGCTGCCGCGACAGCGCCAGCAAGCCGCCGATGCCGCTGAGGTCGAGATGGGCTTCAGCGTGCTCGGAGGCAGGGTTGCCGTAGTAGGTTTCAAGCCCCCCCATGCGCGCCTGGCTCAGGTCGTCCCAGTTGGTGTCGGCCAGCACACAGCGAAAATCGTGCTCCTTGAGCGCCTTGGCGAGGGCTCGGGAGAATGGGTTAGCGCCGACGATCAGGAAACCCCGCGGCGAGGGTTCGGCCACACCCAGCAAACGGGCGAGAGGTCGGGCGATGGCACTCTGCAGCAGGACCGTGCCAACGATCATTGAGAAAGTCAGCGGCACCAGCAGGGCGGCATCGGGATTACCTTCGGCCAGCAGGCGCTCGGCAAAGATGGCCGAGATGGCTGCCGCCACGATGCCACGTGGCGCGATCCAGGCCAGCAACGCCCGTTCGCGCCAGCTGGTATCGGAACCCAGGGTACTGACCAAAACTTTGAGCGGCCGGGCTACGAACTGCAGTGCCGCCAGTAGGATCAGGGCTTGCCAGCCCACAGTCAGCAGTTGATCGATGTCGATGCGCGCCGCCAGCAGAATGAACAACACCGAAATCAGCAACAGGCTAAGGTGCTCCTTGAAGTTTAGGATGGGGTGGATGTCCACCTCGTCACGGTTAGCCAGCCACATGCCCATGGCAGTCACTGCCAGCAAGCCAGACTCGTGGGTGATGGCATTGGACAGAGTGAAGGTCACCAGCACCAGGCTGAGGGTTGCTAAGTTATGCAGGTACTCCGGCATCAGATTGCGGGACAGGATCGTGCCGAGAATCATGCCAGCCACAATACCCAACACACTACCGGCCAGCAGGGCCTGCAGAAACAGGCCAATAGCGGCGCCAAAGGCGTCTTCCGTGGCACTGGCGAGGATGAATTCGAAGGTCATCACCGCCAGCAGGGCGCCAATCGGGTCGATGGCGATACCTTCCCACCGCAAGATGTTGGCAATCTTGCGGTTGGGGCGCACAGTCCGCAGCATCGGTGCAATCACCGTCGGTCCAGTGACGATAACGATAGCGCCGAACAGGGCACTGAGCTCCCAGTCGAAGCCGAAGATCAGCCGCGTGGCGGCTGCCACCACCACCCAGGTGACCAGCGCGCCGAGGGTGATCATGCGCTGCACCACGCCACCGACGCCGCGAATCTCCCTGAAGTCCAGGGTCAGTGCGCCTTCAAACAAGATGATGGCCACCGAAAGGGAGACCGTCGGCATGAGAAAATCACCCAACAGCGCGTCCGGGCTAAGAAGGCCGCTGATCGGCCCCGATATAAGACCGGCGATAAGCAGGAAGAGGATCGCAGGCAGCCGCACCCGCCAAGCCAGCCACTGGCAAAGACTGGCCAGCAACAACACCAGCGCGATAATCAGACCAATGTCCAGCATCCTAGCCCAAATGAATTTCCACCAGTACCAGCCGGGGTGCGGCCTCGGCCAGGCTGTCAGGCAGAGGGGTGCGATCGGCCCCCAGCTTGACGCCGTAGACCACCGCATCTCTCGGCAAGGCTGTCAAAAAGGCGGTTACCCCCTCACGCAACTCGGGGCTGTCGCCCTCGTACAGTGAGGCAGTGCCGGTATGGCGCCCGCCGGCAATTTCCACCTCCACCGGCTTGTCGCCACCGCGAAAGTTCTTCCACCAGTTGGTATTGGTGCTAGACAGCAGCCGCACCAGGTTGTCCTCGCGGGTATAGCTCAAGGGCGTGTTCAGGGCGCGGCCGCTCTTGCGGCCGGTGAAATGCAGGATGGCAATATTGCCGCTGGCGATTCCGTGCAGGGGCGAGCGTAACAGGCAGCGCGCCACCGGGTTGAGCAGGTAGCGGTAGAAGGCGTGGCCAATATTCGCCATGACAGGCTCAGGAAATATCGCCGGCGTCGTGGCGTTCTGGCACCTGCAACTCCTCGTCACCCCAGGTGGTATTCACCCGGCGACCGCGCTGCACGGCGGGCCGCTCCTTGATCTGGTTGGCCCAGCGCAGCACGTTCTTGTAGGACTCGACTTCGAGGAACTCCTGGGCCTCGTAGATCTTGCCGGTCACCAGCACCCCGTACCAGGGCCAGGTCGCCATATCGGCGATGCTGTAGTGATCGCCCGCCAGGTACTCGCGCTCTGCAAGGTTACGGTCCAGTACGTCGAGCTGGCGCTTCACTTCCATGGCGTAGCGATTGATGGGGTACTCCCACTTTTCCGGCGCGTAGGCGTAGAAGTGCCCGAAGCCCCCACCCAGGAAAGGGGCGCTGCCCATCTGCCACATCAACCAGCACAGCGTCTCAGCGCGAGCAGCCGTGTCGGTCGGCAGGAACTCACCGAACTTCTCTGCCAGGTGAATCAACATGGCGCCGGATTCGAACAGCCGCAGCGGCGTGTCACCGCCGCGGTCCACCATGGCCGGAATCTTGGAGTTCGGATTCACCTCTACAAAACCCGAGGAAAACTGGTCGCCCTCACCAATATTGATGATCCAGGCATCGTACTCGGCACCCTCGTGGCCCAGCGCAAGCAGCTCTTCCAGCATGATCGTGACCTTGACCCCATTGGGTGTGCCCAGGGAGTAGAGCTGGATGGGGTGCTTGCCCACTGGCAGCTCCTTGTCATGGGTGGGGCCCGCGATCGGCCGGTTGATATTGGCAAAGCGGCCGCCGCTCTCCGAGTCCCAGGTCCAGACCTTGGGGGGTTCATACGCTTGTGTCATGAAGTCTCCATCATGTGATTGAGTGGGTGTTGTCCTGTAAAACGTTGGTGAGGGTCGATCAACGGGCAGCCAACGCCGATTCCACCGGCTTGCCGTCCTGCTTGTACACAACACCACCCTTCATCACGAAATCCACCCGTGACAACAGGTTGATGTGGCGCAGCACATCGCCGCGCACGGCGATGATATCGGCGTACTTGCCCGCCGACACGGTGCCCCATTTATCAGAGACACCCATCATCACCGCACCCCAGTATGTCGCTGCGCGAATGGCATCCATCGCCGGAATACCCATTACCCGCACCCATACGTCCATTTCATTCCAGGTGCTCTGACAGTGAAACTTCATGGGGATTCCACTATCGGTGCCCACCAGGAACACAACACCCGCTTCCCGCAGCTGGGCGATCTTGCGTTTCAGGGTAGGCTTTCGCAAGGGCGTAAGCTGCATGTAGGCCAGCTGCCCGGGCCGTTCGATAGACTGGCGGATATCGGCAATGGTGTCCGGCGCAAGGCCGCGGTGCCAGCAGGTATCATCGAGCCGCTCCGGGTTGGCCACGGTCTGCGGGTAGTTCCACAGCCCTTCCACGGTGGGCGTCCAGAACAGCGGCCCGCCGGCCACCCGGCCGGTGGCGGTGCGCTCACGCAGCATTTCGATCACGTCGGGCGGGTACTCCGGTGCGGTCGTCAGCCCGGTATGCTCAAAGTTATCGACCCCGATTTCCAGCCCGCGGCGAATTTCCGTGGGGCGGTGAGAGTGCGCGACAACCTTGAGGCCCTGCTTGTGCGCTTCATCCACCACCGCCTGGGCTTCAGCCAGTTCCATCTTGTCCTGGTCGATGAGCTTGATGATGTCCACACCCGCCTCCGCCAGGCGCTTCACCTTACGGCGCCCGTCACTGGGGCTGTCCACGCCCCAGCGGAACGCCTCGGTACCGGGATAAGGCTTGTCCTGGATGAACGGCCCGGACACGAACAGCCTGGGGCCTGGAATCTCACCGGACTCGATTCGGCGTTTTACCGAGATAGAAGGTTCCAGCGGGGCGCCCAGGTCGCGGGCGGTGGTGATTCCGGCCAGCAGCAACTGCATGGCGCTGGCGGGCATGATCTCGCTGCCGAAGCGATCGATGTAGGTCGGGTCCCAGTGGCTGTAGTCCGAATGACCGGCCAGCATCAGGTGAGCGTGGTTTTCCCACAGGCCGGGCAGAACATCCATGCCTTCGGTTGATATCACCTGGTAGCCCGCCGGTACCGGCAGGGTGTCTACCGTACCGACCTGCTCGATGACGCCACCTTTTACCAGAATAACGCTATCGCCGATCGGCTGGTGGCCAAAGCCATCGATCAGACGGCCGCCCACCAGCGCGGTGTCGGCCCGCAGCGCCGGAGACAACGCCATCCACATCAGCAGGAAAGCAGCCGTCCAGCGGCCGGAAAGATATGAGTTCATTTGCCATTCCCCGTTGATCGAGCGCTCCGGACAGCCTAGATCAAAGCCACTGCTGATACCAATTCCAACGGCCCAGCCCAGGCTTGGCTATGCTGGGGATAATCCAAAACACGTAAGCACCGTATACATTGCTTACGCTGCGTCCAGATTTTGTCTATGTCGACAGGTTGGGACGCAAGGAGAAGCAGGTGGCCAAAACGGATAAGAAGTGGGGCCTCCTGGAGTCCCAGCACGCGGAAGACACCGAGCGACAGCGAGCGATCGCTGACCCCGGTGCGTATCACGGTGGAATTGCCGCGGCTGAACTCCACTGGTTCGACAATGCCGGCCGACGATGGCTGAACCTCAGTCCCAGCGATAACGTCTGGGCAGGCTATAGCTCGGCCGACGGCAACCCGCTCACCGCACAAGACCTCGACCCCGACTGGCGACCCTGGAACCGCGCGCTGGACACCAGCGATGCGCCGTTCTATCGCTGGTTCGCCGAGGCGGAAACCAATGCCTGTTTCAATGAGCTCGATCGCCACGTGCTGGCGGGACGCGGAGCGCACACCGCCATTGTTTTCGAAGGGGATCGCTGGGATCCCTCCAAACACAATGGCAAGGGTGGCCCCGTCTACGAATGTGAGATCAGCTATCGCAAGCTGTTGATAGAGACCGTGCTGCGCGCCGAGGTACTGGCCTCCCTGGGTCTCGAGCGCGGCGACCGTGTCGCCTTCAACCTGCCCAATATTCTCGACCAGGTGTACTACACCCTGGCAGCCAAGCGCCTCGGCATTATCTACACCCCGGTATTCGGCGGCTTTTCCGCCAAGACCCTGTCGGATCGCATCTACGACGCCGGCGCGAAGGTGGTGGTCACCGCGGACGGCGGCTACCGCAACGCCGAGGTGGTGGCCTACAAGGAGACCTATACCGACCTGGCACTGGACAACTACCTGCCGCTCGACACCGCGCTGGCGACTTTTGAGGCTGCGCTGGCGGAATTTGAGCTGGAAGACGCTGCAGCGCGGCTTGTGGAGTCGGTCACTGCAGCACTGACCGGCGAAATCACCATTGAGCGCAGCGACCTGATGCGCGAACTGGGGCTGGCCCTGGCCCGTGAAACCGCGCTTCCCGCCGAGCAGTCCGCCGAGCTGCGCACCGCCGTGGCCCGGCAGCTGGCTGACGCCGGCCACAACGTGGAGACGGTAGTAGTGGTGCGCTACACCGGCCAGGACGTGGTGGAACAATCGCGCGACCGCTGGTCCCACGAACTGCTGGCTGCGGCAACAGCACAGGTGCTGCAGAAAGCCGACTGCGCTGACCTCGACGCCCTGGCAGCGCTGGACGACACCGCCCTGTGGCAGGCGCTCAATGCCAGCCACCCGGCCCTGCCGGTGGAAGCCAACTGGCCGCTGTTCATCATTTATACCTCCGGCTCCACCGGCAAACCCAAGGGTGTGGTGCACACCCACGGCGGTTGGCTTGCGGGTATCACCCATACGATGCGCACGGTCTTCAATGCTGAGCTCGAGGACCGGCTTTACGTGATTGCCGACCCGGGCTGGATCACCGGCCAGGCCTATCTGCTGGCTGCGCCCCTCTCCCGCGGCATGACCACCATTATTCACGAGGGCTCGCCGCTGTTCCCACACGCAGGCCGCTTCTCATCGATTATCGAACGCCACGGCGCCACCGTGTTCAAGGCCGGTTCAACTTTCCTCAAAGCGGTGATGACTGACCCAGCCAGCACCGAGGACATGGCCGCCTACGACATGAGTGGCCTGCATGCCGGCACCTTCTGCGCAGAGCCGGTATCGCCGGCGGTGCAGCAGTTCGCCATGGACCGGGTCTGCGATCACTACATCAACTCCTACTGGGCCACCGAGCACGGCGGCATTGTGTTCTCCTGCCCATGGGGTGACTTCAAACCCCTGGCGGCAGATGCGAAAACCTGGCCGCTGCCGTGGATCCAGGCCGAAGTGCGAATAGCGACAGCGACGGATGCAACAGGCCGCGCCAGTGAATGGCGCGCTGCCGAGGAAGGAGAGAAAGGTGAACTGGTGATCACCCAGCCCTATCCCTATCTGGCGCGCACCATCTGGGGCGAGGCGGAAAAACTCGGAGAAGCCGACTGGCACGGTGATCTGGCGCGCTTCCGCGCTACCTACTTCGACCGCTGGCCCGGTGACCTGTCCTACACCCAGGGCGACTACGCGCGCCAACATCCCGACGGCGCCTTCACGCTGCACGGTCGCTCGGACGACGTGATCAACGTCAGCGGCCACCGCATCGGTACCGAGGAAATCGAGGGCGCCATCCTGCGGGACAAGACCCTGCGGCAAGACTCCCCGGTGGGCAACGCCGTGGTCGTCGGCGCGCCTCACGACGAAAAGGGGGAAACCCCGGTGGCCTTCCTGGTGGCGGCACCGGGCAAGAAGCTCACCGACGACGATCTGGCACGCCTGCAGGGCCTGGTGCGCAGCGAGAAAGGCGCTACCGCGGTGCCATCTGATTTCCTCGTTGTTTCGGCATTCCCGGAAACCCGCTCCGGCAAGTACATGCGCCGCACCCTGCGCGCCATCCTGCTGGAGGAACCGCTGGGGGACCTGTCCACCCTGCGCAACCCCGAAGTGGTCGAGGAAATCAGCAAGGCGGTGGAACAGTGGAAAGCCTTTGGCCGGCTCTCCGAAGCGCGGCAGATCGTCCAGACCTGGCGCTACCTGCGCGTCGAAACCCACGAAATCGCCGCTGGCAGGAATGTCGCCCTGCTGGTCGTCGACAGCCCACCGGTGAATTCGCTCAACGAACGCTCCCTGGATGAATTTAATACGGTGCTGCAACACCTGGTGCACCAGCAGTCCATCGCCGCCATCGTGGTGACCGGCGCCCGCAGCGCCTTTGTGGCGGGCGCCGACGTCAAGGAACTGCTGGAGGTTGGTGAAGCCGGCGATATGGATTCCGCCCGCACTCCACCCAATGCCGCGCATACGGCATTCTCCACGCTTGAGAATATCGGCAAGCCAGTGATTGCCGCTGTCAATGGCCCCGCCCTCGGCGGCGGCTGCGAACTGGTATTGGCTTGCAGCTACGTGGTCGCCGACCAGCACGCCCGCTTCGGTCAACCTGAGATCAACCTCAACCTGCTGCCAGGTTACGGCGGCACCCAGCGCCTGCCCAGGCGACTGCACCATCGCCACGGCCGGGACGGCATGCTGGAGGCGGTGCGCCTGATCGCCAGCGGTCGTGCCATGGATGCAGAAGCCGCTCGCCAGGCTGGACTGGTAGATACCGTGGTCGGCGGCGACGGGTGCGGACCGGTAGCCGTGGCCATGGACCTGCTGCGCGCTTACTTCTCGGGCGCTGGACCGCTGGTAGAGGCCATGGAGCAGCGAGAGGCCTACCTGGCCAATCGCGAACAGCCCCTGCCCTTCGACGAGGCCATGCTGCAAGACCCGCGGCTGGCACCCACCCTGTCACAGGCCAGGGCATCCGGTCGTGGCCACGTCATCGATCGGATTCTCGACGCTATCGGCACCGGCGCGACCGAGGGCCAGGCCGCCGGCCTCAAACACGAGGCGGAACTGTTTGCGGCAGCCGTGTGTGATCCCCAGTCCGGACCACCGGGCATCAGTGCCTTCCTGGAACGGCGTTCACCCGCGCTGCCGATCAAGTACACCGAGGTGCCGCCCCAGGCCGATGCGGAACTGCGCAAGACCCTGGTCGAGGCCGGCCGCCTGCTGCCGCCCGGCGCCAGCTTCTTCCCCGGTGTCACGCCGATACCGGAGTACCAGTACGGCCTCGGCGTCGACCGCAATCCCGACAACGGCGAACCCGCTCACGGCGACCCCGTGGACGCGGAGAAACTGCTGGTGTTCGAAACCCCCCGGCCCGGCCCCAACGAAGCGCTGGTTTATGTGCTGGCCTCGGAGATGAACTTTAATGACATCTGGGCCATCACCGGTATCCCGGTATCACCCTTTGACGCCCGCGACGCCGACGTGCAGGTGACCGGCTCCGGCGGCGTGGCGCTGATTGCCGAGCTCGGTGAAGAACTGGTGCGCGAGGGCCGACTGTCGGTGGGTGATATCGTCACCATCTACTCGGGCCAGAGTGAACTGCTGTCCCCCGACCAGGGCCTTGACCCCATGGCCGCGGATTTCCGCATCCAGGGCTACGAGCGCAACGACGGCAGCCACGCGCAGTTCCTGGTGGTGCAGGGCCCGCAGCTACACGCCAAGCTGCCCGGCCTGACCCTGGAAGAGGCGGGTTCCTACGGCCTGACCCTGGGCACCATCCACCGGGCTCTGTTCACCACCCTCAATATCCAGCCCGGCCGCCGACTGTTCGTGGAGGGCGCCGCTACGGGCACGGGTTATGACTGCCTGCGCTCAGCCCTGAAATCCGGCCTGTCGGCGGTAGGTATGGTATCCAGTGAAGAGCGCGGTGAGCGGGTGCGTGCACAGGGTGGCAGTGCCATCAATCGCAAGGACTCACGCTGGGCGGATATCTTCACTCCGGTACCGGATGCTCCCGCCGAGTGGGCCGCCTGGGAGAGCGCCGGTGAGGCTTTTGTCACTGAGGCAGAGCAACTGGCCGGCGGGCCGCTGGACTATGTGGTGTCCCACGCCGGCGAAACCGCTTTCTCTCGCTCCTTTCAGTTACTGGGCGAGAACGGCGTGCTGACCTTCTATGGCGCTTCTTCGGGCTACCGCTTCTCCTTCATGGGGAAGTCGGGCCAATCCCGCCCCGGCGACATGTTTGCCCGCGCCGGGCTTCGCGCCGGCAACAGCCTGCTGGTGGTGTATGGGCCCGGTGCCGTGGACGGGATTGTAGACCCGGTCGCAGTGGAAGCGATTGAAGTCGGCTGCAGCCTGGGCGCCCAGGTCGCGGTACTGACCGACACCGTGCCGCAGCGCGAGTTTGTCAGCTCACTGGGCTTTGGCACCCGGATGACGGGTGTGGTCAGTATCGAGGAACTCAAGCGCCGCTTCGGTGATGAGTTCGATCCACCTGGCCCGTTCGCGCCGCTACCCGACGCGTTCACCGAGTCGCCGGCCTTCAAGGAAGCGGTACGACGTTTCTCGGATCGCACACTCAAGCCGGTGGGCTCCGCCATTGCGCCGCTGCTGCGCAACACCCTTGACCGGCGTGGCCTGCCCGACGTGGTATTCGAGCGCAGCGGCCGCGACGGCCTGGCGCTGGCGACCTCACTGGTCAAACCCAACGTCGGCAAGGTGGTGTACGCCGAAGATTTGTCCAGCTGCCGGCTCAGCTTCTACGCGCCCCAGGTGTGGATGCGCCAGCGCCGAATCCTCATGCCCACGGCGGAGATTCGCGGCACCCACCTCAACACCTCACGCGAGTTTGCCGAGATGCAGGAACGTATTGCCGCGGGCCTGATCGACGTCATGCCACCGGTGCCGGTGGGCATGGACGGCGTGGCAGAAGCCCACCAGGCCATGTGGGAGAACCGCCACGCCGGCGCCAATTACGTCGCCCTGCACGCATTGCCGCGGCTGGGACTGAAGACTCGGGACGAGCTGTATCGCGCCTGGGCCATCCGCGACGCCGAGGAGCGTGGCGAAACCTTTGAACGCATTGATACCGGATCCGCAGGAGCGCTGCGATGAACGAAATGACCCGCATGGAAGAGTTGCCCGCCACCGAGAGCCGCGGTGGTCGCCGGCTTGAGAATAAAACCGTGATCCTGACCGGAGCCGCCGGCTCCATCGGCACCTTTATCACGCCGCAGCTGCTGCGCGAGGGTGCACGGGTGGTCATGACCGGCCGCGATGGCGACAAGCTGGAGGCCTTTATCAACGAGCTGGTAGCCGAGGGCTTTGATCGCAAGAACATGGTCAGTGCCGTGGGCGACTGCGCCGACCCCGAGGTGTGCAGGGAGATCGTGGCAGCAGCCCTGGATAACTTCGGAAGCCTGGAGGTGTTGATCAACAACGCCGGCGCTGCCGGCCCCAAGTACACCCTGCGGGACATCCCGTTTACCGAGGTGGAGATGCGCGCCTGCGGCGACGACATGACCATGTTCGACTCCGCCATGAACCTGCTGGCGTCACCCTGGAACATGGCGCGCGCCGCGGCCGCCCATATGTCAGTAGGGGGCAGCATCATCAACGTGTCGACTATTTTCTCCCGGACACACTACTTTGGCCGCATTCCCTACGTGGTGCCGAAAAGCGGGCTGAATGCGCTGTCCAAGGGTCTGGCGATCGAGCTGGGGGAGGACAAGGGCATCCGCGTCAATACGCTGTTCCCGGGGCCAGTGAAGTCCCAGCGCATCGATACGGTGTTTGCTCGAATGGATGAGCTGCAGAGCAAACCGCCGGGGAGTACCGGGCAGGAGTTCCGCGACCTGATGATCACCACCCGCGATGAAGAGGGCGAGCTGGGCTACCGCTACCCCACGCCCTCGGATGTCGCCTCTACCCTGGTGTGGCTGGCATCCGACGAATCCGCCGCCCTGTCCGGCCATCACGTGGAAGTGACCAACGGCATGCAGGTACCCGCTCAAAGCCGTTCCAAGCTGGTGTCCTGGCCCGACAAGCGCCTCGAAGACCTGAGTGACAACGTGGTGTTGATCCTCGGCGGCTCCGACTACGAAGAGGCGCTGGTATTTGCCGAGCGCCACATGGAAAGCGGCGCCCGCGTGCTGCTGGCCTTCCGCACCCTGCAGGCCCTCGGTAATGCCCGCGGCCTGGTGCAGTCCCGCGGCCTCGACAGCATCCAGCTCTCCCACCTGGACCCGCTGCGGCGTGAATCGGTGGATCGCACCATGCAGTTCATCGAGGACCAGTACGGCCGCCTCGACGGCGTGATCGTGCTACCGCGCGAGCCCAACGGCACCCACGGCTACTCCCTGTGCTCCGCCACTGACGAGGACGTAGAGAACTTCGTGCGCGACGAGATCGTCTCACCGGTGGCCTTTGCTTCCACCCTCGCCACCAATCTCAAGCGCTGGTATGACAAGGGTGAGGCGCCGGCCATCACCTACGTGACCAATCCCAGTGACCAGCACGGCAACCTGATGAACGAGGTGATTCGCGCCTCCATCGAGGCGCTGATCCGCGGCTGGCGCCACGAAGACGAGGCGCTGACAGCGCGCGGCGACATCGGCTGGGCGGTGCTGCCGAACCAGTTGGTGCGCTTTGACAGCGAGGATGAGGACAACCTGACCTACTCCGCAGACTGGGCCGCCACCCTCACCAATCGCGTGCGCAAGATGGACCCGATCAATCTGTGGGTGCCGCAGAGCATCAAGCGCTCCACCGGCAAGTCGGCAATGCCGGCCGCCATCCAGCGGGTGCTGCCCGGCTTACACAAGGGCAAGACCGCCGTGATTACCGGCGGCAGCCTGGGCATCGGCCTCCAGCTGGGCCGCTACCTGGCGGTGGCGGGAGCGCGGGTGTTGCTGAGTGCGCGCAGCGAGAGCAAACTCAACGAAGCTCGCGACATGATTGTCGAGGAGCTGCGCGGCGTCGGTTACCCGCGCGCCGAGGAGCGGGTGCACATTCTCGCCGACATCGATGTCGGCGATGACGACGCCCTGGAAACACTGTTCCAGCATTCCATCGACCTGTTTGGCCACGTCGACTTCCTCATCAACAATGCCGGCATTTCCGGCGCCGAGGAGATGGTGGTCGACATGAGCCTGGCGGACTGGAATCGCACCATGCAGGCCAACCTGATCTCCAACTACGGCCTGATTCGCAAGTATGCCCCACTCATGAAGCAGCAGGGCTCGGGCTCGGTGCTCAACGTGTCCAGCTACTTCGGTGGCGAGAAATACGTGGCGGTGGCCTACCCCAACCGCGCCGACTATGCGGTCTCCAAGGCGGGCCAGCGGGTCCTGGCGGAGATCCTTTCGCGCCACCTGGGCCCGGAGATCCAGATCAACGCCCTCGCCCCGGGGCCGGTGGACGGGGCGCGCCTGCGTGGCCTCGGTGGCGCGCCGGGGCTGTTCGAGCGGCGCGGCCGGCTGGTGCTGGAAAACAAACGCCTCAACCAGGTACACGCGGCCATCATGGCCGCCGTAAGGGACGGCTTCGCCTCGGAAGAACTCCTGGGCCTGGCGGTCAACGAACTGTCCAAGCTGCCCAGCGCCAATCGCATGCCCAAGCCGCTGGCCAAGCTGTTTGCCCAGGTGGCCGAGTCCCGCGGCACCGGAAGCGCATCACGCTTCCTGCTCAACCAGGGCCTGGCGGAAAAACTGATTAACCGGCTGGTGCTGGGAGCCGTGTTTACCGGGGAACAGGCAGAACTGTTCCTCGGCAAGTTTGCCGACGCCCCTGCGCCCTTCTTCGACCAGCAGTCCATCGAGCGCTCCGCTGACCAGATCGAATCGGGCATTCTCAATCGCCTGCACCTGCACAAGATGCCGACTGATGAGCAAGTGGGTCTGTCCACGGTGTTCCACCTCGCGGACGATATTGTCAGTGGCGAGACCTGGCACCCCTCCGGCGGCCTGAAATTCGACCGCTCGGTGACCGAGGGTGAGCTGCTGCTGCCACCGGGCAAGGAAGACCTGGCCAGGCTCAAGGGCAAGCGCGTGGTACTGATTGGCGACTGCATGCGCGAGGAACTGGCGGCCATGGCCAGCGGCTTCGTGGAGCAAAAGGTGGCCAGCCTGCACGTGCTGACCCACAGCGAGGAAGCGGCCGAGGAACTCAGGCACGCCTTCAAGGCGGGCAAATCCAGTGATGTTGACGTGCGCGCCATCGGTGATGACCTGGAAGGCGCACTCGACACTATCCTGCGAGACGACGGTGGCTTCGACGTGATTGTCTCCAGTCCCTTCGCCAGGCTACCGATGAGCTCGCTGGCGGCAGAGCGCAACGAGAAGTGGGACCGAGTACTGAGTGACGAGCAATTCAGCGCACTGGTGCATGATCAGCTCACCCACCATTTCCGGGTGGCGCGCTGCGCCGCACTGGTGCCCGCCTGCCAGATCGTGCTGCTGACGCCGGACACCTCACTGGCGTCTTCCCGCGAGGAATTCGCGCTGGCCCTGTTCGTGAAGAATTCCCTGCACGCCTTCACGGTGACCCTGGGAGTGGAGACCGAGCGCCTGCCCACAGTGCCGGCGGTCAACCAGGTGCAGCTCACGCGGCGCGCCCGCACCGAGGAGCCGTCCAACGACCAGGAGCTGGCCGAGGAAATGGAACGGCTGGTGCACGCGGTGCTGCAGTGTTCCGTGCCCGCGCCCAGTCCCTCGGACAGCCGCTACCTGTCGAAGATCTTCCGTGGGAATGCCGTGACGGTATAGCGCTTGACTCCCATGGTCAGGTGGGCGCCTGATCGCTGTAACCGTGCGAAGGGACGCCCCACAGCCCCGGAGGGCAGCTTATCGCAGTGACCTTACAAACACGCAGGCGCAGGAGGCGGCGTTGCCCGCGCTCTTGCGTTTGCAGCCAACTGGACTAGAGTTTTGGAAGGAACCTCAATAACAACAACATAGGGTGAGGTAGTTTTGCGAAGCACCGAATTGTTGCCCTTTATTGTCTACTTTGCAGCGGTAATGCTGCTGGTAGCGACCATGCTGGGACTATCCTGGCTGCTGGGGCAGCGCCGTGCCAACAAGGCGACCAACATGCCCTTTGAGTCCGGCGTTATCTCGGTGGGGTCCTCGCAGATCCAACTCTCCGTCGAGTTCTACCTGATCGCCATCTTTTTCGTGATCTTCGACCTGGAGACCGTGTTCATCTTTGCCTGGGCCATCGCCTTCTTTGAACTGGGCTGGCAAGGTTATGCCGCCATCATGGTGTTCATCGTGGTACTCGCAGTCGCACTGGTGTACGAGTGGCGCTCCGGCGCACTGGACTGGGGACAGAAGACCCGCCTCGGGCTGGAGGGCGCGCCGCCTATTGGGGAAGTACCCTGATGGAGTGGAGCCTCAGTCGTCCGGAAGACGTCATCGCCAACAGTCCCGGCAGCGCTGACATCGAGCAGTACGTCAAGCGCAACGTGATGTTTGCCCGCCTCGAAGACCTGATCGCCTGGGGGCGGGCGCACTCCCTGTGGCCTTTCAATTTTGGCCTCTCCTGCTGCTACGTGGAGATGGCTACCTCGTTTACCAGCCGCCACGATATTGCGCGCTTTGGCTCAGAGGTCATCCGCGCCACCCCCCGCCAGGCGGACCTGATGGTGATCTCCGGCACCTGTTTCCGCAAGATGGCGCCGGTGGTCCAGCACCTGTACGACCAGTTACTGGAGCCGCGCTGGATTATCTCCATGGGATCCTGTGCCAACTCCGGCGGTATGTACGACATTTACAGCGTGGTGCAGGGTGTCGACAAGTTTATTCCCGTGGACGTCTACGTCCCCGGATGTCCCCCGCGACCGGAAGCCCTGATGCAGGGGCTGATGATGTTGCAGGACGCAGTGAAACAAGAGAGGCGGCCGCTGAGCTGGGTGGTGGGTGACCAGACGGTTATCAAGCCCGAGTTGCCCAGTCAGCGTGATCGCCTCCTCGAGGAGCGAAGCCAACAAACAGAACTAAGGAGTCCGGACCACATCTAGGGGAGTGCCGAACCACATTTCGCAGTAACACGCAGCGAGGCCCGTATGCTTGGCGCAGGCTTGAATGACAGCGCAGGCACAGCTGAAGACGTCGCAAAGACGCGCTTTGGCGCGGACCGGTTCGTGCGCCAGGACTGCCCCGACGGCACCCCCACCTACTGGGTGCCGGCCGATGAGTTGCTCAGCGTGCTGCGGGAGCTCAAGCCCGACTACCCCATGCTCTTCGACCTGTTCGGGATCGACGAACGGCTGCGCGAGCACAGGGACGGACAGCCCGCCGCTGATTTCACGGTGGTCTACCATCTGCTGAGCGTCACACCCTTTGCCCAGCTGCGCATCAAGGTTGCCGTGGTCGAACCGGAGGAGGTGCCCAGCGCGGTGGACCTGTGGCCCAACGCCAACTGGTACGAGCGCGAAACCTGGGACATGTTTGGCATCCGCTTCTCCGGCCACCCGCACCTGCGCCGCATCTTGCTGCCCCCCACCTGGGAAGGCCATGCCCTGCGCAAGGAGCACCCGGCCCGCGCCACCGAGATGGAACCCTTCAGCCTCGACGCCGACCGCCAGGACCGCGAACAGGATGCGCTGCTGTTCCGCCCTGAGGAATGGGGCATGGAGCGGGCCACCGAGGACACCGAGTTCATGTTCCTCAACCTGGGACCCAACCACCCCAGTGTGCACGGTGTATTCCGCATTGCCCTGCAACTGGATGGGGAGGTCGTGGTCGACGCGGTGCCGGACATTGGCTACCACCACCGGGGCGCTGAGAAAATGGGTGAGCGCCAGACCTGGCACTCCTACATCCCCTACACCGATCGCATCGACTACCTGGGCGGTGTGATGAACAACCTCGCCTACCTGCAAACGGTGGAGGCCCTGGCCGGTATCAGCGTACCGCCACGTGCCCAGGTTATTCGCATCATGCTGGCCGAATTGTTCCGCATCTCCAGCCACCTGGTGTTCTACGGCACCTTCGCCCAGGACGTCGGCCAGATGTCACCGGTGTTCTACATGTTTGCCGACCGGGAGCGCCTGTTCGGCATTGTCGAGGCGATTACCGGCGGGCGCATGCACCCGGCCTGGTTCCGCATCGGCGGCGTCGCCCAGGACCTGCCCAAGGGCTGGGACACCATGGTGCGAGAGTTTATCGACAGCATGCCGGCGCGGCTCGACCACTACGAGAAAATGGCCATGCAGAACTCCATCCTCAAGCAGCGCACCGTCGGCATCGGCCGCTGCACCCGGGAGGAGGCCATTGACTGGGGTATTACCGGTCCCAACCTGCGCGCCACCGGCGTCGACTTCGACCTACGCCGTGACCGCCCCTACGGCGGCTACGAGCAATTCGACTTCGAAGTGCCGGTGTTCCACAACGGCGACTGCTACGACCGCGCGCGCGTGCGCATCGAGGAAATCCGCCAGAGCCTGGGCATCATTCGCCAGTGCCTCGACAACATGCCGGAGGGCCCCTACAAGTCAGAGCACAAGCTCACCACTCCGCCACCGCGGGACCGGATGTTGAAGGATATCGAGACCCTGATTCACCATTTTCTGAATGTGAGCTGGGGACCGGTGGTACCGCAGGGCGAGGCCTGTGTGCCGATCGAGGCCACCAAGGGGCTCAATAGCTACCACCTGGTGAGCGATGGCGGCACCACCAGCTACCGCACGCGTATTCGCACGCCCTCGTTCGCGGTGCTGCAGCAAATTCCCCTGCTGTCCCGCGGCCTGATGATTCCCGACCTGATCGCCATCATCGCCAGCATCGATTTTGTCATGGCGGACGTGGACCGATGAGCGAGACCCTGCACAGCCTGCCGGCAGACATCCTCCACCTCAGCGATGCCGAGCTCGCCGAGATCGACGCCGAGATCGCCCACGCGCCCTACCGCGCAGCCGTGGCCATCGACGCCCTGAAGATTGTCCAGGCCCACCGTCGCTGGGTGTCGGACGAATCCCTGGAAGCGCTGGCCGCCTACCTGCAGATGCCGCCCGCGGAGCTGGAAGGCATCGCCACCTTCTACAACCTGATTTTCCGCCAGCCGGTGGGTGAGAAGGTCATCCTGGTCTGCAACAGCGTGAGCTGCTGGATCAAGGGCTGCGAGGGCATTCGCGCGGCCGTCACCGACCATCTTGGTATCGAACCCGGGCAAACTACTGCAGACGGTCGCTTCACCCTGCTCCCCATCACCTGCCTCGGTGCCTGTGATCGCGCGCCGGTGATGATGGTCGGTGACAACAAGTTCGAGGATGTGACGGTGGAGCGCATCCCCGCGATTCTCGAACAGGACGAGGGGGCGACGCCGGGATGAGCGAGTTGCCCCTGACCCGCAACGTGCGAGCCGATCACTCGCCCACCGACCTCGCCGCCTACGAAGCCAATGGCGGCTACGGCGGGCTGCGGCGCGCGATGGCGGGCCTGTCACCCGGCGACTGCCTGGACATCGTCAAAGACTCCGGCCTGCGTGGCCGGGGCGGCGCAGGCTTTCCCACCGGCATGAAGTGGAGCTTCGTGCCGATGGAAAACGTGAGCCCCGGCCACAAGTACCTGATCTGCAACGCCGACGAGATGGAGCCCGGTACTTTCAAGGACCGCCTGCTGATGGAGTGCGACCCGCACCAGCTTGTCGAGGGCATGATCCTTTCCGCCTATACCATCGGCGCCGACGTCGCCTACATCTTTATTCGCGCCGAATACCTGAAGGCAGCAGAGCTACTGCGCGAGGCCATTGCCGAGGCCAAAGCCAGGAACTACCTGGGACGCGACATCCTCGGTTCGGGCTACAGCCTTGAGATGTATGTGCACGCCAGTGCCGGGCGCTATATCTGTGGCGAGGAGACGGCGCTAATCAGTTCCCTGGAGGGCAAGCGTGCCAATCCGCGCGCCAAGCCGCCCTTCCCCCAGGTGTCCGGCTTGTGGGGGCGCCCGACCATCGTCAACAACGTCGAAACCCTCTGTAATATCCCCCACATCATCGAGCGCGGGCCCGAGTGGTTCCAGGGCCTGGGGCTGGGCAGTGACGCCGGCACCAAACTGTACGGCGTCAGCGGCCGGGTAAAAAACCCGGGCTGCTGGGAGCTGCCGATCGGCACACCCGTCCGCGACATCCTCGAAGACAGGGCCGGCGGCATGGAAGACGGCTACCAGCTGCGCGGCTTCCTGCCCGGCGGCGGCTCCACGGATTTCCTGGTAGACGAGCACCTCGACCTGGCCATGGATTACGAAACCATCGGCAAGGCCGGCAGCCGCATGGGCACCGGCACCATGATCATCCTCGACGATCGCACCTGCCCGGTGGGCTTTGTCAAAAACCTGATCGAGTTCTTTGCCCAGGAGTCCTGCGGCTTTTGCACACCCTGCCGTGACGGCCTGCCCTGGAACGCCCAGGTGCTGGACGACATCGAGCACGGTCGCGGCCAGCTCGAGGACATGGACACGCTGGAACAGCACGTCAGCTACATCGGCGCCATCGGCAACACTCACTGTGCGCTGGCGCCGGGTGCCATGGAGCCGCTGCAGTCGGCTTTGAAATACTTCCGGGACGACTTCCTGCGTCACATCGAAGAGGGCGCCTGCCCCTACCAGGAGGTGCACTGAGATGCCGGTCATCAGGGTCGATGGGCAGGATTACGAGGTGGAGGCCGGCGGCAACCTGCTGGAGACCTGCCTGGAGCTCGGCATGGACCTGCCGTATTTCTGCTGGCACCCGGCCATGGGTTCCATCGGTGCCTGTCGGCAGTGCGCCGTGGTGCAGTACCAGAATGCAGAGGACACCCGCGGGCGCATCGTCATGGCCTGTATGACGCCGGTCACCGAGGGCGCCATCATCGACCTTACCGGCGACCGTGCTGCCGCTTTCCGCCGCACGGTGGTGGAATCACTGATGGTGGATCACCCCCACGACTGCCCGGTCTGCGCCGAAGGCGGTGAGTGCCACCTGCAGGACATGACGGTGATGACCGGCCACCGGGATCGCCACTACCGCGGCACCAAGAAGACCTACCGCAACCAGTATCTCGGCCCGCTGATTCATCACGAGATGAATCGCTGCATCACCTGCTACCGCTGCACGCGCTTCTATCGCGACTACGCCGGCGGCACCGACCTCGCTGCCCTCGCCGCCCACGACCACGTCTACTTCGGCCGCCACCGGGAAGGCACGCTGGAGAGCCCCTTCGCCGGCAACCTGGTGGAGGTCTGCCCCACCGGCGTGTTCACCGACAAATCCCTGGTACACGACTACACCCGCAAGTGGGACCTGCAGTCGGCGCCGTCGGTCTGTACCGGCTGCGGGGTGGGCTGCAATACCCTGCCCGGTGAGCGCTATGGCCGACTCAAGCGCATTCACAACCGCTACAACGACGAGGTCAACGGCTACTTCCTCTGCGACCGGGGCCGCTTTGGCGGCAACCACGTCAACGACGCCCCGCGCATCGATTACCCGGCGCAGCGTGAATCAGATGGCCGCTTCCGGGCCCTGGATGCGGCCGCCTGCCAGGCCGCGCTCACAGACCGGCTGGCGGGTAAACGCCTGGCGGGGATCGGGTCGCCACGGGCGAGCCTCGAGGCCAACCTGCTGCTGCAACGGCTGGTGGGCGCGGAACGATTCAACAGCGGCATGGACGACACTGAGCACAGCCTGCTGCAGCGCTGCCTGTCCCATCTCGTCAACAGCGCTGCCCGCAACCCCAGCCACCGGGATATCGAATCGGCTGACGCCGTACTGGTGCTGGGCGAGGATCTGACCCAGGTCGCCGCCCGCACGGCACTGGCGCTGCGTCAGTCAGTACGCAACGAAGCCTATCGCCTGGCCGCGGAACTCAAGCTGGCCCCCTGGCAGGATGCTGCCATTCGCAACCTGGCCCAGGACCGTCGCAGCCCGCTACACATCGTCAGCGCCGGCAGCACCGACCTGGACGATGTCGCCGCCGGCCACTACCGCCTGGTGGCGGACGACCAGGCCCGGCTGGCCGCCGACATCGCCGCCGCCATCGCCGGCGAGCCCACTGACGATGCTGCCGTACTGCGCGTCCGGGATGACCTGTTGGCCGCCCAGCGGCCCCTGGTGATCAGCGGTGCCAGCGCCGGCTCGGCCGCACTGCTGGATGCTGCGGCCGCGATCGCCAATGCGCTGGCTGGGGCCGGCAAGGATGCGATGCTGAGCTTCACGGCACCGGAGTGCAACAGCCTCGGCCAGGCGCTGCTGTGCCGGGATAACCATGCCAGCTTCGAGTCCCTTGAGGCCTGCGGCGCCGAAGCGCTGATCATCCTCGAGAACGACCTGCTCAGGCGCCTGTCGCCGGTGCGTATCCAGGCGCTGCGCAAGAGCATTCCCACCTGGATCGGCATGGACAGCCTGGAGACCGGGACCCTTGCGCTCTGCGACCTGGTGTTACCCGCCGCCGCCTTCACCGAGACCGAGGCCAGCTTCGTGAGCCAGGAAGGACGCGCCCAGCGCGCCTTCCCGGTACACCCCCCGGCCGAGGCGCGGCGCCCCGGCTGGCAATGGCTGCTGGAGCTGGCACGCGCCGCCGGTCACGACGCACTGGCCGGGCTCGAGCACTTCGACGACATCGTGCCGGGGCTGGCCGGCGAGGACCCGGTACTGCAAGGCGTCATGAGCGCGGCGCCCGATCACCGGTTCCGCAGCCGCGGCCTGAAGATTCCGCGCCAGCCGCACCGTTACAGCGGGCGCACCGCCATGGTCGCTGATGTCTCGGTACATGAGCCCAGGCGCAGCGAGGATCAGGATTCGGCGCTGGCCTACAGCATGGAAGGCTCCGCCGCGGCGGATCGGCCGGCGGCATTGCTGAGTTACGTCTGGTCGCCGGGCTGGAACTCCAACCAGTCGCTGCACAAGTTCCAGGCCGATATCGGCGGTGCCCTGCGGGGCGGCGGCGCCGGTGCCCGCCTGCTCGACGGTCTGACACTGCCTGAGCTACCCGCAGCGCCGCGCCCCGATGCCTTCAGCCGGCGTGACGGGCAATGGCTGCTGCAGGCGCGCCACCACCTGTTTGGCAGCGACGAGTTGAGCCGACTCAGCGCCGGGCCGGCGGAGCGGGCCGGGCGCGCGCACCTCTACCTGCACCCGGAGGACGCGCAACACCTCGGGCTTGAGGCGGGCGACGGTGTTGCGTTGGAAGGCTGCAACCTGGAGCTGCGCATCGACGCCAGCCAGGTGCCGGGCAGCGCCGGCTATGCGGTGGGCTATCCCGAAACCCTGGCCCTGCGCAGCGGCCAGTGGGCAGAACTGGGAAAAGCCAGCGACTGGCAGCGCGCGCCACAGGTCATCGGCAGTGACCGGGAGGCCGCACCATGAGTGAAACAGGTACGCTGATGTTTGGCCTGGCACTGTTGCTGGGCGCGGTGGGCGTGGCGGCGGGCCTGACCTGGTTCGAACGGCGCCTGCTGGGTATCTGGCAGGACCGCTACGGCCCCAACCGGCTGGGGCCTCTCGGTGCGCTACAGGTGCTCGCCGACATGCTCAAGCTGTTGACCAAGGACGACTGGGTACCACCTTTTGCCGACCGGGTGGTATTCGTGTTTGCACCCACGGCGATTGTTATCGCCATGCTGCTGGGTTTCGCGGTCGTGCCGTTCTCTCCCGAGATGCACCTGCTGGATATGAATATCGGCCTGCTGTTCTTCCTCGGCATGACCTCGCTGGCGGTCTACAGCGTGCTGCTGGGCGGCCTGGCTTCCAACAACAAGTACGCGCTGCTTGGCGGCCTGCGCTCCGCCGCACAGATGATCAGTTACGAGGTGTTCATGGGCCTGTCGCTGATGGGTGTGGTGATGCTGGCCGGCAGCTTCAGTCTGCAGGATATCGTGCGCGCCCAGGAGGGTATGTGGTTCTGCGTGCACCAGTTCCTGGGGCTCTATGTGTTCCTGATTGCCGGCATCGCGGAAAGCCACCGGCTGCCCTTCGACCTGCCGGAAGCGGAGCACGAGTTGACCGCCGGCTTTCACACCGAGTACGGCGGTATGAAGTTCGCCATGTTCATGCTCGGTGAATACCTGGGACTGATCCTCATTTCCTGCATGATGACGACACTGTTCTTTGGTGGCTGGCTGGGCCCGGACTTCCTGCCACCGCTGCTGTGGTTCCTGCTGAAGACCGGCCTCATCATCCTGTTCTTTATCCTGCTGCGGGCCGCCATTCCGCGCCCACGCTATGACCAGCTCATGTCCCTGGGCTGGAAAGTCATGCTGCCGCTGACCCTGGTCAACCTGGCGGCCACCGGGGCCGTGGCCCTGTGGATGGAGGGCTGATCATGTTGGGCTCACTGTTCAGCCAACTGCGTACCCTGGGGACGGTCCTGCGCCATACCTTCACCCGCGCCGAAACCGTCGAGTACCCGGAACAGAAACCCTACCTGGCGCCGCGCTACCGGGGCCGCATCGTGCTGACCCGCGACCCGGACGGCGACGAGCGCTGCGTAGCCTGCAACCTGTGCGCGGTGGCCTGCCCGGTGGACTGTATTGCCCTGCAACAGGGCGTGCGCGAAGACGGCCGCTGGTACCCCGAGTTTTTCCGCATCAACTTCTCGCGCTGCATCATGTGCGGTATGTGCGAGGAGGCCTGCCCCACTGCGGCCATCCAGCTCACCCCGGACTTCGAAATGTGCGAGTACGACCGGCAGAGCATGGTGTATGAAAAAGAGCACCTGATGATCGACGGCACCGGCAAATACCACGACTACAACTTCTACCGCGTGTCCGGCTTGCAGATTTTCGGCAAGGACAAGGGCGAAGCCCTGGACGAAGAGCCCCCGGTGGACGTGAAGAGCCTTCTGCCATGAGTAAAGCGCCTGCTGCCATCAGGAAAGCGCCTGCAGCCATCAGTAAAGAGCCTGCAGCCATGACGCGGGGAAGCACTGGATGATCCTGTCCCTGTTCTATGTCGCTGCGAGCATCGCCGTGCTGTCAACGGTCATCGCCCTGAGCCGCACTAACGCCGCCCATGCCCTGATCTACCTGATCATGTCACTGCTGTCGGTGGCGGTGATCTTTTTCATCATGGGCGCCCCTTTCGCCGCGGCCCTGGAGGTAGTCATCTATGCCGGCGCCATCATGGTGCTATTCGTGTTTGTGATCATGATGCTGAACCTCGGGGAGGCGGGCCAGGCAAGGGAGCGCGAGTGGCTGAAACCGTCTGGCTGGCTGCTGCCCGGGCTGTTCGCACTGGTGCTGCTGGCCGAACTGCTCATTCTTCAGGGCAGCATGGACGGCGCCACCTCTGGCATAGCGGTGGAGCCCAAGGCGGTGGGACTGACCCTGTTCGGCCCCTACGTGCTGGCGGTGGAGCTGGCATCGATGCTGCTATTGGCCGGACTGGTCGGCGCCTATCACGTGGGCCGCAGCTTCCTGGCCCGGGACCGCGGGGGGCCGCGCTAGTGGACGGTCTGCAGGTGCCACTGGAGCATGTGCTGGGGCTGGCCTCGCTGCTGTTTGCGCTGGGTCTTACCGGCCTGATGGTCAGGCGCAACATCCTGTTCGTGCTGATGTCCCTGGAGGTCATGCTCAATGCGGCGGCGTTGGCGTTCGTTGCCGCCGGCGCGCGTTGGGGCCAGCCCGATGGGCAGGTGATCATTATGCTGATCCTCACTGTGGCCGCAGCGGAAGTCTCGGTGGGCCTGGGCCTGGTGCTGCAAATCCAGCGCCGTTTCCAGACCCTCGACGTCGACGACGCGATTCGCTTGCGAGGCTGACATGACCGAGCTGCTCTGGCTGATTCCCGCCCTGCCCCTGGCCAGCGCCACGCTGCTGATTTTCTGCGGCCGGCTGCTCGGGCCAGCCTGGGTTGCACTGCTGGGTGTGGGTTCGGTGGGGGCATCTGCGCTGTGCGTGCTGTTCACCGCGATGCAGTGGCAGGGCGCACCCCTGCAGCTTGACCTGTGGACCTGGATGCAGGTCGGCGAGCTGTCGGCGGGTGTGAGTTTTTACATCGATGGCCTGACCCTGGTCATGCTGTCAGTGATCACCGGTGTCGGCTTCCTCATTCACCTCTACTCCGCGGAGTTCATGGCCGGGGATGACAGCTACGCCCGCTACTTCGCCTACCTCAACCTGTTTGTCACCGCCATGCTCACCCTGGTCATGGCCGACAACCTGCTGCTGCTGTACTTCGGCTGGGAAGGTGTGGGCGCCTGTTCCTACCTGCTGATCGGCTTCTGGCATTTCGACGCCGCCAATGGCGCCGCCGCCCGCAAGGCTTTTATCGTTACGCGGGTGGGGGATGCCGCCATGGCCCTGGGCCTGTTCCTGCTGTTCGCTGAGTTCGGCACCCTGGACATACAGGCGCTGGGCACCGCCGCCGGTGAGCGCTGGGAGGTGGGCCACCCCACCGCGGTGCTCGCCACCGCCCTGCTGCTAGGGGGGGCTGTCGGCAAATCGGCGCAGCTGCCATTGCACACCTGGCTGCCGGATGCCATGGCAGGCCCGACCCCGGTCAGCGCCCTGATTCATGCCGCCACCATGGTCACCGCCGGCGTCTACCTGATCGCCCGCACCCACGAGTTGTTCCTGCTGGCACCGCCGACACTGGCAGCGGTGGCAGTGATCGGTGTACTCACCTTGCTGCTGGCGGCCTTCACCGCGCTGTGCCAGAACGACATCAAGCGCATCCTGGCCTGGTCGACCATCAGCCAGATCGGCTACATGTTCCTGGGGCTGGGCGTGGGGGCCTGGACGGCCAGCGTGTTCCACCTGATGACCCACGCTTTCTTCAAGGCGCTGCTGTTCCTGGCCGCCGGCGCCATCATCCACTGCCTGCACCACGAGCACGACATCCGCAATATGGGTGGCCTGCGCAGTCGGCTGCCTATCGTGTTCCTGAGCTTCCTGATCGGCGCCGCCGCGCTGGCAGCCCTGCCGCTGACCTCAGGCTTTTTCAGCAAGGACCTGATCGTACTGGCAGCCTTCGATGCCCCGGGCTTTGGCAGCTGGCTGTGGCTGGGCGCAGTTCTGGGCGCCTTCCTGACCGCGCTCTACAGCTTCCGGCTGGTATTTGTGGTCTTCTTCGGCCGCGCCAACACCCTGCCCGACCGGCAGCCGGGATCGGCGATGGCGACGCCGCTGGCGGTGTTGTGCGTATTCGCCTTCGCCGGCGGCTGGATCGTGATCCCGGTGCAGGCCGTATTCCCGGCCGCTGCTGACGGCCACCCGGCGCTGTGGGTGGAAGCCGTTTCCATTGGCCTGCCGCTGCTGGGCGTTGCGCTGGCCTATGCCTTATTCCTGGGCCGGCAGCTCAAGGCCGACGGCCTGGTGTCATCTCCGCCCGGACAGGCGGCTTACGGCTTCTGGCACCACGGCTGGCGCGTGGACACGCTCTACGAGTGGCTGTGGGTCAAACCCTTCCTGGGCCTGGCCGGGCTGCTCAGGAACGAGCCTGTGGACCGTGTCTACGGCGCCGTGGTCAGCGTGTGCCAGGCATTGAATACGGCATTCAGCGCCACCCAGACCGGGCGGCTGCGACAGTACGCCACCGTCATGGCGGCGGGTGTTGTGGTGCTGCTGGGCATCGTCTGGAGGACTGCGGGCTGATGGTCTACCTGCTTGCCATCCTGTTGCTCGGCGGCGGCCTTGCCTGGTTCAGCGAACGTGTCCATCGGCAGGCACCACGCTGGGTCGCCCTCGGCGTGATCAGTTTCGCGCTGCTCTACCTGGCGGTCGCGGTGGCGCGGCTCCCGGTGGAGCAGTTCAGCCCGCTGCCGTCGGCACAGCAGCCGGAGACCTGGCTGGCCCACTTCAAGCTGGACTGGATACCCCGTTTTGGCATCAGTTTTGAACTGGCGATGGACGGACTCAGCCTGATCCTGGTGACACTCACCCTGTTGCTGGGCCTGATTGCACTGAGCGCTTCCTGGTCGGAGATCGAGGAACGCACCGGCTTCTTCCAGGCCAACCTGTTGTGGAGCCTGACCGGCGTCGTCGGTGTATTCGTGGCCCTGGACCTGTTCCTGTTCTTCGTGTTCTACGAGGTGATGCTGGTGCCCATGTACCTGCTGATTGCCATCTGGGGCCACGAAGACCGGGCCTACGCCGCCATGAAGTTCTTCATCTTTACCCAGCTCTCGGGCCTGCTGATGCTGGTGTCCATACTCGCACTGGCCTATCAGCACGCCACGGTGAGTGGTAGCTACAGCTTCTCCTACTTCGACCTGCTGGGCACACCGCTGGAGGGCGCGCTCGCCTTCTGGGTGATGCTGGGCTTCTTTCTCGCTTTCACAGTCAAGCTGCCGGGTTTCCCGTTCCACACCTGGCTGCCGGATGCGCACACCCAGGCTCCGACCGCCGGCAGCGTACTGCTGGCCGGCATCCTGCTGAAGACCGGCGCCTACGGCCTGCTGCGATTCGCGGTGCCGCTGTTCCCGGAAGCGGCGGCCGAGTTTGCGCCGGTCGCCATGGCACTGGGGGCGGCGGGAATCCTCTACGGCGCCGTCCTGGCTTTTGCCCAGACTGACTTCAAACGGCTGGTGGCCTACTCCAGCGTCAGCCACATGGGTTTTGTGTTGCTGGGCATCTATGCCTGGAACAGCCTGGCCCTGCAGGGCGCCATCATGCAGATGGTGGCCCACGGCCTGAGCACTGCTGCCCTGTTCATGACGGCCGGCGCCCTGCAGCAGCGCATGCACACCCGTGACATGTCACGCATGGGCGGCCTGTGGCTGAATGCACCGCGCATGGGAGCCTGTACCCTGGTGTTCACCATGGCCTCGCTGGGGCTGCCGGGCCTGGCCAACTTCGTCGCTGAATTCCTGGTGCTGCTGGGCCTGTTCCAGGCCGCCCCACTGATGGCGGTGATCGCCGCGCTGGGACTGGTCACCGGCGCGGTCTACAGCCTCATCATGCTACAGCGCAGTTTCCAGGGACCCGGGGATGCCTCGCGAGAGCTACCCGACTACGGCGGCCGCGAACTGGTCACCATGCTGGTGATGGTGGCACTGCTGATCTGGCTGGGCATCCACCCGCAGCCGTTGCTGGAACTGACCCAGCCGACGGTAGACAGCCTGCTGCTGGGAGCTTCCGGGTGAGCGGCGTGAACTGGCTGGCGGTGGCCCCCCTGCTGGTGCTGAGTGGCGGCGCCGTGCTGCTGATGCTGGTGGTGTCTGTACGCCGCAGCACCCAGGTGGCCTGCGTTACCACCACCATGATCCTGGCGGCAGCGCTGCTTTCCTGCCTATGGGCATGGCGTGCGATCCCCGCAGCCGTGACACCCCTGCTACTGGCGGATGCCTACGCGCTGTTCTTCTGCGCCCTGTTCACCGCCTGCGGGCTGGTCACCGCCATCATCTCCCGCGAGTACCTGGCGTCCCGGGCGGGCGAGAACGAAGAGTTCTTCCTGCTGCTCCTGCTGTCGACACTGGGTGCGGCCACCCTCGCCTTTGCCAATCACTTCGCTTCGCTGCTGTTGGGAATGGAATTGCTTTCCGTGTCGCTGTACGCGCTGATCGGCTACCCGGACAAGCTGCTACGGCCGCTGGAAGCCGCCATCAAATACCTGGTGCTGTCAGCCGCGGCGTCGGCCACGTTCCTGTTTGGTTTCGCACTGCTCTATGCGGCAGTCGGGGTGCTGGACTATCCCGCCATGGGCGCGGCGCTGGCAGCGGCAGACGACCCGGTACTGCTGGCCGCCGCCGCGCTGATCATTGCCGGGCTTGGCTACAAGCTCAGCGCCGTGCCTTTTCACATGTGGACGCCGGATGTGTATGAAGGCGCCCCGGCCCCCATCGCCGGCTTCCTGGCGGCGGTGTCCAAGGGTGCAATATTCGCTGCGCTGTTGCGCTGGTGGATGGCAGCCAGTCTCTACGAGCTACCCGGCCTGCTCACCGTGATCGCCATCGTGGCGGGCGCCTCCATGCTGGTGGGCAACCTGCTGGCGCTGCTGCAGGACAATGTCAAACGGGTGCTGGCCTACTCGTCCATCGCGCACATGGGCTACCTGCTGATTGTGCTGGTGGCCTGTGGCATGGTGCCGCAGCCGACCCTGGCCATGGAGGCGGCCGCCTACTACCTGGTGGCCTATACCCTGACCAACCTGGCGGCATTTACGCTGTTGGGCCTGCTCTCGCGGGCCAGCGGGCCAGAGGAGCTCGACACCCTGGCCGACCTGGACGGCCTGTTCTGGCGCCAGCCCGGGCCGTCGCTGCTGTTTACCGTGGCCTTACTGTCATTGGCGGGTATTCCGCTGACTGCCGGCTTTATCGGCAAGTTCTACCTGTTCAGCGCCGGCGTCGCCGGTGAACTCTGGGGACTGCTGGCGTTGTTGGTGATCGGTAGCGGCCTGGGCCTGTTCTACTACCTGCGCATGGTCTACCGGATGACGCTCAGGGCCGAGCCGCAGAGCGGGTCAGCCCCGGTACCCGGCTGGACCGCGCGCCTGACCTGCTATGGCCTGGTGCTTGGCATGCTGTACTTCGGTATCGCGCCGACGCCGTTGATGGAGATTCTGAGAACTATACTTTAAGGAACCTCTGCACAAATAAACGCTCCCCAAAGAGGAGGACACTATGCTGCGATCCGTCGAACTCAAGGATTACATGCTCACCCACCCGGTGACCGTGCGCGCCGACGCTACCATGGGCGACGCGATACGGCTCATCATCGACAACAAGATTTCCGGCCTGTGTGTGGTCGACGATGCCGATCGGCTGGTAGGGATTCTCTCGGAGTTGGACTGCTTGCGGGCCATGCTGAGCACAAGCTACAACGAGGGCGGAATCGGTCAGGTGAAGGACTACATGGCCGGCGACAACCTGATCGTTGCCAATCCGCATGAAGACATCACCGATGTCGCCCAGGATATGCTGCTGAAAAAGAAGCGCCGGCGTCCCGTGGTAGAAGATGGGCGGCTGGTAGGCCAGGTGACCTGCCGGCAGTTGTTGAAAGCGGCGCGGGATTTCACCACCTGAGGCGATTTCCGGTTCCCGGACCGTGAGTCAAGCCGCGCCGCTGACGCGGCGGAATGCGGTGAAAACTCTGCGGGCTTCCATTAGGCTGCATAGCAGTTCTTTGCTTGCATGGAGTAGCCTGTGATCCGCAAGATTCTGCTGGCAGTCTTTATTCTGCTGTTCCTCGCCGTGTCCGCTCTTGCGTTCACGATTTCACGCACCTCGGACTGTCCCACGACACCGGTAACCACCAGTGGCGGCGATACCATGAGCGCAGTGATCTACCGCTGCTATGGCTCTCCCGACGTGCTGGAGTACACCACCGTGGACAAGCCGGCGCCGAAAGCCGACGAGGTGCTGATCAAGGTGGCGGCCGCAGGAGTGAATCCACTGGACTGGCACTATATGCGTGGCTCTCCCTACATCCTGCGCCTGTTCAACGGCACCGGTGCGCCCGATGACTACCGCTTCGGGGTGGACTTCGCCGGTACCGTGGTTGCCGCCGGTCCGGACGTTACACGGTTCAAGGTCGGCGATGAGATCTTCGGCGGCGCCTGGGGTGCCTACGGCGAATATGTGGTGCGTCCGCAGGACCGGGCGCTGGCCCACAAGCCTGACAACATCAGCTTTGAAGAAGCCGCCGGCGTGCCGATTGCCGCCATCACCGCCCTGCAGGCCCTGCGTGATCATGGCCAGTTGCAGTCTGGCCAGCGCGTGCTGATCAACGGCGCGTCAGGTGGCGTCGGCACCTACGCGGTGCAGATTGCCAAGGCCATGGGCGCACATGTGACCGGCGTGTGCAGCGGTCGCAATGTGGAGATGGTGAAGTCCATCGGCGCGGACGAGGTTTTCAACTACAAGCAAGAGAACTACCTCGAGAGCGGCCAGACCTGGGACCTGATCGTCGACAATGTCGGCAACCACGGACCCATGAACAATCGCCGCGTGCTGACGTCGGAAGGACGGCTGGTGCTGGTGGGCGGTGCCAAGGGCAACTGGATCGCACCGTTTTACAACCTGATTTCTACCCTGCTGCTCAACCCTTTCGTCTCCCAGGAACTGACCTCGTTTACCGCGCAGATGACGGCGGAAGAAATGGAGACATTGGCGGAGATGATGGAGACAGGCGAGGTTCGGACCGTCATCGACAAGGTCTACCCCCTGGCCGAGACCGCAGAGGCCGTGCGCTATTCTGAATCGGGTCGCGCCCGCGGCAAGATCATTGTCTCCCAGCTCTGAATGCGCCTGTTCGCCCTCCCCGATGCGGCTGGCGCTGCTGTTCACCAGCGCCAGCGGCAGAGTCTCGCAGGCCTAGAGAGCGCTGAGTAGCGGCTGCGGTCGGGCAGGCTGTGCACCGGCAAGCCGGGCGATTGCCTGGTGCTGGCTCAGGAACACCTCACCGCTGAGGCGTGACAGGAAGTCAGACTTGCGCAGGCAGTCCATCACCGGCCCCTTGACCTCGCTGAGGTGGAGCCGCAGGCCGGCCTCTGCCAGGCGTTCGTTCACGGATTCGAGCACCTCCAGCGCACTGAGGTCGATGGCGTTGACCGCCGGGCACATCAGCACCACGTGACGTAGCCCGGGTGTCCGCGCCACCAGGCTGTAAATGGCATCCTCGATGTAGGCGGCATTGGCGAAGTACAGGCTTTCGTCAACGCGCAGCGAGATGATGCCCGGGTGCGTGATCACCTGGTGGCGCTCCACGTTGCGGAAGTGCTCGGTGCCCGGCACCTCACCCACGACTGCCACGTGGGGGCGAGAAGTCTCGTAGAGATGCAGCAACAGCGAGGCAACCACGCCGCAGATGACGCCTACTTCCACACCCAACAGCAGCGTCAGCACGATGGTGGTGGCAATGGCGGCAAAATCACCCCGTGAGTAGCGCCAGGCCCGGCGCAGGTGTGAGAAATCAATCAGCTGGAACACCGCCACCAGGATGACCGCCGCCAGTGTCGCCTTGGGCAGGTAGTAGAGATAGGGCGTGAGATACTGTGCCGCCAGCGCCATGCCGGCGGCGGCAAACAGGCTGGCCGCCGGGGTAGCGGCGCCGGCGTCGAAGTTCACTACCGACCGCGAGAAGCCACCGGTCACCGGAATACCACCGGACAGGGCCGAGGTCACGTTGGCCGCGCCCAGGCCAACCAACTCCTGGTTGGGGTCTATGCGCTGGCGGCGCCGGGCCGCCAGGGTCTTGCCCACCGACACGGATTCGACATAGCCGATGACGGCAATCAGCAGCGCACTGTCGAACAGCTCTCGCCACAGGGTCGGCAATACCGCCGGGAGAGACAAGGTCGGCAGACCGCGGGGGATCTCGCCCACCAGCGCAACCCCGGCCTCTTCCACCGCCAGCCAGCGCGCCAGCGCCGCCGTGATAAAGACCACCAGCACCGGGCTCGCCTTGCAGAGTAGCTGCGCTGCTGTCCCGGGGATGCCCAGGGCCACCAGTGCGGGCACCAGGCGGCGGGACAGCAACAGCAGGCCGAGCGCCAGCAGGCCGAGTGCCAGGGTCAGTGGATTGGCCGCCGGCGCCATCGTCAGCAGGCTCCCCGTCAGCGACAATAGCGTGTCGCCACCTGCGTCGACGCCGAGCAGGGGCGGCAGCTGGCCCAGCGCAATGAGAATTGCCGACGCCGTAATGAACCCCGCCACCACGGGATGCGACAGGAAGTTGACCAGGAAGCCGAGCCGCAGCGCGCCCATCAACAGCAGTATGAGGCCCGACAACAGTGCCAGGGCGATCGTGGCGGTGACGTAATCAACACCGGTCGACGCCACCACCTCACCCACCGCGGTCGCAGTCATCAGCGAGATGATGGCGACCGGACCCACCGACAGAGTGCGACTGGAACCCAGCAGCGCGTAGGCCACCAGCGGCAGGATGGTCGCATAGAGCCCCATTTCCGCCGGCACCCCTGCCAGCAGGGCATAGGCCAGGGACTGGGGAATCAGCATCACGGTAACAATGGTCGCCGCCACCAGGTCGCGCGCCAGGATGACGCGACTGTAGTCCCGACACCAGTCCAGGCAGGGCAGACGCAGTGGGCGGAGCGCCGTCATCACTCAGAATCCGTTGACCGGCAGTTTAAGGAACACGCGACCGTCTTCGTCCGCCGGCGGTAGCCGCCCGGCACGCATATTGACCTGCAGGGAAGGCAGGATCAGCTGTGGCATCGCCAGGCTGCGGTCCCGCGCTTCGCGCAGGGCGACAAACGCCGACACGTCAATGCCATCACGCACGTGGATGTTTCCCAGGCGCTCTGCTGCCACCGTGGTCATGCATTGGACCTTGCGCCCTTCGCCGCCGTAGTCGTGGCACAGGAACAGTCGAGTTTCGGAAGGCAGGCTGAGGATTCGTCGGATAGATCGGTACAGGGTGCGGGCATCGCCGCCAGGGAAATCCACGCGGGCCGTGCCGCTGTCCGGCATGAACAGGGTATCCCCCACGAACACCGCATCACCGACCACAAAACTCATGCAGGCGGGAGTATGGCCCGGGGTATGCCAGGCCTCGACCTGTAGCGCGCCGATGGAAAACCGGTCGCCGTCTTCGAACAGGCGGTCGAACTGGGAACCGTCGCGCTGGAACTCGGCACCCTCGTTGAACACCTTGCCGAAGGTGTCCTGCACCTCGGTGATGCGGGCGCCGATACCGATGCGGCCGCCCAGTGCCTGCTGCAGGTAGGGCGCGGCGGATAGGTGATCCGCGTGAACGTGGGTCTCGAGGATCCAGTCAACTGTCAGGTCGCGGCTGCGCACCTCGGCAATGATCGCATCGGCCGCGGTAAATTCGGTATCACCGGAGGCCTGGTCGAAATCCATCACCGGATCGACGATCGCACAACGGGACGTGACCGGGTCCACTACCAGGTAGGACCAGGTATGGGTCGCCTGGTGAAAGAAGGGCGTCACCTCCGGCACCTGCCGAGCGCCCTGGGAAGGGGTGCACTGCACAGTCATAAACAAAACTCCCGCTGAAGACAGTGCAGATTTTAATATACTTTCTAGTTATTACCTTATATTAATTTGGAATAATTGGTAGTTATTCGACGGTGGCCTCGGCCGCGCGCCTGCGACTGAAGCGCGGCCGATAGATCGCCAGGGCCACGTTGGCCACAGCCACCGACAGGATCACCCACAGGGAACCCCACTCGCCGACGACCATGGTTTCCAGGGTGGCAGGGTCGATCTCCCCGGCCAGCGCGCGTTGGGTTTCGACGGCCATGCGCTCGGCGGGACCTTGCACGCTGAACAGGGTGCCCTCGAACATAATGATGCCAAGACCGAGCTTCGCCCAGGCCCAGCCGGCACCGTGGAAGCCGGGATTGGCGGCCATCGCAAAAAGCCCCGACACCAGCACAATCGCCAGCGAGGGGAATAGCAGGTATTTGGCCACCTGGCCAATGCCCTGGCGCATGACAGCGTATTCCTCCAGGGAGGTGGGCTCGGGTGTCACTGTCAGCAGGGCCAGCATGGCGCCCAGGGCGCCGATCATGCCCGCGCCACCGACGCTGTGCAGGAATTTCAGGGTACGTCTGAGGCGAACGCTGTTACTCATGGTTGCATATTCCGGCTCCTGACCGCGTGAACGTGACGAGAGCACTGACCGTAGTAGACTGGATTTATGGGAACAATACGCAAGCACCACCCCGCGTGGATGCCATCGGAGGGGGCCCAGGCAGCGTGTCCTCCCAGCTGACGAAAGGGTTCTGGCGCCTCGCCGATCCGAAGATCAGCATGACTTCGGTGGCGTCGATGGCTATTGGCGCCAGCCTCGCGGCGGGTAGCGAGCGCTTCTCCTGGGCCTGGTTGCTGACCCTGGGACTCGCCATGTTCTGTATGGAGGTGGCCAAAAACGCCTGGGGCGATGTCATTGATTTCGACTCGGGCACGGACCTCGCCGTCGCACCCGAGGACCGCACTGACTTCTCAGGCGGCAAGCGCGTCCTGGTTGACGGCCTGCTGACGCGCGCGCAGACCTGGGCCATTGCCGGAGGGTTCTCCGCCGTGGGACTCGTCCTCGGCGCACTGATGGTGTTCGCCCGCGAGCCTGCGCTGTTTCCACTGGGTGCCGCTGCCCTGGTTCTGGGCTGGTCATACCACGGCCCACCGCTCAAGCTTGCTTACCGGGGCCTGGGCGAGCTGGATGTGGTGCTGATCTACGGCCCGGCGATCAGCCTGGCCACCTATCTGTTGATGGCGGGTGAATTGAGCGCCGCCGTAATCTGGGCATCGGTGCCGCTGGGCATCTTCATCGCCGCCTTCCTGTGGGTCAATGAGTTTCCGGACTTCCTGGCGGATCAGCAGTGCGGTAAGCGAAACCTGGTGGTGGTGCTCGGGCGCCATCGTGCCAGCAGAGTGCTGCCGCTCATCTACCTGGGCGGCCTGGCAATCCTGTTGCTGGCCATCGCCAACAACAGCTTGCCTGGCAGCGCGGGGCTGGGCGCCGTGGCCGCGCTGCCCGCCGCGGCTGCGGTCCTGCTCAGCTGGCGCCAGCCCGAGACCTTTCACCGGCACACCCCGGTGCAACCGCTGGCGCTACTGGCCTTTGTCCTGCTGTCCGCCGGCGTATCGGTGGGCGTGTTGCTGGCCTGATCGTGCAGCGCGCAGCGAAATGGTGCCTGGACCGCCTGGGTGCGTTGGTCCTGCTGGTGCTGGCAACGCCGTTGCTCCTTGTCATCAGCCTTGTATTGATACTCGGCCAGGGCAGGCCGCTGCTGCACAGGGAACAACGCGCCGGGCTGCGCGGCGCCCAGTTCAGTATCCTCAAGTTCCGCACCATGCTCGGCCGGCAGGAACCGCACCTGGCACCGGTAGGTGACCCCAGGATCACCGCCATGGGCCACGCCCTGCGCCACTCTCGGCTGGATGAACTCCCCCAGTTGATAAACGTCTTGCAAGGGGACATGAGCCTGGTGGGCCCACGGCCCTTGCCCATCCGCCACGCCGCGCGCCTGGCCGATGCGGAGCGCGATGCCCTGCTCTCCCTGCGACCGGGCATCACCGGGGCTTCCGCATTGGCCTTCCTCGGTGAGGACGCGGCGCTCGCAGGCCGCGAGCAAGCGCAGGCGATCTACCTGGAAAAGCTGCTGCCAGCCAAGGTAGCCATGGAACTAGAATACGTGGCGAACTGGTCGCTGTGGCGTGATTTCGGTTTGCTGGCCAGGACAGCGATCCAACTCTGGTCCCGCAAGGCCAGGCGCAGGTCGCGCGAACGGGTGCTGCGGCTACTCGCTGAGCATTAACCGCCGATCGGCTCTATCACGCTGCCCGGCACGATGCGTACCCGCCAGAAGGAAATACTGAACGGCGGCAGCACATGATCTTCCAGCGGCGTGCGGAACTCCTCCAGTGACACCGACCCCTTGCGGAAGCTGGCGCGCACCCCGTTGATGCGCAGCTTGCGGCTGGTGAGGGAGCGGGCCGTGACCACGTAGTGCTCGTCCTCGAAGTGCAGGCCGGCGACACGGCGGCTGACTGGCTGCTTGTGCAGGTTGATCAGCATCAGGGTCTGGCCCTCGCCGGAGGGATGGCCGTGCAGGTAGGCGCGAACGCGGGGGTCGCTGCTGGTCATGGCATAGACTTTCTTGCCCATCAGCCGTGCCCACAGCCAGCTCACCCAGTAGTCCGGCCGCGGCTTCAGGCTGAGGCGATCCAGCAGGCCGTAGTCGCCGCCCACCAGGGCGTGCCGCACCATGACCCGTTGCCCGACCCGGGCGCCGCGCCCCAACTGGTCGGCCCACCAGAAACTCGAAACCCAGCGATCTGACAGCTTGGGCTGGCCGCCGCACTGGGCGGAACCGGTCTCGCCGGTCCAGATTTCGGCACCGGGCTGGTGCGCATCACGCAGCGCCATGAGCCGCTCGGCAAAACGCGCGAAGTCTTCGAAGGAGTGGGGATTGATCAGGTGGCGAATGGTCGCCCCCCGGGTGCGGATCGGGCTCCGCTCACTCTGGAACGGGTAGTAGTGCCAGTCGACGATATCCAGCTGTGAGGCAAACTCGCGCAGGAAACGCGGCGTGATATTGGTAAAGGGGCGAATGGTTTCCCCCAGACGTGGCCAGTAGGCGCTGCCCGGCCCGGAAATACGCGCTTTCGGGTAGTACTGCCGTACCAACTCGGAAAACGAGCGGTAGTCATTGGCCAGGCTAATGGGGCCGGGCTGGGAGCGAAGCCCGTGGAAGGCCCAATAGGCGTTGAGTTCATTACCCAGTTCGAAGACGTGAATGCGGTAGTCCTTGCCGGTGCTGTATTGCAGCAGCATTTCCAGTTCACTGCCACGCCAGCTACCGTGCTCCCGCCGACGGAACAAACCGTACTTGGCGGTAAAAACCAGCTTCAGCTTGTTGCGACCGACAAACTGGTGCAGGCCATCCCACTGCTCCTGGGTAAGAATCAGCGGGTCCACCTCGTCCCGGGGCGCTGTGAAATAGTGAATCTTGTCCGCCTCGGAACCACCCACCCGCAGGTAGGCGGGCCCCAGCGCACGCACCAGCCGGTCGAGCTTCTTGCGGTCCAGCCGCAGCGGCGGCACCCGCAGCATGCCCAGACCGCGCCGGGAGGTTTTACTGCCCTCCCACCAGTAGCCACCGGCCAGCACGGAAATATCGATGGAAAACGACAGGTAGCGCCGGTCGACACTGGCGATCGGGTCCGGGTGCTCCAGGGTGATATCTGCCACCCCGGGAGGGGTGACGTTCTGTCGGCGCAAGCCAAACACGGCCGGATGTCTCTCCAGCTCATTGCGGGACTTCAATAGTCGCCTAACGACTTAATTTTGCAAGAGTTTTTTCAGGGATTGCTGAGCCAGCCGGCGCTGGCCCGGCAGCTACCAGTTGAACATACTGCCGTCTTCGAGCCGGTTCACCGGCAGATAGGCACGCTGGTAGGGGTACTTCGCCGCCACAGACTCATCGATCTCCACCCCATGGCCGGGCTGCTCTCCCACCAGCAGGTAGCCCGCCTCGAAGCGATAGTCGTGCGGGAACACCGCGTCGGTTTCCGGGGTGTGGCGCATGTACTCCTGGATGCCGAAGTTCGGCACCCAGGTATCGAAGTGCAGGGCCGCACCCATGGTCACCGGTGACAGGTCGGTAGCGCCGTGAAAACCGGTTTTCACGTGATAAAGCTCTGCCAGCGCAGCGACGCGGCGCAGGTGGGTAATGCCGCCGGCGTGTACCAGCGTGGCACGGATATAGTCGATAAGCTGTTCGCCAATCAGCTGCTGGCAGTCGTGGATCGACGAAAACACCTCGCCTACCGCCAGCGGTGTGGTGGTGTGCTGGCGAATCAGTCGGAAGCCCTCCTGCAACTCGGCGGTCACCGCATCTTCCAGCCAGAACAGGCGGTAGGGCTCCAGGTCCTTGCCCAGCCGCGCCGCCTCTATGGGCGTCAGCCGGTGGTGCACATCGTGCAGCAGGTGGTGCTCATAGCCGTAGGTATCGCGCAGGCTCTTGAACAGCTGCGGCACATGGTTCAGGTACTTCGCCGTGGACCAGACGTTCTCGCTGGGAAGGTCGGCGTCCGCCGGTTCGTAGAACAGCTTGTCACCGGACACGCCGTAGGTGGAGGCCAGCCCGGGCACCCCCGACTGGGCCCGGATGGCCTTGTAGCCCAGCTCGATGTAGCGTCCGACCTGCTCCACGGTCTCTTCGATATCGGCGCCGTTGGCGTGCCCGTACACCATCACTCCCTGCCGACTGCGGCCACCGAGCAGCTGGTACAGCGGCAGGCCGGCGGCCTTGGCCTTGATATCCCACAGGGCCACGTCGATCGCCGCCAGCGCGGTCATGCCCACCGGCCCGCGTCGCCAGTAGGCGCCGCGGTAGAAAAACTGCCAGATGTCTTCAACCTGGTGAGCATCGCGGCCCATCAGGCAGGGGATAAGATGATCCTGCAGGTAGCTGGCCACCGCCAGTTCGCGACCGTTGAGGGTGGCATCGCCGATCCCCGTGAGGCCGTCCTCGGTCTCGATTTTCAGGGTCACGAAGTTGCGCCCCGGGCAGCAGACAATCACGCGGGCGTCACGAATCTTTAACATGGTAGAAGTCCTTTCGTCCTTGTACGGCGTGATATCCGGGGCGATGATTGACAGTAGAAGCCACCTGCAGAATCGTCAACCGGATTCCATGCCCCGACCACTCAGCCTGCACGCCGATCGCCTGTTCCCGCCGAATGAGGCAGTGCGCGACATCGCCCGGCGCCTGTACCAGCAGGTCAGGGAGCTGCCCATTATCAGCCCCCACGGTCACACCGACCCGGCCTGGTTCGCCAGCAATGCGCACTTCGAAAACCCCACCGCACTGTTGCTGCAGCCCGACCACTACCTGTACCGCATGCTCTATAGCCAGGGAATTGGCCTCGACCAGCTGGGGATTCCGCGCGCTGATGGCAGCGCGGCAAGCGTCGATCCGCGTGATGCCTGGCGGCTGTTCGCGAAACACTATCACCTGTTCCGGGGCACCCCGTCGCGGCTGTGGCTGGATCACGTGTTTGCCGAGGTCTTCGACCTCGACGTGCAGCTGGGTGAGGATACGGCGGACAGCTACTATGACCATATCGATGCGGCGCTGGCGACCGAGGCTTTCCGGCCCAGGGCCCTGTTCGAGCGTTTCAACATCGAGGTGCTCACCACCACCGAGTCACCGCTCGACCAGCTGCTGAACCATCGCGCCCTGCGCGACAGCGACTGGAACGGTCGCGTGCTCACCGCCTTCCGGCCGGACCCGGTGGTAGACCCGGAATACGAGGGCTTCGTCGACAACCTGGAGACCCTTGGCGACCTGACCGGCGAAGACACCGGTACCTGGAGCGGCTACCTGATGGCGCTGCGCCGGCGGCGCCAGTATTTCAAGGAGCTGGGCGCGACTTCCACGGATCACGGCCACCCCACCGCCGCGACTGCCGACCTCTCACGCAACGACTGCGAAACCCTGTTCGACAAGGCCCTGCGGGGCAAGTGCAAGGGCAGCAAGGCAGAACTGTTCCGCGGCCAGCTGCTGACGGAGATGGCAGCCATGAGCCTGGACGATGGCCTGGTGATGCAGCTCCACCCCGGCTCGCTGCGCAATCACAACCTCGAACTCTACCAGCGCTTTGGCCGCGACCGCGGCGCCGATATGCCGCGCCGCACCGATTTCGTGAATGCACTGAAGCCGCTACTGGACCGGTTCGGCAACGAGCGCGACCTGACGCTGATCCTGTTCAGCCTCGACGAGTCCAGCTACGCCCGCGAGCTGGCACCGCTGGCGGGTCACTACCCGTGCCTGCGGCTGGGTCCGGCCTGGTGGTTCCACGACAGTCCCGAAGGCATGCGCCGCTACCGGCAACAGCTCACCGAGACCGCTGGCTTCTATAACACCGTGGGGTTCAACGACGACACCCGTGCCTTCCTGTCGATCCCGGCCCGCCACGACGTGGCGCGGCGCATGGACTGTGGCTACCTGGCAGAGCTGGTCGCCGATCACCGCCTGCAGGAAGACGAAGCGGCGAAGCTGGCGGCGGAGCTGGCCTACACTCTCGCGAAAAACACCTACCGCCTCTAGCCTGTGGGGATTAGCCTGTGGGGATTAGCCTGTGGGGACTAGCCCGTGGGGATTAGCCGGTGGAGGTTAGCAGGCAGCGATTCGCGGCTATGCCCCGTGGGTAGCGGCCTGTCAGTTCAGGTCGACGATACAGCTTGAGCACATAACCGTGACCCGCGGCTGGCTCACCTCAGCCAGCGGTGCCAGCACCGCTTCCACCTGGCGGTAGAGATCCTTCACCCCCGGCGCGACACTGACCGGTGCCTGTTGCATCATGTCGCGCAGGAAGCGCTCACCGAATGACAGCTCGCGTACGATGTAGTTGACGCGGTAGTCCTCCAGCCTTGCCAGTTCTGCGGCGTGTTCGATGGCATCTTCGAGATCCCCCAGTTCATCCACCAGGCCCAGCTCCTGGGCGGTAGTGCCAATCCACACCCGGCCGCCGGCAATGCTGCGCACAAACGGTGCCTCCAGCTCACGGCCTTCGGCCACCACGTCGATAAAGCGCCGGTAGATACTCTCGGAGCGGTTGAAAAACAGCTGGTCAAGCTCGTCATCGGTCGGGAGATGCAGGCCCCAGCCTGCGTACTTGCTGGTCTGGACACCGTCGTGCTGAATGCCGATGTAATCGAACAGGTTCTCTGCCGTGGGGAACACCACCGCCACGCCAATGGAACCGGTGATGGTTGTGGGGGCAGCGAAGATGCGATCCGCCGGACTGCTGACCCACATGCCACCGCTGGCTGCGTAGTTGCCCATCGAGACAACCACCGGCAGGTCGCGGCCCTGGGCGGCCATCATCTCCTCACGGATCATGTCACTGGCAATCACGGAACCCCCGGGGCTGTTTACCCGCACCACGATAGCCCGGGTGTTTTCGTTCTCGTAGGCACGGCGCACCTGGCTGGCTATCTCGTCGGAGCCCGCCACGCCGGGTTCCAGTTCACCGCGCTGCAACCCGCCTTCTGCAAACACCACCGCGACCGCGCCATCTCCATCGCCCTCGGGCTCCTCCAACTGGGCGAGGTAGGCTGCAGCAGTGATATGCGGGTAGGTCTCGCGCTCGGCTTCTTCGTCGGTGCCGAAGCGCTCCATCATCCAGGCCCGGAACCCGGGAAAAGTCTTGGTGCCATCAATAACGCCCTGCGCCTCGGCGAAAGCCAGGTTCTCATAGGCGGCTTCCTCAATCAGCAGCACCGGGTGGTCGTCCGCCAGCTGCTGGAAGATCTCGGCATCGATACCACGGCCTGCCGCCATGCTCTGCTTCATGGCCGCCCAGATCGGCTGGTAGAGGGCCTCTCGCTGCTCCCGGTCATTGTCGGACATGCTGTCACGAGCGAGGCGCTCGACCGCAGACTTGTAGTCGCCCTGGGCGTAGTTGTGAATGGTGAGTTTGAGATTCTCTGCCAGCTGGCGGAAGTAGCTTCCGAAACGCCCTATTCCGGACAGCATCAGCGCGCCGGACGGGTGCATATAGACCTCATCAGCCTGGGCGGCCAGCAGGTAACCGCCGGTGCTGAGTGAGTCACTGTAGGCGATCACCGGCGCATCACCCTCGCGCAGTTTGGCCAGGGCCGCGGCGATTTCCAGCGCAGTGGTAGGGCCGCCGAACTGTGTCTTGCCGAAGTCCAGTAATACGCCGGTGAGCCGCTCGTCATCCGCCGCTGCGTCGATAACCCGCAGCAGGTCCCGGGCCTGTATCTGGGCCGGGGCGTCAACTTCAGGTGGGAAGCTCAACGGCGAGGAGAAGACGGCCTGGTCAACCACGACGCCCTCGGGCGCGATGATCAGTACGCGACCATCTGGCTCCACGCTCGGTGGCTGCTGGGCCAGCAGGGCGAAGACGACTACCAGCAGGTAGACGAGGAAACCAAGGGTAAGGAGGTTGACGGTCCAAACCCGAATCGTGGTCAGTACGTTACCGACCTTTTCCAATCCCTTTGCCATGGTGCTCTCCCTTACAGATTTGACAGCGAGTATACAGCCTCGCCCACACACTATTGCTGCGGCTACACTTACAGGTCTTACCGGAGATTACGCAAGGACACAGCTTGGAAACCACACGGAATGCGGTGAACGCGGTGATCGAAGCGATGAATCGATCGGTGATCGGCCAGGAAACTGTCACCGAAGCCCTGGCCATCGCCCTGCTCTGCAACGGCAACCTGATGCTGGAAGGCTATCCCGGCACGGCGAAAACCCGGTCTATCAAAACCCTCGCCCAGGTACTGGAAGCCAGCCTGGGCCGCATACAGTTCACGCCCGACCTGTTGCCTTCCGACGTCACCGGTACCGAGGTCTACCAGGACGTGGCCGGGCAACAAACCCTCACCTTCCAGCAGGGCCCCATCTTCAACAACCTGGTGCTGGCCGATGAAATCAATCGTGCACCGGCCAAGGTCCAGGCCGCCCTGCTGGAAGCCATGGAGGAACGCCAGGTCACCGTGGCCGGCAAGACCTACCCGCTGCCTCCCCTGTTCATGGTGCTGGCGACCCAGAACCCCATCGAGCAGGAGGGCACCTATCCCCTGCCGGAAGCGCAGATGGACCGTTTCCTCATGAAGGTAAACCTCGACTACCCGGACGGCGACGCCGAGCTCGGCATCGTGCGCCTGGTGCACGGCGAGGAGTCACCGTCAACTTCACAGGCCACCGTGGTGCCACAGGACCAGGTCTTCGCGGCCCGCGAAGCCGTACGCCAGGTGCATGCCAGTGACAACGTGGAACGCTACATGGTGGACATCGTCATGGCGACCCGGGCACCCGGCGGCTTCGAGGGCGACCTGCCCCACTGGATCGAAATCGGTTCCAGCCCGCGCGCCAGTATCAGCCTGCACCGGACCGCACGGGCCCGTGCCTTCCTGCAGGGGCGCGACTTCGTGGACCCGGACGATGTGCGAGCGGTGGCCCACGGTGTACTGCGGCATCGCCTGATCCTCAGCTACGATGCCCTGGCCGATAACATCACGCCCGACCAGGTCATCGACGAAATCCTGCGCCAGGTCGCCGTGGCCTGATGTCCACGGGCATCTATACCGATACCGCGAGCCTGGCACGACTGCGCCACAGCGCCCATGGATTCTCGCTGCTACCGCAACAGCCGGTGGGCAGCCTGCTGGCCGGCCGGAAACGCTCAAGGCTGCGCGGTCGTGGTCTCGACTTCGAGGAATTGCGCCACTACCGGCCGGGCGACGATATTCGCACCATGGATTGGCGCGTCACCAATCGCACCGGCAAGCCCCATGTGCGGGTCTACACCGAGGAGCGCGACCGCCCGGTGATCCTGGTGGTGGACCAGCGCCTCGGCATGTTCTTTGGCAGTCGCGTGAAAATGAAATCCGTGGTGGCGGCCGAGCTCGCCGCTCTGGCCGGCTGGCGCGTGCTGTCCCAGGGTGACCGGGTGGGCAGCATCTTTTTCAACGACAGCCACTGCGTACAGTCGCGGCCGTCACGCAGCGAGCGCATGCTGCTGAAAAGCCTGGGTCAGCTCGCCCAGATGAACGGCGAGCTGCGGGCCGACCAACGTACGGCCCACGCGCCCGGCCAACTCGCGTCGGCCCTGAATATCGCGGAGCGCATGGTAGGTCACGATTACCTGGTATGCATCATCTCCGATTTCGATGGCTGGGGTCCGGCGAGCCTTGCCAGCGTCAAACGCATGGCACGTCATAACGACCTGATCGCCGCGCTGGTATTCGATCCGCTGGAGGCAGACATCAGTCCAGCCAGCAGCCTGGTGGTGTCCGACGGCCACTACCAGCTACAGGTCGAACCGGAACGCCGTGACCTGGGCCGGCGCTTCCAGGATAGCTTCAAGGACAGCCTCAGTGAGCTGCAACAGGAACTGCGCAAGCACGGCATGCCGGTATTGCCTATCGATACGGTCAACCCGGTGTTCGAACAACTCCGGCAGGAACTGGGGCGGCACTAGGTATGGCTTCGCCGCCCCTGCCGGATGTTTTCGGCAACTATGCGATCCGGGGCATACAGGAAGTCCTGCCGCCGGAACCCGTCTCCTGGTGGCCGCAAACGCCGGGCTGGCTGGTGATCGCCGCCCTGCTTGTCGCCTGGCTGGGGCGCCGTGGCTGGCTAGCCTGGCGTCGCTGGCAACGCAATCGCTATCGGCGCGATGCGCTCGACGCGCTGGCGACGCTGGGCGGTGAACCCGCCATGCGGCTACAGGCCGCGGCCGCGATTCTCAAACTGGCCGCGCTCTCGGCCCACCCGCGTCCCCAGGTGGCCGGGCTCAGCGGACAGGCCTGGCTCGACTGGCTGGAGTCGCAGTATGCGGCCTTCAGCGACAGCAGCCGCAGGCTGCTGGCCGAGACCCAGTATCGCCCTGCGGTTTCGCTGCAGGAGGTGGAACTGGATCGCCTGGTCCAGGAGTGCGCAGTCTGGGTCCGCAGGCATCCGGAGCCAGCGCCATGATTGAGCTGGCCCACCCGCTGTGGCTGCTGTTGCTGCCATTGCCCCTGCTGCTGAGACGCCTGCCGGCTTTCAAGCACCGCCGCGACTCGGTCAAGGTACCCTTCTTCCAGCGCCTGGTGGAGCTCAGCGAGGAAGCCCCGCAGACCGGCGCCGTGGTGCTGGTGAAAACCACCCTGCAAAAAGTACTGGTAGTGTTTACCTGGCTGTGCCTGGTGCTGGCAGCCGCCAAGCCGGAATGGGTCGGTGAGCCCATCGCGCAGACCCGCTCGGCCCGCGACCTGATGGTGGCGGTTGACCTGTCCGGCTCCATGCAGGCCACGGACTTTGCCACACCCGACGGCCGGCAGATCGATCGACTGCAGGCGGTCAAACGGGTGCTGACAGAGCTGGCCGAGGAACGCGGCGGAGATCGCCTCGGGCTGATTGTGTTTGGCAGTGCCCCCTACCTGCAGGCGCCGTTTACCGAAGACCATGACACCTGGCGCACGCTGCTGATGGAAACCGAGATCGGCATGGCCGGCCAGAGTACCGTGTTCGGCGACGCCATTGGCCTGGCCATCCACCTGTTCGAGAAATCCGCCACCGAAAACCGGGTGCTGATGATTCTCACCGATGGCAATGACACCGGCAGCACCGTGCCGCCGGTGGAGGCGGCCAAGGTGGCGCGCAGCCGAGACATCCGCATCCATACCGTGGCCATGGGTGACCCCACCAGCGTCGGCGAGGAGGAACTGGATGTGGAAACCCTGCAGCGCGTGGCTGAGCTGACCGGCGGCGCCTACTTCCAGGCCATGGACCGCGGCGAACTGGAACGCGCCTACGCCGCGATTGCCGCCCTGGAGCCGGAGGAGTACGAGAGCATCAGCTTCCGTCCACGCCACAGCCTGCACCACATCCCGGTTGCCCTGGTGATGCTGTACTACGGCATCTACCACGTGCTGGCGGGACTGGACGCCAGCCGCCGCAGATCCGCCCATGCCCACTGACGCGCTGCTGGAGAACTTCCACTTCCTGCGCCCGGCCTGGGGGCTGCTGCTGATCCTGCCCGCGATTGCCCTGGTCATGCAGTGGCGCCGGGAACGTGGTGAATCCAGTTGGGGGGACATTATCGCGCCCCACCTGCTCAGTGCCCTGCGCCTGCGCCAGTTCAGCCACCGGCTGCTGAGTCCGGCGACGGTGGCCGCACTGCTGATGGTTATTATGGCCATCGTCGCCATGGGTCCGAGCTGGCGCCAGCAGCCCTCGCCCCTGACCCGGGATGAAGCTGCCCTGGTCGTGTTGCTGGACACCTCGCGCTCGATGCAGGCGGACGACGTACAGCCCTCTCGCCTGCTGCGCGCGCGACAGAAAATTGCCGACCTGCTGGAGCAGCGCGCCGGCTCCCGCACGGCGATGCTGGTTTACGCCGGCAGCGCACACACCGTGCTCGACCTGACCGACGATATCGATATTCTCTGGCAATACCTGGCGGCGCTGGATACCGACATCATGCCGCGGCGCGGCAAGTTTGCCGAGTACGCGCTGCCGCTGGTGGAGCGCATCGTTGGTGACAGCACGGCCCCCACCACTGTATTGCTGATCACCGACGGCGTGTCCGACAGCAGCGCCGACGAGTTCAGCCGTTGGTTTGACGAGCGGCCGCACCAGTTGCTGGTGCTCGGCGTGGGCACCGAGCAGCCGTCTGAAGGCATCGCTCCGCTGGAGGTCGCCGCGCTCAAGTCACTGGCACGCGACTCGGGCGGGCGCTATTTCAGCCTGACCATTGACGACAACGATGTGCGCGACATTGCTCGCCGCGTCGAGGCCCACTACGTGGTGACTGAAGATAGCGCCGTGCCCTGGCTGGACAGCGGCTACAGCCTGGTATTTCCCTGCCTGGCCCTGTTCCTGCTGTGGTTCCGACGCGGCTGGACCCTGCAGTGGTGCCTGTTGTTGGCCCTGGGGTTGGCCGAACCCCAGGCGGCCCGGGCTGAGGGCAATGCCTTCCTCGACCTGTGGCTGACACCGGACCAGCAGGGTGCGCTGCTGATGCAGCGGGGCGACTATGAGACCGCGGCCCAGCGCTTTCGCGACCCGCTGCGCAAGGGGTTTGCCTACTACTACGCAGAACAGTTCGAGCTCGCCGCAGAGTACTTTGCGCGCGTCGACACGCCGGCGGCGCGCTTCAACCAGGCCAACGCCCTGGCTCACGGTGAACACTACCTGCGGGCAGTGTCGATATACGAAAGCCTGCTGGCCGAGAACCCGGCCTTCCGCGCTGCCGAGCACAATCGGCGGATCGTCCAGGAGCTGATCGATGCCATCAACATCATGAGCGAATCCCAGGCCGATGAAGGCCTGGGCTCTAAGGAACTGGGCGAGGATGAGCCGCGCCGGGCGGAGGGCGCGGAGCGCGTCACAATGTCCGCTGACCAGATCGAGCAGTTCAGCGCCGAGGACATCCTGCAGGACGAGAAGATCAGCGAGATGTGGATGCGCAGCGTACAGCGCGACCCATCACACTTCCTGTCGATCAAGTTCGGCATGCAGCTGGAGCAGCGGCAGTGAGGTGGGCCACCCTGCTGCTGGTCGTACTGCTGGCGCCCGCGGTAGCGGCGACCGAGCTGGACACCCTGCTGGCGGAGGATCGACTGCGCGTTCGCAGCTGGCTGGAACCGGCTGAGAACATTGTGCGCGGGCAGGAGGTGCGGCTCATCATGGAAGTGTGCACACCGCGCTGGTTTGCCGGCGGCACCGGCATACGCGCACCGGAAGTACCGGGCCTGCTAATCCTGCGGCGCAACGAATTCGCTGTGAACCTCAGCCGCCGTGAAGCCGGGGCGACCTGGGTGGTCCAGCGCTGGCAGCTCGAACTCTATCCGCAGCGGGAGGGCAGCTACCGGCTGCCACCGGTAAGCCTGAGCCTGGCCGTCAACGATGCCACGCTGGGCATCGTGCGCGGCGAAGTCCAGACCGATGCGCTGGCCTTCAATGCCAGCCTGCCCGCAGCCGTGGCGAGGCTGGAGCGCTGGCTGGCGACGCCATCCCTGGCCATACGCCAGCGCTTCGATCGCTCACTGGAAGGCCTGGCCCCGGGCGACGCCTTTACGCGCACCATCGAGGTGGAGGCTACCCGCCTGACTGCGCTGATGCTGCCGGAGCCCGCCCTGGAGGAAGCGCCAGGGCTGGCCGTCTACCCCGATCTGCCGGAAATGGAAGATCGCAGCAACCGCGGCGAAGCCACGGCCCTGCGGCGCCAGAGCGCGACCTATGTGGTAGAGCAGCCCGGCCAGTACCGGCTGCCGGCGCAGACCATCTACTGGTGGAATACCGATACCGGAAGCCTGGAAAGTGCGGTGCTGGATGCGGTGGAGATCGATGCGGGTGCCGCGCCGGCCACCGCGGCCCCAGCGAGCCCGCCGCTGGCATGGCTGAAGTGGCTGCCTGTGCTGCTGGGGGCAGCGGCACTCGCACTGCTCGTGAAGCGCTTTCGCGCCCGCGCCGCCAGCCCGCTGCGCCGGGCGCGACAGGCACTGCGCCGCGGTGATGCCAGGGGCGCCGCGCGCGCACTCTACGGATGGTTGAATACCCGGGCCGGCACAGACGACTGGCTGAGCCTGCGCGCCTCCGCCGCCGGGGTGGATGCCAGCGCGGCGGCGGACCAGCTACTGACGGCCGCTTACAGCAGCCAGGCTGGCCCGTTGCCGGATGCCAGCCAACTATCCGGCTTAAACACCAGCCCTGCTCGGCCCAGGGCAGCGTCCTCCGGGCGACTAAACCCGACTCAGCCGCGGAAGTAACGCTGGGGCACAAAAGGCGTGCGGGCCACGGTGACCGGTAACAGCTTGCCGCGCACGTCCACCATCAGGCTGGTGCCCACTTCCTTGTAGGCCGCATCGATCATCGCCATGGCAATGGGCGCGCCGAGCGTAACACCCATGCAGGCGCTGGTAATCACACCCACGGGCTCGCCGGTGGCCGTCACCACCGTCTGCCCCTCGCGCACCGGGCGCTTGCCTTCCACCTTCAGGCCCACCCGTCGCAGGTCACCGCCATCATCCTGGCGCGCGAAAATCGCCTCGGCACCGACAAAGCCTCCCGGGCGTTCACCGTCGCGGCGACGCGCCCTGGAGATCGACCACATCAGCGCCGCCTCTACCGGCGTGACCTGGTCAGTCAGCTCGTGGCCGTACAGGCACAGGCCAGCCTCCAGGCGCAGTGAGTCGCGGGCGCCCAGGCCCACGGGCTTGACGCGCTCATCCGCCAGCAGCGCGCGCGCAAACGCCTCGGCCTTGTGTGACGGCAGCGACACTTCGAAACCGTCTTCACCGGTGTAGCCGGAGCAGGTCACATAGATCGGCTCACCGTCGTACTCACTGTGGCAGCCGCTCATGAACGTCAGCCCGGTTGCGGCGGGCAGCAGCCCGGACATTACTTCGCGCGCCTTCGGACCCTGCAGGGCCAGCAGTGCACGATCCTCCATATAGTCCAGTTGCAAGCCCTCGAGACGCGCACGCAGGTAGGCGATATCCGCCTCCTTGCAGGCGGCGTTGACCACCAGGAAAAAACTGTCGGCATCCCAGCGGGTAACAATCAGGTCGTCGCGGACGCCGCCGGCATCATTGGTCAGCAAGGCGTAGACCTGGCCGTTGTCCGGCAGCCCCACCAGGTCGACCGGTAGCAGCGCTTCCAGGGCCTCGGTCACCCCGCTGCCGCTAATGCGTAGCTGGCCCATATGCGACACATCGAAAAGCCCCGCCGCTTCCCGGGTGTGCTGGTGCTCGGCGATGATGCCGTCGCTGTACTGGACTGGCATTTCGTAACCGGCGAAGGAAACCATGCGGGCTCCCAGTTCACGATGCAGCGCATCCAGGGGTACGGTCAGCATTGGACAAACTCCCAGGTCAATCAAACGGAGCGCCACTCTACCCAGCCCGTCGAACGGGGGCAAGCCGGTGGTAAACTGGGCCATGAATTGTTCAACCGTCAGCCTGATCGGCATGCCCGGCGCCGGTAAAAGCACGGTCGGCGTGTTGCTGGCCAAGCAGCTGGGCCTCAACTTCGTCGACACCGACCTGCTTATCCAGGTCGACCAGGGGGAACCCCTGCAGGACAGCGTAGACCGGCTGGGATTTGAAGCCTTTTGCGCCGTGGAGGAAACCGTGCTGCTGGAGATGCCGCTGGTTCCCTATATGGTCGCCACCGGCGGCAGCGTGGTGTACAGCGACGCCGTCATGCAGCGCCTGCAGAACGCGGGGCCCGTGGTCTACCTGGACGTGTCGCTGCCGGCTCTGGAGACGCGTATCGAGGCCCGCCCCGACCGCGGCATCGCCTTCCTGCCCGGGCAGACCCTGGCCGATATCTACCGGGAGCGGCAACCCCTGTACCAACGCTTTGCCAGTTTCACCGTGTCCTGCGAAGCCCAGTCCGCCGAGGCCACCGCTACCCTGATCGCTGAGCGCATTCGCGCCCGCTAGGGCACGGCGCCGTCCCTATACCCTGCAGCGCAGAGGCCAGCACCTGGCCGCAGCCTCGTAGCTCCAGCCGCTGACGTTCTCCCAGTGCCAGCCGCCCGCCGCAGGCAACCCGGGTGGCATCGGACACCAGGATTCCACCGACCGGGGCGGCTGCCTGTAGGCGGCTGGCGACGTTCACTGTCTCGCCCCAGATATCAAACGCGTAGCGCTTGCTGCCCAGCACACCCGCCACCACCGGCCCGGTATGCACGCCCACTCGCAGTGTGAGCTCCAGATGCTGGCGCCGACCTACCCGGGTGGCCGCGCGCTGCAGGTCGGATGCCATCTGCACCGCGCGCAGCCCTTCCCCCGGCTTGCCCGGTGTCAGCCCCGCGGCAGCGAGGTAGGCATCCCCAATGGTCTTGATTTTCTCCAGCCCGCGGCGGTCGGCGATCGCGTCAAAGGCAGAAAACAGCGCATCCAGCAAAGTCAGCAGCTGGCCCGGCGTGAGATTGCGCACCAGCTCGCTGAAGCCGACGATGTCGGCGAACACCACCGTCACCGAGGGCACCAGCCGCACCGGGCGGGACCCGGGGTTGTCACGTAGCTGCTGCGCCACCGGCTCCGGTAGCGTGTTATAGAGCAGCGCCTGGTTGCGCTGGTGCAGCAGCGCCAGCTGGCGTCCCTGCAGATACAGACGGCGCCGGCTGCGATTGAGTCCGGCCAGTGCCAGCGCAGACAGTACATTGGCGGGTAACAGGTAGCTCAGTTCGAGGCCTGCCACGCTATTGCGCGCAAGATATGCGGCAGCCAGGCTGCCGAGCAGGCCTGTGACGCAGTGCAGGGAAAAACGACAGGGAGAAAACAGGTAACTGCCCAGCAGCAACAACAGCAGCGCCCCGGAACTGCCGTCATCGCGAGCCGCCAGCAGGCAGCCATAGCTGGCCATGGCCGTGACCAGGCCGACACTGCTGATCCAGTCCCGCAGCGCAACCACCGACGGCTGCTGCAAGACCCACAGCACCGACAGGCCCACCGAGAGGATACCCAACCGCGGCCAGAGTTCCGGCCAGGGGGGCTTGGTGCCGCGTGCCAGCGTCTCGGCGGGCAGGTAGCAGGCAAAACAGGCCAGCGCCACCAGCCACAGTAGCCTGAGCTGGCGCAATTCCGCGGCTGCCTGCTGCGCCCGATAGCGCCGCTCAAGCCGGGCGCTGCGAAACTCGCCACTCAGCCCTGCAATGTGTTTTCCGTCATCCATGATCCTGGTCGCCTTCCGTGGCGAGTGAAGTCAGTCTAGCAGCAGCTTCGAGAGCCCGTTGGCGGTGTCCGCGGACACCGGCCGGACATGTCCGGACATGCCAGAAAAGACACAAGGGCTCTCCGAATGCCCTATTTCCCGGGGTCGCAGAACTGGCAGTGAATTTGCATTAAGTCATTCAGGAGCGCCGCCGGCGCCGCATCTTGGGCCCGATGCCAGGGACAGGCATTGGACGCGCACAGGGAGGTGCCGCGGGCCGCAGGGATGCAAACAAGATGGCTGGAAGTCAGGGAAGACCCGGCGCCGGCGCGCTCCCCACTTTGCCTGATGGCCCGGCTCAGGCGCTCTTGACCCGGCCCATCGATAAATATTTTTTATCGATACGCCAAAGAAGTTTTGATTTACTCGGGCCAGTTCGCTGCGAGATATTGCCAGCGAGCAGCAGCTCAACCGACGTTCCGGAGGTGATATGGGACAGCGAACGAGCGAGACCAGCCTAAGCGACAGCATTGACGAGTTCTTTGAGCCGGTACTGGACTCCATGGAGGACGCGCCGGACGACGAGGCACCCCAGGCCAACGGCAAGAATCGCCTGGCCCAGCTTCGGCGTCGCGCCGAGCAACGCCTCGAAGAAAAGCGCATGCGTGAAGAGCTGGACTACCTGGATCTCGACTGGGAAGACGAATGAACTGACCCGGGCCAGGCGCCGATGCGGTCGGTGTATAGCGGCTTATTTCCTGACGTTTTTCCCTGCTGGCGCTGAATCTCCGGGTCGTTCCTCGCAGCTCTCCCCCTGATCCCGATCACATGCCCCCGCGGGGCCGTGCGTCAGACTGCAATACCCCCGAACACATCCAGCACGGATTCGATCAGTTCCAGCTTGTCAGCATTGGAACGGTAGGTTGCGCAGAGTTTGCGTGTGTAATCCGGTGCCTCATCCACCGGGTGCAGCTTCGGCCGCCCCCGTTCGGCGACGCTGGCCGGCAGGTAGGCGGCCCCGCCGTTACTGAGGATGAAAGCCCGCGCCGATGCGCTGATGTTGGTGCGCAGCACCGGCACCACTGCTTCGCCGAAGCGCCTGGCATGAAAGCGCGCAAAGGCACTGCCCCAGTCCACGTAGACATAGCTGCCATCCAGCGCTGTGGCCACTGTCGCCTTGCGGCTGGCACTGTAAAGCCTGAGGCTGACGCTACCGATGTCGCGCACCTTGAATTCCGGCAGGTTGGGCGGGTCGTAGGAAATGGCCACATCCAGGGTGCGATCCAGCAGCATCTTCACCGCCGCATCGGGCAACTGTTCCTCGGTGCGCAGCACCACGCCCGGCATGTCGCCATGGAGTTGCTGCAGCCGCTCCTGCAGCGCGGGGCTCCAAAGGCCGGAACGTACGCCGATATGAATCTGGCTGGTCTGGCCGGTTTTGAGCGCCACCTCCTGCTGAGCCCGGGTCCAGGCCAGCAACACTGTCTGGGCGTGGGCGACCAGACGCTCCCCCTCGCTGGTGAGCTGTATATTGTTGCGGCTGCGGATAAACAGCTTGACGCCCAGCAGTTCCTCGAGCTGGCGAATCCTGGCGCTGACCGCGGCCTGGGTCAGGTGGAGATTCTCTGCCGCCTTGCCGAAATGCCGCGTTCTGCGCACCTCGAGAAACGTCTTCAGCAGTTCGATATCCATCGATTCTCCCGCGTCAGGTCAGTTGCGCCCGGGGGCGGCGTGACAACTGTCACAGTTATCCCGAATCAACGCAGATTCAACTGTGACACGAGTCCCCTTTTATTCCCCAGCCACTGGTAAAGATTGCCCCAGTAGCGACACTAAGTGTCAAGGAAGGGCACCAAGCGCCGATCAAGGGCAGCCCGGACTGAAGATTTTAAGGTGCATATAAATGAAGTCACTACTGATATCGATACCGTGTTCACTCGTCGTATCGCTGCTCGTGTCCGAGGTTGCCCTCGCCACGCTGCAATTGCCCCGGGAGCCCGACCTGGTGTTCTCCGCGGTGGCCATCACGACGATGTTGCTGTACGAGCGCGGCCTGGCTGAACTCGGCATCATTGGGGCGATTTCCCTGTTCGCTCAAATAAACGCCCAGGGGCTGGGCAGCCAGGCCGTTGCTCCCGATATCATGCTGGCGCTGGTTATCGCACTGATCATCCTGCCGATCGGCATGCGCGTGACGGGCATGACGATTGACACTCCCAGAACAACCTAGAAGTTCTCCTGGAAGATGTAGCTTTAACCGGTGCTAGTCACCGGTTTTTTCTTTTCTGGCTTCCGTTCGAAGGTTCAGCCCGGCGCTGAAACCGGCGCCGCGCCCTCCTCGGTTTCCGCCTGCCAGGCAAACAGGTTCTGCTCGATAAAGAAGAAGGCGAACAGCCACAGGAAAGCATCCCAGAAGTCCAGGAAGTCTCCCTTGAAGCCCCAGTAAACCGCAGCGGCAAACAGGATGCTGTAGAGCACCAGCTTGCCCAACTTGCTGGCCAGCAGCACACGCCCGGTATAGGCACCGCGCAGTTGCAGCCGCACATCGATCTCCAACAGCACGACCACCAGGATCCAGGTTACCGAGTTGATCACATCCGCCCAGGCCAGCCAGCGGGTGGCACGCAGGGTGTCGGCGTCGGCCACCACCTGTCCGCTGCCCACCTGCCACAGTGCACCCTGCAACATGCCGCAGTTTTCCCGGGTCAGCGGCTGGAATTCATCGAGCTTGACGAGAATGGACCAGCTCTCACCAAGCCCGCACGCCGCGGTTGCCGCCAACGGTCTTACATTCTCGCCATAGAAATAGAACATCTCGACAAAGTAGCCGTAGCAGGCATAACCGATGAACAGGAAGGCGAAGATTCGCAGCCCGTGCAGGCTCCACTTGACCTTGCCCTTGATGGCCTCGTCCGGCAGTACATAGGTTTCCAGCTCGAACATCAGCAGCAGTACCACCCAGGCGGCGGTATCGATGGTGGCGGAGAAAGCCTGCACGACCAGCTCAAGATTGGGCTCGCCAGTGAACAGGTGGCTGAAGGAGGTCATCTCCTCCTGCAGGAATAACAGGATGTTGAGACTCAGCAGGCCATAGACGGCGTACTTGGTGAACTGGAACCAGCGCGGCAGGTGATGGTCCATCAGCGGTACACCACTCGGCCGCGAAACAGGGTCAACAGGACCTGCGCCTCGGCGATGGTATCGGCCCTGCCCTCCGCCTCCAGCGCCAGCAGGTCACGGTCGATCATGACCAGGTCGGCGTACTTGCCCACCTCCAGGGAACCGGTTTCCCCGGCGTGGCCGAACAGACGCGCTCCGTTGATGGTGTAGGCATCCAGCGCCGCGCGGGTGGTCACACGACCGTCGGCGTTCATCACCACGCCGTCCGCATTGGCCCGGGTGACCGCCTGCTGGATGTTGTAGAAGGGGCGCGGCTCGCGGGTATCGACGGGCGCGTCACTGCCCCCCGCCAGCACTGCACCCAGCGATGCCAGCTGGGCAGCCGGGTAGACGTTGGTCATATAGTAGGAATCGGCGCGGTACAAATCGTCAACACCCGCGAGCTGGTCGATAAAGGGATTGACGGTCATATCGTAAAAGAACTCCGGTGCCAGCCAGGCATAGGTGAATACCAGGTACAGGCCCAGGTCACCAATGCGCTGGTAGTCATCGGGCGCCACCATGTGGATGTGCGCCAGGCTGTGCAGCAGCCCGGAATCCCCGTTGGCCGCACGCAGCGCTTCAAAGCCCTCCACCGCTGTGCGCGCCGCCCGGTCGCCAATGACATGGGCATGAATCTTGATGCCCGCCTTGTCCAGCTCGCGCATATAGGCGTGGATAAAATCCGCCGGGTGCTCCAGCACGCCGCGGCTGATGCGGCACTGTTGCGGGTAGAAACCGAACTCCCGGCGGAACACCTTGTTTACCTGCGGTGACAGGTAGTGCTCCATGGCATCGCGCACCTTCTGGCAGATCTCGCTGCTGGTATCCACGTAACCGGCGATGTCCGCGGTGCCGGCATCCGGGTCGATGGCGAAGCGCGGCTGCTGGTAGGGATTGATGACCGCCGCGTTGGGCAGGGTCGGTGGATCGTTGAGGGGGTTGCCCTCCATGACGCCGTCCACAAAGATCTTGGCAGTATCCACCGTCAGTTGTGGCAGGGGATCAAACTCGGCGCGCAGCAGGTCGATGTCGGCGATCATCTGCGATACATCGATACCGCCTTCCTGGTGATAGGCGGGCACATCCAGGAAAATCGCCGCCGACAGGTTAAAGTTCATGTCGCCGCTGTCGAGCAGGTCCTTGTAGGCCGGCAGGCTCTGTGGCGGCGTGGCGGCATCCATCAAGGTGGTAATGCCGTTGGCGGCCAGCTTTTTCGCCACCTTCTGCATGTGCCCTGGGGGCAGGTCTCCCCCCAGCAGGCCGTTGGGTGGCTGCAACAGGTCGCGAGCCGTTTCGTGCAGTTCGCCGTTGGGTTCGCCGCTGGCGTCCACACCGATGGTTTCCCGGTAGTCGCCGAAGTCCGTGGCCAGGGTTTCAGCACTGATGCCGACAATCACACCGCTGTCGTTGACGGCGCGGGCCAGCGCCGCGGAGTTCACCGCGCCGTGATGGCCATCGTTACCCCAGAGGATCACCGGGTGTTTCGGCGCCGCAGCGTCCAGGGCCTCACGCAATGAGTCAAAGCCGCCCGCCGGCCGGTTGCCGACAGCAAAGTTCCACTGGGACACCGGCAGCCATTCGCCTTCGGGCAGGTCGCGCTCGGCGATACAATCCCTGACCAGGCTCGACAGCTCCGCCAGGTTCAGCGGCACACTGCCGATATCGCAACTGCCATCGTCGACAATGCGCATGGGATGAATGTGCATATCGTGCAGGCCCGGCAACAGCATGCGGCCATTGAGGTTTACGACCTCGGTGTTGTCTTCCACCAGCTGCTGCGCACCGGCATCATCACCGACATAAACGATGCGCTCGCCGCGCACGGCCAATGCGGTGGCGGTGGCCTGTTCATCGTTTGCGGTGTACACCGTACCACCGAGGAAGACCCTGTCTGCCGGCTCGGATGCAATCTCGGGGGCCTGGCGCTCGCCGCAAGCACTGAAGATAAGAGTCGCCAGCGCGAATGCGCCGGCGCTGAGTCTTGTTGTCATGCAGGCCCCCTGGTATACCGGGCAGGACAAGCTGCCGGTTCAGACGTTGAGCAGAAGGTGTTCCCGTTCCCAGGAACTGATGACCTGGTTGAACTCCTCGAACTCATCGAGTTTCACCGCAGTATATGCGCGCAGGAACAGATCCCCAAAAATGTCGACCAGCGCCGGCGTGCTCATCAGGTTGCGCAGGCCCTCTTCCAGGGTGCGCGCTACTTCCACCGCGTCTTCGTTGGCGGTGCCCTGGTGGGGCTCGGTGGGCGTGAGACCCAATTCCATCCCCAACAGGCCACTGGCGAGACTGGCGGCCAGCGCCAGGTAGGGATTGGCATCGGCGCCCGGGAAGCGGTTCTCGACCCGGGTGGCCGCGGGCGGGCTTTCCGGCACCCGGAAGGCCGTGGTGCGGTTGTCGATGCCCCAGTTCAGGTTGATGGGCGCCGAGATATCCGGCGCCAGGCGCCGATAGGAATTCACATTGGGGGCGTAGAGGCTGATCAGGTCCGGTGTAAAACGCTGCAGGCCAGCGATGTAGGCAAGGAACTCCGGCGTGTGAGTCCCGTCGTCCTCGGCAAAGATATTGCGGCCATCTGCATTCAGCACGCTCTGGTGGATGTGCAGCGCACTGCCGGGCTCCTCCTGCATGGGCTTGGCCATAAAGGTGGCATACATACCGTGCTTGTGGGCGGTCTCCCGTACCGTGCGCTTGAAGGTGAACACCTGGTCCGCCAGCTTCAGCGCATCGCCGTGCAGGAAGTTGATCTCCATCTGCGCTACGCCGTTCTCGTGAATCAGCGTATCCGCGTCCAGTTCCTGGGCTTCGGCGAACTCGTACATGTCTTCCACGAAGTCCTCGAACTCGGCCACCGCGTCGATGCTGTAGGACTGGCGCGACATTTCCGGACGCCCACTGCGACCGGTCGGTGCTTCCAGTTCATTGTCGGGGTCCGTATTGCGGCTCACCAGGTAGAACTCGACCTCCGGCGCAATCACCGGGGTGAGGCCCTTGTCCTCGTAGAGGCCCAACACACGCCTGAGCACATTGCGGGTGGCCAGCGGGTGCGGCTCGCCGTCGGCGGTATAGCAGTCGTGGATGATCTGGGCGGTGGGTTCCCGCGCCCAGGGCACCACGCGCATGGTGCTCGGGTCGGGCTTCAGGATCATGTCAGCGTCGGTGGGCTCAACGAAATCCCAGTGCTCATCGCTGTACTCGCCGGTTACGGTCTGGATCAGGATGCTCTCCGGCAGCTTGGGGTTGCCACCCTGCATGAACTGCGCGGCGGGGATGAACTTGCCACGCGCGTTGCCGGTGAGATCGGGCACCATGGCCTCCACTTCGGAGATCTGGTGCTCACGTAACCACTGCTCGATAACGTCCATGAATGTTGCCTGGTAGCCGAAAGCGTTGATTATGGCAATAAACCGAATTATTATTCAACATTATTTCGAACAATTATTCGGATTTAAGTATGACCGCCGCTGCTTACGTCAACTCCTGGTACGCCGCCAGCGCACCTCAGATAGACGGTTTTCCGAGGCTGCTAGGCGATGTCGATGCCGACGTCTGTATTGTCGGCGGCGGTTTCACCGGACTGTCGAGTGCCATCCACCTGCGTGACAAGGGCTATTCGGTCGTTGTGCTGGAAGCCGAGCGCGTGGCCTGGGGCGCCTCGGGGCGCAACGGCGGCCACTGCAGTACCGGGCAGCGCGCCGACCAGGAAGACCTGGAAGACCGCGTGGGCAAGGAACAGGCGAGACGCCTATGGGACCTCGGGCTGGAAGCCGTGGATACTGTGGTCGGCCTGGTGGAGCGCTTCGACATCGACTGCGAGCTAAAGTCTGGCGACCTGCATGTGGCCTCCAAGCGTTCTCACATGGAAGAGATGAAGGCCTACGCCGAGAAGCTGCAGCGCGACTACGATTACAGTGAGGCGCGCTACATCGAACGCGAAGAGCTCGAACAGATGACCAGTTCGCGGCGCTTTCACGCCGGTATGTTCGATTCACGAGCGCGTCACCTGCACCCCCTCAAGTACGCCCTGGGCCTGGCTGAGGCCGCACGCGGACTGGGTGCCAACATCTATGAAGACAGCCGGGTCACCGGCTACAGCGAGGGCGAACATGTCACGGTGAAGACTGCCCACGGCAGTGTGAGGGCACGTTTCATGATCCTAGCCTGCAATGGCTACCTGGAGCATCTGTCGAAACCGCTGGCGGGCAAGATCATGCCCATCAACAACTTCGTGCTCGCCACCGAGCCACTGGGTGAAGAGAAAGCGCGCAGCCTGATCCGCGACGACTGCTCCATGTCCGACAGCCTGTTTGTTATCAACTATTGGAAGCTGTCCCAGGACTGGCGGTTGTTGTTCGGTGGCGGTGAGTCCTACTCACGGCGCTTCCCGTCGGATATCCAGGGCCTGGTGCGCAAGTGCATGCTGGGCGTCTACCCCGAGCTTGAGAACGTGAAGATCGACTACGCCTGGGGCGGCACCCTGGCGATCACCATGTCGCGTATGCCGCATTTTGGCCGACTATCGGGCAATGTGTTTTATGCACATGGGTACTCCGGGCACGGTATTACCATCGCCTCGCTGGCCGGCAAACTGCTGGCGGAAGCGATCAGCGGCACCGCAGAGCGCTTTGACGTGATGGCCGGTGTGTCCACCCCGACCTTCCCGGGCGGCACCCTGCTGCGCTGGCCGGGCCTGGTGCTAGCCATGGGCTGGCACGCCATGCTCGACCGGATCGGAAACTAGATCGTGGCACTGCATAGAAAGCTTAAGTTGACCGAGCAGCGCAGGCCGCGCCAGGAACGCTCTCTGCAGCGCCGTGACGACATCCTGCAAACAACGGCCGCGCTGCTGGAGCAAGTCGGTTTCGACGACCTGACCACCATCCTGATTGCCAGGGAGATGGGCATTTCCGTGGGCAGCCTCTACCACTACTTCCCCAACAAACAGGCCATTCTCTATGCCCTGGGCGAGCACTGGCTGGAGGAGCTAACGCGGGTGCTGGATGAGATTGCCGCCTGGGACCTGGAGACCATGGACCTCGAGACTTTCGTGGACAGGTCTTTTCCGCGCATGTTGGCGGTCTACCGGGAACAGCGTGGCATGCTGCCGCTGGTGCTGGCTATGTGGGCCGTACCCGAACTGCGCGACCTCGACGACGATCACGACGAGTTGGTGATCGGCCGCCTGGCCGACATGTTCCGGCGGCTGGGACTGCGCCACAGCAAGGCCGAGCGCGAACGCCGCGGCCGGCTGATGCTGGAGATGCTCCACGCCCTTTTTGTCAGCATTGTCGAGCAATCCGGCGCCCGCGCCACGCGTAGCCTGGCCGACCTCAAGGCCCTGGGCGTTACCCTTCTCGAGCGCGACTAAGCCCCGAGGGCAAAAAATCACTTGCTATCTCACTATATTTCGATATTATTCGAAATATGGAATCAGACCTCGCTATCCATGCAGATCGCCTCGCCGCCATTGGCAACGAGGCCCGGCTCGGGATTCTCAAGCTGCTGCTGAACGTCTACCCCTCTGAGATCAGTGCGGGTGACATCAGCAAGGCGACCGACATACCGGGCTCGACCCTCTCGCACCACCTGGACCGACTGCGGCGTGAAGGTCTGGTGCAATCCCGCAAGGAACGCCAGTGGGTGTGGTACCAGGCCAACGCCGACACCCTGGGCGAGCTGCTGAACTTCCTCTACCACGACTGCTGCAGTGGCTGCGGCGTGGAGATCGAAGCGAGAAAAACGTCGACAGGAAAACCATGAGTAACGCCAGGCCCACTATCCCCTCGGTTTACTTCGGCCCTTTTTTTACCGAAGTATTTCGATTATTCGAAAAATACCGTTGTAAAGCCCGTAACCGATGCCGTGAACTGATCACGCAGGAGATCTCGAAAATGAGCAGAATTCATATTGCCCTCAACACCCACCGTTTTGACGAATCCATCGCCTTTTACAGCAAGCTGTTCGGGCAGGAGCCCGCCAAGCAGCGAGAGCGCTGGGCCAAGTTCGACGTCGCCGACCCGGCGGTCAACCTGACCCTGAACCAGACCGACGAACCCGTGGCCGGCAGCCAGATCAGCCACCTGGGCATCGAGGTCGGTGATTCGGAAACCGTCGCCGCCATGGACCAGCGCCTGCAGGACCTGGGCCTGAAGACCATCCCGGAAACCGACACCACCTGCTGCTACGCCCTGCAGGACAAGACCTGGGTGACCGACCCCAACGGCCATGCGTGGGAGTTCTTCCACGTAAAGAGTGATGTCTGAAAAGAGAATTGGTCGGTGTGAGAGGGTGAAGCAAGCGATTATGTTGCTCAGCAACATGCGCTGCTGAACGCCCGCCAGCCGGGCCGCGTGGGCTACGCTGGTGGGCCGGAAATCCGAACACTGGATGCCAAAAAAGGGGTTGGTCGGTGTGAGAGGGTGAGCCGAGCGCTTACCTTGCGCAGCAAGGTGCGAAGGCGAACGCCGCCCAGCCGGGCCGCGCAGGCTATGCTGGGTGGCCGGAAATCCGAACACTGGGTGTCTCAAAAGAGAATTGGTCGGTGTGAGAGGATTCGAACCTCCGACCCCTTCCTCCCGAAGGAAGTGCGCTACCAGGCTGCGCTACACACCGACAGTGGGTCCTGAGACCTGAGAGGCGCGCTACTATACCAGAGCGCGTCTTTTAGTAAAGACCGCCGCAGGCGCCAAGCCAATACCGCCGCAGGCGCTTGTTACAGGTTGCTACAGGCACCCGCAGCAATCACCGCAGCTCCTAGTAAACCCCGGAGACCCGCGCGAGCAGCAGGCTCAAGCCGCTCAGGCAACTGACCACCACGACCAGGAAGAGCAGCAGCCGAAAGGGCCGGAAAGGTTTGCGCTCCACCGAGTTGATCCCGGTGGAGACAAACTTGTCGACCTTGGCCTGGTCTTCTGGTGTTAGTGCGGGCTCACGCATGAGCCCATTTTCCTCTACCGCAGTGGTCATTGCCACTCGAGATCAAAAGGCAAACAGGGCCTCTTCCATCTCCATCAGGTTATCGGCACCGGAGAGCATGGACTCCTTGTGCATCAGTGCCCGCGGCAGCAGCCGGTCGAAGTAGAAGTGGGCGGTGTGAATCTTGGCCTCGTAGAAGGCCTTGTCTTCACTGCCCTCTGCCAGCTTCTTGTGCGCCACGGCAGCCATCTGGGCCCAGAAGTAAGCCAGGGTGACATAGCCGGAGTACATCAGGTAGTCCACCGCGGCGGCACCTGCTTCGTCCGGGTTCTGCATGGCGGCTTCGCCGATCTTCATGGTCAGCTCGCCCCACTCCTTGTTGTAGTGGGCCAGCGGATCGACGAAGGCGGCAACGCCGTTGTCCTTGTGGTCTTCACAGAACTGGTGGATCAGCTTGGTGAAGCCCATCAGCAGTTTGCCGCCGGAACCCAGCACCTTGCGTCCAATCAGGTCCAGGGCCTGGATGCCGGTAGTGCCTTCGTAGAGCATAGCAATACGCGCATCGCGCACGATCTGCTCCATACCCCACTCCTTGATGAAGCCGTGGCCACCATAAACCTGCACACCGAGGTTGGCCGCCTCGTAGCCGGTCTCGGTGATAAAAGCTTTGGCGATCGGGGTAAGCAGCGACATCAGGTCAGCGGCCTCCTTGCTCGCCTCCTCATCGCCACGCTCCTCGATATCGGACTGTTGGGCAAGGAAGTAGATAAATGCGCGGCTGCCCTCGGCAATGGCCTTCTGGGTCAGCAGCATGCGACGCACATCCGGGTGCACAATAATCGGGTCGGCGGGGCCGTCCGGGTTCTTCGGGCCAGAGATGGAGCGCATGGCGAGGCGCTCGCGGGCGTACTTCAGTGAGCCCTGGAACGCGAGCTCAGCGTGGGCCAGGCCCTGTACCGCCGTGCCCAGGCGCGCCGTGTTCATGAAGGTAAACATGGCATTCAGGCCACGGTTCTCCGGGCCGATCAGGTAGCCCCTGGCGCCGTCGAAGTTCATGACACAGGTGGCGGAGGCCTTGATGCCCATCTTCTTCTCGATGGAGCCACAGAACACCTTGTTACGCTCACCCACGGAACCGTCTTCGTTGAGGTTGTACTTGGGCACGATGAACAGAGAGATGCCCTTGGTGCCAGCCGGTGCGTCCGGCAGGCGGGCCAGCACGATGTGAATGATGTTGTCTGCCAGGTCGTGTTCGCCGGCGGAGATGAAAATCTTGGTGCCGGTGATGGCATAGCTGCCGTCGGCCTGGGGTTCGGCCTTGGTGCGCAGCAGGCCCAGGTCGGAGCCGCAGTGCGCTTCGGTCAGGCACATGGTGCCGGTCCATTCGCCGGAGACCAGGTTGCCAAGGTAAGTGTCTTTCTGTTCGGGAGAGCCGTGCTCTTCGATTGTCTTCACCGCGCCGTGGCTCAGGCCCGGATACATGCCCCAGGCCCAGTTGGCGGTACCGGTCAGCTCGTTGAGAATCACACCGGCGAGGTTGGGCAGGCCCTGGCCGCCGTTTTCGACCGGGGCGGCCAGTGACGGCCAGCCGTTTTCAACGTACTGCTTGTAGGCATCGGCAAAACCTTCCGGCGTCTTCACACCGTCTTCGCTCCACTCACAGCCTTCCTCGTCGCCGCTCTGGTACAGGGGTGCCAGAACCTCTTCGCAGAACTTCGAAGCTTCCGCGACGATGGTGTTCATCATGTCTTCCGAGGCTTCTTCACAGCCCGGCAGGGTCTGGTACAAGCCTTCTGAATCCAGCAACTCGTTCATGACAAAGCGAATGTCACGCTGGGGCGCCTTGTATTCGAGCATGGTAACTCTCCTGGAATAAGGTGTTTGAATCGTATGGCGATATGCCGGGGTGAAGCAGGCGGCTTCACCCTATGTGTTCAGTGCACACATGGTGGTTGGAAACGGCGAAAATGTCAATATTACCAATTGGTCAAATCTGGCCCTGGGAGCGCCTCGCGCGGCCGGCGATGCTCGACTAGAGTTAAGCAGAGCCCCATTCGGGGCGGACTTCCGCTGGCTTCGCACAAGGACGTGTATGCACAGCAAGACCTGGACCCAGCGCGCGCTGGACTGCTTCGCACCCTGCCACTGCGCACTGTGCGGGCAGGCCACTGGCCGCGATATTGAACTCTGCCTCGCCTGCGAAGGCGAGCTACCCTGGCTGACCCGAAGTTGCCGTCAATGCGCCCTGCCGCTCACCGACAGCGAAGCACGCCTGTGTGGAAACTGCCTTGCAAGCCGGCCTGCCTTCGATCGCTGCATCGCCGCCTGCGCCTATACACCCCCGTTGACGAACTGGCTGCACGCCGCCAAGGATCACGGCGACCTGCCGATTCTCAGGCTACTGGCCTACCTGTTGCGGCGGGCGCTCAGTGCCTACGACACCCCGCATCCCGACCTGGTGCTACCCATGCCATTGCACTGGCGCCGCCACTGGCGGCGAGGTTTCAACCAGGCCGAGGAGATCGCCCGGGGCTTGCGACGCTACCCGGGCTATTCATCGCTCGTGATCGACAACACCCTGGCAAAGCGCATGCGCGCCACGGCATCTCAGCGTGAGCTGGGTGCCGCGGAACGTCTCTGCAACCTGCGCGGTGCATTCCGGGTTCAGCGTTCGCTGGTAGGGCAGTCGGTGGCCATTGTCGACGACGTACTGACCACCGGCGCCAGCGCCCAGGCCCTGGCCTCGGCACTGAAAGACGCCGGCGCCGGCAAGGTCTCGATCTGGTGCTGTGCGCGTACCCCGGCGCCGTGAAATGCCAGCGCCTTTCGCCGATACTAGGTGCCACACAATTACAATAATGGGAATGTCTTTATGCGGCCCGGATTACTACTCATTTGCGCCCTTTTATCTGCCTGTCTACAGGCCAGTGCAGCTCCCGGGGCCGACGAAGAACCACTGCGAATTGCCGTGGCCAGTAACTTCGCCATGCCGCTGCAGCGCCTGGTGGATACCTACTCCGCAGCCACCGGCGAGAAGATCAGCATCAGCAGTGCATCCACCGGCGTCCTCTACAACCAGATCAGCCACGGTGCCCCCTTCGACCTTTTGCTGGCCGCCGACAGTGAAAGGCCGGCGCGCCTGGAAGCAGAGGGCCTGACCTTCGGTAAACGCGATACCTACGCCCTCGGTCAACTGGTGCTGGCCTACCAGCCGGCCCTGGCAGAGGCAGCGGAGTCAGGCATCGCGGCCCTGCTGGCCAGCCCTGGCCTCAACCTCGCCGTGGCGAATCCTGAGCTTGCACCCTATGGGCAGGCGGCCCAGGCGGTTCTCGAGCGCTTCCCCGACGCCCAGCCACGGGTGCTGACCGGCGCCAACGTCGGCCAGGCCATGCAGATGTGGGTGACAGGCGGTGCCGATGCCGCCTTTGTCTCGGCCTCCTTCCAGCCGGCGCAGGGCCTGCCCGTGCCGGCGGACTGGCACCCTCCGATTGCCCAACAGGCGGTGGTGCTGGCCAACAGCAACAATATCGATCGTGCCCAGGCCTTCATGTTCTGGCTGCACAGCCTCGAGGCCCGGCACATCATTCAGGCACAGGGGTACAAGCTGCCGGAGCCGCTGGATGGCTGAAGCCCTGTGGCTGACTCTCAAGCTCGCCACCGTCAGCACCCTCTGGTTACTGGTGCTGGGCACGCCGCTGGCCTGGTGGCTGGCGCGGCGCCGCAGCCTGGCCACCACGCTGGTGGAAACCGTCGTGGCCCTGCCCCTGGTACTGCCGCCTACGGTGCTGGGCTTTTACCTGCTGATCGCCTTCGCCCCCCAGTCTGCCCTGGGGCAGTCCTGGCAAGCACTGACCGGTCAGCGGTTGGCCTTCAGCTTCAGTGCCCTGGTGATTGGCTCGGTGCTGTACTCCCTGCCTTTCGTCGTGCAGCCTCTGCAGGCGGCGTTCCGGCAGGTTCCCGACAGCCTGCTGGAGGCGGCCGCCACCCTGGGGGCCGGCCCCCTGGATCGCTGGCGCAGCGTGGTGTTACCACTCTGCCGCAGCAGCTTCATCGCCGCCGCCAGCCTGGGTTTTGCTCATACCGTGGGCGAGTTTGGCGTGGTGTTGATGATCGGCGGCAATATCCCCGGCGAAACCCAGGTATTGTCCATTGCCCTGTTCGACCGGGTCGAAGCCCTGGATTTCACCGCCGCCCACCAGCTGGCGGCGGGGCTGGTGCTGTTCTCCGTGGTTACCCTGTTCCTGCTGTATCGCTCCAGCGGGCGCTGGTCGGTGCGCACGTGAGCGAGATTGCCCTCAGGCTATCGCTGACCCGGGGCGGATTTTCGCTGGCGGTGGACACGCGGCTGCCCGGTAACGGGGTCACCGGCATCTACGGTCCCAGCGGCAGCGGCAAGACCAGCCTGCTGTCCTGCCTCGCCGGCTTGCTGCCGGGTGATGCCGGTACCCACATCGAGGTGAACGGCGATGTGCTGGAGAGCGACGGTCTCCGACTGCCAGCGCAGGACCGGGGCGTGGCCTACGTGTTCCAGGATGCGCGGCTGTTTCCCCACCTGGACGTCGCCGGCAACCTGGAGTTTGCCCAGCATCGCCGCCGTCGCCCGGGGCCGGACGCCGGCCAGGTCAGTGCATGGTTGGGACTGGAAGACTTGTTGAGCCGGCATACCGACGAACTGTCGCGGGGCCAGCAACAGCGAGTAGCCATCGCCCGTGCACTGCTGTCGGGTCCGCGGCTGGTGCTGATGGACGAGCCGCTGGCGAATATCGACACGGCCGGGCGCCGTGAACTGCTGGAACGGCTGGCTCGCCTGCGCCGGGAGCTGGAGGTGCCGATGATCTATGTGAGCCATGACATGGCGGAGTTGGCGGAGCTCGCCGATCACCTGCTGGTATTGGACGACGGGCAGCTGAGTGCCGAGGGGCCCCTGCTGGAGCTGTCCTCACGCCTGGAGCTGGCCCTGTCCCACGAAGAGCAGGCCGCGGCTGTAATACGCGCCCGCGTCGCCGACCATGATTCTGCCTACGGGCTGACCCGGCTGGACTTCGAAGGTCAGCCGCTGTGGGTGAACCAGCTGGCGCAGCCCGCAGGCACCCCACTGAGGCTACGGCTGCCGGCCAGGGATATCAGCCTGTGCCGTGAGCATCCGCAGCACACCAGCATTCTCAACCTGCTGCCCGCCCGGGTCACAGACATCGAGACCAGCGGCGCAAGCCGGGTGCTGGTGCGACTCGCGGTGGGAGAACAGTTCCTGCTGGCGCGCATCACCCGCAAGTCGGTAGACGCCCTGGCGCTTACGGTGGGTGAATCGCTGTATGCCCAGGTGAAAAGCGTCGCACTGCTGAACGATGGCCACGATGACTGAGCACCCCTACGATGCCTTGAGCCCGGAGCTGGTGATGGAGGCCGTGGAGTCCCGTGACCTGCTGTGCGACGCCCGGCTGCTGGCGCTGAACAGCTACGAAAACCGCGTCTACCAGGTGGGCATCGAGGATGGCGAACCACTGATCGCCAAGTTCTACCGGCCCGACCGCTGGCGCCGCGCACAGATTGAGGAAGAGCACAGCTTTACCCGCGAGCTGGCGGAAGCCGATATCTCGGTGGTCGCACCGCTGGAGTTCGATGGCGAGAGCATCGGCGAGTACGCCGGTTTCAGTTTCGCCCTGTTCCCCCGTCGCGGCGGCCATGCGCCGGAACTGGATAACCCGGACAACCAGCTGGTGCTGGGGCGCACCGTGGGGCGCATGCACGCGGTCGGCGGGGCCCGGAACTTTGACCACCGGCTCACCCTCACCCCCCAACGCTGGATGCAGGACAGTTACCAGTTCGTCGCCGAGCACTGCATCCCCGCAGACCTGCGTACGGCCTACGTGACCCTGGCCGAAGACCTCGCCGTGCGAGTTGAGGAGCAGTACACGCCAGCGAAGGCCCTGCGTTGCCACGGCGACTGCCACGTCGGCAACATCCTCTGGCGCGACGAGACCGCCCATTTCGTTGACCTGGACGACTGCGTCATGGCGCCCGCGGTGCAGGACCTTTGGATGTTTCTCAGCGGAGACCGTCATCAGCAGCTGGCGCAGCTCGACGAACTGCTGGCGGGTTACGAGGAGTTTTGCGAATTTGATCCCGGCGAGCTGAAGCTCATCGAGGCCCTGCGTACCATGCGCATGGTGCACTACGCCGCCTGGCTGGGCCGCCGCTGGTCAGACCCGGCGTTCCCGAAGAGTTTTCCCTGGTTCGGCGATGCCCGCTACTGGTCCAGCCATATCCTGGAACTGCGCGAGCAGCTGGCGGCTTTCGACGAACCGCCGCTGGCACTCAATCCCCAGTACTGAAAGCTCAGTCGCGCGGGCCCGGGAAGAACAGCGCCCGCAGCCAGTTCCAGAAGCCGTTCTGGCCCAGCAGATCGCGCTCTACCGAGTCGAAGAAGCGATCGAGCGCCACCGGGTCGGCAAAGTATTCGGCGCGGGTCCGGAAACCCTGCTCCGGGTCCAGCTCTTTCACCACGGTGGCGGGATTGCCCGCGACCACCACGTTCGGCGGCACGTCGCGTGTCACCACTGCGCGCGCCGCGACCACGCTGTTCTCACCGACGGTGACACCCTTGAGCACCAGTGCGTGATCGCCGATCCAGGCGTTCTCGCAAATGTGGATCGGCTTTACCTGGTCATCGCGGGCGGTGCGGTCATAGAGACCGTGCCAGTCGGAGTCGGTGATATAGGCGCCGTTGGCGATCATCACGCTGTCGCCGATGGTGATTTCGTCGGACGCGCTGATGCGGGTGCCGGGGCTGACCAGTACATAATCGCCGAGGGTGATCCTGCCCGCATCCAGCTCGCGCCCCCACACCCCGATATTGACGGGGGCAGCCCGTTCACCGATGAGAGTGACGCACTTGCCGATGCGGATATTGGGCCCGTTAATGTTGACGTACCAGGGGGCCATGATGGTGTGGTGGTCGCCGAGGTAGTCACAGGCGGGACGGATGACGTGCTCCGCGTACCAGTGCCTGAATTTCACGTAGGCTTTTTTGACCCAGTAAGGCCGCAGGTCCTTGCGCATAGCTTTGTTGTCGGGCAAGAGGCGACCTATCATGGCAGGCCCATGTGGCAACATCAAACCGGACCCGGCCATGCAGGGTAATTCCCGCGCCGTCAGCAGCAACCAGCAGGGTTGTCACGAGCAACTCGAAGCGGTGGTGCGCAAGCACCTGGCAGCACCGAGTCGGCGCCCGCCGGCGGCGCACACGCGCGAGGCCTTTGCGGCGATTCAAGCGCGGGTGGAGAGCGAGCGCCGCCCGCTGGTGTTTGATTCTTTCTGCGGCACCGGCATGAGTACCGCGCTGCTGGCCAGCCGGCATCCCGACAGTCTGGTGATCGGCATCGACAAGTCCGCCCACCGGCTCGGCAAACACGGCCCGGTCGCGGGCGACAACTACCTGCTGGTGCAGGCCGAGTGCGGCGATTTCTGGCGCCTGGCGGTCGCGGCGGGCTGGCACGCGGCGCAGCACTACCTGTTATACCCCAACCCCTGGCCCAAGCCCGGCCAGCTCAAACGCCGGGTCCACGGCTCGGCAGACTTCCCCGCGTTGCTGGAACTGGGCGGTGATATCGAACTGCGCAGCAACTGGCGTGTCTATGTAGAAGAGTTTGAACAGGCCCTGGCGCTGGCGGGCGTCAGCGCGCGCAGCGAGCTGTTCACCGCTGCACAACCGCTCACCCTGTTTGAGCGTAAATACGCAAGCAGTGGCCACCAGCTGTGGCGCTGCAGGTGCCAACTGGGCCACAATACGCGTCCACGCGCCGCGGAACACCAGACGAGGTAGCCGCATGATGCATGCCAGCGCCGATCCCATCTGGGATCGCATTCGCAAGGAAACCGAAGCGGAAGTCGCGAAGGAGCCCATCCTCGCCAGCTTCCTGCACGCGACCATTCTCAATCACAGCAAGCTGGAGTCCGCGCTCAGCTTTCACCTGGCGCATATGCTGGACAGCCAGACCGCGCCCTCCATGCTGTTGCGGGAAGTGATCGAAAATGCATTTTCATCCTGCAAGACCATCGGCGAGGCCATCCGCGCCGACCTGGTCGCAGTGGAAGAGCGCGACTCGGCCTGCAATACCCTGTACGTGCCGTTTATCTACTTCAAGGGTTTCCACGCCCTACAGGCGCACCGTGTGGCGAACTGCCTGTGGAATGACGGCCGCGAATCCATGGCGCTGTTTTTCCAGAACCGTGTCTCGACGATGTTCCAGGTCGACATTCACCCGGCGGCAAGGATCGGCCGCGGCATCATGCTGGACCACGCGACCAGCGTGGTGATTGGCGAGACCGCCGTGGTCGGCAATAACGTCTCCATCCTGCAGTCGGTGACCCTGGGCGGCACTGGCAAGGAAGAAGGTGACCGCCACCCGAAAGTGGGTGACGGGGTGCTGATCGCCGCAGGCGCCAAGATTCTCGGCAACATCAAGGTTGGCGACGGCGCCAAGGTCGGCGCCGGCAGCGTGGTGCTGCAGGATGTGCCGCCGCATACCACGGTGGCCGGGGTACCGGCCAAGATTGTCGGCCGGCCCACCTCGGATGCACCGGCGCTGGATATGGACCAGAGCTTTCCCTGTGGCGAGGACCCCGTCATCTAGGTTCCCTCATCTCGCGAGGTTCCCGTGCGGTAAGGATCCCGTCATCTAGGGACCCCCAATCTCGCGATGGTTCCCGTGCGGTGAGGACCCTGTGATCTAGAGACTTTTCCTGGTGAGGCTCCCCTGGCTAGGTTCCCCGTGTGGAGCGCACCCGGTTTTCTAGGTGTGGTACTGCGGTGAGAGTTCCTGCACCGCATCCACAAACGCGGTGACATGATCCGGGTTGATGTCCGGCGTGATGCCGTGACCCAGGTTGAACACGTGGCCCTCGCCGCTGCCGTAGCTCGCCAGGATACGATCCACTTCCGCACGAATCTTCTCCGGCTGCGCCCGCAGCCATGACGGGTCCATATTCCCCTGCAAGGCCACCTGGTCACCCACCCGGGCGCGGGCGCCACCGATGTCGGTGGTCCAGTCCAGGCCCAGGCAGTCAGCGCCGGTGTCAGCCATCGCCTCCAGCCACTGGCCGCCGTTCTTGGTAAACAGGATCACCGGCACCTTGCGGCCTTCCGACTCGCGGGTGAGCTGGTCCATGGCGCGCTTCATATACGCCAGGGAGAATTCCAGGTAGGCCTGGTCACCCAGGGCGCCGCCCCAGGTATCGAAAATCTGCACCGCCTGGGCGCCCGCCTCGATCTGGGCGTTCAGGTAATCCGCCACCGAGTCCGCCAGCACGCCCAGCAGCTGGTGCATCAACTCCGGCTGGTTGAAGGCCATGGTCTTGGCGCGGGCGAAATCCCGAGAGCTGCCGCCCTCGATCATGTAGGTCGCCAGGGTCCAGGGGCTGCCGGAAAAACCAATCAGCGGCACGCTGCCCGCGAGCGCCTCACGGATGGTGCTTACCGCCCTGACCACGTAGTCGAGATCAGTGCGGGCATCCACCACCTTGAGGGCGGCAATTTCAGCCTCGGTGCGCACCGGCTTGTGAAAACGCGGGCCCTCTCCTTCCACGAAATGCAGGCCCAGGCCCATAGCATCGGGGATGGTGAGAATATCGGAGAACAGGATGGCGGCGTCCATCGGGTAGCGACGCAGGGGCTGCAGGGTGACCTCGCAGGCCAGCTCGGCATTCATGCAGAGGTCCAGGAAGGACCCGGCCTGTTCGCGGGTGGCCCGGTACTCGGGCAGGTAGCGCCCGGCCTGGCGCATCATCCACATGGGTGTGCGGTCTACGGGCTCCCGCATCAGGGCCCGCAGGAAACGATCATTTTTTAACTCGGTCATCAGACTTCCAGGTAATCGAGAATCCCTTCGCCGGCCTGGCGGCCTTCCCAGATCGCGGTGACCACCAGGTCGGAGCCGCGCACCATGTCCCCGCCGGCAAACACCTTGGGGTTAGTGGTCTGGAATTTAAAGGTCTGTTCTTCGGGAGCGATCACGCCGTCCCACTCGTTGGTTTGTACATCCACATCATTGAACCATGTGGGCGGGTCGGGTTGGAAGCCAAAGGCAATCACCACCGCGTCGGCGGGCAGGATTTCCTCGCTGCCGGGAATCGGCTCCGGACGGCGGCGGCCGCTGTCGTCGGGTTCGCCGAGGCGGGTTTCGACCACCTTGACGCCGGTGACGCCATTTTCATCGCCTACGATTTCCACCGGCTGGCGGTTGAACAGGAACACCACGCCTTCCTCGCGGGCATTTTTCACCTCGCGGCGCGAGCCCGGCATGTTCTCCTCGTCACGGCGATAGGCGCAGGTAACGGATGTGGCCTGTTGTCGCACCGCCGTGCGCACACAATCCATGGCGGTGTCGCCACCACCGAGCACCACCACGCGCTTGCCGGCAAGGTGTACGAAGGCGTCTTCGGGCTGCTCGAAGCCCAGGTTGTGGTTCACGTTGCCCACCAGGTACGGGAGCGCTTCATAGACACCGGCCATGTCTTCGCCGGGGAAGTTCCCCTTCATGTACTTGTAGGTGCCCATGCCGAGGAATACGGCATCGTACTCTTGCAGCAGATGCGACGGGCTCACATCCCGGCCCACCTCGGTGTTGAGACGGAATTCCATGCCCATCTCTTCGAAGATTTCCCGGCGCCGGGTCATCACCGACTTTTCCAGCTTGAACTCGGGGATGCCAAAGGTCAGCAGCCCACCAATCTCCGGGTAGCGGTCGAACAGCACCGGTTTCACGCCGGCGCGCACCAGGATGTCGGCGCAGCCCAGTCCGGCAGGACCCGCGCCGATGATCGCCACTTTCTTGTCAGTGGGTTCCACGTCGGACAGGTCCGGCCGCCAGCCCATGGCCAGGGCCGTGTCGGTGATGTACTTCTCGGTGGAGCCGATGGTCACTGCGCCGAAGCCGTCTTCCAGGGTGCAGGCGCCTTCACAAAGGCGATCCTGCGGGCAGATACGGCCGCAGACTTCCGGCAGGGTATTGGTCTGGTGTGACAACTCTGCGGCTTCGAACAGGTTGCCCTCGGCGATCAGCTTCAGCCAGTTGGGAATGAAGTTGTGTACCGGGCACTTCCACTCGCAGTAGGGGTTGCCGCACTCGAGGCAACGATGGGCCTGGCTGGCTGCCTGGCCTTCCGTGTACTCCTCATAGATTTCGACGTACTCGGTCTTGCGGGCCTGCATCGACTTCTTGTCGGGGTCGCGGCGGCCCACATCGATAAACTGGAAATCATTGGCGAGACGATCACTCATGGCATCAATCCGTATTTCTCAGTCGTGACAACAGGCGGTCGAGGTCAGCCGCCTTGGGTTTCACCAGCCAGAACTTGCCGATGTAGTCGGTGAATTCCTCGAGCAGGGTCTGGCCCCAGCGCGAGTGGGTTTCCTCGACGAACTCGCTGATCATGGCACGCAGGTGGTGGCGATAGGGTTCGAAGGTCTCGGTGGAAATCCGGTGAATCTCCACCAACTCGCTGTTGTAGCGGTCGATAAAGCCCCGGTCCTCGTCCAGCACGTAGGCGAAACCACCGGTCATGCCGGCACCGAAGTTATAGCCGGTGGGGCCCAGCACGATCACGTTGCCGCCGGTCATGTACTCGCAGCAGTGGTCGCCAGCAGCTTCCACCACGGCCACCGCGCCGGAATTGCGCACCGCGAAACGTTCACCGGCCACCCCCGCGGCAAACAGCTTGCCGCCGGTCGCGCCGTACAGGCAGGTATTGCCGATGATAGCGGTAGTGCGGGATTCAAAGCGTGACCCGCGGGGTGGATACACCACCAGTTTGCCACCGGCCATGCCCTTGCCCACGTAATCGTTGCTGTCCCCTTCCAGGGTCATATTGAGGCCACCTGCGTTCCAGACCCCGAAACTCTGGCCCGCGGTACCCGTCAGACGCAGGGTAATCGGGGCATCGGCCATGCCGCTGTTGCCGTGACGGCGGGCGATCTCGCCAGACAGGCGCGCGCCGATGGAGCGGTCGCAGTTGCAGACATCAAAGTGGAACTCGCCACCGGATTTTGCCTCGATGGCCGGCAATACCTGCGCCACCATCTCTTCGGCCTTCTCGCCGCGATCGAAGGGGTCGTTCGATTGGACCATGCAGTACTCGGGCTGCTCGGCGGCATCCGGGTCCTTGTACAGCACCGGCGAAAGATCAAGGCGCGACTGCTTGGGGGTATCGCCCGGCAGCACGTCCAGCAGGTCGGTGCGGCCAATCAGCTCCGCCAGTGAGCGCACCCCCAGCTTCGCCATCCACTCGCGGGTTTCCTCGGCCATGAACTCGATAAAATTCACCACGGTATCCACCGTGCCCTGGAAATGGTCCTCGCGCAGTTGCTCGTTCTGGGTGGCAACGCCGGTAGCGCAATTGTTGAGGTGGCAGATACGCAGGTACTTGCAGCCCAGCGCCACCATGGGCGCGGTGCCAAAGCCAAAGCTCTCGGCGCCGAGGATAGCCGCCTTCACCACATCCAGGCCGGTCTTCAGGCCGCCGTCCGTCTGTACCCGCACCTTGCCGCGCAGCTGGTTGCTGCGCAGGGCCTGGTGCACTTCGGAGAGACCCAGTTCCCAGGGTGATCCGGCATAGCGGATCGACGTGAGTGGGCTGGCGGCGGTGCCACCGTCGTAGCCGGAAATGGTAATCAGGTCCGCGTAGGCCTTGGCCACGCCCGCGGCAATGGTACCGACACCGGGCTCACTCACCAGCTTCACCGATACCAGCGCATTCGGATTGACCTGCTTGAGATCGAAAATCAGCTGCGCCAGGTCCTCGATGGAATAGATGTCGTGGTGCGGCGGCGGCGAGATCAGCGTCACCCCCGGCACCGAGTAGCGCAGCCGGGCAATCAGGTCGTTCACCTTGCCGCCGGGCAGCTGGCCACCTTCCCCGGGCTTGGCACCCTGGGCGATCTTGATCTGCAGTACTTCGGCATTCACCAGGTAGTGGGGTGTCACCCCAAAGCGGCCGGAAGCGATCTGCTTGATTTTGGACGTGCGCTCGGTGCCGTAGCGGGCCGGGTCTTCACCACCCTCGCCGCTGTTGCTGCGCCCACCCAGCCGGTTCATGGCCACAGCCAGTGCTTCATGGGCTTCCGGGCTGAGGGCGCCCAGCGACATGCCGGCGGTATCGAAGCGCGGCACGATAGCGGAGATCGGCTCTACCTCCTCCAGCGGAATCGGCGTCGGCGCCTCCCTGACCTGGAACAGGTCGCGCAGGGTCGCCACCGGGCGATCATTCACCAGTTGCGCGTAGGTCTTCCAGCGGGGGTATTCACCGGTTCGCACCGCATCCTGCAGGCCCTTGACGACATCCGGGTTGAACGCGTGGTACTCCTGGCCGTGTACAAACTTGAGCAGGCCGCCCAGCTCGATGGGTTTGCGCCGGGTCCAGGCCAGCCGGGCCAGCACCTGCTGGTCGGCTTCCAGTTCATCGAAGCCGGTGCCTTCAATACGGCTGGCCACGCCGCTGAAGCAGCGGTTGGCCACTTCGCTGGCCAGGCCCACGGCTTCGAACAGCTGCGCGCCGCGGTAGGACGAAATCGCTGAGATGCCCATCTTGGACATGATCTTCAGCAGGCCCTTGTTGATGCCCTTGCGGTAGTTCTTGTAGCAGCGGCCCGGTTCGCCCAGCAGCTCGCCGGATTGCATCAGGTCGTCCAGCACGGCATAGGACAGGTAGGGGTAGATGGCCGTGGCGCCAAAGCCCAGCAGGCAGGCGAAGTGGTGCGAATCCCGCGCGGTCGCCGTCTCCACCAGCATGTTGGCGCTGCAGCGCAGGCCGGCCTTGATCAGGCTGTGGTGTACGGCACCCACCGCCAGCAGGGCGTGGATGGGCAGGCGGCCTTTTTCCAGGCGCCGGTCGGACAGCACCAGCACCACCTTGTTGTCGCGCACCGCCATGGCGGCCTGCTCGCACAGCAGGTCGATGGCCTCGGCCAGGCTGTGCTGCTCGGGGTCGTAGGACAGGTCGAGAGTGCTGGAGAGGAAATTCTCATCCTCAAGATTTACCAGCCGCGAGAACTTGGCGGGCGAGAGCACCGGTGAGCTGAGGATGACCCGCTCGGCGTGTTCCGGTCCCTCATGGAAAATGTTCTGCTCCCGGCCCAGGTCGGTCTCCAGCGACATCACCACCTGCTCGCGCAACGGGTCGATCGGTGGATTGGTCACCTGGGCAAACTTCTGGCGGAAGTAGTCGTAGAGGGAGCGCTGTTTGCGTGACAGCACCGCCATGGGAGTGTCGTCGCCCATGGAACCCACCGCCTCGTTGCCGGCTTCCGCCAACGGCCGCAGCACCTGGTCGCGCTCCTCGAAGCTGACCTGGTACATCTTCATGTAGGCCTGCAGGTCTTGCTTGTCTACGCCGGGGTCCTGTTCTTCGGCGAAGGTCCCCTCGATGCGCCGGGCGTTCTGCCGCAGCCACTGCTTGTAGGGGTGGCGCTGTTTGAGGATGTTATCGACATCCTCGGTCTTCAGCAGTTCACCGGTCTCGGTGTCGATCACCAGCATCTGGCCCGGACCCACTCGGCCTTTTTCCAGCACGCTTTCGGGCGTGTAGCCATGGGTGCCGATCTCTGAGGCGAGGGTAATAAAGCCGTCGTCGGTCTTTACCCAGCGCGCCGGGCGCAGGCCGTTTCGGTCCAGCAGGCAGACCGCATAGCGGCCATCGGTCAGCACGATACCGGCCGGGCCATCCCAGGGGTCCATGTGCATGGAGTAGTACTCGTAGAACGCCTTGAGGTCAGGGTCCATGTGCTCGCGGTTCTGCCAGGCCGGCGGGATCAGCAGGCGCAGGGCGCGCAGCATGTCCACCCCGCCGGTGCGCAGCACGTCGAGCATATTGTCGAGGCTGGAGGAGTCTGAGCCGGAGCGGTTTACCAGCGGCGAAATCTCCTCGATGTTCGGCAGCCGTTCGGTCTTGAACAGCGCCGAGCGCGCATCCGCCCAGTTGCGGTTACCCTCGATGGTGTTGATCTCGCCGTTGTGGGCCAGCAACCGGAACGGCTGGGCCAGGGGCCAGCGCGGCAGGGTGTTGGTGGAGAAGCGCTGGTGGAATACGCAGATGGCGGTTTCCAGCCGCGGGTCGCTCAGGTCCGGGTAAAACTGCGGCAGGTCCGCGGGCATCATCAGGCCCTTGTAGGACAGCACCCGCCCGGACAGGGTGCAGATGTAAAAATCCTCGTGCGAGTCCAGGCGGATCTCCACCTTGCGGCGGGCCACGAACAACTTGGTGGACAGTTCTTCGACGCTGGCGCCCGGTGCATCGATAAACAGTTGCTCGATGCGCGGCATGTTGCCGAGAGCAATCTCTCCCAGCACGCTGGGGTCGGTGGGCACCTCACGCCAGCCGACCACCTCCAGCCCTTCGCCGGCGATCACCTCGGCCATGGTCGCGCGCTCCTCGGCAGCCTTGTCGGCATCGGTGCTCAGGAACACCATGCCAATGCCGAAACGCTCCGACAACTCGCGTTCGAATTCGGCGCGGGCGAGTTCGCGCATAAAGCCCTGGGGCATCTGCAGCAGCAGGCCGCAGCCGTCGCCGGTCTTGCCGTCGGCGGCAATCCCGCCGCGGTGGGTCATGCAGGTCAATGACTCGATCGCCGTCTGCAACAAACGGTGGCTGGCCTCGCCCTGGGTGTGGGCGATTAAACCAAACCCGCAGTTGTCGCGGAACTCACCAGGGCGATACAAGCCTTGAGTCATATAAAGGGTCCAAAATTTCTTGCTAAAACAAGCGGTTAGACAGAACGCGACGCCGGAGCCCAGGCGCGCGCAAAAAGGCCGGTAATTTTACACAAGTTGCGCGGATGCTAACAATGCACCCGTGGATAGCCGCCATTGATACGGCGAATTATGCCGGGGTGGTTTCCAGCAGACGGCGCAGGGTGTCACCGGGGACATCATCCACCACCCGGGCGGCACCGATGCGATCCAGCAGGATCAGGCGCAGGCGACCGTCAATCACTTTCTTGTCGCGCTGCATCAACTCCAGGTAGGACTCGGCCGTCATGTCGGCGGGCCCTGCGGTTGGCAATCCCGCCGCGGTGAGCAGTTCCAGCAGCGGCTCGACTTCGTCTGCCGGCAGGCCACAATGCTCTACCGACAGTCGCGTGGCCATGGCCATGCCGGCGCCCACCGCCTCCCCGTGCAACCATTCGCCATAGCCCTGAGCTGTCTCGATGGCGTGGCCGAAGGTGTGCCCGAAGTTCAGCAGGGCCCGCAATCCGGCCTCGCGCTCGTCCTCGGCCACCACCCTGGCCTTGTTGCTACAGGAGCGCTCGATAGCCTCGGCCAGCGGGCCTTCCTCGAGGGCGCGCAACTGGCTGATATGGTCGTGCAACCAGCGATAGAAGGGCTCGTCGCCAATCAGGCCGTACTTGATCACCTCCGCCAGCCCCGCCGACAGTTCCCGGGGCGGCAGGCTGTGCAGTGTGTCGATATCGATCAGCACCGCGGCGGGCTGGTAAAAAGCGCCGATCATGTTCTTGCCCAGGCTATGGTTCACGGCGGTCTTGCCGCCCACCGAGGAATCCACCTGTGATAACAGGGTGGTAGGCACCTGGATGAAATTCACGCCGCGCTGGTAGGTCGCGGCGGCGAAGCCCGCCACATCGCCGACCACCCCACCGCCAACTGCGATGATCGTGGTGCTGCGATTGTGCCCCTCGGCCAGCAGGCGATCGTAGATATGACCCAGGGTATCCAGCGTCTTGTGCTGTTCGCCGTCGGGCAGCACGATCTCGGTGACCTTGTCGATGCCGGGCTCGACACCGTCCAGCGCAGCGCGCACCCGGTCCACGTACAGCGGAGCCACGGTTTCGTTACTGACCAGGGCGACCTGCCGGCCACTCACGTGGCGGCCCAGCAGCCCTGCATCCGCCAGCAGGGAGCGCCCGATATAAATGGGATAGCTGCGATCACCCAGCTCAACGTGCAAGGTATGCATCAGGACGGTCATGGTGGTGCCTTTCAGCCTGTTTTCAGCGTGTCGTTCGCAAACGACCTTGCGCCTGCCTACTGGGCCTTCAGCGCCTCGCTGAGTTGCTGGGCCACGGCTCGCGCGGTCAGGCCGTCGGTCTCGACGATATGGTCTGCAATCTCGCGGTAGAGCGGATCGCGCTCTGCCATGAGCTCTCGAAGCCTACCCTCGGGATCGGGCACCTGCAACAAGGGGCGGTTACGGTCCTTGCCGGTGCGTTCGACCTGCTGCCTGATGGAGGCATAGAGATAAACCACGCTGCCACGCTCGGCCAGGGCGGCGCGATTCTCCGGCCGCAGCACGGCGCCACCACCGGTTGCCAGCACAATGCCGTCGCGCTGGGTCAGCTCGTCGATCATGCGCGCCTCGCGGTCGCGAAAGCCGGCTTCGCCTTCGACGTCAAAAATCCAGGGGATGTCAGCACCGGCGCGGGCCTCGATAGCCTGGTCGCTATCGAGGAACTCAAGGTGAAGGATATTTGCCAGCTGGCGGCCAATCGTGGTCTTCCCGGCGCCCATGGGGCCCACCAGGAAGACCCGCTGCACGCCGGCCATCTATCAGTCGAGCAGGGTCTCGGCGAGAATGCGCGGTGTGATGAAGATCAGCGTCTCGGTCTTGGTGCTCTGGACGTTGGTGCTCTTGAACAGGTTGCCCATGTAGGGAATGTCGCCAAAGAACGGCACCTTGGTCACCGACTGGATGTCTTCCGTCCGGAACACACCACCCAGCACCACCGTTTCACCGTTGCCCACCAGCACCTGGGTAGTGAGCTCGGTGGTGTCGATGGAGGGAATTGCACCGCCGGTGCCGCTCGGCACCAGTTCACCAACCGAGTCCTGGTTGATGATGAGGTCCAGCAGGATACGATCATCGGGTGTGATGTTCGGGGTGACGTTCAGGGCCAGTACGGCTTCCTTGAAGGCCACCGTGGTTTCACCGTTGGCCGAGGATTCCTGGAACGGCACTTCGGTACCGGACTTGATCGTGGCCTGCTGCTTGTCGCCAGTGATGACTTTCGGCTGCGAGACCACCTCGCCGGTACCGGAAGACTCAAGGGCAGACAGCTCCGCCGCCAGGAACAGGTCGTTGCTGGTATAGCCCACCGCGAATGAGCCGCTGGCACCGGCAATACCCAGGTCGACCAGCAGCGCGCCCGGGAAGCTGACGGTGGGATCGTTGCCCTGGGTGATATCCGAGTTGATGTCGACCACGTTGTTGAGGTCACCCGATACCGAGGTCACGTCGTCATTGCCGATGTCGAGATACGCACCACCCCACTGGACACCCAGGGAACGCGCGGCATCTGACTGTGCGATGACGATGCGCGCTTCGATCATGACCTGGCGGATCGGGATATCCACCCGGTCGATCAGGTTGCGAATCTCGCCCAGCTTGGCGGCGGTGTCGGTAACGATCAGGGAATTGGTGCGCTCATCTACGATGACTGAGCCGCGGCCGGAGACCATGGCGCCGCCCTCTTCACTGCCGGCGGCCAGCAGGTTGACGATAGCCGCAGCGTTGGCGTAACGGATGCGGATGAACTCGGTCTGCAGCGGCGCCAGCTCGGCGATCTGCTTGTTGGCTTCAATTTCCTGGCGCTCGCGCTCGGCGATTTCAGCCGCCGGCGCCACCATCAGTACATTGCCCACCTGGCGCTTGTCGAGGCCCTTGGTCTTCAGCACCAGCTCCAGCGCCTGGTCCCAGGGCACGTTCTGCAGGCGCAGGGTAATGCGGCCCTGTACCGTGTCACTGGCCACCAGGTTCAGTTCCGTGAAGTCTGCGATCAACTGCAACACCGCGCGAATCTCGATGTCCTGGAAGTTCAGCGACAACCGGTCACCGACGTAGCTGAACTCGTTGCGGCGTTCTTCCGCCTCGCGGGGGGTGAGCGGCTTGACGGCCACCACGTACTGCTCGTCAGTCTGGTAGGCCAGGTAGTCGTAGTCACCGGAGGCTTCCATCGCCAGGGTGACACCCAACTCACTGGAGGTGACCTCAACTGTCGATACCGGGGTCGCGAAGTCGGTTACGTCGTAGCGGCGCAGGATTTCCTCGACCGCGGTGGTGTCGAGAAACTCCACCTTGACCTTGTCACCCTCGCTGTAGATGTTCACGTCGACCTTGGGGTTGTTGAGCGTCAGCAACAGGCGGCCTTCACCATCAGAGCTGCGCTGGAACTCGAGATCCTCGATCCGCGAGCGGGGGTCGGTGGCCTCTACCACTTCGGTCTGCACCTGGAAGGGATCAGAGATCGGCTTCAGGTATTCGTCGGCGCCCTCATTGCCCACTTCCACCACCAGGGCATTACCGTCGACGCGCGTATAATACGGCACCAGCTTGACCAGGTTGACGATCATGCGCGTGCGGTCACCGGACTCCAGTATGACAACGCCGGTCGCGTTGCCGTAGGGCAGTGCGTACTTCTTGCGATCCAGGGCGCTGTTGGTGGCCGGCAGGTCCATGGCAATCCGTGCCGGGCGCTCGATGGTGTAGGACTCCGGCGTCGGCGGCGGACCGTCAAACTCGAGGCGAATCTCGAACTTGCTGCCCGGCTTCGAATTGAAGCTGATGTCCTGCACCGTCACGGCCGCTGCCGCTGTACTGCTGGCTGCTGACAGGACCAGAGTAAACAGCACCCCCCACAGGCCCCGGCCCGCTGCCGCCCTACTGCTTTCCGTTTTCATTATTCTGTCCATGACAGTCACCATCTGGTTATTAGAGGCCAGCCAGCTTGATGGTGCGCGGACGCTCCACCCAGCCATCGCTGCCATCTGAAACAATTTCGATCACAGCCACGTAGGTGTCTGTCATCTCAACAATCTTGCCGTGGTTGCGGCCCAGGAAGTTCCCCACTCTCACCCGGTGCACGCCCCCCTCCGGATCCCGGATAAGGCACCAGTCGACCCCGGCCCGGGACAGGGTGCCGACCATGCCCAGGGAATCAAAGGTGAACTGCTCCAGGAATTCTTTTGGACGGGTTTCATCCGGCTCTACCGTGGACACGGACTGCAGCTGTGAAATCTCCCGGATCTCGATCGGCCGGTCGAAGGGGCTGCGCAGGCTGGTCGCACTGTAGGCAAACGCTTTGTAGGCCTTGAAAGCCGGAATCGGCGGAATCACACCACCGGGGCGTGAGCGCTTCTCGTCCATGAACTGGTCCAGGTCGGAGAACTCGTCGCTGGCGCAGCCGACCAGTCCGATCGCCAGCGCCAGCATGCCCGCTTTGCCGAAGTGTCTTATCACGCTCAGCTCTCCTCGTCCCTGTACCGGTAGGTCTTGGCAGTGATATTCAGGGACAGCATGGAACTGCCCTGTTCCTGCTGGCGAATCACGAAGTCGTGCAGGGTGACGATGCGCGGCAGGCTGGCCATGCCGCTGACGAAAGCACCAAGGTCGTGGTAGGAGCCGCGCGCTACAATCTGGATCGGCAGTTCGATGTAGAACTCGCGCGTCACCTCGGCCTGCAGCTCGATGCTGTTGAACTCCAGCCCGTTCATCATGCCCTTGTTGGTAATGTCTTCCAGCAGGCCCGGTACCTCCGTGTCACTCGGAAGCTGGCTGACCAGGGCACCGAAAGACTATTCCATCTCCTGCATCTGCTTGCGGTAGGCCTCGAGGTTGGCCGCCTGAAAGGCCTTGCGCTCGAACTCTTCCTTCAGCTCAGTTTCCCTGGCCTGGGCGGTCTGCAACGCAATCTGCAGGTTCTGGATGTGGTAGAAGTAGCCCAGCGCGAGCACACCGATCAGGGCCAGGCTCCAGACGATGATCTTGACTGCGACCGGCCAGGAACCGATGTTGTCGAGGTCGAGGTCATTGACGTCGAATTCCTGTATCGACTTGAGGACGTCTTCCATCGCCATGGCTCAGCCCCCCCCTTCATCGCCCGCGGAGGGCAGCTGCAGTTTTACCGACATGTTGAAGTTGGTGGCCTGTTCACCGTAGTTGGGCTCGGCGCGCACACCGTCGAGATTGGGGTCGGCGAACCACTCCGAGGCGTCAAGTCGCCGCATCAGGCTGGACACGCGGTTGTTTGATTCGGCGATGCCCTGGATATTGATGACTTGCGCAGACGATGTGAGCTCGGTATAGAACACCCCGTCGGGCACGGTGCGCACCAACTGGTCCATGATGCGCACGATAATCGGCCGGTTGCCCTGCAGGTCCTGGATCACCTTCATGCGGTCCAGCAGCTGGGTGCGCTTGCGCTGCATCTCGCGAATCTCCGCCACCTTGGCGTCCAACTCGCGAATGTTCTGGGTGAGGTAGTTATTGCGATCGGTCTGGGTCTGAATGTGGCCGGAGAAGAACAGGTCCACCAGGAAGACGATGACTGCGCCAACGCCCGCCACGGCACCCAGCACCACCAGGAACTCCTTCTTGAGCTCGGCACGCCGCTCGTCGCGCCACGGCAGCAGGTTAATGGAAGCCATTAGTCAAAACTCCGCATTGCGAGCCCGCAGGCAATCATCAGTGCCGGGGCGTCACTGCTGAGCGCCACCGCGTTGACCTTGGCCGAGATCGCCATATCGGCAAAGGGATTGGCCACGGTGGCCGGAGTGCCGAGTTTGTCCTGCACCATTTCCGCCAGGCCTTCCATGGAGGAAACGCCACCGGCCAGCACGATGTAATCCACATCGTTGTACTGGCTGGATGAGAAGAAGAACTGGAGGGAGCGAGCCACCTGCTGCACCACGGCGTCCTTGAAGGGCTCCAGCACTTCCGGCTCGTAGTCGTCTGGCAGCCCGCCCTGCTTCTTGGCGAGGCCGGCTTCCTCCACCGGCAGGCCATAGCGGCGCATGATCTCGTCGGTGAGCTGTTTGCCGCCGAACAACTGCTCACGCGTATAGATGGTGTTGCCGTTGGACAGGACGCTGAGCGTGGTCATCTGCGCGCCGATGTCGACCACCGCCACCGTGTTGTCCTCTTCGATGTCGAGCTGGTCGCGCACCAGGTCGAAGGCACGCTCCATGGCGTAGGCTTCCACATCCATGATCTTGGCGGTGAGTTCAGCCGTTTCGATGGCTTCGACCCGGGTGTCGATGGTCTCGCGCCGGCAGGCCGCCAGCAAAACCTCGACCCGCGTCTCATTATCGTCCATGGGTCCCTGGACTTCGAAGTCGATGGCTACTTCTTCCAGTGGGTAGGGAATATACTGATCAGCCTCGAGCGTCAGCTGGGTTTCGAGGTCATCGTCACTGAGACCCGCTGGCATGTCGATCACCTTGGTGATCACCGAGGACCCGGCCACCGCCGCAGCCACGTGTTTGACCTTGGTCTTGGACTGGTTGACCACGTTACGGATAGCGTTGGCGACACCATCGATGTCGTTCACGTTCTTCTCGATCACGGCATCGGTAGGCAGGGAGCTGACCGCATAGCTTTCCACGCGGTAGCGCTCGCCGGTGTGGCTCAGCTCCAACAACTTGACGGTTGTCGAGCTAATGTCGAGACCCAGAACCGGGGACGACTTCCTCTTCCCAAATAGCCCTAGCACCATGATTATCGTTTTTCCTATTGGTATCCGTAACTTACGTTGTTTTTATGCACCGATACATTAAATAATAGATATAACATAGGCGCAAATATATAAAAAGGGTAAAAAAGCATATAATCACTAGCCCCAAACTTTCCGTGACATGTGTCCCAGTCTCGCAAGCCGTTGATTTTGCTGCCTAAATGAAATTCCTTAAGTTTGTCCTGTGTCTCATTCCTCTCGGTGCCTGCGGCGCCGTGATGGTGGGCGCCGGGGTCTACCTGCACCTGAGCCCAAGCCTGCCTTCGGTGGACGTTTTAAAGGACGTGCGGCTGCAAACGCCGATGCGGGTTTACACCCGGGATGGGGACCTGATCGGGCAGTTTGGCGAAAAGAAACGCAACCCGCTGCCCTACGATCGCATCCCCCCCGCGTTTATCCAGGCCCTGCTGGCGGCTGAGGACGACGGCTTCTTCGAACACGTCGGCATCGACTTCATGGGCCTGGCACGCGCGGTCTCAGAGCTGGTTCTGACCGGTGAGAAAGGCTCCGGCGGCAGCACCCTGACTATGCAGGTCGCGCGCAACTACTTCCTCACCAAGAAACAGACCTTTACCCGCAAGTTCAACGAGATACTGCTGTCCCTGCAGATCGAGCAGGTGCTCAGCAAGGAAGAGATCTTTGAGCTGTACTTCAACCGCATGTTCCTCGGTCACCGGGCCTACGGCTTCGAGGCCGCGGCCCAGGTCTATTACGGCAAGAACATCAGCGAGCTAGACCTCGCCCAACTGGCGATGATGGCGGGGCTACCCAAGGCTCCGTCGAAATACAACCCGATTTCCAATCCAGAGCGCTCCCGGGAACGCCGTGACTGGATTCTCGGCCGCATGCAGCGCCTGGGCTACATCACCACCGCAGATTACGAACAGGCGGTAGTAGCACCGGTGACCGCCAGTTTCCACGGCGCCAAGCTCGCCTTCGATGCACCCTACGCCGCGGAGATGGCGCGCAGTGAGTTGGTGCAGAAGTATGGCCTGGCGGCTTACAACGACGGCTATCACGTCTACACGACGATCAGCAGCAGTATCCAGAAGGAAGCCAATATCGCGGTGGATGATGCCCTGAGCCGGTATGACAACGATCATGGCTACCGGGGCCCGGAACAGTCGCTGCCGCCGCTGGAAGGTGAAGAAGACCCCTACCCGCGCTGGCTGGCACAGCTCAAGCAAACCCGCGAGATCACTGGCCGTGTACCGGCCATCGTGCTGGCCATTGGCGCCACCACGGAAACCAGCTCAGCCAGTCAGCCGGTCGACGCCGAGGTGCCCACGGAGGAGGCTGCGGAACAAGCCGAACAAGACGCCGGGGATCCTGCCAACAACATCACCATCCTGTTGGCCGACGGCAGCGAGGACACGCTGTTGTGGGATAACGGCCCCGCCAAGGCGAAGCCCTATCGCAGCGAGAACGCGCGCGGCCCTGCCCCCAACAGCGCCGCGGAGCTGTTCACCGTGGGTGACCTGATCCGGGTGCGCCGCGAGGGGGGCGCCTGGCAGCTCACCCAGGTTCCCGACGCCCAGGCCGCGCTGGTGGCCCTGCACCCGGAAGACGGCGCCCTGCTCAGCGTGGTGGGCGGTCTGGGCTTTGCCAAGAGCAAGTTCAACCGCGTTACCCAGGCGGTGCGCCAGCCGGGCTCCAGCTTCAAGCCCTTCATCTACTCGGCCGCCCTGGAGCAGGGCTGGACCGCGGCCAGCATCATCAACGACGCCCCTGTAGTCTTTGAAGATGACGCCCTGGAAGACACCTGGCGGCCGGAAAACGACGGCGGCAAGTTCTACGGCCCGACGCGGCTGCGCTGGGCGCTCACCAAGTCCCGCAACCTGGTCTCCATTCGCCTGCTGGACCAGTTGGGCATCACCACGGCCATCGACTACGCCGGCCGCTTCGGTTTCAAGACCGATGAGATGGCCCGCGACCTGTCACTGGCACTGGGCACTCACGCGGTCACGCCGCTGGAATTGGCGACCGCCTACGCCAGCCTTGCCAACGGCGGTTACCGGGTGTACCCCTACCTGGTGGAGCGGGTGGAGAACTTCGACCGCGAGATCATCTTCAAGGCCACGCCGGTCACCGTTTGCCACGAATGCAAAGAGGAAGACCCGCTGGCTTCGCCGGAGCCAGAGGTGGAACTCAGCATGGAGGAAATCCTGCGCCAGGCCGAGGCCACCGAACTGCCCCGCGCCGAACGCGTGATGGATGAGTGCGTGAACTACATCATCAACAGCATGCTGCAGGATGTCATTACCCGCGGCACCGGGCGCCGTGCCCGGGTGCTGGAGCGCAGCGATATCGCGGGTAAAACCGGCACCACCAACGGCCCCACAGACGCCTGGTTCTCAGGCTACAACGCCGATGTGGTGGCCACCGCCTGGCTGGGCTTCGACAGCAACGCGGAGCTCGGCAAAAACGAATTTGGCGGCAAGGCCGCACTGCCGATGTGGATTCGCCTGATGCGGGAAGCGCTGCAGGACAGCCCGGACGTGGCCCGACCGGTGCCGGAGTGCATCGTCAACGTGCGCATCGACCCAGCCACCGGCCTGCTGGCAAGCCCCGGTCAGCCCGATGCGATTTTCGAATACTTCCGGGAAGAGAACGTTCCCACCGACAGCTTCAGCCAGCGTTAGGGCCGGCTGACACGCGACCTAGGCGTAGTGCTCCGGCAGGGGCAGGCGCGCCACCCCTGACTCCACGGCCGCACGTGCCACCGCTGCCGACACCCGGCTGGCCAGCCGGGAATCCATCGGCTTGGGAATGATGTAATCGGGGCCAAACTCCAGGGAGTCCAGGCCAAAGGCAGACAGCACGTCCGCCGGCACCGCTTCCTTGGCGAGATCACGAATCGCGTGTACCGCGGCGATTTTCATTTCCTCGGTGATGGCGCTGGCGCGCACATCCAGGGCGCCGCGGAAGATAAAGGGGAAGCCCAGCACATTATTGACCTGGTTCGGATAGTCGGAACGGCCGGTCGCCAGCACCACGTCGCTGCGGGTGGCGAGCGCCAGTTCCGGCCTGATCTCCGGGTCCGGGTTCGAGCAGGCAAACACGACCGGGCGCGGCGCCATGCTAGTGAGCATCTCCGGCGTCAACAGGTCGGCACCGGACAGGCCGATAAAGACATCGGCACCGGCGCAGGCATCCGCCAGGCTGCGCAGCTCGGTATCGTTGGCGAATTCGGCCTTGTAGACGTTGATGCCGTCACGTCCTTTGCAGATCACGCCGCGCCGGTCCAGCATGAAAATGTTTTCGCGGGCGGCACCCATGCTCAACAGCAGGCGCATACAGGCGATGGCGGCGGCGCCGGCACCCAGGCACACGATGCGCGCCTCGGCGATAGCCTTGCCCTGGATATCCAGCGCATTCAGCAGGCCGGCAGCAGTGACGATGGCGGTGCCGTGCTGGTCGTCGTGAAACACCGGGATATCGCAGCGCTCACTGAGCTGGCGCTCGATTTCGAAACACTCCGGCGCCTTGATATCTTCGAGGTTGATGCCGCCGAAGCTTTCGGCGATGCGCGCCACGGTGTCGACAAACTCGCCGACGTCCCGGGTGTCGACCTCGATATCGATGGCGTTGACGTCGGCGAAACGCTTGAACAGCAGGGCCTTGCCTTCCATCACCGGTTTGCTGGCAAGCGAGCCGATATCACCGAGCCCGAGCACCGCTGTCCCATTACTGATTACCGCGACGAGGTTCCCCTTGCCGGTGAAGCGGTATGCCTCCAGCGGGTCGCCGGCAATGACACGACAGGGTTCGGCAACGCCCGGGCTATAGGCCAGCGCCAGGTCGCGCTGGGTCTCCGCCGCAGTGGTCAGCTCCACGCTGATCTTCCCGGGAGTGGGAAGCTCGTGGTATTCAAGGGCGGCTTGCTTGAGATCCTCGGACATATCGACCTACAGGGCAGTGCTGGTAACAGCGATAAAAGAAAAAGTCTGCGTAAAAAAAAGCGCCGAATCCGCAGGGAGACGGCGCTGTGTGTTGCGATGGCTTTTAGCGCTTGGCGCCGCGGTTGCCAAACCGCTTCTTGAAGCGATCAACCCGGCCACCGCTGTCGACAATTTTCTGCTTGCCGGTAAAGAACGGGTGGCACATGGAGCAGACATCGATGTGGATGTCTTCGCACAGGGTAGAACGAGTCTTCACCACGTTCCCGCAACTGCAGGTAGCGGTGATTTCCTCGTACTTCGGATGAATTTCAGCTTGCATGGTCAGCTCCTCAGCTAGCGACGCCGCCACCCGAGCTCCTGCCGGGCACCGCGTCTTGTTGTTGGAGTCAGCCGGCTTTTCCGGCGATAAAAAATTGGCGTCAGCCGGATCTACCGGCCAAAAAATAGGCGGGCATCTTACCAGACCCCACGCAGGACGCAAGCACCGATAGTGCGGGCTGCAAAGCCAGCAACCACGCGGCATCCGGCCTCCCGGGATGCTGCTACACTGCCGCCATGCCGATTCTGCGCCTGGCCATCGCCACACCCCTGCGACGACTGTTCGACTACCTGCCGCCAAACGGTCTCGAGGCCGAGGCGCTGGCCGCCCTGCGGCCGGGCTGCCGGGTACTGGCACCCTTCGGCGCGCGCCAGGTCTGCGGGGTGCTGGTGGGCCTCGCAGAGGATTCAGAGGTGCCCGCCGACAAGCTGCGACCGGCTGTGGAGATACTCGATACCGAGCCGTTGGTGAGTGGCCCGGTGCTGGAGCTCTGCCAGTGGGCCTCCGAATATTACCGGCACCCGGCAGGCGAAGTACTGGCGGCGGCCTTCCCCGGCGGCTTGCGGCGCGGCAAGTCCAGCGCTGCCGATACCGAGACGGTCTGGCAACTCAGCGAGCGCGGTCGCGGGCTGCCGGAGGGCGCCCTCAAAAGCGCCCCGCGCCAGGCCGAGCTGCTGGCGGCACTGCAACAAGGCGGCGCCACCCCCTGGGACCGGCTCAAGACCGCCGGCCACAGCACGGCCACCCGCCGCGCCCTGCTGCAAAAGACACTGATCGAGGAAACCCGGCGACCTATCCAGCCGGCAGAGCCCCGCTGGCAGCGGGGCCCAGCGCTCAGCCCGGAACAGGCCGCTGCACTGGAAGGCATCAGTGAAGGTTTCTCCAGCTACCTGTTGCACGGCGTCACCGGCAGTGGCAAGACCGAGGTCTACCTGAAGCTGGTGGAACGCGCACTGGCCGCCGGCCGGCAGGCTTTGCTGCTGGTCCCGGAAATCGGCCTGACGCCACAGCTCGCCGAACGGCTTGCGCAGCGTTTCAACGCCGAGATTGCGGCCCTTCATTCCGGCCTTGCCGACGGCGCCCGGGAAGCCGCCTGGGAAGCCGCTCGCAGCGGCCGCGCCCACATCGTAATCGGCACCCGCTCGGCGGTGTTTGCCAGCCTCGCGCGTCCGGGCCTGATCGTGGTCGACGAGGAGCACGACGCCTCGTTCAAGCAGCAGGACGGCTTCCGCTATTCCGCCCGGGACCTGGCGGTCAAGCGCGCACAGCTTGAGAATGTGCCTGTTATCCTCGGCAGCGCCACCCCCAGCCTGGAATCCCTGCAGAACGCCCGCGTCGGCCGCTACACCCATTTGCAGCTGACTCAGCGTATTGGCGACGCACGCCTGCCCGGCGTCCATATCCTCGATATCCGCAAGCTACCCCTGCGCGGTGGCCTGTCGGATGGCCTGCTGGACGCTGTTGGCGCCGAACTCAAGGCCGGTAACCAGGCGCTGTTGTTCCTGAACCGGCGCGGTTTTGCACCCACCCTGCAGTGCCACGACTGCGGCTTTATCGCCACCTGCCGCCATTGCGATGCACGCCTGACCCTGCATCGCTCGGCTGGCGAGCTTCGCTGCCACCACTGCGAATGGCGCATGCCCCTGCCGAGTCACTGCCCCGACTGCCACGGCCACTCCCTCAACGCCCGGGGTGTCGGTACCGAGCAGGCCGAGGGCATACTGCGGGAGCGTTTCTCCAGCCACCCCATTCACCGCGTGGATCGCGATTCGATGCAGAAGCGCGGTGCCATGGAGGATCTGATGAACACCGTCAACGGTGGCGAGCCCTGCATATTGCTGGGCACCCAGATGCTCACCAAGGGCCACCATTTTCCGGGCGTCACCCTGGTGGGCCTGCTGGATACCGACGCTGCCCTGTTCAGCGCCGATTTCCGCGGGCCCGAACGCATGGGGCAATTGATCACCCAGGTCGCGGGCCGGGCCGGGCGGGCTGATCGCCCCGGCCGCGTTATCCTGCAAACCCACTACCCGGATCATCCACTGCTGCGCACCCTGCTGGAACAGGGTTATGACGACTACGCAGAGCAGCTATTGGAGGAACGCGCCGCCCTCGGGCTGCCACCCTTCGGCCAGCTGTTGATGCTGCGCGCCGAGGCGCCGTCGCTGGACGGTGCAGAGCAGTTCCTGGCTGAACTGCGCCAGGCGGCCGACCCCGGCAGCGCCCAGATGATCGGCCCCCTGCCTGCACCCATGCAGCGTCGCGGTGGGCGCTTTCGCGCCCAGCTGCTGGGAATTGCCCGCAATCGCAGCGCCCTGCAGCGACTGGCGGTACAGTTGGTCAGCCAGGCCGAGGACTCCCCGGCGGGCAAGCGCCTGCGCTGGTCGCTGGATATCGACCCGCTGGAGAGCTGGTGAGGCCGGCGCCGGTAGCAATAGCCACCCCGGTCAGGGATAATGGCCGCCCTCTGAAATCTCTCACGCCCTGATACACGCCCCTATAGATGAAGGAACACCTGAGCGAGCTCATTGGCCAGGCCCTGGACAGCCTTGTGGCATCCGGCGACCTGCCGGCCGATATCGAGCCCAACATCCAGCTGGAACGCACCCGCGACCCCGCCCATGGCGACCTCGCCAGCAACATCGCGCTGACCCTGGCCAAGCGGGCCGGCTGTGCGCCCCGCGACCTGGCGACAAAAATCTGTGAGGCGCTGCCGGCCTCACCGCAGCTCGAGAAGACCGAGATCGCCGGCCCCGGCTTCATCAACTTCTTCCTGACGGACGCCAGCAGCGCCGCCATCATCCAGCGCATCCTCGACGAGGGCGAGGGCTTTGGCCGTAGCGACGTCGGCCAGGGCCGCAAGGTGCAGGTGGAATTTGTGTCTGCCAATCCCACCGGACCGCTGCATATCGGCCACGGCCGCCAGGCCGCCCTGGGAGACAGTGCCGCGCGTCTGCTGCAAGCCACCGGCTGGGAAGTCAGCCGCGAGTTCTACTACAACGATGCCGGCGAGCAGATCAACAACCTGGCCCGTTCAGTGCAGGCCCGCGCCCGCGGCCTGGACCCGGAATCCGCGGAGTGGCCCGAGGACGGCTATCGCGGGGAATATATCCTCGACGTGGCCCGCGACTATTTGTCCGGCGCTCATGTGGATGCCGAGGACAAACACGTGGATGCCGCCGGCGACCCGGATGACCTCGACGCCATCCGCGAGTTCGCCGTCGCCTACCTGCGCCACGAGCAGGACCTGGACCTCAAAGCCTTTGATGTGGCCTTCGACGTGTTTTTCCTGGAGTCGTCCCTATACGACTCCGGCGAAGTGGATACCACCGTCAACGCCCTGGTGGAACGCGGCCAGACCTACGAGGACGACGGCGCCCTGTGGCTCCGCACCACCGGCTACGGCGACGACAAGGACCGCGTCATGCGCAAGCGCGACGGCGGTTACACCTATTTCCTGCCGGATGTGGCCTACCACCACAACAAATGGCAGCGCGGCTTCGACCGGGTCATCGACGTACAGGGTGCCGACCATCACTCCACCGTTACCCGGGTGCGGGCCGGGCTGCAGGCGCTGGATGTGGGTATTCCAGCAGGCTGGCCGGAATACCTGTTGCACCAGATGGTGACGGTGATGCGCGGCGGCAGTGAGGTAAAGATCAGCAAGCGCGCAGGCTCGTACTACACGCTGCGGGAGCTGATCCAGGAAGTGGGCCGCGACGCGACCCGCTACTTCCTGGCGGCCCGAGCGCCTGGCTCGCAGCTGACCTTCGATATCGACCTGGCCCTGGCCCAATCCAACGACAACCCGGTGTACTACATCCAGTATGCCCATGCCCGGGTATGCAGCGTGTTCCGCAAGCTCGAGGAAGCCGGCGAAAGCTGGGATGCCGGCGCAGCGCTGGCCCACCTGGACCGGCTGACCGAGGAAGAGGAAAAGGCCATTCTCAAGCGCCTGGACCAATACCCGGAGTTGGTGGCCGCCGCCGCCGAGAAGTCCGAGCCCCACAGCGTGGCCAACTACCTGCGCGAACTGGCCGGGGAATTCCACAGCTGGTACAACGCCCACAAGGTACTGCTCGACGACACGGCGCTGCGGGATGCCCGCCTGGCGCTCTCGGCCGCGGTACGGCAGACCATCGCCAACGGTCTCGACCTGCTGGGTGTGAGCGCACCCGAGAGCATGTAGGCCAGCGTGACTCGCGACTTCGCCAACAAGGCTCCTGCCCGCAAGGGCGGCGGCAAGAAGAAAGCCACCAATGCCAGCCGCCGCCAGAGCGCGCCGCCTGCGGCAGCCCCCTGGCCCTGGTTCCTGGCCGGGCTGCTGTGCGGCGTATTTCTCAGCGGCCTGGTGTGGCTGGCTGCACAGCAGCCGGATACCGCCGCCACCGAAGCCGTAGCCCAGGCTGGCTCTGAAGAGGCGCCGCGTCCCCAGCCGCGTTTCGACTTTTACACTTTGCTGCCCGAGCAGAGCATTGACGTGGACATCGACCCGGAGGCCATGGCCAATACCAGCGCCCCGCGCGACCAGTTCCTGCTGCAGGCCGGCAGCTTCAAACAGGCCGACGATGCCGACCGGCGCCGCGCCGAACTCCTGCTACTGGGCCTGACCGCTACCGTGGAGGAAGCCAGCACCGACAACGGCCGCTGGTTCAGGGTCTATATCGGCCCCTTCGATTCCCGCTCCGCCCTGCAGAGCGCCCGCAACCGCACCGCGCAGGAAGGCATCGACACCCTGTTGCTCAAGCGCCCCGCCAAACCTGCCGGCTGAAGCACCGCAGTTTTCGCCTACGCTTGATATAGCGGGGGCAGACCCCATATCCCTCGGGTAGCAGGAGACACCTATGGAACAATACCGGGGAACCACCATCCTCTCCGTGCGCCGCGGCGACAAGGTTGTGATCGGCGGCGACGGCCAGGTATCGATGGGCAATACCGTCATGAAGGGCAACGCCCGTAAAGTGCGCCGCCTGTACCGGGACCGTGTGCTGGCCGGCTTTGCCGGTGGCACCGCCGACGCCTTCACCCTGTTCGAGTTGTTTGAAGCCCAGCTGGAAAAGCACCAGGGCCATCTGACCCGTGCCGCCGTAGAACTGGCCAAGGCCTGGCGCACCGAGCGCGCCCTGCGCCGCCTGGAGGCTCTGCTGGCGGTGGCCGACAAGGAGACCTCGTTGATCATCACCGGCAACGGCGACGTGATCGAGCCCGAGGACAACCTGATCGCCATCGGCTCCGGCGGCCCCTTCGCCCAGGCCGCGGCCCGGGCCATGCTGGATACCACCGAGCTGCCGGCCCGCGACATCGTCGAGAAGGGCCTGGGCATCGCCGCCGACATCTGCATCTACACCAACCACAATCGCGTTATCGAAGAGCTGGACTGCCACTGACCCCATGTCGAACATGACCCCCCGCGAGATCGTTCACGAACTCGACCGCCATATCATCGGCCAGGACGAGGCCAAGCGCGCCGTCGCCAATGCCCTGCGTAACCGCTGGCGCCGGCTGCAGCTGGACGAGGCCATGCAGGCGGAGATCACCCCCAAGAACATCCTGATGATTGGCCCCACCGGCGTCGGCAAAACCGAGATTGCCCGGCGTCTGGCGCGGCTCGCCAATGCGCCGTTCATCAAGGTGGAGGCCACCAAGTTCACCGAGGTGGGCTACGTGGGCCGCGATGTGGAATCCATCGTCCGCGACCTGGTGGACGTGTCCATCAAGATGCTGCGCGAGCAGGAAATGGACAAGGTGCGATTCCGCGCCGAGGAAGCCGCCGAGGAGCGCATCCTCGACCTGCTGCTGACCCCGGCCCGCGGTGAGGAATCCAGCGACTCCTCGACCCGTCAGATTCTGCGCAAGAAACTGCGCGAGGGTGAGCTGGACGACCGCGAAATCGAGGTCGAGCTGGCGGCCTCCGGCGTCGTGGAGATCATGGCCCCGCCCGGCATGGAAGAAATGACCAGCCAGCTACAGAACATGTTCTCCAACCTGTCCGGGCAGCGAAAGAAAACCAGCAAGGTCACGGTGAAAACGGCCTTCGCCAGCCTGCGCGACGAGGAAGCCGCCAAGCTGGTGAACGAAGACGAACTCAAGCAGCGCGCCGTGCACAATGCCGAGCAGACCGGCATCGTCTTCATCGACGAGCTGGACAAGGTCGCCAAGCGCAGCGAAATGGCCGGCGCCGACGTATCCCGCGAGGGCGTGCAGCGCGACCTGCTGCCGCTGATCGAAGGCTGCACCGTCACCACCAAGCACGGCATGATCAAGACCGACCATATCCTGTTCATCGCCTCCGGCGCCTTCCACCTGGCCAAGCCCTCGGACCTGATCCCGGAGCTGCAGGGCCGCCTACCCATCCGGGTGGAGCTGAATGCCCTCACCCCGGAAGACTTCGAGCGCATCCTCCGCGAACCCAATGCCTCCCTCACCGAGCAATACCAGGCCCTGCTGGGTACCGAGGGCCTGGCACTGGAATTCAGCGAAGACGGCATCCGTCGCATCGCCGAGCTGGCCTGGAAGGTCAACGAGAGCACCGAGAACATCGGCGCCCGCCGCCTGCACACGGTCATGGAACGGCTGCTGGAGGACGCCTCCTTCGGCGCGACCGACGCCAGCCTCAAGCAGGGCAAGCTGCTGATCGACGCCGCCTACGTGGACGAACAGCTCGCCGCCCTCAGCGAAAACGAAGACCTGAGTCGCTTCATCCTCTAAGCTGCCGTCATGACTCCCGGCAAAATTCATCTGCACCAGAAGTCCCGCGAACTGGAACTCGGCTACGAGGACGGCAGCTACCGCCTGTCCTGCGAGTTCCTGCGGGTGCACTCCCCCTCTGCAGAGGTGAAAGGCCACGGCCCCGGCCAGGAAGTGCTGCAGGTCGGCAAGAAACACGTGGCCATCACCGACATCAAACCGGTCGGCCACTACGCCCTGCAACTGATCTTCGACGACGGCCACGACAGCGGCATCTTCAGCTGGGACTACCTCCGCGAACTCGCCGTCAACCAGGCCGCCCTCTGGCAGAACTACCTAGACCGCCTCCACGACGCCGGCGCCACCCGCGATCCCGACGCCCAGGTTCTGCACTTCGAACCCTGACTGATAGTCGCGTGCCACTAGGGCCGCACGTGCGGCACCCGGGGCCCTTCCGGGACACGCTACAAGCATGACATCCCTGTCTCGCTCGGATGCGGCCATCCCTGGCCGCATACGGTCCCGGAAGGACCCCGGGTGCCACACGCGCTCGATGGATCTGAATCCAGAGTCCCTGCTTCGAACCCGCGTGCCTGAACCTCGCACTATGGGAGGGTGTGAGCTGGGTAGCTGCCTCCACGGACCGTGAACGGCCAGGACGGCCCGCGCGGCGTCCGCGTTCCCGAGCGAGACATGGACGTCATGCTTTTAGCGTGTCCGTGGAGGCAGCTACCCAGTTCGCGCCCGTACTACGAAGCGACAACGAAGAGAGCGGGTTCAAATTAGCGCTGAAGCAGGGTGCGCCATCGCGGTACAATGGAGGGCTCAGCAGTGCGAGCGGAAACAATGAGCGAGTCCGAGAAAACCCATTTCGGCTACCAGCAGGTCGACGAGCAGGACAAGGCCGGCATGGTGGCTGGCGTGTTCGACTCCGTGGCGGGTCGCTACGACCTGATGAATGACCTGATGTCCGGCGGCATTCATAGGGTGTGGAAGCGCTTTACCATCGAGGTCAGCGCCGTGCGCGCCGGCCAGCGGGTGCTGGACATTGCCGGGGGCACCGGCGACCTGGCGATGAAGTTTTCCGATCTCGTCGGCAGTGACGGCGAGGTGGTGCTGGCGGATATCAACGACTCCATGCTGCGGGTCGGTCGCGACAAGCTGCTGAACCGAGGCTACGCCGACAATATCGAGTATGTGCAGGCCGACGCCGAGGCACTGCCCTTTCCCGATGAACACTTCGATGTGATCAGTATTGCCTTCGGGTTGCGGAATGTGACCCATAAGGAACAGGCGCTGGAGTCCATGCTGCGGGTGCTGAAGCCCGGCGGCCGGCTGTTGATCCTGGAGTTTTCCAAGCCCGGCAACCCGCTGCTGAGCCGTGCTTACGACACCTATTCCTTCAACGTGTTGCCGACTCTCGGCCGCCTGGTGGCCGGTGACAGCGACAGCTACCGCTACCTGGCGGAATCGATCCGCATGCACCCGGATCAGGAGACTCTCAAGGGCATGATGGAAGAGGCGGGCTTTACCCGCTGTGAGTTTTACAACATGACCGGTGGCATCGTGGCGCTGCACCGGGGGTTCAAGCCCTGAGCGGGCAGCACCCATGGTAGATCCTGCCCTGCACACCGCCGGTGTTGGCGCTCTCGAAGCCGCCATCAACCGCGCCCTGACCCTGGACAAGCTGACTGCGGAGCAGCTTGGCGCCCTGGAAGGCAAGGTGTTTCGTCTGCAGTGCACCCAGCCCACCGCAGACTTCTACCTGTTGCCGCTGGCGGGCCGGGTGCAGCTCAAAGGTTTTCACGACGGCGACGTGACCACAGCGATTCGCGGCACGGCCGGTGACTTTGCCGACCTCGCCACCGCCGATGATCCGGCGGCGGCCTTGATCAATGGCAACATAGAACTCGATGGCGACAGCGCCCCGCTGATGGAGTTGCAGCACATCCTCGCTCGGCTGGAACTCGACTGGGAGGCGCCGCTGGTCAGCGCCCTGGGCGACGTGGCCGGGCATCAGCTCGCCGAAGGCCTGCGCGGCCTGTTCAGCTGGGGTCGCCAGGCCGGTGACAGCGTGCTGCGCCAGCTCGAGGAGTTTATTCACGAGGAAGCGCGGCTGGCTCCGCCCCGGGCCGAGGTGGAGGACTTCTACGACGACGTCGAGAAGCTGGGCCAGCGCGTCGACCGCCTGGCGGCGCGTATCGCGCGCCTGACGCGCAAGCTGACAGATGCGAAGGCGGGGGCGAGCTGATATGTCGCGCGTTACCCGGTTCCTGAAAATCATTTCCGTCGTCAGCCGCTATCGGCTCGACGAGTTTATCGATGCCGAACGCCTTCCGCTGCGCTACCGGGCGCTGTTGGCGCTGGGACCCTGGCGCCTGTTTGGCGCGAGCCAGCGCAGCCGCGGCGAACGGCTGCGGCTGGCACTGGAAGACCTGGGGCCGGTATTCATCAAGTTCGGGCAGATGCTCTCCACCCGCCGCGACCTGTTGCCGGAAGACATCGCCGATGAACTGGCGCGCCTGCAGGACGATGTACCGCCCTTCTCCACCGAACAGGCCCAGCGCATCATCGAGTCCAGCCTGAAGGCGCCGATCAGCGAGCTGTTCGCCGAGTTCGACCCGACCCCGCTGGCCTCTGCCTCGGTGGCCCAGGTGCACACCGCCACCCTGCACTCCGGCGAGGCAGTAGTGGTGAAGGTCATTCGCCCCGGTATCGAGCCGACCATTCGCCAGGACATTGCCCTGATGTTTGTGCTGGCTCGGCTGCTACGGCGCTTCTCCAGCGACGGCCGCCGCCTGCGCCCGGTGGAAGTGGTGAGCGACTACGAGATCACCATCCTTGACGAACTGGACCTGCAGCGGGAAGCGGCCAACGCCTCCCAGCTGCGGCGCAATTTCGAGGGCAGCCCGCTGTGCTATGTACCGGAAGTGCACTGGGACTACACCCGCCGCGACGTCTACGTGATGGAGCGCATTCACGGTGTGCCGGTCACCGACATTGCCGCCCTGAAGGCCGCGGATACCGACCTCAAGCTGCTGGCCGAGCGCGGGGTGGAGATCTTCTTTACCCAGGTGTTCCGCGACAGCTTCTTCCACGCCGACATGCACCCCGGCAACATTTTCGTGGATATCAGCAACCCGCAGGACCCCACCTACATCGCGGTGGACTGCGCCATCATTGGCAGCCTGTCGGATTTTGACCAGTACTACCTGGCGCGCAACCTGCTGGCCATCTTCCGGCGCGATTACCGTGAGTGTGCCGAACTGCACGTGGAGTGCGGCTGGGTACCGCCGGGCACCCGGGTGCAGGATTTCGAATCCGCCATGCGCGCGGTATGCGAGCCGGTGTTCGAGAAGCCGTTGGCGGAAATTTCCTTCGGCCAGCTACTGATCTACCTGTTCCAGACCGCCCGCCGTTTCAATATGGAAGTGCAGCCCTCACTGGTGCTGCTGCAGAAAACCCTGCTCAATATCGAGGGCCTGGGCCGCCAGCTATACCCGGAGCTGGACCTGTGGACCACCGCCCAGCCGTACCTGGAGCGCTGGATCCAGGAGCGCTACTCTCCCCAGGCCATGCTCGACCGGTTGCGCAAGCAGGCACCGGGCTGGCTGGAACAGCTGCCGCAGTTGCCGGAAGCCGTGTTCGAGAGCCTGCAGCAGACCCGCGAGCTGGACCACCAGGCCCGCTACCAGCGCCAGCGGCTGGACACCCTGCAGCGGCAAATCCAGCAGGAGGACGGCCGCCGTAAAAGAGGGGTAATCGCTCTCCTGCTATTCGGCGGCGCCGCTGCCACGGCTCTGCCTGAGGGTTTCGGGCAACTGAGCCAGTGGCCGCTGCTGAGCTGGGCGCTGGTCGGCATGGGCCTGCTGCTGCTGTGGCCACGCCCAAGGGTCTGAGCGGCCTGGCCCCGCGCCTGTGAGATAATGCCCGCCATGACGACCGACGCTATCAATTCAGATACCAGAACAGCGCTCAATATCGATGCCGTGCTGGACCAGGTCTGCTGGAACGACCAGGGACTGGTGCCGGCCATTGCCCAGGACGCCGAAGACGGTGAAATCCTGATGATGGCGTGGATGAACCGCGAGGCCCTGGCCACTACCCTCGCCGAGGGCCGCGCCGTGTACTGGTCACGCTCCCGGGATTCACTGTGGCGCAAGGGAGAATCTTCCGGTCATGTGCAGCATCTGCGGGAAATACGACTGGATTGTGACGGCGATACCGTGTTGATGAAGGTAGAGCAGGTGGGCGGCATAGCCTGTCATACTGGCCGCCGACACTGCTTTATGTACCGTTTCGACGACGGCGAGTGGTCGATCTGTGAGCCGGTGGTGAAGGATCCCGCCGAAATCTATTGAACAAGCCAGGGCCTGGGCCCTGAGAACGGCCTTTCATGAACGAAATATTGCAACAATTGGACCTGATAATCGCGCAGCGCCGATCGGCAGACCCGGAAGCGTCCTACGTTGCCCAGCTGCAGGCGAAAGGTCTTAACAAGATTCTTGAGAAGGTCGGCGAAGAGTGCGTGGAGACCATCCTGGCTGCCAAGGACTGCGGCAACGAGACATCCACCGAGCATCTCGTAAAGGAAACTGCAGACCTGTGGTTTCACTGTCTCGTTATGCTCTCGCACCTGGGTACCGACAGCCAGGCCGTACTGGACGAGCTGTCGGACCGTTTTGGACTATCAGGCCTCGCTGAGAAAGCAGCGCGGCAGGGCTCGGATTAACACGGGCCAGTAACGAGGAGGAAGAACCATGGGTATTGGTGGAATCAGCGTTTGGCAGCTTCTGATCATCCTGTTGATCGTAATGATGCTGTTCGGTACGAAGCGCCTGCGCGGCCTGGGCAGTGACCTGGGCGCGGCGATCAAGGGCTTTCGCAGCTCGGTGAGCGCCGAAGAAGAGAAAGCCGAGAAAACCGAGGCCGAAGCCGGCGACGGTGACGACGCCACGGCCGACACCGCGCAGTTGAAGGAAAGCGAAAGCAAGTAAGTCCCGCGCGATCGCCTGAGCCATGTTTGATATCGGTTTCCTGGAGCTGATTATTGTCAGCATCGTGGGCCTGCTGGTACTAGGCCCCGAGCGGCTGCCCGGTGCGATTCGCACCGTCATGGCCTACGTCAACAAGATCCGGCGCAGTTTTGCCGGTATTCGCGCCGAGATCGAGCGCGAACTCCACGCCGACGAATTCCGCCAGGACCTGCACAACCAGGGCATCATGGAGGAGCTCAAGCAGGTCGAGAAGGCCGTGCGCAAGGAACTGGGTGGCGGCGGCGTAAAACTCGGCAAGGACGGCTACCCGATCGACCAACCCTACGAGGCACCGGAGCCATCGGCCAACCAACCGCCACCCAAAGAGGAAGCGCCGTCAGCCGATGAGGAGCCTTCGGCCGATAAGGAGCCTTTAGCCAATAAGGAGCCTTCAGCCGATAAGGAGCCTTTAGCCAATAAGGAACCTTCAGCCGGTGAGGAGCCTTCAGCCCAGAACCAGCAAGAGCCTTCAGCCCAGCAAGAGCCTTCAGCCCAGCAAGAGCCCTCAGCCCAGCAAGAGCCCTCAGCCCAGCAAGAGCCGTCAGCCCGGCAAGAGCCCTCGGCGCAGGACACTCCGGACGACGAGAAGCCGCCTGTAACAGCACAGGCAACCGCAACGCCCGAGGCCGAAGACGCCGGCCGCGAACCCGACGCCGACAAACCGGCCACCCAGCCATGAGCACCGAGATGCCACCTGACGACGCGGCCATGCCGCTGATCTCGCACCTTTCCGAGCTGCGCGATCGGCTGCTGAAGAGCGTGCTGGCCATCCTCGTGGTGTTTATCGGGCTGTTCGCGTTCTCCAACGAAATCTACCTGTTCGTATCGGAACCCCTGCGGGCCCTGCTGCCGGAGGGCTCCAGCATGATCGCCACCCAGGTGGCCTCACCCTTTCTCACGCCCTTCAAGCTGACCCTGGTGGTGTCACTGTACCTGGCCATTCCCTATGTGCTGTTCCAGGTGTGGAGCTTTGTCGCACCAGGCATGTACAAGAACGAAAAAATGCTGGCGATACCGCTGCTGATCTCCAGCGTCATCCTGTTTTATGCCGGCGCAGCCTTTGCCTACTTCGTGGTGTTCCCGCTGATCTTTGGCTTCTTCACCACCGTCGGGCCCGGCGATGTCACCATCATGACCGACATCGGCAGCTACCTGGATTTCGTGCTCAAGCTGTTCTTTGCCTTTGGGGTGGCCTTCGAGATTCCCATCGCGGCCGTGATCATGATTCGCGTCGGGCTGACCACCGCCGATGATCTGGCGAAGAAGCGCCCCTACATCGTGGTGGGCTGCTTTGTACTGGGCATGCTGCTGACACCGCCGGACGTGATCTCCCAGTCACTGCTGGCGCTACCCATGTGGTTCCTGTTTGAAATCGGTGTGATTTTCGGCCGTTTCATCACACCGGGGGAAAAAGGCGAAGAGGCTAGCGAAGCCGAAAGTGCGCCGTAAGCGCGGCGTGATCGGATAACCGGCCCCAGATGCCGCCCCGCAGCAGGCCCGCGTCTTCAAGGTCCAGCCCCCGGTAGTACACCCGGTCCATGCGCAGCACCGGCAGCGCCGCCGGGAAGCTGCGCGCCGGCTGGCCGTCCAGTTCCGCGTGCACCTCCCGAAACCCCAGTTCCTCGCGCATTACCTCGTCCACTTTCAGGTGCCAGTCATTGAAATCCCCGGCCACAATCACCGGCGCATCCGGCTCACATTCGCTTTCCAGCAGCTCCCGCAGGCGCTGCACCTGGTAGCGCCGCTCGGCGGCGATCAGGCCCAGGTGGGCACAGACCAGCACCAGGTCGTTTTCCAGGTGGCCGAACAACAGCCCGCGGCTGGAGAAGCTCCAGCGCGTGATGTCATGATTGGTCCACTCGGCGAAGGGAAACTTGCTGAGAATGGCATTGCCGTGGTGGCCGTCCTCGATGATGGCGTTCTTGCCATAGGCGTAGTGGCTCCAGATCTTGTCTGCCATAAACTCGAACTGGCTCTCGGTACCCTCCAGCGCCTCGCCGTGGTAACCGAGCTGGTGGCCTACCACTTCCTGCAGAAAACAGATATCCGCGTCCACGCTGCGAATGGCTTCGCGCATATCCTCCAGCTTGAAGCGGCGGTTGGCGGGGCCAAAGCCCTTGTGGATGTTCCAGGAACAGATGCGTACATCGCGGCCGAAGTCGGTCACATCCAGTACCTCACGCCGTACAGCAACCACGACAGCGCGCCCGGAGAAGGCGTATCTCCCAACATCAACTCGCGGCTGTCAGCGCAGTCCGCTTCGATCACCTGTTCCATCTGCGTCAGTGTACCGGCATCCCGCACCACCACGTCCAGTTCCAGGTCGTGCAGGCTGCTGCGGTAGTTCCAGTTGCTGCTGCCGATGACCAGCAGTTCGTCCAGCAGCAGGGCTTTCGCGTGCAGCACGCTGGGCTGGTAGAGGAAGATGCGAGCGCCGGCTTTCAGCAGCTCGTGGTAGTAGTGGCTGCTGAGCCCGGGGAACACGGTTACATCCGATCTCTCGGGCAACAGCAGCCGCACGTCAGCCCCATTGCGGCACGCCGCCAGCAACGCCCGGCGCATGCCGGCGGTGGGCAGGAAATAGGCGCTCACCAGCCACACCCGGCGCCGGGCATTGACCACGCTGCGCGCCACGAAACGGTTCTTGAGTTGCCGCCCTCTGAGGCTGCGGTTACTCAGGTAGCCCGCCAGGAAGCCGCGCCGCAGGCGGCTCCTGTAACCCTTCCACAGGTCGTCGAAGCCCTCGGCCAGGGTCTCTACCCGCGGCCCCTCCAGTTCCACGGCGTAGTCGCGCCAGGCCTCGCCGCCGGCATCCCGCGGCAGGTGTACAGCGGTAATGTTGAAGCTGCCTACCCAGGCAATTCGCCGGTCGACCATGCACAGCTTGCGGTGATTGCGGCGGTTCATATTCCACAGCAGGCGCAGGAATTTCAGCACCGCCGTGCCGCCACGGCGGGTCCACCGGTAGCTGCTGAAAAACCAGGGCAAGGGGTGATACACCCTGACCTCCACCCCCAGGGTGATGAGCCGTTCGACCAGCCGCTCCTGGTCCTGCATGGAACCCACGCCGTCCACCATCACCCGCACGGTGACACCGCGCGCTGCCGCCTCGCCCAGGGCTGCCACAAAACGCTCACCCAGCGAGTCGTAGAGAAAGATGTAGTACTCAAAGTCGATGCACGCGCGCGCCGCGGCGATAGCCTCCAGCATGCGCGTAAAAAGGGTCTCGCCGTCTACCAGCAGTCGGGCGTGCTCCCAGTGGCTGGAGCGAGGTGTCGCGGTCATGGCGCCATTATAGTGGCAAGCCACCAGCGCAAACGCCCGCGCTGGATACGCCGAAAACTGGTAGTCTTGCCCGGCTATGACTGACACACCCACTGAAGCCAACAAGCCCAAACGCGCCCGGCTGTCGAGCCTGCTGCAACTCGGCCGTTTTATGCGACCCTACAGCGGCACCCTGCTGGCGGCCGGCGTCGCCCTGGTATTCACTGCCGGCGTGACCCTGTCGATCGGCCAGGGGCTGCGTATCCTCATCGACCAGGGCCTGGCCAGCGGCTCCGTTGAACAGCTCGGGGGTGCGGTCAAGGTCATCATGGGGCTGGCGGTACTGATGGCGATCGGCACGTTCACCCGCTTTTACCTGGTGTCCTGGCTCGGGGAGCGGGTCAGCGCGGATATTCGCGAGGCGGTGTTTGCCAACGTGGTGGCGCTGCACCCCAGCTTCTTCGATGAAAACCGCTCCGGCGAAATCATGTCACGCCTCACCACCGACACCACCCTGCTACAGACGATTATCGGCTCCTCCCTGTCGATGGCCCTGCGCTCGTTCCTGACCACGGTGGGCGCTGTCATCATGCTGCTGGTGACCAGCGTCAAGCTCACGCTCATCGTGCTGTCGGCGGTGCCGGTGGTGCTGTTGCCCCTGCTGTTGTACGGCCGGCGGGTGCGCAAGCTGTCCTCCGCCAGCCAGGATTCCATCGCCCACGTCGGCAGCTATGCAGGTGAGATCATCCAGCACATCAAGACCGTGCAAAGCTACACTCGGGAAAACGACGAACGGGCGGCCTTTGGCGCCGAATCCGAGCGCGCCTTCCTGATTGCCCGCCGCCGTGTACGCCAGCGGGCGTTTCTGACGGCAGCGGTGATCCTGATGGTGTTCGGCGGCCTGTCCGGACTGATCTGGTCAGGCGGCAATGCTGTGGTCAGTGGGGCCATGACCGGCGGCGAGCTGGGGGCATTCATGTTCTACGCCTTCATGGTGGGCATGGGCTTTGCGACGATCTCCGAGGTGTGGGGTGAACTGATGCGCGCCGCCGGCGCCACCGACCGCCTCATTGAACTGTTGTCCGAGACCAGCCTCATCACCGAACCCGGCGAGCCGCGTGAACCCGGCGGCGCCGAACTGCGGCTGGAGCAGGTGCAGTTCAGCTACCCGAGCCGCCCATTGCAGCGCGCCCTGGATCAGGTGTCGCTGGTGGTGGAGCCCGGCCGGAGCCTGGCCCTGGTAGGACCCTCGGGCGCCGGCAAGTCGACCGTGTTTGAACTGTTGCAGCGCTTCTACGACCCCCAGTCCGGCGCAATCTACCTGGGCGGTGTGGACCTGCGGGACATGACCACGGAAACCCTGCGCAAACATCTTGCGGTCGTCCCCCAGGCACCGGCCATGTTTACCGCTGACGTGGCTTACAACATCGCCTATGGCAAACCCGACGCCAGCCACGAGCAGATCGTTGCCGCCGCTAAAGCCGCCCACGCCCACGAATTCATCCAGTCACTGCCCGAGCAGTACCAGTCCCACCTCGGCGAACAGGGCGTGCGCCTGTCAGGTGGCCAGAAGCAGCGCATCGCCATCGCCCGCGCCGTGCTGGCGGATCCGGACATTCTGCTACTGGACGAGGCCACCAGTGCCCTGGATGCCGAGAGCGAGCGCCATGTACAGGAAGCGCTGGAAGAGTTGATGCAGGGTCGAACCACGGTAATTATTGCCCACCGGCTCAGCACCATCCTGCAGGCCGATACCATCGCCGTGCTGGACCAGGGTCGGCTGGTGGCCACCGGCACGCATTCGAGCCTGCTGGCCAGCAACCCGCTTTACCAGCGCCTGGCGCGGCTGCAATTCCGGGAAGAAGAGGTCGCCTGAGACAGCGACCCCTAGGTGCGTTCGGCTTCCTGGTCGAATACCAGCCCGAGGCGCTCCTGCACCCCGCGGCGCAATTCCCCGAGGTCCGATGAAGTATCCATGGCGATGCCGCCCAGGTCCTTGAGAAAGCCAAAATAGTGGCTGCCGCCCACCAGGGTGCAGCGCAACGGCAGGGTGAAAATACCCCGTCCTCCCAGGGCCTCGCGAACCAGGTCCATGGCCTCACCGCCGGCGGCGTTGAGATGCTGGGCCGCGGCGGCACGGCTGTTTTCACCGGCGATGGCCAGTACCTCAAAGCCTTCCAGCATAGCTTCCAGGCCAATCCATTCCACCAGTGCGGCGTCTTCCGCCCCGCGCCGCAGACGGCGCCGTGCCTTGCGCGCCAGGTTGCGGTATTCACGCTCCACCCGCGGTCCGAATACCGGGTCCGGTACCGGCGACATCAGGTCTTCGCGTTCCAGTTCACGCCAGTCCTCGTCGGTGAGCACCCGCTCGATCTCCGGGAACACCAGCGCCTCTTCCACCTCCATGTGCTTGTACATGGTGGCGATGTAGTCGCGTACCGTCTTCTGCAGCTTGTCGACGCCCTCACCGGCTTCCTCCCAGTGGGCCACCGCCTTGAGGGCTTTCGGGCCCAGCTTCGACAGGAAGTCGTGGTCGCGCTGCAGCGTGTCCACGCTGTCGGCCAGGGCGTAGTCCAGCTCGCCGGCGCGGGCATACACCAGGTCTTCCCGGGGATGGTGGAAGGCATCCGGGAAATGGGTCATGTAGTGCAGGGATTCATACAGCACCTGCGGATCTACCGCCTCCTCCTGGGAGAGCGAATCCACCTGGGCTTCGAGCAGCTTCAACAGCGTGGCCATGTAGCGGTGTTCGGCGTACAGCGTGGCCAGGATCGGGTGACTGCTGAGCTGGTTGCCGTTCAGGCGTTGGGCCACCACGTCCCAGTTCTTTTTACTGTACCCGGTGCGGGTATCGGTTGCGGGCATAGACTCCTCCACGTTGCCTGAATTGTATATAGTTGTGAACAGGCATCGCATTGACGCAGGACAGCAATACCTTACCTGCGCCGACCCCCGCAAAGCCAGTACACTGCGGTGCAGATACTTATAACGATTCCAACGCGGTAAGGACCTCAGCGATATGTTCTCCAAACACTCTCTATGGCTGGCAGCACCGCTGCTGGCAGGCCTGGCGGCCTGTTCAGATTCCAACGATACCTTTGTACCGGAGACTCCCGAGCCGCCGGAGCCGGCACCGACTCTCAGCGCGGAAGTGCGGCGCACCGAATTCGGCATTCCCCATGTCAGGGCGGACGACTGGGGCAGCCTTGGTTACGGCATCGGCTACGCCTACGCCCAGGACAACTTTTGCGTGGTGATGCGTGAAGTGATCTTCTCCATCGGCCGCTCTGCCGAGCTGCTGGGTGAGGAGGAAGGCTCCGTCAACGACGACCTGCTGTTCACCTACCTCAACGGCGACCTGGAAACCTTTGAGCAGGAAGTCATCGCACAACAGCCCCAGCGCGTGCAAGACCTCAACGAGGGCTACGTGGCGGGCATCAACCGCTACCTCGAGGAAACCGGCGTAGACAACCTGCCCGAAGGTGAACTGGGTTGCCGCGGCGCGGACTGGGTATTCCCTATCACGTCTACCGATATCGCACTGCTGCAGCGCCGCCAGGCACTGCGCGGCAGCTCCGGCAACGGCACCTTCTCGCGGGCAATCCTCGCCACCGAGGGCCCCAGCGACGGCGTTGACGCTACCCTCACCCGTGACGGCGAAGCGGAAATCCGCCGGGCCTTCCGCCGGGTGGGTGAAAGCCTGCGCGACCCCGACCTCGGCAGCAATGCCCTCGCCGCGGGACGCGACATCACCCAGACTGGCACCGGCCTGCTGCTGGGCAATCCGCACCAGCCCTGGTTTGGCGAGGGCGCCTGGTACCAGGCCCACCTGACCATCCCCGGTGTGGTGGACGTGGCGGGCGCGGTGCTGCACGGCTTCCCCTATATCGGCATCGGCTTCAACAAGGACCTGGCCTGGACCCACACCGTCTCGATCGCCAATCGCTACAGCCTGTATGAGCTGCAGCTCAACCCGGATGACCCGCTGCAGTATTTCTACGACGGAGAACTGCGCGACATCGTGCCGGTGGAGGTGACCGTCCAGTCCCGGCAGGCGGACGGCACCCTGGTGGACGTTTCCAAGACCTTCTATGAAAGCCAGTTCGGCCCCATCGTCAATTTCGCGGAGGTCAGCCCGCTACTGGATGGCTGGCCATTGATCACCGGCACCATCCTGGCCTTCAAGGATGCCAATCTCTCCACCGACCAACGCGGCAGTGACCAGTACCTGGAGAAGGCCAGCGCGGCCAACCTGGACGAGTATCTCGATGCCATCAGCGCGCTCGGCAACCCGGTTTTCCACGAGATCGTCGCGGACCGCAACGGCGAGGCCTTCTACGGCGACATCTCGGTGATTCCGTTTGTCGACCAGGCCAAGATCGACAGCTGCCTGACCGCGCCAATTGGCCAGCTACTGGCAGACGGTACTACCAACGTGCTGATTACGCTGGACGGCTCCAGCTCGGACTGTGAGTGGGGCGTGGACCCGAAGGCACCAGAGGGCTCCGGCCTGTTCGGCCCCAGCGCCCTGCCACAGCTACGCACCACCGACTACGTGGGGAACAGCAACAACAGTTACTGGCTCAGCGATGCCAACAATCCGCTCACCGGCTTTCCCACCACCATGGGCCCGGTAGGATATGAAGGCCTGCAGCAGTTCCTGCGTACCCGCATCGGCCACATAATGGTCGAAGAGCGCCGCCAGGCTACCGACGGGCTGGACGACAGCCCGCTCTTCACCCTGGAAAACCTCAAGGCCTTCATGTACGAGAACCGCGTGTACGGCGCCGAGATTACCCTCGCCGACGTGCTGACCATCTGCGAAGGCGCGACGGCTCCCGTTACTGATGCCTGCGACGTGCTCGCCGCCTGGGACCAGAAGGTGGACCTCGACAGCCGCGGCGCCCAGGTCTGGAAGGAGTTCTGGGCAGTGATTCGCAGCGAGTTGGGCAACAGTTTCCAGAATATTGTTGAAAGCGACCGCTTTTGGGCCGTCGACTTCGACCCGGCTGACCCGCTCAACACCCCCGCCGGTATCGACGTGGATGACCAGGCCAATCGCGACCTGGTGATCGATGCCCTGCAGGAAGCTCGCAGCCGCCTGCAAGCCAACAACGTGGCACTGGACGCCCCGTGGCGTGATGTGCAGTTCCTGGAGCGAGGCAACGAGAACGTGCCGATCCACGGCGGCCAGGGCACCCTGGGAATCTACGGCGCCATCAGCTCGCGCCTCAGCGACGGCGGCTACGTGAATCCCACCAGTGGCAACAGCTATATCCAGGTGGTTACCTGGGATGAGAGCGAGTGCCCGATTGCTGAAGTGATCCTGGTACCGAGCCAGTCCACTGACCCGGCCTCTCCACATTTTGCCGACCAGACCCGGCTCTACTCCAACAAGGAGTGGGTGCGCTTCCCCTTCTGTGAGGAAGACATCCAGGCCAACCAGATTGGCGAGACGCTGGTATTGGAGGCTTTCGAGTAAGCCTGGCGGGGCGTTCCGCCGCACCCGGAATCTCCCTGCGCGGGCAGGGCCGAGAGGGAGCCTGAGGCTCCCTTTTTTTGTGCCTTATTCACACAGGCACAGCGGGGAGACAAGTGGCCAGGACTGGGTCAAACTGATTGCGACGGCTCCAATCCCGGCGATGGAGGACACCATGATCAAGCGAGGACGCACCCTGTTCGGCTGGCTTTTGCTTGCCTGTGCGCTCCACTCCCAGGGAGAAGTCGCGCCCACTGCTCACCAGGTCATCGATGTGGGGGGCGTGGCAATCAACACGCCACCACCGTTTGGTTTTTTTGAGCTCAAGGCCCGCAACCCCAGGCTGGACCCCTACTGGGAGAGCTTCCTGGTACCCGGCAATCTACTGCTGGCGATCTACGGCGATGGCCCCGCCGCGTTCTCCGTCGACCAGAATTCGCCGCCTCCCATGAAGCGCTACATGATGCTACAGACCACGGAGGCCATGGAGGCGCAGCTCACCAGCCGCGAGGATTTCAATGCCGGCCAGGAAGTCATGGCGGCCCAGTACGAGGCCATGATGAAGAAAGTGGAAGCCATGATGGGCGAATTCGAAGGCGAAGCCGAGAAGGGACTGTCCGCCGCCTGGCTGACCGAGGCGGATATCGACTTTGGCGAACAGATTCCGCTGGGCATCCACCACCGCGGTGACTACCTGGCCATGTCGTCCATTGCCAGCTACACCGTGTCCGTGGAGGAGGAGACAGAGGAAATCTTCATGGTCAACTCGGCGGCCATGTTCCTCGTGAAAGGGAAGCTCCTGTTTGCCTACACCTATTCAAACTACCGCGACGAGCGCGACGTGGAGTGGACGCGACAGCAAAACTCCCAGTGGGTGGAGGCCATCACCGCAGCCAACCGCCCTGTCAGCGACGCGGAGTGAGAGACTCCGACGGCTAGAAAAAATCCGGAATCGCCTGTAAAAGCGCCTCGCGGTCCCGGTAGGCCAGCACCATGCAGGGGTCCTGTTCCTTGGCTTGCTGCGCGGTGACAAACTCAAAGCCAAACTGCTGGTAATAAACCGGGGCCACGCCTGAAAACAGGTAGATGCCCCGCGCGTTGCGCATGTGGCCCAGGGCCACCACGTGGCGCATCAATACCGCGGCGTAGCCCTGGCGCCGATGCGCCGGCGCCGTGGCCACCGAGCCAACGCCCCAGCACCCCGCCGGCAAGTTCAAACCGCGGCGATACAGGGCCAGTGCCGCCACCGGCTCGGCGTCTTTGTCCACTACATACCAGGTGGCGTCGTCGTAGCGCTGCACCGGCCGCAGCGACTCAAGGAAGGCCTGCTCGCTCTTGCCGCCGCTCCAGGCATCAAAGCCCATCATGAAAAAATGCTCGCGCTCGTCCTGCCGTCCTTCGCGTACCTGCATCGAATCACCCAAAAAATGCCAACACGGTCGCATTATAGGCACTGCCCGTGGTTGCACCGATAGGCCAATGCTAGTCTCGGCTCGTTTTTCATGATGTGGCGAAAAGAGTAATGAAGTTTTCTAAGCCCTGGTACGTCGTGTTACTGGCTGTCAGCGTACTGCCCGCCTGCAAGATTGTTCTGCAACTGCCCGATGGCGGCGAGATTCAATCCGCCACCGATGCCAACAATTGTACGAGCGACGAGTGCACCATCGACTGGGATGGCAGCGCCCCCTTCATAGATACCTTTACCCCGGTGCCGCCTGAGGACGCGCGCTTCGTGCAGTGGAAACAGGAATCGGGCTACCTGTGTGGCGGCAGCACCGAGCCCTGCTCTGTCGTCCTGCCGGCACACCCTGTGTTCGCCTCGGATATCAGTGTTTACCTGGAACCGATCTTCCAGGCGCTGAGCGACGATCGCTCCCCGGAACCGTCAGAGCCCGACACCTCCGACGCGTCATTTGCCAAAGCCTGGACGCCTTCTACCATCGACCAGTGTTCAGTCGACGAGAATGTGTCACCCACGCTGGTGCCGGTGAGCGAGGCCATGGCCACGATCGATTTTGAGCGCCGCATATACGAACCGTCCATCGTCTACACCGACGAAACCTTCACCATGTTGCTGCGGCGTGACTGGGACACACCCACCATGACAGTAGGAGATGCGGTCAACGATCGCGCGACTTTCTATGCCGTGGATGATCCCGACTCAGAAGCATTGCTCTATGACGACGGCACCCACGGCGACGTGACGGCCGGAGACGGCGTCTATACCCGTTCCTGCCTGGCGGTCGACCTCGACATATTGGGTGGGTTCCCGAACACTTTCGAACAATCCTACGACCTGTTCTACGGCAATCCTGCCCTGCGCGGCAGCGAACCGGTGACCCAGGTATCGAAAGCCGTGCGCATGAACGACGCCGGCATCTTCGTGACCCTGGGAGACCAATACGCGTCTGCCATGGGCCGCGGCCGGCACTGGGAGATTTTCAACCCAGGTAGCTGTGTCTCCTGCCAGCAGGCCTGGCACCACTTTGGCGATATCTTCGACTTCTTCGTGCTGTCACCCCGGGAAGCCTTCGCGGGCCAGGGTTATACCCGCGTGCACGATTTCATTACTGGCACCGGCCACGAGCCGACCTATGCCAATGATTCCTACTGGCCGAACGGCATGGGCGACGGCAAGGAGCACCCCGAATACATCGGCATGGTCTATTCCGGCTGGCCCTTCGGTGGCAGCGGGATTTCCCACGAGCTGGCGCATGGCCTGCTGGGCATCAATACCCGCGACTTCCCCGCCACCGGTGATGGGCAATGGAATTCCGGAGACGGCTTCCACATCGATGGCTCATCAACACTGCGCGGCAACTTGCAGGGGCCTCTGTGGGACCCGGTCCGCGGTTTCCCGATCCCCGTCAAATTCGATGACGGCAGCAGCCCCAACCCCTGGGACCTGCCAGACGCGGCCTTCGTGGCCGACGATAACGGTGGCGTGGAGCTCACTGGCGCCCCGGACGATGTCCTGAAGTGGGCGGATATCTTCCTGTACATGATGGGCCTGATGGATTCGAGCGAAGCTACCGAGCGCTACTACAAGGTGGTCAATCCCACCCTGGAAGACTGCTATAGCACCGATCAGTACTACGTTTGCTCCGGCACCACGGTGGTCGCCGAGGAGTTGGTGGAGTTTGGTGTCAGCGACCTGATTGAACGCTACGGACCCTGGGGCAGCAACGTGGAGAGCTTCGACCCGACCTATCTGAAAGTGGGCATGCTGCTGGCCTCGGACCGCCTGCATACCGACGCCGAAATCACTCTGTTCAGCCAGGCCAACCGTGTGCTGATCAGCACCGCGGAAGACGAAGCAGCTGAAGATGATGCCCTCTGGTATTGGTCCACCGGCGGCCGCTCCCGCTTCGTGATCGATTTCCGCAACTACCTGCTGCCCAGCCAGTAGCATTTCGGGCGGGCCGCAGCCAGCGGCCCGCCGATTCGCTGCTAGCCGGCAGCGGCCTTGCTGACCATCCCTTCCCTGAGTTTCTGCTCGGTGGCGAACAGCGCGGCAATCGTCGGCCGCTGCAACATGCGCTCGGCAAAGTCTGCCAGGTGCGGATAATTGGCCCGGTCGATTTCATAGCCCGTGTGCCGGAAGTTGCAGAGCGGACTGGCGATACCGATATCGGCAATAGAGAACTCATCCCCCACCAGGAACTCGCGCCCCGCAACCCGGCTATTGAGATAGCTGAACACACGCGGCACCTCCTCGCCAAGCTTCTTGTCGATCAGGGCCTGGTCCGGGGCGCGCTTCAGAATGACCGGCGCTGCCAGCATTTCAATGAAGATAGGCGCTACCGCGAGGGCCAGGGCGGTATCACCGTATTCCTCCAGGTACAGCGCCTGCGCCGCTGCCAGCGGGTCCTCGGGGATAAGCCGCGGCTCCGGGTAGACACGGTTGAGGTACTGCAGGATGGCGGATGAATCCGGCAGGTGGTCGCCTGCGTCCGTGGTCCAGACCGGGATCTTGCGTAGCGGGCTGATGGCATCGAATTCCTCGGTCAGCTCGAAGTGCGAGACCGGCACGTGATCAAAGGCAACGCCTTTCTCGCTGAGCGCAATCAGGACCTTGCGAGCGAAGGGGGAAAACGGTGTACCGTGAAGTGTTGGCATAACGTGAACTCCTGCGTGGTAAGGATCGCCGCATCTGCAGCGTTGAGCAGGCATTTTGGCCAGCACCCGATAAATTCGATATTGGCGAACCAGACAATATTATGTTTTCATCTGCCAATGCGAATCAGCGTGCTCAATTTGCCGGAGGCGATGGCGTCCTCAGTGGCCGGAGTCCAGGACCTGCTGGCCCTGGCAAAATTCGCCGCCTCGACCCGGCAGCAGCAGCTCGAGGTGGAATGCCAGGTCATCGACCGCACCGCCTTCCTCAAGCAGCGCCCCGCGGCTTTGGGCGACGCACTGTTACTGCCGCCCATGTTCGTGTCACCCCAACGGCTGGTCAGTTTCACTGACGAGCACGTGGCCGTGGCCCGCAGGTTGGAGGCTGTCCGCAAGGCCGGAGTGACTGTGGCGGCCTGCTGTACCGCCGTGGCGCTGGCCGCCCGCGGTGGCGGCCTGGACGGCGGCGCTGCCACCTCCACCTGGTGGGCAGTACCGATTCTTCGCGAGCGCTTCCCGGCGGTTCACTTCCAGGCCAGCGCGACCCGGGTAGAGCACCAGGGCTATGTCACCAGCGCCGGTCCGCTGTCCTGGGTTGGCCAGGTTCTGCACCTTATCGAGCGTTTTCATGGAGCCGATATCAGCCGGCTCTGCGCCAAGGTGGCGGTGGTAGAACCCGGCCGCCCCAGCAGCGGTATCTTCATGGTGCCGGGCTTTGCCGACTACGATGACCCGCTGGTGCGCGAGCTACAGGAGTTGATTGCCGAGGATATCGCTTCCGGTGTCAGCGTGAGCTCGCTAGCCCAACGGCTCAACCTGAGTGAACGCACCCTGCACCGGCGCGTGAAAGAAAAAACCGGCCGCTCGCCCCGCCAGTTGATCGCCGACGCACGAATTGAAATCGCCCGCACACTGCTGGAAACCACCAGGGAACCTATTTCCGCGGTCAGCCAGGCGGTGGGCTTCGCCGACGATTCCAGTTTCCGCAGCGCCTTCTCCCGGGCCGTGGGGGCGACGCCCGCCAGCTACCGCGCCCGCATGAACCCCGACCCGTAGAGGTGGGGTGTTCCGTTGAAGCTCCGATGGCGGCGATTCACTGACTGAAGCCCAGCGGCACTGACCAGGCCTCGCGTGCAGCAGCCTTGGCGTCTGATTCGATCAGGTTGCCGTGTGACAGCACAATACGTTCGAAATCAAAGGCCAGGATTCTCTCCAGCGATTCCTTCGCCGATGCTTTGTCTTTCCAGCCCATCTGGTACTCCGGCGCAGGCCGCGGTTTGTTCCACATCCTGAAAACCAGTTTGAACCAGAGTTTCAACCCCAGGCCGGCACCCCGGGTCTTGTCGCCGACGTTCTCGATCAGGTCGACCAGCAGCAAGGTTTTACTCGGCCTATGAAAGAAGGCGACTTCCCAGATAATGCGGTTGCCGCGCACCAGCACCTGCTCCAGCTCCTCTTCCCAGGCCGGCGGCGCCGTATCGCCGAGTATCCAGTCAAAATGCAGTTGCGGCTGCTTGCGCTCAATGCCAGGGCATATGTAGGTCTCCGCCTCGGGGAACGCCGCCTGCGCCGAGGGGACATGCAGGTGGTGGAAATTGCCCGGCGCGATTAATGCGCGCACCGGGCCCAGCGCATCAATCGCCGCCTTGAGGTGGGTATCAATTTCACAGGGAGAGTGCAGCAGAATGTCGCCACCCTGCAGCCGCAGAACCGTCATTCGCGCCAGGAAGTCCATGCCCCCAAAGTGGACCGGGTATTCGCAGAGCCAGAGGGTGCCGGGAACAAACTCAAGCAGCTCATAGCGCTCACTCTCGCCTGATCGACTGGAAGTCATGGCCATAGTGCGCCTCGCGTCCGCCATTGCTATCAGGCTAGCACAGGAATGCACACTGCTCTGATCAGTCGCGCGGGCATACGCTTCATACACGGCAATGACCAATGCCCCTGCTTCTTCCCGGGTCAATCTCAACGAAACACCAAGTACACTTTGCCTCGAACGGCCGCCGTCGCGGCTGCTCACCTATCGCCAACCACCGGAGAAAACTGCAACGCATCGCGCATCAGCGCCAAACGACCCCAAGTCCAAGACCTAACCCACAGAGAGGTAGCTAACGTGAGATCAGTTCTGGGCATTTTCGTTCTTGTCTTTTCCCTCACTCCCGTCCTTGCAGCCGCCGAGGACGCGCCAATCGACCGTGTACTGAGCCAGGAACAGCAGCAGGCGCTGTCACCAGATGACGTCATTCGCCTGCTCAACGAAGGCAACCGGCGCTTCGTCAACTCCGAGTTGACACGCCGCGACCACTCGGCACAGATCCGCGATGCGGTGGATGGCCAGTTCCCCAAGGCCATGGTGCTGTCCTGCGTGGATTCCCGCGTACCGGTAGAGGATGTGTTTGACCTGGGAATTGGCGATATCTTCGTCGCCCGGGTGGCCGGCAATTTCTCCAACACCGACATACTTGGCAGCATGGAGTTTGCTACCAAGATATCCGGTGCCAAGGCCATACTGGTGCTGGGTCACGAGCACTGCGGCGCCGTGAAGGCTGCCATCGACAACGCGCGGCTTGGCAACATCACCGCCATGCTCAAGAACATAAAGCCCGCCGTCGACGCCTTTGCTGACTACGAGGGCGAGAGAACCAGCGCCAACCCGGAGTTCGTGCACATGGTGGCGGAGAAGAACATTCGCCTGACCATGGACGAGATCCGTATTAACAGCCCGGTGATCAAAGCGCTGGAAGACCAGGGTGAAGTCGTCATCATCGGCGCGCTGTACGACATGGACAGTGGACGAGTGGAGTTCCTCGACTAAGCGGGTTCGCCAGCGCCGAGTCAGCAAAGGCCCGGCAGCGTTGCCGGGCTGCTACTGAGCTTGCGGGTTACCCAGGGAGCGACGTTGAGCCCACAGCGACAGCTCTAGGCCTTGAGCTGCTTCACCAGTGCCGCGCCGACGCCCGCTGCACTCGCCGGATTCTGGCCGGTAATCAGACGGCCGTCTTCAATCACAAACTCGCCCCAGGGCTGTACCTTGCTGTAGCGAGCGGATTGTCTGGTCAGCGCCTCCTCGAGCAGGAAGGGAATAGCCTCATAAGTCCCATAGTCCAGTTCTTCTTCACGCGTGAACCCGGTAACCGACTTGCTGGACAGCAATGTCTCGCCGGAGCTTAGCGTGACCGGGAGCAGGCCGGCCGGGCCATGGCAGACCGCGGCGATGACTCCACCGCCTTCGTAAAGCGACGCCGCCAGCTTCGCAAAATCCTCGTTGGCGGCGAGGTCGGATAGCAAGCCAAACCCGCCGGGGTAGAAGATGGCCGCGTAGTCCTGGATGTCGACCTCTGATACCGGGATCGTATTGTTGAGTGCCACCTGAAAGGCATCGTCGTCCAGCAGGTGGGCGTTAATCGCATCGTTCTCCACGTCCGTTCCATAGATCGGTGCCCTGCCACCCCTGATCGAGGCAATGTCGTACTCGATATTGGCATCGATAAGCGCATGAACGACGTGGGTCAGCTCCGGCGCGTAGGTCCCATTTGCCTCTTCGGTGTCGCCCAGAGTGGCGTGGTTCGTGACGGGAATCAGTACCTTTTTCATTGCTTGGTCCTCTCGCTTATGGGTCTCAATGTTCAAATCAGATGAATGGAGAGACTATATGATGTTTCTAGATAGCTGATAATTAGCTATAAAGGCAAAATACTATTGTCACATAGCAACAATTGAGATGTGCTCAGAAGGTCATGGAGAGCTTTGAAGGCGTCATAGAGTTTGCTGCCGTCGCAGAGGCCCAGGGCTTCTCCGCGGCGGCACGGCAACTGGGATGCAGCACAAGTCACGTAAGCCGGCAGGTGTCGCGGCTGGAGGCCCGGCTGGGCTGTGCGCTCTTCGCCAGAACCACGCGGCTGATCAGTCTCACCCGGGAAGGAGAGGCCTACTATCAACAGTGCCGGGATCTCATCACCGGTTTGCAACAGGCCAATGAGCAGATTCGCTCCGAACAGCTCGAACTCTCCGGCACCCTGCGAGTGAGTGCCGCCGGAGGATTCGCTGAAACCTTCGTTGTCCCCGTGCTGGTTGAATTCACGACTCTGCACCCCGGGCTGCGGCTGGAGATCGATTTCAACACCCGTAACATCAACTTTGTTGAGGACAACATCGATTTCGCAATCAGATACGGACAGCTCAAGGATTCCGGGCTGGTAGCGAGGAAGCTGGTTGATCGAACCATGGTTGCCGCTGCAAGCAAGGACTATCTGGACCAACACGGCACGCCAGCCACTCCGGAGCAACTCAGCGGGCACAGTTGCCTGGTGGCCAACAACGAGTATTGGGAGTTTATGGACGGCGGCACCCGCAAAACCGTGAGGGTAGAGGGCCGATTCAGGAGTAACAATACCCAGGCGCTCGTGTGTGCCTGCCGTCGAGGACTGGGAATCGCCTATATGCCCAGGAGCAGCTTCCTCGGGCTGCTGGATTCGCCCGATATCAGGCCGCTGCTCGAGGAATACTGCAGCCCCGGGGTGAGCAGTTGGGTGGTCTACCGCAACCGTCGTTTCCTGCCGATGCGGGCAAGACTTGCCGTGGAATACCTGTTGCAGCATTTCAGCGACTGGGAAGAGTAGCCGCGCTCGCTCAGGAAGGGGCTGTCGCCCGTCTTGTGCTATCTGACGGGAATGTCGAAGTGAAGCACCTCTTCGCGCTCACCGAGTGACTCGTATAGCGCGATGGCCGGGTCGTCGCCGTGATCGGCCTGCACGAAGATTACCCAGGCACCCTGCGCCCGGGCGATGGGCTTTAGTGCTTCGATTAGCGCCGTGGCCACACCCTGCCGGCGATGGCTTTCCTGCACGGCGAGGTCGTAGATGTAGACCTCGCTGCGCGCCTGCTCGAACTTGCGCAGCACATAGGCCGCCAGGCCGCCGACCACCTGCTCGCCGTCCATCGCGGCCAGGGCGATAAAGTTGGGATCTGACAACAGCGCCTGCAAATAGTCTGCGTCGGGCCGATTGGCGCCGTAGGTGTCCGGCTCTTCAAACGCCTCACCGAAACAGTCGAGCAAGGCGTCCATCTGTTCGAGGGATTCTGCCCCGAGGTGGGAGATGTTACTTGTTGGAAACATGATCCAGGCACCGCGCAATTGGGGACGTACCAGTATCCCGCACAGTTAACCCGGCTGGAACTGCCGCACCGCGCTGACGTGCTTCGGCGATCCGCCCCGCACCCGTGGGATCAGGTGGTAATCGGCAGCAGCGCGATTTCCACCCGGCGGTTCAGGGAGCGGCCTTCCGGCGTACTGTTGGTAGCGACCGGGTAGCTGCTGCCCACGCCAAAGGTGGACAGGCGCACGCCACTCACTTCATGCGACTGCAGGTAAGCTGCCACGCTCTCGGCGCGGCGCTGGGACAGTGGGATATTGATGGAGTCGTTACCGGTGCTGTCGGTATGGCCCACTACCTCAACCATGGTCTTGTCGAATTCATCGAGCACTTTGGCGACGGAGTCCAGCACCGGGTAGAAACTGGCGCTGATGTCAGAGCGGTTGGTGTCGAAAGTGACGTTGCCGGGCATGTTGAGAATCACCTGGTCTCCCTTGCGGGTCACGCTCACCCCTGTGCCCGCCAGTTCTTCGCGCAGCTGGGCTTCCTGCTGATCCATGTAGTGGCCGACCGCACCGCCGGCCAGCGCACCGATACCTGCACCGATGGCGGCGCGCTTGCGCCGCTCGCGGTTGTTGTCGCCGCTGATCGCGCCGACAGCGGCCACCGCGGCCGCTCCGATCAGGGCGCCCTTGGTGGCGTTCGAGGTCTTGGTTTCACCGGTGTAGGGGTCGACCGTCTGGCAGGCGGCAACGGCCGTGGCCAGGACGAGGCAAACAAGGGTGCGCAAGATGACGAACATGGGGTTGGACTCCGATTTACTGCAGTAAAGATACGAGCGGTGAGGCTATCACAGCGAAGCGTGCTGCACCGTTAAAAGCTGTAAAAGCGTGACATGAATGCCGCGCGGTCGCGGAGCGACGGTCGTGAGCGCGGACACTATTCGGACCAGCGAGCGCCCCGGCCCTGCGCACAGACTACTTCGGTTTCCTGAATACGAAGAAGAAGCGGTCGGTGTTGCCGGTCACCGTCTTGCGGCCCACCTCATACTCTAGGGTATCGTCCGGGCGATAAAACATGTCGGAGAACTTCTCCAGTTCAAAGCCCGCCTTCTGTATTTCCGTCATCACCAGGACCGGGTCTTCCCGGCGCCAGTTTTCGTAGTCGTCCGGTTGCATATGGCGGCGGGTGTGGTCGATAACCACAAACGCACCGCCGGGTTTCAGGGCCTTGTACACCGCCGAATTGAACGCCTCGCGATCTTCCATTGACAGGTTGTGGTAGTTGCGGATGTTGAGAAACATGTCCAGCTTGCGGGATTCGAAGTCGATCTCCTCGAAGGTGTAGACCAGTTCCTCCTCGTCCCAGCCCATGGCCATGTCAACTTCGCGGACCTTTTCGTACTGCTCCGCCGAGCGCAGGTCCCCCAGGTCGGCCAACCACTCCTCTGGGTAGCCGACGATCAGCTCGCCCCGCTCCTTCAGCACCGGCGCAAGGATCTTGGTGTACCAGCCACCGCCGGGGCCAAATTCGAAGACCTTCATATCGTCCTCAAGCCCCATGAACTCGAGTGCCCTCACAGGCCGGCGATTACGGTCCCGGGCCCGCTCGGCCTCAGTGCGATAGTCCAGCTCGAGGGCAGCTTCGATTTTTTCCCTGTTGGTCTGGGCCTCGGCAACGGCCACCTGGCACAGGGCAAGTGCCAGTCCAAAGGTGATAACGGCGTTTTTCATTGTTAGCTCCGCGCTATTGACAAATAGAGACAGCATTCAGTGGGTCAACATTTCAGCATGAATGTGCCGCCCACGCCCTACCCGGTATTAGGTGGCAAACGGGTATCTGGCAGCAGCACCCGCGGGGTCTATCCTGTATCGGCTGCAGCTTAACCCGACGAGGAAGAGAAGCTTGTAGTCACGCCGGTAGGATTCGCCTTTGGCTCGTCGAGGCTCATTGCGTGGAATACGGCCTTGAATGCCTCGCCGCCCAGCGCGGTTATGCTAAGCATGCCGTAGCTATCGTCCTGAGGACCAACCCAGGAGGAGCCCTGGGCAATGTTGCCGGACCAGGCTCCATCCAGTTTCCAGCCTTGCTTGTTCAGTTGCTCTCCGAAATCTGCCAGCACCGTCGCCATCGGCAGGGACGCGCTCATGACCGCACTGATCATGGTGCCGCGGTGGCTACCGCTTGTGGTCCCGCCACCGCTCAGCATTTTTATCCCCTCCGGCAAGAAGAGCACTGGCACATCGATCGGGTCACCCAGCATCAACCGGGAGCGTTTATTGTTACCGCAGGGCAGTGTCTGCTGGCCGGGGTAAACCATCACAGTGACGTAAGAGCCCTTGTCGCCAGTAGGTGTGACAGTGAGGTTGGCATTTCCATAGCTGTCACTGCAGAAAGCCAGGGCAGAGGTGACAGATGCTGGCCGGCGCTCCTGAAACCCGCCGAAACGCTGGTAGGCCGGGTCGCCTGCGATTGTCCACCCCACCTGGGGTTCAGCACGCAGCGCCTGCTCTGTGGCTATAGGCGAATCCGGTGACCTGTACGCTACCAGTAGCGTGCCGCGCGTTGCGCGGCTACCAATCAGCGCCAGCGAATCGGGTAAGTCGGGGATGGGAGTACCGGCGGGAATACCGCTGTCGATTTCAAGATCACCTCGCCCGGGGTAGCCCAGCAGCGTCCTGGCAACATCGGGATCAACACATTCAACCAGGGATTCGGCGCGAATCGCGCCAACCGTGAACAGCAGGAAAAACGTCAGAGCAATTTTCATCGTACCGCCTCTCGATTTGCAGCAAATGGCCCAGACCCGAGTATAGGCCAGCCAGCTCACTGGGGCGCCGATTGTTTCAGCCAGGTCGTCGTGAGTAGGCCAACGCAAAGCGCCTGAATTGCCTATACTCGCTTACCCCACTACAGAATGGCCCAGGAGAGCTCCGCTGGATGGACCGCGCCGCCGCAACGGAAAGCCCCAGTTTTTCAATGAGTTGTCTATATGAGCACGGATAGCCAGTGGACCTCGCTGGAAGTCACCCGGCTGCTAGTTTCAGTGCTTACGCCGCTGCTGCTATTCTGGCTGGGTATGTTGGTGAGCGAATCAGCGCAACGGACTGAACGGGCGCTGAAAGAGATCGAGCGCACCAGGGAAGTCCAGCGCGTAAACCAGCTTGCTGTCCAGAACCTCGCCAAGCGCATCTACGAACGTCGCTCCCGGGCTGAGCTGCTGTCTTCCTCGCTGAAGCGCAACGTCGCCCTGGAAGAGATAAAGCAGCGCAAGGCACAGTATGACGAGGCCTACTTCGCCTGGAACCGCGACCACCAGGCCAACCTGCTGCTGGTGCGCACCGTGCTGGGGGAAGAGGAGTATTCCGACTTTGAGTCGCTCATTGAATTCCACCTTGTTGGCAACATCTTCTTCCCACTGGACGTTTGTCTGACCCAGGCCCACGACTACCGGCTGACTACCGGCGAGAGCGGTAAAGACATATTATCGGGATGTGACTCCTCGGGCCTGCTGCAGCAGGCACTGGATTGCGGCTACGCGCTGACTGATGAACTCTTCAAACTAACGGAGCATAGCGGCGACCGACAGCGCAGAACCGCTACCAGCATTGTGGCCCAGCGCTGCCCGGGATGATGCTGTTGTTGTAAATGCCTCAAAGAGCTGTATTTGATGAAGTATCCCCCCCTGTTTGTGCTGTTCCTTGCCTCGCTGTTGTCAGCCGGTTGCAAAGTCATTGTCGAGGTGCCCGAGGGCGGTTCCGTTACGACAGAGTCAGGCGAATTTCTCTGTGAGCAAGCAGAGACTTGCGAGATTGACGTAGACGAAACTTCTTTTGATGAGACGTTCGTTGCGGCCCCATTGGAAACTCACGAGTTCCGTGGCTGGAAGGAACGCGTCGGAGGCCAATGCAGTGACGCTGAGCAACGACTGCTGCCATGCAGGGTGTCGATTGTTGAGTTTGCCGCTGCCCCCTGGATTCTTGAGCTACTGGAGGCAGATGTGCCGGTGTATCTCGAGCCCGAGTTCGTGCCCAAAGCAACGACGACGATTCAGTTCCCCACGCAAAGTTCGAACGTACGGAGCTCAAGCATTACCGTAAGAGGCGTCGCCACGGACTCAGATCGCATCGTGTCGATAATAGTGAACGGGGTCGCTGCCACGGTTTTCGACAGCGGCGGATTCGGAACCCCGGTGGGCGAAGAAGAATTCACCAGCGTTTCATGGCGCGCAACCATCGAGCTCATGCCAGGCAACAATGACATCGAGGTCCTGGTAGAGGATGCCACCGGCAACATAAACACCGCCGAAGACACCGTGACCATTGACTACCTGGAATTGCCAGTCCAGTTTTCGGTAGATGAGATAAATAATCGACTCGTTGGACCGAGCGGCTTCACGGGCACGGGCTTCAACCTGCTCTCCTGGGACCTCGACGATGGCACGCCGACCGTCCTGTCAACAAATGTCACCCGATTCGGCGCGGACTGCTACAAGGCAGATACCAGCGAGTATCTGTACGCGTATCCAACCCGGTTTTCCGAGGCTGTGATTCGCCGCCTGGATCTGGAGACACAGGTAAATACCCTGATAGCGGTTGTCACACTGAATACGCCGGACAGTGTGTACGTCACTGGCGGTTTCGACCTTGGATTAACCTGCGCGAGCGGTGACGACAACGCCTATTTCACCCATACCCTGGCGGCTCGGGTTACAGGCGCTTTAGTGACTTCCAGGATCGTCAAAGTCAACATCGAGACGGGCGAGCAAAGTCTCCTTTCAGAGATAAGTACTGCCAGCGGCGACCCCACCATCATATCGGGCGTTGAAATCCTAGGCGGAAACCTGGTGGCCTACCCGCCAGCGACTGAGATTGCGCCTTTGTATCTCGTGAATAAAATCACCGGGGCGAAGGCGCAAATCCCCGTCCGGCGGGATCGACGCCTGCTAACCGTCATCGTCGATCCGGAAACCGAAACCATCTACTCGGTGGATTTTAACGGCATCTACAAACTGGAGTCTGGCTCGAGCGTATTCCGGCCAGTCTCTCTGAGCCCGCGTTCAGACCCACTGTTCTTCGCACAGGTGACTGCCGCGGCCCTGGATTCGACAAACAGGAGAATCCTGGTGTCAGGCCCCATCCGCGACACCATTTTGGCCGTGGACCTGCGCACAGGAGACCGCAGTGAATTCGTAACGCGAAGGCGTGGAAATGGCGATCGAATGGTCGCACCCCGCCAATTGTATGTGACCCAGGATGAAAGCACCGCCTACGTAGTGGACGCCGACGGAGGTGTCGCGGACTGGCTGTTCAAGGTCAACCTGGAGACTGGCGACCGCGAAATTGTTGTCGAATTGAGTGAAACGCTCAATTTCACAGCAAATGGCCTGGACGTGGATGAGGCACAAGGCGTCGCCTACCTGGCGTCCACTCGGAGCATTCTGGCAGTAGACCTGAATTCGGGCCTGGTCACTGAACTTGCCAGCGATCAAGCCGGAACGGGAACACCGGTAATCGATGTTTCCGGTCTCGTTCTGGACAAGAAGAACAACAGGCTGCTGTTCTCGGACAAAACCCTGTCAGCGGTCATCGAGCTGGACCTGGAGTCAGGTGATCGCCAGGTGCTTTCCCAGGCCGGCGTGCGAGGAGACGGTGATGATTTCTCGGCCGTTAGCTCGCTGACCTTTGACGCCGACAGCAACCAACTGTTCGCTGCCAATCCTGACGCCCGGAACATCATGTCTATCGATGCGAACAGCGGGGACAGGCGTGTCATCCTGGACGCCTGCGGCGCAGAGCCGCTGGGCGTAAATCGAATCCCCTGGTACATCGCCTATGAACCCGGTGAGCTGGTAATACTGGAAAGCGACATCAAGATTTACGATTTTGAAACCGGGCAATGTGATTCAGAGCTCGCCGCCTCGGCTCAGAATCCCTCGCTGTTCGACATTCACCGGCTCGCCAACGGCACCTACCTGGGTGCCACGTTCGGGGGCGTGGTAAACATGGACCTGGAGACCCAGCAGTCGGTTTTCTTGTCTGAGTAAGGAGCTTTGACCATTCAAGCTCCAGTGCCGCGGTCGGCCGGCTGGTCCGACACCTTCCTGTACTTCACCGTTCCATGCCGAGGCGTCTTGCTGGCGACGATCCAGTCTCCCTGAAGTTCGGTTGGGTCGTTGGGGTCGAAGATTACGATCGAGACTGCATCCATGTTTTCCATCTTTTTCCGATCCCTCAGCACGTAGTAGAAGATCAACCTGTTTTCGTTTACTCGCGTCACTTCAGAGGCAAACGTTCCAATCTGCTCTCCGCCCTCGCTTAGTACACCAGCCAGGCTGAGGTTTCCGTTCGAGAAGGAGATATTGAGCTCGCCTTCACCGATGGAGCCCTTCTGAGATTCGGATTGAACCTCCCATTTACCTACCAGCTTCATCGCATTCGCATCGATATCGGGCTTTCGGGTGGAGAAAGTTCTAAACAGGAAAACCACAAGCACAAGGGTTGCAAGGCTGCCTGCCGCGATACGTTCCAGCGAGTCCGAGGCAGAGCCAAACCAGAAAAGAAACAACGATTCGAACGCAAGGGTTAACAGCGCGGCCAGGCCAAACTTGGTCGTGATTTTCTCAGGAGAAATATTGAGAGCCATATCAGTGCCACTTGAATCTGGGCCTTCAAGCAATCTAGCTCAAATTTCACAGATTAGGAGTTTCCCGTTCTTCCATTCCTGTTGCGCAAGCCAGCGGGCTCACTCCAATGGAGTACACTAGCTGCCTGACCCTGCGCAGCGCTAGACATGACTTATCGTCGACTCTTTCCTGGCATCTCCGCACTTATAGCCTTGCTGGTAGTCGCTTTCCTGGCGAGCCAAAGCGATTTGCGCATCAGCAGAGAAGCTGCAGAGACAGAGCCACCGGAAGCGCCGGCAAATACTCCGATGGCTGGGGAGTTGTCTACCATTGGAATCTCCACGGCGGGCCCGCTTATCGAGCTGGAAACACTCTGCAATGCCGAAGAAAAAGCGCCCGGGAACAGCGACCTCACACCCGAGGAGAAGGAGGCACGTGCTAACGAACGGGACGCACTGCTATTAAGCCTCCCGGAAAGACTTGCAGAATCCTCTTCCGCCGAGCACCTGTATGTGGCAGCCATTTTCGAGCATGATCCACGACAGAAAGCAGAACTACTAAAACACGCAGTTGCAAACGCCCCGACAAGCTCATTCCTGGTGTGGGGCGCATTTGAGATGTGCTCGGATTCAGACCTGGCGGCTCATTGCCCGATGGAGTCGCTGGAGCAACAGCTGATAAATGCAGATGGTGGCAACAGCGAAGCGTGGTCCCGCATAGCCGCCAATCGTTTTGATGATGGCGAGCACGAGAGCGCGCTCGAAGCTATGCAGTATGCCGCCACTTCAGCTGTATCCCGGACCTACTGGCCGGAAGCCATCGAAGCCGTTGAGCGCACCCTTGCCGTAGCAAGCGAACTCTCATTCCAGGAACGCGCTGCAATGGCGTTCCGGATGGAGCTAGCTTACTCACGTTCTGCCGAACACATCGCAATGTGCGAGGACATGTCCGGTGTTAGTGTGGAATGGGCACACGTTTGCCTGAGGTATGGTCAACTAGTCGAGCAGAAGGGAGTGTTCGAGCTGAACATCGTGCTTGCCCGTTACGTTCAGGCAGTCGCATTAGCGGCAATGGATGATACGGAAGGTCTTGAAACCGTCGAAGAGCGAATGAGCGCCCACCGAAAGATGAAAGAAAACGAGTACGCGAAATTCACTCCGCTTGCCTACTACCTGATAATTTCGAATCCAGATCTGTTCCACGCGTACCTCTCCGCTGTCAGGTCAGAAGGCCAGACCAGTGCTCGAAATCGTTTCAATGTTGAAGTCGCACGATTGGTAGAGGAGCAACCGGAGTTGGCTTGTGTCCCGGAGGAGTATCTCCCGGCAGGTTAGAATCAGGTGCCCAGGTTTGCCAATCGCGCTCCTGCTATCTCGACACCGGCAGGTTGGACAAGCTCAGGGCATCCAGTGCAAACCCTGCACGAAATTACGATCACTAAATGTCTGGGTCTATACTCCCGTTGCAATGGTTGGCGGAACATTGCAGCCTTTACCAGTTCACGAATCGAGGTAGGCCATCGTGCGCTTTGCAATCCTTTGCTCCGTTTTCTTTATCATGTTTCCAGTACTCTCGGCCGCGGAAGATCCTGACCTGGAGGTGACTATCAGGCTTTTTGAGCTCGACTGCGCGGACACGCATCTGACAGTGCAAGAATGCGGGAAGCTGTTGGAAGACTCACAGACGCCATCATTTGATTGGAGCCTGGAAAATGAGGCGCTCGACGGGTTTACTGCCTTTCGCGCCACTCAGGCGGTCTACCTGGAGAAGCTTGCTCTTCAGGACGTCGCGATTGCTACCGGAGAGCGATTGAACGTGAAGCTGTTGGCAACAGCATCTAAAGATCCCTTCGTAAAACTGGATGTCGAATATACGCTCTATGAAGGAGAGAAAGTGGATAGCTCAGGTCGAACCCAGGGGGTTCTCGAGCTCAATGGCCCACCGATGCTTGCCGCCAGCTCACTGACCAGCCGTAAGATCAAAACAGCGACAGGACAGCAATCTGTCGGAGCAATACAGGTGGTTGTAATTGATGTGCGTTCTTTCGAGTTTTAGTCGCCCGGGTATTGCCGCTCGATGTCGTCCTGCGCTGCTCGAACTTCCAGAAACCACCTATACTGAAAACTCATCTGGCGATGCCTTCGCCAGGCTCTGACTTTGCCCTGCCAGTGGAGGATACACTCCGTGGGAATCGAGCTTTTTTCCAAGGAATACAACTACATAAAGGGTTTCCTGGGTTCAGAAACGTTTAGCGACCCGCTGGACAAGGAGATGGCCAGCCTGAAACCCCTGCTGGGTGATGAAGGGCCACTTGCGATCCACGCCGGCAAGCTGGACACACTGCGCCTGGCACTGGCGCAAAAGGAAGCCGAGCGCATCATCAAGGCGGCCGGAGTCAACGGGAACACGGGCGGCACTCCGGTGATCAAGGCCTCGGTGATCAAGTTCCTGCGACATCTCTACAACGTGGGCAAGAAAGGCAGCCAGAGCGTATGGGTCCACTCCTCACCGAAGGCCTATGAAAAGTACATTTCTGATGAGCTATGGGCAGTGAGTAACGACCTGACTCAGCTAACGGCAAAGCTGGACGATGACACGGAGCGCTTCGACAAAACCGCCAGGAAATACCTGCAGGAAGCTACACAGACCGGGCTGGCCTGGTGCCACAGGGCGCAAATGACCCTGACGCTGGCCAAGCGCAACGCGAATGGCGACCAGATGGCTATTGTGAAGCGGTGGTTTGCAGAACCCACTACCACCGACGCAGCACTGAACACGGTCATCGACAAGCTACTGGTCGGCTTCAAGACGATTACCGCCACGATCAATTCCAATCTCATCGTCTTCACCGATATGGCCACGATTCGGGGAGCCACATCGGGCAAAGCCAAAGACCTGCTCAATTCGGAAGCATTTGTTGCCAGCGGCCGTCATGAAAAGATTCCGATCGTTTACATCGAAGACGCGTTCTTCAAGGCCGGCGGCAATGTACTGGCGGGGCCCAAGAACTGGGCGCGCATCGTGGTACACGAACTCACCCACCTCGATATGTCGACCAAGGATGAGTTGTATGCCTGGGCAGGCATCAAACCCGGTTTCAAGATTACGGCCGCCCAGTGCGCGGTCAATGCCGATAGCTGGGCTTACTTCGCTGCCGACTGCGCGGGGGCGCTCAGCAAATCCGACATTGAACGCGCAATGAAGGGCATATGACGTACTGCCCTTCTGCATCAATTGGATGCAAGCAGCCAGCCAGGGCGGTCGATCGCCCGCGGGGCTGGCCGCGCCTGTTACTTTGCTTCGTCCTGCTGTCGGGCTGCCTTCAGGCCTGCACGGACGAATCTCAAAAGGAGAGTGGAGCAATGGTAGAAAGCAATTCAGGGCCCGGCGACAAACCTGCTCCCGGGGAAAAACCTGGCACCGCTGCAAAGCCGGGTGCCGGCGGGGACGAGGCCAGCGATGCGCTTTTTGCCGCCAGTCGCAAGGCCCCACCCAATGTTCCGCCCGTCAGTCTCAATGGCGTTCGCTACGAACAGGTGATGAGCGGTGCTGAACTCGGCGAAACTGGACGCACTGGTTACCTCGCAGCCTACGACGAGGCAACCGGGGAGCGGCTCTGGCACCTTCAGGTGTACGCCCACGAGCGCATCGACTACCTGGAGCAGGATGTACAGGACGTATTTTTCGCCAGCATGACTCCCATGGAAGATGGCAAACGCCTGCTGATCGAAAACGAGCGCGGCGAACGTTTTGAGGTGGATGTCGAGGTACGAAAGGTGGTGAGCCTGCCGGCCGAATAAAAAGCAAGCTGGCAGTCCATTGACCCGGGAAAGAAATGTAGTGTTATATTTGGTCGCTCCTCTCGTGCGCGATGATCAGATGAAGCGCTGTGCGGGAGTGTTGGGATCAGCTAAACGCTGTCGGTTGTATTGGAGTGGTAATGCCCAGGGATTGGAGTTCTCCTGATCTACTTTCCCTACCAGTTGGCGCAAGACCGGTCACACCGTTAAGTCGTACTTATCGAAAACAAGTTCGGGCACCTGCCTGGAGCATCGTTTCGAAGTTTGACCACCACTTCCATGGCCTAGTTGTAATTGGGGGATGGCCTGAATGAAATACCTTTCACTGCCTGTAGTGCTGCTGGCGTTGTTGTCCGGTGGCTGCAAGCTCGTCGTCGAAGTACCTCGGGGTGGCGCCGTAGCGACGGAGTCGGGTGATTTTGTCTGCTCGGAGGAGGACACCTGCGAGGTCGATATTGATGACACAGGCTTTGACGACACATTTGTCGCCGTCCCCGAGGAGAACTACGAGTTCCGTGGCTGGAAGGAGCGCAGCGCGAGCCTGTGTAGCCGGCCTGAAGAAAGACTGCTCCCCTGCCGGCTGTCTGTTGTTGAGTTCGCCGGGTTGCCGGCAATCGTTGATGTGCTCCTGGCAGACATCCCTGTCTACCTTGAACCGGAGTTTTCTCCGAAAGCCACGACGACAATACTGTTCCCTCCGGAAAGATCTAACGCCCTGGAAGACTCTATTGTCGTCAGAGGCGTTTCCACAGACCCTGATGGCGTCGCTTCGATTTGGGTGAACGGGGTTCCTGCGGCCTTGATTGATACCAGCGTGCCACCTGGCACCCCGAGCCAGACATTCAGTGAGGTGTCGTGGCAAGCAGCGATTGACTTACAGCCAGGTAGCAATGAAATCGTGGTTTCGGTAGAGGATGCCATCGGCACAATGACAGGCGCCGCGGACTCCGTCGTGGTCGACTGGCTGGAAGTGCCAATCCAGTTCGCAGTCGATGAGGAGAATGAGCGCATCATTGGCCGCGGCGAGTACAACGGCAGGAACTGGAACCTTTTGGCGTGGGACCTTAACGGCAACGCCCAGGGCCTGATCGCGGATAACCTGACTTCCGCCGGCGCTTACTGTTACAAGGCAGACACCGGCGAATACCTACATGTGGACTTCCGCTCGAGCTCAGAGATCGATATTCGCAGCCTTGATGTCAATACACAGGCGAACTCCAGGATCGCGAGTATCACTGCTGAACTCAATAACGGCGAGTATAAAAGCGGCCTTCTACTGGTCGAACTCGCCTGTGCCAGCGGTGACGAGAATGCCTACCTCACCTACAGCCTGGCCAACACAGTGACAGATTCCCTGACCATCTCCAGGATCGCCAAGGTAAACCTGAACAGTGGTGAATCCACTGTACTGGCCGAGTTCGATACGCGCAAAGGTGACCCCGCTATTCTCGGCGGCGTGGAACTCTTGGGCGACAACCTGGTGGCTTACCCATCTTTCGGCTGGCGCGCGCCTCTGTACCTCGTAAACAAAACTACTGGCAGCAAGTCACCAATTGCGACTCAAAGCAATCTCACGGTATCCAACCTTCTGGTTGATCCGGATTCCGGAACAATTTTCGTGCTGAACTATGATGGTATTTACCGACTCGACCCGGGCGCGGACCGTTATCGCATTTTGTCCCTGAGCCCACTCGACGACCCCCTGGATTTTGCACAAATCAGGGAAGTTCAACTGGATTCCAGGAACAACCGGATTCTTCTGTCGGACGACAGCCTGGGCATGATCCTGGCAGTGAGCCTCAGTTCAGGCAGGCGCACCGAGCTGGTCGCCAGATCACAGGGAGAGGGGGTTCGCATGGTAGTACCCCGTGAGCTGTATGTGACGGCAGACAAGAGCACCGTCTATGCGCTCGACGACGGCGGAAACGCCGAGGAGAGACTATTTACAATCGACCTCCAGACGGGCGACAGGGAAGTCATTGGCGACGTCCGACAGGAATTCAACTTCCTTGCAAACGGACTGACGGTCGACGAGGAGCAGGAAGTCGCCTACGTCAGCTTCGGCAGGAGCATCTTGCGGGTAGACCTGGATTCAGAGGATGTCTTGGAGATTGCCAGTGACCGCGCCGGCTTCGGAACTGAGATAAGCGGCGTTTCCGGCCTCGTCCTCGACAAGGCGAACAACAGGCTTCTCTACGCCGACACCGGGTTATCGGCCGTCGTCGAACTGGATCTGCAGACACGAGTTCGCAGTGTCTTTTCACAGTTCGGTATTAGAGGAGCCGGCGGAGCGTTCTCCACTGTGAACTCCCTTGCGCTTGATAGCAGCAACAACCGGCTGTTCGCTTCCAATCAGGGAAATGGGACAATCATGTCGATCGACATGGAAACGGGTAACAGGACTGTCCTTCTCGACAACTGTCGCGGGGCTCCGATTGGACCAAGCCAGGGGCTCACGGATATCGCCTATGAAGCCGGTGAATTGGTCATTCTTGATGATGGTGTGAAACGATACGACGTTGAATCCGGACAGTGTACTGTTGTATCTGCCTTCGTTGGACGCCCTTCACTACTTGGCATACGTCGCCTGGCGGCCGACACCTATCTCGCAGCGACGTTTCGAGGGTTGGTGCTCTTTGACGCGCAGACCAAACAGTCGGTGTTTATTTCTGAGTGAGATAGCCTGCATAACCACGTAGGCAGCAGGTATAGGGCAAGCTCCAAGTGAGTGTTTGAAATCGGGGCAGGTATACGGCTACCAGAGCCGGATGAAATTGATCGGCGCCCGCCAGCTGTCTAGCATTAATGCATGCGCGTACTCATCATTGGCTATAGCGGATTTATTGGTCGTTCGGTGGCGAGTTCCGTCTGCGGCCGGGGGTTTGAAGCCTATGGATTAGGCCGGTCCGTGCCATCCATTCCAGCGGCGCATATCACTCATATCTCGGCTGATCGCCGCGAGCCCGGCCACATTCGACGCGTGGTGTTGCAGCACAGTATGGATGCTGTCGTCGATGTTATCCCCATGGTCATCGCGGATACCCAGCCTCTGCTGGATAGCCTGGATGGGCTGGTTGAACAGTACATCATGATCAGTTCCTGCGACGTGTACGCAAATTACGAGTTGCTGCATCGGCGCACAGCAGGCCAACCAGTCATCGGCGCCATCGACGAGGATACAGCGCTCCGTTCGACAAGGTTCCCGTATCGGCTGGAAGAACCGAGATCAGAGAGTGATCCCAACCGGTATCTCGACGACTACGACAAGATTCCCATCGAAGCAGCGGTCCAGAAGCTCTCATCCCCCTGGACAATCCTGAGACTACCGATGGTGTATGGCCCAGGCGACAAGCAGAAGCGCTTCCGCTGGGCGATCGAGCCCATGCTGAAGCAGCAAGATGTTTTGGTCATTCCTCAAGCGTGGGCGCACTGGCAGACCAGCTTTGGTTACATCGATAACGTTGGCGCCGCGATTACTGCAACTTTGGGGGATGAGCGCGCCCACAAGCAGATATTCAATATCAGTGAGAGAGAAACGATCAGCCAGCTCGAATGGGCGCAGCGGATTTCCGAAATTCTGGGTTGGCAGGGCAAGATCGAGCTAACAGATGATCCCGACAACGAGTTTCAACGCCGGATCAGCGGCCTCGACCTGGATGTACCGCTGGTAGTCAATAGCGAGCGACTGCGGCAGACCCTCGGGTTCACTGACACAGTTGATGCTAGAACTGCGCTGGAAAAAACCGTATCGAACGAGATGTTAAGTTGAAGGAATCAAAGTTGTGGGGAGCATGCGCCAGACTCAAAGCGCCATGCACATGCAAGCGGTGACAAGCAGACCGTCCCAGTACTTCTTTCTTACTTTCCTTTATCCTGCAACTGCCTTTCATCCGGTTCTTCATAAGCAGATTCGTACTTGATGATGAAGTTCAGGCGAGATACCTGTTCGTGCGCTTTCTCGTTATCAAAGTCAGGGTCCCTCTCGCCGCCTTTTGTTTTCAGGATAAAGCAGTCAATAGATTCATTCTGTTGAATCGCGTCTCCGGCGGCGGGGATGAAGCCACCGCCGTAGGTATTCGATTCATCCGGCAGGTCAAGGCACTTGCGAAGCTCCAGCATACTGCCTGTGTAAGGCTTGCCATCCAGGGTGACGGAATAGTCAGTCACATAAGCGGGCCCAACACCCGAGTTCTTAAGAACGATATGAATCTGCGGAGATTCTTCATCGTATCGAACATCAAACATGAGATGAGGCCTGAGACTCAGGCGGTTGTGCTTCTGAGTGGTTCTCGCCTGCCAGATGGTCAGGCCCAAAGCAATCAGCGCGATAAGAATCGTTGATATGTCACCTACTACTCCCATCATTTCCACCGTTGCATCCAGTTGAAGAGGTCGCTCCATAGCCAACTAGTATTTGCCCAACCCATGCCAGAGAGCAAGCCAAATGGGTTTTCCAGAAACGCCGAAGTTTCAATGCGTCAATTCACATTCCAGCTCGAATTCACCAACCGATACTCACCTGGGTCTGCCGAGGATCACCAGCGGCAAAAAGCTGCAAATCAGGGCTGGCAATTTCAACACTGAACCTAGAACCAGGTTAACTGGCACCGCGACTCACCAGACTACTCGGGCCCGTGTTCAACGCCGTCCTCTGAGGCACCCACCCCGGCCCCTGCGCCTTCGAACAGGTGGGACGTGTAGTATCCGGCTGGCTTATCGCCGACGGTGGCGCCGCCCGTTATCATGCCCTGCAGCTCTGGCCCGAAGAACGAGTAGGGATATGCTGCTTCAGGCGTGCTGATTGATGTCAGCTTGTTAAACAACTCATCGGGTATCACAAAGTCCAGTGCGCCGAGATTGTCCTCCAGTTGATCAAGTTTTGTGGCACCTACCAGTGCACTGGCGACGCCTGGCCGATTAATCACCCAGTTGAGGGCCACCTGTGCCATGGACCTGCCCAGCTCGCGAGCCACCGATTCCAGGGCAGCGACAATCCTGAAGTTGCGCTCATTGAACTTCTCAAAGGCCGGATTGCCGGAGCCTGCCGTGGTAATCAACCTGCCCTCGCCGGATGCGCCGCCGGCATCGCTCGAGCGATACTTTCCGGATAGCAAACCACTGGCCAGCGGGCTCCAGGCCATGATGCCGGCTCCGCGCTGCGTGGCGAGATCTACAAACTCGTTTTCTATTCCGCGCTCCGCCAGGCTGTATTCCAGCTGCAGGGTAGAAATGGGCTCATAACCCCTGAAGCGGGCCACCGATTGCGCTTCGGCCGCATACCATGCGGGCACGTTGGAGAGCCCCACATGACGAACTTTCCCGGAGCGCACCAGGTCGTCAAACGTGCGCATCACCTCCTCTGCAGGCGTAAACCGGTCCCAGCTATGCAGGATATAGAGGTCGATATAGTCCGTGTTCAGCCTTTGCAGTGACCCTTCAACTGCGCGCAGGATGTTCTTCCTGCCGTTACCGCCGGCATTGGGATTGCCTGGCTCTGCGTTGTAGCTGAACTTGGTGGCTATCACGGCCTGATCGCGTATGCCCGCGTCGCGAATAAACGCCCCCAGCATTTCTTCAGATCGGCCGTTTGTATACAGGTCAGCGCTGTCGAAGAAATTGCCGCCGGCCGCCACGTAGCGATCAAACAGCGCGCGGGAGGTGCTCTCGTCAGCCCCCCAGCCCCAGTCATCGCCAAAGGTCATTGTGCCCAGCGCCAACCGACTGACGCGCAACCCGGAGTTTCCAAGCGTGTAGTAGTTCATGCCCTCACCTCATGATATGTGGTCCAGATGTGTACAGTGTCGTCGATGGGGCGGATGCGCGCTTGAACGGAATTGCGCGAAATTTGAAGAATCTTGCTCGAATGCAGGGCGGGCGCCCGACGAGGGGTTACTGCACCTGCCTGGCGCGCCAGGCGGAGGGGCTTTCCCCCTCCACGCGCTTAAACACGCGAGAAAAGTGCGCCTGGTCCGAAAACCCACACGCCATCGCCACATCCGCTAGCGGCACGCCAGGGCTTCGCAGCTCTTCCTTCGAGCGCTCAATGCGAAAGGCCGCCAGGAACTGCATCGGGCTCTGGCCGATGGTCTCCTTGAAAACCCGCGAGAAGTGGGCGGGGCTGAGGCTGGCCACCGAGGCCAGCGCCTCAAGCGATACGGAACCGCCATAGTGCGCGGACACGTAATCCAGCACTTTGCGATGGTGCCTGGCCGTAAACCGTTGGGAGTATGTGGACCGCGCATCCATTCGATCCCCGTAGCGCTGGATCAACTTGATCAGGAAAACCCGTGCCAGCGCTTCGAACATCAAATCCGAACCCACATCGTCACTGGCCAACGCATCCCTGAGCTGCACACCTGCCTGGCAGATGTCCGGGTCCGTGAACTGCGGTAGATCAGCCAATTGCTGCCCGATCAGCACAACACCCAGTTCGCTCTGTGCAAACACTTCCAGCCGCGCCGGCTCCAGGGTGATCACCAGCACCTCCGAGCGTTCGTACCAGCGCCAGCCTGATGCGACGCCCGCCGGCGTTACGACAATCTCGAACTGCTTGATCAAGAAATCGCGGTGCTCACCGTTGCGCCAGTTCTCTATCCGGTAGGGCTTCTTGCGCAGGTTCAGCATGATGTGATGCTGCTGATACACATCTGTCGGCATGGTGGCCGGCTCGGCCTTGAAGTACTCCAGCGTGAGCAACTGTGCCGCTGAAGGCCTGCTCAGCCTGGCGCTGTCCAGCAGCGGCGCTGACGGGTAGATATCCTGGTAACGCGTGGGCATAAATCTGGCTCGGGTACTGGCGATGCGACGGCTCAAAAGTCGATCACAGATGAGTCAAAGCAGTTTACAGAATTCTGAAAGAATGGGCTTTGGCACATTGAAAGGCCGCAAGTTCCAGGAACCAACAGCATACTCTCGTAGGTGGTCGCTAACCCGGAGCGCCCTTTATGGTGCCGGGTGACATGAGCAATCCAACTCCCGAAGACCTGGAGATCGGTCATCTGCAGCCTGAATTGATGAACGCTGGGTTGCGAGCCACCGATAACAGGCTAAGCTGATGAAGAAAAGCTCGATCGGGCCCGATTCTACAGCTCCGCGGTATAGGTAGCTTAATGAAGACCCCTCTCCTTTCTACCTTGCTCATGCTCTTGGCCAGCCCTCTTAGTGCCAGCGCGGATATTCGGTCTCTAGACCTTTCTACGTCCTTCGGCTGGGAAGTCGAAAACGTCGAAGATGATGTCGCCAGAGCGCTTGCTGCCGGCGATGCAACCTTTTTCGCCATGGGCGGCATCGCCTGCACGCCATTTGAAGTGCCGGTTGAGCTCGAACACATCGTGACCTCAATCCACGCCGTCTACTGTGGCTGCACGATCATGCCCACCAGTGACGAAGAAGCAGTGCGGATGAGAAAGCAGGTGGAGTATGCAAGAGCGTACAACAGGGCTCTACTCAGAGCACTGACCCGTGATGAGGACTACCATAGCCTGGGTGCTGTCGTTTCACGCCTACCGCCTATGACCCAGGTCGCGCAGGAGCTCCAATCCGTTCAAGATGTGGGTGCGATCGAAGCATACGAGGGCGTGCTGGAAAAAATGTACGATGACTCGCCAAGGGGTCGAGAATTGGAAAGGGAGGCAATGGAAGTCTTCGCGCCTGATCTCTCGGAGAAGTACGAGAAGCTTGGCATGTACAGTGTCAGCTTTGGCGGCTGGCGCTACCACGCGGTGAAATTCCCCCTCGATGCAACCTCCAGTCGAGACACGCTGGGTGGAGAGAAAATCCTGATCACGGCCGTGGCTTCGAGCATCGATCAGACCATTGACGGCGCACATGTCCTGCTGGCGATAGAAAGCGAAGGAGCACTTAGCTGGGGGCTGATGTCTTTAACCGACGACGATGATGCCTACTCCGGCAGCATAGTCACAAACCGTGCAAACTATCGGCTGGTAGGAGCATCAAGGCAGCCATACTCGGGACAGTTACTCGTGGAGGTAGCGAAACCCGCGAAGACCCTTATCAATCAGACGTTCGTACATGCACTGGCCGCAAACCCCAGGGCTCAGCACGTGGAGCGGCGGCATCTGGAAGTGCTTGAGGCCTGGGCATTCCGGGCCGGCATGCTGTATCAGCTTCCACGGGCAAAAAATCGGGACCATGTGAACTGACCCGCGAACAAGCCATACACTGTTAACTGCCGTCGTTAACCCTCGCGACCGCCTCAATTTCGATCAGCGTTGCCTGCGAAGCCAGGGAGCTGACACCGATGACCGTCATGGCGGGCCGCGACTCTCCCAGGAAATCCTGCAGGACGGGAGAGACAGCATCAATGTGTTCCTCACACTCCCCTCGCAAATAGATGCGCAGGTGGACAATGCTGTTCACCGATGCTCCGGCCTCAGCAAGCGCAATGCGAAGGTTTGTCAGGGCATGCTCTGCCTGGCCTTCTACCGTGTCGGCGGTAACCTGGAAGGATGTATCCCAGGCCACCTGGCCAGAGAAAAATGCCAAACCGGATGGGAGGTCAACAACACCCTGCGACATGCCGAAGGCGGTCGCGTCGAACAGCGCGGAGGGGTTCACCAGTTGTTTTTCCATCAGCAGCCTCCTGCGGTCTTGGACCACCAGTGCCATCATTCAGAAATATAGACGTACTCGTTGGTTTTCATGTCATAGAGGCCGATGCCTCTGATGGTTGCGGCAAAGTACCAGTCCCCTTCCAAGTGCCGCAGGGTCTCGAGAAAGCGCAAATTCTGGAAGCCCAGCGGACTGCATTCACCGGAGTCCAGATCGAGTGAGCTCAGGCCTGTGTCAATGATAAACAAGCGGCCTTCGCCGTAACTGATGTGCTTGAGCGACCCGACACGCCCGAGTAGATCTCGCCCAAAGGCGTCGATACAGGCATCCAGTATGACTGTTCGGTCGCCGCTATCCATGTCTACGGACATTATGTTCGACGTGAGTCGGTTTGTGACAAATAGCTGATTACTCTCGGCGTCAAAAGCCAGCGAACTGATGTCTGCAAACGGTTCGCCCCGACCTCGCACCCCTGCCTGAGAGAACACTTCGCGGACTCTCGTTCTCAGGTCCAGTGAGTAAATGGTGTCCGCTTCACTATCCCCGATCAGTAGCCGATTGTTTTCTTTATCAAGAACCAGGCCAAAGATGTGGCCCACTAGAGGACCAAAGCCTGCCTGCGGTCCAGAAATCTCGGTGAACTCTTCTGATTCAAGGTCAGCCAACAGCACCCGGTCGGCAAACGCCAGATAGGCAGTGTTATTCTCCTCGTCTACCTCGATGCCACGTGCCAGTAACCCGCTCATTCCCTGGATGCGGCCAATAACCTGTCTGTTACCCGTTGCCAAATCGACCTTGAAGAGCTTCTCAGTTGAGAGGGAGCCATCATCCGCAACATAAGCTGTGCTCAAATCTTCAGTGATATACATGTGGCGGGCAAAGATCATTGATGGGCCCTCACCCTGGCGCCTCGATACCAGTTCCGTCCGCTCTCCTGTGCCGAGGTCGATGGCAATGACCATATTTAGCGACAGGTCGCCGACGAGAAGTCTGCCGTTTGCCTTGTCCAGCACCGTGGAGACGGGGGAAGTGATATTCAGGGAGCCTTCCGAGGTGTCGGATGAGAGGATTCGGTAGGAAGTCGCTCCGGGGTCCAGCCTATAAACAGCATCGAAATTCACAACGTATATCGTGCCAGTATCGGGATCGACCGCCAGGTCTGCGACCAATTGGTCGCTGCCTTCAATGACAGCAGTTTCACCCGTCGTAGTATCAACCAGATACAAAGGTGTGCGCCTGCCATTACCATACGGGGGATATGCCACAAGCTTGTTACCCAAAAGCTCTACACCGCCCAACCCGAGTACCAGGGTATCGCCGTTTTCCAGGTCGAACTCTGCCAGCAAGCTGGAATCGCCAGCTTCCAAATCGAACTTGGTAATTCTAGAGGAAGACATCCGCGTACTGCCGTTGACGTCCCGCGCCAGGCCATAAGCGAGATAAACACTGTCCTCACCGGGGGCACAGGCGAGATTCCCGTAGTAAGGTCCCCAGTTGAAGCCCAACGTAATCGGATCGATCGTGGTTGCTGCGATCAATGAGGTAACTCCCGTCTCAAGGTCGAGACTGCGAATCTCAATCCTTTTACCAGGCCCCTCATACACGTAAAGATATTCTTCGGTGTCCGACTTGTAGCAGGCGGGCAGGAACGAGTCCAATCTGTCTGTCAGCAGCGTTTGGGTGCCGTTTTCCAGATCATGGATAACTACGTCCCAGGTGGCTCCGTTCTGGTCACCGCGCCCGATGAGCCGACCGTTTTCAGGATCATGGAAGAACTCAGCGGGAATTTTCAGAAAGTCAACGCTGGCACTGTCGGCCGCCTCAATAAGGCTTCCTTCACCATTGACCACGGACAGAACAAACTCGGTTGTTCCCGGTTGCAGTTCAAAGCGGCGCTCCCAGGTGACTTCTGTGTAGTACTGATCGGCTGTCTGTATTGCACCATCGGCTCCGGTGATAGATGCCGGCAATCCGTTCACAGTGACCGTGGCGATACCATCAGGGTCGTTGGCGCGCCCCCTTACAGTCATCACTGAATCCACTGCACTGGTGCCATCGAACGGGAACAGGATCGCAGCAGACGCCTTCGGTACGAATTCCGGTTTGAGATACATAGGGATATCTGCCTCGAGCAGGGACAGTATTCCCGAAATTCCCGCGTATTTGAGAGTCGAGAACAAGCAGGGGGCGTACCTTTCCTGTTCGTCGCCACAGATGTTCCATGGCCCATGTTTCCAGCCGCGAAACTCATGTGTCTCGGCAGGAATCGCAGTGAAAGTCTCCCTGAAGCTGGCATCATCCACGTCGATTTCACAGGTCTGAGCCCCAGCGCAGATGAACTCACCGGACTCGCCGGAAACCATTCCGCCTTCAGGCACCTCGACAACGATCTTGCAGCCAGTCACCACAAACGAAGCCATCAATAAGGTGATGCAAGATGTAACTCTATTCATCTAAGGCATGCTCTTCTTCGGATTGTCTGTTGCTGTATCCGATTACAGTCGAAAGCGGACTCAAAAATGTGTGTGGATGAACTTGCACAACGCGGAATACAGCAGCTACAGCGGGTCCAGGACTTCAATCGTGAGTGTCACAAAATTGCTTTCCCAATTATAGTCCCTGGCATCGGCCGGGCGCAGATGAGTTGCATAGATCATGTACCGTCCGGCGCCGGTCAGCGGTACTTCCAGTTGGCCCTGTGCGTTTGAACGCCGTAGCTCATCGGGCTTGTTCCCTTCACGCACTACACCCACGGCTTGGCCGGACAGTGGTTCGCCATCGAACAGCACGCTCAGGCGCAGTGAGTCACCCGGTTTGAGCCCGGTCGGGTCCTGCAGCGGCCGAATATCGAAGCGCGACGCTATTGCCTCAGAAACGCAAATTGCCTTGGAAGCGTCAGAAGGTGTGCGCAGGTAAGTTCGCGCCAGCTTACTGTAGGACTCCCGCCAGAGAGTCTCGCCCGCCTCACCTCGCCAATGACTCCAAATTGCATCACCGGCACCAATCTCCTCCAGATAGTGTTCGACGTCATGCTGTTCAGGAATCTCGAGAACCCGCGGATGGAGCTGTACCCAGGCACAGTTCAAGCCTTCACCCGCCACTCCGCGTAACTGCAGGACGCCATCGCCAACACCCTGCGCCTCAAGTGCAGCTTTTTGGCCCTCGGACACCAGAGAGGCCTCCACGATACGATCGGCCGTGATGGCCGATCCCGGCGCCGGGAAACTCATACCGCTGCTCATTTGGAACTCAATCGACGCGCCGTCGCTCGGTGCAAAGCTTTCGGGCAACAACCAGGTTTCGTGCGCTGAAGCGCTGACTGAAACAATGACAAGCATACAAGCGAGGGCGAACGGAGCGTAGTAGCACCTGCTCATGACCATACCTCTCGGAAAGGGCAAAGGAGTTGTAGCGACAGTTTACTCTTCTCTTTGAGACTAGCAGAGGCCGAGAGCGCGCTGAAAGCTCACTCCGACCGAACAAGCCTGTCTGCCAGTAAATACGCGAGCGGGAAGAAGGCCAACACCGTGAATGCGCCAATCGCTGCACCCGGATGCAGGAAGAACGACAGGTCACGCATTTCAAATAGCACATTGTCGTAGGATTGGAGGAAGACAATTAGCGTGCCGATGAATACCGAGGCCCAGGACGAAGGCCCCAGATATAGCCTCAGCAATATCGCGAATGGAAGAATCAGCGTCGCGTTCAGCAGGAAATCGAAGCCGTAAATAAAGAGGTAATAAGCAAAATCCCCATGCGGGAGTAACACCTCCAAAGCCCAATCGAGCACCAGGTTGTCGCGAGACAAAATGGACCAGAAAGAGACCCAAGCGTAACTATACGCAGGCCAGGCCACGATTGGGGCTAGCTCTCGTACAAGCCTGGGCGGCTGAACAACGGGTTCTTTCAACTCACGAACTCATTACCTGGGTGGCGTTGAATCTACTCCATCTACAATGAAATGGCGTCTGGCCGCTTGTTTCACTTACTCTTTTCCAGCTAGTCAAGTTTCCTGTAGAACATCGGCAGGCCACTGGTTACGGAACCATTGTAATAGTGATACCGCGTACCCATAAGAGACGCACCAACCGAACTCTTGAAGCCACTAACAACAACTGTCCACGCGAATCCCGTCCTCCGCCGTCACCTTTCTAGAACGGCGACGGCGTCCACCTCGAACTGCATGCCGTCCAGGGCAAGCCGTGGCACGGGTACCAGGGTCTGGGCCGGCAGGAAATCACCGAAGCGGTGTCTAAGGGCTTCCGTCATGATCGCTAGCTTGGCCTCGTCGTGATCCACTACGTAGGTAGTCAGTTTCACTACCTGCCGGGGCGACGCGCCCACCGCCTCCAGTGCAGTTGCCAGGTTTTTATACGCCTGTCGCACCTGCGCCTCAAAATCTGCAGGCAGGCTACCATCGGCGTACTCGCCCCCCTGGCCTGCAATCCAGGCAGTGTGGGCGCGGCCATCGACGACGATCGCATGACTGTAGCCGTTCGGTGCGGGATCATAGAGCCCGGGCGGGTTCACAATGCTCAGCTCCACGGGCTTCGGCGTTGTGCTTCTCTCGGTGTGTGCTGTGTCACTCAACAGCAGTACTCCTACCAATAGGCTGGCAAACAGGGTAAGTGCTCGCATGTTGTGTCCTTCCAATGTCTGCTGGTTTTCTAGCGAATTGCAATCGCACCAAGGTTCTCCAGCTTCTCGGGGTTACGCATGATGAATATGTCCGTCGCCTTGCCGTCCGGGTCGTAGGCAAACGAGACCGTCGCCTGCACCTGGCCTTCCTCGCGCAACACGAAGCCGCGCTCGCCGTTGATGGTTGATATCTCCCATTCGAATTCTTCCCAATACCTGCGCAGACCAGCTAGCAGCTTGCCGACGGCAGCCTTTCCGTACAGGGGCTTGCGGATGGCTGGCACTTTGCCGCCGCCATCTGCTGCCAGGCGGATATCTTCCGACAGCAGCGCCTGCAGCACATCGGTGGTGCCGGCCGTCACTGCGGCACGAAACGCAGCCAGCAGTTGATCCTGGCGCTGCACCGGGGTGGCGAAGCGGGTCTTCGATACATTGACGTGCGTTCGGGCGCGGGACACCAGCTTGCGACAGGCCGCCTCCTGCATATCAAGGGCATCCGCGATGTCGGCGTAAGGCGTGTCGAAGATCTCGTGTAGCAGGTAGGCCGCTCGCTCCTTCGGCGACAAGCGCTCCAACATCAGCAGGAAAGCCGTCTTCAAGGACGAGGCCATGTCCAGGTCCTGGCTGAGGTCGTCCTCGTCGGTCTGCTGTATGGGCTCAGGCAGCCAGGGGCCTACATAGTTCACACGGGTTCGGTGTGCCGCCCGTAGCAGGTCCAGGCAGCGCCGGGTGCAGGTAGTGGTGAGCCAGGCACCGGGGTTGCGAATGTCTGCCCGATCGGCGTCCATCCATTTCAGGAAGGTATCCTGCACGGCGTCCTCGGCATCCGTGCGGGAGCCCAGAATGCGGTAAGCCAGCCCCAGCAGGCGGGGACGGGCGTCGTCGAACAGTGTTAACTCGGCCTGGCCCAACATATCAGTGCCGCGAAATGGCGATTCGGTTCCACAGGTTGATAAGGCCCACCGTCGCCGTCAATACGCCGATCTCTTCATCGGAGAAGTGTTCGTGAAGTCGAACTCGCAGCGCAGCAAGGTACGACTCCTGGTCCAGGCGTGTGAGGGCTTCGGTCCACGCCAGCGCGGCACGCTCAGGTTCGGTGAATAAACCCACCTGGTCCCAGACCACCAACTGGTCCAGGCGTTGGTTGGTTTCGCCGTCGGCCCTGGCCTCCCGGGTGTGCATTTCCACGCAGTAGCCGCAGCCGTTGATCTGCGAGGCGCGCAGTAGCACCAGGTGGTGCAGGCTGCGGTCCAGGCCATGGACATCCATGGTCTCGTGAACCCCGGCCAGGGCCTGCATGACATCGGGGATTACCTGGTAGTAGTTCACTGCGGTGTTGTCGGTCATTGGGTTTCTCCTCGTTGAAATAGTCTGTATCGACTATCTGACGAGTGAGCTGCACCGGTTGTGACACCCCCTGCAAAAAAAAGTGGCGTGAATGAATCCTTGCTTGAATCGAGGAAGCGATCCCCTGACGGCCACGTTTCTCCTGGCTAGCGGTCAGGGCGCGGGATAGGCATGCCCGATCATCACTGAGCCTTCGAACACTGCTTCATCGATAACCTTGTTTTCCTCGATGAACACAAAATCAAAGGTCTGGTTTTCATTCACATCACGGTGCAGCATGACGATGAACATATCACCGGCGTTCACAGGGCGATCAACCGTGATGGCCACATCTCGAGACACACCATCGGGTACATAGGTATGCCCCACATAGATACGGCCATTGGGCTTGCCCTCTTCGAACGGGTGCAGCACCAGCCAGCCGTTGCCGCTGATTTTTACCTCGGGAATCGTTAACGTGGTGCCCTCTCGACTGGCGCCTTCCAACAGAATCCAGTTGTCACTGCCGTTCCCCATGGAAATCTGCGCGAGCGCTGATGCTGCGACGCCATAAATGAACGCGGCCGCTAGTACTCGATGTGTGGGCATAGGTGCCTCCAAAACAGACAGTTGTTTGCCATTGTCAGTGTAGACGATAGCCCCGGCCAGTTGCCGTCGGCTACCTGACGTGGTGTAGCTCACTTGAACCACATACTCGCGATGAGCCACAAACCCAGGTACCTGCTCTTGCCCCAATGTCTCGACAGTTGAGTAAACTGTTCGCCGAACTCAAGGGGGACAAAGATGAGTGTCAGAAGAACCGAACCGCTGTTCTCACTGGCGGACCAGTTATTCAATGAGTCATCGGTGTCTGCGCTTTCGTCCGGAATCAAAAAAGCTCATCGGCGATTCGATGCAGAAGGCTTTCAGTCTGAGGCGCTTGATCAGTTTCCTGAGCTCGAGCTGAAAGAACGGATTTCGGCTCTGGTCGATGGATTGCAGGCGAGGCTACCAGCCGATTTCAACAAGGCTTTGGACGTCCTCCACCGTGCTTTGCCTGAACCGTTGGATCCAACGCTCCAGGACGACGACTTTGGCCAGTTCATTTGGGTAGTGCCCGGGGAGTTTGTGTCACGCCATGGCGTACGACCTGAACGTCTCCAGGCTTCATTGGAATTCCTGAGAGAAGCCACCAAGCGGTTCAGCTCCGAGAGCGCGATACGGCCGTTCCTGGCTGACTTTCCCGACGAGACGATGCAGTTTGTTCGGGAGTGCGCAGAGGATGAAAACTATCATGTGCGCAGGCTAGCCTCTGAGGGGATCAGGCCGCTGCTTCCCTGGGCCAGGAAGGTGGTAATGCCGAGCGAAGCCATAATCGACGTGCTTCAACTGCTCCACGCTGACGATACGCGGTACGTCACTCGATCGGTTGCCAATAACCTCAACGACTTATCCAAATCTGATCCGGAACTGGTGCTGGATGCACTTGGCCGCTGGAAGAGCCTGGCACGCCAACAGGAAGAAGAGCTGGAATGGATGACTCGACATGGCTTGCGTACGCTCCTGAAACAGGGGCATGAGGCTTCCCTGGAGTTTCTCGGTTATCCGTCAAGGCCAGGCTTTTCCTTGTCCGGTGTATCCGTGCCCGCTGCCCTCAAGGTGGGAGAGAAACTGCAGTGGCAGGGCAGAGTTACGTCCAAAGCAGATCAGAATCTAAAAATTGGTCTCTCTATTTACTTTCGTAAAGCTGATGGCAGCCATTCACAAAAACACTTTGCCATTACCGACCGCGCAGTGGCCAAAGGGGAGAAAATCGATATCCACAAGGCTATCGCGTTCAAGCCCATGTCGACACGCACCCTGTATCCCGGCACCCATCATGTCGAACTCGTGGTGAATGGTGTGCGGCGAGGCAGAAAATCCTTCGAACTTCGGACCTAAAGGGCGTACTCCCCAGGTTTTCCGCGAAACTTCCAGCCTGAATTTGAGTACTGGAAGGGCCGGTACAGGCAATTCCGGACGGAGCCCGGAGAAAAGGCTCTGAATGCATTTTGGGGCCTTGCGTAAAAGGCCCGGTCCGACAGCCCTTTCTCTCCAGCAGCCTGAAACTCCCGCGAATCATGACTGACAGGACTTGCCACCGTTCTACGGCGGTTCGATGCAATTGAGGAAAACCCCTCATGGTGGCAGCTCGGCGCCAGCGGCACACTGCAAGCACGGTGAAGTGTCAATTAAGGCGCTGATCGAGGCGCCGGGAGTCAGTCATGTCATTATCACGATCTCAACTGAAAACACTGGTCCTGTTCGGCCTGGCAATGCTTGTCAGTGGTTGCAAGGTCATCATCGAAGTCCCCGAGGGTGCCACCGTGGTCTCTGAATCGGGAGCCTATAGCTGCCCCTCACAACAAACCTGCACTATCGACCTGGTCGATGTGTTCTTTGACGAAACATTTGTTGCCCTGCCAGAGCCTGGCTACACCTTTATGGGCTGGAGCAAAGCGAAGAGCGCACTGTGCGTGGAAACGCTCGAGCCATGTAATGTCACAACCACGCTCCTGGCTGGCTTCCCTGAACTGATGCCCTTGCTGGACTCGGAAGCAAGCATGCTCCTGTCACCCACTATTATCAAGAATCCGACAATCACTGAAGATGATCTCGTGGTGAACGGAAGTACAGAACCGCTGGAGGAGGGCTTCAGGGTGCTGGGGTCCCTGGCGCTGCAGGCAGAAGGATCTGCGAAACAGGTATTTGACGATGCAGACCTCAGTGTGACCTTCAGCGAGGAAGGTGAGCTGTTATCAATGGCGGGGGAATCCGCCATGCCGCCCGTGCTCACTGACCACGTGGGAATAGTCGCGGCGCCGCGCGCTTCACTGGGCCTGGTCTCCGGAGCCGAAATCAACGCCGACCCGTTGATCGACATCACACTGCTGGATGAGCGCCAATACATGCTCTTCCTGCTCAGCGGCTCCGTGGATCTGGAAGTCGGTGACCGAAGAGGTGGTTCGGATGTCGCCAGCATCGGCACACCGGCCGGTGGCAGCGTCATCATGATTCTGGATCCCTTCGACGAGATGTTCTACTACTACGGAGATGTTGTGGGAGACGCGGTCGGTAAAGCTACCTCCGACAGCGGCCTGTTACCTTATCGCCCACAGATCGGACATGCCGGCATTGACGCATTCAACGGCCATACCTACATCAGTGGCAGTAAATCTGTCGGTGTAAAAGCCCTGGATGTTCTCAAATTCACCGGCGAGTTTATCGTTCGCGAGCCGAGCTTCGCCGACATCAATCTGGAAGATCCCTTCGCCTCCGAAACAGGCTATCTCGCTGGCTTCAATGGCTCTGCTGAAGTGGCCTTCAGCGTGGTCGGCTTCGACCTCTTCTCTTTCGACCTGGCTTCGGCCAGTGCGGGTTTCACAGTGACAAACCAACGGCAGAACCTGGGTATTTACAGCCTGCTGGCGCCCGATGTGTCCTGGCAGCCCGACTGGTTTCCCATTTTGCCCGAGACAGAGCTCGCAGCCAGCTTTTCGGTCAATGGCGAGGGTGCACTCAACGCGGTGATCAGTGGTAGCTACGAGTCGGTGATTCCCGCAGCCGACCTGGAAGGCAGCATCGCCATGACGAATACTCGCGTGACGATGACGGCACGCATCAAGGATGACAACCTGGATCTTCCAGTCTCGATGACTTTCGCAGACGGTGAAACACGCGCCACGGTGGGCATCAGCCTGGGTCTGTCCCAGGCGGTCTCCGACCAGGTAAACGTGGCTTTTGACCGCGCTGAGCAAAGCGTGCTGGATGCTCAACAGGAATTGCTGGATGCCGCAGAAGGCTACGAGCTTGAACTCAGCCTGCGCGGCTTCAGGCAGGCTATACCAGGCATCACTTCGGCGATCATTCGCACCCTGGATGCCATCCCTGATCAGGTTCGGAGCTCAGTCTACCGGCAGGTGTACGACGAGGTGGAGTCAAGGGCCTGCGGGTTCATCTGGGGCTGTACGGTATCACCCTCTCACCATGCGCGCGTGGCGGCAGATACAGCCAGAAGCCGCGCGATCTCAGAAATCGCGCCCTACAAGCGTGCGCTGCAAGAACTCGCCAGCCGCGCTGCCGAAGGCGACGACGAAGCCACGCGAGCCGCGCTGCGCTCAGCGCTGACCCAGGTGTACAGCAAGAGGAGAATCAACAAGCGCATTACCGTCAGCACAAGAATCCTCGGCAAGACCTTTTCCAAGTCGTACACCATCAACCGGGACGTTCTGACGACAGCGCAGGCCAACCAGGTGTTGCAGGCGATCGAGAGTGTAGATGCGCTGCCGGCCGCCGGAGGTCGAGTCATCACCGCGCAGGACGTGGTTGACCAGCTGCCGACGCAGGACGTTATCGCAGCGGTGCGCGAGGAGGTTGAAAAAGGCACTGCACTGGTACCGGATGTACGGGGTGTCAGCTACCGCGTTGCCAATGGCGAGTACACGGCATCGCTCGACTTCTCCGACGGATCAAGTTTTGAGGTTGACCTCAATGTGCTGGATCCCGAGGCGCTGGTTACCGGCATCGGAGACCTTCTGGTTAACACGCTCATCAGCGATTGACCCGATGCTTTTACACGCTGAGCCCGGTCTAGACGTCGCCGTCTACACCGGGCTCCGCTGTCAAAAGTCCTGCCCTGAGAGCGACCTGTATGAGGCTGCCAAGGGAATGCACATCCAGTTTTCGCATCAGGTTCGTGCGGTGATTTTCCACTGTCTTGGGGCTGATATTGAGCACCCTGGCAATATCGGCGTTGCTGTTCCCGGCAACGATCTGGTGCAGCACCTGGCGTTCGCGGCTTGTGAGCCCGCTGATTTCACGCGATTCCCGGGCCAGCGCCTGGGCCTCCTGACTGATGAAGATTCCGTCATTGAGCAGCGCTGTCAGTCCCAGGCTGATTTCGTCCGGCGGGCTACTTTTGAGCAGCAGACCCTCCACTTTGGAATCAATCAGTTCCGCCATTACACCGGAGGTTCGCACGCCGGTGAATACGGCAATTCGGGTGTCGGGGCTCCAGCTACGGATCTCGTCAATCAGTTCCAGCCCGCTGGCATAGGGCATGGCAATGTCCAGCATGAGCAAATCGGGGTGATGTCGTTTGACGGCGGCAATCGCCTCGATGCCGTTACCGGCTTCGGCGACGAGCTCAACGTCGGCGAGCGCGTCCAGCATCTCATGCAGGCCCTTGCGCACAATGGCATGGTCGTCAGCGATAACGATTCGAATCGCGCCCATGCTAGCGCGCACCCGAATCGGCTAGTGGCAGGTGGGTATGAGTTTTCAACGCTTGCGCTATCTTGGCAGGCATGTTGACCTCGGCGAGCGAGTCTCACAGGATGTTAGCGAATTTACCCGGCAAGATCATTCCCGCGATGTTCTACGTGCCCTATAAGCCTGGCCTGTGCCGCAACCTTGTGCTGCTGTTGCTGTTTGTCTTGCTGATAGGTGCTGGGCGCGCCGACGCGCTGGAACTGGAACCCGGCCACCACTACCGCAACATCGCGAACGAGCTGCTTTATCACATTGCTCCAGCCGAAGCGCCGATAGACCCTGAAACCGCGGCGGAGTGGCTGACCACGGACTTCGAGGAGTTGCCGACAGCGCAAGTTGATTTCGGCTTCACCTCAGGCACCGTGTGGCTCTACCTTCCCGTGGCCAATCGCTCGGAACAGTCGGATAGATGGATGCTGGCCCTCAACAGCCGCTTTATGAATGAAGTCAGCGTCTACCAGCGCAGAGCGGGTGTTTGGGAAACGCTGCTCGCCAATTCAGAACGATCTCTGTTCGCCGAACGACCGCTGGACTATCGCTTGCTGGCGGTCGAGTTCTCCTTGGACGCGGGTGAACAGAGTGACATTCTGATCGCGTATCAATCCAAGGGCACCAGCTATCTGCCGGTCAGTATCGAATCGGTGCAGAGCTTTGCCGATGCTCGCAGCCTCTCCAATACCAAGAGCGGTGGCTTCTATACAGCGGCCGGCTTGATGTTCCTCTATAGCCTGTTTCAACTGCTGCTGCTGGGAAATCGCATCCAGATTCACTACCTCACCTACCTGACTGCCGCAGTCTTGTATGTGTTTCACATGGACGGACTGAGTTTTCAGTACTTCTGGCCGGAACTCCCTCAATGGAACGCGTTTGCCTCGCTGCCGCTGGGATTGTTGGTGAACATTATGGCAGCGAATTTCTCTCGCTGCTTCCTGGAAACATGGCGCACGTCGCCCAGGCTGGACAAGTTCATTCTCACGGTCATCGCGTTGTCGGTGCTGACGTTGCTGTTCGGCGTGTTCATTGAGGACCGCTACACCAAGCGGTTCAGCTTTTGGCTGACCTCGGTCGGTGCCCTGCTGTATCTCGGGGCGGGTGTACTTGCGCTCCTGAGGGGCAACAAGTCTGCCCGGTTTTACGTTGTGGGTTGGGTGGGCATCTTTTCCGCCTCGATCCTCTCCAGCGTGATTCACTCCGCGCCCGGCACGTTACCGGTTTCCCTCAGCTTTGATATCACCAAAGTCGGCATTCTGTTTGATGCCCTGATGTTTGGCATGGCATTGGCGGACCGCGCCGCTGAAGTGCAGCGACAGCGCGATGCCGCGCTGCAGCGAGAAATGGTGATGTTGTCTGAGGCGGCTCGCACCCATCAGGCCCTGGAAGCCGCCAAACAGGGCGAGCGCGACGCGCTGAAGATCGCTGAGCGTCAGAACCTGCAACTGGCCACCGCGAGCCATGACATTCGCCAGCCACTCGCCTCCCTCAAGATGGCCTTGAAAAATATGGATTCAGGGTCCGGTTCCGCCGGCAATCCGCGCAGCGCTATAGAGAGCATCGAGTACCTGGATGCTCTGGTGAACAACTATCTTGACTCCGCACAGGCGGAAGACCTGGTCAGCGCTGATGCCCAGGAAGCCATACTGAGCCAGGAGCGATTGCCGGTGCAGATGGTGATTGATGCGGTGCGGGAAATGTTTGAACTGGAAAGCGTCGACCGGGGCGTGGAATTGCGCACCGTGGACTCGTCACTCTGGCTCAAGGGTGATGCGATAGCGATACTGCGCATCGTGAGCAACCTGGTAAAAAACGCGATCCAGCATACGACGCAGGGCAAAGTGCTGTTGGGTTGCAGGCGCAAGGCAGGCGCCTGTGTGATCAATGTCATCGATACCGGGGTGGGAATACCTGAGCGCGAGCTTGAGCGGCTGCGCCTGGCATTTGAACAGGGCGCCGAGGCCAGCGGCGGGCATGGCCTTGGCCTGCATATCGTCGACGACCTGTGCAAGAAGAACGGTTACACGCTGTCGATAAAGAGTCAGCCGGGGCGGGGCACGCAGGTGGCAGTGAGCATAGCGCTTGCCTGATCGCGAGTGCTCACCTTCTGTGAGCGGGGTAGATGCTGAGGGAGTTCAGAGCTCTGCTATCAAGCATAAGCCGGAGCTTTACCCGGGTCACTGAATCACCGAGACAGTCAGACTACGTTCTCTCTAATCCGACCTTTGTAGTCAATTGGCCCACTTAACGAAAGCAACACTACCCGGGGCTTCTCACTAAGATCATTTGAGACGTCTCCTGTTCCAAGCCCTTTTGGTATGTCTCACGACGCACCACTTGATCGGACGCTTCGTCCAGATTAAATGACAACGCGACCTGGTAGGACTGCGTTTCCTTGTCGAGATTTGTCGCATCCCTGAAGACAAAACCCACCTCACCAGGAGAGGCCCCGGAAACAGAGGCCAGGCGAGGCTGGTTACCCTGGGGACAGTAGTGTGTCGCTATGACCGCCTTGTGATCGAGGTGGTACACCGTCATTGAGTGCAGCCCACCCTTGTAGAGCCAGTTTTCTACGAGCACCGAATCTCCGGCAGTGAGCACAAACTGTATCTGGAAGTCATCAGAGGTACTGCCATGCCGAATCCAGGTGCCCTCCAGCGTCTTGAGCCGATCGAACTGGGCCTGCGCCATGCTTGTGTCCGACTCGCTTGCCAGCATTCCGGATGGAAGTAGCAGCGCAAGCATCAAGACAAGTGTTTTCGTCATACCTATACCTCCAGATATTCAACTACATGCTTTGCTGTGACGTAAAACCCCGGCACTAGCCGCCGGCACTGATGACCCAGGGTTCATCGTCACACGCTGCCCTCACCTCACCGGTGTCTGCGTCCGTGATAAACACATCGCAGCACTTGTCGTAACGAAAGACAACCATCGAGCTGCCCACTTCCACCGAATCACACTGCATGGGTGAATCGTAGTGCCACTGAAACTCCTCTACCGGCACAGCGTCCGCGGGTGATCTGGTATCTGCATCGCCACTGCCATTCTCATCAGCGGCCTCAATTAACCGAGCATGCCCGGTAATAACGGTGCTGCCCCAGTGCGACAGCCCACAGTCCTGGACATGGAGCTCTACGAGCTGTGGCGGTGCTTGGGTACACATGGCGCTCAACGGTGAGGATGCTCCGCTGAAAAGCAGACCGATGATCAGCAATCTCCTACCAACAACCATGCGCTCTAACCCGCACCACTACTCATACGTGAATCTATAGTGCTGGAGTGCGCGGGTAAATGGCGAGCACTTTGACAATCGCTATGGGGCGACTGTGATGCTATCGGTGCTCATATGCATCGCCGCTTTTGGATCTTTGTCCGCTCTTTTCATCACCTGGGCAATTGGCCTGAATTACCACTAGCTGAATCCGAGCGTGGTAGTTACCGTGGAAGTTTATGAAGACACGGGCTCCGCCTGGTTCGTCTCCGGAACCCGGTGGCGACGATACAGACAGCTAATACCCACCGACGCGGGAGGACTGTATGAAAGCTTGGATCGTTTTTCTGGCAGGACTGGTTGCACTTGCGGGCTGCAGCGTGGAGATATCCGAGCGGGAGGTCTTTCAGCCGAATCCCTACAATCGCCGCCCCGCGGGTAGCACGCTGGACATCGACTACCAGGAGGCCCTGCCCCCCGGCGTGGAGCTTCAGCACGCCAGGATCGCCAGCGCAGCCGGCGCGATCGCCACCACCGTTGCAGAGACTGACTCCAACCGGCTGATCGTGCTGTGTGGCGGCAATGCCGCGGACCGCAAGAGCTCCGGCGTGGCGTACCTGCAGGGGCTGGTCGAGTTTGGCGACGTGCTGCTGTTTGACTACCCCGGCTATGGCGACAGCGCCGGGACGGCCACGGCTGCGGAAGTTGAGTTGGCCATCGGCGCGGTGGCGCAGACTGCGAGAGCGCGCAACCCGGACGAACTCATCATCTGGGGACAGTCTTTGGGCGGCTTCGTCTGTGCCGCCATGGCATCCCGTATGTTGCACGCGGTGGACAGCATCGTGTTCGAGACCTCGGCGCGCAACGCGCAGGCCGTAGCCGCCAGTTGGACCCCCTGGTACCTGAAGCTGTTCTTACGGATGACAGTCAGCGAGGACCTTGATGCCTGGGACAACGTAGAAGCCCTGGCGGCCTTCGACGGTCGGGTGCTGGTGCTGGGCGCCGGCCAGGACCGCGTGCTGCCGGTGAGCCTGAGCAGAGACCTCGCGGAGGACCTGGCGGCCGCGGGCCTGGATACCGAGTACATCGAGTTTGAGGATGCCGGCCACAACAGCGTACCGCGACAGCCCGGCTTCCGCGATGCCATCAGGGCCGCGTTGCTGGAGAAACCCTGACGTCACGCTGTCGTCAGCCATCAAACCGGTCAGCGTGAAAGATCGCGCGACAACTCTGGGTGCAAATGTCCCGAAGTGGGCGCAGCCCTGCAACCGCTCATGATACAGGAAACGTAACTCTGACCCCTGTTTCTCGCCTGATTCAAATGCCGCGCATCTCAGGGAACCCCGCGGCCTGTAGACCAGCGGCGGTTTATGGGTCATCCCAATATTTCGTCAAACCGACCGATAGTCGATATTCCCGGATAGAAATGCGCCTCGCGCGGTCCAACGGTGCATACCGTTGGTTCGGGGGCGACGTCATGATAAGAAAAGCAAGCCTGCGCAACACACGCATCGGCGGTCGTTTATCGGCCCTGGTCATCGTTTTCCTTGTACTTCCGACCCTGGCTCAGGAGGCGCCGCCGCTCTCAGCCGGCTTCGAGAATCGGATGGCCCTCACCTTCTCGCCGGACGGGAAGACTGCCTACTGGACGGAGTGGGACGGCGACTGGGGTAGCGAGGACACCGGCCCGCGCAACATCTATCTGTCGAAACTCGACAGGGGCAACTGGAGCGAGCCGGAACCGGCGCCATTCACCGGGGAGCATCTCGACGACGACCCGTTCGTGTCGCCTGATGGTCAGTGGTTGTACTTCGTCTCGGAACGGCCGGTCGACGGCTCTGGCGATAGCACCGATGCCAACATCTGGCGCTACAGCCTGACAGGTAACGATCGCCTCGAACACCTGAGTGTCAATTCCTCCGCAGCCGAGTATTCCCCGGTGGTCACCGCGTCCGGTGCCCTGTACTTCGCGGTTGCGCTCGAGGGCGGACCGGGCCAGGGCGACATCTACCGTGCAGCGCCGGTCGGAGACGGTTTCGGCAAGCCCGAAGCGCTGGGCGCGGCCATCAACAGCCCGACCGGCGAGTGGAATCTCTGGGTCTCGGAAGATGAGGATGAACTGATCTTCGAAGCATCGTCCCGCGCTAGCAACGTCTCGGTAGCCGGGGATCTCTACTACAGCTGGCGCTCCGCGGCCGTCTGGTCCGCCGCGGTACCTCTCGAATCACTGAATACTCGCGGCAGCGACCTGATGCCACGGTTCAGTCACGACGGCAAGACGCTCTACTACACCACGGCCAGAATGGGCGGACATGCCAGCATCGTCGCTGCTGATTGGATCGAACTGCGCGATCGGGTACGCGCAGAGTTCGCGCCACCCCTGCTCGTCGTCAATCGTTCCTCGCATGAGGTGACTTTCGTCGACCTTGCAGGCGGCAAGGTGGTTGATCGGATTGAGACCGGGGACGGGCCGCATATGCTATCCAACGTCAGTGATGGCCGGGTGCTGGCGACCGGCTACGGCATCTTCCCGCGGCCGCATGCAGAGCCGGTGGATGCGCGACCGCCGTTCCTTCAGTCGCAGAACTCACGCATTACCTTGATCGACATCGAGACCCGGGAGGCTGTTCTCGACAAAACGGTCGACCACTGTGCGCACCCGCACGCAAGCTGGATAGTCGGCGAGCGCGCGTTCCTGACCTGCGAGGTGGAACAGCGAGTGGCCGTGCTGGATCTCGCAACAGGCGATACGGTGGCGAGCTTCGATACACGGCAGGAAGGCTCACACGTCCTGGGCTTTGCCGCGGGAACGAACAGGCTCGTTGTGACGAATACGGATTCCGGATCCGCAACGCTCATCGATATCGATAGCGGCGACACGACTGTGGTCGAACTGGCAGGCGGCAGCGAAGGCCAGCTCGTGATCGACGACCGCGCGTGGATCGGCAACGCCTGGGACGGATCCGTTTCAGTGGTGGATACGAAATCGGCGAGTGTCGTCGGACACATCGATGACGTGTGCAGTTTTCCGATCGCGTTCAGCCGCAGCGCGAGCGGTGAACTGTGGCTGGCATGCTTGGGGTCAAGTGAGCTCGTCGCCATCGACATGGCGGCCATGACGATCAACCGGCGAATCCCACTTAACAATCAGCCGCTCCACGTCCTGCTGCATCCTGATCGCGAACTCGCCTACATATCACTGCCGAGGAAGAATGCCATTGCCGAGATCGACATTGTCACGGGCCGCGAGGTGCGCCGGATCAGAGTTGGCATCGAGCCAGACGGGCTCCGCTGGGCGGAGTAGCCCCATGTTCAATAACAAGGGGGCTGACCCCCTGCTCTCTTGACGCCAGTCAAGGCGTCTGCGCCCGCCATCAGTTAGCGTCATTGAACGAGTTGGAAAATCCCTACAACCGATCCCAAAAATGATCTGGAGGACCATGCCATGCTGAGCGTCGACGAAATCATGACGCGTGAACCCCACACGCTAGGACCTGACAACACACTGGTAGACGCCGCGCAGTTAATGCACGAGCACAACATCCGACACATTCCGATTGTCGACTCAGATGGCGGCGTTGTCGGATTGGTTTCGCATCGAGATGTGCTGGCCGCCAGTGACTCGACCCTGCTGCGTAGTGATGCGATTGAGGAGTCTGATGACGGAAAGGAGCGTTACGTCGCGCTATCGAGCGTGATGAGTACGCCTGTGGAGACGACCGATGAACACGCCAGTCTGCTCGGTGCCGCCATCACCCTGCGCCAGCACCGGATGGGCTGCCTCCCCATCACCAGTGACGGCAAGCTGGTTGGCATTATCAGCGATTCCGATTTCCTGGAGGTTGCCATCGTTCTGCTGGAGCAGATCGAGGAGAGCGATCCTGAGGAAGTTGACTGACGGCTAAAGAGGAGGTTCGGAAAGACGATGAAAGTTAACTCAATTCAGTACCTCCACCCAGGGTTCCGAGACTGAAAAGGGTAGCGACGTAAGTAAACTGTCACGGGAAACCAAATTCGGAATAGCAGTGCCAGATACTCAGTACAGATACCAGTTAAATGCCAAGGCACATCTGCGGCAGGCTTGGACAATAGTTTTTGCCGCCTCTACTCTCATAGTCTTCCCGGCATATTTTTTATGGGCTTTTGGTTCTGACTCGCTCGGCTTTGGATTTACCGCCGCAGCAGCAGTCTTCTTCTTAACGCTGACTCCTCAGATAGTTCTCCATGCTCGCTACTGGTATCTCAACAAGGGTGTCAGCATCACTTTTGATACAAATACGAAGACCATTACATGGAAATGTGATTGTGGTGAGTCTACACATCCAATAAGCGATATTCGATCTGCTTCTACGGTAGTGTCGCTGGCCAAGTTGCATGGGCAAGCTCGTTGGTTTCCCTGGGACAGCTACTTCTATTCGTGGCTCGAGTTTGCCGACGGCACTAAAGTCTGCGTGACTTCGCTATTAGTTCCCGAACTGCAGTGGCCAATCAATCTGAGCATTGAAGAAGTACACGGGGCCACGTATTGCTGGCCATCGAGCCGATAAAGATCGTATCACCAGGGCAAACTGAAAAGGGCTCTGACCCCTTTTCCTGCTTTTCCTGCAAGACTGAAAAACGGCTTTGACCCAGTCACGCTTGCTAGCACGTTTGGCGCACACTGAGAAAAGGACTCTGAAGTTCCTCCGATAGATCGGACATTCCAACTAGGAGACAATCCTAACGACGGAGTGACCGATGACAAAACGAAAAACTTACACCAAGGCCTTCAAGACGGAGGCCGTCAAACTACTCGAAGCCGGCGACAAACCGGCTGAGCAGCTGGCCCGTGAACTCGGCGTGCGCCGGAACTCACTCTACAAGTGGCAGAAGGAACTGCAGCTGAAGGGTGACCAGGCCTTCTCCAACAAGCCAGGACCTAAGCCCCCTGCCGATGCTGAGATGGCCCGACTCAGGGCTGAGAACGAACGCCTCCAGGAGGAGGTTGAGATCCTAAAAAAGGCGGCGGCGTACTTCGCGCGCGACCTGGAGTGAAGTACGCCTTTATCCGCGAGCAAAGGCCGCACCATGCCCTGGTAAGGCTGTGTTCCGCCCTGCAGGTGTCCCGTAGCGGTTACTACGACTGGTTGAAGCGAGAGCCCGGCCCCAGGGCCCGGGCCAACGCCACACTGGTGGCGGTGATGCGCCAGATCCATGGCGAGGTCTACCGGAGCTACGGCTCACCCAGGATGCACGTGGAGCTGATGCACCGGGGATATTCCGCCAGCCGTGGCCGGGTGGAACGGCTGATGAGGGCACACGGTATCCGGGCTGAGCGGTCGAACCGTCACCGCCGCTGCCGTCGCCACCGGGAGGTGCAGCCGCCAGAGCCCAATCTCCTGGATCGGCAGTTCCATGCCGCCGCGCCCAACGAGAAGTGGGTATCCGATATCACGTTCATCGAGACACGACAGGGCTGGCTGTACCTGGCCATTGTGCTCGACCTGTACTCAAGGGCAATCGTGGGCTGGTCGATGCGGCATCGGCTGACGGCTGATATCGTGCGTGACGCGCTGAGTATGGCGGCACAGCACCGGAGCGGCACGCGAGGCGCCCTGGTGCACTCAGATCAGGGCAGTCAATACACAGCGGCGGGATACCGAGAGGACCTATCGAGATACGGCATGACGGCAAGCATGAGCCGCAAGGGAGAGTGCCATGACAACGCCGTAGCGGAGAGTTTCTTCCACACGCTGAAGGACGAACTGACGGGAGACAAGATGTTCAAATCACGTGACGAGGCAAGGCAAGGCAAGCCATCTTCCGCTACATCGAACTGTTCTATAACCGAAAGCGGCGGCATTCCTATCTGGGCTACCAGGCGCCCTTGGCCTATGAGACGATGAATGCCGCCTGATTACCGTGTCCGATCTGGTAGGGGAAGTTCATACTGCCCCCCGAATTCCGAGGTTCCCCGAAATTGGGTTCCCCCGGAGTTTCGGCTAGTTCTTTTTCCTATGTGGCTTCATTGCATTGTTAACTGACTTCCTTCCAACTTTTACATCAGCGACAGATCTACCGTACTTATCTCGGGCTTTAGTATCTATCGAAACTTCTTGGCCAACTATCATTTTCTCTAGTGCAGTCTTTGCCTTTTGGTATCCTGGCTGTCGCTTTTCAGGAGTGTCCACGTTTGCTAACCGAACCGGATTTTTGCGCTTGTCAGTTAGGAACGTATCGCCATCAATCACTTTCGTTACCTTTTCTTTTCTAGCCATGTACTACCTCCGGGTTGATCAAGTATTTTCTGGTTAATATATAAAGCAATACCGGGAACAATGAGCCTGACTCCTTGCTTTCATGCCAACGTTTTTAGCGTTGCCTCCTGTTGAGGAAATCCCAAAGCTCTTTCAGCTTGCAATTCCACCATCCCAAAAACCCGCGATCATTTTTTGCCAGCAGTATTTCTCGTCGTTTTGCTCGCTTGCGGCGTCCAGCATCAATCTGAGCCTGCGACATTTCCCCGGCCCAGATGACTTTGCCTGAGGTTATCCAATAGTGAGAACGGCACGTGTAACTCCAGTTTCCTATAGAAGGCCAAAGCGTAACTCCTTCATCGTTAATCGTATATTGCCAGTCGGTTGGCGAGAATGGAGTCACGACCTCTTCACCGCAACCACAGCAACATAGATGTATTGCAGTTCGATACACGTCTGAAATGTAGACAAGACCTTCCTGTATTTCTTCAGGGATTTCTCTAACCAGCTTATAAGCTACGAGCCTAGTCATGAACGCATTCATCGCGACTGAGGCCGTGAGAGTTTATAGAGTAAACAGACTGATGCTCATGCATAACATCTTGATAATAGCCTAGAGATTTCTTCCACCGCATAACTGCAAGCGCGGCGGCTAACATGTTTAGATCTGAGACTTGAATGTTTGAAGAATAAACATCGTCCTCTGCCTGTACGCCGCGTGAAACGTGTTGACCCAAGTGTTTATTTACTGTTGGTGATGCAAAGGTTGTTCTAATCAAGCCGGTGAGACAGCTCTGTTCGGTCAAGAACTGAACATCGAGTCCGGAGTCAACAAAAGGGATCTTGTTATCGATTAGATACTGGAAGATCAGGTCACGCGCCGCGGAGCTATCTACAGCCACAAAAACAAAATCAAAGTGCTCGAGCCGTTTGATGTTGTCTTCGTCCAGATACTCCGGAAACGCAGTGACGCCTTTGTGCATACGTGTATATTGGCTTGCCAGATACTCCGCCTTCTTCGGCTTTTGCCGGAGGGCGTCTACTGAGATAGCGCCAGGACTTCGAAACGCATTGTGCTGATAAAAATAGTCTCCATCGAACAACACGATCTCTTGGACCGGAGTTTTCGCGATTTGGTCGAGTACATAGCCGCCGGTACCGCCTACGCCCACGATTCCGATTCTGAGCCCAGAAAACTTTCGCATTAACTCAGATATGCCAGCACGGCTTGAAGCCGTATCCGAGTATGTAAACACTGATTCTTCATCCATTGTTTCGACTAGGGTGAAGGTTTGAGCAGTAGCACAAGAATCAATAGCTTTTGCTTCGTTTTCCAAGATGCGCACGTATCGAACCATTTTCTCGTAGTAGTCGGCGTACCCGCCAGGCGGCTTGTTGGAGAATCTGTATTTAGAGATTGTGGTTTCATCAATATGTACAACCGACTCTCTGGCGCCAAGAGCGGAAATTGGCGAGCCGGCAAAGGAGAACGGTATATCTCCACTGAAATAAACCTGATGATCTCTCGGCCGAGTTGTCTTTTCGCCGGCCAGAGTCAAGTCCGTAAAAAGGACAGCGAAGCGAATTTGGGAAGTACTGTCCAAATAAGGCACATTTGATAGCACCAAATAGCCATGTTTGATCGAGACTTCGTAACCCTCGTTACGCAGTCTCATCAAGTCATCGCTAGCTAAGATCAGTTCTTCCGACATTGAATATCATTCCTTCTCGAGCTTTCACGGACTGACCCTCGACCAAAGTGCCATCCCTCTTCCCATTTCTAGAAACATATGTAACCGTGAATACAATTTGATTCGTTGGTGTCTGACCGGGAAAGGCCATTTGAATCGCATCAAGATAAGTGATGTCGCGTTCACGTTTAGATATTTCTCTAGGCCTACCATTAACTATGATGGTGATTGTTCTTGGTTTTCTATGTTCGTTAGCTACTCCATCCACTTTTCTCTCACTCCTTTCGGTATATCCAATGCTTCTGAACCATCAGTGACAGCATCGCGTGGGGTTCAAAAGTCGTATTGACGTTTGAACACCACAGAAGCAGACTGTATCACCAAACTGGACAAAATGTACCACCAAAATAACACGCATGTAAATTGTCGTGTTACACTTGTAACACAAAATTAACACAGTCTGGCGGGGAGATATATGGACCACGATGATCTAGGACGCTTAGTTCTTAAACGTAGGGGCAACATGGGGATTCGGGCTGCAGCCAAGGAGATAGGAATTAGCCCGACGACACTCTCAAAGATCGAGCGAGGCCACATACCCGATCAAAAGACTCTCGAGACAGTCTGCCAATGGCTTGGTGAGAAGCCGGCGCAGTTCACCGCAATCTCTAAACTTCAGATTGCTTTCAAGGCTGATGTAGCGGTTAGTAAGGAAACAAGGAAGTCGTTAGCCAACTTAGTAGATTTGGCTCACGAGCAGTTTGTCGAGATGAATGCAGAAGGGGAGTAGGTGGCTTTCAGAAGAGGGTTCAAATCCCAATGCGAAAAGAGATCTGTCGAGCTTCGTAAACAGCTCGGACTTGCTCCTATTTCCCCATTGTCAGCGCATCAGTTAGCCAGCCATCTAGGAGTACAGGTCTGGGGGGCAGATGCTATAGAAGGCCTTTCTGGTTCGGACCGACAGCAGTTGTTCGAGATTGATCCTGGTTCATGGTCGGCATTCACCTTAAGAGTCGTTGGAAGAGACCTGATCGTTTACAATCCGGCCCAAAGCAAACCTAGAATCAATAGTGTCGTCATGCATGAGCTTTCCCACATCATTTTGGGACACGAACTACATGAGGTTGTAGTACATGAAGAGGGACACATGATTCCAGGAAACTACGATAGGGATCAAGAGGATGAAGCCGACTGGCTCGGCGGGACACTACTCTTGCCTAGGCCTGCCCTCGTACATGCTAGAAACTTGGGTTTATCCAATGATGACGTCAGAGAGAAGTTCGAAGTAAGCAGAGACATGGTCACGTGGCGTTTCCGAATGACCGGAGTGGATTACCAGTTCTCACGGAGATAAGTTGTCACTTTAGAAGTAGCTTGCCTGAAATTTCTCCTACAACCAGTGACACGTTCTTCTTTCGCAACTCTATCATTCTGTGTTCATCTGTTTTTCGGACAACCCCAATCTAAACGGAGAAGTCGGTTAACTTTGGCAATTCTTCGAGTTTCCCAACTTCTTGGCTAAGTCCTTTCTCAATATCGCCGTAAGCAGTATTGAACATTTTTACTCTCGGCACTGCTTTGCCTCTACTCCATAAAGCCTTTTGATAGCCGTCATACTTCCTAGTTTGCTCTGCACCAAATCCTAGGTGCATCGAAAATAGGTTTATGTACTGCCTTGGTCCAACCCCGATAAACGGACGAAACAGCACCTTTACTCCCTCCTCGTCTTCGCTCGTTGTTATCGAGTCATCATGCATTTCTAGAGCTTTACTCTTTGGATATGGCTCAATATAAATAACTCTTCTAATGCCACTCGCGACTATATGTTTCGCACAGTTGTGGCAGGGAAAAGTTGTACAGAACATTACTGCGTCTTTCGTGTTTTCTCCGCGCCTGGCACAAGAAAGCAGTGCGTCCATCTCGGCATGAACCACTCTTCCAAATTCAGTAATGTCCTTTATACCGGCATTGACAATGTTGTCCTCTAATGTCGATATCGCCTCCTGAGGAATCCCTTCCTTTAAAGCATCCATGATCCTTCGTTTCTCAGCACCATTGAAATCTTGACCTCTCTTATAGTCTCTTCCGTACTCATCATCTGTAATCTTGAAAGTACTCGGATCGAAAGACGGCCAATATGTACCTCCAAATGCTTGTGGGCTCTCATTTGCACCCGAAGCAATCACTTCTTTGTTTCGCGCGATTACAGCCCCCACTTGTCTGCTCAGGTCTGAACTTCGAGTAGACGAGGCATGTGCCATAAACATGGCGAACTCTTGGAAAGTGGGTGTGCAAAAAGGGTCGCCGAAAATTGCATCAAGAAATCTCTCGAGTGCATTCCAAACGCGATCACTGTTGTCTTCTGCGGCAAGAAAAAAATCTGCTAGGTGGAATGCAGAGCTGGTTCTTTGCCCCCAACCCAGCTCCTCCCCCCGATCTCGGGCGATAAGGGTCCCACGATCTTCCTTCGACTTGACATGGCAGTAATTCTTTAAAAACTTGTCGCGATATTTTTCTCCAGAGTGAATGGCAAAGAGAAAAAAACCATTTCCATATACATCCTTCAAGAGCCGCACTTCTTCTGGATGCTTTAGCGAGTCAATTAACCAAATTATCCGGCTGGATCTTAAAGTTGGGCGCTGTTTCGCAATCTCGATCGCAGCCAACTTCGCCATAATGGAGTTGTCTTGACGCGACTTTCGAATATGATTTCCAAGATCCATCAACTTCATTACACGCTTAAACTGATTTCGTTGGGGAATCTTTTGCAATGCGTGTTTCTGGATGAGGTCACTGACCTTTATCTTTTTTACTTCGTAAGAATAGTGCGGTGCCAAAGCTTGTAACTCGGATATCACCGTTTCCCTATCGCACCCTATGGGACCAATAAGACCAAAGACCAACTCAGTTGCAATGGACTCATGCTGTTGAATGCCTTCCATGTGTAGTCTCCTTCCTCCAGAAAAGTACACGGTGATTTAGAACACGTTACGAGAATGAGCGCGCCGGTAGCGCTTCTTAGGTCAACCCTGCACTGTTTTTGATTACCGCACCGACGCACTAGGAAAGCTGTTTAGTGGCTAGCTTTTCCGAGAGTGCCAATCTCTCGTTGAACGCTGCTCCTTCGAAATGGCCAAGCTCTTTCAATACTCGTGCCACTTCAGGATCGCGCATAGTTCCAAAAACGCACGTACTAGATGTGCATTTTTTTGCCAGATCCATATCAAATACATCTACCACAAACGCTACCTACCGATAAGAAAAATCCTCTTTATCGGAGCTTTCATTCACGCGTGAGGTGAAAACAGCCATTTGCTGAAGGTACAGGTTAGCCGGATAAGGCCACTGCGATGCAAATCGAAAGTAAAGCGCCGCAGATTTTCCACCTAAGATTACGCCAAGCCAAGTAAGAGATTGAGAAGCATCCACTCACGACTGGCTGAAGGACAAAAATGGCTAACAATCTTCTCGTAAGTAAGATCTTACACTCGGCGCTAGAGAGTAATTAATTTGCGGCCAAAAAACTGTGCGAAGTAAGACAGCCTTTCCTGCATTGGGCATCCGACGGAGAACAAACTCGCCTGTCAGCAATTCAAATAGCGAGTTTAATGATGCTCCAAGAGAATTATGCGGACCCTTACACACTGCCGCCAGGAACGCACCAAACCAATCCAAGCATGATTCCAAACTTAGCAAACTAGAAAAGTAATCACGAGCGAGACCATCAAACAACGATTGAAGTTGTACGGAGAGAGCGCATGTGCGCCCACTCTTCGAACGAGAGAGTTCCCGGTGCTTGTAAAATAATAAACCCCGCCTAATTGCGGGGTTCTTCTGGATTTCCGCGTATGCGGGTAAAGACCGTGGAGGTCACCCAAACTCCTTAACCAACCCCCCAATAGACTCCTTAGCATCCCCAAACAACATCCGGGTGTTGTCCTTGAAGAACAGCGGGTTGTCGATGCCGGCGAAGCCGGAGGCCATGGAGCGCTTGAGGACGAACACGGTGCGGGCCATGTCGACGTTGATCACCGGCATGCCGTAGATGGGGCTGGACTCCACCTCCCTTGCGGCCGGGTTCACCACGTCGTTGGCGCCGATGACGATGGCGACGTCGACGGTTTCCATCCGCGGGTTAATCTCGTCCATTTCCAGCAGCAGGTCGTAGGGCACGTCGGCTTCGGCCAGCAGCACGTTCATGTGGCCGGGCATGCGGCCCGCTACCGGGTGGATGCCGTAGACCACTTCGCAGCCGTTCTTCTCCAACTCTTCCTGCAGCTCTTTCACCACGTGCTGGGCCTGGGCCACGGCCATACCGTAGCCAGGGATCACTGCCACCGTGCTGGCTGCTTCCAGCACGTAGTAGGCGTCTTCGACCGTGATGGGCTTCACTTCGCCCTCGATCTTCTCGCCACCGCCGCCGGCGGAGCCAAAGCCTGAGAACAGCACGTTGGAGAGCGAGCGGTTCATGGCTTTGCACATGATCTGCGTGAGGATGATGCCGCTGGCGCCCACCAGGGAGCCGGCCACGATCAGGATGTTGTTGTTGATCGCGAAGCCCGCCGCACAGGCCGCCAGGCCCGAGTAGGAGTTCAGCAGGGAGATCACCACCGGCATGTCGGCGCCGCCGATGGGGATGACCGCCATGATGCCGAACAGCAGGGCCAGGCCCACCACGATGTAGAGGTAGGTCGGGTCAGTCGGGTTCTGCACGAACATGAAGGCGCTGCCGATCACACCCAGCACAATCAGGCTGTTGACGACCTGCTGGCCGGCGAACATCACCGGCTTGCCGTCGATCACTTCACTAAGCTTGCCGTAGGCAATCAGCGAGCCGGTGAAGGTGAGGCCACCGATGAGGATGGACAGCACGATGGTGATCATGGTGAAGGTGCTGGCCATGGGGCTGAGCGCGGCCCAGCCTACCAGCAGTGAAGCCAGGCCACCGAAGCCGTTGAACAGCGCGACCATCTCCGGCATGGAGGTCATCTTCACCAGGCGGGCAGCGGCGCCGCCCACGATGCCACCGGCAATGATGCCGCCGACGATATAGGTGTAGTCGACAATGCCCTGGTCCAGCAGGGCCACCACCACGGCGATGAGCATGCCGATGGAAGACACCATGTTGCCGCGCCGCGCGGTGGCGGGCGAGCCCAGCATCTTCAGGCCGAAAATAAACAGGCCGGCAGACACCACATAGGCGAACTGAATCAATGTATCCATGTGATCAGCCCTCCTTCTTCTTGAACATGGCAAGCATGCGGTCGGTGACCAGGTAGCCGCCCACCACGTTGATGGAGGCCAGTGCCACGGCGCCCGCGCCCAGCCAGTTGGCCAGGTCTTGGTTACCGGTGCCCGCCAGGCCCACGGCGCCCACCAGGGTGATGCCGGAGATCGCGTTGGCGCCCGACATCAGCGGCGTGTGCAGGGTGGCCGGCACTTTGTTGATGAGTTCGAAGCCCAGGAAGATGGACAGCATGAGGATAAACGTCAGGAATACTTCAGCCGGTACCATGTTATGCGCCTCCTTCCAGGATGTTCTTGATGGTGTCGTTGGTGATCTCACCGCCGTGGGTGATCACACAGCCCTGCAGGATGTCGTCTTCGAAATCCACCTGGAAGGCCTTGGCCTCTTCGTCCCAGTTGTCGTCAACCAGGTTGAACATGTTGGAGGCGTACATCTGGCTGGCGTCGCGGGCCACGAAGTTGGCCCAGTTGCCGTCACCGATCACGGTGACGCCGTTGATGTTTACAGTCTGGCCGGGCTCGGAGCCCTCTACGTTGCCACCGGTCTCGGCGGCCATGTCGACCACCACGGCGCCGGGGCGCATGCGCTCCACCACGTCGCGGGTCACCAGCACCGGCGGCTTGCGGCCGAATACCTGGGCGGTGGTGATGAGCACATCGGATTCAGCAATCACGTCGGCCTGGGCCTGGCGCTGCATCTCGATCTGTTCGGGAGTCAGCTCCTTGGCGTAGCCGTCAGCGGTCTGGCCGGTTTCACCCAGGTCGATCTCCAGGAACTTGGCACCCAGGGATTCCACCTGCTCCTTCACCACGTCGCGGGTGTCGAAGGCGGTCACTCGGGCACCCATGCGCTTGGCGGTGGCGATGGCCTGCAGGCCCGCCACGCCGGCGCCGATGATGAACACCTTGGCGGGCTTCAGGGTGCCGGCCGGGGTCATCATCATCGGGAAGATGCCGGGCATGCGGGTTGCCGCCAGCAGCACCATCACGTAACCCGCCAGGCTGGCCTGGGAGCTGAGCGCGTCCATTTTCTGGCTGCGGGTGGAGCGGGGAATCATCTCCATGGAGATAGCGGTAATGCCCGCCGACTGGAAGGCCCGCACCAGTTCGTGTTCGTTGAAGGGGTCGAGGAAGCTCACATGGATGCAGCCCTGCTTGAGCTGGCTGACTTCCTCGATGGCCGGCTTGCGGATGCGCAGCACCATATCGGCGCCGCCGAGCAGGCCGGCGCGATCGCTGCTGGTCTGGCAGCCGACGTCCGTGTATTCGCTGTCCTGGAAGCCTGCCCCCAGGCCCATACCGCTTTCGATAGTGACTTCCGCCCCCATCCGCACGAGCTTCTTGGCCACGTCGGGGATGATGGGAACCCGGTTTTCGCCCGGGTGTGTCTCTTTCGGGATCGCTATGCGCATAGATTTACCCGTACCCTGTTCTGTTATTGGTATACCGCGTCCTTTAAAAGGACCGTGACTTTAGCACAGCTAAACAAAACCCCGACAAATATCCGCCATCGGGAAAATGAATGCACAGCCGCACCCCACCGCATCAAACCGCGGATGAACCAATGCATACGCAGCCGGAGTGATTCTGTCTTACTTTCTCAGCGTCAGTAGGCAAGAATAGTCACATGCTGATGATGTTCGCCCTCAACCTCACTCTCGTGGCCCTGTGTGTCGCCGTGCACTATGAACTGCTGTACCGGCTGGGCACGGTGGTGAAGTCGGTCAATGTGGGGCCCCGCCAGGAGGTGGTGTTCGGAGTAATGCTGGCGCTGGCGGCGCACACCATCGAGATTTACATCTTTGCCGGCGGCTACTACTACGTGCTGCACAACCCGGAACTGGGCACCTTCCTGGGTGAGTCGAAGATGGAGGACTTCTTCGACTGCGTGTACCTGTCCTTTGTGACCTACAGCACCCTGGGCTTCGGGGATATCGTGCCCGAGGGTTGGGTGCGCTTTATGGTGGGCATGGAAGCCGTCACCGGCCTGGTGCAGATCGCCTGGACGGCGTCTTTCCTGTATTTCCAGATGGAAACGAGCTGGGGCCACAGTCGTGGCCCCAGTGATGCGTTGGAAAAAGGGCTGGAAGAGCCCTAGCCAGGCCGGTTTAGCTGGCCTGCAGTTGCAGGAACGGGTTCAGCAGCCGGTAGTTCCAGGGCTTGAAGCGAATCGGCGCATCCAGCACACCGATGCAGATGCAGTCAGCGGTCTTGGATGCCGTCGGCGTGTGTTGGTCTTCCGCGTCGCGCACCAGGAAGTCGCCCTGGTGGTACACCCCCTCCTCGTCGGAGAAGCTGCCTTCCAGCACCAGGGTCAGCTCGGTGCCCTTGTGGGTGTGCAGCGGAATGCTGCCGCCGGCCTTGATGTGGTACAGGGCGAACTCGTGTTCCGGGTCGCCGGTACGCAGGCGGGCAATCTGCAGCGCCTTGTTGATGCGGCTCCACTTCAGGTCCTGGTAGTCGCCGTTCATCAGGCGCTGGACCAGCACCGGGCTTTCGTCGGCCTCAGCTTTCGACTGGTAGGTGAGTGGCGCCTCGTCGTCGAGGTGGTCCAGCACACTATCCAGCAGTGAATCATCCACGTCTGCGGGCTGCAGGGTGTCGAACATTTCCGCACCCATGTCCTGCAGGGCGGCCACCTGCCGCATGCAGTGATCACAGAAGTGCAGGTGTACTGATATGGCGACCGACTGGGCGAGCGGGAGGCTGCCGGAGGCAAACTCGTTCAGCAGTCGCATGTCGGGGTGATGCTTAACCATGGTCAATATCGCTCTATTATCTTCGCGCTGTTGTCTGTCCCGAGGAACAGGTTCAGCGTTGGTCCGTCATTATCTGGAGTTTCTGCATGGCCAGCCGCACCCGCGACTTGACCGTGCCCAGGGGCAACTGCAGATCTTCCGCCACCTCGGAGTGTGATTTACCCTCCATGTACACCTTGGCAAGAATCTGGGCCTGTTCCTGGGGCAGCTGGGTCAGCATTTCCTTGACCCGCGCGGCGTTTCTGCGCTGCTGCACCGCGACAAACGGCTCTTCCTCTTCCTGCTCTACCCAGATGTCTTCAGCGGCCAGCGGCGTGTCGAACTTCTGCAGGCGCCGATACATATCCGTACGGCAGTTCCGGGCGATGGTGTAAATCCAGGTGCTGGCAGCGGCCTTGCGGGGGTTGTAGCCGTCGGCTTTCTGCCACACTTTCAGCATCACTTCCTGGACCAGTTCGTCCGCGTGTGAGGCTGCCAGCGGGGAGCCGGACATGGCGAATGCCTTGACCAGCGGCGCGAAGTGCTTGAACAAACGGGCGAAGGCTGCACGGTCACGCTCCTGCGCGATCACCTGCAGACACTGGCTCCACTCGTCGTCACGCTTGCCTTCGGCGTTGACCTGAATGTTCGGCCTATTCGGAGCTGCTTGCATCTCGGGGTCGTCCTCTGGGGGTAAATCGGTCATTTGACCTCTCCTTGGAGACCGTTACGCGAAAAAAACGCCCGCAGATCACCGAAAAACGTGTGTATTTACATAAGTTTAGACCACCAACGCTCAATGATCCGCTAAATCCGGTGCGGCGTAAACATCCGCATCAAAAGCCGGACGGAATCACCCTCGAAATGAAGATCGCCATCGTCGGCAGCGGCATCTCTGGCCTGGCCTGCGCTTACTACCTGCAGCGCCAGCACGATGTGCATGTTTTCGAGCAAAATCAACGTATTGGAGGCCATACCGCGACGGTGGACGTGAGCGTGGGCGGGCGTCAGTACGCCGTCGATACAGGCTTTATCGTCTACAACGACTGGACCTACCCCAATTTCATCGCCCTGCTGGATGAGCTGGGGGTGGAAAACCGGCCCACCTCAATGAGCTTCAGCGTCAGCGACCGGCTCAGCGGGCTGGAATGGGCCGGCACCAGCCTCGATGCCCTGTTTGCCCAGCGCGGCAACCTGGTCTCGCCGCGTTTTATCGGCATGATTCGCGACATCCTGCGCTTCAACAAGGAGTCGGTGGCCGACCTGGAATCCGGACAGATCGACGGCAATATCACCCTGGGCGACTACCTGCGCCGCAAGCGCTACGGCAAGGCCTTTATCGAGCAGTACCTGGTGCCGATGGGCTCCGCCATCTGGTCGGCGGACACCGACGTGATGGACGGCTTCCCGCTGCAGTTCTTTGTGCGCTTCTTCAAGAACCACGGCCTGCTCAGCATCAAGAACCGGCCCCAGTGGCGCACCATCAAGGGCGGCTCCCGGGAATACCTGGGCCCGCTGACCGCAGGCTTCGCCGACCAGATCTATGCCGGCAACCCGGTCACCGGTGTGCGCCGCGAGGCCGACGGCGTGACCCTGATGTTAAAGGACGGCCGCAGCGAACGCTTCGACCAGGTGGTACTGGCCTGCCACTCCGACCAGGCCCTGGCCCTGCTCAACGACCCCAGCGACACAGAGCGCGAGGTGCTGGGCGCCATGCGCTACCAGGACAACGACGTGGTGCTGCACACCGACACCCGGCTGCTGCCCGACCTGCCCAAGACCTGGTCGGCCTGGAACTACCTGCTGACCGAGGATTCCCAGCGCGCGGTGCTCACCTACAACATGAACATCCTGCAGGGCATCGAGGCGCCGGAAACCTTCTGCGTCACCCTGAACCACACCGACGCCATCAATCCGCACAAGATTCTCGGCCGCTTCAGCTACGCCCACCCGGTGTTCAGCCTGGCGCAGGTGCGGGCCCAGGAGCGCTGGGCCGAGATCAACACCGACCGCACCTGGTACTGCGGCGCCTACTGGCACAACGGCTTCCATGAAGACGGGGTGCGCAGCGCCAAGCGGGTGGCCGAAGCGATTGCCGCGGCCAGCCCTCAACCCCTGGTCAGCGCTGCGTGACCAGCGCCATTTACGAGGGCTGGGTCCGGCACCGGCGCAGATCGCCGCGGGCCCATGATTTCACCTACCGGGTGTTCATGCCCTACCTGAAGCTGGACGAGCTTCCCACCCTGTTTGACAAGAGCTGGCTGTGGTCTGCCCGCCGCCCGGCCCTGGCCCGGTTCAAGCGCGAGGATTTCCTCGGCGACCCGGCCCTGCCGCTGGATGAAGCAGTGCGCCGGAAGGTGCAGGAAGAAACCGGCACCCGCCCGACCGGGCCGATCTATTTGCTGGCCAATCTGCGCTACTTCGGTTTCCTCATCAACCCGATCGCCTGCTACTACTGCATGGACGAGCGCGATGAAGCGCTTGAATACCTGGTCGCGGAAGTCACCAACACCCCCTGGAACGAGCGCCATGCCTATGTGTTAAGCGCCGAGGCCGGTGAAGAGTGGCTGCGCACCCGCTTTGCCAAGACCTTTCACGTGTCACCGTTCCACCCGATGGACATGGAATACCAGTGGCACAGCAACACCCCCGGCAACAAGCTCTGCCTGCACCTGGCCAATAGCCAGCAGGGTGAGCGCGTATTCGACGCGACGATGTCGCTGCAACGCCATGAGCTGACCGCCGCCAGCCTGCGCCGCTTCCTGTGGCGCTACCCGGTGATGACCGCCAAGGTGGCGCTGGGCATCTACTGGGAAGCGCTGAGGATTTGGCTCAAGGGCAATCCGTATATTCCACACCCCAATTCAACGACGACAGCGAGACTAAGCAATGAGTGACGCCAGCGTACGTGCAATTCGCTTGCCCGAGGTGCGCACCAGCAACCCGGCCAACACCATGGCGAGGAAAGCCATGGAACGCCTGCTGAACAGCCTGAAAATCGGCTCCCTCACCGTGCACGAGGACGGCGAAGTGCGCAATTACGGCTCCCCGTTCCGCACCGACGAACCCCACGCAGAAGTGCACGTGAACAGCCCCGACGTGTACAAGAAGGTACTGATGGCCGGCGCCCTGGGCTCCGGCGAAGCCTACATGCAGGGCGACTGGTCTTCACCGGACCTCACCGAGGTGATTCGCCTGTTCACCGCCAACCTGTCAGTGCTGCATTCCATGAATGCCAACGGCTCCTGGCTGCGCCGTCTGGGCCTGGCCATCGCCCACTACCTGAACAGCAATACCCTGACCGGCTCGCGCCGCAATATCTCTGCCCACTACGACCTGGGCAACGACTTCTTCGAGCTGTTCCTCGATAAGAGCATGATGTACTCCTCCGCGGTCTACCCGCGCAAGGACGCGGACCTGGAGGAGGCGGCCACCCACAAGCTGGACCTGCTGTGCCAGCAGTTGGAGCTGAGCGCCGAGGATCACCTGCTGGAAATCGGCACCGGCTGGGGCGGCCTGGCGGTACACGCGGCCAAGCACTACGGCTGCCGCGTCACCACCACCACGATCTCCCGCGAGCAGTACGAACGCGCCCGCCAGCGGGTGCGGGACGAGGGCCTGGATGACCGGGTCACCCTGCTGCTGCAGGACTACCGCGAGCTGGAAGGCGAGTACGACAAGCTGGTGTCGGTGGAAATGATTGAAGCCGTCGGCCACCAGTTCTACAGCAACTACTTCGAAAAGTGTTCAAGCCTGCTCAGGCCCCACGGGCTGATGGCCATCCAGGCCATCACCATGGTGGACCAGCGCTACGAGCAGTCGCGTGATGCGGTGGACTTTATCAAGCGCTACATCTTCCCCGGCGGCTGCCTGCCCTCGGTGGAAGTGATCAGCAAGCACCTGCGGGAAGACACCGACATGCAGATGGTGCACCTGCGCGACATTACCGAGCACTACGCCGACACCCTGGCCGAGTGGCGCGAGCGCTTCTTCGACCGCATCGAGGACGTGCGCCGCATGGGCTTCGACGAGACCTTCATCCGCATGTGGGAGTTCTACCTGTGTTACTGCGAAGGTGGCTTCCGCGAGCGGGTGATCGGCACGGTACAACTGACCTTCGCCAAGCCGGGATACCGCTTTGCCTGAAGACACGCTGTTGCAAAAGGCCGGCAACGGCCTGCTGTTCAACGTTAGCTGGCTCGCCATCATCAGCAGCGAATCGATACCGATTGCGCCGCTGGTGGTGCTGGCGCACGTGACGATCCACCAGCTATGGATCGGCCGCGGCCAGCGCGAGCTGGTGTTTATCGCCGGCTGCTTCGGCTTCGGGTTGCTGCTGGACCAGGCCCTGTTCGCGGCGGGCGTGTTTACCCTGGACGGCCAGGCCGCGCTAGCGCCGCTGTGGCTGACCTGCCTGTGGCCGGTGCTGGCCACCACCTTTGATCACGCCTTTGCCGGCCTGCAACGCCAGCTCACCCTTGCCGGTGTCCTCGGCGGTATCGGCGGCGTCATGAGTTACTACGCCGGCACCTCCATGTCGGCGGTGGATTTTGCCGACCCGGTCTACGGGCTGGCGATTATCGGCGCCCTGTGGGCGGGCCTGTTCCCGGCCATGGCGGCGCTGGCGAAGTTCTGGTTCCACAGTGAGGAGAACGGTGGTGAAGCGCACCTGGCATAGCCTTGTGAAATTCGGCACGATCGTATTGGCGGCGGCCCTGTCCGCACAGCCCGGGCTGGCCAGTAGCGAGGCACCGACGCTGCCGGCGCCGGACCCGGATATCGTCGGCGAGGCCCGCGACCCGGACACCGGCGACACCATTTACCTGGAGCATTACTACTGCACGGATGACGCCCTGCAATGCAGCGTGTTCTACCTGCGCCCCAACCGTGAGGTGATTGCCAGCAAGGAGTTGGACTACGCCGAAAGTGCCCTGGCGCCGCTGCTCACCTTCCGGGACTATCGCGTCGACCGCGAGGTGATCATCGACCAGGCCGACCCCGAGGCGGTGGTTGATGCGGGCTTCGACAATTTCATACGCCTACAGTGGCAGGACCTGACCGAGGGCGAGGAAATCAAGTTCCCGTTCCGGGTGGTGACCCGCGAAGACCCCATCAGGATGCGCGCCAGCAAGGCCAAGCAATGTGAGGACGGCAAGCTGTGCCTGGAGATTGCCCTCGATTCCTGGCTGCTGGGCAACTTCGTTGACCCGATCCAGCTCACCTACGAGGAAGGCAGCCAGCGCCTGCTGCGCTTCGAGGGCCTTAGCAACCTGCGCAATGACCAAGGCAAGATGCAGAACGTCGAAATTCGCTACCGCTACTCCGACGAGGAAGCGGCGGCGGAAGACGAGGCCGTCCCTAACTAGCCCTCTATACCTGGGCTCCGTTGTACTCCCACCAGGGCGGCAATAGCTGCCGAACCTCCGGGTCGCCATAGCGCGGGTCGATCAACAGCGCGCTGCCGCGATCACTTTCCGTGCGAATCACCCGCCCCAGCGCCTGGCTGACCCGCTGCATGCCGGGGTAGAGGTAGGCGTACTGGAATCCCTGCCCCAGCCGCTGCTGGTAGTACTCGCGCAGCACCTCGCGTTCGCGGTTGAACTGCGGCAGGCCGGTGCCCACCACCACCACACTGGCGAGCGCATCACCGGGCAGGTCGATGCCTTCCCCGAATACGCCACCGAGAATACAGAAGGCCGCCACGTTGCGTTCCTCGCGCAGGGTGTCCAGCAGTTCGTGGCGCTCCGCCTCGCGCCACTGGCGTGACTGCACCAGCAACTGGCGGCCGGTGGGCGGCAGCAGCGCCAGCACATCGTCCATGTAGCGGTAGGCGCTGAAGTATACGATGCAGTTGCCCGGGTGGTCGACCAGCCACTGGGCGATGGTCTCCGCCAGCAGGGGCGCGGTGGCCTGGCGCGCGCGGTAGCGGGTGTCCAGGCCGGTGTTGAGCGCCACCTGGAATTGCTCGGGCGAAAACGGTGAAGACAGGGACTGGAACACCGCCTGTTCGTCGAAGCCGAGTTCGGCCAGCATCCAGTGGGCGGGCGACAGGGTGGCCGAAAACGCGGCCACGGCCACCGGCTGCTGTTGGCGTTGTGCCAGCAGCCGCGACGCGTCCAGGCAGCGCAGCTTCACCGCCAGGCCCTGGGCATCGCCGCTGCGGGTCATCTCGAAACGGAAGTCGCTGTCGAATACCTCCAGGACACGCTGGAACTGCAGGCACTCGAAATAAAAATCCAGCAGCCGGGGCCGCGATTGCAGGAACAGCGGCGTGGCGGCGAGTTGTTCCCCCACCGCCCGGGTGAATCGCTGCAGGGCATTCACCAGGGCGTCCGGCGCCTGCTCGCGACTATCATAGTCCGCTTCCAGCCAGCCTTCCCTGGCCAGCGCCAGCAATGCCCGGTTGCAGGCATCGAGGGCTTTCTTTACCGCACCGCCGGCCTCGCGGCGGGCGGCCATCAGGTCGGCCTTGTGCAGGCCGGCCGAGTACATGTCGCGGGCCCGCTCGGGCAGGTTGTGGGCCTCATCCAGCAGCAGGCTCCAGCGCTGGCCTCGCTCGGCATAGCTGCCGGCGAGGCCGGCGTGAAAGCTGTACACGTAGTGCATGTCGGCCACGCACAGGTCGACCCAGGGGATGAGATCCAGCGCCAGGTTGTAGGGGCACACCTGGTATTCGCGGGCAATGCGCTCGATCGCCTCCCGGTCCAGGTCCTGCTCATTGACGGCAGCGTCCAGCGCCTGTGGCAGGCGGTCGTAGTAACCGTCGGCAAACGGGCAGTCCTCGGCGTGGCAGGCCTTGCCCGGGGAAAAGCAGATGCTGTCTTTGGCAGTGAGGCTGAGCCGGCGCAGGGCCATGCCGCGCCCGGCAAAATCGCGCAGGGTGTGCTCCGCCGCCTGGCGGCCGACCGTGCGCGCAGTGATATAGGCAATGCGTTCGTGACGGCCAGTGGCCAGGGCCTTCAGGGCCGGGTACAGGGCCGCTGCGGTCTTGCCGGTGCCGGTGGGGGCTTCCAGCAGGGCCTGGCCGGACTGGGCGATGCACTTGTAGACCGTTTCCGCCATGCTGCGCTGGCCGTCGCGAAACTCGCCGTAGGGGAATGCCAACTCCGAAAGGCTGTTGTCACGCCGCTGCTGCCAGGCGTGTTCCTGGGCCAGCCACTGGCCCATGCGCGTGAGGCTTTCATCCAGGAAGGCCAGCAGCACATCCCGCCCATGTTCTTCCCGCCGTGGCCACTCCTCGCCGGTATCCACCTGGTAGTAAGTGAGCTGCAGGGTCAGCGCCGCACGCTCCGGCTCGGCGCGACACAGCAGGCCGCCGTACAGCATCAGTTGCGCCCAGTGCAGCGCCTCGACAGCCTCGGGAATGGCCTCCCGGTCGACCCGGCAGGTCTTGATCTCTTCCAGCAGGCCCGCCGTGGCATCAAAGCCATCGGCACGGCCGGCCAGGCGCAGCTCAAAATCGCCGAGGTCGAGCACTGCCTCCAGCGGGTACTCGGCCTGGTAGTCACCGCCGCGCCGGGCCTGCAACAGCTGGTGGCCGGCAATGCCCTGCTCGGCACTGGGTGAAGGTGTGAAGCGGTAGTCGATATCGCCACGGCGGTGGCAAAAGGTTGCCAGCTCCCGCACTGCCAGCCGAACCTGCGGTTTCACGCCTGCCACTCCACCCAGGCCACACGGGCGGGTATGCCCTGGGCCTGGAAGAAACGCAGCCAGCGCCGCTGGTGCAGTTGCAGGGCGTCACCCGGCCCCTTCACCTCGATCAGGCAGTAGCCCTGTTGTTCATCCAGCGCCAGCAGGTCCGGGCAGCCATTGCGGTTGGCTTCCGGGTCGAACAATAGCCGGCGCCAGATCGCCAGCCAGTGCTCGCGGGGAATGATTGCCAGGGCGCGCTCGAGCAGTTCGCGCTGCAAACCTCGCCAGCCTACCCAGGCATTGCTCACGCCGTGGTGGGTATCAAAAGTCTTCAGCAGCTCGGCGGGCAGGTCGCCGCGTTCAAGCTCCGCCAGCCGCCGGTCTACCGACTCGCGGCGCTTGGCATGAAAAGCGCGGCTGTACATATCCAGGGGCGCCGACTGGAACGGGTGCACGAACGCGCCGGGCACCGGGCTGAAAATCTGCTCCCAAAAGGCCAGCCCGAAGCTGGCGTTGATGAGCAGGTTCTCCACGTAGTACACACTGTCCCAGTGTTCGCCATAGTGCTGCGCTGCCGCCAGTTCCACCGGCAGTGAACGCGGTAGATACAGCCGGTCTTCCTCGAACCGGTCCCTTGGCCGCGGGGTCGCCGCTTCACCCAGCTTGCGCTTGAGGCTGGGAAGTTGGCGGGCGGCAAAGTCGACCTCGTTTTCACTCCAGGGCGCATCCCGTATCGATTCGCAGACGGCCAGCGCCTCGGCGTACTGGCCCTGGGCTGTCAGCAGGCGGGCGCGACGCTCCCGCGCTGGTGGCTGCCGGCAATTCGCGTACAGCACTTCCGCCTCGCGTGGTGCCTGCATGCGTTCGAGCTGGCGCGCCACCCGGTTGCGCAAGCGATCGCGCAGCAGCTCCGATTGCGCGCCTGCGGCGGGCGCATCGAGAGCGTCCGCGGCGGGTTTGTTCAAAGAACGCGCCACCGCCAGCACGGTGCCGAGGTCATCCTCGACAGCGGCGTCCTTGAATACGGCCTTGAGCGCGTCCAGCGCCAGCACCTCGTCAATGTCATCGCGGCTGGTAAACAGCCGGTATTTACGGTCGAGGCGATAAGGGTGATAGCGAATGATGCCGAGATCACTGACCACAAACTCGTTGAGCTCCTGCCAGCTATTGCCAAAGAACAGCAGCCGAAACAGGGCCACCACCTCGACATGCTCCACCCCCAGCAACCAGTCCTCCGGGCCGCGCCAGTCGTGCCAGCGCGCCAGCAATTCCGCCTCCGTCAGCTCGGCATTGAGCGCTGCCAGCAGTTCCGGCTTGCGCAGGCCCGTGCTCGGCAAATGCTCGCCGTAAATCGCCACCAGCTCGGGCTTGCGCAGCAGGGCCAGCAGCCACTCCACCGGCGGCTGTTCTTCCCGGTACAGCAGGCCATGGTTCAGCGCCGCCGTTACTGCATCATTGAGCTTGTCGAGCTCCGGATAGTTGAGCTGGCCGCGCCGGAACAGCGGACCGCGGCGCGACACCAGCCGCACGAACAGGCAGCGGGCTTGCCGCGGGGCGGCAGCAAACTGCTCAAGGAACGCGGTCTCTTCGGCTCGCAGCAGGTCACCGTACTGGCCCTCGACGGTGTCGCAAAGGCGCTGGAAATTGTCGAGGTAATAGTGGGGTGAGAGCGGCGGCGTTTCGGGGAGGTCCGCTCCCGGGAGGCCCGCTGCCGGGGGAACCGCTTCAGAGGCGGCCGCGCTCGGGCTGCGAGCTTCCGCGTCGGCGATCACTGGGCGGCCGGCCGCTGCATCTGCTGGAACAGGGCCGCCGGCACAATCAGGCACAGCCCCACCAGGGTCGCGGGATGGATGGTCTCACCGAGAATAAGCTGGATGAACACCAGCGACAGGAATGGCGCCAGGAATATCAGGTTGCCTACCAGGGCCACCCGGGTGGCCGTGCGCAGGGCCGCGGACCACAGCAGGAAGGTCACCCCCATCTCAAACAGGCCCACGTAGCCGGCGCCGGCCAGGCCCTGCCAGCCGGGCCAGGCAACCTCCGAGAATACCGCGCACAGTAGGCCGGCCATGGGAATCGCCAGCAGGAAGTTGAGGCACAGGGCCACGGTGCCATCCCGCGGGTTGCGGGCGCTGAATATCCAGTAGAAAGCCCACAGCAAGGTGCTGGCCAGCGCCAGGCCGACGCCGGGCAGACTATCGAAGGCCAGCCCCAGCAGGTCGCCGCGGGTGGCGATGATCAGCACCCCGAAGTAACCGAAGGCGGCGGCAGTAGCATCGCGGCCCTTCAGCGGCTGGCCCAGCAGCGGGATGGCCAGCAGCGACAGGGTGATGGCCCAGGTGTAGTTGATGGCCTGGGCCTGCTGGGCCGGCAGCAGGTCATAGGCGTGCAGCAGCACCACGTAGTAAATGCAGGGGTTGAGCGCCGCCATGCCCAGGTAGTAGCCCGGGTAGGTCTTCAGTTCCTCGGCGAGCTTGTGGAACTGCCCGCGCCAAGCCACCGCCGCCAGCAGGGCCAAGGCGGAAAACAGGCTGGCGTAGAACACTAGCTGGAAAACATCGAGGTAACGCAGGGCCACCTTGAAGGCGGTGGCCACCGTGGACCAGAAGAAAACCGCGGCCAGGCCCAGCAGCAGTGCTCGGCGGTCGGGGTGCACGCCCGGATCAGCCCCCGGGAGTGAGGCGATAGAGGCCACTGCCAGCCAGCACGTACACGTGGCCGTCCGGGCTGACATGGATATCGCGGAAGCGCATCTGGCTGTCGTCGAAGTGGCGGTGCTCCTTACCCAATCCACCCTCGGCCAGCTCCACCCGGTTCAGGTGAGTCAGCGCCAGCGCGCCGGACAGCACCGAGTCTGACCAGCCGGGGTAGACATCGCTGCTGTAGAAGGCCATGCCCGAGGTGGCGATCGAGGGCACATAGTATTTCTCGGGCTGGGCCATGCCCGGCCTGGCAGTGCCCTCACCGATTTTGCCGCCGCGGTATTCCTCGCCGTAGGTAATGATGGGCCAGCCGTAGTTGGTGCCGGGCACCAGCCGGTTGAGTTCGTCGCCGCCCTTGGGGCCGTGCTCGTTGACCCACACCGAACCGTCGGGATGGCGCGCCATGCCCTGCGGGTTGCGGTGGCCGTAGGTCCAGATTTCCGGCTGGGCATCGTCGCGGCCCACGAAGGGATTGTCGCTAGGCACCCGGCCGTCCTTGTAGATGCGCATCACACTGCCGTTGTGGCGGCCGAGGTCCTGGGCGTAGTCGCGGTTGCCGCGGTCGCCCACCGTGATGAACAGGTAGTCATCGATGATCAGCAGGCGGCTGCCAAAGTGGTACCTGGTGTCGTAGTAGGGCATGGCAGTGAACAGCACCTGCACGTCTTCGAGCTGTGTACCGTTGAGGCGGCCGCGGGCCACCCGGGTGGTGTAGCCCTCGTCGGCGGCGTGGGTGTAGCTGAGGTAGATCATCGGTCGTTCAGTTGCACCGGTGTGCTCCACCAGCACATCCAGCAGGCCACCCTGGCCGTGCTCGGTGGCCTCGGGTACGCCCGCCACTTCCGTCAGTTCGCCGCTGGCCAGCGACAGGTGCAACAGCGTGCCGCCCTGCTGGGTAATCAGCAGTTGCTGCTCGTCGATGAAGTCCATGCCCCAGGGGCTATCGAGGTCAAGCTGCAGGGGTTCAAGGCGCAAGTTGCCGTCGACAAGACTGCCTTCACTATTGCCGGCGTCCACCGTGTCAGCACTGCTGCAGGCGCCCAGGCCAGTGAAGAGAATCAGTACAGAGAGGCAGGAAATCAGGCGAGACATAGCGGCAACGCACCGGGAACTGAAGGACGGCCAAGTTTACTGCAAGGCCCGGGGCTGTACCATTGCGCAAAACTCAGGCAAGCTGATTCGGCCATTGTCTGAAGAAACTTCTGTGGATTCCCCGATACGACCTCTCACACCGGGCCTTGCTCTTGCTCCTGTAGCCCTGGTCATTTTCATGCTGGGCCTGTCGGTCTATCTGTACGGACCCGACTCTTCCTACGGTGCCAACCAGATCGCGCTGCTGCTGGGCGCCGGTGCCGTTGGCCTGGTGGGAGTGCGGCTGGGGTATAGCTGGCGCCAGATCGAGGAAGGCCTGGTGGACGGTATTGCCATGTGCCTGGTGCCGATGTTGATCCTGATGTCGGTGGGCATGCTGATCGGCGCGCTGATCCTGTCGGGCACCATCCCGGCCCTCATTTATTACGGCGTGAACATCCTGTCGCCGGACATTTTCTACGCGGCATCGGCCATCATTTGCGCGGTGGTTGCGGTCAGCATCGGCTCGTCCTGGACAGTGGCAGGCACAATTGGCATTGGCCTGATGGCGATTGCCGCAGGTTTCAACCTGTCGCCGGCGATCACCGCCGGGGCCATCGTCTCCGGCGCCTATTTCGGCGACAAGATGTCACCGCTCAGCGATACCACCAACCTGGCGGCGGCCACTGCCGGTGTCGACCTGTTCGAGCACATCCTGCACATGCTGTGGACCACGGTGCCGAGCTTCCTGCTGGCGCTGGTCGTGTTTATCGCGCTCAGTGGTGGCGACGCCGCCGAGCCTGAGCAAATCGCCGAGCTGCGCGACAGCATTGCCAGCCAGTTCAATATCGGCCTGCACCTGTTCCTGCCACTGTTACTCATGTTGTTCCTGGTGTGGCGCCGGGTACCGGCGCTACCGGCCATCCTCACCTCGGCAGTATTTGGCGTGTTCTTCGCCATGCTCTACCAACCGGAAGCGGTACTGCGGCTCGCCGGCGAAAGCGAGCGGCTGGGTGAAGGGGTGCTGATGCTGAAGGGGGTGTGGACCAGCTTATTCAACGGCTATGTCTCCGAGAGCGGGAATGCCTTTATGGACAAGCTGCTATCCAAGGGCGGCATGTTGAGTATGCTCAACACGATTTCCCTAATCATCAGCGCCATGGCTTTCGGTGGCACCCTGCAGCGGGTGGGCATTCTCAAGTACATGGTGGACGGTGCCCTCAAGCGCGCCAAGAGCAATGGCGGCCTGGTGGCCACGACGGTCACAACCTGCACCGCCACCAACCTGGCGGCTGCCGACCAGTTCATAGCCATCACCCTGCCCGGTGGCATGTACCGGGATGAGTTCGAGCGCCGCGGCCTGTCGCGCCTCAACCTGTCCCGCACCCTGGAGGATTCGGCCACCCTGACCTCGGCGCTGATTCCCTGGAATACCTGCGGTGCCTATATGTCGGCCACCCTGGGCGTGGCTACGCTCACCTATGCGCCTTTCGCGATTTTCAATATTGCCTGCCCGATCATTGCCGTGATCTACGGTTACTGGCACATCGCCCAGAAACCGCTGGAACTGGTGGACGGCCAGGCCAACGCCGCTACCGGCTGATGGACTGGGATTTACCGCGGCCGCACACCCTGGCGGTGCAGGTCGCGGCGGAAGACATCGACGGCCTGCGCCACACCAACAACGCGGTGTATGTGACCTGGTGTGAGCAGGTGGCCTGGGACCATTCTGAATCCCTGGGCCTGGACCTGGCTGCCTACCAGCGCCTGAACCGGGCCATGGTCATTACCCGCAGCGAATTCGATTACCTCAAACCCTCCCACCTGGGCGATGAGCTGATCGCTGCCACCTGGATTGTCGACTGGGACGGCAAGCTGACCATGCAGCGCCGCTTCCAGGTGTTGAGGCCCGCCGACGGCAGCACCGTGCTGCGCGCGCGCATGCAGTTTGCCTGTGTGGACCTAGAGAAAGGCAAACCGCGGCGGCTACCCCAGGAGTTTATTGACGGCTACGCGCCGGCGATCGTGGTGGGCTGACTCCGGGGCTGTCATCCCCGCGCAGGCGGGGAGCCGGGAACAGACGGGCTGGATTCCCGCCTGCGCGGGAATGACGGGTACGCGGGAATGACGGGTGCGCGGGAATGGCGGGTGGCGCACCGAGCGCCTGCGGGACTAACAGCGCGACCAGTCGAAACTGAGCACGTCCTGTACGCGCTCGGCGCCCAGCTTCTTCATCAACAGCCGATCGAGGCCCAGCGCCACGCCGGCGCAGGACGGGACACCGGCCTCCATGGCCGCCAGCAGGCGTTCATCGATGGGCCGGGCGGCGTCACCGCGGGCGGCCAGCACCCGGTTGTCCGCCTCGAAGCGGGCCCGCTGCTCGGCGGGATCGATCAGCTCGAAGTAACCGTTTGCCAGTTCAACGCCATCTACATAGAGCTCGAAGCGCTCGGCGACGGTGATGCCACCCTCCTCCCGCAGCCGCGCCAGGGCCGCCTGCGACGCGGGGTAGTCGTGCACGAACACCAGCCCTTCGAGCTGCGGTTCCACCAGGTGGGTCAGCAACAGGTCGAGCCAGGTGTCACGATTCTCAGTGCCGCCGCTGTAGTCGAGGCGTGCCCGGGCGAAGGCCTCCAGCTCACCCACGCCGACCGTAAACGGGTCGAGACCCAGGTATTGGTGGAACAGCTCGCGGTAGGTCATCACCCGGTGCAGGGTGGTGCCCAGGACTGCCTGTACCAGGTCTGCCACTTCTTCTATCAGGTCCGCCAGGTTGAAACCCGGGCGATACCACTCCACCAGGGTGAACTCGGGGTTGTGGCGGCCGCCGGCCTCGCCGGCCCGGAAGGCCTTGCAGACCTGGTAGATCGGCCCGCTGCCTGCTGCCAGCAGGCGCTTCATGGCGTATTCCGGTGAGGTTTGCAGCCAGCGCCTGCCGCTGGCCTGTCCGCAGGGGATGGGCTCTATCGCCGGGTCGGTGATGGTGTCGCTGCACAGCAGCGGGGTTTCAACTTCGAGCACCCCGCGGGCGGCGAAGAAGGCGCGCAGCTGCGCCAGGAGTTCAGCGCGCCCGGCCAGCGCCCCCGGCATGGCCGAGGGCTGCCAGTCGTCGGCTTTCGCCAATCAGGATTTGCCGCGCCCGACGTATTCGCCGGAGCGGGTGTCGATGCGGACGATCTCGCCCTGGCTCAGGAACAGCGGTACCTTGACCACGGCGCCGGTGCTGAGGGTGGCGGGCTTGCTGCCACCGGAGGCGGTGTCGCCTTTTACGCCCGGGTCGGTCTCGGTGATTTCCAGTTCCACGAAGTTGGCGGCCACGACCGCCAGCGGCGAATCGTTGTAGAGGGTGACCTCGCAGCGGTCGCCTTCCTTGAGCCACTGGGCGGCGTCACCCACGGCGTCCTTGTCGGCCTGGTACTGTTCGTAGGTGTCCGGCTCCATGAAGTGCCAGAACTCGCCGTCGCTGTAGAGGTACTCCATGGTGCGGTCCATGACGTCCGCCCCTTCCAGGCTCTCACCGGACTTGAAGGTGCGCTCCCAGACCCGGCCGGACTTGAGGTTGCGCAGCTTGACCCGGTTGAAGGCCTGGCCCTTGCCGGGCTTCACGAACTCGTTCTCGATAATGCTGCAGGGATCACCGTCCAGCATTACCTTGAGACCTGAGCGAAATTCATTGGTGGAGAAACTAGCCATAAGCCATCGTGTACCTGTGTGAGTTTGCCGGGCGCCCTGCGCCGCCAAAAAGGGCGGCTATCATACCCCGAAGCGCGCCGCTATGGCAGCCTGCGAGCCACTCCCCGGCGGGCGGAAAAGCGCCTTGCAGGCCTCGTAATTCGCGGGTCCGCCAATGTCCGATTTGAGACAATGGCGCTGGACAGACCCCAACGGAGGTGATTCACTGTGCACGTTGTCTGCGGGGTGGGGATTCCTGCAGACAGTGGGCCGATTACATCACCCGGGCTTAATTTCAGGTGCCAATTTTGGTGCTAAGCTCAGTGCTAATATTTTGCGCTCGTGTGACGGTAAACGAACGGCAAACCCACGGCCGCTGTGGCCAGGGAAGAGGGGTAGTATGCTCGGCGGTATCCATGGGCCAACGACCGCTTTGCCGCACGAGGCGTACAAATGAAAAGTGTACCTAAAACAGATACTTAGGTACCATTACGCATCGGCTGACTAAAACTTATAAGGCAGAGCCCGTGCTATGAGTAAAAACGAGCCAATCAAGCTGCGAATACCCCGGCAGGACCTGTCGGAGTTCGTCCTGTTTGGCTTGACGGCAGAGCAGGCCGCCAACTGGGCCGAAAGCCTGCCCATGGCCAACCCATCCCAGGTGGCCCAGCAACTGCGCAGCGCCATGAGCGACCTGAATCGCGTCGATATGCGCCCGGACATCCGCTTCGAGATCCTCGAGGCTCTGCGCCCGGTAACCCACACCGCCCTGTCGACCCTCTCCAAGTTTTACCTGAACCAGCCCATCGTGCTGCCGGACGAGCCGCGCAAGGCCGCCAAGCTGGCACAAAATCTCTACGAGCTGGTGACCACGGCCTACACCATTGTCGCCATCCAGACGATCCAGCGCCGCCAGGAGATTTCCGGCGCCAACCCGGCCAAGCTGGTGTGCATGGCGCTGCACCGCGCCATTACCTCCGCCAGCATGAAGTTGCTGGTGTCTTACCAGCTTTACCAGCCGGTGGAGATCAACGCCTGGATGGAGCTGCACCAGCTATTCCTGCTGGCGGAACGCCAGAAGCTCTCCAGCCAGCTGGTGGCCGACGAGATTATCGGCGATGGCAGCATCACCGACACCTACCTGCGCGCCCTGCTGCTGGGTAGCTGCAAACCCAACCAGTTGCGCCAGCGCGACCTGGCCGGTGTGTTCAAGGGCCTGCGCGAGTGGGGCGAGCATGTTGAGCTGACGATGCCCAGCGAGCGCGCCGACGGCCTGTTCCTGGTGGACTTCGCCAGCGACCACCCGCCAATCTACGCCTCCCTGTACAGCGAGATTCCCGGCGACAACTGCCGCCTGATCAACACCGACAAGCTGGTCGATTTCCTGCAGAACCTGCGCAATGACACCGGCGAGCAGTCCATCGTGTTCGACAAGGACACGGTAGTGTCACCGAACGTACTGGACCACGTGATCACCGCCTGGGGCGTGATGAGCAAGCGCAACTTCGCGCGCGCACCCGGCCAGGAAAAGCTGTGGATCTCGGTGGGCCTGAGCAACACCCATTTCTATGTGAGCGGCGGCATCAACTTCGAGTCGCTGGTGTCAGCGTCCCATGCCCATATGCTGAACGAGGACGGGGAGATCTCCCCCACCGGCGACGACGCGGTGAAAGAAAAGGAGCTGTGGGACAAGGTCTTCGACAGCGCCGGCCGCGACGACAGCCTGGCCCTGGAAGAGCTGGAGTTCCACATCCGCGAAGCCGGCATCGAAGACAATGTGAACAGCAGGGAACGCCACCCGGTGTTCCCGGTACGCATGGCCAACGTCAGCCCGGGCGGCTACTGCCTGGAATGGTCGGCGGACATTCCCAGCCACATCAAGACCGGCGACGTGATCGCCGTGCGCGAAGTGGACAACAGCGCCTGGAGCATCGCGGTCATTCGCTGGGTCAGCCAGCTCAAGGACCAGACCACCCTGCTCGGCGTTGAACTGCTGAGCCCGCGCGCCACCCCCTACGGCGCACGCGTTCAACACAAGACCGGCGAAGACGGCGACCTGATGCGCGCCCTGCTGCTGCCGGAAATCAAGCTGGTCGGCCAGCCCAACACATTGATCACCCCGCGGGTGGGCTTCAAGGAACGCCAGAAGGTCACCCTGATCCGCGGCGGCGAAGAGTCCTACATCCAGCTCTTCAAGAAGGTATCCTCCACGGCTGCCTACAACCAGTTCGAGTTCCGCTACATCCAGCAACTCGACGAGGTAGCCGCCCGCGACCGCGCCGAGGTTGTCGACACCTCCTTCAACTCCATTTGGAGTGAGCTCTGACTTTCAACCCGCTAGGGTTGAAAGCCTCTAAGAGAAGCCCGAGGCGCTAAGTCGCCCTTTTCCTTCATTACTGCTGGAACTCCGTAGATGCCGGCGCGAATCACGCGCACCACTTCACGGACTAGCTGTATTTGCGACATTCATTGAATCAGTCTTGAAGCGCTTCTCCATTAGGGGTTCTTAGATGTTGGTTGCTCCGTAGGTCGGGCGCGATCTGGGGGTATGGCCTTCCCGGACACGCTACAAGCATGACATCCCTGTCTCGCTCGACGACGGCCACCCCTGGCCGTCGACGGTCCGGGAAGGCCATACCCCCAGCTCCCACCCTCGTTCAGCGCGGGGTTCCAGACAGCAAATCGCTAGGCTCCTTGTTCGAACGGCTTGCGATGGAGCGAGTGCGGTGCCTGGGCCGCACGTGCGGCCTCAAATGCAAGGAAGTCGGAACAGCGGGCTACTTGACCAGACCGGGAGCTACCGGGACTGCTGGTAGCAGTCAAAAAGAAAAGGACTCGCAGCCCGGGATTCGACGCGGCACCTGCGGAGCGCGTGCGGTGCCTGGGCCCTTTCCGGGACCGTGTGCGGCCAGGACGGCCGCACCCGAGCGAGACATGGACGTCATGCTTTTAGCGTGTCCCGGAAAGGGTCCAGGTGCCTCACGTGCGGCCTCAAATGCAAGGAAGCCGGAACATCCGGTCACTGCACCAGAACGGGAGCTATCGGGATTGCTGGTAGCGGTCGCTGATGCCGAGGAGGTAGAGGATGCCGTCGAGACCCAGGGTGGAAATGGCCTGCTCGGCGCTTTGCATGACCAGGGGTTTGGCTCGGAAGGCGATGCCGAGGCCGGCGATACGCAGCATCGGGAGGTCGTTGGCGCCGTCGCCAACGGCGATGACCTGCTGCAGGTCGATGCCCTCGCGCTCGGCGATATCCCTGAGCAGGGCCGCCTTGCGTTCGCCGTCGACGATTTCGCCGCTGACCTCGCCGGTGACCTTGCCATTGTCGATCTCCAGGCGATTGGCGTACATGTAGTCGATGCCAAGCTTCTGCTGCAGGTAGGCGCCGAAGTAGTTGAAGCCGCCGGACAGGATGGCCGTCTTGTAGCCCAGGGAGCGCAGGGTGCTGACCAGGTGTTCGGCGCCCTCGGTCAGCGGCAGCGCGGCGGCGATTTCTTCCAGCACCGATTGGTCCAGGCCTTTCAGCAGGGCCACCCGGCGCCGGAAGCTCTCGGAGAAATCCAGTTCGCCGCGCATGGCCTGCTCGGTGATGGCGGCGACCTGCTCGCCGACCCCGGCGCGCTTGGCCAGTTCATCGATGACCTCGGCCTCGATCAGGGTGGAGTCCATGTCGAAGGCCACCAGCCGCCGGTTGCGGCGGTACATGTTGTCTTCCTGGAAGGCGATGTCCACGTCCATGTCGGCGGCCAGTTCCAGCAGGTCGGAACGGAAGGCCGCGGTGTCCTCGAGCTGGCCGCGCACCGAGAATTCCACGCAGGCCTTGCTGAGCGGCGGCAGCTCGCCGAGCGGGACGCGCCCGGAGAGGCGCGTGATGTCATCGATGTTAAGGCCGTAGCGTGATACCACGCCGGTCACCCGTGAGAGCTGCAGCGCGGTGATCCTGCGGGCCAGCAGGCTGACGATGTAGCGCGCCCGGCCCTGGCCGGCTACCCAGTGCTCGTAGCTGTCTTCGTCGATGGGCGTGAAGCGCGCCTGCAGGCCCAGCTCGTGGATGCGGAACAACAGGTCCTTGAGCACAGGCGAATCATCCGACGGGCCGGGCAATTCCACCAGCACACCCAGCAACAGGGTGTCGTGAATCACCGCCTGGCCGATGTCGAGCACATTGATATCGTAGCCCGCCAGGATCTCGGTGACGGCGGCGGTAACACCGGGCTTGTCTTCACCCGAAATGTTAATCAACAATATCTCTTTCACGCCCGCCGCCTCGAAAAAGCGCCTATTCTACAGCGCGCACGCACCGAGCGCAGGCTCAAGCACAAGGACACGCATGCACAGGATTTCCCAGCGACTGGCACTGCTCTGCGGAAGTCTCTGCCTGGCCCTGGCCCTGGTGCTGGTCCTGATCGGCAACCTCTCCAGCCGCTACATCCTTGAACAGCAGTCCCGCGCGCAGCTTGTCGCCCTGGCCACCGAGCTGGCCGCCCAGGTGGCGCCGGTGGTGGCGGTGGGCGACCTGGTGAGACTGGAGGCCACCCTGCGCAGCCTGCGCGAACGCCACGGCCTGCAGCAGCTCACGGTCAACGACCTGGACGATCGGCCACTGGGCCAGTCCGGCAGTGACCTCACCCCGGACAGCAGGTTTACCCGCGCCCAGGTGGTGATCGACGGCAATATTGCCGGCGAGCTGGAAATGGCCTCGGCCCCGGACCCGGCCCTGGAGGAACAGCGCGGCATGTCCTTCGGACTGCTGGTGCTGGGGATTCTCGGCAGCCTGTTCGCAGCGGCCCTGGCCGGGCGCTGGGGGCAGGATCACGCGGGGCGCATTAACGCGCTGCGCGAGCAACTGGGCGGGCCGAGCCCGGACGGCGCCGGTGATGAACTGGCCGCCCTGGAATCCGCGGTGGCCGCACTGCCGCTGGACCTGCTGCGGCCACCGGCGGACACCGGGCAGGAAGCCGGTGACTACCAGCAGGCGGGCCTGCTGTATGTCAGCCTGGCGAGCCTCGCCCGCTACGTGGAAACCCTGGATGAGCAGTCCCTGCTGGAGTACACCGAGTCACAGCGGGAACTGGTGGCTGCCGCGGCCGGCCTCTACGGTGGCAGCCTGTCCGTGGCCCGGGAGTTTGGCCTGCTGGTGGACTTTACCGGTGAACACGCGGCGGGCAGCCCGGCGTTCCGGGCCGTGGCCTGTGGCTGGCTGTTGTTGCAGGTAGCCGCCGATCTCGACCAGCGCCGCCGCCTGAGTTACAGCCTCGGACTGGCCTGCGGCCTGGGAGAAGCGGGGCCGGACAGCCGGGATATTTACCCGGCGCTGTACAACCAGCACATCATCGATGACCTGGCGGCACGCCAGTCGACCGAGTCTGTGGTATTGAACGACGCCGTGCTGGCAGACGCTGACGTGGCGACGCGCTGCGAACTGGAAGAAGGCGGCCTGCGCGGCTTTGCGGAGCCCTACGGCGAGCTGCTGGAGCGGCAGCGGCTACTGTTACTCCAGCAACTGGTGGGCGGCCAGTCCTAGCCGGCAGTCTGCACTTCCATGCGGTCGACTTTCTGGTAACCCCGCGGCAGCTTGTTGCCGCGACGGCCGCGCTCACCCCGGTAGTGTTCCAGCTCTGAGAACTTCATGGCCTTGTGCTGCTTGCCGGCATGCACCACGAGCGAATCATTCTCCCTCAGCACCTGCACCGCCACCACAAACTCCTCGCGGCTCTGGACCCTGGCGGAGGGGATGGAAATCAGCTTATTGCCCTTGCCGCGGGCCAGCTGCGGCAGGTCTTCCAGCGGGAAAATCAGCAGGCGGCCCTCGTTGCTGACAGCGGCGACGAAGGCCCCTTCCACAGCGTCCACTCTTGCCGGGTTCAGCACCCGGGCGCCCTTGGGCAGTGACAGCACCGACTTGCCGGCGCGGTTCTTGGTCTGCATGTCTTCCAGCTTGCCGACAAAGCCGTAGCCGGCGTCGGAGGCCAGCAGGTACAACTGCCCTGCCTCACCGGACATGATGCCTTCGAAGGTGGCTCCGGAAGGCGGATTGATGCGACCGGTCACCGGCTCTCCCTGGCCCCGGGCCGAAGGCAGGTTATGGGAGGTGGCGGTGTAGGCGCGCCCGGTGGAGTCGAGGATGACCGTGGGCTGGTTGGTGCGGCAAGCCACCGACATCTTGTAGGCGTCGCCGGACTTGTAGCTGAGGGTGGCGGGATCCACCTCGTGGCCCTTGGCGGCGCGAATCCAGCCCTTCTCCGACATGACCACCGTGATGGGGTCGTTGGTCATCAGCTCCAGCTCGCTGAAGGCACGCGCCTCTTCACGCTCGGCCAGCACCGAGCGGCGCTCGTCGCCAAACTTCTCGGCGGTGGCCGCCAGCTCTTTCTTGATCAGGGTTTTCAGGCGCGCCTCGGAACCCAGTACCTTCTGCAACTCGTCGCGCTCGGCGCTGAGCTCGTCCTGCTCGCCGCGAATCTTCATCTCCTCGAGTTTGGCGAGGTGGCGCAGTTTCAACTCGAGGATGGCCTCGGCCTGTTCGTCCGAAAGCCCAAAGCGTTTCATCAGGACCGGCTTGGGCTTGTCCTCGGTGCGGATGATCTGGATCACCTCGTCGATGTTGAGGAAGGCGACCAGGTAACCCTCGAGGATGTGCAGGCGCTTCAACACCTTGTCGAGGCGGAACTCCAGGCGCCGACGTACCGTCTCGGTGCGGAACCTGAGCCACTCCTTGAGCATGGGCACCAGGCCCTTGACCCCGGGGCGGCCGTCGATGCCGATCACATTGAGGTTGACCCGGTAGCTACGCTCCAGGTCGGTGGTGGCAAACAGGTGGCTCATCAGCGCGTCGCGGTCAACGCGGTTGGAGCGCGGCACAATCACCAGCCGGGTCGGGTTCTCGTGGTCCGACTCGTCTCGCAGGTCGGCCACCATGGGCAGCTTCTTGGCCTGCATCTGCTGGGCAATCTGTTCCAGCACCCGGGAGCCGGAGGCCTGGTAGGGCAACGCGTTGACGACGATCTCGCCGGACTCCACTTCCCAGGTGGCGCGCATGCGCAGGGCGCCGCGGCCGGTCTCGTACATGGCGAGGATGTCTTCCCGCGGGGTGATGATTTCCGCCTCGGTGGGAAAGTCGGGCGCCTGCAGCAGCTCACACAGCTCCGCCACGGTCGACTTCGGCTTCTCCAGCAGGCGGATGGTGGCGGATACCACCTCGCGCAGGTTGTGCGGTGGAATGTCGGTGGCCATGCCCACGGCGATGCCCGTAGTACCGTTCAACAGCACGTTGGGTACCTGGGCCGGCAGCACGGCGGGCTCGTCGAGCGTGCCGTCGAAGTTGGGAATCCAGTCCACCGTGCCCTGGCCCAGTTCCGACAGCAGCACCTCCGCGTAAGGCGCCAGCCGCGACTCGGTGTAGCGCATGGCGGCAAAAGACTTGGGATCGTCCGGCGAGCCCCAGTTACCCTGGCCGTCCACCAGCGGATAGCGGTAGCTGAAGGACTGGGCCATCAACACCATCGCCTCGTAAGCGGCGCTGTCGCCATGGGGGTGGAACTTGCCGATCACGTCGCCCACGGTGCGGGCCGACTTCTTGTACTTGGCGCTGTTCTTGAGGCCCAGCTCGCTCATCGCGTAAACGATGCGTCGCTGGACCGGTTTCAGGCCGTCGCCCAGGTGCGGGAGCGCGCGGTCGAGAATGACGTACATGGAATAATCCAGGTAGGCTTTCTCAGCATAGGTCTTGAGCGATACCTGTTCGGTACCGTCCTCGTCGATGATTACGCTATCAGACATGTAAGAACTCGGTTTTGATCACTGCCGCGGCTGTAGCTGTGACAGCGCGCGAGTCGGGAGCCCGGGAGGGCTCCGCTGGTTTACGTTTGCTTAGTTGACGTAACTGCCACGCAGCCCGACCAGCTGCTCATTCAGGTTGACGATGGAATTCGCCATATCGATCAGCAGCGTGTGAATGGTCGTGGGGTTGCTCTTGATCAGGTCGGCGAACTGATCCTTGGGGACCTTCACCACGGAGCAGCGCGTCTTCGCCATCACCGTGGCGGTGCGATCGGCGTTGGTCAGCACGGCCATCGCGCCGAAGATCTCACCCTCTTCGATACCGCCCACGGTCACGCCATCCACCACCACCTCGGCGGAACCCTCGGTGAGGTTGAACACATAGTCGGCGCGGTCGCCCTGGCGAATGATCACATCACCCGGGTTGTAGATTTCGAAGCCCGGGGTGGCGTGGGTGTCGTCGTCAGTCAGCGAGGCGGTCAGCCGCAGCTGCATGCCGGACTGGGTAATCATCAGCCGCGTCCACAGCTTGCTGGCGGCGGGGTCGGCGATAACGCGACGCATGAACTCCACCCCGGGGAAGCCGGCCAGGGTAGCGCCATTCTCGCTGGCGTAGCTCACGGACACATCGTGGTCGGCGCCACCGGCCACGTCCGGCAACAGCAGGTCGCCGTCATCCAGCAGGTAGACGGTACGGTCCCGGTAGCGGGCGCTCAGTGAGCCGCTTTCGATGTAGTAGATCTTGTCCGCCTCCAGGCCGCGCAACAGTGCATTGTCAGTGGCCTCGATTTCCAGCGGTATGGAGGGTATATCAACCGTTTCCAGCAGCGCCTTCACCAGCTTCTTGCTCTGCTGGTTGAGAACGAAAAAATCCTGGGCAAGTTCAGCGTTAGCTAACATCGGGTAATGTTCCCTGCTCGGTCTGTTTGCGGCTTCTTCTCCGGACGCACATTCCAGTTCCCGGGAACGGAAACGTGCAGGTCCGAATGACTCTGTTCCGGCCGTTTACCGCGGGAATTCTTGTAGTTTTACGGCTATCTCCACGGTGTTAGCCGGTATAGTAGCACTATTCACGCAGCGGAAAATGCGAAATTGCACACAGTGCCCTGTAGCTGGCAAAGCGCCGTTTTTGACCAACTTTCAGCCCCGGAACTCTACGCCATCCTGCGCCTGCGGCAGCAGGTTTTCGTAATCGAACAGGACTGCCTGTACTCGGACCTCGATGACCTCGACCAGCAGGCCATACACCTCTGCGCCTGGCAGGGTGACAGCCTGCAGGGCTACCTGCGTGCGCTGCCGCCAGGGGTCAGCTACCCGGAATCTTCACTGGGCCGCATCGTGGTATCGCCCACCGCCCGCGGCCAGGACCTGGGCCGGGAGCTGGTGCGGCGCGGGATTGAACTGGCCGTTGCCCGCTGGCCGCAGACCGACATCTGTATCAGCGCCCAGGCCCACCTGGAGCGCTTCTACCAGTCGATGAATTTTGAAACCGTGTCGGACGTCTATGACGAGGACGGCATCCCCCACATCAAGATGCGCTGGCGGGCTGACGCGTAGCGGCTAATCTACTTCCAGCAAGAAGGTGACCGGCCCGTCGTTGACCAGGCTGACTTGCATGTCCGCACCAAAGCGGCCAGTGGCTACCTGCGGATGGCAGCTTTCGAGATAGGCCAGTAGTTCAGCAAACAGGGCTTCGGCCTCGGCGGGCGGCAACGCCGAGGAAAAGCTGGGGCGCAGCCCCTTGCGGGTATCGGCTGACAGCGTGAACTGCGACACCAGCAGCACGCCACCACCGCTGTCGGCAACGCTGCGATTCATGCGGCCTTCGTCATCGCTGAATACCCGGTAGGCCAGCAGCTTGTCGATCAACTTCTCGCCGTTGGCCATGGAGTCGCCCTTGTCCAGGCCCAGCAATACCAGTAGCCCGGGGCCGATCTCACCGACGCATTCCCCCGCCACGTCCACCCGGGCCGAGCGGACGCGCTGCAACAGTGCCTTCACGCGGGAGTTGGTCCGGGACGGAAACGCTGGGCCATGCGCCGGGTGGCACGCACCAGGGCATCGGTAATGCCGGGTTCCGAAGCCACGTGGCCGGCATCGCGGATGATATGCAGCTCGGACTCGGGCCAGGCCTGGTGCAGGGCGAAGGCATTGTCCAGCGGGCACACGGCGTCATAGCGGCCGTGCACGATGACGCCCGGGATGCCTGCCAGCAACCCGGCGTCCTCGATGATCTGGTTTTCGCGAATGAAGCAGTCGTTCACGAAAAAGTGCGCCTCGATGCGCGCCAGGGCCAGGGCCACATGGGGGTCGACCAGGTGCTCGTAGACCTCGAGGTTGGGCCGCAGGGTAGCGCAGTGCGCTTCCCAGCCGGACCAGGCCTTGGCGGCGGCCATGCGCGCCAGTTCGTTGTCGCCGGTCAGCCGCTGGTAGTAGGCGGACACCAGGTCATCGCGATCAGCGGCGGGGATGGGCCGCAGGTAATCTTCCCAGTAGTCGGGAAACAGGCGGCTGGCGCCTTCCTGGTAGAGCCACTGGACGTCCCGGTGGCGGGCCAGGAAGATGCCGCGCAGGATCATACCGATCACCCGCTCCGCATGCTGCTGGGCATACAACAGCGCCAGGGTCGAGCCCCAGGAGCCGCCAAACAGCAGCCAGCGGTCCACCCCCAGGTGTTCGCGGATGGCTTCCATATCGGCCACCAGCGCAGTACTGGTGTTTTCGTTGAGCCCGGCGTGGGGCGTGGAACGGCCAGCGCCGCGCTGGTCGAAGAGAATGATGCGATAGGCTTCGGGGTCGAAAAAGCAGCGGTTCTTGGGATCGCAGCCCGCTCCCGGACCGCCGTGGATAAACACCACGGGCAGCCCTTCCGGGTCGCCGCTTTCCTCGACGTATAGCGTGTGGCCGTCACCCACCTCGAGGCGGTGGGTGGCATAGGGTTTGATTTCCGGGTAGAGCTGTAACATGCCCCCCAGTATAGGCCAGGGGAACGGCGGGAAGCTTGCCTAAATGCGCCCTGCTCGACGGCGCTCATGCTCCTTGAGCAGCTTCTTGCGCAGGCGGATGCTCTCGGGTGTTACCTCCACCAGTTCGTCGTCTTCGATGAACTCCAGCGCCTGTTCCAGGCTGTGCAGTACCGGCGGCGTCAGCATGATGTTCTCATCGGAACCCGCGGCGCGGATATTGGTGAGCTGCTTGGCCTTGGTCGGGTTCACGGTGAGGTCGTTGCCACGGCTGTGCAGGCCGATGACCTGCCCTTCATAGACTTCCACATTGGGCTCGATGAACAACCGGCCGCGGCCCTGCAGGTTGTACAGCGAGTAGGCCAGGGTCTTGCCGTTGACCAGCGACACCAGCACGCCGTTGCTGCGATGGATCACCTCGGCGTCCTTGACCGGGCCGTAATGGTCGAACACGTGGGTGAGGATACCGCTGCCCGAGGTCAGCGTCAGGAACAGGGAGCGGAAGCCGATCAGGCCGCGGGCTGGCACAATGAACTCCAGCCGCACCCGACCCTGGCCATCGGGCACCATGTTCTTGAGCTCGGCCCGGCGCCGGCCCAGTTCTTCCATGACCGCGCCCTGGTGTTGGTCTTCGCAGTCCACCACCAGTTGCTCGTAGGGTTCCTGCAGCTCGCCGTCCACCTCGCGCTGGATGACCTCGGCGCGGGATACACCCAATTCGTAGCCTTCGCGGCGCATGGTTTCGATCAGCACCGACAGGTGCAGCTCACCGCGGCCGCTGACCACGAACTTGTCCGGGCTGTCACCCTGGCGCACCCGCAGGGCCACGTTGTGGATCAGCTCGCGCTCCAGGCGTTCCTTGATATTGCGTGAGGTGACGAACTTGCCTTCCTTGCCGGCAAACGGTGAATCGTTCACCTGGAAGGTCATGCTGACGGTGGGTTCGTCCACGGTCAGCGGTGTCAGCGCCTCGGGCGTCGCCGGGTCGCAGAGAGTGTCGGAAATCTGCAGGCCCTCGATACCAGTCACACAGACGATATCGCCGGCGGTGGCCGACTCCGCTTCCACCCGCTCCAGGCCCATGTAGCCCATGACCTGGAGAATCTTGCCGTTGCAGCTTTCACCGTCGCTGCTGATCACGGTGACCGGCGTGTTGGGCGCCAGCGAACCGCGAGTGATGCGGCCGACGCCGATGACGCCGACGTAGCTGGAGTAATCGAGGGCGGACACCTGCATCTGCAGGGGGCCATCGAGATCGACAGTGGGGGCCGGGACGTGACTGACAACCGCCTGGAACAGCGCGTCCATGTCCTCGCCCATGGCCTCGTGATCGTCACCGGAAATGCCCTCCAGCGCCGAGGTGTAGATCACCGGGAAATCGAGCTGCTCCTCGGTCGCGCCGAGACGATCAAACAGGTCGAAGACCTGGTCCACCGCCCAGTCGGGGCGGGCGCCGGGACGGTCCACCTTGTTCACCACCACAATCGGGCATAGACCGCGGGCAAACGCCTTCTGGGTGACGAAGCGGGTTTGCGGCATGGGGCCGTCCACCGCATCCACCAGCAACAATACGCTGTCGACCATGGACAGCACCCGCTCCACCTCCCCACCGAAATCAGCGTGCCCCGGGGTGTCGACGATATTGATGCGGTAGTCGTTCCAGCGGATGGCCGTGTTCTTGGCAAGGATGGTAATGCCGCGCTCTTTCTCCTGGTCGTTGGAGTCCATGACGCGCTCGGCGTCCTGCGACCGGCGGTCCAGGGTGCCGGATTGCTGCAGCAGGCAGTCCACCAGCGTCGTCTTGCCGTGGTCGACGTGGGCGATGATGGCAATATTACGAAGGTTCTCAATCACTTGGGGCTCACCTGCGGAGACAGCGGCGGGCGGAATTCACTCCTCGGTGTAGGTCCGCCTGCTCAAAAAGCGCGCGATTATACCCGTCGTAGATGAGGCTGGATAGCGCGCCGGCGATTCGGTGACCAATCGCAGCCGGCGCCTTGACAAAGCGGCTCAGGGAGCCGATAACTGCTATGGCATGCACCCAATGGGCGCATGTTGCACCAAAGTAGCGCATTTGTGCTTAATTTTGGTGCATTCGCAGTGTGCCGGGCGCTTCCCCGGCCCAACAATTGCACTGATTACAGGAACTTAGCGCCCGCGCTGGCATGGCACGGCTCTTGCTATCAAGGTCTGCAGAGATCATCGCATGAGTCGACGCGACGCCCGGCTGGCTTTATCGGCAGCTCCCTCGCGAAAGAATTTTCACGCTGGCTCTACCAAAAGAATACATCCCGTTGATGGAGGAACACTGATGTCAGAGAAGACTCTGAGTCTGATTAAAGAGAACGAAGCCCGCTGGGTCGACCTGCGCTTCACGGACACCAAGGGCAAGGAGCAGCATGTCTCCATCCCCTCGGAGGTGGTCGACGAAGACTTTTTCGAGGGGGGCAAGATGTTCGACGGCTCCTCCATTGCCGGCTGGAAGGGAATCAACGAGTCCGACATGATCCTGATGCCAGATGACGGCACCAGCGTACTGGACCCGTTTACCGACGAGCCCACCGTCATCCTGCGCTGCGACATCGTTGAGCCCAGCACCATGCAGGGCTACAACCGCGACCCGCGCTCCGTGGCCAAGCGCGCCGAGGAGTACCTCAAGTCCACTGGCCTCGGCGACACCGCCTTCTTCGGCAACGAGCCCGAGTTCTTCATCTTCGACGACGTGAAGTGGCACGCCGATATGAGCGGCGCCGGCTACGCGATCTCTTCCGAGGAAGCGGCATGGGCCTCCAGCCACAGTTTCGAAGACGGCAACATCGGCCACCGCCCGGGCGTGAAGGGCGGCTACTTCCCGGTACCGCCGGTGGATTCCCTGCACGACATTCGCGCTGCGATGTGTGCGGCCATGGAGCAGATGGGCCTGCCGGTGGAAGTACACCACCACGAGGTGGGCACCGCCGGCCAGTGCGAGATCGGCATCAAGTTCGACACCCTGGTCGCCAAGGCGGATGCCACGCAGATTCTCAAGTACTGCGTACACAATGTGGCCCACGCCTACGGCAAGACCGCGACCTTTATGCCCAAGCCGCTGGTCGGTGACAACGGTAGCGGTATGCACGTGCACCAGTCATTCGCCAAGGGCGGCGAGAACATGTTTGCCGGTGACGAGTACGCGGGACTGTCGGAATTGGCGCTGTTCTATATCGGCGGCATCATCAAGCACGCCCGTGCCATCAACGCCTTTACCAACGCCTCAACCAACAGCTACAAGCGCCTGGTTCCGGGCTTCGAAGCGCCGGTAATGCTGGCTTACTCAGCTCGCAACCGCTCCGCGTCTATTCGTATCCCCTACGAGCCGAGCCCCAAGGGCAAGCGCATCGAGGTTCGCTTCCCGGACCCGACCGCCAACCCCTACCTGGGCTTCGCCGCCATGCTGATGGCCGGTATCGACGGCATCCAGAACAAGATCCACCCGGGCGACCCGGCCGACAAGGATCTGTACGACCTGCCGCCGGAAGAAGGCAAGGCGATCCCGACCGTGGCCTCCAGCCTGAGCATGGCGCTGGAAGCACTGGACGCGGACCGCGGCTTCCTGACCGCCGGCGGTGTGTTCGACGACGACATGATCGATGGCTATATCGACCTCAAGTCGGAAGAAGTCGAAACCCTGGACATGACGACTCACCCCGTCGAGTTCGACATGTACTACTCAGTCTAGCCAAGGGACCCCGTCGAGGGGCCGCTCGCTCCTGTCTTACTGTTTGAGACGGCAGCGCGCCTACCCTGCAAAGCCCGCCAATGGCGGGCTTTTTTTTGGCCTCCATTTACTGCTGACTCTGAACGAAAAGCGCAGAAAACCCTCAAAACAGTGCGTTTGCCGGTATCCGGCGCTTGCGGTACTTTAGGGAGACACTGGTAGTGAGGCCACGGTCTTGAAGCACTTGTTGTTGCTGTTTTTTTGCACCCTGCTGGGAATGACGGCGTCTGCCCAGGTGTATCGGGTGGTAGACGAGGACGGCAACGTGACCTACACGGACCAGCCGCCGGCCGATGCCGAGCCGGTGGACATCCGTGAGCCCAATATATCTGCGCCTCCCAGCGCTGAGGCCTTCCCGGCGCCACCACCGGAGCAGATCAGCGACGAGGGCGCCAGCAGTGGTTACAAGGTAGCCATTACCGCTCCCGCCAACGAAACCATTATTCCCCGCGGGCCGGGCAATTTCTCCGTCAGTGCCAGCGTGACGCCGGCCCTGGGCCGCGATCACATGCTGCAACTGCTGCTGGACGGCGAGCCGCGACAGGAACCGCAGACCGGTACCAGCTGGGCGCTGACCAACGTGTTCCGTGGCGAACACAATCTCACCGTTGCCGTGGTGGACAAGGAGGGCAAGCGCCTGTCGACCTCCGCGCCCGTGAAAGTGTTCGTATTCCGCCCTTCAAGCAATTTCAAGAACAACCGCCCCCGCCCCCAACCTCGCTAGCCCTGATCCAGCGGCACGCGGCGCCCGGCCCGGCAAATCTTCACTGGACCTGCGCCCATGGCTGATGCACCATGATGGTGCACAAATTGGCGACCGTTTCGCTCTTCCGGCGTAACCACTGCCTGAAAATTGCGCACTGTTTGATTAGTTAGCACCCACTATCAGTGAGTTATGCACCAGTATTGGTGCATGGAAAATGCCCCGGAATGGCTCAATGCTGGCGCTAATCTTGCAGACGCATTGCAAAGGACCACCGGGCGCCCAGACCCGCCGCCCGCAGGCAGTAAGATGGACAGCAGTTTTCACGCACAGATTCTCGACAACCTGAGCACCGCGGTGCTGGTATTGCATCCCGACCTGAGCCTCCGGTTTATCAGCCCGGCGGCAGAGGCAATGCTGGAGCTGAGCCAGGCCCGCAGCGTCGGTCTGCGGCTGGACGAACTGTTGCCCGACCAGCTGGAGTTTATTGCCCGCCAGCACCGGGAGGCGCCGCCGGACGGTCCCTACACCAACCGCGGTGTCAACATTTCTACGAGCAGCGGCCACACCCTGGTGGTGGATTGCACGGTGTCGCCTTTGATCGGCGAGGGCCGCAACGTACTGGGCCTGGTGATAGAGATTCACCCGGTGGACCGCATTCGCCGCATCAGCCGGGAGGAGGGTCTGCTGACCTCCCATGAAACCACCCAGGCCCTGATCCGCGGCCTGGCCCACGAGATCAAGAACCCGCTGGGCGGCCTGCGCGGCGCGGCCCAGCTACTGGCCCGCGAACTGCCGGACCCGGATCTGGAGGAATACACCTCGATCATCATCGAGGAATCCGACCGGCTGCGCTCACTGGTGGACCGCATGTTGGGGCCCCACAAGCAGCCCCGACTGGCCTCGCTGAACGTGCACGAGGTGCTCGAGCACGTACGCACCCTGCTGCAGGCGGAGACCGGCGAGGCGGTGAAATTTGTGCGCGATTACGACCCCAGCCTGCCAAACCTGCTGGGTGACCGCAGCCAGCTCATCCAGGCGGTGCTCAACATCGTGCGGAACGGCGTGCAGGCTACGGCCAGCAATAAGGGTGAGCGGATTATCACGCTGAGCTCCCGGGTGCATCGGCAGTTCACCATTGGCTCCCAGCGCCACCGCCTGGTGTGTGGCATTTGTATTACCGACAACGGCCCCGGCATTCCCGAGGACCTGCGCGAGTCGCTGTTTTTCCCGATGGTCAGCGGCCGCCCCGAGGGCAGTGGCCTGGGACTGGCCATCTCCCAGGCCATCGTGGCGCGCCACCGGGGACTGATCGAGTGCGACAGCGAGCCCGGCCGAACCGAATTCAATATCTACCTACCCTTGGAAACCGAACATGCTACGACCTGAAAAAGTCTGGATCGTCGATGACGACCGCTCCATTCGCTGGGTGCTGGAAAAGGCGCTCAGCCAGGCGGGGCTCGAGACCGAGTCCTTCGATAATGGCGAGACGCTGCTGAAGCACCTGGAACGCAAGCAGCCGGATGCCATTGTCAGCGATATCCGCATGCCGGGCATGGACGGCCTGAGCCTGCTGTCGCATATCCAGCAGGCGCTGCCATCCCTGCCGGTGATCATCACCACGGCCCACTCCGACCTCGACAGTGCGGTGGAGTCCTACCAGCGCGGCGCCTTCGAGTACCTGCCAAAGCCCTTCGATATCGAGGAAGTGGTGGCCGTGACCCAACGCGCCCTGGCCCAGGCCCGGGAGCAGGGCATCAACCTGGAGGCGGATACCTCCGTGGCCGACACCGAGATCATCGGCGAGGCGCCGGCCATGCAGGAGGTGTTCCGCGCCATCGGCCGGCTGTCACACTCCCACATCACCGTATTGATCAACGGTGAATCCGGTACCGGCAAGGAGCTGGTGGCCCGCGCCCTGCATCGCCACAGCCCGCGTAAAACCGATCCCTTTATCGCCCTGAACATGGCAGCCATTCCCCGCGACCTGATGGAGTCCGAGTTGTTCGGCCACGAGAAGGGCGCCTTTACCGGTGCCAACAACATGCGCCGCGGCCGCTTCGAGCAGGCTGACGGCGGCACCCTGTTCCTGGACGAAATTGGCGACATGCCGCCGGAAACCCAGACCCGGCTGCTGCGGGTGCTGGCGGACGGCGAGTTCTATCGGGTGGGCGGCCACACGCCCATCAAGGTAGACGTGCGCATCATCGCCGCGACCCACCAGAACCTGGAGAAGCTGGTCGAGGGCAACAGCTTCCGCGAGGACCTGTTCCACCGCCTCAACGTGATTCGCATTCACATCCCCAAGCTGGCGGAACGGCGCGAGGACATTCCGCAGCTGATGAAACACTTCTTCGCCTCTGCCGCGGAAGAACTGGGCGTGGAACCCAAGGTGCTGCTGCCGGAGACCGAGTCCTTCCTGCAGGGGCTGGAATGGCCGGGCAATGTGCGCCAGCTTGAGAACGCCTGCCGCTGGATCACGGTGATGGCCTCGGGCCGCGAGGTACACCTGGGCGACCTGCCGCCGGAGCTGTCCCAACACCAGGGCGGCGATGTGCCTGAGAGCGATAGCTGGCACAAACTGCTGCGCCTATGGGCTGAGAGCGAATTGTCCCAGGGCCGCAAGCAGTTGCTGGAACAGGCGCTACCGGAGTTCGAGCGCATCATGATCGAAACCGCGCTGGGCTACACACGTGGCCGCAAACGCGATGCCTCCCAGCTGCTGGGGTGGGGCCGCAACACGCTGACCCGCAAGATGAAAGAGCTGGGAATGAGCTGAGCACGATACCGTGCTCAACATCGTGCTTTACGAGCCGGAGATTCCACCCAATACCGGCAACATCATCCGCCTGTGCGCCAACACGGGATGCCGCCTGCACCTGGTGCGGCCACTGGGCTTCGAACTGGATGACAAGCGCCTGCGCCGCGCGGGACTGGACTACGAGGAATGGGCCAGCGTGGCCGTGCACGATGATTGGGAGACTTGCGCGGCAGCGCTCTCCGACAGCACCCTGTATGCACTCAGCACCCGCGGCCGCTGCAACTACAGCGAGGCAGTGTTCCGGGCAGGCGACAGCCTGGTGTTCGGCCCGGAAACCCGGGGCCTGCCACAATCATTGCTGGATAGCTTGCCGCCGGAGCAGCGGCTGCGGATTCCCATGCTGGACCACAGCCGCAGCCTCAACCTGAGCAATGCCGCAGCGGTGGTGGTGTATGAAGCCTGGCGCCAACTCGGCTTTCGAGGGGGCGCCTAGCCGGTGTGCCCAACCAGGCCGCACCTAGCCGGTGTGCCCGACCAGGCCGCACCTGGAGTGATCAGCTAGCGGCTTCGCCGCCGGCCTGGGCTTCCGCCTGCTGTTGCGCCTGTTGCAGGGCCTGGGCGTAGAGGGCTTCGAAGTTGACCTGGGCCAGCATCAGCGCCGGGAAGGTGCCCTTGGTCACCACGCTGTCGATGGTCTCGCGGGCATAGGGGAAGATTACGTTCGGGCAGTAAATGCCAAGAATCTGGCGCAGCTCGCCTTCGGCGATCCCGCGGATGGCAAAGATACCCGCCTGCTGTACTTCGATCAGGAAGGCGGTGTCTTCCTGCAGCTTGGCGGTGATGGTGATAGTGAGGGTGACCTCGTAGTTGTCGTTCTCCATGGCTGCACTCTGGGTGCGCAGGTCGACATTGATCTGCGGACGGTATTCCTTGCGGAACACGTCCGGTGCCCCCGGCGATTCGAAGGACAGGTCTTTCAGGTAGACCCGCTGCAGTACAAATTGCTGTTGCTGCTGGCCTTCGGCCGCCGCACCGGCGCCTTCTGCTGCGTTCTGCTGTTCATCAGCCATGGTATTACTCCCTTACAGGTTTCGTTATTGCGTGGCGCTGAGCAGCGGATCCAGTTCCCCGCGCTGCTCCAGCAGCCATAAGTCATCAAAGCCACCGACGTGGCGCTCGCCGATCCAGATCTGCGGCACCGTCTGGCAGCCACTCTCCGTGACCATCTGCTGGCGCAGGTCGGGCCGCCCGTCCACCGGGGTGTCTTCATAGTTCACGCCCTTGGCATCCAGCAGTTGCTTGGCGCGGATGCAGTAGGGGCAGAATCGGGTGGTATAGAGGCGTACGCTCATTGTCATCCCAGCTCTATTTCACAAGAGGCAGCTGTTGCTGGCCCCACTCCATCATGCCGCCGCTCATGCGGTAGACGCGGCTGTAGCCGGACTCGCCCAGCTTCTTGCCCACGGCGCCAGAGTGCTGACCCATCTTGCACACCAGCACTACCGGCTTTTCCTTGAATTTATCGAGTTCCGACAGTCGGCCATCCACTTTCGCAGCGGGAATGTTCACCGCGTTGGCGATATGCCCCTTGCCGAAATCACCCCCATCGCGCAGGTCGACAAAGACGCCGTCCTCGGCGTTGACGAGGTTGATGGCCTGCTGTGGGGTCAGGCTCTGGCCGCTCTTGCGCGACTCGTACTGCACCAGCATGCCCACCGCCACCACAAGGGCACCGACAAGCATCCACTGCTGTGCTAGAAACTCAAAAAACACAGGACGTTCCCAGGAGATTCCGGAAGTGTGGGGTCCCGCCTTCCGGGGCCCCAAAAAAGGGCGCCAAGTATACAGGGTCTTTCCACTCCTGAAAACGCGCGATCCCGTGATCTGCGGGGCCATACCGGGTACACTGCGAGGCTTGTTTTTTTGGCCCACGGACGCGCTGTAAACCCCATGACTGACACCCTGCGAACTCCCCGCCTGCTGATCGTGCTCGATGGCTTCGGCCACCGGGAAGACCCCCAGGACAACGCCATCGCCAACGCCAATACACCGGTGTGGGATCGGCTCTGGGCAGAGGCACCCCATACCCTGATTTCCGGCTCCGGCAAGGATGTGGGCCTGCCGGAGGGCCAGATGGGCAATTCCGAGGTGGGGCATATGAGCCTGGGCGCCGGCCGGGTGATCTACCAGAACATGACCCGCATCGATCACGACATCGAGACCGGGGCCTTCGACGACAACCCGGTCTATTGCGACGCCATCGACAGCGCCAAGGCCGCTGGTGGTGCGGTGCATATCATTGGCCTGCTGTCCCCGGGCGGCGTGCACAGCCACGAACGCCACCTGGCAGCCGCCATTCGGCTGGCTCACGCCCGCGGCGCCGCGCGCGTCTACCTGCACGCATTCCTGGACGGGCGCGACACCCCGCCGCGCAGCGCCGAACCCTCGCTGGCGGCCATGCAGGCCCTGTTCGACGAGCTGGGCTGCGGCCGCGTGGCCAGCATTACCGGGCGCTACTACGCCATGGACCGGGACAACCGCTGGGATCGTATCGAGCAGGCCTGGGCGCTGCTGACACGTGCCGAAGCGCCCTTTAGCGCCGACAACGCGGTCACCGCACTCACCGATGCCTACGCCCGCGATGAGAACGACGAGTTTGTGAAGCCCACCCTGGTTCGCGCCGAGGGTGAGCCGGAAGTGAAAATCGCCGACGGCGACAGCGTGCTGTTCATGAACTTCCGCGCCGACCGGGCGCGCCAGCTTACGCGCGCCTTCGTGGACGAGAGTTTCGACAGCTTTGAGCGCGGCGCGGTGCCAACGCTGTCGTCCTTCGTGCAGACCACCGAGTACGCCGCTGACATCAAGGCCCCCTGTGCCTTCCCGCCGGAAACCCTGAAGAACGTGCTGGGTGAGTACCTGGCTGACCAGGGCAAGACCCAGCTACGCATTGCCGAAACCGAAAAATACGCCCACGTAACCTTCTTCTTCAGTGGCGGCCGGGAAGACGAGTACGCCGGCGAAGACCGGGTACTGGTGCCTTCACCGGATGTACCGACCTACGACCTGAAACCGGAAATGAGCGCCCCGGAAGTGACTGATAAGCTGGTGGAAGCCATCACCAGCCGCGCCTACGACCTCATCGTGTGCAACTTCGCCAACGGCGACATGGTCGGGCACACCGGCAACTACGAGGCCGCGGTAGCGGCGGTGGAAGCACTGGATACCTGCCTGGGGCGTATCGAAGCCGCGCTCAAGGAGGTGGACGGTGAGGCCCTGATTACCGCCGACCACGGCAACTGCGAGCAGATGCAGGACTATGAGTCCGGCCAGCAACACACCCAACACACCACCGAGCTGGTGCCACTGGTGTACCTGGGACCGCGCCAGGCCAGCTTCAACGGCAGCGGCGGCGTACTCGCCGACGTGGCGCCCTCGATACTGGCACTCATGGGCCTGCCCAAGCCCGCGGAGATGACTGGCGACAGCCTGCTGGAGCTGTAAGCGCTTGCCACGCTGGCTTTTTACCCTGTCGCTGCTGGCCCTGGTGGGCAGCAGTGTGGCCCAGGATGACGAGGAAAGCCGCGCCCGCGCACAGCTGGTGCAACTGCAGCAGGAGATTGCAACCCTCAGCGAAGAACTGCGCGCCGATCTCGCCCAACGCAGCACCCTGCGCGATGCCCTGCGGGAATCCGAGGTCGCCATCGGCGTGGTGCGCCGGGAGATCAGCGATACCCAGAAGAAAATCGACCGCAACCGCCAGCAGCTCGACTCCCTGCGCGCCCAGCGCGAGGAACTGCTGGTAGCCCGCGGCCGCCAGCAGGAACTGATCAGCGGTGAGATCCAGACCGCCTACCAGATGGGCAAGCAGGCCCAGCTGCGGGTGCTGCTGAACCAGGAGGACCCCGCCACCCTGGCCCGTGCCATGACCTACTACGACTATTTCTACCAGGCACGACTGGAGCACATCGCCCGCTACCTGGAGATTGTCGAGCGCATCAACACCCTGGAACCTGAAATCGAGGGCACCATGGTGGCGCTGGAGGCCAACGAGCGCGAGCTGGAAATCCAGCGCGCCGAACTGCTTACCCGGCAGCGCCAGCGCCAGCGGGAACTGGCCCAGCTCAATGCGACCATCAAGACCAAGGACCAGCGGCTGCAGAAGCTGTCCCTGGACCAGGAGGAACTGCAGCGACTGCTGGAAGTCATAGAACAGGCAGTGGCGGAAATGGAAGTGCCGGACACCTACCAGGCCTTCCCCAACGCCCGCGGCCAGATGCCCTGGCCGGTGGAAGGCCGCGCCAGCAACCGTTACGGCGCGCGCCGCGGCAGCGGCAGCAAGCTGCGCTGGCAGGGGCTGGTGATTCCCGCCGCGGAGGGCAGTGAGGTGAATGCCATTCACCACGGCCGGGTGGTGTTTGCCGACTGGTTCCGAGGCTCCGGCCTGTTGCTGATTATCGACCACGGCGACGGCTACATGAGCCTGTACGCCCACAACCAGGCGCTGTTGCGCGATGTGGGGGAGTGGGTGTCGGCAGGATCGGCAGTGGCCACCGTCGGCAACAGCGGTGGGCAGGCCGAATCCGCGCTGTACTTCGAGATTCGCGAGGGCGGTAAACCCACCAATCCCGGGCCCTGGCTGAAATAGCAACGCTCCCCGCGGGTGGCGAAAGCGTGACCGGGAGCAGGTAGCGGCCTTAAATCTGCAAAGACGTTGCAACGTGGATTCGGGTAAACTGATCGGCCTGCCCCGCGATTTGGCAGTGGAGTAGATGAATGAACACACGAATTGTCAGCGCTGCTTTCCTCGGTAGCCTGTTGTTACAAGTGTTACAAGCGATCGTACCGCCGGCCGCCCTTGCCCAGGACGATGCCGGGCAGACGCCGGTAGATGTCCCGGCTGAAGTACCGGTGGAGAGGCCGTCACCGGGCACATTGATTACCAACGAGGGCGCCCTGCCGCTGGACGACCTGCGCACCTTTGCCGATGTGTTCAGCCAGATCCGCCTGGGCTATGTAGAGGAAGTGGACGACTCCACCCTGCTGGAATATGCCATCCAGGGCATGCTCAGCGGGCTGGACCCGCACTCGGTCTACCTGACCAAGGACGATTTCCAGGATCTGCAAACCAGTACCAGCGGCGAGTTCAGCGGCCTGGGGCTGGAGGTGGGTATGGAGAACGGCTTCGTGAAAGTCATCTCTCCCATCGACGACACCCCGGCTGACCGGGCCGGCATCCAGACCGGGGATATTATTCTCAAGCTCGACAACAAGCCGGTGAAAGGCATGACCCTCAACGAGGCGATCGAGCTGATGCGCGGACCCAAGGGCTCCACCATCGAGCTGACCATTGCCCGCGAAGGCCGCAGCCAGCCATTCAACCTGACCCTGGAGCGCGACGTGGTGCGCACCGCCAGTGTGCGCAAGCGCTGGCTCGAGCCCGGATACGGCTATGTGCGCATTGCCCAGTTCCAGCGCCACACCGGGGATGAAGTGGGCAAGGCGGTGAACGCGCTACTGGAAGAGGAATCCATCAAGGGCATTGTGCTGGACCTGCGCAACAATCCCGGTGGCGTGCTGCGTGCCAGCGTGGACGTGGCGGACCAGTTCATGGACGGCGGCATGGTGGTCTACACCAAGGGCCGCATGGACAACTCCCAGACCCGCTACAACGCCACCCCCACAGACATTCTCGAGGGTGCCCCTATCGTGGTGCTGATTAACGGCGGCTCTGCCTCCGCCTCAGAAATCGTGGCCGGCGCCCTGCAGGACCACCGGCGTGCCGTGGTCATGGGTACCCCCAGTTTCGGCAAGGGCTCGGTGCAGACGATCCTGCCGCTGTCGGAAGAGCGCGCCATCAAGCTCACCACGGCGCTCTACTTCACCCCCAACGGCCGCTCCATCCAGGCCCAGGGCATCGTGCCGGACATCGAGGTGGAGCGCGCCAAGGTCACTGCCTATGACAACCTGCCGCGCCGCGTGACTGAGGCCGACCTCAATCGCAGCCTGGAAAATGCCAACGGCGACGAAGACGCCCCCGAGCGCAGCCGTGCGCCCAATGAACTGCTGAGCGAGGACAACCAGCTTTACGAAGCGCTAACCTTGCTCAAGGGCATTCACATCCTGGGGATGTACGACGAGAACTAGCCTCAACGGTGACGGTCGGCAGCAAACTCGTGATTTACCGGTAAGCGGGAACGGTTTAGGGCGTCATACGCCTATCACCAAAGCGATTGATACATCGCATGGTATTTACCTGATCCACATCTACACTGACGCTCAGCAAACTTAACTTTGTTTAGTCCCGGGTTGTCAGGAGATCGTTGTGCGGTTGTGGTTGTCTCCCAAGTCGTTGTACTGGGCTCTTCTTGCCAGTTTCTTATCTCATTCTCTTTCTGGTTGTTTCAAAGCCGAACTGAATGGCCCTATCGAAGGGTCCACCATTGAGGTCAGGCACTATAACCCTGACTCACAGGCGCCGCCTTACTTCAGCACCACCGGCTTGAGCACCGCGGCCTACGAAGCAGTGTTTGGCGTCGACGGCTGGAACCAAAACACGGATGCGGCGCAGCTCAACCTGTTGGGGTGGGGAGTCGTGAGGGAAACCCAGGTTATCCCCTCTGAATACTATCTGGCAGAATCGGTGGGCGGGCAGGCGGTAGACCTGAATGGAGACTCCGTAGTCGACGCCCAACCAACGCCCCTGGCCGGCAGCTTGCATGGGTACCTGACCGGAGAACAAATGCGCAGCACCCGGGCGCGGCTGAACCCGGTCACTGAAGCCATCTTTCAGCATATGAGCGGCGCTGCAGATATGTACTATCCGCTCTCGCCACAGCTCGACAAGTTTGCACAGAGATACGTCTCAGATCTGAACGAAGACGGGCAGATTGGCTACGAAGACCTGTTCGAACTGACTGCGGGCAATTTCCCCGCCGGTAACTTTCCTAACAAGGCCGCCTGGGACGCAATGATCGAGGCAGTGATCGCCGACGATCAGGACGCACTCACAGTTGCAAGCTTCGAGTTGCTGGGCATGAACAAGGCCAGCTTCGACCAGATTACGGACGAGGTGCTTTACACCTGTGCCCGCGCTACCGGGGAGACCGACCTACCGGCGATACGTAACTTATTGTGCACCTTCGGGTCAGCCAGCAGCCTTGAAGGGATTGAGCAGATGCAGAACCTCGAGCATCTCGATCTCAGTTTCCTGAGACTGTTCTCTCAGGACGTGGAAGCGCTGGGCGCACTCACCCAACTCAGGACTCTCATACTTGATGACAACAACCTCAGCGGGGGCGGCGCATTTCTGCAATCGCTAGTGAATCTCGAAACGCTGAGTCTGAACGATACGAATTTCGATCGCCTGAGCAATGTGGCCGGCCTCAGCAAACTGACGGAACTCAACCTCAATGGCAGTAGTTTCAGAAGCTTCTCTGGTACAGGGGCCCTCACATCGCTGGCAAGCCTTACCAGTCTGCGCACCTTGAACATGGAGGACGTGAGCGTAAACGACTTCTTCCAGGACGAGGAAGGCGTTACTCAAACACGCTCGAACTATTCTCCACTGGCGGAGATGACATGGCTGCGTGAACTGGACCTTTCGGGTAGCTCGGTAGAAAGCCATGATTTCCTGTATGGTCTGACCGGCCTGGAGTCTCTTGAAGTGGGCAGGGCAGCTTCATCCGCGAATGCTCTGGACATAGCGCAGCTCAGTGCACTCCGGAATCTTGCTCACCTCTCAATCCGCGGTACTGGCGTTGACAATCTTTCAGCCCTCTCAGAGTTGAACGCCTTACGTTCGCTGATTCTGTCGATCTGGGACCTTGAATCGCTTGCAGCCCTGACTGGTCTGCCGCCGCTGCGCAGCCTGGACATGGAGATCACCTATCCGAGCGACTCAGTCCCGGACTGGGGCTTCTTTGATCAACAGGCTCAATTGGCCGAGCTTGAACTCACAGTCTCCGAGCAGGAGTCCTTTCCCGGTGGGGGTGGCCTTATTTCTCCAGCGACCTTTGACCTGTGGAACCTCTCTACGAACACCGCATTGGAGCAGTTGTTGGTCAACGCCAACGTAGAAAACCTTAACGCACTCGTGGGCCTCACAGGTATTACAGCCTTAAATCTCCGCGGCACTGATATCAGCGACCTGTCTCCCCTGTCAGGCATGACTTCCATGGTTTCGCTGATACTCAGCGACTCCACCCGTGGGGCGGGAGGCACTGGCCCTCTGAATCTAGCACCGCTAAGCCAGATGGTGCTGTTGGAGTCACTCAGCCTCACCGTTGGGGCACCCGCGGACATTTCCGTGCTGCGCAATTTCCAGCAGCTCGAAGAGCTGACAATCGCCCTCGGAGAGGTCGAGGACTTTGCGCCTCTGTTCGAGCTGCCGAACCTCAGGCGCCTGCAGCCGATCATCGCTGACACAACCAGTGAAACAGGGGCCGCTGCCTGCGCGGCATTGGCCGAATTGGCGTTACAGCGGCCCTACCTGAGTTTCTCTTCAAGCGCGGGTTGCCCGTAGCCGCCGCCGAGGGCTTGCATCCGTAGAGAAACTGATCCTAAGCTGCACCTGCCATACTCCGGAGACGGGGGGCACTCTTGTTTCGCTAAAGGACACCTCTCATGCATAAGGCGCTTCTTCTGGTTGCCCTCGGCATCGCAGTCGTCGGCTGCTCCAAGCAGGATTCACAGTCGACATCCCCGCAAGCGATAACGCCTGCAACCCTCAGCTATCCCGATACACGACGCGAAACGGTGGCAGATACCTACTTTGGCGTGGAGGTCAGCGACCCCTACCGCTGGCTGGAGGATGACCGCAGCGAGGAAACCGCGGCCTGGGTGAAAGAGCAGAACGTTGTCACCCGCGCCTACCTGGATGCCATTCCCTACCGCGACAAGATTGCCGCCACCCTGGAAAAGCTGCTCGACTATGAGCGGGAGTCTGCGCCGTTCTTTGAGGGCGACTACACCTATTTCTACCGCAACGACGGCCTCCAGAACCAGGATGTACTGTTCCGCCAGAAAGGCGACGCTGAAGCCGAGGTATTCCTGGACCCCAACGGCTTTAGTGACGACGGCACCGTCAGCATGTCCACCGTCAGCTTCTCCCGCGACGGCAAGCTGGTGGCCTACCAACTGTCGGAAGGCGGCAGTGACTGGCGCACGATCGTCGTGCGCGACGTCGAGTCCGGCGACACTATCGGCGACCCGATTGTCGACGTGAAATTCAGCGGCATTGCCTGGCGCGGAAACGAGGGCTTCTACTATTCCAGCTACGACAAGCCGGAGGGCAGCGAGCTGTCGGCCATGACCGACCAGCACAAGCTCTACTTCCACAAGATCGGCACGCCGCAGGCAGAAGACGAGCTGGTGTTCGGCGGCACAGACGCGCAGAAGCACCGCTACGTGGGCGGCAGCGTGACCGAGGATGACCGGTTCCTCAGCATCTACGGCGCCAACTCCACCTCGGGCAACCGCCTGTTCCTGGTGGACCTCGCCGCAGAAACACCCGAGCTGGCGACGATCCTTGTCGAGGAAGATGCCGACGCCCAGGTGATCGACTCCGACGGCGACACGCTGTTCATCAAGACCAACCGCGAGGCGCCCAACGGCCGCGTCGTGAGCGTGGGCGCGTCAGCACCGGGGCCCTCCAACTGGAAAGACGTGATTCCGGAAACGGACAACGTGCTGGAGGTGACGACCGGCGCCAACTATTTCTTTGCCACTTACATGATCGACGCGCTCAGCCAGGTAAAGCAGTTCACCCGCGAGGGAGAACTGGTGCGTGAGATTGCCCTGCCCGACCTGGGCACGGCGTCAGGCTTTGAAGGCAAGCAGGAACAGGAGACCCTCTACTTCAGCTTCAATAACTATCGCCTGCCGCCGAGCATTTTCCAGCTCAACCCGGCGACCGGAGAGACTGGCCTGTACCGCGCGTCTAGCTCGAAATTTGAGTCGGACCGGTTTGTAACCGAGCAGGTGTTCTACAAGTCAAAGGACGGTACCCGGGTACCCATGACCATCACCTACGCCAGGGGCACGCCGTTGGACGGCAGCGCACCGGCCATGCTGTACGGTTATGGCGGTTTCGATATCAGCCTGCGCCCGCGCTTCAGCAGCGTGGTGGCCGCCTGGCTGGACCTGGGCGGTATCTACGCGGTACCCAATATCCGCGGCGGCGGTGAGTACGGCAAGGCCTGGCACCTCGCCGGCACCAAGCAGCAGAAGCAGAATGTGTTCGACGATTTCATTGCCGCGGCCGAGTACCTGATCGCCAACGGCTATGCCAGCAAGGAAACCCTCGCGCTGCGCGGCGGCTCCAACGGCGGCCTGCTGGTAGGCGCCGTAATGACCCAGCGGCCCGACCTGTTCCAGGTGGCGCTGCCCGCCGTTGGCGTACTCGATATGCTGCGCTACCACACCTTCACCGCCGGCGCCGGCTGGGCCTACGACTACGGCACCTCGGAAGAGAGTGAAGATATGTTCCGCTACCTGCTGGGCTACTCGCCGCTGCACAACCTCAAGCCGGGTACCAGCTACCCTGCCACCCTGGTCACCACTGCCGACCACGACGACCGCGTGGTACCGGCGCACTCCTTCAAGTTTGCCGCCGAGCTGCAGCACGACCAGGCCGGCAAAGCGCCGGTGTTGATCCGCATTGAATCCGACGCCGGCCACGGCGCCGGCACGCCGACCAGCAAAATCATCGACCAGTATGCGGATATCTGGGGCTTTGCCCTTTACAACCTGGGGGTGGCAGCGCTGGGCGCAGAGTGACGCGATAGCACTCCCTGTATGGGCAGCACGGCGCCGATGCGCGCCGTGTTGCCAACTCCGTCACATTTCCAGCATTTATCCCGTTTTCCTGCCGCTGTATTGCATTGACGGCCCCCAATGGCGGTTTTTATTCTGGCCCGCATGAAGTGGTTACTAACCAGCCTGTTCATACTGCTCGCCAGCGCTGCAAGCGCCGAGCCGCCGATCCTGGTCGTCATCATCGACGACCTGGGCTACGAACTTGATACCGGGCAGAAAGCCGCGGCGCTGCCCGGCAAGGTGAACCTGGCAATTCTGCCGCACACACCCAACGCCAAAGCCATCGCGCGGCTGGGCATGGCGGCGGGCAAGGAAATCATGCTGCACGCGCCCATGAGCAACCTGCACCGGAAACCGCTGGGACGGGGCGCCCTCACCACCACCATGCCGGAAGAGGAACTGCGCAAGACCCTGATCCGCAGCATCAATAGCACGCCCGGGGTGCGTGGGGTGAACAATCACATGGGCAGCCTGCTCACCAGCCAGCGCGAGCCGATGGGTTGGGTGATGGAAGAGTTGTCCCGGCGCGGCCTGTACTACGTGGACAGCCGCACCACCGCCAACTCAGTGGCGGCGGACATGGCGGCCCGGGCCGGCGTTCCCCACCTGTCGCGCAACGTGTTTCTCGATCACCAGATCGACAGCACGGCAATTCACTACCGGTTCAAGGAATCCCTGGCGATAGCAGACGCCGTGGGCATGGCCATAGCGATCGGCCACCCGCATGAGGAGACCCTGGACTACCTGCGCAGGCAGCTACCCAGGCTGGAAAAGCAGGGATATCAGCTCAAGCTGGTGTCGGAAGTGCTGGCGCCGCAATTGGCGCAGGCAAAGCCGAGAGCACTCCCGGCCGGCGCTGACTAAAGCCGCATTTCGATACCGCGCGCGGCCATGTGTTGCTTGGCCTGCTGCACCGTGTACTCACCGAAATGGAAGATGCTCGCCGCCAGCACCGCGTCGGCGCCGCCTTGCAGCACGCCTTCGGCCAGGTGGTCGAGATTACCCACCCCCCCGGAGGCAATCACCGGAATCGAGACCGCGTCACTGATCGCGCGCGTCACGGCGAGATCGAAGCCGTCGCGGGTGCCGTCACGGTCCATGCTGGTCAGCAGGATTTCCCCGGCACCGAAGTCGGCCATGCGGACGGCCCATTCAACGGCATCGATGCCGGTGGGTTTGCGCCCGCCGTGGGTGAAAATCTCCCAACGCGGTTCGTCCGCTTCCACGCGCTTGGCATCGATGGCTACCACGATGCACTGGGAGCCGAAGCGCTCGGCCGCCCGCTTCACAAACTCGGGCTCGCGGATGGCCGCGGAGTTGATGCTGACCTTGTCGGCACCGGCATTGAGCATCTCGCGGATGTCTTCCACCTTGCGGATACCACCCCCCACCGTGAGCGGGATAAACACTTCGGCGGCAATCGCCTCTACCGTGTGCACGGTGGTGTCCCGCTCTTCGTGGGTGGCCGTGATATCCAGGAAGGTGATTTCGTCGGCGCCCTGCTCGTTGTAGCGGCGGGAGATTTCCACCGGGTCACCGGCATCGCGGATATCGACGAAGTTCACACCCTTCACCACGCGGCCGTTGTCCACGTCGAGGCAGGGGATGATGCGTTTCGCGAGCCCCACTAACCCGCGACCTCGTCACTCAGGCGCTGGGCCTCGCTCAAATCGAGGGTCCCTTCATAGATCGCCCTGCCGGTAATGGCACCGACAATACCCTCGCCGCTCACTGCCGCGAGCGCGCGGATATCGTCCAGGTTGGTAATCCCGCCGGAGGCAATCACCGGGATACTGGCGGCCCGCGCCATCTCGAGGGTGGCTTCGACATTCACACCCTGCATCATGCCGTCGCGGGCAATGTCGGTGTAGACGATGGCGCTGACGCCGTCGCCTTCAAAGCGCCGGGCAAGATCGGTGGCCTTCACTTCAGACACCTCGGCCCAGCCGTCGGTGGCCACCAGCCCGGCCTTCGCATCCAGCCCGACAATCACCTTGCCCGGGAAAGCGGCGCAGGCCTCAGCAACAAATTCCGGCTCCTTGACGGCCTTGGTGCCAAGGATCACAAAACTCACGCCGGCATTCACGTAGTGCTCGATGGTCGCCAGGCTGCGAATACCGCCACCGATCTGGATCGGCAGCTCCGGGTAGGCCGCGGCAATGCGCTCGACTGGTTCGCCATTGACAGGCTCCCCTTCAAACGCCCCGTTCAGGTCCACCAGGTGCAGGCGGCGCGCGCCGGCTTCTACCCAGCGAGCGGCCATGGCCAGCGGGTCGTCGGAGAACACGGTGGAGTCTTCCATCAGGCCCTGGCGCAGGCGCACGCAGGCACCGTCCTTGAGGTCAATGGCGGGGATTACCAGCATAGGAAACTCTAGGTTTGTCCATTCCAGTGGAGGAAGTTGCGCAGCAGGGTCAGGCCGGCGTCCGCACTTTTCTCCGGGTGAAACTGCACCGCGAACAGGTTGTCGCGCGCGATGGCGGCGTCAAAGCCGACACCGTAGTCGGCGCGGCCAGCCACCAGCGCGCGGTCGGCGCAGTCGGCGTAGTAGCTGTGTACGAAGTAGAAACGCGATCCGTTCTCTATACCCTGCCACAGCGGGTGATCGAGCGTCTGCTCCACCTGGTTCCAGCCCATATGCGGCACCTTGAGGCGCTGGCCCTCAGCATCGCGATGGTCGTCACCGAAGTAGCGCACCTCACCCTGCACCAGGTCCAGGCAGTCGACGCCATCATTCTCCTCGCTGTGGGTCAGCAGTGATTGCATGCCCACGCAGATGCCCAGCACCGGGATATGGCGAGACTCCAGCACATCCAGCAGCAGTTTATCGCACTCGAGGCGGCGGATTTCCGCCATGCAATCGCGAATGGCACCGACCCCCGGGAAGATCACCCGCTCGGCCTCGCCAATCTGTGCGGGGTCGTGGCTGACCAGCACCCGTTGCGCGCCCACGTGTTTCAAGGCGCTGGCGACGGAGTGCAGGTTGCCCATGCCGTAGTCGATGACGGCGACGGTGCCTGCAGTCATGGTGCGGTCCTAAAGAACACCCTTGGTAGAAGGCGTGGTGCCCGCCGCGCGGGGATCCGCTGTCAGTGCCATGCGCAGGGCGCGTCCGAAGGCCTTGAACACCGTCTCCGCCTGGTGGTGGCTGTTGTGGCCGCGCAGGTTGTCGATGTGCAGAGTGACGGCGGCGTGATTCACGAAGCCCTGGAAGAACTCGATGAACAGGTCCACGTCGAAGCCGCCCACCTGGGCACGGGTGAAATCCACGTGGAATTCCAGGCCCGGGCGGCCGGAGAAATCGACGACCACACGCGACAGTGCTTCATCCAGCGGCACGTAGGCATGGCCATAGCGGTTGATGCCTTTCTTGTCGCCAACCGCCTTCGCCATGGCCTGGCCCAGGGTGATACCAATGTCTTCCACCGTGTGGTGGGCGTCGATATGCAGGTCGCCTTTGGCGACGATGTCGAGATCGATGAGCCCATGACGCGCCACCTGGTCCAGCATGTGCTCCAGGAAGGGAATGCCGGTGTCGAGCCGGCACTCACCGCTGCCGTCGAGGTTTACCGCGACGGTAATCTGCGTCTCCAGCGTGTTACGTTCCACGCTTGCACTGCGGCTGTCGGTCATGTGCGTCTCCGGGTCCAACGTGAGGGCGGTAATCACCCTGCTCGAAAGAGCCGCGCATTATAGGCCAAAGCGCTGGTCAATACATCGGCGCTCTGTAGGGGGAATACCGTACAATGATCGACCCTCAAGGATGTGTCACCGTGATATCAGCCGACCGATTCCAGCGCCAGGTGCTGCAGTGGTTTGACCGCCACGGCCGCCACGACCTGCCCTGGCAGCACCCCCGCAGCCCCTACCGGGTCTGGCTGAGCGAGGTGATGTTGCAGCAGACCCAGGTGAAGACCGTCATCCCCTATTTCGAACGCTTCCTCGAGCGCTTCCCGGATGTGGCCGCGCTGGCCGCCGCAGAGGAAGACGAGGTGCTGCACCTGTGGACCGGCCTTGGCTACTACGCCCGGGCCCGCAACCTGCTGAAATGCGCCCGGGTGGTGGTCGATGAGCACGACGGGGAGTTCCCCACCAGCGTGGAAGCGCTGGAGGCCCTGCCCGGGATCGGCCGCAGCACCGCCGGCGCTATTGTCAGCATGGCCCATGGAGAACCCGCAGCCATTTTAGACGGCAACGTAAAGCGGGTACTGGCCCGCTTTGCCGCCATACCGGGCTGGCCAGGCCAGACAGCGGTGCACCACCAGCTCTGGATGGTGGCCGAGCGCTTCACTCCCGAGAAGCGTTGTGCTGACTATACCCAGGCGATGATGGACCTGGGCGCCACCCTGTGCACCCGCAGCAAACCCGCCTGCGACCTCTGCCCGCTGGTGGATGATTGCGCCGCCCACGCCGCCGGCACCCAGGCCGACTACCCGGGCAGGAAACCCAAGAAGGCGCTGCCCGTGCGCGCCACCACCATGCTGCTGGTGTGCTCTCCGGACGATGCCGTGTGGCTGACCCGGCGCCCCAGCGAAGGCCTGTGGGGCGGGCTGTGGAGTTTCCCGGAAGTGGAGGATGAAAGCGCAGCCCTAGGCTACTGCCTGGACCAGTTCGGCCTGGCACCGGCAGCGACCGAAAGCTGGGCACCCCTGCGTCACACCTTCAGCCACTACCACCTGGATATCCAGCCCCTGCGGCTGACTCTCGCGGCCACCCCCGGCGCCATCATGGAGAGTGGGCAGCAGCTCTGGTATAACTGGGCCGCACCTGACACCGTGGGCCTGGCCGCCCCGGTGGCCCGCCTGATCAAGATGTTGGAGGAACTATGAGCCGCACGGTCTTCTGCCGCCGCTACCAGGAAGAGTTGGAAGGGCTCGCCGCGCCCCCCTACCCGGGCCCCAAAGGCCAGGACATTTTCGACAATGTATCGAAAAAGGCCTGGGACGAATGGCAGGGTCACCAGACCATGCTGATCAACGAGAAGGGCCTCAACATGATGGACCCGGAGTCCCGCAAGTACCTGACCGGGGAGATGGATAAATTCCTCTCCGGGGAGGACTTCGATCGGGCTGAAGGCTACGTCCCGCCTGAGGATTCGGGCGCTTGACTCAGTCGGGCGCAGCGGGTTTAATACGCGCCTCTCGCGCCCGGCACCCTCTCTCGCCGGCCACGCAGACCTCGCCCGGGTAGCTCAGTTGGTAGAGCAGTGGATTGAAAATCCTCGTGTCGGTGGTTCGATTCCGCCCCCGGGCACCATTCCTATACAGCAACCCGATCAGCACATTGTCACGCCGGTAGCTGTCGGTGGACTTGTCGCCCGCAGCTTGCCGCCCGCGATCGTTTCTCCGCCGAAGGGCGTCGCAATTCCCACCGACAATCCGCGGGTGTTAAACAGATCTCCCGCGTATTGCGCTTTTTCAGTCATTTCATTTCATCCTTTTCGCGAGCTAAGGATCTCGGGCAAGAACATGGCTTGCCACTGCAAGTGCTTGATATCCAGATGTCAGGCTCAGCCGCGCGCGAGTGACGGCGCCGGCTGAGCGAGGTTCGGTTTGGGTAGAGAGCTGAGAGTGAGCGCCACGAGCAGCACAAGGACCAGCCACATCACCCCATAGACCAGCAACGCCACTGGCTGGTAGCCCCCATAGCCAGCAGCGATGTCACTCCACGCAGTCCGCACAAGCATTGCCAGCAACAGCCCAGGTATCAGCCAGCGTATGCACACGTCCCAGAGTGGACCCGGGTCTGTGTCACCGATTAACCGCATATGTCGCCGCAAGGTACTGGCACCTAGAACCCAACCGGCAAGCACGCATTCCAGCAAGCCACCGGCAACCAGCCCGTACTGGGTAGCGAAGTGATCAACAATATCGAGAATCAGCAGACCCGCACGGGTGGTGAAAAGAAGACTGCCTGCTGCTCCCAACAGACACACGGTGGTCACCGTTTGGCTTCGGGAGATACCAAACTTGTCTCCCAAGGCGCAGCTGAACGCCTCGATCAGTGAGATGCCCGAAGAGATTCCCGCCAGCAGCAAAATAAGAAAGAAAAGTGCGCCAAACCAAGCCCCACCCACAGGCAACTGCTGAATGGCCTCCGGAAACACAACAAACGCCAACTGGGGCCCGCTCTTGATGACACTGCCGATGTCGGTACCGGACCGCGCCGCCATGAAGCCCACGATGCCAAACACGGCCAGACCAGCAATGAACGAATACAAGCTATTGATCAAGCCAGTACAAACGGCGCTGCTCGCCAGTCTTGCTCGTCTCGGAAGGTAGCTTGCGTAGGTGATCATAATGCCGAAGCCCAGAGATAGCGTGAAAAACATCTGACCGAACGCGGCGGCCCACACTCGCCATGCGGCTGGGTTTTCAAGGACGTTGATACTGTTCCAGTCAGCCTGCAGGTAATGCTCACGAACGGCTGCCCAGGCCCCATCAAGGCTGAGTGTCCAACCAGTCAGTAGCAGTGTCAGCAGCAAAAGCAGAGGCATTACCAGCAAGCAGACCCGCTCGACGCCGCGACTGAGACCCTGCCGGCAGATTGCCCAACATACCGCCCAGGCAGCCAGTGTTGTCGCCAGGATTGGCCAACGAATGCCGCCGGGGCGCAGCGGATCGTCGGCCAGTTGCAAGAACTCGGCAAAGAAGAAACTCTGAGTGTCCGCGCTCCAGGCGAGGTCGATGCTGAACAGCAGATAATTGATACACCAGCCTATGACGGCGGCGTAGTAGACTAGGACCCCAAACAACGCGATGCTGGGCAGCCACCAGCCGACCCATTCCCATCCCCTTCCGATGCCGGCGAAGACCTGCGGAGCGGAGGCGCGGAAGCGATGACCCAGAGCATATTCCAGTATCAGCAGAGGAATACCAATGACGATCAGGGCGACAAAGTACGGTACCAGGAAGGCACCACCGCCATGTTCAAACACCATATAGCTGAAACGCCAGATGTTACCGAGGCCAATTGCAGAACCAACAGCTGCGAGCAGAAAACCAAGCTGGCCACTCCAGACTCCACGGTGTTCGGAAAATCGGGATGCCGTTGCGCTCATTTCTCTGGCCCTCCCTGAAGGGGCCGTGGCTCCCAGCTGATCTCGCCGCCCTCAAAACGCGTGTAGCGGTACTCGACCAGGGTCCCTCGCCGCATATCTTCCGGGCAGCTATGGCCGGGTACAGAGAAGCGCACGCGCTGGGTACGGCCTGACCTGCCAAGCAGGCAAGGTGCGCTCCCTGACGAGCGCGGCTGACTCAAGGAGACATGCATTAGTCGGCTGCCGTCTTCGGTGACGATGCGTGTTACGCGGCCGCTTAACAGGCATTGTTCGACCAGAGAGTCGGCTTGTGAGCCGGGCGTAAAGCCCAGCAAGCCGGAAAAGCTGAGCAATGCGAGCCCGATGCTGCCCCAGCGGGTAGAGCGAGGCCGCGATGGTGTATTCCACGTGTTCATGGTAAACCTCCGTAGTGAATTCAATCCCGTCTGTATCAGGAGAGGGGTGAGCGGGAGACTGCACTTCGTGCGCCCCAAGTACCTGAAAAAACACATGAAAAAATCCGAAAAAAAAGCGAAATCGAGGCGCAAGGCCCAGTGAAGAGCGCCGATAGAGGTAGGCTTGAACGCAGCGGCCGATAATGTAGCGGCGCAAGAGCTGCTGAAACTTGGGGATTGGAATATCCATCCGGCAGAGGGTCAGATCACCCGAGGCACGGAGACTCAGCACCTGAGACCCAAGGCAATGGCCGTGCTGTGCGTACTTGTCAGGGCACGCGGGGCGCTTGTGACGCGGGATGAACTACTGGAGGAGGTTTGGGGACCTAGAGCTGTCAGCGACGAGCCACTGACAGCAACAATAGGCGAACTGCGCCGCATTCTCGGAGACCGGCGTGATAACCGGCGACATATCGAAACCGTGCCCAAGCGCGGTTATCGAATTCATGCAGACCTCATCGGTCCCGCGGGAATTGGAACGGACCCTCTTGAGGGTAATCGAGCCACCACAGTTCATAACTGGCAAGTGGCGTTGCTAGTGGTGGCACTCATAATCGGCACCGCTATCTCTATTTTTTATCTCCGCAGCCAAACAAAAGACGCCCTCGCTGCTAAGACCGCAATAGCTGTACTTCCATTCACAGTGGCAGATGCCAACGCTGACGGCGCCGTGGTCGGCGAGGCGCTTTCACAGGAAATCCTTACTACCTTAACGAGGTTTCCGGACCTGCATGTCGCTGCACGGCAATCGACCCTCGCCGCAGCGAGCTATCGTGCGGATTTCGATCGACTTCGCGAGACGCTCGCCGTAGACGTAGCTCTTGATGGACAGCTGAAGATCGAAGGGCAGCGCATCAAGATACATGTTCAGCTGGTCGACCTCGGTGCCGGGTATAACGTGTGGGCTGAGCGTTACGAACGCGAGCTGGACCAGGGGCTTGCGCTACAGGCAGAAGTGGCCATGGCGGTGGCGAACGCTCTCGGAGTGGCTGGAACGGACAAGAAAATAGCCACCGACAGTGTATTGGAGAGCCGCAGTTACCTGGACTATCTGCGCGGCAGGTACCTCTTCGAGAACGGCCGCAGCGAGGTAGAGTTGCGGCAGGCAGAATCACTGCTAAGCGGTATCGCAGAAAAGCCAGGTTCACCTGCGGAAGTCCTCACAGCGCTGGCCGGTGTTCACGTAAAGCTCGCCGACCTTGGTTATGCCTCGGACCTGTCGGCCAGCTACGAAGACGCGAAGCGGCTGAGTCGCCGAGCTCTTGAACTTTCCCCAAGTAACGTTGAAGCTGAACTGCTATTGGGTTGGATATCGATGTACGGGGATTGGGATTGGCAACAGTCCAGTATCCACCTGGCACATGCACTTGATCTTGCACCGGGTGACCGCCCTGTACTGTCAGCGAATGCCGCATTGAACTATCACAGAGGCTCCCTTGAGCGGGCTATCAGGCTCGCACAGCTAGCCGTGGATCGGGACCCACTGAGTTCCTCAGCACACTACAATCTCGCCTATTTCTTGTTCGGTGCAGGACTGAACGAGCGCGCTGCCGAAACCCTGCGAAGAGTGAGATCCCTCGAGCCAGACTTTCCCGGTGGTGGGCTGCTTGAGGTGCAGTTAGATCTACACGCGGGCGCCATCGATTCGGCATCGCGAAGGCTGGAAATCCACCCGATTCTGGCACTGGTCGCAAACGCATTGATCGCCATTGCCAAAGACGACACAACAGTCGCTCGCTCGATGCTGGCGGAACTCACTGCCAACTATAGCGACGTCGCTGCCTACCAGATAGCTACCGTACACGCATCCCTGCGAGATCTGGATGCCGCCTTCCAATGGCTACAAGTAGCCCTGACCTTGCGTGACCCTGGGCTCGCTGAACTGCGAGTGGATCCGCTAATGGCAAACCTGCGCCAGGATGAGCGGTATCGGGCATTGCTGTCGGAAATTGGCTTGGCTGAAAACTACGAGGGCGCAGGACCCAAGGTGCTGTAGCGGCAGTTTGCTACGCGAGCAGCGGGCCCGGCCCACCTTGCCTACCACCCGCATTGCCGGCCCTGGTTTTGTTCGTCCAGCCAGGTCTTGAGCGGGGCGAAGTAGTCCAACACCGCTGAGGCATCCAGCTCGCGCTGGCCTGTCATGACTTCCATGGCGTCCTGCCAGGGCTGGCTGGCGCCCATGGCCATCATCTGTTGTAGCCGTTCGCCGGCTTCGGGCTGGTTGAAGATCGTGCAGCGGGTCAACGGGCCGTCGTAGCCGATGGCATCGCACAGCGCCTTGTGGAACTGGAACTGCTGGAGGTGCGCCAGGAAGTAGCGTGCATAGGGCGTACCGGCGGGTACGTGGTACTTGGCACCGGGATCAAAATCCGCCTCCGAGCGTGCCACCGGTGCCGACACGCCCTGGTACTGTTCGCGCAGCTTCCACCAGCCGGCGTTGTAGTCCGCCTCCGTCAGCTCACCGCTGAACACCTGCCAACGCCACTTGTCGACCACCAGCGCGAAGGGCAGGAAGGCGATCTTTTGCAGCCCCAGTTTCAGCTGGTAAGCCAGGTCTTCCTCGGCCGGGGGCTCTTCTTCCAGCAGGCCGAGCTGAGCCAGGTAAGCCGGGGTGATGGACAGCGAGATAGTATCGCCCAGGGCCTCATGGAAACCGTCGTTGGCGCTGGTCTGGAACAGCTGCGGCTGATGGGCGTAGGCCAGCTGGTAGTAGTTGTGGCCGAGCTCGTGGTGAATGGTGGCGAAATCCTCGGCGTTGCGCTTGGTGCACATCTTGATGCGCACGTCACCGTTGCCGTCGATATCCCAGGCACTGGCGTGACACACGACCTGGCGATCCCGGGGCCGGGTGAACTGGGAACGCTCCCAGAAACTGTCCGGCAGCGATTCCAGGCCCAGGGACACAAAGAACGCCTCACCGGTTCTGAACATGGATTCGACATCGGGGAAGTTCTCCTCGATCAGCTCGTTCATGTCGTAGCTGGACTCCAGCTCTTCCGGGGCGACGAGGTCGTAGACGTTGCTCCAGGTCTGGGCCCACATGTTCCCCAGCAGGTGCGCGGGAATCATGCCGTCGCTGCCTACCACATCTTCTCCGTATTCTTCGGTAAGACTGGCGCGCACGTGGCACTGCAGCGCGGTGTAGAGCGGCCTGACCAGTTCCCACTGGCGCTCCACATCGGCGGAAAACTCAGCGGCGCTCATATCGTAGTTGGAGCGCCACAGGTCGCTGAGATCGTCAAAGCCCAGATCGCGAGCGCCCTGGTTGAGGAGCTCCACCTGCCTGTTATAGAGCGGGCGCATCGGCGGCGATACCGTGCGCCAGCCGGTCCAGGCATCTTTCAGCTCTTCCGGGTCTCGGCTGTAGGCCATGACGTCACTCAGGTCACCCAGGGTCTGGCACGCGTCACCTTTGCAATAGGTGCCCGTGCCGTAGATGGAGCGCAGCTCCTGGTCCAGTTGCGAGGCCTCACCAGCCAGCGCCTCATCGTTGGGCGGGGGCAGGTCGGACACCAGGCGCAGGCGCTGGAACTTGCGCGCAAGCTCCGGGTCGAGTTCCAGCTCGCTGAAGCGGGTCGACTTGCTCGCGGCGTCGACAGTCGCCAGGGTATATTCCTTGTCAGCCTCACCGGCCAGCAGCTTGGTGTCCACGGTAATGTGGGTCTGCGCCAGCCAGCCGGTGCGGGCTTGAACTTCCCCCAGTTCCCTGCGCTCTGCCTCCACCGCGTCCATGAAGGCCCTGGCCTCGGCGACCGTCGGCGGCCCCTGGTGCGCATCCGCGGGTACGGGTCGCTCCGACGGCGAGCAGGCCGTGAGCAGGGCAGCAGTGATAATCAGTCTATGCTTCATGGGATGCCTCCGTGCCGGCCGGAACACCGGTGGTCCGGCCGCGCAGGCGCAACCGATAGAACAGGTAGCCGCCGCAGGCGCCGGCCAGGCCCTGGGACAGCAGGCCCACCAGACCGCGTGTCGCGGCAATACCACTCAGCCCCAGCACCGCCTTGATGAGCAGATGAATGGCCACGATGGCCACCGCCCCCGCCGCGACGTACAGCCACAAGCGTTGCGCTGGCAGCCACTTCCCGAGGCCGGCGGCAATCGGTAAACCCAACAGGAAGCCCACGGCAATCAGCGGCAGGTAGCTGACCGACAGGCCCAGCAGGTCGTGACCGGTGGCCTGCAGGCGAATCCCCAGACTCACTTCCGGGCCGAGCGCTGCCACATTGCCGAGAATGATCTGGGTGGTCAGGGTACTGCCGACAACAAAGGCCAGCAGTGCCGCGATCAGCCAGCATCCAATCCAGTGAAGTGCTGATTTCAAAGGGCTTTCCTCAACACGCTCTTCCTCATTGTGCTCTGGCTCATTATTAGTATGCGAGCGATGAATGTGTGACAGTATAGTGATCGCAAGACTACCACGGAAAATGACCATGACGCTGTCACGCGCGACGCGCCTGGGCGCACTCTGCGCCGCACTGGCACTGCCGGTGCAGGCCGCAGACTACCAACTGGAAACCGTCGCAGAAGGGTTCGAGTATCCCTGGTCCATCGCGTTCCTGCCGGAGGGTGACATGCTGGTCACACAGCGCGGCGGCGAGTTATTGCGGGTCAGCGCGAACGGCGAGGAGCGGCAATTGCTGAAGGGCGTACCCGACAGCTATTTCGCCGGTCAGGGCGGCCTGTTTGACGTAGTATTGCACCCCGGGTTTGCCGCCAATCGGCTTGTTTACCTGTCCCTGGCCCACGGCACACCGGAGGCCAATGCGACTCGCATTGTGCGCGGAACGCTGGCCGATGATGGCCTGGGAAACCTGGAAGTCATCCTCACGGTGGAGCCCACCAAGGACAACCCACAACACTACGGTGGACGCTTCACCTTCCTGCCCGACGGCACCCTGCTACTGACCACCGGCGAAGGCTTCGACTACCGCGAGAAAGCGCAGGATCTCGACGTACAGTTTGGCAAGACCCTGCGCGTCAACGATGACGGCAGCGTCCCGGCTGACAACCCCTTCGCTGACGGCGAAGGGCCGAGAACCAGGGTCTGGACCTATGGCCATCGCAACCCACAGGGCATTGTGGTCGATGAGGACAGCGGGGATGTCTACCTGCACGAACACGGCCCCCGCGGCGGCGATGAGCTCAACCGGTTGGCGCCCGGCAACAACTATGGCTGGCCGGCGATTACCTACGGCCTGGACTACAGTGGTGCCTATGTCTCGCCCTTCACCGAGCATCCCGGCATGGAGCAGCCCTTGCACTACTGGGTCCCCAGCATCGCGCCGGCCGGCATGACCTGGTATGGCGGCGATGCCTTCCCCGAGTGGCGGGGCGATCTCTTTGTTACCGGCCTGGTGAGCCAGGACGTGCGGCGGCTGGACATGGAGGGCGGCAAGTTTGTCAGCGAGAGCATCGTTTTCGAGGAGATCGGCGAGCGCCTGCGCGACATTCGCACCGCGCCCGACGGCTCTCTGTACATTCTCACCGACAGCGAGAACGGCAAGATCGTTCGCGTCGCGCCGGCGCGCTAATCAGTTTGAAGCCAGAGGGTAGTCACGGGATGGCATGGCTGGAATCGATGGACTCGCGCACGCTGGCCAGGCTCATCGGCCTGTTGTTCCTGCTGAGTATGCCGGTGGGGGGCTACTCGCTGGCATTGACCGAAGGGGTAGATATCTCCGCGGAGGGCCTGCTGGCGCTGGGCGGTGACTTCAGCCAGCTCGTCAGTACCTACCGCACTGTAGCCTCCCTCGATGCAGTGATAATGCTGCTGACCGCGCTCACTGCTTTTGGCCTGTTTCGCTTGCTGAATCCGCTGGGCCGCCGGCTCGCCTACACGATCGTCGTGTTGAAACTGGTGGACGTCGCCTGCAAGGGCATAACAGTGGCGCTGTCATTGCAGCTCGCGGGCCTGTTCGACGACGGCATCGCTGCCAACCTGCTGGCGGCCGCAAGCCGGGTGAAGGAGCAAAGCTGGAACGCATTCCATTTTGGCCTGGTCAGTTCGTCCCTGGGTTTCGCCATCATGTTCTTCCTGCTGTTCAGGGGCCGCTACATTCCGCGACCGCTGGCGGCTTACGGCGTGCTGGCGTCCCTGGGCGTGGTGGTGAGCATCCCGGCCATGGTGCTGATTGAAGGTGCCGGTGACATCGTTTACCCCGCCTACGTCATTGCCAACGGGGTGGCTTTTGTCTGCATAACCGCCTGGTTCCTGATTGCGGGCGTCAACACCGCCTGGTGGCAGGCGCAGCCCGCGTGATCACCCACCGGGAACTACCGCTATGAGCGTGGTGGCAGAACTGTCCACACTGCTGGGGGATCGCTGCCACGCCGATGCCGAGCGCATGGCCGCCTATCTCGAGGACGAGCGTGGCCTGTACGAGGGCCAGGCCGCCTGCCTGGTCTTTCCGGAGACCACTGGAGAGGTGGCAGAGATCGTGAAGCTCTGTACCGAGCGCGGTTGTAGCGTGGTACCCCAGGGGGGCAATACCGGCTACTGCGGTGGCGCAACACCTTCCGCGGAGACCCAGGTGCTGCTCAACCTGTCGCGCCTGAACCGCATCCGCGCCATCGACCCGGTGGGCATGACTGTCACTGCAGAGGCCGGGGTGATCCTCGCCAGTCTTCACGATGCGGTAGAGGCCGAGGACCTGTTTTTTCCCCTGAGCATGGGATCGGAGGGTTCCTGTCAGTTGGGCGGCAACCTGTCCACCAACGCCGGTGGCCTGGCGGTACTGAAATACGGCATGGCGGGAGAGCTGGTGCTGGGCCTGGAAGTGGTGCTGCCGGATGGCAGCGTGCTGAATACGCTCAAGCCGCTGCGCAAGGACAATACCGGTTACCACCTCAAGCAGCTGTTTCTCGGCGCCGAAGGCACGCTGGGCATTATCACCGCGGCGGTGCTCAAGCTGTTCCCACGCCCGAGCGAATTCCAGACCGCCTGGCTATCGGTCAGCGGGATTGAAGCGGCCTGCCAGCTGCTGCCGCTGGCGCGCCGGGCCAGCGGTGACTCCGTCACGTCCTTCGAATACATCAGCGGCAAGTCACTGGCCCTCCTGGAACAGCACGTCGATGGCCTGAAAGCGCCCTTACACGGCGAACACCACGTACTGCTGGAGCTGTCCGGCGCCTGGCCGCCGGGCGGGCTGCGGCCCCAGCTCGAACAGCTGCTGGAGCAGGCGCTGGAGGCGGGCTGGGCTGACGACGCGGTCATTGCGGAAAGCCTCGACCAACGCCGCAGCCTGTGGGCCTTGAGAGAGAATATCCCGGAAGCGGAAAAGCGCGCCGGGCGCTCGATCAAGCACGACGTGTCCGTGCCTATCTCCGACATCCCGCGCTACTGCGAGAAAGCGCCCCACCGCCTCGCAGAGCACGAGCCCCTCAGGCTATCCATCTACGGCCACATCGGCGACGGCAACCTGCACTACAATGTGCTCGCACCGCAGGACGAAGACGCGAGGGCGTTCAAGGCGGAAAAAGGCGAGGCCATCAGCCGGGTGGTGCATGACCTGGCGGCGGAAATGGGCGGCAGCTTCTCCGCCGAACACGGTATCGGCCAGCTCAAGACCGCAGAGCTGGCGCGCTACGGCGACCCGGCAGCCCTGGAATTGATGAGGGTCATAAAGGCGGCCATCGACCCCGGCGACCGCATGAACCCGGGCAAGGTGCTGGACTAGCCGGCCTCCACCAGCTCGAAACGCGGCTTCTCGACGCCGTCCACCACCACCGTTTCCGTAAACATGGCCAGCGGCCTCACCCAGTGACTGAAGTCACCGTACAGCGTGCGATAGACCACCAGCCGCTCCTCGGTCTCACTGTGGCTGGCAACAAACAGCACTTCGTAGTCTTTCCCCTTGTAGTGGCGGTAACGCCCGGGCGGGATTTCCATCGGTTCTACTCTTCACTCAATTCTGTAGGGTAATGCCGCGATTTTACTGGCCTTTGCGCCGAAATCACGCCAACTCCCTGCGACAAGCCGCAGTGGGTATGCGGCAAACGGAGCAGCGGTTTTGTGAATTGCTCGTATAATGAGCAACATGACACTGGATAAACTGCTAGAGGATCGCCGCGCCCAGTTCTGGGCCTTGCAGATCGTAGGCTGGTTCGGCTGGGGCGTAACCTTTTACATCGCCGCGGTCATCTGGGGCTCGCCCAGCGAATATGCCCGCTACGTGCCCGTGATTACTGCCGTGGGTATTTTGCTGACCCTGGGCCTGCGCGCCATCTACAAGGCCACCTGGAACCTGTCGATCGGCCGGCGCATGGTGATCGTGGTGGCGGCCTCCTACCTGGCGGGCGCCGCCTGGAAGATGAGCCGCTTCTATATCTTCCGCAACATGTTCGACACGGCCTCCGAGAAGGAAGAGCGCATGCTCTCCATGCTCACCACCTTCTGGGACCACCTGTTTTATCGCCTCGACGCCGTCACCTCCGCCTGGATGGTGATGCTCGCCTGGAGCGCCCTGTACTTTGGCATCAAGTACTACCAGCTATTGCAGGAAGAGCGCGCCCGGGGCCTGAAGAGCGAGGCCATGGCCCACGAAGCCCAGCTCAAGATGCTGCGCTACCAGCTCAACCCGCATTTCCTGTTCAATACCCTGAATGCCATTTCCACCCTGGTGCTGGACAAGCAGAACCAGATGGCCAACACCATGGTCACCCGCCTGAGCCACTTCCTGCGCTACAGCCTGGACAACGACCCCATGGCCAAGGTCACCCTGGCCCAGGAAATTGAAGCCATGAAGCTGTACCTGGATATCGAGAAAGTGCGCTTCGCCGAGCGCCTGCGGCTGTCATTCGACATCGAGAAACAGGCGGAGCGAGCGCTGATCCCCAGCCTGCTGTTGCAGCCGCTGGTGGAGAATGCCATCAAGTACGCCATCGCCCAGAGTGTCAACGGTGGCGCCATCTGCATTTCCGCCCGGGTGTTTGCCGGCGAGCTGCTGCTGGAAGTGGCCGATGACGGACCGGGGCTGGACCCGGCCGTGCAACCCAAGCACAAGCGCAACGGGGTGGGGCTCGCCAATACCCGCGAGCGCCTGCGCGAGCTGTATGGCGACAACCAGTCCTTCGGCCTCAGCAGAACCGACCCTCACGGGCTGACCATCAACATTCGGATTCCACTGGAAATCAGTGAACAGGCGGTAGCGGCATGAATAAACTGCGTACAGTCATCGTTGACGATGAACCCCTGGCCCGCAAGGGCCTGAGCCTGCGGCTTGCGGACCGCGAAGACCTGGAACTGGTCGCCGAGTGCGGCAACGGCGAAGAGGCTCTGAAAGCCGTGGCCGAGCTGTCCCCGGACCTGATGTTCCTGGATATCCAGATGCCGGGCATGGACGGCTTCGAAGTCGTCAACAACCTGCAGGGTGATGCCATGCCGCTGGTCATTTTCGCCACCGCTTTCGACCAGTTCGCAGTTGATGCCTTCAAGGTCAATGCCGTGGACTACGTGTTGAAGCCTGTAGACGACGACCGCCTGGCCGCTGCCATCGACCGGGCTGTGGATGCCTTCAGCCAGCAACAACTGGCGGACCAGAAGCAGAACCTGGTGACCGCCTGCATGCAGCTGAGCGGTGCCAGCGCATCCACCGTGGAAGACATCGCCGAGGGCCGCACCGAGAGCTACCCGGATAAGCTCAGCATCCGCGACGGCGACGAGGTGCACATGGTGCCGGTGGGGGACATCGACTGGATCGACGCCGCCGGCGACTACATGTGCGTGCACGCCGCCAATGTCACCCACATCATGCGCATCACCATGAAGCAGCTGGAAGCGCTGCTGAACCCGCTCAAGTTCCTGCGCATCCATCGCTCCACTATCGTCAACCGCGACCGCATTGCCAGCGCCCAGAGCCTCACCAATGGCGAGTACCTGCTCACCCTGCACGAGGGAACCCGCCTCAAGGTCAGCCGCAGCTACCGCGATCGCATCCGCGAACTGACCGCGCTCTCCACCGCATAATCCGCGCTATCCCTGGTCCGGCGGGGTGATCACCTCACCTCGTCGCACCCCCATCTCCACTCATCGCAGTTGAACGGATTCCCCCGCGGCAGGCTGGTACTTTGGTGTCTCAGTAATTTAGGGGGATTGCCACAGGCCTGACAGGTTTCAGGCCTGGTGCCGCGTCCCAATGGAATCCTGGGGTCGCGATGAACCTGACACATACCTCACTCAAGAACCCGGCCGCCATCGCCGTGGCGGTGGCCGTGCTGGTGTTGTTCGGCAGCTACAGTATTGCCAAGCTGCCGATCCAGCTGTTCCCGGATATCGAGTCGCCGACCATCTCGATTCAGACCAGCTGGCGCGCCGCCTCCCCGCGGGAAATCGAATCCGAGATCATCGAGCCGATCGAAGCGGTGCTGCGCGGGATGCCCGGCATCCGGGAGATGGCCGCCTACGCCAACGCCGGCAATGCCTGGATCAACCTCGAGTTCGGCCTTGAAACCGACATGCAGAAGGCGCTGATGGACGTCATCGCCCGCATGAATCGCATCGACCCGCTACCGCGGGATGCCAGCCAGCCGGTGATCATGCTGGGGGGCGGCAACGGCGACACCCCGGCACTGACCTACTTCTTCCTGCAGAAGCTGCCCGGCACCCCGGGTGAGGTGCACGACTACGCCGCATTCGCCGAAGACGTGATTCGTCCGGCGATCGAGGCAGTTCCCGGCGTTGCCAACGTACAGCCCTCCGCCAATGACAACGGCAACACCGAGGAGCTGCAAATCCTGTTTGATCCCCAGCGTGCGGCTGATCTCGGCGTGCCCCTGCCCGAGATCGCTGCGCGCCTGGGCCAGGCCAACGACGTATCCGGTGGCTTTGTGGACGTGGGCCGGCGCCAGTACACCCTGCGCTTCACCGGGCGCTACGAGCCCCGCGAACTGGGGGACATGATTTTCGAATGGCGCGACGGCCGCCCGGTTCGCCTGGGTGATATCGCGAGCATCCAGGTGGTACAGAGCAATGCCAACGCCTACCCCACCCAGAACGGTAACCCGGCGATTTCCATCCGCGTCGATCGCGAAAACGGTGCCAATGTGCTGGCCACGCTGAATGCAGTAAAAGCAGTGGTGGAAGAACTGAATGCCGGGCCGGTGCGGGAGAAGGGCCTGGTGATGGCGCAATCCTTCGACGCCTCGGTGTTCATCTACCGCGCCATCAACCTGGTCACCGGCAACCTGATGCTGGGTATGCTGCTGGCGGTTGGCGTGCTGTGGTGGTTCCTGCGCCGCGCGCGCGCCACCCTGATCGTGGCCGCGGCCATCCCGATCTCACTGCTCGCCACATTTGTACTGCTCAACGTGACCGGCAACTCCCTGAACGTAATCTCCCTGGCGGGCCTGGCATTCGCTACCGGCATGGTGCTGGATGCGGCCATCGTGGTGCTGGAGAACATTGTGCGGCTGCGCGAGAAAGGCATGGGTGCAGAAGAGGCCGCCCTGGAAGGCACCAGCCAGGTCTGGGGCGCCCTGCTGGCATCCACGGCCACCACGGTCGCCATCTTCCTGCCGGTCATCTTCATGCGCGAGGTCGAGGGCCAGCTGTTCGGCGACCTAGCCATTACCATCGCTATCGCCGTGGTCATGTCGCTGCTGGTGGCCATCAGCGTATTGCCGCTGGCCAGCAAACTATGGCTGCGCGAAGACACCCTCAAGGACAGCCATGCCGGTAACTGGCGGATGCTGACCGAGCGCATCATGCAGGCTACCAGTGGGACGCGCCGGCGCCGCCTGCTGGCTACCGGTCTGTTGATCATTCCCTTCAGTGCCAGCTGGCTGCTGATCCCGGAGCTGGACTACCTGCCGCCGGTGAAGCGTGATGCGGTCGACGTGTGGTTCCGCTTTCCCGCCGGCGTCAGCCAGACCAGCATTCGCGAGGAGTACATCCGCGTGCTGGATGAACGCATGCAGCCGCTGATGCAGGGCGAGCGTGAGCCTGCGCTGAAGAACTATTACATCCTCACCTGGCCCGGCGGCGGCACCATGGGCGCCCGGGTCAAGGACCAGGACCGGGTGGGCGAACTGCAGCAGATCATTACCAGCGAGATATTCACCGGCCTGCCCGACCTGCAATCCTTCGCAGCCCAGGGCAACCTGTTCGGCGGCTTTGGTGGCGAACGCAGGGTATCTGTACACCTGCAATCCCGCGACCGTGATGCCCTCTCGCGCGCCGCCACCATCGGCCAGGAGCTGCTGGCCGAGGCCCTGCCGGATACACCGGTACAGGTGAACCCCGGTTTGGAACAGGCGGAGCCGGAGCTGCGGCTGGCCCCGAAAGACCGGCGCATCAGTGAAGCCGGCTGGGCGCGGCGTGACATGGGCAACATCGTGCGGGCGCTCGGCGACGGCCTCTACGTCGGTGAACACTTCGACGGCGAGAAGCGCATGGACATCATCCTGCGTGGCACCGAGTGGAATCGCCCGGAGCAGCTCGCCGCCACGCCCCTGGCCACCCCCACCGGTGACACGGTGATGCTGGGTGAACTGGTGGATGTGAGCCGCACAGTGGGACCCAGCCAGCTGGTGCGAATCGACCGGCGCCGCACCATCACCCTGGATATCCGGCCGCCCGAGGATATGTCCCTGGAGCGGGTCATGAACGTGCTGGAAAACGAGGTAGAACCGGCACTGCTTGATGCGCTGCCGGAAGATGGCAGCATCCTCTACGGCGGCAGTGCCAATGCCCTGACGCGGGCCATCAGCACCATGGGCAGCAATTTCGCTGTGGCGGTGCTGCTGCTGTTCCTGCTGATGGCGGCGCTGTTCCGCTCGGTCAGGGACAGCCTGCTGGTGGTGATGGCCATGCCGCTGGCCATGGTAGGCGGCGTGGTATCACTGCGGGTGCTGAACCTGATCACTTTCCAGCCGCTGGACCTGCTGACCATGATCGGCTTCGTGATCCTGCTGGGCCTGGTGGTCAACAACGCTATCCTGTTGGTGCACCAGACGCGCAGCGCCGAGGCCCTCGGCAGCAGCCGCACTGATGCCGTGCGCCAGGCGCTGCAAACCCGCATGCGACCCATTTTCATGAGCACGCTGACCAGCATCTTCGGTATGTTGCCGCTGCTGCTAATGCCCGGAGTAGGCAGCGTGATCTACCGCGGCCTGGCTGCGGTGATTGTCGGCGGCATGTGTTTCAGCACCGCTTTCACCCTGTTACTGCTGCCCTGCCTGCTGCGCATGGGCACCGAAGCCCGGCCGGCGGCCCTGCCGCAGGCCAATCCCAATCCGAATCCGGCCGCCTGACGCGGTATTGCCTGGAGGCATGGCTATGAAATCCATGGTTATAAAAGCAAAGAGTCTTGCACTGCTGGCGCTGCTGGCCAGTACACTGCCCACGCTGGCTTTTGCCCAACCGCAGGCGGTAACGGTGGAAACCGATGCCGTCACCCGGGAAAACGTGGCGCCCACCATGAACGTGTCCGGGGTGGTGGTCAGCCGCGAAGACGCCGCGATCGCCAGCGAACTGGACGGCCGGCTGGAGTGGATAGCTGAGGTCGGTGACCGCTTCCAGGCAGGAGAGACGATCGCCCGGCTGGACCAGCATCTGATCGAACTTGAGCTGCGCGAGCGCGAGGCAGGCATAGAAGCACTCAAGGCCAATCTCGACTGGCTGCAACGCCAGACCAATCGCCTGGATGAACTGGCCAATCGCAACAATACCGCCCATTCGGAACTGGATGAAACCCGCGCTCGCTACCTGGTACTCCAGCAGGAGCTGACCCAGGCTGAAGTCGCGCTGGAGCGCACCCGCTACAACCTGGAACGCTCCACCGTGCGCGCACCGTTTGATGGCGTGGTGGTATCGCGCAGCATGGCGGCCGGCGAATACGCCACCGAGGGCATGCCGCTGCTGCGGCTGGTCAATCCCCGCGCGCTGGAGGTCAGCGTTACCGCGCCGCTGCGGCTGGCGCGCTTCAACCAGGCCGGCGACAGTGTCCAGCTCACCAATGGCGACACGGTCGCCGAGGCCCGCATCCGCAGCCTGGTCGAGGTGGGAGACCTGCGCTCCCACATGATGGAATTCCGGCTGACGCCCACCACCAGCGACTGGCTGATTGGTGAAGCGGTGACCGTCGCCCTGCCCGCCGCGCAAATAGAGAACTCGACCACCGTGGCGCGTGACGCCGTGGTGCTGCGTGACCGCAGCAACTATGTCTACGTGGTGAAGGACGATTCCACCGCCGAGCGCGTGTCCGTGCAACTGGGCGCCGGGGTCGGCGAGCGCATTGCCATCGAGGGTGCCATTGAGCCCGGTGACACGGTGGTGGTGCGCGGCGCTGAAAACCTGCGCGATGGCCAGAAGGTCAACGCCCTCGAAGAGCGCGTGACCATGCGCTAGCGCTTGAGCTAGCCCAGAACAATGCGCGGGTGCTTGCTCTTGGCCTCGCGCACTGCTCCGATCACAGCGGCCTGGTCGCCGGCATCCTGCAGGGCCGCCAGCAGTGCGCCACAGCTGCTTTCATTGACCGCAATCAGCAGCCCGCCACTGGTCTGTGGATCGCATAATAGCGGCGGAAAGGCATCCGCCGGCATCGCATTCTTGCGGCTCAATACCCGGTCAGCGAGCGCTGCCAGGTTCCCGGCGTGCAGGCTGCTGCGGAAGCCGGCCTGCAGCAGGGCAGCCACGCCCGGCAGGGCCGGCACCTCACCCAGCACCGCCTGCTGTTTCCTGTCCAGCATCTCCAGGAGGTGGCCGGCCAGGCCAAAGCCGGTGATATCGGTACAGGCGCTGGCACCGAACTGCCGCGCCAGGCTGGCCGCCGAGCGGTTGCTGCGCAGCATGCTCTGGATAGCACCGGCCACGGCCTGCCCAGGGGCATCCCCGGTCATGGCGGCGGCGAACACCACACCGGTACCCAGCGGCTTGGTCAGTATCAGTTGGTCCCCCTCGGCAGCACCGGCCTTGCCCAGAGCGGGACCTTCCGCAAGGCTGCCGTTCACGGCGAGACCCAGGGAAAGCTCCGCACCTTCCATGCTGTGACCACCCACCAGCGCACAGTTGGCGGCCGCCAGTTCCTGCACCAGGCCACCCAGCAACTGTTCCAGTTCACGGCGCTGCAAATCCGCGGCCGCATAGGGTAGGCAGACATGCACCTGGGCCGAGTGTGGCGCGGCGCCCATGGCGTAGATATCACTGAGGGCGTGCAGGGCAGTGATGCGACCCATCAACCAGGGATCCGGCAGGAACTCTCGGAGGGTGTCGACGGTTTGTACCAGGCTGTCGGTGGGCCAGTCGATGACAGCGGCATCATCCCGCAGGCGTTTGAGAGAGACCGAGCCGGGATGCTTGCCGGCGACATTGGCGAGAGCCTGGCGCAGCACGTCCGAGGAGAGTTTTGCACCGCACCCGCCACAATGCATTTCCTCGCCGGGTGCCGCTGGAACCATCGGTGGCGGCGCTTCCTCAAACTGGGCCATGAACTTGCGATCGATGCGGTCCTTCCAGCGCCAGGCCCAGGCGCCACTGGCGCAGAACGGGCCTTTATCCGCCACCGCCACGCGGCCGCCAAGGGACAGCAAGGAGAGAAAGCGGCGCTGGGGCCGGTGTTGCCTGAGGCCCTGGCCCGCAATCGCCGCCGCCAGGTTGTGCGCCAGCACCGGCGCCTGGCGCACGGCGTATACGCCGGCGCGGGGCCGGGGATGTTCCCGCTGCATGGCCACATCACCCGTTGCAAACACGTCGGATTCGCCAACCACTTGCAGGTCATCTTCTACCAGCAGGAAGCCGCGCTCATCGGTTTCAAAGCCGGTGTCCGCCAACCAGTTCACCGGCACTACACCAGTACACCAGATAAGTTCATCGCAGTATTCGGAGGCGCCGCCACACTCCACCGAAGCCTCCGTCACGCGCGTTACCCGGCTGTTCTCGAGCAGCTCGATCCTGTTTGTCTCCAGGTGTCGGCGCACGATGCCCTGGGCGCGACGGTTGTAACCAGGCAGCAGGCTGTCGCCGGACAGCAGGCCGATATCGGCGGCATCCCCCAGCCGAAAACGCATCGCCAGTGCCAGCTCGACGCTGCCGGCACCACCGCCCACCAGCAGGATGCGCGGCTCACTACCCTTTCGCACTCGCGCCTCCAGGGCCTGCCAGCGCTGGTAGAAGCTGCCTACCGGTTTGACCGGCACCGCGTGTTCACGGGCGCCCGGCACCGAGAGTTCCGGTTGAGCACCGATATTGATCGACAACAGGTCGTATTCCAGCGCGGGACGGCCCGCCAGCGACACCAGCCGGCGCTTGCGATCAATACCGGTAGCCGCGGCCTGGATGAAGCGGATGCCACGGGCACTGCAGAATCGGCGCAGATCGATATGGGCGTCTTCGAAGCCATAGTGTCCCGCGACCAGGCCGGGAAGCATGCCCGAGTAGGGCGCAAAGTCGGTATCGCTCACCAGCGTGATGCGGGTGGCTGGCGGCGGCTTCATGGCCAGCATCCGCAACGCCAGGGCGTGGGTGTGGCCACCCCCCAGCAGCACCAGGTCGCGAACGGGTTCTGCGGACGTCACTGGGTAGCGAGTTCCCTGGCCCGGGCGATGATGTCTTCGCGGCTGCCCGCGGCCAACACCTCGCCTTCCCGTTGCGCGATCTGGTAGTCGTACATGGGATCATAGTATTTCACCAGCAGCAGCTCGATCCAGCGCCGGTGCTGTACATTGTCTCGGCGGGCAAAGGCCTCTTGCATGAGCTTGTCTATCTCAACGTAAAGCACCCCGCCCAGGCGCTTGCGCACCCGCGCCAGGCCCTCGCGCAGGTGCTCCTCGTGGTGCTTCGCGCCAGCTTCGCCGTGACGATCGGCGTAGCGTTGACCCAGGTCGATCAGGTAGTCGTCGAAGATGACCTCTACCCGCGATGCCAGCGATTCCTCCACCACCAGCAGCGGCGAGGCGCGCATGCTCTCCCGCAGAGCCTGCGGCAGGGAGAGGCGGCCAATCAGCTTGCCCTCATCCTCCAGCACCACGGCGTCACCCGTGCTGAGCCCGCGCAGCAGGGCGATGCTGAGCGCGTTTTCAAAATCGATCTGGCTGGGCTGCGGATCAAGCAGGCGCCCGAAACTGGAACCCCGGTGCCGTGCCAGGCCCTCGAGGTCCACGGCGCGTTCAAGCGCTTCAATGACCCGGGTCTTGCCGGTGCCGGTCTTGCCCGCTACCAGCAGGAAGCGGGCCGCGACCGCGGAGCGTTCCAGCTCGTCCAGCAGGAAACGGCGCATGGCCTTGTAGCCGCCCAGTAACAGGGGGTAGTCCATGCCCGCCTCGCGCATCCACTGCCGGGCCGTAGAGGAACGCAAGCCACCGCGAAAACAATACAGGTAACCCTCCGGATGCTGACGGGCAAACTCGCACCAGGCCTGGATGCGAGCCTCGCGGGTGGCGCCAGACACCAACCGGTGGCCCAGTTCGATGGCAGCCGCCTGCCCGGACTGCTTGTAGCAGATTCCGACTTCGTGACGCTCAGCATCGGTCATCAACGGCAGGTTGGTGGCGTTGGGGAAAGCGCCGTGGGAGAACTCCACCGGCGCGCGGGTGTCCAACAGCGGCGCATTGGCCAGGAACAGGGCCCGGTAATCCGCCGTGTCTTCCCGGGCCACGGGCGCTACTGCTCGACGGCCTCGCCGCCAAACAGCTCCATCACGCGATCCTGCAGGCCGCTGACCACGTCAGTCATCAGCGCGAAATCGGCATCCAGCCGGGCCAGTGGATCGGCCTCGGCGACATCGTCATTCTCGGCTACCAGCTCGTCGGCAAACTTGAGCCGCCGCAGTACCAGGTCTTCGCACAGCAAGAGGCTCAACTTCTCGTCCCACTCAAGGGCCAGCCGCACGACCTGTTTGCCCGCCTGCAGGTGGATCTCGACTTCTTCACTGTCGAGTTCGACTCCGCGGCAACGCACGACGCCGCCGTCTTCACCGAGATCGCGCATTTCACAGTCGCTGCCGAGCGCAAGGTCGCCGGGCAGGTTACTGTGAGCGAGCCAGCCGGTCATGGCCGCGGCTGGAGAGTGTTTTACCTGCGGCAATAGCAGCGGCAGGCTGCCGATGCACTCGCGCAGCAGGTTGACCACTTCTTCGGCGCGCCCGGCGGACGCGGCGTCCACAAAGATCCAGTTGCTGCGAGTGTCGATATAGGCATACACCAGGTTCGAGCGGGTGAAAGCCCGCGGCAGGCAATCCTGCACGATCTCGTCCTTGAGCTGCAGGCGCTCCTTCCGGTAGACCTTGCGTGCCTGTTCTTTCTCGATAGCGCTGATGCGCTCAGTCAGCTGCTCGCGCACCACGGTAGAGGGCAGCAACTTTTCCTCTCTGCGCAGGCACAGCAGGAAGCGGCCGCCGGCCGCGTGCACCAGGGTTTCCGTTTCCTCCCCCAGCGGCGGCACCCAGCCCAGTGACACGGGCTGCGATTTACCGCAGGGCGTGAACACGGCAGCCACGAGTTGTTGCTCGAGTTGCTCGGCGGATAGATCGAAGGGGCTGGTCAGGCGGTAGGCCCGCAGGTTCTTGAACCACATAGAAGCGACAGTAATTAGCGAAGGAAGGGGCGGGATTGTACCGGAGCGAGGCCGCTTTGGCATAAATTGTCGGCCACCGTACAACATTTTGGCCCCGCTGCCACAGGCGGCGCTTGTTGGCGGATTTTGATGCCGTTTTAATGCCTGTGAGCACCCGAACGCGCGGCCTTACCATGAGCGACAAGACCACACCCACCCAGCCCAGGCGCCTTGCCGATGTCACCCACTGGGACATGGAAACCGATGTGGCCGTGGTCGGCTTTGGCGGCGCCGGCGGCTGTGCAGCCATCGAGGCTGCTGACGCCGGGGCCGAGGTGATCATCTTCGAATTGGCCAGCGCGGCCGGTGGCTCGACCGCCCTGTCCAGCGCCGAAATCTACATGGGGGGCAGCGGTGGCACCCGGGTCCAGAAAGCCGCCGGCTTTGAGGACAGCACCGAGGCCATGTTCACCTATATGATGATGGCGGCGGGTCGACTGGCTGACGAAGCCAAAATCCACAACTATTGCGAAAAAAGTGCCGCCCACTTTGACTGGCTGGTGGAGCTCGGCGTGCCTTTCAAGGACAGCTTCCACGAAGAGCGCGCCATGATGTGCCTGACCGACGATGGCCTGTTATACACCGGCAGCGAGAACGCCTGGCCTTTCAATGAACAGGCGGTGCCCGCGCCGCGGGGTCATAACCTGTATGTGGAGGGCGACAACGGCGGGCCGCTGTTCATGAAGATCGTCGGGGAGAACGTGGAGCGCCGCGACAACATCCAGACGATCTTCGAGGCCCGGGCACTGACCCTGGTGGCCGACGACCGCAACCAGGTGCACGGCCTGGTGGTGCGTATCGACCAGCAGGAAGTCACCGTCAAGGCCCGCGGCGGTGTCGTGCTTTGCGCCGGCGGCTTCGTGATGAACGAGGAGATGGTGAAGAAGTACGCGCCGCGCCTGACCGAGGGGAGTTATGCGCTCGGTAACCCCGGCGACACTGGCAGCGGCATCCTGATGGGCATGGGTGTGGGCGCCGCCGCCATCAATATGCAGGAAGGCTTTATCACACTGCCCTACTATCCCCCGGCCTCCATCACCTACGGCCTGGTGATCAACGACAAGGCCCAGCGCGTCATCAACGAGGATGTCTACCACTCCCGGCTGGGGAACGCGATTCTCAGGGACAATGCGGAACGGCACTACTTTGTTCTGACCGTTGAGCAGTACGGCGACTACGAAAACGCCAGCTGGATGGGCGCGCCGGTCGCCGGCACCGGCGAGACGGTGCGGGAGCTCGAGGAGGAGCTGGGTCTGCCAGAGGGTTCACTGGTCGCCACTATCGAGCAGTACAACCACTTCGCGGCGCGTGGTGAGGACCCCTTCTTCCACAAGTCACGGGACTGGTTGCAAGTAATGGAACCGCCGCTGGTGGCACTGGATGTCACACCCGGCCGGGGGTCCTACTGGCCCTACTTCACCCTGGGGGGCCTGGACACCTTGCCCAGCGGCGAGGTGGTGGACCCGCTGCGCGCCGTGGTGCCCGGGCTGTACGCCGCCGGCCGTACCGCCTGCGGCGTGGTGCGCAATGCCGAGGGCTATTCCAGTGGCATGTCCATCGGTGACGCCACTTTCAGCGGTCGCCTGGCGGGACGCAGCGCGGCCCGGCGCGCGCTGAACGACTCCGACGCTACGCACGCCGCCTGAAAACTCGCTACACTCCCTGCACTTTTTTGCGCTGGGAGAGTTTGATGGAATACCTGCACACCATGATCCGCGCCAGCGACCTGGACGCGACCCTGGATTTCTTCTGCAACAAGCTGGGTCTGCAGGAGGTCAACCGCTACGACAGCGAAGCGGGTCGCTTCACCCTGGTGTTTCTGGCGGCGCCGGGCGATGTGGCAATGGCCGAAGAAGCCAAGCGCCCACTGGTCGAGATCACCTATAACTGGGACCCCGAGGAATACACCGGCGGCCGCAACTTCGGCCACCTGGCCTACCGGGTGGACGATATCTACGCCACCTGCCAGCGGCTGATGGACAGTGGTGTCACCATCAACCGCCCGCCCCGCGACGGACACATGGCCTTCGTGCGCTCACCCGATGGGATATCGATAGAACTGCTCCAGAAAGGTCAGTCACTGCCGCCGCAGGAGCCCTGGCAGTCCATGCAAAACACCGGCGAGTGGTAAGGGTGAGAGGGCGCCGCCGCGCGGCGCAGCTACTCTTCCATCAGTTCCCGGCGTAGCAGCGGCAGGGAGACCGGGCCGGTAGCAAGCACCTGGTCGTGGAATGCCTTCAGGTCGAAGGCTTCCCCGCGGGCCGCTTTCAGGTCGGCGCGCAGTTGCACTATGGCGTCCATCCCCAGCTTGTAGGACAGGGCCTGGCCCGGCCACGCCATGTAGCGCAGCGCCTCTGACCGCATGCCGTCCTCTCCGCGGCCGGTGGTCTCCACCATGTAGTCCACCGCCTGCTCGAGGCTCCAGCGCTTGTCGTGCAGGCCGGTATCCACCACCAGCCGAACAGCCCGGAACAGCTCTGCCTGCAAACGCCCGAGATCACCCCGGGGATCTTCTGCATATACGCCCATCTCGGCAGCCAGTTGTTCCGCATAGAGCGCCCAGCCCTCGCTGTACGCGTTGACGAAATTGACTCGCCACAGGGTTGGCCTGGCGCGCTGTTCCAGAGCGAGCGCTTCCTGCAGGTGATGCCCGGGTACCGCCTCGTGATACACAAGGGTAGGCATGCTGAAGCGGCTGACCTGGTCGACGCTGCGCAGGTTGACCCAGAAGACGCCGGGGCCGCTGCCATCCACCGGCGGATTGGTGTAATACGCCAGCGGCGCGCCATGTTGCAGCGCCTCCGGCACTGGCCGCACCTCCAGTGGCGCCGCCGGCAAGCGGCCAAAATACTCTGGCAACCTGGCCTCCATGCCTTTGGCCAGTTGCCGCAGCGAGCCCAACAGTTCTTCGCGACCGGCATCGCTGTCTTCGAAACGCGCTCCCTCCGCTGCGCCGAGTCGCTGCATGCGCTCGCCGACACTGCCATCGGAAAAACCCTGCTGGCGCAGCAGGGCGTCCATCTCGGCGCTGATGCGCGCCACCTCGGCCAGGCCTCTTTCATGTACCTCGGCCGGGCTCATGTCCGTGCCCGCCTCAATTCGCAGTGAGGCCAGGTAAAAGCGTTCACCCAGCGGACGCGCCCAGAGACCGGCCGATGCGGACGATTCCCGCAGCCGGTCGCGCACGTTCTGGATAGCATTACGGTAAGCGGGATAGACCATGCGCAGCATGACGGCTATGGCTTCATTACGCGCCCTCGCCCGATCCTCATCCGTCAGCTCATCACTGGCATCCATCTTCTCCACCAGTTTCACGACCAGCTCATGGTCCTGCACGGGAGGCGCCACAAACGCCTCGAGTCCTACCAGGGCAGCATCGAGTACGGCCGTGGGTGGCATCCAGCCGGCATTGGCATCCTTGTTGAAGGTATCCAGCACACCGGCCACCAGCGGAGATATCGCCCACAGGCGACGCAGGTAGTCACCGACTTCTTCGCTGGTCTCGGCAGGTTGGAACTCAGCGATCACCTGTGGCACGACCACCAGTGGACCGCCCACCTGGTTGATGACATAGGGTCGATGGCGACCGTAGTTGTCTATGTAGCCAAAGGGAAGCTCACTGTCGCCGAGGTAATTCGTGTAGATATCCCGCATGGCGTTGCGGGTCAGTGAATCCATCGAGCTTGCCGGCAGCGCATCCAGCTCCCGTTGCATGCGACGCATATCACGGCGCCAGCGCGCCAGGTGCGGCTTGCCGTAATCCCCCACGGCATCTTCCACCCTGGCCCCCACATCGGAGTCTCTAAGCCCAAACTGCGTCGTCTGCACCGGGCGCGACCGGAGCACCTGCATGGTGTGCTTGGCAAGCATCACCTGGGCATCGGGACCCAGGCTATCCGGGCTGCCACCCGACCCGCTGCAGGCAGTAATTGCCGCCATTGTTCCAGCCAGCAGTGCTGGCAGGCCCATCGATGAACGCATTCCATCGCTCCTTTTTGCTTATTCCAGGGTTCGCAAATGTCCGGCAGTTATATGCCTGCTTCCCGCCGCCAAACGCCTACCACCTGGCGCCAGACTATGCCCAACAGGGAGCGCGCCTGCGCGTCCAGCACCAGTTGACCGCGCAACACCCGGTCGTCTGCCGGGGCCTCGGTTTCCAGGTAGATGCGGTAGGTGGCCCGCTGCGGAATCAATTCTCCCTCGCTGCCATCCCGGACATCCAGGCCACCACCAAAAGTGGAGGCCACGTAGGCGGTTTCCAGTTCCTCCAGGGAGAAGCCGTCCACATCGACGAGTCGCACAGCTTGTGGGCCGCGCACGCCACCTTCCGGGTAGAAACGCCCGGTGGCGCCTTCCTGTAATGCTCGCAGCTCGGATTCGCTGACGTACGCCACCACTTCGCCTGCGGTGTCGTCCACCAGGGTCAGCAGCCGATCGCCCCGCGATACCCAGTCGCCCGGCCGCAGGTCCGCCTGGCGATCCGAAATACGCCCGGTGAAAGGTGCCACCAGCCTGGCATCTTCAAGCTGCGCCTGCAGGTTTTCCTGGGTTTCCAGCGCACCCTGTAGCTTGGCCTGCAGGGACAGGCGCTCCTGGGCCAGGCCAATACCGAAACTCGTGCGCTCCAACTGGTAGCGGCTGCTACGCAGGTCGTGACTGGCCTGGTCGAGCTGGAACTCAAGGTCGGGAGAGGTAATGACTGCCACCGGCTCACCGGCGTTGACGAGGTCGTTACCGGGTGCAGGCAGGACGCTGAGCTGGCCGGGTATGGGAGCGTAGAAGGTGATCACCGAACGCGCCTGCCAGTAGGCCGGCAGCTCGAGTTTCCGATCGACCGGCAAGGCCACCGCCAGCAACAAAATCGCGGTGAGCAGTGCGGAGCGACGCAGGTAGCGTGTCTTGCTCTCTTTGCGCCACTCCCACCAGAGTGCTACTTCCTTGCCGATCGGCATGATCAACATGCGCACCACCTGGGCCGCGGCCAGCATCACGCCCAGCGCCTTAAAAAAGAAGGTGTAGATGATGTAAGTGATCCCGAAAAAGATAAACAGCCGGTAGACCCAAACCGCGTAGGAAAAGGGAATCAACCAGCGCAAACCGCGCTCCGGCGCCGGCCTGCCGTAGCCGAACAACCACTCCCTCAGCTTCCAGCGACCCATGGCATTGGAGCGTTGCTGCAGGTTCTCGACCCCGGAAAGGTCCGACAGGATGTAGTAGCCGTCGAAGCGCATCAGCGGATTCAGGTTGATCAGCAAGGTCATCAACCAGGTGGTGGTAGACATCATGAACAGGATGTTCTTGATGAAGCTCTCCGGTGTGAAGTTCCACAGCAACAGGCAGACCGCTGCCAGGCCACACTCCACGAACATGCCGGCGGCGCCGATCATCGCCCGCTTGCGCCGCGAGCGCAGTCGCCAGGCATCCGTGGTATCGGTGTAGAGGATCGGCCAGAACACCAGGAAAGCCACGCCCATGGCCCTGACCGAGCAGCCATAGCGGCGCGCGGTTAAGGCGTGGCCGAATTCGTGCAGCACTTTGGCAAGGATGACGGCGATGCCGAAGTACACCAGGCCCATGGGCGTGAAGTAACCGACAAAAGTACTTAGAAAATAGTCTTTCTGCCGCGATGTCAGGTAGATCGCAAACACCGCAATGCCCGCCAGCACCCACCAGGTGCGGGGGCGAAATGCCCAGCCGAACAGGGGCAGCAGTCGATCCAACAGACCGTCGGGATGCAGGATCGGTACGCGCAGGAACAGGTATTGGCGCCAGATGCGCAGGACCCGGGTTTTCCAGCGCGATGCGCGCAACGACTTGCGGCGCTCCAGCGCACGCTCGCCATCGATCCAGTACAGATCATTGTCCAGCAGGAACTGCACGAACTCCTCGACCTGGCGAGTGTTGCAGATGACCCTGGCGCGCTCCGCGATGGTCCTGGCAACGGTAGCGCTGTCTACCTCCCGGGTCGGGTCGGAGCGCAGCTCGCGTAATATTTCGACTTCCAGGTAGCCGAGGTCAAAGAAGCGATTGGCCGCCGGGTCGTACAGGCGCCAGCGCGGGGAGCCGTCTTCAAATGGTGCTGCTTCTATCAGCTCCAGGTCCTGGCGGATGTTCCGCGGCAGGCTCATGATTCACACCCCGATCCAGCGCCGCACCACCGCAAGTGGACGACGCAGCAGGTAGTACCAGAGGCTGACTTTCTCACCATACAATTTCGCAGTGCCGCGCATGCCGATACGCGGCAGCTCATCGAGCTGGGCAAACTCACCGCGAATGCGGTAAGCCAGCTCGCCGGCTTCGGTGCTGGTGGCCCGGTAGTCCATGCGACGCAGGCTTGCGGAGAACTTCTTGTCCGGCGCGACATTGGGGAAAAACTCGATTTGAGCATCGACGGGGAGTTCAATATCGTCCCCCACCTGCAGCCAGGCTTCGAGCTGGGATCGTTCCGGGTTTGCGATGGTCAACAGACGCTCACCGGTCACCACCGGCTTTCCGATCAGCTCATCGGGGCTGGGCATGATGACCACGCCGCCCTGCTCGGCTTCCACTGTACTGCGTTCCAGCAGGGACTTTACATAAGCCACTTCCGCGTCGCGCTTCTCTCCTTCCAGGGCGAGTACGCGCAGCGAAGCTTTGGCATCGCGATCGAAGGAAGCCGACTGCCCTGCCTGCTGGTACTGGGCGCGACTGATGGCCAATGCCTGCTCTGCCACCTTCAGGCGAGTCAACAACTCGGTATCATCCAGGGTGAGCAGCGCATCTCCCTCCGCCACCATGGCATTGGGTTTGACGGCGATGGTGTCGACAATGCCGTCCATTGGGGCACGCACCACCAGTGGATCCCGCGCGATAATTTCCGCCTGGGCCAACACCGACAGCCGCACCGGCAGGAACATCAACAGAAGCAACGCCAGGGCGACACCCGCCGCCATGACCTTGCGTCCGCGCGTCCACATAAAGCCTGGCCTGGCGAAAGCCTTGCCGCGCAGGGCGGAGATGCTGTAGCCGGCAGCAGACAGCCAGAACTTCAGCACGCGTTGTTGCGACTCCAACAGGGGTTTATCAGTCCAGAAGGCCAGTGCGCCCAGGTAGTAGCCTGAGGCGGAATACATGGGGCACCAGACGAGCAGCTTGTCACCGTGGCTGTCCCAGCCCCCCGTCAGTGATTCCGGCAGGTCGTCCTTGCGCCAGGCCCTGGGCTCGGGCTGATCATAGCGCTGCGCCAGCTCGCGACAGAGGGCGCGCATCCACTGCACATAGGGCGCGTGATCATCGTGCTCTACAGCACCGGAAACGCCAGCAATCGAGCCGCCGCCCGGGCGGGTGGAGCTTGCCAGCCACAGCACTGCACTGCGGTACTCCACCAGGGTGCGGGTGTCATTGACTAGCAGGAAGCCGATTTCCGCCTCGGTGACGGCCTCGCGAAGACGCTGCTGCAGCAGCAGAAGATTGGCGAGAGCCTTGAGTTGCTGCTCTGACCCCGCCGTGGCCATTACTCGAACTCCGGGTTCGCGAACTGAACCTGGCCACTCATACCGGGCAGGAGGGTGGACGGGCTTTCATCCAGGCGCCCAAACACCGGGATAGTGAGGCTGACCGGGTCCACCGCGCCGCCGACGCGAACAATTTTGCCGGGCATTGCCCGGTCGAGTTCTTCCACCAGCATGGTGAAGCTGGACCCAAGCTCCAGCCACGACAGCGACGTAGAGGGCATCAGCATCCGGACTTCCAGTTTATCCCTGGAGACCAGTTCCAGCAGGTCTTCACCTTCTTCGACAAACTGGTACTGCTCGATGACCCGGCTGGTGACCGCACCATCGAACGGCGCCTTGATTTCGCAGTGTTGACGCTGCGCCTGCACTGCCGCCATTTCGCCACGAGCCGCCTCGAGATCGGCCTCATTGAGCTTGACCTCCAGCGGGCCAACGCTGTTGAGCTTGACCAGTTCGCGATTGACTTCGAGCTTGGCTTCCGCACCCTTGACCCTGGCGCGGGCGGTGTCGTAGGACGCTTCAATTCGATCGCAATCAAAAGCCAGCAACAAGTCACCCTGCTTGACGGTATCGCCTTCCTGGACAGTAACTCGGTCGACGATGGCGCTGACGCCCGCCGAAAACAGGCTCTTGCGCAGCGGGACCAGTTGCGCGCGTACCAGGTTGGTTTGCAGGCCGGGAAGTAAATCCGCTTCGAAATCACTCCCGGGCTGGGAGATCGCCAGGCTACTCGTCGCGGCGAGCAGGCAGAGTGCGGTCAGGCGTATCTTCACTCGGGCTCCTTGCTTGGTGCGAGCTTGTTTACACAAGTTATTCGTCGAGCGGTCGTTAATGCGACAGCGAGATTGTAGCAGGGAAAGTTTGCTGGGTACCGGCAAGCGCGGGCTACCCCGAGCCTAGAATCCCACCATGGGGATGTTGCCGTCCTGCCAGGTCTTGTCGTAGACCGCTATCAGGTTGGTGAGCTCGTGGATGTCCAGATCCAGGTAGGTCTCCGGCACCGGGTTGAGGCCCAATGCAACCAACACGGCACCGTAGGAAGACTGGGCATTGGCATAGGCTTCCAGCAGGCTGAGATCGGTCCGCAGGGACGCCGCCCGGGTGACCACGCTCTCTACCTTGGAAGCGGCGCTGGAAATCGCCGCATAGCGGGTGTGCTTGGCGATTTCGCTGTCGATCGCCTTGACCTCGCGCGCCTGGTTCAGCTTGCGCAGTGAAATATTGTACTGGTACACCGCCAGGTTCAGCTTGGTGACCACGGCCATGTTGACTGCGAGACGGCGCTGCAGGGCAAGCTCTTCGCGCAGGTCGGAGTTCTCCAGCACCTGCTTGGTGGTGGCTAGGTTGAACAGGTTCCAGCTGACCTCAACACCCACTTCGTTCCAGGTGTTGTTGACCAGCAGGTTGTTGGAGTCGTAGCCGTTGTTGTAAGAGAGCTCGATACCCGGCAGCAGCCGCAGCAACGCCTTGCGGGTTTCTGCCTGGTCGATCCGCACGTTGTAGATCTCCTCGGCGAGCTCCGTGGAGTTATAGAGCGCGGTAATTTCCAGCTGCACAGGGTCTTCGTCGAGTCGCGGCAACACCGGCAAAGCACTGACATCAGCGAGCTCGGCGCCCGGCTCAATACCCAGCAGTTCGATACGGGTGGTGGTGGGCACATTAATAATTTGCGCCAGCTCGATGCGGGCCTCGGTGAGGTCCTCGGACAGGCTCTCCAGTTCGCGAATCAGGTCGAACAACTGCCGCTTCAGGCGCAGGTTGGGCAGGATGTTGGTGTACTGCCGTGTCTCAATGACCTGGGAAATTTCTGCGTAGGCCTGGTTGGCCTCTGCCAACACTGCCTCGACTTCGCGGGCAGTATTCTGGGCCGCCCAGGCGCGCCAGTACAGCATGCGAGCCTGCTGCAGCAGGTTGGCCAGTACCCGCTTGCGCGATTCGCGAGAGATCAGGTAGCGGTCTGCTTCCTGCTGGGCCTGGTAGTAGCTGACCCCAAAATCCAGCAGGTTCCAGGACGCCGAGAAGTTACCGATATCCCGATCCCGTTCCTGGGAGGTGGACGGCTCCAGGGACTCCTCACCGGTTTCGATGGAAATGCTGGTGGACGCATTAAAATTGTTGCGGGACAACCGGCCGTAGCTGGCGTCCATCTGCGGCAGCATCTCGTAGCGGGCCAGTTCAAAGCTGCCAAGCGCGACTGCCTGCTCCATGCGGGCCACGCGGTGTTCGAGATTATTGAGGACAGCACGGGACATGACCTCGTGCAGGCCGATTGGCCGCTCAAGGGGGGCTCGGAACTGTTCGATCAGTTCCCGATCCTCAGCCAGGACATCAGAGACGTCACTCTCTGACAGAGGCTGGGGATTCATAGCACAGCCGGCCAACACGCAGGTGCAAGCCAGCCGCCCGAGCTTTAGCAACACGTTCAGACGAAGCTCCTAATGGATTCGATGTATCACAATCCCCACCATGATACTCAATCCTGCTTTTAAACTACTGTTTTTATTATGTTTATGTGAGCAGCTTCTTATAAGTCCTGCCCGTTATGTGAACAGGTTCTTAATATCCTCCAGGAACTGCTCCAGCTTTTCGACGAAAGTATAACGCGAAGCTTTCTCTAATTGTAAATCCAGATTTTCTTTTCCACCGGCCTGCTGACGCGGCTTCTGTTCGTCAGAGTCTCCGCTTTCAGCCTCAGGTGCATCCACGGGCAACTGCTCCGGCAGGCTCTCTTCGGCTTCTGCGGATTGTTCACTGCTACCCGCGGCGCCAGCGCCGGCCACCTCTTCCTCGAGGCTCTCCACCGAGATGACAAACAGGCCGGTAGCAGTATTGCCGGCGTCATCACGACCGATGATCATCACCGAAATCTGCAGGTGCCCGGCAGCCGTGGCAGCCTCACCGTCCACCTCGAAAGTCATGGTCTCCGGGTCAAAGACCACATACTCCGGCAGCGGGCTACCGTCTTCCAGGGTGGCCTCGACATAGACCCGCTCATCCGGGTCGGAATGAACGAAAGTATTGGACGGCAGCGCGATCGTGGAATCGCCCGCACTCATAACCCGCTGTTCGGTCAGGTTTACCGTGAGGCGAATGATCGCGTTTTCTGAGGCAGGTACTGTGCCCGACGCGTCAGTGGAGTCGCTGGTCGTGACACTCTCCAGTTTCTCGCCCTCGTCGGGCTGCTCGCCGTCGCCGCGACCTGCGCCCGCCAGACTCTCGCCAGTGTCCTGGCTGGCTTCGTCGCCCGCGACGCGCTCGGTCTCCGGATCGAGGCTGCTGCCCACCACTGCAATGGAGAAGCTGCCGGATGCCGTCTGGCCGCGGTCATCGGTGCCAATGATACGAACGTCAAGCTGCGTCACGCCTTCGGCGATGGCTGCTTCACTGTTGATCGCAAAGGTCTGGGTATTCGGATCGAAGGACACGTATTCCGGCAGCGGGCTACCATCGGCCATCTCGGCACTGACACGAATGGCGGCAAACGGATCGTCGTGGACAAAGGTATCTGCAGGCAGAGTGATCTCCGCCGTGCCTTCCGCCGAGACCGGGCGATCATCGAGGTTGACGCCCAGCCGCACCCGGTCGTCGACCAGGTTCCAGATCTCGTCAGCAGTCTCGGTGATTTCGCCAATGGTTTCACCGAAGTCGACACCACCCTGTTCATCTGCGGTAGCTTCCTGGCCGGCTTCGTCACTCGGCCCGGCACTACCCGGAATACCGGAATCACTATCCCGGCCGCCCTCGTCGTCGCCGGTAAGGCCACCGATACCCAGGCCCTCTCCCTGGGTACCGTCGGGATCGGGCAGGATGGGTGCATCATCGATATTGAGCAGGGACAGGGTCACCGTGGCGCTAGACTCAAGGCCTACCTGGTCGGAGGCGACAACCGTATAGTTGTAGACGTTGTTGCCCTGCTCGAAGTTGTTGGCTTCGCCTCCAGCACCGGCTTCGGTCAGTACGATAGAACCATCCGATTCAATAGCGAAGTACCCGTCCTCGGTGGTGGCGCGCACTGAACCATCGCTCCACAGGAAGCCCACGCCGGCAAGTCCAATATTGTCGCTGGCGACTACGCGGCCGACCGGCACGCCTTCATCTGCGCCCTCATTGAAGCTGGCCGCCAGGTCGCTGACCAGGGGCGCCGTGGTATCCACCGTGAGCTCCGAAACCGTCGAGTCAGAAGCGGTGTTGCTGGCCGCATCGACGACAGTCGCCACAACATCGTAGATCCCATCCTCCAGGGCCGCGGGAATGGCCAGTGTCCAGCGATCACCGACCAGCGTCAGGTTGCCGTCGCCCTCGGTATAGCTCACTCCATCGACGGTCACTGTGAAAGTTTCACCGGCGGCCACCGTCGCGGAGCCGCGGATGGTCGGCGTACTGTTACTGGACAGGTTGTCATCGACGGTCGGCGCCGCAGGCGGCAGCGTGTCAATGGTGAGTTCGGCCACCGTGTTGTCCGTCACAGTGACGCCGAAACGATCTGTTGACTCTACATCGACATCATAGGTGCCATCGGCCAGGCCGGGCGTGCTCGACAGGTTGAGTGCCCAGGCATCCCCGGAAACGGTTAATTCGTTATCTACGCCGAGCTCATAGCTCGTGCCATCCACGGTGACAACCAGGCCACCGTCTGCTCGGGCGTTGTCGTAGGTGCCGCTCAGGGTTGGCTTGTCAGTGTTGGTGACCTGGCTTTCAACCGTCGGCAGAACTGCCTGTACCGTGTCGATTTCCAGCTCCGCCGATGTGGGGTCGACACTGAGGTTGCCGGCCGCGTCTTCCAGGCTGGCCAAGACATCGTAGATTCCGTCATCAATGGCGTCAGCGTCGGGAATGACCAGTGTCCAACTGGTACCGGTGACGCTGAGCTGTCCGTCCCCTTCGGTGTACTGAATGCCATTCACCGCCACTGTCAGCGTATCACCGGGCACCGAATTGACGGTGCCGCTAATGACCGGCGTCGAGTCATTGGTAACCTGCGTGAATACCGACGGCGCCGGCGGCGGAGTCAGGTCGACGGTCAACTCCCCGGAGGTGGAGTCAACGCTGGTGTTGCCGGCCACATCCACCACGCTGGCCTCAACGTCGTAGTTGCCTTCTGCCAGCGCATCGCCATCGGGAATGGTCAGGGTCCACTGGTTTCCAACAACACTCAGCAGGCCGCCACCCTCAGTATAAGTAGTGCCGTTGACGGTCACTGACAGCGACTCGCCCGCTTCCAGGCTCGCCGTGCCCGTCACCGTGGGGGTCGGGTCGTTGGTCAGTACGCTGTTTACCGTGGGTGCTTCTGGCGCCACGGTGTCGATGACCAGTTCACCGCTGGTGGCATCAGTAATTGAGTTGCCGGCTGCGTCCGTCGCCCGCGCCACCACATCATAGGTCCCATCCGGAAGCGCAGGTGGCGTCAAAGTCCAGTCACTACCGACCAGGGTCAGCTCAGGGCTGGATTCCGTATAGGTGACTCCATTGACTGTGACTACCAGGAACTCGCCGGCGAACAGCGTCGAGGTGCCGGTGATAGTCACGGTGGAAGAGTTACTCACTTGGCTGTTGACGGTGGGCTGTGCGGGCGGCGTCGTGTCTTCAAACACGTCGATCACACTGATCACGAAACTCTCGGTTGTACTCAGGCCGCCGGCATCAGTCGACGTGATCGACAGGGTCACCGTGGGTTCAGTTTCGAAGTCGAGGCTCTGGCCTGCGCGCAGCTTGAGCTGATCCAGCCCGTTGACCTCAAAGCGGCTGTCGCTGACAGAGTAGGCATGGGTATCGCCAACGTCGGGATCGGTCGTACTCAGGGTACCGATAACTGCCCCGGCCATGTTCTCGGTCACGGTGTTGCCAATCAGCGTGATATCCGTGGGCGGCAGGTTCGCCCCGCCCGCCGTCACCGTGATACTCACCGTCACCGTCGACGTGAACCCTTGCGCGTCCGTCACCGTCACATCAAAGCTGTCACTTCCCGTGAAGCCCACGTCCGGCGTGTACGTGTACTCACCCGTCGTCGCGTCAATCACCACCGAACCGTTCGACGGCTCATCCGCCGCCAGGATGCTGAACGGCGTACCTGACAAACCATCCGGATCCGTCACCGACAGCGTCGACGTCACCGCCGTATTCACCGCCGTCGTCGCACTGTCTCCGCCCGTCGCCGACGCGCCGCCGTCATCCACCGGCGTCACCGTCACATTCACCGTCACCGTCGACGTAAAGCCGTCGGCATCCGTCACCGTCACGTCAAAGCTGTCTGAACCCGCAAAATCCGCATCCGGCGTGTACGTGTAGTCACCCGTCGTACCATCGATCACCACCGAACCGTTCGACGGCTCATCCGCCGCCTGGATGCTGAACGGCGTACCCGACAGACCATCCGGGTCCGTCACCGTTCCCACACTGCCATTCAGGTCGGTGTCTTCCGCCGTCGTCTCATTGAACACCCCGGGCGTCGCCGGGCCCGCATCCACCGCCGCCGTCACCGTCAGATTCACCGTCACCGTCGACGTGAACCCTTGCGCATCCGTCACCGTAACGTCAAAACTGTCTCCGCCCGTGTAACCCACATCCGGCGTGTACGTGTACTCACCCGTCGCCGCATCGATCACCACCGAACCGTTCGACGGCTCATCCGCCGCCAGGATGCTGAACGGCGTACCCGACAAACCATCCGGATCCGTCACCGACAGCGTCGACGTCACCGCCGTATCCACCACCGTCGTCGCACTGTCTCCGCCTGTCGCCGTCGCTCCGCCGTCATTCACTGCATTGATCGTGATGTTCACGGTCACCGTTGACGTGAAGCCATCGGCGTCTGTGACCGTGACGGTGAAGCTGTCTGAGCCCGCAAAATCCGCATCCGGCGTGTACGTGTAGTCGCCCGTCGTACCATCGATCACCACCGAACCGTTCGATGGCTCATCCGCCGCCTGGATGCTGAACGGCGTACCCGACAGACCATCGGGGTCCGTGACCGTGCCCACACTGGCGCTCAGCGGTGTATCTTCGTTGGTCGACTCGTTAAACGTGCCCGGCGTCGCCGGGCCATCGTCTACGGCTGCCGTGACTGTAATATTGACGGTAACCGTAGAGGTAAACCCATCGGCGTCGGTCACCGTGACCACAAAACTGTCTGCCCCGGTATAACCAGTGTTCGGGGTATAGGTGTACTCACCGGTCGTGGCATCAATCACCACGGCGCCATTAGCCGGGTCACCCGCCGGGCTGACTATGCTGTAGGGGGACGCCGCCAGGCCATCCGGGTCTGTTGCCGTCAGTGTGGAGGTCACCGGAGTGTTGATAGTGGTGGTGGCGCTATCGCCAGCAGTCGCTGTAGCACCGCCGTCATCCACCGCCAACACCGTGCCGGTTACCGAACCAGTGTCTGTCAGCGCACCGTCGCTTACTGTATAGCTGAAGCTGACCGCCCCGCTATAGTTCGCCGCTGGGGAGAATGTCAGCGTACCGTCACCGTTCAAAGTGACACTGCCATTCGCTACGGCTACGGTATCGCCAAATACCACCGTGGTCCCGTCAATCTCACTGACAACCAAGCTGTCGCCATCGCTGTCGGTGTCGTCATCTACAACTGCGAACGTGACCGGTGTATCTTCGGGTGTCGTTCCGAAATCGTCGTCGACAGCAACCGGACCCTGATTCACATTGTTTACAGTGATAGTCAGCGTAGCGGTGTCTGTATCACCGTCAGCATCCTGAACCGTGTATGTGAATAGCTCGGACAAACCGCCCACAGGTACCGCGCCGAGCGGTGGCGGCGTGTAGCTATAAGATCCGTCACTGTTTAATGTCAGGCTACCACCGGCGTCGGTCGGGAAAGCAATGCTCAGGGTCAGCGGATCACCGTCACCGTCCACCGCCGACAGTACGGTAATCGGCGTGTCTGAAGCGGCGTCATTGGTAAGCACGTTACCCGTAATGGCGACGCCACCCTCCGTTGCCGTGTTGCTATCGTCATTCCCGGTGGGGGCGCCTTCATCAACGTTCGTCACCGCCAGCGTGACAGTCGCGGTGGTGGTATTGCTCGCGGCATCCGTCGCCACAATGTCATAGTCGAAGCTGTTCAGCCCGGTTTCAAAGTCGTTCTGGGCGACGCCCGCCGCTGCACCGGCAGCCGTGATCGTGATAGTGCCGGTATTATCAACCTGGAAGAATCCATCAGCGCTGGTGCCCGTGCCCGTCGCACTGAAGCTAAAGCCGGTCACGCCCACGTTGTCACTAGCCACCAGGCTGCCAACCGTGCCGCCACCGGCCTGATTTTCCGCATAGCTGATAGTCTGGTCCACAAACACCGGTGCCGTGGTATCAGCGGCCGGCGTCACCGTCAGATTCACCGTCACCGTCGACGTGAACCCTTGCGCATCCGTCACCGTAACGTCAAAACTGTCTCCGCCCGTGTAACCCACATCCGGCGTGTACGTGTACTCACCCGTCGCCGCATCGATCACCACCGAACCGTTCGACGGCTCATCCGCCGCCAGGATGCTGAACGGCGTACCCGACAAACCATCCGGATCCGTCACCGACAGCGTCGACGTCACCGCCGTATCCACCACCGTCGTCGCACTGTCTCCGCCTGTCGCCGTCGCTCCGCCGTCATTCACTGCATTGATCGTGATGTTCACGGTCACCGTTGACGTGAAGCCATCGGCGTCTGTGACCGTGACGGTGAAGCTGTCTGAGCCCGCAAAATCCGCATCCGGCGTGTACGTGTAGTCGCCCGTCGTACCATCGATCACCACCGAACCGTTCGATGGCTCATCCGCCGCCTGGATGCTGAACGGCGTACCCGACAGACCATCGGGGTCCGTGACCGTGCCCACACTGGCGCTCAGCGGTGTATCTTCGTTGGTCGACTCGTTAAACGTGCCCGGCGTCGCCGGGCCATCGTCTACGGCTGCCGTGACTGTAATATTGACGGTAACCGTAGAGGTAAACCCATCGGCGTCGGTCACCGTGACCACAAAACTGTCTGCCCCGGTATAACCAGTGTTCGGGGTATAGGTGTACTCACCGGTCGTGGCATCAATCACCACGGCGCCATTAGCCGGGTCACCCGCCGGGCTGACTATGCTGTAGGGGGACGCCGCCAGGCCATCCGGGTCTGTTGCCGTCAGTGTGGAGGTCACCGGAGTGTTGATAGTGGTGGTGGCGCTATCGCCAGCAGTCGCTGTAGAAGGGCCGTCATCCACCGGCGTCACCGTCACGTTCACCGTCACCGTCGTCGCATCTCCGTCGACATCCGTGACCGTCACCGTGAAGCTGTCTGAGCCGTTAAAGTCCGTCGCCGGCGTATACGTGTAAGCACCCGTATCCGCATCCAGGCTCAACACACCATTACTCGGGCCCGTGCCCACGCCATACGCGCCCGTCACCGGCAGACCATCCGGATCATTCGTCGGCAGCGTGCCATTCAGCGCCGTGTCTTCCGCGGTGGTCTCATTCAGCGTCGTCGGCGTCACACCGCCGTCATCCACCGGCGTCACCGTCACGTTCACCGTCACCGTCGTCGCATCTCCGTCGACATCCGTGACCGTCACCGTGAAGCTGTCTGAGCCGTTAAAGTCCGTCGCCGGCGTATACGTGTAAGCACCCGTATCCGCATCCAGGCTCAACACACCATTACTCGGGCCCGTGCCCACGCCATACGCGCCCGTCACCGGCAGACCATCCGGATCATTCGTCGGCAGCGTGCCATTCAGCGCCGTGTCTTCCGCGGTGGTCTCATTCAGCGTCGTCGGCGTCACACCGCCGTCATCCACCGGCGTCACCGTCACGTTCACCGTCACCGTCGTCGCATCTCCGTCGACATCCGTGACCGTCACCGTGAAGCTGTCTGAGCCGTTAAAGTCCGTCGCCGGCGTATACGTGTAAGCACCCGTATCCGCATCCAGGCTCAACACACCATTACTCGGGCCCGTGCCCACGCCATACGCGCCCGTCACCGGCAGACCATCCGGATCATTCGTCGGCAGCGTGCCATTCAGCGCCGTGTCTTCCGCGGTGGTCTCATTCAGCGTCGTCGGCGTCACACCGCCGTCATCCACCGGCGTCACCGTCACGTTCACCGTCACCGTCGTCGCATCTCCGTCGACATCCGTGACCGTCACCGTGAAGCTGTCTGAGCCGTTAAAGTCCGTCGCCGGCGTATACGTGTAAGCACCCGTATCCGCATCCAGGCTCAACACACCATTACTCGGGCCCGTGCCCACGCCATACGCGCCCGTCACCGGCAGACCATCCGGATCATTCGTCGGCAGCGTGCCATTCAGCGCCGTGTCTTCCGCGGTGGTCTCATTCAGCGTCGTCGGCGTCACACCGCCGTCATCCACCGGCGTCACCGTCACGTTCACCGTCACCGTCGTCGCATCTCCGTCGACATCCGTGACCGTCACCGTGAAGCTGTCTGAGCCGTTAAAGTCCGTCGCCGGCGTATACGTGTAAGCACCCGTATCCGCATCCAGGCTCAACACACCATTACTCGGGCCCGTGCCCACGCCATACGCGCCCGTCACCGGCAGACCATCCGGATCATTCGTCGGCAGCGTGCCATTCAGCGCCGTGTCTTCCGCGGTGGTCTCATTCAGCGTCGTCGGCGTCACACCGCCGTCATCCACCGGCGTCACCGTCACGTTCACCGTCACCGTCGTCGCATCTCCGTCGACATCCGTGACCGTCACCGTGAAGCTGTCTGAGCCGTTAAAGTCCGTCGCCGGCGTATACGTGTAAGCACCCGTATCCGCATCCAGGCTCAACACACCATTACTCGGGCCCGTGCCCACGCCATACGCGCCCGTCACCGGCAGACCATCCGGATCATTCGTCGGCAGCGTGCCATTCAGCGCCGTGTCTTCCGCGGTGGTCTCATTCAGCGTCGTCGGCGTCACACCGCCGTCATCCACCGGCGTCACCGTCACGTTCACCGTCACCGTCGTCGCATCTCCGTCGACATCCGTGACCGTCACCGTGAAGCTGTCTGAGCCGTTAAAGTCCGTCGCCGGCGTATACGTGTAAGCACCCGTATCCGCATCCAGGCTCAACACACCATTACTCGGGCCCGTGCCCACGCCATACGCGCCCGTCACCGGCAGACCATCCGGATCATTCGTCGGCAGCGTGCCATTCAGCGCCGTGTCTTCCGCGGTGGTCTCATTCAGCGTCGTCGGCGTCACACCGCCGTCATCCACCGGCGTCACCGTCACGTTCACCGTCACCGTCGTCGCATCTCCGTCGACATCCGTGACCGTCACCGTGAAGCTGTCTGAGCCGTTAAAGTCCGTCGCCGGCGTATACGTGTAAGCACCCGTATCCGCATCCAGGCTCAACACACCATTACTCGGGCCCGTGCCCACGCCATACGCGCCCGTCACCGGCAGACCATCCGGATCATTCGTCGGCAGCGTGCCATTCAGCGCCGTGTCTTCCGCGGTGGTCTCATTCAGCGTCGTCGGCGTCACACCGCCGTCATCCACCGGCGTCACCGTCACGTTCACCGTCACCGTCGTCGCATCTCCGTCGACATCCGTGACCGTCACCGTGAAGCTGTCTGAGCCGTTAAAGTCCGTCGCCGGCGTATACGTGTAAGCACCCGTATCCGCATCCAGGCTCAACACACCATTACTCGGGCCCGTGCCCACGCCATACGCGCCCGTCACCGGCAGACCATCCGGATCATTCGTCGGCAGCGTGCCATTCAGCGCCGTGTCTTCCGCGGTGGTCTCATTCAGCGTCGTCGGCGTCACACCGCCGTCATCCACCGGCGTCACCGTCACGTTCACCGTCACCGTCGTCGCATCTCCGTCGACATCCGTGACCGTCACCGTGAAGCTGTCTGAGCCGTTAAAGTCCGTCGCCGGCGTATACGTGTAAGCACCCGTATCCGCATCCAGGCTCAACACACCATTACTCGGGCCCGTGCCCACGCCATACGCGCCCGTCACCGGCAGACCATCCGGATCATTCGTCGGCAGCGTGCCATTCAGCGCCGTGTCTTCCGCGGTGGTCTCATTCAGCGTCGTCGGCGTCACACCGCCGTCATCCACCGGCGTCACCGTCACGTTCACCGTCACCGTCGTCGCATCTCCGTCGACATCCGTGACCGTCACCGTGAAGCTGTCTGAGCCGTTAAAGTCCGTCGCCGGCGTATACGTGTAAGCACCCGTATCCGCATCCAGGCTCAACACACCATTACTCGGGCCCGTGCCCACGCCATACGCGCCCGTCACCGGCAGACCATCCGGATCATTCGTCGGCAGCGTGCCATTCAGCGCCGTGTCTTCCGCGGTGGTCTCATTCAGCGTCGTCGGCGTCACACCGCCGTCATCCACCGGCGTCACCGTCACGTTCACCGTCACCGTCGTCGCATCTCCGTCGACATCCGTGACCGTCACCGTGAAGCTGTCTGAGCCGTTAAAGTCCGTCGCCGGCGTATACGTGTAAGCACCCGTATCCGCATCCAGGCTCAACACACCATTACTCGGGCCCGTGCCCACGCCATACGCGCCCGTCACCGGCAGACCATCCGGATCATTCGTCGGCAGCGTGCCATTCAGCGCCGTGTCTTCCGCGGTGGTCTCATTCAGCGTCGTCGGCGTCACACCGCCGTCATCCACCGGCGTCACCGTCACGTTCACCGTCACCGTCGTCGCATCTCCGTCGACATCCGTGACCGTCACCGTGAAGCTGTCTGAGCCGTTAAAGTCCGTCGCCGGCGTATACGTGTAAGCACCCGTATCCGCATCCAGGCTCAACACACCATTACTCGGGCCCGTGCCCACGCCATACGCGCCCGTCACCGGCAGACCATCCGGATCATTCGTCGGCAGCGTGCCATTCAGCGCCGTGTCTTCCGCGGTGGTCTCATTCAGCGTCGTCGGCGTCACACCGCCGTCATCCACCGGCGTCACCGTCACGTTCACCGTCACCGTCGTCGCATCTCCGTCGACATCCGTGACCGTCACCGTGAAGCTGTCTGAGCCGTTAAAGTCCGTCGCCGGCGTATACGTGTAAGCACCCGTATCCGCATCCAGGCTCAACACACCATTACTCGGGCCCGTGCCCACGCCATACGCGCCCGTCACCGGCAGACCATCCGGATCATTCGTCGGCAGCGTGCCATTCAGCGCCGTGTCTTCCGCGGTGGTCTCATTCAGCGTCGTCGGCGTCACACCGCCGTCATCCACCGGCGTCACCGTCACGTTCACCGTCACCGTCGTCGCATCTCCGTCGACATCCGTGACCGTCACCGTGAAGCTGTCTGAGCCGTTAAAGTCCGTCGCCGGCGTATACGTGTAAGCACCCGTATCCGCATCCAGGCTCAACACACCATTACTCGGGCCCGTGCCCACGCCATACGCGCCCGTCACCGGCAGACCATCCGGATCATTCGTCGGCAGCGTGCCATTCAGCGCCGTGTCTTCCGCGGTGGTCTCATTCAGCGTCGTCGGCGTCACACCGCCGTCATCCACCGGCGTCACCGTCACGTTCACCGTCACCGTCGTCGCATCTCCGTCGACATCCGTGACCGTCACCGTGAAGCTGTCTGAGCCGTTAAAGTCCGTCGCCGGCGTATACGTGTAAGCACCCGTATCCGCATCCAGGCTCAACACACCATTACTCGGGCCCGTGCCCACGCCATACGCGCCCGTCACCGGCAGACCATCCGGATCATTCGTCGGCAGCGTGCCATTCAGCGCCGTGTCTTCCGCGGTGGTCTCATTCAGCGTCGTCGGCGTCACACCGCCGTCATCCACCGGCGTCACCGTCACGTTCACCGTCACCGTCGTCGCATCTCCGTCGACATCCGTGACCGTCACCGTGAAGCTGTCTGAGCCGTTAAAGTCCGTCGCCGGCGTATACGTGTAAGCACCCGTATCCGCATCCAGGCTCAACACACCATTACTCGGGCCCGTGCCCACGCCATACGCGCCCGTCACCGGCAGACCATCCGGATCATTCGTCGGCAGCGTGCCATTCAGCGCCGTGTCTTCCGCGGTGGTCTCATTCAGCGTCGTCGGCGTCACACCGCCGTCATCCACCGGCGTCACCGTCACGTTCACCGTCACCGTCGTCGCATCTCCGTCGACATCCGTGACCGTCACCGTGAAGCTGTCTGAGCCGTTAAAGTCCGTCGCCGGCGTATACGTGTAAGCACCCGTATCCGCATCCAGGCTCAACACACCATTACTCGGGCCCGTGCCCACGCCATACGCGCCCGTCACCGGCAGACCATCCGGATCATTCGTCGGCAGCGTGCCATTCAGCGCCGTGTCTTCCGCGGTGGTCTCATTCAGCGTCGTCGGCGTCACACCGCCGTCATCCACCGGCGTCACCGTCACGTTCACCGTCACCGTCGTCGCATCTCCGTCGACATCCGTGACCGTCACCGTGAAGCTGTCTGAGCCGTTAAAGTCCGTCGCCGGCGTATACGTGTAAGCACCCGTATCCGCATCCAGGCTCAACACACCATTACTCGGGCCCGTGCCCACGCCATACGCGCCCGTCACCGGCAGACCATCCGGATCATTCGTCGGCAGCGTGCCATTCAGCGCCGTGTCTTCCGCGGTGGTCTCATTCAGCGTCGTCGGCGTCACACCGCCGTCATCCACCGGCGTCACCGTCACGTTCACCGTCACCGTCGTCGCATCTCCGTCGACATCCGTGACCGTCACCGTGAAGCTGTCTGAGCCGTTAAAGTCCGTCGCCGGCGTATACGTGTAAGCACCCGTATCCGCATCCAGGCTCAACACACCATTACTCGGGCCCGTGCCCACGCCATACGCGCCCGTCACCGGCAGACCATCCGGATCATTCGTCGGCAGCGTGCCATTCAGCGCCGTGTCTTCCGCGGTGGTCTCATTCAGCGTCGTCGGCGTCACACCGCCGTCATCCACCGGCGTCACCGTCACGTTCACCGTCACCGTCGTCGCATCTCCGTCGACATCCGTGACCGTCACCGTGAAGCTGTCTGAGCCGTTAAAGTCCGTCGCCGGCGTATACGTGTAAGCACCCGTATCCGCATCCAGGCTCAACACACCATTACTCGGGCCCGTGCCCACGCCATACGCGCCCGTCACCGGCAGACCATCCGGATCATTCGTCGGCAGCGTGCCATTCAGCGCCGTGTCTTCCGCGGTGGTCTCATTCAGCGTCGTCGGCGTCACACCGCCGTCATCCACCGGCGTCACCGTCACGTTCACCGTCACCGTCGTCGCATCTCCGTCGACATCCGTGACCGTCACCGTGAAGCTGTCTGAGCCGTTAAAGTCCGTCGCCGGCGTATACGTGTAAGCACCCGTATCCGCATCCAGGCTCAACACACCATTACTCGGGCCCGTGCCCACGCCATACGCGCCCGTCACCGGCAGACCATCCGGATCATTCGTCGGCAGCGTGCCATTCAGCGCCGTGTCTTCCGCGGTGGTCTCATTCAGCGTCGTCGGCGTCACACCGCCGTCATCCACCGGCGTCACCGTCACGTTCACCGTCACCGTCGTCGCATCTCCGTCGACATCCGTGACCGTCACCGTGAAGCTGTCTGAGCCGTTAAAGTCCGTCGCCGGCGTATACGTGTAAGCACCCGTATCCGCATCCAGGCTCAACACACCATTACTCGGGCCCGTGCCCACGCCATACGCGCCCGTCACCGGCAGACCATCCGGATCATTCGTCGGCAGCGTGCCATTCAGCGCCGTGTCTTCCGCGGTGGTCTCATTCAGCGTCGTCGGCGTCACACCGCCGTCATCCACCGGCGTCACCGTCACGTTCACCGTCACCGTCGTCGCATCTCCGTCGACATCCGTGACCGTCACCGTGAAGCTGTCTGAGCCGTTAAAGTCCGTCGCCGGCGTATACGTGTAAGCACCCGTATCCGCATCCAGGCTCAACACACCATTACTCGGGCCCGTGCCCACGCCATACGCGCCCGTCACCGGCAGACCATCCGGATCATTCGTCGGCAGCGTGCCATTCAGCGCCGTGTCTTCCGCGGTGGTCTCATTCAGCGTCGTCGGCGTCACACCGCCGTCATCCACCGGCGTCACCGTCACGTTCACCGTCACCGTCGTCGCATCTCCGTCGACATCCGTGACCGTCACCGTGAAGCTGTCTGAGCCGTTAAAGTCCGTCGCCGGCGTATACGTGTAAGCACCCGTATCCGCATCCAGGCTCAACACACCATTACTCGGGCCCGTGCCCACGCCATACGCGCCCGTCACCGGCAGACCATCCGGATCATTCGTCGGCAGCGTGCCATTCAGCGCCGTGTCTTCCGCGGTGGTCTCATTCAGCGTCGTCGGCGTCACACCGCCGTCATCCACCGGCGTCACCGTCACGTTCACCGTCACCGTCGTCGCATCTCCGTCGACATCCGTGACCGTCACCGTGAAGCTGTCTGAGCCGTTAAAGTCCGTCGCCGGCGTATACGTGTAAGCACCCGTATCCGCATCCAGGCTCAACACACCATTACTCGGGCCCGTGCCCACGCCATACGCGCCCGTCACCGGCAGACCATCCGGATCATTCGTCGGCAGCGTGCCATTCAGCGCCGTGTCTTCCGCGGTGGTCTCATTCAGCGTCGTCGGCGTCACACCGCCGTCATCCACCGGCGTCACCGTCACGTTCACCGTCACCGTCGTCGCATCTCCGTCGACATCCGTGACCGTCACCGTGAAGCTGTCTGAGCCGTTAAAGTCCGTCGCCGGCGTATACGTGTAAGCACCCGTATCCGCATCCAGGCTCAACACACCATTACTCGGGCCCGTGCCCACGCCATACGCGCCCGTCACCGGCAGACCATCCGGATCATTCGTCGGCAGCGTGCCATTCAGCGCCGTGTCTTCCGCGGTGGTCTCATTCAGCGTCGTCGGCGTCACACCGCCGTCATCCACCGGCGTCACCGTCACGTTCACCGTCACCGTCGTCGCATCTCCGTCGACATCCGTGACCGTCACCGTGAAGCTGTCTGAGCCGTTAAAGTCCGTCGCCGGCGTATACGTGTAAGCACCCGTATCCGCATCCAGGCTCAACACACCATTACTCGGGCCCGTGCCCACGCCATACGCGCCCGTCACCGGCAGACCATCCGGATCATTCGTCGGCAGCGTGCCATTCAGCGCCGTGTCTTCCGCGGTGGTCTCATTCAGCGTCGTCGGCGTCACACCGCCGTCATCCACCGGCGTCACCGTCACGTTCACCGTCACCGTCGTCGCATCTCCGTCGACATCCGTGACCGTCACCGTGAAGCTGTCTGAGCCGTTAAAGTCCGTCGCCGGCGTATACGTGTAAGCACCCGTATCCGCATCCAGGCTCAACACACCATTACTCGGGCCCGTGCCCACGCCATACGCGCCCGTCACCGGCAGACCATCCGGATCATTCGTCGGCAGCGTGCCATTCAGCGCCGTGTCTTCCGCGGTGGTCTCATTCAGCGTCGTCGGCGTCACACCGCCGTCATCCACCGGCGTCACCGTCACGTTCACCGTCACCGTCGTCGCATCTCCGTCGACATCCGTGACCGTCACCGTGAAGCTGTCTGAGCCGTTAAAGTCCGTCGCCGGCGTATACGTGTAAGCACCCGTATCCGCATCCAGGCTCAACACACCATTACTCGGGCCCGTGCCCACGCCATACGCGCCCGTCACCGGCAGACCATCCGGATCATTCGTCGGCAGCGTGCCATTCAGCGCCGTGTCTTCCGCGGTGGTCTCATTCAGCGTCGTCGGCGTCACACCGCCGTCATCCACCGGCGTCACCGTCACGTTCACCGTCACCGTCGTCGCATCTCCGTCGACATCCGTGACCGTCACCGTGAAGCTGTCTGAGCCGTTAAAGTCCGTCGCCGGCGTATACGTGTAAGCACCCGTATCCGCATCCAGGCTCAACACACCATTACTCGGGCCCGTGCCCACGCCATACGCGCCCGTCACCGGCAGACCATCCGGATCATTCGTCGGCAGCGTGCCATTCAGCGCCGTGTCTTCCGCGGTGGTCTCATTCAGCGTCGTCGGCGTCACACCGCCGTCATCCACCGGCGTCACCGTCACGTTCACCGTCACCGTCGTCGCATCTCCGTCGACATCCGTGACCGTCACCGTGAAGCTGTCTG